>CAWHHU010000011.1:0-52445 GCA_963829295.1 uncultured Chloroflexia bacterium | reverse complement strand
CGTCCACTGCATGAATCCCTTGCGCTTGGCCATGCTCGCGCTCGCGATCCTCGCCGTCTCCGCTGCTGCGGGCATCGCAGCCTACGCGGCCGGGGTCGTGGACCCCGGGTTCTCCTACGGGCTCTCACATGACGATGCCGGCAGACAGACACTTGTAATCGCCTCGGTGCGTCCCGGCGGCCTCGCCTGGCACGACGGCGTGGAGCCCGGGTACATCGTCCTGAGCGTGGAATCGGCCGAGTTCGGGGTCGGACTCGGCGAGCAGGTCTTCACCGCGCCCGGCGCCGTGGAGGCCCAGCAGGCTGCAATGGGGATGGTGCCCGGGCTGGTCTTCATGGCCAAGCACGGCGAGCTGCCATCGCCGCTCCCGGCGACCTACCTCGGGTCGCAGACGTTCGAGCCCTGGTGGGCGGTCCAGCGACTCTACACGAGCGCACAAGCGCTCATCGCAGCCGGCCTTCTCTGCCTCGCAGGCTTCGTCTGGCTCGGATACCGCAGGCTCGCGCGCAAGCCGGCACTCGGCGTCGAGACGCCGCTCCTCGCCGCCGCGGCCTCGCCGCTGTTCCTGCTGCCCGCGTACCTCACGTTGAACCCGACCCTCGTCGTGCTGACGAGCGTCCTCGTGGCCGCGGCCGTCCTCGTTGCCGCCGCGGCCTTCGCCCAGCTCATCGCGGCGCCCCGCGCGCGGCAGCGAGCGATGCTCGCTTCGACGGTCCTTGCCCTGGCCGCCGCCCTCGCCGGCGCACTGGTGGTCACCGCGGGCATGGAGCGCGGCGTCGTGTCGATCCTCCGCTGGGCCCTCGCCTCGGCGGCCGTGCTCGTGCCTGCGTTCGTCCTCGCGGCGCAGCTCCGGCGCGACGCCGGCCGCCTGACCGGCTCGAGCCGGCTCGCGACGGTGCTCCGCGCGGGCGACATCGCCGTCCTCGCGACGCTGCCCGCGGTCGCGCTCGCCCCGCTCGCGGCCCTCACCAGCACGCCGTTCCTCCAGCCGCTCGTCGTCTGGTTGATCGTCGTGGGCATCACCCGCGTCGTCGCCGTCCTGCCAGTCGCGCGCGAGGCCGCCCGGGAGGCGCGTGACCGCAGTCTGGTGATGGACGAGGGTGAGTCGGAGCGAGCGAGGATCGCCGCGGATATCCACGACGACGTGATCCAAGACCTCTCGATGCTCGTCCACCGGCTCGACCGCGCGGGCGAGGACGACGCCGCCGCAACGCTGCGGGCTGCGATCGACCGGCTGCGGGCGATCTGCGCCGATCTCCGCCTGCCGGTCATCCACGACCTCGGGCTCGCTGCCGCCCTGGAGGCGCTCGTTGGCGAGGCCCGCGCCTCATCGGGGATCGATATCGACCTCGTCTACGACGGACAGGAGCGCCTGCCGTACGACGTCGAGCTCGGGTTCTACCGCATCGCTCAGGAAGCAGTCGCGAACGCCATCAAGCACGGTCGCCCGCCGATCGTCGTGCAACTCCGCGCCGCGTCGGGCTCGGCCGTGCTCGAGGTCGATGACCGCGGTTCCGGCGTCGGCGAGGCCGCCCTTGCGAAGCCGGCCAGCCCCGGCCACCTCGGGTTCCTCACGATGACGCAGCGCGCGGCGAAGCTCGGGGCGGAGCTGGCGGTCGTCGACAGGCCGGATGGCGGGACGCGGGTCCGAGTCGTCTGGTCCGATGGTGCGAATAGCTCGGCGCCCGAGGAAGCTCAAGCAGCGGCCACATGACCGCTGAATCTGCTCCCATCCGCGTGGCCATCGTTGACGACCACCCTGTGGTCCGGGACGGCATGGCGGCGCTGCTCCGCGACTACCCAGGGATCGAGATCGCGGGGACGGCGGCGTCTCTCGACCTCGCCGAGCCGCTCCTCGACCCCGCTCTCGTGGACGTGCTCCTGTTGGACATCCGCTTGGGGGAAGAGACCGGGTTCCGGCTCCTGGAGCGCCATCGCGACGCCGCCCCGCGGCCGGCGGTCGTCGTGCTCACCGCGTTCGCGCAGGCCGAGTACGCAGCTGCGGCGTACCGGCTCGGCGCCGCGGCGCTCGTACTCAAGACCGCGCCGATGCCGGAGCTCGTGAGCGCGATCCGGAACGCGGCCGCCCAAGAGGCGTCGACCGGAGAACGCAATCTGGCAGGATTCGATCCCACGCTGACGACCCGTGAACAGGAGATCGTTCGGTACGTGGTCGAGGGCCGAACGAACGACGAGATCGGCGTGGCGCTGTCGATCGCGACCAAGAGCGTGGAGGGTCACCTCCGGCGAGTGTTCGAGCGCTTGGGGATCGAGTCGCGAGCCGAGCTCGGGGCGCGAGCAGTGCGCGAGGGCTGGCTCGACGTGCCCACCGTCGCCCGCCGTAGAGCGCGCGGGCCGACGCCACTTTCCCGCTCGCGCAGCTCGGCGCAGCTCCGAGACGAGTAGCCGACAGGGCGTCTTCGCTGTCAAACCGTTTCACCTGAGCTCCAGGCTCTCCACGACGAGCCACCCCTCGGCCCGCCCCCGGTAGATCAGCTGCTCGGTGGTCAGGCCCGAGCGCGCCCGTAGGTCCGCCAGGTGGCGCTTCGCGGTGCTCGGCCGGATGCCCACACGCGCCGCCGCCTCGGGAACGGAACCCCCGGCGGCGACGAACGCCGCCAATACGTCGACCTGGCGGGCGGTCGGCGTGCGGGGGAGCGTGCCGCGGAGGTACCCGTCCCTCACTCCGGCGTCACTTTGCTGCGCGTGATGAGTCCGAGGACCACCGCGGTGACGGCCAAGATCGCGCCGATCTGGTCGGGCGCGAGGTTGAGCCCGAACGCGACGACCAGGGCGAGCACCGCCTGGACGAGGGCGAGCACCATCGCGGGCTCGCGGCCAAGGAAGGTGCCGGGCTCACTGTCCATCACTTCATCCGCACGATGTCGCCCGGGTGGATGAGCCCGGGGTTGGCGTGGTACTTCGCGTTCTCGGGGAAGGCGAGCAGCGCCTTGAGCGTGAGCTTGTGGGCCGCGGCGATCCCGCTGAGCGTGTCGCCCGACTTGACCGTGACCGTGGTGATCGGCGGCCGTAGGATCGCGTTGGCCCGGGCGATGACCCGCTTGACCCGAGCCTCGCGGGTGGCCGGCGGCCAGGGGTCGCTCCGGCGGCTCACGCTGTTGATGTCGGCGTGGACGACCACGGTGCTCCGGTTGATCGGTAGACCCGTGGCCTTGTGGGCTGCGGCGACGAGCTGGGCGACCGCCTCGAACTGGGCGTCCGTGTAGGGCTCGGGTCCTGCCCCCGAGCACTCGATCGACTCGTGCACCCACTCGTTCATGTTCACCCCCGATGACACGGCGGCGGCGATCGTGGGGAGCTTGGTGTTGGGATGGGCGACGTCGCCCTGGCTCCAGGCGGCGAACTTCACGGGATCGATGGCGCGGACGATCGTGCCGTCGCGGTCGACATACGCCGTGGCGGACGGGCCATGGGAGTCCGGCCGGTTGGCGTAGTTGCGCTCCTGCATCGCCGTTGCCTTGGCGTTGGCGGTCTGGTGGAGGCAGGCGAGGATCGTCGGCTTCCGCCGACGCCTGGCACCGCGGGTCGGGTATCCGTAGGCCTTGTTGCTCAGAAGTGCCGTGATGACCTTCACCTCACGCTCCGCCACAGGGCTGAGGCCTCGAACCCCAGGAGCGCGAGGATCGCGCCCAGGAGCGGCAGGAGCGTGCCGGGGCTGACGTCATACCCGGGAACGACGACGTCGAGCACGAGCAGGACGACGAGGACGAGCGTGAACGCAGCCGCGGCGCCGATCCGGGCCGAGCTGTACGCATCGGCCCGGACGCGCTCGGGAGCAGCGTCATCGCGGCGCTCATCGCCCATGCCGGCGCACTTGGTCGATCCAGGCGTCGACGAGGAGCGGCAGGACGAAGCGGTCGAGGGCGCCGCCCATGAGGACGCCGGCGAGGAACGCCAGGACGAGCTCGAGCCCGTTCACCGGGCACCTGCCGCGGGGTTGACGGCGCGGACGTACCCGGTGGGGGGAACCTGGAGTCGGTGTGGATCGGACCAGCGCGCCGTCATGCCCTAAGGGTTGCGGCGGCTAGCTCGGGATACCAGTTGGCCGTTTGGGCCATACCAGAGCTTCGAGGAAGGGTGGCGAGCAGCCATCGATGGCGGAGGCGCCCGTTCGGGCTAGGGGGCGGGCGGGCTTCCGGTCGCAGGGCTGAAGTACGGGATGCGCGCCACCGAGAAGTCGATCCACGTGGCGTCTCGCATGACGCTCGCGTGCGCGTCGGTGAAGTCCGCCATGGCCGTCCCGGACGAGCCGTCCCAGGCATCGAGCCAGGTGACGATCGCGGGGCGGCGGGCGGCGAACGCCGGGGTGGCCGTCAGCACGTCGGCGAAGACGGCGGTCGCCGTCTGGCGGGACGTGGTCGACGGCACCTCGAGCGTCATGTCCATCACGCCCGCGTTGTCGCCGAGGAACCCGCCATTGACGTGAACCCCGCGGAGCTGGCCCTGGCAGGACCACTGCGGCGCGTTCTCGGGCATCCCCACCACGGGGTCGCCGCAGGACAGTCCGGCGTCGCGCCAGGCGGCGACCACGGGAGCCACCGCCGGCGGGGTCGTGGCGGTCGGCGAGGGGGGCTGGGAGCTGCACGCGGCCACGGCCAGGCCGAGGACAGCGGCCACAAAGAGCGACTTCCGGCGCCAGGACACGGCGGCATTCTGCTCCGGTAGGGCGCGGGCCATCAGGGCAGGCTCGGTCAGTCGCAGAGCGGGTCTTCGGGATAGCCGCCCGCCGGCGCTCCGTCGGACGGCCCCGTGATGTGTCCGTCAGGACCGATGACGAAGGTCGCCGAGTGCCCGTAGCGCGCCTCGCCCTCGGGCACGGTGATGTCGACGGTCTGCGTCTCCCCGCCCGCCCGGAGGGTGACGGTCACCCGACCCGGTCGGAGCGGCTGCGCGAACGTCGTGCACGCCGCGGCATCCGCGCCGCCCGAGATCCCGAGGATGGGGAGCCCGAGCGGCCCCGGGCCGTCCCAGCTCACCGTGGCGTCCCCGTGCGCGTCGTTGAGCACGACGAGGTCGGCCGGCGTCGTGCACGCGCAGGACGAGGACGCCGCCAGCAGCGCCGCCGGGATCCCGATCGCGAGTGCCAGCACGACGGCGATGAAGCCGATGCCGTGCGCCCACTGTCGGCCTGTGGGGGGCGTCTCCGTGGATCCGAGCTGCGCGTCCATGTCCCCTCCGCTTTCGACGCCGGGATCATGCCAGTAGGAGTGGTGATCGACCAGAGCCGTTGTGCACGTGCCGTGGCCGCGGCGAGCTCGGCCAGCTCCAATATCCCCGTTGACCTCGCACCACGCGGCACGGGCCTACTGGTCTGTTCGGGCCGCATCCTCCGGCTCCGGCAGGCGCGCGGCCAGCATCCACACGAGCTGCGCTGTGGTGGTCGCCCCCACCTTGGACCGGGCGTTCGCAAGGTGGTGCTTGACGGTCGAGTGCGACAGCCCGAGCCGGTGAGCGGCCGCCTTCTCCGAACCCGCGGCGATGACGGCAGCCACGACCGCAAGCTCGCGCTCCGTGGCGCGACTCGCCGTGCGGCCGACTCTCTAGCCAGCCGCCTCGCCGCACCGAGCCACTCATCCCGCCCCTCGATCGGGATCTCGTAGGTTGCAGTGGCGCGCCAGGGCAGATGTTCTGTTTCTACTGGCTGGCGTGGGCCCGTGGGAGTCGGAAACCCCAATTCGCGCTCAGATCCATCGGTAGGATCGACCGATGTGGCCTCTCCTCTACCTCATGACCCCTCAGCGGCAGAACCGCTCCACCGTTCCCCGCACGATGGCCGTGGAGCGGACGACGTCCGGCAGGTCAACCCACTCGTCGGGTGAATGGAAGTTGCCACCCAACGGACCGACCATGATGGTCGGGATGCCGGCCGCCTGGATCAGCGCGGCGTCGGCCCAGGCGTTCATCCCCTCCTTTCGTAGCGGGACGCCGAGCACCTCCCGGGCCGCTTCCTCCGCGCAGGCGAGCAACGCGTCGTGGCCCTGGGCGACGAACGGCTCACGCTCGAGGTGCACCTTCACCTCGCCCCGGAAGTCGGGAAAGGTGACCTTGACCTCCTCGAACGTCTGCTCGATCTCGCGCACCCGGTCTGCCAGCCGCTCGCCCGGCTGCGTCCCGATCTCGATCCCCAGGACCACCGCTGAGGGATACGTCGCGTAGTCGGTCCCGCCACGGATGGTCCCGGTGTGGAACACGGTCCGGCCATTGAATGGGACGGGGCCAGCCTGGAACACCTCCAGATCGCGGCGGTGCAGGCCACGGATCACCTCGGCCATCCGCACGATGGCGTCGACGCCATCCTCTGGGGCCGACCCGTGAGCGGCCTTCCCGTGGACGATCACGTCAACCCAGCCGAAGCCCTGGCTTTCCACGAAGACCCGGCCAGAATCATCGGGCTCGATCACGATGCACGCGTCTGGATGGTGGTGGGCAACGTAGTGCTCGGTCCCGATGGACGCGCCTTCCTCATCAGCGACAGCCACCAGCTCCACATCGCCTCGCAGGCGGGGCCCGGTCGCCAACTCCCGCATCGCGAGGAGGCCCACCGCGACGCCGGCCTTGTCGTCGGCAGCACCCAGCCCGATCAGCCGGTCAGCCCTGCGCTCGGCCGTGAGTGCCCGTTCCTTCCAGTTCTCATAGCCCACGGTGTCGTGATGGGCGTTCAGACATAGCGTCGGCCCGTTGCCGGTTCCTTGCAGGCGCGCGATGACGTTGGGCCGACGCGGTTCGACCTCCTCCAGATGGACGTCCAGCGGCAGGTCGGCCAGCCAGTCGGCGATGTACCGGGCCACGTCTGCCTCTCCAGCTCCGGTCGGGATGAGCCACGGGGTGACCGATTCGATGGCGACGAGGTCGGTGAGCAGTTCCTGGGCGGCGGCGATGGTGGTCACGGTGCGACGTCCTCCATGGTTGACGGGAAAGGGCCAGCAGTGGCGGGTTCGGTCCCGGCGAGCCCGGGATCGCTGGTCGCGAAATGGCAGGCCACGGTATGGTGGGGCGCACCCTCGACGACGGCCAGCACGGGGTCCTCGCGCAGGCACCGTTCCGGGTTGCCAAGCTGCCCGCGCAGCCAGCAACGCGGGTGGAACCGGCAGCCGCCCGGGATGCGATCCGGCGCCGGCGTCTCGCCCTCGAGCACCAGCTGCTCCGATACGGCGGCCGGATCGGGCACGGGGATCACGCTGACGAGCGCTCGGGTGTACGGGTGGCGTGGATGGCGGATCACTTCGTCGGCCGGGCCTGTCTCCACGATGCGCCCGAGGTACATGACCGCAATCCGGTCGGCAACCACCCAGGCCAGGGACAGGTCGTGGGTGATGAACAGGCAGGCGAACCCGCGTCGTTCCCGCAGATCAAGCATCAGGCGCAGGATCCCGGCTCGAAGCGACACGTCCAGCATCGACACGGGCTCGTCGGCCACGACGAGATCCGGCTCCAGCACCATCGCGGCCGCGAACGCCACCCGCTGGCGCTGCCCCCCTGAGAGCTGATGCGGGTAGCGTGCGACCATCTCGTCGGGCGGCAGCAGGCCCACGCTGTCCAAGGCCGAGAGCACCTTCGCCCGGCGCTCGGACGGGTCCCCGATACCGTGGATCACCAGCGGCTCGGCGACGATCTCGCCGACGGTCTGGCGCGGGTTGAGCGACTCGTACGGGTCCTGGAACACCACCTGGAACGTGGAGCGGAGGTGCCGGAGCCGGGCTCCGCCCAGATGCGAGATGTCGCTGCCCCCGTGCCAGATGTGGCCGCTCGTGATGTCCACCAGCCGCAGCACGGCGCGGGCAAGCGTGGTCTTGCCACTCCCGGACTCGCCCACGACGGCGAGGATCTCGGCGGGCCGGATCTCCAGGTTGACGCCATCGACGGCACGCACGGGCAAGCCCCGCCCCAGCCAATCGCGGTGGGCGCGCGACGGTGGGTAGTGCACGCTGACGTCCTCGGCGCGCAGGATCGGGTCGCCGCTCACGCGTCCGGCTCCGCAAGGTGGCAGGCGGCGAGGTGACCGGGGCCCATGGACCGCAGCGGCGGCGTCTCGGTGGCGCATCGCTCAACCGCGATCGCGCACCGATCCCGGAACGCGCAGCCCGCTGGCTGGGCCCGAAGGTCAGGCGGCTGACCAGGCAGCCCCTCGACGAAGCGGCGCTCGCCGCGCACATCCGGAAAGGCACCGATCAAGGCGCGGGTATAGGGGTGACGGGGCGCCGAGAACGCCCGCGCGACCGACGAGCGCTCCGCCACACGGCCCGCGTACATGACCACGAGCGAGTCGCAGGTCTGGGCGATGACGGACAGGTCGTGGCTGATCAGGAGCATCGCCAGGCCGAGCTCGTCCCGGAGCCGCCGCAACAGCCCGAGGATCTGCGCTTGGACCATGACGTCCAGTGCCGTGACCGGCTCGTCCGCGATCAACAGGTCAGGGTTGCAGGCGAGCGCCATCGCGATCATCACCCGCTGGCGCATCCCACCGGAGAACTCGTGCGGATACTCGTCGCCGCGCCTGGGCGCGATCCCGACCTGGTCCAGAAGTCGCGCCACACGCGCATCGACCTCGACAGCCGGGAGGTGGGGCTCGTGCAGCCTGATCGGCTCGCGGATCTGGGCACCAACCGTCGCCACCGGGTTGAGCGCATTCATCGCTCCCTGGAACACCACCGCCACCCGACGCCAGCGGACGTGCGAGAGCTCCGTTTCGGACGCGCCGAGCAGCTCGGATCCGTCCAGCCGCACCGAGCCGCGTACGACAGCGCTGTCGGGTAGCAGTCCAGGGATCGCAAGAGCCGTTGTTGTCTTGCCACTACCCGACTCGCCAGCCAGCCCGACGAGCTGCCCGGCCTCGACATCGAAGTCGACGCCGTCCACGGCCCGGACGGCGCCCAGCGAGGTCATGAACGAGACGGCCAGGTCGCGGATCTCGAGCAGCGCCATCACTGTCCCCTGAGCCTGGGGTTGAGGATCCGGTCCAGCGTGTGGCCGGCCAGAGCGAAGCCGAGCACCACCATCACGATCCCGATCCCCGGGGGCAGGATGTACCACCACGCGCCGCGCCCGGTTGCGCCCGACTCAAACGCGAAGTGGAGCATGGTGCCCCATGAGATGTGGACCGGGTCGCCCAGCCCGAGGAAGGCGAGGGTCGCCTCGGCCAGGATCGAGCCGGCGATCACCAGCACGGTGTTGGCGAAGATCAGCGGGAGCACGTTGGGCAGCACGTGATGGATCACGATCCGGGCGTCGGTCGCGCCCAGGGCCCGGATGCGGAGCACGAACTGCCGCTCGCGCAGGCTCAGGACCTGCGAGCGCACGATTCGGGCGGTCCCTGGCCAGCTGGTGAGGCCGATGACCAGGATGATCACACCCAGGCTCTGGCCCACGATGGCGGCCAGCGTGATGATCAGCGGCAGCGCGGGAAGCACCAGGAAGAAGTCGGTCAGCCGCATCAGGATGCCGTCCACACGGCCCAGTCGGTACCCCGCCGCCAGCCCGACAACTGTACCCACGACCATCGACACCGCCGTCGCCAGCAAGCCCACCAGCAGCGACACGCGCGCACCCTCGAGCGTCGCCCGGAACACGTCGCGCCCGAGCTCGTCGGTGCCCAACCAGCGCTGCGCGCCGGGCGGCGCCAGGATATCCTCCCTCGACGCGCCCACGGCACTGGGGTCGAACGGAAACAGGATCGGACCGAGGACCGCGACCACGAGCGTGATCGCCAGCAGCAGCACGCCTGCCCGGCCGATCCGGTCGGCCCACAGTTGCGCCAGCGCACCAGCACCGGGCCGGCCACCGGCGGTCACGATCGCGGTCATGTCTCGCGCACCCGCGGATCGAGGACCTGGTACAGCAGGTCCGAGAGCAGATTGGCCAGGATCACGGTCACCGCGAAGACGAAGAACGATGCCTCGAGGACCGGGTAGTCGCGCCTGAGCACGGCGTCGTACATGAGCCGACCCATGCCCGGCCACGAGAACACGGCCTCCACCTGGATGGCGCCGCCCACGATCAGGCTCGCGTAGAGCGCGGTCGCGGTCACGACTGGCAACAGAGCATTGCGGAACCCATGCCGCCAGACGACCGTGCGCCGGCTGAGCCCTTTGGCGCGTGCGGTGAGGATGTAGTCCTCGGTCAGGACGTCGACCAGCGCGGACCTCGTGATGAGGACGAATTGCCCGATATCGACCAACGCGAGGGTGATCGTCGGCAGGATCAGGTGGGCTCCGAGGTCCAGCGCCCGGTCCGCGAACGAGTGGGTGAAGCGCGAGGCCGGGTCACTCATGCCCGACACGGGCAGGACCGCCAGCCAGACGCCGAAGATGAACACCAGGATCAGGCCTGTCCAGAACGTGGGCAGACTCCAGAAGATGAGCGACGTGATGACCGTACCGCTATCGGTGCGCGACCCGCGACGGGCCGCGGCCACCACCCCGAGCACGACACCGATGATGACCACCAGCACGGTCGCGGCGACAAGCAGGATGAGCGTGTTGGCCATCCGCTCGGCCAGGATGTCGGCCACCGGCCGTCGATAGGTCAGCGATGTTCCGAAGTCACCGGTCAGGATCGAGCGCACGTACAGCAGGTACTGGACCGGCAGTGGCTGGTCGAGGCCGAACACGCCGCGCAGCCGGGCTATCGCCTCGGGTGTGAGGTTGCCGGCACGGGCCATGAGCCGGACCGGGTCACCTGGCAGAACTCTAAACAGAAGGAAGTTGAAGGTCGCGACGCCCAGGAGGGTGGCCGCGAGGACGGCCACCTTCCGGGCGAGGTACCCGATCCGGAACACGCCTCGTGATCCGCTCTGCTCTCCCTAGCCAGCTGGCGTGATCTGGAGGTAGTTGGCTCGCGTGAAGTTGAAGACGAGGCCGCCCGGGATCTCCGACCAGCCCGTCCAGGTATCGGTTCGGTAGGCCTGCAGCTTGTCCTGATACCACATCACCAGGTAGGCGGCGTCGGCATAGAACTTGCGCTGCATCTCGTCGGTGATCTGCTTGCGGGCGACCGGATCGAGCGTCGACGCCTGCTGGTCGTACATCGCGTCATAGTCCTTGTCGCAGTAGAAGACGTCGTTGTTGCCGCCGATCTGGCTGCACAACGGAACGCCGAGCATGTAGTCCGGATCAGGGACGCCGGAGTCCCAGCCCCAGACGAAGATGTCCCAGTCCGGGGCGTCGGTGTTATAGACCGTGTTGCCCAGCGTGTTCTCGTCGAGTGTGGTCAGATCGAGCTTGATGCCGACGGCTGCCGCGTCGTCGCGGAACAGCTGAGCGGCGCGGACGTCGACGCTGGTGCTCTCGATCGCGATCAGGCGGAACTCCAGTGGCTTGCCGTTCTTGTCCTCCCTGACCCCGTCGCCATTGCGGTCGGTGTACCCGGCTGCGTCGAGGAGCGACTTGGCCGTCGCCGGATCTCCGTTCATCGTCTCGGCGGCCGTCGGCTCGTAGTGCCAGTCGGTCAGCCCGAGAGGGACGATCGTGCTGCCGGGCTTCCCGTGACCGGCCAGGGCGATCTCCACGAGCTGGTTTCGGTCGAGGGCGTAGCTGAGCGCCTGTCGGATCGTTCGGTCACGCAGCAGCGGGTTGCCCTTCGAGTTGGCGTCCGTCGACACGTTGAAGCCGATGTGATGGAACGACCATGAGGGAAGGGACACGGCCTTGACGTTGTCGGCACCCTGGAGGCCATCCCAGATGGTGGGCGGGACCTCGGTCAGGATGTCCACGTCCCCCTTCTTGAGCGCCTGGGCCATGACGTCCTCGTTGGCGTACAGGACGTAGATCACGCCGGCCGGCCCGGGTGGCGTGCCCCAGAACGAGTCGTTGCGCACCAGCGTCAGCGATTCGCCTCGCTTCCACTCAGCGAAGGCATACGGCCCGGTGCCTACCGGATTGTCGTTCGCGAAGGACTGGATCTCATCGGAGCTCATCCCACCCCAGATATGTTGCGGCAGGATGGGGATGGTCAGGGCCGGGTTGAACGCCTGCGGCGCGTCGAAGTTGAGGATGACCGTGCCGTCGTCCGGCGTATCAACCGAGGTCAGATGCGTCAGCCATTGCGCGTACGAGCCCAGCTCCTCCTGCTTGATCAGGTCGTAGGTGAACTTGACGTCGGCGGACGTGAATGCTGTCCCGTCCGACCACGTCACGCCGCTCCGGAGCAAAAACGTGAGCGACAGGCCGTCGGCTGAGGTCGTGTACGAGGTCGCCAGCTCGGGCTCGGGTTTGAAGTTGGTGTCGTAGCCCAGCAGCGTGTCGTAGATCAGAGACAGCACCTCGGTGCCCTCGGTGCTGTAGGTCGTAAGCGGGTTCAAGGTGTCCGGCTCAGACGACCAGCCCACCCTGAGCGGCTTGTCCGAGGGGGCTGGCGCCTGGGTCGCGGGCGCTTGGCTGGCGAGCGCTTGGCTGGCGGGCGCTCCCGTCGCCGGCTCGCCGGTGGTGGGGGTTGGGGTCGCCGTTGAGCTGCAGGCTGTCGCAAGCAGCGCGAGGCATGCCATCAAGACGACCGGGCCATGCCCGGTACGTCGCCGTCCACTGGTCATCGCGTGCCTCCTCCTCATCCGCCGTTTGGACGCTACCCGTCGCGACCGAGGAGGGTGCCGCGCGTGGCCGCCACGGCATCCTCGAAGGCCTGGAGGGTCTGGTCGATATCCGCGTCCGCATGGACGGTGGACACGAACCACAGCTCGATGTTGCTGGGATGGACCATCACGCCCCGCCGGTGCAACTCGAGGGCGAGGGCCGCGTACTTGGGGGAATTCAGGTGCGCAGCCGCGTCACGGTAGTTGCGCACTGGCGTGTCGCTGAACCAGAACTGGAACATGGGGCCCACGCCCTGGACCTGAACCGGGACACCGGCGCGGCCGAGGATCTCCTCGAAACCTCGCATGAGCCGGTCCGACAGACGGAACAGGCGTTCGTGGGTATCAGGCATGCGCAGCACGTCAAGCGATGCGCTGGCGGCCGAGGTGGCGACCACGTTCGCGTTGTAGGTGCCTGCGTGGAGGACCGCACCGTCGGAGACCTGGTCCATGATTTCGCGCTTGCCGCCGATGGCAGCGACCGGAAAACCGCCCCCGAGCGCCTTGGCCATGGTGGTCAGGTCCGGCGTCACCCCATACAGCTCCTGCGCCCCGCCCGGGGCGACCCGAAAGCCCGTGATCACCTCGTCGAAGATGAGCACGATGCCGTTCGCCGCCGTGATCTCGCGCAGGAACTCGAGATATCCGGGCTCGGGCGGGATGACGCCGGTGTTGCCCATGATCGGTTCGGTGAGGATCGCGGCAATCTCTCGCCCACGCTCGGCGACCAACTGCTCCACCGCGTCGCAGTTGTTCCAGGGCAGGACCGCCAGGGTCTCGCCGATCACCTGCGGGATGCCCGGCGAGCCCGGCAGCGCCGTCGGTCGCACCACCGACCCAGCCTTGGCCAGGTCCGGGTGGTGACTCCATTCCAGCTGGTCCGCCCAGCCGTGATACTGCCCCTCGAAGCGGACGATCACGTCGCGGCCTGTGAAGGCGCGGGCGAGGCGCGTCGCGTGGAGCACCACCTCGGTGCCCGAGTTGCCGAACCGCACGAGCTCGACCGAGGGAACCATCTCGACGACCTTGCGGGCGGCCTCTTGCTCCAGCTCGTACGGGAGCGCGAACATCGTGCCCAGCTGGTGGATCGCCCGGGTCACGGCCTCCGTGATCGCCGGGTGGGCGTGCCCGTGGACAGATGGCCCGAGGGCAAGCAGGTAGTCGATGTACTTGTTGCCGTCAACGTCCCAGAGATACGGGCCTTCACCATGGGCGACGACAGGCGGGCCCGGGACCCAGCCCGCCTGTGGGCCGCGCGCGCCGCTGTTGATCCCCCCCGCGATGACGTCCTGGGCGGCGAGATAGAGCGTCTCGCTGCGGGCGGTGGAGTAGGTCATCCATGTCCTCCTGGAGTGGCCGCCGCGCCGGCCTACACGAGCTGCAGGGCTGTGCGGTGGCGGATGCGTGCCCTACCGGGAGCCGTCCCTGGATGCGCCGGCAGGTGGGTACGCGCGTGGGCCCGAGCGACCGCGACCGCTCCGTGGACCACAGCGGCACCCTCGAGGGTGGAAGCGACGACACGCGGTGGGAACGGGAGCGAGGCCCGCAGTCGCTCGGCGACGGCATCGACCAGCTGTGGCGCGCCCGCCACCAGGCCGCCGCCCAGCACGATGACCTCGGGGTCGACCACGGCGGCGACATCGGTTGCCATTTCCGAGATGGCCTCGATGGCGTCCGCGACCACGCGGCGTGCAACAGGATCGCCGGCGGCTGCCAGCTCGAACACGGCCCTCGCGTCGACCGCATGCCCGCGCGACCTCCCCGGGTCTCTGCGGCCGCCGCGCGCCAGCGCGGCAGCGTAGCGGTCGGGGATTGCGCGGCCGGACGCGCGCTCGTCAAGCTGCGCGGTACCCATGAACCCGACCGCGCCGGCGGCTTGTCCCGAGCCGCGAAGCGGCCGACCGTCCACGAGGATACCGGCGCCCAGGCCGAACCCAAGGGACAGGAACACGACGTCCTTGTGTCCCCGAGCGACGCCTGCCGCAGCCTCACCAACGGCCGCCAGGAGGTCGTCGTTGTCGATCCGCACCGGGATCCCAAGGTCGTGCTCCAAGAGGGTCGCAACGTCGATCCCTGCGAGGCCGGGAAGATCGGGCGACATACGCACGCGACCTGCCTCGTGATCCACGATTCCGGAAACCCCGGCGGCCAGGGCCAACACCGGCCGACCATCCGCTGGGCCGATCGCCGAGCGCGCCAGGGCAGCAAGCTCATGGACCAAGCGAGCGCCGTCATCCGGGTCTCGGGCCGGCCGAGCTACCCGGCGCCGCACGGTCCCATCGAGATCGGCCAGCACGCCGCGCAGCATCGAGCCGCCTGCGTCGATCCCGACCACGTGGGCTCCGTCCGGCCGGAGCATCACCCGCCGTGCCGGTCGCCCTCGCCCTTGCGCCGGCGTAGGGACCTCACGCGCGTACCCGGCGCTGCGTAGACCCGCGATCGCTCGACTCAACGTCGCGGGCGACAGCCCGGTGAGGCTCGCGAGCTCGGTTCGGGACATCGGACCCCGATCGTCGAGCAGGTCCAGGATCGTGGACCGGTGGTCGACCGGAGGGATTACTTTCACTGTGCACAAAATAGTGCGCTTGGTCCGTGATCATGTCAACCTCGATCCAGGGATTGTGGTCACGGACGTCGAGCTTGGCCTGGCGACGCCATCAGGTGTTCGAAGAAGGTGGACAAATGACAGCGGAAGATGTGCTGGATCTGTTTCCCGACGGGTCCTCGATCGACGACTCCGGTCACGTCATCGTCGGTGGCCGCCGTTTGGTCGATATCGCGGCCGAGTTTGGGACTCCCTGCTATCTCGTCGATGAGGACGCCCTTCGGCGGCGGGCCGCTACGTACCGCAGCGCCTTCGAGACCCGGTGGCCCAATTCCCGCGTGCTGTTCGCCTCGAAGTCGTTTCCATGCACCGAGGTCTACCGCATCCTCGCCGATGAGAGGTTGTCGTGCGACGTCGCCGGGCTCGGCGAGTTGGAGATGGCGCTGGCCGGGCAATTCGATCCGGCGCGGATCTACCTGCATGGCAACGCGAAGACGGACATCGAGATCCGCCGGGCTGCGGACAGCGGAGTGGGCACGGTCATCGTCGACAACTTCGACGACATCGACCGCCTTGAGCGGCTGGGGGTCGAAGGACAGCAAGTCCTCCTGCGGGTCATCCCCGATATCCGGGTCAAGACCCACGACTCGATGGCGACCGGCCAGCAGGAGTCGAGGTTTGGTCTGCCCTACGATCAGGCCCTGAAGGCCATCGCCCGTCTGCGTCGCTCTCGGCTGGATCTGATCGGACTGCACTGCCACGTCGGCTCACAAGTCCTCGAGCTGGAGTCCTTTCGGCAAATTCCTGGGGCCTTGGCCCGCTATGGCGAGTTCTCCGTGTACGACCTTGGCGGTGGGTTGGGAGTCCGGTATGGCCACCATGACGACCTCCTGTCCGTCGACGACTACGCGGAGGTTCTGACGAGCGCCGCCAGAGAGCACCTTCCCACGGATGCGCAGCTGCTTGTCGAGCCCGGCCGCAGCATGGTGGCCCAGTCCACGGTGACTCTCTACACGGTGACGACCGTCAAACGCACGGCCAAGACCTTCGTAGCCGTGGACGGCGGCATGGCCGACAACCTGGAGCCCATCCTGCTGCAGCTTCTAAAGAGCGCGACGATCGCGAATTGGGTCGGCGTTGGCGAGACGTGTGACATCGTCGGTCGACATTGCGAGTCCGGTGACCGTCTCATCGAGAATGCCCACCTCGTGGATCCGCAGGTCGGCGACATCTTGGCCATACCGATGACAGGCGCGTACACCCACACGTTGGCGAACAACTACAACGGCGCACTGAAGGCACCTGTGGTGGTTTCTGGAAGCCGGGGGACTCGTCTGGTCGTGCGGCGAGAGACTGTGGCGGACCTACTGTCCCGCGACGTGCCATTCTCCGCCGAGCGCGAGGTGGCCCCACGGGCGTGATGCCGGTGTCGGATCCCTCGATCGGTTTCCTGGGAATTCGAGTGTCTAACCTGGATCCTCCCCTCCATCCAAGCGGGCAGCTCGGCAAGCTGCACTGCGGCGCGCGGGTCGTCGACCGCAGCCCGCATTCAGCGCACAGGTCGTCCACAGCCACGGACTGGCGGTGGGGATCGGCCTCGATCCTCCCGAAGTCTGGTGGAGGATCGACCCCAACTTGCGACCAGCGGGCCCACCTTGGCGTGCGCGGCGGCGAAGACGCCGCCGGCGTCCTTCGTACGGCTGCCGTTCCTGGCGACCGTGGCCTACGAGATGGTCAACGGGAGAACTGGACCATCCTTCTTGCCGAGGAACGGGAACGGGGACCAGTAGCGTCGGCAGCTGAGGTCATCAGGATCATTGCCTGAGCAGCCGTCCATATCAGGGTCAACGCAGGCCAGCTCAATCCGGTGCCCGTCGGCCAGTTCGATGTCAAGGGGCGAGGTGCTGTAGCCGACGCCGCACGACCCGTAGCTCGTGTACTGCGGCGGGAGATCGCCATCCGTCTGCCAGGCCCCGCCCGCATCGAGGTCCCGCGTCCAGACGTAGAGGTGGCGGTGCGCTGGGTCGTCCGAAATGAGACTTGAGTTGCAGTTGTAGATCTGGAGCTTCGACCAGGCGGGTATCGATGCGCCAGGCCCAGGGCCCGGGCTCGGCTTAGCTGCGGCCTTGATGCTGAACTGGGCACTGGCCTCAGGTCCGGGCTTGCCACGCCGGCCCACACCCGCCACCCAGTATCGATACCAGTGCCCTGGTTGCAGTGGTGGTTGCGTCGTGGGTGTCCATCGGGCGCCAAGCTCGTTGGCTGACAGGTGGTCGGCCAGGAACACGAAGTTCGCCCCGCTCGAGTCGGCAAGCGTGAAGAGGTAGGAGACCGCCTCCCACGGCGTGCCGGCATCTGGATCGGACCAGGTGAACGCCCGGTCGATGTCGTCCACCGTGGAGCCGTCCGCCGGATCCCTGAGGATTGGCTCGCCGGGCGGGCGGACCACCGAGACCGGGATCTGCGCTGAGGCGACTGGTTCTCCGCACAGGGTGGCCTGAACGATGACCCCATCATTCGCCGCCAGGGATCCGTAGGCAAGTGGGATCCAGCACCAGCCCCACTCATTGAGCCGTCCGCGACCGCGCCAGCTGCCCCAAGTTCCCATCGGTCCGACGAAGAGATCGACGAGCGCTCCACTCGCTGGGGCCCCTCCGCCTCCCACCGACGCATACACGCTCACTGCCGTGTCATCCACGTAGCAGTAGTCCACCGACGGCGCGTCGAGCTGGTCGCGCTCAACGTGCTCCCACCCTGATGCTGCGTGGGCTGGATCAACGCATCCGATCTGGACAACCTGAACGTCATCGCCCGGGATGAGGAGAGCTTCGATGAAGATCGCCTGCGGCGTCAACGCCCGAGTGGCGGGACCAACGGGACCTCCGAGCCTCTTCGACCAAAGCGAGACATCGGCGCCGGGCATGAGGTTGGCTGCGACGACGCCCTGGGCACACTCCAGCACCGGAACTTGGAGGCGCGGCGCAGAAAGCTTCTGTCGCTCGACCTTGACGGCGGTTGAGCGTGGGCTCTCATGGCCTGGGCACGGCTGCTGGGTGACCGCCACCAGCGCCCCATCGACGAGGCCATCGGCAGAAAAGGCGTCCGTTTCGCCGATCGGCGCCTGGTGCGTCCACTCAGCCTTCTGCGCCCAGTGGCCATCGGCAACCGGATCCACGTACACGTGGATCTCCGCCCCAGGACGGTATCCGGTGACGACGAGGGTCGTGCTCGACGGACAGACCGGCCCGACAATCGTGGGGGTCTCGACGTTAGGCCCAACCCCTCCCGCGATCCCATGTAGCGGGTGGTTAGGATCTGTCTCCTGACCGGTGCTGGGAAAGCCTTGGGTCACGACGATATCGCTGCCTTGTTTGAGCCCAGCATCGTGGAAGGCCCCAATCGGCCCCACCCTTCCCACGCGGATGAAGGTCTTCGTACCGGCCACAGCCACGCGGCGCTGTTGCCCATCGACAGAGACGATCACGTTCGCCCCTGGCACGATCCCGCCGAGCCTGATGCCCCGATCACATTCCCGTGGCGGCAGCAGGAAGATCGGGGTCGGCAGGCGCGCCTCCCCAGTCCCCCCGTAATAGGGGGCGGCGCCGGGCGATATCGTGCTGACCTGGTTCCCGTCACCCCTGAGCGTCAGCGTGACGCGGTCGCCAGCCGCCACCGGCCGTGGCAGGTGAACGACGGTGTCCCAAGTCGTCACGCTTACCTGTCTGGACGCGGCCGGCCCGCCGCCCGATAGCGAGACCTCGAGGCTCGCTCCTGGGAAGAGGTGGTGGATGGAGACGACCTCGACGCCGGCGAAGGGAAAGGTCATCAGTATCGGGGCTGGCAGCGACGGGGGCAACCCGACGACCGTCACCGCCGTCGGCGACTGGTCGCTGGTCTCACCGGCCACGACCTGGCTGGCAGTCAGCTGCTGGCCCGCCTTGAGCGCCGTCGCAAGCGACACGATAGCGACGGTCAAACCAGTTGGATTGAGAAGCCCACGTCCGGCTGAGGTGCTGTCGCGGCCGACTTCGGCATTGTCCGCGAAGACGATCACCTCGGCCCCAAGGTTGACCCCCGAAACAGCCACGTCGGTGTTGAGGACCGAAACCGGACCCTCGACCTTTGGCGCCAGCGGCTTGCCCATTCCCACCCTCCTGGTCTGACGGTTCAGGCCCTAACCTCGCAAGGGCACGTGGCTAGACGCGGAAGACCGACCACAGCGGTCGATGGTCGGAGATGTAGTAGCGCAGATACCCAAGGTAGTCGTTGCGATGGTTCGCCCAATGGTCAGCGAAGACGCTGCCGTCGTAGTCGAAGACGCCGGCTTGAACAAACGCCGTCTGGGTCGGGCCAGGAAAGAAGGCAAGCTGGTCGTACGTAGCGTCGCTCGCGATCAACGAGCCGATGCCGGTGGAATGCGGCGGCAGCTGCAGGGAAAAGCTATGGACACATCGCTTCCTCCCATCGTCCGGCGGACGCGAACTGGCGCAGCTGTGGTGCGCGGGACGGAGGAGCGCGACGACGAGCAACGGAGCGCCAGAGAATGGTACGTACTCGGTCCAGCCCCTACCCGGCCACGATCTTCCCTCGGCAGAAGCGCGTCTGGTGTCAGCATGGGACGTGTCAGCATGGTCGTCACGGCGTCGGCTGGCAAGGCGCTTATCCACAGATCCAGCCGAACCGGCGCGTCGACACACCGTTGGGGCACCCGCTGCACAGATCCAACGGGGCCCAGGAGAGGTCACGCAGTCTCGGCGGCAGTAACGTCGGCGCCTTCGATCGGGATCCGCATATTTATGGCATCCGCGCGCTCAAGTCCTGTCGGGCGCGCCGGTACAGATATTCCATTTCCAGCCCCGGGACCGCGTCACTTGGGCGGCGCCGAGGAACGACCCGACGTCGGTGACGATGCTGATCTCTGGGAGAACAATTGATCAGCCGGCCCCGCCCCTGCAGTGCAGCGCGACGGTCGCGAGGAGGCGATCGATGTCGACCGGCTTCGAGAGGTAGCCGTCGAAACCCGCATCGATGAACCGCTCGCGATCACCCTTCATCGCCTGGGCGGTTACGGCGAGCACCGGGATGTGGGCGGTCCGCTCGTCCGTCCGCAGACGACTCAGCACTTCAACGCCGCTCATGTCCGACAACCGAATGTCCATCAGCACGAGAGACGGTCCGTGCTTGGACGCCAGCATCAGCGCCTGCGCCCCGGTCGATGCCTCGAGCGTGCGATAGCCGGTCGCTCGAAGGACATCCCGAAAGAGCTTCATGTTCTTCTCGTTGTCTTCAACGACGAGGATCAGCCCACCAGCCACGACCCGCCCTGTGGTGAGGGCAGCGTGAACGTGAACGTGCTGCCCCTGCCGACCTCGCTGTCGACCCAGATGCGGCCTCCGTGGAGCTCGACGAGGCGTCTTGAAAGAGCCAGCCCGAGGCCGGTCCCTTCGCGCTGCTCCCTGCCCGCCGCAGCCTGTTGGAACTCCTCGAAGATCCGCGCCTGATCTTCGGGAGCGATACCGGGCCCGCTGTCGCTCACGGAGACTCGCACCTCGCCGTCGACGCGCCCAGCGGTGACGTCGACGGCGCCCTGGGCCGGTGTGAACTTGACGGCGTTCGAGAGCAGGTTGAAGACCACCTGTCCGATCCGGCGCTCGTCGCCGATGACGCTGTCGACGCTCAGATCCGACGCGAGCGAGACGCGGACGCCTTGTTTCGTCGCGCGCTCGCGGACCATGACCACCCCGCGCTCGAGCGTCTCGCGCATGGAGAAAGGGGCGATCTGGAGCTCGATCTGGCCTGCCTCGACCTTTGCGAGGTCGAGGACGTCGTCGAGGAGCGACAGCAGGTGTCGCGCCGAGTCGAGGATGTCGTCGAGGTACTCGGCCTGCTTGTCGTTGATTTCGCCGAAGAGTCCCCTGCGCAGCACTTGCGAGAACCCATTGATCGCGTTCAAAGGAGTCCGCAGCTCATGCGACATGTCGGCGAGGAACGCCGACTTGTGATGACTTGCGGCCTCCAGCTCGCGGCTCTTGACGTCCAGCTCCGCAAGCGCAGTAGCGAGCTCACGGGTCCGCTCCCGCACCTGCTGCTCGAGCCCGGCATAGGACGCCTGCAGCCGGGCCGCCATCCGATTGAACTCGTCGGCGAGGGCGCCGAGCTCATCGCGGCTGGAGACTGCGATCCGCTGATCGAGTGACCCGGAACCGATCTTCGCGGCCGCGACCTGGATCGCCACGATCGGTCTGGCTAGATTCCGTGCGAGCAGCACGCTGGTCGCGATTGCCACGAGGAGGAACACGACCAGGAGCACCGTCGTGCGCCAGATCGCAGCCTGAATTGGGGCGAACGCCTCGCTCAGCGGCTCCTCGACGAACACCCTCCAACCCGGCGGGTTGACGTTCTCGAACGCGCTAAGCACCTCGGTCCCGCGGGGATCGCGTCCGTTGGTGACAACGCCTTGGGCCGGCGCAGCACTTTCCAGCGCGGCGTTCACCTGTGGCAGCGTATCGAGGTTGGTGTCGGCGAGGACGAGACTGCTATTCGTGGTATGGGCGATGACCTGGCCGCGGGCATCGACTGCGTACGCGTAGCCCGCGGTGCCGATCTGCGCCCGGCGGATCGCGTCCGTGACGGACCCCAGGTCGACGTCCGCGAGGATGACGCCCCCGCCCGGCGAAACCTCGGCCACCGCGATGGTCATATGCGGCCTCCCATCGCGCGGGCTGAAGGCGACGCCCCCGAAATACCGCTGCTCAGCCCTCGCGCGCCGAAACTCCTCGCTGCTGGAGGGGTCGCCCTCGCACGTCAGGTTGTCGACTTCGTCGATCTCATTGGAATATGTATGCACGCACTCCGTACCGGTTGCATCGATGTACGTCAGCGCGCTGATCGCCCGCTGATGCAGGAACAGGCTCTTGAACGACCGCTCGCGTTCCGTTCCGCCGGGGTCGTTCGGGATCGGCTGCGCCACGCCTCCGAGGTCACTTCCGAGCTCCTCGATGAACTGGCGGATCGAGATGGCGGCGGACGACGCTTTGTCCGCCTCGGCCTCGGTCACGGCCCGCTTGCTGTCCTCGTAGGAGAAGTAAGACTCGCTGATCCCGACGGACACGATGGCCGCGGCGACCAGCACCCCGACGACCGCCACGTACTTCCAGACGAGGCGCTGATGCGGCCGTGCCGGCGTTGCCACTGTTTGGTCCAGCTTCGGGCTCGCTAGCGATAGACCAGGTCGGCCTGCGTGACGACGTCGTCCGGCACGTCGATCCCCAGCTCCTGGGCACGCCTCAGACTGAGGGTGAACCCAACCCGCGGTACCTCCTGGGCGGGCAGGTCGGCTGGCTGGACACCCTTCAGGATGCTGTCGACGAAACGCGCGCCTTCGGCTCCGACTGGCCCAATGTCGACGCCTAGCGAGAAGAGTGCACCATGGCCGATCTGTTGCGGGTCGACCCATTCCTTGCGATGGGCCTGGACCGGGAGGCTCGCTGCTGCCGCGAGCCCAAGGATCTTCCTGGAGAAGAAGAGCCGCAGGCTTGGCGACAGGATGAACGCACCGTCGACCGCGCCCGGCGGCCTTATCGATTGGAAGGCGGCTTCGAGAGCGGCGTCGTCGGATGCCTGCCGTTCCTCCAGCTCGATCCCGAGCTTGCCGGCAGCATCGCGCGCCTCGGGGAGGAGAGGCGGCGTCGCGGTGTCGGTCGGATCGACGAGCGTGAGCAGGCGCAAGGGCTGCGGTCCGGGCAGGATCTCGCGATAGATCTCGAGCTGCTTCGCGACTGGATCACGCGCGCCCCACACTCCGGTCAGGTTCCCACCCGGATGCGAGAGGCTCACCACCAGGCCGTCGCGGACGGGGTCCGACGGGTGCAGGAAGACCACCGGGATCCGGTTCCCCGGATCTGCCGTCGCGTCCTGGGCCGCGCGAATGGACTTGTCCTCGAACGCGACGATCAGATCGACGCCCTCCCGAACGAATTCCCGCGCCTGCTCCTCGGCCTGGTCCTTGTCGAGCAGGTTGCGCCAGATCAGCACGATCCGCTTGCCGTCGTACTGCCCTTGAACCTGCTTCATGAGGCCGTCCACGAGCGTCCCGTCGCCGATCAGCTGCTGCATCACCTGGGTCGCCGAGCCGTCGAACCAGCCGAGGTCCCCGAGCCCCGCCACCAGCGTGGCCAGGGAAGGTGGGTTGTGGTCCGTTCCCACATGCATCAGGCCAACGCGTACGACGGGCGACGTCGTCGAAACGCCTGGGCCGGCGCAGCCGCCCGCGAGGCCGGCGAACAGGATGACGCTCAGCAGCGCCAGCGCAGATGGCCACGTCTTCATCGCGACTCCACCCCTCCCGCCCCCAGCGCGTGGACGGAGACTACTCCAACGATTTCCATTCGCACCCGAAACGACCCTCGGCAAAGGCCAAGGGTCGTCCGGCACCGCCCGAAGGGGGCGCGTGCATCGATCAGAAGGCGCACGGGCCGGGATGAAACCGCCCCCATTTACCGGCCGTTGATCGAGTCGGGGCAGGCGCCCTTCTCCAGCGCCGAGTTGCCCTGCAGCGCGGCGAAGCTGGTCCCGTACTCGTCGTTCGGGTACGGGCCGTCCTCCGGATAGAGATCTTGGTACGTGTCCTTGCCGGGCACCCACACGGACTTGAGGGAGCCGACCTGGACGCAGCCGCCGTTCGGCAGCCAGACGAGGGCGCGGTTGTGGGCGCTGACCGACGGTGCGATTGCGAGGGCGGCGACCATGCCGACCGCGGTGGCCAGGAGAGAGATCCGTCGTTTCATGCGTTCTCCGATCTGCTTCGTGTCCCGGCGGAGCGTCTGCACCGCTGCCGCGAACGTACGAGGACGGCGATCGCACGCCAACCGTGCCTGCCTGTATTTCCGGGGGTGCTGGCACCCCCCCGGCGTCCTACCCTCCGGAGGAGCTAGCCGGGCAGGTGGGCACAGAACCCGCGAACCAGGCGGGGGAACTCGTCGATGTCGATCGGTTTGGCGACATAGCCGGCGAATCCGGCGTCGATCAACCAGCCGTCTTCGACGTCGAGTCGCAGCGCGGTCATCGCCACGACCGGGATGCGCGACGTGCGGGTCTCAGTCCTGAGCGCTCGAACGACATCCGAGCCGTCGGCGTCGGGTAGGCGCAGGTCCATCAGGACGACGTTGGGCAGATGTTCGGACGCGAGCGTGATCGCCTCAGCGCCAGTCGCCGCCTCGAGCGTCCGAAACCCGGCCGCACGGAGCACATCGCGAGCTAGCTTCCGGTTCCGGTCGTAGTCGTCGACGATCAGGACGAGCGGGAGATCCGGCTTCACCAGCGCATTCTCGCCCACGCCGATCCGGCTCGAGATGGCGGGGATCCTGACCACTCGCTGGTCGAGGCTGGGCCCGGGGCAGCGCAACGTCGACGTTGAGATCCCCAGTCATGCCCGGGTGGACCGTGCAGATGAAGACATATCGGCCTGCCTTGAGCGCCGGGTACCGTCTGCCCGGCATCGGTCAGCGCCTGGTCAACGACGACCGTCTTCTTGTTTTCGGCCCGAATGTCCACGTCGTGGTTGACGCCGGGATCATCGGCGTTCTTGAAGATGATCGTGAATGGCTCCCCAGTCGGCACCCGAGGGACAAGGGCTGGAACCTAAGATTCCAAGCTGTCAGAAGGAGCGTCCCGGAGGGCAGGGGTGTTGGGGTCGGCCTCGGGGAGCGCGGCGCGTCGCAGCTGGGGCACTGGAAATGGCAGCTCTCGCATCGGGGCTTGCCGCGGAAGGGGCTGACGGCCGTTGGGAGGTCTCGGTGACGGTGCCGCTACCGCTGCAGGCAGATACCAGGAGAACCAGGCCGATGACGATGCTGAGACCTCCGTCCTGACTTCTCAAGTTGGCACTCAGGCGCGGTTTCTCGTGGCTCCTAACCTTTCGCCCTCCATGTGGTTTCTCGGGTTCTCCCTCTCGCGGACGCCTGTTTCGCGGAGCGTCTGCACCGCCGCCGCGAAGGTAGGAGGAGGTCGATCGCCAACGGTGCCTGCCAGCAGGTCCAGGGGGTGCTGGCACCCCAGGCGTCGCCGACAGGGGTCCGCCGGGTTCCTGTCCTGGTCAGTTGTCGAACACCAGGGCGAGCGGGGGACCCAACATGGCCGGCGTATTCTCCGCACATGCCGATCCGGCTCGTGCTTGCCGAGGACCACTACCTCGTCCGTGAAGGCGTCCGGCGCCTGCTCGAGGCACAGCCCGGAATTGACGTCGTCGCGGTCTGCGAGGACCTCGACTCGCTGCTCGAAGCCGTCGATCGAGAAAGGCCGGACGTCGTCGTCACCGACGTCCGGATGCCACCAGACCACTCGGACGAGGGGATCCGGGCCGCCAGGCGCTTACGGGAGACGAATCCGGGCCTGGGCGTGGTCGTCCTCAGCCAATACGCGAATCCGAGCTATGCACTTGCGCTGCTGGACACCGGCAGTGCCGGTCGCGCCTACGTGCTGAAGGAGCGCGTGCATGACCTCGACCAGCTGGTGACCGCCATCAGGGCTGTTTCGGAAGGCGGCTCGCTGATCGACCCGAAGGTGGTGGAAGGGTTGGTGGCGGATCGGGCGCGCAGTACCACGTCCCCCCTCAGCCACCTGACCAGCCGGGAACGCGACGTGCTGCGGAAGATGGCAGAGGGCAGGAACAACGCGTCGATCGCCGAGGACCTGGTCGTGACCGAGCGGTCAGTCGAGAAAGTGATCAACTCGATCTTCATGAAGCTTGGGTTGACCTGGGAGCCGGCGGTCCATAAGCGCGTCAAGGCGGTCATCCTGTACCTGTCCGCGAGCGACGTGGGTCACCGCGACAGTGGCAGCCAGCCGTGAACACATGAATCCCCGTCATCCTCCTCGTCGACGCAGACACGGCCATCGAGCGCCTCGATCCGATCGCGCAACAGGCCCAGACGTTCGTCCGCGAGACGTCCGGCGATCGCGACCTCGAATGTCAGCGCGCCATCCGCGTCTCGCACACTGACCCTGGCCTCGGACCCGGCTGACGCGCACCTCAGCGCCTCGACGCACGACCAGTAGACGGCAGTGCTGATCTCGGGTGGGTAGTCGCTGCCCGGCGAAGCGTCAACCGTGATGGTGACGCCGGCGCTCGCCGCCGCCGACCTCAGCGACGCGGCGAGCCCGCGCCCACCCAGCAGCGGCGGATAGAGCTTCTGTGCCAGCTCCATCGTCTGGGTCAACGCCTCCCGAAGGTTGGCCGCCATCTCGCCGAGCAGCGCCTTCGCGGCGGCCGGATCACCATCCACCAGCCGGGCCAGGCGTTGGACGTCGGCGGCGAGTGCGACGAGGTGTTGCTGGACGCCGTCGTGGAAGGCGCTCTCGAGCGCGCGCCGATCGGCGGATGACGCCTCGACCAGACGCCTCCTCGACCTGCGAAGCTCCGCTATCTCACCCTGCAGACGGTCGACAACGTCCTGCAGCGGCTCGCCGGGGCCAGTCCGCGACTCCGGCCCACCCATCTTGAGAGTCAACGGTCAATACTCCCACCACGCCACATCGCGCGGGTCCGACCACGCTATCACGCTGGATCACGCGCCTGTGTCGGCGAGGTCAAGATCCGCTCCCTCAATCGGTATCCGAATACCTGTGGCATCCGCGCGCTCGACTCCTGTCGGGCGCGCCAGCACAGATGTTCTATTTGTGCGAAGCCGCGCCTGAGTCCGAAGGTGGACGGTGTCGTTCCCGGTCAAGCACTTCTTCGACCTGGCTCAGCCGGTCGCCGTTCCTGGCCGGTCGGCGTAAGGGAACGCCCCGGACACCGCGCGACTCAATGGTGCGGCTGCTCCCGCCGCTACCCTTCACTCTTCGGTTGACATTGAAGGGTTAGCGGCGCTCGCTCGTCTCATCCCTTCATTCATGCGGAGAGATGGAAGGGTTGTAACCGGAGGCCGTATGCCGAGGACCGTCGAGCGGACCTGGGAAGGAGACCCTGGCGCGATGGGCGGGCGCCGGGCGGGCGCCTCGTTCCGGTACCAGGCATTCGTCCCTGACGAGATCGCGGCGCTGAGCCCCATGGTCCCGTTCGAGGTCGCCGATCTCACAGCCGATGCCGAGGCGGCGATCCGGGCGCTCAACGAGCGCGCCTCGGTAGGCGGCCTAGAGGCAATCGGCCCGCTGCTCCTGCGGTCGGAGGCCGTGGCGTCATCTCGGATCGAGGGCTACGACGTCTCCTCGCTCAACCTGGCCAGGGCGCTCATCGACCCTCGGGCAGCGCGAGGCAGCGCCAGGATCGTCGCGGCGAACGTGTCCGCGATGGAGGAGGCGATCGCGACCGGCGACCGAACGGCCCCGGTCGCCGTGGACAATCTGCTCGCGATCCACGCGGTGCTGATGGCGGGCGAAGAGCGAGCGCGGCCCGGTCGCGTGCGCGAGGAGCAGAACTGGATCGGCGGCCGGCTCGGGAACCCGTCCGATGCCGCCTTCATCCCGCCGCCGGCGGACCTCGTCATGCCGCTGCTCGCGGACCTCGTCGCCTTCGTCGCCCGGGACGATCTCCCCGCGGTGGCGCAGGCGGCCGTCGCCCACGCCCAATTCGAGACCATCCACCCATTCATCGACGGCAACGGCCGCGTGGGCCGGGCGCTCGTGCACGTCGTCCTGCGGCGGCGCGGCGTCGCCGCTCGCTTCGTCCCGCCGGTCAGCATCGTCCTGGCGGCCCGCCCCGCCGCCTACGTCGAGGGGCTGGTGGCATTCCGGGAAGGGCGCCTGGCCGATTGGATCGGCTCGTTCGCGACCGCCGCCGCCCGCGCGGCGGCCGCGTCGATCGAGCTCGCGGACCAGGTGGCGGCACTGCAGGCGGCGTGGCGTGAGCGCGCGGGCAGGCCGCGGGCCGGATCTGCGGCGAGCAAGCTCATCGCGCTGCTGCCCGCCCGGCCCGTGCTCTCGGCGCCGACCGCCCGTGCGGCGATCGGCGTCAGCCAGCAGCAGACGCTCGCCGCGCTCAAGGCGCTGGCTGAGGCTGGTGTCATTCGCCAGCTGAGCGCGGGGACCTACGACCGGCAGTACGCGGCGACCGAGCTGTTCGACCCGCTCACGGCCTACGAGGCGGGGGTCGTCGGCCCGGCGCGGAGTGCGCCGCCAACGCCATAGGGCAGCCCCGGATCACGATCTGGTCGGGTCGCGTCCATGCCACCCTCGAGTTCATCGCGCCACGTCGGCCGACGTGGGCGCCCACAGGCGCCAGCGGGCGAAGGCACAAGGTGCGCGGATGGTCGGCGTCGCCGGCCTCGTCGCCCCGCGGCCCCCTACGTCAGCCCGCTCGATCCTGGCCTCGAAGCGGGACGGGCCCTGGACGAGGATCGGTCGCTCGGCATCGCTTAGTACTCTGGGTCGGAAGTTCGAGCACGTATCCCCGGCTCTCACGCGGCAGCTCCGACCAGGGGCGATCGCGCCAGCCTGACCATCAGCCGGTGCAGGTCGGCTCGGGTGAACTGCCATTCGAACGGTGTCGCGAGCTGCTCGTAGCGCTCCTGGAAGGCGAGCAGACGATCCTCGACGGCGTGGAGATCGGCGAAGTCGTTCGGACTGAGCACCTTGCGCTGGATCACGCTGAAGTAGATCTCGACCTGGTTGAGCCAGCTGGCATGAACGGGCAGGTGGATGAGGCGGAGGTTCGGCCACGCCGTCTCGAGCCGCTCGACCGACGCCTGCCCGCGGTGCGAGGAGCCGTTGTCGACGACCCAGAAGACGCGCCTGGCGGTGCGATAAGGCGGCTGGTTCATCACCTGGGCCACCAGTCGCCCGAAGGGCTCGATCCCGGTTGCCGGCTCGCAGCGGCCGAAGAGCCTGGCCCGGTGGACATCCCAGGCTGCCAGGTATTGAAGCGCCCCGCCGCGCTCGTACTCGAACTCGACGCGCATGGCCTGCCTCGGCGCCGGCGGCAGGCTCGGATGACAGCGGCAGCGCGCCTGGATCGAGGTCTTCTCGTCGGCCGACACGACGTACTCGCCGCGCCGTAGCCGACGGCCCTCGAAGCGGCCGGCATATAGGTCGAGCACGCGCCCGGCCTTGACCTCGAAGTCGGGGTCGCGCGGGAAGATCCAGCTCCGGTGGCGCCAGGGGGCGATCGCGTCGGCCGATAGCCAGCGCCAGATGGTGGCGTTGCTGATCTCGGCAACCAGGCCGCGGCGGAGCACCTCGGCCCGGATGTCTGGCACGTGGAACCGCGCGAGCGGCAGCCCGAGCAGCGCCGGAAGCTCGCAGGCGATGGCCTTGATCTCAACCGCGAGGCTGGGGGGAAAAGCGCGCCGGTCGCCCGCGGCGCGGTCGCTCCTCGAGGCCGGCGAGGCCCTCCTCGAAGAAGCGCTTGCGCCACTTGCTGACCACCTCACGCCGGGTGTTGAGCCGCGCCGCGATGTCGTCGTTGTCGAGGCCCTCGGACGCGAGGAGCACCAGCTGGGCTCGGACGACCTCCCGATACGGCAACGTATAACGTCGCGCCCGCCCCTCGAGCACTCGGCGCGTTTCGTCATCGAGATCCAAACGGTACGGACTCCGTCGGGGCATGACAACGCCCTCCTCTCGGCGAGGAGCATACCGCAGACAGCGACACTCCATACGTGTTCGTACTTATGAACCTCGGTACTTAGGTCCTCGAACAAGGTGCTCATCGCTGCCTGGAAGCACCGAACGTGCCTCGACCGCTGCCCCACCCGACGAGCGATCGGGCGCGGCCTCGACGCCGCCCTGCCGCGGGTCTTCGTCGATCTCCACGTCACCCGCTCGCAGGTACGGGGTCGCTCCCGCTTGTTCGGCCACCCGATGAATGGGACTCCGCTCATGCCGCGTTCACCCGGGGTACAACGGGCGGCCGAGCAGAAGCGTGGCTGCGTCGCCGGCGACGTCGACCCCTCGGACGCCGCCGTCATCCTCCTGGCGACACTCTTCGGGCTGGGCATGACGAGTGGCACCGAAGGGGAAGGCGTGGCGCCGGACCGCATCCGGTCCGCCGTGCGCGCGCTCGTTGACGGCAATCGGGTCGCCGACCGATTCACGCGCGATCGCAACCCCCTAGGGCCGATGCCCGCATGACGAGCCCCCGCTCGTCGGCCTTCCCGATGGCGCGGTCCTGCAAGCCGATCGGCAACCTGGCCGCTGCGATCGGGATGAGCAAGAGCGGCCTCTACGCGCACTTCGGGACGAAGGAGGACCTCCAGCTGGCCACGGTTGGCCGAGGCTGAGCGGATCTTCGACACGGAGGTCATGCAGCCAGCGTTCGACGCCCGCCCCGGTCGCGGACAGCTGGCCGCGGTGTGCGAGGCCTTCTTCAGCTACGTGGAGCGGCGCGTCTTCGCCGGCGGCTGCTTCTTCGCGACGACCGCGCTCGAGATGGGGGCGCGCCCGGGGCCGGTCAGAGACCGCGTCGCTGCGATCCAGCTCGATTTCGTCACACAGCTCAGCTCCTTCGCGGCAACGGCGATCGGGCAGGGTGAACTGCCCGCCGACGAGGACCCCGATCGGCTCGCGTTCGAGCTCCACTCGATCCTGCTCGGCGCCGACACGAAGTTCGTCCTGCATGACGACCCGGCCGTGTTGGACCTGGCCCGCCGGGTCGTCCGCCGGCGGCTGGGACTGGGCGAGGTTCACGGTACCCAGCCGGGTGACCCCGCCGCTTCTTGACGAAAGACCCCTCATCCCCGACATCCGGCCCTGCGACACCTCAGTCGTTCGTGTGATGTTCAGCACGCGCTGAGGCGTGCGGCGGCCGGATGAGGAGGACCCGGCGCTCGAGCCCTCGAGGTTCAGCTTGGCATCCGAAGCTCGTGCAGCCGTTCAAGGTAGGCTTCGTCCTCGAGGCGTCCGGCGGCGTGCTTCAGCGCGGCTATTCGCTCGAGGTGCCAGGCGTTCAGGGCGGGGCGTGGGGTGGGGCCGAGCGTCACCGCGACCAGGCGGTGCCCGCGCGCAGGGCACGGAGCGTCCCGGCCGTCACGACGAGCCAGAACACGACCAGGGCGATGAGCAGCAGCACGGCTGCACCCTCCAGCAGGGCGGAGTCCCAGGCGCGCGCGAGCGCGAGCGTCGCCGCCGTGTACGCGCCCAGTGGGAAGGTGAACGCCCACCAGCCGATCCCGAACGGCAGACGACCGCGACGCAGGTAGCCGCCGAGCAGCAGCGCGGCAGCCGCCAGCCACCACAGCCCGAAGCCCCACAGCGCGGTCGCCGTGATGGTGGATAGCGTGGCCACGACCGGCGCCGACTGCCCCCAGAGCGTCGAGCCGGCCTGGGCGAGCCGCAGCAGCACCAGGGCCCCGACCCCCACCGGGCCGAGGCCGATCCACAGCGACGGTGCCAGCGGCGCCGCCGGGAGGGGATGGAAGACGAGCCGGTCGTAGAGGAGCGAAGCGACGAGCAGGAAGAGCAGAAGGCCCATCCCGAAGAAGGCATAGCCGGCCAGGACGATCGTCACGGTGCCATCCGGCCCGGCCGACGGCAGGAGCGGCAGCAGCGCCAGCGGGACGATGATGTTCACGACCGGAGGAATGAACCAGCCACCGTTGGCGGTCTGCGGCCCGACCTCGGGCGTGACGAACAGCAGGTACGCGAAGACCACGCTGATCAGGAAGGCGAGAACGACCCCGGGCACGGCCAGGGCGGCGACGAGCGTGGCGACCGTCGAGCCCGAGGCGACCGATGGCCCGACCGTCGCGACCCCGACCGCGAGGACCAGGATGCCGCCCGGAAAGGTCCCGTAGAGGGCGCCCGCGACCGGGCTGCGCAGGTCCGAGAGGGCCGCCTGCGGGTGGACGATCCAGCGACCGACGTACGGCACCCCGAGCGCGAGCGCGAGGATCGCCGCGAGCGCGACCATGGCCACGCCGAGCGCGTGGGCGGCAGCGGCGAGATCCGGGACGCCGCCCGGGTTCTGGTAGGCGATGATCCCGATGACCGCGGTGCCCATGACGGCACCGAACCAGCCGGGATGGAACCCGCGCAGCCGCCCGAGCGGCATGGCCACGGCGGGAGAGGACGTCGTCGCGACGGCCACGGAGACCTCCTGGTGGGTGGGGGAAGCGGGTCCGCTCACAGCAGGTCGAGCGCCATCTTGGCGGCGATGGCCCACAGCAGGATCCCGATGAAGCGCTTGAGCTGGGGGCTGGTCAGGCGCGTGCGCATGACGTACGCGCCGACCCCCGAGCCGGCCGCCGCGAGAACGGCCATGACCGCCACGAACGTCGGATCGAGGCTGCCGACCGCGACGTGCCCGAGGAAGCCCGAGAGCGAGCTGAACACGACCGCGAGTGCGGTGGTCCCGGCCGCCATCTTGGCGTTGAGGCCGCTCCAGGTGAGCCCCGGCAGGATGATGTTCCCGCCGCCGACCCCGAGCAGCCCGCCGAGGAAGCCGGCGACGCCGCCGACGCCAGCCCCGACGCCCGCCTCGGCCGCCGGGCTCCGGACCCTCCGGGCTGCGGGTGGCCGGTAGAAGAGCATCATCGCGCCGGCGAAGACGAGGAACACCACGAACAGCCCGAGCAGGATCGAGCGGTCGACCCCGACCGAGAGCGCCGCCCCGATCGGGGCGAGGATCACCGCCGTGATGAGGACCGGGATGCCGGCCCGCCAGTCGATCAGGTGCCCGCGGGCGTAGCTGATGGTGGCCATCGAGAGGCTGATCGCGTTGAGCAGCAGCGCGGTCGAGGTCGCCTGCCCGAGGGGCACGCCCATGTAGTAGAAGAGCGGCACGAACAGGAACGCCGCACCCAGGCCGGCCATGGCCATCACGCCCGAGCCGAGGAAGACCGCCGCCCCGCCGACGAGATAGAGGGCCATCGCGCTGATCGGTCGCCCAGGCTCAGCGCGGATAGCCAGAGCAGGCCATGCACACGTCGGCGCCCTCGGCGACGCGCAGGTACGGCTCGGCGACGAGCTCGCCGCAGCGCGGGCAGACCGCGAAGCGCACGACCTCGGGGGGCTCGCTCCAGGCCCGCGGCTCGACGAGGCCGACGGTCATGACCGCCTCGGCCGGCGCGTCCCAGACGAGGTGCACCACCTCGTCCTGCTCCTCGTCGGGGATCTGCGAGGCCGGCACTCCGGCGGCGCGCTTCTGCATGAAGGACGTCGCCTTGATCTGCGGCTGGAGGGTCGGCCGGTAGGCGACGCGCAGGGCACGACCGGTCGCCTTGTCGACGAGCGTGACGGCGAACCTGCCCTCGCCCGACTTCTCGATGTTGCCTTTGCCGAACGTGCAGCCGGTGGTGAACTGGATCCCGTCGCCGAAGCACATGCCGCCGTGGTGGTCGCCGATCTCGACGACCGCGTGCAGCTGCTTGGCGCCTGCCCGCTCGACACCGAGCGCGCGCATCGCGGCCAGGCCGAGGCGCACGCCGGCGGTGCTGGCCCAGCACTTGTGGCCGTGGAAGGCGAGGGCGTCAGAAAGGATGGCGGTGTCATCGCTGGGGATGACGGACATGTCGATCAACTCCTTGGGGCGTCTGGACCGCTGGCGGTCTTGTGCTGGTCTGGGCGGGAGCGCCACTCCCTCGAGCCCGTCGCTCGGAAACCCTGGGCTCCGCCCGTAAGACGGGACCGGCTTGGCGGAGGCCCGGGCCCCGATCGTCAGGGCCCGGGCCGGAGGGTTCCGACGATGGCGGGTCTACTCGCTCAACCAGGCTGCGATCGTCCACGACGTTGGGATCTTGCCGGTCGAGACGACCTTGCCGTCGATGACGAGCCCGGGGGTGCTCATGACGCCGCGGCTCGCGATCTCCGCGTAGTCGGTGATCTTGACGATCTCCGCTTCGACGCCAGCCTGGGCGACCGCCTCGCGAGCGTTCGCCTCGAGCTTTTGGCAGTTGTTGCAGCCGGGTCCGAGGACCTCGATGACCTTCACGGGTGAACCTCCTCTTGTGACGTGAGCCAACCGGAGACCTCCCGCCGGCTCGGGACCCGGCCGGCCGCGACGACCGTGCCGTCGACGACCAGGGCAGGGGTTCGCATGAAGAAGCCGCGGCCGACGATCTCGGCCGGATCGGTGACATAGCGGGCCTCCGCCTCGGGGCAGGCGGTGCGCGCGACCTCGCGCACGAGCTCGAGCAGGACCGAGCAGCGGCGGCAGCCTGGCCCGATGACCTCGACGAGGCGTGCCATCACGCGGCCAGCCAGTTGAACAGGTAGCCGATGGCGATGATCCCGACGGCCACGATGCCCGCGAACGCGGCCATGAGCCGCGGCTTCATGACCTTGCGCAAGATGACCATCTCGGGCAGTGAGAGGGCGGTAATCGCCATCATGAACGCAAGTGCTGAGCCGACCGGCAGGCCCTTGCCGAGGAGCGCCTCGACGACCGGGATCGTGCCCGCGGCATTGCTGTAGAGCGGGACGCCGAGCGCGACAAGCGCCGGAACGGCGAGCGGGTTGCCCGACCCGCCGATCTGGACGACCAACTCCTCGGGCACGAAGCCGTGGATGAATGCCCCGACCCCGATGCCGACGATGACGTACGGCCAGACCCGGCCGACGATGTCGCGGGTCGAACGCCAGGCGTCGCGCAGCCGGTCCTCCATCGTCGGCGCCACCTCGGCGATCGAGTCGCCCGCGCGGATCTTCCAGACGTAGTCCTCGACGTACCGCTCGAGGCCGAGCCGCCCGATGACGATCCCGGCCACGATCGCGACCACGAGTCCGGCGGCCATGTAGGCGATGGTGAGCTGCGGCCCGACGAGCCCCCACAGCAGCACGATCGCGACCTCGTTGACCATCGGCGAGGCGATGAGGAACGCGAACGTCACGCCGAGCGGCACGCCAGCCTCGAGGAAGCCGATGAACAGCGGCACCGCCGAGCAGGAGCAGAACGGGGTGATGACCCCGAAGCCCGCGGCGGCGGCCGTCCCGGCGACGGCGTTCCGCCCGGCGAGCGCTGCGCGCACGCGCTCGGCTGAGACGAACGAGCGCAGGAAGGAGACGAGGGTGACGATCCCGGTCAGGAGCAGCAGCACCTTGGGCACGTCGTAGAGGAAGAACGCGACGGCCGGTCCAAGCTGGGAGGCCGGGTCGAGGCGGAGGACGTCGAAGGCGAGCCAGGTCGACGCGGGGAGCGCGAGGAACCAGGCGACGAGCCAGAGCGCCGAGCCGGCGAGGACGACGAGCCACAGCGGCGGCTGGACGCGACGGGCCGCAAGGGTGGTCACGAGAGCACTCCCTCGAGGGCACGCAGCGCGGCGGCACAGGCGGCCTCGTTGCGCTCGTAGTAGGAGAACCGCGCGTTCGCCTCGTGGCGGACGCTATGGACGAGACCCGCATCGCGCAGCTTGGCCAGATGGTTTGAGACGTTGTTCTCGCGCTCGCCCAGCGCGGCGGCCATCTCACACACGCAATGCGGACCACCGCCGAGCATCACGAGGATCGATGCGCGCACGCGGTCGGCCAGGAGCGCCGCTGCGGCCTGCGGGCGAGTCACGTCGGGCGCCGAGAGATCCATCCGGGGCTGGGCGATGACGGGCAGTTCGGTCTTCATGGGAGGAGCCTCGGCTACGTGAGCAGGATCCAGGCACGCTGGGCGGCCAGCGCAATGAGGGCGACGGCGAAGGCGCGCGCGAGGGTGGCGGACTTGACCCTGCCGGCCGTGAACCGAGCGCCGAGCCAGGCGCCGGCCATGGCGTCGACCGAGGTCACGAGCACCGTGCACGGTTCGCATCCGTGATCTCGGCGACGTTCTCGGTCGAGGCCCGCTTGGGCAGGAGCATGCGGACCGCGAGGAACACCAGCACCCCCCGATATCGACTGAGCGGGCGACGCTGAAAGCGTGATGAAGATGGAGAACATCTCAGCCTCGACTGTATCACGGTGGGCTGAGATACTCACGACCGAATGACACTTCCTCGTGGGCCGAAGGTCACGTCGTCAGGATCGACACTTCACGCTCGCGTGATCACGACTTGGCGACCGACAACGCCGGAAGGCGAAGTTCGCGGCCGACGGCGCGAGCGACGAGTTCGCGTTCCAACCTTATGGAACGGCTGGCGCCGGCGCTCGGTGAGCTCCCTGTGCATGGATCCGAGCGAGACGTCCCGCTGGGCTGCGTCGATGACCGCCGCCATCAACCGTGCGAAGGGCTGACGATCGAGGAGCTCCTGGCCGCTGCGCACGAGCCCGAGTAGGTCCGGCCGAAGCTCTCCCGTCGCTGGCGGCGTCATCGGCACGAAGGTCGTGCTCATCGCGTCGACCAGGAGCGCGGCGCGGGACGACCATCGGCGGTAGAGGGTCCCCTTGCTGGCGCCCGCGCGGCGGGCGACCGCCTTCTACGTCTCGGCCCTCCTCATCGTGCTCGGCGACGCCGGGCTGTTCGCGGGGCGTCGGCGTTTAGCGCGGTGTCGTTCGCGTCGGCAAGTCGCCATCGCATTGCGTGGCGATGCAGGACCATGAGCACGCTACGAGGTGCGCCCCTGCGACCCTGATCCGTCGCGGCTGCGCTCGAGCATTTGCTCCAAGCCGAACATGATCAGGTCAACCGTGTTCTTCCACCAGCGGGACGGATCGCTGAGCCAGACCTCGGCTGTGTCCTCGGCGCTTTCGACCAGGTTCGGGAACTCGTCGCGCGGGAGGCTCATCTGCGCAAGGACGAAGCGACGTCGCACGAGATCGACCTGGTGGGCATCGAGCGGCCCGGCATCCGGGGGCCCGGCCTGCTGGAGCAGCAGCAGGTAGCCGGCGAGGAGGTTCGAGATCATGCGGATCTGGACGATCGCGTCCCGCCGCCCAAAACCCGCATCGAGCAGGATGGCCAGGAGGTCCTCGAGCATCCTCCAGAAGCCCCTGGGGCCCAATGAGTCATTGCCGCTGTACGCAATGCTGAGGGGAAGGGCAAGCGGACGCGTGTCGATCTGCTCCTTGTAGTTGTCGATCGCCAGGCGCATCCGTTCGGTCCAGGTCATCTCGGGGCGGAGCCCGGCGGTGGTGTCGATCCCGTCGAGGACCGCCTCGGTCATGGCGTTGATGAGGTCCTGCTTGTCGCGAACGTGGCGGTATAGGGCCATCGGCGTGACCCCGAGCTCCTGTGCGATGCGCCGCAGGCTGACCGCCTCGAGGCCTTCGGCGGTACCAATCTCGAGCGCACGCGCCACGACTGCCTCACGGGTCAGGCCCGGCCGTCCTCGCGCGTGCTCCGTCACGTTGACCTCATCGCTTGACAAGTATACGCCGCATACCTAGACTACGGCGAGGAAAGTCTACGCCGTATGCTGACGGCGATAACACGACAGACCAGCGCCGCCAAGCGCATCGAGTCAGACCAGGAGAATCCATGACATCCACCCAAGTTCAGGGGCCCGCGGTCCATGTGCAGGGCCTGGAGAAGTCCTTCAAGCAGCTGCATGTGCTGCGGGGCGTGGACTTCGACGTCGCGCGCGGCAGCATCTTCGCCCTGCTCGGATCGAACGGAGCGGGCAAGACCACGGTCGTGAACATCCTCTCCACCCTGCTCAAGGCCGACGCGGGGACCGTCACCGTCAACGGTTTCGATATCGCCACGCAGGCTGCGCGCGTGCGAGCGTCCTTCAGTCTCACCGGACAGTTCGCCGCCGTCGACGAGATTCTCAGCGGGCGGGAGAACCTCGTGCTGATCGCCCGGTTGCGGCACCTCAAGGACCCGGGAGGGATCGCGGATGGCCTGCTCGAGCGTTTCGCGCTGACCGACGCGGCCGCGCGGAGGGTGGCGACCTACTCGGGTGGCATGCGCCGCCGGCTCGACATCACGACGAGCCTCATCGGGAATCCACCGGTGATCCTCCTCGACGAGCCGACGACCGGGCTCGACCCTGAGGGGCGCATCGAGGTGTGGCAGGCCGTCAAGGAGCTTGCCGGGCAGGGCGCCACGGTGCTGCTCACCACCCAGTATCTCGACGAGGCCGAACAGCTCGCGGACCGGATCGCGATCCTCCACGAGGGACGGATCACGGTGAACGGCACCCTCGCCGAGCTCAGGCAGCTGCTCCCGCCCGCCAGGATCGAGTACGTCGAGAAGCAGCCGACCCTTGAGGACGTCTTCCTCGCCATCGTCGCCGGCAGCTGCCAGCGCACCAGCGTTGGCCTGGACGGCAACCACACCGAGAGCAAGTAAGGATCAACGATGACCACGCATTTCTTCAGCGACACGGCCCTCCTGACGGGACGATCCCTGCGCCACATCGCCCGCAGCCCGGACACCATCATCACGACCGTGATCACGCCGGTCGCGATGATGCTGCTGTTCGTCTACGTGTTCGGCGGCGCGATCGAGACAGGGTCGGACTCGTATGTGAACTACATGCTGCCCGGCATCCTGCTCATCACAATCGCATCGGGCATCGCCTACACCTCACTGCGCCTGTTCACGGATATGAAGAGCGGCATCTTCGAGCGATTCCAGTCCATGCCGATCGCGAGGTCGTCCGTCCTGTGGGCGCACGTGCTGACCTCGCTGATCGCCAATCTGGTCTCGCTCGTGGTCGTCGTGGCCGTTGCCCTCCTCGTGGGCTTCCGCTCACCGGCGGGAGTGCCGGAATGGCTCGCGGTCGCCGGCATCCTGGTCCTGTTCACCCTGGCGTTGACATGGATTGCGGTCATCGCCGGCCTGTCCGCGAAGACCGTGGACGGCGCAGGCGCCTTCTCCTACCCGCTCATCTTCCTGCCGTTCATCAGCTCGGCATTCGTGCCCACCCGAACCATGCCCGGCCCGGTCCGCGCCTTCGCCGAGAACCAGCCGGTAACCTCGATCGTCAACGCGCTCCGCGACCTGTTCACCCAGCGGCCGGCCGGCACCGACATCTGGATCGCCCTCGCCTGGTGCGTCGGTATCCTCGTCGTCGCCTACCTCGTCGCGATGCGCACCTACCGGCGCAGGATCGCCTAGCAACGCGGGAAGCCGGGTAGCGAGGAGGAGTCGCAGCGCATCGAACGCGTCGGCCAAGCTCGGCTGAGCCGTGGCGCGTTCAGCAGGCGCCGACGCCACGCGCCGGCGGTCGCCACCGTCTTGTTGGCGTCCAGCAACCGGGAGGGCTCATGGCCGATCCGCTCACCAGGCTAGCCAACGGGCGCTTCGGCCGCGCCTACCGGCGGGCGATCGCCGTGGTCCTCGCACCGGCGTACGCGCTCTACACGGCTCGCCTGCGAGCAGCCGTGCTGGCGCGACCGCGACCCGGCCACGTCGCGCTGATCATGGATGGCAACCGGAGATGGGCGGCATCGGAGGGCTACCCGGACGCGGGCGAGGGTCACCGCAGAGGCGCCGAGAAGGCGCTCGAGCTCATCGACTGGTGCGTCGATCTCGGGATCCGCGAGGTCACCCTGTGGGCGCTCTCGATCGAGAACCTCGAGCGAGCTGCCCCGGAGGTGACGACGATCACCGATGTCGCCACCGAGGCGATCTCCGCGCTTGCCTCCGGTCGGCGACGAACGGCTGCCCCGGTCGAATTGCGCGTGATCGGTCGGCGCGATGTCCTGCCCGCGGGCCTGGCCGAGGCGGTTGAGCGGTCAGCGACCCTGTCCCGCCCCGACGGAGCGATCAGGGTGACCGTCGCGATCGCCTACAGCGGCCGCGACGAGCTCCTCGAGGCGTTCCGGGCCACGGTTCGGGACGCCGTCACAGCTGGCACGCCCGCGGCCGACATTGCCGACGGGATCACGGCGGAGGCCCTCGCCGGACACCTCTACACCCATGGCTCATCGGATCCGGACCTGATCATCCGCACCTCCGGCGAGGTGCGCCTGTCGGGCTTCCTCCCATGGCAGAGCGTGTACAGCGAATACCACTTCTGCGACGTCTACTGGCCGGCGTTCCGCGAGATCGACTTCCTGCGCGCGATCCGCACCTACCAGCTACGAGCGCGTCGCTTCGGACGCTGACGCTGCCGCGACATCGACCCCGGAGGACACGCGGGGGCGGGCCGGGTCGCGCGCGTCGAACATCTGGTGCCGTGATCGGCCTCCACGGGTCCCTCTTCCCTGCGGCCGCCTCGCCGCACGACGCGGAGCTGGCAGCGACCTCACGGATCTGCGGTGGCGCCGAGACGCGCGTTGTCCACGGCCGGGGCCGGGCCGGTGTCTGCCGCCGCTCCGCGCCGGCTGGCGTCCGCGACGGTCTGGGCGAGGTGGGCATCCATCGCACCTCGGGCTTCGGCAGGGTCCGCCACCTCGATCGCAGCCAGGATCGCCGCGTGGGCTGACACGGCATGGCGACGAGCTCCGGCGACCTCTGACGTCCGTCGCCGCGACTCGAGCACGAGGCTTTCCACCGGCATGAAGAACGCGGCAATGACCTCGTTCCCCGCCGCGCGCATGACCGCCTGATGGAACGCGACGTCGGCCGCCGTGAACGCGTCGATCGCCCCCGCGTCCGCCGCGCGACGCATCTCATTCAGGGTGACTCGCATCTCGGTCAGATGCCTGGCGGTCCTGCGGGTCGCCGCGAGGCCCGCGACACCGACCTCGACCAGCCGCCGCGCCTCGAGGACCTTGCCGAAGATCTCGTCGGCGCCTCGACCGTTCGCCGCTCTCGCGCGCATGACAGCGGGATCGAGGATCGACCAGTCGGTGATCGGCCGGACGAACGTGCCGCGGCCGTGCTCGACGGAGACCACACCCTTGGCCTGAAGGAGCCGCACGGCCTCGCGCAGGGTCATCCGGCTCACGCCGGTCATCGCCGCCAGATCGGGCTCTGTCGGCAGCCGACTCCCCGGCTCGTACGCCCCGGAGGTCACCATGGCGAACAGCCTGTCGGCCACCTGATGGGCGAGACGCGCTCGCCCATCGACCGCACTCATCGGGCTGGTCGTGACGTGCGTTGCGGGACCGCTTGACATCAGACGTCTGATGTTAGATGAATCCGCAATCGAGTGACAAGGTCTTGACCTGCGACGCATGTTCGTGGATTCTGAACAAGTGCGCAAGGCCATGACCCGAGCGGGTCATCCGGTCGACGTCACCGATGGACATCGTCGGAGGAGGAGGTTGATCCGAGATGAATGCGGATCTCGACCGCAAGACCACGCAGCTCGCCGATGCATACCTGGCAGGCCGAATGTCTCGGCGCACGTTCGTCACCCGCCTGCTCGCGCTGGGACTCGCTCCGAGCGTGGTAGGCGCGATCGTCGCCGCCTGTGGGTCCTCCACACCGACGGCGGCCCCAACCGCGAATGGCGGAGCCTCGAGCAGCCCGCCACCCAGCACCGCGCCCAGCAGCGCGTCGCCGAGCCCGAAGGACCTCAAGGGCAACGTGCGGTTCCTGGTGGGCCCGTGGTCCGATCAGGAGGTCGCGCACCATCAACACATTGCCCAGGGCTTCCAGGCGATCTATCCCAATGTGACCTTCGACTTCCGCCTCTACCAGTGGGACACGGCGGCCCAGGAGATCAACACCTCCGTTCAGGCCGGGGCCCACGACATCTATATGACGACGGAAAGTTCCTATCCCGACTACGAGGCGTCCGGCGTCTTCACCGATCTGACGTCGCGCATCAACGACCCGTCGTTCGCGTCGGAGCTGTCCAAGTATCTGTACATGGATCGCATCAAGGCATACGGCGACAAGATCCTCGGCCTGCCGATCAGCTGGCACGTCGAGGATGCGATGTTCGTCAACATGGACATGGTCAAGGCGGCCGGTTACGACGAGACCTTTGCTGACACCTGGGACACATTCCTGGCCTGCGTCACCAAGATGACCAAGCCTGGAACCTACGGCTTCGGCATCGGCATCCAGCTGGGCGGCTACGGCGAGTGGTACCAGCGCCTGCGCGCCGCCGGCGGCTCCTACCTGACCCCGGACCTCTCGGCGCCCAACGTCAACCATCCCGACGTCGTGACGGTGACCCAACAGTTCGCCGACCTGTTCAAGCAGGGGATCGCGCCGCCGCTGGGCACCTATACCTACGACAACGCCCCCGCGGCGTTCGCGGCCGGCAAGATGGCGATCTACTCCTCGGACCTTGCCTCCACGACGGTCCTTCCCTCCCCGGTGCCGTTCACCTGGGCCCTGGTGCCGAACCCGCCCGGCCCGCAGTCGCGGGTCAACTTCAACGACCTCAGCATCTACATGGTCAACGCGAAGTCGGCCGACCAGGACCTCATGTGGGAGGTCGTCAAGTGGTGGTGCAACGGCCCCAATGACGCCTACTGGGCTGACAACTCGGGCACCTACCCGGCGCGCACCGATGCCACTGACAATGGCTACGGCACCAACGCGGCACCGCAGCTGGCGGCATCGTTCGCGGACTTCCAGAAGTACGCGGTCGGGCTCGAGAACTTCCCCGCCTGGGCTGACGTCGAGAGCCTCGCCGAGGCCGAGATCCAGAATTGCTACGCGGGCAAGGAGTCGGCCCAGGATGCCGTGAACAACGTCGAGAAGATCGTCAAGCAGGAGGTCGGTCTCTAGTCCCCGGTCCGAAGGCGACCCGGCTGAGCCGGGTCGCCTTCGCGTGTCAGCGTGCTCAATGAGCAGGAAGGAGGGGTCGGTTCGTTGTCGAGGATGCGTCTGGCCGTCGCCGAGCACCGGCGGCTGCGCCGACGAGCGCGCCTCCGTCGGGAGGTCATCGGCTGGGCGTTCCTTGGTCCGATGTTCTTCTTCTTCGTGGTGTTCCTGGTCATCCCCGTGCTGGGCACGGGCTGGTGGAGCACGCAGTTCGGCGGCCTGACGACTGGCACGCACTATGTCGGGCTCGACAACTTCACCCGGCTGCCCGATGTCGTCGGCGCGTCCGTCGCGATCCAGAACACACTGCTGTTCGCGGTCATGTCGGTGCCGCCGATCCTGCTCGGCTCGTTGCTCATCGGACTGCTGCTGGCGCGCACCAGGCGGGGCGGGGCGGTGTACCGGTTCCTCGCCTACTTTCCGGTGCTGGTGCCGCCGGTTGTCGCCGCGCTGATCTGGCTGTTCCTGACGAACTCGGACTTCGGCCTGTTCAACACGGTGCTGCGCGCATTCGGCGCACAGCCGGTGACCTGGCTCGGCGCATCGTCGGCCCTGCCGGTGCTCGCCGCGCTGGACGTGTGGCGCAATGTCGGCTACTGGGCCATCTTCTTCGTGGCCGCCATCATCGGCCTGCCCGAGGAGCTGTACCAGGCGGCATCGCTCGACGGCGCTGAAGGGTTTGCCAAGCTGCGCTACATCACGATCCCGCTGCTCCGCCGGATCCTGCTGTTCGCGATCGTGGTCGCCACGATCTGGGGCCTGCAAGTGTTCGACACCGCGCTCGTGCTCACCAACGGCGGCCCGGGCACAGCGACGACCACCATCGTCCTTCGTGTCTGGCAATACGTGTTCGGCAGCAACAACAAGGTCGGCTACGCTGCGGCGATCTCGCTCGTGTTCCTGGTGGCAATTCTGATCCTGACCGTGATCCAGCTCTACGCGCTGCGCTCGCGGCGCGGTGAGGACTAGCTGATGGCCGCACAGGTCATCGGTCGCCGCTCCGCCCAGGACGCGGCCGCCGTCGCCGAGCACCAGCGTCGCGCCCGGCGGCGCAGCCGGATCGCCGGTGCCGGGCGACATCTCCTGCTGGCTCTGATCTGCTTCATCCTGGTCGCGCCGTTCTACTACGTCGTGCTCGCCTCGCTCAAGGACAGCACCGGGATCTTCCAGTACCCACCCAAGCTCATCCCGATCCCGCCCTACTTCGGCAACTACGAACGACTGCTCACCGACACGGCCTTCCCGCGCTGGATGCTGAACACGCTGTTCGTGGCCACCACCGTGACGGTGTGCAAGATCTTCCTGGACTCGATGGCGGGCTATGCGCTGGCCAAGCTCGACATCACGGGCAAGCGCATCGTGTTCATGCTCCTCCTGCTGCTGCTGATGGTGCCGTTCGGGGCGCTGATCATCCCGCTGTGGACCCTCGTGTACACGCTCGGGCTGCTGAACACCTACTGGGCGCTGATCCTGCCGGCCCTGGCCAACCCGCTGGGCGTGTTCCTGATGCGCCAGTTCATCCTGGGATTGCCCAAGGACCTCGAGAACGCCGCCCGCCTCGACGGCGTCAGCGAGTTCGGGATCTACTGGCGGATCATCCTGCCGCTGATCAAGCCCGGGCTGGTGGTGCTGGCTGTGATCATCTTCACCGACCAGTTCATGAGCTTCGTGTGGCCGCTGATCGCGACGTCGAGCAACGATGTCGAGCTCGTGACGGTCGGGGTTGCCGGTCTCCGCTCACACGGCGGGGTCGATTACGGCCTGTGGTCTGCCTCCGCGGTCATGTCGATGATCCCGATCGGGATCGTGTTCTTCGTCCTCCAGCGCCAGTTCCTGGCCCGTTCCCTTGCCGGAGCCCTCAAGCAATGACATCTGCGCAAGCCGCCGCCTCCAGCCCCGGCACGACCGGGCCCGCCATCGAGCTCGTCGAGATCAGCAAGCGCTACGACAAGACGCGCGCCCTGCGCTCGGTCGACCTCGACATCCAGCCCGGCGAGTTCCTGGTCCTGCTGGGGCCGTCGGGCTGCGGCAAGAGCACGCTGCTCAAGATCATCGCCGGGCTCGAGGACCCGACCGACGGCGAGGTGTACATCAACGGCCGTCTGGCGAACTACCTGCGCCCCAAGGACCGGGACGTGTCGATGGTGTTCCAGAACTACGCCCTGTACCCGCACATGACGGTGGGCACCAACATCGGCTTCCCGCTCAAGATGCGCAAGCGCCCGGCTGACGAGGTGGCGTCCCGGGTTCGCGAGGTCGCCGCGCTGCTCGAGCTGACCGAGCAGCTCGACCGGTACCCCGATCAGCTGTCCGGTGGCCAGCGTCAGCGGGTCGCGTTGGGCCGGGCGATCATCCGCGAGCCCGTCGCATTCCTCATGGACGAGCCGCTGTCCAACCTCGACGCGCTGCTCCGGGTCCAGATGCGGACCGAGCTGCTGCGGCTGCATCGCCGGGTGGGCCGGACGACCGTGTACGTCACCCACGACCAGGTCGAGGCGATGACGATGGCCGACCGGATCGTCGTCCTGCGCGACGGCGAGATCCAGCAGGTTGGCGCGACCGCCGAAGTGTACGGCCGGCCGGCCAACCGGTTCGTGGCGACGTTCGTCGGCAGCCCCCCGATGAACCTGTACCGGGGGCACCTGACCCATCTTGACGGCGGTGGTCGCCGGTTCGAGGGCGGGCTCACGGTCGATCTCGCGGCGGGACCTGCCGTCGATGGCGAGGTCTCCCTGGGTGTCCGGCCCGAGGCGCTGCACGTTGTCGGACCGAGCGAGCCCGGAGCCGTCGAGGGCACTGTCGAGCTGGTGGAGTCCGTGGGCGCGGACGAGTACCTGTCGCTGCGGATGGGACCTGAGACGACGGGGACCGTCCGGGTCGAAAGCGGCTCGGGGATGGTCGACGGCCAGCGGATCCATATCCGGGTCGATCCGGCCGCGGTCCATCTGTTCGACGCCGAGGGCAAACGCATCCCGTCGGAAGGAGGTCGGCCATGACCAAGCAGCGCGTGGTCAGCGAGCATCCGCAGCACGCGGTCCACCCCGCCGAGCCGGTCATGACGGCACAGCCACTTCCCCCGCCGCCACCGGCCCAGCGCTTCCCGCTCACGCTCTCCCCGGATCGCCGGCGCCTCCTCGATGCCGACGGGCGACCGTTCCTCATCCAGGGAGATGCCGCCTGGTCGATCATCGCGAATCTCACCTTCGAGGATGCCCTCCGCTACCTCGATGACCGCCACGCCAAGGGCTTCAACACCATCCTGGTCAATCTCATCGAGCACCTGTTCTCGAAGGATCCGCCACGCGACCTCGCCGGGCGTGAGCCGTTCACCACGCCCGGCGACCTGAGCACCCCCAACGACGCCTACTTCGATGCGGCCGAGCGCGTGCTCAACGCGTGCGCCGAGCGGGGCTTCCTGGTCATCCTCGCCCCCACCTACATCGGCTACCGGAAGGATCGACCGGGCGTGTCCCGGCACCTCGAAGGCTGGTACGACGAGATCGTCTCCACGGGGCCGGACGGGTGTCGCCGCTACGGCGAGTACCTCGGCAGGCGCTTCGGCCGGTTCGCCAACATCATGTGGTCGATCGGTGGCGACTGGCACCCGGAGGAGGCGCGCGCCGGCCTCGACGCCGCGGCGGCCGGCATCCGGAGCACCGGGGTGCGGAACCTGTTCACCGCCCATCCTCACCCGGAAACCTCGCCGGTCGACGTGTTCGCCGGCTCGGACTGGCTGGACGTCAACGTCACCTACACGTACGGGATCGTCCACCAGGAGCTGCTCCACGACTGGAGCCGCGACCCCGTGTGGCCGTTCTTCCTGATCGAGTCCACGTACGAGGGCGAACACAACGCATCTGAGTTGCAGATCCGGCGTCAGGCATGGTGGTCGGTGCTGTGCGGCGCCAACGGGCACGTCATGGGCAACCATCCGATCTGGCTGTTCTGGGACGGGTGGCAGGCCGCCCTCGAGCTGCCGGGGTCGATCGCGATGGCTCGCTGGGGCGACTTCTTCCGCAGCCTCCCGTGGGCGGAGCTCGCCCCCGACACCGAGCTGCGAGTCCTCACGGGTGGGCTCGGCGAATCCCGGGGACTTGACCGAGCCATCGCCGCCTCCACGCCGGACGGTCGCCTGGCGGTCATCTACACGCCGGCCAGACGGCCACTCGAGGTCCGGCTGGCCGCGCTGGCCGGACCACGGGTCAGCGTCGGGTGGTTCGAGCCTGCAACCGGTCGGCGGCAGGGCGGAGGCACGCTGGTCGCGGACGGATCGGCGTGGCTCACACCCCCGTTTGCGGAGGACGCCACGCTGGTCCTCGAGAGCGTTCCCTGACCTGGGCATCGAACGCGGACCACCAGGGAACAGGCGAGGCTTCGACCCGAAAGAGGCGAGACTGATGGAACGCGTGACGCGCTGGGTAGCCCACGAGCTCGTGTTCGAGAGCAGGCGCGAGCGTGCGAGGCCGTTCTGGGACGTCGATGTCCGGCTCGAGCTCGCGGGACCGTCGGGCCGAAGCACGACCGTGGACGCGTTCTGGGACGGGGGCCTGGCGTGGCGAGCCCGGATCCGCCTCGACGAGCCCGGACGATGGACCTGGCATTCGGTGGCGTCCGATCCCGACGATGAGGGGCTCCACGGACGCTCGGGCGAGCTCGAGTGCGCGGCCTACGAGGGCGCGAACCCCGTGTTCGTCCACGGTCCCGTCGGAGTCGCGACGGATGGCACCTCGCTCGCCCACGGAGACGGGATGCCCTTCCTGTGGATCGGCGACACGGTATGGAATGGCCTCATCCGCTCCGACCCCGCGGACTGGGACGCATACCTCGACACGCGGCGGGCCCAGGGATTCTCGGCGATCCAGTTCTTCACGACGCAGTGGCGGGGCCTGGCGACCGATCCGGTGGGCGAGCCGTCGTTCTACGAGGACGATGGCTTTGCGCCGAACCCGCGCTTCTACCGCCGGCTCGATCCAAAGGTTAAGGCCATCGCGGACCACGGGCTGCTCGGGTACGGGATCGTCGTGCTCTCCCTATACGAGGACGAGCCCGGCTGGGCGTGGCCAGCCGAGCGCCTGGTCCGGTTCGCCCGCTGGCTTCGCGCGCGCTGGGGCTCGTATCACATGTCGTGGACGCTCGCGGGCGACGGGGGCTTCGCCGGGCGCCGCGCCGAGGAACGGTTCTGGTCCATCGGGCGCGCCGCCTACAGCCACCCGCCCGAGCCGCTGGTCACGATGCATCCACGCGGCTGGACGTGGGCTGGGGCGGAGTTCCGTGGCGAGCCCTGGGTCACCTTCCTGAGCTACCAGTCGTGCCACTCGGACGACCCGGCCAAGGTGCGCTGGCTGCCCGACGGCGATGCCGCGCATGACTGGCGAACGGCGCCGGCCAAGCCGATCATCAACCTCGAGCCCAACTACGAGGACCATCCCTCGTACGACAGCGGCATCCGGTTCACCGCGCACGAGGTGCGACGTGCAGGCTACTGGAGCCTGCTCGTGACGCCCACGGCCGGGGTGTCGTACGGTCACTACAGCCTGTGGGCATGGGCCGCCGAGCCCGAGCCTGTGGGGCAGGGCATCCGGTCCCAATCCGAGGAGCTGCTCCAGCCGTGGTGGACGGTCCTCGACACGCCCGGGGCGCGCTCGATGACCACCCTGCGCCGCTACTTCGAGTCTGGCCCGTGGTGGCGACTGCGACCTGCCCAGGAGATCCTGCTCGCCCAGCCCGGTACCGCCGACATCGCTCGGTTCCTCACAGCGGCGCGAACGGACGACCGCAGATGGACGGTCGTCTACGCGCCGCTCGGTGGGCCGATCGAGCTCGCGCGAGACGCGGTCGCCGACCAAAGCGCGCGCTGGTTCGACCCCCGGAGGGGGTGGTGGCGCACGGCCGTGGCCATCGGAGACCCGACGTCAGGGCAAACGACGTTCGTCGCGCCCGACGGCGAGGACTGGGTCCTCGACCTTCGTGCGTGATGGCAGCAGCGAAGCCCCACCAACGACACCAATGGCGGGCACGGGGTCATTCGACGCCAGGCTCGGCAGCCCAGGCAACACGCGGGAGGGTCATTCGGACATGATCGAACCCATTCGAGACCGCTTCGCCGGCAAGCGAGCGCTGGTCACCGGAGCCAGCAAAGGGATCGGCCGTTCGACGGCGCTGCGCTTCGCGGCAGAGGGCGCCAGCGTCGCGTTGATCGCCCGAGGCCGCGCCGGCCTGGAGGACGTCGCCCACGAGATCGAGGCGAGTGGCGGCCGCGCTGTGGTGCTGCCTGCCGACTGCTCGGTCGAGGACCAGATCGGCCCGGCCATCGACCAGGCCGCAACGGCCCTGGGCGGGCTGGACATCGTCGTCTCCAATGCGGCGGTGGAGCTGCCCGACGAGGACGACCGGCTCGACCGGATCACGCTCGAGGCCTGGAACAGGCTCATCGTCACCAATCTCAACGGCCAGTTCCTGACCTGCAAGCACGCACTGCCGCACCTTCAGGCCGCCGGCGGAGGTTCGATCGTCTGCCTGGGCTCGAACTGCGGTTACCTCGGCATGGCCACGAACGAGCCCGCCTACAGCGCGAGCAAAGGCGGCATCTTCGCGATGATGAAGGTGATGGCCATCGACTTCGCCCGCCATGACATCCGGGTCAACATGGTCATCCCGGGGTTCATCGACACGCCGATCAACGACTTCGTGATGAAGGACCCTGCGCAGCTCAAGTACTGGAGCGATCAAATCCCGCTCGGTCGAGCGGGCCGGGCGGACGAGGTTGCCGCGGCCATCACCTGGCTGGCCTCGGACGATGCGTCCTACTGCATCGGAACCGCCCTGATCGTCGACGGCGGGCAGTCGTCCATCTGACGCAGCGACGGCGCCTGAACGCCGTCGTCATCCCCGCCGGAGGACGGCCCCGGAGCGAGCCTCCTGGAACGCTCCGTCGCGGACGGCAAAGCGGCCGTTGACCAGGACGTGCCGGACGCCTTCGGCGAGCCGGTTGGGAGCTTCGACCGTGCCCCGCTCCGTCGTGTGCGCGAGATCGAACACGGCGATATCGGCCCAGGCACCCTCTCGAATCACGCCCCGGTCTGCCAGCCCGATCCGACTTGCCGGCAGCGACGTGACCCGCCTGATGCCGTCCTCGACCGTGAGCTCACCGCGCTCGCGGACGATCCGGCGCAGGAACCACGCGGCCCACGTGTAGGCGCCATGGAAGATTGCGTCCCCGAGCGGTCCACCCGGGCTGAGCGTGGTGGCATCGGAGGCGATCGAGCACAGTGGGTGCCGGAAGAAGCGAGCCACCGCGTCCTCCGGGTACATCCAGATGAGCACCAGCGGTCGATGGACCTCGTCGACCTCGGCGAGGAGGATGTCGAGGACGGTGTCCAGCACGTCACCACCGCCGGGCGTCAGCTCGGCCAGACTGTGGCCGAGCACCGCCGAATCATGGACGGACGCCATCGTGAGCCGGTCCGGACCTGGGTCCGCCAGATAGTGGTCGAGCGTGCTCGGGTACGCCTTGATCCGAGCCCGCGCTGCCGGGTCGTGCAGGCGTTCGGCCAGCGCCGACGGCCCCCCGGACAACGCCCACACCGGCAGCGCGATGCTGAGGTTGACCTCGCCGAATGGCCGGGTGTGCATGTCGAACCCGACGTCCAACCCGTCGCACCGCGCATCCTCCACCCGCTCGAACGTCTGCTCCGTCATGTCCGGCGGGCTGCCCGCCTCCGGCATGGCGTGCGAGAGCTGCAGTCGGACACCCGTCGTGCGGGCGGTGACGATGCCCTCGTCGAGGCTGGGCACGGCGCCCTCACCCGTGTCGCGCATGCACAGCGCATACAGTCCGCCTCCGGCCTGCACGCGTTGGCCCAGCGCCTCGAGCTCTTCGGGTCGGGCGCTGATCGAGTCTGGGTACGAGAGTCCGGCGGACAGGCCGAACGCTCCCGCTGCCAGTCCCTCCGCCAGCAGCCGGTCCATCGCCCGCACGTCGTCAGGGGTTGCGGCTTGCTCCGGGTCGCTCATCACCGACATCCGGAGATTGCCCAGCGGGACCAGCGTGGCCACGTTGATCGCCGGCGATCCACGTTCGACGCGCTCGAGGTAGTCCTCGGTGGTGCGCCAGTCGAGTGGCGTCACGGCGTCGTAGCCGAAGATGTTGGCGGCGAACGAAGGCGTGTCGCGCATCGGGCCGCAGCCATGCCCGCAGTTGCCGACCAGCTCGGTCGTCACGCCCTGCGCGAGCGCGCTCCGTGCCCGCCCATCCAGGAGCAACGTGAAGTCCGAATGGCTGTGGACGTCGATGAACCCCGGGCAGACCGTCAGGCCGGTCGCATCGATCTCGTCGTCGGCCGATGCGCGTGACAGGTCGCCGATCGCCCGGATGCGGCCATTCCTGATCCCCACGTCGGCGTTGATCGCGGGTGACCCGGTGCCATCGACCAGCGAGCCTGCCCGGATGACGATGTCAAACGCCGTCGCGCCGCCCGTGACCGCGTTGGTCTCGCCGCCTCCCATCGGCTCCACGCCCATCCGGCGGCCCTGGGCTCCCGAGCCCGATCCGGTGCGATGTCCGCCCGCTACGGGTAGGTCGTGTACGGCATCTCGAAATCGTGAGCGTGGCCGCTCCCGGACTCGATGATGCACTTGAAGCCGGGCTCGGTGTCCAGGAAGTACCACTCGATGTGGTCGCCGATGTGGCTGAGGGCGGTGATGCCGATGCCGTCCGCGGCGAACTGGGCCTTGACCCGCTCGGACTCCTCGGCGGTCTCGAACATGACCGCGATCGACGAGATCCCTTCGCCCTTGGTCTCGAGAAACTCGTGGAACGGATTGCCCGGAGCGAGCGGCTCGATGAGCTCGAAGTTCAGGTCCCCAACCATCGTCTCCGCCCAGCGGACCTTGAACTCGGCCGGCTTGCCGCGCCACTCGGAGTGATGCATGACGCGCCGGCCATCCGACTCGTAAACCTTCCACGGGCCCCAGCCGAACGCGTCGTGGTAGTTGCGCATCTTGGTGTCCAGGTCGCGGACCGTCACCGAGACCTGGGTGATCGGGTAGCTGATCCCGCTGACCGGTGACGGACCGGGCTGAGCTCCGGGCCGGGGATACACCTGCGCCGGCTTGACGAAATCGATCGCGTGCCCGCTGCCCGACTCGATCAGGCACCCGAACTGGTGCTCGGTCTCGAGGTAGTAGTACTCGATGTGGTCGCCGATGTCGGCCTTCATGTTGACGTCGATGCCGAACCGCTCCTTGAAGGCGACCCTGACGGCATCGCCATCCTCACGCTCGACGAACATGGTCGCAATGGAAGCCACCCCCTCACCGCGCCGGTCCATGAACTCCGACCACAGGTTCGGTCCCTCGAGCGGTTGCAGCAGCTCGAAGTTGAGCGATCCGACGTAGACCTCGGCGCCCCGCAGCGCGTAGTGGACCGGCTCGCCACGAAGCATGGTGTTGTGGTGGACCGGCGGCACGTGATCGAACACCTGCCACGGTGCCCACCCAAAGGCGCGGTGGTAACGGGCCATCGTGGCATCGAGGTCCCGAACCGCGAGGGAGACCTGCGTGATGCCATACCGGAGGCCTGCCATCCCGACCGGCAGATCGGCCGACGGAGCGCTCATGTCGTTCCTCCTGGGCTCGGAAGACAGGCCCGTCGCAGGCGCGCGCCCGGCCGGCTCCAACCCATCGTCCATAAATGATGAACAATCGAACCACCGCCCCGTCGCGGTGTCAAGGCACGACCCGTCGGTTGGGCCGGATGGTAGAGTGCCCACGCTTCGGCTCACCGCGGCGCCGCGGCATTCCGGACGGCGGCCATCCATCGCGTCGTGCGGGAGATCGAGGGATCGAACACTGGTTGCCACTGCGGGCTCCAACGACCATCACCCCGCTGCGCTCGCGCGAATTTG
>CAWHHU010000010.1:0-1120075 GCA_963829295.1 uncultured Chloroflexia bacterium | reverse complement strand
ATCTCCACCCCGCCACCGAGCGCGAAGACACCCTCCTGGCCGACGAACGGCACGGATTCCGGGCTGGAGGTCGCGTACCCGCCGGTGATCGTCACGCCGGTGATCGTTACGGTCGGCTCCGCGTCCGCGCCGAACTCGCCGATCGTGACGACGGAGCCGCCACCCTTGATGATCGTGGCGCGTGCTCCGGCACCCACGATTCGGACGCTCTTCGTGATCGTGATCCCACCAGCAAATGTGCCGCGACCGACGCGGATCGTGTCGCCATCGTGCGCCGCGTCCAGCGCGGCCTGGATCGTCGCGTAGCAACCCGAGCCGCTCCCGACACACAGGGCCGCGCCGCTCGCGGGGAGCAGCGAGACGCGGGGCGAACGGGCCCGGTGGCTCGCGGGCAGGTGGCTTCGCATCTCCGCCAGGAGCCTTGTCGACGATGAGTGATGTGCCTGGATCGCGGCACGTTGCGCCGCGGATCCTGCCGTCGGTCCCGCAGGCCCGCCGGCCGCCGCTCCACCGGGCATGGCCGCGGCCGCCCACAACGTGGCCGCGGCTACCGCGGCCACCCGACCGCGGATCGATCGTCCGTTCATGTCGCCACCTCGGATGCTTCGCCCCGGCACAATCTGGCGTCCGGGTTGTGTCCGCCACCCTAGGCAGCGAGCAGCCGTGCTCCAACGGCGCTGGCTCGGAGTGGGACCGGGGTAGCACGGTGTTCCTTCGCCTTGCTGTCGCCAATCGTTCAGCCCGTGGGCGACCGACCTTGACACTCGACCGGCGATCGACTATCGACTGGCATGTGACCGGAATCGCAGGCGACACGGACCGACGGTGGCGCACGCGCGCCGGATGGACCACGGCCGCACTGCTGACGGGCGTGCTGACCGTGCTCGCCGCAGAGGCTGACCTCGCCCCGGGTGGCCTCGATCGGGTGGCGACCGCCATGGACCTGGCCGTTGGCCTTTCCTTCATCGGAGGCGCTGCCCTCGCCTGGGCGCCATGGCCAAGCCGGTTGCTGTTCGCCGCGGTTGGTCTCGCCTGGCTTGCGGGTTCCTTCCTGCCCGTCGCCGAGCTCTCCTACCTCGGGTTCCTGGCGATCGCGTTTACGCTGTTTCCGAGCGGCCGTCCGCGGACCGCTCACGACTGGCCACTGTTGCTCGCGCTGCCGGTTACCCTGGTCGTCCCGACGAAGCCGGTGCTGGCGGGACTGTTCGTGGCCGTCGCGGTGTCGGCCTGGGCCGTTCGGCGATGGGAGCGCGTGGTCGCGTGGGTCCGCGTCCTCGCCGCCGCTGCGCTCGCCGCCGCGCTCGCAGCGTCCTGGATGGCCGAGGTGGCGCAGCCCCGGGCCTTCGACCCCCGGCTCTGGAGGCTGGCGTTCGAGCTCCTGCTGCTCGTCTTCGCGCTCGGCTTCCCGGTCGCGAGTCGGGCTGTCGTGCGGGAGCGGGCCCGGCTCGCGGACCGCCTCCTCGGCGACGAGCGGGTCGTGGGTCTCCGGGGCCTCGCCGTTCTCCTGGCCGAGACCCTCGGGGATCCAATGCTAGAGATGTACCGCTGGGACCCGGCAACGATGGGGTACGTCAGACCCAGCGGATTGCCTCCGGGCCTCGACACCCAAAGGGCCCTGATCACGGTCGACGATGACGAGGGGCCGCTGGCCGCCGTCGCCCACGGCCTGACCGCCGCGATGCACGATCCGGTAACCGTGGCTGCCGTGGTCGAGGCCGTTCGCCTCACGGCCACGAACGAGCGCCGGCAAGCGGCGTTACGTGGGCAGCTGGCGGAGCTGGATGCCGCTCGGGGCCGGCTGCTTGCGACAGCCGACCGGCAGCGGAACGCGATCGCGGCGCGACTCCGCGACGAGGTGGTGCGCCCCATCGAGGCGGCCGCGGCCCAACTGCGCCGGATCGACCTGCCTGCGGGTGACGAGGAAGCGAACGAGGCGCTGGCCGTAGCCCACCGCGAGCTCGACGCCTCGGTGGGCGAGATCCTTGCGCTGATCGACGGCGTCCCGCCCGCGACGCTCGGGAACGGCGGCCTCGTCGCGGCGATCGCCCGGCTCGCGGAACGGTGCCCGCTGCCGGTGGCCGTGTCCGCGACCCCGAACGCAACAGCCGACGTGGCCCGCGAGACCGCCCTGTTCTACGTCTGCTCGGAAGCCCTCGCGAATGCGACGAAGCATGCCCGGGCGAGCCGGATCTCGATCGACCTCCGTCGCGAGCGAGGCGACCTGGTGATCGCTGTCTCCGACGACGGGGTCGGGGGCGCCCGGCCGTCCGGGTTCGGTCTCCGGGGCCTCGCCGACCGGCTCGCGGTGCTCGGTGGCCGGCTCCGGGTGGACAGCCCAGCCGGAGGCGGCACGACGCTCACCGCCCGGATCGCCGCTAGTTGATCCTGGTCCAGGTGGCGAATGAGTACTGGTAGGCGTCAAGGTCGCCCCCTGGATGGCTGAATGTCAGTTCATCGCCGTCGAGCGACCAGTCGAGCCAGTACGGCGGGATCACGTAGCAGTGGCCGTCCTGTGTCTGCGACTCCGGCATCAGGCACCCGGTCGCCTGGTGCAGCATCTCGGCATCACCAACGAAGTAGACGGTGTTGCCGCTGCCGTGGAGCCGGCCTACCTCGACCGTTAGACCGTCGGAGTGGCTGTTCCCGCAGTCCGTCTGGGGCTGGCCGATGAACCGGCAGGCGAGCGCGAACGTGCCGTCCTTGACGGTGAGGGTCCACGTGCCGGCCATGCCCGGGTCGGGGGCCCCGGCAGCGGTGATGTCGGCCTGGGTTACCTGCTCGCGGTAGGTTCCGTCCGGCAGCGACGACACGTCCGCCGGGATACTCGGAGCAGCAGGTACGATTCCGAGCTCGCGGCAGCTCGCCGGTACGTCCGGCTCCTCGACCTTCGGGTATTGGCGGGCGATGGCCTGGATCTCGGCCAGGAGCGGGCCATTCACCGGGTCGGCCGCCAGCGTGGCGATCACCGGGGCCACCGCGTCGTGGAGCGCAGCCAGCTGGGATGTGCTCGCATCGACGAACCGGACCCCGCCCGCGCACAGTCCGACGGCGGGTGTCGACTCGTCCCACCTAGCGTCGACCGACGCCTTTGTCGCCAGGTCGGCTGCCTGCTGGACCCACGTGCGCTGCTGATCGGTCAGGGCATCCCAGCGCTTCTGGCTCAGGGCGAGGACGAACACCTTGGGCCACAGCACGACGTTCGCTGTCACGAACGGTGCCAGGGATCCGTTGCCGTTCGCCGAGTACTGGGCAACGTCGAACTCGATGCCGCGCAGGGTGCCGGCCGCGATCTGGTCGACCCAGTCGTTCCCCGAGTTGACCGGCGTGGCACCGAGGGCCCGGATCGTGTCCGCCTGGACCGGCGAGTTGAACGACCGGAACGGGATGCCCTTCCAATCCTGCAGGCTGAGCAGCGGAGCCTGCGCCGCGAACGGACGGCGGAGCGGGCCGACCGCGAGCCCCAGCCCCTTGACCCCGCTCCCATGTAGCTGGGCGAGCAGGTCCACGGCCACCGGCCCGGACACAAGGGCCTTGCTGACGGCGTAGCTCGGGATCGTGAGCGGGGCCTCGACCGCTTCGAGGCCGCGGATCCCGGCGTTCGCGAAGGCGCGGGTGGATGGCCAGCCGCCGTCGACATCGCCCGACGCGATCGCTTCCACCAGCTTGGACTCGGCGTCCGTAGCCGGCCCGCCGAAGTTCACGGTCAGATCGACCCTGATCATCCCGCCCGACACCGACGCCAGGTCCTGGATGAATGCCGCCTGGCCCGACGTCAAGTCATTGTTGGCAATCGGATCGCCCGTGGCCAGATTCAGCACGAGCGTCTGGGCACCCGCTTTGTCCTGTGGAGGCACCGCCTGTCCCGCGCAAGCGGCGAGCAACAGGGAGCCCAGCGCGACGCTGATGGATCGGTGGACCGATCGCCTGTTCATGTCGCTTGCCCTCACGTGCTTGGCTGAACCTGTTGGTTCTACGCGCCGGCCTAGTTTCCTCCCAGCGGGCTGGCTCGGCTGCCGATGTGGACAACACGGGTGTGGGGCGAGGGGCAGGGTTGCACAATGCCACACGTGGCCAGGCGCGCAGATCCGTTGCCCAACCTGTCGCCCCCGCGAGCGACGGGAGTCGGGGGCTTCACGGCAGCCGCGGCTTTGACGGTCGCATTCACGATAACCGTGCTCGGCGCGACGTCCGACCCGCCGATGTCCCTGATCTGGCGCAGCCTGCCGGTCTGGCTGATCGCGCTCGGGCTGCTGGCCGGCCTCGCCCTGATCGGTGCCGCGTGGATCGTGAGCATCGAGCGATCGGCGCTGGCGGTCGCGGTCGCGGCGACCTCGGCTGGACTGCTCGTGCCGACGTGGGCCGGGATCATCGTCCTCCCTCCCGCCGCGCAGGCGGGAGCGCTTGCCGCGGCACCGCTCGCCGTGGCCGGCATATCGCACATCGGCCTGCGATGGTCGCGTGACGTCGCTCCATGGGACCGGGTTCGCGTCATCTACGCGCTCGCGGTCGCCGCGGTCGTCGTGCACGCCGCCGGGTACGACCCGCTGACCGACCCTGGCTGCAATCTGACCTGCGCCAACGTTCAGCCCCCGTTGGCCACCCTCCTCTCAAGCCGTGCTGCCTACGCGCTCGCGACCGCCCTCGTCGGAGCAGCCGGCATCCTGGCGATGATCGAGCTTGTCCGGGAAGCGGCTCGCCGTCGATCCGCTGGGGTCGAGTGGGCCTCGCTGCTCGCCGTGATCGTCCTGACGACGTCGTGGGTCGCCCACGCGGTCTCGTGGACGGACTCACGGACGACGGAGGCCGTGGTGCTCCCCGCCGTCGTCGCGGGGCTCCTGGCCGGGCTCGCACCGGTGGTAGCGACTGCCGCGCTCCGCCGAAGGCGCCTCGCGGTGCGAGAGCTCGTGGATCACCTGTCGGATACGGGCCTCGCCTCGGGTACGGCTCGCGGCCTCAATCTCCGCGTCCATTACGCCGTCCCGGAGGACGGCCGCTGGGTCGGCGCAGACGGCGAGGAGGTGGCATCCGGCGCCGAGCCGGCTCGCGCCGTCGTGATCTCGGACGCTGGCGGCCCGGCGCTCCGCCTCGAGGTCCCCGCCGGCGAGGATCCCGGAGAGCTCCTGGCGACGCTGACCCCGGCCACGATGCTCGCGCTCCAGAACGCGCGGCTGGCGGCGGTCGGCCGTGCACGACTCTCAGAAGTCCGGGCCTCGCAGCGGCGGATCGTGGACGCCTCGGACGCCGAGCGCCAGCGGATCGAGCGCGACCTGCACGATGGCGCCCAGCAACGGCTGGTCGGCGCCTCGTTCCAGCTCAGCCTGGCGCGCAGCCGCCTGGCCGATGGTGGCGAAACCGTGTCGCGCGCTGAGGCGAGCGTCCACGATGCCCTGGAGCGGCTCCGGCTCCTGGGACACGGCATCTTCCCGGCGACGCTCGCGACCGATGGCCTTGCCGCTGCCCTGGAGGACATGGCCAGGGCGTCCGACGTACCGGTCACGCTCGATGTCCCAGAGCTCGGACCCGACCTCGAGCGGGACGTCGCGCTGGCTGCCTACGCTGTGGTCGCCGCCGCGCTTGCGCACGCGGGCAAGGTCCCAGGCTCGGCCTCGGCCGAGGTCACGGCGGCCACCCACGATCGCACCCTGGAGCTTCGCGTCCAGTTGATGGGGAGCGTGGAATTGGGGCAGGATGACCTGGTCGATGTCGCCGACCGGGTCGGTGCCGTCGGCGGCCACCTCGCCGTCGAGCCCATCGACGGCGGCGTGGCAGTCACCGCGGTGATGCCATGCGCGTAGTCGTCGCCGACGACGTGATGCTGGTCCGGTCCGGGCTGGCCCGACTGCTCGAGGACGCAGGGGTCCAGGTCGTCGGCGAGGCTGCGGACGTCGACTCGCTGCTGGCTCTGGTGGCCCGTCAGAAGCCCGATGTCGCGATCGTCGACATCCGGATGCCGCCCACCCACAGCGACGAGGGACTGGTGGCCGCACGGCGGATTTGCGACGAGCACCCGTCGACCGCGGTCGTGCTGCTCAGCCAGTTCGTCGAGCCGCGCTACGCACAGCGCCTGCTGGCCGACCAGCCCGGTGGGCTCGGCTATCTGCTCAAGGAGCGCGTCTCGAACATCGCGGTGCTGGTGGACGCCCTGCACCGGGTGACCGAGGGCGAGTGCGTCATCGACCCGACCATCGTGGCCCAGCTCATGCGCAGCCGGCGGCCCGCCTCACCTCTGGAGCGGCTCACGAGTCGCGAGCGGGACATCCTGGCCCTGATGGCGGAGGGCCGCTCGAACGCCAGCATCGCCCATGAGCTCGGGATCAGCGAGCGCACGGTCGAGGCAGCCTCCGCGGTCGTGTTCCAGAAGCTCGACTTGGAGCCATCTCCGGAACTGAACCGGCGCGTACTGGCGGTGCTGACACTGCTCCGCCGCTGAGGGTGGCCGGCAATTCGCACGGCGGAGCAGTCCGACTCCTTGGCGACGGCACAGCGGATACCCGACAGTTCCGGCCGCCGACGTAGGGCATTCGGCCGTCAGTGCGTGCGCGAACTCCCACCTATTGACCGGTGGAGCTGGACGAAGTCGTTGGGGGCGATGGTCACGGGACTGTCCATGGTAGCCCGGGCGGGCCGATCTCAGAGGGTCGCCGACGGGATACGCACGCAGCCGAATTCGTCCCGGGCAGGAGCGCGGCCCGGCTGTCGTCGCTGATCGTGTCGTGCGAGGAGGCGCCGCTCGGCGGGCCGAGCGCGGACGCGCACGGGTCCCTGCCGCTCCGTTGCGGGGAGGCAGCGCGGACCCAGCGTAGAGCCGACGTAGAGCACGGAGTGGACGCTGGGCCGGCGCCGCTCGGCAACGGGTCGCCCGGAGTGGCGCGGCCAGCGACGCGACCCGCGATAACGGAGGCGCACAGATGCGCAGGCGATTTGCTCTTCTCGTCGGGGCCTCGATGCTGCTCGCATTGGCCGTGTCGCCGGTCCGCGGCGCGACCGCCACGCGGGTGACGATCGACGCCCACACGTCGTTCGATGGGTCAGCCACGTTCACGGCCACCGGGCTGCCGGACTGCGACGCCGGGACCCAGTCGCAGGATGTACGAGTCGTGGGTCGCGGCGCGGCCCTCGCGTTCGACGTCCACACCACATTGACCTGTGCGGGTGGGTCCCTCGACATCCACGTGCACGCGAGCGTTCGACCGTGCGACCCGCAGGACCGGGGCAGCTGGGTGATCACCGGGGGCACCGGCAGCCTGGCAGGCGCGCACGGCGCCGGGACCCTCGTCGGGACGTACTTCCCCGGCGACTCGTGCGATGCGATAGGGATCGACGATCACTACGCCGGGACGGCCGTCTTCCCCTGACCCCACCCTGGCAACCCGGCCGGGGGGCATCAGCCCCCGGCTCCGGGGATCAGCCGCCGCACCCGGTCGGGTCGACGCCCAGCGCGACAGCCTGGGCCTCCCGCCCGACCGGGACGCACGGCACCGCGACGGAGCCCGCGACGATCCGTGCGCGCCAGGTGTCGATCTCGTCGCGCAGCCCGTCGATGAAGCCGCCGCTGGTCGAGAGGTCGACCGCGTGGCTGGCGAGGCCCAGGCGCCGCGTACCGGTCGCGAGATTGCCACCGGCGTACTGCGCCAGCACGTCGTACACGGCGGTGTCCATCCGCTTGAGGACGGATGTCAGGATGTGCGGCTGCCACGCCTGCCAGTCCACGTTCGCCGGGTTGTCACCCACCGTGACGTACTGGTCCGAGTCCACGCCGATCACCCACAGCTGGTGTCCCTGCGCGGTCGATTCGCTGGTCGCTGCGCTGAACACCCCGACACCCGAGTCACCCGCCGCCGCGAAGATGACGTCGGCGCCGCCACGGTATTGCGACGTGGCCTGCGAGGATGCGCCCACCGGGTCCTGGAAGGCCTCGTAGGCGCCATTCGGGCCGAGGTACGCGGACAGGACCCGGATCGAGGGGTCCACCGCCTTGGCCCCGGCCTCGTAGCCAGCGGCGAACGACCAGATGACCGGACCGTCGGTGCCGCCGATGAAACCGATCGTGCCCGTCCGCGTCGTCTTCGCCGCGACCACGCCGGCAAGGAACGAGCTCTCGTTGTCCCCGAACGCCAGGTGGATCACGTTGGGCTCGCCGGCGGGCTGGTCGATCACCACGTAGCGCGTGTCCGGGAAGTCCGCGGCGACGGGATCCACGTCGGCTTCCGCCGCCGCCGCGACGACCAACGCGGAGCCAGCCTGGGACACGGTCCGCATCGCAGCGTCCGCCGTCGGCCCGGAATTGACGGACACCTTGCGCGAGGTGAGCCCGAAGTCCGTGACCGCCCGATCGAAGCCGTGCTGGATGATCAGCGAGAGCGAGAAGACGCGCTCCCCGTTGTAGATGAGCGAGACCGGGGCCTTGCTTGGGGCGGCAAGGCCCACGGCGGTGTACCCGCCGAGCACGATCACGGCCGCGACCGCAACCCCGAGCCCTACGAGGCGGATCCGCGCAAGCCGTTCCAGGCGACGGCTGGCCGCGATGCTCGCGGTCTGCGCCGCCTGCTCGGCGCGCCGGCGTTCGAGGCTCGCTTCGAGGAACGCTCGCTCGCGTCCGGTGAGCTGGAGCGCGCCCTCGCGGATCGTCGTCTCGAACTCCGCCAGGCGTGTCCCGGTCAGGAGATAGTCCGGGTCACGGTCGGCTGTCTCCCACTCCTCCGCGGCCGTGGCGAACGAGCTGTGGCGCCGCAGTGCCGCGCGGTGGCGATCGATCCAGCCGGCGAGACGATCCCATTCGCGAAGCAGCGCCTCGTGGGCCACCTCGACCGTGGCGTCGCCGGTGACCGGATCGCGGTCGAAGGCCAGGAGCCGGTGACGTCCGAATCCGTCGAGGACCTGGGACAGCGCGACCGGGTCGACGTCGAGGTCCGTGAGCTCCGACAGGGGTGGCCTCCGCCTCGAGTCGATCGGTGACCGACCGGGACGTACCAGGCGCAGGAATACCTGCATGGCGACCTGGCGGCCCGCAGCGTCGAGCCCGCCGTAGAGGGCCTCGGCGCGGCGCGACAGGATGCCGTGGAGCGCGCCGAGTGCACGATACTCGGCCAGGGTCAGCGTCACGCCGTCGCCGCGGTCGAACAGCTCGGTCAGGGCGAACTGGAGCAGCGGCAGCGCCGCCGGCTGCGCCACGGTGTCCGCGACGAGCTCGGCGAGCAGCCCCGGCTCGACGCTGACACCGGCACGCTCCGCAGGGCCCGCGACGGCCGCCTTGAGCTCGTCGGTCGTCATCGGCACGACGTTCATGACGCCCGGGATGAAGATCTCGGCGAACGCCGGATCGAGCAGCGGGCGGTCGTAGAAGTCGGCCCGCAGGGCGAGCACGACCGTGACCGCCCCCTCCGGGTCACGGAGCGCGGCCGAGATCGCCTGGAGGAACCGCCGCCGGGCCGCCTCGTCGGCGACGGCGAACAGGTCCTCGAACTGGTCGAGCACGAGCAGCCGTCGGTGCGGCGCCGGCGTCCGCACCGTCGCTTCGATCTCGGCGAGGTTGTTGGTCGCGGGGATGACGTGGACGACGTCCCACTGCCCAGACCCCGCGATCGCGCCGGCGCGAACCCTGGGGATCAGACCGGCCGCGAGAACGCTGGACTTCCCCGAACCCGAGGGGCCGACGAGCGCGACGAGGCGTTGGCCGGCGCGCAGGCTGTCGACGAGTCGGTCGGCCAGGTCGTCCCGGCCAAAGAAGTCGGCGGCGTCCTGCTCGGTGAACGCGCGCAGCCCCTTGTACGGATTTCGAGCCCGCTCCTCGGATCCTGCGGCGGCGTCCGGGGCCGGCGCCAGGGCCGGGTCGTGGAGCAGGATCCGCTCCTGGAGTCGCTGCAGCGCAGGGGATGGATCGAGTCCGAGCTCATCGTCGAGCAGCTCCCGGAGCCGCTGGTACGTCCGGAGGGCCTCGGCGTGGCGACCCGATCGGGAGAGTGCCAGCATCAGGATCTCGCGTGATCGCTCGCGGAGCGGGTCCTCGCGAACTGCAGCCTCAACAAGCGAGAGCGCGTCGGCAACGAGCCCGGCCAGGAGCTCCGCCGCCGCGAGCTCCTCGATCGCGTCGAGATGCCGATCGGTGAGCCGCCGGATGTACGGCTGGGCGAACTCCTCGTAGGCGAATTCGGACAGGACGGGCCCCCGCCACAGGGCCAGCGCGGACCGCAGCCGCTCCGAGCCCTCGACCCGGTCGCCCGTCCGGAGGCGCTGCAGCCCCTCCTCCACCAGTCGCTCGAACCGCCGGGTGTCGATCGCATCGTCGTCCGCCTGCAGCTGGTAGCCCGGCTGGCGCGTGACGATGAGCTCGCCGGGCGCGAGCCGCGAAAGTGCCTTGCGCAGCTCCGAGACGTAGATCTGGATCGAGTGCGCCGCCGTGCGCGGCGGATGCTCCGGCCACAGGTCGTCGATGAGCCGGTCGACCGACACGATCTCCCCGGCGTGCAGCAGCAGGACCGCAAGCAGGGCGCGCTGCTTGGGCGGACCGAGATCGGCCGTGGCCCCACCGGACACGGCCTCGAGCGCTCCGAGCAGGCGAAAGTCCATGGACACCTCAGCACGCGGCCCTGGAGATCGAAGGCGGATCGTCGCTGCCCCGCGGCGCGCGGTCAAGCGATGCTCAGGGGCTGACCGCCCACGTGCCGGCGAAGACGGACGCCCGCCCCGGGCACGGATCGGGGCCACCGCCCGAGGACAGCGTCAGCTCGGAGTCCTTGACCTCCCAGCGCATGGCGACAGCGCCCTCCGCGTAGTCGCAGATACTGCCCCGAAGTGAGGCCGGCGCGGTCCAGTTGGCCGGTCCGTAGAGGGAGAATGTCCCGTCCGCGGCGGCCTGGAATCCCTCGGTGACGCCGCCGCCCCAGGGGTCAGTCACGATGATCACGCCGTCGGCACCGAATCTCAGGTGCCAGTCCCCGGTGGGCCCCACCGCGCTCGCAGGCACGGTTCGCACGAACTTCCGGTCCACGAGCGCGGCCGGCAGGGGCGGCCGATCCGTAGTCACGGCGACCTGCGCCGATGCGGCAACCCCTGAGGACGTAACGACGTTGATCGTGAGCTGGTGCGAACCCGGGGTTAGGACCCACGGCATGAGCACGTTGCCGTCGTCATTGAAGGTGTACGGCGGGTTGTGCTCGGTCCACGCAAGCTTTCCGTCGAGCAGGAATTCGACACGGTCGATCGCCACGTCGGTCGGTCCGGAAACCCTGGCGGTCCAGTCGACCGCACCGGTGAGCGGTCCGTCCGCGAGTGAGGAGGTCACGGTCAGCGGGGACGCCGCCTCGGACGGCGCTGCCGACGCCGGCGGGCCTGCCGTCTCGACCAGCGTGGCCACAGGGGTGCCGGCCGACGAGTGAGTCGCACCGCTCGCGACGCCCGAGGGCCCGGAGCAGGCGGCCACGGCAGACAATTCGATCAGGACGAGCCCGGTAGTCACCCAAGTTCGGCGGGCCCGGGATTGGGACGTCATGGAAGCTCGGCCTCCTGTCTCTCGCGCAGCGAGCGATCGCGGGGTGCGGCTCCACCATGTGGAAGCCGTCGAGCAGGATCCCGATCCGCGCTCTATGAACGCTCTACGAACGTCGTCGCAGCGCGTACGTCCCGACGGTGTGTCACGCGCCGACAACTGACCATCAGGCCTGGCGCGAACTCCCACCTGTTGACATGTGAAGGTGGACGAAGTCGTTCGGGGCGGTCTATCGAGCCCGCACAGGGCTGCCCTGGCACCAGCAGGGGCAGCCTCCTGATGGTCAGGAACGACCTCGCGGGCACTCGAAGCAGGCCCGTGCGAAGCAGGCGGCGGAGCGCGGCGTGAGCACGACGAGCGCGGCAGTCGTGTTCGTCATCGGAGCGGCGGTTACCCTGGCAGCGGGCGCCCTGCTCGAGCTCAGCGGCGAAGGGATCGCCACGCAGATCCATGTGAGCGGCGTCCTGTTCGGGTCCACCGTGCTGGCGGCGGCGACCTCGTTGCCCGAGGTCTCGACGGGCCTCGCCTCGGTTCGAATGGGCGACTACCAGCTGGCCTTTGGCGACATCTTCGGCGGCAATGCCTTCCTCCCGGTCCTGTTCCTGGTGGCGAGCCTGCTGTCGGGCCAGGCGGTCGTGCCCCGGGCCCAGATGACGGACATCTATCTGAGCGGGCTTGGGGCGCTGCTGAGCGTGGTGTACATGTTCGGGATCGTGTTTCGGCCGTCACGAACGATCGGCCGCGTCGGCCTCGACTCAGCGGTCGTTCTCCTGTTGTACGTGCTGGGGATGGCCGGCCTGATCGCCATCGGCACCTCGTGACGGAGGAGCAGACGTGGTCCAACGTTGCGCCGTGGCCGACGGCCTTCGGTGCGCGCGCCGCCAGGTCGGAGGAGAATCGCACGGGGGTCAGGCGAGCGGCCGGAGTCGATCCAGCCGGGAGGTGATGGTGGACGAGCAACGGGCCCGCGCACTCGTGGCCCGTGAGCGAGCGCGGATCGAAACGGCTCTCGCTGGGCTGCGCACCGAGATTCGGGACGAAGGGGCACTCGGGCGCCAGCAGACCGGCGAGCAGGAGGACGCCGGAAGCGACCTGCAGACGGAGTCGGTCTCCATGGCCCTCCAGGCCGACCTGCGCGCGCAACTGGCCGCTGTCGGGCGGGCCGAGGAACGCCTCGCGCTGGGCACCTACGGCAGATCGGTCGAGAGTGGGCGGCCGATCCCGGACGAGCGACTCGAAGCGGAACCGCTCGCCGAGCGAACCATCGAGGAGCAGCGACACGAGGACATGCCCTGACCGATGAGCGCCGATCGGGTGTTCGGGCCGACGGCCGCGCCCCTGCGCGCCAGGAGCCCGGCGCCGTGATGGCGCGCCCCCGGTCCTACTCGACTCGATCGGCGCGAAGGCGGTAATGGTCACCCCCGGTCGATCGAGCGCACGTTCACCGATCCCCGGCTCCGACTTCAACAACGCCGCCTACGAGTGGCGTCGCCTGCTCGCGGAGGCGCTCGGAACCTTCTTCCTCGTCCTGGCGGCTGTGGCCGGAGCCATGGTCGACGCGCGATTCGGAGGCCACGTCATCTCCCTGTCTGCCCAGGTCACTGCGCCGGGCCTGATGGTCGGCGCGGTCATCCTGTCGACGGGCGCGGTTTCGGGGGCGCATCTCAACCCGGGCGTCAGCGTCGCGTTCGCGCTCCGCGGCGACTTTCCCTGGCGTCGTGTGCCCGGGTACGTGGCGGCACAGCTCGTCGGCGCCGTTCTCGCGACGATCCTCCTCGTGGCGCTTCTCGGCCGGCAGGGCACGGCAGGTCTGACCCTTCCCGGGCCGGCGATCGGCGAGGGAACGGCGATGATCTGGGAGCTGGTGCTCAGCGTCGGCCTGGTCACGGTGATCCTGGGCACGGCATCGGGCGCGCAGAACATCGGCCCGCTCAACGCCATCGGCGTGGGCAGCTACATCGTGCTGGCCGGTCTCATCGGAGCGCCCGTGAGTGGTGCCTCGATGAACGTGGCGCGCTCCCTTGGCCCTGCGCTCGTCCTCGGCGACACGACGGCCTGGTGGGTCTACGTCGCCGGGCCGCTCGGTGGTGCCGTCGTCGCGGCCGGGATCGGGTACCTGCTGCGTGGCCCCGGAGGTGGCTACTCAGGCACCCGGGCCGCTCAGGGGACCCTGGGCTGGCTCTGGCGCCCGGGGCCCATCGCGCCCGTCGAGCCCACACAGGACCCTGCGGCTCCCGAGCAGGCCCGTGTCGGCGAGGACCACCGCCGTTCCTGACGTCCTCGGCGCGACAAGCGGCGCTCGTCCAGGCCTCCGTGCTCGAACTCCGACCGGTTGACCCGTGGAGCTGGACGACGTCGTTCGGCGTGATGGTCACGCGCTTCCGTGGTGGCTCACCGGGATACCCGGCCGTCGCGGGTGCCGAGACGGCCGCCGCCCGTCAGCGCGAATCCATCCCCGTGCGTCCGTCCGCACCTGTCTGGCCCTTGCCGAGCCGAGGCTCGCCTGGTGCGGACAGGCCGTCCGAGGGGTCCTCGATGTGTAGCACGCTTGGCGGGTCGGTCAAGCTCACCCGCTCTGCCCGGCCAGCGCGGGATCTATGCCTGCCTTGCATGAATGCCGCTCGAATTGGCGAGATCCCGCCATCGCAGGGGTCCGCACAGCCTCGATCCGAGCTGCTAAGCGTGTCACGCATCAGACCGCGGTCCGACAGTCTGGATCGGCGCCTGTCACGCATCAGCCACCGGGATCGGCCAACCGGGATCCGTGCCGGAAGGCTGCGCGGCCGACTTCCCGGGTCAGGCCCGTCGTCGATCCCGACCGGCGCTCCTCGCGCGCTCCGCCTTCACCGCCAGCATCCTGCGGTCTGCGGATCGCATGGCCGCGTCGAAATCGGCCAGATCCTGAATGAGCTCCGTGCCGGTCGTCGCAGAGACGGCGAGCTGACCGGCCGCGTGGATGATCGGTGGCTCGACCAGCGCGCGGACGCGGCCGGCGAGCTCCTCCGCGGCCCGACCGTCAGGGATCCCGGCGGCCAGGATGGCGAACTCGTCTCCGTGCAGGTGCGCCACGAAGACCCCCGGGCCGGCGATCGAGCCAAACCGTCTCCCCACCTCGCGCAGGACATCGTCGCCGACGTCGTGCCCGTGGTCGTCGTTGACGGCCTTGAAGCCATCGAGATCGACATAGACGAGGCCCATCGAGCCTGCCGAGCCGTGCCGTCGCAGGCGGTCCACGTGCTCCCGCAGGGCGCGTCCGTTGGCGAGGTCGGTCAGGGGGTGGTGCGCGAGCTGCCATGTCGCCTGGTGGTGCGCGAGGGACCGGTTTGCCGCCAGGTCCGCGACGACGATCAGCAGCGGCGCCCACCACAGACCGGAGAAGTACGCCAGGGCAACGAGCCACGCGAGGCAACCCTCGGCAATCGACGCGAGGTTCCAGTCGGCCCGGCTGACGACGCCGAACCCCTCGGAGACGTGGCGGCCGGTGTGCGCATGCCACAGCAGAAGCCCGAGACCTTCCTCCATCACGACCATGACGATCGTCCCGAGCAGGATGGCGATCAGGTCCCGGAGCTGAATGGGCTGGACGTCGAACACGCGCACCAGCAGCATCGCCACCGCGGCCGCCGTCCCGGACAGCGCGCGCAGCCCGTGACCACCGAGCACCTCGGACCGGGACACCGCTCCCCGGAGCTCACGGATCTGGACCGAGCCGATCAGCGCGACCCATGCTCCGGCGGCGGGGCCGCCCAGCAGCCCGGCGGCCACGACCGGGCCGGTCGAGAACACGAGGGGCACCTGGCCAGAGCCGCGCGTGCCCTGGGTCGAGGTCCCGAGGCAGACGATGATCCACAGGCCGAGCCCCGCAGCGGCGGGATCGAGGCCGAGCGGCGAGAACGGGAGCCGGATCGCCGGAAACAGCGGCTGGAACACCAGCGTCGCGGTAGTCACGGCGATCAGCCCGAGGGCGATGTAGGACGTCGCGAGCAGGGCGAACAGCCGCGGGCGACCGATGCCCGGAGTCCCGGTGACCTCCCCTGCTTGCAGGGTCGGCACCCTGGCGATCCCGATCACGTTCCGTCTAGCTCCCGGCAGGCGGCGTGAGCCCGCAGTCGGGTGTCGCGCACAGCTCCAGCCCCAGCTCCGCCATGCCTTCGGCCAGGGGCGTGAACCCGAGCCAGCCGCCGAAGCTTCGACTGGTGACCCCGGCCGGGATCCCGCGCACCAGGACCGCGCCACCCGAGTCGCCCACCCCTACCTGGATCCGGGCGGCGATCATGCACGGGAAGTACATGCCGTCCTGGTCGGCGGGCTTGAGGTTGTCGCCCTTCTCGGCCACCGGTCCGCTGCGGTACGTGTTGCGGCCGTCGATCTCGACCAGATCGCCGATGGCGATGTCGGCGCAGGCGAGCGGGCGGGTGCCCGGGGCGATGACCCGGTAGCCGGCCGTGCCCAGGTCCACCACGTTGAGGTGTCCCCACGGGATGCGATCGGTGGCGACCACCAGGTAGTTGAGGTCCGAGGCCGCGCACGTGTGGTCCGCGTACGAGCAGGTTGCATCCCGGGCAGCCGGGCCGAACACGCCGCGCACGGTGATGCCGTCGGGCTCGTAGGCGACGGTGCCCTCGGTGGTGCAGTGGCCGGTCGAGGTGAGCACGATCGTGTCGCCCTTCCGAGCGTAGAAACCGCCGGCGCACGCGCCCCACAGCTGCTGGCCGGCGAGGACGGGCGGGTCGTAGAGCGGCGTGGTCCGACGGGGCTGCGTGATGGCGCGCACGATGACGAACGAGCCCAGGCCGATCGCCAGGCCCAGGAGAGCGACGATGAGCAGGCGGCGCAGACGCACCCGCAACGGGTGAGCAACCCCGGCCGAGCGACCAAACCTGTTCGTGGAACCGATCTCCGCAATGAGGTGGGGACGCACCTGGCCCAGCGTTCCCCTCGAGTGCCGGACCGTCCATCCACCGATGGTCCGGCCAGCTGGTCACCCCGTGCCCGGGCCTTCGCGCGGTGAGGCCGTCCCGCGGTGAGGCGTTCGTGGAGTGAAGGGGCCGTCCGATCGTGGCATGCTTCGGCGGCTGACGGTGCGACGAGCAGCCGGTCGGCCGCGAATGACCGATCCTGGGGCATCGGCTCGGAGGTGGGGATGCAGGCGATCATCGGTGGGCTGGTGAGCCTTGCGGTCGTCGTGGGGTGGGCCCTGGTCCGCTGGCGCGCGACCGGTCGCGACCCGACGTACCTGGACGATCCATCGATCCTCCTGCCCGCCCCACCCGAAGGAATGACGGCGGCGACCGCGACCATCGTGGACGCGGGACCCGCGGCGACCGCGTTCATGGCCGCCCTGTTCGATCTCGCCAGCCGCGACGAGATCGCGTTCCGCGACGAGACCCCGGATGCGAAGGGCGCCCACCACGTCGGCATCGAGCTCCGCGGCGGAGACACGGTCGATGCACGGGTCCTGCTCAACCGCCGCCGCCCCGTGGGTGAGGGCGAGGCCTGGCTGCTGGCCAACCTCAAGAGCTACGCCCTGATGCGGACCGGTTCGTCGGGCGGCGATCAGCGGGAGATGGCGGCCATCGCGGCCATGTCGTCGTTCTCGGGCTTCCTTGCCAATGCGCTCGCGGCCGGCGGGAGCGAGGCGGGTGCGGGTGGAGCCCCTGGGGCACCGGCCGATCCTCTGGCCCCCGGCGCACCGGCGGACCTCCAGACGGCGGTCATCGCCGCGCTCGAGCGGTCGGGCCGGCCGGTCCCCGAGAGCCTGCGCGCCTCTGCTGGCAGGACGGCTCCGATGATGGGGCTGCTGCACGAGGCGCTGAGCGATCCGGCGGCCGTCGAGGCGGATCCGCAGGCGTTCGCGAAGCGGATCGAGGCGGTGACCGGTCACGCGCCGACGCCCGAGGAGATGGCGTCCGGGCTGACCTGGCTGCGCGAGCACGCGGCGCTGACGGCGCAGCCGGCCACGACGGCCGGCGGAGCGATGGCCCCGACGTACATCGACGCCAGGCGCGCGTCCATGTTCCACGCACCCATCGGGTTCGGGACCTTCGTCGAGAGCTACGCCCGGCGGAAGGGCTGGATCAAAGGTTTCTCGTTCATCTCGCGCTGGAAGTGGGAGGGGCTCGCGGTCGCGGAGGTCGTTGTCGGCCTGGTCGTGGCGGGTACCGACTCGACCGGCCTGGGCCTCGTCTACGGCGCCGGGCTGGGGATCGCGGCGGGCGGGGTCGCGACCTGGTTCATCGCGCGGTACATGGCCTCCCGAACGCGCGAGGGCGCCGTGATGAAGGCCCAGCTGGCCGCCTATCGCCGGACCCTCAAGGCAACCTTCGACAGCTCGCCGACGCTCGACGATGTCGTCACCGCGTCGAAGATGACCTGGCTGGAGACGCCCGACCAAGCCCTCGTCTGGGGCGTGGCGCTCGGGTTGCGGTCCGAGATCGAGGCGATCCTCGCGCGCACGGCCCACGGCATGAGCGCAGGCACGGTGCCGGCCTCCGCGTTCCTCCCCCACTGGATCGGCCAGGCCACGCGGAGGGTGTCCGAGGCCGCGTCCCAGCTGGCGACCGAGGCCGTATCCCAGCTGGCGGCGGGGGTCGCCCGTGGAGCCACGACGATCGCGTCCGGCGCCGCCCCCGCTCCTGCGGCCAGCGGCCCGGCGGCGGCGGCGAGCGGCGACTACGCGGCGGTGTTCTCGGGAATCGAGCGGATCGGCACCGTCCAACCACCTGACTGAGCCCTCGCCTGCGGCGGCTTCCTCATCCGGGTGCGGCCCGTGGCCAATCCACGACACGGCGTCGCAGCACATGCCCAGCGGCCGGGATACGCTGCCGGGCGATGGACGAGCAGCCGGTGATGGCGGCGGACGACGGCCCCTTCGAGAGCTGGGTGGTCGAGGCGATCGATTCCCTGCCGACGGCGTTCCGTGAGCGCCTGGGCAGCGTCGCGATCGTCATCGAGGAGTGGCCGACGCCCGACCAGCTGACATCGCTCGGCGTCCCGGGCCTGTACGGGCTCTACCAGGGCGTCCCCCGGTCGACGCTCGGGGCGGACTACGCAGCGACGCCATCCCGGATCACCATCTACCGGGGGACCATCCGCGCGCATTTCCCGACGCCGGAAGGGCAGCGAGCGAAGGTGTTCGACACGGTCCATCACGAGATCGCCCACCACTTCGGGATCTCCGACACCCGGCTCCGTGAGCTCCAGGAGCTGGCTCGCAACGACCGTCCCCGCTAACCTCCGCGGGCGTCACCGATAACCTCCGCGACCGTCACCGATAACCTCCGCGACCGTCACCGACAACCCCCGCGGGCGCCCCGACCGCTGCCATACTCGACCACGTGGACGCGCGAATCCTGCTCGTCGAGGACGATCCGTCGATCCGCGAGGTGACCGCCCTGGGACTCGGTGCGGCCGGCTTCACGGTCACCACGGCAGCCGACGGCGTGGAGGGTGTCGAGCGGTGGCGCGCGGAGCGTCCGGACCTCGTGCTGCTCGACGTGATGCTGCCCCGCATGGACGGGCTCGAGGTGTGCCGGTCGATCCGTCGCGAGGCCACCACCCCGATCGTGATGCTGACCGCCCGCGCCGACACGATCGACGTGGTGGTGGGCCTGGAGTCGGGCGCCGACGACTACGTCCGCAAGCCGTTCGAGATGCCCGAGCTGGTCGCCCGGGTGCGTGCGGCGCTTCGGCGTCGTCCCGGGTCGACCGATGTGGCCGGCGGCGGCCTCATTCGGCTCGGGCCGCTGCGGATCGACCTCGACGGCCGGACCGTGGAGCGTGACGACCGCGAGATCGCGCTGACCAGGACCGAGTTCGACCTGCTGGCCGACCTCGCCCAGCAGCCAGGCCGCGTGCTGACGCGTGAGGTGCTGCTGGACCACATCTGGGGCTACGACTACCTGGGCGACTCGCGCCTGGTCGACACTGCGATCGGCCGGCTGCGGGCCAAGGTCGAGGCGGATCCGGCGAACCCGGCGCTGGTGCTCACGGTCCGCGGCGCCGGCTACAAGGCCGCGCGCCCGGACGGCTGAGCCCGGGCGCGGCCCGGCAAAGGGAGGCTCGACGACGGACATCATGCGAGGGGTCCGGGCCCGTCTCGCGCTGACGCTCGTTGCCCTGGTCGCGGTGACCGTGGCGGCGATCGGCCTCGGCGTGTACGCGTTCGTCGACGCGTCGCTTCGCGACCGGCTGATCGCCGATGCCCGCCAGCAGGCCGACTACAACCTGTCGGTGCTCCTCCCGGGGGCCGTTCCGGCACCAACGAACCGCGCCTCGTTCCAGGCCAGCGGGCTGCCCGACGCGTTCGCCCAGCGTGGTGATTCGGCGACCATCGCCGACTTCGGCGAAGGTCAGCCGTTCGAGCCTGCATCGATGGCCGGTGCGCTCGACCAGGTCTCGCCAGCCCTGCGAGCGACGGTGGCGGCCGGCCAGCTGGGCTTCGCCTGGCAGACGCTGGACGGGCGGCCGGTGCTGATCGTGGGTGGACGGCAGGCAGGGTCGCCGGCCCTGTACTTCGTGTTCGATGCCCGGGATGTGGAGACGGCGCTGGCGCAGCTCCGGACCGGGCTCGCGGCGGCGGCGCTGGTGGCTGTCCTCGCGGCGCTGGCTGCGGCCGGGTTGGTCGCCCGGGGGATCCTGCGGCCGGTCGATGCGGCCGCGGGCGCGACCCGCCGGATCGGCGAGGGCGACCTGTCGGCGCGCGTGCCGGCCGGCGGGCGCGACGAGTTCGGCCGATGGTCCGCCGCATTCAACGAGATGGCCGCGACGCTCGAATCGACGGTCGAGCGGCTCGAGGTGGCCCAGCGGCAGAACCAGCGGTTCGTCGCCGACGTCTCGCATGAGCTCCGGACGCCGCTGACGGCGCTGGTTGCCGAGGCATCGATGATCGAGGCCGGGCTCGACGACCTGCCGCCAGGCCAGCGACGGGCGGCCGAGCTGCTCGTAGCCGACGTTCGCCGGCTGCGGATCCTGGTCGATGACCTGATGGAGATCTCGCGGTTCGACGCCGGAGCCGAGCGATCGGCGAAGGAGCGGGTCGACGTCGGCCGCCTGGTCACGGCCGTGGTGGCCGCGCGGCTGCCGGAGGCTGCCGTCTCGCTGCCGCCGGCGCCCGTGCACGTCGACGCCGAGCCGAGGCGCCTCGAGCGGATCCTGGCCAACCTGCTCGACAACGCCCGCGATCACGCGCCGGGCACGCCGGTCGAGGTGGCGCTGGTGCCGACGATGGACGGTGTCGTGGTGACGGTCGCCGATCGCGGGCCGGGGGTGGCGGCCGAGGCGCTGCCGCACCTGTTCGAGCGCTTCTACAAGGCGGACGCGTCACGTTCCGCCGGCAGCTCGGGGCTGGGGCTCGCGATCGCCGCCGAGCACGCCGCGCTGATGGGCGCGACGCTGCGGGCGAGGCGGCGACCGGGCGGAGGCCTGGTGTTCGCGCTCATCCTGCCCGTGACACGATCGTTACCTGGCGGCGATGGTGCGGACACGATGGTGGCGGATGCTGGCGAGGCTTCCGAATCCGTCTCGAGGGGTCGGCCATGATCTCCCGCAGCAGCCACGCCATCATCCTGTTCGCCGTCCTGGTCGCGACCGCAGCCACCGGCTGCACGCCTGCCACGGGTGCCCTGGGCACACCGGCCACGCCGGATGTCACGAACCCCGCGTCCGGTGGCCCCACACCGTCGGATGCTCTGCCCGCGAGTGCCTCCCCATCGGTCGGGCCATCGACGTCCGCTCCCTCCCCCGGACCCACCGCCAGCACCTCGCCCGGCGGCTCGCCCACGTCATCGCCCAGCACAGCGCCCACGCAGACGCCCGCACCCACGGCGACGCCCGCGACCACGATCGTGCGCGCCTACTTCTTCCTCGACAGCTTCAGCGGGAACGAAGGCCTGGTTCCCGTGCTGCGCGAGGTTTCCGGGACGAAGGCTGTGGCGACCGCAGCGATGCGCGCGCTGCTCGATGGACCCAACACCGTGGAGACCAACGCACGACCCGGGATGTCCACCGCGATCCCCGCTGGAACCCGCCTCCTCGACCTCTCGATCAAGAGCGGCCTCGCCACCGTCGACCTGTCCGGTGCGTTCGCATCGGGCGGCGGCAGCGCGTCCGTGCTGGGGCGCCTGGCCCAGGTCGTCTACACGCTGACCCAGTTCTCGACCGTGGACAAGGTCACCTTCGAGCTCGACGGGACGCCGGTCACCATGTTCAGCGGTGAGGGCGTCGTGCTCGACCATCCGGTCGGCCGCGCCGACTTCCAGGATCAGCTGCCGGCGATCTTCGTCGACCGCCCGGCGTGGGGTGCCTCGATCGGCAACCCGGGCCGGGTGAGCGGCCTCGCCAACGTGTTCGAGGCCACGTTCCGCGTCCAGCTGCTCAACGGCAGCGGCAGGGTCCTGGCGGAGCGGCAGGTGATGGCCTCGTGCGGGACCGGCTGCTGGGGGGCATTCCAGACCGAGCTCGCCTACACGGTGGCGAAGAGCCAGTACGGCACCCTGATGGTGTACGACTTGTCCGCGAAGGACGGGTCGCTCGAGAACCTCACCGAGTACCGGGTCTGGCTGACGCCCGCCGGCTGAAGCCCGCCGGCTGAGGTCGGCACGCCCGCGAAGCCATCGGCCCGGGCCGCCCGGGCGCGCCTCCCCTGCCCGGGCGCTACGATCTGTGGCACCGGCCAGTCGAGGCCGCGGAGACGAGGCAACCACGATCATGCCCACCATCCAGGTTGCGTACCCCAAGCCCGCCCCCGGCGGGCGGGACCTGGTGCTCCAGACATGGGCCCGCGTGCCGGACCTCCCCAACCCGGCCGAGCGTGCCGCCCGGAAGGCGCGAGCCGCCGAGCTGCTGCGCGAGCACGACGCCGTGCTGGCCGCCCATTTCTACACCGACGGTGACCTCCAGGACCTCGCGCTCGAGACCGGTGGCTGCGTGGCCGACTCGCTCGAGATGGCCCGCTTCGGCCGAGATCATCCAGCCCGCACCCTCGTGGTTTCCGGCGTCCGGTTCATGGGCGAGACGTCCAAGATCCTGAGCCCCGACAAGCGGGTGCTGATGCCCGACCTCGAGGCCACCTGCTCGCTCGATCTCGGCTGCCCGCCCGACGAGTTCGCGGCGTTCTGCGACGCCAACCCTGACCGGACCGTGGTCGTGTACGCCAACACCAGCGCCGCCGTGAAGGCGCGCGCCGACTGGATGGTGACCTCGTCGTGTGCGCTCGCGATCGTGCGCGACCTCGCGGCGCACGGCGAACGGCTGCTGTGGGCGCCGGACCGCCACCTGGGCGAGTACATCCAGCGCGAGACCGGCGCCGACATGCTGCTGTGGCGCGGCGCCTGCGTCGTCCACGACGAGTTCCGGGGGATGGAGCTCGAGCTGCTCCGCAGGGAGCACCCCGACGCGATGGTCCTCGCCCACCCCGAGTCGCCGGCACCGGTGGTGGAGCAGGCGGACGTGGTCGGCTCGACGTCACAGCTGCTGCGGGCGGTGATCGACGGCGATGCCGACGAGTACATCGTGGCCACCGACAACGGGATCTTCCACCGGATGCGGCAGCTGGCGCCCGGAAAGACGCTGATCGAGGCACCGACCGGCGGCGACAGCGCGACCTGCAGGAGCTGCGCGCACTGCCCGTGGATGGCGATGAACAGCGTGGATGGCGTCATCCGCGCGCTCGAGACCGGCAGCGGCGAGATCACCGTCCCGGAGCCCGCTCGGGCACGGGCGCTGGCGCCCATCGAGCGGATGCTCGACTTCGTGGCCCAGCATCCCGACAGCGTCGTGCCCGCCTATCGGGGTCACGTGGCCCACTTCGGCGCCGCGTAGCCCCGCCCGCCCGGTGGCTGCCTTCCGCCTGCTCGAGGCGAACGAGACGCTCGATGAGGCGCGCGCCCGCAACGTCCGTGACGCGCTCGCCGAGGACGTCGGAACCGGCGACTGGACCGCGATGCTCGTGCCGGACGGGCCGGTGGTCGCAAGCGTCCGCGCTCGCGAGACGGCGGTTCTGTGCGGCCGCGCCTGGTTCGAGGGCTGCATGCGTGCGCTCGACCGGGACATGGCGATCACCTGGTCATACGAGGAGGGAGCCGACATGACGGCCGACTCGCCCGTCGCCGAGATCCATGGCTCGGCCAGGTCGATCCTGTCGGCCGAACGACCGGCCCTCAACTTCCTTCAGCTCCTGTCGGGAACCGCGACCGCAGCCCGCCGCTACGTCGGCGCGATCGAGAGCGCATCGCCCAACCCCCGCGGCTGCCTGGTCCTCGACACGCGCAAGACGATCCCGGGGCTCCGGCTCGCGCAGAAGCACGCGGTGCGAGTGGGCGGTGGCGCCAATCAGCGCCTGGCGCTGTGGGACGGGATCCTGATCAAGGAGAACCACATCGCCGCGGCAGGGGGGATCGTGGCGGCGTTGGAGGCGGCGCGGGCGCTTGGCGCCGGCCCGCACGTCCCCATCCAGATCGAGGTCGAGCGCCTCGATCAGCTGCGCCAGGCGCTCGATGCGGGCGCGACCACCATCCTGCTCGACAACTTCACGCTCGACGCGATGCGCGAGGCGGTCCGGGTCACCAGCGGCCGGGCGCTGCTCGAGGCCTCGGGTGGCGCGGAGATCGATGCGATCCGCGACATCGCAGCCACCGGCGTCGACCGGATCTCGGTCGGCGCCCTGACCAAGCACGTCCGCGCGGTGGACTTCTCGATGCGGATCGTCGAGGGCTGAGCGCCCCGCCGTTCAACTCCCCGTTCGGCGTCTGTCTGGTCGGCCGTTCGACTCAGGGGGGCAGGCGCCCGCTGCCGGATGCGTGACACGCTTAGCATCCGGCATCGGCAGGCAGGCCGGCGGCCAGACCGCCGATCGACCACGCGTTGGCCCCGATTTGATGCCCGGTACGCATGGAAGCGCCGGCAGACGGCCGGCCGGGACGACGGGGACGGCGATGTGCTGGCGGAAGGACGTCCGCCAAGCGTGTCACGCATGAGCCGTCACGTCCGCACTCGGCCTCCGGGCCGGGCGGGCTCGGATTCGTGCCGGCCGGGCACTCGGCCGCGGGCCGGGCGGGCTCAGACTCGTGCCGGCCGGGCGCGGTGACCCGACCAGGGATGGATCAGACGCGGAGCTGCGGGTCGCGGACGAGCACCGTCGGCAGCGTCGCGGGCAGCAGGAACGGATAGTCGCGGCTGTAGTGGAGCCCGCGGCTTTCGTGCCGCGACAGCGCCGACCGAACCACCAGCTCCGACGTCGTCAGCAGGTTGCGCAGCTCCAGCAGGTCGCGGTTGACGCGGAACTGGGCGTAGTACTCCTCGGTCTCATCGCTCAGCAGACGGATCCGGTGGAGGGCGCGCTCGAGTCGCTTGGTCGTCCGCACGATCCCGACGTAGTTCCACATCGTCAGCCGCAGCTCGTCCCAGTTGTGGGAGATCACGACCTGCTCGTCGGCATCCTCCACCTGGCTCTCGTCCCACGCCGGCAGGCAAGACGCTGTCTCGAGCTCCAGCTCGTCGATCGCCGTCGCGCAGGTGCGGCCGATGACCACGCACTCGAGCAGCGAGTTGCTGGCCAGCCGGTTCGCGCCGTGGAGCCCCGTGTAGCTCGTCTCGCCGACGGCGAACAACCCGGGCATGTCCGTCCGGCCGTCGAGATCGGTCACGACGCCGCCGCACGTGTAATGGGCCGCGGGCACGACCGGGATCGGCTCGCGCGCGATGTCGATCCCCAGTTCGAGACACCGGGCGTGGATCGTCGGGAAGTGCTCCTTGAGGAACGGCTCGCCAAGATGGGTTGCGTCGAGCCAGACGTGGTCGATCCCGTGGCGCTTCATCTCGAAGTCGATCGCGCGGGCCACGATGTCGCGCGGTGCCAGCTCCATGCGCTCGTCGTGCTGGGCCATGAACCGGGTCCCGTCCGGAAGCTTGAGCTGCGCTCCCTCGCCCCGAAGCGCCTCGGTGATCAGGAAGCTCCGCTCCATCGGGTGGTACAGGCAGGTCGGATGGAACTGGATGAACTCCATGTTGGCGATCCGGCAGCCGGACCGCCAGGCCATCGCGATCCCGTCGCCGGTGGACGTCTCGGGATTCGTCGTGTAGCGGTAGACCTTGCCCACGCCGCCGGTGGCGAGCACCACGGCCGACGCGGGCAGCGTCTCCACGCGTCCGCGATCGATGTCGAGCACGTACACGCCATAGCAGCGATCGGGCTCGTCGCGATGCAGGTGGCGCGAGGTCACCAGGTCGACGGCCATCCATCGCTCGCGGAGCGAGATGTTGGGATGGGCACGGGCCTTGGCCAGCAGCACCTCGTGGATCGCCTGGCCGGTCGCGTCGGCCGCATGGGCGATCCGGCGCACCGCGTGGCCGCCCTCACGGGTGAGGTGGAGGCCCAGCGGCCCGTTGGGATCGGGTGAGAACGGGACGCCCTGATCGACGAGCCAGCCGATGGCCGCCGCGCTGTGCTCGGCGATGAACCGGGCCGCGTGCTCGTCGACGAGGCCGGCGCCGGCGACCTGCGTGTCGTTGACATGGAGCTCGACGCTGTCGTCGGTGCCCAGCACGCCCACGATCCCGCCCTGGGCACGCGCGGTGGCGGCCTCGTCGAACGGTCGCTTGGCGAGGACGACGATCTCATGCCGGTCCGCGAGATGGAGGGCGACGGTCAGGCCGGCTAGGCCCGCGCCCACGATCACGACCGGCGCAGGCCGGCCTTCACCGGCGTTGTCCGGCATCGAGGGGTTCATGTCCGAATAGTAGGGTGGGTGCGACCCTTCGCGCGATCGACTGCCGCGACCGGAGAGCGGTACGCCCAGGCGTCACGAACCGATGCGATGGGGAGCGCACGAGGCCGTACGATGATCCGGCATCGACGAGGCCGCCGACCGGCCCCTGCCATCCACGGCTCGTTGACCATCGGAGGGACTGCCCTGGACGCTCGCGGCGATCTCGATCGGATCCGCGCGATGATCGATCTGCACGAAGGGCGCGGGCCCGTCCCGGTGCTCGACGACGACGGGATTGCCCAGGTCCTCCGAGCCGCGCGGCGGATCGCGGTGGTCGGTGCGTCGCCACGGCCGTCGCGCCCCTCGCACGGTGTGATGCTCACCCTCATCGATGCCGGCTACGACGTCGTCCCCGTCCGCCCGGCCGTCAGCGAGGTGCTCGGCCGCCGCTGCTACCCGGATCTCGCCGCCGCCGTCGCCGCCGAGGGGCCGGTCGACATCGTCGACGTGTTCCGCAACGCGGCAGCCTGCCCCGACCACGCGAAAGAAGCGGTCGCGCTGGGGGCCGGCTGCCTGTGGCTCCAGCTGGGGATCGTGAGCTGGGAAGCGGCGGCGATCGCGGCGGGTGCCGGGATGCCGGTCGTGATGGACCGCTGCACGGCCATCGAGCTGCGCCGGATCGGCGGCCGAGCGGTCGGGTGAGGGCGGGCTCGGGCATTTCGGCCCGTCCGGTGCCGACCTCCGGTCGCATCGCCAACGCTGGAACGCCGGGCGCTCCGGGGACGGGTGACCGCGTTCCGGTCCGCTCTCCCTCAGCGAACGAACAGCGCGGCCAGGAGGAGCACGCCCCCGGCCACGATGACCGCGATGCCCTGCTGCACCTGGCGTCGCAGGATCTGCATCGCGACCGAGGCACCCGTCTTGGCGTCGCTCCGGACGCCGCCTCGCCAGGCCTCGTAGCGGGCGATGTTCGCGTCCTGCTCGCGCATGGCCGAGTACCGCTGGTACGGGCCGCGCGTGCGGGCGACACCGAACACGATCAGGCCGATGCCGACCACCAGCAGGACGAGTGTGATCACGCTCACGCCGTCAGTCTCCCGCGTCCAGCCGCTCGCGGACGAGGGTGGTCACGCGTGCCGCATCGGCAGCACCTTTGGTCGCCTTCATCACCTGGCCCACGAAGAAGCCGGTGACCGGCTTGCCGGCCCGATAGTCGGCCACCGCCCCGGGGTTGGCTGCGATCGCGGCATCGATATGGCCGAGCAGGGCGCCGTCATCGGAGATCGGACCCGGGCCCGCCGCCGCCAGCAGCGCGTCCGGCGGGCTGCCCTCGGCCAGGTGCCGGTCCAGCAGGTCACGGCCCACGGACCTCGACACCTTCCCGTCCAGGATCGCTCCGAGCAGGGTTGCGATCCCGTCGGGAGACGAGGCCCCGGCGGTGCCGGAGGCACCCACGCCCTGCGTCTTGACCGCCCTGGCGTGCGCGCCGGTCACGAAGTTCGCGACCTCCTTTGCCGGCAGCGACGGCCCGGCCGCTGCGATGGCCTCGAAGGCCGCCGTCATCGACGGGTCCGCAACGATGACGGCCCCGTCGTAGTCCGTGATCCCGAGTGCGACGTAGCGGGACCGGCGTGCGGCGGGCAGCTCCGGAATGGTCGCCCGGACCGACTCGATCCAGGCCGGCTCGACGTGGAGCGGCGGCAGGTCGGGCTCGGGGAAATAGCGGTAGTCCTCGGACGTCTCCTTGGATCGCATGCGGTACGTCGACTGCCGGGCCTCGTCCCAGCCTCGCGTCTCGAGCAGCAACGGCTCCCCCGCCGCGAGGGCGGCACCCTGGCGCTCGATCTCGAACGCGATCGCCCGCTCCACCGCACGGAACGAGTTCATGTTCTTGACCTCGACCTTCGTCCCGAACGCCTCCTCGCCCCTCGGCCGGAGCGACACGTTGGCCTCGACCCGCATCTGGCCGCGCTCCATGTCCGCCTCGCTGGCGCCGATCGCGCGCAGCAGCAGCTGCAGCTCCTCGGCGTAGCGGCGAGCCTGCTCCGCGATGCGGATGTCGGGCTCGGTCACGATCTCCATGAGCGGCGCCCCGGCGCGATTGAAGTCGACCAGGGACGCCCGGCGACCGGTCGGGCCGGCGACCTCGGCATGGACGAGCTTGGCGGTGTCCTCCTCCAGGTGCGCCCGGGTGATCCGCACCACGAACGGCCCGTCCGAGGTCTCGATCCTGAGCCGCCCCCGGCCAGCCAGCGGGATGGCGTACTGGCTGATCTGGTAGCCCTTGGGCAGGTCGGGATAGAAGTAGTTCTTGCGCTCCCACTGGGTGCGCTCCGGGATCTCCGCCTCGATGGCCAGCCCGGTGGCGATCACGAGCTCGACGGCGCGCCGGTTGATGACCGGCAGCGTGCCGGGGAGCCCGAGACACACCGGACAGACGTGGCTGTTGGGTGCCGCGCCGTCATAGGCCGTGGAGCAGCTGCAGAACATCTTCGATGCGGTGCGCAGCTGGCTGTGGACCTCGATCCCGATCACTGCCTCGAAGCGCTCGAGCACGCTCGCCACGCGCTCGGCGGCGGCCGTCACCCCAGCACCGCCGCGCGCGCGATCACCGGAGCAGCGGGACGATCACCGCGGCGCTCGTGGCTCACCCGAGCACCGCCGCGCCCGCGGTCAGCAGGTACAGGCCGTACATCGCAACGAGGATCCAGGCGACCGCGAAGACGACGTTGCGTGCCGCGACCCGGACCCGCGTCCGTGCATGGATCGGGCGCGAGGCTTCGATCCGCGATCTCGTCTCATCGCCCTCGCGCAACAACGGGACGAGCGCCGAGCGAGCGGCCGCGTAGCCACGCCAGGAGCCGTAGGTGACCGCGACGAAGCCCGACAGGAGCAGGATGGCGCCGACCATGCCCAGAGTTTGGCACAGACCGGCGGCCGGATGGCGAGCCCACGTGGGCTGCCACGGAGCTCGGCGGCGGCTCGAGATCCGGCCCTGCTGCCCCTTCGGAGGGTCGCCGCGAGGCTATTCCTTCGCCGGCGCGACCTCGACCGGCGTTCCGGCCACGCCCGCGATCGCGAGCAGGATCGCCTCGTGCAGCCGGGCGCCGGTCGGCTGACCCTGGAGCTCGACCACGCCCGGATCGTCACCGGGCTCCCATGAGTATCCGATGCCCGGCGTGGTGACCACGATCGGCACATCCGGATGCAGCTCGCGCAATCCCGAGATCAGGTCACCCGAGCCGGCGATGTCGCCGCTGGCCCACGCGTCGTAGACGAGCACGTCGGCGCTGGCGGCGAGCGCGCACGTGTCACCGTTGAGGACGGGGCAGGCGGCAGCCGCGGGGCCGCTGCATTGCTCGACCTCGTAGCCGAACCGGCGGAGCGACTCGACCTCCTGGTCGGCGAGGTCGATGTCGTGATGGACGACCAATGCACGCGTCATGGCACACCTCCTGCAGGGGGGACGCGGCCAATGCCGGGTCACGTTCCCGGAGCCACGAGCGTGCGCGCACCGGACCGGTCGAGGAAGGGACGAAGGTCACGGGTGACCCGGGCGAACCGGCCTGCGACGGACGCTGCCTCGCCAACCCGGCGGCATCGACTTATCAACCCGACGGCCGCACCTCGTCAACCCGGCGGGCTCAGGCGGGCCGGGTCCGCTCCACGAAGCGGCCGATCCGCGCGAGCGCCTCCTCGACCTGCCTGTACGCGGTCGCGTAGCACATCCGGACGTGCCCCTCGCCCGACGGCCCGAACGCGTTACCGGGCACGACCGCTACCCGCTCCTCGCGCAGCAGCCGCTCGGTGAACTCGTCCGACGACAGGCCGGTCGACGTGATCTTCGGGAACGCGTAGAACGCGCCGCGCGGCTCGAAGGTGGGCAGCCCGATCCGGTTGAGCCCGTCGACCAGCAACCGGCGGCGGCGGTCGTACTCGGCGACCATCGCCTCCACCGCTGGCTCGCCGCCCTGGAGGGCCGCCAGCGCCGCATCCTGGGCGACCGACGGCGCCGACATGATCCCGTACTGGTGGACCTTGACGATCCCCTCCAGGATCGGCGCGGGCGCGCACAGCCAGCCCACCCGCCAGCCGGTCATCGCGTACGCCTTCGAGAAGCCGCCCATCAGCACCGTCCGCTCCCACATCCCGGGCAGCGAGCTGAAGGCGCGATGGCGGTAGCTCCCGTAGGCCAGGCGGTCGTAGATCTCATCGCTGTAGACGAGCAGGTCGTGCTCACGGGCGATCGCCGCCAGCTCGTCCTGGACGGCGTCGTCGAGCACGGCCCCCGTCGGGTTCGCGGGGTAACCCAGGAACAACGCCTTGGTCCGGGGCGTGACCGCCGCCCTGACCGCCGCCGGATCGAGCGCGAAGCCATCCTCGAAGCGGGTCGCGACCTGGACCACCGTCCCACCGGCGAACACGATCGCCGGCACGTAGGCGACGTAGCTGGGCTCGTGGAGGATGACCTCGTCACCCGGGTCGCAGGTCGCCCGCAGGGCAAGGTCGACCGCCTCCGAGGCGCCCACGGTGATCAGGATCTCGGTCGCCGGGTCGTAGTGGACGCCATAGCGGCCCTCGAGGTGGTCCGACAGCGCCCGCCGGAGCTCGATCGTGCCGTAGTTGGAGGTGTAGTGCGTGCGCCCCTCGCGCAGGCTCTCGACGCCCGCCTCGACGATCTCGCGTGGGGTGTCGAAGTCGGGCTCGCCCACGCCCAGGCTGATGACGTCGTCCATCGTGGCCAGGATGTCGAAGAAGCGCCGGATGCCCGACGGCGGCACCGCGAGGACGCGCTGGGCAAGGGCGCGCTCGGCGAGCGGCGGCCGGGCGTTGAGCGGTCCGGGCGGAGTGGACGCAACGACATCGGCGCTCATGATCGGCAAGGGTACGGCATCGGGAACGCCTGTCGAGGCAGGTCCCGTTTCGACTCGACCCGTGAGTGGAGCGCCCGGCGTTCACAGCGGAGGTCATCGCCGGGCGAGGCGGGTCGGCCCCGCATCCACTGCGCAGGTCCCGTTCGACTCGACCCGTGAGTACGCCGGGTCGGTCGGCGGCCGTGCGCGTGTGCCGCGTTCGGCGGGACGGCGGACGAAGGCACGGTCACCATGCCGGCCGGTGCCACCGACCGGGGGTCAGGCGGGCGTCAGGACTGGCTCGGTGGATGCTCCCACGATCGTGGCGTCGGGTAGCTCGACCGCGGGTGGCTCGACCGCGGGCCGCGCCACCGCGGCCCGCGCCGACAGCCGGGACATCCGCTCGGCGCGGTCGCGGATCCCCCGCATCTGGCGCTGCATCATGACGAACACGCCAAAGCCCAGCACCGGGCCCAACGTCCGCGTGCCGCGCGAGCCACCCTCGATGCCCAGCCTGACGCGCTCGATGAGCCGCGTGCGATCGGTATCCAGCGGCTCCAGCACGAACGACCAGGAGGCCGCGAATCTCGGCGGCATGGCCGCGCCCATGAACCTTCCGGACGCCGCGAGTCCCGGCGCCTCGGGTACGTCGACCTCGACGCTGCCCGTCCCATGCTGCTCGGCGACGATCTCGCTGTCGATGAACACGCCCAGGGCCCGTTCTGGTTCCAGGACCCGGACCACGAACCCGCCACCGGGATCGGTCGGAAGCAGGTCACCCACCGCGAGGCTCTGCCACTCGGGATGGATCTCGTCCGCGCTCCGGCCGCGCATGTCGAGCCGGTCGTAGCTGTACCAGCCCGCGCGTCCGTAGCCCATCTGCAGCAGCCACGGCCAGACGGCGGACGGCGGGGCCTCGATCGTGATCCCCCGCGTATCGCCGGACTCGGGCACCGGCACGAGGTCGTCCCCAGGCAGCGGCCGCGCGCCTTCGGCCGGGTCGACGCCCCAGGTCGCCCACCAGCGCCGGATGCCGTAGTACGCCGCCCAGCTGGCGGCCGCGATCGTGGACCCGACGATGACCCGTTTGAGCATCGGAGCACCTCCCGCGGCATCGTCGCGGGAGGGCGTGTCGCAGGCGAGGGCCGGACGACCCTACTCGACGGCCGCGGCGACCGCGAACCGCTCGCGCGGGGTGACCACGGTCGGGTCATCAAGGGCCCGCAGGTCATGTGGCTCGATCGCACGCCACGGCGCGCCCGCGCTGACGCCCTCGTAGGCCCGGGCCGCCCGCAGCAGGCTCGCCTCGGACCACGCGGCACCGATCAGCTGGAGCCCGACCGGGAGCCCCTCCGACAGCCCGCAGGGGACCGAGATCCCGGGCAGACCGGCCATGTTGACCGGCAGCGTGCAGGCGTCGGACAGGTACATCTGGACCGGATCGGCCATCCGGGCCCCGAACCGGAAGGCCACCGACGGTGAGGTGGGCGCCACCAGGGCATCGAATCCCTGGCCCCACAGCCGGTCGAAGTCGCGCTTGATCAGCGTCCGGACCTTCTGGGCCTTGAGGTAGAACGCGTCGTAGTAGCCGGCCGAAAGCGCGTAGGTCCCGAGCATGATCCGGCGCTTCACCTCGGGTCCGAAGCCGCCGCCCCGGGTGGCCAGGTAGTCGGCCAGGTAGTCGTCGCCGCCGCGGACGCTGTATCCGAACCGGACGCCGTCGTAGCGGGCGAGGTTGGCCGACGCCTCCGCGGGCGCCACGATGTAGTAGGTGGCCAGGCCGTAGTCGGTGTGCGGGAGGCTCACCTCCTCGACCGATGCGCCCGCGTCCTCGAGCGCGGCCACGGCCTCGCGAACGCATGCCTCCACCCCGGGTTCCATACCCGCGACGAAGTACTCGCGCGGCAGACCGAGGCGCTTGCCGCGCAGCCAGGACGCCGCCTCGTCGTCGGACGCGGGCAGCCGCCGCAGATCATCGGGAACAGGCTCGGGCGCCGAGGTCGAGTCGCGGTCGTCGCGCCCGGAGACCGCGTGGAGCAGTGCGGCGGCGTCGCGGACGTCCCGGGCGAACGGCCCGATCTGGTCGAGGCTGCTCGCGAACGCCACGATCCCGTACCGGCTGACCCGGCCGTAGGTGGGCTTCATCCCCACCACCCCGCACAGCGCCGCCGGCTGGCGGATGGAGCCGCCGGTATCGGTGCCGATGCCCAGCGGCACGTGGAACGCGGCGACGGCCGCCGCCGAGCCGCCGCTCGACCCGCCCGGCACGCGATCGAGATCCCAGGGGTTGGAGGTCGGGCCGTAGGCCGAGTGCTCGGTGGACGAGCCCATCGCGAACTCGTCCATGTTGGTCTTGCCCAGGATCACCGCCCCGACCGCGTGCAACCGCTCGGTGATATGGGCGTCGAACGGCGCGGTGTAGCCCGCCAGGATCCGGGACCCCGCCGTGCACTGGCCGCCCGCGAGCGAGACGAGGTCCTTGAGCGCGACCGGGATGCCCAGCAGCGGATGGAGCGCGTCCAGGGCCCCGCCGCCCTGCGCCCGGGCCGCGGCCAGCCTGGCGTCGGCGGCATCCGCTTCGCCCAGCGCGCGCTCGTCGTCGAGCGTCAGCCACGCGTGGAGCCCGCGGTCGGTGGCGTGGGCTCGCTCGAGGTGGGCCGCGGTGATCTCGCGCGACGTCGTCTCGCGGGACCGCAGCCGGTGGGCTAGGTCATGCGCGGTCAGGCGCGTCAGGTCGAGGTCGTCGCTCACGATGGCGGGTTCAGTCGCCGCCGAGGATCGCCGGCACGACGAAGAAGTCGTCCTCGCGCTCGGGCGCGTTGCCCAGCACCGCCTCGGTCGGCATCGAGGGCCGCGCTATGTCCTCGCGCAGGATGTTCTCGAGCTCGATGGTCTGCGCCGTGGGTGGGATGTGGTCGGTGTCGAGCTCGGCCAGCTTGGCGTACTGGTCGAGGATGTGGTTGAGCTGGCCCTCGAGCCGGGTCAGCTCGTCATCGGTGAGGCCGAGGCGCGCGAGGTAGGCGACGTGCTCGACGTCGGCGCGGGTGAGGGCAGCCATGCCCCGATGATACGCGGCGCGACACCAGGTCGGTCGAGCTTCGCGGAATTCCACGGAGCCGGGCCACCAACCTGCTCGGAGGCAACAGCTCAGTTGTACACGGACGATATTGGTTTGAGACTGGGATTGGGAGTCGTCGCCGTCAAGAACGATACGTTCATCTCTAACTCCCGGGGCGATGGCAAGATAATCGCCCCAGAACGCATCGCGATTGACGAAACTCGAACCGTCGTTCGGCCCTCTTCTGGAGTAAACCCGAGCGTGAGTCGAATCCCTTCAGACGAGTTCTCTGCATCCATGAGGTAGAAGCCTAGTGCCTCACCCGACGCACCTGCAATCGCGCCATCGACGACCTCGATCGAGTCCGCATCGGCACGGACCGTGGTCTGCAATGCGATGACAGCAATCGAGTTGCACGCGATCAGTGTGATGCTTGGCGGAGTACCGTTGAGGCTACAATTGTCTGGCGTTGGGGTGATTGGAGGAAACGTGGCATCCAGCACACCCGATCCAATCCTGACTTCGATCGAGCTGATAATGAACGGTTGATAGAGAAAGTACGCAGCAGTCTGTCCGTCGGCGAATGTCAGCATCGCTCCGATCGCGTCCAAGCGCGAAGCTCCGGCCTGAACGACCGGAGCTTCGCGCGGCAATGACGACTGCTTGAGGCAGATCCCGACCACTGCAACGCTGGGGTCCCGTCCGACGTACCCGACAGTCGCGGCCGCTCCAGACATCACCGACGCCAAGTTACCTCTCGTTAGTTGGAAACTGCCGGGAGGTGACCCGAGATTGCAACCCTTGGCCGGTGCGGATTCCTGACTCCAAGGAGCAACCCAACACACGAGGAGTCCGAGTCCCCCAAGCAGCGCTGCGATCGCGCGACGCCGCATCTAGCTACTTGCCCCGGACAAAGTCATCGGCGCCCGGTCACTCGGCCGGGTCCGGCAGCTCCTCGGTGTCGCCACGCAGGATGGCCGCGGCCGCCTGGGCGGCGAGTACCTCGAGCTCGTCGAGGATCGCCTCGGCCCGGTGGCGCTCCGCGATCCAGCCCTGGTAGAGCTTCGCCTCGGCCTCGCCGAGACGGCGGGTCCGCGTGGTCCCGCCGGCCGACCGGCTCAGCTGCCAGTACGGGCCGTGGCGTCGCGCCGGGTCGATCCGGCAGTGGCAGCCCTTCGACGAGCAGGTGGTCATCGCCGCGACGACGCTGCCGCGGGCGATGAAGCCGATCCCGGCCAGCTGCGCGGCGAGCGCCCGGTAGCGCGCCTCGAGCTCGGCCAGGCGTGCCGATGGCGCGGGGTCCGTCGTCTCCACCTGCACAGACACCTCTCGTGATGTGCTTGGACCGAGTATAATACAAGCATCGGCCAACCGCGACGAGGGAGGCACCCGATGCTCCGGCTCCAGCCCGATCAGGAGCGTGACACGATCTGGGACGCCCTGCTGCCGGCCGGCGTCACCCTCCTCCCGCCCGACCTCGCGGCGATCGACGCGCTCCTCGCCGACCCGGCGCTCCTGGCGCCGTTCCGGACCCTCTGGCGCGAGCGCGACGCGGCGTCCGGCCAGCATGCCGAGGCGTTCGGGCGGCCGACGCTCGCGATGGCGACGTACGTCCGGCTGATGGTCATCAAGAGCCGGACCGGCTGGGGATACATGACGCTCGTGCGCGAGGTGTCCGACTCGCTCCACCTGCGGCGCTTCTGCCTCATCCCGCTCGGTGATCCGGTGCCGACCGAGTCGGCGGTCCGCAAGCTCACCCGGCGGCTGGGCCCCGAGCTCGTCGCGCAGCTCACGCGCGAGGTCATCGAGCTCGCGGTCCGGGAGCGGCGCTTCGCTCCCCGCGCGCTGCGGATCGACTCGACGGTTGTCGAGGCCGACATCCGCTATCCCACCGACTCGGGCCTCGCCGCCGACGGCGTCCGGCTGCTGGCCGGGGCCGCCCGGGTGCTGGCCAGGGCCGCCGGCGCGGAGGCCGGCCACGTCCGGGACCGGAGCCGATCGATCGGCCGCCGCCTGCGGGCGCTCGGGCGGACGCTGCGCCGGCGGACCGGCGAGGCCAGGGCGGAGGTCCTGCGCCTGACGGGCGAGGCCGGCGACCTGCTCGCCCGCTCGATCGGCGAGGCGCGCCGGATGGTCGACCGGGTGGCGAACGAGACCGAGCCCGAGATCCGGGCGGCCCGCGAGCAGCTCGACGAGCTCGTCGCGCTGGCTGGCCGGATCGTCGACCAGATCGGGCGCCGGGTGCGGGGCGAGCCGATCGCCGACCGGCTCGTCTCGTTCGCCGATCCCGACGCCCGGCCCATCCGCAAGGGCGAGCTCGCGAACCCCACCCAGTTCGGCTACATCAGCCAGATCGCCGAACTCACCGGCGGCACGGGCCGCGGGGCCCGCGGCCTCGTCCTGCCGCCGCCGACCCGGGCGGGCTCGGTCCACGAGAACGCGCTCCTGCCGGCGACGATCGCCGAGCTCGGCCGAACCGGGCTGCGGCCACGCGAGGTGGCGGTCGACGCGGGGTTCGGGGTCCGGGCCACCCGCGGGGCGTTCGCGCCCTTCGGCGCCACGGTCCACGTCGTCGGCAGCGCCACCAACGCCGGGTCACGACGCACCCGTCGCAGGCTCGCCTGCTACCGGGTCGGCGCAGAGGGTCGGATCAGCCACCTCAAACGCTCGTACGGCCTCCGGCGCTCGAGGCTCCGGGGCGCGACCGGCGCGGCCATCTGGACGAACTGGGCGATCCTCGCCTACGACCTCGACACCACAGCCGCCCTGCCGGCCAGACGACCCCGCTCAGCGAGGGCCACGAGCCGAGCGGCCTGACCGAAGGGCCGAGGGGTCGGGGGGCCTGAACCGGGGCTGCCCGGATCCGCCCGAAGCTGCCGCCGTCAGCGACCCGTGGGGGCGTTTGTCCGGGGCAAGTAGCTAGCACTCACTGATGCCTTGGATAATCGCGTCGGTGCATTGCACGCCTCGGGTCACGCCGTTACGATCCATTACCGTGCCCGTCACGTTTCCACCAATGCTTTGGAGCACGCCGGACTCCGCGTGGACGTATGCCCAGCCCGTGTGGCTATGGGAGTAACTTACGGAGAGCTTGTTGTTGAAAATCGGCTGCCACGTGAGATTGTAACTGTCCCCCGAACTGCCTGAGCAAGGATCACCGGAATCCCCCACACTCAGTTGTGCCTTCTTCATGAACCATGTAGTCGTGTTGTTACGAGTCCACGTTTCACTGTCCTTGTAGATCTGGTAATGCGTGGCGGAGTGGCAGGTTTGTGTGTTGTAGTAGACCGTAATTGACTGAGTTACCGCGGTGCCCGGAATGATATCGGTGCCGGACCGGGAGCCCGACGCCGCGACGGGCCCACCAAAGGCAAGTACAACGACTAGGGTTGCCGCCCCCACAACGACACGCGCGTGACCGGTCATGTCGATTCCTCGTGCCCGGGCACCTCTATCCCTGGGCAAGCTGCCCATCTACGGTGCCGGCTGGTTCGCCAACTTTGTCGCCTCAGCGAACCATCGCCCAGGGTCACAATGTGTTGCGTCGTGGTCAAATGGCTCTTGACGGGTGGGGCAACCAAGATGCGATCAGGGGTCATGGCAGACCGGCCCGATGATGCGAGGCGGGCTACGCCGAACGTGGCCGCGGGAGGTCAACGGCGGCCAGCGCAGAGATCGCTGGCCGACGGGCCAAAGCTACTGGTCGTCGTGCTGCTCGACGTGGTCCCACTTCTCCTCCGGCCGGTGCGCGGGCCCTCCCTCGGCGTGGATGTGCAGCGCGTCCGCACCCTGGGGAACGTGGACGGCACCGGCGGCCTCGTGGACGTGCGCTTCGCCCAGGGTGCGGGCGAGGAACTCCCGGGTCCGCGCGTCGCGCGGGTTGCCGAGGACCTCCTCCGGTGGTCCGACCTCGACGAACACGCCCTCCTCGATGTAGTACACGCGGTCCGCGGCCTCGCGCGCGAACGCCATCTCATGGGTCACGACCATCATCGTTGCGCCCTCGTGGGCCAGCTCCTCCATGACGTTGAGCACCTCACCGACCAGGGTCGGATCGAGGGCCGACGTCGGCTCGTCGAACATCAGGACCTTGGGCTCCATCGTCAACGCCCGGGCGATCGCCACGCGCTGCTTCTGGCCGCCTGACAGCCGCCCCGGATACTCGTCGCGCTTCTCGGACAGGCCGACCTTGTCGAGGTACTTCTCCGCCGTCGCGATCGCCTCGTCGCGCGACACGCCCTTCACGCGGATCGGTGCCTCGATCAGGTTGTCGATGACCTTGAGATGCGGGAACAGGTTGAACTCCTGGAACACCATCTGGGCCTGCAACCGGATCTGGCGAATCTGCTCGCGGTGCTTACGGCTCCTGGCGTGGAGCGGATCCGCGTTCACGCGCAGACCGTCCACGACGATGGAGCCCACGGTCGGTTCCTCGAGGAAGTTGATGCACCGCAGCAGCGTGCTCTTGCCCGATCCGGACTTGCCGATCAGGCAGATGGTCTCGCGCGGGTAGACCTCGAGCGTGCACCCGCGCAGGACATGGTTGCTGCCGAAGTACTTCTCGAGGGCGATGGCGCGGACGATGGGCTCGGCGCCCGCCGGTGTCAGGGCACCGGGCTTCGCATACGGGTCCCGGAGATCGATTGCCGTCACAGCCGCACCTCGCTCTCAGCCAGGCGCTTCTCCAGCCGGTCCTGGAACAGGCTGAGGACGATGGTCATGACCCAGTAGACGAGGGCCGCCAGGAGCAGCGTGTCCAGGCTCCGGAAGTTCGACTGGCCGATCCGCTGCGCCCGCCACAGGAGCTCCTGGACGCTGATGATGGACACCAGCGCCGAGTCCTTGATCATCGCGATGAACTCGTTGCCGATCGCCGGGGTGACGATCCGGATCGCCTGTGGCAGCACGATCCGTCGCATCGTCGTGCGCTGCGGCATGGCCAGTGCCGCCGCTGCCTCCAGCTGCCCACGCGGGACGGCCTGGATGCCGGCGCGGAAGATCTCGGTCATGTACGCGCCGTAGTTGAACGCGAGCGCGGAGATCCCGAGGATGACCAGGTCGATCGAGGCGAAGCCCTGCCAGATCTGGGGTAGGGCGAGGTAGAAGAACAGCAGCTGGACGATGAGCGGCGTGCCGCGGACGAGCGACACGTAGAAGCTCGCGATGGCGTAGATCACGGGGTTGCCGCTCAGCCGACCGAGCGCCCCGAGCGTCGCCAGCACGATCGCAACCCCGATCGATGCGACCGAGATGATGATCGTGAGCGGAACGCCCCCCAGGATGTACGAGGCCCATTTGCCCAGGAACTCGGCGTCGATCTTGCCAGCCAGGAGCAGGGCTCCGACGATGATGCCGACGAGCACCAGCCAGGTCAGGACGAAGACGGTCCGGAACCGGCCACGGGCTCGGGTTCGCGACCTCGCGATCGCGGCGACGATCTCGGCCTGGTGATCGAGCCCCATCTGGGCGGCTGCAGCCGCCTGGGCACCGGTGCCTCCGTAGCTCATCGCGCCTCCCGGATGCGGCGAGGCCGCGCTCCTCGCGCGGCCTCGCTCGCTTGTCGCGTCAGCTTCCCTGCTTGACGGTCAGGTCTTCGCCGAACCACTTCATGGACATCGCACTCAGCGTTCCGTCTGAGTGCATATCGGTGAGGATCTGATTCACCTTTGCGACCATGTCGCTGGCGTCGGGGCCGCTCTTGTCGAAGGCGGCCGCGAGAGGCTCATAGAACACGGGATCGCCGACCTTGACGACCGGCAGCCCGTCGTCGATTGCCGCCTGGACCGTGGTTGCCGAGCTGAGCCAGCCCTCGAAGTCCTTGCGGCCTGACTTCCAGCTCTCGGCGCACAGTCGGTCGGTCTTGAGGGTGGTCGCCTTTGCGCCCGCCGGCGGCTGGGTCGTGGGCGACTCGCTGCCGAAGTCGAGCTCTCCGTTCAGCCAATCGAGGTAGGTCGTGGCCTCACCGACGCAGATGGTCTTGCCAGCCAGGCCGTCGAGGGTCGTGATCCCGGTGTCGGCACGCGCGGACATCTGGGCCGGCGTGTAGTAGTACGGGATCGTGAAGTCGAGCACCTTCTGGCGCTTGCTGGTGATGGTCATCGATCCGACGCTGAAGTCCCAGCGGCGACCCCAGGATCCGGCGGTCAGCGCGTCCCAGTCGGGGGTCTGGAACGAGATGGTCACGCCGAGCCGCTTCGCGATCTCCGTGCCGACGTCGATGTCGAAGCCCTCATACGTCCCGGCAGCCGTGATCGACGACTGGGGCGGGTACTGCGGGTCGGTCGACATCACGATGTTGCCGGCTTTCAGCACCTTGTCCAGCAGGCCGCCCGGGATCGGGCTGGCCATGGCCTCGGACGCAGACGGCGAGGGCGCCATGCTCTCGGCCATCGACGGCTCGGTCGTCGGCGGCGCGGTGGGTGCGGCCGACGGCGACGGCGTGGCACCGCCGCTCGAGCAGGCCGCGGCGATCACCGCGACCGATGCCAGTAGGGAAAGTCGTCCACGCAGGGACATTCGCTCCTCCTTCTCAGGGCGTCGTCGAGATACCGCAGACGACACCCGTGAATGGGCGGCATTATGCGCCCGCGGGACGGCAGGGGTGGCAAGGGCCGGATGGCCCTCCGTTGCGCCCGGTGCCCGGCCGGCGACGCAGGAGGGGCTGGGTCGGGCACCGGGACCGACCTCGGCCGTGGGCTCAGGTGGGCCCGACCATCTGCCAGAAGGCCGAGGCGAGCCGCGTCTCCGCGGCCACACGGATCACGTTCGAGATCGCCTCGATCGCCGTGTCACCGGTCGCCACGATCTCCCGGGCCATGCCGTCGACCAGGCAGGCGACGCGGATCCTGACCGGTCCCTCGCCCTCGATCTCGAGATCCTGCACCAGGATCCCGGTGCTCAGGATCCGCTCCAGATCGGTGGCCAGGCGTTGCGCCAGCTGCGCCTCGGCGTCGTTCATGGCCTCCCGTCCCCGTCCGTGTCGTCCGGCAGCTCGCCCGCGAGCAGCTGCCGGAACCCATCGGCATCGAGCACCGGGATGCCCAGGTCGGCCGCCTTCTGGAGCTTCGAGCCGGCGCCGGGGCCGGCCACCACGTAATCCGTCCTCTTCGACACCGACCCTGCCGGCTTGCCGCCGGCTGCCCGCACGGCGTCCTCGGCCTCCTCGCGGCTGAACCCCTCGATCGTGCCCGTCACCACCACGGTCCTGCCGGCCAGCGGGCCCGCCTCGGCGGGGGCTGCCACCGCCGTCACCGCGGGTGCCTCCGGCTCGATACCCACCTCGCCCAGCTCGTCGAGCACGTGCGACGTCGCCTCGTCGGCGAACCACGCCGCGAGCGACGCCGAGACCGTCGGGCCCACCCCCTCGATCTCCGCGAACCGCCCGGGATCCTCCTCGGCCACCTGTCGCAGGAAGGCAGAGATCCGGCCCAGCCAGCCCTCGCCGGGGGGCACCTGGCGCGTGATCCAGCGGGCGAGGTCGATGGCCGTCGTCTCGCCGACCTGCGGAATGCCGAGACCGTTGAGCACGCGTGCCAGGGGACGTGTCCTGGAGCGCTGGATGGCCGCGTACAGGTTCTCGGCGCTCCTGCGCGCGAACCGGTCGAGCGTCTCGAGGTCTTCGACCGTCAACCGGTAGAAGTCCGCCCGGTTGTGGATCATCCCGCGCTGGAGCAGCTGGCTCAGGACCGCCCACCCGGCGCCTTCGATGTCCATCCCGCCCCGGCCGGCGAAATGCTGGTACTCCTGCGCCACGCGCGCCGGGCAGGCGAGATTGGGGCAGTAGTGGCGGACGGCGCCCTCGTCCTGAACGATCGCCGTGCCGCACACCGGACAGTCGTGCGGCATCTCGAACTCGCGGGCGTCGCCGGGGCGCTTGTCGAGCACCGGCCGGACGACCTCGGGGATCACGTCGCCCGCCTTCTGGAGCACGATCGTGTCGCCGATCCGGATGTCCTTGCGGCGCACCTCGTCGAGGTTGTGGAGCGTGGCCCGGGCAACGGTCGAGCCCGCCACCTTCGCGGGTCGCAGGTGCGCGACGGGCGTCAGCGTCCCGGTCCGCCCGACGTACGGGACGATGTCCTCGACGACGGTCTCGGTCTGCTCGGGCGGGAACTTGAACGCGATCGCCCAGCGCGGCGCCCGGCTGACCATGCCGAGGGCCAGCTGCTGGTCGAAGCGATCGACCTTGACCACCACGCCGTCGGTCTCGTAGGGCAGGTCGTGTCGTCGCTCACGCCAGCTTTCGGTGAATGCGATCACGCCATCGATGTCGATCCCGGCCTCTCGATCGGGGTTCACCGGGAACCCGAGGGCCGCCATCCGCTCCAGCGCCGCGGACTGGCTCTCCACCGTGGGCTCGTCCTCGACCAGCTGGTACAGCCAGGTGGAGAGCTGGCGGCCGGCGGTGACCGCCGGGTCCTTCTGGCGCAGCGAGCCGGCGCCGCTGTTGCGCGGGTTCGCGTACAGCGGCAGGCCTGCCTCCTCGCGCTCGGCGTTGATCCGGGCGAACTCCGCCTTGGGCATGAACACCTCGCCCCGGGCCTCGATGGTGACCGGTTCGGGCAGGCGATCCGGGATGGCACCGATCGTGCGCAGGTTGGGGGTGACGTCCTCGCCGGTCGTGCCGTCACCGCGGGTGGCGCCCAGGGCGAACCGGCCGCGGTCGTACCGAAGGGAGATCGCGAGGCCGTCGATCTTGAGCTCGGCGACGTAGGTCAGATCGGGCGCGGCCTCGGGAGCGGCCGGCAGCCCCAGGCCGCGGCGGACCCGGGTGTCGAAGGCCCGCAGCTCGTCGTGGCTGAAGGCGTTTGACAGCGACAGCATCGGCCGCTGGTGGTGGACCTCCGGGAACCGGCCGCCGGCCGGTGCGCCGCCCACCCGCTGGCTGGGCGAATCGGGCGTGATCAGGGCCGGAAACGCGGTCTCGAGCGCGACGAGCTCGCGGAACAGCGCGTCGTACTCGGCGTCCGGGAGCTCGGGGTTGTCCTCCTCGTAGTAGAGGCGGTTCGCCCGCCGGAGCTGCTCGGCGAGCTCGTCGTGGCGGCTGGCGGCGGCAGGGTCGTCGAGCGCGGCGGCCGCCTCGACCAGCGCCGGATCGACGGGGAGCGACTCGGTCATCGTCCCGCCGCCTCGACCAGCGCCGGATCGACGGGGAGCGACTCGGTCATCGTCCCGCCGCCTCGACCAGCGCCGCATCGACGGGGAGCGACTCGGTCATCGTCCCGGCGCCTCGACCGCCACGTGCTCGCGCCGCACGTCACCGGGACCGGGCGCGCCCAGCAGAGACAGGCCTCGCTCCAGCTCCTCGCGCAGGATGGCGAACGCACGCTCGACGCCGGCCTGGCCCGCACATGCCAGCGCCCACCGGAACGGGCGCGCCGCGAACACCGCCCGGGCGCCGAGCGCGAGGGCGATCAGGACGTCCGACCCGCGCCGGATCCCGCCGTCGAGGTACACCTCCGCGCGTCCGTCGACCGCCTGGACGACCTCCTCGAGCACGTCCACGCCCGCGGGTGACCGATCCAGCTGCCGGCCACCGTGGTTCGAGACCCAGACGCCCGCCGCCCCGTGCTCGACCGCCAGCCGGGCATCCTCGGCGGTCAGGATGCCCTTGAGCACGAGCGGCAGCGAGGACCACGACCGGATGCGGGCGAGCGAGTCCCAGGTGAGCGCGACCAGCCGCGAGTCGAGGGCGCCGTCGAGCTCCGATCCGTGACTCCAGGCGGCCCGGCGCTCGAGGTTCCCATAGGCACCCTCGCCCGGATCGAACGCGTGGCGCAGCACCTGGTCGCGGTAGCCCAGGATGGGCAGGTCCACCGTCAGGCACAGCGCCTCGTAGCCGGCCGTCACCGCCCGATCGACCAGGTCCCGGGTCAGCGCCCAGTCGGGCTGGACGTAGAGCTGGAACCAGCGCCGGCCGCCCGGCGCCGCCCGCGCGATGTCCTCCAGCGACCGCGAGGCCATCGTGGACACGACGTCGAGCGCCCCGGCGGCTGCGGCGGCCCGGGTCGTCGCGAGCTCGGCCCCGGGATGCGCGAGCGCGTGGAGCGCGGCGGGCGCGACGCCCACCGGGAGCGCGACCGGCTTGCCCAGCACGGTCGTGCCGAGCTCGATGTGGGAGACGTCCACCAGGACCCTCGGCCGGAGCCGGTACCGGTCCCAGATCGCCAGGTTGTCGTGCAGGGTCCGCTCGTCGGCCGCACCACTCGCGTCGTAGGCCCAGGCGACCGGATGCATCCGCTCGCGGGCGGGCGCCTCGAATTCTGTCAGGCTGACGAAGCGGTCGACGTCGAGGGGTGGCAGGTCGGCCGGCGGGTACGCCATGCCGGCGCGGGGTTCGACGGGCATGCCTGCAGCATAGGCTGCGGATCGGTGACGATGCACCCGACGATCGGCGACGATGCACTCGATGGATGACGACACGCCCGTGCCCAGGCTCCGCAACGCGCGGCTGCTGCTCCGCGGCTGGCACAGCGGAGACCTCGAGGCGAGGCCGGATGGGCGAGCGGACGGCCACGCGGACGCCGGGGGTTCCGGAAACATGACCAGCTCTGTCCCGAAGTGATCCAGAATGCGGTCATGGACAAGACGACGCTGCTGCGCACCATGCGCGAGACCCATGCCCGGCTCGAGGCCGCCGCTGCTGCCCTCGACGACGCGGCGCTCCTGGCACAGGCGCCCGGCATGGACGGCTGGACACGCAAGGACGTGCTCGCCCACGTCGAGTGGTGGAACGAGCACTCGGTCCACGTGGTCGAGGGCGTGCGAAGCGGCGTGGATCCCTATCCGGACACGGGCGAGGCATGGGACATCGACGCCCATAACGCCCGGGTCCTGGAGGAGAACCGCTCCCGGTCGGCGGCCGATGTCCGGCGCGGCGAGGCGGATACGTTCCGTCGGCTGCTCACGGCCGTGGAGGCGATGCCGGAGGACGCGCTGCTGGCAAAGGATCCCGTGCCGTGGCTGCCGGGGACGCTGGCAGGCATGGTCGCGGACGACTCCAGCCTGCACTACCCGGAGCACGTCCCGCATCTCGGCGGCTGACCGCCGGCTGCGCGCCCAGGTCCCCGCCGACTCGCCCATCGTGCGCATGCCGCGCCACGGGGGCGGCCGGGCGGGTCTCGACACTGGTGGAGGTTCGTTCCCACCGAACGCGCGATGCGGCCGAGGGCTGCCTCGCGATGCGACGCCCGGCGCCCGGTCAGCCGATGACCTCGAGGTTTGCGAGCGAGGCCAGCATCGTCTTGCGGCCGACGACCGGGTCCCGAAAGGCGACCGTGACCTCCTCGTCGTCACGCGTCAACTTGGAGGTGACCACGATCCCGTCGCCCCAACGTGCATGGCGGATCCGGTCGCCGTCCCGGTAGCGGCGCTCGCCCGGAACGATGGGCCGCTGCGGGACGGCGCCCCCCGGTGACGGCTGCGAACCCGGCCAAGGCTGGCGTCCCAGCGACCCCGACGGCGCACCGGCCGCGTAGGCATCGCGCCGCGCGCCGAGATCGCGGGTCGGCCGGAAGGCCTCCCCGGGGGCCGGCGCGCCGGGCCGGCCGCTCCCCTGCCGGTACGCCCCTCCTCCCGCGCGGATCCCCGACCCGAGCCGCGAGCCGCGCTCCCGGAACACGAGCTCCGGGTCGAGATCCGAGCCGAAGTCCCCATCGCGCTGGAGCTGCGGACCGACCATCAGCTCGGCCGGGATCTCGAGCAGGAACCGCGACGGAACGCTCATGCCCCCACCGCCCCAGGTCGCCCGGCGCCAGGCGTGCGACAGGTACAGCCGCCGCTTGGCCCGGGTGATCCCCACGTAGGCCAGCCGGCGCTCCTCCTCCAGCTCCTTCTCGTCGTCGAGCGCGCGATTGTGCGGGAACAACCCTTCCTCGAGCCCGGCGATGAACACCACCGGAAACTCGAGGCCCTTTGCCGCATGCAGGGTGATCAGGGTCACCGCGTCCTTGTCGTCCTGGTAGGCGTCCTGGTCGGCGACAAGGGCCGTCTCCTCGAGCAGCCGGTCGAGCGCGTCATCGGGTGACAGGTCGTCGTAGCGGGTCGTGACCTGGCGCAGCTCGAGCAGGTTCGCCCAGCGGTCCTCGCCGTCCTCGGACCCGTCGGCGAGCATCGCGCGGTAGCCCGACGCCTCGAGCACCTCGTCGAGCAGCTCGGGCAGCGGCAGCACCCCGACCCGGGTCCGCAGCCGCCGGATGAGCGCCGCGAACTCGGCCATGCCACCCCGGATGCGCGTTGCCAGCCCGTCCACGGCGCCCGCCGCGGCCGCCTCGACCGCGGCCCAGGTGTTGTCGTCGTGGGCGACCGCGTACCGTCGCAGCGCCTCCACGCTCCGGTCGCCGATCCCGCGCGCCGGCACGTTGATGATCCGTTCGAACGACACCAGGTCCGTGTCCGACCGGAGCACCCGCAGATACGCCAGCGCATCCTTGACCTCTCGCCGCTGGTAGAAGCGGGTGCCGCCGACCAGCTGGTAGCGGATGCCGTAGGTCAGGAACTTCTCCTCGATCGCGCGGGACTGGGCGTTCATCCGGTACATCACGGCGACGTCGCGCGGGCGCAGCCGGCTCGACTCGTCGTCGTCCGCGCGCCGGGTGAGCACCGATCCGCGGCCGCCGACCAGGGTCTCCACCTGGCGGGCGATCCACTCCGCCTCCTCCTCCTCGTTGAACGCCTCGAAGCGCTGGATCGGCACCCCGCCCTGGTTCTGCGTCCAGAGCCTCTTGTCGGTCCGGCGCTCGTTGCGCGACACGACCGCGTACGCCGCATCGAGGATCAGCTGGGTGGAGCGGTAGTTCTGCTCGAGCTTGACCACCGTCGCCTCGGGGTAGTCGCGCTCGAAATCGAGGATGTTCTGGACGTTCGCGCCTCGCCAGCCGTAGATCGACTGGTCGTCGTCGCCAACCACGCACAGGTTGCGATGCGCCGCCGCGAGCGCCCGGACCCACAGGTACTGCGGCCGGTTGGTGTCCTGGTACTCATCGACGTGGAGGTATCGCCAGCGGGCCTGGTAGCGCTCGAGGGCCTCGGGTGCCTCCTGGAACAGCTCGACTGCCCGGAGCAGCAAATCGTCGAAGTCGAGCGCGTGGGCAGCCCGCAGGCGCTCGGCGTAGCGCGCGGCCAGCCGGGCGAGGACGCGCTCGCGATGGTTGACGGCGTGCTCGGCGAGGAATGCCGCATCGAGCATCTCGTTCTTGGCGCGGCTGATGGCGCCCAGCACGGCCGCGGGCCTGAACTCACCGGTCGCGGGCAGGTCCTCCTCGGCCAGGATCCGCTTCATCAGCTGCTGCTGGTCGTCGGTGTCGTAGATCACGAACCGCCGATCCAGCCCGATCGCCTCACCGTCGCGGCGCAGGACGCGGGCGCACAGCGAGTGGAACGTGCCGGCATCGACGTCCTTGCCGTGCTCGCCGATCAGGGCGGTGATCCGCTCACGCAGCTCGCCGGCCGCCCGGTTGGTGAACGTCACGGCCAGGATCCGGCGCGGGGCGACGGCCTTGACGCCGATCAGGTAGGCGATCCGGTGGGCGACGACGCGGGTCTTGCCCGAGCCGGCGCCGGCGAGGATGAGCAGCGGACCGTCGGTGGTGGTGACTGCCCGCGCCTGCTCGGGGTTGAGGTGCGAGACGATCTCGTCGGCCCGCGCGGATCGTCGGGCGGCGATCGCCGCCTCGACGGCCTCGGGATCGAGGGCGGGTCCGGATCGGTCGAGCTCGGGTGCGGGCGGCGCTTCTCGCAGCCAGTCCGGCTCCTCGGGCGGGGCGACGGCAACGGGCTCGGCGTCCGGATGGCCGGTATCGCCAGGGGCGACGGACCCCGCGTCGGCGCCCTCACCGAGATCGATCCAGGTCCCCTGTCCGTCGGGTTCGGCGAGACGCGTGCGACGACGCTTGGGCGGCTCGCCGGCAGGGCTGGGACTCACCCCCCCATTCTAGGTTGGGCACCTCACCCCCGGCTTCCGCGATCCGGGACGAAGGCCGGTCCGCCTCACCGGGGAGGCGGGGGCGGACCCGAGCCCCGCTGACCGGGCGGATACGTACCGGGCGGTGCGGGCGCGCCGGCGCCGGGCACCCCGGCACCCGGCGTTCCATAGCCCGGTCCACCCGAAGGCGAGCCGTAGCCCGTCACCTGGTAGCCGGGCGAATATGGCGACCCGTACCCCGGGCCGGACGGCGGCAATCCCTCGATCTCGACCTCGATCCCGCCGACCCAGCCGGCCACCAGGTTGTACAGCGCGCACGCGATCGCGGTCATCACCCACCCGACGGCGGCGTAGAACACAATGGCCAGCAGCCCGACGATGAGCACACCCGCCACGCCCGCGCCAAACGCCGGCCCGATCCGTCCGGGAGCCGCGGCGGCCAGCAGGGCCAGCGGCACGCCGATGATCAGGAACACGACGAGCGTGATCACCGCGTACAGCACGGCCGCGACCGTCGCCGTGCGCACGATCCCGAATCGTCGAATGCGAACCATGCCCATCGTGCCCCTCCCCTGCCGACGTGATTGCGGCGTGACGTGAGTGTACGGGTCCAGACGCCGGTCAGACGATGCCGCAGGCATGAAGAGGCGCCCGGCGACTTCGTCGACCGGGCGCCGCGTGCTTGCGTTGAGCCGGACTAGAAGTCCATCCCTCCGCCGTGATCGTGGCCGCCGCCACCGCCGGCGGTCTCTTTCGCCGGCAGGTCGGTGATGAGCGTCTCGGTCGTGAGCACCATCGCGGCGATCGAGGCGGCATTCTGGAGGGCGGACCGCGTCACCTTGGCGGCATCGACGATGCCCTTCTTGAACATGTCACCGTACTCGCCCTTGAGCGCATCGTAGCCCTCGCCGGTCTTCATCGCGGCGACCCTGGACACCACGACCTCACCGGGAGCGCCGGCATTGTCGGCGATCTGGCGGGCGGGGGCCTCGAGCGCCTTGCGCACGATGTCGACACCTATCTGCTCGTCACCCCCGAGCTTGAGCTTGCTGAGCGACGGAATCGCCTGCAGCAGGGTGGTCCCGCCACCGGCGACGAGGCCCTCCTCGACGGCCGCGCGGGTCGTCGAGAGCGCATCCTCGATCCGGTGCTTCTTCTCCTTGAGCTCGACCTCGGTGGCCGCGCCGACCTTGATCACGGCGACGCCGCCGGCGAGCTTGGCCAGGCGCTCCTGGAGCTTCTCGCGGTCGTAGTCCGAGGTGGTGTCCTCGATCTGCGCCTTGATCTGCGTCATCCGGGCCTTGATCGCGTCGGGCGAGCCTTCGCCGTCGACGACCGTCGTGTCGTCCTTGGTGGCGACCACGCGACGGGCCTTGCCCAGGTCCTCGAACGTGACCGAGTCGAGCTTGCGGCCGATCTCCTCGGAGATCACGGTGCCACCGGTGAGGGTGGCGATGTCGCGCAGCATCTCCTTGCGGCGATCGCCGAAGCCCGGGGCCTTGACCGCGAGCACCGACACGGTGCCCTTGAGCTTGTTGACGACCAGCGTGGCCAGCGCCTCGCCGTCGACGTCCTCGGCGATGATCAGCATCGGGCGGCCCTGCTGGACGGCCTTCTCGAGGGCGGGCAGGAGGTCAGGGACGGCGCTGATCTTCTTGTCGGTGATGAGGATGAGCACGTTCTCGAGAACGGTCTCCATCCGATCGGGGTTGGTGACGAAGTAGGCCGAGAGGTAGCCGCGGTCGAACTGCATGCCCTCGGTGTATTCCTTCTCGAGGCCGAGCGACTGCCCTTCCTCGACGGTGATGACGCCGTCCTTGCCGACCTTGTCCATCACCTCGGCGATGATCTCGCCGACCTCGGCGTCTGCCGCCGAGATGGCCGCCACGGCGGCAATCTGCTCACGGGTCTCGACCGGGCGAGCGGTGTTCTTGATCTCGCCCACGATGGTCTCGACGGCGCGCTCGATGCCGCGCTTGACGACCATCGGATTGGCGCCGGCCGTCACGACCCGCAGGCCTTCGGCCACCATCGCCTGGCCCAGCACGACCGCGGTCGTGGTGCCGTCACCGGCGACGTCATCGGTCTTGGTCGCGACCTCCTTGAGGAGCTGCGCGCCCATGTTCTCGAACGGGTCCTCGAGCTCGATGTCGCGAGCGATGGTGACGCCGTCGTTGGTGATCGTCGGGGAGCCGAACTTCTTGTCGAGCACGACGTTGCGACCCTTGGGGCCGATCGTCACCCGAACCGCGTCGGCGAGGCGGTCGATGCCCTTCTTGAGCGAACGACGAGCGGTCTCGTCGAAGATGAGCTGCTTGGCCAACTCGTGAAACCTCCGGGGTGTGGTTCGATTGGGGTAGCGTCGTGGCGGCGGTGAGTCCCGTCAGCCCTCGACGATGGCGAGGATGTCCTTCTGGCTGACGATCAGCAGCTCCTCGTCCTCGACCTTGAACTCGGTCCCGGCGTACTTCGCGTACAGGACCTTCTGGCCGACCGAGACGTCCATCGGTTCGCGCTTGCCGTCGTCGTTGATCTTGCCGGGGCCGGCGGCGATGATCTCGCCCTCCTGGGGCTTCTCCTTTGCGGTGTCCGGCAGGACGATGCCCGACTTCGTCATCTCCTCGCGGGGCGTGGGCTTGATGACGACGCGGTCGCCCAGCGGGCGGAGCTTCGTCGAAGAGGCGCTGGCCAAGGTGCGATCCCTCCTGTGGTGGCCATGGGCCGCCCGTGGTCGGCCGGTCCCTGGATGGCCGGGTCGCCGGGGCGGGCTGGCCCCGAACGGCCCGAGATTCCTCGATTCCGAGCGCATCGCCGGGGTCGCGTTCCGGGTCGCCTGGCGGGTTTCCGGGGTCCCGTTGGGGACGCTCCGGGCACCGGGACGACAGTTCGCGATCAGCCGGTTTAGCACTCTCCATGTGAGAGTGCCAACAAACTACCCGAGGCGACGCCCGGTGTCAACCGCTCATCGCGCACCCGGGCTGCGATGGAAGGTCCGATCGTAGGCGGCCACGAGCCCATCGCCGAGCGTCTCGGCCGGTGCCGCTCGTTGCTCGCCGACCCAGCGCGCCGTGACCGCCACGTGCTCGGGCAGGTTGCGGGACCGAGGGGTGCCGGGCGGCGACAGGAACGGGGCATCGGTCTCGACCAGCAGCCGCTGCGCCGGGACGCGCCGCACGACCTCGGCTGACGGCTCCTCCCCTCGCCGGAAGACGAGCCCGGAGAAGCTGATCGCGAAGCCCATGGCGATCAGCTCGTCGCCGTAGTCGGCGGGCCCCGAGAAGCTGTGGATCACGGCGGCCGGGCGATCACCGAACGCGGCTCGTGCCGGCTCGCCGTCGAACCCAGCCGTCCGGAGCTCCTCGACGAGGGCGTCCTGCGCGTCGCGCGCCCCCGGCCGCGAGCGGCAATGGAGGATCGGTGGCTTGCCGGTCGCAAGCGCGAGCTTCAGGTTGCGGCGAAGGTTCTCGAGCTGTGCGTCCCAGGGGGAGAACATCCGGTCCGAATCGAGGCCGGTCTCGCCGATCCCCAGCACCCGCTCATCGCGGGCCCACGCCTCGATCGCGACCCAGTCGGCCTCCGATGCCTTCGCGGCATCGTGCGGGTGGATGCCCACGGCGGCATCGAGCCAGCCAAAGCGGTCGACGAGGGCCAGCGCGCGTTCCGAGGAGGCCGCGTTCCAGCCCGGCACCAGCAACCGCTCGATGCCCACCTGCCGGGCGCCGCGCAGCACGAGCTCGATGTCGCCGTCGAACCGGTCGGCGTTGACGTGGCCGTGGGAATCGATCAGGCGCATGTCGGGCAGGGTACCGGACCGGACCGGCGTGCTCGGCTGGACTGTGCTCGGCTGGACGGGCCAAGCTGGGCTCTCGCGACTCCCGCCGGCACGAGACTCGGCCGGGCTCGCCGGGAACGCCTGGCGGCCATCCGACCCGGCAACCGCCACTCCGGACCCGGAGCGATCCAGTGCCCGATCGACGATCGACGATCAGCCGGTGGCCGGCTCGGCAGCCTCCGACTCGATCCGCGGGAACAGCGGCGTGGCCGTCGCCGCCACGTGCCCGCCGACCCCGGACGCCGCGCCCCATTCGAGCTGACCGAGGATCGCCGGGCCGCCGTTGCCGTCGGGTTCGTAGGGGTAGTCGTAACCCAGCTGCTCGAGGATCCGGGGAGCCATCGAGGGCATGAACGGCGCCACCGCGAGGCCGACCAGCCGGCAGGTCTCCACGAGATCGCCCAGCACGTCACGCAGTCTGGTTGCCGCCGCCGCGTCCCCCTCCTTCGCCGCCTTGTTGAGCGTCCACGGCTGCTCGGCGTCGACCGTCTTGTTGGCCCCGCCCACCAGCTCCCACAGCTCGGCCAGCGCATCGTGGAGCAGGAAGGCGTCAAAGCGGCTCCGGTAGAGACGGAGCGTATCGGCCCAGCCTTCCCCGAGCGGAGATTCCGCCGCGGGACGGGGTCGCGGCCGCTCGCCGTCGAGATAGCGATTCACCATGGACACGGTGCGGTTGACGAGGTTGCCGAAGTCGTTGGCGAGGTCCGCGTTGTAGCGGCGGACGAACGAGTCCCAGGAGACCTCCGTGTCACGGTCGAAGGCCACCTCGCGCAGGGTCACGTAGCGCGCCCCGTCGGGCCCGAAGGCGGCCACCACGTCGTGCGGGTCGAGGAAGTTGCCGCGGCTCTTGCTCATCCGCTCGCCGCCCTGGACCAGGAGCCAGCCATGGACCCAGACATGCTTCGGCGCGTCGATCCCGGCCGCCCACAGCATGGCGGGCCAGTAGATCGTGTGCTGGCGCGCGATGTCCTTGCCGATGATGTGGACGTCGGCGGGCCACCAGCGTTGGAACGCCTCGAGGTCCTCGGGGAAGCCAACGCCGGTGATGTAGTTGATCAGGGCGTCGTACCAGACGTAGATCGTGCCGGCCTCGGGGTCCCACGAGCCGTCCTCGCGCTGGGCGGTCTGGCCGTCCTCACCGATCGGGAACGGGATGCCCCACGTCGCTCCCGCGCGGCTGATCGAAAAGTCCTCCAGGCCCTGGCGGATGAAGCCCAGCATCTCGTTGCGTCGGTAGTCGGGCTGGACGAAGTCCGGGTTGGCCCCGTAGTAGTCGAGCAGCCGTTGTTGGTAGGCCGACAGCCGGAAGAACCAGTTGCGCTCGGTGAGCCACTGGAGCGGCACATCCGGGTGGTTAGGACACTGCATGCCCCGCGCGGTCTCGAGCAGGTCCGACGGCGCCTTGAACCCCTCGTTGGGGCAGTACCAGCCCTCATACGTGCCGAGGTAGATGTCGCCGTTGTCGTAGGCACGCCGGACCATCTCCTGGGCAGACCGGTAATGATCGGGATCGGTCGTGCGGATGAACCGGTCGGGGCTGATCAGGAGCGCGTCCTCGGCCGCCCGGAACATGGCCACCTTCTCGTCCACGAACTCGCGCGGCGTCCGGCCCTCGGCCGCCGCGGACTGGGCGATGTTGACCGAGTGCTCGTCGGTGCCGGTCAGGAACCGGGTGTCGTCGCCCAGCATCCGGTGCCAGCGCGCGATGACGTCGGCCCCGATGACCTCGTACACGGTGTGCAGGCCGGGGGCGTTGTTGGCATACGCGATGGCGGTGGTCAGGTAGAAGCGGCGACGTTCCGACATGGGATGCCGATGGTAGCAGCGGGATGGGCGCCGAAGACGGCTCTCCGTTGCTCCCGCGGGCAACCCCTGCGGTCGTCCGCCGCGGCACTCAACCGGGCTGGAGCCGCTCCACCCACTGGCGACGCCAGTCGGGGGCGTCGAACGGCTCCGCCCAGTAGAGCGTCTCGCGATGGACCCGTCCGTCCTGCAGCTCCACGATGTCCACCACGAACCAATCCGAGCCGTCGGGATAGACGTGGACCCACTCGGCCGTCCAGATGTCGCCACCGCCCGCGACCCGGGCGATCGTCCCGGCCGGCGTCATCACGAACTCGTCCTCGCTGCCGACCATGCGCCGCTCGCGTGATTGCCATCCGCCGTCCGGGTAGTTGTCGATGATGGCCCGCATGTCGGCGTTGGACGTGACGCGCTCGCCCGACTGCGGCCAGTCGCAGGCCCAGCCCGGGTGGCGCAGCCGCTCCGCCTTCTCGTGATCCCGGGTCGCCATGGCCTGACAGTAGCGACGAGCGATCTGCTCATTCGTCATGCGCGCTCCCTGTGCTGGCGGGGTGCCAAGATTGTGCGCGGCTGCGCCTTCAGGTCAACTCGTTGATGCGACCCGTTGGCGCCGATCAACGAGCAGACGCTAGTGGCGGAAGTGCCGGATCCCCGTCACGAGCATCGCCCCGCCGGCCGCCTCGACCGCGGCCAGGACCTGTGCGTCGCGCATCGAGCCGCCGGGCTGGACGATCGCCGTGACGCCGCCATCGAGCAAAGCCTCCGGCCCGTCGGGGAAGGGGAAGAATGCGTCCGAGGCAGCCACGGCTCCGCGCGCCCCGGCATCGCCCTGGAATGCCCGGGCCTTGTCGACCGCCTGGCGGCAGGCATCCACGCGGCTCACCTGCCCCGAGCCCAGGCCCACCAGCATCCCGTCGCGGACGAGCACGATCGCGTTGGACACGACGCTCCGGACGAGGCGCCAGGCGAGGTCGAGGTCCGATCGCTCGCGCTCGGTTGGCTGGCGGGACGTCGTGCACTCCCAGGTCGACGGATCGTCCGGGAGGACGTCAGGAGAGGTGACCAGGACGGCGCCGCCGGTGGTCCGGATCGAGCCCAGGTGATCGATGTCGAACGGGCCCCGGGACGCGGTCCCGGCACGTACGGCCGAGGCGTCCAGCGACGGGTCGACGACCAGCCGCAGGTTGGGCTTGGCCGCGAGCACCTCCAGGGCGGCGTCATCGCAGGCGGGCGCCACCACGACCTCGAGGAACAGCGACGTCAGCCGCTCTGCGAGGGCACGGTCGACCGTCCCGGTGACCGACACCACGCCACCGAACGCCGACACCGGGTCGCCCGCGAGCGCGGCGGCCCAGGCATCGAGCAGGTTCGAGCGCTCGGCCGCGCCGCAGGGGTTGGTGTGCTTCATGATCACGACCGCCGGCCCGCGCAGCAGGCGGGCGACCCGCGCCGCTGCCGAAGCGTCGAGCACGTTGTTGTAGCTGAGGGGCTTCCCCTGGAGCGGCGGTCGGTCGGTGGCGAACGGCCCCTCGCCTGCCCGGGGCTCGCGGTCCGTGCGCCGGTAGCGGGCGGCCGGCTGGTGCGGGTTCTCGCCGTAGCGGAGCGTGTCCACCTTCGCCATCGAGATGGTGAGCACGGGCGGGTAAGGATCCTCGGCGCCGGGCAGGCCCGGCTCGTCCGGGAGCGCCACACCGGCCTCGGCCATTCGAACCGGCAGCTCCGCCGCGATGCGGGCGTCGTAGGCCGCGGTATGGCGAAACGCATCGATCGCCATCGCCGACCGGAGCCCCGGGGGAATCCCGCCATGCTCGTCGAGCGCGACCAGGACGTCCCGATAGCGCGCCGGCGACGTGACGATCGCGACCGAAGCGTGGTTCTTGGCCGCGGCGCGGACCATCGACGGCCCGCCGATGTCGATCTCCTCGACCAGCTCGTCGAAGGACAGGCCGGGCTTGCGCGCGGCCTCGGCGAACGGGTACAGGTTGACCACGACGAGGTCGAAGGGCGCGATGCCTGCAGCGATCAGCGCCTGGCGGTGGTCGGCACGACGACGGTCGGCGAGCAGCCCCGCATGCACCCGCGGGTGGAGCGTCTTGACCCGCCCGTCGAGCATCTCGGGGAAGCCGGTGACCGCGGCGACGTCGGTGACCGGGAGCCCCGCCTCGCGCAGCGTGCGCGCCGTGCCGCCGGTGCTCACCAGCTCCCAGCCGCGGACCACCAGCCCCCGGCCGAGGTCGGCGAGCCCGGTCTTGTCCGAGACCGACAGCAGCGCGCGGCGCGGCACCGGAACGCGGGCGTCGGCGGCCGCAGCATCCAGGCGGGCACGTCGGGCACCGTCCGGCGCCGTGAGCGCCCCCGCCATCAGGCTGGCGACGGCGGCCGGCAGCAGCCGGTGCTCGACCACGTGCAGCCGCTCGAGCAGCGAGGCCTCGTCATCCCCTGGCGCAACCGACACCGCCTCCTGGGCGACGATCGGCCCACCGTCGAGGGTCGCGTCCACCAGGTGGACGGTGACCCCCGTGACGGCCACGCCGGCGGCCAGCGCGTCGCGCGCCCCACGCAGGCCCGGGAACGACGGCAGCAACGACGGATGCACGTTGAGGATCCGGCCGCCGAACGCTTCGACCACCGCCGGCCCGACGATCCGCAGGTAGCCGGCCAGGACGACGGTGTCGGGTGCCACCGCCGTCAGCGTCTCCGCCAGCGTCGCGTCGTCGCCGCCCGGCAGCAGCACCGTCTCGATCCCCTGCTCCAAAGCCCAGTCGAGCGCCGGGCACTCGCGATCGGCGAACACGAGCACGACCTCGCCGCCGAGATCGCCCCGCTCGGCGGCAGCCACCAGGGCCCGCAGGTTCGAGCCCGACCCCGACACCCCGACCGCGACCCGTCCACTCACGCCGCTTCCTCCACGTATCGGCCCCCGATCGAGGCTGCCTCGATCACCTGACCCACGACCCGCGCCGGCAGGCCCAGCTCGCCGGCCAGCCCGACCGTCCTCCCGGCGGCCGCGGCCGGGACGATCAGCACCATGCCGAGTCCTCCGTTGAACGTCGCCCGCAGCTCGTCGTCCTCGAGGCCGCCGAGCGCGCCCATCAGGCGGATCACCGAGGGCATCGCCCAGGTCGCCGGCTCGAGGCGCGCCCCGAGCGTCTCCGGCAGGGCACGCGGGACGTTGGCGGGCAGCCCGCCGCCGGTGATGTGGGCGATCCCGTGCAGGTCCCGGCCGTCCCTCACCAGCCCGGCGCGGATCGCAAGCACGTCACGAGCGTAGATCCGGGTGGGAGTCAGCAGGACGTCGCCCAGGGTCGTCAGCGCGTGCTCGGGCTCGTTCATGACAGCCGCCTTCGCCTCCGCATCGCCCAGGACGCGGCGCAGCACCTCCTGGTAGGGCGCGGTGAGATCGAGGTCCCGCGCCGCGATGAGCGCCCGCACGAGCGAGAAGCCGTTGGCGTGGAGCCCGCTCGATGCCAGGCCCACGACCGCGTCGCCGGCTCGCGCGAGCGTCCCATCGAGCAGCGCCGAGCGCTCCGCGACCCCGATGCAGAAACCGGCGAGGTCGAACTCGTCGGCCTCCATCAGCCCCGGATGCTCGGCCGTCTCACCGCCCACCAGCGCGCACCCCGCCCGGCGGCAGCCGTCGGCGACGCCCGAGACCAGCTCGGCGACGTTGAGCGGGTCCAGCCGGCCGACGGCGACGTAGTCGAGAAACGCGACCGGCTCGGCACCGGCACACACGACGTCGTCGGCGCACATCGCGACGAGGTCGAGCCCGATGGTGTCGAACCGGCCGAGCGCCCCCGCGATCGCGGTCTTGGTGCCCACCCCGTCGGTCGAGGCCACGATCACCGGATCGCGGACGCCGTCCGGGATGCGGAACGCGGAGCCGAATCCGCCGAGCCCGCCCAGCAGCTCGGGCCGGGCCGTGGACGCGACCGACGACCGGATCAGGTCCACCACGCGCTCGCCGGCCATAACGTCGACCCCGGCGCGAAGGTACGCGGGCCGCGCGGGCGGACGACGATCGGTCATCCGTGGGAGCTCCCGGCGACGGTCTCGAGCATGAACTTGCGGGCCTCGACGTCGTACGGGACCGGCTCCGGATAGATGCCGTCGAAGCAGGCGAAGCAGAACTGCTCGTAGGGCAGGTCGAGCGCGTTGAGCACGCCCTGGATCGAGAGGTAGCCGAGCGAATCCGCGCCCAGGAACTCGCGGATGTCCGCGACCGAATGGGTGGCTGCGATCAGCTCGGTCTCGATCGAGGTGTCGATGCCGTAGAAGCAGGGATGGTAGATGGGCGGGGCGCTGATCCGGACGTGAACCTCGCGCGCCCCGGCACGTCGCAGCAGGCCGACGATCTGCTTGGTCGTCGTGCCCCGGACGATGGAGTCGTCGACCACGATCAGGCGCTTGTCGCGCACGACCTCGCGCAACGGGCTGAGCTTGACGTTGACCCCGCGCTGCCGCATCGCCTGCGAGGGCTGGATGAACGTTCGCCCGCTGTAGCGGTTGCGGACCATCCCCTCCCGGTACGGGATCCCGGACCGCTCGGCGTACCCGGCCGCGGCCGGCGCACCCGTGTCAGGGACGGGCATCACGAGGTCGGCCTCGACGGGGTGTTCGAGTGCCAGCTGCATGCCCATCTGCCGCCGTGCCTCGTAGAGGTTCCGGCCCTCCATGTACGAATCGGGCCGGGCGAAGTAGATGAGCTCGAACACGCACAATGCGGGAGATGCCGCCGCGTACCGGACCGAGACGGGCTCGCGCCCCGGCTCGAGCACGACGATCTCGCCGGGCTCGACGTCCCGCACGTAGTCCGCGCCCACGATGTCCAGGGCGGCCGTCTCCGAGGCGAGGATCCAGCCCGCGGTATCGTCGCCCCACAGGCCTGGGCTGTCGTCGCCCCCGGCGCCGGCCGGGAGCCGCCCCAGCACCAGCGGCCGGAAGCCATGGGGGTCACGAACCCCGATCACGCGACGCTCGTCCAGCAGCACGAGGCTGTATGCGCCCCGCACCCGCGGCAGCACGCGCTGCAGGGCGTCGATCGTGTCGGCTGCCGGCTCGTCGGCCAGCAGCGCAGTCAGCAGCTCCGTGTCGGTGCTCGCGGGGAGGCGGCCGCGCCCGCCCTGGAGCTGATCGAGCAGCTCGCGGGTGTTGACAAGGTTGCCGTTGTGGCCGATGGCGAGCGCCCGCCTGGGTCCCAGCCGGAGCGTTGGCTGGGCGTTCTCCCAGAGCGTCGATCCGGTCGTGGAGTAGCGGCAGTGGGCCACCGCGAGATCGCCCGCCAGGGACGGGATGCGCCGCTCGTCGAGGACCTGGCTGACCATCCCCAGGTCCTTGTAGATCATCAGGTTGCGACCGTCGGACACGCCCAGCCCGGCCGACTCCTGGCCGCGGTGCTGGAGGGCGAACAGCGCCGTCGCGGCGACCGCCGCGGCCTCGTGACCGCGGTTGGGCAGGACGACGCCGACCACGCCGCACATCAGGCGCCCGCCTCGCCGGCCCCGCTCGCCGGGCCCCGATCCGCGCCCGACGACTCCCAGCCCAGCGCCCGGGGCAGGCCGTGCTCCCACGCGTGACGCAGGTCCTCGAGCGGTACGTCGAGCGCGTCCGCGATCCGGCTGCCGCGCTCCTCGGCAGCTCCCGTGGCGCCCTCCCCCGCGAGCTCGATGACGAGGCGTCGCCCACCGGTCAGACCCAGCTCCTCGGTCGACTGCCCGTGCTGGCGCGCCAGCAGCACGAGCGCCGGGACGTGACGCGGCGTGACCTCGACCAGGAGCCGCGACGGGCTCTCGCCGAACAGCCCCACCGCCGGCGAGTCCCCGACCGCGAGCCGCAGGGTCACGCCCCGGCTGCCCCAGATCCCCATCTCCGCCGCGGCCACGGCGAGGCCGCCGGCGGAGATGTCCTGGCAGCTCTCGACCAGGCCGCGCGCGATCGCCTCGCGAACGAACGCCTGGACGTTCCGCTCGCGGGCGAGATCGAGCGGCGGCGGACCGTCCTCGGGAGCCGTCCCCGCCAGGCGTGCGTACTCGCTGCCCGCCAGGCCCGGACCCGCGTCGCCCACCAGGACCACCGTGTTGCCGTCGGCGGTGAGCGCCGGTCCGACCCGTCGGGCGACATCCTCGAGCAGGCCCACGATCCCGATCTCGGGCGTCGGTGCGATCGCCGAGCCCGGCGCCTCGTTGTAGAGCGAGACGTTGCCGCCGGTGACCGGAAGCCCCAGCGCGGTGCACGCGTCCGCCAGACCGCGGACGGCTTCGGCCAGCTGCCAGAACGCCTCGGGCCGGGTTGGGTCGCCGTAGTTGAGGCAGTTCGTCACCCCGAGCGGCCGCGCCCCCGTGATCGAGACGTTGCGTGACGCTTCGGCGACCGAGAGGGCCGCGCCCAGCCAGGGATCGAGATCGCCCACTGGGGCGTTGGCGTCCGTGGTCGCCACGAGCGCCTTGGTGGTGCCCCTGAGGCGGATGACGGCGGCACCGCGACCCGGTCCGGCGACGGTGTTGGCCTGGACGTTGGTGTCGTACTGCTCGTAGACCGAGCGGCGGGACGAGAGGTTGGGCGAGCCAAGCAGGGCGAGCAGCACGGCACCCGGGTCCTGGCCGCGCAGCGGCAGCGTGTCCGGGGGCTCGGCGGGGACGCCTGGGGCGGGTGCCGCGCGGCGCCGGGCGGGTGCCCGCGACTCGCGCTCGAACACGATGGCGTCGGAGGCGAACGCGGCCGCCGGGACGCGTGCGAGCTCGCGGGCGCCCGGTATCCGTCCGCCGTCGGCGTCGAGCGCCCCGGCGCCGTCGGGACCGGTCAGGATCACGATGTCGCGGTCGACGGTGACCCGGCCGATGATCGCCACCGGCAGGTCCCAGCGCTCGCAGACCGCGCGCACGGCGTCCCAGCGGGCCGGTTCGACGATCGCGAGCATCCGCTCCTGCGACTCCGAGATCATGACCTCGAACGGCTCGAGCCCTGGCTCGCGCCGGGGAATCGCGTCGAGATCGACGAGCATGCCCGTGCCACCGCGGTCCGCCGTCTCGCAGGTGGCGCAGGTGATGCCGGCCGCGCCCAGGTCCTGCACGCTGACCACCAGGGCCTTCGCGATCAGGTCCAGCGTGGCCTCGATCAGCAGCTTCTCGGCAAACGGGTCGCCCACCTGGACCGAGGGGCGCTTGGATGGATCCTGCTCGCCGAACGTGGCGCTCGCGAGCACCGAGGCACCGCCGATCCCGTCGCGCCCGGTCGCCGAGCCGTACAGCACCACGAGGTTGCCGGGTCCGTCGGCGGCCGCCCGGGTGAGCATCCCGTCCTCGAGCAACCCGATCGCCATCACATTGACCAGCGGGTTGCCCTGGTAGCTGGCGTCGAACACGAGCTCGCCGCCCACCGTGGGCACGCCCACGCAGTTGCCATAGCCACCGACGCCACGAACCACCCCGTCGACCAGGTGCCGCGTGCGGGCATCGGCCGGGTCGCCGAATCGCAGCGCGTCGAGCACCGCGATCGGGCGGGCGCCCATCGCGAACACGTCGCGCAGGATCCCGCCCACGCCGGTCGCCGCGCCCTGGTATGGCTCGACGGCGCTCGGGTGGTTGTGGGATTCGATCTTGAATGCGACCGCCAGGCCGTCGCCGATCGCGATCGCGCCCGCCTGCTCGCCCACGGACGCAACCACGTCGGCGCCCTTCGTCGGCAGCGTGCGGAGCAGCGGCCGGCTGCTCTTGTACGAGCAGTGCTCGCTCCACATCACGCTGAACATGGCGAGCTCGAGGTCGTTGGGCTCACGACCCAGCTTCGCGCGGATCGCGTCAAGCTCGACGTCCTCGAGGCCCAGCGAGCGGTGGAGCGGGATCGCCGCGGGCACGGTCATCGGCCGGCCGCTGCGGCCACCGTCGTGGCGGCCCCCACAGGGGCGAGCGAACCCGTGCTCTCCCACTCGGCCGCGCTCACCACCAGCGAGCGGATGATCCCCAGGCCGTCGTCCGATCCCAGCAGCGCCTCGGACGCCGTCTCCGGGTGGGGCATCAGGCCCGCCACGTTGCCGGCTGCGTTGGCGACGCCCGCGATCCCGCGCAGCGACCCGTTGGGGTTGCCCGGATCGTCGGGACCGGCGACGCCACCCTCGGCGGCGGCGTAGCGCCACAGCACCTGGCCCGCGCGCTCCAGCGCATCGAGCGCCGACTCGTCGGCGTAGTAGCAGCCCTCGCCGTGTGCCACCGGCATCCGCAGCGGCCGTCGCTCCCCGATCTCCCGGGTGAACGGCGAATCGAACCGCTCGGGCAGCAGGGCGACCTCGCGGCACACGAACCGCAGGCCGCGATTGCGGAGCAGCGCACCCGGCACCAGCCCGGCCTCGGCCAGTACCTGGAACCCGTTGCAGATCCCGAGCACGGGCCCACCCCGGGCGGCGAAGCCGGCCACCGCCCGCATCACCGGGCTGAACCGCGCGATCACACCGGCCCGCAGGTAGTCACCGTACGCGAACCCGCCCGGGAGCAGGATCCCCGAAACGTCCTCGAGGTCGGCCGTCTCGTGCCACAGCACCACCGGCTCGGCGCCCGCGATCCGCAGCGCGTTGACGGCATCGATGTCACGGTTCGAGCCCGGGAACAGGACGACCCCGACCCGGATACTCACCCGGTCGTCCCGACCGCAGCGTCCAGCCGCTCCACCTCGAACGCCTCGATCAACGGGTTGGACAGCAGCTCCCCCGCCAGTCGTTCCACGGTGGCCCGCGCCGAGGCCTCGTCGGGCGCGGACACCGACAGCTCCACGCGGCGGCCCACGCGGACGCCGCTCACGCCCTCGATCCCCAGATGCGGCAGGCTGCGCTCCACCGCCTTGCCCTGGGGATCGAGGATGCCGGGCTTGGGGGTGACGTTGACCGCGAAGCGGTGGGTCATGGTCGGCTCGCTCATCGGGCGATGACGTCCTCCTGGAGATAACGGGCAAAGCTGCCGCCGGTGATCCGTTCGAACGCCTCGACGTACCTCGCCCGCGTCCCGGCGACCACGTCGGCTGGAAGCTCGGGCCCGGGCGCCGTCTTGGCCCACGGCTGCGACTCCAGCCAGTCGCGAACGAACTGCTTGTCAAAGCTCGGTTGGGCGTGGCCGGGCTGGTAGCGGGCGGCGTCCCAGAAGCGCGATGAATTTGGGGTCATGACCTCGTCGATCAGCAGCAGCCGGCCGCTGCCGGGGTCGACGCCGAACTCGAACTTGGTGTCGGCCAGGATGATCCCGGCACCCTCGCAGACCTCGGCACCTCGGCGGTACAGCGCGAGCGCCGCGTCACGCACGCGGCGGGCCCGGTCCGAGCCCACCAGCTCCGCCACCCGGGCAAAGGTGATGTTCTCATCATGCTGACCGGACGGCGCCTTGAACGCCGGCGTGAAGATCGGCTGGGGCAACCGATCGCTCTCGCGCAGACCGGCGGGCAGCGAGATGCCGCAGATCGAGCCCGTTGCCTGGTAGTCCTTCCAGCCGGATCCGGACACGTAGCCGCGGACGACGCACTCGATCGGCAGCACGTCGGCCAGCATGCCCAGCATCATCCTGCCGCGCAGCCCCGCGATGGTGTCCGGGTCACCGTCGTTGGTGATCGCGCGTGGCAACGCCGCTGGGTCCACCGAGACGAGGTGGTTGGGGACGATGTCGGCCGTCTCCCCGAACCAGAACCGCGACAGGCCGGTCAGCACCCGGCCCTTGTCGCGGATGGGTGTCGGCAGCACGACGTCGAACGCCGACAGCCGGTCGGAGGCGACCAGCAGCAGGCGGTCCACCCCGACTCGGTACAGGTCGCGGACCTTGCCCGACCGAACGAACGCGTCAGCGAGCGGCATGGGCGGCCTCCAGGGCATCGAGGCGAGCGATCACCGACGGCACGTGGCGAAGCGCCGCGGCATCGTCGAAGCAGGCGTCGAGGACGGCGAGCGGGAGCTTGCGGGCGACGGCCGGGTCCGTGGCCAGCAGATCGTGGAGCGGGAGGCGCTCGTCGGCGGCACGGAGCGCGTTCCGCTGCACGACCGCGTACGCGTCCTCGCGCGACAGGCCGGCTTCCTCGACCAGGGTCACGAGAACCCGGGACGAGGCGTGCAGGCCGAGGCCACGCTCGATGTTCTCGAGCATCCGCTCGGGCCGCACCACCAGGCCCTCGATCAGGCCCGCGGCCTTGACCAGCATGTAGTCGAGCAGGATGGTCGCGTCGGGCAGGATCACCCGCTCCGCCGAGCTGTGGCTGATGTCCCGCTCGTGCCACAGCGGCTGGTTCTCGAACGCGGTCTGTGCGTAGCCGCGCAGCAGCCGCGCGAGGCCCGCGAGCCGCTCGGACAGGATCGGGTTGCGCTTGTGGGGCATCGCCGAGCTGCCCTTCTGACCGCTCCTGAAGGGCTCCATCACCTCGCCGATCTCCGTGTGCTGGAGGTTGCGGATCTCGGTCGCCATCCGCTCCAGCGTGCCACCCAGGATCGCGATCGACGCCAGCAGCGCGGCATGACGGTCGCGCTGGACGATCTGGGTGCTGACCGGGTCCACGCGCAGGCCGAGCGCCGCCAGCACCTCCGCCTCGAGGTCGGGGGCGAGATGGCTGTAGGTGCCCACCGGGCCGCTGATCTTGCCGGTCGCGACCTCGGCCACGGCCACCGCCAACCGCTCCCGGCCGCGCGCGACCTCGAACGCCCAGCCGGCGCACTTGAGCCCGAAGGTGGTCGGCTCGGCGTGGACCGAGTGGGTCCGCCCCATCATCAGCGTGCCGGCCTCGCGCCGGGCGCGCGCGACGAGGACCGTCACCAGCCCGTCGGCATCGTCGAGCAGCCGCTCGCCGGCGGCCCGGAGCTGGAGCGCGAGCGCCGTGTCGACGACATCGCTGCTGGTCAGGCCGAGGTGCAGGAAGCGGCCGTCCGGCCCAACCGTCTCGGCCACCTGGGACACGAATGCGATCACGTCGTGATCGGTGGTCCGCTCGATCTCGGCGATCCGCTCCACGTCGACGGCGGCGCGGTCCTCGATCGCCGCCAATGCCTCGGGCGGGACCATGCCCCGCACCGCCTGGGCCCGGCAGACGGCGATCTCCACCGCGAGCATGCGCTCGAAGCGCGCCCGGTCGGTCCACAGGGCACCCATCTCGGGCAGCGTGTAGCGGCCGATCACGCCCGGGTCTCCGTCGGCGCCCGCACCAGCCCGACGGCCGGAGCCTGACCACCGGGCCGCGGGTCGGCACCCGGCACCCGGGCTGCGATGTCGTGCCGTCGCTGCATGCCGTCCCAGCGGATCATCCCGGCTGCCGCCTCGGCGCTCGCACGTGCGGACGCCAGGTCGTCGCCCCGTCCGACCACGGTCAGCACGCGGCCACCGGAGGTGACGAACCCGCCCCCCGGACGGCCCACCGTGCCCGCGTGGAACACCAGCGCGCCGAGCCCTGTGGCACCGTCAAGGCCCTCGATCGGATCGCCCCGCCGCGGATCCCCGGGATAGCCCTTCGCTGCCAGCACCACGCCCACGGCCGCGCCCGATCGGGCCGGCAGCCGCGCAGGGGTGCCGGCCGGGAGCTCGCCCCGTGCCGCCGCGAGCAGCAACGGGGCCAGCGGGACATCGAGCCGGGGCAGGATCACCTGTGCCTCGGGATCGCCCAGTCGCACGTTGCACTCGAGGAGCGCGGGGCCGTCGGCGGTCAGCATCAGGCCGGCGTACAGGAAGCCGCGGAACGGGGACCCGCGCCCGGACATCTCGGCCAGGATCGGCCGGTGAACCGTCTCGAGCACCTCCTCCACGGCCGCATCGTCGAGGTCGGGCAGCGGCGAGTACGCGCCCATCCCGCCCGTGTTCGGACCTCGGTCGTCGTCGCACAATCGCTTATGGTCGCGCGCCGCCGGGAGCGCCACGGCCCGCTCGCCATCGCATACCGCGATCACGCTGGCCTCGGGGCCAGCGAGCCGCTCCTCGATCACGAGCGCAGGCGAGCCGGCGCCACGCCCCACCAGGAACGATGGCAGCAGCTCGAGCGCCTGTTCCATCGACTCGGTGACGATCACGCCCTTGCCCGCGGCCAGGCCGTCGGCCTTGAGCACGGCCCCGGCCCCCGCGTCCGGAAGCTGCCGCAGGAACTCCCGGGCAGCGCCCTCGTCACCCGGCGCGAACGCCCGCGCGCGTGCCATCCGCACCCCGGCGGCCGCCGCCACCTCGTGGCAGAACGCCTTCGACGTCTCCAGCCTGGCCGCCGCCCGATCCGGTCCGAACACGGCGATCCCGGCGCCCCGCAATGCATCCGCGACGCCCACCGAGAGCGGCGCCTCGGGCCCCACGACCACCAGGTCAACCGCAGCGTCGCTCGCCAGCGAGACGACGGCCGCGGGATCGAGCGCCTCGACGTGCCGCGTGCGAACCCGCGGCTCACGCGCGATCGCGGCGCTGCCCGGCGCGACCAGGATCTCCTCGACACCCGGCTCGGCCGCCAGCTTCCAGGCCAGCGCGTGCTCGCGGCCGCCACCACCCAGCACCAGGAGCCGGGCCGGCATGGGGACGCTCACCCGCGGCTCCATGGCCTCAGGCCGGCGTCGGTGGGCGGTGGCGCATCGGCCTCCAGGCCCGCTCGATGGTCTGGGTCCGCTCGGGCCCCACCGACACGAACACGATCGGGACGCCCGCGTGGGCCTCGAGGGCGGACACGTACCGTCGCGCGTTCTCGGGCAGGTCGCCCAGCGAGCGGACGTCGTGGATCGGCTGCTCCCAGCCCGGGAAATCCTCGTAGATCGGCACGGCCCGCGACAGGGCCGCACCGCTCGAGGGCCAGGTCTCGACCCGCTGCCCGTCGATCTCGTAGGCGACGCACATCCGGATGGTCTCGATGCCGGACAGAATGTCGAGCTTGTTGAGAACGATGGCGCTGTTGGAGTTGACCGCGACCGCATAGCGCAGCGGCACCGTGTCGAACCAGCCCACCCGCCGCGGCCGCCCGGTCACCGTCCCGAACTCCCGGCCCCGCTCCGCGATCCCGCGGCCGGTGTCGTCCGTCAGCTCGGTCGGGAACGGCCCGGAGCCAACCCGTGTCGAGTAGGCCTTCATCACGCCGATGACCTCGTCGACCTGGAGCGGGCCGATTCCGCCGCCCGTGCATGCCCCGCCGGCAACCGGGTTGGACGAGGTGACGAACGGGTAGCTGCCGTGGTCGAGGTCGAGCAGCGTCCCCTGGGCTCCCTCGAGGAGCACATGGTCGCCGCGTCGCAACGCGTCCTGGATGATCCAGGTGGTGTCGTCGAGATGGCTCTCGAGCCGCTTGCCCCAGGCGGCGGCCTGCTCGACCAGCGTGTCCACCTCGAAGGTCGCCGCGCCCATCGAGCCGAGCAGCAGGTTCTTGTCCGGGAGGGCGCGGGCGATCCTGGTTCGGAGCACGGCCGGATCGAGCAGGTCTTCCATCCGCAGCCCGAGGCGCCAGGCGCGGTCACCGTACGCCGGCCCGATCCCGCGCCCCGTGGTGCCCACCTTCGCGCCGCCCAGACGACCCTCATTGGCCTTATCGAGGGCCACGTGGTAGGGCATGATCACGTGCGCGCTGCGGCTGACCCGAACCCTGGCGACGTCGATTCCCTTCGAGGTCAGCATGTCCAGCTCGGCGATCAGGGTTGCCGGGTTGACGACGACACCGTTGCCGATCACGGACGTGATGTGGGGGTACATGACCCCCGACGGGCACAGCTGGAGCTTGAGCGTCTCGTCGCCCACGACCACCGTGTGGCCCGCATTGTCGCCACCCTGGTAGCGGACCACCACCGCCACCTGCTCGGCCAGGAAGTCAGTGGTCTTGCCCTTGCCTTCGTCTCCCCACTGGAGGCCGACGATCACGGTCGCAGGCATCAGCCGGCCCCGGACATGAAACGACCCCGGGCCGTGCCGGGGTCACAGATAGACGTCTCCCGCGACTGCCCGCCGGCACTCCGGCAGACTCGGCGGTCGAAGGGGCGGAGCCGTCTCACGGGGCGAACGCCGCGCCTTCCTCGAGCAACGGTCATACCCTCCTTCGCGGGTCCGGCCCCGCGGGGCCTCGAGGACGCGGCGAGTATACCGAACCGCCGGGGCTGCGGGTGAGGTGCAGGCGAGCCGCGGTCGAGGGCCGGTGGACCCGGCCGACAACCACTCCGAGCGCTGCAGCGGGCACGGGGTCGCCCGACATCGCCGGTCCGGGAGAGCCTCCGGGCACCCATTGAGCGGCCGGCAAGCGGCCGATAAGCGCCGGTGAAGGAGCGCCCGCTAGGGTTCCGTTGCCCGTCGAACTCGCCGGCCCCGCCGATCCGTCGCACCGTCGAGGCCCGACCCCGCCGGGGCCGGCACCCAATCCGCCCGCCGACCGTCGTTGCCCGCCGCACGCAGGATCGGTCGCAGAAAGCCGCGCAGGAAGGCGCGGCGCGACCCGATCGGAAGGAGAAACGGACCGATGAACAGGGTCCTCCTCACCGGGCGCCTGACCCGCGATCCCGAGGTCCGAACCACCGCCGGTGGCAAGGCCGTCGCACAGTTCTCGGTGGCGAGCCACGAGTACGTGTCAGGCAAGGAGAAGTCGGAGTTCCACAATGTGGTGGCGTGGGGCCGGCTCGCCGAAACGTGCGGCCGGTACCTGGGCAAGGGCCAGCTGGTCTCGATCGAGGGCCGCATCCAGACGCGGACCTGGGACGACGACAAAGGTGCACGTCACTGGAAGACGGAGATCGTCGCCAGCAGCGTCGAGATGCTGTCGGGTCGCCGCAAGAAGGACTACGCGGCCGAGACCGCCGCGACCGCCCTGGAGGCGCAGGCCGCAGCGGCGGGGCTGGAGCCCGACGCTGCCGAGCCGATGGCGGACGATGCGGGCTTCAGCGTCGCCCCCGGCGACGAGGACGACGACGAGGACGAGACGCTCGAGGAAGCCGTCGCGGCGGCCTGACCTCGCCCATCCCCAACGGCGGCGGCGTGGCCCCCCCTCCCGCGCCGCCGCCGCTCCGCCCCATCGCTCTGCCCCGCCCCGCCGGCAGGACGGGGCATCACGAGCCGCCGGGCGCGCCACCCGACGCTACGCTAACGCTCGTGACCGAGGAGCCGCGCCACGCCCGCATCCGTCTGCGGGAGGTGACCCTTGCCGACGCCGATCTGTTCGACGCCATGCGGCGCCGGGAGCAGACCGACGGCGGCTTCAATGACTTCGGCCTCGGGCCACATCCGGTCGACCGCGAGGCACTGGCGCGCGGTGCCCTGCGCGACGAGAACAACGGCGTGTTGCTCATCGAGCGCGTCGGGGACCGGGTCGTGATCGGCAGCATCAGCTGGCGCCGCGTTCGCTACGGCCCGAACCCTGAGTCGGACGCCTGGATGATCGGCATCGACCTGGAGCCGGGGGCCCGTGGCCAGGGCTTCGGGACCGAAGCGCAGCGCCAGGCCGCTGACTACCTGTTCGAGACCACCAACCTCCACCGGGTCGAGGCGTCGACCGACGTCGACAACCTGGCCGAGCAGCGCTCGCTCGAGAAGGCGGGCTTCACCCGCGAAGGCGTCAACCGCGGGGCGCAGTTCCGTGGGGGTGCCTACCACGACCTCGTGCTATACGCCCGGCTTCGCCGGGATCCGCCCTGATCGCTGGCGCCCGGCGACGGCCCCGACTCGTCGGCAGCTCCTGTCGGGCGCCAGGCGGGACAGGCCCCAGGCGGGTCAGGCGCCAGGCCCTCGGTCTCCAGGTCCCTCCGCTGCTCGCGCGGCAGGCGCCCCGTACAGGGCGCGACGCGGCAGACCCGTCGCCGCCGCGATCCGTCGCGCCGCCTCGCCCCGCGCAGTGCCGACGGCCACCAGGCGATCGACCTCGGCCCGGGCGGCCCCCACGGCCCTGGCACGATCATCGTCCCGTGCCTCACCGATCTCCGCTCCCGACCGAACGCCCTCCCGCGCATCTCTCCAGCCGACCACGACCACCACCTCGCCACGGAGCGGGATCGAGCCGTCGGCGACCCGGGCCTCGAGCCCCGCGAGCGGCCCCCGGACGACCTGCTCGTGGAGCTTGGTCAGCTCGCGGCAGACGGCACCCGGACGATCGCCGCCGCACGCCGCAACCAGGTCGTGGAGCGTTCCGGCCAGCCTCGTCGGTGCCTCGAACAGGACGCTGCCCCGATCGTCGGCCGAGATCCGCGCCAGACGATCGCGCCGGTCGCGGCCGCGACGCGGCAGAAACCCCTCGAACGACCAGCGCGGCCCCGCGAGCCCGCTCACCGCCACGGCAGCCATCACCGACGAGGCACCCGGGATCGCCACCACCGGGCCGCCGGCCGCCGCCCAGGTCGCGACGAGGCCCTCGCCGGGATCGGACACCAGCGGGGTGCCCGCATCGGTGACGAGCGCGAGATCGGCGCCGGCGGCCAGGTGCGCCAGCAGCTCCGCCTGACGCGCCGGGCTGCTCCTGGCATGAAAGCTGACCGTGCGTGTGGGGATCTCGTATCGGGCCAGGAGCCGACGGGTCACCCGCGTGTCCTCGGCGGCGATCAACGGCACCGAGCGCAGCGCCTCCAGGGCGCGGAGGGTGACGTCGCCCAGGTTGCCGATCGGGGTCGCCACCACGAACAGCGTGCCGCCGGGTGCGCGACCATCGCGGGCTCCCCCGCCCGCCCCGTGGTCGCTCCGAGGGTCGCTCCGGCCGTCGCTCGGGCCGTCGCTCACCGCCTCCCCACCTTGGCGACCCGGCCCGGCGGCCCCTGCGCGGGCGCGCACCTCAGGTGCGCGCAGATCCGGGCCGCCGGCGCGGATACAGGTAGTCCACCCCTGCCGTCCGTGGCCCGACCTTCGCGATGGGCGGTACCTGGCGCTTGAACTCCGAGGTCGCGACCATCCGGTCCACCCGCTCGACCGTGGACCGATCGAAGCCCATCGCGACCATCTCGTCCACGCTCCGCCGGCGGTCGATCCGCCAGAACAGGAGCCGATCGAGCTCGTGGTAGGTGAACCCGGCCTCCGACTCGTCGGTCTGGCCGGGCCACAGGTCGGCCGAGGGCGCCTTGCGGATGATCGCCTCGGGCACGCCGATATCGGCCGACACCTGCCGGACCTGGCTCTTGTAGAGATCGCCGATCGGATTGAACGCGCATGCCGAGTCGCCGAACAGCGTCGTGTAGCCGATCAGCGACTCGGTCTTGTTGCCCGTCCCCACCACCAGGCCGCCCCAGGTCACCGAGCGGTCGTACAGGATGCTCATCCGCATCCGGGCCATGAGGTTGCCACGCCGAAGCGGGCTCGCGTCGAGGCCGTCCCGCCCGGCGGCGCTCGGCGTCCCGTCGCGCCCGAAGAAGCCGTCGACCATCGGGCTGATGTCGACCACCTCTGACGCGCAGCCCAGCCGCCGAACGACCTCCTCCGCGTCTCCGCGCGACGCCGGCGACGACGTTCGATAGGGCATCAGGACGCACAGCAGCGCGTCGGCGCCGATCGCCTCGGTGACCAGGAACGCGACCAGGGCAGAGTCGATCCCACCGGACAGCCCGACGACCGCCCGCGCGAATCCGGCCTGCTCGAGCTGCCCGCGAATGAATGCGGCGATGACCCGGCGCGCGAGCGCGGTGTCGATCGCAAGCTCGTCGGGCAGGACGAACATCGGGGTCCCGGCATCGGTCATGGCTTGGCCGTCATCGCTGGGCCGTCATCGGTCGGCCCTCATCGTTCGGCCCTCATCGTTCAGCCTTCCCCATCGGAGGCGGCGCGGCGCCGGCCTCGGCGGTCGAATCGGGTGCCAGGCCGGCCCGCTCAGCGATCAGCCGGCGCCACTCGCGCACGACCAGCTCCGGTCGCTCATCACGAAGCAGCGGCAGGCCGATCCGCTCACGCCGCACGTCCCCCAGATCCACGTCCACCGCGAACAGCCCCTCATCGAACATCGGCGCCGAGAACAGCGCGGCACCGTTGGGACCGATCACCTCGGATCCGCCCCAGAACGAGATCGACTCGTCGACACCGACCCGGTTGCAGAACACCACGAACGATGTGGTCAGCTGGGCATAGGTGCGCATCAGGATCCGCCACGAGGTCGCGGTCCCGAGCCCCACCTCGTTGGTTGACGCCAGGTCGCGACCCGGCGACGAGGACACGTTGATCAGCAGCTGTGCGCCGTCGAGCGCGAGCAGCTGCGGCGTCGAGACGTGCCAGAAGTCCTCGCAAACCGCCAGCCCGATGCCCACGTCGAGTCGCGATGGGGACGCTCTCAGGACGGCACCCGCAGCGAAAAACCGCCGCTCGTCGAACAGGCCGTAGGTGGGCAGATAGACCTTGCGGTGGACGTGACGGACCTCGCCGTCCTCGATCAGGGCAGCGGCAATGAACAGCCGGTGATCGGCCGACTCCTCGACGAACGAGACCACGGCCGAGATCCCGCCGGTCGCCGCCACGAGCCTGGCCAGCCGCGGGTCGTCGAGCCCGATGGCGACCTCGGCGGCCAGATCCTGTAGTTGGTAGCCGGTGAGCCCGAGCTCTGGAAACACGACCAGGCCGGCACCGCCGGCCCGTGCCTCCGCGAGCAGCTCGAGGTGGCGCGCGAGGTTGGCTTCGAGATCGCCGAGGCGCGGCGCGACCTGGGCGAGGGCGATCCGCAGCGGCTGCATCGGTCGAGTCTAGGCCAACACCTCGGAGCGCCGCCGACCACGCCGTCCGGCGCGCGCCGGCAACGGACCGGCGCGCGTCAGCAACGGACCCGGGAACAGGCCTCCAGGCGAGCCCGGCCGTGTTGGCTCGGGTCGCTCGCCGGGACCATGGGTCGGATCCCGGGCGATGCTAGGCTGGCGCCGGCCCGCCGGGCTACCGGTCCCGGTCTTCCCCGCGCCTCTCACCCACCACGAGCTCCCCTCGCTGCGCGTGCCGATGCCGACCCGTCTCAAGGTCCAGCCCGCCTTCACCGCCGCCGTCGCGGTCATCATGGCTGCGCTGCTCTCGGGATCGTGCTCGCCGGCGCCCTTCGTGACCCGGCAACCCGGAATCACCGAGCCCAGCGTCGAGCAGACGCTCTCACCGGCAACCACGGACGAGCCGTTTCGGACGGCATCGTGGCCGGCGTCCGGTTCGGCCTGCGACCGGCCGGGCTACACGGGTCTGTTGGGTCGCATCGAGGCCACCGCGGTTCGGACGGTCAGGTTCACGCTGTGCCGTCCCGACGCCGCCTTCCTCGCCCGGCTCGCACACCCGGCCCTGGGCATTCTTGACACCACGTCGCTGGACCGCCTCGCTGCCGACCGCTCGTCCGCCACGGCGCTGGCTGGCAGCGGACCGTATCGGATCGACCACTGGACTCCCGGTGACAACGTGCGCCTTGTCCGCGTTGCTCCCGATCCGTCGCCCGACACCAGGGCCGACACGATCGTCCTTCGCTGGTCGGCCGACCCTGCCGTCCGGACCAACGCGCTGCAGTCGGCTGCGGTGGACGGCATCGACGACCCCGGGTCGGCCGCGCTCGATCGGATCGCCACCCTGCCCGAGCTCACCGTCACACCCCGCGTCGGGCTGGCGATGACCTACCTGGCGTTCGGCCGCGGACCCGGGTTCGGCCGGGTCGCCGTCCGACGCGCGATCGCCCACGCGCTCGACCGTGACGCTCTCGTCGCGGCGGCGTTTCCGGCCGGCTCGGTCACACCCACGCACGTCGCGCCATGCGCCATCCCCGATGCGTGCGACGGCAAGGGGTGGTACGAGTTCAACGGCCCGGCCGCGGCCGCCGCGCTCGCCGCCGCCGGCTTCGATCTGGCCAGCAGCTACCAGCTCCACATCCCCGACCAACCGCTGCCCGGCCTGCCCGATCCTGGCGGGGTGGCAGCCGCGGTGCAGACGCAGCTCGCGTCCAGCATCGGCATGCGGGTCGAGATCGACACGATGCCGGCTGCCGACTATGGATCCGCGCTGGCCGCGGGCTCGCTGGACGGCCTGTACCTCGGAGGCGTGACCTCGCCCGTCCCCGATGCCGGCGTCTTCCTCGAGCCCCTGTTCGGTCACGACGTGAACGGCATGCCGGCCCGTCGCGCGGGTTCCGTCGCAGACGACCTGGACGCGGCGGCGGCAACGACCGAAAGGCCGTCACGGATGGCCGCCTTCACGCACGCCAACGACACGATCCGCGACCTCGCCGTGATCGTGCCGCTGGCCAACCCGGGGTCCGTGGCGGTGTTCCGATCCGACGTCAAGGGCGTCGCGACGGCACCGCTCGGGCTGGATCCCCTGGCGGCCACGACGCCCGCCGACCGCAAGCAGGTCGTGTTCATGCAGTCGACCGAGCCACGAGGCGCCTACTGCGGCGACCAGTCATCCGATGACGCCTACCGGCTGTGCGCGCTCGCGAGCGAGGGCCTGTACGGTCTCGACGTGGAGACGCTCGCGCCGGTCCCGCGCCTCGCGCAGCGCTGCACGCCGAACTCGGATGCGAGCGTCTGGACCTGTCGACTGCGCGCAAGCGTGACGTTCCAGGACGGGGCCTCGCTCGACGCCGGTGACGTGCTGGCGTCGTTCGTCGCCCAGTGGGACGAGTCGCAGCCGCTGCGACGATCCGATACCGCGAGCTTTGGCGCCTGGGACGCGCTGTTCGGGGGCCCCCTGGGCGGCGGCTGACCCGGCGAGGGCTACCTGGGGAGCTGCTGGTCCCTGACCGACGCCGCTTGCTGCGCCGCGGCTGCAGCAGCCGCGGCTTCCGCCGCCGGGCTGGCGTCCGACACCGCCGATCCGACACGGATCGCACCCGTCCCGGCCGGCGGCTCCGCGACCGGGAAGTGACAGGCCACCCAGTGATCGGGGGCGATCTCGACCAGCGGCGGCACCTCGACGGCACACCGCTCCTGGGCCTGGAAGCAGCGAGTCCGGAACACACACCCGCTGGGCGGGTCGATCGGGCTCGGCACGTCGCCCTGAAGCATGATCCGACGCCGATTCCGCTGGATCGTCGGATCCGGGATCGGGATCGCCGACAGCAGGGAGTGCGTGTACGGATGGAGCGGCGCCGTGTAGATCACGCGCCTCGGCGCCGATTCCACGATGTGGCCGAGGTACATGACCGACACCCGGTGCGAGATCTGCCGAACCACGGCAAGGTCATGGGCCACGAACAGGTACGCGATCCCGAACTCCTCCTGAAGGTCGTGGAGGAGGTTGAGGATCTGGGCCTGGATCGACACGTCGAGCGCCGACACCGGCTCGTCGCACACGATCAGGGTCGGCCGCAATGCGATGGCGCGTGCGACACCGATCCGCTGCCGCTGGCCGCCGGAGAACTCGTTGGGGTAGCGGTTGTAGTGCTCCGGGTTGAGACCGACCCGCTCCATCAGCTCCTGGACGGCAGCTTTGACACCACCCGGCGGAACCACCCCCTGGATCCGGAACGGCGCGCTGATGATCGTGCCCACCGTGTGCCGCGGGTTGAGCGCGTTGTACGGGTCCTGGAAGATCATCTGCGCCTTCCGGCGGATCGGCCGGAGTGCCTGCTGCGACAGCGTTGCGATCTCCTGGCCATCGAGCTCGATCCGGCCGCTGGTGGGCTTGATCAGGCGCAGGATCGTCCGCGCGGTCGTCGTCTTGCCCGAGCCGCTCTCTCCCACCAGCCCCAGCGTCTCGCCTGCGTTGAGCGTCAGATCGACGCCGTCGACAGCCTTGACCTGGCCGATGGTCCGCGGGATGAGCCCGCGGGACCGGACCGGGAAGTAGGTGTGGAGGTCCGTGACCCTGAGGATCTCGTGTGCGTCGTCGGTCATCGTCCAGCTCCGGCAAGGAGGCGGAGCACCTCTTGCGAGATCTCCCGGCGCTCTTCTGTCGGGATATGGCATCGGACGAGGTGGTCCGGGCCGGCCGGGAGAAGCTCGGGTCGAACGGTCGCGCAGGCGCCGTCGGGGACCCTGTCCGTGTAGGTGCAGCGTGGCTGGAACACGCAGCCGGGCGGCAGGCTGATCGGCGACGGAGGGTTGCCGGGGATCGGCTCCAGCCGCAGGGACCGCTCGCGGTCCATCCGCGGGACCGAGGACAGGAGACCGAGCGTATACGGCATCTCCGGTTGGCCGTAGAGCACGTCGGTGGGGGCGACCTCCACCAGCCGGCCGCCATACATCACCGCCACGTGGTCGGCGACGTCGGCCACGATGCCGAGGTCGTGGGTGATCAGAATGACCGTCGTCCCGAACTCGTCCTTGAGGGTCGTGATCAGCTCCAGGATCTGGGCCTGGACGGTCACGTCGAGGGCCGTCGTCGGCTCATCCGCGATCAGGAGCGCAGGTGAGTTGATGAGGGCCATGCCGATCATCACGCGCTGGCGCATGCCGCCCGACAGCTGGTGCGGGTAGTCGTCAATCCGCCGCTCGGCCGCCGGGATGCCCACCTTCTTGAGCATCTCGACCGTCTCGCGCCGGGCCGCACTGTTGCTCACCGAGCGATGGGCCTGGATCGCCTCGATGATCTGGTCGCCGATCCGGTAGAAGGGATGCAGGCTCGACATCGGGTCCTGGAAGATCATGGCCATCTGCGAGCCGCGGAGCTTCTGGACCTCCTCGGGCGACAGGCCGAGCAGCTCTTCGCCGTCGAGCCAGACCTGGCCCGACATCTTCGCGGCCCGGCGGTCGACAAGACCCATGACCGCCTGCGCCGTGACGCTCTTGCCGGACCCGGACTCGCCCACGATGGCGAGGGTCTGACCGCGCTCGATCGACACGCTGACACCGTCCACGGCCCGCACCAGACCGTCCTCGGTGTTGAACGCGACGGAAAGGTCCTGGATCGAGAGAAACGACTGGTCCGGCGATCCGTTGCTCCCGCTCATGCGACCCGGACCCGCGGATCCAGCACCCCGTACAGCAGGTCGACAACCAGGTTGGCGAAGATGATGAACGTCGCCGTCATCAACGTGATGCCGGTGATCAGCGGCAGGTCCGCGTTGAGGACCGAGCCGATCGCGAGCGAACCCATGCCCGGCAGGCTGAAGATGCTCTCGGTGATGATGGCGCCCCCGAGCAGCCCGGCGAGGTCGAGGCCGGCCGCGGTGACGATCGGTGTCAGACCGGCCCGCAGAGCGTGTTTGATCACGACCGTCCGTTCGGGCAGGCCTTTGGCGCGCGCCGTGCGTATGTAGTCGTCGCCGAACACCTCGAGAACCTGGTTGCGCGTGAGTCGCATGTAGAACGCGGCGTACAGGACGGCGATCACGATCCACGGCAGCGCCATCGTCTGCACGAAGCGCACTGGATCCTCGAACGGCGACACCCACGAGGGGAAGGGCAGCCAGTGCCATTTGAGGATGACGAAGAAGATGAGCACGAGCCCGATGAAGAATGACGGCAGCGAGTAGCCGACCAGGGCGACCCCCATCACCGACCGATCCTGCCAGCGGCCCCGTCGCAGGGCGGCGTAGATGCCCGCGGAGATGCCCGTGGTGAGCCACAGGAGGAACCCGCCGGAGGCAAGCCAGAAGGTCACCGGCAGCGCGCGCATGATGAGCGTCAGGACCTGCTCCCGGTGGTTGAACGAGTAGCCGAGGCAGGGGGCGTTGCAGATGATCGGCTGGGGTGAGTCGGGCGAGAAGACACGGCCGACGAACAGCCCGCTGACGAACTTCCAGTACTGGATCAGGATCGGCTCGTCGAGCCCCAGGCGATGACGGTTGGCCTCGATGATCTGGGGGGTGCATGCCTTGCCGCAGGTGAGCCGCGCGGGGTCACCGGGCAGGAGCGTGAACAGGAAGAACACCGCGAGCGTGAGCAGGAACAGCAGCATGATCATCAACAGGACGCGGCGAACGGTGTATCCGAGCACGCAGCTTGCCTTTCCCTCTCACGGGTGCCGTTACCCCAGGAGAGCGGCGTCGCCGCTCTCCTGGGGAGGTTGAGTGACTACTTGCGGCGGATGCCTTACGGCATCACGTACATCTCGGCGTACGGCCAGGAGCCGTACGGAGCCCACTGGTAGTCGGGCTGCGGGCCGACCTTGTTGCCGGTCATGACCTGCGACAGGCCGAACGTGGTCGGGATGACGTAGACGTTCTGCATGGCCGCCTTGTTGAGGTCCTGCCAATCCTTGGCCTGGGTCGCGTGGTCGAGCTCGGCGAGCGCGGCCGTGACCTTGTCGTTCCACTGCGGGTCATTGGTACCGGCGTTGCCCTGGTCGATGCGCGACAGGTCCCAACCGCCCTTCTGGGTGAACAGCGGCGGGATGATGGTCGAGGCGTTCGGCCAGTCAGGACCCCAGCCGGCCCAGCCGAACTCGGAGGCCTTCTTGTCGTCGAAGACGATGCTGTAGTACTGGCCCGGCTCGATCGGGTTGGCGGTGATCTTGAAGCCCGCCTTCTCGAGCGAGTCCTTGACGATCGCCGCTTCCTTGTCGCGGGTCGGGGTCTGCGGGTAGTCCCAGGTCAGGCTGGGCGCCGCCTCGCCGGACTCGCTGATGAGCTGCTTGGCCAGCTCGGGATCACCGTTGTCCGGGATCGCCTGGCCGAACATGTCGGTCCACATCCCGGTCGGAGCGTACTGGTCGCCCAGGTTCGGCTTGATGACGCCGTCGCCGAGGTCGCCGGCGTAGGCGCCGCCGGAGTTCGTGCGGATCGCGGCCCGGTCGAGCGCGACCGCCATCGCCTGGCGGATCTTGACGTTCGGGACCTTGTTGACGTCGATGAAGTAGTAGCGAGCGTACGGGTCATAGTCGCTGATCGCGCGACCGGCGAAGTCGGGGTTCGGGGTCTTCGGATCCGCGAACACCGTGGCCAGGTTCTCGGGCTGGACCGCGCCGTACTGCACCGCGAAGGCGTCGTTGCCCTGGCTGGCCATGAGCCGCTGGTCCATGACCTTCGCGTCGATGCCGAAGTCGACCTCCCACGTGTTGGGGTAGGCCTTGCGGACCGGATCGCTGGCCGCGTTCCAGTTCGGGTTCCGGACCAGGATCATCTTGCCGCCGTTGCCGGTGGTGTAGCTGTCGATCTGGTAAGGGCCGTTCGAGACGTAGTTGGCGGCATCGCCGTAGGTCTCGCCCGTGTCCTTGGCCTTGGGGACCGGGAACATCCCGAGCGTGGTGGCGAAGTTGAAGTCCGCGACCGGCTGGTTCAGGTGGAAGGTGATCGTGTTGCCGTCACAGGCCACGGCCTTGTCGTACAGCGCCTGCTGGTCCGCCGTTGCCTTGTAGGGCCCCGGGTATTCCGAGTTGCCGTCGGCCTTGGTCGGGATGTCGAGATACTGGATCTGATAGGTCGGACCCTGGTTGATCACGTCGGTCGCGAACGTCCGCGACACACCGTAGGCGACGTCCTCGCAGGTGATCGGCGAGCCGTCCTGCCAGGTGATGCCGTCACGCAGCGTGAACGACCACGTCTTGGCGTCCGCGCTGGCGGTGCCGGTGTCGGTCGCCAGGTCGGGAACGAGCGTGTCCGCCACGGCCGGGTCGGACGAGTACTTGAAGGACACGAGTCCCCGCATGAGCGTCGCCCCGAAGAAGGCGAGATCCTCACCGGTGTAGACCCGCTCGGGGTCAACCTGGTCCCACTGCTCGGCCTGGGTCAGCATGTAGATGGTGCCACCCGGCTGCCCGCCGGAGGGCGCCTCGCTGGGGGCCATGGACTCGCCCGACGGTGCCGGGGTGCCCGGCGTCGTCGATTGCGCGGCAGGCGACGGGGTGCTGGTCGAGCCGCCGCAGGCGGCGACTGCCAGCATCACTGTCGTGCCAAGCGCCAAGACGCGCAATCGCGTCTCGCTTCTGACCATCTGTCTCCTCCATGAGATGCCGGGACGCCCCGGCTTGCGGTTGATGGTACAGGTTTGCGTCAGCGCCGAGCGCCGCGCAACCCCGTACGCAGGAGCGCCACGCGCAGGGTAACAGGACGCTTACGAGACGGTCTTCGGATCAAGGGCATCGCGAAGGGAATCACCCAGCAGGTTGAAGGACACCACGAGCACCACCAGAATCGTGCCCGGGATGAACAGGTACGTGGGCACGACGTTGAAATAGCTCACCGAGTTGGCGAGCATCGAGCCGAACGTCGTGTCGGGCGGGATCACGCCGACGCCGAGGAACGAGAGCGCCGCCTCGAACCCGATGTACGCCGGAAGGGTGAGCGTCGCGTACACGATGATCGGCGCCCACAGGTTGGGCAGCATCTCGGTGAACAGGATGCGGCGCCGGCTCGCCCCCATTGCGACCGCCGCCTCGACGAACTCGCGCTCGCGCAGGCTGAGGACCTGGCCGCGCACGATGCGGGCGAGATATGGCCAGCCGAAGATGCTCATCACGAGGATCAGATACGTGACCCGCGACGCGTTGCCCTGCGGCACCCCAAGCTGTGTCAGGCGCTGGGTGAGGACGCCGGACAGGGCGATCACGATCAGCAGGAACGGGAATGCGAGCACCAGGTCCATCAGCCGTCCGATGACCGCGTCCGTCCAGCCGCCGCTGTAGCCGGCGATGATGCCGACGACGACGCCGATGGTCACGGTGAGGAACGTGGCGGTGGTCGAGATGATGAGCGAGATCCGAAGACCGAACAGCAGCTGGGCGAAGATGTCCCGGCCGGTTCCCCACTCGACACCCAGGATGTGCTGAGGGCTGATCCCGCCCCATGCCCCGATCGGTGCCCCGCCGAGATCGCTGATTGCCTTGGAATCGAACGAGTAGGGTGACAGGTCGATCATGCCTGCGATCAGCGGACCGACGATCGCGGTCAGGTACATCACGATCAGGATCAGCAGACAGATCATGGCCACGCGATCCCGCCGCAAGCGTGCCCAGACGATCTGACGAAGGCTTCGACCTACCACGGCGGCGAGAATAACAGGAATGGCCGGGCGCCGAACGCCGCCTGACCTCGCCTCGTCCGGGTCAGTCGGGACATGGCGTCTCGGCGCCGGTCATGCCGCGCCAGCGGAGGTTGGGCTGCCGGGCGGCGGTCGCCTCGTCGAGCCGGCGCAGCGGCGCGTCGTGGGGCGCGCCGGTGACGAGCTCGGGATCCGTCTCGGCCTCGTGGACGATCTCGACCAGGGCGTCGGCGAACGCGTCGAGTGTCTCGAGCGACTCGGTCTCGGTCGGCTCGATCAGCATCGCCTCCTCGACGTTGAGCGGGAAGTAGATCGTGGGTGGGTGGAAGCCCTTGTCGATGAGCCGCTTGGCGACGTCGAGGGTGCGCACGCCGGTGCGATGCTTCAAGGCCGCCGCCGAGGCCACGAACTCGTGCTTGCACGGCCGATCGAACGGAACCTCGAGTGCCGCCGCAACCCGGACCCGCAGGTAGTTCGCCGCCAGCACCGCGTCGTCGGACACCTCGCGCAAGCCGGCGGCGCCGTGGGCCCGCAGGTACGCGTAGGCGCGCACCAGGACGCCGGTGCTGCCCGCGAAGCTGCGCATCCGCCCGATCGAGTCGGGCCGCTCGCCCCACGCCTCGAGGCGGTAGGTGGCGTCGTCCACGCGGAGGACGCGGGGGGTCGGCAGGAACGGCACCAGGTCGGCACGGACGCCCACGGGTCCCGCGCCCGGACCGCCGCCGCCGTGCGGGGTGCTGAATGTCTTGTGGGTGTTGAAGTGCATCACGTCGAAGCCGGCCTCGCCCGGCTTGAAGCGGCCGAGCACGGCGTTGAGGTTGGCGCCGTCCATGTAGGCCAGGGCACCCGCGGCGTGGGTGGCGGTGAGCAGCTCCCCGATCCGGTGCTCGAACAGCCCGAGCGTGGACGGGTTGGTGATCATGATCGCCGCCGTCCGCGGCCCGAGCGCCGCCCGGAAGGCGTCGAGGTCGACCCCGCCGTCGGGCGCGGACGGGATCGTGATCGTGGCGAAGCCGGCCATCGACGCCGTGGCCGGGTTGGTGCCGTGGGATGAGTCCGGGACCAGCACCTCGGCCCGCTCCGTGTCGCCGCGCGAGCGATGGTACGCGCGGATCATGAGGATCCCGGTCAGCTCGCCGTGGGCGCCCGCGGCGGGCTGGAGGGTGACCGCGTCCATGCCGCTGATCTCGGCCAGCATCGCCTCGAGCTCGAACAGGAGCGCCAGGGTGCCCTGCGCCGTCGCGTCGGGGGCCAGCGGGTGGAGGGCCGCGAACCCCGGCAGCCTGGCCGCCCACTCGTTCAGCTTGGGGTTGTACTTCATGGTGCACGAGCCGAGCGGGTAGAAGCCCGTGTCGACCGCGTAGTTGAGCTGCGACAGGTTGACGTAGTGGCGGACGACCTCGGGCTCGGCGAGCTCGGGCAGCGCCGCGGGCGTGGCCCGGCGGGCCGCGGCCGGGATGCGCTCGAGGGCATCGGCGGGCGGATGGGGGATCTTGCCCCCGCCGCGGCCCGGCCGGCTGCGCTCGAACAGGGTCGGTTGGAGCCGATCGCCCACCACGCTCACGCGGCACCCCCGGTCACCAGCGCCACGCCCGGAGCGAGCGCCAGCTCGTCGCGCAGCGCGTCCGCGAAGCGCTCGATCTCGGCACCGGTGGTGACCTCCGTAGCGCACACCAGCAGGCCGTCGGCGAGGCCCGGCTCATCGGGCAGCAGCCGCGCCAGGGGGATGCCGGCCAGCACCCCGCGATCGAGCAGCCGGTCGTGCACCGCGGTCGCGCCGGGCACCCGGACCACGAACTCGTTGAGGTACGGCGCAGCGCCGATCCGGGGCGCGCCGGCCGCGGCCAGGGCCGCCTCGAGCCGGACGGCCTGGGCGGCGCCCGTGGCCGCCACGTCGCGCAGCCCGTGCGGCCCGATGGTCGCAAGGTAGATCGAGGCCGCCAGCGCGAGCAGCGCCTGGTTGGTGCAGATGTTGCTGGCCGCCTTCTCGCGCCGGATGTCCTGCTCCCGCGCACGCATGGTCATCACGAACGCGCGCCGCCCGTCGAGATCCGATGTCATGCCCACCAGGCGCCCGGGGATCTGGCGCATCAGCGCCTCGGTGCAGGCGACGATCCCGAGATACGGCCCGCCGTAGCCCAGCGGAATGCCCAGTGGCTGGCCCTCGCCAGCGGCGATGTCCGCCCCGTACTCGCCCGGGGGCGCGAGCACCGCGAGCGAGACCGGCTCGATGGCAGCCACGAACAGGGCTCCCGCGGCGTGCGCCAGGCGGCCCATCTCGCCCATCGGCTCGAGCGCGCCCAGGACGTTGGGCTGGGCCGCGACCACGCCCGCGACCGGGCGGTCGCCGTCGGCCAGCAGGCGCTCCAGGGCCGCGAGATCGGTGGTCCCGCCCGCCGGGCCGTCGGGCGCGACCAGGGGCACCTCCTCGACCTCGAGCCCGGGGCCCAGGGCGTACGTCGCGAGCGTCTGGCGATAGTGGGGATGGACGCCGCGCGAGACGAGGATCCGCTCGCGACGGGTGGCGCGGCAGGTCATCAGGGCCGCTTCGGCCGTGGCCGCGCCGCCGTCGTAGTGGGAGGCCGACACGACGTCGAGCCCGGTGAGCTCGGCCAGCAGGCTCTGGTACTCGTAGATGCTCTGGAGCGTGCCCTGGCTGACCTCGGGCTGGTACGGCGTGTAGGCGGTGTACCACTCGCCGCGGAGCAGCAGCTGATCCACCGCGGCCGGGATCCAGTGGCGGTAGGCGCCGGCGCCCACAAAGCTCGCCAGGTCGATCCGGTTGCGGCCCGCGAGCCCGGCCAGCCGGGCCGAGAGCTCGAGCTCGGGCTCGGGCGGCTCGAGCCGCAGCGGCGAGGCGCGCAGCGCGCGGGGGATGTCGGCGAACAGCTCGTCGACCGAGCCGATGCCGATCGAGCGGAGCATCGCTGCCCGGTCGTCGGCCGCGTGCGGCCCGTAGGGCATCGGGGTCAGCCTTCGGCGATCAGCTGCTCGTAGGCGGCAGCGTCGAGCAGCGCGTCCACCTGCGCGGGATCCGCCAGCCGGAGCCGGATCATCCAGCCGCCCGCCAGCGGCTCGCCGTTGACCAGCTCCGGCGCGGCGGCCAGCGCCTCGTTGACCTCGACCACCTCGCCCGAGAGCGGCGCGAACAGGTCGCTCACCGCCTTGACCGACTCGACCACGCCGAAGGTCGCGAACTGCTCGAGCGCGCGACCCACGGCCGGCAGCTCGACGAACACGATGTCACCCAGCTGGTCCGCCGCGTACTGCGTGATGCCCACCCTCGCCAGCTCGCCCTCGATAGCGACCCACTCGTGCTCTTTCGTGTAGCGCAGATCGGCGGGGACCATCGGGTAGGTTCCTCCATGGTGGCCGGGGACGGCGGCTGACAGAGCTGCGGTTGGTCGTCCCGATGCCGAGGCGGACGCGCCGGCCTCAGGTCGGGCGCTTGTAGAAGGGCAGCGGCACAACCTCGGCGGCGGCCGCCGCACCACGGATCTCAACGGCCAGCATCGTACCGGGTTCAGCGTTCGCGGGAGCGACGTAGGCCATCGCGATCGGTTCTCCCAGCGTGGGCGACATGGTTCCCGACGTCACGGTCCCGGCGCGCCCCCCGTTCCCGTCGAGCACCGGGTAGCCATGGCGGGCGATGCCGCGCTCACGAAGGACGAGGCCGACCAGTCGGCGGCTGACGCCGTCGCGGGCGAACCGCTCGAGCGCCGTCCGCCCGACGAAGTCGCCCTCCTTGTCCAGCTTCACCACGCGGCCGAGACCGGCCTCATAGGGGTTCGTCGTCCGGTCCAGCTCATTTCCGTAGAGGGGCATCCCGGCCTCGAGCCGGAGCGTATCGCGTGCCCCCAGGCCAACCGGGATCAGGCCCTGCGGACCACCCGCCGCCAGCAGCGCATCCCACAGGTCGGTCGCGCGATCGGCATCGACGAACAGCTCGAAGCCGTCCTCTCCCGTGTACCCGGTCCGGGCCACCTGGGCCGGGATACCCGCGACCTCGCCTTCCGCGATCCCGTAGTAGCGGATCGCGCCCAGGTCGAGCGGGGTGAGCGAGCCAAGGATCCCCTGTGCCCGGGGACCCTGCACCGCGATCAGGCCCGTGGACAGGGACTGATCGTCGAGGACCGCGCGGCGCTTGCCGAACCGCTCCGCGAGCGCGTCCGACACCACGCCGGCGTTCGATGCGTTGGCGACCACCATGAACCGGTCGTCGGCGAGGCGATAGACGATCAGGTCGTCGAGGATCCCGCCATCGGGTGCGCAGATCATCGAGTACTGGGCCCGCCCCACGGTCAGCGACGGCGGGTCCGAGATCAGCGCTGCGCCCAGTGCGGCGCCGGCTTCCGGGCCCTCGACCACCAGCTCGCCCATGTGCGACAGGTCAAACAGGCCCGCGGCGGATCGCACGGCCCTGTGCTCCTCGAGGATCCCGCGGTACTGGATGGGCATCTGCCAGCCGGCGAACTCGACCATCCTCGCGCCCAGCGCCTCGTGTCGGTCGACCAGCGGGGTGGGCAGCGCCGTGACGGTCTCGGTCATGGGCGTGCCCCTGAAGCCGACACCGGGAAGGAGCCGTCGATCGCGGCGACGCCCGCGCGTGCGACCAGGGCCCGCTCCGTCTCGAACGTGAGCAGCGAAGGCGCCTCGTCGAAGCGGATCCAGCGCACCTCGTCGAACTCGTGGTCATGGCGGCCGAGATCCCCACCCACCGGCACCATCAGGAAATAGTGCACGGTCTTGTGGATCCGAGTGCGGCCCTGGTTGAAGGTGTAGGCGATCGAGTCGAACGGGCGCACGACCTCGACCTCCAGACCGGTCTCCTCGGCCACCTCGCGCAGCGCGGTCTGCTCCGTCGACTCGGCGGGGATCGGCGTGCCCTTGGGCAACGTCCAGGTGACAGCGTCACGCTCGCGCCGACGTTTGCCCACCACCAACTCGGGTGCACCTCCGACGAAGCGGATGACGATCCCGCCGGCGGATGTGGCGGTGGCCTGCCTCAGGCGGGCCACGCGGGCGCCACGGACGATCGGCGTGGCCCAGCTCCGCGAGCGGAGCTCGTCCACTGCATGCCGATGGCCGGCTTGACACGACCACTGCCGGCGGGAGCCGGGAGCGCGATCGTGAGCGACCGCCACGGTGCACGGAGCGCGGTCAGCGGTCCGACGTCAGGTCTCGACAGGACCGTACGGCGGCCCGGGGCAGCCACGAAGGCGGTCGACGGGCGCAGGCCGAGACGCCGCTCGCGAGCCCTGGCTGACGGATGAACGAAGCGCGCCGGCCAGGCCGCGAAGCCGGTGGCGGTGCTGTGCTGCATGGTCGCATCGTACCCCGTCATGGGTCGCCTGCAAGTACGTCGTGGATCTGTTTGGCGCCTTCCGGTGACAGGCTGCGCCGACCGATGGCGATCGCGGCTCCCCGGGCCACCAGCGCGCGATAGACGGGGAGTGTGTCGGGAGCCAGCGAGCGCAGCGCTTCGACGTGGGCCGCGACCGTGCCCGCGTCGCCCCGTGTCGCCGGACCGGTCAGCGCGGCGGCCACGCCGAGGCCACGCGCATTGGCCAGCGTCTGCTGGAGCAGCGGCAGGTAGATATCGAGGGCTCCGGCCTCGTCGAGGCCCATCGATTGGGCAACCTCGCGGATCGTGTCCAGGAGCGCGACGACGCCGCCCGCGGCCAGCACGGCCGCCGCGTGGTACGCGGGCTTCGATCCCGGTGTCAGCCGGACCGGAACACCACCGATCGCCTCGGCCATGTCGGCCAGGTGGGCGGCCAGCTCGTCGTCGCCTTCGATGGCGATCGTGGCACCCCGCAGCGACTCGAGCGCCCGCTCGAGGTCGGCGAACGCGACCAGGGGGTGGAATGCCCCCGCCTGGGTGCCGGCAGCCATCGCCGGTTCGAGCACCTCGGCGCCCAGCAGGCCGCTGGTGTGAACCACCGCCTGACCCGCGTACAGCCGGATCGACGCCGCGACACTCCTGATCACGTCGTCCGGGACCGCCAGGAGGACGAGCTCCACATCGTCGATCAGCGCCGTCACCTCGGCGAAGGCACGAGCGCCCGGGACGCGCTCCCGGAACCGCTCCCGGCGTCCTGCGTCCCGCGACGCAACCGCGCCCACCGGCCAGCCGGCGCGATCGAGGGCGACGCCCAGCGCCGTGCCCACGGCGCCGGCGCCGACGATGCCGACGACCGGCCGCTCGCCGGGCTCGCTGTGCGCATGCGGATGCGTGTGGTCGCTCGCGTGCTCGAGATCACCGTGACGATGCCGTCCGGCCGTCGGATCCAGGTCGATACCCTCGCGATCGAGGTCGCGCAGGCGCTCCTCGTCCTCCGCCGCGCGCCGCTCCGCCTGCCGTCGGATCAGCTCGTCGGTCGAGTCCCAGGCCCTCATCGACGGCGCTCCGATCCCGTCCGGTCAGCTGCGCGGTACGCTTCCACGCAACGAGTGTACCCAGCGGCCCGGGCAGGGTCGGGCTGGGCGATACCGACCGCAAGAGGATCGAACAGCGTGCCAACTCCCAACGCCTTCGGTGCCCGTGCCTCCCTCGGCCACGGCCTGCCCGACCTCTACCGCCTGTCCTCGCTCGCAAGCTCGGGCGTGGCGTTCGGCGTCGACCTCGGCCAGGCCCCGGTCACCCTCCGGATCCTGCTCGAGAATGCCCTTCGTCACGCCGGTGGCGGGATCGTCTCGGAAGACGACGTCGCGACCCTCGCCGCGTGGCGGCCCGGCGGGGCCCCCGAGGCCGAGATCCCGTTCATGCCCAGCCGGGTCGTGCTCCAGGACTTCACCGGCGTGCCGGCCGTCGTCGATCTCGCGGCGATGCGCGACGCGATGGCGGCGCTGGGCGGCGATCCGGCGCGAGTCAACCCCCTGGTCCCGGCCGACCTCGTGATCGACCATTCGGTCCAGATCGATGCCTGGGGCGGCAGCGGCGCGTTCGCCTTCAACGTCGAGCGCGAGTACGAGCGCAACGGCGAGCGATATCAGCTCCTCCGCTGGGCGCAGACGGCCTTCCGCGACCTCCGGGTCGTGCCACCGGGCACGGGCATCATCCACCAGGTCAACCTCGAGCACCTGGCGACCGTGGTGGCGGATCGGGCCGACGGAGCCGGCCGGGTCGCCTTTCCCGACACCGTCGTCGGAACCGACTCGCACACCACGATGGTCGATGGCCTGGGCGTGCTCGGCTACGGGGTTGGCGGGATCGAGGCGGAGGCCGTGCTGCTCGGCCAGCCGCTGTACCTGCCCATGCCCCGGATCGTCGGCGTTCGGCTGTCGGGCGAGCTCCCGAGCGCCGCCACGGCGACGGACCTCGTGCTCGTGATCACCGAGATGCTTCGCAAGTTCGGGGTCGTCGGGTCGTTCGTGGAGTTCGCAGGTGATGGCCTGCTGGGGCTGTCCCTCCCGGACCGCGCGACGATCTCGAACATGAGCCCTGAGTTCGGGGCGACGGCCACCCTGTTCCCGATCGACGATGAGACGCTGACGTACCTGCGCCTGACCGGGCGGTCCGCGGAGCGCGTCGAGCTCGTGGAGCGCTACGCCAAGGAGCAGGGGCTGTGGCGGAAGCCCGGTGCCGGCCCGGTGTTCGACGAGATGCTCGAGCTCGACCTCGGCACCGTCGAGCCGTCCCTGGCCGGTCCCCGCCGCCCGCAGGACCGGGTCTCGCTGGCCGGTCTCGGTGACAACTTCCGCGCCGCGTACCCCGACACGGTCGGCATCCCGGCCGTGTCGGTCGAGTCCGGGGAGCGGTCGACGGAGGTGGGGCACGGCTCGGTCGCGATCGCTGCGATCACCTCCTGCACCAACACCTCGAACCCGACCGTGATGGTCGCTGCGGGCCTGCTTGCCCGCAACGCGGTCGCGCGCGGGCTCAGCGTCTCGCCCACGGTCAAGACCTCGCTCGCGCCAGGCTCGAAAGCGGTGACCGGCTATCTCGAGCGTGCCGGGCTGATGGAGCCGCTGGCGCGCCTCGGCTTCGCGCTCGCCGGCTATGGCTGCACGACCTGCATCGGCAATTCGGGCCCGCTCGATGCGCCGATCGCCCAGGCGATCGAGTCCGACGAGCTCGTCGTCGCGGCCGTGCTGTCGGGCAACCGCAACTTCGAGGGCCGGATCCACCCGCTGGTGCGGGCCGCCTATCTGGCCTCGCCGCCGCTGGTTGTGGCCTTCGCGCTCGCCGGTCGGGTCGACGTCGATCTGACCACGGAGGCGCTGGGTACCGATGGCGACGGCCGGCCCGTGATGCTGACCGACATCTGGCCCACGCCGGCAGAGGTCCGCGAGGTCATCGGTCAGGCCATCGATCCGGAGCTGTTCCGCGCCACGTACGCGTCGGTGTTCGAAGGCGACGAGCGTTGGCGGGCGCTGCCGATCCCGTCCGGCGACCGATACGCCTGGGACGAGGATTCGACCTACATCGCGAACCCGCCCTTCTTCGAGGGCATCACCGCGGAGCCGGCCCCGCTGACGGACATCGTGGATGCGCGTGTGCTGGCCATGCTCGGCGACTCGGTCACCACCGATCACATCAGCCCCGCCGGATCGATCCCGGCCTGGGCCCCGGCGGGCGCCTGGCTCCAGGCACACGGGGTGCCGGTGCTCGAGTTCAACTCGTTCGGTGCCCGCCGCGGGCATCACGAGGTCATGATGCGCGGCACGTTCGGCAACATCCGGCTGCGCAATGCGCTGGTCGAAGGCAGGGAGGGCCCCTACACGCGCCACCTCCCCGACGGCGAAGAGACGTTCATCTATGACGCGGCCATGCGCTACCGCGAGGAGGGTGTTCCCCTGATCGTGATCGCGGGCCGCGAGTATGGCTCCGGGTCGTCCCGCGACTGGGCCGCGAAAGGTCCTGCGCTGCTCGGCGTGCGGGCGGTGATCGCCGAAAGCTACGAGCGGATCCACCGCTCGAACCTGGTGGGCATGGGGATCCTGCCGCTCCAGTTCAGGCCCGGTGACAGCCCTGCCTCGCTGGGGCTCACCGGCACCGAGACATTCACGATCAGCGGGCTGTCCGACCTCGGTCCCCATCAGGAGGTCGCCGTGGCCTACCGCTCGGAGCCGACCGGACCCGAGCGAACCCTCCGCGTGATCGCCCGCCTCGACGGGCCGATCGACGTCGAGTATCTGCACCAGGGCGGCATCCTGCCGGCGGTGCTCCGGCGGCTCGCACGAGCCTGAACCTGCCTCGGAAACAGCCACCCGTCAGCGATGCTCGCCCGGACGTGATCGGGTCAGCGACCCGCGCGCATCTGGAGCCGATGGGCTCCAACCGCGGCAACCGCCCCCATGCGTGGAGAACGTCCCACTATGGGGCTTGAGGCGGGGCGGGTGGCACCCGGCCGCCATCGAGGAGCTGGCGGCGGCCGAGCGGCTCTGGTAGCCGGACCGTCATCGGCCAGAGGTGGAGCGGGCAGGTCTGAAGGCCGCCGACGAGCTGCCGCACCTTGATCGTGATGGTGACGGTAAGGTCGCCGGACTCGATGATCGGGTCCTCGGTCCGCCCTTCGATCGGGGAGCCGCTCGAGCATGGGACCTCGGCGATCATCATTGAGAGCTCGGTCGCTCCGGGATCCGGTGAGGCCCGGGGATCGGCCAACGACCACCTCGCCGCGACGGCGTCACCAAGCTCATCGGCTGACCAGGACGCGCCGGGAGTCAGGCTTGTCACAGGCTGCGCGGTGCATCCGGCGAGCAGCAGAACCGTCAGCACCATGGACGCCTTCATCTGTCGTCCCCCATCTGCCTCCCGGCGGCTTCGTCCCAATCCGGCCGCTCTACCGGATCGAGCGCGCATTCGCCCAGCTCCGACATGGGCGGTGCGTCCTCATCGCCGGTTCAGTATGCGCGAGCGAAGACCGCCGTCTCCAAAGCCGGAGCGCCACAGCGGGCACAGGCGGTCGGCGGTTCAACCTCCTCCAACTCACCCTCGAAGGGGAGGACGCGCAGCGTGGCGCGCGTTGCGGCCTGGACCTCGCGTTCGCATGCGACCGAACCGCACCATCCGGTGACGAGGAAGCCGCCCTGCGCGGCGTTCACGGCGACCAGGTCATCCCAGCCGATGACCCGGTGCGTGTTGGCCCGCAGGAACGTTGTCGCCCGCTCCAGCAGGCGCGTCTGAATCCGTTCGAGCCTCGCCGGGACGTCGGTCGGAAGGTCATGGACCGAGACCGACGCCTTCGCGCTCGTGCCATCCGTGGCCGGCAACCGCTCGGCCACGACGACCGTGCCCGCCGCGACATCCCGTGGCCCGACCTCGAGCCGGATCGGGACGCCGCGCAGCTCCCAATCGTTGAACTTGTAGCCGGGCGTCACATCGTCGCGCCGATCGACCCGCACCCTGATGCGTTGGTCGCCGAACACGGCCTGTGCCCGCAGCGCAGCCTCGACCGGGGCGATAGCCGCCTCCACGGCCGCCCGCTCGTCCGCCGTTCGCCAGATCGGCACGACCACGACCTGGATCGGGGCGATCCGTGGTGGCAGGACAAGGCCGCGCTCATCGCCGTGGACCATGATCACGGCACCGATCGTCCGCCACGAGAAGCCCCACGACGTCCCGAACGGGTGCCGCCGCTCGTTGTCGCGATCGAGGAAGCGGATGTCGAACGCCCGGGCGAAGTTCGCGCCGAGATCGTGGCTGGTGCCCATCTGCAGCGCGCGCCGGTCGCCCATCAGCGCCTCGCCGGTCAGCGTGACGTCGGCGCCCGGGAACTTCTCGGCTTCGCTCTTGCGCCCCCGGATCGTCGGGATCGCGAGCCAGTCGTGCCAGATCTCGCGGTACACGCCGAGCATCCGCTCCGCTTCCTCGCGGGCCTCGGCCGCACTGGCATGGAACGTGTGGCCCTCCTGCCACAGGAACTCGGCCGTACGCAGGAACGGCCGCGTGCGGAGCTCCCAGCGGACCACGTTCGCCCACTGGTTCACGAGCACGGGCAGGTCGCGGTAGCTCTGGATCAGGTCGTGGTAGACGGCGCCGACCATGGCCTCCGAGGTCGGCCGGATCGCGAGGCGCTCGGCGAGCTCGTCGGCGCCACCGTGGGTGACCCAGGCGACCTGCGGGCTGAACCCTTCGACGTGCGCCGCCTCGGTCTCCAGGAGGCTCTCGGGCACGAGCAGCGGCAGATAGATGTTCTCGTGGCCCGTCTCCTTGATCCGCCGATCGAGCGAGTCGCGCACGTGCTCCCATAGCGCGAAGCCATACGGGCGGACGACGATGCAGCCCCGGACAGGCGCGTAGGACGCGAGCTCGGCGTCGCGGACGACGTCGAGGTACCACTGGCCGAAGTCGGCCGATCGGGACGCGCGGGAAGGGTTGGGTGCGGACGCGGGCATCGGGAGAGCTCCTCGAGTCTGGGCGATCGTGGCCAGCGGCTCTAGCCGTGTCGGCGGCGCCGACCCGTCTTCGGCTAGAGCCCGATCGGGATTCGGAGGAGTCTGGGATGGCGCATCGTCGCCGGATCGTAGCGCATCCGGACCGCCTGCCCTTGGCCCATGCTCACCGGCCCCGACCCGCCATCAAGCACGAAGCCCCCTGTCTGAACAGGGGGCTCCGCGAACGCAGGGTCCTCACCGGCGCGGGGAGGAGATACCGCACCGGAGAGCGGCCTTCACCGATGCGACGCGCAGGTGCGCACGCCTGTGACGCACGTGCGGTGGAACGCGTTGGCCTCCTCGGGAACGGGGCATGGTGGGCGATACTGGACTCGAACCAGTGACCTCACGGATGTGAACCGTGCGCTCTAACCAGCTGAGCTAATCGCCCCTGGTCCCGAAGGGACTCGCATTCTAGCGCGCCACGGCCACGACGCGCGGACCGGGTTTCTCGGTGCGCGAGGGCCAGGTTCTCGGTGCACGGAACCGGGGCCCGGACGTGGGCGCACATGAGGGACAACCAGGCGCCGCGACCCGTGGGCCGGCGCGGTGCCGGTCACGGGACCAGGCCGGGCCATCGAGCGCGCACCCGGTCCAGGTCGATCGCCGCCACGGCCACCAGCTTGACCCGGCTTCGCTGGCCTCCGGCCAGGCGAACATCACGCACCGCCACGCCGAGCTCGCGCGCCAGCAGCCTGACCAGCGCCTGGTTGGCGGCCTCGTCGACCGGAGGTGCGGCGACGCGCGCCCGGAGGACCCCATCCACGACGCCATCGACCCGATCCGTCCCGGCGCGCGGGGTCAGTCGAACGCTGAACCGCAGCTCCCGGCCCGTCGGCCCGGTCATCGCACCGCGCCCAGCAGGACTCCCAGGACGATGAGCACGACGAAGCTCGACAGATCGAGCATGCCGGGGGACGGCAGCATCCGACGGACGGGGGCCAGGATCGGCTCCGTGATCCGGATCAGGCCTGCAGACAGCTGTGACCTGGCCATCGGATCCACCCAGCTGACGAGCACGCGACCCAGCACGATCAGCCACAGGACCGAGAGCAGGGCGGTGGCAAGCGTCTGGACGGCCGATCCCATCTCACCGAGTCTAGCAACGTCGACCCTTGGGCTCGGCCGGTGACTCAGGCGCTGGCCAGGACCGACCTCGGCGGTGACGCAGGGGCTGGCAAGGGCCGGTCTCGGCGCGCCGAGAGCCCGGGTCCATTGGGAGCCTGGGCGGATCGATCAAGCGGCGGGCGGGCGATTGCCGTCCGGTCGATCGCCGAACAGCAGCCTCCCGACGCGCACGATCGTCGCACCCTCCTCGATCGCGACCTCGAAGTCGTCGCTCATGCCCATCGAGAGCTCGGGTCCCAGGCCGGGCCAGCGCGCCCGCAGGCGGACGGACAGCTCGCGCAAGGCTCGGAACGTCGGCCTCGCCATCTCCGGATCCGGAGCAAGGCGCCCGATGGTCATCAGGCCACGCACGTCGAGTGACCGGAGCGCGTCCACCCTGCCAGCCACGCCGTCGAGCGACGCCGGGTCGAAGCCCGCCTTCGCCGGATCGCCATCGACGTTGACCTGGAGCAGCACCGGCACGCGGGAACGACCCATCTCGCAGGCGATCCGATCGAGCCGCTCGGCAAGCTCGACGGAGTGAACGGACTCGATCACATCGAACAGCTCCAGGGCCCGGCGCGCCTTGTTGGCCTGTAACGGTCCGATGAGGTGCCAGGTCCCGGCCCCGACGGCCGGGATCTTGGCGGCCGCCTCCTGGACCCGGTTCTCACCCAGCGTGTCCAGGCCTGCCTCGACGGCGGCCCCAACCCGCTCCGCGGGCACCGTCTTGGACACAGCGACGAGGGTCACGGCGCGCGGATCGCGATCGGCCCTGACGGCGGCAGCCGCCATCCGCGCAACGACATGGGTGCGCGCGTTCGTCAGCGCCAGGACCCGATCGCGGATCATGTCGCCACCGGTTCGCCCACGAGCGCGGGGAACCGGCGAGGCATCGGCGGCGGGGAGCCTCAGCGCCGGCGGAGGAAGCTCGGGATCTCGAGATCGTCGGCGTCGTAGGTCGGGCGTCGGGCAGACGCTGCCGGCTCGCCGACGGAGCGCTCCGGTCGGACGGGGACGGCGACGGGCTCGGTCGCCGACGGGGCATCCGACTCGGTTCGCTGGCGCTCGAGCTCCTCGAGGAAGTCACGGGCCGGGATCGTGGCACCGGACGCCGCGGTGGCTCGCGCGCCCATGGCTGCGGACGCCCGCTCGCTGCCCGCGGCCTCGGGCCGGCGCCGGCCGTCGAACCCGGTGGCGATCACGGTGATCATCACCTCGTCGCCGAGACGATCGTTGAAGCTCGTCCCGAAGATGATGTTGGCCTCGGGATCGGCCGCCGCGCGGATCTCCTCAGCCGCCTCGGTGACCTCCCACAGGGTGAGGTTCGAGGATCCGGTGATGTTGAACAGGATCCCCTGCGCACCCGCGATGTTGATCTCGAGCAGCGGGCTGGCGACGGCTTCGCGAGCCGCCTCGAGGGCCCGGTTCTCGCCGCTGGCCCGGCCGATGCCCATGAGCGCCGAGCCGGCGTCCTTCATGATCGTGCGGACGTCGGCGAAATCGAGGTTGATCAGGCCCGGCACGGTGATGATGTCGCTGATGCCGGCCACCCCCTGACGGAGCACATCGTCGACGACCCGGAACGCGTCCACGATCGAGGTGTTCTTCTGGACCACGTCGCGCAGCCGGTCGTTGGGGATCGTGATCAGGGTGTCGACCTTGGCCTTGAGCTCCTCGGCGGCCTTCTCGGCGATCAGCTTTCGCCGGGCGCCCTCGAAGCTGAACGGCTTGGTGACCACGCCGATGGTCAGCGCCCCCTGCTCCTTCGCGATCTCCGCGACGATCGGCGCCGCGCCCGAACCCGTCCCGCCACCGAGCCCGGCCGTGATGAACACCATGTCCGAGTCCGCGATGGCGTCGGCCACCTTGTCACGGTCCTCCTCGGCGGCCCGCTGGCCAATCGAGGCGTCCCCCCCTGCCCCCAGCCCGCGCGTGATCTTGTCGCCGATCCGGATCTTGTGCGGCGCATCGGACTGCAGGAGGGCCTGCGCGTCGGTGTTGCAGGCGATGAACTCGACACCCATCATCTCGGCCCGGATCATCCGGTTGACGGCGTTGCTGCCGCCCCCGCCGACGCCGATGACGCGGATCAGGGCGAAGTTCTCGGAATCGGACCGCAGCGACATCGGCGCTCTCCTCGGGTGGCGCGGGCGTGGCGTCTGGATTGGCGCGGGATTGGCGTCTGGACAGGTGTCCCCGGCACGCAGCAGCCAGTCGGGGTCACCGGCCCACGGCAGGCCTCCGGGTAGCGCGGAGTATACCCGCCGATGGGACCTGCGGGTCCCCCCCGATCCGGCCGGGATCGCCCATGTCGGACCCACGTCGCGGGAACCCGCGGCGCCGCGAGGCGACAGCCCTGCCTAGCCGGCCACGAAGCTCAGCCGGACGCGGCGGGTGGCGTTGTCGGCATTGGGGTCGAGCAGCGCGATCGACTGCCAGGTGCCGAGCGCCAGCCGACCGCCGATCACGGGGACGGTGAGCGACGGCGAGGCGAGCATGGGCAGGACATGGTCCGCTCCGTGACCCGGCGAGCCGTGCCGATGGACCCACCGGTCATCTCGCGGCAGCAGCCGGTCCAGCGCCCGGATCGCGTCCTGATCGGACCCGGCTCCGAGCTCGAGCACGACCAGCGCCGCGGTCGCATGGGGCAGGAACACCGAGAGCAGGCCATCGCCGTCCCCGGCCGCCTCGGCCGCGAACCGAACGCAGGCGGGGGTGAGATCGCTGAACCCGCGATCCCGGCCCGTGTGCACCTCGAGCACGACCGAACGCATCGGAGGCTGCCCGACGCTAGGGGAAGATGCTGCGGATCGCGTCCCGGATCCGGCCCAGCCCTCCCCCGCTGGGGGCGGACTCGTAGCGCAGCGGCTCGTCCATCGTCACCTGGACGGCGCCCCAGTGCAGCAGCCCGACGGCGGTTGCGTACGAGGGGTCCTGGATCGTGTCGACCAGACCGCCGATGCCCGCTGGGCCGCCGATGCGGACGGGCATCTGGAGCACATCCCGTCCGAGCTCCGCGGTGCCGGCGAGCTGGGCCGCACCACCCGTCAGGATGAGACCCGCGGGCAGCATGCCGTGGCCGCTGCGGGTCATCTCGTCCTTGAGCAGCTCGAAGGTCTCTCGCATCCGCGCTTCGATGATCCGGCACAGCTCCTCGCGGCTGATCGTCCGGCCCGCGTCGTCGCCCACGACGCTGACCGCGATCTCCTCGTCCTCGAGGTCACGCAGGTCGCACGTCCCGTGGCGCACCTTGAGCTCCTCGGCAACCTGGAGCGTCGTCTTGACCCCGATCGCGACATCGTTGGTCACGTTGTTACCGCCCACGGGCAGCACCGCGGTGTGCAGCGGCGAGCCATCGGCGAACAGCACGAGATCGATCGTCCCCGCGCCGATGTCGGCCACGGCGACCCCCAGCTCCTTCTCGGTCGGCGTCAGCACCGCTTCGGCCGCCGCCAGCCCGTTGACGACCAGCTCGTCGATCTTGACACCCGCCAGCTGGACGCACTTGGTGAGGTTCTGCACGGCGGTCGCGGAGGCGGACACGATGTGCGCCTCGACCTCGAGCCGCAGCGCACTCATCCCGAGCGGATCCTTGACGCCCTCCTGGCCATCGACCGTGAAGCCCCGCCGCTCGACATGGAGCACGTCCCGGTTGGACGGGATCGACACCGCGCGGGCGACCTCGATCGCCCGGTTGATGTCCTCCCGGGTGACCTCGCGATGGTGCGCCGTGACCGCAACCTGGCCGGTGGAGTTGAGGCTCTCGACGTGCTGCCCGCCGACACCCACGAACGCACGGTCGATCTTCCAGCCGGACAGCCGCTCCGCGCGCTCGACCGCGTCTGCGATCGATCGCACGGTCTGGTCGATATTGACCACGACGCCCTTCTTGAGGCCCGAGGCCGGCACCGTGCCGTGGCCCATGATCGTCAGGCGGCCGTCGCGGCTGACCTCGCCGATGAGCGCGCAGACCTTGGACGTGCCGACATCGATGCCGACCAGGACCGCTTCCCGTTCCACCTGCCTGTCGTCCCTCGCTGCTGCGCGTGACGGCTGACCGCCACGCCACTGGCTGCTCAGATGAAGTGTCGCCGGATGAGCGCGACGTTGCTGAAGATCCGGAACCCGAAGTTGATGAGGGCGACGAGGTAGAGGTCGAGGCTCAACCGATCGCCGATGAATGTCAGCAGCACGGCCACGATGGCGTTGGTGAGGAAGCCGCTGATGAAGATTTGATTGTCGTAGACGCCGTCGAGCTCCGCGCGCACGGCGCCCAGGACCGAGTCGAGGGCCGCAAGGATCGCCACGGCCGAGTAGCGCGAGAGCTCGAACGAGACGTTGACGTTGAGGACGAGTCCCGCCAGCACGCCGACGAGAAGACCCACGAGGGGCAGGAGCACAGGCTGGCAGCCTCCCTCCAGTAGACCGTCCCGGATACGCTACCAGACCACCGGCCCCGGGGAGGGCGCCGGCGGATGGCTGGGGCGACGGTTCGGTCGATCACGACCTGGATGTCGGGCTCGGGGACGGCGTCGCCCGCGGAATGTAGGTGCCACTCCGGTCATCGGCCAGGATCACCCGGAGCGCGCTGTCCTCCCGGCCGGCCAGCAGGCTGCGCAGGAGACGGACCTGACCAGGGATGAGATCCGTGGTCCGCAGGGTGGGCGTGTAGAACCCGAACACGGCCGTCCAGCCGACGCCGGGTGCCTTCACGACGAACCCCGACGTGTCGTCGAGCCGCAGGTCCAGCCTGGCCGCCGCGCTGCCCACGTCAGCCGGTCGGAGCGAGCCCAGCCGAAGGGCCGCGTCGAGGACGACCGGGTCCAGCGTCGAGCCCACGGTGAGGCCGGCGGACGCCGCCCGCTGGTCGTCGAGCACCGGCAGCCCGGCGGCGTCGGGAGAGGAGCCGTCGAGCTGGGAGAACAGGAGCCCCGCGTCGTCGACCAGGAACCGCACATCCCCCACCTGCCACACGAGCAACGCCGTGCGCTCGGTCACCGCCACCCGGACCTCGTCGGGCAGCGCGATGCTGACCCTCGCGACCCGGATCGCGGGGATGGTCGAGAGCCGATCCTCGAGGTCGCTCGTCCGAAGCGTGAACAGGTTCTGGTCGGCGGGGATGGCCAGCGCGGCGAGGACCGCGTCCCGTCCCGTCCAGGTCAGCCCCGAGACGTCCGTGCGGCGAACGGCGAAGGCGTCGGATGACACGGCACCATAGAGACCGGCCAACCCCAGCAGCAACCCCAGCAGCGCGCCGGCCCGCGCTGGCGTCAGCCCTGCTGACGACCGCCGCACGGGCCGTGTGCGGCGAACGCCCCCCCCGGGACGGGCTCCGGGCCGCAGCGCCGACGGCGGCCTCGAGCGCGCGGTCGGTCTCGCACGCTGTCCACGGTCGCGTCGGAACATCGTCATCGCGGCAGGTCGGCGGCGGTCAGCCGGCGACGGACGCGGGCCGCGTGCCGCTCGAGCGCGAGGTCGATCACGCGGGCGCAGACAGCGGCGAAGTCATAGCCACCGGCCGATGGCAGGGTCGGGAACAGGCTGATCGGGGTGAACCCCGGGATCGTGTTGATCTCCGAGATCACCAGCTCGTCGCCCGCCAGCAGGAAGTCGACCCTGGCGAACCCCTCGCATCCGGCCGCGCGATACGCATCACGGGCGAGCTTGAGCATCGTGGCGCGCTGCACGGACGTGACCTCGGCCGTGGGCGTCGACTCGGACATGCCGGGGGTGTACTTGGCCACGTAATCGTAGAACTCGCGCCCCGACAGGATCTCGCCCGGCCCGAACAGCTCGAGGCGGTCGGGCTCGTTGCCGAGCACGGACAGCTCGAGGTCCCGCGCGCCCGCCAGGTAGCGCTCGACCAGCGCCAGGTCGTCGTAGTGGAACGCTTCGTCGAGCGCCGGGGCACGCTCGTCGGGCCGGTGGGCGATGGTCATCCCGACCGAGCTGCCGAGCCTGGCCGGCTTGACCATCAGCCTCGGATCGTCATTGGCGGCGGCGAACGCCTCGAGCTCGGCGAGCACGGCCGGGCGGTCCGCCGTCCAGCGGGCGGCGCGGATCTCGCGCCAGTCGGCGACCGGAAGGCCGAGCCCGCGGGCCAGCCGCTTGAACAGCGCCTTGTCCATGCCGATCGCACTCGCGGCCACGCCCGACCCGGTGTATGCGAGCCCGGCTGCCTCGCACAGCGCCTGCACGGTGCCGTCTTCCCCGAACGGGCCATGGAGGGCGAGGAACACCACGGGTCCGGGCAACCGGGCTGCCAGCATGGCGAGGGCGGCCGAGGCCGTGAAGGGCCCGCTGGCGCCGAGCGCCGCCGGCGCGTCGTAGGCTGCCTCCGGACGGGCGTCGCGACGATGGCCCCCGGGCAGCTGCCACCACGAGCCGTCGAGATCGATCAGCCAGCAATCGACGGCATAGCCCGACCCGTGCAGCGCGTCTGCGATGGCGGTGCCCGACACGATCGACACGTCGTGCTCCGCGGACGGCCCGCCGAACACGACCGCGATCGGGGTAGCGGCAGGTCGGTGCTCGAGCGGCGGGACGGGCATCAGGAACCGTCCTCGGCTGTCCAGCCGGTCCAGTCGCCAACGAACTCGATCTCGAGCTCGAGGTCGACGCCATGGACCCCGAGCACCGTCCGGCGGACCCGCTCGGCGAGGCGGCGCACGTCGACGGCGGTCCCGCGCTGGTCGTTGACGATGAAGTTGGCGTGCCGCTCGGAGACGATCGCGCCGCCGAGCCGGCTTCCCTTGAGGCCGGCCGCGTCGATCAAGCGCCCGGCGGAGTCTCCGGGCGGGTTGCGGAACACGCTGCCGGCCGAGGGGATGCCCAGCGGCTGATGCTCGCGCCGCCAGCGGCGGATGCCATCCAGGCGGGTGGCGATCTCGGCCGGGTCGGCCGCCACCAGCCGGAACGTGGCCGACAGGACGATCTCCGGGACCGCCGCGCTGCCGGCTGCACCCTTGGCGGCTCTCGTTGCCCCGGCCATTGCCGCGAACGTCGCCTGCTTGAACCGGCTCTCCCGGTAGCCGAAGCCGAGCTCTCCGGCCTTGAGCTCGCGCTCGGCGCCGTCGGCGAGCAGGACGGCGACCGACTCGATGACGCCGGCCGTGTCGCTGTCGTGGGCGCCGGCGTTCGCCCACACGGCACCGCCGACCGTCCCCGGGATGGCCAGACCATATTCGAGCCCGGACAGGCCGGCTCGCTGCGTCTCCGTGGCCGCCCTGGCCATCGGCACGCCTGCGTCGGCACGATAGCGCTCGCCGTCCACGCGGGAGGCCTCGGCCCGCGACTGGATGACGAGGCCCCGGATCCCACGGTCGGAGATCACGAGGTTGCTGCCGCGGCCCATGACCAGGTGCGGGAGCGCGCGTGTGCGCGCGTACCGAATCAACGCCCGCAGCTCGAACGTGTTATGGGCGACCGCGAACAGGTCCGCCGGGCCGCCCACCCGCATCGTGGTGAACCGCGCCAGCGGCTCGTCACGCACGGTCTTCACCCCGATCCGACGCTGGATGTCCGAACCCACGGCCAGCGCATCGAACCCGCCCGCGGCGGCCTCGGCGCCCGAGCCCGTGACGCCGTCGTCCCCCGAGCCCGTCATGCCGCCGTCCCCCGAGCCAGGGCATCGATCTCGGCGGCCCCCGGCAGCGGCAGCCGGCTCGCGACGGCCAGAACCAGATCGGCCACGGCGTCGGCGGCCCCGGTCCTCGCCAGGTCTCGCGCGGCAGCCGACATCGTCGCATGGCGTGCCGGGTCAGCGAGCAGGCTTGCCGCGTCGAGCAGCGCCGCCGGGCTCATCGCGTCGTCCTCGATCAGCACGGCTGCACCGGCGGCCGCGTGGAGCTCAGCGTTTCGCCGCTGGTGACCGGCCGCATGCGGGTACGGGACGATGGCCATCGGCAGAGCGAAGGCCGCCGCCTCGGCCAGCGTCGACGCGCCCGCCCTGCCGATCGCGAGGTCGGCTGCTGCCAGCGCCGCGGTCATGTCATCGTGGAGGAACGAGCGCGGCTGGTAGCGATCGCGGACCTCAGCTGGCAGTGACTCGCGTGCCGCGAGCGCGGCCGCGTAGCCATCATCGCCGGTGACGTGGATGACGCGCACCCGCTCGACCAGGCTCGGCAGGGCTCCGAGCACGGCCTCGTTGATCCGCCGCACGGCCTGCGACCCGCCGGACACGAGCAGGACCCGCTCGCCCGTCCGGCACCCGAACATCGACCGTGCCTGGTCGGGGTCGACATCGGCGAACGATCGGATCGGCGTGCCGGTCACGTAGGTCCGCGGATGATCGAGGATGGCCGCAGTCTCCGCGTGGGTCACCGCGAGCACGGTCGCCAGACGGGCCACGAGCCGAACGCTGCGACCCGGGATCGCATTTCCCTCCCACAGGACCGAGGGGATGCGCAGGATGGCCGATGCCATGAGCGCCGGGATCGCGACGTAGCCGCCGGTGGTGAGCACGGCCGCCGGTCGCCTGGCGATCAGGAGCACGATCGCCTGCGGGATCGAGAGGATGAGCCGAAGGGGGTCGAGCACCAGGTGGACGTCACGGCCGGCCGAGCGGAGCGAGCGCAGCCACAGACGCCGGAGCGGGATGCCGGCGCGCGGAACGACCGACGCCTCCAGCCCGCGGTGGCCGCCCATCCAGGTCAGATCGACCCCGTCAGACGCGGCGTGGCGTGCGCGAAGCGACCGGGCGACGGCGAGGGCCGGGTAGATATGCCCGCCCGTTCCCCCGCCCGCGATCAGCAGGCGCATCGTTCCAGCTTCCTTTCTCGACCGTCTCGCGTGACACCGACAGCAGGATGCCCACCGCTGCGAACGAGATGATCAGTGACGAGCCGCCTGCGGACACGAACGGCAGCGGGATCCCGGTGACCGGGAGCACGCCGACCACGACGGCGATGTTGATGAACGCCTGGAGGCAGATCCAGGCCGTGATCCCACTGGCCAGCAGCGCACCGAAGGTGTCGGGCGCGCCCAGCGCGGTGCGGATGCCGAGATAGCCGAACACGAGGAACAGGCCGATCACGAGCAGCCCGCCGATCAGGCCGAACTCCTCGCCGATGATCGCGAAGATGAAGTCGTTGGACGCATTCGGCAGGAACAGGCCGCCGGCCAGGCGGCTCTCGCCGAGCCCGGCGCCCAGCAGGCCGCCCAGCGCGAGCGCGAGGAAGCCCTGGACGGCGTGATAGCCGTCCGCGGATGCCTGGCTGAACGGGTTGAGCCAGGCATTGATCCGATCCATCTGATAGCCCTGGAGGAACATGACCATGACCGCGGGCACCCCCGACACCGCGAGCGCGATGAGGTGGAGCAGCCTGGCGCCGGCAAGGAAGAACAGGGTGAACGCGGTCAGTCCGATCACGGTTGCCGTCCCCAGGTCGGGCTCGCGCAGCACCAGCACGACGACCGGCATGGAGATCGCCAGGAACGGCACCGTACCCGACCAGAAGCCGCGAACGGACGAGCCGCGCTTCGCGAACCAGTGGGACAGGTACACGACGAGCGCGAGCTTCATGTACTCGGCAGGGTGAACCGCCGGCAGGGGCGAGACGTGGAGCCAGCGGGCCGACCCCCCGACGACCACGTTCAGCCCGGGCACGAACACCAGCATCAGCGCGCCGATCCCGACCAGGAACATCGGGACCGAGACCACGCGCAGCCAGCGGTAGTCGACCCGCATCATGACCACCATGGCCACCAGGCCGAGGGCTGCCCACTGGATCTGCGGGCCCACGATGGCGAACGTGTCGTCCTGCTGGAGGAAGGCCTTCATCGCCGACGAGGAGTAGACCATCAGGATGCCGATGGCGGCCAGGGCCACGATCGCGACTAGGACGCCGTATTCCGGCTCGTGACGCTCGCGCTGCAGGGTGGTGGTCTGGGCGACGCGCGGCACCGCGACCCGCGTGCTCCGGGAGCGCGGACCGGACCGCGGGCGAACGAGCGATAGCGGCGTGATGCTCATGCGGGCCTCCGATCGGTGCGCTTCGCCTCGGTGCGCTTCGCCTCGCGAGTCAGGCGCTCGACGGCGGCGATGAACGCCCGGCCGCGCGCCGCGTAGTCCTCGAACATGTCGAACGATGCCGCCGCCGGGCTGAGCAGCACGGTGGCAACCGCACCAGGCGGGCTCCCGACCCGAGCTGCCCGTGCGAGCTCGGCGGCCGTGGCAACTGCCTCGTCCATCGTGGACGCGCGCGTCGTCCGGGCAACACCCACCGACCGCAGCAGCACCTCCAAGCCGGGTCCGCTCTCCCCGATCAGCACCGCCGCCCGGACGGTCTCTCCCGCGACACGGACGAGCTCGGTGAGATCCACGCCCTTGTCGCGGCCACCGGCGATCAACACCAGCGGCGGCGGGAAGGCATGGAGCGCGGCGATCACGGCGTCGGGCTGGGTGCCCTGCGAGTCGTTGACGAACCGTACGCCGTCCAGCAGCGCCACCGGCTGCAGGCGGTGCTCGACGCCCTCGAACCCGGACACGGCGCGACGGATCGCATCGGGTGCGATGCCGAACAGGAGACCGACGGCGATCGCCGCGAGCGCGTTGGACACGTTGTGGCGGCCGGGCAGGATCAGCTCGTTCACCGGCATGATCCCACCACCGGGACCCGTGCCGGCCGTGCCGCCGCCGGCCAGCGGCAGGCGCTCGACCCCCGCGGCCACGATCCATTCGTCCACCACGCCCAGCCCCCCGGGGACCGGGCGGTCCACGCGGTACAGCACGGCCGGGGCGCCGCCCAGGCCCGCGTAGCCACCCACCACGGGGTCCTCGATGTTGAGCACGAGAGCCCCGTCAGGATCGACCAGGTCCGCCAGCCGCCGCTTGACCCTCCGGTAGGCCTCGACGGTGCCATGCCGGTCGAGATGGTCCGCGGTCACGTTCGTGTACACGGCGACCGTGGTGCCGCGCGACAGCGTGGGCAGCTGGAGCTCGGACAGCTCGATCACCACCCGGTGCTCCGGGGTCAGCCCGGGCAGGCGCTCGATCAGGGGCGTGCCGATGTTGCCGCCCAGCGTGGCCGGGTGGATGGGGTCTGCGGCCAGGACCGCGTGGGCGAGGGAGGCCGTGGTGGTCTTGCCCTTGGTGCCGGTGACACCGACGGTGGGCGCCGGGCACAACCGCAGGAACAGGTCGGCCTCGCTGACCAGGGCGGGTGCCGCCAGGTCGCCGCCGGCGCGTGCGTCGGCCAGCCTCCGCAGCGCGGCCCGGAGCCTCGGCTCGGTCGTCGGGAAGTCGGGCGTGATCGAGGGCGACGTGGCGACCAGGGCGGCACCGTCCCAGCAGCCCGCCGGATCGACGTCCGGCCCGAGCCGGAGCGTGAGGTCACGATCCCCGAGCTGCTCGATGGCCCCCTCGAGCGCCTCGGCCGGCCGCGCATCGTAGACCGTGACGCGCGCCCCCGCGTCGGCCAGGAACCGGGCCAGGGCGACGCCGCTGCGCGCGAGCCCGAGCACCGTGACCGGCTGTCCGGCGAACGCGCCCGACCTTACCGCGTCGAGCGTGAGGGCGTCGGGGTCGATCGGTCGGGTGACGGTCATGTCAGACGAGCGCATGGATCGAGGCCAGGAACAGCGTGACGCCCAGCAGGCCCGCGAGGATGCCCACGATCCAGAAGCGCAGGGTGATCTTCTCCTCGTCCCAGCCGCCGAGCTCGAAGTGGTGGTGGAGTGGCGCCATCCGGAACACGCGCCGCCCGCCGGACAGCTTGAAGTAGCCGATCTGGATGATGTCGGAGGTGGTTTCGACCACGAAGATCAGCCCGACCAGCGGCAGCACCAGGATCTGACCGGTGATGAGCGCGATGACGGCCAGCGTGGCCCCCAGCGACAGCGAGCCCGAGTCGCCCATGATCACCTGCGCGGGGTGGACGTTGAACCACAGGAAGCCCAGCAGCGCACCGATGATCAGCGCGCACAGCAGCGCCGTGTTGGGCTGGGTGGGCTCGTTGAGCAGGGCGATGATCAGGAACGAGACGAATGCGAACACGAGGGTGCCACCGGCCAGGCCGTCGAGGCCGTCGGTGATGTTGACGCCGTTCGAGGCCGCCACGATCGCGAACGCCGCGAACGGGACGTAGACCCAGGGCTCCACCGCGACGTCGCCGGCGAACGGCACCCGGATCCCGGTGATCTGGTAGGTGCTCTGGATCTGCCACGCGACGACCAGCGCGACGACCGTCTGCCACAGCAGCTTCTGGCGGGCACGGATGCCTTCGCCGGTGCGAGCGTTGAGGTAGTCGTCGGCCGCCCCCAGCAGGCCCACGAACGCGAGCGTCGCAAGGGGGGCGATGATGCCGCCCTGTGGCGGCCAGCGCAGGACGAGGAAGATCGCCAGGACGACCACGATGATCAGGAGGCCGCCCATCGTGGGTGTCCCCCACTTGATCATGTGCGACTGCGGCCCTTCCTCGCGGATCTGCTTGCCGAACCCCGAATGGCCGAGCAGCCGAATGTAGGGTGGCATGAGGATCACGACCAGGGCGAACGCGAGCAGCAGGCCCTGGATCAGCTCCAGGGTCACGGGCGATGCTCCGGGCCGCCCAGCATCGCCACCAGGTCGTCCACGACACGCCACAGCTCCACGCCGTTGGAGGCCTTGACCAGGACCACGTCGCCCGCTCCCAGCCGGCCCCGCAGCGCTGCGACCGCAGCCCTGGCGTCGGTCACCGGCAGCGCGGACCCGAACGCCATCCCGGCCGCGCGCGCGCCATCCGTGATCCCCTCGGCCGCGCCGCCGATTCCGCCGTCGACCACGACCAGCTGGTCCAGCTGCCGACCTGCCGCCTCGCCGACCTCCCGATGGCCTGCGTCGTGCGCCGTGCCCAGCTCACGCATCTCGCCGAGCACCGCCACGTGACGCCCCGGGATGCCGGCCACCAGCTCAAGCGCGGCCAGCACCGAACCCGGTGATGCGTTATAGGTGTCGTCGATGATCGTCACGCCACCCGCCCGGATCACCGTCGAGCGGTGCGGCGCCGTGCCGGGAGCCGCCAGTCCGGGCACGATCTCGTCGAGCGTCATCCGTGCGGCAAGTCCGACGGCGGTCGCGGCGAGCGCGTTGTGGACCGCCATCCGTCCGAGCCCGGGGATCGTAACGTCGCGCTCCCCCGCCGGGCTGCGCAGGCGGAACCGCATCCCGTCGAGCCCGAGGGTCTCGATCCGTGTCGCCCCGAGGTCGGCGTCGTCCGCGAAGCCGTAGGTCACGCTGCGGGCGGCGGTTCGGCCCGCCATCCGGCGGACCCGCTCGTCGTCGGCGTTGAGCACGGCGACCCCGCCCTCGGCCGCGGACGGGAGCGCCTCGACCAGCTCGGCCTTGGCGTCCTCGATCGCCTCCAGGCTCCCGATCCGCGCCAGGTGGACCGGCTGCACGGCGGTCACGACCCCGATCGACGGCCGGCCGATCGCGGCCAGCTCGCGGATCTCACCGCCCACGTACATCCCCATCTCGAGCACGGCAGCCTCGTGCCCGGGCCCCATCCGCAGCACGGTCAGCGGCAGCCCGATCTCGTTGTTCTGGTTACCCTCCGTGCGGAGCGTGGTGAACCGCCCTTCGAGCACCGCGGCCACCGCCTCTTTGGTGGACGTCTTGGCGATGCTCCCGGTGATCCCCACCACGAACGGATCGAACCGCCGCCGCCAGGCGGCTGCAACGGCGTGCAGACCACGAAGCGGGTCGGCCACCTGGATGACGGTGACGTCGGCGAGCGCCTCCACGGGGGGCTCTCCCAGGGCTGCGTCAGGCGTGCGGCCGACCAGCAGCGCCGCCGCGCCCGCGGCGACCGCCTGGGCGAGAAACCGATGGCCGTCGGTTCGCTCCCCTGCGAGGGCCACGAACAGGTTCCCAACCTCCACCTGGCGGGAGTCGACGGCAGCGCCCAGGATGGACCCGCCGCCTCGGCGGAGCAGCACGCCGCCCGTCGCGCCGACCAGGTCCTCGGGGGTGAGGTGAGGTGAGGGCCCGGCACGCGACGCCGGGGGCGTGGACGGGACGTCGCCGTGGCGATGATCGCGCGGGCCGTGGCCCGACGACGGTCCGTGGTTCGTCACGGCCGCGAGTGTCGCACAGGCAGCCGTCACGGGTCGGCCGTGGCCGGGCCAGGGTCACCGCTGTTCGGAGCGGCGCCCGGGTCGGACGAGGCGGATGCCGCATCGGGCGTGGCCGAATCCTCGCCGAGCTGGGCGGGGATCGGATGCGTGTCGGTGATCAGATCCGGGGTGTTGATGGCGTTATGGGCGATCCGCCGGAACAGCTCGAACGACATCACCGGCATCTCGAGCTCACCGAGCCGGGCGACGGTCGGCGTGCCCTCCTCGATCCGAACGGCCACGATCAGGTCCGGGTGGCCGGTCTGGCGGCCGATGTAGCCGATGAACGAGTAGTTGAACAGGTTGACCTTCCAGCGGTGCTGTTCGGCGTCCCAGATCTGTGCGGTGCCGCTCTTGCCCCCGACGTCGAACCCCGGGATCAGCGTCCGCGATCGGTAGAAGGGAACCGCGGTCACCACGTGCCGCATCAGCTTGCGCAGCGTCGCCGACAGGCTCTCGGGCATCACGCGGCCCTTGTAGGCGGGCGACGTGTCGGCGGCGCCGACCGCCTTGACGACACGCGGCTGGACCAGCGTGCCACCGTTGACCATCGCCGCATACGACTGGGCCAGCTGGATGGGCGTCACGGCCACGCCCTGGCCAAAGGCTCCGTTGGCGACGTCGACCTGCGCCCACCGCTGCTGGGCCGGATCGTGCATCAGGCCGGGCACCTCGTTTGCGACGTCGATCCCGGTCAGCGATCCGAAGCCCATCTCCCGCCACGTGTCGTACAGGATCTGCGCAGACTGGTTCGTCGTCTTGCCAAGCTTGAGCGCGACCTTGGCGGCCACCACGTTGCGGGAGTAGGCGATCGCATCCTGATACCGCATCCGGCCCATCGGACGATGGTCGGCGTCATCGACGTGCGACCGGCCGTGGTCGAGCGTCAGCTTGCCCGTGTCGTTGATGATGGTGTTCATCGTGACGGTGCCGCGACCGAGGGCCGCGATCGAGGTCAGCATCTTGAACACGGACCCCGGCTCGTACACGGACGAGGCGATCGGGTCGAGGAACGCGGACGGATCCTTGGACGCGACCGTCTGGTAGTCATTCTCATCGTACGAGGGGTAGCTCCCGTACGCGTAGATCTCGCCGGTGTATGGATCCATCACCACGGCCGAGACCTGCTTGGCGCGGTCGGCGATCCAGGTTGCCAACAGCTCCTGCTCCACCGCCACCTGGAGCGACGCGTCGATCGTGAGCGTCAGGTCCTGCCCCGGATAGCCAGGCTCGAGAACCGTCGACGAATCGGGCACCTGGTTGCCGGAGGCGTCCTTCTGTGCAGCGACGACCCGGGGCATGCCCGCGAGCTGATCCTGGTAGTACTCCTCGACGCCGTACTGGCCCTGCCCCTCCCGATTGACGAACCCCAGCAGCTGCGCCGCCAGCGTCGACCCGGGCGCGCCTCCCGGCTGGGGGTACACGCGCACAGGCTGCGGCGTCAGCACCAGGCCGCTGAGGGTCGGGTTGGTGCCGGAGCTGAGCGCCCGGATCTCCGCCGACACCGCAGGGTCCAGGTCGCGGGCGAGCACCTTGTACTGGGCGTCCGAGGTCATCCTGGCGGTCAGGTCGGTCGCCGCCTGCCCTTCGAGCCCGAGCACCCGAACCAGCGCGGCCGCCACATCGGCGCGCCGTTGCGGCGTGAGCTGGGCCGGGTTCGCGGCCAGCAGGTCGCGCGAGACGGTCGTCGCTAGCACCACGGTGCCCGTCCGGTCGTAGATCGATCCCCGCGTCGCGGGAATATTCTGGCGCATCGACGACTGGCGCACGGCCATGGCCGCCAGCTCGTCGCGCCGGACGACCTGCCAGTACGCGAGCCGCGTGCCGAGCGTCCCCGCCGCCAGCACGAAGGCGACGAGGATGACGAGCGCCCGGGCGCGCGAATCGGTCCGACCCAGCATCGTCCTGATTCCTTCTAACGGGCCGCGATGACTTCGGGCTCGGGCAACGGTCCGAGGCCCTCCTGGATCGCCAGCTTCCGGATCGCCGGTGCCTTGCCCAGCCGGTTCAGCTCATTGCGCAGGTCCTCGACCTGGCCCTGGAGCTGCTGCTGGGTGTTGGCCAGGCGGTCGAGCTCGTAGCCGGTCGCGGACACGCGGATGTCCTGGGACAGCGAGAAGAACGCCGCGGCGAACGCGATCACGATGGCCGCGAGCAGGATGGCGGCCCGGGAGGGACCTCGCCGGACCCGGATGGCCGCTCGAACGCGGCGGCGCGGCAGCGTGGGCGCCGTGACCTCGATCCGTGGCCGGCGCGGCAGCGCGATGGTGCGCTGGCGCGCACCCTGATAGACGGCCATCGTCAATCGCCCAGGACGTAGCGAAGGCGAGGTGTCCGCGGATCCATGAGCGCGAAGCGGTCCGCGATGCCGGCCAGGGCCAGGTCATCGAGCGCGAGCCGATCGGACTCGGGCTGTGGATCGCGGGGAGTCCGCTCGCGCAGCTCGTGCTGGCGGCGGCCGTAGCTCTTGCGCCGGTTGGCCTGGTGTCGCTTGCTCACGGGGCTCCTCCTCCGTCAGCGGGGGCCGGCAGTTGCCGGGGGCGTCGCGGGTGCGGGGTCGGCATGCTGTTGGCGCTGGGCTCCTCCTTCCAGTTCCCTGGTGCTGCTTGGGCGTCGGTGGTGGCGCGGTCTTCCGGATCAGGCCGCCAGCCGTTCCGCCGCCCGGAGGCGGGCGCTTCTGGCGCGCGGGTTCTTCTCGATCTCGGCCTCGGTCGGCGTCATCGACGGTCGTGTGACGAGTCGCAGCCGCGGGGATCGCCCGCAGACGCACACCGGCACCTCGGGCGGGCAGACACAGCCGCGACGCTGGGTGTTGAGAAACCGCTTGACGATCCGGTCCTCGAGCGAGTGGTAGGACAGGACGACGAGGCGCCCCCCGGGCCGGAGGAGATCAACGGCCGCAGCCAGACCTTCCTCGAGGGCATCGAGCTCCTCGTTGACCGCGATCCGGAGCGCCTGGAACACGCGGGTTGCGGGATGGATGCGCCGCGGCCGGCGGGGGTTGACGGGAACGACGCGCTCGATCAGTGACGCGAGATCCTCCGCGTTGCGAACCGGACCTGCGGCACGCGCCTCGACGATCGCCCTGGCGATCCTCCACGCCGCCGGCTCCTCGCCGTAGCGGCGGAACAGCCCCGCCAGCTCGTCGGCATCGAGCGTGGCCAGCAGCTCGGCCGCCGGCACACCCCGCGACGGGTCGAAACGCATGTCCAGCGGTCCGCCGGCACGGAAGCCGAAGCCTCGCCTGCGGTCGGCCAGCTGAAAGGAGGACAGACCGAGGTCGAACAGGGCGCCGTCCACGGCCGCGAACCCGGCTTCGGGCGCGACCGTCGCCAGCTCCCGAAAGTTCGCCTGGCGCAGGACCAGGCGGTCGCCGAACCGGGCCAGCCGCTCCGCGACGCGCGAGATGGCTGCCGCGTCCGCGTCGAGGCCCAGCACGCGGCCCCGGGGGCTGGCGGCCTCCAGGATCCGCTCGGTGTGCCCACCGCCGCCGACCGTCGCGTCGATCTGGAGGCTGCCGGAAACCGGCGCGAGCGTCCCGAGGACCTCGTCCGGCATGACCGGCAGGTGCCCTTGCTCCATCACTCCTCCACGAGTCGGTTGCGGATCCCGAGCGGACCCTGGAAGCGCATGTGGTGCGACGTCAGATCCCCAGCCCGGCGATCGCTCGTGCGAACTCGTCGGTGTCGTCCAGCGCCCGGCGGTAGTCGTTCCAGCTGTCGGGGGCCCAGATCTCCACGTGGTTCTGGAGGCCCAGCACCATCGCCTCGGCCTCGAGACCGGCCCACGAGCGGAGGCCCTGGGGAACGAGCACGCGACCCTGGCGATCGAGCTCCGTCTCCAGTGCGCCCGCGAACAGGCGGCGCTGCAGCAGCCGGGCGCTGGCATCGGTGATCGGGAGTGCGCCGACCTTGGCCGACAGCTCCTCCCATGCGGGGCCGGGAAAGATCGCGAGGCAGCTGTCGAGCCATTGCGCGACCACGACTCCGCCGGCGAGCTGCGCGCGGAATCGCGACGGGACCGCGATCCGTCCCTTGTCGTCGACTGCGTGCCGGTACTCACCGGTGAACACCCTTGGCGCCGCTCCTGACGTCGGTGGCGCGGGCGAAGCGATCAACCAGGGTTCAGGTCCCGCTTCGGGATCCTCCCCACTTTCCACCACTTTGCGCCACTTACGGGCATTCTAGCGCGCGACAGGGCCGAGTCAATGGCGAATTCGCCACGTGTCAAGGGACAACGAGAACGGTCCACGGGCGGACAGCGAACCTGCCCGCTCCGGGAGACGTCAGCCGGCAGCCAGCATCCCGGCGGCGGAGACGACCTGACCGGCGAAGCCGTCCCGATCGCCGGTGGCGGGGGCGATGACGCAGGTCAGTGGCGGCACCGTGAGGACCGCTGCGGCCGGGTAGTCGACGAGGTAGACCTGGAGCGTCGCCAGGCGCTCGTGATACGGCAGCAGCCCGTTCCAGATCTGCCTGGCCGGGCGGGTCAGGAACCGGGACAGGCGGCCCGTCCTTCCGCCAGTCAGTGAGCCCTCCCACTGCTGGCCGGTCGGCTCGTACTCGGCCCAGAGGGCCTCGAGGCGGGCCCGCAGCTCGGTCGACCCCGGACACAGGCGGGCGGGCGCCGAGAAGGCGTCGAAGGCCTCCTTGATCTGCTGGCGGTCGACCTGGGAGAGGTCAGCGGTCGAGAGGGACTTCAGCCGCCGATGGGCATCGAGCACGCTCGCCACCCAGGTCCGCCAGGACTCGGCATCGAGCCCGTTGACGCGGAGGCTGCCGTCGCCGTCGGGGTGCTGGTCGAACGGGGCGACACGCAGCCCGTCGCGCCGCAGCGCGTAGACGCAGAAGTCGACGGAGCGTTCGACGTCCATCGACCAGGTCCAGCGATCAGACGAGCCGGCCAGGAACACCCGGGAACTCCTCGATGACGGCCCGAGGATCATCCGAGTCCGCCACGCCCCCGTCCAGCAGGACCCGGTAAGGGTTGCGCCACCTCGAGCGATGGTACGCCGCGACCTTCGACCGCCTCAGTCAATCGATGCGAGCGGCTTTCCTGACCGAGGTGGCCTCAATGGCCCGCGCCGCCGCCGGAGCGAGCATGGCGTCAGCCACCCGACCAGCCCCGGCTGACCGTCTCGCGGATCAGCCCGCGGTCTCGAACCGGTACAGGTCGATGTCGGTCACGGGCTCGTAGCCGATCCGCTGGTAGATCGAGTTGGCCGTGGGGTTCGCCAGGTCCGTGAACAGGAAGCAGAACCGCCGGCCATGGTCGAGCTGATCCTGGCTGGCGGCTGCGGTCAACGCTGCCGCATATCCGCGGCGGCGGTCGGCCGGCGGCGTGTAGACCGGCCCGATCCGCCGCCCGCTCGGGGTCCGCGCCGCGGCCACGACGAGCGAGACCGCCCGCCCGTCCACGTCCCACAGATAGGCGGATCGACCATCCCGGCGGGACCATCGGTCGGCCATCGTCGGGTCCGGCGGCTGCGAGCCCGCGGGCAGTGCTTCCTCGTGGAACGCGAGCTGCCAGCCGAGCAGCAGCTCCCGATCATGCGCATCCGCGAGCCGCCAGCTGCCCGGAACCTGTGGTGGCGGGATGACGCTCGAAAGGCGGTATGCGCGCTCCGCCAGCTCGAGATGGCCGGGCCGGCCGGTGGTCACCGACCAGCGTCGGACGAACGGCGCGACCGTCGACGGCGGGCCCAGCGCGGTCGGCAGTTCGGGAGCGTCGGTCGCGAGATCGCCGACCAGGGCATCGACCGCCGCCTCGATGCGCTCCTCCGCCACTCCGGCCTCGGACAGGACGAGGCCGTGCGGTGGCGTACGCACCGCGACCAGCGCGATCCGGTCTGTGTCGAGCACGACCGCCAGGTACGGCGGGTGCGGGTAGACCGCGGGTTCGTCGCGCAGGGTCCCAAGGATGCCGAGCGGGAGATTGTGCTCTGCCTCACGGTCGATGAGGTATCCACCCGCCACCGTCAGCAGATCCTGCGCGCTCCGGTATCGAGTCAGCCTCATGGCGGAACGATATGACGCGGACGGCGAGCCCGCGCGCTGCTACCTCGTGGGTGGTGGCATCCGGATCTGGTCGCCCGGGCGCAGACGGGAGCCGTTGGCGTACTTCGGGTTCCACTTGTAGATCGTGGCCATCGAGATCCCGAAGTAGTTGCCGATGCTGTACAGGTTGTCGCCTGAGCGAACCGTGTAGAGGTAGCAGTCGGGTTTGTCGGGACAGGCATCCAGCAGCGCGTAGCGATTGCTGGTCGGTGCCGCGGTCGGCGTTGGTGTCGGTGCCGGGGTGAGACTTGACGTAGGCGTCGGCTCGGCCGTGGGCGAAGGTGACGGCGAGCCCGTTGGCTCGAGCGTGGGCGAGGCGCTGGCCTCGACCGCGGCGGATGGGGCCTGAGACACGGTCGGAGCGAGGGTCGCGGGCGGTTCGCTGACGGCTGGCGATGAGGCTCCGACCTGGGCCACATCGGTGGCGGCCGCATCGGCACCGACGACCGGCAGGTCAATCCCGCCCCGCTGAACCACGAAGCCGAACGAGATCCCGGCGCTCAGCACGAGGATCATGAGGGCGGCGACCGTGGCGCGCGGGACCGGTGGGCGCCGGCCGGGCGGGTTGGTGGGCAAGGTCATGGCACCGCGCAGATAGCGCGGACAGTCAGCGTGGGCCCACCTCAGGCAGACGAGCTCCTGCTGGCGCAGCGACTGGGGACGCGGGGCCCCGATCGCCGCGCACCGGTTGCCATCATCGGGGACCAGAAGCGGGGCGACCAGGCTGCCTTCGAGCTCGTAGCGGAAGAACGGGCACACGGAGGCATCCGGGGAGCGTGCGGCATCATCGAGGATCGGGAGGGCGGGCCGCATCGAGGCGTCGTCGTGATCGCGGATCGAGCCCGCCGGCTCGGGGTCCAGGGGCATCGTCGGCTCGTCGCTCAGTTCCCGCTCCCTCCGCGTGGCGCGCACCTGTCCCCGCCGCGCGGCGCGCTTGTTCTCCCGACGGCCGCGAGTCTAGTACCTCCAGCACATTGCGGGTGCGGAAGTCGCGGTGTTAGGCTGCGCCTCCGTTCACCTGGCACCTCACAGGGGGGGGAGTTGATCACCTGGGACCGGTCCGTCGCTCCGTCGGGCGACCGTCACCGAGGAACCGACGCATTCATGGCGCTCCCGCTCATCAAGCCCACCAGTGCCCCCGAGCATGATCCGTCCCGGCTCGCCCCGCACCGGATCAGGCGCTGCACCTATCGCCGTCTGATCTCGCTCGAGCGCTCGCGAGAACGAATCTACGAGGTCGAATGCCTGTACCCGGATCGGAAGGTCCCGGTTCCCCTCGGAGATCTCGATACGGCGATGCCGATCTGCAACGCGTGTGCGGCGGCCCACATCTTCCGGCCCGACGAGGACTAGCGGCTCCGCCATGCGGGCTGACGGCTGCACCGGGGGACGGACGAGGGCCGGAACCGGCGTCACGCTCTGGATTGCCAGCGAGAGCGGTCTGTAAGCCGAGTTCTGTGCCGCGACCTGCGCCGCGGCGACGGTCATCCATCTGAGGCCGGTGGTTGCCCACCGGCTCGTGCAGCCGACCCGAGGGCTGGGCAGCGCGCCTCTCCCCCCGGCAAGCCGGGGTTACGCCCTCCTATTTGGCCTTGCTCCGGGTGGAGTTTGCCGCGTTTCACTCCGACCCCGGATGGGGCCGGCATCGTCACTGTGGCACTGGTCCTCGCCTCGCGGCGGACGGGCGTTACCCGCCACCCTGCGCTGGGGAGCTCGGACTTTCCTCACGCCGCCCGGTCACCCGGCCGGCGCGCGACCGTCCGACCGCCTCGCTGGCCCGCGGATTGTAGCGCCCGAGCGCGCGTCGCCGACGGCTCCTCAGCCGACGATCCGCCTCCGGTGATCCGCCTCGCTCATCGGTTGATCCGCCTCGCGCGTGCCACGCGCGGCGGCCCTCCGGCGGCGACGCGATCGAGCGCCTCGTTGGCGAGCCGGTCCGCGGTCGCGTTCTGAGCGCGAGGCACATGCGTGGCGGACCATGAGCGGAACCCGTCCAACACGCCTTTGGCCTCGGACCACAGCGGCTGCAGCTTGGCATCCTTGACCCGCCAGCGGCCATGGAGCTGCTCGACGATCAGCTTGGAATCGAGGAACAGGTCAACCCGCTCGGCGCCCAGCCGGACCGCCAGATCCAGCGCCCGCAGCACGCCCGTCCATTCGGCCACGTTGTTGGTCTGGATCCCGAGCGCCTCGGAGATGGTGGCGTCGGGCGGCGCGGATGGATCGCGCGCATCCGGACGCGAACCGTCGAACAGCGCGCAACCGAGCGAGGCGGGGCCGGGATTGCCCCGCGCGGCACCATCGGTGCGTACGACGAGGTGCGGATAGACCGGGAGCACGTCCTCGCTCAGGCGTGGCTCTCCACGATCGCCGAGGACACCTCGAGGATCGCCTGGGTGATGTGGATGCCTCGCGGGCAGGCGTCGGTGCAGTTGAAGATGGTCCGGCAGCGCCACACGCCGTCCTTGTCGGCCATGATCTCGAGCCGCTCCTCGGCCGCCTCGTCGCGGGTGTCGAAGATGAACCGGTGGGCGTTGACGATGGCCGCAGGTCCCACGTAACCGGGCTGGGCCCAGAACGACGGGCACGAGGTCGTGCATGCCGCGCACAGGATGCACTTGGTCGTGTCGTCATAGCGTGCCCGATCCGCCTGCGACTGGCGCCGCTCGCGCTCGGGAACCGGACGCTCGCTGACCAGGTACGGGATGACGCTCCGAAACTTGGCGAAGAAGCCCTCCATGTCGACGACGAGGTCCTTCATCACCGGCAGCCCCGGCAGGGGCGCCACGGTGATCCGCCTCGCCCGCAGCTGGTCGACCCGGATCTTGCAGGCCAGCCGGTTGCGGCCATTGATCAGCATCGCGTCCGAGCCGCACACGCCGTGGCCGCACGATCGGCGGAAGGTGAGCGTTCCGTCCTGCTCGTACTTGACCCTATGGAGCAGGTCCAGCACCCGCTCCATGGGACCCGCCTCGACCTGATAGCTCTCCTCGTGCGGGCGCTCGTCCCGCTCGGGGTCGAAGCGGAGGATCCGCAGCTCGATCTGCATCGTCGGCCCCCGCTCAGTAGACGCGTGGCTTGGGCTGGAACTTCGTGATCTGGACCGGCTTGTAGCTCAGCCCGATCGCGCCGTCCCGCCGCGTCGCCAGCGTGTGGCTCAGGTAGTTCACGTCGTCGCGCTCCGGGAAGTCCTCACGGCTGTGCGCGCCGCGGCTCTCCTTGCGGGCGAGCGCTGACGCCACCGTCGTCTCGGCACAGTCGAGGAGGTAACCCACCTCGCGAGCCTCGAGCAGATCGGTGTTGAAGGTCGTGCCCCGGTCATGGACGCCGACGTTGGCGTACCGGGCGCGGAGGTCGGTGACCGCCTGTTCGGCGCGCCGGAGGGCGGTCTCGTCGCGGTACACACCCACATCGTCCATCATCACGTCGGCGAGGTCCTCGCGGATGGCCGCGGCTCGCTCGCCTCCCTCGCGGGTACGGATGGCCTCGAGCTCGGCGTGCACGGGCTCGGTCACATCCGGGTCAACCTCGGGGAGCTCCACGCTCTTGACGTCGACCACCATCTGGCGACCGGCGCGACGTCCGAACACCAGCAGGTCGACCAGTGAGTTGGTGCCCAGGCGGTTCGCCCCGTGCACCGACACGCAGGCCGCCTCGCCGGCGGCGTACAGCCCCGGCACGACCGTGCTGGCGGCATCGCGCGTGACCCTCGCGTGCAGATCGGTAGGGATGCCGCCCATCGCGTAGTGCGCCGTCGGCTGGACCGGGATGGGCTCGGTCAACGGCTCGATGCCCTGGTAGACGCGGACGAAGTCCGTGATGTCCGGCAGCTTCTCGTCGATCACCTTCCGACCGAGATGGCGGACGTCGAGGTACAGGTAGTCCTTGCCGTCGATCCCCCGTCCGGCCCGGATCTCCTGATACATCGCGCGGCTGACCATGTCGCGCGGCGCCAGCTCCATCAGCGTCGGCGCATAGTCCTTCATGAACCGGTCGCCGGCGTTGTTGAGCAGGTAGGCACCCTCGCCGCGAGCCGCCTCGGACAGCAGGATCCCGATCCCCACGATGCCCGTCGGATGGAACTGGTAGAACTCCATGTCCTGCATCGGGACGCCGTGCCGGTAGGCAAGCGCCACGCCGTCCCCGGTCAGGCTCCACGCGTTGGAGGTGACCCGGAACATGCGGCCGAAGCCGCCGGTGGCGAGCAGGACGGCCTTGGAGCGCAGCACGACCAGCTCACCGTCCGCGATCCGGTAGGCCACGACCCCCGCCGCCCGCCCGCCATCGCCCAGATCGCCACCGTCCGCGATCAGGTCGACGACGTGGTACTCATCATAGAACTTGACGCCGTGCTTGAGGCACTGCTGGTAGAGGGTCTGGAGGATCATGTGCCCGGTACGGTCGGCCGCGTAGCATGCCCGCTTGACCGCTGCCTCGCCGTAGTTGCGGGTGTGGCCGCCGAACCGGCGCTGGTCGATCTTCCCGTCTTCGGTCCGGTTGAACGGCAGACCCATGTGCTCGAGCTCGATCACGGTCTCGATGGCCTCGCGCGCGAGGACCTCGGCCGCGTCCTGGTCCACCAGGTAGTCGCCACCCTTGATGGTGTCGAACATGTGCCACTCCCAGTGGTCCTCTTCCTGGTTGCCCAGGGCGGCGCACACGCCGCCCTGGGCGGCGCCGGTGTGGGAGCGGGTCGGATAGAGCTTGGTGACGACGGCGGAGTCGACGCCCGCCTTGGCGAGCTCGAGTGCCGCCCACAGGCCGGCGCCGCCGGCGCCGACGATCAGTGCGTCGTGGTCGTGGATCATCTGCCCCTCACATCACCGGGAACGGGAGGGTCGCCACGACGATGGTGCCCATCGCGAACACGACGAGGGCTCCGAGGTAGAGCGCCATCGTGAGCACGGTCCGCAGGCCACCGTGCGTGTAGTCCTGGACGACCGTCCGCATACCCATGAACGAGTGGAACGCGACGAAGGCGAGCATCAGCCAGTCGACGGTCCGCCAGGCGATGCTGCCCCAGCGGTCCGCGATCCACGAAGCGTTCTGGTTGGCGGGATCGGACAGGAAGTGGGTGATCGTGAAATGGGCGAGTGCGGTGACGAACAGGCCGAGCCCGGTCAGCCGCATGCCATACCAGACAGCCAGCTCCCAGCCGCCACCCTGCGGCCGTGCCGAGCCCGAACGTGTGATCCGTGCCATCGCTACATCCCGAAGCTGAAGGGCGCCGTGAGCCCGAAGGCAGGCGCCATGATCTGGGCGGCGACCGGGAGGCCAACGATCACGAACACGACCCAGCTCGCATACCACAGCTGCTTGTGATAGCGGGTCATCGCCGGCCAGAAGTCCATCACGATGATCCGCAGCCCGTTGAGCGCGTGGTACAGCAGGGCCGCCCCGAGCAGCGTCTCACCCACCCGGCCGATGGGGCTGGCGTAGATGGCCAGCACGTCGTTGTACAGGGTCGCGTTCGCGCCGACCAGCCAGATGTCCAGGACGTGGAGCAGGATGAACGCCCAGATGGCGACACCCGAGATGCGGTGGAACGCCCACGCGAGCATCCCCTCGCTGCCCCGGTACCGCAGGAGCATGGAGCCTCCCTGTCTGCGTCGATCCGCTGTCGCGGTTCGTCAGGACGCGACGCCGGCCGAGGAGCCGAGCCGCTCGATGATCGCGTCGGCGAAGTCGCTGGTGCCCGCGTCGCCGCCGAGGTCGTAGGTCACACGCCTGCCCTCGGCGATCACCGTCCGGAGCGCTTCCTCGACGCGTTCCGCGGCAGCCGGCTCGCCAAGGTGGCGCAGCATCAGCACCCCCGACAGCATGAGCGCGGTCGGGTTGGCCTTGTTCATGCCTTTGTACTTGGGGGCCGAGCCGTGGACCGCCTCGAACACGGCCGCCTCGGTGCCGATGTTTGCCCCCGGGGCGACGCCGAGCCCACCAACGAGGCCGGCGCACAGGTCGCTGATGATGTCGCCGTACAGGTTGGGCAGGACCATCACGTCATACAGGTTCGGCTTCTGCACGAGCTGCATGCACATGTTGTCGACGATGCGGTCCTCGAACTCGATCCGGCCGTCGTAGTCGGCGGCCACGGTCCGGCAGCTCTCGAGGAACAGCCCGTCCGAAAGCTTCATGATATTGGCCTTGTGGACGGCGGTGACCTTGTGCCGCCCGTTGGCGACCGCGTACTCGAACGCGAACCGCGCGATGCGCTCGGATGCCTCGCGGGTGATGATCTTGATGCTCTCGGCCGCGTCGCGACCCACCCGGTGCTCGATGCCCGCGTACAGGTCTTCGGTGTTCTCGCGCACGATGACGAGATCGACGTCCTCGTAGCGCGTCCGGAGGCCCTTGATCGAGCGTGCCGGGCGGAGGTTGGCGTACAGGCCGAGCGTCTGGCGGAGCGTGACGTTGACGCTCCGGAAGCCCTCGCCCACGGGCGTCGTGATGGGCGCCTTGAGCGCCACCTTGTTGCGCCGGATCGACTCCAGCACCCGGTCAGGAAGGGGCGTCCCTTCCTGCTCCATGACGCCTTCCCCGGCGTCCTGGACCTCCCATTCGAAGGTGACGCCAGAGGCGTCAAGGACACGGCGGGTGGCCTCCGCCAGCTCGGGCCCGATGCCGTCGCCGGGGATGAGGGTGACTCGGTGGGGCATGCGGCCATTCTAGCGACGCGCCCCCGGCCCCGGGGCGGACGCTCGGCCCGGCGATCATGGGCCATTCCGCCCGACGTTCGCCCCACCGTCGCCGGCTGACACGCTGCGCCAGGGCCACCGACGCAGGCGGGAGTGCTCGCCGACGCGAGAGAGCGCAGCTACCGATGTGAGGCGGGAGCCCGACGACCGGCGGGGAGCCGGCGGCGGTTGGGCGGCGCCGGAGGGCTATGATCGGTGTCCGCCCAGGTCCGCTCCCTCCGGAGGTCCAGCCCGTCGCGTGAAGATCCATGAAGCCGACGCCAAGTCGCTGCTCGTCGCCCAGGGGCTGCCCGTCCCGCCGTGGGAGGTTGCCAGGACGCCCTCCCAGGCGCGGGCCGCCGCGGTCCGGTTCCTCGCCGACCCCGCCAACGCGACCGGCAAGGTCGTGATCAAGGCCCAGGTGCTCACGGGAGGCCGGGGCAAGGCCGGTGGCGTGAAGCTGGCCGCGACCGCGGACGAAGCCGAGGACGTCGCCGCGGAGATCCTGGCGCTCGAGATCAAGAGCCTGCCCGTGCGCCGGGTGCTGGTGGGTCCGGCCGCCGAGATCGTGAAGGAGTACTACCTCTCGGTCGTCCTCGATCGGGCGACCCGGCGGTTGATGTTCATCGGGTCGGCGGAGGGCGGCGTCGAGATCGAGCAGGTCGCCGCCGGCAACCCCGAGGCAATCGTCTACGAGCATACGGACCCGCTCCTGGGCCTGCCCGACTACGCGGCGCGCGAGCTGGCGTTCAAGATCGGGTTCGGGGGCCAGTGGAAGGCCGGCGCGGCGATCGCGAAGGGCCTGTTGCGCACGATGCTCGCGTACGACGCAGATCTCGTCGAGATCAATCCCCTGGCGGTGATCCGCGAGCACAACGCCGACGGCACCCCGGTCGAGCGGCTCGTCTGCCTCGACGCCAAGATGACCCTCGACGACTCGGCGCTCGTCCGCCATCCGCAGCTCGAGGAGCTGCGCGACCTGGATGCGGAGGACCCGACCGACATCGAGGCGCGCCGCTACGACCTGACGTTCATCAAGCTCGATGGCGACATCGGATGCATGGTCAACGGCGCCGGCCTCGCGATGACGACGATGGACCTGGTCAAGCGGGCCGGCGGTGAGCCCGCCAACTTCCTCGACATCGGCGGCGGCGCGAAGGCGGACCGGGTCGCCGCGGCGATGCGGCTGATCCTGGCCGACGCCAACGTCAAGGCCATCCTGGTCAACATCTTCGGCGGCATCACACGGGGTGATGAGGTCGCCCGAGGGCTGGTCGAGGCCCGCGCCCTGCAGAAGCGTGCGGTGCCGATGGTGGTCCGGATCGTGGGCACCAACGCCGAGGAGGCTGCCGAGCTGCTCGAGGCGGCGAGCTTCGTGACCGCCGCCAGCCTGGACGAGGCCGCGACGAAGGCCGTGGCGGCGGCGAAGGGAGTCACGGCGTGAGCATCCTGATCGGCAACGAAACCCGACTCCTCGTCCAGGGCATCACCGGTCGCGAGGGCGAGTTCCACAGCCGGGCGATGCTCGAGTACGGCACCGCGATCGTGGCCGGGATGACGCCCGGCAAGGGCGGTCAGACGGCGCTCGACGGGCGGGTCCCCGTGTTCGACACGGTCGAGCGCGCCGTCGCGGAGACGGGCGCGAACACGTCGTGCATCTTCGTCCCCGCCGGCGCGGCTCCCGACGCCGTGCTCGAGGCCGTGGCCGCCGGGATCGGGACGATCTTCTGCATCACCGAGGGGATCCCGGCGCTGGACATGATCCCGGTCGTGGAGGAGGTTCGGCTGGCCGGGGCCAGCCTGATCGGCCCCAACTGCCCGGGCGCCACCTCGCCCGGTCGGGCCAAGGTGGGGATCATCCCGGGCTCGATCCACCGCGAGGGTCGGGTCGGGGTCGTCTCCCGCTCGGGCACCCTGACCTACGAGGCGGTCCAGGCGATGACCGACGCAGGGCTGGGCCAGTCGACGTGCGTCGGGATCGGCGGCGACCCCGTCGTCGGCACGCAGTTCCTCGACGTGCTGCGGCTGTTTGCGGCGGATCCCGAGACCGATGCGCTGGTCCTGATCGGCGAGATCGGCGGATCGGCCGAGGAGGAGGCCGCCACCTGGGCAGCCGAGCACATGCGGGACGTCCCGAAGGTCGCGTTCATCGCGGGCCGCACCGCCCCGGAAGGCAAGCGGATGGGTCACGCGGGAGCGATCATCTCGGGCGGACGCGGCACCGCGGCCTCCAAGGTCGAGGCGCTCGAGGCGGCCGGGTTCCGGGTTGCGGGCTCGCCGACAGAGCTGCCCGCCCTGTTGCGCGAGGCGGGATACCGGGGCTGAGGCTTCGCTCTGCGGCCGGGGCCCAGGGTCGGGGGCTGCGGTCAGAGGATAGGTTCGGCCAGACGTCGCCCCGTGGCCGTAGACTGGCTGACCGACGCGGCCTCGCGGGCCGCGGTGACGGAAGGAGGTCGGCGCTCCGGCGCCCATGGGCAGTCTCATGGACCTCGTCGCGGGCGATGCCCGTGACATCGTCCTGGCCCTTTCCATCGACGATCTGGCCGCGTTCGACGACGCCGGCCGGTTCGTCGCTCACCTGCCGCTCGGCGGCGGACTGGACCCGACCTGGCTCGACCTGTTCTCCGAAGCCGTGCGGTCGGTGACCGAGGGCGATGCGCCGGCCGATTTCCTCGACGCGCGGAGCGAGCTCCAGGGCTCGGGCTCCACCGTGGAGCGCATCGTGGAGCGGGTTGATCCCGGCTGGATCGAGGCGGTCGCCCGGGTACCCGACGAGCTCACCGGCGCCCTCGCCGGACGCTGGATCGGGTTGCTCGAGGAGGAGCTGGGCCTGCTGCCGCGCGAGGAGAAGCCGTGGATCCGGGACCTGGCCGGCAAGATCGTCGTCTTCGCCCGCGGCGCCGTCCCCGCCCGCGACGTCGTCTTCGCCTGGTCGTTCTGAACCCTCCCGAGCTCCCGAACCGGATCCTCGAGCTCCTGGCGGACGTTCCGCTGATCCGGCTCGAGCCGATGCTCGGTCCGATCGCCGCCGGACCTGACGACCCGGTGGGCGCTCGTGGATCTGGGGTCAGGTGCCGGCCGGCTCGCTCACCGGATGGCTGATCGGGCTCGCCTGGCGCGTCGGGTGCCGGGCAACCTGTTCCTCCGCCAGGTGATCTCGGCTCAGCCGCCCCGGTAGCCGAGCGAGCTCCAGGCAGGACCGCCGGGGGCCTCGATCAGCTCGACCAGGACGCCATGGCACGCTCGCGGATGCACGAACGCGACCGGGCCCTCCGCCCCCCGCCGTGGCGCCGAGTCGATCAGCTCCACGCCGTCGATGCCGAGCCGGGTCAGCTCCTCGGCGAGGTTCGCGACCTCGAGGCAGAGGTGGTGAAAGCCCTCGCCGCGGCTGTCGAGGAACCTTGCGACACCCGTCGTGTCATCGGTGGGCTGGACCAGCTCCAGCTTCGACTCCCCCACCCCCAGGAAGGCGATCCGAACCCGGTCCGTGGGGATGTCCATGACGGTCTCGAGCTCGAGCCCGAGCAGATCCCGATACAGCTCGAGGCTCGCTTCGATGGAACGCACGACGATCGCGACATGGTGGATGCGCGACGGCCCGTACAGCAAGCTTCGCGCCCGCTCCGCGCTCACAGTTCACCTCCCGGCCTCGCCGGCGCACCGCCGGCCCCCACGCCATCGACGATACGCGACGTACCGGACCGGCGCCAGGGGCACGCACGCATCGGCGCCTATTGGGCATCTGCCCAATTCGATGCGAGTGACCGCATGGAGCCGGACGGCACGACCGCCCCGGTCCAATCGCCAAAGGCGACAGCGCCTTCGTCAGACCGTGATCAGCTCGCGATGCACCCCCCACGTGGTCCGGAGCCGGTCGGAGATCTCCCCCACCGTCGCGTAGACCCCAACCGCCTCGATGATCGCGGGCAGCAGGTTCCCGGTTCCGCGTGACTCATCCTCCAACCGGCGCAGAGCGGAATCCACGGCCGCGCCGTCGCGCTCTCGCCGGACCCGCCGGACGTTCTCGATCTGGCGGCGCTCTCCCTCCGGATCGATCCGCTGAATAGCGGGGCCGGCCCCGGGATCGGCGTCCCGGAACCGGTTGACGCCCACCACGACCCGGTCACCGCGCTCGATCTCCCGCTGGACGCGATAGGCCGACTCCTGGATCTGCCGCTGCTGGAAGCCACGCTCGATCGAGGCCAGGGTGCCACCCTGCGCGTCGATCTCGGCCAGGTAGGCGGCCGCAGCCGCCTCGAGCTCATCGGTGAGGGACTCCACGAACCAGCTGCCGGCCAGCGGGTCGGGGGTCTCGGTGACGCCCGACTCGTGGGCCAGGATCTGCTGGGTCCGGAGCGCCAGGCGGGCGGCCTCGGCCGTGGGCAGCGCAAGGGCCTCGTCGCGGGAGTTGGTATGGAGGCTTTGGGTGCCGCCCAGGACCGCGGCAAGCGCCTGGACCGTGGTCCGGACCACGTTGTTGTCGATCGACTGGGCGGTAAGCGACGACCCGGCCGTCTGCGTGTGGAACCGGCACATCATCGATCGGGCGTTACGGGCGCCGAAGCGATCGCGCATGATTCGCGCCCACATCCGGCGCGCGGCCCGGAACTTGGCCACCTCCTCGAACAGCTCCGACCAGGCGGCGAAGAAGAACGAGAGCCGGGGGGCGACGTCATCGACGGTGAGGCCCCTCGAGACCGCCGCCTCCACGTAGGCAATCCCGTCCGCCAGCGTGAACGCGAGCTCCTGGGCCGCCGTCGCGCCGGCCTCCCGCATGTGGTAGCCACTGATGCTGATCGTGTTCCAGCGGGGCAGCTCGCGCGAGGCGAACTCGAACACGTCCGTGACCAGGCGCATCGATGCCCGGGGTGGGTAGATCCAGGTGCCCCGGGCGATGTACTCCTTGAGGATGTCGTTCTGCGTCGTCCCGGCGACTGCCCTGCGCGTCACACCCTGGCGCTCGGCCGCCGCCACGTACAGGGCGAGCAGGATCGGGGCCGTGGCGTTGATGGTCATCGACGTGGTCACCTCGCCGAGCGGGATGCCGGCGAACAGCTCCTCCATGTCGGCCAGCGACGAGATGGGCACCCCGACCCGGCCAACCTCCCCTTGCGCCTCGGGAGCGTCGGCGTCGTAGCCCATCTGCGTCGGCAGGTCGAAGGCGACCGAGAGACCGGTCTGACCTTGCGACAGCAGGTACCGGAACCGCTCATTGGTCTCGGCCGCGGTCGCGAAGCCCGCGTACTGGCGCATCGTCCACAGGCGCGACCGGTACATCGTGGGCTGGACACCACGCGTGAACGGGAACGCTCCCGGGTAGCCCAGATCCCGATCCGGGGCGAATCCCGGTAGGTCCTGGGCTGTGTAGAGGTCGCGGATCGGGATCTCCGAGGTTGTGGCGAACGCCTCCCGGCGCTCGGGCGCGGCGGCGATGGCGCGGGCTCGTGTGACCGACCGCCAGCGTTCGAGCTCGCCCGCCGCCCCCGCGCCGGATGGCCGCACGCTCCCGGTGCCGGTTTGTCCGGCGATCGCCCCCGGGTCGGAGGCTGCTCCGTTCCCGGCCTCCGGCCCCGGCCCGGGCGGCGTGGGATCGGGCGGCGTCGGGCTGAGCCTTTCCTCCTCGTCCATGTCGACCTCCGGTCAGCTGATGACGACCAGGAGGTCGCCCACCTCGATGGTCATGCCGAGACTCACCGCGACGCGCTCGATGGCGCCATCACGCGGGGCCCGTAGCTCGTTCTGCATCTTCATGGCCTCGACCGCCAGCAGCTGCTGACCGGCCGTGACCTCGTCGCCGGCCGCGATCGAGACGGACACGACACGCCCCGGAATGATCGCGCGGATCTCGAGCGGACCGCTGTGGGCGCTGGCGGACCGCCCGCGGCTGGCACGCTCCCGGAGGGTGGCGATCCGCTCCGACTCAACGTCGATCTCGAACCGAAAGCCGTCGACGAGGACCTCCCGTCGGTGGACCCCGCCATTCTCGGCGTGTCGCGGCTCGAGGATCACGCGGATCCTGGCCTCCGACTCGAGCAGCACATGGCGGCCGTGACCCATCGGCTCCAGCCCCAGGGAGATCGGCTCGCCGTCGAGCAGGAGCTGTCTTTGCACAAGGACACCCTGGGGGCCGGGCTCGACCTCGATCGGATCCTCGCCGAGGACCGCGCCCCCCAGCGGCCCGACCCCGACCGTCGGGTTGGTCATACGCAACGGCCCGGGCATCGGCGACAGGCGCAACGGCTGCTCGTCCCCGACCGTGGACACGGGCGCCGTTCGCGCGCGAACGGCGCGGCCGTCGGCGGCCGTCCCGGCGCCGACGGCCACCTCGCGGCCGGAGGGCAGCGTTCCGGTGGACGGAGAAACCCCCATGACCTCCTGCCCTGGCCCGGCATCGCGTCCGTCGGCCAGACCGCGGGAGGTCCGGTCCGCGCTCAGATCGGCCATCGGTCGACCCCCTGACTCCGCCCTCCGGTCCGCCACCGGCTTGGTACGGGGCCGGCAACGGGCGTCATGTCGGCAGTGCTCGAACGGTTCGCTTCCGCTCCATCGGCCTCGTCGATGGCCGCGGCGGCCGCCGCCAGCATCGCTCGTCGCACCGCCGTCCGCCTCGCCGCCTCCCCATCCCAGTGCTCGTCGACCCAACCGGTCGACAGCTCGGCGCGACGGAACGCGGAGCTGCGCGCGACCGCCCGATGGAACGGTAACGTCGTCTGCACGCCGCCGATCTCGGTCTCGTCGAGCGCCCGGCGGAGCCGGTCGATCGTCGCCGGTCGATCGGTGCCGTGGACCATCAGTTTGGCGATCAGGTTGTCGTAGTCCGGGGGCACACGATCGCCGGCCTCGATGGCCGTGTCGACGCGAACGCCCGGACCTGCCGGCATCACCCATCGGCCAACGCGGCCCGGCGTGGGAGCGAACGACCGCGATGGGTCCTCGGCAGAGATCCGGACCTCGATGGCGTGACTCGAGGGCGTTGAGGCTCGCTCCCCTGCTGCCAGGACCTCGGGACCCAGCGGCTCTCCCGCAGCGATGCGGAGCTGTTCGGTCACGATGTCCACGCCGGCAACGAGCTCGGTCACCCCGTGCTCAACCTGGAGCCTCGTGTTGACCTCGAGAAACCAGAATTCGCCGTTGCCGTCGTAGAGAAACTCGCAGGTGGCGGCGTTGCGGAGTCCGGCGGCCTCGCCCAGTCGCACGGCGAGCCCATGCAGGTGCCGGCGCTGTGCTTCGGACAGCCCGGGCGCCGGGGCCTCCTCGATCAGCTTCTGGTGGCGGCGCTGCAGCGAGCAGTCGCGCTCGCCGAGGGCCACGACGTGCCCGTGTGCGTCGGCCAGCAGCTGAACCTCGATGTGGCGTGCCGGCAGCACCTCGCGTTCGAGGTACACCGATCCGTCGCCAAACGACGAGGCTGCCTCGCTGGACCCGGAGACGAGCGCGGCCGGCAGATCCTCCGGGCGTTCGACCCGTCGCATCCCGCGTCCGCCACCCCCCGCGGCTGCCTTCACCAGCAGCGGGAAGCCGATCTGTTCGGCGGTAGCGACGATGCCGGCGACCTGGTCGGGCCGATCGACGGGCGCGGGCTCGAGCGTGCCCGGGACCGACGGCACGCCGACCCTGGCCGCCAGGCGCCTGGCGTTGAGCTTGTCGCCGAGGGCTGCGATCGCGTCCGACGGCGGGCCGACGAAGACGATCCCGGCCTGCTCGACGGCACGCGCGAACGACGCCCGCTCCGCGAGGAAGCCGTACCCGGGATGAATTGCCTGTGCTCCGTTGTCGAGCGCGGCCTGAACGATCGTGTCGATCCGAAGGTAGCTTTCCGCCGGCGGAGGCGGGCCGATCCGAACCGCGACGTCCGCCATCCGGACGTGCGCCGCCTCGGCGTCGGCATCGCTGTAGACGGCCACGGCCTCGATACCGAGCTCGTGGCAGGCACGGATGATCCTGACCGCGATCTCACCTCGGTTGGCGATCAACACGCGCTGGAACGGCAGTCCGCTCACGACCGAACCGGGACCCGGAGCCGGATGTCCGCTGTTCGCCGGTCGCGAGCCGTCCGCCGGTCCCGGGCCGTCCGCCGGTCGCGGGCCTCGTCTTTGCACAAAGACACAGGCCAGGGGTCAGAGCGGGATGTTGCCATGCTTCTTCCTGGGATTGGAGTCGCGCTTGTCGGCGAGGATCTCGAGGGCGCGGATCAGTCGCGGCCGGGTCTCGCGTGGCAGGATCACCTCGTCGATATAGCCACGGGCGGCGGCGACGTACGGGTTGGAGAACTCGGCCTCGTATTCCGTCACCAGGCGCCGGCGCTCAGCGGCCGGATCCTCTGACCCGGCGATCGTGTCCTTGAAGATGATGTTGACCGCGCCCTCCGCGCCCATCACCGCGATCTCCGCCGTGGGCCATGCGAAATTGAGATCGCCCCGGATGTGCTTGCTGCTCATGACGTCGTAGGCACCGCCATACGCCTTGCGCGTGATCACCGTGACCTTGGGCACCGTCGCCTCGCAATACGCGTACAGCAGCTTCGCGCCATGACGGATGATCCCGCCGTGCTCCTGCGAGACGCCGGGCAGGAAACCAGGCACATCGACGAACGTGATCAGCGGAACGTTGAACGCGTCGCAGGTGCGCACGAAGCGCGCTGCCTTGACCGATGCCTCGATATCCAGCGCACCCGCGAGGACAGCGGGCTGCTGGCCCACGATTCCCACCGGGCGGCCACCGAGCCGCGCAAATCCGATCAGGATGTTGGCCGCCCACGTCGGCTGAATCTCCAGGAACGCACCGTCATCCACGACGTGGCGGAGGACATCGTGCATGTCATACGGCCGGGACGGCTCATCGGGGACAACGCCATCGAGCTCGAGGTCCATCCGTCCGTGCGGATCGCTCGATTGGATGAGCGGCGGATCCGCCAGGTTGTTCTGCGGAAGGTGCCCCAGCAGACGTCGCACCTGGTCCATCGCCTCCGCCTCGTCGCGCGCCGCGAGATGGGCAACACCGCTCCGACCCGTGTGCACGGCAGCCCCGCCGAGCGCCTCGGAGTCAACCTCCTCGTGGGTCACGGCCTTCACGACGTTGGGGCCGGTGACGAACATGTAGCTCGTCCCTTCGACCATGACTGTGAAGTCCGTCATGGCCGGTGAGTACACCGCCCCTCCAGCGCACGGCCCGAGGATCACCGAGATCTGCGGCACCACGCCCGACGCAAGAACGTTTCGCAGGAAGATCTCCGCGTATCCCCCGAGCGACGCCACCCCTTCCTGGATCCGCGCACCCCCGGAATCGTTCAACCCGATCACGGGAGCCCCAACCTTCATGGCGAGGTCCATGACCTTGCAGATCTTCTCGGCGTACGCCTCCGACAGCGAGCCACCGAACACGGTGAAGTCCTGACTGAAGACGAATACCAGCCGGCCGTCGACCGTGCCGTGACCCGTCACCACCCCATCACCGAGAAAATGCTGGCGGTCGAGACCGAACTCCGTCGCCCGATGGGTGACGAAGGCGTCGAGCTCGACGAACGAGCCCGGGTCGAGCAACAGATCGAGCCGCTCTCGGGCAGTCAGCTTTCCCCAGGCATGCTGACGCTCGACGCGTACCGGTCCCCCACCCTCGAGGGCCTCGGCACGCAGGCGCTCGAGGCGAGCAATGCGATCCGCATTCGTCGGCACGTCGTGGGCTCCTCCAGGGCGTGGCTCGGACTGGGCACCGATTCGATCGGCTGGTGTCCGTGCGCAAGGACGCCACGCAGCCACGGTGTGCCGCCAATCATAGGCCGCGACGTGGGCCGACCCCCGCCGTTGGCCGCCGACCCGCTGGCGCCGACCGACGGCATCCACCGGCGCCGCCCGCCGGAAACCCCGCGCCGGGGGATGTTGCCGTTGAATCAACGGGAGGTTATCGGTCTGTTATGACATCGACATCGAGGGCCGCCAGTTGCCGCGGATATCCACAGAACGGTGCACAACTCCCTGTCCGTGTGGACAACCTCGATGATCGGGGGCCCGACAGCAGAGGTAGCATTCTCCCCAATCCGACCGACGAGGCTGGGCCTCGCGAACGTCCGCCGGGTCTTCGGCCCAGGACACCATCTCCGCCAGCTCGAGGTGATTCCTTGCCGCACGTGATCGCGATCGCCAACCAGAAGGGCGGCGTCGGGAAGACGACCACCGCGATCAACCTCGCAGGCGCCCTCGCCGAGGACGACTTCAGGGTCCTGCTGATCGACATGGACCCGCAGGCGAACCTGACCGCCGGCGTGGGCGTAAACCTGAACCTCGTGCAGCGGTCGATGGCCGACGTGCTCGCCGACGGCCGGGCAACGCTACCCGAGGTGATCCTCGCCACCGAGACCTCGGGGATCGACGTGGCACCCGCCCACATCGACCTCGCGAGCACTGAGGGCGAGCTGTTCACAGCCCTGGGTCGCGAATTGATCCTGCGCGAGGCCATGCGCGATACCACCGCCATCTACGACTACGTGCTGATCGACTGCCCCCCCAACCTCGGGCTGCTCACGGTGAACGGCCTGGTGGCCGCTGACAGCGTCATCATTCCGGTCCAGACGCAGTTCTACGCGATGAAGGGCCTCAACAACCTGGTCAAGGTCATCAATGCCATCCGGCTCAAGCTCAACCGCGACCTCCGGATCCTCGGGCTGTTGCCAACCTTCTACGATGGACGGACGAACCTGGCCAAGGACATGCTCGACGAGCTGCGCGTGGTGGGTGACCACCACGTTTTCGGTTCCATCATCCGCAACACGGTGAAGCTGGGAGAGGCACCGCTCGCCGGACGACCGATCACGTCCTATGCCGGGGCGTCGGAGGCCGCGCGCGCGTACCGTGAGCTCGCCCGGGAGGTGATAGATCTTGGCCAGGCCTGACTTCCGCGCCGCCGCCGTTCGTCGCCTGTCGGAGGACCGCGAGCTTCCCCCGGCCATCGTGAGCCTCCTCTCGCCCGATGCCGGCCGGCGGTCCACCGGCGTCAAGGTGATCGAGGTTGACCACATCGACTCGAACCCGGAACAGCCTCGACTCGCGTTCGACGAGGTGACGCTCGAAGAGCTCGCCGCATCGATTCGCGAGCACGGTGTGTTGCAGCCGATCCTCGTCCGGCCGATCGACGAGGGCCGCTACCAGCTGATTGCGGGCGAACGCCGCTGGCGCGCCTCGCGGATCGCCGGCCTTGCGACCATCCCCGCCCTGGTCGAGGACATCGACGACGACACGGCGCTGGAGATCTCGATCATCGAGAACCTGCAACGGGAGGACATCTCGCCCCTCGACGAGGCGGCGATGTACGACCGGATGATCCGGGACCACGGCTACAGCATCCGAAGGCTCGCCGACAAGCTGGGCAAGGACAAGGGGTACCTCGAGAACCGGCTGCGGCTGGCCGACGCCCCGGCCGAGGTCCGCGAGCTGGTGTCTTTGCGCAAGGACACGCTGTCACATGCCTACGAGCTGATGAAGGTCCAGGACCCCAAGAAGCGCAGGCGGCTCGCCGATCAGGTCGCCAGGAACGAGCTGTCCCTGGTCAAGCTGCGGGAGCGGATCGAAGGTCGCACGCGGCGGGACGTCCTGGCCGGGCCGGAGGTCGACGGGGCCGTGGGCGAGGTCCCCGAGCCAGCTGATCCTGATGCCGGTATCGGTTGGGACGAGCCGACGAACGCCTCACGACCCCTCGGCGACGACAGCCTGGTTGCCGCGAAGCAGCAGCTGAACGAGGCCGTCGAAGAGCTGCTGGGGGTGCTGAGGGCACCGGAGGTGCTCGATGCGATCGCCCCGGTGGATCGCTCGAACCTGGCCAAGTACCTCACGATCGCCAAGCTGCGACTGGAGAACGCGATCGCCGTCATCAAGTCGGGCGAGCGGGATCGCTGATCGCGGGCGCGCGTCCGGCTGCCCTGATCCCCACCCGGCAGACGACAAAGCCGGCGCCCTGAGCGCCGGCTTTGCAGTTCTGGCGGATCGCGCGGGCCCCCCGGGTTCGCGCTGTGGAGCGCCCGGTCAGGAGTGAGGCTGACCGTGACCCTTGCCTGCGGCGGCCTTCTCCTGCGCCTTTGCCTTGGCGGCAGCGGCGTTCGCCTGGCCCTTCGCCTTGCCCGCCTCTGCCTTGGCCTGACCGTTCGCCGACGGTGCGCTCGCGGCACAGGACTCCGGGGTCACCGTCGACCAGTCGAAGCCCGTGAGCGTCGCATCCTTCATGTGGGCCACGCACGAGACGAAGGCACCGTGGTTGGCGAAGCCCAGCGGCGTGTCCATCTGGGCTGCGGCGGAGACGAGGGCTCCGTGCGTATCCTCGGGCACGCTGGTCGCGTCAGCCTGGGGAGCCGCCGCGGTGGGCGCCTCGGTCTCAGGCGCCTCGGTCTCAGGCGCCTCGGTGGGCTCCTCGGTCTCGGAGGCCTCGGTGGGCTCCTCGGTTTGCTGGTTCGCATCGAGGTGGCTGGGTGGCTGGGCGTTCGGGTTCGCATGCGACGACGCGGGCACGAACGGCGGCGCCGAGGCGAACACGGCACCCGCGGAGAGTGCGAGCACGACAAGCGCTACGCCAAGCCCCCGGAAGCGGCGGATCAGGTCAGTCAACGGGAATCCTTTCAAAGCAGGCTGGATCGCGTTCACATAAGGGTAACGACGGGGCGCACTCGGCTGTTAGGGGTACTTCTGCGCCTGGCCCACCCGGACAACCGGGGGCGCGTCCGCGCACCAGTGCCGCCGCAGGCGCGTCCCGCGTCGTTCGCCAATCGTCCTCCGGGGCCCCGCGGCCTGCTGGCCCCGCCTCCCCCACGCGGGGCCCGTGGGTGGGTGGGGATCAGGTGCCGAGGGCGCTCCCGGCAGCGCTCAGCGCTCCCAGCCAAGCGACCGCGAGCAGCCCCGTGCCGACCGCCTGGATCTCCCAGGCAACCTCTCGCCACCCGGAGCCCGCGCGGTGCGCAGCCGCCAGGCCCAGGACCGCACCGGTCACCGGCGCCCCGGACGCGACGACGATCGCCGCCATCCAGCCCGCAGGCGCCCCGAGCAGGGCGGCGGTGGCGGCGGCAAGCAGGATCACGACGACGTGCAGCGCGAGGACGAGCACCCCGGCTCGGACCGGCCCCAGCGAGAGCGCGATCGACTGGCGGCCGGCGGCATCGTCTCGTTCCGTGTCGACGATCGAGTTGGCGATCGCGAGCGCTGTCCCCGCGTTGGCCGCCGCCGGCACGAGCACGACGAACACGCCCGGCAGCGAGCCGCTGGCGCCATACCAGCCGAACACCGGCAGCAGCGGGATCCCCACCGCCAGCGGCAGCCATGACAGCGTGGTTCCCTTGGCAGCGAGGTCGTACCAGGCGCCGATCGCGAGCACCACCAGCGCGAGCATCGCCAGCGCGGCCCCGCCTGCCAGCGAGAAGGCGACGCCGAGCACCGCGGCCACGACCGCGATCATCCGCGCGACACCCGTGGAGACGGCATGCTCGGGGATCGGCTTGCCACGCTTGAGCCCGGCGTCAGCCGGCGCATCGACGGCGTCGTTGAGCGCGCCGATCGCGAACTGGAGCAGGGTCATCGACAGGCCCAGCGTCGCGGCGACGGCGACGGTCCCACCCGCCACGAGCGCCACGAGGGCCACCACCATCCCGTCGAGGATCGATGGGAACGGGTGGACCAGCCGAACGGCGACGCGAGCACGGTCCAGCGCCGCCACGACCGGGGCGGCGATCAGGGCTGGTTGCGACGCTCGCGCAGGCTGCCTCCCGACGCCGGCGTCACCTGGGCGCTCAGACGTAGACGAGCTCGTTGAAATTGGCGACCAGGTAGTCGATCAGCCGGTCACGGGCATCCCCCACCTGCGACCGGATACCCGGAACGAGCGCCCACAGCGTGATCGCCGGGACCATCAGGCGGCCTTCCGCGTTGCGGCCGATCGCGGCCGGAGGGCCGCCACCGGAAGCGAACACCCGTTCGAATTCCTGGTCACTGAGGCCCGCCTCGCGACAGAAGTCATCGACCACGCGGACCACGCCCCGCCGGATCGAGATGTCCCGCATCAGCTCCGACGCCCATGAGTCGATCTGGGGATCGGGCTGTTCGAGCAATCTGGCCCGGTATTGCTTCGCGTCGGTCGAGAGGCCGGTCGCTTCCACGAGCTCTCCAAGACTTCGGTGATGCCAAGCAGGATGCCACAACCGGGCGTCAGCTCGTGGGCCCGTGCTCCACCGCCGCGGCGTCGCCCGATCCCGGCTCAGGCCGGCTCCCTTCCGGCCAGTCGTTGAACAGTTCGGTCAGCCAGCGCCCGATCCGGCCGGGTGGTGCCGGGTCCGGGAAGTCCGCGACCATCCCTCGGAGGGCGTCGGCCGTTCGAGCGCTGAGCGCCTCGACCGCCTGGCGGGTTGGCCGGCCGCCGGTCGCGATCGGCTCGCCGACCCGGATCCGGACCACTCGTCGGAAACCGAGCCAGCTGGTGCCGTTGATCGCGATCGGCACGATCGGCACGCTGGCCCGGAGCGCGAAATACGCAGTCCCGTCGGCGAGCGGCAGCAGCTCCCGCTCGCCGCGATGGATCCTCCCCTCTCCGGCGATCACGACCAGCCACCCATCGTCGAGAACCCGCTGGACCCTGCGAGTGGTCTCGATCATGTCTGTCTTCGCGGGTTGGTACGGGATGCCAAAGCCGGCCCACGCGATCAGGCGGTTGCGGGCCCCCCGGCGCATGTCCTCCTCGCGCGGCCCGAACATCGCAGCCGGCGGGCGCCGCGGCAGGGCGGCCAGCAGGATCAACGGATCAGCCCAGTTGAGGTGGTTGAAGACGCAGATCGCGGGGCCGCGAGCCAGCTGCTCGGCGCCCTCCACCCGGAGCCGCAGGTACGTCCGCGCGACCAGGGCGCACGCGAGCCGCACGATAGCGACCCGGATCGGCCGATCGACGGGACCGGCCATGCGCGGCGGTGCCACGGCAGCCAGTCTAGTGCGCCGATGAGCCGGGAGCGCCGGGCTTGGCGGTGACGGCGAGGTCGTGCGAGATGGCGTCCGGGTCGAGGTTGGCCAGACGGTCGATGATGAGATCCGCGATCGAGCGTGTCTCGGGGGGTGGCGGAACGCTGTCGATCGGCACCAGCACCACGAACATCCCGGCCGCCCTGCCGGCGAGCACACCGTTGAGCGAGTCCTCGACGACGAGGCAGCGCTCGGGTGACACGCCGAGCCGCGACGCTGCGAGGAGATAGACGTCCGGCGCCGGCTTCCCATGCCCCACCTCGTCGGACGACACGATCGCCCCGAACACCCCATGCAGGCCGGTCGCGTCGAGCGCGGCATCGATGACGTCGCGGTGCCCGGACGAGGCGATCGCGACCGGCCGCCGTCTGGCGATCCGCCGGACAGCGTCCGGGGCGCCGTTGATCACCGGCGGCGGATCCGAGCGGTAGCGGCCCACCATTGCGCCCACGACCGCATCCTGGATCTCGGCGAGGGTGAGCTCCGAGAGCTGGAGGCGGCGGCGCATCGTCACGGCCCACTGGCGGGAGTTGCCACCCATGACGGCCCGCTGATCCGCCTCGCTCCAGGGGCGGCCGTGCGCATGCGCGAACGCGGTCCGGACATCGTTCCACCAGGGTTCCGTGTCGACCAGGACGCCATCGAGATCGAACAGGACCGCATCGAACCGGGCGGGCGGGCGGACGGCGTGCTGCGGACGGACGGGCGCGTGCTTGCGGTTGGGCATCGGACCTCCAGGCGGCGGGGACTGCCGGCGGGTGCTCCCGCAGGCTAGCGAATTGAGCGGCGCCAGGCCCGCTGTTCGGCCCGAGCCATCCGCGCCTCTCGGCCGCCCGGTTCGTGCTATTCGCCCCTTGGCGGTTTGCGACCACCGGCGATCATGGTCCGGACCGTCGGCAGCGGTGATCGGCCCCTGGTGGCGGCCGGTCCAGGCCGCCGCGTCGCGCCGTCGACATGCGCGGCTTCGAGGTCGGGAGGGCTGGGATGCGCGTCAACCGGGGTGTGCTCGGCTGGGTGCTGTTGTTCATCACGGTCGGGCTGGTCCCGCTGGCGGTGCGGAGCGGACTCGTCGACGCGGGCACGGTGCGTCGTGCATGGGAGCTGTGGCCATTGATCCTGATCGGCATCGGCCTCGGGCTCGTGCTGCAGCGAACGCGGGCTGCATTCGTGGGCGGCGTGCTGGTCGCGCTCACCTTCGGGCTGATGGGCGGCAGCGCCCTGGCGGTCGGGTTCGGTCCCGTCGCGGGCCTGGGCACCTGCGGGTTCGTCGGCGGGGCCGGGACGGGCGAGGGGTTTGCGGCCCGCTCGGGAACGCTCGGCGGCACGGCCCGTGTCACCCTCGAGCTGAGCTGCGGCGAGCTCACGGCGGCGTCGGGGCCTGGCAGCGCGTGGCAGGTGTCGGGCTCCTCGGGCGATGGCACACCGCCCGACATCACGGCATCCGACAGTCGACTGTCGGTTCGATCGCCGGACCGCCACGGCTTCGATCTCGCGGGCGGCTCATCATGGAGCCTCACGCTGCCACGCGATCCGAGCCTCCAGCTCGGGTTGACCGTGAACGCGGGGACCGCGCGCCTCGATCTCGCCGGGATGGCCGTCACGGACGTCGACGCGACCGTGAACGCGGGCGACGCGCATCTCGACCTGTCGACGGCCACCGGGATGCGGACCGTGAGCATGAGCGTCAACGCCGGATCAGGGGCGCTCTCGCTGCCCACGCCGGATGGCATCCTGAGCGGCAACCTGTCCGCAAACGCCGGCTCGATCAGCGTCTGCGTCCCGGCCGGCGTCGCCCTCCGGATCGACGCCTCCGACAACCCGCTCGGCTCCAACAACTTCGGGTCCCAGGGCCTGACCCGCAACGGCAACGTCTGGCAGAACCAGGTCCCGGGCCTCAGCGCCAATCGCATCGAGCTCAACACCAGCGCCAATCTCGGCGCCATCAACCTCAACCCGGAGTCCGGCTGTGACTGACCACCTGTATCGATCTCCCACCGACCGCGTCATCGCCGGGGTCGCCGGCGGACTGGCGGTCTGGCTCAACATCGATCCATCGCTGGTTCGGCTGGCGTGGGTCCTGCTGGCCATCTTCTCGGGCGGGATCTTCGTGCTCGTCTATATCGTGATGATGATCGTCGTCCCGTTGCCGCCGCCGGGATGGGTGCCGCAGCGCCCCCCGGGCGGTGCCCCGGGCGGGTCGTGGGCCAGCGGCGGCTGGACCCAGTACGGTCGCGGAACCGGCTGGGGCCAGAGCGGTGGCTGGGGCCAGAGCGGTGGCGCGGGCCAGAGCGGTGGCGCGGGCCAGAGCGGTGGCGCGGGCCAGCCCGGCGGCGCGGGCCAGAGCGGTGGCGCGGGCCAGCCCGGTGGCGCGGGCCAGCCCGGCGGCGCGGGCCAGCCCGGCGGCGCGGGCCAGCCCGGCGGCTGGGAGCAGAGCGGCACGACGCCCGCCGGTGGCTGGTCGTCAGCGCCGCCACCGGCACCCCGCTGGACACCACCATCGAGCAGCCGCAACGCCGGGATCGTGGTCGGAGCGGTGCTGATCGTCCTCGGAGCCTGGTTCCTTGTCGACCGGTACGTGCGCATCGACTGGAGCCTCGTGTGGCCGGTGGTCGTGATCGCGCTCGGGCTGGGGCTCATGGCGGTCGCCCTGCGCCGGGGACAGACCGGGGGCGGCAACTGACGGGCGCGCCGGGGCGAGGCGTCCCACCGGCGCTCCTTCGATGAGCGAGGACACCCTGGCTCTGCTCGTTGCGTGCGCGGCAGGCATCGGAGGCGGGCTTCTCCTCCTGTGGCGGGGGTTCGGCGGCTACCGGGCGGCGGCCAGGATCGGTGACACGTCGACCTCGCGGATCGCGACCCTTGCTGCCGGCGAGGTCCGGGTCACCGGGACCATCGAGCCTGCCGAGGTGCTGCTGGTGTCGCCGCTCCAGGGCAGGGAATGCGTCTGGTACCGGTCGCGGGTCACCTCGGGCGACCGGGAGACCGGGCTGCTCAACGAGGAGCGCGGCATCGGGTTCCGCGTCCGGGATGCGTCGGGGTCCATCCGGATCTTTCCTCGGGGAGCTCGGATCGATGCGCCGGACCAGTTCGACGAGCAGACCAGCCTGTTCGGCGAGCCGCCGCCAGGTCTCGCCCTGCGCCGGGAGGCGGTGGTTCCGGCGGATGGGAGCGTCGACCGCGAGGCGGCCATCGCTGCGCTGCTCACCGTCCGCCTGCCCGATCCCGGTCTGGACGTGGACGATCCCGGCACGACGGGCGATGGGAGCAGCCGTCGCCGCTACCGGGAGGCGCGACTCGAACCCGGCGCCGTGATCACGGTGCTGGGCGCCGCCCGGCCATTCTCGCGGCTCGAGGACCCGTCCGGCGCCGACAGACTCGATCGGTACGACGATCCGCTCACGGGACTCCAGGACCCGACCGTGGCGGCGGAGGTGGCCGAGGCGCGAGCCGCCGGCGAGCTGCTGACCCCCGAGCAGGCCTGGGGCAACGCCGCCATCGCGGGGTTCGGCATCGGGCGACCCGTTCGGGCCCCGGTGCTCGATCCGGGAGCGCGCCAGGAGGCGCTGGCAACGGCCGACGAGGCAGCCAGGATCGAGCACACGTTCGACATCGGACCCGATGATCTGGTGCTTGCGTCAGCCCCCGACGTGTCGCTGCTGATCGCCACCGGATCACCAACCGACGCGGTGGCCAGGGAGCAGGGCCGGTTCCTGGTCGGGCTGCTCGGGGCGGTGCTCGCGATCGGGTCGGCCATGGCGGGCGCCGTCATCCTGACCGCGCGATGAGGTCACGCCCGCGGCGCCGGTGCCCGATCATGGCCAGGCCATGACAGCCGGGTCCGCCGCCGCCCTGTTCGCCGTCCTCCTCGTCCTGGTCATCGTCGGCTTCCTGGCCGCCGCGACCTACAACCAGGTGGTTGCCCTCCGCAACCGGATCTCGAAGGCCTGGGCCAACGTCGACGTCGCGCTCAAGCAGCGCTACGACGAGCTGCCCAACCTTATCGAGGCCGTGCGCGATGTCATGGCCTACGAGCAGGACGTGCTGACCGAGGTCACCGAGCGCCGGGCAGCGTACTCGGATCGCGATCCCATCCCGCGCCAGGCCGCCACCAGCGACGCCACCTCGGCCGCGGTCCGGCAGCTGTTCGCCGTGGTCGAGCGCTACCCCGAGGTCAGGTCGGCCGGCAACGTGGCTTCGCTCCAGGCCGAGATCGCCAGGCTCGAGGATCTCATCGCCGACCGCCGCGAGCTCTACAACGACCAGGTCTATCGCTACAACACGCGGATCTCGCAGGTGCCGGCGAACGCGCTCGCGGGCGTGCTGGGCTGGCAGGCACTTCCGTTCTTCGCGGCCGACGGCGACGAGCGCGAACGCCCTTCGGTGGAGCTTCGCCAAGCCTGATGCCATGCGCCGTCACGGCGCCGTGATCACGCGTGGGTAGACTGGCGATCAACGGAGGTCCCCATGCAGTTTCTGTTCCACAAGCCGTCCATGCCGCGTTCCGAGGAGGTCCTCCCCGGTCGCGCCGAGGCGATCGCTGCGCCCGGCACGCACTTCGTGAACGGCCGCTCGCTCACACCCCCCTACCCCGACGGGTTCGAGATCGCCGACGTCGCGATGGGCTGCTTCTGGGGCGCCGAGAAGAAGTTCTGGCCGATCCCCGGCGTCTGGGTCACGGCCGTCGGCTACCAGGGCGGCGGCACCCCCAACCCGACCTACCGCGAGGTGTGCACCGGTCATACCGGCCAGGCGGAGGTCGTCCGGGTCGTGTTCGATCCCACCGTCGTGTCCTACGAGCAGCTGCTCAAGGTGTTCTGGGAGTCACACGATCCCACCCAGGGCTATCGCCAGGGCAACGACGTCGGGACGCAGTACCGGTCGGCGATCTTCACGCACGGCCCGGCACAGCTGGCCGCCGCGGTTTCCTCCCGCGGGATGTACGCGGGCGAGCTGGCGAAGTCCGGCTACGGCGCGATCACGACCGAGATCCGCGAGGCGCCCGACTTCTACTTCGCCGAGGACTACCACCAGCAGTACCTGGCCAAGAACCCGGACGGCTACGACTGCCACACCGCGACCGGGGTGGCGTGCCCGATCGGGCTCGGGGTGAACGCCGCCGGATGAGAGCTTCCGGGTTCGGGTGCAGCCCTCCTGCCGCTCCGCCTCGAGGTTACCCCTATGGCATCGCCGGCAGAAGCTGTCACGGAGGAGTCCCGTTGGTGACCATGCCAGGGATCTCGTCGCACTCGCCCGGGCAGGTGATCCTCGCAACCAACTCCCTGCCATCCTCGAGCGTGACCACGACGTACGTGATCTGCGCCCCGTAGGCGATCATCCTGGGTGTGCCGCCAAGACCAGTGTCTTCGAGGTCCGGCGGATCATGAAACTCGACCGACCGAACGGCCTGATCTCCGATCCGCGACGCGAGATGGGCGAGGGCCCACAACCTCTGGGCATCGCACGTGGATTCGGTGCAGTTGAATGCCGGACCGACGAGTTGACCATCGATCTCGACCCCATAGCGCCAGTCGCCGGAATGGGAAACCGTGCATGCACTCAGCAGCATGCCGAGACCGATGACCGACACGGCGAGCGTGCGGGTTGGAGACACTCGGCGGGGCCCGGACAGACGATGCACGCCAGCACCGTCGGGCGCATTGGCCGGAACGTCCAGGAGGGATCTCCCGCAATGGGCGTGTGTCGTCGTCGCATGACCAGGCTAACCACGCTCGTCGGTGCTGCGGGGCCAATGAGGGACCGGAGCCGGCAGCCCCAAGCTTGAGCAACCAAGCTTCAGATCCAGCCCAGGTCACAAGCCATATCTGGCGAAGAACGCCGACAGCTATGACTGCCACACCGCGACGGGGATCGCCTGCCCGATCGGACTGAATGTCATGAAGAAGGGCCCCTGGCGGCAAAGTGGGTTCTCGTCGGAACCAAGGCCAACCAGGAGCCCCGCCCATGTTGTACGCCGGATTGGACCTGTCGCGCCAGAGGCTCGATGTGCACGTGCTCGACGAGGCGGGCCGGACGATCGAGGTGACCGCCGTCCGACCCGACGGCGATGCGCTGCGCTCGCTGGTCGGCTTCGTCGCCCGACACGGCGAACAGGTGACCGCGTCGATCGAGTCGATGAACGGTGCCCGCTTCGTGCATGACACGCTCGAGTTCGCCGGCTGGGACGTAGAGATCGCCGACGCGGTCAAGGTCAAGGGCTTGGCGCCCCTGGCGGCCAAGACCGACAAGATCGACGCCCGGGTGCTGGCCGAGCTCGGCCGTCGCGACCTCGTGCCCGCGATCTGGCTGCCAGACCCGGCCGTCCGGGCCGAGCGGGAGCGAGCCCGCTTCCGGCTCCACCTCGTCCGCCACCGGACCGCGCTCAAGAACCGGATCCACGCCACCCTGATCGCCTTCGGCCACCCGGTCCCGGTGAGCGACCTGTTCGGGGTCGCCGGCCGCGAGCTGCTCGCCTCGCTCGCGATCCCCGAGCCCTGGGCGACCACCCTGGCCCGGAGCCTGCACTTCGTGGACGAGCTCGACCGCCAGATCGACGAGTGCGAGCAGGAGTTGCGGGCGATGGGTGCCGACGATCCCGACATCGAGCTGCTGCGGACGATCCCGGGGGTCGGCTGGATCCTCGGCTACACGATCGCGTCCGAGCTCGGCGACATCGCGCGGTTCAGCTCGCCCAAGAAGCTCGCCGGGTATACCGGGCTGTGTCCGATCGTCCGCCAGTCGGGCGGGCGCGATGACCGGGGACCGCTCGCCAAGAACGGGCCCAAGTACCTGCGCTGGGCGCTCATCGAGGCGGCGACCCACGCCGCCCGGCACCCGGTCTACAAGGAGCGGTACGAGCGGACGAAGAAGCGCCTCGGCCGCCAGCGCGGGAGCAAGGTTGCCCGGGTCGACATCGCCCGCGAGCTCAGCACCGCCATCTGGCACATGCTCACCCGCCGTGAGCCGTTCCGCCCCGGCAGGTCCCACGTGAACGCTCTGGTCGCTTGACGACCCTCGACTGAGATGGACCGCCGGAGCATCCGATCCAACCTGGTCCTCACCACGATGAGGCGATAGAGAGATGAGCACGACTCACCCCAGCATCGACCCGCTCCGGTTCACGCCGGATCTTGACAGCGGCCCTTCTTCATAGAGAGCGTCGGGTCGGCGCAGACGCGTGGGTTCGGCCGACGGACCAGGGCGGCAGATCATCGGGCTCACCCGCAGAATCGACGCATGGGACCGGCGACGGTGGTCGGGGCACTCGCGGCGCTGACTCTGTTCGGCGTGGGCGTCGCCATGCACCACGCACCTCGGGTACCTGGCCGCCGAGCGGTCGCCTACCGTGGGGCGCTACCGTGGATCGCGGGCTCGATGATCCTGGCGGCCACGGCCTTGACGTCAGCCCCGTTCTCACCGGTCGTGATCGCCGGCCTCACGATCTACACGGGACTCGCCGTCGCGGCGGTGTGGCGGATGGCGAGCCTGGACCGGGCGAGCGTGTGGATGGTGCCGTCACGGCGGCTCGTGCGGTTCGGCCTGTCCTCGGTCGGCCTGATCTGGCTGGGGCTCATGCTCGGGCTGCTGCTCTGGATCGCCGACATGGTCGCCGGGTTCGCGGTGGGAGGCTGACCGAGCTCGCGCGATCTGTCGCAGCTCGACCGGCAGCTCGGCTCGGCGGTTCGGCTCGACTCGGCGGCTCAGCTCGATGCGGCGGCGACGGGCGACCCGCTGTACCCCTGTTCTGCGATCTCCGCGGCCCGCCCACGGTAGACCTCGGTGCTGGGCGCTGTGCGGGCACGGAACCCCTCGACCATCCGGTTGTACATGGAGAAGCCCGCGGCGATGAGCACGGCGAGCTGCACGTCGGCATCGGTGGCGCCGGCATCGAGCGCGGTCGCGACATCCGCTTCACCCAGCTCGCGGGCGTCGCCTCGAACCGTCCTGGCGATGGCGACCAGCGCACGCATCTTGGGGTCCAGGCCGGTCGAGCCGCCGATCTTGAGCTCGTCGATGACGGGAGACAGCTCCTCGAGCCCCAACCGCTCGAGCAGGGCGTTGGCATGAGCGCCGTGCGAGTCCATGCAGAAGAAGCAGTCGTTGGCCGCCGAGACCGCGGTGGCGATCATCTCCCGCTCGGCGCGGTTGATCGTCGCGCCCGGGAAGTCGTGGACCAGCAGCTCGTCGGCGAGGCCGCGCAGGTGGATGCCGAGCCCCGGCGTGAGCGAGATCGCAGCCACGATCCCCGGGGCGTCGGGGAGGCTACCGACGATGGGTTCCTGCCGCGCGCGCATCACCCGGTCTTCGTCACGTGCCATGGGTCGTCCCTCCGAGTCGATCGAGGTGGCAGATCGGTTCGCGTATGATGCGCGCTCGCCCGGCACGGCGCTTCTGCGGTTCATGTCCCCACACGCCGCCCGAGCTCGCTGATCGCGGTCGCGCGACCTGAGCCGGGCGCTCCTCGGGAGAGCCGGTCGGCACGCTCGGCCGACGCCGGCAACCGGGTACGATCTCGCCAGGAATTCACGAGGAGGACGTGTCGATGGAGACCGTGCGCGACGTGATGACCCAGGCGGTGCTGTCGGTCAAGGCGGACACCCCGCTCAAGGACGTTGCCCGGCAGTTGATCGAGCACCGGATCAGCGGCCTGCCGGTCGTCGACGAGGGCGGCCAGGTCATCGGTGTCATCTCCGAGGGCGACCTGCTGGTCAAGGAGCAGCAGCCGGGCTCGATTCGTCACCGACCCCTTGCGCGCCTGTTCGGCGAATCCGCCGAGACGCGCCATCTCCTGGCCAAGGCCGAGGCGCGCACCGCGGGTGACGCGATGACATCGCCCGCGCTCACGATCGAGGCCTCCCGGCCCGTCGGCGCGGCGGCCGCGCTGATGGTTCAGAAGCAGGTCAACCGTCTGCCGGTCATCGAGGCGGGCAGGCTGGTCGGCATCGTCACTCGCGCCGACGTGGTCCGCACGTTCGCCCGATCCGATGACGAGCTGGCGGAGGCGATCCGCAGCGACGTCCTGCTCCGCGCGCTGTGGATCGATCCCGGCAAGTTCAGCGTGGTCGTGACCGACGGCATCGCCACGATCAGCGGCAGCGTTGAGCGGAGGTCCACGGCCGGGATCGTGGAGCGGATGGTGGAGACCGTTCCGGGCGTGGTCGCCGTGGTCGCCAGGGTCGACTGGTCCGTTGACGACCACGACATCAGGGCTCCGGGTCCCGACTACCTGTCGCCCAAGAGCCCTTCCTGATCCGAACGCGGGTCGCCGGCATCGGGCCTGGCCCCGCGGACGAGGCTGGTGGCGATCCCGATCCCGCACACGAGCCCAGCGATGATGAACGCATCGCGGATGCCGAGCGCCAGGGCGCGCGCCGACGCCTCGGCCGGGCTCATCCCTGACAGCTCGGCGAGGTGGACTGGCACGCGCGCCGCGACGATCGCGCCGCTGGCGGCGATCCCCAGCGCCTGGCCGTCGATCCGCATCTGGGCGAGCGTGCCCGAGGCCGTCCCGATCCGGTGGCGAGGCACCGAGCCCAGGACCGCGCTCGAGTTGGGGGGCATGAACAGGCCCTGCCCGAGCCCGATCAGCGCGAGCCTCCAGACCAGGTCCGGCGGCCCGAAGCCGGGCTGGAGCTGGGAGAGGCTGAGCAGCCCGATCGCCATCACGGCGATCCCGATGCTCGCCGGAACCCTCGATCCAATCCGGTCCGAGAGGGAGCCGCTGAACGGTCCGACCAGGGCGCCGATGATCGGCACCGGGGTCAGCAGCAGGCCCGCCTCGATGGGCGCGTAACCGGCGCCGTTCTCGAGCAGGAACGGCAGCAGGAAGGTTGCCGTGAACAACCCCGCGAACGCGATCACCACGCTCGCGTTGCCGGCCGAGAAGCCGCGGATGGCGAACAGCCGGAGGTCGATCATGGGCTGGGCGGCTCGCTGCTCGACACGGATGAACAGGCCAGCGGTCAGCACGAACGTCAGCAGCAGCGCCACGATCACCGGGCTCGTCCAGCCCAGCGATTCACCCTGGGTGAGCGCGAGCAGCAGGGTCAGGAGGGCCGTCCCCGACAGCACGGCGCCCGGGATGTCGAAGGTCTGGCCCGTCGACCGCCGCTCATCGGGCAGCACGCGCATCGCCCACAGGATGGCGAAGATCCCGATCGGCAGGTTGACCAGGAACACCGCGCGCCAGGTGGCGACCTCGGTCAGCACCCCGCCCAGCACCGGCCCCAGCGTCAGGCCCAGCGAGACGCTGATCGCGTTGAGACCGAGCGCCTTGCCCCGCTCGCCGGGTCCGAACGTCCGGGCGACGATCGCCGGACCCATCGCCTGGAGCATGCCGGCCCCGACGCCCTGGATCACGCGGAAGCCGATCAGGGCACCCGCGCCGGGCGCCGCACCGCACATCACGCTGGCCAGGGTGAACAGGGCGAACCCCGTGAGGTAGACGTGCCGGAACGTCAGGACCTCGCCCAGCCGTCCGAACGGAAGCAGGACGCTCCCGACGACCACGAGGTAGGCGATCGAGACCCATTCGACGACGGCGAGATCGATCCCGAAGGCGGCCTGGATGCTGGGCAGCGAGATGTTGACGATGCTGCCGTCGAGGGTCGCCATGAACGTCCCGACCGAGACGGCGGACAGGATCAGCCAACGTCGGTCGAGTCGCGTTCGGTCCATGCGGGATTGACGCTACCCCATCCCGCGGAGGCACAGGCTGCGAGAGGACGGGCGACGGGCAGATCGCGGTCGATGGTAGCCCCCTGGCAAGCATGTTCGGCTATGCTGGGAGGGTGCCGCATCCGTTGACTGCCGTTCGCGCCGCCCGATCAGCCGGGCGCTGATGATGGCAGGCGGCTCGATCCGGCCGGTCGGCGGCTGGCCCGGCTGGCTCCGGGTCCACGGCGGCCGGTTGGCACGCGTCCGTGACACGGTCCAGCGGGGACCGGCCGGCCTGGTAACGCTCGCGCTCATCACGGGTCTTGGCGCTGGCCTCGGCGCCATCGCCTTTCGCTGGCTGATCGGGACGTTCACCTATCTGTTCACGGGCCAGTCCGACTACGGTGCGGTCAGCCGCCCGGTCCATCCCGCGTTCCCCATGCTCGGGGTGTGGTTCATCGTGGGCGTGCCCGTGGTCGGTGGCCTCCTGTACGGGCCGCTCATCGACCGGTTCGCGCGCGAGGCGCGCGGCCACGGCGTGCCGGAGGTCATGTTCGCCGTCGCCGAACAGGGCGGCCGCATCCGGCCCCGCGTGGCGGTCATCAAGTCGCTTGCGTCCGCGATCTGTCTCGGGTCCGGGGGGTCGGTGGGGCGGGAAGGGCCGATCGTCCAGATCGGCTCGGCGCTGGGCTCGGCGATCGGGCAGCGGCTCAAGGTCGGCGAGTCGAACCTGCGGCTGCTGGTCGCGTGCGGTGCGGCCGGCGGCATCTCGGCCACGTTCAACGCGCCCATCGCGGGCGTGTTCTTCGCGCTGGAGCTGATCCTGCGCGACTTCGAGGTCCGGTCCTTCGGGTCGGTGGTGCTGGCGTCGGTGACCGCCGACGTGATCAGCCGGGCGGCCTTCGGCTCCTCGTCGTTCCTGCCCCTGCCGCCGTTCACGATCGTCAACTTCGGGGAGTATCCCCTGTACGCCCTGCTGGGCCTGATCGCCGCCCTGGTGGGCCTCGCATTCGTGCGCACGCTGTACGGGATGGAGGACCTGATCGACCGGCTCTGGACGCCGCGCCCGGAGTGGGCCCGGCCGGTCGTGGGCGGGCTCGCGCTCGGGCTGCTGCTGCTCGCCCTGCCGCAGCTGTACGGCGTGGGGTATGCGCCGCTCGAGCAGGCCATCGGCGGCCAGGACTCGCTGGCGCTCCTGGCGCTGCTGCTGGTCGGCAAGCTCGTGGCCACCAGCCTCACGATCGGGATCGGTGGATCCGGCGGCGTGTTCGCGCCGTCGCTGTACATGGGCGGCATGCTGGGCACCGCATTCGGCATCGTCGCCAACACGTTGTTCCCGGGGCAGGTCGCTCCCGCCGGGGCCTACGGGCTGGTGGGGATGGGAGCCGTGTTCGCAGCGGCCGCCCACGCCCCGATCACGTCCGTGCTGATCCTGTTCGAGCTGACCGGTGACTACCAGATCATCCTGCCGATGATGACCGCGATCGCCGTCTCGGCAGGCCTCTCGGCGGTGGTCGCGAACGACACGATCTACACCCTCAAGCTCCGGCGTCGCGGCATCGACGTCATGCGCGGACGTTCGGCCAGCCTGATGAGCCTGCTCACCGTGCAGGACGCGATGCGCCCCGTACCAGTACCGGTCAGGACAGACGCGAGCCTGACAGAGGTGGTCGACCGCCTGGTCGTCGAGGGGGTCGAGGCGCTGCCGGTGGTCGACGAGGATGGCGTGTACAGCGGGATCGTCACCGCCGACGGGGTCGAGGAGCGCATGCGCGCCAACATGCTCGACGCCACTGCTGCCGACCTCGCCCAGCACGTGCCAGCGGTGCGAGCGGGCGAGACGCTGGACCAGGCGCTGGAGCGGCTGGTGACCCACGGCGCAGCCGGGTTACCGGTGCTGGCCGGGGACGACGGTCGCGTGATCGGTTGGCTTACCCACCGCGACCTGCTGCGCAGCTACGGCTCGGCCGAGCCACCGGGTGGTCCACCGACGGGATCCGGCGGCCGGGCCCGGGACAGCCGACGGCCGGGCACCATCGTCAGCGTGGACGGCGGCGGCCAGAACCGCGCGCGGGATCACGACACGGCCTCCCCACCATCGCCGGGGCAATCGTGGTTGCGCAACTTCCGGATCGTGGACCTGGAGTTCACCACCGGCGAGCCACCGGTTGGCTCCACCATGCGGTCGATGCGCTGGCCCGCCCTCGCGCTGCCGATCATGGTCCGCCGCGAGGGCCTGACCTTTGCGCCGACCGAGGCCACCGTCCTCCAGGTGGGCGACCGCGTGACCGTCCTCGTGGAGCACGAGCAGGCCAATGGCCTGGCGGACCTGCTGGTCGCCAACGCCGCGGACGACGCCGAGGTCGCGAGGGAGGCCGGGGTCGCGGTCGAGGGCGCCGTCGCAGACGACAGCAAGGTCACGGATGAGGCCGCCGTCGCGAGCCGGGCGGACCAGGACGGGACCGTCGATGGCGTCCCCACCCCGACGCACGCTCCAGCCACCGGGCCTGCGGCGAACGAGCCTGAGCCCGAAGCCTTCGCGACCGGGCCGGCGACGCCTGCCGACCCGCCGGCGCGCGGATCGGCCGACGAGCAGGATCCGGCCGGCGGCACGGGGGCCGGTGGCCGAGACCTGACCGCCTGACGGTTGTTCCACACGGCTCGCGCCAACGAAGCCCGGCAGCCGCCGCTGGTGCCATCGTGCGCGATGGACGGGCCCCGACGATGCGCCTGATCCGCCTGCCAGCCTGGGTTTGAGCGCTTGCCGGCATCGCGATCATCGTCCTCGGCGTGGCCAACGGCCTGCCGCCGGCGATCCTGATCGGGGTGCCGGTGATCGGCTACGCGGCCATCCGCGCGCCAGGCCTGCTCCGCTGGATCTCCCGGCCAATCCCCTGCGACCTGCTCCGTGGGTGTAGCATCCATCCTGACAGACCGACTGTCGGTCGGTATAGACGGAGCGAGAGGAAGATGGCACGAACGGTCGCCGCGACGGTGGCCCGGGACGTCCGGCGAGACGCCTTCATCGAGGCAGCGCTGCGGCTCATCCAGACCAAGGGCTACGAGCAGATGAGCGTGCAGGACGTGCTCGATGAGCTCGGCGCATCGCGCGGAGCCTTCTATCACTACTTCGAATCGAAGGGCGCCCTGCTCGACGCGGTGATGGATCGCCTGCTGGCCGTCGGCATGGCGATCGCCGAGCAGGTCGTGGCCGATCCCGGCCGCACGGCCGTCGAGAAGTTCACCGCCATCTTCTCGGGGATCGCGAGCTGGAAGAACGCCCGGCGCGAGCTGATGGTTGAGCTGCTCAAGGTCTGGTATTCGGACGAGAACGCCATCGTGCGTGAGAAGCTGCGTCGCGGGATCGCCGAGCGCATGACGCCCGTCCTCACCGAGATCATCCGGCAGGGTTGCTCGGAGGGCGTGTTCAGCGTCGACTCGCCGGAGGACGCCGCCCAGATCTGCGTGGTGCTCATCCAGGGGACGCAGGAGGTTGCCGGCGGCCTCTACCTCGCCCGACAGGCGAACGCCATCCCGCTTGAAGCCGTCGAGCGGAAGCTCGCCTCCTTCGCCGATGCCTACGCGCGCGTCCTGGGCGCTCCGCCCGGCTCGCTCACGCTCGTCGACGAGAAAACCATCCGGCTCTGGTTCGGTGACGAACCGGCCGCTGCTTGAAGGAACCAACCCACATGACCACGATCATCCAGACCGAGAAGCTGACCAAGAGCTACGGCCCCAACCGCGGGATCATCGACGTCGACCTGTCGGTGGCCGAGGGCGAGGTGTTCGGCTTCCTGGGCCCCAACGGCGCCGGCAAGACGACGACGATCCGCACGCTGCTCGATCTCATCCGGCCGACGTCCGGCAAGGCGTTCGTGTTCGGCATCGACACCACCGCCGATCCGGTCGCGATCCACAAGCGGATCGGCTACATCCCCGGCGAGTTCGCGCTCTACGACCGGCTCACCGGCGGACAGACGATCCAGTACTTCGCCAACCTCCGGGGCGGCGTGGACCGCGCGTACCAGCAGGCGCTGATCGAGCGGCTCGAGATCGACCCCGGCCGGCGGTTCAAGGAGCTGTCCAAAGGCAACAAGCAGAAGATCGGCCTGGTCATTGCTCTGCAGCACCAGCCCGACCTGCTGGTCCTCGACGAGCCGACCTCAGGGCTCGACCCGCTCGTCCAGCAGACCTTCTACACGCTCGTCCGGGAGGCGCGGTCCGAGGGCCGGAGCGTGTTCCTCTCGTCGCACATCCTGTCCGAGGTCGAGCGCACCTGCGACCGGGTGGCGATCATCCGCGAGGGCGCGCTGGTGAAGGTCGACAGCGTCGAGGGCCTGCGCGACCTCGCCCATCACCAGGTCGAGCTGCGGTTCACCGACGGCGTCCCCGCCGAGGCGTTCGCGGGCCTGCCCGGGGTCTCCGAGCTCGTGGTCGACGACCACGTCCTGCGGATGCGTGTCGCGGGCGCGATCACGCCGGTGGTCCAGGCGGCGGCGAAGTACGAGCTGCTCGACTTCGTGAGCCGCGAACCGACCCTCGAGGAGACCTTCCTCGCCCAGTACGGCACGCAGCCGGTGCAGGAGGTGCAGGGATGACCGCCCACGCCATCTCGGCCGCTGCACGGCCGTCAGCCCTCAGCCGCATCTACGGCTTCGGCAGCATCTACGCGAAGACCATCCGCGACTCGCGACTCGCGTTCATCATCGCCGCCGGCCTGCTGGGTGGGGTGACCCTCGTCATGGGCGCGGCGGTGTCGAGCGTGTTCCCGACGCCCGCGTCACGGCTCGAGATCGACAACCTCATCGGCGGCATGCCGGCGCAGATGGTCGACTTCTTCGGCAAGCCGGAGAAGCTCGGGACGCTGGGCGGCTACCTGACCTGGAAGTACGGCCTCACCATGGTCCTGATCACGACGCTGTGGTCCGTGCTCGCGCTCTCCGGCACGCTCGCGGGCGAGGCCAGCCGGGGCAGCCTCGACCTCGTCGCCGCCGGGCCGTTCGGCAAGCGCCGGATCGCGCTCGAGAAGGTGGCCGCTCACCTGACGATGCTGGTGCTGGTGCTGGCGATCATGGTCGTATCGCTGACGGTCAGCTCCAGCACCTTCGGTGACGCCGCGCTCGGCGACCGGATCGACCTGCTGTCGGCGGTCGGCTTCGCCCTGTGGCTCGGCTTTGGTGCGCTGTTCTTCGGGGGCCTCGCCTTCGCCCTCGCGCCGATGCTCGGACGCGCCGGGTCCGCGGGCGTTGCTGCCATCGCGGCGGCGATCCTGTGGACGGCGCACACCATGGACATGGGGCCGATCGCGCTGCTCAGCCCGTACCACTGGATGGGCAACCAGATCGCCCTCGTGGGCGAGTACGACTGGGCCGGTGTGGCCCTGGTCGGTGTCGCCGCCGCGGTGCTGCTGGTGCTCGGGGTGGAGGCGTTCAACCGCCGTGATCTGGGGGTCACCGCGGGTCTCGGGCTGCCGTCGCTCCCGGCTGCCGTGCTCGGCGTCCGCGGCCCCATCAGCCGGGCATTCGGCGAGCAGCTGCCACGCGCCCTCGCCTGGGGGATCGGGCTCGGCGTGTTCGGCGTGATGCTGGCGTCGCTGGCCGGTGAGATGACGAGCCAGCTCACCGGCGACGAGAACCTGCTGAAGGTCCTGCAGACTGGCTTCCCGGGCCTCGACCTCACGACTGCCGGGGGGTTCCTGCAGCTGTTCATCGAGATCTTCTACATCGTGGCCGGGTTCGCGGCGGCGACGTTCGTGTCCAGGTGGGCGTCGGACGAGACCGGCGGCCGGCTCGAGGAGGTGCTGGCCACGCCGCTGACCCGTTCCCGGTGGGTGCTCGCGGGCGGCGTCGCGGCGCTCGGCGCGGTCGCGGTCATGACGCTCGTGTTCGCGCTCGGGATCGGCCTTGGCGCCGCATCGGGCGGTGTGCCCGCGGGCGACGCGATGCTCGGTTCGGCTTCCCTCGGGCTCTACGCCGCAGCACTGATCGGCATCGGCGTCGCAGTGGGCGGGCTGTGGCGGGCGTCGATCGCCGCCGAGGTCGTCGCGCTGCTGGTCGTGGCGATGTACCTGGTGGGCCTGCTGGCACCCCCGCTTGGCCTGCCGGAATGGGTCCACCAGCTGGCGTTGACCACGCACCTCGGCCAGCCGATGGCCGGTCAGTGGGACGCCTCCGGTGTCGTCGCCTGCGTCGTACTTGCGGTTGGCGGGCTCGCGCTCGGCGCCTGGGGGATGCGTCGGCGCGACGTCGAGCACTGAGCTCGTGGCGGGCCGGCAGGCGACGTCGGGCCGGCAGGCGACGTCGGGCCGGCAGGCGACGTCGGGCCGGCAGGCGACGTCGGGCCGCCTCGCCCATCCGGGCCGCGCGTCAGCCACCGCCGCGGATGTCCAGCACGCCTCCCCAATGGAACAGACGGACCGCGACCAGCACACCCAGGGCGGCGAGCACGAGGATGACGGCGGCCGCGATCGAGGCGTCGAGGTCGCCTGACTGGAACTCGCCGTAGACGACCAGCGGCAGGGTCTGCGTCCGGCCGCCGATGTTGCCCGCGAACATGATCGTGGCCCCGAACTCGCCCAACGACCGGGCCCAGCTCATGACCAGGCCGGCGCCGAGGGCGGCACTCGCCAGCGGCAGCGTCACGTGCCGGAACAGGTGGGGCTCTGATGCGCCGTCCACCCGGGCCGCATCCTCGAGGTCACGCTCGACGCCGGCGATCCCGGTACGCGCCGAGCGGACGAAGAACGGCGCGGACACGAACACCTGGGCGAGGATGACGGCGAGCGTGGTGAACGGGATCTCGAGCCCGATCACCTCCAGCGGTCCGCCGAGCAGGCCGCGGCGGCCAAACGCGAGCAACAGGGCCAGGCCGGCGACCGATGGCGGCAGCACGATCGGGAGGTCGACCAGCGCCTCGACCAGCCACTTGCCCCGGAACCGGCGGCGGGCGAGCACGACCGCCAGCGGGAGCCCGATCGACACCGTGACCACGAGGCTCACGGCGGTCGTGATCAGGCTGAGCGACAACGCGGCCAGGACCGGCGGCGCGGTGACCGCCTCCGGGATCGAGCTCCCGAGCAGGGCGTGCCCGACGAGGGCAATGATCGGCAGGGCGAGGAACAGGACGAACAGGCCGGCAACGACCGTCAGCGATCGGCGCCCCCATGGCGCGCGGGCGCGTCCGAGACGGGTGGCGACGGGGCGCAGCCGGGGCGCGGCCGAACCGTCGCGACCAGCGTCGCGCCCGACGGCGCCGGTCATGTGGAAGCCACCGTCATGGAGCCCGGCCGAACCCGAACCCGGCCAGGATCGATTGCCCATCCGGGCCGATCAGCCAGTCGAGGAATGCGCGTGCTGCAGTCAGCTGCGTCGATTCGGCCACCACGACGCCTGCGTAGGTGGCGTGCACGTTCGCATCCGCGGGAACGTCGATGACCTGGACCCTGGAGGACGCCACCGCGTCGGTGAGGTACACGATCCCCGCATCGCCCTCGCCCAGCTCGATCTTGGCGACGACGGCCTTGACGTTGTCCTCCCGGGAAACCACGTTCGCGGTGTAGGCGGCATCGAAGCCGGCCGGGTAGCCGGGCTCCCGGGCCAGGTTGGCCACCAGCTGCGCCGCGTACCTCGAGATCGGCACCTCGTCGCCCGCGGCGACGATCTTGACCCCGGGCCGGGCCAGGTCGGCAGGTGTCGTCAATCCGGCCGGGTTGCCGGACGGCACGATGATCGTGAGCTCGTTGCCCGCGAACGGCACCGGGTCGCCCGCCGTCAGCCCATCGTCGACCAGCCGCCGGGCATTGGCCGTGTCTGCGGACAGGAACACGTCGGCCGGGGCGCCCTGCTCGATCTGGGTCGCCAGCGCCGCCGATGAGTCGGTCGAGACGACGACCGTCAACCCGGGATGGCCGGCCTCGTACGAGGGCTTGACGCGGTCAAGGACACCGGTGAGGGAGGCCGCCCCGAAGACCGTCAGGTCGCCGGGCACGGGGCCGTTCGAGCCGGCGGCCGCATCTCCCTGGCTCGCGGGCGGCGAAGGTGCCCCTCCCCCGTCCCCCGTCGAGCACGCGGCGACGATGAGCGCGAGGCCGAGCATGCCCGCCACCAGCGGGCGCGGGATCATGTCCGTGGCTCCCGGCGGCTCGTGACCTCGACGATCACGTTGGTCGCCTTGACAACGCAGGTGACCTCGTCGCCCACTGCGAGCCCCAGATCGTCCACGGCCTCGGCGGTCATCAGGCTCACCATCCGGTGGGGCCCTGCGATGACCTCGACCACGGCGGCCACCCGGTCCTTCTCGACCCGGGTCACGATGCCCGGGAGCCGGTTGCGCGCCGAGGCACCGCCCGCCGGCCGCTCCGGTGCCTGGGCCCGGCGCTCGGCCATCAGCCGGGTGACCTCCTCGATCGGGACCTGTCGCTGGCCACCCGCCGAGCGCTCCATCCGCAGCCGGCCGTCGGCCTCCCAGCGCCGGAGGGTCTCGACCGACACCTGCAGCATCTCCGCCGCCTGGCCGACCCGGAGGGCACTCGTTGCCGCCCGGGCACGACGGCCCTCGTTGGCACTCATACCGCGATATCTTCGCACATTGGGGGCCAGATATAGAGCTATCCAGCATGTGGCGCCTATATACGCCGCTCCAGCGAGCGGTGATCCGGTTCGCGCCGCTGCGGCGGAGGATGCACGATGACCCGCGAAGGACGTCGACAACCCAAAGCGAGGGCCGCCACGCGATGCGCAGCTACCACATCCCGGGCGCGGGCACGATGGAGATCGATCACATCGTGCTCGACCTCAACGGGACGCTTTCCTGCAGGGGCGAGCTGATCGAGGGCGTCGCACCGCGGCTCACGCCGCTCGCCCGCGACCTCGAGCTGCACCTGGTCACCGCCGACACGCTGGACACCGCCGGCCGGCTGGCGGCTGGCCTGCCGGTCTCGGTGGTCACGATCTCGCCCGGGTCGGACAAGGCAGAGCTCGTCAGCGCCCTCGGCGCCGGTCACACGGTCGCGATCGGCAATGGTCGCAACGACGAGGCGATGCTCCGGGTCGCCGAGCTCGGCATCGCGGTGATCGGCCCGGAGGGCGCGGCGGTGGCCGCCGTCCTCGCGGCCGACGTCGTGTGCGGCTCGATCCTCGACGCGCTGGACCTCCTGCTCGACGCGCGCACGCTGGCCTCGACGCTGCGGCCCTGAGACCTGGCTTCCGTCCGCCACCGGGACGGGCTTGGGGTCCCAGTGAGCGCGTCCTGACGGGCCGGCGTCCCAGTGAGCGCGTCCAGTTGACACCTGCCGCCGGCGGCAGAACAATCGGGCCAAGCGCATACGCGATGAAGCTCGCGACGTATCCCGATTGGCGGGTGATGGCTTCTGGGGCATGGCTCCGGGAGCCGTTTCTCGTTCCTGGGGCCGCCTCGATCCCACCGACCCGAGGAGGGCACCACGGCCTCGCTCTGCAGCGTCCTGTTCGACGGGACCATCTCCGGCGCGCCGTTGGCACCGGGGGAGCAGGCCCAGGGGGAGCAGGCCCAGGGGGAGCAGGCCGAGGGGGAGCAGGCCGAGGGGGAGCAGGCCGAGGCCTTTGCCGACCTGCACCTCGCCGACATCATCGCGTCGGTCACCGCCGGCCGGGACGAGTACGACCTCGCTCCCCTGTTTGCCGCACCGCTGCGCGACGAGACGATCATCGCCTACCGCCACGAGGTCTTCCGCGACCTCGAGAACGAGCGCGCCATCGCGGTCGTGCGCGAGTTCACCGGGCGAATGCAGGACGTCCGGCGGAAGCTCGCGGGGGCCGCCAACGTCAACTACCACCACGAGCGGGAGCGATGGTTCCTGGACGCCGCTGACCGGTACGCCGACGCTGTCCGAACGCTGGCCGCCTCGCTCGGGGACTTCGAGCTGCGCTCACGGGCCCTGACGAGGTTCCGCGATCAGCTCGCAGGCTACGTCGCCTCCGACGCGTTCTCGGCCCTCGAGGCCGACACGCAGCGGGTGAAGACCCAGCTCTCGGGGGTGCGCTATCGCCTCCGCGTGGAAAGCGGGAAGGTCACCGTCACGCCGTATGCGCCCGAGCCCGACTACGGCGCGGAGGTCCTGGCGCACTTCGAGAAGTTCAGGCAGGGCGCGGGGAAGACATTTCCCTTCGAGGTCGATCGCTGGCCCGCCATGAACCACGTCGAGGCCGCGATCCTCGACGGTGTCGCTCGCCAGCACCCGGACGTGTTCGCGGAGCTGGATGCGTTCTGCGCGGGCCACCGCGACTTTCTGGACCCGACGATCGCCCGCTTCGATCGCGAGATCCAGTTCTACGCCGCCTACCTTGAGCATGTGGCGCGGATCCGGCAGCTGGGGCTGTCGTTCTGCTACCCGGAGGTCGGCCGAGCGCGGACCGTCGCGTGCCGCGGCCTGTTCGACCTGGCTCTCGCCGGCACCCTCATCGGCGAAGGCACGCCCGTGGTCCCCAACGACCTCGACCTGCACGATCACGAGCGGATCGTCGTCGTGTCCGGACCCAACCAAGGCGGCAAGACCACGTTCGCCCGCGCGATCGGCCAGCTTCACCACCTTGCCCGGATCGGCGTTCCCGTGCCGGGCACGCAGGCGCAGGTGCCGATGGTGGACCGCATCTTCACGCACTTCGAGCGCGAGGAGCACCTCGAGGATCTCAGCAGCAAGCTCGAGGACGATCTGCGCCGGATCCACGCGATCCTCGAGCGGGCCACGCCCGAGAGCCTCCTGATCATGAACGAGAGCTTCAGCTCCACGACGGTCGACGATCAGCTGTTCATCGGCCGGCGCATCGTGCGCCGGATCCTCGACTGCGGCCTGGTGTGCGTGGTGGTGACCTTCCTCGACGAGCTGGCCTCGCTGGACCCAGCTGTCGTGAGCATGGTCAGCACGGTTGATCCGGAGGAGCCGGCCACTCGCACGTTCGAGATCGTCCGCCGGCCGGCGGACGGCCTGGCCTATGCGCTGGCGATCGCCGAGAAGCATCACGTCACGTACCCGGGCGTCAAGGCGCGGCTCCAGCGATGAAGGTCTTCCTCGCGTACCGCGATCGCGACCTCGATCTCGAGGCCGTGCTGCCGCCCAACGCCGAGGCCCTCGCGCAGGATCTGGGGCTCAACATCCTGTTCACCGCCATGGCCGCCGGCGATCGCTACCTGTTCGCGGTCGCCCGGGCGACGGTGTTCGCCAGCCTCGACGACCCGGCCGCCATCCGCTATCGGCAGGCCATCCTGACCGACTGCCTCGAGCATCCCGACGTCATCCAAGAGCTGTACGGCGTCGCGGTCGAGGCGATCGACCGCGAGCACCGCGCATGGGGCTACGCCTCGCGCTACCCCGAATTGCTCCTCCGGCGCTCGGTCGACGTGCTCGGGCAGTTCGTGGGCCTGCTCAGACGGCTGCGCGAGATCGGCGAGGAGCAAGGGGCAGGCTTCCGGTCCGAGGGCTTCGGGCGGTTGTTCGCCGAGATCGCCGATGAGCTCGACGACGCCTATCTCAAGGCGACCGAGCACCACCTCGGGCGCCTCCGGTTCAGCGACGGGATCCGGATGAGCGCCGAGCTCGGCCCGGCCAACCGGGGCACGGGCTACGTCCTTCGCCGGCGCGTCCACAAGCCGGCCTGGCGGGAGCGGATCGGCTTCCGCGAACCGGGTGCCTACGTCTGGGAGCTGCCACCGCGTGATGAGGCCGGCGCCCAGGCGCTGGCCTCGCTTCGAGCGCGCGGGATCGCCCTGGCCGCGGACGCGCTCGCGCGCTCGACGGACCACATCCTCAGCTACTTCCGGCAGCTCCGGTCAGAACTCGGCTTCTACGTCGCGTGCCTCAACCTGCGCGACGCGCTGGTATCGAAGGGCGAGCCCACCTGCCTGCCCGAGCCGCTCGATCCAGGGCGGCCGGCGATCGGCGCCCGGGGTCTGTACGACGTCTGCCTCAGCCTGAGCCTCGGTCAGGCCCGCGCCGTGGGCAGCGACCTCGACGCGGAGGGACGGTCGCTGCTCGTGGTCACCGGCGCTAACCGGGGCGGCAAGTCAACCTTCCTGCGCAGCCTCGGCCAGGCGCAGCTGATGATGCAGGCCGGCATGTTCGTCGCCGCCAGCTCGTTCCGGGCCGACCCGCGCGGGGGCCTGTTCACGCACTTCAAGCGCGAGGAGGACGCAACGCTCCGGAGCGGCAAGCTCGACGAGGAGCTGGGTCGGATGAGCAGCATCATCGACCATGTCCGGCCCGACAGCCTGGTGCTGCTCAACGAGTCGTTCGCCTCGACCAACGAGCGCGAGGGCTCCGAGATCGGCCGCCAGATCGTGCGTGCGCTGCTCGAGAGCGGGGTGAAGGTGGGCTACGTGACCCACATGTTCGACCTGGCAAGCGGGCTCCGGGCCGAGCGCGACGGCGAGACGTTGTTCCTTCGCGCGGAGCGGCTGGCGGACGGACGCCGGACCTTCCGCCTCATCGAGGGCGAGCCGTTGCCGACCAGCCACGGTGAGGACATCTACCGGCGCATCTTCATCGACGACGACTCGGCCCGCGAGCACGCCTGAGCCCCGGGAACCGCGTCGCGCTAGACCTGGGGGAGGTTGGCGAGCGCGCGCCGGGCCAGGCGCACGAAGGCAGCGCCCTGATGGGCCAGCGGGGCCGGGTAGGAGATTGCGGCCCGGGGCCCGAACGAGAGACGGCCGACGAGCGGTGACAGCGTTAGCCGGACGGCGGGCACAGTGGCCAGGTCCGTCCTCCGACCGCCTGCGCCACCCACCAGTTCGATCCGGCCCGGGGCGAGTGCGATCGCGACCGCAGACCGCTGACCGGGCCGGCGGGGGCTGAACAGGAACGCGAGCAGGTCCGCGCCGTTCCCCACCCGTTCGAGCAAGCGCCTGGCATCCGCCTCCTGCTCGAAGCGGGCGGCTGGTTCCGGGTCGAACGGGAGCGCGTCGAGCGCGTACCGGCGGCGCGGGAGCCCACCGCCACCGGCCGGAGTGAAGCGGGCGATCAGGTCCCGCATCACGCGTACCTCCGCATCGTGCTCCGCGGGCAGCACGTAGCGTCGATCGCCGGCCACCGTCGCGACGCCGAGCTCCACCATCTGCCCATGCCGGGCAGATCGCACGCCGGTGACCCGCTCGATCGGCACCAGCTCGACATCGACCCCCCAGTCGGACAGGAAGCGATCCGGCTGGGCGTGGTCCACGATCCACAGCAGCTGGCGATCGGTCAGCGCGAGGAGCGCGGCCCGGCGGTCACCCCGATCGCGAAGGCGGCCCACGAGGCCGACGTCAGGCCCCGCGGGGCGCTCCACCCAGTACAGGAGGCGCTCGTCGGCGTCGAGGAGACCCTCGAGGCCACGCAGGTAGCGCCGAGGCAGGCGGGACAGGCGATATTCGGCGGCGGAATGGGGCGTCGTGAAGCGGGCGATCTCGGGCGGCGCGGATCCAAACGGGTCCCACGCCCGACCACCGGCGATCCGGGCATGGCTCCGGCGCTCCCGGTAGCGCTGGCGAGCCCTCATGGCCTCGCGCTCGGCGGCCGCCGGGTCGAGCCAGGTCGCCCGCTCGTCGATGCCGCCGGCGATGCCCGCCAGCGTGGCGATGGGCGTCGGTCCGGACGGCAGTCGGCCGACGAGGATCCGCCCACCGCGGAATGACCAGCCGCCGGTCAGCTCGACCTCGAGCCTGGCTCCGACGAACGTCGATCCGGGCAACGCGACCAGCACCGGCAGGCGCCGCCCGCCACCATCGTCCGAATCGACCAGTGCCGCCCGGTCAAAGCCCAGCCAGGCGCCTCCCGGCCGAACGCGGCGGCCGACGATGCCGGAACCGCCGTCGCGCTCGAAATCGATCCCGGGCCCGAGCGCCCGCTCCACCTCGACGGACACGACAGCGGCGGCCAGCCGGCGGGGTGCCGGCGGTGACGGGAGCGCCCGGCGATCCGTGGCGGACCGCCCTCGATCGGGCACCGACCGTGTCGGCGGACCTTCGGGTTCGATGGCGTCCACGTGGGCCTCCGGCTCGTTGGTCTCCGAAGACGATGAAGCCCCCGGCTGGCTCGCAGCTCAGGGGCCATCAGCCCGGCACGGGCGGTTCAGGCGCATGCCAATCGGCGCGCCCGGGCGGGCACCATCGCCCTTCCGGCCAGCGTAGGGTGCACCTTCGACACCGTCAAACGGGACGTCGGCTGCGTGTCGGACGTCGATGTCGACGCAGGGACGATCTGGCCGGTCCGATTCGTTTTGCGCCGGTCCGTGCATCTATGGAGCATGGAAGCCGTGATCGACGATCCCTTCGGGCCGGGCGTCGTGGCCCGAGCCGCAGACGGCGACGAGGTCGCGTTCGCGCGACTGGTGGCCGCGTACCACGACGACATGGTGCGGGTCAGCTTCGTCATCTGTGGCGATGCCGACGTCGCCCAGGAGGCCGCACAGGCTGCCTGGACGCTCGCCTGGCGCAAGCTGGGCAGTGTCCGGGAACCGGCGCGGATCCGGGCGTGGCTGGTGTCGGTGGCAGCCAATGAGGCGAAGGGGCTGGCGCGCCGCCGCGGCCGACGGTCGCTGCGTGAGCTCGTCCTCGATCCCGAGACCGATACCACGCCGGCCTGCTCGGGCGATCCGGCAACCCGCGCGGCCGAGATCGACCTCGCGAACGCGCTGGCAAGGCTCGACGCCGCGGACCGGATGATCGTGGCCCTGCGCTACGGCGCCGGTCTCACCTCGGAGGAGATCGGCCGGGCCATCGGAATGACGGCAGGCGGCACGCGGGCACGGATCGCCCGCGTGCTGCAGCGATTGCGATTGGAGCTCAACGATGACTAACCTTCCGCCCGATCAGATCGATCCCTACGAGGGCCGTCTCGCCGGCCGGGTCCGCGCCTACACCGATCGGGCAACCGCCCCCATCGACGCGGCCGGGATCGCCGCCGAGGCGGCCGCGGGACGAGGCCGTGGCCGTCGCGCCGGCGGCGTGTTCAAGGGCGTCCTCTCGGGCGCCTTCGGCCTTGCGGCTCTGGCGATCGTGCTGGTCGCCGTGGTGGCGCTGGGCAGCAAGGGTCTGAACGAAGTCGCCGGGCAAGGGGCTCCAACGGCCGTGCCGAGCAGCGGCCCCACCGGGATCGCCACCTCCTCGCCGTCACCGGTGCCGTCGTCATCGAGCGCCGCCCCCGGTGATGCCGTCTGTGACCCCGCGACCCTCGCGGCACGGATCACCTCGTGGACGGGCGCGGCTGGCAACCGCATCGCCTCGATCGAGCTGCGCAATGACGGAGACGCGTGCCTGCTGCCGCTGGTGCTCCGGCCGGAGCTCATCGATGGCCGCGGCCGGGTCCTGATCGAAGGCGCGAGCGTCACGAGCTCGAAGACCATGTCCCTCGCGACCGGAGCCACGGTCACCACGCTGGTCGACGACGCCAACTACTGTGGTCCGGCACCGACCCCGCCCGTGACCGTGGCTTTCGTGCTGCCCGACGGCGGACGCATCATCGCCGACGCGCTCTCACCGGCAGACCCGACCGCCATTCCTCCCTGCAACGGGCCGGACGCTCCGTCAAGCATCGAGATGCGGTCCTGGAAGCGCTGAACCTGTGGGGGCGGACACCGAGCGGGTGCGGTCCGTCGCCTCGCCGTAGGCCCAGAGATCGATCTCGGGCGGCGTCAGACCCAGGCCGGTGAGGGCCGTGCAGACCTGGCTGCGATGATCGGTGCCATGGTGGACGGCCTGCGCCAGCCGGAAGCCCAACGGGGCGTGGAACTCCCAGTCGTCGTCCTGCTCCACGACGTCCGCCTCGGGGTCGGGCTCGCCGGCGAGCAGCACCGTCCAGGCCATGCCGTTGGCCGCCATCGCGTCCCGCAGCTCGGCCAGGCCCAGTGCCCCCTCCTCGTCGATGGGCGCGAGGCCGGCGCCCTCGGCGAAGAACGACAGATACCAGCGATCCGACGCGACGAGGTGTCGAAGGGTGCCGATGATCGAGCCATAGGTACCGGCCGTCCGGGCGTCCAGCTGGTCCTGGGTGAGGGCGGTGCAGGCGTCGATCAGCCGATCGGTCGCCCAGACATGGTGGGCAAAGGCGTCGTCGAACAGCGAGGTGGTCATGCCGCACCCCTTGCGGCACGCTGCGCGACGTCGCCCAGGATCGCTGCGAGCTCGCCTGGCCGGGACCACATCGGCCAATGGCTGGTCGGCAGGTCCACCCAGGTGACGTCGTGGAGCTCCGCGAGCCCGGCGAGCCAGGCCGGGTTGTGCTCCTTCGCGTATGCCTGAATCTGGTCGGACGGATAGCCCGTGCAGATGACGGTGGACGGGATATCGAGGCGCGCGTCATTGGTCAGCTCGGCGGCCTCGCGCAGGGTGGCGCCCGGTTGTGGCACCGCCCGGCGCCGGAAGGTCGCGAGCTGCTCCTCGCTCAGCCCGTCCAGATTCTCCTCGGCGGTGAGCTCCTCGGGCGAGGGCATGGGCCGCTCCACCCCGGCGAACTCCGGATCCATCGCGCCCTTTCCCGGCCCGGTGTCGACGTAGACCATGGCGGCAATCCGGTCCGGCACCCGATCGCTCGCGGCGTAGCCTGCAAACCCGGTCCCGCTGTGGACCGCGAGCACCACCGGGCGGGCGGCCGCCTCGACCGCGTCGCAGATCGCGGCAACGTGGTCGTCGAGGCTGATCGTGGATCGATCCCTGGCGACCGACTCCAGGCCCGGCAGCGTGAGCGCGGTGACATCGTGGCCGGCGGCGCGCAGCAGGCCCGCGACCTCGTCCCATGCCCACGCGCCGAGCCAGAACCCGGGAACAAGGATGATCGGCGGAGTCGCCATTCGTGACACCTCGTCTCGTGCGCATCGGGGCCGGCGTCCCGGCGCCCGCCGGCCAGCCATCGGCGATCGATCCATCTTCGACCACGAACGTGCCAGGTCACGGCAGGAATCGCCGGGGTCCGGTCCCCTACTCCCAGCGGAAGAAGCGTGCCGAGATCGCGAGACAGACCACGAACCAGCCGCCGAGGACCGCCAGATCGACGGCAAGCGGCGCGAAGGCGGATCCGTTGACCATCACCTGGCGGAGCGCATCGCCCAGGTAGGTGAGCGGCAGAAACACGGCCACCGGCCGCAGGATGCTGGGCATGATCTCGATCGGGAAGAACACGCCGGACAGGAACATCATCGGGAACTGGATCACCTGCACCACGCCGTTGGCCGCCTCCTCGGTTCGGACGAAGGCCGCCACCAGGTAGCCGATCGAGATGAAGGTCAGGGCGCCCAGGATGACGATGGCGGCCATCAGCCACAGCGCGCCCAGCACCTGGACGCCGAACGCCGCGACCCCGATGCTCACGATCAGGACCGCCTGGACGAGACCGATCAGCAGCCGCAGCACGACGTTGCTGCCGACCAGCGTCCAGCGCGGCAGCGGCGTGGCGCCCAGCCGCTTGAGGATCAGCTTCTCGCGCTGGGCCACCAGCGGAACGGCACCGAAGATCCCCAGCTGCATCAGTGCCATGCCGAGGATCCCGGGCACGAGAAACGCCGCGCTCGTGAGATCCTGGGTCTGGAGCGACTGGCTGGACACGCCCAGCACCGGGGCTCGCCCCGTCAACGCAACGTTGAGCGATGCGGTCACCCGGGCGACGACCTGCTCGATCGTGGCGCTGCTCGTCTGCTGGCTCGGGTCCGTGTACAAGCCGAGCATGACGGCCGGCCCGCTGGCAGGCGACGGGGCGCCGGGCTGACCCGCCGCGGCGAGCGCGGAGGCGTACCCCTTCGGGACCACGACGATCCCCCGCAGGTCGCCCGTCTGCATCGCGCTGCGTGATTGGGCGAGCGAGTCGTCAACAAGCTCGAGCAGCGGGACCTGCGCAAAGGCTGATCGCAGCTCGCCGGACGCGGGGGTCGCGTCCTGGTCCACCCAGCCCACCCGGTAGGTGGTGTCCCCCGGACCGGAGAAGATGGCTCCGAACAGGAGGATGAAGATCACCGGAAATGCCAGCGTCCAGAACAGCGCCGTCCGGTCCCGGACGAAGCTGCGGATGTTGGCCCTGGTCAGGGCGGCCAGCGCTCGCATGTGCGTCACTCCCGCAGGGCGTGGCCGGTGAGGTCGAGGAACACGTCCTCGAGCGTCGCGCGCCGGATGCCCAGGTTCTGTGGCTCGAGGCCGAGCTCCTCGGTGAGCTCGAGCAGGGCCGCGACGGTGGTTGCGACCACGCCCGTGTAGAGCACGGTCTGCTCGCCCTCCACAACCGCGCGTCTGACCTCGGGCAACGCACCGAGCCGCTCCAGCTCGACCCCTCGCAGCGTGTCGAAATGGACGGCCCGCTCGTGAAACCTGCGCGACACGAGCTCCTGGACCGTGCCCAGCTCGAGCACGTGACCGTGATCCATGATCGCGACCCGGTCGCACAGCTGGGTCGCCTCTTCCATGTAGTGCGTCGTCAGCAGCACCGAGCAGCCCTGCTCGCGGAGTCGCATCACCAGGTCCCACAGGGAGCGGCGTGCCTGCGGGTCCATCCCGGTCGTGGGCTCGTCGAGGAACACCAGCTCCGGCTCGTTCACCAATGCCAGGGCGACCGACAGGCGCTGGCGCTGCCCGCCCGAAAGATGGCGCGTCTGGGCGTCCTTGCGCTCCTCGAGATCGACGGCCTCGAGCAGCCACGCGGTCGGCCGACTGCGTGCATAGAAAGTCCGGAACAGGTCGAGCAGCTCGGTCACCGTCAGGTACGGGTACAGCGCCGCCGTCTGGAGCTGGACGCCGATCCGCTCCTTGATCGCCGCCGGCTGGTGGGCGGCATCGATGCCGAGCACCCGCACCGTGCCTCCGTCGGGCTTGCGAAGGCCTTCCAGGATCTCGACCGTGGTGGTCTTGCCGGCGCCGTTGGGTCCCAGCAGCCCGAAGATCTCGCCCTTGCGGACCTCGAAGCTGATGTCGTCAACGGCACGCACGTCGCCGTACCGCTTGCGCAGCGCCGCAACCTCGATGACCGCTTGCTCGTCGCCGGCGCTCGGGATGGTCAACACGCTCCTCGATGGGCATCGGGGACGCCCCAACGTGCCGCGACCCCGGACCGCGAGTCTACCGGACGCCCGTTCCGCGCCGGCCGCCACGCTCTCGGGGCTCGGCCCGCCGCCCGCCGCCGCTCGATCATCCGCCCGCTGGCCGCCGCTCGCGCTACCTGGTGGGCGCCTCGGGGGCCGGCAGCACCAGGCTGTGGAGCAGGCGCCGTCGTCGGCCCTTGCCCGGCGCCTTCGCGAGTCGCGGCTGGAGGAGCACGCCGAGATCGCGCAGGAGCTCGCCGTGCTCGGCATCCGTCAGCCACATGGCCGAGGTGCCGTAGCTGACGCCGTCCCGGATGAGATCGGGCTTGCCGGCCGCGAGGTAGCGGTCAAAATCGGCCATCAGCCCCGCGACGAACCCGGTGAAGGCTCGCTGGTGGTCCTCACCGCTCATGGTCGCGATCTCGCCCGGCCCGACCCGCGCGGCCAACAGGCGCAGGGTGTAGGTGCGCTCGACGACGGCCCGGACGCGGCGTTCGGCGACCACCTGGAGCACGCCGGCCTGGGTGAGGCGCGCGATGTGCCGGTAGAGGCTTCCAGCCGGGACATCCTCAAGCTCGGCCGCGAGCTGGCTCGTCGTCAGCGCCCGGTCACCCAGGAACGCCTTGACGATCCGGAGTCGAACCGGGTGCAGCAGCAGGTCCGCGGTCGCCATCGCGGGAGCGTAGCAGAACATCCACAGAACTGCTAATGTTCACAATCTTGGTAGCATGGAACACCGCATGATCCGTCGCTGGGCAACCGTGGCGCTGCTGACCCTGCTGCTCGCAGGCTGTGGCTCGAACGGGGCCACGCTGGCGCCCGCGTCGACCTCGACCCCGACCTCGGCAGCGCCGTCCGCGCCCGTCGCGTCGCCGTCGGTCACCGCCCCTCCTTCGGACGCCGCCTCCATCGGCAGGGCCTACATCGAGGCACTGAGCCGGGAGGATTGGGCCGGCGCGGCGGCGATGGAGGACTCGATCATGGCCTCCGCCGCCGGACCCGCGCAGCTCCAGCAGATCATGGCCGGCCTGGCCACCCAGTACGGCGCCTACCAGTCGATCGGCAACGTGACCAGCACGGCGCAGGGTCCCTCAACGGTTGTCGCGGTCGGCGTGCTGTTCGCAAACGCCACCCTGACCCTGAACGTCAGCGTCGACAGCGACGGAAAGGTGGCCGGGCTCCATGTCGGGGCCGTTGCCGTCGCTTCGACCTCGCCGGCCCCGTACGTCAAGCCCAGCTCGTTCACCGAGACCGATGTGACCGTTGGGTCCCCGCCCTGGGCGTTGCCCGGCACGTTCACCATGCCCACCGGCTCTGGCCCGTTCCCGGCGGTCGTGCTCGTGGCCGGCTCCGGCCCCGCGGACCGCGACGAGTCGTACGGGCCCAACAAGCCGTTCCGTGACATCGCCTGGGGCCTCGCCTCGTCCGGTGTCGCGGTGCTCCGCTACGACAAGCGCACGTTCGTGTATGGCGCCCAGATGGCCGGTGACACGAGCATCACCGTGCGTCAGGAGACGACCGACGACGCCGAGACCGCGGTGGCGATGCTGCGCACGACACCGAACATCGACCCCGCTCGCGTGTTCCTGATCGGACACAGCCTGGGTGCCTATCTCGCGCCCAGGATGGCGGCCGAGATCCCGGGTCAGCTGGCCGGCATCGCCATGCTCGAGGCGCCGAGCACGCCCATCCCGCAGCTGATGCTGGTCCAGACCCGGTACCTCGCGTCGCTCCAGGCCGGCAGCCCGAGCCCCGAGGCAGAGCAGCAGATCGCGACCCTCGAGAAGCAGGTCAACCTCGCCGAGTCGCCGGACCTGTCACCCTCGACACCCGCGTCCGAGCTCCCGGGCGGCATCCCGGCCTCGTACTGGCTCGACCTGCAGAGCTATCACCCGTTGGCAGTCGCGGCCGGCCTCGTCATCCCCATGTTCCTGTCGCAGGGCACGCGCGACTACCAGGTGCCCCCATCCGAGCTGGCGCCGTGGCGGCAGGCGCTGGACGGGCGCTCGGACGTGACGTTCAAGACGTATCCGGCCATGGACCACCTGCTGCTCGACGGCAGCGGACCGGCCACGCCGGCTGAATACGGCACACCGGGACACGTCGACCCCCGGCTCGTGGCCGACCTCGTCGGCTGGGTCACCAGCTACTGAGCGACAGAGGCTCGCACGCATGGGACCCGGCCCAACCCCAGCGCCGCCGCGGATCGTTGTCCGGACGTACGGACGCGGGGGCCTGCTCGGCCTGCTGAGCCCCCTGCTCGCGGTGTTCATGGCCTCGCGCGGGATGAACGGCTGGCAGCAGGCTGCGATCCGCGACATGGAGGACGACGAGGTGGCGATGTCAGCGAAGGGATACCGCGTGGCGTCCGTCGAGGAGCGCGCCCTGCCGCTATTCGGCATCGCCTGGTACCAGGTGACCTACGAGCTGAAATGACACCCGCGAGGGCAGGCCGTCAGCGCCCCCCGGCCGCGACCGTGTCGTCGTTGCGGACGAGGGCGACGAACGCCGCCACGATCGGGTTCGAGGAGGCTTCGCGGCGTACCAGCCCGACGCGCCGGCTGAGCATGGGGCGCGTCCGGGCCACGACGGCCCCGGCGCCTCGCGCCTGCTCCGCGATCCGGAGCGGAACGAACGCGATGCCGGCGCCCGCCAGCACCAGCGGCAGGATCGCCTCCCGCTGGCTCACCTCGACTGCGACTCGGGGGACCCGCCCCAGGCCGCTGAACGCGCTCTCGACGAGCCGTCGGGTGGAGGTGCCTTCGGGCGTCGCCACGAGGGGCATCGTCACCAGCTCCCGCAGCGAGACCGTGGTCGCCAGCCGGGACCCTGGCGGACAGATCGCGACCAGCTCCTGCTCGATGATCGTCTCGACCCTCAGCCCGTGGCTGGCGCCCTCGACCTCGGCCAGCCCGATGTCCGCGCGGCCATCGCGCACGGCCTCGGGAACGGCATCGGCTCCCTCGGCCTCGACCAGGTGGACCGTGATCCCGGGGTAGGCCGTCCGGAACCGGCCGATCCACGGCACGAGCGGCTCCACCACCAGCGTCGGCAACGCGATCACGGTGAGGTGGCCGGACCGCAATGCCAGGACCTCGGTGGCCGCCATCCTCGCGGTCTCCGTCTCCAGCATCGCGCGGCGAGCCGGTGGCTCGAACGCCCGGCCGGCCGGTGACACCCGGACACCTCGACCTACCCGCTCGAACAGCTCGACGCCGAGCTCCTGCTCGAGCGTCCTGATCCCCTGCGAGAGGGTGGGCTGGGCCACATGGACGGCATCGGCCGCCCTCGTGAACCCGCCGTGGTCGATCACGGCCAGGACGTATTCGAGCTGACGCAGCTCCATCGGCCCATCTCCCACATCAATCGGTCCTGCCTATCGGAATCAAACAAACAACCTGTTGGACCGATCATATAAGAACGGCTTGAATTGAGCCACGACGACGAGCTCCAGCGCGGAGGCAAGCATTCACCTGATGACCATCACGGACCCGATGCTGATCGAGCTGCTCCTGCTCGGGGCCGGCGCCGGCGCGCTGGGCGCGCTGGTGGGGATCGGTGGCGGCGTGGTGATCGTGCCGGTCCTCCTGCTCGTGTTCGGGTTCGACGTCCGGATCGCGGTGGCAACCTCGCTGCTGGCGGTCGTCGCCACGTCGGTCGCGGCGGGCAGCGTCCACCTGGGCACGGGCCTCGCCAACCTGCGGATCGGGCTTAGCCTCGAGGTCGTCACGATCGCCGGCGGGATCGCCGGCGGTCTGATCGCAACGTCGATCGACCCGCGGCTCCTGGCGGTCCTGCTCGCGGTCGTGCTGGGCGTGTCGGCCGCATTGCTGCTCAAGGGACGTGACGAGGAGGGCTCCCCCGACGGGGCGCGCAACGCCGGGACCATCGAGGCCCACGAGGCCGTGGGCCAGCTGGCGGGAACCTACCGGGACGGCCACGATGGCGGGCTCGTCGCCTACCGGGCCAGGCGCGTGCCGGCCGGTGCGTCCATGGCGCTCGCGGCCGGCGCGCTGTCAGGGATGCTGGGCGTCGGCGGCGGGTTCCTCAAGGTGCCCGCGATGAACCTCGTCATGCAGCTGCCGCTCAAGGTGTCGGCCGCGACGTCCAACTTCATGGTCGGGCTGACGGCCCTCGGCAGCCTGTTCATCTACATCGCCCGGGGCTACTTCTACCCGTACGCGGCTGCGCCGGTCGTCATCGGGGTCATCGTCGGCGGGTTGGCGGGTGCCCGCCTCCAGCATCGATCGTCCCCCACCGTGCTCCGGCTGGTCCTGTCGGGGGTCCTGGCCGTCGTCGCCGCCCAGCTCGTGATGGGCGGAGCGGGCGCCTGAGATGACCGGTCCTCTCGCGCGTGTCATCCAGCGCCTCGGCGTCGAGCGGTCCCCCGCCCGAACGGTCATGCGCGCAGGGCTCCTGATCGCGCTGGTGTTGATGAGCGTGGGGATCCTCGTCAGGGCTGCGGCCGGCGGTGCTGCGCACCCGGTACGGCTGACGCAGCTCCTCTCGGTCCCGGCACCCGGCGACCAGCTCCTGATGGCCGGAGCGCTGGTCCTCGCCCTCACCCCGGCCGCCCAGGTCGTGGTGGTGCTGGTCGGCTGGCTGCGGATCCGCGACTTTCGCTATGCGGCCGTCGCGGCCGCCGTGATCGGGATGATCGTCCTGGGCATGGTCCTCGGCATCCGGGGCTGATCAACGCACGCCCACATCGATGCCAGGCGCTCAGCGAGCCGGGTCGGCCCCGCCTGCTGCCCCTGCCGAGCCCGTCTGTGACCCGACCAGCGAGCCGAGCAGCGTCTCGATCCGTTCAAGCCGGGCCCGCATGTCGTCGTCCTTCTGGTCTCCCTCCTCCGCCTCTCGCGCGGCATATTCGAGCGTGGCCCGGTCGCGGACCGCCGACTGGTTGCTGGCCAGCAGGATCAGTGGCGCCGCGTATGCCGCCTGGGTGCTGAAGGCAAGATTGAGGAAGATGAACGGGTAGGGATCGAAGTGGAACAGCTCGTAGATGTTGCCGGCCACCCACAGCGCCACGACGATCGTCTGGAGGACGATGAACTTCCAGGAGCCCATGAACCCGGTCACGCTGTTGGCGACCCGGACACCAAGGGGCGCGTTGGTGTGGAGCGCGACGTTCACCGGATGGCGAAGGCGCGTCACTGCGGTCCGATAGCCTTGCATTGGAGTCTCCAAGGGTGCGGGGCAACGCCCCATCGGGAGGATGGTAGGCGTGATCGTTCCTGGATCGGTCCAGGATCGGTCCAGGCATTCGAGGGCCGCTCTCCGCCGCGTCAGGCGATTGCGGCCAGCGCGGCCTCGTACGCTGCGACCATGCGGTTCACGCCGAGCCGGTCCCGGGCGCGAGCCCGGATGACCGTCCGATCCAGGGCAGAAGCTCTCGCGATGCCGTCGACCAGGGCCTGCTCGTCGTCGGGTTCGACGAGCCACCCGCCCACGCCGTGCTCGACCACCTCCGGGAGCGCCCCCCGGCGATAGGCCACCACCGGACAGCCAGCCATCTGCGCCTCGGCGGCGACCAGTCCGAACGCCTCGTCCCAGCGCACGGGGATGACCAGCACCGTGGACCTGGCCATGAGCGTTGCCAGCTCGGCGCGCGGCAGCGGACCCAGCCACTCGCCGGGGCGCAACAGCGGCGCGACCCGATCGGCGTGGTAGGGCGCGTCGTATACGTCGCCCACGACCCGCACCGCGAGACCCGCGCGGCGCGCGACACGGATGGCGACGTCAGTCCCCTTCTCGGGCGAGATGCGTCCGGCGACGAGCGCGACCGGAGCGACCGACCCGCGGACCGGCTGCCGGGCCGGAACGCCGTTTGGCAGGACGGCCAGCTCGCGGACGCCGGCGCTGAGCCACAGCTCGCGGGCCGCCTGGGAGACGGTCGCGATCGGTGCCCTCGCGGCCCGGGCAGCGGCGACGACGTCCGCGGCCAGCGGCGGCAGATGCAGCGTGTGGAGGACGGGAACGCCCACGGCCAACGTGATTGCCGCCGCATCGAACGCATGCTGGCTCACGACGTCCGGCGCATCGCGACGAACGTCCGCGAACAGCCGCTCGTAGCCGCGCTCGAGGGCTCGGATGCCGTCAGCGGGTGCGCCTCGGTCGTAGGCGTCTGCGCCTCGGTCGAAGCGGATCGCGGCTCCGGCCGCCATGGCCGCGACCGGCACCTCGTGGATCCGCACCCCGTCGGCCACCGATCCGGCCGGCGCGTACACCGTCACCTGGTGGTCGCGCGCGGCGAGCGCGCGGGCCAGGTCGAGGATCACCGCGTGTGGCCCGTTCGCCTCGGCCCGGCGGATCGGCGAGGTCAGCGAGGCGACCAGGGCGATTCGCATCCGGCCGACGCGGGCGGCCGTCAGGCCGCGTCCTCGAGCGGCGCCGCGGCGTCCGCGAGCCGCTCCGGGGCGACGGCCCGATCGGCCGCCACCATCCGTTCGAGCGTGTCGGCGTCATCCCAGCGGTTGGCGTTCATGGCAGCAACCACGTGCCCCGCCAGCAGCCAGAAGGCGAGGAACGCGCGCCCGGGAAGGTCCCCCCGAACGACGACCTGGTCCCAGCGGGGGGCGAAGCCCCGGTACTCCATGCCCAGATCGAACTGGTCGGAGTAGAAGTACGGCACCCGCTCGTACGGCGCACGGCCGCCCATGATCGTGGCGGCGACGGCCCGACCCTGGCGGATGGCGTTGTCCCAGTGCTCGACCCGCACGCGACGCCCGTAGCGCGGATGCCAGGCCGCCGCGACATCCCCCACGACGTAGATGCCGGGCGCCGCCCGGAGGTGCTCATCGACCGCGATCCCGTCGTCGGCGATGGTGAGCCCCGCGCCCGCCGCCAGCTCGATCCGCGGCGTGGCGCCGATGCCCACCACGACCAGGTCGGCCGGGACGACCTGTCCGTCGCCCAGCTGCACGCCCTCGATGCGCCCGCGACCCACCAGGGCCGTCACGCGCCCACGAACCAGCTGGTTGCCGTGCTCGAGGTGGATCGCGCGATACGCCTCGGCGACGTCCGGTCCGAGCACGTGCTCCAGGGGTCGCTCCCGGCTCATGACCATGGTGACCGGGTGGCCGAGCTGGCTCAGCGAGGCCGCCACCTCGCTGCCGATCCAGCCGCCACCGATCACGGCGATCGGCCCGGCTCCGGTGGCGGCGACGCGGATCGCATCCGCATCGGCGGCCGTCCGCAGGGTGCGCACACCCTCGAGATCGCGTCCGGGAACCTCGAGCTGCCGCGGAGCGGCGCCGGTGGCGAGGACCAGCGCCCCGTACTCGCGTCGCATGCCGTCGTCCAGCGTCACCCGGCGCCTGGCGGGGTCCAGGCTGACCGCCCGGCGCCCGCGGAGCAGCTCGATCTCCTGTGCCGGGTACGCGTCCTCGTCGCGGACATACGCCTCGGCCAGCGGGCTCTCGGCCCGCAGGTACGTCTTTGACAGCGGCGGTCGCTCGTAGGGCGGCGAGTCCTCCTCGCCCACGATCGCGAGCCGTCCCGCGAAGCCGCGCTTCCGCAGCGCGAACGCGGTGGTCGCCCCGGCCAGTCCCCCGCCGACGATGAGGATCGATCTCGGTGTTGCCATTCGGGCTCCTCCTAGTCGCCGAAGCGGTAGCGGGTGAACAGGTGCTGTCCGGCCCATCGCAGCCCGACCAGGCGTGCCCACGGGGCCTCGTCGACGCCGAAGGCCAGGCCCTCCACGAGGCTCAGGCGCGACGCGTCCCCGGACCGTCCCGCGACCTGCGGGGCGATGGTCAGGAACAGCTCATCGACCAGGCGCGCCTCGAGCAGCTGACCCAGGAGGTGCGGACCGCCCTCGCACAGCACCAGCCGTGCCCCGCCATCGGCGAGCACCTTCAGCAGCTGGTCCGCGGCTACCCGATCCGTCCCGGCCGACCGGATCTCGACGTGCGGCGACCGGGCCTGGCGGCGAAGGCGGGCGGCGCCGCGCCGGGTCGTGATCACGCGGACGCCGACCGCGGGGTCGGCCAGGCCGGGATGCGTGAGGTCGATCGCGCCGCTCGCGCTCACGATGGCCGTTTCCGGCTCGGTGCGCAGGCCGAGCCGCGAACGCAGCGCTGCGAATGCCCGGCCGCTGGTTGGGTGGACGTGGGCCGGTGTCCAAGCCCCCAGGGCGTCGGCCCGAAGGGTGCCCGCGCCGATGAGCACGACGTCGGCCAGCGAACGCAGCAGCCCCATCACGAATTGGTCGGGCTCGAACCAGCCGCTGACCTCCCCGCCACCGGACTGCCTCGCCTCCCCGAACGAGACCACGCCGTCGAGCGTGGACACGAAGTTCGCGACGATGGTGGGGCGATCGCTGCGCAGCGGGATCTCGAGATCTCCGCCGTAGCGCGCCCGGAGCGCGGGGGTCAGCTCGCCGCCGCGCCCGGCTCCGGCGCGAGCGGGCGTGTCGAGCATGGGCTGGAACGGCATGGGCGCGGGCACGACCCGGGACGCCGGCTGCGCGGTCATCAGCGGCCCGAGCGTCCGATCCCGGCGATCTCGAAGAACTCGTGGCGGAGCGCCGGGTCGCGCTCGTAGACGCCCCGATAGGCCGTCGTGCGCGTGGTGGCGTGGTCCTCACGGACGCCGCGCATCTGGGTGCACAGGTGGTCGGCCTCCATGTACACCGCGACGCCGTGCGCGCTCAGGAGATCGGACAGCGAGGCCGCGATCTGGTGTGTCATCCGCTCCTGGACCCCGAACCGCCGAGTCAGGACCCTGACCAGCCTCGTGAGCTTGCTGATCCCGATGATCTCCTCGTGGGCCACGTAGCCGACGTACGCTCGCCCGAAGAACGGCAGCGCGTGATGCTCACACAGGGCAAAGAACGGGATCGGTCCCTCCACGATCTGGGCCAGCTCACAGCTCGCGTCCCCATGGCATTCGGTCGGGAACACGGTCACGAGCTTCGGGTCGCCCTCGTAGCCTTCGGTTGCGTCGATGAGGGCCTGGAGAAAGCGGCGAGGCGTGTCGGCGGTGCCGGGCGTGCGCAGGTCGAGGCCCAGCGTCCCGAGGATCTCGGCGAGATGGCGCTCGTAGCGGGCGCGAGTCTCGGCGTCGAGCACCCGCTTCGAGGTGAGCCCGGGGACGGCCACCGCTGCCGGGATCCCCCCGTTGGCGCCGTGGTTTGCTGTCAGGGCCATCGTGTGAGTCATCGCGTCCATCTGGTTCTCCGGCAGGTGGGAGGGTTTCTATCACTAGTGGCCGCTAGTGATACACTGCCGGCCGAAGGCTGTCAAGTCTATTGGCAGCACATGTAAGTGATAGAGTGCGAACGATGGAACGTACGGCGCCCGAAGACGACCTCGCGGCCATCCGCCTGCTCGATGAGCCGGCTCGCCGGCGCCTGTACGAGTGGGTGGCGGGGCAGACGGATCCGGTGGGGCGCGACGCCGCCGCGCGGGCGCTTGGCATCACGCGGGCGCTGGCCGCGTTCCATCTCGACAAGCTCGCCGCGGCAGGGCTGCTCGAGGCCGGTTACCAGCGACTGACCGGCAGGACCGGCCCGGGAGCCGGACGCCCGGCGCGCGTCTACTGGCGCGCTGCGCGCGAGTTCACGGTCACGATCCCGGAGCGCCACTACGATCGGATCGCGGCGCTCTTCGCCGGCTCACTGGAGCAGGACCTGGAGGCACCGATCCCGGCCGAGCTTCGAGATGCCGCGCGCGCCAGCGGCGAGGCGCTCGCCAGGCGCACCGGCGGCAGGGGCCGTGGCACGGCCCGGCTGCTCGCCGCACTGCGTGATGCCGGATACGAGCCGCGTACCAGCCCGGAGCCGACCATCCGGCTGGGCAACTGCCCGTTCGATGCGCTGGTCGACGAGCATCGACCCCTGGTGTGCGGGACCAACCTTGCCATCGCCCAGGGCATCAGCCGGGGTCTCGGCCTGACCGAGCTCGAGCCCGTGCTCGATCCGCAACCCGGCCTGTGCTGCGTGGCCTTCGTTCCAGGCGAGAAGCGGCCAGCGCCCAACCCTGGGCGCTGATCTTCGTCTCCGGTGACGGGGCGCCGGGCGATTCCACGGCGTCCACACGAGCTGGGAGGCCGTGACGCCGTGACACACCGATCTTCGAACGGTCGAGCGGCAGCGGTGCGCGGTACCGCGCCGCCTGGCCGCGGCCGAGCTGCGGCTGGTCAGATGGCGACATCCACGGCCGCCGTCGCGTCCGTGGCTTGCTCGTCCTGTCGCGCGAACTGCTTCCGATACAGCTCGGCGTAGAGCCCGCCCAGGGCCAGCAGCTCGGCGTGGCTGCCGCGCTCCACGATCCTGCCCTCGGAGATCACGAGGATCGTATCCGCGCGATGGATGGTCGAGAGGCGATGGGCGATGACGATCGAGGTGCGGCCGGCCAGCGCGACCCCCAGGGCCCGCTGCACGGCGATCTCCGACTCCGAGTCGAGGTGGGCCGTTGCCTCGTCGAGGACCACGATGTCGGGCGCCTTGAGCAACAATCTGGCGAGCGCGATCCGCTGCTTCTCGCCGCCCGAGAGCCGGTATCCGCGGTCGCCGACGACCGTCTCGAGGCCGTCGGGCAGCGACTCGACGAAGGACCGGATCTGGGCCGCGCCCAGGGCGCCAGCGAGCTCCTCCTCGGAGGCCTCGGGCCGCGCGTACAGCAGGTTGGCCCGAATGGTGTCGTGGAACAGGTGGGCATCCTGGGTCACCACGCCGATCGTGTGTCGCAGGGACTCGAACGTGACGTCCCTGACGTCGACCCCGTTGATCCGGACGGCGCCATCGCGGACGTCGTACAGCCGCGGGACGAGGTGGCTGATGGTGGTCTTGCCGGCGCCGGACGGACCGACGAGGGCGATCAGCTCGCCCGGCCGGGCGGTGAACGAGATGTCGAACAGGATCTGCCCGGTGGGGGCCTGATCGAGCACGGCCACCGATTCCAGCGAGGCGAGCGAGACCTCCGACGCGGTCGGGTAGCTGAAGGCGACGTGGTCGAACTCGATGCTGGCGGGACCGCGTCCAAGGTCGACCGCATCGGGCTTCTCCGCCACCAGCGGCTTGAGGTCGAGCACCTCGAAGATCCGATCGAACGACACCAGCGCCGTCATCACGCTGACCTGCACATTGGACAAGGAGGTCAGCGGGCCGTAGAGACGGTTGAGGTACGCGGCCAGGGCCACGATCGTGCCCACCCCCAGCGACCCGTCGACAGCAAACACTCCACCCACCCCGTAGACGAGGGCGGTCGCGATCGACGCGGTCAGCAGCAGCGAGGTCATGAACGCCACGGTGAGCATGGCCTGCGTGACACCGATGTCGCGAACCCGCCCGGCCTTGGTCTCGAAGCTCCGGATCTCACGCAGCGGCTGCCCGAACAGCCGAACGAGGAGCGCGCCGGCCACGTTGAAGCGCTCGGTCATCGTCGACGTCATGGCTGCGTTGAGGTTGTAGCTCTCCCGGGTGATGGCCTGGATCCGCCGGCCCACCCAGCGGGCGGGGATCACGAACAGCGGAAACAGCAGCATCGCCAGCAACGTGATCTGCCAGCTCAGGAACGCCATCGCGACCAGGGTCACGACCACCGTGATGGCGTTGCCGACGACCGACGACAGGGTGTTCGTGAAGGCACTCTGGGCGTCGAGCACGTCGTTGTTGAGACGGCTCACGAGGGCACCCGTCTGGGTGCGCGTGAAGAATGCGATCGGCATCCGCTGGAAGTGGGCGAAGACCTGGGTCCGCATGTCGAAGATCAGCCCTTCGCCGACCCGCGCCGAGATCCAGCGCTCGACGATCGACAGCACCGCGTCGAAGATCGCGAGCGCCACGAGCAGCAGGGCGAGCTGGATCACCAGGCCCGAGTCCCTGGGCAGGATGCCGTTGTCGATGATCGCGCGGTACACGAGGGGGTTGGCGGCAGCCACCGCGGCATCGACGACGATCAGCACCAGGAACACGAGCAGCAGGCGGTGGTAGGGCGCCGCGAAGCTCGCAATCCGCCGAACCAGCCCCGGCGACAGCGCCTGGGAGCGGACGTTCTCGTCGCGCCGGAACGAGCGCATGAGGTGCCAGCCGCCCATCCCGCCGCCGCCCATCATGCTCATCGAGCGCTCCCCCGCCGGACGGCCAGAGCATCCACGGGCGGCGCATCGACGGCCCGAGCATCGACCGCCGCGGCGCCCTCGTCGCCCTCGTGGCAGGCGGGTGCAGGCTGGGCGAGCACCTGCTGCAGCACCCGTAGCAGCAGCGCCTGGTCGGGGCCATCGAGACCTCCGAGCACAACCTCCGCGCTCGCCCGGCGTGCCGCGTCCATGCGCCGCAGCAGCCGACGGCCTGCGGGTGTGAGCACCACAAGCGTGGAACGACGGTCATCCGGGTCGTGCCGCCGAGTCACGAGCCCGGCGGCCTCCACGCCATCGACCAGATCGGTCACGGTGCGGGGCACGACCGCCAGACGCTCCGAGATGGCCACCATGCGCAGTGGCCCGTCCGCCAGCAGATGCAGGACGTGGGCTTGTGTCCGGGAGAGGCCCAGCGGGGCGAGCGCCCTGTTGGTCCCGCGGTGCAGGCGGCGGATGGTCTGACCCAGCAGATCGGCGATCTCGAGCGTCGCGTCGACGTCGCGCGGTCGCGACGCGTGCGGGATGGTGGTCCGGTCGGAGACGGTGGCGGGATCGGCGTCCATGCCCCGGAAGGTTACCTCATAGTGAGGAACCTCTGTGTTTCAGGGCAACGTTGCATCGCCGGAGTTCCAGATGATCTCCCACAAATGGCCGTCCGGGTCCCGAAAGTAGCCCGAGTAGATGCCCCACGGGCGAGCACGCGGCTCGCCCAACGCCTCGGCGCCGGCAGCGACCGCCGCCTCGAGCAGTTCGTCGACGGCTTCCCGGCTGGACACCAGGTGGCCCAGGCTGAACTCGCCCGTTCGCGACGGTCCCAGCGGGATCGCGGCGTCCTTCGCGAGGTCGCTCCGGGGGTAGAGCGCAAGGATCAGCCCGCCCTCGAGGTCGAACATCACGACCGCCCCGGAGGCGTTGGTCAGCTCATCCAGGACCTCGGTCGCAATGACACCCGGCGAGGACAGCCCGAGCCCGTCGCGATAGAACGCGAGAGCGCGTTCGAGATTGTCGACGGCCAGGGTGACGACGTTGATCCGGGGTCGCATGGGAAGCACCTCCTGTTACCGCTGTCTGGACTCGTGCTACCGCTGTCCTGAGCCAAGGGATCTGGATCTCGATCCCATGGGCCAACACGTGCGGCTGCGGCCATGGACCCGTCCCGCACCTGTCTGGCCCCAGGATCAGCGGAGGTAGCGGGCAATCGGATCGTCCGCGGGGACAATCCGGGCGGACCCGCTCCCGATCGCGGCGCGGGAGGCGAGGCTGCCGTCCGTCCCGAAATGGGCGATCCGGTAGCTGTCGGGCGCGAGCTCGGCTGCCACTCGTTCCGTCGCCACCGCCACCCGGGTCACGGTCTCCACCCGCATGCGCGCCAGGTGTTGCCGGCTGACCTCCACCGCGTGGACCCGCCGACGGTCGCCTGTCCCGAACGACCAGGTGTGGAGGATCGACCGAGTTGCCAGCGAGGCAGGATCGAGCCTTGCCGGTTCGCCAGCCGCGACGATCGCGATCACGTTCCGAGCGAAGACCTCGTGCTTGTGGAAGCGGTTCAGCACGACCGCGGCTCCCCAGCCATCCGGAACCCAGGGGTGCCGGGAGAAGAACCGCTCCGCCATGCGCGGCCCGACGTATGGGTTGCGCAGCAGGTCCCCGTCCATCGGGTAGGCCAGGACGTCGCCGACCTCGAGCAGGAACACCTCCGGTGCGGTGAGGATGCGGCGAGGACGCGGGCTGGGGTTCGGCGTCCGACACCGCTCTGCGAGCGTGGACAGCAGTCGGGCGCGTCGTTCGAGATCACGAGGCTTCATGCCCAGCAGGCGGAGCGCCGCCAGGTCGGTTCCGTTGGCGATGATCTGCGCCGCCCGCGAGAATGTCTCCGGATGATCGATGCCGTACGTCCAGAACAGGTCGGCGAGCGCGAGTCGCAGCACGGGGTAGTCGGTATCCGCCGGGTCCGCGGCCGATGGATATCGCGCGAGTGCCCAGGCGAGGAGCTGGTCCCCGTTCCAGGGCGCCCGCACGACGGCCCGGAAATCGTCGCGCAGATCAGCCGCGGTGTCGTTTGCGAACAGCCCGATGCCCCACGTGCCCACGTCCGCCATGCTGACACCCGGCCGGCTGCAGTCAAGCCGGCGCCCGGTGTGGCTGCGGATCGCGCCGCGTGCCGCGGACGGCCGCACCGGTCGAGGTCAGGATCGGCCGCGGTCATCTTCGGGAAGCTCGCTCAGCGGATCGGCGGCTGCGACGGCCTCCGGTCGGCGACGCCCCATCGACCGTCAGGCGAACGCTTCCTGCACCGTCGTCATGAACGCCCGCTGGGCTGGGCTGATCGCGCGCCGCGCGTTCCATACCATCACCGTGAACACGTCGAAGCGGGGTTTCCAGGGCAGTCGCACCAGCCGTCCGGCAGCCACGTCGGCATCGACCGCCACGCTCGGCACGACCGACACCCCCATGCCGGACGCGACGCACTGCTTGACGGTCTCGATGCTGGCGAACTCGATGGCACGATCGGTCATGACGTGCCCATCGGCGAGCTGCCGCTCGAACTGCCCTCGATACGCGCAGCCGTGGTCAGGCGCCTCGGGGAGCAGCAGCGGCTCGCCATCGAGGTCGCGCGGGGTCACCCGACGGGCTGCCGCGAGCCGATGCTCCGGTGGCGCGATGACGCTGATCGGTTCGGGCGTCAGGATCGCCGACGAGAAGCCTGCGAGGTTGAGCGTGGTGTCGAGGACGACGGCAACGTCGATCTCGCCGCTGGCCACGGCACGGCGGGTGTCGCTGCGGAAGCGACCGATGGGAGTCGGACGAAGGTCCACGGTCACGCCCGGATACGTCGCGTGGATCCAGCTCAGCACCCCCGGCAGCCGGTACGTGAGGAGTGACTCCGGCGCGCTCACCGACACGCTGCCCACGGGCTCCCCTGCCTTGGTCCCTGCCGCAGTCGCCGCCGAGCGAGCCTCCACCGAGAGCTCGAGCAGCCGTTCGGCCTGCGGCAACAGCGCCTGACCGGCCGGCGTCAACGTGACCGTTCGCGGCAGACGGTCGAACAGCTGAACGCCAAGGTCGCGCTCGAGCGACTGGATCTGGGCGGTGACCGTCGACTGCACGTAGCCCAGCCGGTTCGCGGCCCTGCTGAAGCTCGACAGCCGGGCGACCTCCCGAAACGCCGTCAGCTCGCGGAATTCCATCTATCGGATTCCTCGATCGCTTGCGTTGCGAACATTCGTTGGACTTGATCGGATGCTAACCCCGGCGTGGCCGGCACGCAACCCTGCGGCGAGCCAGCCAACGCGGCCGCCACACCCTGAGCAGAGCGCCGCCGATCATCAGGCAATGCATCGGAGTTGTCGATGCTCACGATCAAGAACGTTCGTTGGACTTGATGGCTCTGCGACTCCACGATGACCGCCATGCGAACCACCGGCGAACCAACCAGAGCGATCCTCACGATGCGTGCGCGGCAAGGCAGCGCATCCATGGTTCCGCCTGAGCTCTTCTTCCTGGTGAGCGCGATCTTTCACTATCTGGGGCCGTCGTTCGCGGTCCTGCTGTTCTCCTACGTCGACGTCCTCGGCGTCGCCTGGCTGCGGATCGCCTCCGCGGCGGTGGTCTTCGCCGCCTGGCGCCGGCCATGGCGAACGCTGGCGCACGTCGACGCCGGGACGCGTCGCACCGTGGTCGCCTGGGGTGCCGTGCTGGCCGTCATGAACTGCGCCTTCTACCTCGCCATCGCTCGGCTGCCACTCGGAACGGTCGCGGCCATCGAGTTCCTGCCCGTCATCGCCCTTGCAGCGTTCGGTACCCGGACCCGACGAAACGTCGTGGCGCTTGCGCTCGCCGTGATCGGAGTCTGCCTGCTCACCAAGGTCGTCCTCGGCGGCGCGCCGCTGGGCGTGGCGTTCGCCCTCGCCAATGCTGCCCTGTTCGCCGTGTATGTCGCGCTCGCGCACCGGGTCGCACAGGCGGGCGCGGCGGCAGGGATCGACGCGCTGGCGGCGGCGATGCTCATCGCGGCGATCGCCGTCACCCCGCTCGCCGGCTGGGCCGCCATCCCGGCCTTCGCCACCCCGCTCGCTGTTCTGGCCGGCATCGGCGTGGGCATCACCTCCTCGGTCATCCCCTACCTCACCGACCAGCTGGCCATGGCCCGCATCAAGCGCTCCACGTATGCCCTGCTCGTCTCCTTGCTGCCGGCGACGGCCACCGTCATCGGCGTCATCGTGCTGCGGCAAGTTCCGACCCCGATGGAGGCAGCCGGCGTCGGCCTGATCGTCGGTGCAGTGGCGGTCCATCGTGACCGGGAGGCGCTCTGATGATGCATGCGCCATTCCGCCCGGGCGGCGTGCACGGCTACCGCCATCTCATCGCCAGCTTCCCCGCCCGCTACGACGAGAGATCGATGATCCGCGTTGCGACCGAGATCCGCCCGATGGTCGAGCGCGAGGCCGGCCAGACCGTCCCCATCAGGTCCTGACGAGGTAGCTCTCATGCGTCTTCACGGCATCCACTACGACGTCGGAATCGCCACCATCGACGGATCGTCCACGCGGCCGACCCTCCCGATCGAGACGATCGAACGCGAGATTGCAGACATCGCCGACGGCCTGCACGCGACCGCGATCCGGATCACCGGCGACCGGGTCGAGCGCATCGCCGCGACCGGCGAGGTCGCCGCGCGCCACGGGCTCGAGGTCTGGCTTTCGCCGATGCTCCCCAACGCGGACGCGGTCACCACCGGGCATGCCATCACCGGCTGCGCGCAGGCGGCGGAGCGGCTTCGCCGAGGCAGCGCCAGCGTCACGCTCGTCGTCGGCTGTGAGCTGTCGGTCTTCACGTCAGGGATCATGCCCGGCGCGACGCATGGCGATCGCCTGGCGCTGCTCGCCGACCCGGTGCGCCTGATGACCGAGGTAGCCGGTGCAGGGCTCGATCCACAGGCCGCCTTCACCGAGTTCCTGGCGTCGGCCACAGCGAGCGCGCGGGATCTGTTCAACGGGCCGATCACGTATGCCGCCGGGCTGTGGGAGCAGGTCGACTGGTCGGGCTTCGACATCGTCGGCATCGACGCCTACCGCGACGCGACCAACCGCGACGGCTACGCGGACGGGTTCAAGGCACACCTGGCCAGCGGCCGGCCGGTCGTGGCCACCGAGCTTGGCTGCGCCACGTATCGCGGGGCGGCCGACGCTGGTGGCATGGGCTGGGCCGTGATCGAGCGGACGCCGGAGCCGCGGCTGCGCGACGGCATCGTCCGCGACGAGGGCGCCCAGGCCGCCGAGATCGGCGAGCTGCTCGATGTCCTGGCGTCGAACGGCCTGGACGGCGCGTTCGTCTACACCTACGTCGCGCCGAGCTACCCCTCCGATGCCGATCCTGCTCGCGATCTCGACACGGCGTCGTTGGCGCTCGTCCGCAGCTGGCCTGGCGGCCGGACCGAGCCGAAGGCTGCCTATCACAAGGTCGCCGAACGATTTGGCGCGAGCTGAGCGCGGGCCAGCGACTCAGCCGCGCCCGATGTCGTAGCGTTCTGCGGTCTCGCGCTCCACCGAATTGTCGCTTGACGCCGGGGTCCGGACGGCACATATATCGCGATGCGAGCTCGACTTCGCCCTGGCCGACCAGCGCCGAGGCGGCCGGGCGCGGGCACACCGGCGTCGCCGCAGGAGATCTCGATGCGCGTCCCACTGACCGGCCTGGCCCTCCTGGTCGCCACGGACCCACAGCCGTGTGCCGGAGCATCGCGATGAGCGCGGCCGCCGCCTCGGCCTTCCGAGCGGACGCACTCGAGGCCAACCGTGCCGGGCGGTTGACCGACGCGCAGGCGAGGGAGCTGCGGGCGCGTGCCTCGTCGACGAGGAAGGAGCTCCTCGTTCTCGCCGTCGGCTTCGCGGCGATCGGCATCGTCGTGCTGACCGCGGCCGGGCCGGCATCCGGGATGGCCGCGCGGGTGATCGGGGGGATCGGGGGCCTGGTCGTCGGCGCGGCCCTGGCCTTCGTCGGACTCCCGATCAGCTCCTCGCTCACGCGCGAGCTCCGTGACCCGCGCGTGGAGATGATCGAGGGTGCCGTCCTGCGGAACCAGCGCACGGTGCACGCGACCGGCTCCGCGCTGCCAACCTTCTCGATCACCATCGCCCACCGGACCTACAAGGTCGACCGAGCGCTGTTCGACGCGACACCGGACGCCGGCCATGTCCGCATCTACGTCCTCCCTCGGAGCCATACCGTCGTCAATCTCGAACGCCTGGCGGACCGGCCCCTGCCGGACGCCGTGGTCCGCTCACCCGAGACCTTGCCGCACATCAGCCGCGAGATGCGGTCCGGCGACACCGACCGGGAGGCTGAGGCGCTCGCCGAGCTGACCGCCCTCAACCACGCGCTCAGGCCCGAGACGCACAAGGGAATCCACGCGCCGCCAGTGGAGGCGCGCGATCCCCGGCCGCTGTCTGAATCGATCCTCGGGGCGTGGGAGACGGGACATCGGACCTACACATTCGTCGCGGGTGGCGGGCTGGCCCTCACGGCCCCGAGTGGCCGAACCGCGGGCGGCCATTGGTCGGTCGATGCGTCCGGCAGACTGCACATCCAGTTGGGCGACGATGCGGACAGCGTCGCGCAGGCGTGGGTCGCCGATGGCGCCCTCAGCATCGCCGCGCAGGGCGAGACGCTCGTCCTCCACCGGGTCGCCGCGAGCTGAGGGCGTACAGCTCCCGCTCGTATTGCTACGACCGTTGCGTCGCCCGATGCCGCGCAGGAGTCGGCGACCGATCCGTGTGGCTCTCGGTGACCGCCACTCCGCGCAGGACGAGGTCGATGACGACGGCTCGCGCCCGGGCGCGCGGGATCTCGTGCGCGCTGCGCAGATGGAGGTACGTCCAGCAGACCGTGTTGAAGACGACCTCCGCCGTCTCGATCAGGTCACCTTCGACGGGCCGCAGACTGCCGTCGGCCGCACCCTCGGACAGGAATCGCGCGAAGGGATCGACGAAGTTCACGCCGGCGGCGCCGTGCTGTTGCCGGAACCCGTGGTGGAACGCGCGATCCGAGGCGACGAGGAGCGGAATGTGGCGGTCCACAACGTCGCACAGCCGCTCGAGGCCCAGCCGGAGCCGCTGGCCCCCGCTTCCATCGGCCGTCAGGACGGGCCACAGCGCCTCACGGAAGTCCACGCCGAGCCGATCGAGCAGGGCGCCGATCAACCGATCCCGGGTGATCCCCTGCCGCCACGTGGTGACCCGTGACATCCCGGCCCGTTCGGCGACGCGCTCCTGGGTGAGCCCGTCCCAGCCGGACTCGGCCAGGACCGACGTGGCGGCATCGATGAGGCGAGCGTCGAGCGCGCTCGCCGGCTCATCGCGGGTCGGCTGATCCGAGGTTGACATCCGGGCATCAGCATACCAGTCATTGAGCATCTATGCACTCTTGACGCAACATGACTGTTGCGTATAGGATGCGCACAGGATACATCGTGAAAGGAGGCATCGATGCAACTGCCGTATGAGGAGCCGCACGTGCCGCGCCAGCCCGGTGCCCGGGTGATCCCAGAGCCGCCGCGGCGCGGCGAACCCGGCGGAGAGCCGTGCGGGATCTGTTCGCGCGAGATGACCAGCGCGGTCTGGTCGGACGAGCACTGGACCCTCCATCCGCCGGTCGGCGGCAGCCTGCCGGGGGCCGTGTGGCTCGCGAGCCGGGTTCACGTCGATTCATTTGCCGACCTGCCAGCAACGCACGCCGCCTCCTTTGGGCCGGTGGTGGCCCGCGTCGAGCGCGCGATCCTGAGGCTGGGCGGCGTCGGCCGCGTCCACCTCTACCGCTGGGGCGACGGTGGGGCGCACTTCCACGTCTGGTTCATCCCGCGCCCGCTGGGGATGCTCGAGGCGTCGGGCATGATGCTGCCGCTCTGGGAGGACGTCCTGCCCAACGTGACCGACGAGGAGCTTGCGGATGCGGCCCGCCGCGTTGCCGCAGCCATGGACGCCGGCTGACGAGGCCATGGCCGCGGCGGGGGGCGGGTCGGCCCTGGAGGTGCTGGGCGTCGCCACCCGGCTCGGCCTGACCTCGTTCGGCGGGCCCATCGCGCACCTGGGCTACTTCCGCCGCGAGTACGTCGAGCGCCGGCGCTGGCTCGACGATGCGACCTACGGGGAGCTCGTGGCGCTGTGCCAGTTCCTGCCGGGTCCCGCCAGCAGCCAGCTCGGGATCGCCATCGGGACCCGGCGTGCCGGCCTGCTCGGAGGCCTGGCGGCCTGGATCGGCTTCACCCTTCCCTCGGCCGCGGCACTCGTCGCCTTCGGGCTGCTGACGGCGTCAAGCGACCTGTCGCGCGCGGGCTGGGTCCACGGCCTGAAGCTGGCGGCCGTCGCGGTGGTGGCCCAGGCCGTCTACCTCATGGCGCGCCGCCTGACGCCCGACTGGCGCCGGCGCGCACTGGCGGCCGTGGCCGCCGCCATCTCGCTCGCCTGGGCCACGCCGCTCTCGCAGGTGGCGATCATCTCCGGCGGCGGCCTCGCGGGCTGGTTGCTGATTGCTGCGCCCTCCGCGACGACAGACTCGGCCGAGACGAGCCCGGTATCCAGCCGGGTCGGCGTCGTGGCGCTCGCGCTGTTCTTCGTCCTGCTGGCACTGCTGCCCGCACTGCGGGCGCTGGACGGCCAGCCAGCCGCGCTCGTCGACAGCTTCTACCGGGCCGGTGCGCTCGTCTTCGGCGGTGGCCACGTGGTCCTTCCGCTGCTCCACACCAGCGTGGTCGATCCCGGCTGGGTCAGCAACGACCGGTTCCTGGCGGGCTACGGCGCCGCGCAGGCCGTCCCCGGTCCGCTGTTCAGCTTCGCCGCCTATCTCGGCGGCGTCGCCTCGCTGGCGCCCTCCGGCATCGCCGGGGCTGCGCTCGCCCTCGGCGCGATCTACCTTCCCGCCTTCCTGCTCATCTGGGGCACGATGCCGTTCTGGCACCGGCTCCGGACGTCAGTCCGATTCCGGCGAGCGCTGGCCGGAACGAACGCCGCCGTGGTCGGCATCCTGGTGGCCGCGCTCTACACGCCCATCTGGACCAGCGCCGTGGGTGCTCCGATCGACGTCACCGTCGCTGCCGTCGGGCTCGCGGCGCTGATGACCGGTCGGGTGCCACCCATCGTGGTCGTGGCCGCCAGCGCCCTGGCCGGGCAGCTCATCGGGATCTGAACGGAGGACTGGTGCAGATCGGCGTGATCCTGCCCGATGGGACGGCGGACGAGCAGCTTCAGCAGGCCGTGATGGCCGAAGCGGCTGGATGGGACGGCGTCTTCGTGTGGGACGCGGCCTACGGGGTCGATGCCTGGACCCTCCTCGGCGCGATGGCGTCCGCGACCCGCCGGATCAGGCTCGGTACCCTGCTGACGCCGCTGCCCTGGCGCCGGCCATGGAAGCTCGCGAGTCAGGTCGCGACGCTCGATCAGCTGTCCGGCGGTCGCGCCATCCGCACCGTTGGACTCGGGGCGCTGAACGAGGACCTGCCGGTGACCGGCGAGATCACCGACGTCAGCGCGGGCTGCGCTCCTCGACGAGGGGATCGATCTGCTGCGGGAGCTGTGGTCCGGGAGCCAAACGCATCACGGCAAGGCCTACCGCTTCGAGCCTCAGTACACCCTCGACGATCGCGAGGGGCGCCCCGACGACGCCCGCGCCGTCCATGACTGGCTGCGCACCCACGGCGCAGGCGAGGGCTTCGACATCGTGGCCCAGGGAGAGACGCCAGCGTCCGCTGAGGCAGCCTCCAGCATCATGCCGCCGTGGGCCGATGCCGGATGCACAGGGTGGCTGGAGACGAACTGGGAGCTGCCGCACCACGTCGAGGAGCGGATGTTCCAGATGAGGCAGCGTCTTGCCGCGGGTCCCCTCGGCGATCGCCAGGTGACCGGCTTCAGGCAAGGATGAGCCCGTAGAGGGTGCCCTTCCGCTTCGTGCCGGCCATCGCTGCAGCATCGTCGGCAACAGCCTGAGGAAGCTCATTCGCCCGGTGCCGGCAGGTGGGAGCGGCCGGCGGGATGGTTCGCCCGCGTGCGCTCACCGGGCGCCCTCCCCAGGCTCCAGCGTCCGCGCCGGCGTCGTCCCATCCGACTCCACGCCATTGCCGATTGGGCGGAGAACCATCGCCGCGCCCATGACGATCGCCGGCGCAACCCCGGCCGCGACGACCAGCCGCGGCGCGCCCGCGAGGTAGAGCCCGGCGCCCAGGCCGACCGACGTGCCCGCAAGTGAGCGGAGCGTCGTGTCGGGCAGTGACTGCAGCGCGCTCGTTGTCCCGTGCGCACTCGCGCGGGTAGCGTTCACCGTGCCTGGCAGGTGGGCGATCAGCGTCGCAGCACTCACCTGCGGCAGGGGGACGGCCCCCGACACGCCGCGAACCAGGCCCGCCACGCGAATGCGAAGCGCATGCCAAGCCGACCTCGGCACGACCTGTGGCTGTTCGCGTTCAACGTTCATCATGGTTGACCTCCTGCGGTCACTCGGCCAGACGGCTGGCCCGACCGAACCGGCGCGGAGCCGGTCCGGTCACGACACGCTCGGGTCGGCACGGTGCCGACGCGGATCAGCTCAGGCCATGCCGAAGCCCGCGCGACCCGGTCGCGAAGTGCACCACGAGCAGCACGGCGATCGCACCGATGGTGGCGATCACGATGCTCTCGACGTTGATGCCATTGACGGTGCCCATCTTGAGGACGGTCGCTGCGACGAAGCCGCCGAGCAGGGCGCCAACGATACCGAGGACGATCGTCCGGAGCAGGCCCTGACGCGATCCCACGATCATGTTGGCGATGAAGCCGGCAATAGCGCCGACCACGATCCAGGCGAGGAAACCCATCGAGTACATTCCTTCCATGTGGCAGGGGCCCATCCGGGCCGGTGCCGGCTTGCGGACCTGACCCAGCCCGAACGGGGTCCGCGACGCGGTCAAGGGGAGTCGCCTGGTCAGGCGGGCTCGCGCCGGAAGATCCCGACGGCCCAGATGACGATCAGCTCGAGGAGGCTCCAGCCGACCGCTACGCGGTGACAACCCGCATCAGCAGGAGCGGAATCGGCTCTGACGGCACGTAGCCGCCGACGACGCGCTCGAGCGGATTCACGCTCACCAGCCGCCACCCGTCCTTGCCGAGCTCGTTGAGCTTGGCCAGGAACTCCGTCCGGGCGAGGGTCTGATCCTCACTGAACGGTACTAACTCGACTCGGTACTCGATCCGTGTCATGGCTCGCGGCATCCCTTCTGTTCACGGGCCTGGTTCGGTCCGGCCCTCACTGCTCTGCCCACACCTGGGCAGACGTTCCGGGGGTATGGGTGAGTCTGAGCCCCGCTCTCGCCGTGTCATGACGGTCCGTCATTGAGGCGCGCGAGCGCGCGCGTGGGCGATACGTTGCCGCGGTCACGATCCGAATGGCGAGGCCTGGCCGATGGTCACCACGAGCGCGAGAAGGATGCCGAACAGTCCGACCAGAAACGCCAGGGCCTCGAGGCCGCCACGACGGCGTGCCCCACCCGCGGCAGCGTCGTCCGCACCGCCGGGCTGCCTTCCGTCACGCTCAGGGGGCGCGATGGCCGTCATCGGCAACTCCTCTGCCCACGCCCTTTGTCCCGCTCTCGCGCTGCTCGGGCCGTCCCCCCGGATCGAGCGCGGATCGCCAACGGACATGCATGGTGCGGCCGCCAGTCTCCCGTCTTGGCGCAACCGCGTCATGACGACTCGTCATCCGGCTGACTCCACGACCAGCCACTGCCCGGGATTTCGCCCCGGGACGTCATCACGAGGCCCATGACGAGCCGTAATGACACCCCGAGGACCCGGCTGGACACTGCATCGTGCCTCCGACGCGCCGTTTGCTGCGGTGTGCGAAGGGATCGCGAGGTCCAGATTGGCATCGCCGACGCACCGCCGTCACGTCCAATCCGGGGTTGTCCGCGCGCACCTCGCCGGGAACGCCGCGAGTTCCCCGGGAAGCCTTCCAGCAGACGAGAGGTAGATCCATGGCTCGCACGTGGTTCCGAGTTGGCGGCCTGGCGACCGCCCTGGTCATCCTCACTGCCGGGTGCATCAGCGATAATGGCGGGGGCGGCGCACCTGCGAGTGGTGGCGCACCCGCGAGTGCCGCGACCGCCACCGGCCCCATCAAGATCTGGTACTCGAACAACGCCGAGGAGGTCAGCTGGGGCGAGGCGATGGTGACCGCCTGGAACAAGGACCACCCGGACGAGCAGGTCACCGGCGAAGAGATCCCCGCGGGCAAGAGCTCCGAGGAGGTCATCGGCGCCTCGATCACCGCCGGCAACACGCCGTGCCTGATCTTCAACACGTCGCCTGCGGCCGTGCCTCAGTTCCAGAAGCAGGGCGGCCTGGTGGCGCTCGACACCTTCCCCGACGGAGCCAGCTACATTCAGGCTCGCACCGGCGCCCGGGCCGACCAGTACAAGTCCACTGACGGGAAGTTCTACCAGATGCCCTGGAAGACCAACCCGGTGATGATCTTCTACAACAAGACGGTCTTCGCCAAGGCCGGCCTTCCGACGGACAACCCGCCGCTCAAGACCTACGCGGAGTTCCTCGCGACCGCCAAGACCCTCGTCGCCAAGGGCGGTGTCCAGGCGGCGATCTGGCCCTCGCCAACGTCCGATTTCTACCAGCCGTGGTTCGACTTCTACCCGCTGTTCATCGCCCAGACCGGCGGCAAGCAGCTGGTGGAAGGGGGCGTCCCGCAATTCGACAGCGCCGATGGGCTCGCGGTGGCGAACTTCTGGAAGAGCCTCTACGACCAGAAGCTGGTCCCCAACGAGGCGTACCAGGGCGATTCCTTCGCTGACCAGAAGGCAGCCATGGCGATCGTGGGGCCGTGGGCGATCGCGGTCTACGGCGACAAGATCCAGTGGGGTGCCGTGCCGGTGCCGACCAAGGACGGCATGGCCCCGGGAGACATCCACACCTTCAGCGACGAGAAGTCGATCGGGATGTACTCCAGCTGCACCAATCTGGGCACCGCGTGGTCCTTCCTGAAGTTCACGACGAGCAAGGACAGCGACGGGCAACTGCTCACCCTGACCGGCCAGATGCCGATGCGGACCGATCTCGCGGCGACCTATGCCGACTACTTCACGGCGCATCCCGAATACGCGGCCTTCGCCGACCAGGCAAGTCGAACGGTCGAAGTGCCGAACGTGCCCAACTCGGTCGAGATGTGGCAGACGTTCCGAGACGCGTACAGCACGTCGGTGATCTTCGGCAAGACACCGATCGACCAGGCCTTCAAGACCGCAGCCGACAAGATCAAGACGCTGGTCAGCGGGAGCTGAGGCGATGGCGATCGCGGCCGCCGGTCGTCCGAGCGGGCGCCGGGATCGGATGCGGCGGCTATTCGGGCGCGACCCCATCGGGTACGCATTCATCGCGCCGTACGTGCTCTTCCTCGGCGGCCTGTTCGCCTACCCGCTGCTCGTTGCCCTCTACATCTCGTTCTTCGACTACTTCTTCGCCGCGCCCGGAGCCCATGTCGACCGCCCGTTCGTCGGGCTGAGCAACTACACCGCGGTCCTGAGCGACCCGGTCTTCCAGCGCTCGATCATGAACGTGGCCGAGTTCATCGTCATCAACGTCCCCCTGACGGTGTTCCTGTCGCTGGTGCTCGCCGCGGCGCTCAACGCCAAGCTCCCGTTCCGGGCGTTCTTCCGCGTCGCCTACTACATCCCGTATGTGACCGCCAGCGTTGCCGTCATCGGCGTCTGGCTGTGGCTCTTCTCCGGCGGCGGGCTCATCAACGGCGTCCTCGGCCCGCTGGCACCCAGCCCGTCGTGGCTCGTCAACGATGGCCTGGCGATGCCGATCATCGCCCTCGTCGTGACCTGGAAGCAGCTCGGCTTCTACGTGATCCTGTACCTGGCCGCGTTGCAGAACATCCCGGGTGAGCTGTACGAGGCGGCCGAAGTCGACGGCGCCGGCGTCGCCCGGAAGTTCACGGCCATCACCGTCCCGGGAGTCAGCTCGGTGACCACCCTCGTCGTCATCCTGGCCACCATCGTCGGGGCAAACCTGTTCACCGAGCCCTACCTGCTCACGGGCGGCGGCGGCCCGAACGGGGCTTCCATGTCGCCCGTGCTGCTCATGTACCAGCAGGGCATCGAACAGGGGCACGCGGGCTACGCTGCGGCGATCGGCGTCGTCCTGGCGATCATCGTGATGGCCATCTCGGCGATCAACCGATTCGTGCTCGAGAGGGACTGAACCATGGCCACGTCTGCAACAATCGGGCGCGCGTCTCCAAAGGTCGCTCCGAGCCAGCACGACGATCGCTTCTCGCTCCAACGGGTGGTTGGCCTGGTCGCCCTCGTGGCGGGCGCGGTGCTGTTCCTGTTCCCCTTCTATTACATGATCGTCGGGTCGCTGCAGCGCGCGCCGGATACCGGAATCTCCGGGGCATTCCCGGACCCCGGCAACCTGACGCTTGCCAACTTCACTGACATCAACGCCCAGGTCGATCTGGTCAGAACGCTCATGAACTCGGGCATCTTCACCGGCGGCGTCCTGCTTGCGACCTTCTTCATCGGGCTCCTGGCCGGCTATGCCCTCGCCCAGCTGGAGTTCCGCGGGCGCAGCGTGGTCTTCAACGCCATGATGCTGATCCTGGTGCTGCCGTTCCAGCTGTTCATGATCCCGCTGTATGTGCTGATCGTGCGCTCCTACGGCCTCGCAGACAGCTACCTGGGCATGATCCTCCCCTTCGCGGTGAACGCCACGGCGGTGTTCATCTTCCGCCAGTTCTTCCTGCAGCTGCCCCGGGACCTGTTCGATTCGGCCCGCATCGACGGTGCATCCGAGCTCGCGATCCTGCGCCGGATCGCCATCCCGCTGGCACGGCCGGCCATCGTCACGGCCATGATCGTCACGTTCATCGGGCCGTGGAACGAGTTCCTCTGGCCGTTCCTGATCACCAAGCAGCACGACCTGCAGCCACTCGCCGTTGCCCTGGCGAACTACATCTCGACGGTCGCCGCGCGGGCGGCCAACCCGTTCGGATCGATCCTGGCCGGCGCCGTGGTGCTCGTCATCCCGGCGGTCGTCGTGTTCGTCATCTTCCAGCGTGAGTTCATCGAGTCGAACCTCGGCTCCGCGGTCAAGGGTTGACGCCGCCGCAGGGGGCTGCAGACAAGGCTGCTGCGGCTCGGGCCGTCGACCCGTTCCCGTTCCGGATAGAGCGGCTGGGTGTCCTCATGTCGCCGGCCGCCGACGAGCCGGCGGAGGCCGGCGGCGTGCTCAACCCCGCAACGGCGCGGAAGGGGCGGGATCTCTATCTCTTCCCCCGCCTGGTCGCCGCGGGCAACTACTCGCGGATCGGGCGGGCGCGGGTCATCTTCGACGGAGCGGGGATCCTGGTCGATGTCGAGCGCCTCGGCGTGGTGCTCGAGCCGCGCGAGCCCTGGGAGCTGCACGCGGGCGGCGGCGGGGTTGAGGATCCGCGAATCACGTTCCTGCCGCGGCTCGGCCGCTGGCTCATGACCTACGCCGCCTATGGTCCGTTCGGCCCACGCATCGGCCTCGCGGCATCGACCGACCTCGAACATTGGGAGCGGCTCGGGCCGGTCTCCTTCGCCTACGATCCTGGGCTGGCGACCGACCTGAACCTGTACCCGAACAAGGACGCGCTCCTCTTCCCGGAGCCCGTGGTGGACGCGAGCGGGAACCGTTCCTATGCCATGCTCCACCGTCCGAGCTGGGATCTCTCCCTGGCCCGGCCCGGCGAGGGGGAGCCACTCCCCGCGGGCCTGACGGACCGACGTCCGGGGATCTGGGTGAGCTTCGTTGGCGCGGACGCGGTCGAGGCCGACCTGCGCGCCCTCACCCGTTTCGAGGGGCACCGCCTGGTCGCCCTTCCCGAGCACACCTGGGAGGGCCTCAAGATCGGGGGCGGCACGCCGCCGATCCGCATCGCCGAGGGCTGGCTGGTCGTCTACCACGGAGCCTCCGGAACGCCCACCCGCGACCTGGCGCCGCCACCCGACCTGCGCTACTGCGCGGGGGCGCTCATTCTCGATGCCGCCGACGTGACGCGCGTGGTAGCCCGTTCGGTCAAGCCGCTCCTCGAGCCCGAGCTCCCGGACGAGCGGTCCGGGGCCGTTCCGGAGGTGGTCTTTCCGACCGCCATCGAGCCGGTCCCCGGGAGCAAGCCGGTGGCGTACGACATCTACTACGGCATGGCCGATTCGCGGATCGGAGTAGCCCGCCTGCTCCGGACGGACTCTCGCCCCTGAACGGCGCCCTCGGGCGCGGACGGCAAGACATCCGGCACGTCAAGCCGGGTGCACCAATCTGGTCTGGTCATCGGCCACGCCGTAGTGCCGGGTTGGTGACGCCCTCGACCTCCCGGGGGTTGCCCGGATACGGCTCTGTGGCTCGGCCCGGGCGCGGCAGCCTGAATCCATCCATGGCACCCTCACGCAGGGTCACGCCCCCTGATCGGGTTCCAGGCACGCGATGATCGCCTGGGTCACCAGCTTGGTCTGCTCCGGACCTGTGACCGGGATCGACACCACACGAGCCTCCTCCGCCGGGTAGTCGTTCCCTCCCGCGAACAGGGCATCCCCGATGAAGATCATGTCCTTCACTGAGATGCCGAAACGGTCTCGGAGCTTCCGGATCCCGTAGGCCTTGTCGATTCCGGGCCTGGTGACATCGATCGACGTCGTCCCGCCCAGTCGGACGGAGAACTCGGGTATGAGCCTGTCGAGGATCGCCTTGATCTTCGTCCGCTTGGCGAAATCGGGATCCCATTCGTCCTTCTCTTCGAGGGGGGCCTGCTGCCCGAGGGCAGAGAAGGTGATCTGGCTCCCCCGGTCCTCGATCTGCTCGCCCCAGACCTTGTCGACGGCGAAGCCCGCGGCGTCGAACGCCTTCTGCACGTTGCTGACGATCGTGCCCTTCTGAGCCGTCGTGAGGTCTTCCGAGTAGATCTCCTTCCAGTCTCCGCCGTACTGAAAGAACTTCGTCCCGCATGTCGGAAGCAGGGACAGGTTTGCCAACCGCTCGTCATGGGGCAAGCTGGAGAGAAGCTGCGCCTCGAACTGGGGCCAGTTGCCTCCGGAGATCACGGCCACCTTGACGATGCGGAGAAGGTCGTGCAGGAGGGCGGACATCTCGGGGTCAAGCGACGACTTGCTGTTGGCGAGCGTGCCATCGAGATCAAAGACGATCAGCTTCTTCACGATCTCCTCCAGCCTTCCGAGATCATCCGACCCAGGACAGGAGTCCCCGACCCGGCAACAGTCAGCCTGGCGCCCCGGTCGCGGACTATTCGGGTAACGCGATCTCCAGTACGGTCGCCTCGCCGGCCGGCCGAAGCACACATGTGCCCACGATCGCCGGCAGGAGCACGACATCGCCGCCTCCGATGCGGTAGGCGGCGCCGGCGTACTCGACCTGACCGGCGCCTTCGAGGCAGATTGCGACTCGCGGCAGACCCGGGGCGCCGATGTTGAACGGCGATTGTCCGCACAGGCGCCACACGCGGAACTGCTCGCAATCGAAGAGCCGCTCGCGCCGCACCGGCGTCGCGGCCTCCACGATGGGCACAACGAGACCTCCCTCACCCCCTGTGAAGTCGATGCAGGCGAGCGCCTGGTCGACCTGGAGCGCCCGCGGTTCGCCTGTCTTCCCGTCCACGTGGTTCCAGTCGTACAGGCGAAACGTCGTGTCGCTGTTCTGCTGGACCTCGAACACCATGGCGTCGTCACCGAGCGAGTGGACGATCCCGGCCGGCAGGAAGACGGCGTCGCCGGGCCTGGGAGTGAAGGACGCGAGATGATCGACAAGGGTGCCGTGCTCGAGCGCCTGCCGCAGATCGTCCGCCGTGGTTCCTGGTGTCATGCCCGCGTAGATGCGGCTCTCGGTCCCCGCCTCGAGCACGACCCACGCCTCGGTCTTCCCGGTCTCGCCGGCCGGCAGCAGATCGACGTGCGCATCCGAGGGGTGCACCTGGACCGACAGCATTTCCCGTGCGTCGAGGAACTTCAGCAAGAGTGGGAAGCGGCGGAAACGGCCGGCCAATCTTCCCAGCAGCTGCTCCGGAGCCTGCTCGATCAGCTGGGCGATGGTCCGCCCACTGAGCGGTCCATCCGCGACCCGGCTTGGATGCTCATCGCGGTCGCTCAGGGCCCACGCCTCGCCGACGGGGCCGTCGTCCGGCAGTGGCGAGGTGAGCAGGTTGGCCAGACGCCGACCGCCCCAGAGACGTTCCTCGTAGATCGGGTCGAAGCGCAGGGGATACAGGGATGGTTGCTCCATTCCTAGGTGCTCCCCCCGGAACCGTCGCCGGATGGCCTTGTTCCGACCACCTGGTCGTTCCGAACCTCGCGCTCCGCGTCCTGCCAGTCTCGAGCTGCCTGGCCTTCGCCGCGGGCTCGCTGCTCGTAGAGCTCGTAGGCGCGGGCGGCGATCTGCGGTCTGAGGTCGCGCGGCTTCTTGGCCAGTAACGGCTCTTTCGTGGGGTCGAAGATCCGGTAGGCAAGGAGCTTCACGCGGTCGTTCACGAGGAACCACGCCAGCGCATAGCCCCACACGAATAGGGCCCAGCCCCAGCCGAGCGGCGTCATGAACAGCCCGAACACCGCGATCAGCGTTGCCACCGCCTGGGTGCCGAACACCGCCAGCAGCAGCACCTTCGCGGGACGGATCGACCAGAACGGACCGCGCGTCCGGGTGAGGAAGATCGTCAGGTGGCCCGCCACCGAAAGCTTCAGGTACATCAGCGTCTGGATGTGATCTCGGTCGAGATTGAAGACGCGTTCGCCGAGGTAGAAGAGGCCGAACGCGGAGATCACGCCGGCGATCCCCAGCACGGTGGAGATCCCGAGGACGAGGCGCATGTTCCACGCCTCGGGCCGATCCTTGTAGTGGACGTTGTCGTACGCGATGGACAGGATCGCGCCGTCATTGAGCAACGCCAGCATCACGATCATCACCGCGGTCACGGGATAGAAGTTGAACACCAGGATCGCGAGGGTCATGAACAGCAGCACGCGGATCGTCTCGGCGATCCGGTACATGGCGTAGCTGTTCATCCGCTGGAAGATGCGGCGGCTCTCCTTGATGGCGTCGATGATCACCGACAGGCCGGGCGTCAACAGCACGATCGACGCCGCCGCACGGGCCGCGTCCGTCGCGTCCGCCACGGCGATGCCGCAATCGGCCTTCTTGAGCGCCGGGGCGTCGTTCACCCCGTCCCCCGTCATGCCCACGATGTGGCCGCGCTGCTGCAGGACGTCCACGATGTGGAACTTGTGCTCAGGGAACACCTGAGCGAAGCCATCCGCGTGCTCGATGGATGCCGCGAGCTGCGCGGTCTCGTGATGCTTCGTGTCACCAAAGCCACTGGCATCGAGGATGTTCGTGCCCATCCCCAGCTTCTTCGCGGTTTCCTGGGCAATGGCCAGGGCATCGCCCGTCACCATCTTGACCGTCACGCCCATCTCACCTGCGGTCGCGATGGTCGCGCGGGCGTCGTCACGGGGCGGGTCGAACAAGGGCAGCACGCCCAGGAACTGCCACTTGCCCTTCCCGTCCGCCCGGGCCACGCCCAGCGAGCGAAAGCCGCGCGCCGCGAACTCGTTGACAGCCTTGTCGACGGCGGCCTTCACCTTCTCCGCATTCGCCGACATCTCCAGGATCACCTGCGGTGCGCCCTTGGCGACCTGGAACGTCTTGCCGTCGGAGCCCTTCACGGTGGCCCCGGTGCGCTTGTGAACCGGGTCGAACGGCTGGAAGTGGACGACTTCGTAGCCCGCCAGGGCCACCTCGTCCTTCAGGCCCCCCAGCACGGCGAGGTCGATGGTGTCCTTGTTCTCCGCGCGCGAGGCCAGCGCGGCAGACAGGATGACCTGGTCGGCAGGGATGCCGTCCACGCTGAACGGATCGCCCAGGGTCAGCTTGTTCTGGGTCAGCGTGCCGGTCTTGTCCGCGCACAGCACGTCCACGCCTGCCAGCTCCTCGATCGCCGCCAGGCGGGTCACGATCGCCTCGCGCCTGGCCAGCAGGCGCGCTCCGACCGCCATGGTCACCGACAGCACCGTGGGCATCGCCACGGGGATCGCGGCCACGGTCAGCACCAGGGCGAACTGCAGCGTGGTGAGCATCGGGTCGCCGCGGAACAGCGCCACAACGATGATCAGGGCTACGAGCGCGACCGCGAGGACGATCAGGTAGTCGCCGATCTTGAGCACGGCCCGCTGGAAGTGGCTGGCGGTCTGCGCTTCCTGCACCAGCTGCGCGGTCTTGCCGAAGTACGTGTGCGCACCCGTCGCGTACACCATCGCATCCGTCTCACCCTGGCGGACGATCGAGCCCGAGAACACCGCCTCGCCGGGCTTGCGTGTCGCCGGCAGCGATTCTCCGGTCAGGGCGGACTGATCTACCTCGATCGGGTCGCCCGCCAGCAGGCGGGCATCCGCCGGCACGACGCCGCCCAGGCGAATGCGGATGACGTCGCCCGGCACCAGGTCACGAGCCTCCGCAGTGGTCCACGTCCCGTCCCGCTTCACCCGCGCCTCGATCGCGAGCTTGGCCTTGAGGGCGGCGATCGCGCTGCCCGCCTGGTGCTCCTCCCAGAACCCGACGACGGCGTTGGCCAGCAGCAGGACGAGGATGATCGCGAAGTCCGGCCAGTGCTGGGCCAGCGCCGACAGGACAACGGCCGCTTCGATCATCCACGGGATCGGACCCCAGAAGTAGGTGAGGAACTTCAGAAACAGGTTGTCCTTCTTCTCCTCGATCTCGTTGGGTCCGTACTCGGTCAGCCGCTTCTGCGCCTCGGCCTCCGTGAGACCGTCGGGCGACGACCCCAGCTTCGCCTGCAGGTCCAGCATCGGCAGAGACTTCAGGTCATCGTTCGACTGGGGCCCGGTCGCCCGCTTCGCCGGTGCAACTGGCTGGTCCGCGTTCGGCGCCACGATGGGTGTTCTCCTGCCTGTGCCCATGTCCTCAGATCAAGTGATCTACGCGATGCCTGGTGTCATGGCCGGCCGTGGCGGTGTGCTCCCGGGGCAGTTGCGACGTGCTGATCAGGTGCGTGGTCACGAGGGGTCGCCCACATCCAGTGCCGGATCTCCGGCATGTCCTCGCCGTGGCGGTCGATGTAGACCTTGTGCTCGATGAGCTTGTCCCGCATCAGCTGTCTGAGGTCGTCCCCCCGGGCGCCCAGGTCGGGCAGCCGATCGACCACGTCCGCGACCAGGTGGAACCGGTCCAGCCTGTTCTGGACCCTCATGTCGAAGGCCCTCGTGATCGTGCCTTCCTCGACGTACCCGCGTCCAGATGGAACTCGTTGATGCGATAGGCATTCAACTCGCGCCCTTCGTTGCTGACCACCGCGACCTTCAAACCGTGCCGGGCCTTGAGCCGGGTGACCAGATCGATCATCTCGGGGTGAGCCTCGGACTGGGCGAACATGAATGCGCGGAATTGAGCCCGCGTGAACGGTCGCGCTTCGTGGAAGACCACTCGCCGCAGGTACTCATCGAGCGTGAGCTTCCCCTCTTCGTATGTATCGAAGGTCAGGTGATGCCGATCCTCCATCTCGGCCAGGTCCAGCTCGAACTGGGCCGCAGCCCGCTTCCGACCGTCACGAGTCCAGCCGTCGGTGAGCAGCACGCCACCGATGTCCACAAACAGGCAGGTGATTGGCGTCGTCTTGTGCATCGTGCCTGCCTCGGTCGCTCGGATCATGGGTGCGTGCGGGGTCGTGCGCAGTCCAGTGGGGCCACGCCGCCAGGCGTTCGTGTTCGCATCCGCGGTGGCCGGCCCATGACCCCGGGCGCCTGCTGTGAGATCCCGAACTGACGAGCGAGTCGAGGTGCTGCCGCCCGACCGGACCGGGTGGCGGGTCAGCCATTGATCGCCGCGAATTGCTGCACGAGCGCGCCGACAGACGAGAACGCCATGAGAGTGAGCGGCGTCGGGCGGCCGGGGTGTCATGACGGTTCGTCATCTCGCCGCGCCCCATGCGAGGGAATGGCGGAGAGAACGCCCCGTCCGCCGACAAGGCGTCATGGCGATCGAATTGGTGACGGACACGGGCCCATTCACGAGCCAGTCTGTCGTCGTCGCGGCTGCGCGTCATGACGGTCCGTCATGGTCCACGGAGCGACCCAAGGGCATCCTTGCACGGGAGCCGGAGCCGCTCGAGGGCGCGCCGAACCACGGCGACCGCCCCGGGAACGCTCAGCCGTCCGGCGGCTTGGTCTCGCCCTCCGCCATGTCCCAGCCCCGGTTCGTGAAGGTCGGGATGAACCGGTAGCCCTGACCGGGGACCGTCGCGATGAAGCGCGGATGCCGGTAATCGTTCTGGAGCTTGACACGCAGGCTCCGGATATGGCGATCCACGATGTTGCTCTCGGCCACGAAGTCGGTACCCCAGACGGCGTCCAGGATCTCCTCACGGGTGACGACGCGTCCGCCCCGGCTGGCGAGCAGGTACAGCAGGCTCTGCTCGATGCCGGAGAGGTGGACGACCGAGTCGCCGGCGCGAACCTGGCGGCTGACGATGTCGACCTCCATCTCGCCGAGCCTGATCGTGGGGATGACGGGGCGGTCGATCCCGGTCGCGCGACGGGTGATGACGATCGAGCGGGCGAGAAGCTCCTCGGGCGAGAACGGCAGCGCGAGGATGTCGTCAACACCCAGATCGAACGCCCGCAACTTGGTCTTGAGATCGCCGCGGCGCGTCAGACCCAGGATCGGCGTGGCGCTTCTCGTCAACGTGTTCGAGGCACCGAGGCGCGCCAGCAGGCCGGTGCTGTCGTCGTGGTCCATGTCGACCACGGCCATGTGCGGGTGCCACTCGGCGAGAATCGTCTCCGCCTCGGCGAGGTCGCGCGCCGCGCGGACCGCGAAGACGCCGTGATTGAGCGTCAGGGTGATGAGGTCGACGACGAGGGCACGATCGTGGAGGACGAGGGCGCGACGCGCTTCGACCTCAGGGGCGTCCGTAAGGATGGCTGTCACGGTCAATCCTCGCTGGGCCGCTGGCTACATCTATTCTACCTCGCCCATCCGAATGCTCTCGCACTCGCGAGGGGCCCTCGGGCCCTTCGGCCCTTCGGACGCCCATCGCGGTGCGAGCGGACCCGCGTACCGTGAGACGTGGCCAGCCCTGGTGGCACAACCTTCGGCCCAATGGCCGCAGCGATGACGCATCTCGCGCAGCAACGCGACCGGCGCCCGGGGTGAAGGCCAGCCGGGCGCCAATAGGAATGGGGATGTCTGGGTGGTCAGATGCGCGGGCGTGAGCGGGATGCCACGAGGTGAATGGTCGCCAGGAAGGCGACCGCGCCCACGACCAGGAGGACGAGCATGGCCGTCGGGACGGGATCAGTGACCGCGGCGGGCGTCGAGCGGAGCGTATCGGTCGGCGGAATCGTCGCTGCCGGAATCGTCGCTGCCGAACTCGTCGCTGCCGGACTCGGGGTCGGGGTGGCGCTGGGGGTGGGTGCGGCACACGCAGAGCTGTCGATGACGTTGGTGTCCAGCGTCACCGCGCCGTTCCGTGCCAGCGCCCGGCCCTGTAGCGTCGCGCCGGTCTGGAGCGCGATCGACGTGAGGGCGAGGATCGTCCCCTTGAAGCTCGTACCCGTGGCGAGCGTCGCGGAGCTGCCGACCTGCCAGTAGACGTTGCACGCGGACGCGCCGCCGGTGAAGGCCACGCTGCTGTTGGGCGCCGTGATCAGCGTGGTCCCGGCCTGGAAGATGAACACTGCGTTGGGATCGCCCGCCGCATCGAGCGTGAGCGTCCCGGTCAGCCCGAGCGAGCTGGCCGAGTTGTAGACGCCCGCCGTGAGAGTCTGACCACCGAGATCCGCGGTCACCGCGGTCGCGGGCGTCCGGCCGGCGGCGTCGTTGTAGGCGGTGGTGAGATCGGTCTGCGCCTGGAGCGCTGCGGCATCGCCGACGTGCTGGGTTCCGGTCACGGTCCCCGGGGGGAAGCCGGTCACGGAGGATCCCGGATCCAGCCCGATTTCACCGGTGATCGTGGTCGCTCCCGTGTTCGTGATCGTCTCGCCGGCGAGCACCGCGAAGCTCGCCGCCGTCCCGAGGCCCACCTGGGCCTCCGCGGCCAGCGCGGTGCCGGCGAGCGTGCCGGCCAGGACGGCCACCAGCCCGATGGTGCCCAGGATCTTCATGGTGCCTCCTCCGGCTCCGTGTCGGGAGCGGACTGTGTCAGCGGCGGCTGAAGCCGCGCGAACCCTTTGCGAAGCCCCAGACGATGACCACCGCGATCGCCCCCAGGGTGGCAATGACGATGCTCTCGACGTTGATGCCGTCGACGGTTCCGATCTTGAGCACGCTGGTAGCGACGAACCCGCCCACGAGCCCCCCGACGATGCCCAGGACGACCATCATCACGAGTCCCGCGCGTGAGCCCATGATCATGTTGGCGAGAAAGCCGGCGATGGCGCCGACGACGATCCAGGCGATGAAGCCCATGGCACGCGTTCCTTCATGTTGTCGCGCGGCCCACCAGGGGCCGACGCTTGCCGCGGACGAGGCCCCGTCCGCCGAGGGACCGCGACCCGGTCAGGTATCCGAGAGGGTCAGACCGGCTCGCGGCGGAAGATCCCGACGACCCAGATCACGATCAGCTCGAGGATCGTCCAGCCCACGAATGCCACCACGGCGGCGACGTCGAGGGTCGAGCCACCCGACGAGAGGGCGTTCGTGTTGAGGATGCCGTCGAACGGCGCGACGAAGATCTTGCTGAGATCGAGGATCCCCGAGACCAGCGCGTTGCCGGTGCGGGCATCGAGCAGGAGCAGGACGATCCGCAGCCCGATGACGATCTGGATGAGCCCGAACACGAGGACGATGACCCGGCGGATCATCTCCGGGTTGCCGGGGCCCGATCGCGTGGTGTGCCGGCTGTCCGTGCGCACCGTCTCGCTGACGGGGGCCCGCGGCGGCGTTGTGTCGTTGGTCGTGACCACGGCGGGCCCCTCGGTAACCACCGTCCGATCGACCTGGTTGATGGTCATGACTGCTCCATGCGTCGCCGGCTCCGGAGCTCGAGCGAAGCTCGAGCTCTCTTGTCCAGGCGGACTCCGAGACGTCACGTGAGTGTGTGGTCGCGAGCCCACGACGTCATGACGAAGCGTCATCTGCGGTGGGAATGGGCGGGGATCGGCGTGAGCACGTAACCGCCTACGGGCCGGACGGTCGTCGGCCTCGATGTCGTAACCGCGATGACCGCGATGGCGACTGGAAGCGACGCCGTCACCGCGACGCCGGATCGGGCTGTCCGCGCGCTCCGGCGCGGGCGACTTCGGCCGAGCGTCAGAAGCGGCCCAGGATCTGAACCGCGAGCTGGGCTGCCGGCTTGGGGTCGGTGTCGTCGGTACCGATCCGGAGCGTGCTCAGGAGAACGACCTTGTCGCCCTGGCGGACGCCCACTCCCGCCACCTGCCCGACCGTCCGCATGGACGGGTTACCCCGCCACACCGCGGCGACAAGCCTCGTCGCCGTAGCCTTGCAGGGGCTCGATCGCGTACCCGTCCCAGAACAGCCGCATGGCGGCGCTGAGGTCGCTCGAGGCAGCAGGGTAGATCCAGAGGTCGAACAGGTCGATCGAGTCGCCGAGCGACCAGGTGCAGCCATGTGCCCCGTCGATCGCCGCCCCGGGGCCGATCATGCTCTCCTGGGGATCGTGCGCCTTGAGACCCCTCACCGAGGTCACCTCGGCCGCGGTCGCGAGCCCGCAGACGTCGACGTTCGCGTACGGGTTGCCCGAGTCGGCGGGCGACGACGCGGCGGCGAGCTGCGATTCGGACGCACCGGCCTCGGACGGCGCGGCAACGGCCGGGGTGATCCGGCTAAGCGTACGCCGTACTGGTCGCTTCCGGGTTCGAGGTCGAGCCATCCGCCGGCCCCAGGCACGAGGCCGCACGGCAGGCGTGGTCGCCGTCGCGCTGGGCGGTGCCTGGCCGCAGCCAGCCCTTGGGATCGCAGGGGATAGACCCTATCGCAGCATCAGCCCCCGATCAGGTACGTGAACCCATGCGGTTCGACCGGCACCGCCAGCATCCCCGTGCCACTCACCGTCTCGGCAAGGCGGCCATTCGCATCGTAGGCGTACGCAGTGATGCCGCTCGGTGCGGCATCGACCGTGGTCACGCGACGCTCGGTTGCCCAGCTGTGCAGCAGCCCCTGCCGGCCGCCCGTGCCGGCGAGGAGGAGCTGCTCGACCTCCGGCTGGATCAGCAGGGCGTCGAGCCGCACCGCACGACCGTCGCCGACGTATGCCGACACGAGGTCGGTCGCGCCCGCGGGCATCAGCCGGTCGGAGCCGACGTTGCCGATATCCAGATACCCCGACGTCGGGGAAGCGCCCTGCGCGCCAGCGCCGCCCTGCCAGACGATGCCCAGTGGGACGTTGGCCAGCTTGAAGCGGAGGCCGATCGAATCAAGCGGCGCCTCCTGGCGGTCGAAGACAGGCAGGACTCGATAGCGACCGGCTTCGGGCAGCGTCGCCGTCACCGTATCGCGGCTGCCCGGCAGAAGCTCGACGTAGCTGCCGCCGCTCCATTCGCTCTCGCCGGTCCAGGCGCTGGCCGGCGTAACGACCGTCGCCTTGCCTTTGAGCATCCCCGCCTCGGCTTGGACGAGCTTCCAGGTCACCTCTTTGGTGCGGAGGTTGCGCGACGTAGCCGCTGCGGCGACGTCGGGTCGCGCGTCGAGCGCCAGCATCGACAGCAAGCCCTCGATCGTGCTCTCGGCTCCACTGTTGCGGTTGATTCGGCCGTCAGCCTCCAGGCCGTCGAACGTGACACCGGTCGCGGGGAAATACATCTGCACGCCGGCGTGGTTGTTGCCGAAATACCATGCTGCCTCGATTCCGGCGAGGCTGCGAAAACTGGTGAGGCCGCTCGCGTCGGAGGTCCGGAGCAGGTTCTGCAGTGTCGCATCCTGGCCGTAGGCAATCTGCGCCAGGTCGGCCGGTGCCGGTCGCCATTCCTGATCAGGGCCGCCCTGGACGAGCAGGTGCGGAACGAACGCAGCTTCCTCGCTGATCGCTGCATCGATGAAACGCTGCTCGTGCAGCGCTGCACCGGCCGTTGCGAGAGAGCCAGCCATCTGATCTCCCCAGGAGTGCCACAGTGACCTGGAGCCGGTCCAGGGGAGGATGGCGCCGAACGGCCAGGCGTCCGGGTGGTTGGAGAGCGCCATATCTGCCACGCCTTCGGCAAGACGTTCGAGATCCTGCCGCGCGGCCCCATCTGTGGGCGCTGCGCCGACGTATGCGGAGAACCCGTACATCGCCTCGGAGGAGGCGTCGGCGCCATCGTTGATCAGCCACGCAGGCATCTGGGCCCCGTCGAAGAGCGTGTACGAGCCGTAGTGGATCAGGTTCTCTCGTTCCACTACCTGACGAGCAAGCGTGAAGCGCTGCTGGAGGAACTCGGCGAAGGTGGGATCGACGTCTCGGAATGCCGCGTAGCCCTCGCCGAGCGCCCAGAGCGAGCGGGCCAGCCAATAGGACGAGCCCGAGTCGGACGGGTCGGGGAGATCCCCCGGAACCGACGCGTGGAGCGTGCCGTCGGGCTGCATCCACAGCACGAAGTTCCCGTTACGAGCGTCGTTGCTCACCGTCTGCATGTAGGTGACGGTTCGCAGCAGCCCGTAGGCGAGGTCGCGGCTGTGGACGTCGCCGAACTGCTGCCAGTGGCGGGGCCAGGGCTCGTACGACACGGACGACCTCGCGCGCGCTGCGGTCGTGTTCGTGCCCGGGTCGTACGCCCCGCCACCAACGCGCCGAAAACCCCCGCTCCCGTCTGGTTCCGCGTAAGCCCAGAGCACCTGGATGCTCGGCTCCTCCGCCATGTGATAGGTGGTGTGACCGACCTGCACCGGCGGGGTGATGGTGGCCCCGAGGTAGTCGAGATGGGCCAGATTGGTGAGCGGCGTCGCAGCGGCCACCGGGCTTGTGGGCACGAAGCCGACGACGACAGGCCGAGCATGAGCGCCGGGAGCGCCACCCGCAGGCGGTGCCCCCTTGTGCCGAAGGACCCGTTCATCCGTACATACCTCCCACGTATGGGCGGTTCAACTCGACCACATGACCGGAATCGACCAACCGTTGCAGGGCCAGGGTTGTCGTAAGGCGTTCGCAGACGTCCAGGCAGCCGACACGCGGTTGCGGCGCGTCGGTCACCGGGCCGGCGAGGTCGGCGAGGCCGGCCCGGACGCATGCCTGATGGCGGGAGCGCCTCGCGGCCAGTCCGTCGACCGCGAAGAGCACCCTGACACGATGCGGCACGAGTGGCCGCTCGTCCCGCCCGGTCCACGTGCCCCGCTCGTCGGACGCTAACGCCATCGCGTGCAGCTAGATCGCCTCGCTCAACGAGCGCTCCAGGATGGCCGATTGTCCCCGCGGCTCGTGGCGCGGGGACATGAGGGCAGTCTCTTGCCCCGATACCACCGCGTCATGACGGTCCGTCATCAGTCCGGGTCGCACGACCCGAGCAACGTCGTGGCTGTGGGCAGAGCGGGCCGCACGCTGGCGTTTCGGCTCGCCTTCAGGCTCGGCGGGACATCAGCCCGTGCCCGTACGCACGAGCCGATCGGCGACGGGCGATGGTCAGGCGACGCTCAAGCAGGCGGGTGTTCGTCCGTGGCCCCGTGGGGGTCGGAAACCCAAATTGGATCATGCGGCAGCGCCATCGTCCCCGAACGCCAATCCCTAACGCACGCTAAGGTAGGCGAGCGCTGCGCACGGAGGTTCAAGGACCAAATGCGAATGGCAGACCTCAAGTCCGGCTGGATGGTGGTCGGGAACGACGGGCGCCGCGTGGGCACGGTTCGCGACGTGGGCCAGAACTACCTCCTTACGTCGACCGGGTTCGCGAGGAACATCTACGTTCCCGCGTCGGTCATCGCCAACGTCGAGCATGAGGTCGTGCATCTCTCCGTCGAGCAACGCGTGGTGGCCGAGATGGGGTGGGAGCAGCCGCCGCGAGATGACGACCCCCTGGCGACGTCCCCTGAGACCGACCTACACCGGCACGTCTGACCCAGACATCGTCGGCGGCTTCGCGAGGGGTCTCCGGGCATCGTGTTGCTTCTTCTGGCGAGTTGAGTGATGGATTGCACCACTCGCTGCCTGCCTGCGGTGTTCGAGGTGGGAAGCAAGATCGGTGAGTTTGGTCGGGGCGAGAGGAGACAAGCGTCCGCGACCGACCTTGATGTCCCGGTTCCGCTCGTGCTTGACTTCGCTCTCACCGGCGTGCAGGGCTGGAGCGGCCACGCCCTTGCCTGATCAGCGAGAGGTCGAGCTACCAGAATCGCACGATCGCCAGACCCCCAACGACCAGGGAGTCGAATCGGTCTTCCCGTGTCCTGCATCGGGGCTGTGCGCAATCCAGGTCGAAAATGCCCGCGCCATTTGGTCTGCATTCTGCCCGCGGCGGGCAAGGGACGAGGGATCGTGTGGGAGCCGCGTGCTCGCGGGGCCGCGGCCGATCGGCTGAGCCCGGCCATGCCTGGGACTTCGGCGGCCTGAATCGGCAAAGCTGAACCCTTCAGGCTCTGATGGTGACCATCGCGTGTCCTTCGCACCTGTGCGGAGGCAGCGATGCACTCACAATGCCCGTGGATGCCCCCCTGCTCGCCAGTGCGCCTCGATGTCCTCAAGGCTTCTTCCCTTCGTTTCCGGCACCAGGAAGAACGCGAAGACCCACGCCCCGACGCTGACGACGCCGTACAACCAGAACGTGGGAGCTCTGCCCAGGGCCCGGGTGAGCGTCAGGAACGACAACGCCACGATCAGGTTGGCACTCCAATTGGCGACCGTCCCGACGCTCATGGCTCGACCCCGCATGCGCAACGGGTAGATCTCCGACAGCATCAGCCAGAACACGGGCCCGAGCCCCACGGCGAATGAGCCGACGTAGGTCATGAGGCCGATCACCGCGATCCACCCAAGGCTGCCGGCCAGCTGCGGAAGGGCGAACGCCAGCCCCAGCACGAACAGGCTCACCGCCATTCCCGCGAGGCTGACCAGCAGGAGCGGTCGCCGTCCAACCCGGTCGATCAGCTGCATGGCCACCAACGTCAGGAGGACGTTGACGATTCCAACGCCGACGCTGGCCAGGATCGCCACCGACGCTGAGGAGAATCCGGCGAAGTCCAGGATCGTCGGGGCGTAGTAGATGACCGTGTTGATGCCGGTGATCTGCTGCGCGATGGCCAATCCGATGCCCACGATCATCGCCGGACGCAAGAGCGGACTGAGCAGTTCGGACCAGTGTCCCTCTTGCTGCGCCACGCTCTGCCGGATCTCAGCGAGCTCGCCGTCCACCTGGTCTCGGCTGCGAATCCTGTTGAGGACGGCCCGGGCCTGGTCGGCGTGTCCACGGCCGGCCAGCCATCGCGGGCTGTCCGGGATGAGCAGCAGCCCGGCTGCAAATGCGGCCGCCGGAATCACGGCCAGCGCAAACATCCATCGCCAGGCCTGGGACCCTGCGAAGGCGTAGTCGATGCCGTAAGAGATCACGATGCCGCTGGTGAGGGCGACCTGATTGATCGACACGAGTTTGCCGCGGATGGCAACCGGGGCAATCTCGGAGATGTAGAGGGGCGCCACGAACGAGGCGGTGCCGATGGCGGCACCGGCGACGACCCGGGCGGTCACGAGCCACGGCGTGCCTGGTGCCAGCGCCGCGCCGATCGCACCCATGGCGAACACGACCGCAGTAATGATCAAGAGTCTGCGACGTCCGAGGCGGTCGGCCAGGAGGCCTCCGATGACCGCGCCAAGGAGCGATCCGAGCAGGACCGAGCTGACGACGATCTCTTCGAGACCTGGAGACAAGGAGAAGTCGGTCTTGATGAACAGGATGGCCCCGGAGATGACGCCGATGTCGTACCCGAACAGCATGCCGCCCAGCGCGGAGATGGCGGTGGCGACATAGACGAGGCGTTTCCCATCCGCCTCGGCCTCGTTCGTCATCAGCGCGATCCCGCTGGTGCGCTCCGAGCCGCGCCCGGGGCATCCGGGTAGGCAGTCGCCGCGCTGACCTCGACGCGCAGGTCACGACCCTCCCAGCGGCCTGCCTCCGGCCACCAGAACGTGAAGTCGACTGCCTGACCAGGCACCAGCCCGTCCGAACCGGGCACGTCGGCCACCCATACGCCCAGACCCGAGTCGCGGGCATCGAGATCGGCCCAGCTCTGCCGGTCGTCCACCGAGTAACGGACACGCGCGCGAGCCATCAGCTCCAGGCGCAGCGTGCGACCGACGGCCATCGAGGGCCGCGGCGCAGTGAACCGCCAGGTCGCGCGCGTCGCCTTTGGGACCCTGCCGCCGTAGCGCCGCCAAGCGGCCTCGGGACGGTCGATGGCGTGACCCAGGGCGATGGAGCGGATCAGCTTCACGTACTCCGCGTGAGCCCACGCCAGCGGCATCGCCGAGCCGCTGGGCCGGCCGGGGAACAGATGGCGGTCCGGGATCGGTGCCGCGTCCCAGACCTGCTCGGGCAGCATGCCCCCGCCCGAGGCCATGCGCCGCATCGTCTCCAGGTACGGCCGCGCGTCGCGTCCGGCGTCGAGCTCGTAGTGGCCGCGCTCGCCGACCAGGATCGGCCAGCCTCGACCGATCCCCGTTCCGTCGAACGCGCTCCCGTCCTCGTGCTCGCCGTAGCCGTCGCCGTTGTAGCGGTGCCAGACGGGACCGCTCGGCGTCTCCGTCCGCAGAATGGCATCCGCGACCACGAGGCTCGACACGATCCGGGGATCGTCCGGCAGGCGGAGTCCGAACCGCACGAGCGACAGGAAGTCCGTGCCGACCATCTCGTCGGCAGCTACCAGGGACCGGTCCGGCGGCCGGTTGCGCACCGTGACCGGCGTGGAGATGGGTGCCCCGGCGAGCACGTCCGGTGAGGCAATCCGTACGTAGTAGCCGTCCACGCCGTGCGCCCTGGCCAGCGGAGTTCCGCGGACGTACGTCCAGTCCTCGATCGAGGCGTTCCAGTCGTCGGCGAGCTCGAGGCAGTACGAGGCGGCCGGTTCGGGCAGGTGTCCGGCGGCGACCACGAGGGCGGCGACGACCGGCGCCAGGGTGGACGGACAGAGACCCGCCGTCTCCTCCCAGCGGTCCTGCCCCGTGACCGGGCCGGTGCGGGCGATGAAGCCGGCGGCCTGGACGATCATGCGGTCGAGCGCCGTCTTTGTGACCAGGTTCTCGAAGACGGCCGCGTGGGGGCCCGTTCGACCGTGCATCCGGGAGGCGCCGGTGCGAAGTGCCCCCGCGAGCAGGAGCGGGTAGGCGGCCTCGTCGAGCTGCATCCCGGTCCAGTAGGCGTCGCCGTCCAGCCACTGGTTCTGGGGCCAGTGGCCGTCCGGCTCCTGGGACGCGATCAGGTAGGCGAGCGTGCGCCGGGCCGTTGCCTCGGCGCCCAGCGCGACGAACGCACCGGCCAATTCGACGAGGTCTCGGGACCACACCAGGTGGTAGCCGCCCAGGTCGTTGCGGGTGTTGCCCCACGGAATCGACAGGCTGGCCACGGTCGCGCCCGGCAGGGTCCGGTCCTGGTGGGCGCGGAGCACCGCCGCGGACGTCATGTAGAGGTCTCGGTCCTCCTTCGGCAGGTCGGAGGGAGGCTCCACCACCGTCCGGGCGAATCCGTGCCAGTTGCCGACGTACTCATCCCAGGCACCCTGGAAGGGACTGACCAGCGCGGCGCACGCCTCCAGCCCGGCTTCGTCGGGCCGGGCACCGAACGCGAGGGCCAGCTGGGCCACGCCGCCGTCGAGCGCCAGCTCGGTCATGGCGGCGACGTTGCCAACGTCCGTGTGCCCGTAGGTCCAGGTCATCCGGCCGTTCGCCGCGAAGTCCTGCCAGCCGTCCGATGTGCCCACGTAGCCCACGCTCTGGCGCAGTGGGCTCGGATCGGATGCGAGCGCCAGGGCCCATGGACCGTTCTGGGCGAAGATCATCGCGCGCCCCTTGCTGGCGCCTACCCAGGCGCGGCCACGGAGGCCGCCGAACCCCAGGTGCGGCGCGAGCAGCGGATAGAGCCGCAGGGGATGGGCTGCCCGCTCGGGATCGGCCGGATCGCGGCGATCCTCCAGCCGCGCCTCGATCCGGATGACATCGGCATGGTCGTCGGCGCAGATCCGGAGCGTCAGCACGTAGCGAGGATGGTCATGCACGGCGGTGATCGCCGGCACGCCATCGCCTTCGTGGCGGACCTCGTGCGCGGCGTCCCGCTTGACCTCGCTCCAGAACCCCGCATCGTCGGCCACGAGGAAGCCAAGGTCGCGGATCTGTGGCCGGTCGACCTGCGGCCAGTACACCTCGTTCAGGACGCCGCGCCCGACCGTGAACCAGACCCGGCTCGAGTAGTGGGACGTCCCAACGGCGTCCTTGTCACTGCTCGACCAGGTTGGCGGGTTGCCGGGCGTGCCCGGGGCGGCTACGCCGTTTGGCTCGCTCATGACGCTAGCGGACACGCGGCCGCCGCCGCATCGGCGTGCCCGTCGGGTCGCCCCCGCGGGTTCGACTGCCGGGCTGGGTCAGAGGCCACGGCGCTAGCCCTTCGCCTCCTCGTGGCCACCGAAGCCCAGGCGCATGGCCGAGAGGACCCGGTCGGCGAAGTCCGCCTCGCCGCGCGACATGAAGCGCTCGTACAGCGCCGTCGAGAGAACGGGTGCCGGCGCGCCGACGTCGATGGCGGCGATGCTGGTCCAGCGTCCCTCGCCGGAATCCGAGACACGGCCCTCGAAGTCCGAGAGATCGCCGTTGCGCTGGAACGCATCCGCCGCCAGGTCGAGCAGCCAGGAGGCGACCACGCTGCCGCGTCGCCAAACCTCGGTCACGGCCGGGATGTCGAGCTGGTACCGGTACAGTCCCGGGTCGCGCAGGGGCGTCACCTCGGCGCTGACCTCGCGCTGGTGCAGACCCGCGTCGGCGTGCCTGAGGATGTTGAGGCCTTCCGCGTAGGCGGCCATCAGCCCGTATTCGATGCCGTTGTGGACCATCTTCACGAAGTGTCCGGCACCGTTGGGGCCGCAATGCAGGTAGCCGTTCTCGGCCGGATCCGGGTCGCCCGTGCGACCTGGCGTCCGTGGCGCGGCGTCGACACCGGGGGCGAGCGCACGGAAGACCGGATCGAGACGCGCCACCGCGTCGTCGGGGCCGCCGATCATCAGGCAGTAGCCTCGTTCCAGGCCGGCCACGCCGCCGCTGGTCCCGCAGTCGAGATAGCGAACCCCCGCTGCGGCCAGCGCCTTCGAACGGCGGATGTCGTCGACGTAGTAGGAGTTGCCCCCGTCGACGACCACGTCGTCGGCTGCGAGCAACGGGGCGAGCTGGTCCAGCGTGCCATCGACGGAGGCGGCCGGCACCATCAGCCACAGCGTCCTCGGGGTGGCAAGCTGGCTCACCAGGTCCTCGAGCGAGGTGGCCCCGGCCGAGATCGCCTTGTCGGCGACCAGCCCATCAACCGTTTCCGCATGGCGGGCATAGCCGACGACCGTGTGGCCCGCTGCCAGCCAGCGGCGCGACATGTTGGCACCCATCCGGCCAAGGCCAACGAGTCCGATCTGCATCGTCATCCCTCTTCTGTTGCGCGGGCGCCGCCCGCGGTTGAGCTCGGGCGCGTCGCCATGGCTCCGCCGGCGAGCAGCGCAGGTGCGCTGGCGGCGAGGGTCAGGAGGCGAGGTGCACCTGCGAGGTAGAGCCCGGTCGCCAGGCCGAGCGAAGCTGCCGCAAGCAGCCGCAACGTCGAGTCGGGCAACACCTGCAGCGTGATCGTGGTCTCTTCGATGCCGAGCCGGGCGCGTGCGGCAGCGTCCGGCAGGCGTTCGGCGACGCGCTCAGCGCCGGTCCGTGCGCTCTCGAGCACCGTCGGAACGTGCTCGACGGCGCCCTCCACGGCACCCTCCACCGTGACCCGGATCTGGCCGACCCTCGAGCGCGCCTCGTCGGCGATCTCATCACCGGCGTCGAGGGCGGTGTCGGCGGTTTCGGTGACCCTGGTGTTGGCCTCGGTGGTGGTCATCGTGTCTCCTTCATGGGTTCGAGTACGGGTCGAGCCGCCAGTCAGCGCGGCAGGTAGCGTTTGGCCGGGGATCCGGCGTAGGTCCGGATCCGGGCGAGCAGCTGGCGCTCGGTGAGCGGGCCGGCCTTCTCGACCTCGATCCGTCGCCTGCGGCCATGGCTGATGTCATCGCTGCGGACCTGCGCGGCGAAGTGCTCGACCACCTCGCCGTCGCCGATCAGCAGAACATCATCCTCGACCGGTACCGCCTGCGCGACCTCGACGAAGAACGTCCGCATGTGCTCGTCGCGGTGCCCCTCGCCGGCCGGGTGCTTCTCCGTGGGCGGGGCTCCGGTGGAACGGTGCCGGCCGGGGACCGTGGAGTCGATGCGGTGGCGCACGGTGAGCTCGGGGCTCCAGCGCAACACCATGGCCGAGTCGGCGGAGATCCAGATCCCGGTGGTGTGGGGACCGGTCATCGCAGCCCCTCCTTTCGAATGTCGCGGAGGCCGGCCGACGACCGGTGGCGCCGCGCGCGGCGCGCGATCGTCGAGGCCGGGCCGCTGACCTGCACGGCCAACAGAGACGGCACATCCTGGCCGACCGGCAGAGGCACTCGTCGGCGCGATCTGGCCAATCCCCAAACGGGATCGCCGTCGGCGTGCAGATCGGGGGCCATCCGTATCGTAGTCCTCCGGCCAGATTGCCGGTCCGGTTCGGCCATCCACGGCGAGCCCGATCATGACCCATCGATCGGCGCCGGGACACGGAGGTACGTCGGTACAGGATCTCGACAAGGCCGAGGGGTCCGGGTGGTGATCCGAGCACGAATGGCGCAGTCGACCGGGTCGTGATCGCGGCGGCCGCCTGCAACGCAGATGCGGATGAGGCCGTCCGCTTCTCGCTGGTCCGACCTTGCAGCGGCTCCCGCAAGTGGGTCACGTTCCACCCGTGCGCATCATGGCGCCAGTGCTCTCACCAGTGACCGGGCTGCTACCGTCCTTCCAGCATGAGCCAGGCGCCTCCGGACCCCGACGAGCGCCACGGCGTCTACGCCACGCTGCGGCCGCTGCTCATTTCGATCGCCTACGAGATGGTGGGCGCGGTCGGTGAGGCGGAGGACATCGTCCAGGAGGCGTTTCTGCGGTTCCATCGCGCCGTTGTGGATGGCGCGGACATCCAATCCCCGAGGGCCTGGCTCTCGACCGTCGTGACCCGCCTCGCCATCGACCACGTCCGGTCGGCACGAGTCCGCCGCGAGACCTACGTCGGAACCTGGCTCCCGGAGCCGCTTCTGACCAACATCGAACCGGACGCGTCCCGGTTCGTCGAGACCGCGGAGGCGCTCTCGATGGCGTTCCTGGTCCTGCTCGAGCGCCTCGGCCCCGTCGAGCGGGCCGTGTTCCTGCTCCGCGACGTGTTCGACTTCGGGTTCGACGAGATCGCGGACATCGTCGGGAAGTCGCCGGACAACTGCCGCCAGATCGCGGTGCGCGCCCGGCGGCACATCCGGGATGGGAAACCACGCTTCGAGGCCTCCCGGGAGCGTCGCGAGGCGCTGGCCCGGCGGTTCTTCGAGGCGGTCGGCGGGGGAAGGACGGACGCGCTCGTGGACCTGCTGGCGGCCGACGTCGTTCTGTACACCGATGGCGGCGGCCAGGGCCCGGCCTTCACGCAACCGATCTTCGGGCGCGAGAGCGTCACGCGGATCTTCAGCGGATACCGCCCGGCTGCCCTGGGTGCCGTCGAGCAGCGGTTCGCCGAGATCAACGGCCAGCCGGGGCTGGTGTTCCTCGACGCCGAGGCGCGGGCGGTGGCCGTCATCGCGCTCGACATCGCCGGCGGGCAGATCTTCGCCGTGCGGGCGATCAGCAACCCGGAAAAGCTCCGCCACCTCGACGAACGCTTGATCCGCCTGCGACCGAACTGACGCGCTGTCACGGGCCAGCCTCCGGTCCCGTCTTGATCGTTGTCGAAGCAGGACTCGGCACCGCCGTCGATGTCATTGGACCCATGACGCAGAGGAGACACCGTGAGCGACGAGAAGACGACCAAGAGGCGCCCGGACGCGCGCACGTCGGACGAAGCGTGGACCGACGAAGAGCGGGCGGCCATCCAGGAGTACCGCCGCGAGCGCAGGCGCCCCGCGCGCCCCGGCAGGCGCGGCAAGAAGGACGAGGCGGACGGCGAAGCTGACGTGCTGGCCAAGATCGCTCAGCTGGATGAGCCGGATCACTCCATGGCCGAGCGCCTTCACGCGATCATCAAGGCCGCCGCGCCAGAGCTTTCGTCCCGAACCTGGTACGGGAGCCCGGCGTACTACCGGGACGGACAGCTCGTCTGCTACTTCCAGGAGCGCGCGAAGTTCAAGGCGCGATACGCGGTGCTGGGCTTCAGCGACAAGGCCCACCTCGACGACGGCTCGATGTGGCCGGTCATGTACGCGCTGCCGGAGATGACCCCGGCCGACGAGGCGAGGATCACCGCGCTCGTCAAGAAGGCGGTGGGCTGAGGAAGGCCACCAGCCGCTGCGTCGAGGTGAACGCCGTCGGCGATCATCCGGGCAGACGCCAGCAGCCACAGCAAGAGGATCTGCTGGTGCGACACCCCGGCGGCCAGGACCTGCCGCATGTCGTCGGCGCTCACCGTGCCGTTACGCGTCGCCCTTCTGAGCGGGCTGGGGACGCCCCGGCTTCACCTCGTTCCGGTGATGAGTCGCTCGCGATCGAAGAGGCGCGCCACGACCCGCCAGCCCAGCCCGTCGAGAACCAGCAGGACAGCCGCGCCGCCGAGCGCCAGCGCCGGCGTGGCCGGGATGACATTCAGCGCGGTGAGGACCACCACGAAGACCGGTGGCAGGCTGGCCACGAGCCCGAGCTGCTGCGCGACCCGGACGTCGCTCGCGCGGGACGACACGCCGATGCCGACCCAGATCGACCACGTTGCCAGGAGTGGCGTGAACACCAGCTGGGCGACCAGGTCGGGTCCCTGGATCAAGGCCGCCGCGATGCCCGGTTGGGCAAACAGCACGACCAGCACAAGGTAAAGCGCGAAGACGGCGTAGGCGATCAACAATGATGGGACGAATGCGGCCATCGCCTTGCCGAGCAGGAACTCGTCGCGCCCGATCGGCGTGGTGAGCGCCGGCTCGAGGGTCCCCTGCCCGCGCTCACCGGCGACCGCGTAGCTGGCGGCGATGACCGGGACGAGCACCGGGATGCCAAGCAGGTAGACCAGGACGTGCTCCTGGGCGAGACCGCCCGAGGCCTCGCCGCCCAGCGTGAGGATGGCGATGAGCGGCTGGATCATGAACAGCAGGGGCAGGAACGCCATCCCAGCCACGAGCAACCGGTTGCGGCGGTATTCGGCCAGCTCCTTGCGGACGATCGCCCGGACCCGCCGCCAGCTCACGCTCATCTGCCCGACGCCTCCCGGTCCTCGTCGATCAGCTCGAGGTAGACGTCCTCGAGCGAGTGGCGCGCCTCGCCGATCGACAGCACGTCGGCGCCGGCGGCGACCAGGGCCCGCGTGACTTCTGGCGCAACCACGTCCGAGTCGGCAACGGTGAGGACGTATCCGCCATCGTCGTCCTGGCGCCAGCCGGTCACCCCCGCGACGTTGGCAAGGACCCGCCCGGGATCGGCCAGCGGGGCACGAATCCGGACCACGAGTGACATCCCGAAGAGTCGCTCGCGCAGATCGGTGGGCCGGCCGATCGTGCGTAGCGTCGTGTTGAGGATCGCGACCCGGTCACACAGTCGCTCCGCCTCCTCGAGCCGATGGGTGGTGAGGAAGATCGTCACCTGCCGCTCACGAAGGTGTTCGACCAGCTCGTGGACCTCGCGCGCGGCGACCGGATCGAGCCCGGCCGTCGGCTCGTCGAGGAAGAGGATCTGTGGGTCGCTGAGCAGCGCCCGAGCCAGTGCGACCCGCTGGCGCAACCCCTTCGACAAGCTCCCGCAGGGGTCCTGGGCGCGGTCCGCCAGGTTGACTGCCTGGAGGGCGGCGTCGATGCGCCCGCGCGGGTCCGCGACCTCGTACAGGTCGGCGAAGCAGACGAGGTTCTCCATCACGCTCAGGCGCAGGTACAGCCCGGGCGACTCAGGCATGACCGCGATCCGGCGGCGAATCTCGACACTGTTTTCCGGGGTGAGCGGATGTCCGGCGATCGTTGCCGAACCCGAGGTCGGGGCGATGAGCGTGCCGAGCGTCCGCACCGTCGTCGTCTTGCCCGCACCGTTGGGGCCGAGGAAGCCGAAGACCTCACCCCGCCCGACCTCGAATGACACGTCATCGAAGGCCACGCGGTCGCCGAAGCGCTTGGAGAGGTGATCGACCGCGATCGCCGGCTCGTCGCGCTCGGCGCTCGATGCGTTTGCACGCCGGGCGATCATGAGCAGGTCAGCCAAAGCGCGACCGAGCGACCCGGCCGTCCCGACGATTCGTCGCTCCGGCTCCGGCAGGTTGAAGTGACCCGTCCTGGACGCGGGGACGGGCTGCCGGTCGACAACCGCGCTGGTGAAGGCGCGGCGCGGAAGCTTCGCGCAGACGCTCGGGACGACGGTCGCAACCGGCCGATGGAGTACGGGTACCGTTCGCCCCGCACGCGAGATCTCGCCACCGTCGACAGAGAGGAGCCGGCGTGGCCACCAACATCGAAAGGCGCCGGGCAACCGAGCAGCACTGGGCAGCCTCCGAAGCCCGAGACGTCGAGCTCGAGCATCGTCTGTACGCGGAGGATGCGATCCTCGATTACCCGCAGTCCGGCGAGCGCTTCGTCGGCCGCTCCACGATCGCTGAGCAGCGGAGCGGCAACCCCGCGGACCGCCACTTCACCGTACGGCGGGTGCTCGGCACCGGTTCGCTGTGGGTGAGCGAGTGCGTCATCACCTACGACGGCGCACCTTCGATCTCGGTGAGCATCATGGAGTTCAGTGGTGATCTCATCGCGCATGAGACCCAGTACTTCGCGGACCCGTTCGAGGCGCCGGCGGTGAGGGCGCGACTGGCCCAGCGGTTCGACCCTGGAAGCTGGAGCAGTTCGTGGTCGTACGCCGTCGGAATGTGCGGGAACCCGGCGCCGACCTCGATGATCGCCGGTGCCACGACGTCGAAGACCGGCACGACGTGGACGACGGTCAGCTCGGACGCAGGTTCCGCGGCCAGATCGGCCGCCATCTCGACGGCTTCCGTCGACGCCCGTGAGCCGTCGGTCGCGACCACGAGCCTCTGCAGCTTGTTCCCGTCGGACGAATGACGGTTGGGATCTGCGGGAGCCGTTTGTCCTCCTCGGTCAACCGGCGACGACATGGCGAACCTCCTCCATGTAGCGGTCGGCCGCGCGCGACGCCTCTTCCGGCGTGCTCCCGCGTTGACGCGCATCGAGGTAGGGGGCGTACCAATCCCACCAGTCATGCTTGGCCGCACGCTGCTCGAACGCGTCGTGATGTTCTGCCGTCTCGTGCAGCAGAAGCGCCAGGGTCGCGACGTCCAAGACGGCGTCCTCCTGCGTTCGATCGCTACTCACGACCGGGAAGCCGGGCCGTGATCTCCTGCAGCACCCATTTGTTGCCGTCGGGATCGGCGAAGGAGGCGAAGGAGGCATACGTGGCGTGACCCGGCGCTGGTCCCGGGACCCGCGGGCCGTTGTCGCCAGGCTCGCCGTATCGACAGGCGAAACCCGATTCACAGTGGTACACGTCGCTGACCTTGATTCCGCGATCTACGAGGTCGGCACGCGCGGCTGCTATGTCGGTCACCGCGAGGTGCGTGGCCTGGGCGCTGCCGGGCGCTGCGGTTGTGAGACCAGTGCCGAACTGGATCGAGCACGAGGAGCCGGGCGGCGTCACCTGCACCAACCGGAAGCCGTTGTCGGCGGCGACGTCGGCATCGAGGCGCCAACCCAGAGCCTTGTAGTACTCGTTGGCCCGGTCGACGTCGGAGACGGGGATCACGACGACTTCCAACCTGTAGTCCATGGTCGGACACTCCTTGGACTCGCAATGGTTTCGAATCGATGCATACCACACTTGGGGGGATCGCGCCCGAAGCGGCCCGGCGGCGGTGTGGTGGTTCTCGGGCACCACGTGGCCACCGGGTTCCGAGGCGTCTAGCTCGGCGGCATCCCGCCGCTCAAGCAGGCCCGCGCCAGCGCGGCGTCGCAACCTCACGCCGCCGCCTATCCGCCGCGTCGGCCGGTCAGCCCCGGCCGAGCACCACGTCGATGCCGGCGAGGACGAGCTCGAGGCTCGATGGCGACAGGCGGCCGGCGCGCTCCGTGAGTGCCGAGCGGTCGAACGTCACGAGCTGCGACACGTTGGCGACCGACGCCTTCGGCTGCCCGGTGGCGCGGGCGGCGAGCAGCACGTTACCCGGCGCCTCTGCCCAGCGGAGGTTGCTCGTGAGCGACACGCACACGACTGTCCGGAGCGTGCTCGCGTTGAAGGCGTCGCCCTGCACCACCACGACCGGCCGCCGGAACCCGGGCTCGGAACCCGCCGGATCGGCGAGGTCCGCCCACCAGACCTCGCCCTGGGCGATCACCACTCGGTCGAGGCGAGGGTGCGGCGGGCGGCCGCTGCGGCGAACGGATCGGAGGCCGACTCGCCGAAGCCCGCCAGGAGGGCGTCGAGGCCAGCCGTCACCTCGTCAGGGGCGTGGCGGGCGAGGTACTCGCGCAGGGCTGCGCTGTACACGTCGCTGCGCGAGCGGCGGGAGCGCTTCGCGAGGCGGTCCGCCTGGGCGAACAGGTCATCGGGCACCGATACAGCCGTCTTCATACCGCGAGTATAACGGCGCTCCCCGCGCGCAACAAGAAGGCCCGGATCGCGCTGGTCGGGCCTCGAGGCGTCCCCATCCGCGGGTTGGCGTGCGGACCCTGCTCAACTCGGCCTCAGCTGAGGCCGGAAATGGCGCCCAGCGCCGGGTACGGCGGACCGGCCCGCAAAGCGGCGAGGAGCTCCAGGGCTGACTGCCTTCCGCTCGGGAACTGGTCTTCGGGATCCAGACGCCAGGCTGCGACCATCGCGAGGACGAGGATGCGGCACTGGTCGAGCAGTGCTTGATCGATTCCGGCATAGCACTCGCTGACCTCCCTCGGGACATGGGCGAGGTCGAATTCGACCGGACCGCGACAAGCAGTCTCGAGGTCAATGAACAGCGGGCCGTTCTTGGTGTTGAGGACGTTCCCGGGGTGTGGCTCGCCGTGCAGCAGCTGTTCCGCGGCGCCCCGCCCGGCGATCACGCGCATCACGCGACTGAACGTGCGCACGAGAAGGTCACGGTCGGCGTCGCCGAGCGCCGGAGTCCGGTCGCGGCTGCCAACGAGTCGCTGAGCTTCCCTGACTGTTGGCGGCATGACTGTATGGGCATGAACCCGCTGATGAGGGCCGCGCTGAATGGGGACGTCGACAGCGGGCGGCGCGCAGCTGAGATGATCTGACCCGACGCAACCAGGTGACCCCCCGAGGGATGTTGGCCCCCGGGGGGTCGGTGGTGGAGAAGTGGTCCACCGTCGGTGATCGTATGGCCCTGCGGGCTCGATGTCAGCGCGTATGCCGCGAAGGGGCGCGAGGTCGCGCCGCCCCGCGTGAGCTGCCCACGCTGCGGCGGACCGACCGGGCCCTGGTCGGGATACCGCCGGCACCTGCGCGACGCGGAGCTCCACCGCATCTTCGTGCCCCGGGTGCGCTGCAAACGGTGCGGCGTGACCTCGGCCCTGCTGCCCTGGTTCGTGGCCCCGTACCGCTGGGACACCGTCGACGTCATCGGGCGGGCGCTGGAGCTCTCGGCGGGCGGCCAGGGGGTGCGCCGGATCGCGGCGTCGCTCGGGCGTCCCGAGACGACCGTCCGCGAGTGGGTCCGCCGGTTCGGCATCGTGGCCGCCGACCTTGCCCGGGCCCTGCTCGTGGCCGCGGTCGGGACCGGCTGGTCGGGCTTCGACCTGCCGACGGCGCCCGGTCCCCGAGCGGCTGCCGCGGTCGCCGCCCTCGCGTCAGCCTGGGCTCGCCGCCACGGACCCGCCGGGGCCTGGCGCCTGGCGGACCTCGTCACCGGCGGGGCCTGGCTCGCCCCCAACACGACCTCGCCCTTGGCACCGCCGGCGGTCTCCCATGTGATGGCCGGGAAACCCCGACCGCATCCTGGAGGTGACCCATGGCCGCCCGCGACCCCGCCGAAGCCCTCGCCCTCTGGCGGTACCACCTGATCGCCGAGGCCCTGAACCCGAGGCTCACCGGCCGCGAGCGTGGCCTCCTGGTCCGCCGGACCGTCGGCGAGCACGCCTGCCCCGGAGGCGACGTCCGATCGGCCAGCCGCAACACCCTCGACCGCTGGATCCGCCGGTACCGCGCCGAGGGCCTCGCCGGCCTGCGCGACCGGCCCCGCTCGGATCGGGGATCGGCGCGCCTCGACCCGGCGCTCCTCGACGAGGCGGTCCGCCTGCGCCTCGAGCAGCCCGCCCGGAGCGCCGCCCACATCAGCGAGATCATCAGGGCTCGCCACGGCGTGCGGATCGCCGAGCGCACGCTCGCCGAGCAGTTCCGCCGCCGCGGCCTCGCCCGGGCCGAGCTGCTCCGGGACGGCCGGGCGTTCGGGCGGTACGAGGCCGACGCGCCGAACGAGCGCTGGATCGGCGACGTGCTCGTCGGCCCGTTCGTGCCCCAGCCCCGGGCGCCGGGCTCGGTGCGCGCGCGCCTGTTCGTGCTGGTCGACGACCACTCCCGGCTCCTGGTCGCCGGCCGCTGGGCCGGCAACGAGACCCTGCGCGCGGGCCAGGAGCTGCTCCACGCGGCGATCCTGCGCCACGGCGCGCCCGAGTCGCTGTACGTGGACAACGGATCGGCGTACAGCGGCGCCGAGCTCGCGAGGAGCTGTGCGATCCTGGGCATCCGGCTCATCCACAGCCGGCCGTACTCGCCCGAGGGCCGGGGCAAGCAGGAGCGCCTCAACCGGGTCATCCGGGAGCGCTTCCTCTTGGAGGCCACCCAGGTCGGGATCGCCAGCCTCGACGAGCTCAACGACCGCTTCGTGGCCTGGGTCGAGCGGTACCTCAACGTGCGGGTCCACTCCGAGACCGGCGAGTCGCCGCTCGCCCGGCACAGCCCGGCGAGGCGGCGCGACCCCCACCCCGACGTCCTCCGCTCGGCCTTCCTCTGGTCGGCCGCCCGGAGGGTGAGCCGGACCGCGGGCGTCAGCTTCGAGGGCAACGAGTACGAGGTCGACCCGAGCCTTGTCGGTCGGACGGTCGAGCTCCGGTTCCGCCCGGAGGACCTGTTCGCGATCGAGGTCTGGCACGCCGGCCGCCAGGTCGGCTGGGCGGAGCCGCGGCGGATCGCCCGCCACGTCCATCGATCTGCGCCGCCCCCTCCCGAGCCCGCGCCGGCGCCCCCGACCGGGATCGACTACCTCGGCCAGGTGCTCGCCGACCACGAGGCCGAGACCGCCGGGCCGATCGCGTACCGCGCCGTTCCCGGTGCACCTGCAGAGGGAGAGCCGTTCTGATGAGCGAGCGCGCACCCTGGCAGGCCCACTTCGGCTTCACGCGATCACCCTTCGGCAAGAGCCTCGCGCCGTCGGAGCTGTTCACGAGGGTTCCCCACGAGGAGGCCGTCGCCCGGATCCGCCACTGCATCGCGGAGTCGGCGCTGGGCGTGATCACGGGCGAGGTCGGGACCGGCAAGACGGTCGCGGCCCGGGCCGCCCGGGCGTCGCTCGACCCGTCGCGCCACGCCCTCATCTACATCGCCAACCCCGCGTTCGGGACGCGCGGGCTCTATGTCACCGTGGTCCGGGCGCTGGGCGGGACGCCGCGCTTCCACAAGGCGGAGGTGATGGCCCAGACCGCCGAGCTGCTCGAGGCGGAAGAGGCCGAGCGCCACCGGCGGGTCGTGATCGTCGTCGACGAGGCCCACCTGCTCACCCCGGAACAGCTCGAGGAGCTCCGGTTGCTCACCAACTCCGACATGGACAGCCGGAGCCCCTTCGCGGGGATCCTGCTCGGGCAGCCCTCCCTCGCCCGACAGCTCAGGCTCGGGGTGTTCGCCGCGCTCGACCAGCGGATCGCGGTCCGCTACCACATCGGCCCCATGGACCTCGGCGACTCGACCGCCTACCTGCGCCACCACCTGGCCCTCGCCGGGCGGTCGGACCAGCTCTTCGCCGATGACGCCATCGTGCGCCTGCACCGCCAGTCCAACGGGATCCCGCGGGCTCTCAACAACGCCGCGGTCGCGGCGCTCATCGCCGCCGCGGCGGATGGCAAGGAGATCGTCGACGACGCCTGCGCCAAGAAGGCGGTCGCCGAGCTCACCCGCGACTGATCAGCACGTGGCGGCGGCGTCTCCACCGAGCGCTGCCGTCACGCCTCCACCCAGTCCTGCCGGATGCTCACCAATCAGTGCGGCCGCCAACACCTGACCCGATCCGTGAAATGCGGAGTCGGGACATCGACGTGCTGCATGCCGAGGTGCAGCCGCGAGAGCGCGTCAGCGTACTCGGCTGGTGAGAGCTCGCGAGCCGGCCGGGACTCGTAGTAGGTCCAGAGCGTGATCGCGAAGCCATCGCGCTGGTAGACGCCCGGCGCCACTCGAGGATCGAGAGGCGCCACGGGACTGTCCGTTGCGGCCAGCCGTGCTGCAACTTCGACTTCGAGCGTTGCGGCCTCGTGCGTTGCGAGAGCCACACGCGCAACAACGTCGGATGGCAGCAGGCGCAACGCGAGCCTGTTCGAGATGTGCAGAACGATCGCCTCGTCGACCCTCAGGCCGAGTGCTGAGGCGGTCGAGGTGGCCGCAGCCACCGCGCGCGGTACCTCTGACGCCTGTATTGCCATGGCGATCACTCGATGCCGCTACCCAATGTCTGTGACGAAGGGGCTTGACGACGACCATCCCCACTCCCGGGGGGCCGATGCACTGTTCGACCACCCATAAGTTCTTCGGCGCCTACCTGAAGGTGCCCCAGGCCGAACACCCCCGGCTGGCGCGGGATCAGGTCCAGGTCTGACCTACGGGATCCCAAGCGCCATCTTGAACGGCGCGCCCGAGGATCGCATCGAGCATTCGCGCGGCCAAGCCGGAGCCGGCTTCAAGGTCGGCATCGAGGCCGACGGCGCGCGCCATCCGGCCGTACGGAACGCGCCAGTCGGTTGGTGGTCGAGGCAGCTTCGCGGGTAGACCGTGGCTCGCACGTCGACCGAAGGTGGTCTCGATGGCCGCCCGGAGACGCCTCGCGTCCAGCGCAGCTTCGGTCGCGATGATTGCGAGATCCACGAGATCCTTGACACGAGTGCTTCCGAGCGAACCCGTGCCGTAGACGCGGGTGTAGGCGTGGAGCTTCTCGGCCACGTGGAACTCGATCGGGATGGCTGCGACCTCGACGGGCGCGATCTCGGCGAAGGCCAGGAGGTCCGGCCCGCGCAGCCGGTCGACCTCGACGCCGGTGGGTGGGTCGAAGCCGACGTCGAGCAGGAACTCGTCGAACACCCGACCGGCCAGCTCGGCCCGCACGAGATACCGCAGCGCGGTGCCCTCCGCCAGGCGATCGAGGGCGGTCGTGCGCTCGACGGCGAAATTGAAGAAGTCGCCGAGGTCGAGCGTCTGCGCCGCGAGCAGCTCGTTCGTCGCAGAAACCTCGTCCCCGGTATTGGCCAGATCGATGTCCTTCGTCGTGCGCGCGCGATCGCCGAAGCGGTAGTCGAGCGCCAGGGCGCCCTTCAGGACCCATCGCTCCGGGGCCACCGCGAACAAACGAGCGAGCAGCCGATCGAACGTGACCTCCTTGCGCAGCCGGACCACCGAGCGGCCGGTGTCGCGCGCGTGCGTGGCAAGACGTATCTCGAGGGCCCGACGGAAGGCACCCGCGGAGGCATACCTCATCTGCCGGCTCCGGAGAGCGCGGCCTCGGCCAGCCGCTGGACCCGACGACCGCGAGAGCGGGCCGCCTCGCGGAGCAGCGCCGGCGTGGTGAGCCCTCGGCGCAGCGCCTGGCTGACGGCTGCCGAGACCTGGTCGGGCGCCAGGCCCGCCGCCGCGACATCGGCGATCGTCCGCGCAGGTGCCGTCAGCCGAACGCCGTGGCGGCTGATCACCTCGGCGTCGGCGAGCGGGTGGGTCGTGGTGTGGATCGTGACCCCGGGTTGGGCTACCAGTCGACGACGTGCGCGAGGCACCGTCAGGTGAACCTGGTCGGCCAGGATGTCCGACAGGCCGAGGAGCTCAAGTGCTGATTCGTGCGACACGACCGCGCGAGGTGCCTGGCGCAGCCAGGCGGCGACGATCTCCTCGCCCGGCGCAGAAGGGTAGTCCCGCAGCCGGTACAGCCCGCGGGCGACGCGCTGGAAGCGCCCCGTCTTCGTGTGATGGGTCAGCAGCGCCGAGCTGAAGCCGTCAGCGGCAGCCTGCTCCGTGGTGAAGTACCCGGCCTGCCCGCTCGCCGTCTCGAAGAGCGCCTCGTGGTCAGGCTGGCCGGAAGTCTTGTCGTTCACATCCTAGATTGTACTTAGGACATGAACGACAGACCTTGCTCCGGCGCGCCCGAGCCGGCCGTGTACTGGATTCGCGGGGAACGGCTGAGAGCGAGTTCGCCGTCTCGCTCCCCCGCCGTTCACGCAGGTGGCGGAGTCCGGCGGTGTCGGACGCTCAGCCGCGTAGGCGTCACGTGATGTCGCGGAGACCTCCCGCCCCAACGGCGCGAGCTGCTCACGCGACGGCTGAGCGGTCCAGCAGCCCGGCTGCCCGGCCCGACTGCGTGATACGTTCAGCTACACGGTCGGCAACGTAGTCCGCATCGCGCCCAGCGCCAAGGACCAGCATGGATGTGAACCCATAGAGGAACGGCACGCCGAGGATGTAGAAGCCCGGCGTCGCCGCCACGACGCCGCGGCGCTGCAGCGGCCAGCCGTCCTCGAGGGGGATCGGCAGGTGGATCCAGCTGTAGTCCGGCCGGAAACCGGTGCACCAGATGACGTTCGTGACGTCGAGCACCGTCCCGTCGGCGAGGGTCGGCCGACCGGCCTCATCGGTGCCCACCGTTCGCGCGTCGCGGAGCACGACTCCGGTCGACCGCAGGTCGCCGCGCCGCACCCGCAGCAGCGGCCCCCCGCCGTGGCGCACGTGCGGCGCCATCTTCCGACCGACCGGAGTTCCCAGGGTCAGTACGTTCAACGCGAGGAAACGGAGGATGGGCCAAGCGGCACGGGCCCGGCGGCTGTCCACCGAGAACGGCAGCTGCCCGTGGGACCGGCCGGAGACGAACGTTGGGTGTCCGGCGGCGGCGACCTCGTGGGCGATGTCGGCGCCGGAGTGACTCAAGCCGACGACCAAGGTAGGCCCATCGGCCAGCTGGTGAGGACCACGGTAGTCGGCCGAATGCAGCTGGCGGATGGCGGGATCCAGGCTGGCGCCGACATCCGGCACGTACGGGCGCTGGAATGCCCCCGTGGCCACGATGACCTGCTCTGCCTCGTAAACCCGTTCGCCGGCCGATACCACATAACCACCCGCCTGACCGAACTCAACCGCGGAGTCCATGCCCTCGACGCGGACATTGGTCTCGACCGGGAGACGGTGGTGGGCCGCGTACGCCTCAAGGTAGTCGCCCATCTGGCGCCCGGTCGGGAAGGCATGGCCGGCCAGCGGAAACGGCAGGCCCGGCAGCGCGTCGTACTTCGCGGGAGAGTAGAGCCTGAGCGAATCATATCGGGCGCGCCACACGTTGCCGACCCGGGCACTGCCCTCCAGGATGGTGAAATCGATCCCGCGTCTCGCAAGGTGGTACCCGGCTGCCAGGCCGGTTTGCCCGGCCCCGATGACGATCACGGCGTATCGACGATGAGAAGAAGCCGCCACGGCTCGAACCTCCGGCTGCAATGTCACTTCACGACACGGTGGGGGCAGTCGTGGCGCGCGCCTAGTTCGCGGGGAGAACTGGTCGGCCCTTGGCTCCACTGGGAGAATGGGGCATGGGCTCAAGCGAGAACGCCCAGTACTGCGCCTTCACGAAAGCGGTCGAGCACCTTGGTGACCGATGGAGCCTGCTCATCGCGCGCGAGCTGTTCCAGTTCGGCCCGCAGGGCTTCAACACGCTCGCCAGCGGGTTGCCGGGCCACATTTCGCGCTCGGTGCTGATGCGGAAGCTGCGCAAGCTCGAGGAGCTGGGGCTGATCGCCCGTGATCCCGCCACCAGCGGACACTCCGCACCGTATCGCCTGGCTCCCGCCGGCGAGCAACTGGTTCCCACGCTCAAGTCCCTGTGGGACTGGGCGGAGCATTGGGTTCCTGAAGACCCGGCGGTGGCACAGCACGACCCGGACGTCATCCTCTGGTGGCTGCGGCACCGGGTCGACCCTCGATCGCTGCCCGAGCGCCAGGTTGCGGTGGAATTCGAACTCGACCACGACGACGTGCGACGACAGTGGCTCCTGCTCGCTGCCGGAGCCGACCCTGAGCTGTGCGTCCAGGACCCGGCTATCGGGGATGACCGATACGTCTTCGTGGAGGCCGCAAGCGACGACCTGTTCCCGATCGCCCGCGGGGATCGTTCCTGGGCCGACGCCGTCGCGGACAGGTCGGTGCGTCTCCTCGGTGATCCAGACCTCGTGACACGGCTCCCGGGCTGGTTCCTCCCGGTGGAGCGGCGATCGGAAGCGGACCGCTCGGTTTCCGTGGGCCACGGACGGACGGCTCCGCGGCGGATTGCCGCACGACGACCGGCGATCCTGCGCGAGACGTCGGACCACCCTGAAGCGAGCGCGCAGCGCGCGGAGCCCGCCGTCGGAACCGGCGGGTAAAGAGGATCTGACATTGCCGGAGCGCCACGGACATCTGGGTACCGCCATTCAGCAGAGGAGCTTCGAGGCGCCCGATGAGGTGCGCCGCTTTCCCAACGGGATCGTTGAGCTGGTCCGCGTGGGTGCGGTGACGATGGGACGCGGGACACTCGCGCCGGGCTTTCGCTGGTCGACCTCCCTGCAGCCGATCCAAGGCACGCCCTCGTGCCAGATCCATCACTTGCAGCTGATGCTGAAGGGCCGATTGCACGTCGAGATGGATGACGGCGAGAGCACCGAGTTCGTGGCCGGGGAAGTCATGAACGTCCCGCCTGGGCATGATGTCTGGGTCGTCGGCGACGAGCCGGTGGTTGTCGTCGACGTCTTCGGCAACATCGGTGCTCTCGCGGTCCCGGGTGAGCGCGAACGTCTCGTGACGACCCTCCTGATGTCCGACATCGTCGAATCGACCCGCACCGCCTCGCGCCTCGGGGACGCCGCCTGGAGGCAACTGCTGTCTGAGCACAACCGCCTTGTCCGCGCGCAGTTCGGTCGCTTCCGGGGGGCGGGAGCCGGCCGTGTACTGAACCCGCAGGTAACGGCGGCTAGCGAAATCGCCTCCCCCATCCGACACGGTCGCGTGCGTGGCTTGAGGCGGCGCTGCTCGAGTGCGCCCGTTGCCATCAGGTCGTGGAACGGCGGTCGCCGGTCCAGCGACACTGCCTGGAATGTCGCGCCTCGCTGAAGCGATCGAGGAGCCGTGAGGCCGTGACGCGTGCAAGAAGTTAGGGGCATCCTGCGCTCCCAGCTCCCTGATCATGGCTGCGGCCCGAGACAATGAAGTCGGAGGCTCGAGAGGGATAGCCCCGCCACCAGCGACCTTCCGATCACGATGCGGCTCGCCGAGCCTCCTAGCCCTGCGACTGGCTCCAGAGCGCATGACGCGACGGCCTCGCCACCCCGCCGAACGCGCCACCGACCGGGAGGCCGAAATGGCGCGCTCGACAGGTGTTGGATGCGCGTTAACAGCCTACCGGATGCCGATCGAGGGCCGTGATGAGTGGCTGGCCGCGGCGAGGCGGCTGGCATGAAGGACGGGCACCTGCGCGGCGCGCCGCTGCGGACTCGAACGGCCCGCCAAGTTGACGTCCTCGCCGCCTTTGTCGAAGCCGGCGGATCTGTATCCGAAGCTGCCGAGCGGGTTGGCATCCGGCCAAGCACGGCGAAGCGACATCTAGCAGACCTGCGGGCGCGGTCGGGCCTGAGCACCGAGCAGCTAATCTACGCCGGTCGCGCTGGCGGCTGGCTGGTGGTTCCGAGTCTGGAGCCCTCCGAGCCTTTCCCTGGCCCGGCATAGCTCTTGGCCGCCATGTGGCCGCTCGACGGGGCTCGAGCTATCGGATGCCGAGGATCTGACGAAGGGTTGTCTCCGCGGTGGCCGAGTCCGGGCCGCTGATGCACGCATCGACTTCGTCCCATCGGTACACCGACGGCGGAGTCGGAATCGGAGAGAAGCCGTCGATGACGCGGAGCTCGGCGTTGCCGCCGATGGCCCGGCATCCGTCGGATGTGGGCTCCACGGTTGACCAGTACCACGTCGCTTGGTCAACCTGGATCTGCTCGCCCGGAAAGGACTTGAGATCGGGCGTATCCCAGTGCCAGACGCCAGCGACGAGACTGTTCGGCCGGAGCTGTGCCGGTGGCCAACGGTTCGGGCAGGTCGTTGCTCCTTGACAAGGATTGGTGAGGTCGCCTTGGCCGAAGAACAGCACGGGCCGCGCGAACGCCGTTGCCACGAAGTCGTACTTAGCGGTATGCCAGCCCGATGGCAAGGCGAGTCGGAGTGCGCCGGGGATGGCAACCTCATCCGTCGTCGTGAACCCAGACCCGGTGGCCGATTCCGCCGAGGCTGGCCTGTCCGACCTGCCTAGCAGGCCACACGATGCGAGACAGGTCGCGAGCGCGATCAGCATGGCGGCCGCACGTCGCCCGAACATAGGATTCATGTGGTCACCCACGATCTTGGCTGAGGGCAGGCGGGCGCCCGTTCATGCGGAATCGGACTCGAGGAGGTCCGCCACCGGCGAGCGTGAACCAATCCAGGTAGCTGCGGCCGTGAGCACCACGATCGTCAGCAGCGCCCCGATCACCAGCGCGAGAAGCCAGGGCAAGGGCGGGAGGATCGGCGCGAGACCCCCACGTGCGTAGATCGCGACTCCACCAACGATGCCCAGGAGTGCTCCCACGAACGCGGGAACCAGCTGGGCCAGAGACAGTCCGGTCGTGACGTGTACTGGCGTAGCTCCGAGCGCACGGATGAGTGCAGCGGGGCGGCGCACGTCCAACGCAGTTGCCCAGGCGATGATCGCGGCGTTCACGACAGCTAGGACGACCAGCAGCGCGGAGACGATGGCGAGGGCCTGCACGACGCGTGGACCCAACGACCCAGCCGGGAGTCCGCCGCTGCCAGGCAGGCCGGATGACGGCGCGTTGAGGATCAGCACCGCCACGAGGCCACTCATCGTGACGGCAATGCTGAGGACGTTCAGGACCAGTCGCCGCGGTCGGCGCATGACGAGCCGGACTCCCACCAGGAGCGACGCGGGGAAGTGCGCCGACAGCCGCACCACTGCCGCTCGGCGTCGCGGCGGACGGGCGGCGCCCTCGAGCGCCGAGACCGTGCTCTGACGGGCGGCGCGGACGGCGGGCACGAACGTGGCGGCCAGCGCGACCGCCAGCGCGACCGCTACCACGATGCCGACCGTGGAGCCGGTGAGCGGGGGAGCAGCCGGAGCGCCGAGGAGCCCAGCCCCGGGCGCGTCGATCAGTGGGGCCGCCAGCCATCCAACAAGTAGGCCGATACCGGCGCCGCAGAGCGCGACAAGCACGTGCTCGAACAGCAGCATGAGCGCGACGAGCGCGGGCGTGCCGCCGACCGCCTTGATCAGGCCCACCCTGCGTGTCTGCTCGGCCATGCGTGCGCCGACGAGCACGACCACGCTCGCGATCGCCAGCAGGTCGAGCAGGACGCTCCCCGTAATGAGGACCGTCTGCACCTTGGCGACCACGTCCGCGTTGGCATCTCGGATGACCTGCCAGGCAAAGAGGGTCGGTTCGGTCGGGGCTGCACTCGCGTTGAAATGGTCGGCGAACGTCTGGGCGTCGGCGGGATCGCCGAGCCTGAGATTGAGCAGGTAGTAGACGGGTTCGGTGCTCGCCGCGGCAATGCGCCCGACGTCGGCGGACGGCGCCCAGATGAGGCCCGGTTGGTACAAGCTGACCTTCCCAACGAGGAAGCAGCCGAGGGCCTTGCAGACCGTTGGATAGGCAGGCGTCGCCGCCGTGACCGCTGTCCCGACGACCTGATATGGGCTGCCGCCCAGGCTCAGCCGATCGCCGACGTGGATGCCGAGGGCGCTCGCGAAGCCGGCCTCGACCACCACGCCCCCGGGCCGCACCCAGGCGCCCTCCAGGAGCTGCGGCTCGTCAACCGGCGACGTCGCGGAGTCGCGGCCCTGCACCTCCGCACTCGCCGGCCCGTTCGGAAGGTCCAGCAGGGCCCACGTCATGGGGAACGGCCCAGAGGACGCCACCACTCCCGTTGCGTGCTCAAGCGGAGCGAGCGCGCTCGGATCGGCCACGTCGCTCTGGGTCTGGCCTCCGCCGCCGGCGACCGGCTGGGGCGGCCCGGAGCCGCGTGTCGAGTCGGGGGAGACCTGGGCGACGATGTCCGGGCCATTGGTCGCCGCGCGCGTCCTCTCGTATGGATCGGCCGTCGTCCCGCCGATCGCCAAGGCGAGCGCCAACGTCGCGGCTCCCGTGGCGATCGCGAGGAGCAGGAGGATCGACTGGGCGGGCCGGTGCCGGATGTCCTTCAGCGCGAGCCGGGTGATGAGAAGTGCCTTGCCCATCGGTCAGCCCCTCACCGTCGAGAGACTGGCGAGGTCGTCCGCCGAGCTGCCGCTCGATCTCGTCCCGTTGACGAAGCTCCCGTCGCGCATCGCCACCACCCGGTCCGCGCCCGCCGCGATCTTTGCGTCATGGGTGACGATGACGAGCGTGAGACCCGAGCGGTGGAGCACTTGGAACAGCCGGAGCACATCGGAGGCGGCCTCGCTGTCCAGGTTGCCCGTCGGCTCGTCGGCGAGAACGAGCGCTGGCTCGTTGGCAAGTGCCCGGGCGATGGCCACGCGCTGGCGTTGACCGCCCGAGAGTGCCGACGGGAGGTGGTCGGCCCGATCGGCGAGGCTCACCTGGTCGAGCAGTTCTCGGGCTCGCTGCCGCGCGAATCGCGTAGTCCGTCCAGCGAGCAGCACCGGCAGTTCGACATTCTCCTGGGCGGTGAGCTCCTCCATGAGGTGGAACGCCTGGAAGACGAACCCGACCTCCTTCTGGCGCATCGGGGCCAGGCCGCGCTCCGAGAGCCGATCGATGCGCCGCCCGCTCAGCCACAGCTCACCTGCGGTCGGCCTGTCGAGCCCGCCGAGCAGGTGAAGGAGCGTCGACTTGCCGCACCCGCTCGGCCCCATCACCGCGAGGGCTTCTCCGCGCGCGACATCGAGGTCGACCGCGTCAACGGCCCTGACCAGTCCGTCACCGGCGCCATAGTCCTTTCGCAGTCCCCGGGCGCGGACGATGGGCGCGTCGGGCCCGCTCACCGCCTTCTCCTATGACTGGCGCGGCTTGGTCTCATCTCGTCTCCTTGGATCCGTTGGTCGATGTCGACCCCCCGGCCGCTGTCTGTGGCCGTCCGTCGAGACGAGGTATGGGCCACCGCAGGTTGCGCCGCGGTAACCACGCGGAGCGACTCCGGGGTGCTGTTACCGCGGTGCAATTCCGCCGGGTCCATCATGTTTCGGGACGGCCCGGCGAGCCGCAGATGAGGAAGCCGATGCGCGTGCTCGTGATCGAAGACGACGAGGAGCTGGCCGAGGTCGTGGGCGCCACGCTGCGGCGGGAGCAGATGGCGGTCGACGTTGCGTTCGACGGCGCCGCTGGGCTGGAGCGCGCGCTCGAGGTCGACTACGACGTGGTCGTCCTCGACCGGGACCTGCCGGGAGTTCACGGCGACCAGATCTGCGCGGAGCTCGTCTCAGGCGGGCGCAGGTGCCGGGTGCTCATGCTCACGGCCGCGGCGACGACCGAGGACCTCGTCGACGGACTCGCCCGGGGCGCCGACGACTACATTGCCAAGCCGTTCGATCTGCCGGAGCTCGTGGCGCGCGTCGGCGCACTCGTCCGGCGTGCCCAGCCAGCCTTTCCGCCGGTCCTCCGGCACGGCGACCTCGAGTTGGACACGGCCCGTCGTCGCGCCTCGCGGGCCGGCCGGCTCCTCGAGCTCAGCGCCAAGGAGCTCGGGGTCCTCGAACTCCTGCTGGCCGCCGGCGGTCGCGTCGTGTCGTCCGAGGAGCTGCTGGAGCGGGTCTGGGACGAGAATGCCGATCCGTTCTCGCAAGCCGTGAAGACGACCGTGAGCCGCCTACGCGCCAAGCTCGGCGACCCTCCGCTGATCGAGACGGTCGTCCACGCGGGGTACCGGCTCTGATGGCCGTTCCTGGGTGGCCGTCATGGCGGTGAGTCGGCTCGCGCGCCTGCCGCGGGCCACCATTCGCCTGCGCCTGACGCTCCTCTACGGGGCCCTCTTCGTGCTCGTGGGCGCCGCGCTGCTCGGCGTCACGTACGTGATCAGCGCGACCACGGGCCTGACGGTGAACGTGGCCCCGAATGGCGAGGTCTCCGTCACCTTCGGGAGCCCGTTTGGTGGCGGCGACGCGAATACCTTCGTCGCGCCGTTCGGCGGGTCGCCAGCCAATCTGCCCGCAGTCATCCGGGCTGTCGTCGAAGCCCAGCACGCGGCGGAGCAGCAGTACTACCTCGTCCTGTCCGTTCTCGTGGTGGCGATCCTGTCGATTGCATCCGTCCTGATCGGCTGGTTCGTCGTGGGGCGCGTGCTGCGTCCGCTGCGCACGATGACCCACGCCGCCCGTGAGATCTCGGGCTCGAACCTCGGGCTCCGAGTCGCCCCACACGGCCCGGATGACGAGCTGAGGGATCTCGGCGAGACCTTCGACGACCTCCTCGCTAGGCTCGAGCGGTCGTTCGAGGCGCAACGACAGTTCGTGGCCAACGCCTCGCACGAGCTCCGGACGCCGCTCGCGCGGCAGCGCGCCCTGGTCCAGTACGCCCTGAGCGATCCTCAGCCGACGCTTGATACGTGGCGGGCGGCATTCGAGCGCGTCCTGGTCACCGAGCAGCAGCAGGAGCGATTGCTCGAGGCGCTGTTCACGCTGGCGCGCGGCGAGCGGGGCCTCGAGCGCCGCGTGCCAGTGGACCTCGCCGACGTCGCAGAGGGCGCGCTTCGATCGCAAAGCCTGGACGTGGAGGGGCGCGGCCTGCGAGTCAAAACCCACTTGGCGCATGCGGTCGTCCTTGGAGATCCGCAGTTGCTCGAACGGCTCGCGGCGAACCTTGTCGAGAACGCCGCCCGCTATAACGTCCCGAGCGGTGAGCTCGAGGTTACGACCGAGACGCGTCCTGGGGAGGCCATCCTGCGGGTGGCCAACACCGGCCCCGCGATCCCTGCCCTGGACGTCGATCGGCTCTTCGAGCCGTTCCGCCGACTGCAGCCCGACCGAACGACGCACGAGGAGGGCTCGGGACTCGGCCTCTCCATCGTTAGGGCTATCGCGACCGCCCACGACGGGTCAGTGCGTGCCGTCGCGCAGGAGGGCGGCGGACTCGAAGTCGAGGTTCGCCTCCCGACGATGGCAGGTCCGATTTCGGCCGTCGCGACGACCGACGCCCCATGATCAGACCATCACCCGAGGACTAGCACCGCGGGCGAATTGACCGCGCTGTCCTGCTCGAACACGCTCATCGCGATGACGACGGGTGTGCATTCGAGCGTCACGAGCGTCAGATCCGACACCGCGCGGACGCAGCGCGAGCCCATCACTATCCGAATCCCGATCGAGGGACTCGGATCCCGGCTCAGCAGACCGTTTCCGGGCCGAAATAGAACAAGTGTTCGTGGCGCGCCCGACAGGGTGTTGGACGCGCGAATTCAACCTACACCATCCCGATCGAGGGCCGGGATGAGTGGTTGGCAGCGGCGGGGCGGCTGGCGTGAGGACCCGAACGCGGGCCGATCGAGCGGCCGCCGAGCGCGCGACCGACCGCGAGGTCGGCGTGGTTGCAGCTGTCCTCGGCGCCGGGTCGGAGAAGGCGGCTGCCCACCGACAGGGGCTGTCCCACTCGACCGTCAAGCACCACCTGGCGAACGCGCGGTCGAAGGTGGGCGCCGACACCACGGCGCAGCTCGTGTGGATCCTGGCGCCTCGGCTGCCGGAGCCCGAGGACATGGCTCAAGTGGACGAGTAGTCATGGCTTGATCTCGAAGGAAATGCTCATCGGCGAAGAGCAGACCTGGTGCCATGGGACGCTCGCACCCGCCTCTTGGCTCGCGGATTCCAGATCAATCGCGATCGCGCCGGAGGCGACCGGGAACGCGACACGGCTCACGTCGGTCACCCCGCCCACGCACGGTGGCGCGCTATACAGCGGGGTGCCGTTCCCGTCGGTCGCGCTGACGAACCAGGAGACGCTGAAGTCGATCTCGAAGGACTGCTGGGACCGGATCGCGTAGGTCGGTGGGGTGACGTAGTGGCAGGCGCTGTTGACGCAGACCTCGTTGCCGGTGTTGTTGACGCTAACGGCCACCAGTGGACCGCTTGCCGTGCCCACGCCGATGACCTTCGGGACCCCCAGCACGCAGTCGCCGCCGTCGTTGCGGACTACCTGTGTGAAGTAGGCGTGCCTGTAGTTGAGGGCGCCGAACGTGAAGCCGCTCGTCGCGCTGCCCACAACGAGTTGATCGGCGGAACAGGTTCCGCCAGAGCTCGGGAGCGAACTTGACGGAGGAGACGGCGAAGACGAGGGAGAGGTCGTCCCTGGGTCGCCGGCCCACAGGACGTCCTGGACGATCACGGACGGCCCAGGGCAGCCGCCCGGCGGGATAGAGACGCACGTCGGGGCCGGTTCCGCGGTGACGCGCAGGACGAGCGCAGGAGCTCCGGGCACCGGGAACGCGCCCCAACCAACCCGGATGACCATCGGCCCGCCTCGCGTCTCGGCGAGGGCCTCGAAGCTCGGACATGGCGGGTTCGAGGCGCCTTCGATCATCGGGATACAGGCTGAGACCACTGTACCGGCGTCCCAACCGCCAAGGAGGAACGGTCCGGTCGGTACCGCCTGAAGGAGATCGCTCGGGCGGTAAACGTGCTGGCCGAGGAACGTACTCGGGATTCCGTCGGGGTATCTGGCGGTGACATCGGGGGACGGTGCGGTCGACGACGGGGCCGCGATCACCACCGGGCTCCACGTCTGTCCGCCGTCGGTCGTACGAAGCACTCCAGCGGCTGGTGCCGGACCGTTGGTCGTCTGAACGATCGCGACGCCGTCTCGCGCGTCCCAGAACCGGAGGCGCATCACGGCGCCGAGTCCGCTCAAGTCCGCCGGCTGCCAGGTCGCGCCGCCGTCACTTGTGGCCTGGAGGTGGCCAGTGTGCGAGTCGAGGACGACGTGGTGCAGGGGGTCGACGACGGCGACGCTGGTCGAGCCGCTCTCGCCGATGTGCACCTGGGCCGCCAGGACCCATGTACGACCGCCATCGCTCGAACGGTAGAAGCGAACCATGGGTGAGGTGTCGGTCGAGGCCGCGATGACGGCGACGGCTCCATCCTGGCCGGAGAACACGGGCGGAGCAACGGGGTTGTCGTTGACGAAGATGTCTCCGACGAGACCGGGCAAACGCGCATCCGTCCATGTCCGACCGCTGTCGCGGCTCACGTCCAGAATGGGTCGTGCGACTGGTCCGGCATCGCCCTCGTTGCCGGCCCACAGCGTCGCCGCATCGCTCGCGCTGAAGATCGAGCCGAGGCTCGCTGCACCGCCGACCTGCTCCCAGGTCGCCCCGCCATCCGCGGTGGCGAAGACCACGCTCCCTCCGCCGCCGCGAAGGCCCGACAGCAACAGGTAGCCGTCCTGGTCGTCGGCGAAGGAGAGAACGGGCTGGGTGCCGCCCCAGTCACCCGGGATGGTCAGGGACTGCCAGGTAGCGCCGCCATCGGCCGTGCGGCTGACGACGACGTAGAGGTGGTCGTAGCCAGGGCCCTGGCCGCCGTATGGGACCGTGGAGCCAGACCCGGGGCTGGCCGTCCAAGCATGGTTGGCATCGAGCACGAAGACACTCGAGAGAACGTCGCCGGAAGTGGCATCGAGGGCGACGGTCGGCACGAGCGTGCGCTGGCCCCACGTGGCGCCGAAGTCGCTGGAGAGGTAGAGCTGGCCGCCTGCCACGGCCCAAAGGCCGCTCGCGCCGAAGATCCCGCCGTCCTCGATCGGGGTCGCGATCGCCGGCGAGCCGGTCGCGTGGGGCGAGGCCATGGCTGGTTGCGAGGCCAGGGGCGAGGCCGTGGGGGCGGCAGGTCCACGCTGACCTGAGATGACGAGCAAACCACCCGCGAGGACGACGATGGCGATGGTCGTTGCCGCAGCGGCGAGACGGCCCCCGGGTGCCTGCCGCCAGCCGAACGCGAGCCGGCGCACCGGCGCCGTTGGCCGCGAGCCTGACCCGACCTTGTCGGCGAAGGCCCGCAAGGTCGGGGGCGCCGCTGGCGTGCCCCTGGCCTTGAACCACGAGCGAAGCTCGGACTCGATCGGATCGTCGGTCTGATCTCGCCCGTCGTTCATCGGACGTTCCTCTCAGGTTCGAGCTCGGTGCGGAGGGCGCCGAGCGCGTAGTGGAGGCGCGAGCGCACTGTCCCGGCTGGCACGCGGAGCCGTTCCGCGATCGCGTCGGTCGGGAGATCGGCCCAGAAGCGGAGGACGACGGCGGCACGGTGCTCGGGGCTGAGGCGACCGAGGGCGCGACCGATGGCGTCCTTGTCGACCGACCGTGCGAGCGTGTCTCGATCCGCGATGTCGGGGTCATCGGGCAACGTCACCTGTGGACGGCGTGCATGGCGCCGGAGGTGCTCGATGCAGGTGTTCACGAGAATGCGATCGAACCAGGCGTCGAACCGGGCTGGGTCGCGCAACCTGGGCCAGGCGGACCACGCGGCCAGGAGCGCCTCCTGGCAGGCGTCCTCGGCGTCGGCGGCGTGGCCAAGGAGGTGCCAGGCAAGGCCATACGCGCGGTCGAGCCGCGGTCCAACGCGGACCGCAAACGCCTCGTCTCGCCCGGGCCACTCGACCCACTCGTCGGTCGCCCTCGTCATTCGCACCTCGGCTGTCGGCACCGTGCCAATCACATCATTCCAGACGGTCTGACACGGCCGTTTGTTCAGGTGGGGACGCGGCCCATCTTTGTCCGGCGCGGCCGGCTAAAGGACGGAGGCAGGGCCCTGACGACCGAATCGATGCGGTCCTCAGTCGACGTTAACGACTTGCCGATAGGGTCCCGGCTGCGGGCGGGAGCCCGCCGTGTACTCCATGCGCGAGGAGGGCGCCGACCGAGATCATCCTCCCCTACCGGACTCGGCCGCGCCCGGATCAGAACCAGATCACGCTCGGGTCGGTCGGCGGCCGCCTTTGGTGGCGGGCCTATCCACTGACAGAGCGCTCGCCGCTGCCTCAAACGCCTGTTCCTCGAAGTCGGATTGGTCGAACGTGAACGCCTTCCGATACTGAGCCCAGGCGATCTCTGGTTCTCCGGCAATCCCCAGGCGACAGGCCACGGCAAACGTCGGGTCCCCCTCCTCCGGGTCGTACAGCATCAAGGCTTCGCTGCCGTTCATCCGTCGCGGTAGGCCGAGGAGGAGAACCCGACCCGCGACCAGCGACACGGGACCGGTGGTCGGCGCCTTCGATGCGAGCTCGCCCAGTTTCACGTCCACGAACGCCAGCTCGGGGATCGAGAGATCGAGGCAGACACCGGTCGCCTCTCGCCAGCCTGGCGGACGTGTGGCTGCGAGGCGGCTGACGAAGGTGCGGATGGAATTTGGAAGGAACTTCCTCGGTGGCTCCCGCTTCTGCCCACGACCGGCGAGGCCGTCGTAGTAGGCATCGAAGTCAGTGCTCGCGTTGCCGATGATCATCCGACCTCCTTCCTGGAGACCGGTGAACTGCTCGCCGAACAGGTACGAGCCCCACCAGGTCGATCTCGTCGCTCACCGTGATGCGGTCACCCAGTGGCAGCCGGTTCCGCCACACGAGGTAGTGCAGGAATACGGCTGCGTTCTCGCAGGTGTCGGCGAGGACGCGGAGGTCGTTGATGAAGACCGACCACGGATACTCGCCGGCGGCGAAGAGCCCGAGTGCCCTGAGGCGAGGGAGCTGCTGGGCGAAGCCCGCCAGCTCGTGGAGGGTTGGGTTGACGATGATCACGTCGCGTACCCGGCCCGACGGGATCCGAAGGACCTCGGTGCCGCGCTCGTCGGTGAAGACCGCCTCGCCTGGGCGCATCAGGTACTCGCGGGCGCGCGCTCCTTGGCGCCAGGCGCCTTCGACAGCGTTCTCGATGTCGCGAAGCAGGCGCTTCATGTCGCCGCGCTGGCCTTGGACGCTGATCCCGCTGCCCTTGCCTTCGACGACCAGGGCGGTCCGGTCGAACAGGACAAGCCCGTCGAGCTCCGCGCCCTCGTAGTGGAGGTTGGCGTGAATCTCGGCCCCGGGAAGGAGCCGGCCCAGATACCCAACGGCCAGTCGATCGAGGGTCTTTGCGCGCTGCTTCGAGAAGCCTCGACTTCCGGCGAGCAGGCGAGACTCCAGGAGGGCATCCACGTCTCGGCTCAGGGCTCCCGGGAGGGCGAGCAGGTATTGGCCCTGGTACTCCAGGACCGGCCGGTCTCGTAGGGGGTTCTCGTCAAACAGCCCGCTGTACGAGGCCGCGTCAAACGATCCGACAGTCAACGAGAGCTCATCCAGGATGGCTTGAACGTGGCGGACATCCAGGGACTCGTCGTGCCCACAGATCAGATCCGCCGTAACCGTCACTGACTCGCGGATCCCCTTCTCGTGAGTGGCGATCACTGCCATCGTCGCCCGGCCCATCGCCTCACGACGTTCGAGTTCCGACAACGCCTCCCACCCCGCCGTCTCGGCATTTGCCGCGTCCGCACCGGCTTCCCCGAGGACATTCCTTCGCTGCGTGTACAGCTCCGTCACCGCTTGCCCAACCCGGATGACATCGCCGATCGTGAAGCCGAGGTTCTTGGTCAGCCAGGCATCCTGGCTTCCGTACAGCTCCCGGGCGAGATCCTCTCCGTGGCCCGCGAATGAGGAGCCCCGGATCGACATCCAGCGCATCGCACTGCTGAAGCGAAGCGAGGCCAGCTCGTAGTCCCCTTGCGGCCGCATCGCGAGGTTGAACAGGGTGTTGACCAACTGGGCATGGTCGATCTCGTCGAGAATTGCTTGGACGGTTTCGGCGGTTGGACGATCCTGTGATACGACGGGCTGCGTGGCCAATAGACCAGCCACGAGTTCGAGCCTCGTCTCCAGACCCTCGTGCGCCGGTTCGTAGTACTCGCCCCAAGGAACGAACAGGTTGAGGTCTTGGACGATGGCCACGACGTAGAAGGGGTCGCCCGCCGTCAGGAGCTGGCGAAGCTTCGCGATCGCGGCAGCCAGTTCGACGCCGAATTCCGCATGAGCGGCCGGCGTCAGGGTGGGCGAGCTCCTCGTGCTCGTCGCGGGTGAGCCCCGAGGTCGTCATGAGGACGGCGCCGTGACGCTCATCCCGCACGGCGCGCGCCAGGAGTTGTGGGAACCGGTCGCCACGCCGCGCCAGGCGTCAGACATCCGGTCGTGGGCCGCCTCGATGCCTACGATCGGTGCTGGGCGCTCGCGCTCCGCTCGGCGGCGCTTACGTGCCGAGCCCTTCACCTGCCACCTACCCGCCATTCCCGTGCCGATGGATCCCATGACCGGCCGGCGACACCGAAATAGACCGGCTCGAGGAAGGAGCGCAGGGCCGACGCGGCCGTGGCCGGGGTCGCCTCAGCCAGATCCAGCTCGGCCCGCCACACCCCGAACGGTCGCGTCCACGAGTCAGGCGGCATCTCGATGACCGGCGGCCAGGGATGGGTGGTGCGGCGCTCGAAGGTCGCGATGCACGCGATCGCCAGCGCTTCCGAGCGAAAGGTGAAGTGGCGGATGAACCAGACGAGATCGACGAGGTCGCGAGCTCGGGTGTTCTCGACGTCCCGCGGGAGCGTCAGGGCGTGGAGCTTCTCGGCGAAGTGCTGGTTGATGGGATAGACGGGGAACCGCGAACGTCGGAAGCCGAGCCGCTCGAGGACCGGATCGGAGAAATAGGACTCGAAGTCGCCGACGACGACGTCCGCGGCACTGACATCGACCTTGAAGCGGACGAGCTCGGTGCCCGCGAGGCGTGCGACGACGACGAACCGAAGGCCGCCGCCTGGTGGACCCTCGAGTGGCGTCGGTGACGTGACGACTTCATGCGTGAAGTCGTCGACCAGATCGACCGCAAGGCCGGATGCGAGGAGCTCGGGGGCGGTCTCGATCGCAGCATCGATCTTGAGGTCGAGGTCCTCGGTGAACCGGGCGTCGTCGGGTCGTCGAAGCTGGTTCGCGTAGCCGCCCTTGACAACCCATTGCCCTGGCGCGGCGACCAGCAGGCGGGCGAGAAGTCGGTCGATCGCGACGACGAGGTGGATGCGGCGTGGGACGACACCGGCCCCGCGAGCCGCGTTGGTCATGCGGACGAGCAGGCTGGCCCGTCGACCGGCAGGCGTCCCGCCCCTCGCTTTCGTCACAGCCCGGCTCCAACAAACGGCTGGTGCCGCCGCAGCTCTTCGAGGTCGTCCCGGGTGAGCATCGCCCGTGCTCGGGCATCGCGGGCAGCCGAGACCAGCTGATCGGGATCAGCGCCTTCGCGGGCGGCGTCCAGCAGGGCGCGACGCGCGGTGCTGAGCCACAGACCGTCCCGGAAGGTCCGTTCGGTCATCGCACCGTGACGCGAGCGGTGGAGCGTGACGCCTGGACGCGATCTGAGTCGCGACGTCTCCGGGATGGTGAAGTGGATCGTCGATGGGATGATGTCCGTCAGCCCGAGCAGGGTCAGGGCTGTGTCGTGGCTGAAGGTCCCGAACGGCGCGAGGGCTTGGAGGGCGTAGAGCTCGTCGTCAGCACCGATCGGCCAATGCGGCAGCCGATACAGACCGTGGGCGATCCGCTCCGCAGAGCCGTTCTGGGCACGCCAGGTGAGCGCCCGCCGGCTGATGCCGTGCTCAGCGGCCTGCTCGGTCGTGAAGTAGCCGTGCTGGGCAGCCGCCGCCGCGAGGAGATCTTCCCAAGACATGCGCCAATGTTACGTAATCCGTAACAATAGGGCAAGTGGCTCCGGCGGTAGGATTCGAACCTACGACCAAGCGGTTAACAGCCGCCCGCTCTACCACTGAGCTACGCCGGAGCGAGGGCACTTCGGGCGGTCAGGCCCGGGTGCGAGGGGCGCCATCGCGGCGCCGCGGCAGAGGATAGCAGGCGACCCGGGCCGGCGCGATCGTCTGTCCGGCGCGATCGGGCAACGGGCCGGGACTCCTCGCGAGCGACCGTCGCCGCGCGTCCCGTAGACTCCCGGGCCATGACCCTGATCTCTCCGGAGGCCCTGCTCGCGCGACTCGACGACCCCCGGCTGCGTGTCGCCGATGTGCGCTGGTGGCTGACCGACCCGGGCAAGGGGCGCGTCGACTACCTGGCCGCGCACCTGCCCGGCGCGGTGTTCGTGGATTCCGACCGGGACCTCGTCGCCGCCAACGGGCCCGGACGCCATCCCCTCCCCGCGCCCGACGCGTTCGCGAGCCGGATGGGTGAGCTCGGGTTCGGTTACGAGCACGCGATCGTTGCCTATGACGACGCCGGCGGGACGATCGCGGCCCGGCTGTGGTGGATGCTCGACGACCTGAGTCATCCCGACGTTCACGTGCTCGATGGCGGGATCCAGGGTTGGGAGGCGATCGGCGGCCCGCTGACGGACGTGCTGCCGAACCCTCCCCCAGCGCAGCTGACGTTGCGCCACGTGTGGTCCAGGACGATCGACGTGGACACCCTCATCGCGCGCCTGGGTCAGGTGTGTGTGATCGATGCCAGGGCGCCCGAGCGATACCGGGGTGACGTGGAGCCGATCGACCCGGTCGCCGGCCACATCCCGACCGCCAGCAACCTGCCAGCGAGCGGGAACCTCGGGCCGGACGGTCGGTTCCTGTCAGGGCAGGCGCTTCGTGCCCGGTTCGACGGCCTCGACGGCAACGTCGTGACCACGTGCGGGAGCGGGATCACAGCCTGCCACAACTCGCTTGCGATGCGGGTCGCCGGGCTGCCTGACCCGATCCTGTACCCGGGCTCGTACAGCGACTGGTCGCGCGCAGGGCTGCCGGTTGCGGTCGGCGACGAGCCGGGGTCGGTGCCGCCGGAGCTTCGCCGGGGCTAGGCGTTCGCGGATCGCCGGCTGGCGCGAGCCCTCCCGACCGCCCGCTGGAGCAGCGCAGCGGCGAGTGCGATCGCGAAGCCGATCGCGAGGTCACCGGGCAGGGCTACCTGGAAGCCGAACAAGCCGATCTCGGGTCCGATGGACAGACCCAGCCGATGCCCGATCAGGTAGAACGAGCCGAAGGCAGCGGCGATCGGCAGCACGTAGGCGCCGGGTCGCCCGGGCCCACCGAACCGCATGACCAGGCGGACGGCCACGATGCCGAGCACGAACGAGCACAACGTGAACAGCGAGACCAGCGCGTACGCCTGCGGCGGCATGGCCCTGACTGTACCGGCGATCCCGCCAGCCCGTCGCGATGCACGACAATCGGGCTCTGTTTCGGTCGCCCGGATGAGGATGGCTCCATGCCGCATGACTGTCTGATCTGCGCCAAGCACCAGGGGGAAGGCCCGCTTGGCGGCGAGCTCATCGCCCGTGTCAATGGCTTCTGGATCTGGCATGCGCCGGTCGGCGAGGATGGCACCGCCTCGCTCGGCCACCTCATCGTCGAGAGCAATCGCCATGCCCCCTACCTGGACGATCTCACGGACGAGGAGGCAGGCAACCTGGGGCGCCTGCGGGCGCGGTTGACCGGCGTGCTGCGCGACGAGATCCGGCCGGACTTCGTGTTCGCAGCCGTGATCGGGCAGCGTGTCCCCCATTTCCACGAGCACCTCATCTGCCGCCTGCCGGGCACGCCGGAGGACGTGCCCTGGCACGCGAGCGACGACGCGGCGCCTCGAGTGGACGCGGCGTCGGTCGCCGATCTGGCGCGGCGGATCAGGGCTCGGCTCGAGGGCTGACCATCGCCGCTCGTGGGCCCAGCGCCGCGCCGCCCATCGTGGGTCTCGCGCTGGGTGGCAGCGGCCCCTGGGCCCGGCCGCCGGTCGCGGCTAGTCCCCCTCGTCTCGAGGCACGAAGTCGAGCGCTGCCGAGTTCATGCAATAGCGCAGGCCGGTGGGCTGCGGGCCGTCCGGGAAGATGTGACCCAGGTGCGCACCGCACGATCCGCAGCGCGCCTCCGTTCGGGTCATCCCCAGGCTGGTATCGGTCCGCGTGGTAACGCGGCCCTGACCCACGGCGTCGGCAAAGCTCGGCCAGCCCGTGCCGGACTCGTACTTTGCCGACGAGTCGAACAGCGGCTCGTGGCACACGACGCAGCGATAGACGCCGTCGCCGTGATGGTCCCAGTAGCCACCGGTGAACGCTCGCTCGGTCGCGCCCTCCTGCGTCACCGCGTACTGGAGCGGCGACAGCCGTTCCCGGAGATCCGTCTCGGCACCCATGGCCGCCTACTCGAGATAGTCCTTGAGCTTCCGCGAGCGCGATGGGTGACGCAGCTTGCGCAGCGCCTTGGCCTCGATCTGGCGGATGCGCTCGCGGGTGACGTTGAACTCCTTGCCCACCTCCTCGAGCGTCCGGGCTCGCCCATCCTCGAGGCCGAACCGGAGCTGCAGCACCCGCCGCTCACGACCGGTGAGCGAGTCCAGCACGGCCTCCACCTGCTCCTTGAGCAGCTGGTGCGAGGCGGCCTCGGCGGGGGCGAGGGCGCCGCGATCCTCGATGAAGTCGCCCAGGTGCGAGTCCTCCTCCTCGCCGATCGGCGTCTCGAGCGAGACCGGCTCCTGCGAGACCTTGATGATCTCGCGCACCTTCTCGGGGGTGACGGCGACCTCCTGGCCCTTGGACATCGCCTCGGCGATCTCCTCCACCGTGGGCTCGCGGCCCAGCTCCTGGAGCAGCTGGCGCGAGACGCGGATGAGCCGGTTGATGGTCTCGACCATGTGGACGGGGATCCGGATGGTCCGCGCCTGGTCGGCGATCGCCCGGGTGATCGCCTGGCGGATCCACCACGTGGCGTAGGTCGAGAACTTGAACCCCTTCTCGAAGTCGAACTTCTCGACCGCCCGGATGAGGCCGATGTTGCCCTCCTGGATCAGGTCCAGGAACGACATCCCGCGTCCGATGTACTTCTTGGCAATCGAGACGACCAGCCGCAGGTTGGCCGAGGTCAGCTGCTCCCGTGCATCACGGCCGATCCGAACGACCTCGCCCCGCCGGTCGCGCATCTTGGTCTCGGGCGGCACCTCGGGATCGAAGCCCATCCGTCGAAGCAGGTCCGGATCGTGGCCGGCCTCGATCCAGCACTGGAGCGCCGGGAACGCCATGTCGTCTCGGGTCCAGTCGTAGATGGCGCGCAGGCCGGGGTTGTCGCGCGAGTCGAGATCCCCGTTGTGCACCGACAGGTACGACCAGTCGAGCAGCCGCTGGAACGACTCGGCGTCGAGCGTCGAGTTGTAGGCGGAGACCAGCGCCCGCGCCTCCTTGAGCAGCGCCAGCGTGCCGTCGGACTGGGCTTCCTTGCCGGCCCGGATCAGATGGAAATCGGGCGAAGCGATGTACAGCTCGGCGTTGTCGGGCCAAACGAGCGCATCGGCGGTCATCTTGTGGGTCTCGGGCCCGAACGGCAGCAGGTGCTGCGTCTTGGTCGTGCGCGTCTTGTGCTCGGTGTCGTGGAGCGTCCACTCATGCAGAGACAGGACGGCCTTCCAGGGCTCGACGATGATCTGCTCGCCGAGCTCGATCGCCTTGGCGAGCACGACCTCCTCCTCGGCCGTGAGCAGGGCGACCTTGCCGATCTCCTTGAGGTACATCCGGACCGGGTCGTCGATCCCGATGATGTCGGCCGACAGCGCCTCGAGCTCCTCGGCCGACGGCTCGTCGACCTCCTTTGCGTCGAGCTTCGCGGGAGCCTCGACACCGGGCGGCACGCGCACCCCCCGGACGGCCTCCGCCTCGACGATCTCGACGCTCAGCTCGCGCTTGCCCCGGGGCGACTCCCCGTCGCGCTCCTCCTCTTCGTCCTCCGCGCTGATCTCGAAGTCGGCATCGTCGATGTCGAGCTCCTCGTCCTCGTCCTCGTCTTCGTCCTGGTTGTCCGCGTCATCGTCGACCTGCCGCGGTGGCTTGACGGCAGTCGTGGTGGTCCCCCGGCGGGGACGCAGCGTGGCCAGCTTGGCCTCCTCGAGCTCCCGACGGGTGCGGCGAGGGTGAGAGGCGAGCACGGCTTCGACGAGCTGCTTGTCGAGGGGATCGGCCATGGTCTCGAGTCCTCCGATTCGATCGGTTGGGTCGGGTGAAGTCAATGATCAGCCGGCGACGACGGCCGCACGGGCGAGGAGTCTGGTCTGATCGCGGCGACGGTCGAGCGATCGCCGCTGCTCGTTGAGGAGGCGCCGCTCGAGGGTCAGGCGGTCGATGGCCTCGTCATCGCGGTCGCGCTCTGCCTCGGCCATCGCGTCGCGGTTGAAGCCGCTCAGCTCGTGCCAATCGGCATCGTCGAGCTCGAGGATCAGGCGCTCCGTCTCGTACGCCAGCGCCCGATCGCCAAGGTCACGGGGATCCGGTCCCGAGCGTGAGACGATGGCCTGGCCAAGGGCACGGCTCTCATCGTCGAGGCCGTCGAGGATCGCCGCCAGGGCGAACGGTGGCCGGACGCCGCCATCGTCTCGCGCACGGGCAATGACGACCGCCCGGTACAGCTCGCGCGCGACCTGCGACGGCAGCCGGTCCGGCCCCAGACCGTCGAGCACGCCGTCGTGCGACTCGGGAACCAGCAGGACCAGCCGCAGCAGCTCCTGCTCCGTTCGCGACACGCCGCGCAGGATATCGTTGACCGGAAGCGCGTCCGCGGCCCGGATCACGGCGTCGGCGGTGAACCGCCCTTCGGCCTGCCGCCCCCCGGCGCTGCGGAGCGCCATCGACAGCGCGCCCTGGTCGATGCCCGACAGCGTCTGGATCCGCTGGAGGTATGGCTCGCGCATCAGCGCCGGCAGGTTGCGCAGGATGGGCATCACGGAATCGACGAAGCGGGCCTTGCCACCCGGCGTCTTGAGGTCGTGCGCGCGCGCGTGAACGTCGATCAGGTGATCCACGATCGGCAGCGCGGTCCGCACCTCCTCGCGCCACCGATCGGGCTCGTCCCGGAGGACCTCGTCGGGGTCCTTGCCGGCCGGCAGGCGGACGACCCGCACGTCATCGAGCTGCACCCCGGCATCGTCCCGGGCCAGCTGGCGGATCAGCTCCTCGAGCGCGGTGGCCCCGAACGTGCCCGCCTTCTCACCCGCCGCATCGACGTCGTAGGCGAGCGCAATCCGCTTGGCGTACCGCGTGAGCAGCGCGACCTGTTGCGGGGTGAGCGCCGTACCCAGGCTCGCGACCACGTTGTCGTAGCCCGCCTGGTGCGCCATCAGCGCGTCCGTGTAGCCCTCGACGATGACGGCCTGACCGGTCTTGCGGATCGCTGACTTCGCCCGATCGATCAGGTACAGCGTCCGGCTCTTGTCGAACAGCGGGGTTGCCGGCGAGTTGAGGTACTTGGGCCCGTGGTCGCGACCGTCCTCGGACTCGCCTTCCTTGCCCAGGATCCGGCCGCCGAGGCCGACGCCGTGCCCGTTCGTGTCCCGGATCGGAAAGATGACCCGCTCACGGAACCGGTCATAGACGCCGCCCCCGCGCTGGCGCGGACTGGCCAGGCCGGCCTCGACGAGCTCGCCCGGCTCCACCTGGCGCTTCGCCGCAAGCTGGCGCGTCATCGCGTCCCAGCCACCGGGGGCCCAGCCGAGCTGGTAGCGCTCGATGGTCTCGTCGGTAAAGCCCCGCCCGCGAAGGTACGCGAGCGCGGGCTCGCCGCCATGCGAGTGGAGCAGCACGGCATGGTAGAAGGCGATGGCCGACTCGAGGACGTCGCGCAGCCTCGCCTTGCGGACGTCCTCACGCCGGGTCTGCTCGTCGATCTCCACGCCGGCCCGGGCAGCCAGGCTGCGCAGCGCCTCGGGGAACGACAGCCCGTCGCGCTCCATCACGAACGTGAAGATGTCGCCGTGCTTGCCGCAGCCGAAGCAGTGCCACGTGTCGCGGGCCGGTGTCACGACGAACGAGGGGGTCTTCTCGCCGTGGAACGGGCACAGGCCCTTGAGGGTCGTGCCGGCCTTCCTGAGCTGGACCGACTCACCCACCACGTCCGCGACGGGGAGCCTGCCCTTGATCTCGGCAACCGTGCCGACGGCCAAGCGTTGCTCCTGTCCCGTGGTCCCGCCCTGGCGACCTCGGGGGACGCGGTCGGCGGAAACAGCTACCGGCCTGTCAAGTCTTGACAGGCCGCCGGTTGCCGAGGGTACCCCTGGTCAAGGGGGTTGACAAGCGGAACATGTCAAGGGCCGGGCCGGCCTTTCGTCCGTCCGCGGGCGCCCAAGAATTGGCGGCGCCCCGCCGAAACGGGGCGCCGCCGGGTGAAGCCTCGGTATCTGCCCGCGGTTACGGGGCAACCTTGGCGAAGAAGCCGTCCTCACCGGTACGGGTGACCCCGGCGAAGCTCGACGGCTCGCGCAGATCGGTCCAGTAGGCGACCACGCCACCGTCGGCCGTGGCCGCGATGTTGCCGTAGTCACCCAGGAACGCGGTGGCGTTCGGGAAGCCCTGCTTGAGGGTCCGGGCAAACCACCGGTCGCCGGTCGTCGGATCGGACAGCACGGTGCTGACCTGCGTCTTCGAGAACGTCCCGCCACCGGTGTCGGTCAGCAGCGAGTACCCGTACATGTGGTTGTTCGGGTCATAGCTGCGATCGAAGGTGCCGACGCGGAGCGTCCCGCCGGTGTCGAACACGGCCCAGGGCATGAACTGATCGCCCGGCAGCGCCCAGGCCGTCGGCGGCGACCAGGTCTGGCCGCCGTCGGTGGACTCGCTGACGATCACGTCGGAGTTGGTCGTGACCGTGTACGGATCCGCGTACGGCGCGAACGGGATGCCCGCCGTGTTGCGCATGTCGGACCACACGAGCGCCAGGTGGTCGGCGTTGGTCGGATCGGCCGTGAGGTTGCCGGCCGCCCAGGTGCGGAACACGCTGTCCTGGTAGGTCTGCCGGCCATACGCCCACGGATAGTCGAACAGGCCGTCGTAGACCAGGCCAACGTCGACCGGCTGACCGATCGCGCTTCCCGTCATCGGATCGACCTGGACCACCTTGTAGTCGTCGCGGCCGCTGCTCTGATCGTCCGTGTTCATGAACGAGACGAAGATGCGGCCATCGGCGGTGACCACCGGTGTGGACACGAACGCGTCATGGAGCGAGCCGGAGATGACCGTCGGCGCCGTCCACGTCTTGCCGGAATCGTGGGTCACGACCGCGTGGATCTTGCCGCTGACGTAGGCGCCCTTCTGGGCCAGGCGGAAGTCCCCGAAGGTCACGATGGCGTTGCCGTGGCCCCAGGCCGCGATGTACTCCTTGTCGAGCAGGTCGCCGACGCTGGTCTCGGTGCCGCTGCCGTGGCCGACCACGGACACCTTCCAGGTCTTGCCCTTGTCACCCGAGCTCCCCACCAGGACGTCCGGGTTGGTGGCGTTCGCGGGGCCGACGAAGCGGAAGCCGAGCGTCGCGTAGTACGCGTGCCCGTCGGCATCGAAGGCGATCGCCGGGTCGCCGGTGCCCTGGTAGGCGAAGTTCGAGTACAGCGGGTACTCGGACCAGGTCCGGCCGCCATCGAAGGTCACGTGGGCCCGCGACAGGACCGATTCGGTCACGTGGCCGCCCGGGTTGAGACCCAGCTGGTAGTCGTTGAGCCCGCCGATCATGTTGTTGGCGTCGGTCGGGTTGACCGCGATCGAGCTCTCGTTGTGCGGACCCGCAGTGGGCGCGCAATCGGTGTTGACGTTGGGGTCGCTGGAGGGATCCGTCGTGCAGATGGCGTGGCCCGTCTTCACGGCGGGACCGCTGCCGAACACGGCGCCCGCGACGGGCGCCTCGTCGAGGCCGTTATGGGTGAAGTCGACAGGCTGCGGATCGTCGGCGAAGGCCAGGCCCGCCGTGGTGAGCAGGGCGATCGCTGCGAAGGCAGTCGCCAGGCGCTGGTATCTGGGGCGCAGGTGCATGCAGTCCTCCTTCAGGAACGGGCACCGATACCCCCGGCGGGGGCATCGTAGTGCTGTCTGCGGATTTGCGTGAACGGCGACCTGGACGCCGTCTCGAGCGTCAACGGAAGGCGGATGAGGGCGGGGCGAATAGCCCCGCTCTCGGTCGTCTGGTTCACGTCGTGCGCTGATCCGCTCGTCAGCCGGCGGCCGCCTCCACCTCCCGGATGAGGGCCCTCGCCTCCGCGGTGAGGTGCCTGATCGTCGCCTGGCTGGCCGCATGGCCGCCGAACTCGGCGTTCTCGAGCACCGTTGAGATCTGGCCGGCGAGCGCGTCGCGCTGCGCCGTCCAGGTGTTGATCTGCGCGTCCATCGCCGCGTAGGCCGAGTCGTCCGACGTCGACCCGGTCTGGATCCCGGCCGTCGACGCCTTCAGGCTGGCCATCGACAGCGCCCCGAAGGGGGCGTTGAGCTGCTTGAAGGCACGGCCCAGTCGCTGCAGGCTGCCGCGATGGATGTTGGCGGCGTGGGCGACCGCGTGACCGTCGAGGATCTCGAGCACCGTTCGACCGTCGTGCGCGTAGGTGTCAGACAGGCCCAGGACGGACAGCATCGTCGGCCGGACGTCGGTGTGGTCCGTCCAGACCTTGCCGGTCTCGCCGAGGTGCCGGATGCCGGGCCCGACGAAGCCGAGCCAGGTGGTGGCGATCTCGGGCTGGATGTCGCCGTGATTCCAGGCGAACGCGGGGTTGATGCACGTCTCGCAGGTGCTCGACGGGTAGTCGGTCAGGAAGTAGTTGGGGTCGCCGAAGAACGTGAAGTTGGCGTCGCGGTTCGGGTCACCCGCGGTGTACATGTGGAGCAGCTTCATCTCGGCCTGATCGGCCATGGCGACCATCAGCTGGTCCGTGTTGCCGGTGTACGGGTTAACCGCGCTCAGGCCCGCGATCTGGCGCTCGAAGTCGCGGGCCGCAGGGTCATCCTGGGCAAGCTGCCCAGCCCCCTTGGCAGCGAGATAGAACGTCGGGGCGTCGTCACCGTGGACGGTGAACGCGTTCGGCGCACTGACGCCCAGGAACTGGGTCGCGAGGCTCGGGAACTGGTTGGCGACCAGGGTGTCGATGTTGGCGTTGATCTCGCCAACCTGGCCGGTCCAGTCGCACGGCGTCGTGACGCCGTCGCAGCTGGCTGGCGTCGGGGTGCCGCCCACGAAATGGTCGCCCTCGTCGACGGTGAATACGAACAGCGTGTTCGAGCGGTTGATGCCGTCGGACGCGAGTCGCCCGAAGAAGGTCGCGAACGCGTCGTCGTAGGCCTTGAGCTGCGCGACGTAGCCGGCGGAACCCGGGCCGAAGGCCTCGTGGGCATTGCCGGCGACCCCATGGAAGTCATGGGCGTCGCTGATGTAGGCGTAGGTGACCGGGACGCCCGCCTCCTGCATCTCGGCGGAGTACGCGAGCGAGACGGAGGCGGACATTCCGTCGAAGCCCGGGAAGCCAGGGTGCCCGAAGGGATCCGTGACCGCCTGGCCGTCGAGGCCGGTCACCGGCACCGATGCCGGCTGGCCCGTCAGCAGCGGGTCGATCTCCTGGGCGCCGAACAGGCCGTTATAGCCCGTGTAACCACCGGGCTCGTCGGGAAGCACGTCCGGCTGACCGTCGGCGCAGGTCGCCGAGCTCTGGGCGCAGTGGATTGCGAACCCGACGAAGTCGGTCTGGGCGAGCTGGCGAGCGGCGGTGCCGTATTGCGCGGCGTACGAGGCGTCGGCTTCGACCTGCTGGGGCGACGGGTTGCCGAACACCTTGGTGATGTCGCCGCCGGGCGCGGTGCTCGTGTTCTCGAGCACGGTGTTCGCGGTAGCGACCTCACCCACGTCGCAGCCGGCGCGTGTGAACGGGACCCACGGCGCCGGGATGTTGCTGCCGTCGGGGCCGACCATATTGGGCACGGTCGGCGTGTTGGACGCCGACAGCGTATCGGTCCAGTAGCCGAACGAGCTCGGGAACGAGAACCCGCCGGTCGACGAGATCCGGACGTTGCTGTTGGACACGACCTGCCCGTGGCGATCCGGGTAGACGCCCGTGAGCGACGACAGGATGCCGCCCGCGGTATGGGAGATGAGGACCGTATGGTCGTTGGTCAGCAGGGTGCCGTTGTTGCGCATGAAGTTGAGCAGGTGGGGCATCTGCTCGAGGTCGGACGGAACGCCCGCGCGGTCGGCCAGGAAGTGGGTGTTGTCGAACTGGACGTAGATCACGTGCCGGATCGCGCCGTCGGGACCGAGCGCGCAGGAGCTGGCTCCATGGTGCGGCGGCGAGGTGCTGTGGGCGGCCGCAGCGGGTGCGGCGCCGAGCGCGAGCAGGGCCGCCATCGCGACGATGACCGAGAACCTGGACCGGGGACGACGGGCCATGCCATGCCTCCTGGCGCGGTCGGGAGCCACCGCCTCGCGCTTGGTTCGGGGCGGTCTGACGTTACCTTCGATGATCCACGTTATCGGCGGGTGATCAAGGGTGTAACCCCGATGTTCCGCCCCGTGGCGCGTTACAACTAGATAACAGGATGGGCGGGCAGCCCCGGATGATCCACGCTTCGACCCGGCGCGCTTGCTCAGGCGCCCAGCAGCTGCCGGCGCAGGGTCGTCGCCAGCCATGCCTGGTAGGCATCGGCCGTCCAGCCGTTGACCCCGACCAGCTCGGCGTAGAGGTCGGGCAGGGTCAGCGCATCGAGGATCGCGAACGCGGTCCCGACCTCGAGGCCGGGCGCGAGCCGGGCGGCCAGCGTCCCGGCCAGCTGGCGCAAGCCGCCCCGGCGGCGCGCGTACACCGCCTCGTGCTCGGCGCGCAGCGCGGGATCGGTCGATGCCGCCTCCGCGTAGATCCGAACGACCTCGTTGCCGGCATCCCAGCGGGCGCGGATGGAACGGGCGAACAGGTCGAGCGCATGGCCCGCATCGGAGGCGGCCATGGCTTCGCGGACCAGCGCATCGGCCTCGGGCTCGTGGACGATCGCGTCGCGGAGCTCGCGCAGGATGCCGGCCTTGGAGCCAAAGACGGCGTATACGGTCTGAACGGCGACTCCGGCCTCGTCAGCGATCGCCTGCAGGGTGGTCGCACCGTAGCCGTCGCGCACGAACAGGAGGCGGGCGGCATCGCCGATCCGCCGCCGGGTGACCGCCGCACGCTCTGCCCGAAGACTGGGCCGGGCCCCATTGACAGTCCCGCTCATGTCGATATAGTAGCACTCTATCAAAATAGAGTACGACTCTATCGAAGGGAGCGTCCCCGCGATGACACCTGCCGAAATCGAGACCCTGGCCGCCCCCGACGCCAGGGATATCGAGCGCCATGACGCGATCGTGGTCGGCGGAGGCCAGGCCGGGTTGGCCGCGTCCCACCACCTGGCCGCCCGTGGGATCGAGCACGTCGTGCTGGATGCCGCGGCGCGAACCGGTGACGCCTGGCGTGAGCGCTGGGACTCCCTCCACCTGTTCACTCCGGCAGCGATCGACGGCCTGCCGGGGGTACCGTTCCCGGGCACGCCCGGGGCCATGCCGTCGAAGGACGAGATGGCCGACTACCTTGCGGGCTACGCGGAGCGAGAGCGGGCGCCGATCCGCCACGGGGTTCGCGTCGATCGCCTCGTGCACGATGGCGATGGGTTCGAGCTCCAGGCCGGCGACCGCGAGTACCTCACCCGCGAGGTGATCGTCGCCACCGGCTTCCTGTCCGCACCGCACGTACCCGCGTTCGCAGACGAGCTCGATCGCTCGATCTCGCAGCTGCATTCGAGCGCGTACCGCAACCCGTCCTCGATCCGCGGCGACCACGTCCTGGTCGTCGGCGCGGGCAACTCAGGGGTCGAGATCGCGCTCGAGCTGCGGGCCGCCGGCCGGCGCGTGCAGCTTGCCGGGCACAGCACCTTCCTGCCGCGGCCGGCCCGGATCGGTGGGGCGCGCCTGTTCTTCGGGTTCGCGCGCCGGGCACTCACGCTGGACACGCCGCTGGGGCGCCGGATGTGCGAGCGCATGGGCGATCACGGCACCGCCCCGGTCATCCGCGTCCAACCTGGCGAGCTCCTGCGGGCAGGTGTCGAGCGCGTCGGGCGGGTCGAGGGCGCGCGAGATGGTGAGCCCTGGCTCGCCGGCGGTCGCGCCGTCGACGTCGACGCCGTCGTGTGGTGCACGGGCTTCCGGCCGGCGTTCGAGTGGATCCGGATACCCGTCATCGAGCCGAGTGGCCTGCCGCGGCACATCCGCGGCAGCGTCCCGGACGTGCCGGGCCTCTCGTTCGTGGGACTGCCGTTCCAGACGTCGTTCCTGTCTCCGCTGGTGACCGGCGTGGGCAGTGACGCCGAGGAGATCGCGGGCAGGATCGCGTCCCGCTTCGATCGAGGAATCCCGAACCGCGTGCCGGTCGGAGCGGGCGCCGTCGGCTGATTCGATCCACTCCAGAAGACCGTTCCCGCAGCCGGGCTTGGTGGCGCCGTGAGTCCCAGCTGTCCGGTGGCGGCGACGCGATCACGGCGGGATCGACGGTGCCCGGGACGCGTCCTCAGTCCGCGGCGACTGAGCGCGACCGGCGGCCGGCGGCCCGCAGCGCAACCTCGATGAACGGCCGCAGCCGCGAGCTGACCTCGACCTGCGTTCGCCGGAAGGCGGCCAGCTTCTGCTCCTCGGTCCCCCCGACCTCCGACGGGTCGTCGAGACCCCAGTGCAGCGTGTTCTGCGAGCCCGGGAAGACGGGGCATGTCTCGCGGGCCCGGTCGCACACGGTGACCACGTAGTCGAACTGCTGGTCGAGGAACTCGGTGATGACCTTGCTCCGGGCAGCTGCCCAATCGATCCCCAGCTCGGCCAGCACGCGCACCGCGTACGGGTTCACGCGGGTCGCTTCCGTGCCCGCGGAGCGCGCCTCGAAGTCGTCGCCGCCGTAGCGCTCGAGGAGCGCCTCGGCGATCTGGCTGCGGGCCGAGTTGTGGGTACACACGAACAGCACACGGATCGGGGCGTCGGGCACGGGAATGGTCCTCCTGGCGCGGCCGGCGGCCGCCATCGTGAGCTCCAGATCGAGCAGCTCGGCCTCGAGTCGATCGAGATCGTCTCGCTGACGTGCGATCGCTGCCCGCTGGTCGGCGAGCAGCGGCGCAAGGTCGAGATCGACCCGGCCGTGCTCCAGGCACAGCTGTGCCAGCCGTCCCGCCTCGACCGGCACCAGACCGAGTCGGCGAAGGGAAACCACGAGTCGTAGGCGGGCTACGTCGCTCGCGTGGTAGTCGCGATAGCCGTTGGCTCCCCGTTCGGGCGGCGGAAGGACACCCGCGTCCTCGTACCAGCGCACGGCTGACGGTGCGATTCCGACCCGCCGGGCGACCTCTCCGATCCGCATGACACGAGGCTAAACCTTCCAGTAGCTTGAATGTCAAACGAGCCGTGCGTGCCGTGATGCAGGCCGTCCTGCTGGCCAGCCACGGGCCGTGGCGCGGAAGGGTACCTCCGGGTGATAGCGCCGGCGATCGCCGAGGCCCAACCATGGGGCCATACGGCCGTCCGAGGATCTCGCAGGTTGTTTCACGAGGTGGGCCATCCGGCCCGGCTCTCGACCGGGAGCATCGTGCTCGCGTATTTCGCGAGCGCAGTCCTCTGGATCGCCGTGAGCGATCGCGCGGTTGCCGCGTTCTCCAGCGATCCCGCGACCATCGTCACGCTGTCCACCGTCAAGGGCTGGGGCTACGTGGCGGTCACCGGCGCGATGCTGGCCCTCCTGCTCCGCCGAAACGAGACTCGCCGCGACCGGCAGACCCGGGAGCTCGAGTCCAGCGAGCAGCGTTTCCGGCTTCTCGCCGAGCACGCCCAGGATGTGATCTCTCGGTACCGGGTCGTGCCCGCCCCCGGCTTCGAGTACATGAGCCCGTCGGTCGAAACGGTGCTGGGCTATCCGCCGTCCGCGTTCCTCGCCGACCCCGGCCTCATGGCACGGCTGGTCCACCCCGATGACCGGCACCTCCTCGAGCGCGAACCTGATGTCCCGCGGCTGGAGGACCCGGTGGTCCTGCGGGTGGAGCATGCCGATGGTCACTGGGTGCGCCTCGAGCAGCGCAGCACCGCGGTGCTCGATGCGACGGGCGCGCTCGTTGCCGTCGAGGGGGTCGCGCGCGACGTCAGCGACAGGGAGCGCGCCAGCGCGTTGCTGGCGCGGCGCAATCGGTTGCTCGGCTCGCTTTCCGCCGCAAACGAGGCGCTGGTGCGGGCCACCAGCGAGTTAGACCTCCTCGACTCGATCTGCCGCATCGTCGTCGAGCAAGGTGCCTACCGTTATGCCTGGGTCGGTTGTCGAGAGGAGGATGACGCCGGATCCATTCGCCCCGTGGCCTCGGCCGGGTACCACGAGGGGGACCAGGCCGGGCTGGAGGTGACCTGGCATCTGACGGAGCGCGGGCGGGGGCCCGTCGGTACGTCCGTGCGCGAAGCGCGCACCGTGATCGTGCGCGACTTCCTCACCGACCCGACGGTCGTGCCATGGCGCGAGGCGGCGCTGGCCCGTGGCTACGCTTCCGGGGCGGCGATCCCGTTGCTCAGGGGCGGCCGGGCATTCGGCAGCCTGGTCGTCTATTCCGACGAGCGCGACGGCTTCGGAGATGAAGAGATCACGCTCCTCGATCAGCTCGCGGAGAACCTCGCATACGGCCTCGACACGCTCCGGGCGCGTGCCGTCCACGAGGCCCACGACACCGAGCTCTCGCGCCTCGCCGCGGCCATCGAGCAGACCGCCGAGTCGGTTGTCATCACCGACCCTGGGGCCACCATCACCTACGTCAACCCGGCCTTCGAGCGGACGACCGGCTACGCGCGCGCTGACGTCCTGGGTCGGAACCCGAGCATGCTGCATAGCGGGGTCCAGACGGCGGCGTTCTACGCCGACATGTGGTCGATGCTGTCCTCGGGTGCGACCTGGACGGGGGAGCTCGTGAACCGTCGCAAGGATGGCACCACGTTTACGGAGGTGGCCTCGATCGCCCCCGTGGTGGGCCCGTCGGGTGCCGTCACCTCGTACGTGGCGGTGAAGCGCGATGTCACGCACGAACGCGCGCTCGAGGCGCAGGAGGTGCGCCGCGCCCGCGAGCGAGCCTTCATCTCGAACGCGTTGGCCGCGCTTCGCCCGGCCGATACCGCGACGCAGACCGCCGACGCGATCTGTCGGCAGATCCTCGAGCTGCCCGAGATCGCGGTCGCCTCGCTCTCGCTGTTCGAAGCCGAGGACAGGATGGTGCCGGTGGCCATCGCCGTCGACGACGGGCGCCTGCTGGACCTGAAGAGCTTCGGTGCCGAGCGCAGCCGGGCGCTCTGGACGCGGGCCGCGCTCGGGCCGTGGGTGGAGGAATTGGGACCCCGAGCAGGTCACCCGTATCTCGCCGAGCGTCGGGCGCTCGGTCTGCTCGGCCAGGCGTACATGCCCGTCAAGTCGGGGGCGGCGCTCATCGGCCTCCTGATCGTCGGGTCGAGAGATCCGGACGCGGTGACCCTGCTGACCGAGCGGCTGCCGGCGATTCTCGAGTACGCCACGCTCGCAGGGGCGCTCCTCTCCTCGCACGCAGCCCAGGCGACCGAGGCGGCGATCGACCGCGACAGATACCGCGCGATCATCGACGATCAGGCGTTCCACCCGGTGTTCCAGCCGATCGTCGACCTGGCGAGCGGCGCCGCGGTCGGCTACGAGGCCCTGACGCGGTTCCGCGACGGCACCAGGCCGGACATCGTCTTTACCGGAGCGCGACGATGCGGGCTTGAGCCTGACCTGGAGGCGGCCACCCTGCGGGCAGCGATCGCGGCGTCCGCCGCCTTGCCGCCCGGTCCGTTCCTGAGCCTCAACGTCTCGCCGTCGCTGATCCTCGCCGGGGACGAGTTGCGGGCGATCCTGGCGGCGCGAACGCGGCCGATCGTGCTCGAAGTCACGGAGCACGAGATCGTCGAGGACTACGCGGCGCTCCGCGCCGCGTTCGAGGCGCTGGGTCCGGATCTCCGGATCGCGGTCGACGACGCGGGCGCCGGGGTCGCCAACTTTGGCCATCTCGTCGAGCTTCGGCCCCAGTTCGTGAAGCTCGACATCAGCCTGGTGCGGGGCGTGAACGCCGATGTCACGCGGCAGGCGATGATCGTCGCCCTGCTGCATTTCGCCGGCGCAACCGGTTGTCGGGTCATCGCCGAAGGGGTCGAGACGGAGGCCGAGCGTGCGGTCCTCGAGAAGGTCGCGGTCCCGCTGGGCCAGGGATATCTGTTCGGGCGGCCCGCCCTCGCCTCGACATGGATGCAGCCGCGAGTGGACGCATCGCCGCGGCGCCGCGCGGCCCGGGGCACGTTGGCTGAGGAGCGTCTGCCCCGACGGGCGGTCAAGACCCCGTCGAGGGCCGGTGCCACTCGCCAAGGGACTCGGGACAGCACCGCCCGACGGTGACCCGCCGGCGGGGCGCGCACCGGCCCAACCGAGGTCAACGACCTGCTGCCGCCGCGGTCCGAATTGCCCCCGGCTCGTGACCTCCGGCCCTTGGACACCTCACCGTGGGCTGAGATGTTCAGCGCACCTGATCGAGGTCCTGGGTCATGAATGCAAGAACTGCCAGCGCGTCGAGGAGGTCGTCCGCGAGGTCGTTGCGGAGCACGGGCTCCAGGCGGACGTGCGCCACGTCACCGACGACGCGGAGATCGATTCGCGGGGCGTGCTGTCGACGCCCGGCCTCGTGATCGACGGCACCGTGGTGGCAGCGGGCCGGATCCCGACGCACGAGCAGGTCGCGGCCTGGCTCAAGCGCTGAGCCTTGCGGTCCCTCGCCGTCCGGGGCACCGGCCGCCGCCCAGCCGCCCCTCTCCCCCGCCGGCCGCAGCCGCCCGGCTGGGACCGCCCGGCCGCAACCGCCGGCACGTGGCATGCTCTGGCCGAGCGGATCGATCCCGCCACCGATGGAGTCCCGGATGCTGTCCCTGCGCACGACGAGCGAGGACCACCACGCGCGGATGCTTCCTCACGTCGACCACCTGCTCGAGCTCGCCGACATGGTCGGTCACGTCGACTGCTCAGCCATCCATGAGATGTTCGAGCAGGAGTACGGCTTCATCGTCACCCAGCTCGTCCCGCACATCGCGGCCATCGAGACCACGCTCTACGACCGCGTGGAGGAGGTGCTCGACGGCCGCCACTCGATGACACCGATGCGCGGCGAGCACCGCGAGATGGAGCGCCTGATCGAGGAGCTGGGTCGCTACCGGCGCCACGCCGAGGGCTGCAGCTGGAGCGCCGTCGAGGGCATGGCCCTGCGGCGCGCGCTGTATCGGCTGCACGCCATCCTCAAGGTCCACCTGGCCGAGGAGGAGCTCTACCTCGACGTCCTCGACCGCAACCTGAGCGATGAGGAGAAGGCCCTGCTCGCACGCGGCATCGACCACGCGGCGGCCGAGCCGCTGTAGGGAGCGTTCGAGCCGATCGCCATCGCCGCGCCGGCGGCAGCCGGGGTCAGGCCACCCAGACCGACCGTCCCCTGCCCCGCATCCGTGCGACCTCCGCCACCACCGCCGGCAGCAGGGCGACGATCGCGACCAGCAGCCAGTCCCCAGCGTCGAGCGTCGTGGCCCGGAAGGCCTCGGCGAGCACCGGCACGTACGGGATCAGCGCCTGGACCGCGATCGCGGCCACGCCGGCCGCCAGCAGGAACGAGTTTCGCCCCAACCGATGGATCGGCATCCGGACGCTCCGGTTCCAGTAAGCACGCGCGCACTGGCTGACCACCAGCGCCGTGTACGCGAGCCACGCCGCGTGCTCGAAGCCACCGCCGCGGGTGAGCATGATCACGAGAGCAGCGATCGCGGTGAAGGCGCCCGCACCTGCGATCCGGGCCAGGATCCCGCCCGTCAGCAGCGGCGTGTCGGCGTGCCGCGGCGGACGCGTCATGAGGCCCGGCTCGGACGCCTCGCGCTCGAACGCGATCGAGGTGCTGAGGTCGATGAAGAACTCCATCCACAGGATCTGGAGCGGGATGAGCACCTGCCGCTCCGCGACGAACATGGTCGAGATCAGGATGAAGCCCAGGAATGCGACGTGGGTCGAGACGACGAACACGAGACCCTTCTGGACGTTGTCGACGATCCGGCGGCCCTCGGCGAGGCCGAACATCAGAGTCGCGAACGAGTCGTCTCCCAGGACGAGATCGCTTGCCTCACGGGCGACTGCGGTCCCGCTGCCCATGGCGACCGCAACGTCGGCGCCGTGGAGCGCTGGTGCGTCGTTCACCCCGTCGCCGGTCACGGCCACGATCCGGCGGTCCGTGCGAGCCGCGCGCACGAGGCGGAGCTTCTGGTCCGGCGTCGACCGTGCCACCACGTGCAAGCCGGGCAGCGACCCGGCCAGCCGGTCGTCGTCCCAGCCCGCGAGCTCCTCCCCGGTCACGATCGCATCGGCTTCAAGGCCCGCCTCGCGGGCGATCGCTGCAGCCGTGCGCGGGTGGTCGCCGGTCACGACGACAACCTGGATCCCGGCGTCGCGGGCCATGGTCATCGCGTCGGCGATGCCCGGGCGGATGGGATCGGCGAAGCCGACCAGCGCCCGCATCTGCCAAGGCTCGTCGTCAACGCGTCGGGCGAGCGCCACCAGCCGCTCGCCCGTCGCCGCGCAGGACTCGATCAGCCCGGCCCAACGGTCACGCTGGTCCAGGTCGGGCGCGTGCTCACCCGGGGACAGCGCGTGCTGGTCCAGGTCGGGCGCGGCGCGGACGCGCGGGTCGTGGCCGAGATGGGCCGGGCCCTCGTGATCGTGCAGCGGACCGCGATGATCCTGCCGGGCTGGGGTCTCGGCTGCCGCCTCCCCGGCCGCGACGAACTCGAGCACGACCTCGGGCGCACCAAGCGCCAGGCTCTCGACGTGGCCGTCGCGACGGGCACGGGTCCGGGTGACCGGCAGCGAGTCCGAGGGCGGTACCGCCTCCACGAGCTCGGTTGCGTCGAGCCTGCTGACGCCGCCGGCCTCGTCCACGGCCGCCCGCAGGGCCCGGGTGAACGACGCAGGGGCGACCGCCTCGGCCGGCCAGGCGTCCTCCTCGGCGCGAAGTGCCTCCTCCAGCAGCTCCAGGCGCCGCTCAGGATCGGTCACCGAGCCATCGGCCGTCCGGACCGACGAGACCGCCAGCCGGTTCTGGGTGATCGTGCCGGTCTTGTCGGTGACGATCAGATCCACCGCGCCGAGCGTCTCCTCGGCGTTGAGCCGGCGGACGAGGACCCCGCGCCGGAGCAACCGGTAGGCACCCAGGCCGAGGATGACCGCCAGCAGGACGGGCGGCTCCTCGGGGATTGCCGCGATTGCGGACGAGATCCCGGCCAGGATGTTCTCGCCCAGCGGATGGCCGCGAACGAACCCGATCCCGACCGTGAACCCGATCAGCGCGACGGCCACGACGAGCAGGATCCGGACCAGGCGGTCCAGCTCGCGCTGCAGCGGGCTCCGGCGCCGCTGGCGGGACGCGAGGCTGCCCGCGATCCGGCCGAACTCGGTGGCCGCGCCGATCGCGATCACGATCCCCTCGCCGCGGCCACCGACGACGCTCGTCCCCGAGTAGGCCACCGCGCGACGGCTGGCCAGCGGCGCGTCGACGTCGTCGGGTGCGACGCGGGGCTCCTCGGGGATGGACTCCCCGGTGAGCACGCTGCGGTCGAGCAGCAGCCGCTCCGCGCGGGTGACGCGCAGGTCCGCGGGCACCACGTCGCCGCCCTGGAGCAGCACCAGGTCGCCAGGCACCAGCGTGGCAGCCGCGACCACCGACATCACGCCGGATCGCCGCACCCGGGCGACCGGGGCCGTCGCGTCACGCAGCGCTTCGAGCGCTCGTTCGCCGCGATACTCCGTGACGACGTCGGCGCCCACGATGGGCAGCAGGCCGATGAGCACGAGCAGCCCGTCGCGGACCTCGCCGACCGCGATCGCGAGCGCGCCGGCCGCCGCCAGCATCAGCACGAACGGCTCGGTGAACGCATCCCATGCCATCCGCCAGGCGGGCTCGCGCTTCGCCTCGTCGAGCGCATTGGGCCCTGCCGTCCCGGCGCGTCGCGTCGCCTCCTCGTCGGACAGGCCGACCGCCGGCGCGACACCCAGACGCTCGGCGACCGCCGCCGCGGTGGCGGCGTGATCCGACCCACCCGTGGCGGCCTGATCGGCACCGGTCATGGCTGCTCTGCGATCGTCAGACATCGGATCGACGAGTCTCGCTGGTTACACGGAGGCGGCTCGCCGCTTCCGACGACCCGCCGTCCATTCCAGGTAGCGGGCGTCGAACTCGGCCACGAGCCGGCTGCGCTCCTTCATGACCGCCGCCCACTCATCGAGCGCCGCGCACCCCGCGGCCGTCAGCTCGTAGTCCCGGCGCGCCGGACCGGTGCCGGTCGTCCACGACGAGACGACCTGGCCCGCCTGCTCGAGGTCGCGCAGCGTGCGATAGACCTGTCCCACGTCCACCGGGCCGTTGGTGATGCCGAGCTGCGCGAGCTCGCCCACAATCGCGTACCCGTGCCCGGTGCCCGAGGCGAGGAAGGCCAGCACGAACGGCTCCATCCATCGATGGGCGCCGATCGGTGACCAGCCGCGGTGGATCGGGATCCCGGCCGGATCGTGGTCCGAGGCGATCACGAACGAGCCCGCGGTCGCTGACGTGGCCGGTCCGTCCGCGGCGGCGGCATCATCCGCCCGCGCGTCGTCGGTGCCCGGCGCGTCACCGCTGCCCGGCACGTCATCGCTGCCCGGCACGTCATCGGCGGCCGAGGCCGGCTCGACATGGCTGGATTGCACGTCGGCCCGGTCTCGACGAGAGGAGCTCATGGCTGAGGCGAGCATAGAGGCATGCGCGGCCACCCGCCGCCTCGAGCGTGCGGTGCGCCCGGTCGGGGCCACCGATCAGGCCTTCGGGCCGAGCGGATGCTCCATGGCTGCCGCCAGCATCTCGGCCACGTCGCCGGTCACGCCGCGATCGACGATCCGGAGGTAGGCCGCCTCCTCGGCGAGATGGATCTTGAGCAGCGCGTACAGCTGGAACATCACCCGCCGGACGGCAAGCGACCTGCCCAGCGTCACGGTGCCGGTCTGCAGCTCGCCGGACAGCCTGGCGTACTCCCGGATCAGCTGGCGGACCTCGTCGTGCTCACGACGCATGGGCGCCATCGAGTGCCGGTGCTGGAACATCCGCTCCAGCTCCGGGTACATCGTCCGCTCCGAGGCGTCGATGTGCGGCAGCAGGGCGCCGGTCAGGAACCGGCTCAGCTCGGCCAGATCCGGGAGGACGTCGCCCGCCTTGGCGGTGAGCAGCCGGTCAGCGAGCTGGGGCATGCGATCGACGTTGCGCAGGATCCGCTCGTGGTGCTCGTGCGTCACCTGCGGCAGGGTCTGCGTCAAGGTCGCGCCTCCCGGGTGAGGGCGACGAAGAACAGCGCGACTGGCCGGTAGACCGCGTGGGCAAGCTTCATGAACGGGGCGAGGAGGACGAGCTCCATGGCCACCGCGACGTGGAGCAGGAACACCCAGTAGCCCCAGGCCGGGGCCGACGGCAGGTACAGCGCGAGCTCGAGCACGAAGCCGGTCACGCCCGTGATCCACAGCAGCGTGAGCAGCAGCCAGTCGGCCGTCGTGGACTTCCGAACGGACCGGTTCGCGGCGCGGTAGCGGTCGATGATGAGGATGGTTGTGCCATAGATCAGCGCGAGGCCGGCGACGGTGCCCAGCAGCCGGACGGGGTACCAGACGGGCACCGGCGTCCCGGTCGCCTTGATCCCCAGCAGCGCGAGCCCGTAGTCGAGTCCGGTCGCCGCGAGCAGCCCGAGGAAGCCCCAGACCGTGATCGCGTGGACCAGCCAGCGCCGGCGATACCAGGGCACGACCTCCTGGTCGACGTCGCACTCGGTCCGGAACTGGCGCTGGGCCAGCGACTCCCGCGCGACAGCCGCCCAGGCGGCCCGGGCCGAGCGTCCGAGCGCAACCCGTCCGCCGAACACCGTCGACCAGCCCACGCCCTCGCGCCGCCCGATCGAGTGGGCCATCGAGATCACGCCGGCCAACCCCGCCAGCAACACCAGGATCATCACGACGATGCCCGTGTTGTGGATCAGGTCCTCGGGGATGAACTCGAAGATCGCCAGCGACTCGCCGCTCTGCGGGCCGTGGGCGGAGTACATGAACAGGGCGAAGAAGGCGGCGATCACGACGGCCATGACCGTCGCCAACAGCGGCCGCGTGTACATCGTCCGGGCGATCCGGGTCCGGTCGTAGCTTGCGATCGCGTAGCGGCGGGTGGCCGCCATGAACTCGGACGGGTCCGCCTGCGTGGGGCACGTCTCGGCGCATTCGCCGCACTGATAGCAGGACCACAGCTCCTTGGATGAGAGCAGGGCATCCCTCATGCCCAGCTGCGCATAGCGGATGATCCGCCGCGGGAAGGTGGCATCGGTCTCCGACAGCGGGCAGCTGGCGGTGCATGTGCCACAGCTGAAGCAGGCGGACACGTCGGCGGCGCCGAAGCGCTGGATGTCGGGGTACAGCCCGAGGTCGACCGGTGTCGCCACCGGCAGGTCCACGGGCGCGGTCGCGACGGCCATCAGGAGGTCCTCCCGGTCGGCTCGTACTGGAAGTAGCCGTCGGCTTCGCTGCCCTTGACCTCGGCCAGCCAGCCGTAGCGGCGCATGCCCATGACCCAGAACACGACCTCGTGGGTTGGTGCCTCGATCGCCCTGGCGATCTCGGGCACGGTGAGCGGGCCGTCGTGCAGGGCGGCCAGGATCCGGGCGCGCATCACGGGCTCCTCGCGGATCACCTCGCGGACGTCCCGGTTGGTCGTGGTCATCAGGCGGGCACCTCCACGAGGCTTTCGATCATCGAGCTGATCTGGGCGTCGGTGTAGCCGAGCAGGTCGATCGCGTTCTCCGGGCACAGCGGCACGCAACCGCCGCAGCCCTTGCAGCCGGTGGGGCTGATCACGGCGAAGTGACGGTCACCGGCCTCGGCCATCGAGATCGCGTCATAGGGACAGGCCGTGAGGCAGTCCCCGCAGGCGGTGCAGGCGTCGGCGTCGACGGTGGCCACCAGCGGGTCGAGCTCGGTGAACCCTTTCTTGAGCACCGCCGCGCTCTGGGTGACCGCGGCCAGCCCCGACGCCACGCTCTCGGCGGAGGTCTTGGGGCCCTGGCAGGCACCCGCGATCAGCACCCCGTCGACCACGGTCTCGACCGGCCGCAGCTTGGGATGGATCTCGTTGAAGAAGCCGTCGCTGCCGGCGGGCAGCTTGAGCACGTCCACCAGCGCCTGGTTCTCGCGCGGGACCATGCCCGTCACGAGCACGACCAGGTCGACCGGGATCGCGAGCTCGGTGCGCTCGGTCAGCAGGTCGCGGACGGTGACCGTGAGCCGGCCGTCCTCGCCCTTCGTCACCGCGGGCGGCTCGTCGTTGTCGAACTTGAGGAACACCGACCCGGCCTTGCGGGCCTCGGTGTACAGCGGCTCGAACTTGCCGTACGTCCGCATGTCGCGATACAGGTGGAACTGCCGGATCGATGGATCGAGGCCCGCGACGTCGATCGCCGTCTGAACGGTGGCGGCACAGCAGAACCGCGAGCAGTAGGCATTGGCGCAGCCGGCGGTGTTGCGGCTGCCGACGCAGTACACGTAGGCGAGGCTCCGGACCGGCCGGCCCTTCCAGCTGAGCGCCCCCTTCGAAGCGTCGACCAGCTCCTTGAACTCGGGCAGCGTGACGACGCCCTCGATCCCGTAGCCGAGCTCGCCGGCCTCGGGCTGGTAGGCGTCGAAACCGGTGGCGGTCACGATCGTGCCGACGGCGACCTCGATCGCGGCCGAGCCCGGATCGCCCACCCTGATGCTGACTCGGTAGTTGCCGAAGCTGCCGGCCTTGCCGACCACCTCAGCGCCGGTGAGCACCGTGATCGATGGTCGCTTGCGCACCTCGGCGACGAGCGTCGCGATCAGCGCACGGCCGTCCCTGCCGTGGGGGAACATCGGGCCGAACCGGCCCACCCAGCCGCCGAGCTCGAGCTCGCGCTCGACCAGCGTGACCCGCAGGCCGATGTCGGCGAGGCCGATGGCGGCGCGCAGGCCGGCGATCCCGCCGCCGATCACCAGGGTGTGCGGCAGGGTGTCGACGACCATCGGCTCCAGCGGGGTCGTCAGCCGGGTGCGGGAGATGCCGGCCCGGACCAGCGCCGTCGCCTTGTCGGTGGCCGCCGCCTCGTCGTCGGTGTGCACCCACGAGCACTGCTCGCGGATGTTGACCTGGGTGTACTCGTACGGGTTCAGGCCGGCGCGCGACGCGACGCCGCGGAACGTGTACGTGTGGAGCTTGGGCGAGCACGAGGCGACGACCAGCCCGTCGAGCTGGTTGGCCTCGATGTCCGCGACCATCTCGGTCTGGGTCGCGTCGGAGCAGGCGAACATCTCGTGCTTAGCCACCACGACATCGCCCGCGTCCCGGATGTCCGCGACGACCTTGTCGACGTCGACGTAGTCGCTGATGTTGCCGCCGCAGTGACAGACATAGACGCCGATGCGGCGCGCGGTGGGATCACCCCCGGGAGCGGACTCCGGCTGAGCGGCCATGGGATCGATGCGCTCGCTCATGCCTGCACCATCACGATCTCGCGCTCGGGATCGACCTTCGTCTGTTCCAGGTGGGCCGCAACCTGGGCAACGGCCGCACCCGCATGGATGATCGAGTCCGCGATGTCCTTGGCGCCGGACGCGGCTCCGGCCACGAACACGCCCGGGATGCTGGTCTGTCCTGGATTGATGTCCTCTTCCGGCTCGTCGACGTAGCTCCACTCGTCGGTCGCGAGCTCCTCGACCTCGAACAGCTGCTCGGCATCGTGGTTGGGCTGCACGCCCACCGCCAGCACGACCAGGTCGTACTCGGCTTCGACGATGCCGCCGCCGTTCTCGATGTCCTCGTACTTGAGCACGAGGTCGCCGTTCTCCTTCTCGGTGACGTCGGCGACGCGGCCCTTGACGTACATGGCGCCCATCGCCTTGGCCTGCTCGTAGAACTCGTCGTAGCGCTTACCCGGCGCCCGGATGTCCATGTAGTGGACGGTCACATCGGCCAGCGGCAGGGCGCCCATCAGGAGCTGGTTCTGCTTGATCGAGTACATGCAGCAGAACCGCGAGCACAGCGGGTTGCCGACGGTCTCGTCGCGCGATCCGGTGCACAGGATGTAGGCGATCCGCTCGGGGACCTTGCCGTCGCCCGGCCGGAGGATCGTGTTGAACGGCCGGGTCGGCGCCAGCAGCCGGTCCATCTGCATCCCGGTGATGACGTTCTTGAACCGCCCGAAGCCGTACTCGGGCTTGAGGTCGGCGGGGAACAGCTTGAAGCCGGTGGACACGACCACCGCGCCGACCGCTGCCTCGAGGTGCTCGTCTCGTGCGCGAAGGTCGATGCAGCCATCGACCGGGCAGGCGTTGACGCACTCCTCACACTCGGAGCACACGGCGCAATCGATGCACCGGCCGGCGGCGCGCCGGGCCTCGGCCTCGGTCAGCGGCGCCTCGATCTCGTGGAAGTCAGTCGGAGCCGGCACCAGGTCCATGCCGTCGGGCGTGGGCGCCGACGCCGTGTACGCCTTCTGACGAGCCAGGACCTGTTGCTTGTCCACGCCCGGAAGGCGATCGTCCCAGTCCTCGAACGGTCGGTCGTGGAGCCAGGCGTCGATCTGGTGGGCGGCCTTGCGGCCCTCGCCCACCGCGCGGGTGATGTCGGTGGGCCCGTTGACCGCGTCGCCGGCGGCGAACACGTGCTCGGTCAGGGTCTGGCAGCTGGCCCGGTCGTTCGCGAGCCGGCCGTTCGGCAGCACCATCACGCGGTCGCCGAACATGCTCGTGTCGGGCTTCATGCCGATGGCGGCGATGATCAGGTCGGCCTCGAGCGTCACCGAGGAGCCCGCGATGGGCTCGGGCGACATGCGACCCGAGGCATCGGGCGCGCCCAGCCGCATCTCCGTGCACCGGAGACCGGCCACGGCGCCCTCGTTGTTGCCCACGACCTCGGCCGGGGCTACGAGCAGGCGGAACCCGACGCCTTCCTTCTCGGCGTCGACGGACTCGACGTGGTGGGCGGGCATCTGCTCGCGGCTGCGGCGATAGGCGACCGTCACCGAGGCGGCGCCCAGCCGGCGCGCAACCCGTGCCGCGTCCATCGCGACGTTGCCGCCGCCGACCACGACCACGCGCTTGCCGGCCACATCGAGCGCCTCGCCCAGGTTGGCCTTGCGCAGGAACGCGGTGGCGCCGACGACACCCAGGCGATCCTCGCCCGGGACGCCGAGACCAGTGTCCCGGTGGGTGCCCGTGGCGACCAGAACGGCATCGAAGCCGTCGGCCTTGAGCGCCGCGGGATCGCTGACCGTGGTGCCGGTCGCGATCTCGACGCCCAGCGCGGTCACGTTCTCGATGTCTCGCTCCACGACGGCACCGGGCAGGCGATAGGCGGGGATGCCCAGGCGGAGGAAGCCGCCGGCGACGGGCGCCCCCTCGAAGATCTTGACGCCGTAGCCCAGGCGTGCCAGCTGGAACGCCGCGGTCAGGCCGGTGGGCCCGGAGCCCACGATCGCGACCCGCTTGCCGTTCGGCTCGGGCAGCTCGATCCCCGTGTCATTGCCCGACGCGTCGTGCTGATCGGACGCAAACCGCTTGAGCCGGCGGATGGGCAGCGTGCCCTCGAGCTCGCCGCGGGTGCATTCGCCCTCGCACGGCGCGTAGCACGCGCGCCCGAGGGTGCCGACGAGCGGGGTCGCCTCGAGGACGAGCCGGTAGGCCTCCTCGTCGAGGCCGCTCCGGATGAGCGACACGTAGCCGTGGGCCTGGATGCCGGCCGGGCAGGCGAACGAGCAGGGAGAGCTGCCCGCGCGATCGATGACCGCCTTCTTGGGCACCGCCTGCGGGAACGCGATGTGGGCCGCGCGCCGCGCCACCAGGTCCGCATTGAACTGGTCTGGCACCGCGACCGTGCACGCGGTCTCGCACTTCTGGCAGCCGGTGCAGGCGTCGATGTCGACGAAGCGGGCCTTGCGGGTCACCGAGGCGTGGAACTTCCCGTCCGCGCTCTTGCGGATCCCGTCGACCTCGCTGTAGGTCAGCGCGGTGATGTTGGGATGGTGGATCGTCGCCGCCATCTTGGGCGTCGAGATGCAGCTGGCGCAGTCGAGGGTCGGAAACACCTTCGAGAGCAGGATCATCTTGCCGCCGACGCTGGCCTCCTTTTCGACCAGCAGGACCTTGTAGCCCATGTCGCCGAGCTTGAGGGCGGACTCCATGCCGCCGATCCCGCTCCCGACCACGAGCACGTCGTAGTCCACCTTGCCGGTGGCAGGCACCGCGCACGATTCGGTCATGGGGTCACCTCGCCAGCGCCGGGCCGAGCCCGGCCAGGACGCTCGAGAACTGCGTCACGTGCTTGGTGAACGGCTCGGAGCAGACCGAGCAGATCGCCGCCATCCGTACGCGATTGGGATCGATGCCGCGCTCCCGCATCTGCTTCTGGGCGTTGCCGACCGCGTTGGCCGAACGCTTGCCGCAGTCCGGCAGGTAGGCGCATTCGTCTCCGTCCGAGGCCACGAACACGCCGTCGAAGCCCAATTCGAGCGCGTGCAGGATCCACGACGGCCGGATACCGCTGGTGCACGGCAGACCGATCACCCGAACGCCCGGCGAGTAGTGCATGTGGGCGCTGCCGGCCAGGTCGATGCCCGGGTCGGAGATGTTGTTCGTGGAGAACACGAGGATCCTCGGGACGTACGTCTCGCCCGGGGCCCGTGGCTCGATGGCGACGGAGGCAGACATCGGGTGCAGCTCCTTGGCCGGCTCGCGGGGCGTGTGCGGCCCCGCGAGGGCCGATGCGATCGCTACTTGCGGCGGATGACGAACACGCGGTCGTAGCCGTCCGCGGCGAGCGACCCCAGGAACTCATGGCCGACCTTTGCCGACCAAGCGCCGATGTCGCTCTTGGTGACCGGGTCGGTGGACCAGATCTCGATCGTCGAGCCGACCGTGATGCTGCCCATCGCCTTCTTGGCCTCGAGCAGCGGGCCGGGGCAGGCGGCGCCACGGGCGTCGATCACCTTGTCGGCGGTGAGGGTCTCGAGCTGTTCGAGCGTTGCAGTCATGTCGTGGTTCTCCCAGTACGCGAGGCTGTTGGTGGCCGAGCTGAACTCGATCCGGCTCGACCGGCTGTCAGATGAACAGGACCTGGCCGTCCTCGGCCGTCATCAGGAAGGTGGCGATCCCGCCCGAGGCGTCGACCAGCGGGTCCAGGTCGGTGACGTCGATGCCCAGCACGTCGAGCGACCCGGAGCAGGCCGCGATCGACATCTCGCCCAGCTCCTTGGCCATCCGGAACGTGTCCAGCCACGGGATCGACTTCGACCCCTTGACGGGCTGGCTGGCCCCGGGTGCCGCCGCCTCGGGGGCGAGGCCGTGGTCGATTTCAACCCGGTCGGCCCGGAACGCATCGAGGGCCCAGTACTGAAGCAGGATGTTCACCGGGCGACCCATCGCTGCCGCACCCGCGGCCAGGGTGGCAGCGGAGTGGAGCTTGTCGGCCGTGCCGGAGAACATGACGATGGACAGGGTCTCGTTCATCGGGGGGTCACCTGATCTGGTTGGGTATGGGACGGGGCGCCGCGCCGGGCCCCTCGGTGGTGGGTCGTCCGGGTTCGGTGCGTGGTGGAAAGCCGCAACGTGGCATCCGTGGCGATGCCCTCACCGGCTTCGCCGCGCGGTGTCGAGACACCCTCGGCGGCCGCGAGGCCTCCGAGCGCTGCCAGCCGGCGGACGATGACGTTGCGCATGAGGTCGCAGGCGGCCAGGATCTCGGGGTCGGCAAGGCGGTAGCGGACGACGCGCCCGTCACGGGCCGCCGCAACCAGGCCCACCGCGCGCATCGCTGCCAGGTGCTGGGACAGGGCGGCCTGGCCGAGCTCGAGATCGCGCGCCAGCTCGTTGACCTCCAGGGTCTGGTCGGCAAGCAGACGCAGGATCCGGAGGCGGTGCGGGCTCGCAAGCGCGCGGATCAGGCTGATCTGGATGAGGTCGATCTCGTTGACCGGGTGGAACACCCGCAAGGCTCCTGTGGCTGCCAGCCGGCCGGTGGCGATTCGAGGGTCCGTCCGACACATGCTGACTTCTTGTGATTGCCATACCTAGATATATGTTCAGGACATGTATTTGCCTTGAGCCGGATGTCACGCTGTGCGGGTGACGGTCCCGGCGCAGCGCCGCCAAAGGGCCCGTAGTTGGCCCCTCACGACCGGCCGGCAAGCGGGCTCAGCCGCTCGGCAGCTCGATCTCGAACCGCGCGCCGCCGTTCCGGCCGCTGGCGACTCGAACGGTGCCCCCATGGGCCTCGACCAGCGCCCGGACGATCGCGAGGCCCAGGCCCGATGTGCCGGTGGACCGATCCCGCGCCGCGTCCGCCTGGTAGAACCGCTCGAACACGTGGGGCAGATCGTCCGCCGCGATGCCGGGACCGGAATCCACGACCGCGATCCGGGTCCGGCCCGCACCGGCAGGCCATGCCGACAGCCCGATGCGCCCGCCCGGGGGTGTGTGGCGGAGGGCGTTGTCGAGCAGGGCCGCCATGACCTGGCGCAGCCGGTCCGGGTCGGCGGACACGGTCAGCGGCGCTCGTCCGGCCCGGGCACCAGGCGTGGCGGTGTCCCGGGATCCGGTCGTGATCCCCTGGTCGGCGACCTCGATCGTGATCCCGGACGCTGCCGCGCGCGCGGTGAGATCCCGGGCGGTCGCCGCCATGAGCGCCGCGACATCGAGCGTCTCGCGCCTGAGCGTCAGCACGCCGGCATCGGCGAGGCTCACCACCCTCAGGTCGTCGACGATGCGTCCCAGCAGCCGGGCCTGATCGCGGATCGTCTCCAGGTGCCGGTCGTCATGCTCGTAGACCCGGTCGATGACGGCCGACACCGTGGCATCGATGACGGCCAGCGGCGTCCTGAGCTCGTGGGCGGCGTCCTGAAAGAAGCGCCGGCGCGCGATCTCGGTCCCCTGGAGCTCGGCCGCCATGGTGTCGAACGACCTCGCCAGGGAGCCGATCTCGTCGGTTCGCCGATCGAGCCCCGAACGGGCGTCGAGACGGCCCCGAGCGACGGCCGCGGCCGAGTCCTCGAGGCGCCCCAACGGCCGGGTCATGCGCGTGGCGACTGCCAGGCCGAACAACGACGCCACGCCGGCGGCGACCAGCGCGACCTCGATGATCGTCAGGGTCGTCTCCTGCTGCACCTGCTGTGCATGCAGCCTGGCCCCCGGTCCCGGACCCTGCCCCTGTCCACGGCCGGCACCCGGGCTCGACCCATCGGCCTCGACTGCCGCGAAGCCGCGCCCGACGATCGCCGGTGCCGTCAGGGCGACGGCCGCCGCGGTGAACAGGGCAACCAGCGCGAAGGCGACCGCCAGCCGCACCCGCAGCGTCGCGAAGGCGACCGGTAGGTGGCCCCCAGGCGTCACGGGCGCGCGCCTCGGTAGCCGATCCCGCGCACCGTCTCCACGTACGGCAGGTCGCCCCACCGCGACCCGATCTTCCGGCGCAGGTTCTTGACGTGCGAGTCGATCGTCCGGTCGTACGCGTCGAACGTCTCGCCGAACACGGCCGCCCCGAGCTGCTCACGCGTGAGCGCATGCCCCGGATGGGATGCGAACACCACCAGCAGGTCGAACTCGACCCGGGTGAGCGCGAGCACAGCGTCATCGCGTCGGACCTCGCGCGCCCCCTGGTCGATCACGAGGTCGAAGTAGTGGTCGGGTCCGGCACCGGTGCCCGGCGATCCGGGCGCCGCGGTTGCCGCGTCGCCGGAGCCTGACCTGGCCGACGAGGTACGGCGAAGGACCGCTCCCGCCCGGGCCACCAGCTCGCGCGGCTCGAACGGCTTCGTCACGTAGTCGTCGGCGCCGATCTCGAGACCCGCGACCCGATCGATGACGTCATCGCGGGCCGTCAGCATGATCACGGCCGCGGCGCTGCCGCGCGCGCGCAGCTCGCGTAGCACCTCGAACCCGGAGCGCCCGGGCAGCATCACGTCGAGCACGATCAGGTCCGGCAGCCGCTCGACCGCGAGCGCCAGGGCCGCATCGCCGTCGGAGGCGGTCACGACGTCGTGGCCGTCGCGGGTCAGGTAGGCGCGGACAACGTCGAGGATGTGGACCTCGTCGTCGACCACCAGGATTCGAGCCATGGTCTTCGAGGATAGGACGACGACCGGGCCTGCCGACAGGTCCGGTCGTCCCAAGTGAGGGTGCGGATCAGGAGGACGCCGCGCCGTTCGGCCCCGCGCCGTCGCAGGCCCCGTTGCCGGAGCCGCCCCGGCCCGCGCCGGCTCCGTTGCCGGCGCCTCCGCGGAAGCCGCCTCCTGCGGCCCCGGCGGCGTTCGGGCCCGCACCCACGGCCGCACCACGCATGCCGCCCACGGTCGCCTGGTTGATCCTGGCCTTGGCCTGGAGCTCGAGCTGCGTCTTGAGCTCTGTGGCCTGATCCGCGGTCAGCGCACCATTGGCCACCCGTGCCTCGATGCGCTCACTCCACCGTGCGGCCAGCTCGTCGACGAGCTTCTCGGGATCGACGTGCCGACGGTCGGCGATCTGGGCGAGCGTCATGCCGTCCTGGCGCAGGTCCGCGATCTCGGCCTGCGTGAGTCCCAGGACCTCGGTGAGCGTGGTCTGTGTCTGAGCCTGGTCCCGGTTCTGGGTCCTCGGCCCGGCGGCCGAGACGGCGGTCGCGACCGCGAGGACCGCGAGCGCGCCGACGGCGAGCGAGATGGTGAGTCGTTTCATCGTTCAAACCTCACGAGGCCTGTGGCGCCGGGGTCCGGGTTCCGGGGATCCGGCGGGCACCGGAGCGGGTGCCGGGCTCAATCCTCGAGGCGGCCGGTGAACCGGCGATGGAGCGTCGATGGAGCGATCGCGCAGGTTCGGGGACTCGCTCGGCCGCGGAGTGTGGCAGCCGCTGGTAGCGGCGCGGGCCGGCTGGTAGCGGCGCGGGCCGGCTGGTAGCGGCGCGGGCCGGCTGGTAGCGGCGCGGTGATCGCCACGAGGCCGTGATGGCGGGGTGATGGCGGCCGGTGATCGCCGCGAGGGCCGTGACCGTCGCGTGCGGGCCCCGACCGCGGACGGCTCAGACGGGGCAGACGCCACCGAGACGCCGAAGCCGGAATCGCCACAGGAGCGTGCCGGCGAGCAGGGCCAGGGACACGCCACCGATGACCGGCTGAAGCGGCGCCCAGACCGTGAGCGCACCACCCGTACCCAGCAGGACCAGGGCGACCTTGTTGCATACCGGACAGCCGATCGCGAGAAACGCGCCGAACCCCGCGATCGACCCGAGCCTGCCGACCCGTCGCTCGCCCACCGGATCCACGGATGGTGTCAGTGGCACCGCCACTGCCGGCTGGGCCGTGGCGGCTCGCGGCATGACCGGCCCGGCCACCGTTGGTGCCGAGTAGGTCGCCCCGATGAGGCCCATCAACGGGGCCGACAGCAGCCAGACCGCAATGGCGAACGGCTCCGGCGGGATCTGCCGGCCGAACACGGGGTTGGGGATGATCGCGGCAACGAGGCCGAACGCCAGCAGCGAGAGCATGGACCAGGTGCCGGCCCAGGCGAGGAATCGGCGGTCGATCCCCAGCGCGGCGAGGCAGTCGATCATGCGCGGCAGCGGTCGCGCGTCACGATCTTGCGACCTGGACGATCTGGCGGCCGCTCGCCGACCAGGCATTCATGCCGCCGTCAAGGTTCTCGATGTTGGTGTACCCGAGGTCGAGCAGCGTCTGTGACGCGATGGCACTCTCATTGCCCGAGCGGCAGTAGACGACGATGGGCGCCGACCTGTCCGCCGGCAGCTCGGCGGCCCGCGCGGTCAGGTCCGTGTACGGGATGTACAGGTCCGTGCCCTTGATCTCCCCGATGTAGGGCGTCTTGACGTTGAGCAGGGTGAAGTCCTTGTGCTCGAGCTTCGTCGCGAGCGTGTCGGCGGAGATGTTGGTCCAGCTGCCGCCGTTGGCCCGGACCAAAGTGCCGTCCGAGGATCCGCCTGAGCCGGCGCCGCTCGCCATCGCAAGCGCGATCCCGACCGCGACGACCGCGACGAGGAGGCCGCCCACGATCCACGGCCACGTCGCCGGCGAGCTGCCCGACGGCCGTCGCCCTCTCGCCTGGCGGCCCGTCGCCGATGAGTCTCTCGCCGCTCGTCCCGGCGACTGCTTCCGTCGCGCCCTGGTGCCTGCCATCGTTCCCGTCCTTCACGCCGCCTGGGCAGCGTCCTGCTCGTTGCCTCGCCATTCGATCCCGTTGCGGTCGGCGCCATTGTGGCCGGTGGCCAGGCTGCACCGTATCTCTGGTTGCGTGTTTGCGCAAATTGCCAAGTTGCCCGTTTCAAGCAGGCCGAATGCAGGTGGACGGGTGCCGTTCGGGTGGGTATGGGACCTTCGGCTGGCTGGTTCGGGACCACCCGCGGAGTGGCACGGGCGAGGCCCGCAGCGGAGGATGAACGGCACCGGGGATGTCGTCTGGGGCATCGGATCGCGGCGTCGAACGGCCTACGGCCTCCGAGTGTCCTCGGAGTTTGCCGGCTGGCGAGGAGCATCAGGACACGTGGACAGCAACGGGATCCCCCACCCCGCGGGCTGGCAGGATCCTCTGACCGGCCTCGAAGGCCCCGACTACTGGCAGCGCGTGCTGGTAGCCGAGGTCACTCGAGCCCTGCGCTATGGCCGACCGCTGACCGTCGTGATGGTCGAGCTGACGGGCGTCGCGGGCATGATCGACCAGTGGGGCGCCGACGTCGCCAGGGTGGCCGTCCACGAGGCCGCCGGGTGCCTGCGGCGAACATCGCGCAGCAGCGATCACTGCACCCGCATCGGCCCCACGCGGTTTGGGATCGTGCTCACCGAGACCGACGAGATCGCGGCGATCAACTTCGTCGAGCGCGTCCGGGAGTCCGGCCCGGGGCTGATGCCCGAGACCGGCGATGGGCTGGCCTTCTGCTTCGGCTGGGCGAGTCCGAAGCTTGGCGAGGCTCCTGAGTCGACCGTTCAGCGTGCCCGGCGCCGGCTCGACGCGGAGCTCGCCGCCGTCCCCGCGCCGAACCGCCCCCGCTAGCGGCCGGCTGTCCCCCGCATTGCACCGCGGGCCGCGATGAGCCGCGGCCGGCAACGACCCCCGCGGCGGACACCAACTGTCTGGCACGTTCCGAGCAGCAGCCAGGCTGGGAGTGGCGCCTGCCGGGCAGTGGCGCCTGCCGGGCAGTGGCGCCTGCCGGGCAGTGGCGCATGCCGGACAGTGGAGTGCTCGGCGCATCCAGGCCGCTCGGCGACCTCATCCAGGCCGCCCGGCGCATTGAGGCCGCTCCAGGCCCTCGATGTGTAGCAGGCTTAGCGGGTCGGTCAAGCCGCGCGCTCTGCCCGGCCAGCACAGGATTCATGCCTGCCAGGCATGAATGCGGCCGGATCGGCGGGATTCGGCCGTCCCAGGTGCTCGCAGGAGCTCGATCCGTGCCTGGCAAGCCTGTCACGCATCAGGCGACCGGTATCCCGCGCCAGCGGCCCCGTCGAGTGATCAGCGGCCGCATTTGGCCTCCCGGTCGAGGGTCGAGGATGAGCCCCGATCCGCGAGATGGGCGGCCCCGTCCGCGTGGACGAGCGGTCCGATCGGGCGTGATGGCGGCCCCGATCCGCGAGATGGGCGGCCCCGTCCGCGTGGACGAGCGGCCCGATTGGGCGTGATGGCGGCCCCGATCCGCGAGATGGGCGGCCCCGTCCGCGTGGACGAGCGGCCCGATCCCGATCGTGCTCGGCATGAAGATCGCGGTCCGCCCTGCCTCGGGGCGCGGCCGGGGGGCGGCGGGTCAGACCGTTCGTCCTGAGCGGGCGGTCGGCATGCCCGCCGGGCTTGCCCTGACGTGCCGGTCCGCCGGGGCGATCAGTGCGCCGCGAGTCGTTCCGCCAGGCTCCGACCCGTCGGTGGCCGGCCGGTCCGGGCGGCTTCGTCGTCCAGGCGTCCGATCGCCCATTGCGCGTACCGCACCCCGATCCAGCGAAACGGCTCGATCTCCCAGTTGCGCGACCGATGGTTGACGACGGGAAGCTCGGTCAGCGGGCTGGGGGTCCCGGTGATGAGGTCGGTCAGGGTGCGCCCGGCCAGGTTCGTCGCCGGTACGCCATGGCCCGTATAGCCGCGCGCGGTGGCGATCCCGCTCACCGGGTCGAACGCAACCGTCGGGTGCCAGTCGCGGGGCATCCCCAGGGGCCCGCCCCACGCGTGGGTGAAGCGGATCCCGGCGAGCGCCGGGAACCACTCGCGCACGAACGCCTTCAGCCGCTCATGGGTCGGCTCGTGGCGATCGTACTCGGGCCGGATCGGCGAGCCGAGACGATATGGCGCTCCGCGGCCACCGAACAGGATCCGGCCGTCCTCGGTGCGCGAAAGGTAGTCGATCGAAAGCCGGGTCGACGCGACCACCTCCCGACCCGCCCAGCCGATCTCGGCCCACTGCGCGTCGCTGAGCGGCTCGGTGAGGACGATCAGCGACCACAGCGGCACCAGCTGCCGATGGAGCGCGGGCAGCTCGGACAGATACGCCTCGCCCGCCAGGACGATCACCGGGGCCCGGACCTCGCCGACGGGGGTGATCAGCGTCGCGCGACCCCCGGCGTCGCGCGGTCGGAAGTCCGTCACCGGCGTAGCTTCGACGATCCGCGCGCCCGCCCGTTCCACGGCTCGCGCGAGCCCTCGCACGAGTCGCCCGGGGTGGACCACGGCCGCGCCTCCGCTCACCAGCCCCCGCACAGCGCCCGAGATCCGGATCCGATCGGCGAGCTGGGCCGGATCCAGCAGGCGGTAGCGATCGCCGAACCCGAACCGCTCGTACTCCTCGTACTCGGCCTCGATCGCCGGCACGCCGTGCCGACCGCGGGCAACGATGATCTGGCCGCCCTTGTGGAAGCCGGCGGCGATGCCCGCCTCCTCGGACGCCCGCCCGACCTCGTCGACCGCGTCGTAGGTGGCCTGTTGCATCCGTCTCGCCGGGTCCTCGCCATGCAGGCGCGCGAGGCGCGTCATCGAGATGTTGAGGTCGGGGGCGCACCAGGCGCCGTTCCGACCCGACGCACCGAACCCGGCGATCTCCCGCTCGACGACGACGACGGACAGCGATGGATCGCGCTTGCGCAGGTACCACGCCGTCCAGAGGCCGGTGAACCCGGCGCCCAGGATCGCGACGTCGGCCTCGACCGAGCCCTCGAGCGCCTCGCGCGGGGCCAGGTCGTCGCCCGCGGTCTCGAGCCAGTACGAGATGGCGGCGTGATCGGTCACGGCGCGATGGTATCCACGGCGCGGATGCGGGTGCGGGCCGGACCACGCGGCGCGACGGCGCGACGGCGCGACGGCGCGCCGGAGGCGGCCCTCGCGGGTCCGTATCATGGCCGGGCACGCAAGCCCGCGTTATCCCAGGCCGGAGGCCGATCCGCATTGCCGTCGACCAGCTCGTCCACGCGCCACCTGGTCCTCGTCACCGGCAGCACGCGCAGCGGCACCAGCCTGGCCGCGGGAACCCTCAGCCTGCTCGGGCTCCACGTGCCGCAGCCCGTCCTGCGCACGAACAGGTCCAGCCCGAGGGGCTTCTTCGAGTCAAGGTGGCCGGTGCGGTCTTATCGACGCCTCATGGACAAGTGCCTCGTCGCCGGCGTCGACGCCCGGCCCGAGGCGTTCGACCTGATGGCCAACGCCGTCGGCCCGGAGGAGCGGTCCGAGCTGCGTGTGTGGCTTTCGGGCGTGTTCAGCGACGCACATCGCGTGGTGGGCAAGGATCCGCGTGCCGCCTGGATCCCGGGTACCTGGCTGGACGTCGCCGAGTCGCTCGGCGGACGGGCCGGGGTCCCGCTGATGGTTCGCCACCCGGCCGCGGTGGTGGCCAGCCTGACCACCCGGTACGCACCTCGTGGCCAGCACCCGGAGACCTGGCGGTACCGCGTCCGGAACCTGTGCGGCTGGATCAACGTAAACACCAGGGTCGCGAGGCGACTGGCGCGCGCCCTGGTCGGACCGCTGCGCCGCCGCGCGCGGCGCACGCGCGGCTCGCGGTGACCGACGTCCCTGCGGTCAGCATCCTTGTTCCGTGCTGGAACGCCGCACGCTCCATCGAGCGCGCCCTGGACTCGGTGCTCGACGAGCACGACGTCCCGCTCGAATGCGTCGTGGTTGACGACGGATCCACCGACGGCTCCGTGGACGTCGTGCGCTCGGTGGCGGCCCGCGACGAACGGGTGGTGCTGGTGGTCTCGCCGTCGAACGAGGGGCCGTCCGCAGCCCGGAACCGTGGCCTCCCGGTCGTGCGCGGCGAGTGGCTGACCTTCCTCGACGCAGACGACCGGATGTTCCCCAGTGCGATCGGGGCACTCCACGGGTGCGCGGTGGCCACGGGAGCACTGGTCGTGGTCGGCCAGCGGATCTGGTCGGACGGCGAGCAGACCTGGGTCACGTCCAGCTACGACCAGCCGGACATCCGTGAGCCTGGGCGCAAGTCCCTGGTCGCCAATCCCGGCCTCCTGTACTACGCCTCGGGGACCGGCAAGCTGTTCCACCGCAGCTGTACGAGCGACCTGTGGTTCAGGGGCCGTGTGCTTGGCGACCAGCCGTGGACCATTCGCGCCATGCTGCGGGCGGGCGATCGGATCCAGGTCATCGGCGACACCGTCTACGAGTGGACGAGACCGGGAGCCGCAAACGAGTTCGTCTCGATCACCTCGGCCAAGCGCGACTCGGCCCGCGCCGCGGCGGTCGCCGTCGATGTGGCGGTCGGCGCCCTGCGCGAGGTCATCGATGAATCCGAGCGGATCATCCCCGACGCTGCGCAGCGGCAGGTGATCGCCCGTGGCTACTTCGACCGCCTGGTGCGGTCGGACTTCTCCGGGCCCGTCGCGCGCGCGATCGAGCGGCGCGAGCCGGGAACGGCCACCCTGTTCGACGCCCTCGCGCGCTTCGTCGAGGCCGCTCCGTCCGATCTCGTGCGTGGATCACAGCCCCTGGTCGACCGGCTGCTCCGCCCTCCCCTCGCCCACTGGCGCGCGCTCGACGGATCGGCCAAGGCGGCGTACTGGCGACTGTCGGCGGCCGTCTCCCGCATCGATCCCGGCGTGTCCCGCCGGATCGGCGGGCGCGTGACCGGAACCGCCGTCCGTTTGGTGGGATCCGGCGGCGGCGTCCGCCGCGCTGCGGCCAGCGCCCTGGTCCTGAGCGCCGAGATGCTGCTGCCCCCGGCACGGCGCCGGCATCGTGGTTGACGACCGCGCGTCCGCAAGCCAGACGCGTGCAGGTCATCCGGCCGGCGGGCGGCTCCGGCAGGCCGCGCGGGACCTCTGGTCGAGGGCGACGGCCGGCCGCTCCCGGCCTGCCCCGGAACCTCCGATGCCGCCGATCTTCGTGGGTGGGACCGGGCGCAGCGGGACAACGGTGACGGCACGGCTCCTGGGCGCCCACCCCACCTGCTACGAGGTCCCGATCGAGGTCCGGTTCATCACCGACCCCGGCGGCCTGTGCGATCTTGCCCAGGGCAAGACCACCTTCCGCCGGTTCCAGAAGCGGCTGCTCAATCACTGGTTCCGTCGACGGCTGTCGAACGGCGAGGAGCGTGGCCTCTACCGGATCCTTGAGCGGACCGCGGTCGAGGCGGCCCTGCCAGCCCTCCGCGATGGGCTGACGCACGACCGCTGGCAGGCATCCGGCGCGTTCGTGCATCACCTGCTCGATCCGCTCGCACGCGCCGCTGGCGCCGAGCGCTGGATCGAGATGACGCCGCCCAACGTTCACATCGCACCCGCGCTGCTGTGGATGTTCCCCGACATGAAGCTCATTCACAGCATCCGCGATGGCCGCGATGTCGCCTGCTCGGTGGCGCCGCTGAGCTGGGGGCCGTCCAGCCCCGAGGAGGCACTGGAATGGTGGGCCGACTCGCTCGAGGAGGCGTTCAAGGCCTGCGACCTCGTGCCCGGGGATCGGCGGCTCACCGTGCGCCTCGAGGAGCTCGTCGGCGGTGACCGTGAGGGCGAGCTGCTCAGGCTGTGCGCGTTCGCCGGGCTGGACGCCTCACCCGCGGTGCGTGACTACTTCGAGTCCCAGGTGACCGCGCAGGGAGCGCATGTGGGGCGGTGGCGCGAGGACATCGCCCGCGAACGGCAAGCGGCATTTCAGGCCCGCTACGAGACGCTCGTCCGGCAGCTGCGGGAACGACGCCGGCCGGTGTAGGTGGGTCCATCTCCCGGCCGGCTACCCTCGGTCGCGAGGTGCGAGCCAGATCGACGCCCTGCCGGCGTCACCCGCTGCGTTGAGCCGTCGGGCCTCGGAGCGGAACCCTTCGATCGCGGCTGCGTCGAAACCCGCGTGCTCCGGGTCGACAAACCAGGAGCGCGGCTCGTACATCCCGATGTCTCGCCGGTACTGGTCGCTGGCGATGAGCTCCCAGTGGCCGGATTCCCAGGTGGTGCCGATGACGTCGAGCTCCGCGCGCCCGGCAAGCCGCGCGATGCCCGAGCGGCTGAACACGACGGTGTGGCGTGGCGCATCGAGCTCAACCCAGTCCGTACCGAAGGTTCGCCAGAACCAGCCGTCGGCGATCGGCGTCCGCACCAGGATCCGACCGCCGGGCTGCAGCAGGTCGCGCGCACGCTGAAGGGTGGCGAGCGGGTCAGGGACGTGCTCGAGGGAATGATGAAACATGATCAGGCGCTGCGGCGCGTCGAGCGCGTCCAACGTCGTTCGTCGGACCAGCACACCTCGGTAGCGAACGTCGCCGGCCAGGAACGGCTCGATCCCCATCAGGTTCCGGAACCCGAGCCGCCGCAGGAGGATGAGCCGGTACGGCTCGGCGCCGCAGCCCACGTCGAGGATCGGATCGTCGAACGAGCCGAGGCGGCCGGCCTTGATCAGCGCCTCGACCTGCGCCAGCTCTGGTGGGACCCGACCGCGAACGAGCCGGGAGACGAGCGTTCGACGCCCGAACAGCCGCCGACCGACGGCCAGGCGGGCGATGGCCCGCTCGAAGGCCGAGCCCGGGTTGACGTCCTCGCGGGCGGCGTTGGAGTAGTACAGCGGGGGGTAATGGGGCGTGAGGTCAGCGGGGATCGCGACGATCGACAGGCTGCCGCACGTGCCGCAGCGCCAATAGTCGAACGACTCGCGCGTGCCGAACATCATCTCCCGGACCGAGTAGCGCTCCTCGCCCAGAGGTTGGCCGCATGCGCGGCAGCGCGGCAGCGCGGACGCGGCATCTCGGCTCGGGAACGCCGCGGGGCTGCTGGTCATCGAGCTGTTGTCGCGTGTGCTCGACTGGTCGCCGTGTCCCCCCTCCGGACCGTCGGCGCGGCCCGGGCAAGCGACACGGCTTCCGTCACGATGACCGACGCGCGGTGATCGAACGTGTGGCCCGCGAGCACGGCGGCACGCGCGCGAGCGGCCATGGTGCGTCGTTCCTGTGGCGCTGCCAGGTAGCGTGCGACCAGCTCGCGCAGCTGCGCCCCGTCGGCGTAGGTGGCGATCCCGCCATCGAACTCGTGCTCGATCCCCGCAACGTGGTCGGAGATCACGAACGCCCCGGCCGCCGCCGCGTCGTACAGGCGATTCGACAGGATCCCTGCCCGTGCCATGTCGGGCCAATGATCGTTGAGCACGATCTCCGCTGCGCCGTAGTACTCGGCCAGCCGCTCGTTCGGCACGTGCTCACCCCGCAGGTAGTGTGGATCGAGCAGCTCCGGCGTCCATCCCGAGCCATACACCGCGAGGTCGAGAGACGTGGGCGTCAGCTCATCGACCACCTGGCGGCGGACGCCACGCGAGTTGGCGACAAACAGGAGCTGGTGCGGCGGCCCGCCGAGCACGGGTCGGAACCGCACTGGATCCGTTGCCTGATGCAGGGCCATGACCGGGCGCCCGCTCCGCGCGGCAAGGGCAGTCGCCAGGGCGTCGGAGGCAGCGAACACGAGATCGTTGGCGGTGAGCTGCTCGGTCGTCAGCAGCTCGGGATGGCTGATCACCCACAGCACGGAGACCTGCCCGGGTCTCGGACGGCGCTCGTTGAGGCCGAACAGGTGCACGACGATGTCCGCATAGCCGGCCGGCGCCGAGTCCCACGCATCGCGCAGGCGGACGCGTGCCGGATGGCCGGCCCGCTGGATCGCTCGCTGGAGCCCACGGGCGAAGTGGTAGTCACCCCAGAGTGGCGCCCGTTCCCAGCCGGGCGCCCCGATCGCGATGTCGAACCGTTCGGCTGCCGCCCAGCTTCGGATCGCGGCCGTCAGCTGCCGGGCCCGGTCGTGGTACGTGTGCCGGTCAAGCACCAGGGCCCGGAGCTGCCCGGCAAGGCGTTCGCGCTCCGCCGGGTCATCGAGGAAGCGTGATGCGAGGGATTGCAGACCGTCAGGGTCGGCGGCGGCGGGCAGCAGGCCGTCGAACAGCTCCCGGGATCCCGCGACATTGTCGGTGATGACCAGCGTGCCGGTTGCCAGCGCATCGAACACGCGGGCGTTCACGGCTCCGTACGGCAGCGTGGGTCCTGCCGTGTCGTCGATCACGAGGGCCGCCTGCGCATAGACCGAGGGCAGCTCGTCGTAGGGGCACGGGCCCCGGTTGACCGGCGCAACCGTCGGAACCTTGTCCCAGCCACGTCCGTGGATCGCCACCCGCCGCCCAGCCGACGCCAGCGACATCATCACCCCGGCGATCTGGCGGTCGGCACCCCAGTGGTTCCCGGTGAAGACCGCGTCCACCGAAGGCGCGACGCGTTCCTCGCTCGGTCGGAAGCGGGCAGGGTTGGTGGCCAGCGGCATGAGCTGCGCCACGTGGACGCTGTGGTCATCGATCAGCTCCCTGGATCGCTGGCTCGAGGCGAAGACGAGGTCGTACTCATCGAACCATGGGTGCTCCAGCCAGCGTTCTGTCCAGTTCCGGACCCACGCGATCGTCAGCACCCCGTCGGGCAGCCGTCGCACATCGAGGGCGTCGATGAGCGAGACGACGACGTCGGTGGACGGCTCGGGTGCGTACCAGTGGTCCTGCCAGCGTTCCAGATAGCTCACGCGACAGCCGAGCTCCGCGAGTGCGTCACCGAGCTCGTGAGCCGTGTACCAGTCGCCCCAGCCGGCGCCGGGGTCGTCGCGGGTCAGCGTGATCGCGACGTGCAGCGGCGACGAGGACCACAGCCCCCCGCCATCGAGCCGGTCAAGGATGACCCGGCGGCGGATCCACGGGCCGAACCGATCGGCGAGCCGGGCCTGGTTGCCCAGGCGGCGGGCGAGGCGCTCGTCGACGTCCTCGCGGTTCTGGGTCGCCGATTCGTGGTGCCAGTACGTTGCCTGCGGCTCGTATGCGATCTCGCGACCAGCTGCCTGCAGGCGGAGACAAAGGTCGACATCCTCGCTTCCGTAGTCGTACTCGGTCGAGAGACCGCCGACGGCGTCGTAGTCCACGCGCCGGATCAGCAGGCATGCGGCGGTGGCCGCGAGGACCGATCGCGGACGGCATGCTTCGGGCCCCAGCGGATCCTCACTCCCCCCCAGGTTGCGCGCCGTCAGGCGTCCGTCCTCGGTTCGGAACGCGATCCCGCGGTGTTGCAGCGTCAGGTCGGCCGCTCTTGTGACGGGACCGCTCTGCGGCCCGCGACGGCGCGGGTAGATGAGGCGCGCCCCGACGGCCGCGATGCCCGGCTCCTGAAGCAGACGCTCGACCATGTGCCCCAGCACGTGCGGTCCCGCGGGCTCGACGTCGTTGTTCACGAGCAGGAGCAGCTCCCCGGTCGCGATCGCCGCGCCCTGGTTGTTGGCGACCGAGTACGTCTCGTTCACCGTGTTGTGAACGACGTGCACCGGGAACCATGGTCTGATGCCGGCCAGGTACTCGCGGGTCCCATCGCTCGACGCGTTGTCGACGACGATCAGCTCGAGATCGCGGTACGCGAGCCGTGTCAGCCCGTCGATCAACCGCTCGAGGTGCGCCCGTCCATCGCGCGTCGGGACGATGACCGAGACGAGCGGCCCCGATCTGCGGTCCGAGACCGTCAGGCTCGCGTCGAGCCGGGCCTGAAACGCCGACGCCTCGGCCGAGCTGACCCGCAGCCGCGTCTGCGCCGGCCGCGGTGAGCTGGGGTCGACCAGACCCCGCATCCGGGCACCGGCGAGGAGCCGGCGTCCCGTCGCTCCTGTGCGACGGGCAGCTCGTGTGGCGCCCACGATCATCCGAACTGGCAGCCGCCCCCGCAGTCTCGCGTAGCGTGTCTCGGCCGTCGCGAGCGCCTTCTGCGTTCGCACCAGCTCCCGCTTCGTGTCCCGAAGCTCCTCGGACAGCGCCCGCATGCGCTCCGCCCGCAGCGTGATCTCCGCGCGGGCCAGCTTGAGCTGATATCCGAGATCGTCGGCGCTGCCGGAGCCCGGCGCATCCTGGTCCGCGGCCGGTTCCGCCGCTCCATCTCCGTGGCGCTCCCGGCCTTGACGCGGAGGATCGGTCACGACGTCCCCGACCCCACCCGGGCCAGTGTCGCGGGTGCCCAGCCGGCGCCCAGACGCAGCACCTGCCGGTCCCGGGTTGTCCGGCCCCGCGCGCTGTTCACGGTATCGACGACGAGTCCGGCCCGCGCATAGACGAGCTCCCAGTCGATCGCCCGATGGGCGACCAGGGCAACCGTGACGTCGGCCCAACCGAGAAGCTCTGAGATGTCGCTCGTGTCGCGGACGACGCCGGCCGAATCGCGGAACGAGGGCACGTGGGGATCGTGGTAGCGGACCTCCGCGCCGCGGGTGGCAAGACCGGCCAGGACGTCCGCGGCCGGGGCGTTTCGTGGGTCACCGACGTTGGGCTTGAAGGCCACGCCCAGCACGCCCACGCGGGCGCCCCTGAGCGCCGTGCCGCGGTCGTTGAGCGCCTCGGCGACGAGATCGACCACGTGCCTCGGCATGGCCAGGTTGATGTCGCCCGCGAGCTCGATGAACCGGTCGGTGAAGTCGAACTCGCGCGCCCGCCACGAGAGGTAGTAGGGATCGACCGGGATGCAGTGGCCGCCCACCCCGGGACCGGGCGTGAAGCGCATGAACCCGAACGGCTTGGTCGCCGCCGCGTCGACGACCTCCCAGACGTCAAGGCCCATCCGCTCGCACAGCAGGGCGAGCTGGTTGACGAACGCGATGTTGATGTTGCGGAACGTGTTCTCGAGCAGCTTGGCCATCTCGGCCGCGTCGGGCGACGACATCTCGACCACCCGGTCGTTGATGTGACGCAGCAGGGCCGCCGCCCGGGCGGTCGCCGCTGGGGTCGCGCCGCCTACCAGGCGGGGCACATCGCGCGTGGCGCTGGCCGGATCGCCCGGGCTGACGCGCTCGGGGGCGAACGCGAGATCGAAGTCGCGGCCCGCCTGCAGGCCGGAGGTCTCGAGCGCCTCGCGGAACGGGCCCATGGTCGTGCCCGGGTAGGTCGTGGACTGCAGGATCACCAGCTGTCCTGCCCGCAGCCCCTCGCGGACGGACGCGGCACCGGCGAGGACCGGTCCCAGGTCAGGATCCTTGGTGGTCGTGATCGGTGTCGGCACGCACACGAACAGGGCGTCCACCTCGGCCAGGCGGGCGTCCGACGGCCGGACGATCCGCAGGCTCGCGGCGAGCGCCGCCGCAAGCCGTTCGTCGGACACGTCCTCGATCGGCGAGCGACGGGCCTGGAGCTCGCGGACGCGTGCCGCCGAGGCGTCCACGCCGACGACCTCGAGGCCAGCCTCGGCGAACGAGACGGCGAGGGGCAGCCCCACATACCCGAGGCCAATGATCGCAACGCGGCGGTCTTCGCTCATGCCCTACTCCACTGGCCGCTGGAACGCACCCCGCTGCGGTGCGCGTCACGATGGACGTTGACGGGACCGGCCAAGAGCACAGCCATCCGAAGGTGGCCGTGATCCTCGCCCCCGGTACGGTGATCGTCGCATCCACGGCCATCGGCTGCCAACCATCCCGCCCGTTGCGTGCCCGCCGGCCATGCCTTCCGGCCAGCCATCCAGCTGTGGCCCGGTCTCCGCCGGGCTCGACGGTCGCTGCGACACCCGATTCGGGGATGCCCTCCCAGGGACCGCCGCGTCGGCCGGGCGCCGCTGCCGACCCGCAACCCCATCGGGCATGTATCGTCATGAGCGGCGCCCCACCCGTCAGCCGCCGAGGTCTCCCGTGCCGCTCCCGTCGCTCGCCCGAGTCCCCACCGCGCCCGATCCCATCCTCGGTCTGGCCGAGGCCTTCCGCGGCGATCCGCGCGAAGCCAAGATCAATCTCACAGCCGGGGTGTTTCTCGACGCAACCGGCAGGACGCCGTTGCTGGCCACGGTCTCCGAGGCGGAGCGCCGTCTGGCCGCGTCGGCCGGCACCAAGTCGTACCGTCCGATCGACGGTGAGGTCGCCTACCGCGAGCTCGTTCGCGCGCTCGTCCTCGGGCCGAACCACGAGGCAGTCAGCTCGGGCCGAGCCCTCGCCACCCAGACGCCCGGCGGCACCGGTGCCCTCCGCGTGGCCGCGGACCTGCTCCGCCAGACAGGCTCCGGGTCGACCATCTGGATGAGCGAGCCGACCTGGCCCAACCATCCGCAGCTGTTCCAGGCGGCAGGCTTCAAGATCCGCAGCTATCCCTACACGGACGCGACCGGGCGCCGGATCGACGAGAACGCGATGCTCGGGGCGCTCCGGGGCGCATCGCCGGGCGACATCGTCCTGGTCCACGGCTGCTGCCACAATCCCACCGGCGTGGATCCGTCGCTCGCGCTGTGGAGCCAGCTCGGCGACCTCGTCGAGGAGCTCGGCCTGCTGCCGCTGGTCGACCTTGCGTACCAGGGCTTCGGCGATGGCCTCGAGCAGGACTCCGCTGGTCTGCTCGAGCTCATCCGTCCCGGCGTCGAGCTGCTGGTCTCCACGTCCTACTCGAAGACGTTCTCGCTGTATTCGGAACGCGTCGGATCGCTGCTCGTCATCGCCCGATCGGCCGAGGATGCAGCGGCGGCGCAGACCCACGTGAAGGCCGTCATCCGGGTCAACTATTCCAACCCCCCGGCGCACGGAGCGGACATCGTGCGCACGATCCTGTCCGATCCCGAGCTCCGATCGCGATGGGAGGTCGAGCTGGCCGCGATGCGCGACCGGATCAACGACAACCGAAAGGCCCTGGTGTCCGCGCTCGAAGAGCGCTCCATCCCCGGTGCCTGGGGCGCGATCGCCGGCCAGCGCGGGATGTTTGCGCTGCTGGGTCTCACCGCGGAGCAGGTCGCGCGCCTCCGTGAGGAGCATGCGGTGTACGTGGTGGGCCGCGGCCGGATCAACGTGGCCGGGTTCTCGGGCGGCAACATGGGCAGGTTCGCCGACGCCCTGGGAGCCGTGCTGGCGTCCTCCTAGGTGGCTGGTGTGAAACGCGCGTTCTGACCGGCTGACAGGCAGGCTCGGGCGCAGCTGACGATTCTCCAGGCAGGAGCTGCCGACGAGATCGCAGGAGCGCACCGATGTCGCAGGGATCCGCACCCCGCCAGGCCGACCTGTTCCGCGACACGAGCGCCTTCGTCGAGCCGCTGGTCCGGGCGGACTCGATCCATGCCCTGCTGCATCGCGAGTGCGGGGCGCTGTTCCCCGACGAGCTGTTCGACGACCTGTTCGCGGCCAACGTCGGTCGGCGCTCGGTGCCGCCGCTCGTGGTGGCGGTCGTGATGGTCCTCCAGCCCCTCGAGGGCCTGTCGGACCGCGAGGCCGTCGAGCGCTTCACGTTCGATGCCCGCTGGAAGTACGCGGCGGGTGGGCTGCCGTTCGACCACCCGGGGTTCGCCCACACCGTGCTCGTTGACATGCGGGCGCGCCTCGTCCGCTCCGACCGGCCCAACCGGGTCTTCGAGCGCACGCTCGAGGTCGCGAGGGCTGCGGGCCTGGTCGGCGTCCGCCGGGTGCTCGATTCCACCCCGCTGTACGACGCGGTCGCGACCATGGACACGGTCACCCTGGTGCGGAGCGCGATCCGCGGCGTGCTCGCGGCGTCGGGCGAGCGGGAGCGCGCGCTGCGGGCGACCCTCCGCCGCGACGACGACTACCGCCGGGGCGGCAAGCCTGCCGCCGACTGGAACGATGCCGCCGCCCGCGCGGCCCTGGTCGATGCCCTCGCCCGCGACGGGGAGGCCGTGCTCGGGGTGCTCGAGGCCGAGCCGCTGGCACCGGCGCTCGCCGAGGCCGCGGCCCTGCTCGCGACCGTGCTCGGCCAGGACCTCGAACAGGGACCCGACGGCCGGATCCGGATTGCCCGGCGGGTGGCAGCGGACCGGGTGATCAGCACGGTCGACCCCGACACCCGCCACGGCCACAAGACGCAGGCCAGGGGCTTCGACGGGTACAAGGGCCACGTCGCGCTCGACCCCGACCATGAGCTCGTCACCGCGACCGCCGTCTCAGCGGGCAACGCCGGCGACGCGTCGGCCGTGCCCGAGTTGATCGGGACCGACCTCGCGGCGCCCCGAGCCCAGCAGGACGGGGTGCCGGTCGTGTACGGCGATGCCGCGTACGGGACGGGCCCGGTGCTCGCGGCCCTCGACGCCGCAGGGGCCACGAGCCGGGTCAAGGTCCAGTCGCCCAACGCTCCGGGCGGCCGGTTCTCCAAGGACGCCTTCACGGTCGATCTCGCTGCCCGGACCGTCACCTGCCCGGCAGGCCGGGTCACGGGGTTCAGGGGCATCTCCCGCACGTACGCCGACTTCGGCCATGCGTGCACCGCCTGTCCGCTGGCCGCCCGGTGCACCTCCTCGCCCGACGGGCGCACGATCGGGATCAGTCCCCACGAGGCCCGCCTCGCCACGGGCCGTGCTGCGAGCCGCGATCCCGCCTGGCTGGCCGACTACCGGGCCACGCGGCCGAAGGTCGAGCGCAAGCTCGCCCATCTCATGCGCCGCCGCCACGGCGGGCGGCGAGCGCGGGTCCGGAGGCGGCAGAAGGTCGGCGCCGACTTCTCGCTCCTCGCCGCCGCCGTGAACCTCGCGAGGCTCGCGGTCCTCGGGCTCACCGGGAGCGGCGGATCCAGGGCCGCCCGGACCGGCTGACGCCACGCAGAGCCGGGCCGGCATACGGGTCGTGCGAGCTGGGCTGTGCGACGCCCAGACCCGGGATCCCGGGTTCGAACCGCTTGCCGGTGCCCGATCTGTCTATGCCTGCCCGTCAGCCGGTCAGAACGCGCGTTTCACACCAGCCACCTAGGCCGCCGCCGGCCGACGGGCGAGCTGCTGCCGCAGTCGCTCCCAGCCACGCCTCCGGTCCGCGGGCGTCGTGAGCGGGATCACGCCCAGCAGCATCGACAACGATCCGTACCAGAGGGCCGGCAGGGCGAGCATCGCGCCCACCGGCACCACCCAGCGCTGGTTCCGGCGCGCGCCCCAGGCGATGAGCAGGACGCCGATCGGCCCGCGCACGACGAGCGGGATCGGGATCGCCGCCCAGGTTCCGCCCTTGCCGCTGTTCGCGGTCAGCACGTCGATCCAGGCCCGCCAGGCATCGGGCAGCATGACGAACGACAGTGCGACGATCGCCATCGTCGCTCCGAGGGCGATCACGAGCTGGCGCCATTCACGGCGCACGGCGAACCACAGCAGCCCCACCCCGGGCGTGATCTTGGTCAGCAGCACGAACGCCCAGGTCCACGGGTAGCGGAAGCCGGCCACGATCGCCAGCGCCAGCAGCAGCGAGATGTTGCCGCCCGCGATCTCCATCAGACCGACCACCAGGCCCACCAGGAACAGGTCCGGGCCGGTGAGCAGGTACGCAGCCGCGATCAGGATCGCCGTCCATGCCGCCACGAATGCCGGCCATGGCAGCAGATCGAGGGGATACACGAGCTGCGCGAATGCCGGCGAGTATGGATACGCCCCGATCGTGTTCCAGTTGGTGCGCCCGGCGTACAGGTGGGCCAGGTCGAGCCCGTAGTAGGAGCGCGCGTCCTGCGCCGTGACGAGCTGCCCGCTGAATGGCTCGCTGACGTTGATCGACGGGTCGGACAGGGCGATGGCGAGCATCCACAGCGCGACGGCCGCGACCAGGCTGGCCGCGAGCAGCGCGGCGGGTCGGTCGAGGGGACGGCGAACGAGGACGGTCATGCCGCGGGCCATTGTCGCGGATCAGGCCGCGCGGGGCCAATGCTCCGGGCGGTGGCTCGGACGCACGGCGCCGGCCGATGCTGCCCCGCTGTGGCATCGACGCGCGTCGCCCGCCGAACGGTGCCGGCGCCGGGCATCGCCGGTCGCCCGCGCGCCGGCCATCCGCGGGCGCGGCAGGAGCTTCGCTCCCAGCCATGAATCCCGACGGCCGGCGACATGGCACCGGCCGTCAGTCCGCGTTCGCCCCGCACGGACCCCGTCAGTGGCTTCGGCCAAGACGAGATTCCTGGGCAGGAGGGATGAGTGCGGAGACACATCGTCCCCGCCCCAAACTATCGGGGATCGCGTCAAGATCTCCGAACCGCACCGGACCCCGCACGAGTGCCCGGCCCGGCGTCCATCGGTCCCGCGTACCATCGCCGGATGAAGATCGGCATCGTGCTCCCGATGAACGAGACCGACGGCCCCGGCGCCAGCACCTGGACCCGGATCCGGGCGATCGCCCGGCAGGCCGAGGCGGGCGGGATGGACAGCCTGTGGGTCTACGACCATTTCATCTTCCGCCTCTCCGGCGAGCCCGAGGACGGGATCCACGAAGCCTGGACCGTCCTGGCGGCGATCGCGGCGGTCACCGAGCGGGTGCAGATCGGTACGATCGTGCTCGGCACCGGGTTCCGGCCGCCGGCCCTGCTGGCCAAGATGGCCGCCACCGCGGACGAGATCGCCAACGGCCGGCTGATCCTCGGTCTCGGGACCGGCTGGCACGAGCCCGAGTACAAGGCGTTCGGGTATCCGTTCGATCACCGGGCGGGCCGGTTCGACGAAGCCCTTCAGATCATCGTCCCGTTGACACGTGGCGAGCGCGTGACCTTCCATGGGCGATGGCATGACGTGGACGACGCGGTCCTCATCCCGCCTCCACCTCGGCCGGCCCGGATCGAGGGTCGGATCCCGATCCTGATCGCGGCCAAGGGTGATCGAGTCATGCGGCTTGCCGCGAAGCACGCCGATGCCTGGAACGCTGCGTGGTTCGGGTTCCCGAGCGCGCGCTATCAGGAGCGCGTGGACGCCCTTCGTCGGGCGTGCGCGGCAGAGGGCCGGGACCCGGCCACGATGGAGCTCACGGTGGGGGTGACGGTCGACGCGGAGTCCGGCGCGGACGCGCGACCAGCTCCCGAGACCGCGCTGGCGCCCGACGTCGACGAGATCGCGCGCGCGCTCGACGCCTGGCGGGACCTCGGCGTGGGCCACGTCCAGGTCAGCCTCCAGCCCGCCGACGAACGGACGCTGGAGGTGCTGCTCCGGGCCCGCACCAGGCATCTCGGAACGAGCTGATATGGCCGTCTCGCCCGACGGGCCGAGGGCACCAGGCGGTTCCGATCCGGCCAGCCTGCCGGAGCACGTCGCCCTGAACCGGACGCACTGGGACCAGATCGCCGCCGAGTACGTCGCGTCGGGCGAGCGGGCGTGGGCGCGCGAGCCCGGCGGCGAGTCCTGGGGCATCTTCGGCGTCCCCGAGGCCGACGTCCGGATGCTGCCTGACGATCTCGACGGAACGGACGCCATCGAGCTCGGCTGCGGCACTGCCTACGTGTCGGCCTGGATGGCTCGTCGTGGTGCCCGCGTGGTCGGGATCGACAACTCCCCTGCCCAGCTGGCCACCGCGACCCGGCTCCAGCGAGAGCACGGAATCGACTTCCCGCTGCTCCTGGGCAACGCCGAACGGGTCCCATTTCCGGATGCCTCATTCGCGTTCGCCATCAGCGAGTATGGCGCGGCGCTGTGGGCCGATCCGTATGCGTGGGTTCCCGAGGCGGCCCGCCTGCTCCGGGCAGGCGGCCGGCTCCACCTGCTCACCAGCAGCCTGCTCGCCTACCTCACCGTTCCCGAGCTGGAGGCTGACGGCGCCGCGGACGAGCGGCTCAAGCGGCCACAGTTCGGCATGCATCGCACGATCTGGCCGGACGAGCCGGGCTCGGTCGAGTTCCACCTCTCGCACGGCGACTGGATCCGGCTGTTCACCGCGAACAGCTTCGAGGTCGAGGCCCTGGTGGAACCGTCGGTGTCGCCCGGCAGCTCGACCCGCTACGGGTGGATGACCGCCGAGTGGGCATCACGCTGGCCGTGCGAGGAGATCTGGAAGGTCCGCAAGCGCGAGTGAGCCGGACCGCGGCGCGCCCGGCCCGGGACGCGGGTGCGACGTCGGGTCAGTCGCTCACGTGGCGGACGACCTCACAGTCGGAGGCCACCACGTCGGTCGGCCCCGCGATCACGACGTCCCGCCCGGGACCGCAGGTCACCGTGTCGGCTGCATGGTCGTAGCCGACCACGATCCTGTCGTTGCCCGACCCTCCGTAGATGGTGTCCGTGCCCGGGCCGCCACGGATGTGATCGCGGCTGGCCCCACCGTGGATCACGTCGGCGCCGGCACCGCCACGCAGGACATCGCGGCCGCGCCCGCCGTAGATGCGGTCATTCCCCTTGTTGCCGAGGATCAGGTCGGCCCCCCGATTGCCGTACAGCACATCGTCTCCCGCCCGTCCTGCGATCCAGTCGTTGCCCGCCCGCCCGTGGATCGTATCCGCGCCCGCGGTGCCGACCAGCCGGTCGGGGCCAGGCGTACCGCTGAGGGGCATGGCCATGGCGCTGGCCGGGAGCGCGAGGGTGGCGAGCATGGTGCCGGCGACGATCGCACGGCGAACGATGGCAATGGACATTGGGCGTCCTCCCGGCGTCGATGCCCCGGTCGGTCGGGGACGGCACCACCCTAGAACGCGAGTCTGGGAATCGGCTGGGAGCGGGCTCCGAGCCCGAGCACAAGCACTAGCACAAGCACAGGCCGCGCGCCCTCGGTGTCCTCGGCTGCGTGCCGATCGACCTTGCACGGCCCCAGGTGACGCCGCACCATGATCCGGTGCCGCCCACCCGCTCCGGGACCTGCCTTCCGTGACCACCGGAACCGACATCGACGGCCGTCCCGTGGTCCTGCATGCGCGGGACCTTCGCAAGCGGTACGGCTCTCTCGACGCCGTTCGAGGCGTCGGCTTCGACGTCCACGAGGGGGAGACCTACGGCCTGCTGGGGCCCGACGGCGCGGGCAAGACGACCACGATCTCGATGGTCTGCGGCCTGCTGGCTCGGGACGGGGGCGAGGTGACGCTCGATGCCGCGCCGGTCGACGTGGGCACCATCGCGGCCCGGGCGGGGATCGGCTATGTGCCCCAGGAGCCGGCGCTCTATCCCGACCTCAGTGGGCGCGAGAACCTGCGGTTCTTCGGGCGCCTGTACGACCTCACCGGCAGCCGTCTCACCGCGCGCGTGGACGAGGTGCTCGCCCGAGTCGGCCTCACCGGCCGAGCCGGGGACCGCGTGGCCACGTACAGCAGGGGCATGCAGGGCCGCCTCAACATCGGGATCGGGCTGCTCCACCGACCGCGCCTGCTGCTGCTCGACGAACCTGCCGCCGGCCTCGACTCGCAGAGCCGTCAGGCGGTCCTGGAGTCGATCGTCGCCCTCGAGCGTGACGCGATGGCCATCGTCTACGCCACCAATCGCGCCGAGGAAGCGGGGTGGCTGTGCCAGCGGATCGGGATCATCGACGGCGGCGAGATCCGGGCCGAGGGGACGCGGGGCGACCTGGTCGCCTCGGTCGGCGGCCGGCACGAGGTGCGTCTGTCGGTCACGGGTGACGTCGCGGCCGCCGTGGCGGCGGTCGGCTGCGTCGAGGGCGTTGAGCGTGCCGGCGGGCAAGGCGACCGGCTCGACATCCTGGTTGCCGATCGGCCGGGCCTCCTCCCGCGCCTGTTGGCCGCCGCCGAGGGTGTGGGCGCCGGGGTTCGCAGCGTGGACGTCGTCGAGCCGGATCTCGAGGCCGCGTTCCTGCATCTGACCGGCCGCCCCCTTCGCGACCCGGAAGAGCAGGGCGCCGAGGCGGTATGATGCGCGGCCGGCGGTGGAGGATCGTGGCGCTGATCGCTGCCAAGACGCTCCGCCAGCGATCGAGGGACCGTCCGGCGCTGCTGGTTGCGCTGGGTGCGCCGCTCGGACTGGCGATGATCTTCGGTCTCCTGGTTGGCCCGGGCACCGGCTTCCACGCCCATTACGCCGTGGTCGATCTCGACGGCGGCAACCTCGCATCGGCGCTCCGAACCCAGGTCATCGGCTCGCTCGAGGCATCGGGTGACGTGGCTGTGACCGACCTGCCCACCGAGGTGGACGCGCGGGCGTCGATCGGAACGGGCGCCGACGCCGCGTTCATCATTCCCCAGGGTTTTACCCAGGCGATCCGGTCGGGCAGCTCCACGACGCTTACGATCGTCGGTGCGGCGAGCGCCCCATCGTCGGTGGAGGTCGCCCGCGCCGTGGGCGAGGCGTTCGGGTATCGGCAGGAGACGGTGCAGCTCGCGGTGGCGAGCATCGACAGCCTCCGCGGGCAGGCCCTCGATCCGGTGGCCCGTCTGCATGTCGCCGACACCGCCTCCGGGATCGCACCGCCGGTTTCGGTGCTGGTCGTCGCGGCGCATCTTCGCATGCTCGACCTTCGGACGTTCTTCAGCGCGTCGATGGCCGTCCTGTTCCTGTTCCTCACGGCACAGGTCGGGATGCTCAGCGTGTTCGAGGAGCGCCGGCGGGGCACCCTGGCCAGGATGCTGGCGGGCCCGGTCGCTCCGTGGACGATCGCGGCGGGAACGTGCCTGGGCGTGTTTTCGATGAGCCTCCTCGCGATGGCCGTGCCAGCCGTGGCCACGACGATGCTGGTCGGTGCGGACTGGGGTCCGCCGATCGCCGTGGCCGCGCTCGTCCTGGCGGCGGTGACTGCGTCGCTCGGGCTCGCCGCCCTGGTGACGTCGCTCGCGAGCTCGGCGGCGGTGGCAGGTACGGCCGGGTTCGCGGTTGCGGTCACGCTGGCGATCCTCGGTGGGTCGTTGTGGCCCGCGGTCCAGGGTCCGGCGATCATGTCCACCCTGGCGCTGCTCACCCCGCACGGCTGGTTCCTCCGGGGCCTCGCCGACCTCCACGGACCGGGAGCAACAGTCACCGGCGCGGTGCCGGCGACACTGGCCCTGGTGGGATTCGGCCTTGCGACGGGCGCGCTGGCCGCGCTCCGCGAGCGCAGGCGGCGGGTGGGCGGGATGATCGATCGGGGCCGGGGCTCGCGATGATCGACCCTGGCAAGGTGATCGAGCTCGCACGTGTGTGCCTCCTGCGCCAGCTGCGGGACCGCAGCGACCTGTTCCTCGTGTTCGTGCTGCCGGCGCTCGTCATCGTCGCGCTGGGGCTCCAGCTCGGCGACCACGGCCAGGAGCGGCTGGGCGTGGTGGCCCCTGCCAACGATCCCACGGCCATCGAGCTGATCGACGCGCTCAGGGCCGACGACGCGCAGCTCGACGTACGGTCCGTCCTCGACGAGCCGGCGCTCCGGAGCCAGATGGAGCGCGGCGAGCTCGGAGCCGGTGTCATCATCCCCGACACGCTTGGGTCGTCGCTGCGCGCCGGCCGCGCCGTCGTCGTCCGCTATCTCGGGACCGAGCGTGCCGCGGGCACGGCGCTGCGGGCAACGGTCGAGGCAGCCGTTGCCCGTCTTGACGCGATCATGATCGCCGCGAGGGTCGCGGTGCAGGAGGGCGCAGGCCCGTTCGATGGCGCGGCGACCGCGGCGAGCGATGCGCTCGCCACCTCGCCCGTGGTCACCGTCGACGTCGCGATCGTGGGTGAGCCCGATCCCCTGGCCGGACGCTCGCCGTTCGGGTTCGGCGCGTCCATGCAGCTCGTGATGTTCATGTTCCTGATCTCGCTGGTCGGGGCCGCAGGCCTCGTCACGACCCGTCAGCTGGGCGTCTCCCGACGGATGCTGGCCGGTCCGACATCCGTGACGACCGTCGTCGCAGGCGAGTGCCTGGGCCGCTTCGCGATCGCGCTCGTGCCGGCCGTCGGCGTCGTCCTCGTCGCGAGCCTGGTGTTCGGCGTCTCATGGGGGGATCCGGTCGCCGCCGGCGCGATCATCGTGCTGTTCGGGCTGGTCTCAGCCGGGTTCGCGATGCTGATCGGCTCCGTCGCCGGTGGCCCGGACAAGGCGGGATCGCTCGGCGTGTTCATCGGCCTCACGCTCGGAGCGCTCGGCGGCTGCGTGGTCCCGGTCCAGGCGATGCCCGGGGCCCTGCAGTCGGCCGCGCGGCTCCTCCCCCACTCCTGGGCGGTGCTCGGTCTCCAGTCGCTGGTCCATGATCCGGGCACGGGGCTGGCCGGCGTGGCGCCGAACCTGGCGGTCCTGGCGATCTACGGGGTTGCCTTGATGGGTCTCGGGGCCTGGCGCTTCCGGCGAGCGATCGCCGCGTAGCCGCCCCGGCGGTGATTCCCGGGACGCTCGGCGGCCGTGGCCTCTGCGGACACGCGATGGTCCGCCCGGCTTTGGCGGGCGTTGGCCGCCTTCTCCGCGCCGATTCCGCCACCCATCACCGCCCGCGAATGTTCCGCAAGGGGTCGCTGACTGCCGTCTCCGAGCCCGAGCGTGGCGCCCCGGATCCGCGAACCCGGAAAGGCCCACTCAGAACCCGGCGGTTCTACGTGGTGTGATCTCGGAACCCGTCGGCCGGCGAACAGAACGCAGGCGTCATATGTGACGAAGGACCTTGCGGGTGGCCGACGGGTGAGCGGGCCGAAACGCGACCCGGAAAGTCGACGCCAGTGGGGACCGGGCGAGGCCCGCATCGCGGTGGAGGACGGTCGTTTCCGGCAGGCGAGGGTCGCCGAGGCGGTCCGCATCGCGGTGGAGGACGGTCGGGGCCAGGACCCAGCGTGGACCGGCGCCGCTCCGTCCCCCGTTCGCCTCAGGGGAACCGGAATGGCCGACCGGCGCCTCCGGGGCACGACGCCCTCGTCCTGCAGGTGACACCAGGCGGTCATGTCGTCGCGTGTGGCCGGAACGTCATCTGCTTGGCTGTCGGATTTGCGCGACCCCTCGAGATCCGGGGCCAGCCCATAATCGTGGCGATGAGCCACGTCGGTCCTCGCCCGGTCGCGCAGTCCCCGATCTCAGGTTCCCAACGCGGGCGGCGGCGGACAATCGAAATGGCGTGTCCTTCGAAACAGTGTGTCCGTTCTTGGATCGGGATGGGGCCGAGCCGCGTGGAATGGACTAGCCTTTGACGACGCAACTATCGGCGACGGTGGTCCTGGCCCTCGTCGTCTTCGGGCTCGTTCTGCTCCTGAACGGCATAACCAGCCTGATCGCCCGACGACTGCGCGATCGAGACGCCACGCTGGGGCTGGGTTACCGCACCCAGGAGCGGCTTGCGCCGGCGTCGATCGCGATCGGCGCGGTGCTGCTCGCACTGGGACTGGCGGGAGGCGTTGCGCTGTGGATCCTGAGGTGAACGAACCAATGAAGGGCCACCCAGGCCAACGGTGCTACGAGCAGACCGGGCTCGGCGCGCAGACGTGGCTCGAGGTCGCCGGCCTGTGGGGGCGGCTCCGCGTCGAGCCGACTTGACCTCGCGCTATCCGTGGGTCGTGCCCGCCCGGTCACCCAAGCGGGACGGACCCGTCCTCCCAACCGGGAAGCGGCTGCTGCGCGCATCTCGCGTCCGCGATGAGCCTGCCGTCGTCACCGGAGTAGGCGAACATGCAGAGCATCCCGACCACCCGCTCCGCCCCGTCATCGAGGGTGACCAGTGCGGCGGCCCAGGTCCAGATGCCGTAGTGCGGGCCCGGAGCGAAGATCTTGCCCCCATCGGTCACGAAGCGGGTCGGGAGCGAGACCCGCGTGATCCGGGCCACCCGGGCCGCATCCGCATCCGAGAGCCCAGCCCGCGCGCTGTCCGCGATGAGCGCGCACTCGTCGCTGAGGGGCGGGCAGGCGATCGGCGACCCGATCCACACGCCATCGACGAGGTGGGCGTCGGGATCGGTCCAGTGTCCGTGGGCCCCGCCGCCGCCGCAGGCGACGACCATCATCACCCCGAGCCAGAGCCCGAGGAGGCCACGAGCGCGCCACTCGGTTCTCGCCACGGCTCCAGCCTGGCGGTCATGGTGACGCCGGGCAACCATCCAAAGGGACCAGAACGCAGGTCCTGGACCGCCGCGCTCCCCGAGGACGGCGCGCAGTGACGGCAATTCGAGTACGGGCTCTCAGTGCGCCCGCGGGAGCGAGTCTGGCGAGTACTCGCAGGCGGAGCTTCCGGGCTCCTGTGGACCCGACAACCAGCCGCACACGAGGGGGATCACGCGACGGGGCTTGCCGGCGATGTCGAGGATGACCCCGTAGCCATGAGTGAGGCCGGCCCGTGCGACGTAGATCCGCTCGCCGCTGTCGTCCTCGTAGGAGTCCGGCTCCATGCCGAGGGCGGCGGCACTGACCGCGGACCGCTCCTCGGGGGTGAGCTGCGCAAGGGCGACCTCCAGCTGCGGCGCACAATCGTCGCCCGGCGGCATGGCGCACGGGCGGTCGCCGCTGACGATGAAGCCGTCGATCTCCTCGCCGACCCAGCGGGTGCCGGGAGAGCAGCCGGCGGCGACGAGGACCGCGACAAGCCAAGCCGCGAAGAGACGGTTCACATCGGCTCCTGGCGATCGACCGCCATCATTGCGAACCTCGTTAGCCGTTTCGGGGCGCCCGGGGTCCATGCTGGGCCCGGCTTCGAGGACGCGAAACGGACCGATCGTCCTGTTCCACCCCTCGACCTACCGAAGCCGGACCTTCCTGGTGGGTGGGCGAATGGACACCCGAGGTCGCTCCGCATATGCTTCACGCCGGATTGAACATCTACTTGTCCCTAAGAGGTTCCCCGGACATCTCCATGGCCCGCAGCGACCTGATCACCGAGGTGATCGACGAGCTCAGCGCGCATGCCCCATTCAGGATGATGCGGTCCATGCGCCGCTGGCCCACCGGTCCGCTCAGCCTGGTCCATCTGCATGTCCTGATGCTGCTGATCGAGGATGGGCCGCTGCCCATGCGCAGCCTTGCCGACACGCTCGACGTCTCCCAGGCCAGCGCCACCGGCATCGTGGATCGCATGGAGCAGCGCGGGCTGGTGGAGCGGCATCGAGACGATGAGGACCGGCGGGTCGTTCGGGTCGCGATGACCGACGCCGGCCGACAGGTGATCGTTGGGATCGGCAGCGAGCGCCGCGGCCACCTGTCGACCCTGCTCGACGAGCTGACCGACGAGGAGCTCGCCGGCCTCCTCCGCGGCTCGCGCGCCCTGCGGCGCGTCCGCGAGCGGATCCACGCCCGCCTCGACGAGGGTCAGGTCGACCACAACGGGGTTGACCCTCGGGCTGCGGAAGGCCCTGCCGTCTCGCCGCCGGCCCCTGCGGGCCCGCAACCCAGCCATTCCAGTCCGAGCCAGGAGACGTCCCGGTGATCAGCCTGTTCCGAGCGTTCCTGCCCCGCTACCGGTGGCCGATCCTGCTCGTCGTGGTCCTGCTCCTGGTGCAGGCCATCGCGAACCTGTACCTGCCGGAGCTCAACGCCGACATCATCAACAACGGCGTGGCCAAGGGTGACACCGACTACATCCTCCGGACCGGCGGCTTCATGCTGGTCGTGACCTTCGCGCTCGCGGTCGCGGCGATCATCGGCGTGTTCTTCGGAGCGCGCACCGCGATGGCCTTCGGGCGCGACGTGCGCAGCGCGCTGTTCCGTCAGGTCCAGGCGTTCAGCCAGGTCGAGGTCAACCACTTCGGCGCAGCCAGCCTGATCACCCGCAACACCAACGATGTCCAGCAGGTGCAGATGGTCGTCCTGCTGGCCCTGAACGTGATGATCTCGGCCCCGATCATGGCCGTCGGAGGCGTGATCATGGCGCTCCGCCAGGACGTGCCGCTGTCGGGCATCCTGCTCGTGATCCTGCCGTTGATGGCGGCCCTGATCGGGTTCGTCATGAGTCGGGCGGTCCCGCTGTTCCAGGCGATGCAGCGCAAGCTCGACCGGATCAACCTCGTGATGCGCGAGACGCTCGCCGGTGTGCGCGTGATCCGCGCCTTCGTCCGGACCCGCCACGAGGAGCAGCGGTTCGACGACGCGAACGAGGACCTGATGGACACCGCCCTCAGCGTCAACCGCCTGTTCGCGGTCACGATCCCGAGCCTGATGGCGATCATGAACCTGTCGACGGTGGCCGTGCTCTGGCTGGGCGCCTACCGGGTCGACAGCGGCGGCATGCCGATCGGCAACCTGACCGCCTTCCTGCAGTACATCATGCAGGTTCTGTTCGCGGTCATGACGGCGGTGATCATGTTCGTGATGGTGCCGCGGGCGGCCGTCTCGGGGGGCCGCATCGCAGACGTGCTGGACACAGCGCCGGCCATCTCGGATCCGCCGACGCCCATCTCCCCCGCCCGCAAGGGCCTGATCGAGTTCCGCGATGTCGAGTTCCGCTACCCGGGCGCCGAGGAGGCGGTCCTGCACAACATCTCGTTCCAGGCCACGCCGGGCGAAACCACGGCCATCGTCGGCTCCACGGGGAGCGGCAAGTCCACGCTCATCAACCTGATCCCGCGCCTCTACGACGCGACGGGGGGCCAGGTGCTGGTGGACGGTGTGGACGTGCGGGAGATGGACCGCGCCGATCTCTGGAAACGGATCGGGATGATTCCGCAGCGTGCATTCCTGTTCAGCGGCTCGATCGCCACCAATCTGCGGTTCGGGGACGAGCAGGCCTCCGAGCTCGACATGTGGCGAGCGCTCGAGATCGCCCAGGGCCGCGACTTCGTCGAGGAGATGGCCGAGCAGCTCGAGGCTCCGATCGCCCAGGGCGGCACCAACGTGTCGGGCGGTCAGCGGCAGCGCCTCGCGATCGCCCGCGCCCTCGCCCACAGGCCGGACGTCTACGTGTTCGACGACAGCTTCTCCGCGCTCGATTTCCGAACCGACGCCCGCCTGCGGGCGGCCCTGGCCAGGGAGCTGGGCGAGGCGACCGTGATCATCGTGGCGCAGCGCGTGGGCACGATCCTGCACGCCGATCGGATCGTGGTCCTCGAGGCCGGCTCGATCGCCGGGATCGGCACCCATGACGAGCTGATGCGGACCTGCGAGACATATCGCGAGATCGTGCTGTCCCAGGTCACCGAGGAGGAGGTCGCGTGAGCGGGCCGATGGGCCGCCCGGGTGCCGGAGGCGGCGGCGGCATGGGCGGTGCGCGCCGGCGACCGATGGGTCCCGGGGGCGGACCCGGCGGCCACATGTTCTCGCAGATGCCGGCCGCGAAGTCCAAGGACTTCAAGGGCTCGTTCCGCCGGCTCCTGGGCGAGCTGCGACCGGAGCGACTGCTGATCGCGACCGTCCTCCTGCTGGGCGTGGTCAGCGTGTTCTTTGCCATCCTGGGTCCCAAGATCCTGGGCAACGCGACCAACGTCCTGTTCGAGGGCGTGATCGGCAGGCAGCTGGGCGACATGGGCCTGGCGAACGTGCCCAAGGATCAGATCGTGGCCGGTCTTCGGGCGGCAGGCCAGGACAACTTCGCGGACATGCTGGCCAGCATGAACGTCGTGCCCGGGGTGGGCGTCGACTTCGGCCAGCTGACCTCGATCCTGTCGTTCGTGGCCGTCATCTATCTCCTCAGCTCGGTGTTCAGCTGGGGCCAGGCATACATCATGGCCGGCGTCACCCAGCGGACGGTGTACCGGCTGCGGCGCCGGGTGGACGAGAAGCTCGGGCGGCTGCCGCTCGCCTATTTCGACCGGGAGTCGCGCGGAGACATCCTGTCGCGGGTCACCAACGACATCGACAACATCAGCCAGACCCTCCAGCAGAGCCTGACCCAGCTGATCACCTCGGTTCTGACCGTGATCGGGGTGCTGATCATGATGCTCACGATCAGCCCCCTGCTGGCCGTCATCTCGCTCCTGGCCGTGCCGGCGTCGCTGGTGGTGACGGTGATCATCGCGAGCCGCTCGCAGAAGCAGTTCGTCGCCCAGTGGGAGCGGACCGGGGCGCTCAACGGCCACGTCGAGGAGATGCATACGGGGCACGCGATCGTCAAGCTGTTCGGCCGCCAGGAGGAGGCCATCGCCGAGTTCGACGAGCGCAACGAGGCGCTCTACCAGGCGAGCTTCAAGGCCCAGTTCATCTCGGGCACGATCCAGCCGGCGATGATGTTCATCTCCAACCTGAGCTACGTCGGGATCGCCGTGATCGGCGGCGTGCGGGTTGCCACCGGCCAGATGTCGCTGGGCGACGTCCAGGCGTTCATTCAGTACTCGCGCCAGTTCACGTTCCCGATCATCCAGGCGGCCAGCATCGTCAACGTGCTCCAGAGCGCGGTGGCATCGGCCGAGCGGGTGTTCGAGCTGCTCGATGAGGCCGAGGAGGTCCCCGATCCGGCGGTGCCCAGGGTGCTCGCCGAGCCGGCCGCCGGCCGGGTGGCGTTCGAGCAGGTGGCCTTCCGGTACGAGCCGGACAAGCCGCTGATCGAGGACCTCGACCTGGTCGCGGAGCCGGGCCAGACCATCGCCATCGTGGGCCCGACCGGGGCCGGCAAGACCACCCTCGTGAACCTGTTGATGCGGTTCTACGACGTGGATGAGGGCCGGATCACGGTGGACGGCATCGACACCCGGGAGCTGACCCGCGACAACCTGCGCCGGACGTTCGGCATGGTGCTCCAGGACGCGTGGCTGTTCAACGGCACGATCCGGGAGAACATCGAGTATGGCGCGGACGATGTCGCGGTCGCCGAGGCCCATATCGTGGAGGCCGCCGAGGCCGCGCACGTGGACCACTTCGTGCGCACCCTGGCCGAGGGCTACGAGACCGTGCTCGACGACGACGCGACCAACGTGTCGGCCGGCGAGAAGCAGCTGCTGACGATCGCCCGGGCGTTCCTCGCCGATCCGCCGATCCTCATCCTCGACGAGGCGACCTCGTCGGTGGACACGCGGACCGAGGTCCTGATCCAGAAGGCGATGTCGAAGCTGATGCAGGGCCGGACGTCGTTCGTGATCGCGCACCGCCTGTCGACGATCCGCGATGCGGACCTGATCCTGGTCATGAACCAGGGAAGGATCGTGGAGCGGGGCACGCACGAGGAGCTGCTTGCGGCCCGGGGCTTCTACCACGAGCTGTACGCAAGCCAGTTCGAGGAGGCGGCCGAGCCGCTCGAGCCCGTCGCCTGACGGCGCCTGTCGATCGGACGCTGGACGGCGCCGTCGATCGGGACGCGGCACACTGCCGGACGGGCCGGAGGTCACTGTTCCGGGCCTCGCGGCGGCCCCAGCATGAACGGCGATCCACGCTAGGCGCCGGGCGCCTGCCGGAGTGAGTGCGCGCCGGACGACGGGCGCGCCAGGGCGATGCTCCGCGTCGGACGACGGCGCAGCGTCGCGACAGCCCCACGGAGGGTTTCGATGACCAAGCCCGTCATCGAGGCCATCGGCCTCACCAAGTTCTACGGCACGCGACGCGGCGTCGAGGACGTGACGTTCGCGGTCGACGAGGGCCAGGCATTCGGCTTCCTGGGGCCCAACGGCGCCGGCAAGACGACCACCATTCGGGTGCTGCTCGGGTTCCTCCGCGCGACCCGCGGAGTGGCGCGCGTGTTCGGCCGGCACGCCTTCGACGAGGCGCCGCTCATCCACGAGCAGGTGGCCTACCTGGGCAGCGACCCGGGCTTCCTGGGCGAGCTGACGAGCGCCGAGCAGCTCGACTATCTCGCCCGACTGCGCGGGCTCCCGCGCGGAGCCTGGCGGCCGCTGGCCGAGCGACTGGAGCTGGATCCCACCGTTCGGATCCGAAGGCTGTCGCGGGGCAACCGCCAGAAGATCGGGGTCATCGCCGCGTTCATGGGCCACGAGCCGCTGATCGTCCTCGACGAGCCGACCAGCGGCCTGGACCCGCTGATGCAGCGCGAGTTCCTGGCCCTCGCCGCCGAGGCGCGCGCGGACGGCCGAACGCTGTTCCTGTCCAGTCACAACCTGATCGAGGTCGAGCGGGTGTGCGACCGGGTCGCGATCATTCGCGACGGCCGGATCGTCGACGTCTCGACCGTCGGCGAGCTGATGGGCGCGCACTGGCGGTCGATCAACCTCGTCGTGGCGGCCCCGCCGGCGCCCGGTGCGTTCGACCTGCCCAACGTGGAGGTAGCGGCAATGACCGGGCGCGAGGTCCACCTGATGGTCCAGGGTGACGTGAACCCGCTCCTCGACGCGATCGCCCGCCTCGATGTGCGCGACATCGCGATCACCACGCCGGACGTCGAGGACCTGTTCCTGCGCTACTACCGCGCCGACGAGCCCGGCGCCGAAACTCAGGAGGTGCCGGCATGATCGCGTTCCGGCTCGAGCTCCGGCGGAGTCGTGGGCTGGTCATCTGGCTGGGCATCACCCTGCTCGCATACGGCGGGATCATGGGCTTGATGTACCCGTTCATGGTCGAGAACGACGCGCTGATCCGCGAGTATCTCGATGCATTCCCCAAGGGCCTGTGGGCCGCGTTCGGCATGAGCGGCGGCACGCTGGCAGACCCGGGCGTCTTCTTCAACACTTATATCTCGAGCTGGCTATGGCCGATCATGGCCGTCGCCATCGCACTCCTGACGGGGACCCGGGCGGCGGCAGCCGATCTCGATCGCGGGTTCGTCGACCTGCCGCTCGCGACACCGGTATCCCGCGTCCGCTACCTGGCCGCCTCGATCTGGGCGCAGCTCGTGGTGATGGCTGTCCTGGCCCTCACCGCCGTCATCGGGCTGTGGGGAGCCGGGCGCCTCGTTGGCGTCGAGTTCGACCTCCCGAGGTTCCTCCTGGCCGGCCTCCTGTGCTTCGCGTTCGCGTGCGCGGTTGCCGGTCCCGCCACGGTGGTGTCGGTGATCACGCTGAGTCGCGGGACCACGTCGGCCATCATCGCGGGCGTGGTGATCGCGATGTACGCGCTGTTCGTCGTCGCCGGAATCGCCGATGACTGGGCATGGCTTGCCCCGCTCTCCGCGTGGAGCCACTTCGGCACGACCGCGATCATCGACGACGGGGTGTTCCCGATCGGCGACCTCGCCCTGTTCGCGGCCATCGCGGTCGCGGGCTGGGGGGTCGCGCTGTGGGCGTTCCGGCGTCGCGACCTGGCCGCCTGACGACCACAGGCCTGCGGAGCCTACGAGGCCTGCGGAGCCTTCGACGCCTCGATCACCGCCAGGATCTCGTCGCCGTACTTCTCCAGCTTGGCGGGGCCCATCCCCCTGACCCGGCGAAGGGCCGACAATGAGCGCGGTCGCGCCTCGGCGATCGCGGCCAGGGTCGCGTCGTGGGCGATCACGTAGGGTGGCACGGCCGCCTCCCGGGCACGGGCGGTCCGCCACTCCCGCAGCGCGGCGAACAGCGGGTCCCCATCCGTGCCCGGCCGCGGTGAGCGCGCCACCGGCGGCGGTCCCGGCAGGGTTCGGACCGTGCGCGCTGGCCGCTCGCGCAGGTCGAGCAGGAACCGGCTTGGCTGCCGGCGGCTCTCGCGGCCGCGCGATTCGCGCCGCTCGGCCCACGACAGGGTCAGGTACCGCCGGGCGCGAGTGATCCCGACGTACAGCAATCGCCGCTCCTCGGCCAGCGCGTCATCGTCGTCCATCGCCTGGCGGATCGGCAGGATCCCCTCCTCCAGCGACGGCAGGTAGACCGCGTCCCACTCGAGCCCCTTGGCCCGGTGATACGTCAGCAGGTTGACCCCGCCCGGGCCGCCCTGATGCTCGTGGGCGGCGCGTGCCTCGAGCTCGCCGACCAGGCGCGCGGCATCCGCGTCAGGCTCGGCGCGGACGACACCATCGACGATCGCGAGCAGCGTCTCCAGCGACGCCTGGCGCTCGCGGGCCTCGTCACCCCGCGCGACGCCGCCGGGACCTGCATCGGGCTCGTAGCCCAGGTCCGCCGCCCACCGCTCCCGGATCGCTGCCGCCAGCTCGGGACCGCGCTCCCCCGGCCCGCGTCGCCGCAGGCTGGCCAGCGCCGCTCGGACCTCCGCTCGCGCGTAGAACGCCTGACCACGCACCTGGTAGGCGATGCCGGCCCGGGTGAGGATGTCCTCGATCGGCTCCAGCTGCGCGTTCATCCGGACCAGCACCGCGATCTCCGTGGGCGCCACACCATCCGACACCCGCGCGCGGACCCAGCCGGCCAGCGCATCGAGCTCGTCGGCGGGCGAGCGATGCGGGGTGATGACGGGCGGTGGCCCCGGCTCCCGCTCCGTCACCAGGCCCTTGGACCGGCCGTCGGCCGCGATCAGGCGATTGGCCAGCGTGAGCACCTGGGGCGTCGAGCGATAGTTGCGGACGAGCGACACGGCCCGGGCACCCGGCCAGCGTGACTCGAACGAGGTCAGGAACGACGACGATGCGCCGGCGAAGGTGTAGATCGTCTGGTCCTCGTCGCCCACCACGCACAGGTCGCGGCGGTCGCCCAGCCACAGCTCGAGCAGGCCCTGCTGAAGCGGGTTCGTGTCCTGGTACTCATCGACGCTGAACCAGCATTTCCGAGCCCGCACGAGCGCGGCGGCATCCGGGTCGCCTGCGAGCAGATCGATCGTCCCGGTCAGCAGGTCGTCGAAGTCGATCCGACCAAGCCGCACCCGGGCCCGCTCGTAGTCATCGAAGGCGCGTACGAACAGGTCCACCGGAAGCGGCGGCTCGCGTCGGGCAGCGATGGCGGCCGGCTCATAGCCGCGCGGCGAGATCCGCCTCGACTTGGCCCATTCGATCTCGTCCGCGAGGTCCTTGGCCGGCGTGAACCGGTAGTGGCCGGGCAGCGTCCGGGCAATCCGGGCCACGATCGGAATCTTCGAGTCCAGCAGGTCGGGCAGCGGCTCGCCGTCATGGCGCGACGGCCAGAAGTGGCGCAGCTGGCGCAGCGCGTGCGCGTGAAAGGTGCGTGCGGTCACCCCGGGCAGCCCGAGCTGCCGCAGCCGGTCGGCCATCTCGCCGGCCGCCTTGTCCGTGAACGTCACCACCAGGACCTGGTCGGCGGGGACGACGCCGCTCGCGATCGCGTAGGCCGCCCGGCGGCTGATCACCCGGGTCTTGCCCGTGCCCGCCCCTGCGTGGATCACCACCGGTCCCGAGGTCGCGAGGACGGCTTCGCGCTGCTCGGGGTCGAGGCCGTCGAGGAGGCGTTCAGGATCGAGCCGGGGCACGCGGCGAGGCTAGCAGCGATGGCTTGCCCGCGACTTGACGATCGAGCAGGCCGATCAGGAGCCGGAGCAGGGCCTCGTGCTCAGCGACCGACGTTGGCCCAGTAGCGACGGAACAGGGCGTCCGACTTGCCTTCGGCGCGAGCCAGGTCGTCGCGCCCGGCATCCAGCCAGCTCGAGCTGGCCACCAGCCATGCGATCGTGACGGGTGGCAGCCCGATCACGACCCAGGCGCAGGCAAGGGCTGGGTTGGCATCGGTGATGTGCGGCCACAGCAGCAGGATCAGCGACGCCAGCAGCCCCATCGGCACCCATGCCCAGACCATCCGGCCCAGCATCGTGTCATCGGCGTCGACCTCCCGGGCACGCGTCCAGGCTGCCGCCCGGTCGGCCTCCGAGACCGGGCCGAGGGCCCGCCGGCCGTGCATCGCGAGGCCGTAGCCAAGCAGGAGCACAGGCGCCGTCATGGCCACCGCGTTGCACGTCCCAAGGTCGAGCGCACAGGCGATGGGGCACGCCGCCAGCGCTGCGATCACCGCCACCAGCATGATCCCGCGCACGGCCAGCCAGGTCAGCTCCCGTCGCACGGGGGCCTGGATCGTCCGCCGCGCTTCCTCCGGTCCCATAGTGCGAATGTCGCCAACCAGGCGACCCTCGACAAGAGAGGATCGGCCTGTCCCGGCCGGGACGCTCCGGACGATTCTCGCGGCCGACCTGGCTCACCGGACGGTGTCCGGCGGCTGGACGCGGCCGCTCCCCCGAGTGCACCGGGCAACCCTCGCGGCGCGGGCGGGATGACCGGCCTCTGCCGGACCTTTCAACTCCATTAATTTCGAGCCGTTTCGGTTGACACCAAGGGCAGATTTGTAAGAAAGTATTACCTAGCCAGATTTGTAGGCGCCTCTTACAAACCTGCTGTCCGTGTGGCGTCCTGGAGGAGTTCGAGTATGCGTGGGTCTCGCACCATGGCCTTGGTCATGGCCATCCTCATCGCCTCGATGACCGCGGTTGCGCCGGCGGCGGTGGCCAAGGACCCACCCTCCACGCCGATCTATCTGGATCCCTCATACACCTTTGCCGAGCGCGCTGCCGACCTGGTGGCGCGGCTCACCCCGCAGGAGCGTGCCGCGCAGCTCACCTCGAGCATGGCGCCGGCGATCAGCCCCGCCGAGAACACGCTGCTCACCCCGCGATATGCGGGCCAGACGACGCTCAACGACCCGGTGGCCGCGGGTGACACCGAGTTCAGCCCCGCCGACACCTCGGACATGGCCGTCGGATCGCCGCTCGTGTTCGATCCCAATGGCATCGCCGAGACCGTGACCCTGACCCAGATCGGCTCGGGCGCCGGGTTTGCCTCGTCGCTGACCGACGCTGTCAGCGCCGGCGCCACGGAGCTGCCCGTGCGCTTCCCGGGCTTCGCGTTCACCGTCGGTCGCACGATCGTGATCGACCCGGGTGCGAACGAGGAGTACCGCGTCGTGGCGGCGGTCTCCGGCGGCTTCACCGGAACGGTCACCGTGACCGAACCGATCGCCATGGACCACCCGACCGGGGTGACGGTGCAGCAGATTGCGCTGCCCAGCACGTTCGAGCCGGCGCTGACCCATGACTACCCGGCCGGGACGACCATCGACGTCCTGGCGGGCCTGCCGGCGTACGGCTGGTGGAACGAGGCGCTCCACGGCCCGTCGGCCGAGACCACGAGGAGCGGCTCCAACGCAGGTGCGCTGGTCAACACCACCTCGTACCCGATCGACCAGTCGATGGGTGCCAGCTGGGATCCCAACCTCATGTACCGCGTCGCCACCCAGATCGGTGACGAGGTGCGCGAGGTCATGCGCAGCAACAAGTTCAACCTCGACGTCTACTCGCCCACCATCAACCTCATGCACGACCCGCGCTGGGGTCGCAACGACGAGTCGTACGGCGAGGACCCGTACCTGGTCAACCAGATCGTCGACCAGTTCGTCAACGGCATGGAGGGCAAGGACCAGAACGGCAACCTTCTGCCCGATAGCGGCGGCTTCTACAAGACGCTGACCACGCTCAAGCACTACGTCGGCAACAACAGCGAGGGCACCTCGAGCAGCGACCCCAACGGTCGCCTCAACGGCTCGTCCAACATGGACGACCGCACCCTGCGCGAGTACTACACGATGCCCTTCCGGCTCATCACCGGGGACTCGCAGCAGGGCTCGGTGATGAGCTCATACAACGAGGTCAACGGCACCCCGTCGGCCGCCAGCACGTACCTCAACGACACGCTGATGCGCCAGACGTTCGGGTTCGAGGGCTACTTCACCGGCGACTGCGACGCGGTGTCCGAGATCGCTCCCCGGCACAACTGGGAGCCCGAGGGCTTCGGTCGCCCGCTGACCGGCGTCGAGTCGCTCGCCTTTGCGCTCGCCTCGGGTGAGGACCTCGAGTGCAACGCGGGCTACAAGGGCAACAACTACTACATCGGCACCACCTCCCAGGGCGGCACCGTCAACGCGATCGGGATGCAGATCACGACGCCCAACGGGCTGCACACGATCAACGACGTCGACGTGTCGGCCAGCCGGCTGTTTACCGCGCGCATGGAGCTCGGCGAGTTCGACCCCGAGAACACCGTGCCGTGGCTCGTCGCGGCTCGTGACCGGGTCCCGATGGGCAGCTGGACCAACAGCGACAGCAACAACGCGGTCACCGAGACGCCCGAGCGCCTGGCGCTCGCGCGCGAGGCAGCCGACAAGTCGATCGTGCTGCTCAAGAACGACACCACCACCCGCAAGGACGGGTCGGCGGGCAAGCTGCTCCCGATCCCGGTGCCCACGTCGGGTGCGTTCAAGGTGCTGGTCGTCGGCCCGTACGCCAACAACACCGGCTTCTATCTGGGCGGCTACTCGAGCTCCCAGCAGTCGGCCGGACAGGCCAACGAGGTCACCCCGTACGCCGGGCTGCAGGCGGCGATCACGGCCATCGATCCCGCGGCCCAGGTCGACTACCTGCGCGGCTTCACGGGCACCAGCTCGGCCGCCAACACCTGCTGCACCACGATCGATGACAGCGTCATCACCGCAGCCGCGGACTACGACTACGTCATCGTCTATGCGGGCATGAACAACTCGAGCGCCAACGGCACCACGGGTTCCGAGGACCGGGACCGCTCGAGCCTCCTGCTCCCGGGCCTGCAGGGCGAGCTGATCGATCAGATCGCGCTGGCCAACCCCAACACCGTCGCGTTCATGGAGACCATCGGACCCCAGGACATCACCACGTTCGAGTCCGACACGGCGGCGATCCTGTGGAGCTCGTTCATCGGCCTGCGCAAGGGCGAGGCCGTGGCCGACGTCCTGCTGGGCGCGGTCAACCCGAGCGGCCACACCAACGCGATCTGGTACCAGACCGTGGACCAGATCCCGTCCATCTACGACTACAACATCCGCCCCGTGGGTGACACCGGGCGCACGTACATGTATTACAACGGGCCGCTGATGTACTCGTTCGGGCACGGCCTCAGCTACACCAGCTTTGCCTACTCGAACCTCGCGCTCAGCTCGACCAGTCTCGACGCCAATGACACGGTCAACGTCAGCGTCGACGTGACCAACACCGGCGCCGTCGCCGGTGACGACGTCGTCGAGCTGTACGTCGCGACGCCCGACGCGCCGGCGGCGCTCGAGCGCCCGATCAAGCGCCTCGAGGGCTTCACCAAGGTCAACCTCGCCCCGGGCGAGACCAACACGGTCACGCTCCCGGTCGCGGTGCCCGACCTCGCCTTCTATGACGAGGCCGCCGCCAAGTGGGTCGTCGATGCCGGCACCTACGACTTCCAGATCAGCACCTCCAGCGCGGACGCGGACATCGCAGCCGATGTCACCGCGACCGTGTCCGGCACCATCACCCCCGCACCCAGCGTGCTCACCGCCAAGCCGCGGATCGACGGCAGCGACCTCGCGCGCGGCATCACCCAGCGGGTGATGTTCCCCGAGGGCGTCGTCATCGATCCCGGGCTCACGGTGGCCATGAATGACGACACGCTGTACGGCTTCAAGGAGATCGGCCAGAGCGTGCCGTTCCCCGCGGGCATGACCTTTGCCTACAGCAGCAACCGGCCGTCGGTGGTCAGCGTCGACGCTGACGGCACCATCCACACCGTCGCCAACGGCGCGGCCACGGTGACCGCGACCGCCACCTACCACGGCGTCTCCACCTCGACCTCGTTCGCGGTCCGGGTCCTGTCCGATCTCACCGATCTGCAGGTCAACGGCACCACGGTACCGGGCTTCAACCCCGACATCACCGAGTACGACGTGGTCCTGCCCGACGACGTCCCGCCGGTGCCAATCGTTTCGGCCACGGCACATACGGGCGACGTGGATATCACCCAGGCAACGTCCATCCCGGGCGTGGCCACGGTCACCTCGACCGGACCCGACGGCATCGTCGCGACGTACCACATCAACTTCGCCCGGGCGTCGCGCTCGGACACGTTCGATGGCGCCACGCTCGCCCCGCAGTGGAGCTTCGTGCGTGAGGCACCCGACAACTGGAGCCTGACGTCCGATCCCGGCTCGCTCGTGATCACCCCGCAGCAGGGTGACATCGAGGGCAGCAACAACAACGGCCAGAACATCCTGCTGCAGCCGGCGCTCGGCGACTGGACGATGTCGTCCAAGCTCACCTTCAGCGCCCGGCCCAACGCCAACAACCAGCAGGGCGGCATCATCGCCTACGGCGACGACGACAACTTCCTCAAGTTCGATCTCGAGGCGACGTCGTCCTCCAACATCCAGCTCAACGTCACGCTCGAGGACAGCCTGCGCGGCAACCCGATCACGCAGACGCTGGTGACGGTGCCGGCCAACGACATCCTGCCCGATGACAACACCATCTGGCTCCAGATGACCAAGACGGGCCCGACCTACACGGCGTCCTACTCGACCGACGGTGACACCTGGGTGCCCGTGTGGACCACCGGAGCCACCATCAACAACATCCAGGCCGGGGTGTTCGCCTTCAACGGCAGCGGCACCACGACCGACCTGCAGGTGGCGTTCGACGACTTCCAGATCGACGGGACCCAGGCTGCGCCGGTCACGTTCGACACCGTGACGAACGCGGTCAACAGCTTCAGTGACAAGTCCGGCGTCGCCAACGCGCTGATCTCCAAGCTCGATGCGGCTGCCTCGGCCAAGAACAGCAATACCCGCGACAACCAGCTGAGCGCGTTCATCAACGCGGTGAACGCCCAGATCGGCAAGGCACTCACGGCCCACGAGGCAGAGATCCTGATCGCGCTGGCCAACGCGCTCATGTAACCGCGCGGGATCACGCGCCGGGAGCCCAGCCGGGCCTCCGGCGCCCCGGCTCCTCCAACGGCGCCGCCGACCCGGCGGCGCCGTCCCATGTCGGCCACGCCGCGGCCCACGGCGCGGCCGACGCACATCCCGGACCATGGACGCCCGGGTGGCGCCCTGCCGATGGGCTCAGCCCAGGTGGTCGGCGACCACCCGCTCGGCTTCCGCGAGCGCCGCTCCGGAACCGGTGACGCCGGCGAGGAACTCGGCGCGATCGAGCGCCCACAGGACGCCGTCAGTCGCCGCCTCGACCGTGGCCGTTCGCGGCACGTCCCGCAGCAGGGCGATCTCTCCGAACGACTCGCCGGCATCCATGGTGCGCAGATGGCGGCCCGCCTGGCTGACGGCGAACCGTCCAGCAGCGATCAGGTACCAGCGGTCGCCCACCTCCCCCTCGCGGATGACCAGGGTGCCGGCCGGGACGACGACCCGCGCCAGGTGCCGCGCGAGCGATTCCATCGCGGCCGGACCCAGCGGGGCAAGCATCGGGACCGTCGCCAGCGCGGCCAGCTCGGCGGTCGGGATCGCCACCCGGGCGTCGATCCGGGCGAAGCGCACGATCGCGATCGCGGCCAGCAGCGGCAGCAGCAGCCCGAGGGCGATCGCCGTCGCCTGGAGCCCGATCAGAAGCGCGAGCGGTGGTACGACAAGCGAGCCCATCGCCTCCCCGACCAGGAGCAGCCCCTCGAGCACGCCGAACACTCGCGCCCGCACCATGTCGGGGGTGATCCGCTGGAGCAGCGTCTGACCCACGACCTCGAGGAGCGAGACCCCAATCCCCACCAGCACCAGCAGGACCGCGGCCGGTCCCGGTGCCGGGTCGATGCCGATCAAGGCCACCGGGATGCCGATGACGACGGCCGCGACGATGAGCCACGGCGTCAGCCGCCGTCGGCCGGCGAGCGCGAACGCCGCGCCACCGCCGAGGATGCCGCCGAGACCCAGTGCGCCGATAAGGTAGCCAGCGCCCGATTCGCCGATCCCGAGCAGGTCGATCGCAACCAGGACGAGCAGGACCTCCAGCCCGCCGATGACCACGAGCTGGCCGGTCATCAGGGCCATCACGACGCGCAGATCCGAATCGTGGACCACCTCGCGCAGCCCGGCCAGGACCGCCAGCACGCGTGAGCCGACCGGCGTCGCGGCGTCCCACGCGTCCGGGGCGTTTCCGACGTTCCCGGGGTTCCCGCCGCCCAGGGTGCCCACGGTGCGCGCGGCTGGGGCAGGGTGCGGCCGGACGCCGACCATCAGGGTCGCCCCGGCGAGCATCGCCAGGCCGGTGACCAGGAACGCAGCCCCGGGATCAGCGAGCGCGAGGATCGCCCCGACCGTGATCGGTCCGACGAAGCTCCCGAGGCCTACGGCCACGCTGGACAGCGCGTTGGCCGCGGTCAGCTCGTCCGGCGTGTCGGCGAGCTCGGGCAGCAGCGAGGACAGGGTGGGCCGTGTCTGGGTCAGCATGATCGTCGCGATGCCGGAGAGGACGTACACCGCCACCGGTGCCGCACCGAAGCGGATCCCGAGGGCCACCGCGAGCAACGTCACCCCCTGGACCACGAACCATCCCAGCAGCGCCAGCGCCCGCGGGAATCGGTCCCCGATGCCTGCCAGCAGCGGCGCAGCAATCGCGCTGGGCAGGAGCTGTGCGACGGCCACCACGCCCACCGATGCGGGTCCTGTCGCCGCGTAGGCGTACACGAGGATCGCCGTCCAGGCACCCATCTCGACCGCATTGAAGGCCAGGAACGCCAGCACCACGCGCCTGATCCCGGGATTGCGGATCGCCGTCGCCGACGCCGCGACCGACCGCACGAGGGGACCGAGGCGACCGCGCATGCGCGAAAGCATCGAGGATGGCGGACGCCCATGTGTCTCGATCCTGCGCGACAGGCTCGGGCAGGATGCCCCGGTCGGGCCGGGACGGTGGTGCGCTCGCGCACCCCGCCGGCAACCGAAACCGGCGCGTCGGCGTCAGGGATCCTGAGACCGGGCAGCGGGCCCCGCCGGTCTGCCACTTTCCGGGGCCCGGACCGGTGCCACGACCATGAGCCCATCCCCCTCTCGCTCCTCCGCAGGCTGGATCGCGATCGTCGCCGTCGCCGCCCTCGCCGTCGGTCTGCTGGCCGGCCCCGTGCTGGCCGGCGTGCTCAACACGTCCACCCGTGCCACCACGCCCTCGGCCGCCTCCGACCAGCCGCCCGAGCACACCCTCAGCGTCGCCGGTAGCGGCAAGGTCACCGTCACGCCGGACCTCGCCACCATCCAGCTCGGCGTCTCGATCGAGCGACCGACGGCGAAGGCCGCCCGGCGCGATGGCGCCGCGGCCATGACGAAGGTGGTCGAGGCGATCCGCAAGCTGGGCATCGCCGACAAGGACATCGCCACGGCCAGCGTCTCGCTGGGTCCCGTCTACAACTACCCGAACAACGCGACGCCGAAGGTCCGCGGCTACCAGCTCCAGAACGCGGTCACGGTCACCGTCCGCAACCTCGACCAGGTGGGCGACGTGCTCGACGACGGCGTCTCGGCCGGTGCCACCACCGTGGACGGCATCAGCTTCGACGTCGCCGATCGGGCCGCTGCCGAGGCCCAGGCGCGCCAGGCGGCCGTCGCCGACGCCAAGGCCAAGGCCGACACGCTCGCCACCGGCCTGGGCGTCCGGATCCAGGGCGTCGCATCGGTCAGCGAGCAGGTCTCGACGCCGGTCTGGTACGGGCAGAACTTCGCCGCAGCCGGCGCCGCCGTGGCCGCGGATGCCGCGACGCCGGTGATGCCGGGCTCGACGGACGTGACGATCAACGTGAGCGTGTCGTTCCTGATCGGCTGAGCCGAGCGGGCCGCGAGCCGCCCCCGGGGGCATCATGGGCATGGGGGCCGGGGCAGGTGCGGGAGAGTGTCATGCGGATCGTGGTCACGGGCGGCAGCGGCAAGGCGGGACGATGGGTCGTACGCGATCTTCGGGAACACGGGCACGACGTGCTCAACCTCGATGTCCGCCACGACGGGAGCGACCATGGCCTGTGCCTGGTCGCGGATCTCGCCGATGATGGCCAGGCGTTCGAGGCGCTCCGCGGCGCCGACGCGGTCGTGCACCTGGCGGCGATCCCGGCACCCGAGATCCGCACCCCGGCCGAGACCTTCCGGATCAACGTCCTCTCGACGTACAACGTGTTCTCCGCGGCCGAGGCCAACGGCCTGCGACGCGTCGTCTGGGCATCATCGGAGACGGTGCTCGGCCTGCCATTCGACACGCCGCCGCTGTTTGCACCCATCGACGAGACCATCGATCCGCGCCCCGAGTACTCCTACGCGCTCTCAAAGCTCGTGGGCGAGACGATGGCGACCCAGTTCAACCGGCGGACCGGGATCCCGTTCGTCGGCCTCCGGATCTCGAACATCATGGAGCCCGATGACTATGCGGCGTTCCCTTCCTGGTGGAGCGACCCCCGACTCCGCCGATGGAACCTCTGGGGCTACGTGGACTGCCGTGACGTCGCCCAGGCTTGCCGGCTGGGTCTCGAGGCACCGGTGACCGGGGCCGAGGTGTGCATCGTCGCCGCGGACGACACTGTCATGACCCGTCCCAGCGCCGATCTGATGGCCGAGGTCTTTCCCGACGTCCCCATGATCCGCCCGGTCGAAGGGCGCGAGACGCTGCTCTCGATCGATCGGGCACGGCGCGTTCTCGGATATGAGCCGGCCCACCGCTGGGCGGACCACGTCGCCGCACCGTGACCTGCTCCCGCTCCGGCTCCGGCTCCGGCTCCGGCGCGCGACTGATGGGAACCTCCGGCGCGCGACCGGTGTAATCCAGCCATGCGCTACCTCGTCGCCGCCCTGCTGATCGTCGTTGCCGGTTGCGGATCGTCGCCCGCAACGCCGCCGCCCCCGACACCCTCGCCCACGCTGGTCGATGCGCCGTGCACGGCGAGCGTGGACCGGGGCACGCTGCCCGAGTGGGCACGCGAAGGCTTCACGCAGCCCGACCCCGTCGAGCCCCACGTCGTCGGTCGTGCCGGCGAGATCGTGGCGATCCTGTTCGGCGACCCCTTGTCATCGCCGCCCAGCGCCGACCACAACAACAAGATCCTGTGGGCGGCCAGGGAGCCCTACGTTGCCGCCTCGACCCTCGCCATCAGCGCCCAGCGCATGGACGGGATCAGGCCGGTTGGGGCGCCAGTCGAGCGGAGCGTCGATGGCGGCCCGGGGCCTTCGATCATCGACCTCCCCGGCGCCGGCTGCTGGCGACTCAGCCTGAGCTGGGCAGACCGGACCGACACGCTCGACCTCGTGTACTCCGCTCCGGCCTGATCCGCGGACGGCCCCAAGGTCCCACAATGCCGTGGTCTGGCTCCAAACATCCGCGACAAGGGTGAGCATGGCGACAACCGACGGCGAGGGCGACCGCAATCACGACATCGACATCATCGACAACCAGGACGGCGACCGGTACGAGGCGCGTATCGCCGGCGAGCTGGCGGGCTGGATCGAATACCGGCCGGCTGACGGATGGCGGATCTTCATCCACACCGAGGTGCTGCCGAGCTTCTCGGGCCGGGGCGTCGGGCGTCGGCTGGCCAGCTGGGCGCTCGATGACGTCAGGGCGAGGGGGATGCACGTGGCGCCAAAATGCCCGTACATCGCCGCATACATCCGGGCACACCCCGCCTACCAGGACCTCGTCGGCGGCGTCCGGGGCACACCCATCCCGCGGCGTGGCCAGGATCCCCGCCATCCAGCCGTGCCGCCGGAGGCACGCTGACACAAGTTGGCCCGGCGGGAGCCAGGCTGCCCTTCGCCGACCTGAGTGGGGCACGGCGGCGTCTCGCGGGAGCTACGCCGGGCAAGTCGGTCGGCGGGCGGTACGCTGCCCCCTCGCCGAGCCGACCGGGCAGGCGGTGTCGCGCCGCCCGAGTGGGCTACGCTGCCCTCTCGCCGGCCCGGCCGTCGCCCGCGTTTCCGGCAGCGAGGCAGAGGACGACTGCGAGCCAGTGGTCACGGCAGCGGTCAACGCGACGATCACCCGGTCCGAACGTGGCAAATCCGTCGGCCCCGCCCGCGTCGCGCATCGAGTAGCCGCCTGAGGCTAATCGCCGCGGGAGCCAGGTGCCGGGTAGTCACCACGCGCGGTTCTGACGGAAACGGCCACGATGCCGCCGGACGACCAGCAGGATGACCAGCAGGGCGACCAGGGGCTGCCTGCCAGCGCGTCGAGGCGGAGAAGCGGCCGGGTCCGGGCGGAGACGCTGCCGGGTCGGGTTGGAGACGAGACTGACCGGGATGCGACCGGCCGGGCCGAGCGGAATACGCGACCGTCAGCGCGCGATCGTCCGCTCGATTCGCGTGTCGGGCACGATCCAGGTCAGCGAGACCAGCACGTAGAGGCCCACCGATACGGCCGGCAGGACGAGGGCCGTCGGGATGGCGATCGCGTACAGCAGCGGCGATACCTTGCCCTTCGTGTCGTTGCCGATCGCCGTGGCCAGCGGGGCATCTTCGGGCTGGATGGCGATCAGGGCGCGGACGAGCAGGAAGTATGCGATCCCTGCGGCCAGGAGGTCGGCGCCGTACAGGGCGACAGGCTGGCCTGCGAACGCCGTGTCCCCGACCCAGGCGGTTGCGAAGGGCAGCAGGGACAGGAAGAACAGCAGCAGCATGTTCGCCCACAGGACGCGGCCGTCGACGCGCTCCACCGCCTGGAACAGGTGGTGATGGTTGTTCCACCAGATCGCGAGGTTTGCGAAGCTCAGGGCATAGCTCCCGAACACCGGCGCCAGGACGGCGAGATCCCCAAGCTGTGTGCCCCTGGGGGGAACCAGCTCCAGGACCATGATCGTGATGATGATCGCGAGAACGCCGTCGCTGAAGGCCTCGAGCCGATGCTTGCTCACGACAGCGGGCCGGCACCGTGGCCGAGCCGCTCGATCCACGGATGACCCGGATGGATCAGCTCGAGCGCCCCGCGCAGCCAGTCCCGACGCTCAGGCTCGAGTCGCGGAACGGCGCGCGCGAAGTCGCGATCGTCCCTGGTCCGGCGATGCCGAGCCTTCATGTGCAGCACGAGCTCGGGCCGCAGATACTCGGGCCGCAGGTAGCGGATCCCGTCTCGACCGATGAAGGTCGCGTCGTCGAGTGGGAGGCGGAGCCGACCGTCGCGCCCGGAGATCCAGGTCGGGCCGTCGTGCGGCGTCATGAGCAGGTCGAGCAGCCAGGGCGACCCCGCGTCTCTTCGAACCCAGCGCTGAGGGCAGTCCGGCGGCAGCTCATCGGGCCGGCGCAGCGGGCGCAGCGTGCCGGACACGTTCGACCAGATGCAGTGGTCCGGTGCCAGATGATCGAGCAGGCGCGGCCGGTCAGCCCGGAAGAAGGCGACGTCCACATCCTCGTGCGGCCGTGGCTCGCCGGTGAACGCGTCGATCGCCCAGCCGCCGACGATCCACCACGGCGCACCGAGACCAGCCAGCGGCGCCGCGACGCGGTCCGGCGATGCCGCGCCTTCGTGACCTTCCACGGCGCAAGGGTACGGGGTGGTGTCGAGCCCCCCGGGTCGATGTGCCCCCCGGGTCGATGGCCCGACGACCGCTCAACGGGGACTCCGCTCCGCGCCGGGGTCCGCGGTTCGGGACGTGGCCGTCACGGCGGGCGCGCTCGAGGGCAGCAGCGTCGACACGCCGACACCGGCCAGGATGAGCACGAACCCGATCACGTCGACGACGCCCAGCGATTCGCCCAGCAGGACGGCCCCCGAGATCAGGCCGACGACGGGCGTGGCGAGAAACCCGGTCCCCGACGCCTGCGCGCCGAGCGAGCGCGTGATCGCCTGGCTGGCCCAGTACGCGAACGCGGTCGCGAGCGGCCCGCTGTAGAGCAGGATCAGGACCGTCATCGGCTCCCAGCGGATCGCACGCCCAGGCTCCAGGAACACGGCCATCACGACGATCGGGATGAGGGCGAGCAGGAGCATCCAGGGCTGGAGCTCGAGCGGTGCCTGCGTCCAGCGATGACGCCGGACGTGGATCGTGACCGCGGCCCAGATGACCGAGTTGAGCAGCAATCCGAGGGTGCCCAGCAGCTCCGCGGAGGACTGCCAGTCGATCACCGCCGGGTTGAGCAGGCCCGCCAGACCTGCGAGCCCGAGCACGAGGCCGATCAGCTCGTTGCGCCGCGGCCTGACGCGAAACACGATCGCGAGCAGGGCGGCCACCCACAGCGGCATGGAATACAGGAGCACGGCCGATCGCCCCGCGGGCACGACCTGGAGGGCGAGCACCTGGATCGCGACACCGGCCCCGATCTGTCCCAGGCCGACCGTGGCCATGATCGGCAGATTCGCCGGGTCGGGTCGCCGAAGGCGCCCCTGCGCCGCCAGCAGGCCGACCATCGTCAGCAGGCCACCGGCCACGCGCAGCGACGCGTAGGTCAGCGGCGGCATGTACCGCAGGCCCTCCTTGACGACGACCCAGTGCACGCCCCAGATGAGCGTGAGCAGGGCGAGCAGGACGAGCGCGGCGACGTGCGAGTGGACGGCGTCGCCCGAGGTGGGGCCTGACGAGGGGTCTCGGGACGGGACGGGCTCAGCGGTAGAGGGCGGGTCTGTCAACGTAGTCGGTCGCCACGCGCTGCCCGGTCCGGATCGCCTCGATGCCGAGCTCGGTGACCCTGGTCGCGGCGTACCCGTCCCAGGCCGAGGGACCCACGATCTCGCCGCGCTCGAGGCCGCCGATCCATGCCTGGAGCTCGGCCGCATACGCGTCGCTGAACCTGGCCCGCCAGTCGGCCGGGACCACGGTCTTCACGTGGCGGGCCGTGACCTCGTCCGCGAGCGTCGGGTTGCGCAGCGACGCGGTCCCATCGGATCCCACGAGCTCGCAGCGGACGTCGTATCCGTACCTGCCGTTGGCCAGGAACTCGGCCGTCGACAGGATGCCGCTCTCGGTGTGGAACGCCGCGAACTGCGGGTCCTGGAGATGCGGAAAGGCGTGCTTCGTGCGCCTGGGCGGGATGATCTGCACCGCCACGATCTCCTCGTCCAGCAGCCACCGCGTCACGTCGATCTCGTGGATCATCGAGTCGGTCAGCACCATCGGGTCCGTGAACGATTCGGGCGCCCCGGTGTCGCGGTGGACGTTGTGCAGGATCAGGGGATCGCCGATGGCGCCAGCGTCGAGCGAGGCCCTCACCTGCCGATAGCCGGCGTCGTAGCGGCGCATGAAGCCGACGATCACGAGCCGTCGCCCGCGCGCCACCTCCGCTTCGAGGATCTGCTCGCATTCCGGTGTCGTCGGAGCCAGCGGCTTCTCGCACATGACGGGCTTGCCGGCCGCGATGCAGGCGAGCGTGAACTCGGCGTGGGTCTCGCCGATCGACGTGATGAGGACCGCATCGACCTCATCGGACGCGATCAGCGCGTGGCCGTCGGCAAGCACCTTCGCGCCGCCCAGGTCCGCGGCGACCCGCGAGGCTCGCGCACGGTCGATGTCGGTGACGGCGCTGACGGTGGACCCGGAGATGCGGTGCTGGAGCTTGGCGGCGTGGTCGGTGCCGATCACGCCTGTCCCGATCACGCCGACGCGAATGGTCATCAGGGTCTTCCTTCCGATCCGCAGAAATCGCGGCTGAATGCCGCCCGGAACCGCTCCACGGCAACCTCGTCGTTGCCGCTCGCGAACGATTCCAGCCCAACCACCCCCTGGTAGCCGATATCCTCGAGCGCCCGCGCCACGGCCGGCCAGTTGACCTCGCCCGTGCCGGGCTCCATGCGTCCGGGGACGTCCGCGACCTGGATCTCACCGATCAGCGTACCCGCCCTGCGCACAAGCTCGATCAGGTTCCCCTCGCCGATCTGGGCGTGGTAGAGATCGAGCATCATCCGGACGCCCGGCCGGTCGAGCGTCCCGACCAGGGTCATCGTGTCCTCGGCCCTCCCGAACGGCACCCCCGGGTGATCGGTGACGAGGTTGAGGTTCTCGAGGCAGAACACGACGCCGTTCGCCTCGGCGAGATCGGCCAGCCGATCGAGGGTGCGATACGCGTTCAGCCACATCTGCCCGCTGGCGACCGCCTGGGGCCGGAACGGCAGCCCGTTGCGCGAGCCGTCGAGCTCGGCACCGTGAACCACCAGGCGCGGGCACCCGATCCGCTTCGCCGCCTCGACGGCGAGCCGTGCCGTCCGAAGCAGCTCCTCGCCTCCCTCGGCGTCGTAGAGGTCGCCGTGGATGTATCCCGTCATGGTCGACCAGGTCGCGCCGATCGCTGCGAGGGCATCGAGGTCCTTGGTGGTCCAGTCCCACATCTCGACCTGGAAGCCCAGCTCGTGGATGCGGCGAACGCGATCGAGGTAGGGCCGTTCGAGGAACAGCATCTCGCTGGTGACCGCGAGCGGGAACATGGGCGTGGCCATGCGGCTTCCTTTCCGGACGGGTCCAACGGCCCTCGCAGGGCCCGATCAGCATCGTTGGGGCGTTGCGACGGCGCGGTCCACAGCGTACGATGTAATCGGTTACGTGCGCAACTCCACGGGCCGTCCCCGACCGTCCGCCAGGCGTGCTTGAATCGCCCAGTCCATACGCTCGATGGAGGCAGCAATGCTCCGCGTCGCACTGTTCGGGGCCGGCCGCATCGGCCAGGTCCACGCCCGCTCCATCGCCGAGCACGGAGAGACCGAGCTCGCCTGGGTCTGCGACCCCATCGAGTCGGCTGCGACCACGCTCGCTGCTCGGTACGGCGCCCGTGCGGCAGGCGACCCGCAGACGGCGATCGACGATGCAACCGTCGATGCCGTGCTGATCGCGTCCGCGACACCCACCCACGTCGATCTCATCCGCCGCTCGGCGGTGGCGGGCAAGAAGATTCTGTGCGAGAAGCCGATCGACCTCGATCTCGCGAGGATCGACCAGGTCTGGCACGACATCGAACCCCTCGCACCGTTCGTCATGCTCGGCTTCAACCGCCGGTTCGATCCCACCTTCTGTGAGATCAGGTCGCGGGTCGACGCCGGCGAGATCGGGACCATTCGCACGCTGCGCATCACCAGCCGGGATCCGGAGCCGCCGCCGGCGGCCTACCTCGCCATCTCGGGCGGCCTGTTCCGGGACATGACGATCCATGACTTCGACATGGCCCGGTTCCTGCTGGGCGAGATCGCCGAGGTCCAGGCGATGGCAACCGACAACGACCTGGCGACGTTCAGGGATGCGAGCGACCACGCCCAGGCGGTCGTTGTCATGCGTGCCGCCTCGGGCGCCCTGTGTACCATCGTCGACAGCCGCTCGTGCGCCTACGGCTACGACCAGCGCCTCGAGGCGTTCGGTGATCTCGGGGCGCTCCAGGCGGGCAACCTGACGGCGACCTCGGTTCGTGCCTTCAACGCGACGCAGACCGAGGCTGCGGGACCCGCGCTCAACTTCTTCCTCGAGCGCTACACCCCGGCCTACCAGGCGGAGTTCGCGGAGTTCGTGGCGGCCATCAACGAGCACCGCCAGCCGGCGGTCGGCTTCGCCGACGGACGTGCCGCGCTCGTGCTGGCCAACGCGGCCGCCGAGAGCATCGCCACCGGCAGGGTGGTCAAGGTGACCGGCAGCTGACCCTCGATGCCCGGCTACGGCCTGGCGGGCTCGGGGGCCATGAGGTTCGCGCTCGCCGCGAGGTCGCGTCGCCGCCAGGACCGGACGATCGCCACGATACCGACGATCAGCATCGCCCCACCGATCGTCCCCACCGCATTGAGCGGGCCCTGCGTCCAGCGGACGATCCGGGCAATGGCAGCGACGATCTGATCGGGCAGCAGGGGCGGCACATCGTTGTGGCTGCCCGCGGGGACCACGAAGGTCCACAGGAGCACGGCGAAGAAACCGCCCACGATCGCGTACAGGAGGCCGACCAGGGCGTGAGCCCGCCAGCCGACCCAGCCGATCAGGAGACACGCGCCGCCGACGGCGATCGAGCCGAGGGCGTACATGCCCGCCAGCCACGAGCTGTCGAACTGGCGCGCGGCCTGTCGCTGGGCGTCGACCATCAACACGCTGTCGAACCACGCAGCCGCGATGAGCACCACGACCCCCACCACCAGTGCTGCCAGCGAGCTCGTCGTCCTGGACATCCCCCACCTCCTTCGACCGTCACCGATGCCTCACTGTGGGCTCACCGGTGACATGGGTCAAGAGCCGTGCTGGACCGACACGGGTGGTCCACATGAGCGCTCGGTCGGGTCGGCCCGAAGCTCGACCGGCCGGGCTCGGTCACCAGCCCGCGGACTGGATCCTCAGTCGCTGACCTCGTCGATGCGCACCGGGCGTCCCTCGCGCCACGACCGCGTTGCCGCCACCGCGAGCTTAAGCGTCTCGAGCGCGTCGTCCGGATCCGGCGTCACCGGCCGGCCGGCCCCCAGGTTCTCGAAGAACACCTCGAGCTCGCGCCGGTAGGCAACCTCGAACCGGTCGGGGAAGCTCTCGTACAGGTCGCCCTCCCAGCCGAAGTTGCGCGACACCGTGGCCGGCGTCTTCTGGGCGCCGTCGATGACGACCTTCGCCTTGGCCCCGGCCACCTCGGTCCGGATGTCGTAGCCCCACGCCGAGTGCCGGGAGGTCTCGAGCACGCCCAGCGCGCCGTTGCGGAACTTGAGCACCGTGAGCGACGTGTCCCAGTCGTTCGCCTGGGCGAAACGGTCATCGAACAGGACCGACGCCCACGCGTGGACCTCCTCCACCTCGCCCACCAGGAACCGCGCCAGATCGAGGTCATGGACGGACATGTCCAGAAACGAGCCGCCGCACGAGAGCAGGTACTCGACCGGTGGCGGAAACGTGTCGCGCGACAGGGCGCGGAACTGCTCGATGCGGCCCAGCTCGCCGTTGTCGATCAGCGCCTTGGCGCGCACGTAGCCCGGATCGAACCGGCGCATGAAGCCAAGCTGCACCGGGATGTCGGCCTCTCGCCACAGCTCCACGACGCGCCTCGTCTCGGCGATCTCCTGGGCGATCGGCTTTTCGCTCCAGACCGCCTTGCCGGCGCGCAGCGCCGTCTCGATCAGGGACGCGTGAGTGTCGGTCGGAGTCGAGATCACGACGACCTCGACCTCGGGGTCGAGGATGGCTTCCACCGGGTCGCTCGAGGCGCGGGGCGCGCCGGCGAGCGCCCTGCCGGCGGCGGCGTTGTCCGGGTTCGGATCCGCCACCACCACGGTCCGGGCGTTGGGGATGGCGGCCATGTTGCGGACGTGCGTCTGGCCCATCCGACCCGCGCCCAGGAAGGCAACCCCGATGCTGTTCGGATCGCGCGGCTTGAAGTTGCTCATCGATGTCTCCTTGGTGGATCGATCAGGCGGACGCTGAAGCGGCGAGCGTCCGGCTGACTCGATCCGCGATCCGGTCCGGTGTCAGGCCGAATTGCTCGAGCAGCCAGGCGTTGGGGGCCGACTCGCCCCATTCGTCATCGATTCCGATCGCCTCCACCCGGCGCGGATGCGTCCGGGTGACGATCTCCGCAACCAGGCTGCCCAGGCCACCCACGACCGTGTGCTCCTCGGTGGTCACGATCAGCGGCGCCGTGTGCGCTGCCTCGGCGATCGCCCCGGCATCGACCGGCTTGAGGGATGGCACGTGGAGGACGCCCGCATCGATGCTTTCGGCGGCGAGGAGCTCGGCGGCGACCAGGGTCCGGGCGGACTGCTGCCCCGTGGACACCAGCAGCACGTCGGCGCCGTCGCGCAGGCGCAGCACGCGGCCGGGGACGAACTCGTAGTCCGGAGGCACGATGTCCGGCCCGCCCTCGCGCCCCAGCCGCAGGTAGACCGGGCCGGGCGTCGCCGTGGCCCAGCGGACCATCGCGGCGCACTCGGTCGCGTCACCCGGCGCGAGCACGGTCATCCCGGGCATCGCCCGCATGATCGTCAGGTCCTCGACGTCGAGGTGGGTCTTGCCGGTGAAGCCCGTCTGGACGCCGCCGTAGGCGGCGCCGATCTTGACGTTCGCGTGGGTCTGGGCCATCGCCATCCGGACCTGGTCCACGGCCCGATGGGTGAAGAACACGGCGAATGACGAGAGCCATGGCACGAAGCCCATGGCCGCCAGGCCGACGGCCGTGCCGACCATGCCCTGCTCGGCGATGCCCATCTCGTAGAACCGGTCCGGGAGGGCGCCGGCGAACCGGTCGGCGCGGGTCGAGGTGGCAAGGTCTCCGTCGAGGACGAGGACGCGCGGGTCCTCCGACGCGAGCTCGATCAGCGTGTCCGCCCACACGTCGCGCATGGACGGCGTCACGGAACGAGCTCTCCGGGCCCCGCGTGAGCGTTCTCCCCGGGCTCGCTGCGAGGTGCCTCCCCGAGCTCGTCGCGGGCCGCCGCGGCTTCGGCCATCGTGGCTACACGGCTGTGCCACTCGAACGTTCCCTCGGTGAAGCTGAAGCCCCGGCCTTTGACGGTGCGCGCGAGGATCACGGTCGGGACGGCGCCGGCACCGGCGGAGCGCGCATCCGCGCAGGCCGCGAGGATCTGGCCCATGTCATGGCCGTCGATCTCGAGCACGCGCCAGCCGAACGCCTCCAACGCCTGCCGCACGGCGACGTCGCCGAACGGGTCGCGGCGGTCACCGCGGTGCTGCTCTCCGGGCCTGAGCGGCCAGCCGTACTGCTGCAGACCGTTGCGGTCCACGATCGCGGTGAGGTTGCCCAGGCCGTACTTCGCGGCCAACGGGATCGCCTCCCAGACCTGGCCCTCCTGCATCTCGCCGTCGCCCAGCAGGACCCAGGTGTGGTTCTCCAGGCCCTGGCGGCGGGCGCCCATCGCCATCCCCACACCGATCGAAAGCCCCTGTCCCAGCGATCCGGTCGAGGTGTCGAGGCCGGGCAGGCGCGTCATGTCGGGATGGCCCTGGAGGCGTGTCCCGGCGGCGTCGAACGTCCGGAGCTCATCGAGCGGGAAGTAGCCGCGGAGCGCCATCGTCACGTACAGCCCGATCGAGGCATGACCCTTGGACAGGATGAACCGATCCCGCTCGCGCCAGCCCGGCCGCGACGGATCGACCCGCAGCACGCGGAAGTAGAGCGCGATCAGCAGGTCCATCGCCGAGAGCGGCCCGCCCACGTGACCGGCGCCTGCCCGGGCCACGCTCTCGATCACGAGCAGCCGCCCGCGCCGGGCGAGGGCCTCGAGATCCGCGTCGCGGCCCGCGACGCTCTGGCCGGTGCCCTCGGCCGGATCGCTCATCGCGCGGCGGCCGGCACGGCCAGCAGCCGCTCCAGGTACTCGCGGTTGGTGCGGGCGGTCCGGGTCGGGTCGCCCGGGGCCGTGTCCTGCTCGATGACGTACCAGCCGTCATAGCCGGCCGCCTGGATGGCCGAAACGACCTCCGGGATCCGCGCGATCCCCTCCCCCAGGGGCGGGAAGATGTAGGCGGCCAGCGCCTGGCCGAAGCTCCAGCGCTCCGCCTTCGCCTTCGCCAGCACGTCGCCGTCGACGTCCTTGATGTGGACGTGCCGAACGCGATCGGCATACCTCGGCAGCATGTCGAGCGCGACGCCACCGCCGTACGCCAGGTGCCCGATGTCCAGGCACCAGCCCACGAGCCCCGGGTCGGTCTCGTCGAGCAGGCGCGCCGTCTCGGCCGGGGTCTCGACGTACGTGCCGACGTGGTTGTGGAACACCAGCTCCATGCCCATCGGGTCGAGGCGCCGGGCGAGCTCGTGCAGGCCATCGGCCAGGTTGCGCCACTGGGCGTCGGTGAGGCCCCGCGACTCGTCCACGTGCCCCGCCTCACCCCGGCGGCGGTCGTCGCCGGCTTCGGCGGCGATCAGCCGGGTGCCGCCGTTGACCGCCAGGAACCTGGCGATGTCGAGCCCGCGCTCGAGCTCGGCCTCCAGCCTGTCAGCGTCGCGGAAGCCGAGACCGACGAACGCGCCCACCAGCTCGAGACCGCGCGACCGGAGCTCGCTGCCCAGCGCCTCGGGGTCGGTCGGCATCGACGGACCCCATTCGGTGGCGTCGTAGCCCGCCTCGACGAAGTGGTCCATGGCCTCGCCGTAGGGGATCCACGGGAAGATCTCCGGGATGTCGGGGTTGTTCCAGTTGACGACGGCGGTTGCGATCCTCACGCCAGCTCCCGCCGCTGGCGCGCGACGGCCTGGTCGTACTCCTTGCGCGCGGCTCGCACGTCGCCCTGCCCGCTGGCCGCCGCCGGTGGCACGTCCCACCAGCCCTCGTAGCCGGGGGCGCGCTTGTCGGGCGAGACGTGGACGTGGATGACCGTCGGCCTGTCGGCGGTCCGGGCCGCGGCGAGCGCGGCGCGGATCTCCTCCTCGGTGTGGACGGTGACGCCGATCGCGCCCATCGCCTCGGCGTGCCTGGCGTAGTCGACCGGCACGTAGCCGCCCGTGAGGCGGCCGGTGCCCGGCTCACGGAACCGGAGCTCGTTGCCGAACTGGCTGGTCACCCCGACGCTGGCCGCCAGGTCCTTGATGCACTGGAAGCCATGGTTGTCGAACACGACGACCGTGATCCGGATGCCCTCGGCGACCGCGGTGACGATCTCGCTGTTGAGCATCAGGTAGGTCCCGTCGCCGATCGCGACGACGACCTCCCGCTCGGGCTCGGCCATCTTGACGCCAAGTCCGGCCGGGATCTCGTAGCCCATGCACGAGTAGCCGTACTCGAGGTGGTAGGCCTTGCTGTCCTCGGGCCGCCACAGCTTGAGCAGGTCGCCCGGCAGGCTGCCGGCCGCGCACACCACGGTCGCGTGCCCGCCGACGACGTCGTTGACGATGCCGATCACCTCCGGCTGGGCAAGGTCGTCGGTCTCGCCTGAGGGCGTGCGGTGGTCGTCCACGCGCGCGTCCCACTCCTCCTTGAGATCGCCGATCCGGTCCCGGTAGGCCGGCTCGGTGCCGACGTAGCCGGCCGCCCGCAAGGATGCCGTCAGCGCGGTGAGCGCCTCTCGCGCATCCGCAACCATCGGCACCGCGCGCAGCTTGATGGCATCGAAGCCGTTGACGTTGATGCCCACCACGGTCGCATCAGGGTTCTGGAAGATCGTCTTGGACGCCGTGACGAAGTCGCCCAGCCGCCCTCCGATCGAGATGACGAGGTCAGCCTCCTTTGCCAGGCGGTTGGCGGCCAGGCCGCCGTTGGCGCCTACGGGCCCGACGTTCATGGGGTGGTTCCAGGGCAGCACGCCCTTGCCGGCCTGGCTCTCGCTGACCGGGATGCCGAACGCGGTCGCGAACGCATCGAGGGCCGCCTCGGCACCGGAGTAGATGGTGCCGCCGCCGGCCACGACCAGCGGCTTCGTGGCCGCCTGAATCAGCTTCGCGACCTCGGCCACGACCTCCGGCTCCGGCAGCGGCCGCCGGATCCGCCACACGCGCCGCTCGAAGAACCGTTCCGGCCAGTCGTAGGTCTCGGACTGGACGTCCTCGGGCAGCGAGATCGTGACCGCACCGGTCTCCGCGGGATCGGTCAGCACGCGGAACGCATCGGGCAGGCTGGACAGGAGCTGCTCCGGGCGCGAGATTCGGTCGAAGTAGCGCGACACGGGGCGGAAGGCATCCGATGCGGACACGTCGTGCTCGATGGGGTGCTCGACCTGCTGGAGGACCGGGTCGGGCAGGCGATTGGCGAAGTAGTCCGAAGGGAACAGCAGGACCGGCAGCCGGTTGACGGTTGCCTGGGCCGCGCCCGTGATCATGTTGGTCGCCCCTGGCCCGATGGAGCTGATGCAGGCGAACGTCTGCATCCGGTTCTTGTGCTTGGCATATGCGGACGCGAGGTGGACCTGGGCCTGCTCGTTCTGCGGCCGGTAGTACGGCATCTCGCACTCGTCGCCCAGCTCCTCGAGCGCCTGCCCGAGACCCGCGACGTTGCCGTGCCCGAAGATCCCCCACACCCCGGCGATGAACCGGCTCTGGACGCCGTCCCGCTCCACGTACTGCTGGGCCATGAACTTGACGATGGCCTGTCCGACCGTCAGGCGAACTGTGCTCAACACGGGCCTCCGCTCGCTGCGTTTGCCGGCGCGGAACCCGGGCGTCCGATGCGGCTGGACGACGGTCCAGCCGTCACGGCTGGACGACCTCCGGGTAAGCGCTTACACTTGGGTGACATGCCCAATGTAATCGGATACACGGGCCACTGCAAGAGCGAATCAATGCGACCCGGCTGGCGGTTCGAGGTGCCACGACCCGGCGCCCGTGCGCTCGCCGTCGGTCGCGCCTGTCGCGGGAGCCACCCTGTGGGCGGGGGTGCCTGATGGACGGTCGTCCCGACCCGACGGCCGCCGCGCCGACGACCGCCGCGCCGACGACCGCTGCGGGGACGCTCGCGGCAACAACGCCAGCGCGCGACGGCGAGCGCGTCGTCGTCGGGGTGGGCGGGACCGGTGGCGACAACGGCGGGCGGCGCCGGCGGAGCCGGCCGCGACGCTCGGGCCGACCCCCGGTGACGATCGAGGACGTTGCCGCCCGCGCCGGCGTCTCGATCGCCACCGTCTCGCGGGTGCTGACGAGCGCCAAGGTTGTCCGACCCGAGACGCAGCGTCGTGTCATGCAGGCGGTCGAGGCGCTCGCCTACCGGCCATCCGGGCCCGCGCGGGCCCTGGCGCGAAGCCGCACCCACACGCTCGGGCTGATCATGACCGACCTCGCCCAGCCCTTTTATGCGGAGCTGACCCGGGCGGTGGAGGCGGCGGCCCAGGTGCATGGGTTCACCGTCGTGCTGGCCAACGGCGCCGGCGACACGCAGCGCGAGGCCGGCTACCTCGACCTCCTTGCCGAGCGACGTGTCGACGGGATCCTGGTCGCCTCATGGGGCATCACGGAGCGCCACGTCGACTGGCTCTCGCGCGCGCCGGTGGAGGTCGTGCTCGTGTCATGCCGGGCGCCCGGGGTTCTCCTGCCGGCGATCCTGTCGGCCAGTCGCGACGGGGCACGGCTGGCCGCCGAGCACCTGCTCTCGCTCGGCCATCGCCGGCTGGCCGAGGTCACCGGACCGCCGCACAGCGCCGCCGCGCCCGATCGGCACCTCGGCGTCCTCGATGCCCTGGCGGCAGCCGGGATCGCGGAGCGCGACCTCGCGATCGCCCATTGCGATGGTGACTTCGAGTCGGGCGAGCTCGCCACGGCGGAGCTGCTGGCGCGGACGCCGCGGCCGACCGCAGTCATCTGCTACAACGACCTCGTTGCGGCCGGCGCGCTCAAGGCGGCGCGGGCCGCCGGGCTGCAGGTGCCCCGCGACCTGAGCGTGATCGGCTTCGACGATGTGCCGCTGGCCCGCATGGTCGAACCCGCGCTGACGACGGTCGCGCAGCCGGTGGCCGAGATGGGCACCTGGGCCGTGGAGCGGATCAGCGCGGCGCTCGCGTCCCCCGAGGGGCCGACCGAGACCGGCGAGGCGACCGACACCGACGATCCGGTCGTGGTCGAGATGCCCTGCCGGCTGGTCGTGCGCGAGAGCACGGCGCCGCCGAACGCACCCGCGTGAGCCGCGAGATGAGCCTCGTGGCGAGTCGGCCACGACGTCATCCGACCGCGGACCCGGCGCCGTCGAGCGGAGCCGGTGCAGGTGGGATCCGGAAGATGATCGCCAGCCCGATGGCGAGCAGCCCCAGCACGATCAGCCATGCCCCGACGACGCCAACGACGCCGACCACCAGCCCCAGCCCGAGAGGGGCCGTGAAGATCGCGAGCCCGGACGCCGCCGTCAGGCGGGTGCTCGCGTGGACGGGTGCTCCGGGTGCATGGGCGAGGGCCAGGCTCGCTCCCAGTGGATAGGCGGGCGAGATGCCCAGCCCGCCCAGCAGCAGCCCCAGGCCGGCCAGCTCGGGGCCCGTCGCGACCCAGGTGACCGCCGCGCCAGCCACCGCCAGCGCCGTCGCGGCCCGGAGCACGGCCAGCCGGTGGAGCCCGGTCGCGAGTCCCGTCGAGAGCGCGAGCCGGCCCGCGACCATGCCGACGACGTACAGCGCAGCCAACCTGGTCGCGGCCACGTCGCCGATGCCCGCGCGAGCGGCGACGACCTGTGATCCCCAGACCACGAATGAGAACTCGGCCCCGATCAGCAGGGTCATGAACGTCCAGCTCAGCCAGTAGTTGCGCGGCAGGCTTGCCTCGCGCTGGCGACCGGTCCGCGGCCGGTCACGCGCCGGTGAGGCCGGCAGCACCAGCGCGAGCAGGACCAGCAGGGGCACCGGTGCGAGCAGCCCGAACCGCCAGCCGATCCCGGTCGCGGCGCTGGACAGCACCAGCGGTCCGGCCAGACCGCCGACGACCGCGTACAGGTTCGCGCGGACCAGCAGGGTGCCGCCACGCCGGCCCTCGCCCAGCGCGCTGTTGACATGCACCAGCGTGCCCCCGATCGACATCCCGAACAGCAGCGCCCCGACCAGGACCGGCACGATCGTGACCGGAATCGCCAGCAACAGTGCTGAGCCGGCCATCAGCCACGCCCAGGTCCGGATCGCCAGCCGCGGGCCGAAGCGGGCGTTGGCGTAGCTGGCCAGGACGCTGGCCCCCACCAGGCCCACCGCCATCGCCGAGCTGGGCAGCGCCGCCAGCCAGGGCGGCACCTCCAGGTCGCTGCGCACGAACGGCACGATGAAGCCCACCGCGTAGATCAGATACCCCTGGCAGGCCATGAGCAGGTATGCCGTCCAGGTCAGGTTGGACACGAACGTCCTCTCCAGGGTCGAGCTACCGCGCGGGCTCCGCGTCCGTGAGGGGCAAACGCGTAGAGTAATCGCTTACATGATGCATGAGCCACCGGCGGCGCGGCCGACCCATCGCACCGCCGGGGAAAGGAGCGGGACCGTGGAGCAGATGTTCGACCTGACCGGCCAGGTCGCCCTGGTGACAGGAGCGTCGCGCGGCATCGGCCTGGGGCTTGCACGCTCGCTCGCTGCGGCCGGGGCAACCGTCCTCGCGGGCGTCCGCCGAGCGGACCAGCAGGTCCGGCGCGAGGACGATGGCGTCACCCTCCACGCGCTGGTCATGGACGTTCGCGACGTCGCGGGCACGCGCGGCGCGATCGACCGCGCGGTGGCCGAGCACGGCCGGCTGGACATCCTGGTCAACAACGCCGGGATCGGCGCGGAGCACGATCCGCTCGACGTCACCGAGGCGGACTGGGACACGCTGGTCGAGGCGAACCTCAAGGGCGCGTTCTTCACCACCCAGGCAGCCGCCCGGCACATGCTCGATCGCGGCTATGGCCGGGTGATCATGATCAGCTCCCAGGCAAGCCTGGTGGGCCTGCCGCGATCGGCCGTGTACTGCGCGACCAAGGCCGGGCTCAACGGGCTGGTCCGATCGCTCGCGATCGAATGGGCCGCGCAGGGTGTGACCGTCAACGCGGTGGCACCGACCTGGATCTACACGCCCGGCACGGCCGATCGTCTCGACGATCCGGACTTTCGGCGAGGTGTCCTCGCCCGCATCCCGGCCGGCCGGATCGGCTCGACCGACGACGTCGCGGCCGCCGTCAGGTACCTCGCCTCGCCGGCGGCGGGCCTCGTCACTGGCACGGTGCTGTCGGTCGATGGCGGGTGGACCGCCCAGTGACGCACGCCGCGCCGGACGGTCCATGCCGTCAGGAGGGCGGTGGCGCCTCGGAAGGCTGACCGGCGGCAGGGCCCGTCGCCTGGAGCTGCTCCAGCTCGCGCGACAGGTCGTCGAGCTCCTGGCCGCCACCCATCAGGCCGAGCAGCTGGTCGAGACCCACCTCGCCGCGCTTGAACACGCCCAGGCTCTGGCCGTGGCTCAGGATCGTGAACTTGTCCCCCACCGGGAGGGCGTGCTGGACGTTGTGGGTGATGAAGATGACCGCCAGGCCCCGCGATCGGGCCCGGAGGACGTGCCGGAGCACGATCGCCGCCTGCTTGACACCCAGCGCCGAGGTCGGCTCGTCGAGGATCAGGACGCGGGCGCCGAAGAACTCGGCGCGGGCGATGGCCAGGGTCTGACGCTCGCCGCCCGACATGGTCCCGACGAGCTGACCGGTGTCCCGGACCTCGATCCCGATCTCGCGCATGTGCTCCCGAGCGGTCCGGTCCGCGAACGCCATGTCGAAGCGCCTGAACGGGCCGCGACCCCTGGTCGGCTCGTTGCCCAGGAAGAAGTTGCGACTGACGCTCATCAGCGGCAGGACGGCCAGGTCCTGGAACACGGTTGCGATGCCGCGCGACTGGGCGTCGTGGGGTGACGAGAGGGTGACCGGCTGGCCGTCGATGAGCAGCTGGCCAGCATCGGGGCGATGGACGCCCGACAGGGTCTTGATCAGGGTCGACTTGCCGGCACCGTTGTCGCCCAGCAGGCAGTTCACCTCGCCGGCTCGAACCGACAGGGACACGCCGCGGAGCGCCATCACGCGTCCGAAGGACTTGCTGATGTCGCGGGCCTCGAGCACGGGCGGTCCGCCCGCGGGCTGTACCGGCGTGGCTGGCTGAGCAGCGGGCAGATCGGCGGTCATGATCGGGCTCCCGAGGCGCGGCGGAGGATCCAGTTGTTCACCAGCGCGGCTCCCAGCAGGAGCGCACCGAGCACGAACGCGTACCAGTCGGAGTTGAACCCGGGCACGAAGAACACGCCTAGCTGGGTGACGCCGAGCAGGAACGCGCCGAACGCCGAGCCGAGCGCGGAGCCGTAGCCGCCGGTCAGCAGCGTGCCGCCGATCACGGCCGTGATGATCGCCTCGAACTCCTTCTGCTGCCCGCGCAGGACGTCGGCCGTGCCCACCTCGAGCACCTGGATGCAGGCGTACAGCGCAGCCGAGGCTGCCGTCGCCATGAACAGCAGGATCTTCACCCTGGCGACCGGAACGCCCATGCTGCGGGCCGCGTACGCCGATCCGCCGACGGCGAAGATCCAGTTGCCGAACCGGGTCCGCAACAGGATCCAGGTCGCGACCGCGACGACACCCAGCCACCACAGCAGCTCGATCTTGAAATCGGCGCCGCTGATCGAGAACAGCGTCGCGTTGAACAGGCCGGCGATCGGGTTGCCGGCCGCCGCGTCGCCGATCCCGCTCACGATGGTCTGGCCGTTGGTAAGGATGCGCGTCATGGCCAGGCCGGCCCCGCGGAGCATGTACAGCGAGCCGAGGGTCACGATGAACGAGGGCAGGCCCGTGCGCACGACGATGTAGCCGTTGAGGGCACCGACGCCGAGGGCGAAGGCGAAGGTGATGATGACGCCCGCCCACAGGGGCAGGCCGTACTGCGTGATCGAGAGGCCGAGGATCAGGCCGGACGCACCGATCATCGATCCGACCGAGAGGTCGAACTCACCCGCGATCATCAGTAGCGCAACGGTGGCACCCAGGATGCCCACCTGCGCCGCGACCTCGATGTAGGCGGCAAAGCCCTTCCAGGACATGAAGCCCGAGCCGACCTCGAACCCCGTCGCCGCCCAGAACAGGAGGAACACGCCCACGGCGCCAACCACCGAGGCTGACTCGGGCCTGGAGAAGAGGACCCGGAGTGGACTGGCGCTGCGCAGCCGCTGCGCCTCGGAACCCGGAGCACCAGGCGTGGTCATCGGCACCCCTCACTCGTGATCACCGGGGCCGCGGATGCGGCCCCGGTGCGCTTGCAGGTGGACGAAGACTAACGAGTCGTGCCGGTGTTCGCCTGCACGGTTGCGACATTGTCCTTGGTGACGAACCCCGGGCCCGTGAGGACCGGCTCGCCGCCACCCGGCATCAGGCCATACAGGTTGTAGTAGGTGAGGAACACGACGGGAAGGTAGCCCTGCAGGAACTGCTGCTGGTCCACCGCGAACAGCATCGTGCCGTCCGAGATCGCCTTGAGCACGTCCGCCGAGAGGTCGAACGTGGCGAGCTTGAGGGTTCGGCCGCTGAGGCCCTTGATCGCCTCCAGCGCCGGCGCCGAACCCGTGGGGCCGAGGGCCATGACGGTGTCGATCGACGGATCGGTCGTCAGGGTCGCCGCGATCTTCTGCTGGGCGGTCGTCGGGTCCTTGAGGTCAACGCCGAGCACGGTGGACGTGCCGGGGGCGAACCCGTCGGCGAAGCCGGCGCAGCGGGCGTCGAGCCCGGCGTTGCCGACCTCCTGGTTCACGCAGATCGCCTTGGTGCCGCCGGCGTCCTTCATGCGTGCGCCGGCGGCCTTGCCGGCCACGGTCTCGTCCTGCCCAACGTGGGTCAGGATGCCCAGCGACTTGTAGGCGTCGGAGCCGGAGTTGGCGGAGATGACCGGGATGCCCGCCGTGACGCACTTGGTGACGCTTGGCCCGAGGGCCGTGGCGTCAGGCAGCGAGATCACGAGCCCCTGGGGGTTCTTGGCGCATGCCGCGTCGATCAGCTGCGCCATCTTGGCCATGTCGAACGTGTCGGGGGCGCTGTAGTTGGCCGTCACGCCCATGTCCTTGGCGGCCTGGGCAACACCGTTCTTGAAGATGGACCAGAACGGATCCGACGCCTGGCCATGGGTCACGACCTCGATGTCGATGCCCGCGCGGTCACTCGACCCGCCGCCACCGGCGCTCGGTGCCGGCGTCGCCGAGTTGGAGCAGGCGGACGCGGCAAGCGCGACCGCTGCCAGGCCGATCGCCCATTTGCTGAACTTCATATGGTCTCCTCCAAGTCGGATCTCCGGGCCGTCGATCGACCCGGTTCCTTCCGCTCCTCGCGGTGCGCAATATCTCCTCGCCCGCGATGCGGGCCTTGCGGCACCCAGTGGCGAACGCCCTCCTTTCCCCAGTCGGGTGCCCAGGGATTCCGATTGGGACGCGCCTGCTCGGAACGGCAGGTCCACCGTCAAGGTAACCGATTACACGCGCCGAGGTCCACTACTGTAGCGATGTCGACGGCAGAGGGCAACCCTCCCGCGCTCCCCCCTCCCGCTTGACGCTCCGGCATCCTCCGCGTATCGTACGCAATCGATTACGCCATCGCCCGGGAACCATCGCCAGGCTCCGCGGGCGGGCACGTCCAGAGGCAGGGGATGAGCGGTTCCAAGGTCGTGCCTGATCCGATCCCGGCCGAGCGCCGCGTGCCCCCGACCATCCGGGACGTCGCCCTCAAGGCGGGCGTGTCGACCGCGACGGTGAGCCGGGTCCTGGCAGGCATCGGGAACCCCCGGCCGTCGACGTCGGACGCCGTGATGGACGCCGTCGCCGCCCTCGCCTACCGTCCCTCGGGCGTGGCGCGCTCGCTGCGCATGAAGCAGACCCGGACGCTGGGGCTGATCGTCACCGACATCCAGAACCCGTTCTTCCCCGAGCTCGTCCAGGCGGCCGACCTTGCCGCCCGCGGGCGGGGCTACTCGATCCTGCTGGGCAGTGCGGCCTATGACGAGCACCGGGCCATGCACTACCTGGGCCTGATGGTGGACCGCCGGGTCGACGGCCTGATCATCGCCTCGAGCCAGGTGTCCGAGGAGAGCCTCAGGTGGCTGCTGTCCTCCCCCGTCCCGGCCGTCGTCGTCAACGCGGAATTGGACAGCCTGCCGGTCGACGTGATCGCCAGCGACAACATCGGTGGCGCCCGGCTGGCCGTCGAGCATCTGGTCGGGCTGGGACACCGTCGCCTCGCCTACATCCGCGGCCCCGCCACCTATACGGCGGACGCGCCGCGTGCCGAGGGATTTCGCTCCGCCTGCCGGGATGCCGGCCTGTCGCCCGCCGACATCGTCGAGGTCGCCGGCGATGGGCTGTTCGAGGGTGGCGAGCGCGCGGCCGCCGGCCTGGTCGCGCAGGGCAAGGATGTCACGGCCATCGTCTGCTACAACGACATCACCGCGATCGGGGTCCTGCGGGCGCTCCGCGCCGCCCGGCTGCGCGTCCCCGACGACATCAGCGTGGTCGGGATCGACGACATCGCGGCCGCCGCCTGGGTCGCCCCGGCGCTCACGACCGTCGCTCAGCAGAAGGCCGAGATGGGCCGTCTCGCCGTCGAGCGGCTGGCGTCGATGTTCCGCGACCCGTCCGAGCCGCGGGCACCACACACGACCCGCCTCCCGATGGTGCTCCGCGTCCGGGAGTCCACAGGCCCGGCACCCACGGTCTGAGGGCCGTGATCTCAAAGCATCATCGTTGGGCATCGGGGCGGGGACGCTCCGGGCCGCCGCCAGGGAGTGAACGGACATGGTTCGCATCGCCAACGCGCCCTGCTCGTGGGGTGTGATCGAGGGCATCGAGGGTGACCGGTCGGGCTACGTCCGCGTGATCGACGAGATGCAGGAGACGGGCTATGCCGGCACCGAGCTCGGTGACTGGGGATTCATGCCCACCGATCCGGACGAGCTGCGATCCGAGCTCGATGCCCGGGGCCTGGCCCTGGTCGGCTCCTGGGTCAGCGTCAACCTCGAGGATCGTGCGAAGCATCGGGCATCGGCCGATGACGCGGTTCGGACCGCGAGGCAGCTGGCCCGGGTGGGTGGCCCCGCGGCCGTCGTGGTGCTGGGCAACGATCCGTACGGCAACCCGCACCGGACCAGGATCGCGGGCCGCGTGACACCCGCCGACGCGATGTCCGAGGACCAGTGGGCGGTGTTCGCCGAGGGCGCCAACCAGGTCGCCCGGCGGGTCATGGACGAGGCCGGGATCCGGACCGTCATCCACCAGCACATCGGCACCCTGATCGAGACCGAAGCGGAAGCACGCCGGCTGTTCGACATGACCGACCCATCGGTGCTCGGGCTGTGCCTCGACACGGGGCACTGGAGCTTTGGCGCGGGCGGTGATCCGGTTGCCGCGATCCACGAGTTCCGGGATCGTGTCTGGCACGTCCATTTCAAGGACTGCGACCCGGCCGTGATGGCCGCCTCGCGGGCCAACGGCTGGGACGGTCCGGCGTCGGTAGGACACGGGGTGTTCTGCGAGCTCGGTCAGGGCTGCGTCGACTTCGCGGGCGTGCTCGGGGCCCTCGACGAGATCGGCTATGGCGGCTGGATCGTGGTCGAGCAGGACGTGCTGCCCGGCATGGGCCATCCGCGCGAGAGCGCCCGGCGGAACCGCGAGTATCTGCGCTCGATCGGCGTCTGACCCCGGGCGGGGCCGCGACGGCGTGCCCGCACTCGCGCCGAGCGCCTCGCTGTCGCCACTCCCCCGCGTGCCGGGATCCCGTTTCGGCGCTTGAACCGGGTCGCCGCGTGTGCGAGGATGTAATCGGTTACGCGGCCGTGGTCGAAAGCGTCGCACCACGGCGCCGAGCATCAACGGGCGCGACCCGCGGCCGGGTCGCAACGGCCAGTCATGAGGAGAGTGCAACGTGACCGCAGTGACGAGCCGCCAGGAGCTGCCGCTGGCCGCCAGCCCGCTTGGCCGCACGATTGCGGAGACGGCGACCGATATCTGGAACGACTCGTGCGCCGTCGACGAGCTCGAGTACGCGCTGAGCTATGGGGCGGTCGGCGCCACCGCCAACCCCACCATCGTCGTGGATGTGTGGAACAAGGAGCCTGGCTTCTGGCGGGAGCGGGTCGCCGCGCTGGCCGTGGAACGACCGACGGCGACGGTCTCCGATCTCGCCTGGGCGGTCGTCGAGGAGATGTCGATCCGGGGGGCCAGGCTGCTCGAGCCGGTGTTCGAGGCGCAGGCGGGCAGGCAGGGCCGCCTCTCGGTCCAGACCGACCCCACGCTGTTCCGGACCCCGGTCCAGATGGTCGACCAGGCGGTCCACTTCTCCACCCTCGCGCCCAACATCATCGTCAAGCTGCCCGCCACGGCCGCCGGGATCGAGGCGATCGAAGAGGCAACCTACCGCGGCGTGAGCGTGAACGTCACGGTGAGCTTCACCGTGCCCCAGGCGCTCGCGGCCGCCGATGCCATCGAGCGCGGGCTGCGCCGGCGCGACGCAGAGGGACTCGACACCACCCGCATGGGCCCGGTCGTGACGATCATGGTCGGCCGGATCGAAGACTGGCTCAAGGTCACCGTTGACCGCGACATGCTGACGCTCAGGCCCGATGCGCTGCCGTGGAGCGGGGTCGCGGTGTTCAAGCGGGCCTACGGCCTGTTCCGGGAGCGCGGCTACCGCGCCCGCCTGCTGGGCGCTGCGATCCGCCACCAGTACCACTGGTCCGAGTTCATCGGCGGCGACGTCGTGATCACGCTGCCGTCGGCCTGGCAGCGCCGGTTCAACGCGTCCTCGGTCGAGGTCCGGCCGCGGATGGACGACCCCGTGGCGCCGGCGTTCATCGAGGAGCTGCAGGCTCGACTGCCCGACTTCAGCCGGGCCTACGAGCTCGACGGCATGGCGGTCGCGGAGTTCGACACGTTCGGGGCCACGGCACGCACGCTGCGCTCGTTCATCGGCTCCTACCAGGACCTGCTCCACCAGGTCACCGACGCCCTCATCCCGAACCCGGACAAGAAGCGATGACGCAGACCGCGAGCGCATCGCTTCATCGCCCGGCGGGGTCGACCGCAGCGGGCGGCTGGGCGACGGTGGTCACGCCCGAGGATGCGGGCTGGGCCTACTCCGGACTGCGGATCGCCACGCTGCCAGCCGGCGGCCGGCTGGCCTTCTCGACGGGCGACGACGAGGCGATCGTGCTCCCGCTCGCAGGGGGCGCCCGCGTGACCAGCGACGGCGAGACCATCGAGCTCGATGGACGCCCCAGCGTGTTCAGCGGCCCGAGCGACTTCGTGTATCTGCCGCGTGGATCATCGGTCGAGCTCGAGAGCCGGGAAGGCGGCCGGTTCGCGGTCGCCACGGCCCGGGCGGAGCGACAGCTGCCGTTGCGCCATGGCGCCGCCACCGGCGTTCCGGTCGAGCTGCGCGGGGCCGGGGACTGCTCGCGCGAGGTGCGCAACTTCGCCGCACCAACCACGTTCGAGGCCCAGCGGCTGATCGCGGTCGAGGTCATCACGCCCGGCGGCAACTGGTCCTCCTATCCGCCCCACAAGCACGACGAGGAGCGACCGGGCGAGGCGATCCTCGAGGAGATCTACTACTACGAGATCGCGGCCGGCCCGGCGGGACCCGGGATGGGCTATCAGCGCGTCTACGGCACGGCTGACCGGCCCATCGACGTGCTGGTCGAAGTCCGCGATGGCGACGTGGTCCTGATCCCGCACGGCTGGCACGGCCCCGCAATGGCGACGCCCGGCTACGACATGTACTACCTCAACGTGATGGCCGGACCGGGTCCCGAGCGCGCCTGGCGGATCACCGACGATCCGGCCCACGCCTGGATCCGGGACACGTGGGCCGGTCAGCCCGCCGACCCCAGGCTGCCCGTGGGTAGGCCTGCGGGCTGACCCAGCCGCGCCGGAGTCTGGGGCAGCCACGGTCGGCGACCCGGGAGCGCGGAGCCCAGACCCGCCGGGAAGCGAAGGTCAGGACCTTCGCGGACGTCCGTCCGCGGTCCGCGCGCGGGCGACCACGCTGGACGCGAAGTAGCGCGCCTTGCGCGCGGGCTCGGGCATCGGCGCCGCGTAGGCCCCCACCTCCTGGCGCAGCTCGGCCACGACTTCGCGCAGACCCGGATCGGAGCCCGCGTACCCGGCCACCCGGCGGCTGACGCGCTCGAGGGCGCTGGTGGCCTCCGCATAGCGGCCGTCGCGGTTGAGTCGAACGGCCTCCTGCTTGGCACGTTCCGCGAACAGCCTGGCCACCGCCCGGTCGACGTCCCGGTCCCGAGGCTGCTGGTCGTTGGCGCCGTGGTCGGCATACGCCCAGACGACGGTGATCGGCTCGGGGGCCTTGCGGAGGCCGTCGAGCACCCCGTCGCGGTCCGAGACCGCGACCCGGATCCCCACCTCGCGGCCGGCTTCGCCGAAGTCGAACACGACGCGGAGCACGATCGAGAGGACCTGGCCCGAGACCATGTCGCCGAGGTATACCCGCACCCGGCCGGCCCGCTGCTCCACGCGGAATGGAGACAGCGCCTCGACCCGCACGGATTCCGGAACCGTCAGCTCGAGCACCACCTCGCGGGCGACCGTCTCCAGCGTCTCGCCCACCTCACCTGCAATGTGGTCGCGCATCTGGGTCACATCGCCGATGAGGTAGAAGTGCCCGCCACCCGCATCGGCCATCCCCTGGAGCACGATCTCGTCGAAGTCGCTGCCAACGCCGAAGGTGCTGGTCGTGACCCGGCGCTGCCGCAGGTCATGCGCCGTCGCCACCAGCTGGTCGCGGTCGGTGACGCCGACGTTGGCCAGGCCGTCGGTGAGCAGCAGGACGCGGTTGACACCTGCCGTGAGCAGACCGCCCGCGACCTGCTCGCAGCCGGCCAGCCAGCCACCGTGCAGGTTGGTGGTGTTGCGCGCGCCGATCGATCGCAGGCGATCGGCAGCTGCCCGGCAGGCCTCCTGGCTCGCCTCCGTGGCCGGGATCACGACCTCGATCTGATCGTCGTAGGCGACCACCGAGAACCGATCGGGGGGCTCGAGCCGGTGGATGGCCTCCTCGGTCGCCTGCCTTGCCAGCCCGAGCTTGTTCTGGCCACCCATCGAGCCCGAACGGTCGAGCACGAAGGCGAGGTTGACCGGTGGCCGGCGTCGGGATGGGTCGGGTGGCAGGGTGGGCGCCACGAGGTCGATCAGCAGGAACCGCTCGCTGCGCGCATGCGCGCGGATCAGCTGCCGATCGGGACGAACGCCGAGGCAACGATCGGCGCCAGGGTTGTCAGGCATGAAGGGGCTCCTTCGCGCCTCGATCGCGGCCCCGGGTCGCCGGGTCCAGGGGTCGAAGCGGTCGTTCTTGGGCGGGTCAGGCTTCGTCCTCGACGGGTCAGGCTTCGTCCTCGAACAGCTCCCGCGCGATCCGCGCCAGCTGCTCCACTCGTTTGTTGGCGCGCCGGTCGAGCGGGCGGCGAACGTGGATCTCGATGTCGGCCGTGATCCTCATTCGCTCCCATGTCGAGCGGTCCGTGACCTGTCTCGGGGTGGACGGACCCGCGGGCACCGAGGGGCGCAAGGGCACCACCGCCGGCGCCATGGGCGGCGTGAACGGCCGTGGCTGCGGCGCTCCGGCCGTGTCCGGTGCGCCGGGCAGCTCGCGGATCGGGAACTCGTCCGGCACCGCACGCTCGAAGCCATCGATGGGATCCGGGCCGGCCGGCGGCGGCGCATCGTCCGGGCCCGAAGCCGGGGTCCCGTAGAACCTGGGGGCGACACCCGCCCTGGTCATCAGCTGCCGGACGAACGCAAGCGTTTCGCCGGGGGACGTCGGAGGAACGCCGTCCGGCGGCTCCGGAGCCGCGAGCGCCCGCTCGACGTCGCCGTCCTCCACCCGCTCCAGCCGCGCCCGGATCTCGGCCAGGGGGAGATGCTCGCGCTGGAGGCGCCGGATGAGCCGCAGCCGGGACAGGTGACGGTCGCCGTAGCGGGTTGCCGGGCCCGCTGCCGTCGGGGACGGCAGGATGCCCCGCTGGACGTAGTAGCGGACCGTGCGTGGGGTCACGTCTGCGAGACGAGCCAGGTCTGCGATCGTGTACGGGTCGTCGGGCATGTCGATATCGTGACACTGACACGTGACACTGTCAAGATAAGTGCCGTAGATCGATCGGGCGCTTTGGCTGCCGGCCGCGGGGCATCCGGACCTTCGCGCACCGCCCGTCCCGGGGTACGGTCGGAGGAACCCCCTGGGAGGAACAGAGCGTGCCGACATCGTCCAGGCCGATCAGCATCGGCTTTCCCCGGATGCACAAGGAACCGGCCGAGCGGCGTGACTTTCTGCCCCCGTTGATCGGGATGCTCGCCGGGCTCGGTGCCGAGGTCTATGTCGAATCGGGCATCGGCTCCGGCATGGGCTACTCGGACATGGACTACCTGCTGGGTCCGAATGTCCACGCGACCGACGAGGAGACGACCTACCGGCAGGACGTGGTGGTCGTGCTGCGCGCCCCCGAGGGCCGCTACGAGCTGATGCGCCCCGGTGCCGTGCTGGTGTCGATGCTCCACTTCCCCACCCGGCCCGCCCGGGTCCAAATGCTCAGGCGGCTCGGCCTCGAGGCGATCTCGCTGGACACGATCGAGAACGACGACGGCAAGCGGCTGGTCGAGAACCTGCGCAGCGTCGCCTGGAACGGCGTGGCGTCGGCGTTCGCGGCGCTCGAGCGCCAGTGGCCCGCCATGACCGTGCCCGGGCGGCCTCCGGTCCGGGTCACGATCATGGGCGCCGGGCAGATCGGCAAGCACGCGGTCGAGTTCGCGACCAAGTACGGCGACGACGCCCGCAACGAGTCGTTCATCCGGAGCGGGCTGCCCGGCGTCGAGGTCGTGACGACCGGCCGCAACCTCACCCGCGACGAGGACTACCTGCGGGCCAGGCTGACCATCACCGACATCCTGGTCGACGCCACGCAGCGCCACGACCCCTCGATCCCGCTCATTCGCAACTCGTGGCTGGCCCTGATGCCCGAGCACGGCGTGGTGTGCGACCTGGTCGTCGATCCGTACCTGCTCGACGCCCGGCCGCGGGTGGTGCGGGGCGTCGAGGGCATCCCGCAGGGCAGCCTCGACCAGTGGGAGTTCACGTCCGCTGATGCGGCCTGGGACGATGTGCCCTCGCAGATCCCTCACGAGCAGCGGCGAACCGTCGTCTCGTGCTACTCGTGGCCTGGCGTGCGCCCCGAGCCGTGCATGCACGTCTACGGCTCGCAGCTGGCACCGCTGCTGGGTGAGCTGGTCCGCGTGGACGGCATGGACGGGCTTGCCGAGTCCGACACGTTCCACGGGCGAGCCCTGTGGCGAGCCAGCCTGCGCCACTGGCTGGCCACCGAAGCCGATGCCCCGGCCCAGCCCGAGCCCGACGACCAGCCCGATTCCATGCTCGCGGAGTCGGCCACCGGCTGAGCAGCTCCCGCGCGAGCTCGCGCTCGCGCACATCGCGCCGCTGGGGTTGCGTCGGCGAGGTCCACGTCCGCCCACGCACCGGGTGATGGTGGAGCGCGAGGACGGAACCAGGAGACCTTCGTCAGGGGAGGGCGGCCATGCTCGCCACGCTGCCGGCGAAGACGACCAGCCCCACGGCCAGCAGCAGCACACCAAACCCGATCACGAGCGCCGCACCGGTCCGGCGCCCGACGCCGCGGGCCATGGTCGCCGAATCAGCATGCTGCCCCCCGACGAGATCGCCCCAGCAGATGACCGACCACGTCACGTACAGCGGGGAGGCGATGAGGGTCGCCAGCCCGGTCGCGATCCCGGCAACCAGCCGATCCTGCCCGCCGGACGAGATCAGCGAGCCGCCCCAGATGCCGAGACCGGCGCTCAGGCCTACGACGAATGCGGCCGCGAACAGCATGATCGCGTGCCCCCGGGTGAGCTGCCACGTCCGCCGCACGGCCTCGATCACCCCCGTTCGCTCGAGGACCAGCACCGGCAGAACGAGCGACAGCCTGACGCCCACCACGACCAGACCGACCAGCAGGACGAGGCCCAGGATCACCATCGCGACCAGCCCCAGGACCGGCGCGACCACGAGCAGGACCACACCCACCAGCACCAGTGGGATCGTGATGCCCAGCAGCGCCAGGAGCAGGACGATCGTCAGCCCGATCGCCCGCGGCACGGCGCCGATCGCGCCAGCGACCGCATCGCCGATCCCGGTCGGCTGGCCGCTCCACAGCCGATGTGTCGCGATGATCGATGCCAGGGCGGTGAAGCCCGACAGGAGCCACGACACCAGGCTGATGGCGATGAGCAGGGCGGCGTCGTTGAGGATGACCTGCGGATCGACGGCGACGCTCGGCGTGGAGGTGCCGTACCCGCTCACGTACTGCGGCGTCGTCACCGTCACCAGAAACGACCCGATCCCGGCCGGCAGGGCGAGCAGGAGGAACAGCGACCACTCCCTGCCGTAGGTGTCAAACGTCCGCCCGAGGATCGAACCGATGTCGAGCGTCGGGCCCCGCCCCGCTGATCCGGGGCCGATCCAACCCCAACCGGTGGGCGGCCCGGGGGGTGGTGGTGGCGGCGGCGGCCCCGACGCGAGATCGCGCGCCGGAGGCGCGTCTCCCGGAGCCGGCGGCGGGACCAGCTCCGCGGGGGTCACGGCCCGCGGCGCGGGATCGGTGGTGGGCAGCGACTGGCGGTAGCCCCCATCGGGTGCTCCATCCGCTGGGCCCGGTCCCGAGGACGGCCCACCCACGCCCGGCTCGACCGCGCCCGGCCCGACCGCGCCCGGCCCGCCCGCATTCCTGCCCGTCCGCTGATCGTCCATGACCCCCTCGCTGCGTGGTCGTGAGTATGCGGGGAATCCCGCAACGCCGAGGACCCGCCAGCCCTCCCGTCGGCCCTTCGTCCAGGCCGTCCGGCGCGCTAGGCTGCAAGGCGTGGACATGCAGCCGATCCGCGTCGTGCTCGTGGACGATCATCCGGCGATCCTCGACGCCGTGGGTGCCGCCGTCCGGTCGGCGCCGGACCTCGTGCTCGCGGGCACGGCCCGCTCGCTCGACGAGGCCACGACCCTGCTGGGGCCGCCCGGCCCCGCGGTGGCGGATGTGGTCGTGACGGACGTCCAGCTGGCCGGGGAGGCGGAAGGTCTCAGGCTGCTCGAAGCCCTCGGACCCGACGGACCGGCGATCCTGCTGCTGTCGTCCTTCGATCAGCCACCGCTCATCCGGACGGCGTTCGAGCGTGGTGCGGCGGGCTACCTGCTCAAGACCAGCGAGGTGAAGGACATCCTGGCCGCGATCCGAACGGTCGCCGGCGGTGGCACGGCCTTCTCGGCCTCGATGCTGCGCGCGATCCGGAGCGCACCGCGACGGCCGTCGGACCGCGAGATCGAGGTCCTCTCGCTCGTCTGCGGCGGCGCCTCGAACGATGAGATCGGCGCCCATCTGGGGGTCACCGAGAAGACGGTGGAGAGCCACCTTCGTCGCCTGTTCGACCGCTATGGCGTTCTGTCGCGCACGGAGCTCGCCGTGCTCGCCCTCCGGGAAGGCTGGGTCCCCGAGCGGCCCCGGACATGACCCGCGCCCTGAGGCTGGCATCGTCCGCGGCGGTGGCCCTGGTCGGCGCGTCGATCGCGCTGCGGCTGATGGATCCGTTCGCCATGCCAGGGCCATCGGTCTCGGCCATCGTCCCGATCCTGTGGGCGGTGGGTGCGCTCGTCGTCCTGGGCCTCACCCACAGCTGGGCGCCGACGATCGGCTGGGCCGCGGTCATCGTGGGCTCGACCGCCGGCGCGCTCGCCACCGCCGGGTACAGCGGCGAGGTGCGGCGGCTGGGCGGTCAGACCGATCCGCGGCTCGAAGCGCTGGTCACCGCGATCCTGCTGATCCCGCCCGTGATCGCGGCAGCCTATGCGGTCTCGGGGCAGGCGCGGAACCGGGTGACGGCAGCCACCTGGGTGATCGTGGGGGCGCTGACCATCGAGCTGGTTGCCCGGGCCGTGGCGCGGGCGCAGGACAGCGAGCTGGAGGGGATGCTGCCCGAATGGCTGTGGCTGGGCGTGATCGCGATCCTGGCGACGATCGGTCTGGTGCGTGACCTCGCCCCGGCCGTTCGCCGGACACGCGAGCGGCTGGCGGCCGGTGAAGGTGGATCGGGCGCCGGGTCGGCGCTGCCGGCGATGCGAGTGCTGGTGGACGAGCTCGTCCCCGGGCGCGACATCGGGCGGGCCGAGGCGATCGAATCGGAGCGCGGCCGGCTGGCGGCCGACCTGCACGCGGAGGTCCTGCCGTCGCTGCGCAGGGCGCTCACGGCCGCGGAGGCAGGCGGCACCGTGGAGCGGCTGGCAGCCGACCTCCGGTCGGCGGTGGACGAGGTCGAATCGCTGCTCGCGGCGCGGCGCTCGATCGTGCTCGAGGAGATGGGGCTGGTGGCGGGGCTCGAGTGGCTGGCGGAACGCGTCGAGGACCGGTCGACCGTCAGGGTCGAGATCGAGGTCGGTGGCTTCGATGGCGAGGCGGCGCCGGAATCGGGAGCCGGTGGCGGCGAGGTCAGGCGTCTGCCGCGCGATGTCGAGCGGGCCGCCTTCCGGGTGGCGCAGCTTGCGCTGGACAACGTGGTGCGCCACGCGCCTGGCAGCCTGGCCCGGATCGCCGTGGACGTCCGGACGGCGGCGGTCGAGCTGCTGATCGAGGATGACGGGCACGGGCCACCGGCTGACGAGGATGCCGCTGCGCGCGGGGGGCGGCGCGGGATCGCTGACATGCGGGCCGAGGCGCGTGCATGCGGCGGCGTGCTGGAGATCGGCCCGCGGCCCACCCACGGCACGGCCGTCACGTTCCGGTGGCCGGCCTGAGCGACCCGGTGCTCGGGTTCCGGAGGCCCGGCCGTGCTGCCTCCTCGTGTAGCCTCTCAATGCCGATGACGACGGAGGTGGCATGAGCGACGCGGGAGCGCTGCGGGGCGTCTGGAACATCGTGCCCACGCCGTTCGAGCCTGACGGCACCCTCGATGTGCTCTCGCTCCAGCGCCTGGTCACCTTCGTCCGCGCGACCGGCGTCAACGGCCTGACGATCCTGGGCGTGCTGGGCGAGGCCGGCCGGCTCTCCGATGCCGAGCGATCCACCGTCATCGCGTCGGTGCTGGCCGCCGCCGCAGGGTCGATCCCGGTGTGCGTCGGCGTCTCGCACGCAGCGACCGATCGGGCCGTCGCCTGCGCGCGCGCGGCCGAGGCCGCCGGCGCGGCAGCCGTGATGCTTGCCCCGCCCCCGCTCTCCCGTCCCAACGATGTCGCCCTGCGCCGCCACTACCTCGCCGTCGCCGAGGCGATCACGCTGCCCATCGTCGTCCAGGACCATCCGGCGAGCTCGGGTGTCCGGATGTCCGTCGAGTTCCTGCTCACCCTGGCCGGCGAGGCCCCGCAGTGCCGTGTGATCAAGCTCGAGGACGAGCCCACGCCACCCAAGGTCGGGGCCCTGGTGAGCGGCTCGTCCGCGATCACGGTGCTGGGCGGACTCGGCGGGCAGATGCTGATCGAGGAGCTGCGCCGGGGCAGCCACGGGACGATGACCGGCTTCGGGTTCCCGGAGATCCTGGTGGCCGTGGTCCGCCGCTGGTCGCGGGGCGACCCGGAAGGTGCCGCGGCTATCTTCGATCGATACGCAACGATGATCCGGTTCGAGAACCAGGCTCTGCTCAACCTGCCGATTCGCAAGCTCGTCTACCAGCGTCGCGGCGCGATCGCCCACGCCACGGTCCGGGCACCGGGCTCACCCGCCGACGCCGGCACCCTTGCCGACCTCGACGACCTGCTGCGCAGGACCGGCCTCGGCGACAGCCTTGCGGCGGGCGCGCTCCTCGAGCGGCTGAACGGCGCCTGACGGGTCGGTCGAAGGGCCGACGGGCAGCGAGCCGAGCGCACCCGGCCCACCCTGGGCGCAGGTCCCACCGACAACGGGCCGATGGGACGGGGTGGCCGCCAGCGGCGGCCCTTGACGGCACGTGATTTTGCCTCGACCCTCAGCACCATTCGCCGGGGGAAAACAACACCCGGCCGCAGAGGCATTTCCGAGCGACCGATGAACGCCCGCCTCGATGCGTCTCAGGCATGGCGACGCCCGACCTGATCAAGCTCCGGAGGATCGAGCGACCGGAGTTCGTGCTGCGCGCCGTGTTCGTCGCCCTCGCGGCGACCACAATCGTCGTCGCCTTCCTGCCGGCGATCCACGGCCACATCGTCGCGCCGGCGCTGGACCTCGTCCTGGACACGGTCGCGGTCGTCGTGTCCGGCAGCGTTGCCGCCCTGGCCTGGATCCGTTTCCGCGAGCGGCGTGAGCCGATCGCGGCGTTCCAGGCGGCGGCGTTCCTGCCGCTCACGATCGCCTACGTGGCCGCGGTCTCGGTGACGGTCGCCCGCGACGCCGCCAATGGCGCCCGGCCGGTGGTGGCGGGGGAGCAGGAGTACGTGTTCGCCCTGGCCCGTGCGACGACCGCCCTGCTGTTGGTCGCGGGGGGCGTCCCGATCGTTGCCCGGTTCGGGATCCGGCGCCCGGTCGTGCTGATCGCGGCGCCGGCCATGCTCATGCTGGCGACCGTCTGGCTTCTGTACTGGCGAGCCCTCCCCGGCCTGCCGGCCCTGGTGACCCCGGCGCCCGACGATCCGGCGGGCCTGCCAACCATCACGCCGTTCGGCACGGTGTTGCAGCTGGTCGTCGCGACGCTGTTCCTGGCGGCGGCCTGGTCGGTGCGCCGCCAGCGGCAACGATCGGGCTCGATCGCGGACGCCTACGTCGCGCTCGGCCTCCTGTTCGCCGGGTTCGCCGAGATCCACTGGATCCTGTACCCGAGCAGCCACCCGGCCCAGGTGTCGACGGCGGATGTTCTGCGGCTCGCCTGCTTCGCGTCGCTGTTCCTGGGCATCGAGGCGGAGGCCCGGGACATGCTCGCTCGCCTGAGCCGGGCGAACGTCCAGCTGGCGCGGCTGCGCGATGCGGACGTTGAGCGCGCCGAGCTCGAGGAGCGAGCCCGGCTGGCCCGCGAGCTGCACGATGGGGTCGCCCAGGACCTGTGGCTGGCCAAGCTCAAGACAGCCGAGGCGGCATCGATGCAGCCTCCGGGGCCGGTCGGTCAGCTGCTGGCGGAGGCCGGCGCGGCGATCGAGAACGGCCTGGTCGAGGCGCGCCAGGCGGTCATGGCGCTGCGGATGGCGGCGTCGACGGGGAACTCGTTCGGCGACCTGATGAGGCAGTACGTGGAGGACTTCGAGGACCGCTTCGGGCTTCGGGTGGAGCTCGAGGTGACCGGCGACGCGGCAGCGCTCAGCCCGCGCACGCGGGCAGAGCTGCTCAGGATCGCCCAGGAGGCGCTGGTGAACGTCCGCCAGCACGCCGACGCGACGGTCGTCCGGGTTCGCTTCACCGTCCAGGACGAATCCGCGACGCTCGCGGTGGTCGACAACGGCTGCGGGTTCGACGTCGCACGGACCGGCCGGGATTCCTATGGCCTGTCGTCGATGCGCGAGCGCGCGCTGCTGATCGGCGGCCAGCTCGAGATCTCCTCGAAGCCCGGTGACGGGACCCGCGTCTCGCTCGTGGTACCCATCGATGCGTCCCCACTGGCGGCCGGGGAGTAGCGGCTCGATGGCGGCGACTCCCGCGCGCGTGATGATCGTGGACGACCATCCCCTGGTCCGCTCCGCCGTCGCGCGGGCGGTGGTCCTCGCCGGCCTCGAGATGGTGGGCGAGGCCGCGACCGCTGAGGAGGCGCTAACGCTCGCCCTGGAGCTGGCGCCGGACGTCGTGCTGGTCGACATCGCCTTGCCCGGGATGTCGGGCGTGCACCTCGTCAGGGAGCTCAGCCCCAGGATGCCCGACACACGATTCGTGATGCTGTCGGTATCCGCGTCCGACCGCGACATCGTGGATGCGATCCGCAACGGGGCGCGTGGCTACCTGACCAAGGACGTCACCGCCGATGCGCTGGTGCGGTCCATCCGCGCCGTCCGGGACGGCGAGCTCGCCATGCCACGCCGGCTCGCGACTCGTCTCGTCGAGCGCCTGGTCCGAGGCGGGGTCATGCCGCTGCCGGCCGACCCGGACGACCCCCGCGAGCCACTCAGCGCACGTGAGCTGGATGTGCTGCGCCTGCTTGCCGACGGCCTGACGGACCGCGAGATCGCCAGCGTGCTGACGATCTCCCGGCGGACGGTCGAGACCCACGTCAGCAGCATCCTGCGCAAGCTCCGCGTGCGCAACCGCGCCGAGGCCTCCCGCGAGTACCGGCGCGGGATCTGAGGCCGCTGCCCCGGTTCGTTCAGCAGCCCGGAGCGCCCAGGCGCCGCCGCACGGCGGCGATCTTCACCCGCAGCAGGCGCGGACGCTCGATATCGAGCTGCAGGCCGATCCCGTCGCGGAGCATCAGCAGCAGGCGGCTGTCGCTGGCCACGATGACCTCGCGAATGTCCGCCACGTCGTACGCGATCAGGTGGCGCCCCACGTGGAGCAGCCGGCGACTGGTCAGGTGCAGGCTTCCCGCCAGCCCCGCCGTCGCGGGGGCCGCCGCCTGTCGCCGCTCGAGGACGGCCTGGCGCCGGACGGCGACCACCCATTCGCCCGGGAGCAGGGCCGCGCCGATGCACGCGTCGGGCTCGAGGTGGGGCAGCGGACCATCCCGCAACCGGCGTCGTGCGGCGCCAGCCTCGGTCTCGTCGAGGCTCTCGCTCGCAGAGGTGGCGGTGACGGGAGGCAACACTTCGTGCGCTGCCTCCGCGGGCAGGTGTCGCTGCGGCGGGCGGCCCACACGCTCCATGGGCCGACGATAGCCCCTCCTCCGAGCCGGGTGCCTGCGAAAAGCTACGGACCGGGCTACGGAATCGCGCATCCGTAACCCGGCCGACACGGGTTTCTGGAATCCGTGATCGGGTCCGTGTGGTCCCTGATGGCCCCGTCCCGCGGCATGGCTACGGTCCCGTCCATCGGTGACTGCGGCTTCGTCCCGGCTCGCAGCCCTTGGCCCGGGGTGTGTTGGCAGATCGCCGCACGCGAGGGCGCGCGTCGCGTCGGGGGCACCGGCGCAAAGGAGATGCCATGACGAGGAAGCTGGTGGCCCTGCTGGCCATGCTCGTTCTGGGCCTGACGACGGCGGCGCCCGCCGTCGCGGTCCCCCGCCCGGCCGCGGCCACCGGAGCGACCGCGCCGCCACCGGCGATGCCGATCGGCCCGACGGACGAATCCAAGGTCCCGCATTACTTCGGGCCATATTCCAACTACGCCAACAGCGCGTTCACGCTGCCCGATGTCAACGTGACGATCAACGGTGACGGCGCCGGCGCCACGGCGAGCGCGACGATCGACGGCACGGGCGCCATCACCGCGATCGACGTCACCGATCCCGGCAGCGGCTACACGACCGCAACCGTCGACATCAGCGGCGGCGGCACCGGTGCGTCGGCGTCCGCGACCATCGCCGCGTCGGGCGCCGTGACCGGCGTCACGGTCGGCGCGGCGGGCGGCGGCTACACCGCCCCGACCGTCTCCTTCTCCGGCGGCGGCGGGACAGGGACGCTGGTCCAGGTCGGCAACCCGCTGGTCCCGCGCACGTACGCGACCGACTTCGCGACCGCGCCGGGGACGCTCGGGCCGGTGTTCGTGATCGTGCCCACCGCGATGCCCGCGAGCGGCAGCGTGACCAGCATCGACTACTTCAACCAGGCGACCAACGGCGGCAGCCCCAACCCGTCCGCCGGCAACCTGTTCCACGCCTACGTGCTGCATCCCACCGGGAACCCCGACGAGTACGCGATCCTCTGGGACAGCGGCGAGGTGGCGGTTCCGGCGACGGCCGACCCGATCGGCACCGTCGAGTCGATCGACGTGCCGAACGTGGCCGTCACGACCGGCGACACCATCGCCTTCTACGGCGAGGGCATTCCGGTCGACGACGCGGGCACCGGCTCCGACATCCTGAGCTACCCGGCCCCGACGGCCCCGACCAGCACGTTCACCCTCAACGGCGCGGGCTTCCCGGTCTACAGCCAGACGCGGACCTATTCGTTCGGGGCGACCGTCCTCGATTCGTCCGGCGTCACGCCGCTCACCGGCGCAACCGCGACGGCCTTCGGCGAGATCGACGCGCTGACGCTGGACCATCCGGGCAGCGGCTACACGTTCCCGACGGTTGACTTCGACCTCCCCGATGCCCCCGACGGCGTGCAGGCCAGGGCCCACGCGGAGTTCGACACGACCACTGGCGCCATCACGGCGCTGGTCCTCGACAACCCAGGGTCCGGCTACTCGACGGCACCCAACGTGGTGATCCGCGACGGCACCCTGGCGAACCCGATCAAGAACGGTGGCTCGGGCGCAACCGCATCCGCCACGCTCAAGATCACGGCCGTCACGGTCAACGCCGTCGGCTCGGGCTACGTCTCCGCGCCGAGCGTGAGCATCAACGATCCGACCGGCCTGGGGGCCTCGGCCACGGCGAACGTGGATGCCGGTGCGATCTCGGGGATCGCCGTGACCTTGGCCGGCTCCGGCTACCTGACCCAGGGCGGGATCAAGAAGTTCCAGGACGGCCTGCCGGTGCTGTGCGCCCCGACCACCGGCCAGACCTTCGCGGACTGCACCGACAACAACCTGGGCCAGCACATCCCGATCGCGGTCCCCGACACCACGACCTTCTCGACGGCCAACGGCTTTGCCGCGGACGCCGACTACTACGTCATCGCGCTGGTCCAGACGCGCGAGCAGATGAGCTCGTCGCTGCCCGCCGAGGGCACGATGCTGCGCGAGTATGTGCAGCTCGAGACGCCGGCCAACGCGTCCTTCAGCAAGCACGTCGCGCTTCAGACCGCCCTCCTCGACGGCGGGACCGCCCCGGTGCTGATGCCCGATGGATCACCGGCCTACGCGGTCGATGATCCGCATTACCTCGGCCCGATCATCGTCGCCAACAAGGACCGCGCGGTCCGGATCGTGTTCTACAACCTGCTGCCGACCGGCGACGCCGGCAACCTGTTCCTGCCCGTGGACACGACGTTCATGGGTGCCGGCCCGGGCCCCGACGGCACCGCCATGGCGACCGACCAGGGCACGGTCATGGACAGCGTCCGCAACCCGATGTGCGGCGAGCCCGGCCCCAAGCCGGCTGGCTGCTACACCGACAACCGCGCCACCCTGCACCTCCACGGCGGCATCACCCCCTGGATCAGCGACGGTACGCCGCACCAGTGGATCACGCCCGCCAATGAGACCACTGACTACCCGCAGGGCGTCTCGGTGGGCAACGTTCCCGACATGACGAGCCCCGAGCTCGTGGCCGCCGGCGTGCCCGACTGCACCGCCCCCACCGACGGCTGCCAGACGTTCTACTACACCAACGAGCAGAGCGCGCGGCTGATGTTCTACCACGACCATGCGTGGGGCATCACCCGGCTCAACGTGTACGCCGGCGAGGCCGCCGGGTACCTGATCACCGATCCGACCGAGCAGAAGCTGGTCGACGACGGGACCATCCCGTCCGACCAGATCCCGCTCGTCATCCAGGACAAGACGTTCGTCCCGGGACCCGCGCAGCTGGCTGCCCAGGATCCGACCTGGGATCCGAGCCGCTGGGGCGGCGAGGGCAACCTGTGGTACGAGCATGTCTACATGCCCGCCCAGAATCCCGGTGACCCGAGCGGCATGAGCGCCTTCGGGCGCTGGATGTACGGTCCCTGGTTCTGGCCACCGGCCACCCCGGCGCACGGAGCCATCGACAACCCGTATTTCGACCCCAGCTGCAAGCTCGACGACCCGGCCACCTGGCAATACCAGACCGATCCGTTCTGCGAGCCGGCCCAGATCCCCGGCACGCCCAACAACTCGTCGGGCATGGAGCAGTTCAACGACACGCCGGTCGTCAACGGCACGGCCTATCCGACCACGACCGTCCAGCCCAAGTCCTACCGCCTGCGGATCCTGAACGCGGCCAATGACCGCTTCTGGAACCTGCAGTGGTACGTCGCCGATCCGACGACCGGGACCGACAGCGAGGTCGCGCTCAAGCCGGCCGAGGTGGCCGCTGCGCAGACCGATCCCAACGTCGTCCCGACGCCTGACACGAGCGTCAGCCCGGCCGGACCGAGCTGGATCCAGATCGGCACCGAGGGTGGCTTCCTGCCCGCCCCGGTGGTCGTTCCCAACCAGCCGATCACCTGGATCACCGACCCCACCCGGTTTGACTTCGGCAACGTTGACCAGCACGCTCTGCTGGTTGCCCCGGCCGAGCGGGCCGACGTGATCGTCGACTTCTCCCAGTACGCGGGCAAGACGCTCATCCTGTACAACGACGCGCCGGCCGCGTTCCCGGCCCGCGTCGCGAGCTACGACTACTACACGGGTGGCCCGGACCTCAGCCCCGTCGGCGCTCCGACGACGCTCCCGGGCTACGGCCCCAACACCCGCACGATCATGCAGGTCAAGGTCGAGGCCTCGGCTCCGGCCGCGGCGTTCAACCTGACCGCGCTCAGGAACGCGTTCAAGCACCACGCAAACGGCTCGGGCGTGTTCGAGTCAGGCCAGCACCCGATCATCGTCGGCCAGGCGGCCTACAACTCGGCCTACGGCACGAGCTTCGCGTCGAGCGGCAACTGCACCGATCCCAACGGGACCAACTCGTGCGACGGCTTCGCGCGGATCAACCAGCAGGGCGGCGATCTGTTCCGGTTCGACACCCTCAACGGCGCCCAGCTCAAGATCCCGCTCCAGCCCAAGGCACTCCATGACGAGATGAACGCCGCGTCGTTCGACGAGTTCGGACGGATGACGGCCAATCTCGGCCTCGAGGCCGTGCCGGCCACGCCGGCGGCGCAGAACATCACGCTCTACCCGTTCGTGAACCCGCCCACCGAGATCTTCGACGCCACCGGTCTCCCGGTTGGAGACCTCAACGTGACCCCGATCTCGACCTCCGACGACGGGACCCAGATCTGGAAGATCACGCACAACGGCGTCGACACGCACCCGATCCACTGGCACCTGTACGACGTGCAGCTGATCAACCGGGTCACCTGGGACAACATCATCATCCCGCCCGACGCCTCCGAGCTCGGCTGGAAGGACACCGTCCGGATCAGCCCGCTCGAGGACACCTACGTCGCCGTGCGACCGATCATCCCCAGCCTCCCGTTCGAGCTGCCGAACAGCATCCGGCCGCTCAACCCGATGACCCCGCTGGGCTCGACGATGGGCTTCAACAGCGTCGACGCCAACGGCAACCCGACGGCGGCGATCGTCAACGCGCTCGTCAACTTCGGGTGGGAGTACGTGTTCCATTGCCACATCCTGGCCCATGAAGAGATGGACATGATGCGGCCGGTCTCGGTGGCGGTCCCGCCGCTCAAGGCCGACGGCCTCGCGTTCACAGTGACCGGCAAGGGTGGCAACACGCGACTGGTCCTGAGCTGGAACGACAACTCGATCAACGAGACCGAGTTCGTCATTCAGCGATCGGCGGACGGTGGCACGACCTGGTCCGACATCGGAACCGTGTCCTCACCGCTCGACCAGCCGAACACGCACGGCACCCGGACCTTCACCGACACCTCGTTCCGCTTGAACTCCACGACGTACCTCTACCGGGTCGTCGCCCAGAACACGGTCGGGTACGGCGGTGCCTACCTGAGCGTGGCCGCGAAATCCGTCTCGGACCCGATGGCCGCGATCATGGCCCCGACCGCCCTGGCGGCAACGCTCCAGGCGGGGCCCCAGGTCTCCCTCAGCTGGACCGACAACGCGGCCAACGAGACGGGCTTCGTGATCCAGCGGTCCGACAACGGCGGGGCGTTCGCGACGATCGCGACGGCCCCGGCCCGCAACAACACCGGTGGCGTGACCTTCGTGGACACCGGGGTGGCGCAAGGGAACACCTACGCCTACCAGGTGGCCGCGACCAACGCGAGCGGGTCGTCCGCGTTCTCGAACGTGGCGACCCTGACGGTCGATGTTCCCGCGGCGCCGTCCGGTGTCACCGCTGTCCCGACCAGCCAGGGCGGCCAGCGCAGGGTCGTCCTGAGCTGGACCGACAACGCGAACAACGAATCCGGCTTCGTCGTCCAGCGGGCGTCGGATGCCGCCTTCACGACCGGGCTGGCGACGACCAACGTGGCCGCCAACGCCACCACGGTCACGATCAGCGGCCTGAGCCGCAACACGGACTACTACTTCCGGGTCTGGGCGGTCAACGCGCTCGGGTCGTCCGCCCCGGCCGACGCCACACCGTTCCCGGTCCACACGGCCCCGTAACCCGACATCCATCGGTCCCGGCGCCGGCCACCGGCCGGCGCCGGGAACCCCACCTCGAGATCAGGCATCACCCCCCAGACCGCTGAAGCCATCGACCCGGGCGAGGGCCGTTGCCCTCCCCGGGTCGGCATCCATCCCCGAACCTCCAGGGATCGTGCCGCCGCCCTGACGACGATCCCGACCGCGCGAGGCCGAGCATGCGCTCCACCCCCCGCACCCCAGGATCCAGCCCGCCGCTTCGACGATCGCTGAACCGCATCGTCCGGGCGACCCTCGTCGCCCTCGTCGCCGGGGTCCTCGCGACCCTCGGGGCGTTCGCCCCGGCGCTGGCCGACGCGCCCGTGCCCAAGGTGGTGCTGGTGGTTGGCCCGGTGGGCTCGCTCACCGCCCGCTACCGGGCGCTGGCCGACGCGGCCGCCGACGAGGCGACCGCCGCCGGCGCCGAGGTGGTCAAGGTCTACTCCCCCGACGCCACCTGGCCCGCCGTGCGGGCGGCCGTGCGGGGCGCCTCGATCCTGGTCTATCTCGGCCACGGCAACGGCTTCCCGTCGCGCTACCGCGACGCTCTCTACCCACCCACCCAGGACGGCTTCGGGCTCAACCCGGTCGCGGGCGTCGACGACACCGCCCACCAGTACTTCGGCGAGGCGACGGTCGACGACCTCGCCCTGGCGCCCGACGCGGTGGTCCTGCTGCACCACCTGTGCTACGCGTCGGGCAACACCGAGCCCGGGCTGCCCGAGGGCTCGCACGAGGACGCGATCGCGCGGGTCGACAACTTCGCCGCGGGGTTCATCCGGGCGGGCGCGGGCGCGGTGGTCGCCGAGGCGCACCTGGGGCCCGCGTACTACGTCCGAGCGCTGCTCCGCAGCCGCGCGGCCGTGGACCGGATCTGGGCCGGCTCGCCCACCGCGCGGGGTCACGCCTTCGCGGTCGCCAGCCGCCGCTCGACGGGCTACACCGAGCGGCTCGACCCCGACCGGCGCAGCGGCGGCTACTATCGCTCGCTGGTGTCGCGCTCGCTGACCGCGGCCACGGTCCGTGCGGGGGCCAGCGGGTCGCCCGGAGCGGCGGCCGTGCTGCCGCCAGACGAGCCCGGCCTCGCGGGCAGCGGGCTTCGCTTCGGGACCCTCGCCCTGCGTAGCCTGCCGATCGCAACCACCACCACCCGGCTCAGTCTGCCGTTCGCGGCCGGCGGCGCCCCCGCGGGGGCCGAGGTGGGCGTCCGCTGGGACCCGCTGCTGCTCGACCCGGCGCCCGGTCCGGACCCGTGGCCCTCGGTCGCGTCCGGCCCGTCGGCCACGCCAGCCCCATCGGCCACAGCGTCGCCCCCGGCCTCGCCCGATCCCGCGGCCACGCCCGATCCCGCGGCCACGCCCGGCCCGTCGGCCACGCCAGCCCCATCGGCCACAGCGTCGCCCCCGGCCTCGCCCGATCCCGCGGCCACGCCCGATCCCGCGGCCACGCCCGGCCCGTCGGCCACGCCAGCCCCATCGGCCACAGCGTCGCCCCCGGCCTCGCCCGATCCCGCGGCCACGCCCGATCCCGCGGCCACGCCCGGCCCGTCGGCCACGCCAGCCCCATCGGCCACAGCGTCGCCCCCGGCCTCGCCCGATCCCGCGGCCACGCCCACGCCGCCGCCCGAGCCGCCCGGGGTCGACCTCGTCGCCCCCGAGCAGCTGGGCACGGTCGTCACCGTCACCCCCGCCGCCCGCAGCGCCCAGGGCCTCGCGGTGGACGTGACCTATCCCGCGTCGCCCGGGATGTATCGCCTGGTCGCCACCCTCCACGCGCCCTCGGGCGTTGCCTACGACGCCGCCACCCAGGCGCTGCTCACGCCGCTGCTGGTGCGGGTGAGCGGCCCGGTCGCGGTCGCCTACGGGACCCCGGACTCGCTCTCGCTCGAGGCAGGTTCCGGCAGCTCGATCGCCGTCCGGGTCGTCAACGCGGGGTCGGAGGCGTGGGACCAGGCCTCCACGGCGCCGCCCACGGGCGCCGCGGAGGCGATCCTGTCCTGGCTGCGCACCTCCCGCCTGCCGGCCGACCTCCTGGCGACCTGGGTGTCCACAACCGGGCTCCCGGTGCCCGAGCCGGTCTCGGTCGTGCTCGACCCCGCGGTCGCGGCCCCGGGCGGCGCGGTCAACGTCAGCGTCCCCCTGGTGGCGCCCGCGATCTCCGGCGACTACCTGCTGCTGCTCGACGTGACCTCGCCCGCCCACGGCTCGCTGACCGCGCTGGGCAGCGCGCCCGGCCTGGTTCGGGTCTCGGTCGCGGGGACGACGATGGCGCCCCCTGGGTCCGGATCCCCCGATCGGGTCGGTAAACCCGGCGCGGCGCCCGGGACGTCGCTGCCGCCTCATCCGACCCCGGCCGGCGGAGGCGACCGGCCGGCCGGCGCCCAACTCCGCTAGGGCAACGAGCGGACCATCCCGCCGTCCACCCCGACCACCTGGCCGGTCACGTATCCGGCCGCCGGTGATAGCAGGAACGCCCCAACCCGCCCGATCTCGGCAGGGTCCCCGTACCGGCCAAGGGGGATCGTGGCGATCGACCGCCGGGCGATCGCCTCGACGCTCTCCCCAGCTTGATCGGCGCGCCGGAGGTCGAGCTCGCGGACGCGGTCGGTCGCGATGCGCCCCGGCGCCAGGCCGTTGATCCGGATCGGGGCGATCTCCAGGGTCAGCGTCTTGATCAGCCCGACCAGACCCGGACGCAGGACGTTGGACGTCACGAGCGCGGGGACCGGGTGGCGGACCGACGACGAAAGCACGATCAGGATCGCCGGGTCGGAGCCCGCGCGCAGGTTCGGCAGCGCGGCCCGGATCAGCCGGATCGAGGCCTGGAGCGTGCCCGCGATCGCACGCTCCCAGGCCGCCTCGTCGACCTCGTCGAACGTGCCCGCCGGTGGACCCCCCGAGTTGACCACGAGAAGATCGAGCCCGCCCAGCGCAGCCACCACCTGACCGACGGCGCTCGCCGGCCCGTCGGGCGTCGCGAGATCGGCGATGACCGCAAGCCCGTCGAGACGCTGCGCCTCGGCCTCGACCCGGTCGAGCGAGCGGCCGATCAGGGCGACGCGGCACCCCTCATCGACGAGCGCTGCGGCGATCCCCCGGCCGATCCCCGAGGCGCCGCCACCGACCAGCGCCCGCCGACCACGCAGCCCAAGATCCATCGCGACCTCCGCCAGCGTCAACACCCGGGCACAGCGTACCGGTCGTGGGCTACGCTCATGATGCCGGCGTTCATGGCTGCCGGCGGGAGGGTCATGACCGAGTCTCAGACCGCCGGCCTGCTGCCGGTCGAGCTGTTCGTGCTGCTGGTGATGGTGGCGACCACCGTTGCCCTGGTCGCCCGCCGGTTCGCCCTCCCGTACACGGTTGCCCTGGTCCTGGCGGGGCTCGTGATCTCGATCCTGTTCCCGTCGACCCAGGTGGGCATCACGCCCGAGCTGATCCTCGCGGTGCTGCTGCCCGGCCTGGTGTTCGAGGCGGCCTACAAGATCGACCTGGGCGAGCTGCGCCGGTCATTCGGCGCGGTCGCGATCCTGGCCGCCCCGGGCGTCCTGATCACCGCCGGCGTGGTCGCCGTGGTGGTCTCGGCCGTCACCGGCCTCGACTTCTCGATGGCCTTCCTGCTGGGCGCCATGATCTCGGCCACGGACCCGGTGGCCGTCGTCTCGCTGTTCAAGCGGCTTCATGCCCCGAGGCGGCTGGCGACGGTGGTCGAGTCCGAGAGCCTGCTCAACGACGGCACCGGCGTCGTCCTGTTTGCGATCGCGCTGCGGGCCATCAACGAGCCTGTCACGATCGTTGACGGGGCGGTTGCGTTCGTGCTCACGGTCGTGATCAGCGCCATCATCGGCACCGCGGCAGGCATGCTCGCGGAACGACTGATGCGGATCGCCGACGACCACCTGCTCGAGGTGGCCATCTCGGTCATCGCCGCCTACGGCACCTACCTGATCGCCGACCGCATCCACGAGTCGGGGATCATCGCAACCGTCGTCGTGGGGCTGGTGCTGGGCAACGAGAGCGGGGGCGTCATCCTCAGCCGCCGGACCCGTGAGGCCCTCGACATCACCTGGGAGTTCGTGGCCTTCCTGCTCACCGCGCTCACATTCCTGCTGATGGGCCTCGCGATCAGCCCGGACCTGCTCGACCGGGCCGCCCCCCTGATCGCCGCCGGCTTCCTCGCGATCACGCTTGCGCGGGCGTTCGTCGTGTACGGGGTGATCGGCGGCGGTGGGCGGTCGCTGCCGGGGCCCAGCCGGATGCCCATCGGCTATCTCCATGTCATGTTCTGGGCGGGTCTTCGCGGCGCGGTCGCCGTGGCCCTGGCGCTGGCGCTGCCGATCGGCCTGCCCGATCGCGGCCTGCTCCAGGGAGCCGTCTACGGCGTGGTGCTGGTAACGCTGCTGGTGCAGGGAACCACGGCCGGCCTCGTGGTCCGGCGTTCAGGGATCCTGCGCCGGCCGACCACGTGACACCCCTGCGGCCGACCCCGCCCCAAAGCTTGTGCAAGCTGCACGAATTGGGCATCAACGCTTCCTGACCGGCACCCAAACGCAACTTCGTTGCCCTGCCCGGACGGCCTGAACCGGGCCTGCGCTCGCGGGATAGTGGTCACGGTTCACAAGGGCGCGGTCTCCGTGGCCCGGGCCAGGCTGGTCGGAGGTCAAGACGGTCATGCGCATCGGACCACGTCGCTCACTGGTGGGTGGGCTCGCAGGAGCGGCGCTCGCGATCGCATTACCCGCGACCGCCGCGGCGTCGGACGGCACGAAGGTGGACACCGGCGACACGGCCTGGATGCTGGTTGCCACCGCGCTGGTGATGGTCATGCTGCCCGGGCTGGCCCTGTTCTACGGCGGTCTCGTGCGACGCAAGAACGTGCTGTCGACGATCATGTACAGCTTCTTCGGTCTGGCCCTGGTGAGCGTGGTCTGGGTCCTGATCGGCTTCTCGCTCGCCTTCGGGCCCGACGTGGGCGGCTTCGGCCTGGTGGGTGGGCTGGACTACGTGGGCTTCATGAACGTGGGGCTCGAACCGAGCGCGAGCTACGGCCCGACCATCCCGTTCATCCTGTTCGCGGCCTTCCAGCTGATGTTCGCGGCGATCACTCCGGCCCTGATCTCGGGGGCGTTCGCCGAGCGCAAGCGGTTCGGCGCATTCGTGCTGTTCACCATCCTGTGGTCGGTGGTCGTCTACTCGCCGATCGCCCACTGGGTATGGTCGACCGACGGCTGGCTCTACCAGCTCGGTGCGCTCGACTTCGCGGGCGGCACGGTGGTCCATGCCTCGTCGGGTGTCTCGGCCCTTGTCGCCGCGCTGGTGATCGGGCACCGGGTCTCCAACGGCGAGCCGCTCGAGCCGCACGACATTCCCATGACCGTCCTTGGTGCCGGCCTGCTGTGGTTCGGCTGGTTCGGGTTCAACGCGGGGTCGGCATTGACCGCCGGCGGCCTGGCCGCAAACGCCCTGCTGGTGACCAACACGGCCGCGGCCGCCGCGACGATCACCTGGGTGCTCGCCAGCTACGCCCACCGCCGCAAGGTGAGCGTGCTCGGCGCCGCATGCGGCGCCGTGGCCGGGCTCGTCGCGATCACTCCGGCCTCGGGGTTCGTGACCGCTGGCGGTGCGCTCGCGATCGGCCTCATCGCCGGTGGTCTGTGCTACAGCGCCACGCTGCTCCGCGGGCGGCTGCAGATCGACGATGCGCTCGACGTCTTCGCCGTGCACGGGGTTGGCGGGACGTTCGGTGCGATCGCAACCGGGATCTTTGCCACGACGGCGGTCAACTCGCTCGGCCGTGGTCTCGTTGACGGAAACCCGGGGCAGGTCGCGGTCCAGGTGGCCGGGGTGGCCGCCACGATCCTGTACGCGCTCGTCGCGACCTTCGTGATCATCAGGCTCGTCGGCGCCATCCTTGGACTGCGGGTCGCGGCCGACGAAGAGGAGCTCGGTCTCGACCTGTCGGTGCACGGCGAGGTCGCCTACCAGGTCTGATCGTCGCCGACCCAGGCCTGATCGTCGCCGACCAGGCCTGATCAGGGCAGGCGCGCGGCCGGGAACGGACGCAATCGAACCGCAACTGCTCCGGCACCCGACCGGCGTCGCCATGCCGGCTGCCTTGAGCGCACCATCACCAGCCCCGGCGCCACTCTCGCCTGACGCCGGCCAAACGGATCGCATCCGATCCGTCCGCCTTCCGGCCGCCCCGCCGGCACCACCGAACGGGAGGGCACCCGACCATGACCTACCCCGCCTACGACACCAGCCACATCCCCGACGCTCTCGACGCCCGCGGCGGACCGATCACGTGCAGCGCCTGCGGCTGTCGCCTCGAGCGGGCGGCCGACGGCGAGGAGATGTGGTTCCATTTCGCGCCCTTCGGCGGTCGCGACGCGCGTGGCTGCCGGGTCGACTGCGTCGGCGCTCCCCACAACGCGCGTGGCAGGGCGCTCATCGCTGCCTGAGCTCACCGCCCGAACCGAGGGCGGTCCACCACAACGCGACGGCCCCGGCTACGCCCCGGGGCCGTTTCGATTCTCCGCGCGTCGCTTCCGCGGGTCGTTGAGCTCAGGCGGGTTCGTCCGCCTCGATCCGGTAGCCCACCGAGCGCACGGCGACGATCCGGGGTCCGCCCGCCGCCTCGAGCTTTGCGCGCAGCCGGGCCAGGTGCGGCTTGAGCCACAGCAGGTCGGGGTCCGGTTCCGCGGGCCAGCCGGCCCTGGCGAGGCGGTGGTGCGCCACGAGGTCCCCGCCGGCACGAACCAGCGCCTCGAGCAGCCGGAACTCGGTGGGCGTGAGGTTGAGCGCGATCGCTCCCACGTGCGCCTCGTGGCGGGCGAGCTCGAGTGTCAGGGAGCCTGCTGTCAGCACGCCCGGCGGCCCATCGCCCAGACCCCCGATACGGCCGGTTCCGGCGAGATCGACGCGTCGCATGACGGCCGAGATTCGCGCCAGCAGCTCCTGCTTGCCGAACGGCTTGACCAGGTAGTCGTCTGCCCCGATCCCCAGCGCCCTGACCTTCGCCGCCTCGGCGCTCTCGCCCGACACCACCAGCACCGGCACATTGCCGCTGGCGCGCAGCTGGCCGATGACCGTGAACCCGTCGGGTCCCGGCATCGCCAGGTCGAGCAGCACCAGGTCCGGACGCTCCTCCCTGAAGCGCTTGACCGCGGTCAGGCCGTCATACGCGGTGATGACCTGATGGCCCTCGGTGCCCACGAGCGCCGTGATTGCCCCGACCATCGCCGGGTCGTCGTCCACCACCAGGATCCGCAACGGTCGCGTTCCGATCATGATGCTCTGACCTTCCTTCTCATCACACCGCGACCGCGGCCGGCAGCGCGAGCACGAAGCATGCCCCTCCCGCGGGAGCTGGCTCGCACCACAGCCGGGCGCCCATGGATTCGGCCAGCCGCCGGGCTGCGTACAAGCCGATCCCTGATCCGCGCGCGGTCGAGGTCTCGTGCCGCGCGTAGGGTTCGAAGATCCGATCTCGCCACTCGGGCGGGATGCCGGGCCCCTCGTCGGTCACCGCCAGCCGGACGACGCCCTCGACCAGGGCCCAGTCGATCTCGACCTTCGTGTCGGGCGGTGCGTACTTGACCGCGTTCTCGAGCAGGTGCTCGAGCACCTGGCGCAACCGGGCCCGGTCCGCCATCACGTGCAGCGCCCGCGATCCCACGACGGCCGTCCGATGACGATGGAGCATCGGCTCCAGCCCCTCGAGCAGCTCCGCCGTCATCCCTTGGAGGTCGATCGTCTCGAGCTCGGGCGGCTGGTCCGGCACGATCCTGACCGAGTCGAGGATCGAGTCCACCAGGCGATCCAGGCGCTCGATCTGCTCGAGCGTCCCATCGTGCCAGGAGGCCCGCGTCGCCCGCCGCCGGGGATCCCGCGAGGAGCGGCCCACCAGCGGTGGCTCCTCGGCCAGCAGATCGGTGTAGGCGCGGACCACGGCGAGCGGCGTGCGGAGCTCGTGGGTAACCAGCGCGATCAGCTCGTTGCGGGCCTGATCGAGCGCCTTGAGCCGCGCCACCTGCACCTCGGCCTCGCGCTGCAGCCGGCCCTTCTCGACGATTCCCGCCAGCAGGTCCGCGATGGCGGACAGCTGGGCGACATCAGCCCGGTCGAACTCCCGATGCTCCTCGGTCTGCACGTTGAGGACGCCCACGACCTGGTCATGCCATGTCAGCGGAACCGAGAGCATCGAGGCGACGAACCGGCGCTGGTCGATGCCGCGCACCCACAGGAACCGCGGATCCGCCCGGACATCAGGAATGACCATGGCCTCGCGGGTCGCCGCCACGTGTCCCGTGATCCCCTCCCCGTACGGCACCACGGCACGGCCGATCTGGTATCGGTCGAGGCCGTTCGTGGCGGCCAGGGTCAGCCGGCTGCCGTCCCGGTCGAGCAGGTACAACGACGACACGCCCGCGCCGAGCGAATTGCGCGTGCCGTCGACCACCGTCTCGAGCAGCTCCTCCCACGTTCGCGCCGTCGTGACCAGGCGCAACAGCTCGTGGAGGAAGCGAAGCTCGGCAACGGGATCGCGATCGCGACCCGGCTTCGGTTGTCCGTTCGCCGCAGGAGCGGCACCGTTCTCGGCAGGGGAGGCACCGTTCGCGGCAGGAGCCGGACCGTTCGCGGCCGAGGTTTCGCCGTTCGCGGCCGAGGTTTCGCCGTTCGCGGCCGAGGTTTCGCCGTTCGCGGCCGAGGTTTCGCCGTTCGCGGCCGAGGTTTCGCCGTTCGCGGCCGAGGTTTCGCCGTTCGCGGCCGAGGTTTCGCCGTTCGCGGCCGAGGTTGCGCCGGACGGGCGTCGGGCCGCGCCGGACGGGCCTCGGGCCGCACCGGCGCCTGCGGGGTCGCTCGCGTATTCATGCGTCGCCATCATTCCCACGATACAAGCCTAGGCGGTGCCGTAACCGAGATCGGTTGCGGACGGGTACCGGCACGGTGCCCTTGTAGTCCAACCGAAACCCGCGCCGACTGGCGGTCATGGCGACCGTTCCGCCATCCTTAGGCGATGGCCAGTCGTTCCGTCCGACCGGGTCGGACGCGGTCCCAGGGGCGCAGGGCCCCGTTTCCGGCGGTCACCGCCGAGCCGCCGGGGCCGGGGTTCGGCCGTGCCCGCGACCCGCTGGCCCGCGAGGTCCGGTTGCTGGGATCGCTCCTCGGCCAGGTCGTGGCCGAGCAGGCCGGCCCGGAGCTGTTCGCGCTCGTGGAGCGGGTCCGGAGGGGCACGATCTCGATCCGCCGGAGTGGCCCCGAGGCCACTGTCGAGCCCGACATCGCGCGCCAGCGTCTCAGCGAGGAGATCGCGAGCCTCGGTCTGGCCGACAGTGCGGCCGTCGCCCGCGCGTTCACGCTCTACTTCCAGCTGGTCAACCTGGCCGAGGAGCACCAGCGGATCCGAATGCTCCGGCTGCGCGCCCGCCATGCGGGCGGACGGCCCATCGACGACTCCATCAACGAGGCGGTCGAGCGGCTGGCCCCCGGGCTCGGCGCGGCCGGAATCCAGCGCACGATCGAGCGCACGATCGTCAATCCGGTCCTCACGGCCCACCCGACCGAGGCCCGCCGTCGGACGCTGCTGTTCGCGCTGCGACGTGTGCACCGGCTCCTCGACGCGCTCGACGATCCCCGGATCACGCCCGACGAGGACGCGGACCTGCGACGCCGCCTGCGCGAGGAGATCACGATCCTGTGGCACATCGGCGACGTGCGCTCGGTCGCGCCGACGCCGCTGGACGAGGTCCGGTCCGCGATGGCGATCTTCGACGAGACGCTGTTCACCGTCGTCCCCCGCTTCCAGCGCGCCCTCGAGCGGGCGATCGACCGGGCGCTTGACGGGGCGATCGGCCGGGTGCTCGACGGGGCGATCGAGCGCGCCGATGATCCCGCGATCGGCGATGATCCCGCGATCGGCGATGATCCCGCGATCGGCGAGGCGCGCGACGGGACCGATGTGGTTCCGCCTGAGCGACACCGGGCGATGCGCCCAGGGCCGACGGCCTTCGCGACGGACGCGGGCCTGACCGGCACCCGAGCCCCGTTCGCGCCGTCGGTGCTCAGGTTCGGATCGTGGATCGGCGCAGACCGCGACGGCCACCCCGGCGTGACCGCGGACGTGACGCTGGACGCGGCCCGCCTCCAGGCCGATCACCTGCTCCACGGCTACGAGGCGGTCGCCGCGCGGCTGATGCAGACGGTGGCCGCCAGGGTGGAGCCCAGCCGCGTGGATCGCGCGCTTGGCGGCGCCCTGGCCCGCGACGCCGAGGAGCTTCCCGACACGATGCGTCAGCTCCGGCGTCGCTTCCTCGACGAGCCGTACCGCCAGCGGCTGGGCGCGATCGTCGAGCGACTGCGTCGGACGCGGGCCTCGCTCATCGGCGCCACCGCGCCGCGCACCGGCGGCTACCGGGACGCCGCTGCGCTGGACGCGGAGCTGGCGGTGCTCCAGCGTGCCCTGATCGATGACGGCCTCGGTCGTGTGGCGCATGGCGAGCTGACCGACCTCCGCTGGCAGCTCGCGACGTTCGGGTTCCACCTCGCCTCGCTCGAGGTCCGCCAGCATGCCGAGGTCCACCGAGCGGCCATCGCCGCGATCCGGTCCGGAACCGGCCCGGAGACGGAGGTGGCACCCGGGGTCACCCTGGCCGAGGTGCTGGCGACGTTTCGCGCCATCGCGCGGATCCAGGACCGGTTCGGCATTGATGCCTGCCGGCGCTACGTGATCTCGTTCACCTCCAGTCCCGAGGACGTGACCACGGTTCTCGAGCTCGCCCGCCTGGCGGGGCAGCCACGACCATTCGGCAAGCCGGTCCCCGGCCTCGCCGACCTGCCGCCCGCGTCGCCGATCCTGGACGTGGTTCCGTTGCTCGAGTCCGCCGACGCCCTCGCGCGGGCGACGGACCTGATCGAGGCGCTGCTCGCCGATCCGGGGTATCGCACGCATCTGCGGGATCGCGGCGACGCGCAGGAGGTCATGCTCGGCTACTCGGACTCATCCAAGGAGAGCGGCTTCCTGGCCGCGAACTGGCAGCTGTTCGAGGCTCAGGAGGCGCTGGTCGAGGTCGCCCGGCGTCACGACATCACGCTGACCCTGTTCCACGGACGGGGCGGTGCCATCGGCCGCGGCGGAGGACCGGCCAAACGGGCCATCCTCGCCCAGGCCCCCGGCACCGTCGACGGGCGGCTCAAGTTCACCGAGCAGGGCGAGGTGATCGCCGCCCACTTCGGCGACGTGACGATCGCGCAGCGTCATCTCGAGCAGGTCACCGCAGCCGTCCTGCTCGCCTCGTCACCCGGGCACGAGCGGGCCACGGCCGCCGCTGCCGCCTCCGGCAGGGCAACCATGACCGAGCTCAGCGCGATCTCGCGCACCGCGTATCGCTCGCTCGTGGAACGGGCGGAGTTCGCGGCCTTCTTCCGGACGGTCACGCCGATCGACATGATCGCGGGGCTCGGCCTGGGCTCACGACCCGCGTCGCGGCCCGCGTCGCGGCCCGCGTCGCGGCCGGGATCGATGCGGGCTGCCGGCGACGACCCTTCCGAGGGATCGGGATCCGGAGCACAGGCTGGAGCCGGGGCCGGCGACGTCATCGGGACGCTGCGCGCGATCCCGTGGGTGTTCGCCTGGTCCCAGGCCCGCGCCAACCTGCCGGGCTGGTACGGCCTGGGGACCGCCCTCGAGGCGGTGACGGCCCGCGGCGGGCGCCCGATCGTCGAGCATCTGGCATCGCTGTACCGGCAATGGCCGTTCTTCGCATCCGTGCTCGACAACGCCGAGCTGTCGCTGGCCAAGGCCGACATGGGGATCTTCGGGCGGTACGCCGACCTCGCCCGGGGCCCCGACGCGCTGGCCATCCGGGGGATGATCGAGGCGGAGTACGCTCGATCCGTCCGATTGCTGCTGCTGATCACCGGCCGTGATCGCCTGCTGGCGGGGCACGCCACGCTGTCGCGAGCGATCGAGCTCCGGAACCCGTACGTGGATGCTCTGTCGTTGATTCAGGTGGGGCTGCTGGGAAGGCTGCGCACGTCGGATCTGCCCTCGGCTGAGGCCGCGGCAGTGCGGGGCGTGATCGGCATGACCATCAACGGGATCGCGGCCGGGCTGCAGAACACGGGCTGAGCCGGGATCGGCTGCTGGCCGCGACGGTGGCTGGCGCGGGAGGCGACACGATGCGCGAGATCGAGGCGGCCGTGATCGAACGGGCCGGGGTCCCGTCGGTCATCGAGCACCTGCGGCTTGACGATCCGCATCCGGGCGAGGTGCTGGTCCGGATGACAGCGTCGGGGGTGTGCCACTCCGACCTCCACGTTCGCGACGGTGATTGGCAGCGTCCGGGCCCGATCGTGATGGGCCACGAGGGTGCCGGCGTGGTCGAGGCCGTGGGCGCCGGGATCGATCGGCTGCTCGTGGGCCGGCCCGTCGCACTGTCCTGGTACGCGCCGTGCCTGCGCTGCCGGGAGTGCCAGCGTGGCCGCCAGTGGCTGTGCACCGGGTCTCCGTCATTGCGCCACAGCCAGGCCGATGGGACGACGCGCCTGTCCCGGCCCGACGGCTCACCCGTCCTTGCGTACCTGGCCATCGGCACGATGGCGACGGCGCAGGTCGTGCCGGCGTCGGCCGTCGTCCCCCTTCCCGACGGCGTGCCGCCGGAGGTCGCAGCCCTGATCGGCTGCGCGGTCTCGACCGGCGTCGGCGCGGTTGTGAAGACCGCTGCCGTCCCGCCTGGCTCGACCATCGCGGTCATCGGTCTTGGCGGCGTCGGGTTGTCATGCGTGATGGGCGCCGTGGTCGCCGGCGCCCGGCGGATCATCGCGGTCGACGTGAGTCGAGCGAAGATCGATCTCGCGGGCAGCCTCGGCGCCACCCACCGCGTCCAGATCGATCCCAACAGCCCGGCCGAAGGGGTCGACGCGATCCGGGTCGCCGCTGGGGACGAGGGCCTGGACTTCGTGTTCGAGGCGATCGGGCTGCCGAGCACGATCGACCTGGCGATCGCGATGCTCCCGCCGGGCGGCACGGCGGTGCTGGTCGGGTTGACGCGGTTCGGGGAGCGGGCGACCTTCGAGGCCTTCCCGTTCGTCGACGGCGGCCGGCGGATCATCGGCTCGAACTATGGGTCGGCCGTGGCCGCCATCGACCTTCCCGAGTACGCAGGGGCGTTCCTCGCGGGGCGCCTGCCGATCGATCGGCTGATCGACCGGCGTATCGCGCTGGGAGACCTCGAGGCCGCGTTCGACCACCTCCGCGCCGGCGACGTGGCCCGCCAGGTCATCGTGTTCGACGGTTAGGGCTTGTCAGGTAATTAGCACTGTGGTATGATAGGTGGGTGATCGATGAGACAGCCATCGCAGCCCGGTACCTGGCGGTCTCCCCGCTGATCGACGAGCGGGCCCGTCGGCTGACCGCGGGTGCCGAGGCGCTGGCCATCGGACGGGGCGGGATCGCGGCGGTCGCCCGGGCCACCGGTCTCGCGCGCACGACGGTCGCGCGCGGAATGGCCGATGTCGCGGCGGGCGAGCGGATCGAGGGGGGACGGGTCCGCCGGCCCGGTGCCGGCCGACCGCCGATCGAGCAGCGCGACCCCACCCTGCGCCGTGACCTCGAGGCGCTCATCGAACCCGGCACACGGGGTGATCCCGAGTCCCCGCTGCGCTGGACGATCAAGAGCGTCCGGAACCTCGCCGACGAGCTCCGCCGACTGGGCCATGCCGTCAGCCACCAGACGGTGTCCGAGCAACTCGGGAAGATGGGCTACAGCCTCCAGGCCAACAGCAAGGTGCTCGAGGGCACCGCCCACCCCGACCGGGACGCCCAGTTCCGGCACATCAGCACCGCGGTCCAGCTGCAGCTCAGCCTGGGCGAGCCCGTGATCAGCGTCGACACCAAGAAGAAGGAGCTCGTCGGGCCGTTCCGCAACGGCGGCCGGGAGCTCCGCCCGGCGGGCGAGCCCGAGCGGGTGCTGATGCACGACTTCGCGATCGATGACGCGGATCACGGTCGAGTGAGCCCGTACGGCGTGTATGACCTCGCCGCCAACGAGGCCTGGGTGAGCGTGGGCACCGACCACGACACGGCGGCCTTCGCCGTGGAGAGCATCCGGCGCTGGTGGACGACCATGGGCGCTCCGCTCTATCCCGACGCCAAGCGGCTGCTCGTCACCGCCGACGCCGGGGGCAGCAACGGCTCCCGTCTCCGGCTCTGGAAGGCCGAGCTCCAGCGGCTCGCCGACGAGACGGGCATGGAGATCGCCGTCTGCCACTTCCCGCCCGGCACCAGCAAGTGGAACAAGATCGAGCACCGGCTGTTCAGTGCGATCACCATGAACTGGCGGGGCAAGCCGCTCGTGTCCCACGAGGCGATCGTCAAGCTCATCGCGGCGACCACCACCCGCACCGGGCTGCGGGTCCGCAGCGCGCTCGACACCGGGAGCTACCCCAAGGGCGTCAAGGTGGGCGACGCCGAGATGGAGACCCTCTATCTCCAGCGCGACGCCTTCCACGGCGACTGGAACTACACGCTCATCCCGCGCCAGCGGCTACCGCTGGCTGACGCTGTCGTTTCCTGACGGGCCCTTAGGGCACTGCCGGCTCCGTCATCGGGCGCCCAACCGCGATGCGCCGTTCGTCGTGGTCACCGCGGCGCCAGCCGTTGCATGTCGCGGCACCCGCCGGGGGTGCGTCGTTCGTCGTGGACCCCGGGGCGCTGCGGCCAACCCCACGCGAGGCACCACGGCGGACACCTCGCCCGCCTGAGTCTGAACCGGGTCAGCGAACGCTCGTCACGGCGGCGTCGGGCGCATCGACGAACATGATCCCAGCGACCGGACGTCCCCGCTCCTCGAGCGCCTGTCGCAGGAGCACCCCGCGGTCCGGGTAGGCGCGCCGGAACGTCACGGCGTGCTCGGCAATCCTGCGCCTGGCCGTCGTCGTCTCCGGCACCACCAGCAGCTTCGACACGAGGCTCGGCGCGAAGTCGAACCGCTCGCGAACGACCTCGCGCGCGAGACGCGCCTTGACGTCGTGACGCCGAAGCGTGTCCTCGACGCCATGGATCGCGCTCTTGACCTCGGTCACCACGGCCGCTGCCGCTGCCTCATCGACAGCCAGCAGGTCGATTGAACCCCGCTCGCCGTACCTCGAGAACGACACCTCCGGATGCACGCTCCAACCGGCCCGCTCGAGACGTCCGGCGGTGCGTTCCACCTGCCGAGCGTGCAGCCGATCGGTCAGTCGATCGATCTCGCCGCCGCGCCATCGGACCTGCAGGACGAGCTCGCCGCCGACGGCATCGAACAGGCGACCGAGCGTCGAAAGCGATGCCGTGCCGAGCATCCCTCGCTCGAGCCTCGACACCACGCTCTGGCTGACGCCAACGCGCCCGCCCAGCTCCCGCTGGCGCAGCCTGGCTCGCAGCCGGAGCGCCCTGAGGTTGCGACCGATCGCGACCGGGGTCATGGCTCCGATTGTGGCGGGCGCCACTCACCCGGCGCTTAGCCGACCCATCATCGGGCTGTCCTCGGCCGCCAAGCGATTGTCACCGGCCCGCCAGGCGACGTGCCACCGGCCCGCCAGGCGACGTGCCACGAGACCATGTTGCCCCGCCCCGTCACAGATGCCACATATGCCTTACGGCGAATTTGCGGCGGCGGGCGGATCGTTCAAGACGCGCGGGAGCGCCGATTTCGTCCGAATCCGGCGCCACGATCGCACCATCCAGAACGGTGGCGTTCTGGATGGCGTGCATCCGCAGCGGGTCCCACGTCGAACATACGTCGGGGGTCATATGTGGTAGGAGCTGGCAGCGGAGCGTCCGGGCCGTGGCGGTGGACCTGGCGGCGATCGCGTGACGTGGGATGGCGGCGGCGGGCCGGCGGAGACCGCGGTGGCGACGGCGTCCGTTGCCGTGGCGGCGACCCTGGCGGCGATCGCGTGACGTGGGATGGCGGCGCTGCTGGTCGCGGTCAATCGCTCACGTTCGCTCGCGCGTGCCACGACTGGTAGACGGGCGGCCAGGCGTCGGGATCGGCACGAACGCCGAGCACGACGTGGTCGATCCCGAGCTCGAACAGGAGGTCGGAATCACCGACCGAGAACGGCCAGCCCGAGATCGCGGCGGACCGGAGCGATGCATCGGTGACCTCGACGGCACGCCCGCGGATCAGCAGCTCGTGCGGCGCCGCCGGGTCCTGGTGAGCGTGCAGCGCGTACCGGCCGTCGCGGGCCAGGTCGTCGAGCTTGGCCGATCCGGCAAGCACCGCGGTCAGCAGCCGCCCCTCGACGACCTGGACGTAGACCGGGTGGATCCGCGGCAGGCCGGCACCGCGCACGCTTGCCAGCAGGCCCTCGCCGATGCCCGACCGCTCGAGCAGCCGGAGGGCCTCCGCGGCCAAGGCCGGATCGGTCGCCGCGAATGCCTGCCAGGATGTCATCGGATTCGCGAAGGTCGACGCGGGTCGAGCATGTCCTCGCTGAACCTGTCAAGGCTGTCATGATTCTGGCTCAGGCCGGCGAGACCGACGATCGCAAACACGATGGCCAGAACGAGGATGGTTTCCATGGTGCCCTCCGTGGGACGCTCCCTGATGGGTGCGGGTGGCTCGATCGGACACCATCGTCGTACAAAAGCGGTCCCCTGATAAGGTCCAGTCTGATGGCAGGAGATAGGACCAGATCCACGACCGAGCTGCTGCTGCCGCTCGACCGAGCGGCGCCCGATCCGCTTCATCGCCAGCTGGAGCAAGGCTTGCGGACGGCGATCCGGGACGGTCGCCTGCGGGCGGCGGCCGGTCTGCCATCCACGCGCGCGCTGGCGACCCAGCTCGGCGTCTCGCGTGGCATCGTGGTCGAGGCGTACGAGCAGCTGGTCGCCGAGGGTTACCTGACGAGCCGGCCGGGCGGCGCCACCCGGGTCGCCAGGACCACGGGACGGGCATCGCGGGCTCGGGTCGACATCGAGCCCGTCCCCTGCCCGTTCGACTTCCGACCGGGACGGCCAGCGGTCGACGAGTTCCCGCGGGGGCCGTGGCTGCGGTCACTCCGTCAAGCCCTCGCCGAGACACCGGCCGATCGCTTCGGCTATCTCGACGGTCATGGCGTTCCCGAGGTGCGGGTGGCGCTCGCCGCGTACCTCAACCGGGTTCGGGGCACGGCCGCCGACCCGGCCGACATCGTGGTTTCGACGGGCTTCGCGCAGGCGCTCAGCCTCATCGCCCGCGTGCTCCATGGTCGGGGCGCGCGGCGGATCGCGGTCGAAGACCCCTCGGACCCGGAGTACCGGACGGCCATCCAGGAAGCGGGTCTGGCTCCGGTCGGCGTGCCCGTGGATGCGTCGGGAATCGAGGTCGAACGGCTGGCGACCGCGCGGGCCGATGCGGTGGTCGTGACGGCCGCCCACCAGTACCCGACGGGGTCCGTCATGAGCGCAGATCGAAGAGCGGATCTGGTCGACTGGGCGGAACGGCGGGCTGCCTTCATCGTCGAGGACGACTACGACGCAGAGTTCCGCTACGACCGGGAGCCGATCGGCGCGATCCAGGGCCTGAGCCCCGATCGCGTCCTGTACACGGGCAGCGCGAGCAAGATGCTCGCGCCGGGGCTTCGCCTGGGCTGGATCGTGGCGCCACAGCAGCTCACTGCCGATCTGGTCACGGCGAAGCTGCGGGCGGACATGGGCTCGGCCGCGCTCGATCAGCTGGCGTTTGCCGATTTCCTCGAGCGCGGCGACCTGGATCGTCACCTCCGACACATGCGACCCATCTATCGCCGGCGGCGGGATGCTTTGCTGGCCGCGCTCACCGTCCATCTCCCGGACCTCCGTCCCGCCGGCGCGGCCGCGGGACTGCACGTCCTTGCCTGGCTCCCAGATGCGCTCGACGAGACGGTCCTCGTGGAGCAGGCGGAGAGAAGGGGCATCGCGGTCGGCGGACTGGCGACCAGGCGGATCGCGCCCGGGCCCGGCGGGCTGATCTTCGGCTACGGAAACATCGCCGAGGGCGCGATCGAGCCCGGGATCCGGCGCCTCAGCCAGATCGCGGATGAGCTCGGGACACGCACGACCCTGCGCTCCGAGTGACGGCGGCGCCACGGCCGCCGCGATGGCGCGCGAGGAAGCGCGGCGCAGCGCGGTTGACGGGCGCCAGCCGGGGGCCCGGCTCGGACGGAAGGGCATCGGAGCGCGTGGGCGAGCCGGGCCGCGAACTCGACGGCCGTGCCGACCAGGCCGGACGTCACGTCGGTGGCTCGGGCGTCTCGATCGGGGGGATCAGCGGGGACCCGGTGATCAGCCGCGTGGACCGGCCGCGGGTCAGGAACGACCACGCCCAGCGCACCGACACCACGATCCGGTTGGCGAACCCGATCAGGTACACGATGTGGATGCCGAGCCACAGCAGCCAGGCGGCGAACCCGCTCTGCCGCCCGAGCGGACCCATCCATGGAATGTCCGTCACCCCGGCCAGCCTCCCGATCACCGCAACGTCGCCCCGATTGCTGTAGCGGAACGGGGGCACCGGTTCTCCCCGCAGTCGGTGGATCACGGCCTCGCCCGCGTATCGACCGCCCTGGATCCCTCCCTGGGCAACGCCCGGCACCGGCCGGTCCCGCTTCCAGGGCTGGATCGCCGCGTCGCCGATCACGAAGATCTCCGGGTGACCGGGCACGGTCAGGTCCGGCAGCACGCGGATCCGGCCGCTGCGATCCGTCTCGGCGCCGGTGGCCCCGGCCACCTTGCGGCCGAACGACGCGGCGAGGACGCCGGCAGCCCACAGCACCGTCCGGGTCCGGATCTCCTCCTGGCCGCCCGAGCCGGTATCGACGTGCACGCTCCGGTCATCGATGCCGATCACGCGAGTCCCGGTTCGCACGGTGACTCCGAGGCGCTGGAGCTGGCGCCGCGCCGATGCCGAGCGATCGGGCGGATAGGTCGGCAGGATCCGGTCGAGCGCCTCGACCAGCTCGATCCTGGCGTCCTGGGATCGGATCGAGCGGAAGTCGGACCTGAGCGTGTCGTTCGCGATCTCGCCCAGGGCGCCCGCCAGCTCGACGCCGGTGGGACCGCCGCCGACGATCACGAACGTCATCCACGCGCGGCGCAGCTCCGGGTCGGCCTCGCGCTCGGCGGCCTCGAATCCGATCAGGATCCGGCGCCGCATGGCGATCGCGTCGTCGATGGTCTTGAGGCCCTGCGCGTATGGCGCCCATTCATCGTGGCCGAAGTACGAATGGTGCGCGCCCGTCGCGACGATCAGGGTGTCGTACGGGATCGGCGCACCATCGGACAGCTCCACCTCGCGACGCTCGAGGTCGAGCCCGACGGCCTCCCCGAGCAGGACGCGGGTGTTCCGCTGGCGGCGGAAGATCGAGCGCAGCGGCTGCGCGATCTCACCCGGGGACAGGGCGCCGGTGGCGACCTGGTACAGCAGCGGCTGGAACAGGTGATGGTTGCGGCGGTCGACGAGGGTGACATCCACCTCGTGGCCACCCTTCGCCAGGGCGCGGGTCGCGTACAGGCCGCCGAAGCCGCCGCCGATCACGACGACCCGATGCGGAGCCGGGGGCCGGGGACGCACAGCCATCACGATCATCGTACCCCGACGATCTCGGCGATCGGCCGCCCGTCGACAGGGCCGGGATCGACCCCGCGCGTCGTCCCGCCTGGGCTCAGCCTCCCTTGCGGGCGGGCGTTCGGGGCGGCCGGCGGATGCGGCGCGCCGACAGCGCTCCGGCCAGTGGCTCGGTCGCTCGCTCCTGTGCGTCGAGCCGGGCGCGCGAGGGATCGCCTCCGGTCCAGGTGGCGGGGCCCGCGGAGCCGCGGGCGGGCCTGTCCGGGGTCTGGCCGGCGGCGATCCCGGGCACCGAGCCCGATCCGGCGGTCCCGCCCGCCCGATGGTCGTCCCCGCCGGCATCACCGGCCCGACGCCGTCGTGCGTGGCGCACGGCAGCGTCCCGCTCGATGAGCTGGGGTCCGATCAGGGGCGCCGCATGGGCGGCGAGCTCGGCCACCACGCGAAGGTTCCGCGCGATCCAGGCATCGGGGGCATCCGTGTCCGTCGCCGCGATCACCAGGGCCAGCGGTCGGTCGCGGAACTGGACCGGCGCCGCCACGTAGCTCCGATGCTCGAGCCAGTCGACGCCGAGCAGCGGACCGGCGGCCGGCGAGCCGGCGGCGAGGTCGAGATAGCTGTGCGACCAGGGTCCATCCTGGGCCCGCCGACGGTAGTACGCCGACGCGGCCGGTTCGAGCGGCATCGGCAGCGTCGGGGATGCCCGGCCGCCGCCCGATATCCCCAGCGGGACGACCGGCCGGTGGCCGGGCGACAGGTGCAGCACCAGCGCCTCGTCCACCTCTTCGAAGCCGGCCAGCGCCTCGCACACGCGCTGCGCCGTCGCCTCGGGAGAGTCGCGAACGTCGATCCGCTCCATCGCCTCCTGGACCGCTGCCCGATCCCGGAGCTCGGACGACAGGCCCATGGCCAGCCGTCGCTCGAGGGTGATGTCGCGCTTCACCCCGACGTAGGCGATGGGCGTGTCGGACGCCCCGGTCACCGGCGACAGCGTCGCCTCCTCTTCGAACAGGGAGCCGTCCTTGCGGCGGTTGACCAGCGTCCCGCGCCAGACGTCGCCGCTCCTGAGCTTCGCCCACATGTCGGCGTACACGTGTCGCGGCGTCAGGCCGCTTGCGAGGACGCGCGGGTTGGCCCCGATCAGCTCATCCCGGCCATACCCGGACACGCGCGCGAACGCTGGGTTGACATAGGTGATCGTGCCCTCGAGGTCGGTCATCACGATGGCCTCGGCCGCCTGGTCGATCGCGCGCCCCAGCAGCGCGTTCCACTCCTCGCGCCGGTGCTGCTCGGTCTTGTCCTCGATGATGCTCATGATGCCGGTCGGTCGCCCGGCCTCGTCGCGGATCACGCCCGCGTTCTGCGCACAGGTCACCAGGCTGTCGTCGCGGCGTCGCAGCGGTGAGACCAGGTGGTCATCGACCTCGCCCGCGATCAGCTCCGTCCGCCAGCGCTCGCTGGCCGCCCACGTCGCCGGCTCGACGGTCGGCAGCGGGTGTCCCAGCACCTCATCGCAGGTCCAGCCGAACAATCGCTCTGCCGCCGGGTTCCATGACGTCACCAGCCCGTCCAGGTCGGTGGCCACGACCGCCAGCGGGCTGGCGTCGAGCACCGCCCGCAGCTGGGACTCGGCGCGCAGCCGGCCGATCGTCTCGCTGCGGTCGCTGATGATGGCGATCGCGCTCTCGACCCGACCATCGGCCGAGCGGATCGGCGAGACCAGGATCGAGACCGGCAGCGGATCGCCACCCTCCACCTGCAGGCTGGTGTCGACCTCGAACGGCTGTCCGGTGCCGATCTGCTCGCTCATCGCGTGGATCCGGTCCACGTTCTCTGTCCCCGACAGCGCACCCGAAGGCTGGCCGATGATGTTCTGGACCGCGCGGCCCATCATCGTGGCCAGCGCGGTGTTGGCGTAGCGCACCCGGAACCCGTCGTCCGGCCCGTCGGTGACCACCACGCCGATGGGAGAGGCGTCGATGACCTGGCTGAGCAGCCGCCCGTGTGCCTCGGCTTCGATGCGCGCCGTGACGTCGCGGGCGGTTCCCTCGATTGCGACCAGCCGGCCCACCTCGTCACGCAGCCGGGTGACCCGGTGCTCGGTCCACAGGATCCGGCCGTCGCGGTGTCGCCACCGGACGGCCAGGGGCTGGTCGCTGTCGCTTTCGAGCCACGCCAGGAGCTTTGGGCAATCCTCGGCGAGCAGGATCTGGGAGATGATGTCGCTCGCCCGTAGCTCCTCCGGCGTATAGCCGGTGAGCGTCGCGGCCGATGGGCTGATGTACTCGTAGCCCATCGTGGGCTGGTAGCGATACCGGTACACGACGTCCTGCGCGCGCTCGGCGAGCATCCGGTAGCGGTCTTCCTTGGCGGCAAGGTCACGGCGACCACGCTCCAGCCGGATGTCCCGCAGGAGCATCACCAGCCACAGGCCGGCGGCCGTGACGCCCACGTACAGGATTCCTTTGAAGGTCTCGAGGACGGACCAGTGGATGACGCTCGCCGTCGCAAGGACCAGGCGGTCCGAGAGGGCAATCCACAGCATGCCGACCAGTGCGTACCCGAGCACCACGGCGAGTCGGCTTCGTCGGCCCCCGGGAGCTGGCTGGAGCGAGATCCTGGGCAACCGTATCCCCATCGTCACCGGGTTCGCGGCAGGGCGCGGGTCCGGACGAAACGATCTTCGGCCAGGCGCGCACCGGCATCCCCCCTACGAACGTACCGGGGCAGTCGAACCGGCGGCGTCGACGACCGCGAGTCCACGGTCGGTGGCGGAGTTGCAGAGCGATGGTCAGGGGGCGGTGACGGTCCGGCTCGCCAGCACGCCGCGGTCGTCACCAACCGCGTCGAGCACGATCTGGTAGGTCATTCCCGAGGTCAGGCAGCCGACGCTCACGTCACCCGCCGGGGCGGGGCCGCTGGCCTCGAGCACGCCGTCGAGCGTCGTCCCGCCGCTGCCCTCCCCGGTCTCCGACGGAAACGCCCGGATGAGGACCCCGGTGGCGGAGATCCCGGTCAGCTGGTAGCCGACCTCGGCCCGCATGCACGTGGCCGGCGGTGGCGCGCCGTCGCCCGGATCGAGGCAGTACGGTGTGCCGCCGAACACGGCCTGCTCGAGGCAGGACGCGCCGCCCAGCGACTCGATCGGGAGCATCGGCTGCGCGAATGCCCCCTGCGCCAGGTGCAGGTATGGCGACAGGCCCGTGCCAAGCTCGATGTGTGGCGAGGCGACCGACGACAGCGCGACGTCGAAGTGCGAGACGCCGTCCCCGGTCGTGAACGAGCCGATGGGGCTCGAGCCTGCCGACAGGCCGCTGCCGGCGATGGCCTGGAACTGGTACGTGGTCCCCGCCGCAACGTCGAGGCTGGCCACCAGCACCGTGGTCCCGAGCAGGTTGAGCGACGTCATCGACGAGGCCGTCCTGACCGATGCCGGACTCGTACCCGATTCCCAGAAGCGGACGTCCGCCGGGGCCGCCGGGGCAACGGTGAACCCCACCAGCGCGACGTCGGGGCGATCCGAATCGACGAACAGGACGTTGACCTTCGGGCCGGGCGGCGGCTGGATGACCTCGGGGACACCGACGTTGAACACGGCCTCGATGCCTGTCGGACAGCCGGCCGGTGGCGGGTGGAACAGGCATACGTCGATGACCGGGGTCAGGATCACGCCACCCAGGTGGCTCTTGCTCACCGGCGGCGACGCCGGCGCCAGCTGGACCGTCAGGTCACCGACGTCCACCGGGACGATGATCGGTCCCACCGGTCCCGTGGGTGCCGGTGTACCGCTGGGGGCGGCGCTGGCGCTCGGCGATGACGATCCGCTGGGCGACGGCGCGGTCGTGGCCGCGGGGCCGTTGCCGTTGTCGGGTGGGATCGGAAGCACGTCCGGGCCGGCCACGTCGGGTGGCACCCCGCCGGGTGGATAGCCCCACATCGCGACCGCCCGACCGCCGCCCCACGCCAGCGCGAAGTCGTCGACCACCGATGCCGGCCACCAGTCGCCCTGATAGCCGAAGGTGGGCCGGCCGATGGGGTCGATCACGTAGTACGCGGGCGGGATGTTCCGCTTGGCGTTGCCCGGGTAGTAGCCATCGAGATAGATCGCGTGCCCACCCGCAAAGTTCTTCTGGAGCCGGAGCGCTGGCGGCACCTTCGAGTAGTCGCCCTGGATCACGGCCCCGTAGCCCGCGGCCAGCAGCCGCCTGAGCGTGTCGGTCTTGATCAGGCCGTGCGGGAACGTCACGCCGTAACCGCGCCACAGGGCGGTCGCGAGGTCATTGATCCCGGTACCGCCACTCTGGTCGTCCTGGAGCGTCCGCAGGATCGACCCCGTCGTGACGATGCCGTAGCCGAGGCGGGCGAGCATCGCGCCCGAGGCAAGGGTGCAGTTCGAGCCCTGGAAGGGGCCACCGTCGAACTGGGTGATCGGGGGCACGCGCGGGAAGCCGGCCGGCTTGACGTAGGCCGCGGGCTGGACGCCGCCAAGGAGGGCGTCGGCCGCCGCCGAGAGGTCCTGGGGGCTGAGCGTGGCCAGCGGCTGCGGGCTGCCGCTGGGTTCCTCGTTGAACGCGACCGGGACGCCCGGGCCGGCCGGGGTATCGGGCCCGTTGAGCAGGTACTGGGGGGCCTCGCTCGCCGAGGAGACGGGGGCGTGATCGCTGGACGCGGACACGGCCACGGTCGCCGCCAGGAATCCGATCGCGGCCGTGACCAGGAACACGGCAACCTTGGCCAGGATCGAACCGACGGCGCTCAATAGATGATCACGCACAGGTTCACGGAGAACGTGGCCCGTGTGTCCTGATACCCGGTCGAGTTCTTTACCTTGTCGACCGCTTTGACCTGGATCCGATACCTCCCAGGTTTGAACGACGACCCCTTGAGGGTGGCGTTCCATGTGCCGCCTGACTTGGCCGTCGGGACGGTGCCGACTGCGCCGCCCGTGCTGCTGTCGATCACCTGGAGGGTGACCGAGGCAACCCCCGACTGATCATCCGTGACCGACACATTGACGTCGATGGAAGTGGGCCCGCAGGTTCCGGACGGATACATCAGCGTCGCCGAGAGCTTGATCGCGCCGATCGTCGGGGGATTGGTGTCACGAGGCGTAGGCGTTGGAGTCGGGCTCGGGGTCTTGGTGGGGCTGGGCGTCTTCGTCGGCTTGGGGGTGGGCTTCGGCGTTGGCTTGGGGGTCGCCTTGGGCGTGGGCTTCGGCGTTGGCTTGGGGGTCGGCGTCGGCGAGGCAGTCGGCGTGGGCGTGGGCGTCGGCGTCGGGACCGGCGTCGGCGACGGGGACGGGGAGTTGTTCTGGATGGCGGTCAGCGTGGCGACGGGGCCGAACGACGGCGGGGCGGCCGCTGACACGGATCCGCAGGTGGCGACCGGCACCGTGGACAGCGACGCATCGAACGTCAGGGGCGAGACCTGCACCCAGGCCTCGGTCCGGCCCGGCGCCGGGTAGTGGATGCGCGCCCAGGTCCCATCCGCGGTGCGCCCGGTGACCAGGAACCGCTGGCCGGCCGGCACGCTCATCAGCGCCGGGCCGCTGTTCGGGCAGGGATAGATCGACAGCACGCCGCTGCTGCCGTCGGTCCCCCCTTTCACGGCGCCACCGGCGATCGCGCCGCCGGTCAGCGCCCCGGCGAGGAGCCCGGAAACGACGAGGACCGCGGCGATCTGCGGTCCCCCGAGGGCTCCCACGGTCCTGCGTGCGGCGGCTCCGAAGGCGCTCATGTCGCTCCCCGATGGCGCAGGCGGAACGCTGCCTGCATCGAGGCGGACTGTACGACGGGACGCGGAATCACGTCAGCCGCCCGGTGAGCCCAGGACCGAGATCTCGCTGACGGCCGCGTCATCGAACGGCGTGCCGCTCACGGACGTCTTCACCGAGGGGTAGGTGGTGACGATGGTGATCCGGACCGATGTCGCCCCGGCGATCCCGCCCAGATCGATCCGCTGCGCCTTGGTGGTGTCCTTGAGGTGGCCGGCGATCGGCGTCCCGCCGTTGACGGCGACCTGGATGTCCCTGAGCCGCAGGTTGCCCCGGTACAGCGCGGTCGAGGCCTGGTAGCCGTTCCGAATCACCAGCGTGTCGGCACGCGACGGGTCGAAGCTGACCTCGATCCACTGTCCCTGCTCCTGGGCGCTGCCCTCCTGCCAGCTCGTGGTGAGATCGCCGTCGATCGCCTTCTCCGGCCGGTACTTCGCCTTGTCGCCCAGGACCGACGAGGCCGCAGCGCCGGTCAGCTTGAGCTTGACCGACTTGGGGGTGGCGGCAGGTGATGCGCCCGAGCCGCCGGGGACAGCACCCGAGGCGGCGGCCGATGGACCGCCGCTCGCGGTCGCGCTGGGTCCGGAGGTCGCCTCGGAGCCCGGTCCGGCGCCGGCGATCAGCGGCCCGATGAGCACGATCCCCACGCCCACCAGGATGCCGAGCAGCCCGATGGCGAAGATCCAGCCCGGGATCCCGCGACTCGCGGGCTGCTGTCGCGTTGCCGGCCGGGCACCGGCCGGCGGCACGCCTGCGGTCGGAACCGGCGTGGCGGCCAGTGCGGCCGCGATCTCGTCCGCAGACGGCTCGACGACCCTCGAAGCGGCCGCCAGCGTCGTCCCGCACGACTGGCAGAACGTTCGCGTGGCCGGGTTCGCGATCCCGCACGCGGGACATCGCACGAGATCGTCGCCCATGGCGGGAGACGCCGGGGCCGGCGCGATGGCCGAGGACGTCTGCGCCGCGGGAGCGGGTGACGGACCACGCGTGACCGGGATCGGCCCGGGCGCGACCGGTGCCGGTGCGACGGACGAGGGCGGGATGGGTGCCGTCCAGCCGGACGGTGCCGGCGGGGCCGCCGGATCCGAAGCGCCTGCCTGGTCACCGAGCATCGACCCGCCCGCGGTCGCGGGGCCCGACGCATCGGGCGCATCGGACGACGGCTGTCCCTCCCACTCGAGGAAGGCGCCACACGAGCCGCAGAACTGGTCGCCGGGCGCATTGGCGAAGCCGCAGCGCTTGCACAGGATGGTGGCCGGGTCGGTCATCGTGGGCTCAACCTCGGATCACGAGCGAAAGGGGCAGGTCGATGAACTGGCGAAGCAGGAACCCGGGCGGCACCATCGACGGCATCGTCACCAGCATCGCGACCGAGACCGGTGGGAACGAGGTCCCGTCGACCGGCTCGGCGATCAGGTCACGGGGCCCGGTGACGTCGCTGTGGAACACGAGAACCTGGATCCGGAAACGGCCCGATGCATCAGCCACGACCGGCGGCAGCGTGGGCGTGATGCCCGCGCTCCAGCGAAGGCGGATGGAGGCACCCGCCGGAAACCCGGAACCGCTCGCGATGACCACGATCCCGGGTGGCCCGATGTCCGGATCGATCGTCAGGCTCGCCTGCGAGCCCGACGCCCGCAGCTGCGCCGTGCGCGGCGACCCGGCGGCATCGTCCGATACCTCGAGCGTCGCCGTCTTCGAGCCGTTCGAGGTGGGGACGAACGCGACCGAGATCGTGCACGCGTTCGTGTGATGCAGCGTCCGTCCGTTGCAGCCGTCGGCGACGATCGTGAAGTCGCCATGGGCCGGACCGGTGATCGTCGACTGACCTACCTTGACCGGCGTCCAACCCGCGTTCGCAAGCACCGCAGCTGCCGGCAGCGCGGCCGTCCCGATCGCCCGCGAGCCGAGGTCAAGAACGGCCGGCGTGAGGGTTGGGAACGGTGGAAAGTCGCGCATGAAGATGTCCGCGGTGGAGCCCGAATTGCCGGCGACCAGGGTCGCGGCCTGCGAGGCGAACGCCACGTAGCGTCCGTTGCCGGCGACGGCCGGCAGCAGGTTCCGGCTGCCACCCGGACCGCCCGTCATCGCTACCGAGACCAGGATCGTCTCTCCCGTGTCGACGTCGCGCTCGAAGACCTCGCTGGTCGTCGTGTCCAGGGCGGCGAGCTGCCCGCCGACGTACCCCGTGGCAGCCTCTACCAGATCCGGAGCCACCGACGCGAAGGCGACCATCCTCCCGTCGCGCGAGATCGCCGCCTCGCCGCTGGTTCCGCCGCCGGGCTGTCCCGTGGGCGTGACCGACACCATCACGGTGCTGCCCGTCTGGCGGTCGCGACGGAACACGTCGCTGAACCTGCCATCGTCGCCCGGGGCCAGGTTCGAGGCCGCCGACGCGAACGCGACGTAGCGTCCGTTGGCGGAGATCGAGGGGCCGGAGGCCGGACCGTCGGCAGGCCCGCCGCCCTGGGTCACGCTGATCCATTCCGTGCGCCCGGCGGTGAGGTCGCGCAGGTAGACCTGCGTTCCCGAACCGGGTTTCGCGTTCACCAGCAAGCTGCCGGCATCGGACACGAAGGCGACCAGGTTGCCGTCCGCGGAGATCGAGGGCGCCGTGCTCGACCCGTCGACCGACAGGCCGTTGGGGCCCGCGGACACCAGCACGACCTGGTGGGTGTTGCGGTCGTAGCGGAACACATCGGCATTGGTCCCCGCGTCCTGGCGCACGATCCCCGCGTTCAACGACGTGTAGGCGACGTAGCGGCCGTTCCGCGAGACCGATGGGGTACTGCTGCCATAGGCGTACGCCCCCGAGGCCTCGAGACTCACGACCTCGGTGGTGCCGGTCCGACGATCCCAGGCGAGCACGAGCGGGCCGACGGGGACCACGACCACCGTCGACGCGGGCGTCGGCGGCACCCACGTGAAGGCGACCACGTTGCCGTCGGCGGAGATGGCCGGCTGGCCGGCCGAGCCACCGCCCGAGACGCCTGGTGGCAGCGGGACGATGATGGTCGTCGAGGACCTGCGGTCGCGGACGAACACGGCCGGACTCGGGGGCTGGATCTTGGTGCCGGCCAGCGCGACCAGATCGGTCGCGACCGAGGTGAACGCCACGTAGCGCCCGTTGGCCGAGACCGACGGCTCGGTGGAGCCCCCGTTGGCGAACCCGCCTGCCACTCGGGCTGAGACGAGGGTCGTGGTGCCGGGCGGCGGTGGCAGGGCGGCCGCGGATATCGGAGCGGCACCGGCTCCCGAGGGCGCGGTGGGAGCACCGACCGCGATCGCCGGGCTCAGCAGGACCAGCGCCAGGGCCAGGGCGGCTGCACGGCCCCGGCCGGGCCTCAGGGCCGCAGGTAGCCCGACCAGAAGACGGCTGGATCGCACGTTCCGCCGCTCGTGCAGCTGAGCGAGAGGTTGAGGCTGTCTCCGGACGCGATGACGATCGGCGTCACGAAGTGCAGGTCATAGTCGCGGAAGTTCTCCAGCCGCAGCTGGATGAGCTGATCCGTGTTGCGCAGGATGACCAGCGCACCCGCGGCGCCGTTGGGGTTGGAGAACACGAAGTCGGTCAGGAACAGGGTGCCCTTGGGCTGGTACGTCTTGTGAGTGCCGTCGAGCCGCCCGTCCACCGGATTGCCCAGGCCCGGGATGAGCGTGCCCGGCGTCGGGGTCGGTGTGGGCGCGGCACTGGCACCGGCCGAGGCCGAGGCACCGCCGCCCGACGCTGGGGTCGGGGTCGGGCTCGCAGCGCCCCCTGCGCCACCTCCGCCACCGGCTGGGATCGTGGGCAGCCCGGCCGCGCCGAGCGCGCTGTTGACGTCGTTCTTGAGGCTGGCGAGCGGGGATGCGACGGCCTCCGACGCCGCCGTCTCGATGGACGGCTTGAGCAGGAACAGCCACGCGAGCACGAGCAGCACAAGCAGGGCGATGAGCGCGATCAGCGCCTTGAGGAACCACGGCGGCAGCATCGACTCCTGGAGCAGCGTGCCGTCGAGCGTGATCGGGGGGCCGCCCTCGGGCCGCACGAACAGCTGGAACGGGCGGGTCTTGGGCTGCCCGCGCCAGAACCGCTTGACGGGGCTGACGCGAACCTTGGCGAAGCCCGCCATGCCCGGCTCGACGACCACCGCGGGGGGCTTGACGTCGAACTTGAGCAGCCGGTCGGCATCGGTGCCCTCGATCTCCGCGTTCAGCCGGGTGTTGCCCCGGTTGTCGACCGCAAGATCATGGCTGCCCGACCGGGAGCCGCGCGACGTCCGCGGGGCGAGCTCCGCAAATGGCTCCTGGAAGGCTCCGACCTGGACCGAACCCTCCTCGACCGCCGACCCGGCCGGATCCTCGCGCGATCGGGCGCGGATCCCGAACGGCACCAGGCCCGATGGCGTGCCGGCCGCGCGCGGTGGCCGGAAGGTGACCCTGGCGGTGCCCTCGGCCCCCGGGAACAGCGAGATCGACACCGGGTCGGCCGACGCCCAGCCGGCCGAATTGCCCAGGACGTCGAGGGCGAACTCGTCGACCACGGTCCCGGTGTTCCGGACCCGGACCTCAACCGAGGCTTCCTGTCCCGGCTCGACCTCGACGGCCGGGGTGACCAGCGTGACGGAGGCTCCCACGAGCGTGAGTGTAACGGCGCGCCGCGCGGCCGAACAGGTGAGCCATCCTGCGTGGCCGGGCCCGCGTGCCGAGATGATCGGGCAATCGCCCGTGCCCGTTAAGCCTGCGTTGACTGGGCGCAGAGTGCCCGGAGGTAACGTCCGGCGCACGTTTCCGGGCAGCGCCTCCGGCCCGTCGTCGGGCACCCGGGACCGAACGGAGATGACCGATGGTTGCTGAAGCGATCCCCTTCAAGGTCCCGATCCCGGTCGCCGTCCGGGCCACAGATCCGCTGTCGCGGGCCGGAATCACGAGCCAGCTCCGTCGCGCCCAGGGGTTCAGCGTCGCGGGCAGCGACGACCTGCCCGACGAGGCGGTGGCCCTGGTCGTTGCGGAAGACGTCGACAGCGACGTTCTGGCTGAGATGCGCTCGCTGCGTGGGCGGGGGATCCGCCGGATCGTGCTCCTCGTGTCACGGGTCGACGACCGAACCCTGCTCGCCGCAGCCGAGGCCGGGGTGACGGGCGTCCTGCGCCGGAGCGAGGCGACCGCCGGCAACCTGGCGGCTGCGATCCGCTCGGCCGCCGCGGGCGAGGGCAGCCTGCCCCCGGACCTGCTCGGCCGGCTGCTGCACCAGGTGGGTCAGCTCCAGCGCCAGGTGCTGTCACCCCGGGGCCTCACGTTCACCGGCCTCACCGAGCGTGAGGTTGCGGTCGTACGGCTGCTGGCCGACGGCTACGATACGGCCGAGATCGCCCACCGCCTGTTCTACTCCGAGCGAACGGTGAAGAACATCATCCACGACATCACGTCCCGGCTCGAGCTCCGCAACCGGACGCATGCGGTGGCGTACGCGATCCGCGAGGGCCTGATCTAGCGTGCCGACCGTCCGGGCACGGCGCGGAACGCCGTTCGACTCCGCCGAGCGCGCCGCGATCCTCGCCCGGTTCCGCGCCGGCTGGGAGGTCATCGATCGCGCGCGCGAGCCCCACGACGTCGGGGCCGAAACCGTCGCGCGGCGCGAGATGGCGGAGTCGGCCGCGGCCTACGTCGACGCCGTCCCGATCGTCGCGCTTTCAAGGTCGCCGTTCACGGGCGAGGTGTTCGAGACGTCGCTCGACATCGACGGCATCGACGGCCTGTGGTGGGCGTACGACTACGACTACCGGCCCTGGGTGGCGCCGCCCCATGGGCTGTTCGCCTGGACCGGGGCTCTGAAGCTGGACGGTCCGATCCCCACCTGGTCGCTGAAGGCGATGGTCGGCCCGGAGGTGCCGTTCGTGGTGCCCCGGATCCTGGACCACCCGGCGATCCGGGCCGTGGTCTCCTCGGTGCTCGTCGGCGAGCATGTCGGGTTCCCGATCGTGTACTACGCGGACCCCGTCCCGCCCGATCTCGAGCGCATCGACGACTGGGGTCACCGCTTCTACTCGTTCGTGCGCCCGGACGGCACGCCGGCGAGCGCCCACAGCGTCCAGAACGACGCCGCCAAGGACTACGACCTTGGCCCCTGGCTGGACCGGGGCAAGCTCCAGTGGATCGCGCCGGGCGACCTCACCCTGGAGCTCGTCGGCGGTCGCGACGGCTGCCCCTACCTCGACCTTCCGGGCGAGCGTCGGCGCCGGTACGTCCAGGAGGGCGATACCTGGCTCGGCTGATCGGGGCTACAACCCCGACGATGTCAGCGCCGGCTCCGCATCCTCCGGCGTCCAGCCGACCGGCGCCTCCCGGAAGTCGAATGCACCATTGGTCAGCTCGAGCTTGATCGCCGCGAGCTCGCGGGCGAGCTCCGGTCCCTCGAGCGACCCGAGACGCTCGACCAGCGTGTACAGGTAATCGTCGCGATTCCCGGCGTGCAGATACGTCGTGTGGGGGGTCGTGCCGGCCACGTTCAGGGCGCCACTCTCACCGACCAGCCACACGCCATTTTCGGCCGAGTTGATCCCGATGTCCGCCTCCCGCAGCTTGTCGCGCAACCACTCGAGCCCTTCCCCGCCCTCGCTCTCGGGGATGATGTGGTGCGCGTGGTATCCCTCCGGCGAGGGTGGCGGCCCAAGGTTGGCGCCGAGGATCTCCGAGGCCTCGCGCGCGGCGGTCCAGGGATCGCGCATCGGCCGGTCCGTTCGGGACGTCCGCCCGCCGGTCCAGGCCTCGGGACGGGTCCCCAGCTCGGATTCGGTCGCAGGTCCCGCGGCGGCGGGGCCCATGGTCTGACGAATGTCGATCGCACGCTCCGCCCGTCGCTCGAGGTCCGCGATCGCCGCCTCCGTCGTCGGGAACTGCGAGAAGAAGTCGCGGACATCTCGTTCGGAGTGGAGGCCCACGTCCTCCCAGCCCATGCCTTCGTCGCCGAGGCGGTCCTGGAGTCCGAACAGTCGCTCCCGATCGACCGTCGAGAGCTTCGGCTCCGGAGCCGAACCCGCCACGTCCGCGCCGGCGACTTCGGCCAGCGGCGCCGCGGGCTCGTACCACACCGCCTTCGGCTCGCCGTCGCCCAGGCGAACGAGCGGATCCTTGCCGCCCGGCGAGTGGGCCTCCATCATGTTCCCGTACGACTTCTGGCCGGCCGGCGTGTTGAACGTCTCGGGAGCGTCCACGGACCAGCCCGTGACCCCGCCGTGCATCACGCCGGCGTCGGCCGCGAGCAGCGCGGCCTTGGCCGCCTGGTACTGCTCCGGGGTCAGCGGCGAGCCGTCCCTGGCCCGGATGTCGAAGATGTCGTGGTCGCCGGTGAACGGGAGCTCGCCGCCCGGGACCAGCCCCGTGTTGATCACCGTGCCGTCTGGCTCGATCCGGATGTCACCGGCGTCGACCAGCTTCTGCATGTCCTTCTGGTAGTCGCCGAACTCCTCCAGCCGTTGCTCGATCCGCTGGTCGATCTTGTCCTGCATCGATTTCGGCAATGACTCGAAGTCCGGCGGCCGGTGCGGCTCCACAACGGCCGGATCGAAGAACCCCACCTTGCCCAGGTCATCGGGCTTGCCCAGGCCGATCAGGACGTCCGTCTCATTGATCGTCTTGGCCTTGACCTTCTCGGGCTTGGGCAGCGCGGTCCCCTCGCGCAGCATCGGCTCTGCGTGGGGCGTGGTGGGCCGGATGTCGACGATGATCCCCTGCTCCGCGCACACGGCCTCGATGCGCCGGACGTTCGCCTCGGGCATCCCGTAACGCTGTGCCAGGTCGGCCTCGGTCAGCGTCCGCCCGACGTCCTCGGCCGAGGGCTTGCCGCGCGGCGCCGTGTCGCTGCCTGTATCGGCCAGGCTCCTGGCCCCGGGCTCGGGAGCCTCGGAGGCCGACGGCTCCGATGAGGCGCGTCCCTTGCCCTCCCGCTTGGTGGGCGGGCCCTCGAGCTCGCCGGGACGCCTGGTGGGGGCGTCGGGGTCGATCGGCTCCCGGGCACCGGGGAAGTTGTCGGCGATGGGGCCTCCCGGCTCCATGTGGAACTTTTCCTCGAAGACTCCGTGGTACTCATCGATCGTGCTGAACTCGTGACGCTCGAGGCTGCCGTCGGGCCCGGGGCGTTCGATGAAGTACGGCTTCTCGGCATTGGGGTCATAGCCGTAGGTCAGCTTCTCGGGGCCCGTCTCGGTCATGTAGTGGAGCTCCTCGGACACCTTCTTGCCCGTTCGCAGAGACTCCGCTGCCACGCCGTTGAAGTCGCCGCCCCTGGTTCCCCCGCTCGGCCAGCGCTCGAGCTCCGCCGTTGCCTTGCCCGGTGCCTCGATCGGGTGACTGTGCGCCTCGTAGACCCACTCTCCCCGGCCCAGCTGCTCGGGGCTGAGCAGGTCCTTGGCCCAGTTGGGGTTGTCGCGGCCCAGCGAGACCGACCCCCGATCGCCCTGGACGATCACATACTCGCCGGTGACGTCGTTGCGCAGCAGGGCGACCTCCCGCGCCGGGTCGCTCTGGTGGAAGGCCTCGAACGCCTCGAGGTTGGCGGCCCGATCGGTCAGCTGGTCGTCGGGCAGCTGGGCGACCGATCCATCGGGCAGATCCGTGATCACCGCGTCGTCGGCCGCCGTGGGCGCCTCACCGCCGGTGCCCTTCTCGCTGCCGGCGGTGGCGCGTCCCTCGGGCTCGGTGGTTCGTCCCTCGACGCCGACATCGGAGGCCCTGGGCTCGGGCGCCGCGCTGTCGGGCAGCTTGCCGCCCTTGGTGAGGTCCGCGCCGTTGGCCTCGGGCGGCAGCTCGCCGGCCAGCGCCTTCTCGCCCGCTGCACCCGGCTGCCCTTCCGGCGGCAGGTCGAGCGGCTTGACCTCGGGTGGCTGCGTGTTGGGCTCGGGCACGCCTGCCCTGGGCTCGCCGGGTTCGCTGGGCAGCTCGGACGGTGCTGCGGTCTCCGGCCGGGCCTCGCCGCCACCGGTGGGGGTTGCACCAGCCTCGACCCGTGGCTCGCCCTTGAGCGCGCCCTTGATCTTGCCGAAGGCCGCGCCGCCAAGATCCTTGGCGCCCTTGATGCCGACGCCCATGCCGGCGCCCATCGCCCCGGCCTGCCCGGTGGCCTTGAGGATCTGGCCCCACGGGTCGTCGCTCTTCCAGGTGTTGTCGTCGAGCATCGACCCCACGAACGCCGACGGCATCCCCTGGACGGCGTTCTCGATGGCTTCCTCCATCGCCTCCTTGACCCACACCTTGACCGCGCTCTCGGTGACCTTCTCGGCGCCTTCCTTGGCCACCTCCTTGGCCATCTGTGCGGCGACCGCCTTCTCGAGCGCCTGCATGACGCCCTTGCCCAGGCCGGCGGTGAGCCCCGACACCGCCGCATCGACCGTGCCCACCGCGAGATCGACGCCCGCCTCCTCCCAGGAGTAGGCCGCACCGCGCAGCTGTGACTTGATCGCCATCGTGGAGGCGGCGGCGGCAACCGCGCCGTAGATGGCGGCCACAACCGGCCCTGCCGTGCCCAGGGTCGCCACCGTGACCGCGATCCCGGCGATCGCTGCGCCGACCTGGGCCGCGACATCCGCGTACGCATCGATCTGCTCGCGCTCCTCCTGCTGAGCCGCGAGCGTGCCGCCGTAGTTCATCTCGAAGTTGGCCTTGGCGGCCACGAGGTCGGGGTCCTTGGCCATGTCCGCCGGCGTCATGCCCGGGTGCTCGCGCTGGGCCTTGTCCAGCAGCGCGTCGTAGTCCTCGGCGCGCTTGACGGCGTCCTCGAGCTGCTCCGCGGTGTTCATCGGGTCGCCGCCCAGTGCGAACGCCTGCCCGATGGCTCCGGTCTCCTCGAATGCCTTGCGCTCGCGGAGCATCGTCTTCATGCCCTCGAGCAGCTGCCGCCGCTTGTCGGGGTCCTTCTCCTCCTCGAGCTGGCGGGCGAACGTCTCCGGATCGCCGTACTTGAGCTCGTGCCCGATATCGAGATCCTCGCGACCCGACAGGTCGCCCAGGATGTCGTCGTCCAGGGTGTGCCCCGGGTGCTTCTTCGCATACGCCTCGCGGAGCTTCTTGATCTCCGCGGGTGTCTTGCCCTTGAGCACCTCCTTGATCTTGTCCTCGTCGGTACCGATGCCGGCGGTGGCGTAGTAGAGCTCCTGCTCGTCGGACAGCTTGCCGCCGGCCGCCACCAGATCCTGGATCTCGAGCTGCGAGTAGCCCGATGTCTCTTCGTTGATCAGCTGGTCAAAGGTCTGGCTGCCGCCGGTGGTTGCCGAGTAGGCGGCCCGCAGGTCGCCCATGTTCTGCTGCGCCCGAGCCTTGATCGCAGCGTCCTTGTTACCGATCTTCTCGCGCAGGGCCGTGGTCTGCTTCCGGTATTCCTCCGGGCTGAGGTCGCCCGAGTCGGCCATCGCCTTGATGCGCGCCTGCTCCGCGCCGAGCTCGAGGTTCACGTCCAGATCGGCGCGCTTGTACTGGTTGCGGGTGATCGCCTCCAGCTCGTCGTCGCTCGCATACACGCCGTTGTGCTCGCGATACGCCTTGGCCGCGTCGATCTTCGCCGCGTCGCCCGACTGGAGCGCGTCGACGAGCTTCATGTCCGAATCGTCGATCGGCGGGGCACCCGGGCCCTTGAGCCCGTAGGCGGCCGACATGTCCACGTCGAGCAGCTCGTCGCGCAGGTTGGCCTCGAGGTTGCCGTACTTCTCGCCGTACTTCGCCCGGACCCGGGCGTTGCGCTCCCTGATGCGCTGCTGGAGCTCGCCCGGCGTGAGGCCCTCCCGCTTCGCCTTGGCCTCCTCCTCCTCGCGGATCCGCTCGTAGACCTTCTTGATCTTGTCCTCGTCCGTGCCCGGGCCTGCCATCGCATCCTCGAGCTCGGCCGCATCGGCCTTGTCGACGTCACCCGATGAGAGGGCGACGGCGTTGTCGAGCTCGGCGCCCGACATGTCGTCGGCGAGATCGGTGTTGAGCTCGACGCCGTACCTGCGCTTGTACTCGGCCTTGATCGCGTCGAGCTCCTCGGGGGTCTTGCCGCGCAGGGCGTTGCGGATCGCGGCCTCGTCGGTCCCCCAGCCCGCCACCGCCTCCTTGATGGTGGCCGCGTCCGCCTCGGCCGATTTGCCCTCCATCAGCGCTTTGGCGCGCTCCATCTCGTGACCGCCCATGTCGTCGGCCACGTCGGCTTCCATCGACACGTGGTACTTGGCCTGGTAGCACTTTGCCAGGGCGGCCCGCTCGACGGCCGTCCGGGCTCCACCCAGGCCCTGGTAGACCTTGTCCTCCTTGGTGCCCCAGCCGGCCACGCCACCCTTGACCTTGGCCGCGAGGTCGTCTGGATTGAACTTGGGGTTGCTGCCACGTGCCAGGTCCCCGAGCTCCTCCCAGGTCCAGCTCGCGATCGCCTGCGCCTCGAGCTTCTTGGCCAGCTCGGGCGCCCGGCGGTTGCGGATCCGGGCCATCGTGGATTCGGCCACGAAGTCGATGCCGCTGATCTTGCCCCTCAGGTACTTCTGCGCGAGCACCTTCTGGTCGTTGTCCAGGCGCGCGAACTGCTCGTTGAGTGCATCGCCGTTGTGAGTGACCTGCGCCTTGCGCAGATCGGTCAGGGCGTTGAAGTCGCCGGCCATGGCGTCGCGCGACTCCGCGTTGCGCTGCTTCTCCCAGGCGTCGTTGTTGGCACCCGCCTGCTTGCCCCAGTCGCGGATCATGTCCCACAGCCGGTCCCACCACGATCGCTCGCGACCCTGCTGATGGGCGGCCCAGTCCCGGACGCTCTCCTTCGATGCCGTGACCTGGTTCGAGACGCCGTCCGTGAAGCCGTCGCCCTCGACCTTCGCGGCGGCCTTGAGCCTGCGGACCTCGGTGTCCACCGCCGACTGGTGCTTGCGGCTCCAGTCCACCGTCGGGCGAGCCTCGACCATGCCCCGGTTGGGGTCCGTGTCGCCCGCAAAGTGGCGTCGGATCGCCGCCGCGCGGCCATCCGCGGTCTGGGCGATGCGGCGCTTCTGCTCGGCACCCGCCGCATCGAGGTCCTGGTCCCGATGGATGCCCGCGGCGCGAAGGGCCGCCTGGGCCTGGGACCCGGTGTCGGTGATGCGACCGAGGTACTCGTCGCGCTTCTTCTCGATGGTGGCCGTGTCCGGCGGACCCTGCACGGCCTGCTGCTTCTGCTCGATCTCCGTCTGGACGGCCTTCTTCGCCCCGGCGATCTTCCTGCCCTCGTCCTTGGCGCGATCCTCAACCTGCTTGTTGGCCTTGACGCTCGCCTGCTCGATCCCTGTCGAGACCTGGTCGGACTGCTGTTTGACGTCGTCCTTGTGGGCCTGGATCTTTGCCTTGAGCTGCTCCTCGGTCAGCCCGGCGGCGGCGGCAATCCCATGCAGCTCCTTGTTGAGCTCCGCGACGAGCTTGGGCTTCTCCGCGTCGGCGTCCCGGATCAGCGGCTTCACGACGGTGCCGTGCATCGACGCCTCGACCTTGGTGAGGATCTCGCCGGCGGTCCGGTCCACCGTGCCCAGGGCGACCGCGATGGCATCGCCCATCAGGTCGGCCTCGCCCTTGCTGGGCGGCGTCAGCTTGGCGGCGCCCTGGTCGACGACCGACGGCGGCGGCTGGGACGGCGGTGCATCGAGCGCGTGCGCCTCGATGTCCGCGACCTTCTGCCTGCGCGCCTCGAGGTCCTTGGTCATCGCCGCCCGCTCGAGCGGTGTCAGCTTGGCGTTGGCGAGCTTGTCCTCGAGGTCCTTGATCGCACTGCGCTGGTTGCCGGAGACGAAGTCGGCGCCCGTCAGAAAGTCGGCAGCCGGCAGGTCGCCGTAGTCGATGGGCTTGAGGGTCTGCGTCGTGAGCTTCCGGTCACCCGCCTTGACCACGGCGTCGACGGCGGTTTCGGCCCCCTTGGTGTCGAGGTACGCGTCCTTCTTGGGCTCGGCGGGCATCGGGGGCTGCTTGGACTTGGCGTCGGCTTCGAAGTCGGGCCGGGCCGCCTTGCGCTGCGAATCGATGTCCTTGCCCTTGGCCTCGACCTTGGATGGGCCGTCCTTCGCGTCGCTGAGATCACCGGGCTTGGTCGCGTTGATGGCGCCGGCCGCGGCGGCTCGCCACTTCTCGAGGGTCGGGTCGTGGAGGGGCGGCTGGGCCGGGACACCGCCCGCGCCGCCGCTCGCGGCCTTGCCGGCACCCCGCCGGCCGCCGGGGTGGGCCGCGCCACGGGTGTGGGGCCGGGACTTGCCAGGGCCGCCCATCGTCCCGCGCCTGGACGGCGCATGAGGCTTGCGCTTCTCGGGGAAGCCGCGCGCCGGGCCGGCGTCCGTCGTGCCAGCCGGAGCCACCCGCCTGGCGATCTGACGGGCCGACACGCCGGTCGGCCTCGCCGAGGCGGGCGGGGACGCCGTGATCAGCATCGGCGGCATGTTGATGACCGAGGGCACGGGTGCGCCACTCGGCTCGGGAGGTGCCGCGGTGATGAGCTCCGGCGGCATCTCGATCTCTCGCGGCATCTCGGCCGGGCGTCGGGTGCCGATTGCACCCGCCTTCGAGCGGCCGCCGCGTCCGCTTGCCCCCGGCCGGTGCCCACCGGGCCCGGGCGGCATCGCCGTGATGACGATCGGTGGCATCTCGATCTCGCCCGGGGCGGCGCCCGGTGTCGCCGCACCGGCCCCGTCGGCGGTACCCTCGACCTCGGCCTGCTGCCCGACCTCGGCGCCCTTGCCCGCGACCGACCCGGTGACGAACACCGGCGGCGTCTCGATCTCGGCAGCCGCCACATCGACCGTCGCCGCGGCCGCCACCGTCTCGGCCGCGGCCGCACCGGCTGCGCGCGTTGCCGGACCAGCCGTCCCGGCGGCGGTCGCCCCGGCTTCGCTCGCGGCAGCCCTCTCCGCCGCGAGCGCACCCGCCCTGGCTGATGCGCTCGGTGGCACGGTCGCGGTGATGACCATCGGCGGCATCTCGATCACCGGCGGGTTCAGCTCCTGGGCACCGCCGGCGTCGGTCGAGGCCGGCTTGACGACCGAAGGGCCCGGCGCGGATGCCGCTCCTGGGGTCGCTGGCCCCGTTGCGCTGCCACTGGGCGTGGCCTGGTCCCCTGCCCCGCCGGTCGACGCCGGCGTCGATGCCGCCGTACGTTCCGTGCCGTTGACGACCATCGGAGGCATCTCGATCTCGGCCGCGCTGACGCCGGCCGCGGCACTGCTGCCGGCCCTCGCGCCGCTTTGCGCCCTGGCTGCTTCCTCGGTCCGCGGGGCCCCTGCCCCTTGCACCGCCCCGGCCGCGGCCGCGCCGACCACGGCACCGGCCGCCGGTTCCGCCGGCTGGGGCGCCATCGCCTGCCACTGGTGGATGGCCTCGACCGCCTTCGGGTTGGTGCGCGGTGGCCGACCGGCCCGCTCGGCATCGGCTCTGCCCTGCGCCTCCTCCGGCTCGGCGACGGCCTCTTCGGATTCCGCGACGACCGCCCGCTGGACGACTGGCCGAGCCCGGCGGGTCAGGAACCCGGTAACGGCCGAGTTGCCGGCCATCCGCTGGAGCGCGACGATGTCGCGCGACCGGAGCATCGCCGATGGGGGTCGCGAACCCGGTCGGGCCACCGGCCGCGCGGGCGCGCCGCGGCCATCAGGTGGCGGCGCGGTGGGCCCGGCCAGGCCTGGTCGGCGATCGGCCAGCAGGCGCTGGACGGTGCCATCGTCCAGCCCGGGCACGTCGACCTCGGGCGACTCGATCGCCTGGGCGCGATCCTTGACGCCTTCGATGTCACGGGCGTGCGATGCCTGCGTGTCGACCATGGCCTCGCCGGAAACGGCCCGCCGGGCACGGCGCAGGACACGCCGCCGGACGGACCGGCTGCAACACTCGAAGGGTCCCATCCGGAGCCGCGAATCCGGCCGATCAACAGGCCAGACATGGAGGCGATCCGCGGCGTCAGCGGGGCAACGGGACGAGATCAGCGGGGCAGGACGGACGTTCCCGATCGGGCAACGAGGTGCCCGGGCGCCCGCCTCGCCCGGACTTCGGGTGAGGCGTCAGCCCTCGGGCGAGGCGTCAGCCCTCGATCTCCTCTTCTTCTTCCGCGTCGGCCTGGCGCTGGACGGACCGTGCCGTCTCGTCCTCCAGGAGCTGGGCCGTCGGCGCCGATCCGGCTGGCGAGCTCTGCGCGGAGTGGCTGCCCTGAACCGACCCCATCACGTGATCGGCGGTCTGATCGGCAGCACGCTCGAAGCGGTCGGACGGATCGCTGACCCGGATGCCGCCGGGAGCATCGCTCCCGTCCACCGGGCCCTGCGATTGCTGGACGACGTGGGACAGCTCGTGGGCGAGCGTCCGCTGACCGGCGGCCGACGAGGGGTCGAACTGGCCGCTGCGGAACACGATGTCCGAGCCGACGGTGTAGGCGTTGGCCCCTACCGACTCCGCCGAGCGCGAGGCCTGCGCATCCGTGTGGACCCGGACCCCATCGAACGACGTCCCGAAGGCGGATTCCATCGTCGATCGCGTCTGCGCGTCGAGCGGCGACCCGCCGCCCGAGCCGACGACCCCGTGGACGGGGGAGGCTTCCTCCTCCGCCGACAGCAGCTGGAGGACGCCCTGGTTTCCCACGGTCCGCTGGAGATGCATGATCGTTTCGGCGCCCAGGGCGGGGGTCCCGCCCGGCACGAACGTCCTGCCCGCAACCTCGGGAGCAGGTGTCTGCTGGTCGCGGACCGGGGGCCGCTGGATGGGTGTGTCGAGGTCGAAATCACGCATGCCGGTTCCTCCTGCTGCCTCCGCAGCATCTCCCACCGACCGGCGTCCCGCAATGGCTGCGGCGCGTCCGATGGCAGATCTGCCTCAACGGGCACGGGACGTCCCCGCCCTGTTCCTGACGGTGGAGATGACCACCACTCTGGTGACGCGACCACCACTGACGGTGAACGGAGGTCATGGCTCGAGCAGGTGCGTGTACGGACCGAACTCGGCCTCCACCGTCAGGCGGCCGAGCTTCCGGTACTCGCGCTCGGTCGCCCGGATGAGGTCGGTCATCCCGATCGGACGATCGCCGGCCGCCGCGAAGTAGGCGGCCGACACGCAGACGTTTCGGATGCTGCCGCCGGAGATCCGGAACTGGTGAGCGAGGAACGGAAGATCCAGGTCGTCGCCACGCGGCAGCGGCGCCGGGAGGTTGCGATCCCACAGCCGGAGCCGGTCCTGCTCCTCGGGCAGCGGGAAGTCGACGATCGCGTCCAGGCGGCGGGTGAATGCCTCGTCGACGTTGGCTCGCAGGTTGGTGGTCAGGACCGCGATGCCGTCGAACAGCTCCATCCGCTGGAGCAGATAGGCGACCTCGACGTTGGCATAACGGTCACGGGCATCCTTGACCTCCGAGCGCTTGCCGAACAGTGCGTCTGCCTCGTCGAACAGCAGCACGCCGTTGACCCGGTCCGCCTCGGTGAAGATCCGGTCCAGGTTCTTCTCGGTCTCTCCGATGTACTTGTCGACCACCGTCGAGAGATCGATGACGTAGAGGTCGAAGCCAAGGTCACCGGCCAGCACCTCGGCCGACATCGTCTTGCCAGTGCCGGAATCGCCCGCGAACAGGGCTGAGATGCCACGGCCGCGGGCGGTCGTGTGACCCATCCGCCACTCCCCGATGACCCGGTCACGGTGCCGGGCTCGGGCCGTGATCTCGCGCAGCTGCGTCGCGACCCCGGTCGGCAGGATGAGATCGTCCCACCCGACCGCAGGCTCGATCCGGCGCGCGAGCCGCTCGAGGCCCGCGGCATTCTGCGAGCGGGCGCCGGCCGCGACGTCCGCAACCGTGGGCCGCCGGTCCGCCGCGAGCGCCGCACGCCGGGCGGCGCGAGCGGCACGGGCGATCTGCTCCGGGTCGAGGCTGAACGCCCGGGTCACCACCGCCGGATCGAAGTCGGGTGCCACGTCACCGTCCAACGCCTCCACCCACAGCCGGTGACGCTCCTGGACGGCGGCCACCGGCGCGTCCAGCACCAGGGGATCCTCCCGGGCCCACGCCGGGTCCCAGCCGCGCTTCCCCACCAGGACCACGGGCGGCGTGGATTCCGCGAAGGCGCGGACCGTGGCTGGACCGTGCTCGCTGATCGCGTCGACGGGTCCCACGATCAGGCCTCCACCCTGGAGCCGGGCCTCTCTCGAAGCCGCCGCGGCGATCTGCCGGGCATCGTCGGCCGGTGCCAGCCGCTCAAGGTCGAGGTCGACCACGGGCCTGCCCACCAGGTCGAAGGCGGCGTGCGCCATCGCGCGACCGGAGGCGCCCGGTCGCTGCTGGAGGTACACGAGCGGAACACCGGCACCGAGCGCCCGCGCCAGCACCTCGACGTCCCCGAGCTGGACCGCGCACGCCTCGCTCAGCATCGGGGCGACGGCAGGATCGGGCGCGTCGTCGCCGAGCAGGTGGTCGGTCACCCGGTCCGGGACGCGCAGCGACCGGGTCAGGAACGGTCGATCGGGGTCCTCCACGATCAGCAGCCCGCCCGCAACGAGTGGCCCGTGCGGTCCCAGCCTGGCCCGGGCGCGACCGGCAGCCGAAAGCTCCTGCCGGCCCGAGAGCTCGAGGGCGAGCCCCGCGCTCGCCCGGCGGCGGGAGACGTCGTCGTGGAGATACCCGTACAGGCGCTCGAACCGGGGATCCAGGTCCGGTGCGAGCGCCACGAGCAGGAGCTCGAGATCGATCGGCTCGAGGCTGAACGCCCGTCCAAGGTCGCGGAGCCGGATGCGCCCACCGGCGGCCTCCGCCTGGTCGGCCGCCTCGTCGATCACCTGCCGCAGGACGCCACCGGTGTGCTCGGCTTCCGGAGAGATCAGCGGCTCCGGCGGGCCGGCCAGCAGGTCGTCGACCTGGGTGTCCGAGATGTACAGGCCGCGAAACCGGTCGTCGGGATCCGGGTCGGCTGCCCGCCGCCGCTCGACGGCCGCGCGAACGCGTCGCTCGAGCAGGTCGAGACGGGCGTACAGGTCCCGCAGCGACGGGTCCCGCAACGACGAGTCCGGTGGCGACTGGTCGCGGTCGAGACCTGCAGGGTTGACGGCATCGCGCCCCGCGGACCCGGCCGGGACGATGTCGCTCCGGGACGGCGCCGACGACGTTGCGGCGCCGGCGAACGCACCCTCCGCGCCCTGACCGGCCGTCACTTCCGCGGGCCACCCACCCGCAGCTTCATCCCGGTCTTGGCGGCATCTGCCCCGCCGGGCACGGTCTCTTCCGTCGGCGGCTCGCTGAGCGCGCGGCGTGTGCGCGCAAATGCGTGACCCGTCGCCGTCTCGCCCGTGCTCTGGCCACTTCCCAGGCCGATCGTCGGCCCGGTCATCACCGGCGGGCCGAACGGCGCGATCGCATCGACCGCCATCGGCGCCGTTACCACCACGTCGAGCGAGGGCTTGAGCTCGCCACCCAGGGCGGACCAGATGTCTGCCAGCGAGCGCTCCTGGCTGGCGGGCTGCCCGACCTCGATGTAGACCGGGAGATCGGTGGCGTCGAGCGATCCCCCGAGGTCTCCGGCAGGGAGCATCGGGTTGCGCAGGAAGCAGGCGAGCAGGGACGACAGCAGGCGGTGCTCGTCTTCGGGACGCTGCGTCCAGGCGGTGACGAGGTACGCCAGCCGGAAGCGGCGCGGTGGCTGCCGTCGAACCGACACCTTCCCGTCCCCCTGGCGCACGTCCTCCCACGACGGCACGCGTCGCTGGAGGTCCTCCCGGATGTCGTACAGGTAGAGATCGATCGCCGGACCGCTGCGCCGGGCAACCCAGTCCTTGGTCGGTGCCTCGAACACGAGGTCGACGCCCGAGCCGTTGAGCGCATCGCGGCGAACCAGCCGCTCGAGCAGCTGGTCGACATCCTGGATCATCAGAGCGATCGTCCGTCCGCACCCCCGGAGTCGCCAGCCGGTCGCGGGCATCCATCGGGGCACCGCTGGCCGCCCGAACGGGCAGCGGCCCCCGCCCCTGTGCGCGCCCTGTCGGGCCTTGTTCGGCCATCTGCCGGGTGGGAGGGTCACGGCGTTGGGATCCCACGAATTGGGAGAGGGCCGCGCATGCCGAACTATCTGTCACCCGGCGTTTACGTCGAGGAGGTGGAGGCCGGGTCCCGTCCGATCGAGGGCGTTGGCACGGCCGTCGCCGCGTTCGTCGGACTCGCGAGCCGTGGGCCGGCCAATACCCCCACGCTTGTCACCAACTGGAGCCAGTACACCTCGACCTTCGGGGAGTTCATCGAGGGCTCCTATCTCGCCCATGCCGTGTACGGCTACTTCCTCAACGGCGGGGGCGCCTGCTATGTCGTCCGGGTCGGTGCCGACGGCGTGACGCCGGCGGCCGCCGCCGAGCTGCCCAGCGCGGGCGACAAGGGCAAGCCGGCGTTCCGGGTGGCGGCGCTCGAGGCCGGACCCGGGGGCAACGACCTCAGTGTCGACGTCGAGGCGCCGTCCGAGGCCGGCGAGGGCAACTTCAAGCTCGTCGTCAAGCAGGGTGGCAAGACGGTCGAGACGTTCGACAACCTGACCACGGGCCGCGGCAAGCAGAACGTCGCCACGGTGGTCAAGAGCCAGTCCAAGGTGATCGTCATCGAGGAGGTCGGGGGCAGCCTGGCCGCTCCGGCCACGGGCACCATGGCCCTGGCCGGCGGTGGAGCCGCCGTTCCGGCGCGCGTCACGCCCGATGACTACATGGGGAGCTCGGCCGATCGCACGGGTTTTGCCGGACTCGAGGCGGTCGACGACGTCACCATGCTCGGCGTGCCCGACCTGATGGCCGTGTACGAGCAGGGCATCATCGACCTCGAGGGCCTCCAGGCCGTCCAGCTCGCGATGATCGCCCACTGCGAGCTGATGGGCGACCGGGTCGCCATCCTCGACGCACCGCCAGGGCTGAACGCTCAGCAGGTCAAGGAATGGCGGGTCGACAAGGCCGGCTACGACAGCAAGTACGCGTCGCTCTACTGGCCGTGGATCAAGGTGTTCGATCCGCTGTCCGGGCAGGCCAGGTTCGTCCCGCCGTCCGGCCATGTGGCCGGGATCTGGGCCCGCAACGACGACACCCGGGGCGTGCACAAGGCGCCCGCCAACGAGGTCATCCGGGGCGCGATCACACTCGCGCTCAACCTGACCAAGGCCGAGCACGACCAGCTCAACCCGTCCGGGATCAACTGCATCCGCGCGTTCCCGGGTCGAGGCATCCGGGTGTGGGGTGCGCGGACGATCTCGAGCGATCCGTCGTGGCGCTACCTCAACGTGCGCCGGCTGTTCAACTACATCGAGGAGTCGATCTTCGAAGGCACCCAGTGGGTGGTCTTCGAACCCAACGACCAGCGCCTGTGGGGCCGGGTCAAGCGGACGATCAACGCCTTCCTGATGCGGACCTGGCGCGACGGTGCCTTGTTCGGCGCCACGCCCGACCAGGCCTTCTTCGTGAAGTGCGACGAGGAGAACAACCCGCCCGAGGTGCGGGACGCCGGCCAGCTCATCGTCGACATCGGGATCGCCCCGGTGAAGCCGGCCGAGTTCGTGGTGTTCCGGATCGCCCAGTTCTCGGGATCCCCGAACGAGGAGTAGCAGGGCCCGACGGCCCCGCAAGTCATCTCCGAACTGCTGGATTAGGAGGCATCAATGCCCACGGTCGACCCCCTGCTGCAAGGCAACGTTCTGCTCGACATCGACGGCATGGGCGTGGTCGCGAACTTCACCTCCGTCTCGGGGGTCTCGAGCGAGGTGGAGATCGTCGACAACCCGTACGTCACCGATCAGGGCAAGGTCTACATCGGCAAGCTGCCCGGCAAGCCCAAGACGCCCACCCTCACCCTCAAGCGCGGGCTGACGGGCGCCAAGGAGCTGTGGGACTGGCACAGCGCCATCATGCAGGGCGTGCCGGACCGCCGGAGCGGATCGGCGATCTACATGACCGGCGCCGGTGAGGAGCAGCTCCGCTACAACTTCACCAACGCCATGGTGTCCAAGATCTCGCTGTCCGAGGGCGGCGCCACGACGAGCGGCGTGCAGATCGAGGAGGCGACCCTCTCCTGCGAGACCCTCGAGAAGGGCTAGGCCGGTGGTGTCAGCCGCGACCCTGCCCGAGGACCCGTTCGAGCGCGGGAGCACCGACTCGTCCGATGCATTGCGCACCGAGTACGCGTTCGTGCTCCCACGCGGCTACGTCGACGGGTCCGGGACGGTCCATCGCGAAGGCGTCATGCGTCTCGCGACGGCCCGCGACGAGATCACGCCCCAGCGCGACCCTCGGGTCCGCGACAACGAGGCCTACCTCACGATCCTGCTGCTCTCGCGGGTGGTGACCCGGCTGGGTTCGCTGTCGCAGGTCCACACCGGCGTCATCGAAGGCCTGTTCGCATCCGACCTGGCGTTCCTCCAGGACCTGTACCGGAGGATCAACCAGGAAGGACACACCCAGGCCTCGGTGACCTGTCCCGCCTGCAACCACGCGTTCACCGTCGACGTGGCGGGTGAGCAGCGCCTGGGGGAATCGTGACGTACGCGACCGACCGGTTGTTCGAGGAGGTCGCGTACGTCGCCTATCACTTCCACTGGCCGATGGACACCATCCTCGATCTCGAGCATCCGCTGCGACTGCGGTTCGTGGATGAGATCGGCCGGATCAACAAGCGCCTGTCCGAGGAGGATTGAGCCCCCGTGCGCCTGTCCTGGCCGTTCGGCCGCCGCGCGTCGAGCCGTGGCCGGTCGCCCGAGCGCGGAGGGCCGGTGCCGGCCCCGGCCGGACCGCCCCCAGCGCCCACCACGGGCGCCTGGGCCACCCTGCCCCCGATCCAGCGGACGGTGGGCGCCGCGCCGCTGGTGGCCCCGAGCAGACCCTTCCTGGCGCACGTGCCGGGCCACAACCCGCTGCCGCCGATCGTTGAGCCGCTGGGTCACGAAACCGGTCCGGGCGCCCCGCCCGGCCTGCTGATCGGCCACGCCCGGGCCGTGGCCAGCCTCACGTCGAGCGCGCCGCTGCCCGCGCGGCCGGTCCAGCGTCATGCCGTCCCCGACCACGGCCAGCCGGGGGGGTCGCCGTGGGCGTCCGTTGCGTCGACCGCCGGTGACGATGCGTCGACTGCGGGTGACGGGATGCCGTCCGGATCCGACGGCCGCCCCGCGTCCGGCCTGCCCCCGGTCGCACCGGTCCGGACCCTTGCCACCATCCCGGCCCCCGCCACGGTTCGACCGGCTGCTCGGCCGCTGACCCAGGCGCCACCGCTTGCGCCGTCCATCCAACGCTCAGCCCGCGATGCCTCGCCCCCCGCGACGGGACTCCACGCAGCGACCGGCCGTCGCACCCCGGCGTCACCGGCCGGGCCGGGTCGCGGATCGGAGCCATCGATCGCCGCTTCCGGCAGCGCGCTGCCGCTCCAGCGCGTGACACCCGGATGGTCCGAGGGCCGCAGCCGGTGGTCGGAGGGATCCGCACCCGACCCTTCGCCCGCCGAGGCGGGCTCCACGACGCGCGTGCCCTCCCCCGCCCGTGGCGCCATCCCGCCGGGGGTTCCCGCCCGCCGCCCGGGTCTGGGCGCCCCGATCAGCCTGCCACCGGCAACTGCCGTCACGCAGCGCCTGCCGATGCGCACCGCCGGCGCGCACCAGTCCGCATCCACCGCGAGCCCGGCCTCTCCAGGTCGACCATCTCCCGGCTCGCAACCCGCGACGTCGATCTCCGGCCCCGGACCGGAGCCCGCCGCGCCCCCCCAGCCCTGGCGGCCGCTGCCCGCGCTTCCCGTGGTCCGTCAGCGCAGCGGCGAACCTGCCCCGCCCGCCGAACGATCCTCCGGCCCGAACCGGCCCGCACCTCCCGGGGGGCCAGCCACCACCGGGGACGCCCATGCGCATCCAGCGAGCGTCCACCCCGCGAGCGTGCCGACCCTGGGAGCCCGGCCCCTCCGCCCGGCGTCCGTCACGGCCCAGCGACTGGCGAACCCGGCACGGAGCGAGCCGGCCGCGGCCCGGCCAGTGCCCGTGCCGGCGCGCTGGACGAGCCACGACGAGCTGCCCGCCACGATCACCGCGCAACGCCGGCGCGACGATGCCGCCATGGTGCCGGCGCCGGTGCGACTTGGCTCCGCCGGGACGGGTGCCCCCGGCGCGATCGCAGCCGCCTTCCCGACCGGGCCATCGGACGCGGGCCCCGACGTGCCCCGGGAGATCGTGTTCCCGCCGCGGGACACGCCGCCGGGGGATGCGGCTGCGCCGGCCGGTCGCCCCGCGACCGAGGTCCAGCGCCTCGCCGGCCCCGTGGCCATGGATCCGCGGTCAGGATCCGTCGCCGCCCCCCTGACCCTCGCTCGTCCGGGTCCCGCGCAGGGCGCGACAACCGGACCCGGACCCTCGTGGACCACCCCAGCCAGCGGCTCGGCCGGATCATCGAACGGCGCTGCCGCAGGCACGGTCGGCGGATCGGCCGGGGCACCGGTCGTCCAGGCGACCCGGATCGAGACCGGCCCGGGGCTGCCGGCGTTCACCGCAACCCCCGTCGTCCAGCGCGTGGACGGCTCGGCACCGGGCCCGACCGCCGACGCCGACGAGCGCTCCGATGCGGAGCTCGACGAGCTGGCCGGGGCGCTGTTCGGTCGTATCCGGACCCACCTCCGCTCGGAGGTCATCCACGAGCGTGAGGCCCGCGGCCTCACCTTCGACGCGTTCTAGGAGGAACCGATGGGCGACCCCGCCGTCAACATCGTCTACCGGTGCACCATCGACGGCTTCATCCCGCTCGGCATGTGGACCAAGATCGAGGGGCTGGGGCTGGAGTACCAGGTGACCGAGTACCGCGAGGGCGGCGTCAACGGGTACACCCACAAGATCCTGGGTCCGTGCAAGTACACCAACCTGCGCCTGAGCCGACCGGTGGACTCCACCTCGGACCTGCTCATGATCTGGCTCCAGAGCAACATGGTCCACGTCGTGCCCCAGACGATGGCCATCACGGCCATGACGATGGCCGGCGACGAGATCACCACCTGGAACCTGTCCGGGGTGGTGCCGGTCAAGTGGACGGGCCCCAGCCTGGACATCATGAGCAACAACGTCGCCACCGAGACGCTGGAGCTCACCTACCAGGAGATCATCGGCCTGGGTGCCCTGGGCGGGGCGGTGGCGGGCGGCGTGTCGGTCGCGGCCAACGTCGGGATCGGGCTCTGAGGGCGGCCCGATGGTCATGGACGAGCTCGGCTCGGCGGCCTCGCAGGTCGGCCAGGCCCTGGGACTGGTCAAGCCCGACAAGGCGAAGCTCGTGTGCCAGCCGCCCAACCTGCCGGACGGTCAGGGACCGCACGAGATCGAGTGCATGTTCAACCCGACCGAGTACCGGCTGACCCAGACGCTCAACGTCTCGCGCAACCAGACGCCGTCCAAGGCGGGCGGCACGCCGCAGTTCAGCGGGACCAACGCGATGACGCTGACGACCCAGCTGTTCTTCGACGACTTCTCGTCGGCCAAGGGCGACGTCACGCCCAAGATCACGACCCTCCTGTCGTGGACCCACCCAACCCAGCGCTCCAAGGACCAGAAGGCACCGTGCCCGCCGAGCGTGTCGTTCCTGTGGGGCGGCAACAAGCAGCTCACCAAGTTCAGCGGGTTCCTCAAGAGCGTGGTCGTCCACTACACGGTGTTCCGCAAGGACGGCACCCCGGTCCAGGCCAAGGTCGACATCACGATCGAGGGCCAGGCCGAGGAGTTCGGCAAGCAGAACCCGACCTCGCACGCCACCCACAGCCGCCGGGTGCACACGGTGATCGAGGGCGACACGCTGCAATCGGTCGCCTACCGTGAGCTTGGCAAGCCGGCCTACTGGCGAGCCATCGCCGAGCTCAACGGCATCGACGATCCGCTGCGGGTGCCGGCCGGCACCGAGCTGCTGATCCCGACCCGTGCCGACGCGGCACGGAGCGCGTGAGGGACGAGGATGCCCACCCGTATCGCGTCGATCCAGCGGCTGATCGAGGTCGAGGGCAGCGAGCTCGAGTCCGACGTCGAGGGCCAGCTCGAGAGCACGCTCGTCGTCGAGCGACTCGCGATGCCCGACATGTTCGCGCTCGTGTTCCGGGACCCGGATCGAGATGTCATCGGGCGGGCGGGGATCGAGATCGGCACCGGGATCGCGATCTCGGCCGCCGACATGTCGTCCGACGAGCCCCAGCCCCTGATCAAGGGTGAGGTCACCGGGATCGAGACCGAGTACGACGCGCTGGGCACACGGGCGGTGGTTCGCGGGTACGACCGCTCCCATCGGCTGGCGGCCGGCCGCCGCACGGCCACCTACCAGAACGTGAAGTACTCGGACGTCGCGTCCCAGGTCGCATCGAACGCGGGGCTCGGCGCCGACGTGGACGACTCCGGCGGGACCGTCGAGCACCTGCTCCAGGCCAACCAGTCGGACCTCGACTTCCTGTACGGGCTGGCGCGCCGGATCGGGTTCGACTGCCGCGTGGACGACCGGACGCTGCTATTCAAGAAGCCGGTCCCCTCCTCCGGGGCACCGGGCGAAGGCGACTTCTCCAGCGAGGATCCCGTCCAGCTGGTGTGGGAGCACAACCTGCTCGAGTTCCACGCGCGGATGAGCGCGGTCGCCCAGGTGTCCCAGGTCCGGGTGCGAGGCTGGGACGTCAGCGGCAAGAAGGCCGTGATCGGGCAGGCGGACGTGACCGCGACCAACGCCCAGGTCTCGATGACGCCCGCAGAGCTCGCGGGCAAGGTCAACGGCGACTCGCTCACGGTCGTCGATCATCCCGTCGGTACCCAGGATTCGGCCGATGAGCTGGCCACCGCGCGCGGCCAGCAGGTGGGCAGCGCGGCGTTCGAGGCAAGCGCGGTCGCGGTGGGCTCACCGGCGCTCAAGGCAGGGACGGCGGTCAGCATCAGCGGCGTCGATCCGGCCCTCGAGGGCAAGTGGACGATCACGGCGGCGCGGCACGAGTTCGGCAACGGACCGTACCGGACCTCGCTCGAGTTCTCGGGTCGGCAGGACCGCTCGATCCTGGGCCTCGTCTCGCAGGGGTCCGGGACCACGCGCGAGCGCTACTACGGCGTCGCGGTCGGGATCGTCACCGACAACAACGATCCGGATCACCTGGGCCGGCTCAAGGTCAAGTACCCGTGGCTCAGCGACGATGCCGAGTCCTACTGGGCCCGGCTCATGGCGCCCGGAGCCGGCAACAGCCGCGGCATCGTGTGGCTGCCCGAGGTCAACGACGAGGTGCTGGTGGCGTTCGAGCACGGAGACATCGGCTCCCCGCTGGTGCTGGGCGGGTTGTGGAACGGCCAGGACAAGATCCCGTTCGACTACAGGCAGGGGCTCGATGCCGGGGCGGTCACCTACCGTGGGCTGGTGTCGCGGACCGGTCACGAGATCAGCATGGTGGAGTCGAGCAGCGAAGCGACGATCAACCTGATGACCGCCAACGGCAACGTGTCGATCACGCTCAACGACAAGGACAAGAAGCTGGTCATCCTGTCCACCGGTGACATCTCACTCAGTGCCCAGGGTGACCTGGAGATCAACGCGGACGGATCGATCAAGCTCAACGCCAAGCAGTCCATCGAGGTCAAGGCGACCGGGCAGACCTCGATCAAGGGCCAGACGGTCGCACTCAACTAGGAAGCAGCAGATGGCACAACCGCTCGTCATGGGCGACAAGATCCAGGGTCAGTGCTCGATCCACCAGGTGCCCAACCCGGCATCGGGTGCCCCGCAGCCATCCCCTGCCCCGCTGCCCTTCTCGGCGCCGCTGCTGCAGGGGCTCGAGCCGACGGTCACGATCGGTGGCAAGGCCGTGGCGGTCGTGGGCTCGTCGGGGTTCAACACGCCGCCCCACGTGGGGCTGCATCCGGCCGACCCGTTCCTGGTGCCCACCACCCAGCAGGGCACCGTGCTCAGCGGCAGCGTCACCGTCACCGCTGGCGGCAAGCCCGTGGCGACCACCAGCTCCCAGGTCGCCATGTGCGCGCAGGTGCCGGGCCAGCCCATCGCCACCGTCGCCAACGTGACGGTGGCCTGAGGAGGTCGAGGTGAGTGAGGAGTTCATCGGTCGTGGCTGGGCGTTCCCGCTGCGAACCGACGCCACCGGGGGCGTCGCGCTCGTGTCGCGCGAGCGCGAGATCGAGGAGGCGATCCGCCTGATCATCGGCACGGCGCCTGGCGAGCGGCCGATGCGCCCGGAGTTCGGCTGCCGCATCCACGACTACCTGTTCGCGTCCGCCGACGGCACGACGGCCGCGGCCATGAGCAATGAGGTCACCTTGGCCCTCCAGCGCTGGGAGCCGCGGATCGAGGTGCACGACGTGGCCGTCTCGTTCGACGCTCACGACGCCGCCGTGATGTACATCGACATCCGGTACCTCATCCGGCAGACCAACGACCGTCGCAACCTCGTGTTCCCGTTCTACGTGATCCCGGGAGGAGACTGACCATGGCCCTGCCGGTCCCCAATCTCGACGACCGTCGCTTCCAGGACCTGGTGGACGACGCCAAGCGCCTCGTCCAGCAGCGCTGCCCCGAGTGGACCGACCACAACGTGTCGGACCCGGGTGTGACGATGATCGAGCTGTTCGCCTGGATGACCGACCAGCTGGTCTACCGCCTGAACCGGGTGCCGGACCGCAACTACATCAAGTTCCTGGAGCTGATCGGCGTCAGCCTCTACCCGCCCACGGCCGCCCGGACCGCGGTCACCTTCTGGCTCTCGGCCCCGCAGCCGGACGTGGTGACCATCGCCGCAGGCACGCAGGTTGCCACGCTCCGCACCGACACCTCGGAGGCGATCACCTTCACCACCGTCGAGGACCTGCCCATCGTCCCGAGCTCGCTCGCCCACCTGGGCTCCATGGTCGACGGCAAGACGCTGCGCGACCATTCCGAGGCGCTCCAGAAAGGCAGTGAGATCTTCTGCTTCCAGAAGGTTCCCGCGCCCGGCGATGCGATCTACGTGGGGCTGCCCGAGGCCGTGCCGTCGAACGCGGTCCGGCTCCGCTTCCAGGCCGACATCGACGGCGTGGGCGTCGACCCCACCAACCCACCACTCGCATGGGAGGCCTGGAGCGGCGACGACTGGGAGCCGTGCGAGCTCGACTCCGACACCACCGGCGGCCTCAACCGCGACGGAGACGTGATCATCCACGTGCCGCCCACGCATGTCGCATCGCTGATCGCCAAGCAGCGGGCAGGCTGGATCCGGGCCCGGGTGACCGAGCTGTCCGAGGGCCAGCCGGCCTACAGCGCCTCGCCCAACATCAAGGGCCTGTCGGTGATCACCATCGGCGGCACGGTCGATGCGATCAACGCGGAGCTCGTGAGCGGCGAGGAGGTCGGGATCTCGGAGGGGGTCCCGGGGCAGCGGTTCCAGCTCAAGCGAGGGCCGGTGGTGCCGGGCGACGAGGACCCCGTGCTCGAGATCAGCGGCGCCGACGGCTGGGAAGAGTGGCGCTACGTCGGCGACTTCGCCAACAGCGGTCCGGACGACCACCACTTTTGCCTCGACCTGTCGTCGGGCGAAGTCCGCCTTGGTCCGGCGGTGCGCCTGGCCGACGGCGCGCTGCGACAGTACGGCGCGGTGCCGGTCAAGGGCGCCCATGTTCGCCTCCGCGAGTACCGAACCGGTGGCGGCCGCCGGGGCAACGTCTCGCCGCGGGCGATCAGCGTCCTCAAGTCGTCGATCCCGTTCGTATCCCGGGTCGAGAACCGCCGGCCGGCGCGCGGCGGCGTGGACGGCGAGGAGATTGACAACGCCAAGATCCGGGGGCCCATCCGGCTGCGCGCCCGCAGCCGTGCGGTCACGACCGAGGACTACGAGCAGCTCGCCCGCGAGGCGGCGCCGGAGATCGCCCGGGTCCGCGCCGTGGCCGCCGGCGACGGTGCCGATGCCGGGGCGGTGCGCGTGCTGGTGGTGCCCTCGGCGGTGTCCGAGCTCGGGCGCCTTCGCTTCGACCAGCTGGTCCCCAGCCCGGACACGCTCCAGAAGATCACCGACCGCCTCGAGGAGAGCCGGGTCATCGGCACCCGGGCGCTGGTCGAGCCGCCCGTGTATCGCGGGATCACGGTCGTCGCGCGGCTCCGCGCCCGGTCCCGGATCAATCCCACCCGGTTCCAGGCGGAGGCCCTCCAGGCGCTCTACGACTACTTCCACCCGATCACCGGCGGGCCGGACGGCAACGGCTGGCCGTTCGGACGCCCGATCAACGTGGGCGAGGTCTACTCGGTGCTCCAGGGCCTGCGCGGCACCGAGCTGGTGGAGGACGCGCGCCTGTTCGGCGCCGACCCGGTCACCGGCCAGCGAGGCCAGCAGACCCAGCGGCTCGAGCTGGAGCCGCACGCCCTGGTGTTCAGCTACGAGCACCAGGTCATGGTCGAGGGCGCCTGATGCGTGGGCTGGTGCCGGGGCTCTCGACAGCGCATCCGCTGGGATCCACGCTGCCCGCCCTCTACCAGGAGGATGACTTCGCCCAGCGCTTCCTGTCAGGGCTGGACGAGGTTCTGGCGCCCGTCCTGAGCACGGTCGACAACTTCGACACCTACCTCGACCCGTCGCTCACGCCGGACGACTTCCTGGACTGGCTCGCGGGCTGGGTTGGGATCGTCCTCGACGACAGCTGGGACGAAGGCCGGCGCCGGGCGATCGTCGCCCGGGCGACCGAGCTGTACCGGATGCGCGGCACGGCCGCGGGGCTGGCAGGTCAGGTGGAGATCCAGACCGGGGGCTCGGTCGAGATCGTCGAGAACGGCGCCACGGGCTGGTCCGTGGACCCCGGCGGAGAGCTGCCCGGATCGCCCGAGCCGCTGGTCGTGGTCCGCGTCACCGTGGGGGACCCGAAGGCGATCGACGCCGGGCAGCTGGATGCCCTCGTGGCCGCCGCGAAGCCGGGGCACGTGCCGCATCGGATCGAGATCATCAAGGGCGGTGGGACGGCAAAGCAGTGACGGCCGGAGCGGCCGAAGCCTCGAACGCTGAGGTCCCAACCGCCCCGTTCGTCGGCGACCAGGTTCCGACGGCGCGCCGATCCGATTATCCTCAGCAGGACCCCCGCACGGCACTGGACCTTCGGCGCATTCGGGAGCGCGCGTGATCATCTGCGGCAACTGCGGCCATCGAAACGAGGATACGGACGCGTTCTGCGGGAACTGCGGCCAGTTTCTCGAGTGGGTCGGCAAACGCGCCGATGAGACGGGGGGGCCAACCGACGGCGATGGGGTAGCCGTCGATCCAGGGGCTGCGGGGGCAGCGGCGGAGACCCCGTCGACCGGAGGGTCGGGCAATCCGGGCGGCCGATGGTCAACCTCGGATCGGGTGGTGGTGATCGAGCCCGAGCCCGAGCCGGAGCCCGAGCCGGAGCCTGCGCCCGAGCCGGAGCCTGCGCCCGAGCCGGAGCCCGAGCCGGAGCCCGCGCCCGAGCCGGAGCCCGCGCCCGAGCCGGAGCCCGCGCCCGAGCCGGAGCCTGCGCCCGAGCCGGAGCCCGCGCCCGAGCCGGAGCCTGCGCCCGAGCCGGAGCCTGCGCCCGAGCCGGAGCCTGCGCCCGAGCCGGAGCCTGCGCCCGAGCCGGAGCCTGCGCCCGAGCCAGAACCCGTCCAACTGCCCGAATCTGAACCGGAACGTGCAGCCGAACCGGGGCCAGTTCCTGAGGCTGAGATGGAGCCAGGCCCTTCATCCGAGCCTGAGCCTCAGGCGATGGACGAGGTTCTGGCGGCATCGGAGCCGGAAGCACCACCGGTTCCCGAGCCCTCGCAGGGGCCAGCGCCCATCCCCGAGCCGATGCCCGTGGGCATTCCTGAGCCTGCGCCAGAGCCGGTCCCCGAGCCCGAGCGCGTTGCTGAGCCTGCGCCGATGCCCGAGCTCGAGCCGGCACCTGAGCCGGAACCCGTCCACCCGCCTGAACCCGAACCGGAGCTCGAGCCTGCGCCTGACTCGGGGCCGCAAGCCGAGGCCGAGCCTGAGCAGCAGCCCGAACCTGCGTCCGCTTCCGAGCGGTGGCGCGAGGCCGTTCGTGGGGCGCAACCCGAAGCGGGGCTCGTTCTTGGGGCGCAACCCGAAGCGGGGCCCGTTCGTGGGGCGCAACCCGAAGCGGGGCCCGTTCCCGCACCGGCGCCCGAGGCCGAGCCCGCAGGCCTCGCGGCGTCAGAGGCTGACGAACCCCAGGCTCCCGCGCCCGAGCCAGGGTCGGCGCTCGCCCCCGAACCGGCGGCGGAGCCCGTCCCGGAACACGAACCGGCGCCATCACCCGAGCCACCCCCGCCGCCGGCCCCGCGTCGGGGCGGTCCATCGCATCGCGCCTCGCGGGTGTTCCGGGTGCCATTTACCGACCAGACCACCCCTGGGGCGATCCCGGCCGCGACGCCACCGGCAGTCCCGCCATCGACGATCCCCGTGACACCCCCGACGGCGACATCCGGGCCGCCGGTCACTCCCCCGACGAGCATGCCGGCGCAGCCACCCGCGCGACCGCCGGTCCGGCCGGCGGCCAGCCAGCCCGCGCCCGTGCAGCCCGCACCCGTGCAGCCAGCTCCAGTGCAGCCCACGGCACAGCCTCCTGCCCGACCGCCGACCGCCATGCAACAGCCCCCCAGCCGCCGACCCGACGCAGCCATCTCCGCGCCGGTCGGCGCCGTGGGGCGTGCTCCCGGCGAGGCCGCTCAGCCGGCAGCACGGGTGCCAACCGCCCAGGTCGCCACCCGCCCCAGGCCGGCCACCAGCGTCGAACGCCGTGTGGCGCAGCCGGGCGACCGGATCTGCTCGAGCTGTAGTGAGCCCAACGATCCGAACCGCAAGTTCTGCCGGCGATGCGGCAATAGCCTGGTCGCGGCCCAGGTCGTGACCGCAAAGCCCCTTCCCTGGTGGCGTCGCATCTTCCGCCGCAGCCGCAGGTCGCCCAGGCAGTACACCGCCGGTGAGCGCGTCTCGACCATGAAGGCCGGCTCACCCGGCTCGGGGGTCAGGTCCGGGGTCCGCCAGCTGCTCAAGGTCCGAACCATCATCGTCGCCGGTCTCGGGATCGTCGTCATGATCGGGATCTTCGGCTACGTCGGCTTTCCGTCCTGGAGGGGCTACGTCGCCGACCTCACCTCCGGCGGGATCCCCGGCATGATCGATCGCGTGCGCGAGGTCATCAACCCGCCGCTGCTGCCGCTGCACCCGGATCCGGGCTCCATCTCCGCAAGCAGCGAGGCGGCCGGACACGAGGCCAAGAAGGCGTTCGACGGTTTCGTGAACACCGACTGGCAGGGTACCGGCGGCTCGCCGGCGATCACCGTCAAGTTCAAGCAACCGGTCAACCTGGGGGCGGTGATCATCCGGATCGGCAACGCGGATGCGTTCGTAGACATGCGCCGGCCGGCGACCCTCGAGCTAGACTACTCCGACGGCAGCACGGCCACGCTGACCCTGCAGGACACGCACGATCCCCAGACGTTCGACCTCGGTGCGTCGGGCGTCGATTCGATGACGATCAAGGTCACCTCGACCAACGGTCCGGACGGGACGCCGGTGTCGATCTCCGAGATCGAGCTGTTCACCAAAGGTTGAGCGCGTCCTTCGCGCCTCCGGGGGCCGCGGTCCTCAGGGAGCGCTGATCGAGACCGGCTCGGCGACCCCGAGGCCCTCGAGGATGGCGGCGTACTCGCGGCGGTCGCGCGATGCGGCACCCGTGTCGCCGGCGCTCTCGCGTGCCTCGATCAGGATCCGCCACAGGGCATCCTGGTAGCGATCGAGCTCGAGACCGAACCGGCAGGCGCGGACGGCGGTCGCCAGATCGCCTGCGAGCAGCGAAGCTTCGGCCAGGCCCCGGGCGGCCTCGACCGCCGCCTGGCGGTAGTGGTCGCGCCGCACGACGACCCATTCGCTTGGACCCTCCTCGGGCAGGAGGTCGCCAGCATAGGTCCCGACCGCGGCGGAGAGCGCGGGCGTCGCCACCTCGCCTCGCGATCGCGCTGCACGCGCCTCTGCCATCGCCTCGTCGAACCGTCCCAGATCGACGGCGGCGGCCGGCAGTGCAAGGCGGTACGCATCGCCATCACGCTCCACCAGCTGGCCCCCGACCGGGGCAGCCACCTCGTCCAGCCAGCGGCGGAGCGCGGACAGCGCCACATGCAGGTTGCGGCCACCGGCAGCGGCGCCAGCGTCCGGCCACAGAGCCTCCTGCAGCACCTCGCGGTGCACGGGCGTTCCCGTGTGGACGGCGAGCAGCCTCAGCAGCGTCCGCACACGCGGCTTGGTGCCATCGAGCGGGACCCGGCGGCCGTCGACATCGAGCCCGAACCCGCCCAGGGTCGTGATCCGGATGCTCGGACCGGCCCCGTTGCCATGCGCGGCCGTCCGGTCGGGTTGGCCAACCCCGGCCACGGCCGCCGGCCGCCCGACGCGGTCGGCCTGCTGGTCCGCGCGCTGCAGTGTCAGACCCGTGTCCGCCGCGACCGCCTCCGCCATCAGCTCGTAGTCGGCGGCGTGCGCATCGTCGACTTCGGCGAGGGCCGCGTAGGCGAACAGGCGGGGCGCCTGGGTCCCCGCGGCACGGCCTGCGGACTCGGCCACGAGCGCCGCCTCACGGGCGTCGGCACTGCCCATGGCGGCCGACGCCATGGCCGCGAGCCCCCTCGACCATGCCTCGAGCACGCCGGCGCCGAGGCGACGGAAGGCCGTCGCAGCGCCATCGGCCGTTCGGTGCCGGGCCTCGGCATCCTCGGATCGGGCCCAGGCCCGGGCAAGGAGCTGCAGCGCCGGCGCCCACGGATCCTGGTCCTGCCGCCCACCCCCGTCGTCGCCTCCGCCACCGGTCCCCCCCGGGGCGACCTGCTCCCGACCGATACCCCGGGGACCACCGGCCGCGCTGCTCCCGTCGAGCTCGGCTGCCAGGGTCCGCCCGAGCCTGGCCAGCCACGGCGAACCGGCGCGCTCCGCCGCCTCGACCGCCCGATCGAGCACCATCGGGTCCCAGGCATCACCGCCCAGGCATGCCGCAACCAGCGCACCCAGCCGCGCCGCGGCCCCGGCGAGCGGACCCGTCTCTCCGGAGTCCGCCGCCTGTGACAGCTGGCGCCGGGCTGCCGCGACGTCACCGGCCGCGAGGGCCAGCAGCCCCCTGGTGACCGGCATCGCCGGGTCGTCGGCCGGGGCTCCGTCTCGAGCAACGGTCAGGGGCTCCCGCACCAGCCCGCTCCGCAGGACGCCTGCCGCGTCGGCCGTCGGCAAGGCGGTCGGATCCAGCCAGGCGGCGATCACCTGCCGTTCGCGCCGCGGGGCGTCCGCGGCCCGCGACGGTCCGAACATCGTCTCGGCGTGCAGGTAGCCCTCCGTTGCGACCACCCAGCGGCCGTTGTTGCGTGCCCTGCGTGCGGACGCGAGCGCCACCCACGGGTCGTGGCGCTCGATCGCGGGCGGGACGGCGTCCACCCAGCCGCTGCGCCCGGCCGCCGCCAGGTGCTCGCCCTGCCGGCCGAGCAGCCTGCGGACCGCATCCCAGTCCTCGGCGCGACAGTAGGCGCTCAATGCCTCCGGCAGCGCACCGTCGGCCTCCAGGAGCTCACCCGCGCGTCGGTGCCGGACGCGCGCCTCGACCTCGCCAAACGCCTCCACCAGCATCCGATCCAGGTGCTGGCGGAGCACCGAGTGGTAGCGGTAGGTGTCGTCCGCGTCCTCGACCGGGACCGTGAACACGCTTCGGCGGGCGAGCTCGTCGAGCTTCGCCTGACTGCCGCCGGATCCGAGCAGCCGATCGCACAGCGGGCCGGACAGCCGCCCGAGGACGCAAGTCTCGACCAGGAACCCGCGGAGCTGCTCGGGCAGGCCGAACAGGACGTTCTGGGCCAGGTACTCGCGCAGCAGGCGACCACTCACACCGGCGCTGCCGAGCACCCGCCGGCGCTCCTCGACCGGGCGGCCGCGAGTGGCCAGGTGGAACAGCTGCAGGCCGGCTGCCCAGCCCTCGGTTCGGCGCGCGAGCACGGCCAGATCGGCCGGCGGGATCGGGTCGTGGTAGACGTCGCGGAACAGCTGCTCCACCTCCCAGGCGCGGAAGCGAAGGTCGTCCTGGTCCAGCTCGAGCAGCTCGCCCGATACCCGCAACCTGGGCAGGTTGATCGATGGCGGGACTCGTCCCGCAATCAGGACCGCAAGCCACGGCGGTGCGTAATCGACGAACCGGCCGAGCGCCGACTCGGCGGCCGTTCCCTCGAGGGCGTGCCCGTCGTCGATGACCAGGGCCGCCACGGGCACGGGATGTGTCTCGAGCGCCCGGGCGAGATCGTCGACCGTCCCGGAACCGTCGTTGAGCCCCGGCAGGACGCCTGCCAGCGCGGCCTCCACGTGGCGCACGAAGGAGGCTTCGTCGGCATCCCAGCTCTCGGCCCGATACCAGCCCACGGGGACGCCGGCCGACGCGGCGAAACGCGCCACCAGCGTGGTCTTGCCGGATCCGGCGGGGGCGACGACAAGCGTGAGCCGATGCCGCCAGGCTTCCCGCAGCCTCGACTCGAGGCGCGAGCGTGCAAGCGCTTCCGGTGCCGGGATGCGGATCTTCGCCGGGACGACGAGCGGTGCATGAAACGGATCAGGTCCCCGCGCCGATCGAGCCGGACGGTTTCCGTCTCGCAATGGCGTTCTCCACCTCACGCCGCTCGCTTCGGTGCGGCGTTCCGCTATGGTGCCACCGCGATCAGGAACGGGTCCACCCAGTTATCCACGGGACGCCACCGCAGGCAACCCGGCAGCCGTCCCTATTGCCCAGCCCACCCGACCGTTCCGGACCTCCCCCGACGGCACCACACCACTCCGAGCCCCGCCGGATCTGGCCTGGTCAGAGCCGGGCGGCAGGGACCGCGCGGTCAGCGCCAGTCGGGCCAGCGATTGGCCGCGCCGGTGACGCCGAGCTGGAGCACGTCCTGACCGGTTGCGACATCGACGATGACGATCGGCGCACCCGCGCCACCCCGGGACACGGCGATCAGCTTGCCGTCGGGCGACCAGGTCGGGTCGCTCTGGTTGACGTTCACACTGGTCAGCCGTCGCATGCCCGAGCCGTCGGGGTGGACGACGTATAGCTCCTTGAGCGCGTGGGCCTTCTCACGCCGGGTGAACGCCAGCCACTGCCCGTCCGGTGAGAAGTACGGATCGTCGTAGACCCCTGGGCCGAGATCGAGCTCGCGCTGATGGCTGCCATCCGCGTTCATCAGGAACAGGTGCCCATCTCCGGTTCGGCGTGAGGCGAACGCGATCGTGCTGCCGTCGGGTGACCAGCTTGGATCCCAGTCGTCGGCAGGATCGTCGGTCAGCCGGTGGGTCACGGTGTTGTCGGCTACCGGTCGCGTGTAGATGTCGAGGCTGCCGTTCGACGGCCCCTGGCCGTGGCTCTTGGTGGAGGCAAAGGCGATCAGCTTGCGATCGGGGGACCAGGCCGGATTGAGGTCGGCCTGGTGGTGGGTGAGGTCAGGGACCGCCGGAGCGCTGCCATCGGCGTTGATGATGCGGAGCCCGTCGGCCGTGCGATACACGACTGCAGACAGGTCCCACGCCCAGGACGTGTCGGACTGGTTTCCCGAGCCACCGACGAGCTTGTGCTGGGCGCCGTCGGCAGCATCCCAGACCCAGACATCCGAGTTGCCATTCTTCTCGGCCGTGAACACGATCCGGCCCGTACCCGCGGTCGCCGGGGTGGGTGTCGGCGAAGGTGGCGGCGTGGCGGGCGACGGGGTCGCGCTGCCGGCCGGGCTGGCACCCGGGCTGCTCGCCGGGGAGCTGCTCGTCGACGATGTCGCCGAGGGGCTGCCGGCGACGAGCGCGGAGGCACCGGGCGAGACGTCAGCCGATGTCGATGGGGCCTCGGTCGCGGAGCCCGACGGAGACCCTCTGGAGAGCAGGAGGGCGCCGCCCAGCACCACCAGGATGACCACCGCCGCACCGGCCAGCAGGGCGAGCGGCGGGCCGGAACGGCCGGCCGGGAGCGGTGCAGGCGGCTCCGCCGGCGGCGGTGCGAGTTCTGTCGCACACCGCTTGCAGAACGTTCGCGAGGGTTCGTTGGCCGTGCCGCATGCCGGGCACACCAGCATCGCGCCCATGCCGGGATCCGGCGGCGAGGCCACGGGCTCGGTCGGCGCGCCTGGCGTCGATGCCGTTGACACCGGCGCAGCCGGCACGCCCGCCGTGGGGACCGGCGCGGTCGGCGCGTCGTCCGCGGCCGGTTCGCCGTTCCACTCGAGGAACGAGCCGCACGAACCGCAGAACGCCGCTCCCTGCTCGTTCTCGGTGCCACAGACCTTGCATACGACCACGCGTCCGCTCCTCCGCGCCGAAGACAGGGCGACAGTCTAGCGGCCGCCGTCGAGCTCCCTCGCGCCGCGTCCGCCACACGGCCCGATCGGGCAAGCGAACGGCTGCCACTCGAGCGGCCATCCCGATAGACTGCGCCTGATGTCCGCCGTCGCCACCCTCGCCCCGATCGATCTCGCCGTCGACGCGGGTGCGCAGGCCTCGACCACCATCCGCGTCCGCAACTCGGGCTCCATCGTCGACCGCTTCGACGTCGACGTCGTCGGCGTGACCGGCTGGGTCCGGGTCGATCCGCCCTCGCTGTCACTGTTCCCCGGCGCCGAGGGCACGGCCACGATCACGTTCGCGCCGCCGCGCGCCAGCAAGCCGAGGGCGGGCACGCTGCCGTTCGGCGTCCGCGTCCGTCCCGCTGCGGATCCGCGAGGCTCGACGGTCGAGGAGGGGCGCGTCACCGTCACGCCGTTCAGCGCCATCAGTGCGGACGTCGCGCCCCAGACCTCACGCGGCAGTCGAGGGTCACGTCACGACGTGGCCGTCGACAACCACGGAAATGCCCCGGTCGAGGTGGTGGTCGACGCGGTCGACCCCGACCGCCGCCTGCGGTTGACGGTGACCCCCGGTCGCGCCGTGATCCAGCCCGACCAGCAGGCCGGGTTCGGGGTCGCGGTCCGCGTCGATGACCCATTCCCGTTCGGGCCCCGGCGCTCGCGGCCATTCCAGGTCAATGTCGCGCCCGGACGCCAGGCGCCGATCCAGCTGCGCGCCACGCTCAGCCAGGGTCCGATGCTGCCGGGTTGGATTCCACCGATGGCCGGTCTCCTGGTGGCGGCGCTCGCCCTGGGCGCCGTCGCGTTTGCCGCCGGGCTCGGGCCGTTCGCCCCCAAGGGCACGCCCGAACCGAGCCTCGCCGCGTCCTTGACCTCGGCACCCGGGACCGCCTCGGCGAGTCCGAGCGCGGGCGGATCAGCGTCACCGAACGGTTCCTCATCGCCCGCGCCATCGACGGGCAGCCCCACCCCTTCGCCCACCCCCAAGCCGCTCTCACTGGGCGACTTCACGCTCAGCGTCACCGGCGACGACGTGGCCCTCGGCAACGGGCTCGCACTCCGCTGCGCCACGGCCGACGACACGTGTCGCAGCGAGGCCAAGGACACGATCCGGACCATCGTCACCGAGCTCCAGAACCCGTATTCGGGAGCCGGCATCCCCAGCACCCGAAGCCTGCAGGTGGCCAACACGCTGCCCGTCGTCCTCCACGCTCCGCGCGACTTCCCGTGGCGACAGCTGGACAACGGCGAGAGCGGCCAGACGCAGACCGCGGTGATCGACTTCGGACCGCTGCTCGCAAACCCATCGACCTACGTGTACGCGGTCGTCGACACCGCGAACGGCGAGGAGACGCGCCGGTTCGTGATCGATCCTGCGATCGCGAAGCAGCTGTTCGAGATGCTCTACCAGCTGCCACCCGAGATGGGGCCGGTCATCGCGGCCACCCCACCGCCGGGGTCGACGATCAGAGACCAGCTGTTCGTCGACAAGATCGACTGGAACAGCATCAGCTGGGTGATGACCTCGCCCGCTCCGTAGCACTGCGGCCGGCGCCCGCTCGATCCGTAGCTCCGCGGCCGGCGGCCGCTCGAGACCTCTTACCGAGCAGCCGACGCCAGCGCAGCCTGCGCCGCCGCCAGCCGGGCCACCGGGACCCGGTACGGCGAGCAGGACACGTAGTCCAGCCCGATCCGCTCGCACTTGTGGATGGACTCCGGATCGCCGCCGTGCTCGCCGCAGATCCCGAGCTCGATGTCGGGCCGCGTGGCGCGCCCCTTGTCGACGGCGATCTTCATCAGGCCGGCCACCGCGTCATCCAGCGTCTGGAACGGGTTGACCGGCAGGATCCCCTCCTCGACGTACTTGAGCAGGAACCCGCCCTCGGCATCGTCGCGGCTGTAGCCGAACGTCATCTGGGTGAGATCGTTGGTGCCGAAGGAGAAGAAGCTCGCCTCGCGCGCGATCTCGTCCGCGGTGAGCGCTCCGCGCGGGACCTCGATCATGGTCCCGAACTTGTAGTCGACCTCGACCTCGCCGGCCGCCCTGCGGACCGCCTCAGCCTCGGCCTCGAGCAGCTGTCGAGTCCGGGCGAGCTCGTTCACATGGCCGACGAGCGGGATCATGATCTTGGCGATGGGGTTGCCGCCGGCCTTCTTGACGGCGATCTGGGCGTTGAGGATCGCCCGGGTCTGGATCTTCACGAAGTCCGGGATCATCAGCCCCAGCCGGCAGCCGCGCAGGCCCAGCATCGGGTTCTGCTCGTGCATCGACTTGATGGTCGCGAGCAGCACCTTGTCCGCATCGGACGCCCCACCAGCGTCCTCGGCGCGGGTCACCTTGACCAGCTGCTCCTCGAGGTTGGGCAGGAACTCGTGGAGCGGCGGGTCGATCAGGCGGACGACGACGGGCAGGCCGTCCATCGCCCGAAAGATGCCCTCGAAGTCACCCTGCTGGAGCTTCTCGAGCTTGCCCATGGCCGCATCGAAGGTCTCGACGGCTTCCTGCTCGTCTGCCGTCAGCTTCTCGCCCGCGGCGAGCTTCGCCTTGGCCCGGGTGGCCGTGTTGGCGACCAGGATCGCACCGCGCACGATCTCCAGGCGGTCGCCCTCGCGGAACATGTGCTCGGTCCGGCACAGGCCGATGCCCTGGGCACCATAGCCGAGGGCCTGCGCGGCCTCCTCGGGCTTGTCGGCGTTGGCCCACACGCCCATGCGCCGGATCTCGTCCGCCCAGCCCAGGATCTGCTGGAGCTCGGGCTGGTCCTCGAACCGCGCCGCCACGGTGGGCAGCGCGTCGAGGAAGACCTCGCCGGTCGAACCGTCGACGCTGATCCAGTCACCCTCCTTGAACGTGAGCCCGGAGTCCGAGCTGCGGGCGGACCTGGTGCCGTAGTCGATGACCAGCTCCGCGCAGCCGGCAACGCACGGCTTGCCGATCTGGCGGGCAACGACCGCAGCGTGCGATGTCGCACCGCCACGGGCGGTCAGGATCCCCTGCGCCGGGACCATGCCGTGGAAGTCGTCAGGGCTCGTCTCGACCCGGACCAGGACGACCTTCTCGCCCCGGGCGACCCAGTCCACCGCGTCGTCCGCGCTGAACACGGCCCGGCCGACGGCGGCTCCTGGCGACGCGTTGAGGCCCTTGGCCACGCGCCGGGCGCCCTTGCGGGAGCTCTGGTCGAACTGCGCCCGAAGCAGCTGGTCCACCTGCACCGGCTCGATCCTGGTGACCGCCTCCTCCTTGCTGATCAGGCCCTCGCGGACCATGTCCACGGCGATCTTCACCGCGGCCGCGGCGGTCCGCTTCGCGTCCCGCGTCTGGAGCATGTACAGGCGGCCGCGCTCGATCGTGAACTCCATGTCCTGGACGTTGCGGTAGTGCTTCTCGAGCTGCGCCCCGATCCGCTTGAACTCCTCGTAGACGGCAGGCATGTCCTGCTCCATCTGCGCGATCTTGGGCGCGGTCCGGATGCCAGCCACGACATCCTCGCCCTGGGCGTTGGTGAGGTACTCGCCATAGAGCATGTCCTCGCCCGTGTTCGGGTCCCGGGTGAAGGCCACGCCGGTCCCCGAGTCATCGCCCATGTTGCCGAACACCATGGTCACCACGTTGACGGCGGTGCCCAGATCGTGCGGGATCTTCTGGCTGTTACGGTAGTCGTTGGCTCGCTTGCCGAACCAGGACGCGAACACGGCCTTGATCGCGAGATCGAGCTGCTCGAACGGATCGGTGGGGAAGTCGCGGCCGGTGTCATCGCGGACGACCCGCTTGTAGGCCTCGACCAGGCCCTTGAGATCGTCGACCGTGAGATCGGTGTCCTTCGCGTCGGCCCCGTGGGTCTCCTTGGCGGCCTCGAGCGGCTCGTCGAACCGCGCGCCGTCCACGCCCATGACGATCCTGCCGAACATCGCGATGAACCGGCGATAGGCATCCCAGCCGAACCGCTCGTTGCCGGTGAGCGCGACCAGTCCCTGCAGCGTCTGCTCGTTGAGGCCGAGGTTGAGGACGGTATCCATCATCCCCGGCATCGAGAACTTGGCGCCCGAGCGCACGGAGACCAGCAACGGCTTGGCGGCGTCGCCGAAGCCCTTGCCGGACCGCTCCTCGACCTCCTTCATCGCGACCAGCACGTCGTCCCACAGACCGTCGGGAAGCTGCTTGCCGCTCGCGAAGTAGTCGTTGCAGGCGACCGTGGTGATGGTGAAGCCGGGCGGCGTCGGCAGGCCGGCAAGGGTCATCTCGGCCAGGCCTGCGCCCTTGCCGCCCAGCAGGTCCTTCATCTGTCCGTTGCCTTCGGCGGTGCCACCACCCCAGGCATAGATGTAACGCTTGGCGGCAGCGTGCGGACGGTCGGCGGTCGTGGCTGGGCTGTGGGCCATCGTGGCGGGGCTCCTTGCTGACAGGGCGGGCCCCGTGGGGGACGCAGCCCGCAAATGCGCGTCGAGGGGACCCCCCGATTGTACGACGGTGCCCGGCGTCGGCCGGGTTACGGGCGGGTTGTGACGGCATGGGCCGATCCGCCCCTGGAAACGGTCCGATGGGCAGGGAACCACGGGTCCTCGGGGGCTTGGCCTCGCGCCGCGATGGCCCGCGAGCGGCCGCGGCGTCGGGGCGGCGGCCGCCCGAGGCGGGCGAGCGGCCACGACACGGACCCGGCGGTACACTCAGGATCGGCCGCCTCGGGTCTTGAGCTCGCGGCCGCGCGCGATCCACCGGGAGCCCGATCCGTGACCGACTTCGACCACGACACGCGAGTCATCGAGCAGCAGGCCGACACCTACAACGCCACCCTCTTGCGCCGCGAGCAGCTCACCGACGAGCTCGCGTACTTCTGGGTCAAATTCGATGGACCGGCCACGCCGTTCGAGCCCGGGCAGTACATGACCACGGGCGTGGTGACCGACGGCCGGATGCTGCAGCGGCCCTATTCGGTCGCCTCCGGCCCGTCCACGGCCGATACCGAGGGCTACGAGTTCTTCGTGCGCCATGTCCCGATCATCCGGTTCACAACGGCGCTGTGGCGCCTCCCGGTGGGGCATCGGATGCGGATGATCGGGCCCAAGGGCAAGTTCATGCTCGAGCCCGATGACCGCCGCACCCACCTGTACGTCAGCACCGGGACCGGGATCGCGCCGTTCATCTCGATGATCCGCGAGACGATGGCCCAGGGTGCACCCCGGCGGACCGTCCTGCTCAACGGTTGCTCGTTCGAGGATGAGCTCGGCTACCGGCGCGAGCTCGAGGCCTGGCAGCAGGATCCCGCCTACCGGCTGACCTACCTGCCCTCCATCTCCCGACCCGCCGACCCGCGCAACACGGGCTGGCAGGGGCTGACCGGACGCGCGGAGCAGGTCGTGTGGCAGGTATGCCGTGACCGGGGTCTGCGGCCCGACAAGACCGTCGTCTACATCTGCGGCAACCCGGACATGATCCTCAACGTGGAGCGGATCCTGATGGAGCACGGCTTCCCGGAGTTCCACGTCAAGAAGGAGCTGTACTGGCCCAAGGGCAAGGCTCCGGCGCCGGTGCCCGCCCGCACGGCCGGGCCCCTGGATCGCTGACGGCGCCCCCCGGATCGCCGGCGACGAGGGGCCGGACCTGCAGCGTCCACCGGCCCTCCATACCGGCACTCACCCACGCCGAACGTCAATCGCCGCTCGCCGGACGGCCTGCCCGGCTCGTGACCTTCGGACCGCAACCCGGGGCCGACGGCAGGTAACGGGAACGGCGGTGCTGGGCGACCATCGATGCAGGTGTCAACATATTCGTGAGGTCGCATGCACCAGGTCGTCGAGCGCGAGCAGCTCTCACCGAACGTCGTCCGCCTCGTCATCGAGGCTCCCCGGATCGCCAAGGTCCGGCGTCCCGGCCAGTTCGTCATCGTCCGGAAGGGCCCGGGCGCCGAGCGCATCCCGCTGACGATCGCCGACAACGATGCCGAGGCCGGCACGATCACGCTCATGATCCAGGCCATCGGCGCCAGCACCACGGACCTGTGTGCGCTCCAGGCGGGCGATGCGATCACCGACGTCGCCGGTCCGCTGGGCAGCGAGACCGAGCTCCTGGAGAACGGCCATGCCGTGTGCGTCGGTGGCGGCGTCGGCACCGCCGTCCTGCTTCCCATCGCCAAGGAGCTCGCCCGCCGCGGTGTCCACGTGACCAGCGTCATCGGCGGCCGCTCGAAGGAGTGGGTGATCCTGGAGGACGAGCTGCGCGCCGTCGGCGATGTCGTGGCGTGCACCGACGACGGCAGCTATGGCCGTCCCGGGTTCGTCACCGAGGCGCTCAAGGACCTGCTCGACGCGGGCGGCGTGGACGCCGTGTTCGCGGTGGGGCCCGTGCCGATGATGAAGGCGGTGGCCAACCTGACCCTGCCCTACGAGGTGCCGACCACCGTGTCGCTCAACGCGATCATGGTCGACGGCACCGGGATGTGCGGGGGCTGCCGGGTGACGATCGGCGGCGAGACCAGGTACGCGTGCGTGGACGGCCCCGAGTTCGACGCGCACAAGGTCAACTTCGCCGAGCTGGCCGACCGCCTCACCACCTATCGCCCGTTCGAACAGCAGGCCCTCGACAAGCGCGGCGCCTGCGCCACCACCGAGGTCAAGGCATGACCGAGCACGCGTCCCCCACCCCCGTCCCGGGCACCGATCCCGTAACGGAAAAGCCGAAGCTCAGCAACAAGGAGCGGATGGCCATCGAGCGGGTAGCGATGCCCGAACAGGAAGGCGACGTCCGGGCGAGCAACTTCCGCGAGGTCAATCTGGGCCTCACCTACCAGCTGGCGATGCTCGAGGCGGAGCGCTGCATCCAGTGCCCCAAGCCGTTCTGCGTCGACGGCTGCCCGGTCCGCGTCAACATCCCGAACTTCATCAAGCTCATGCGCGACGGCGACATGGCGGCAGCCGCGGCGAGCCTGCTCGACGACAACGCGCTGCCCTGCGTCACCGGTCGGGTCTGCCCACAGGAGACGCAGTGCGAGGGCGTGTGCGTCCGGGCCAAGAAAGGCAACCCGGTCGCCGTCGGCTACCTCGAGCGGTACGTCGCCGACTGGGCGATGGATCACCCCGCCGAGATGGCGGAACGGCGCAAGCCTGCCAGCAGCGGGCGCAAGGTCGGCATCGTCGGCTCCGGACCGGCCGGCCTGACCGCGGCCGGCGAGCTGGTTCGCAAGGGCCACGATGTCACGGTGTTCGAGGCGTTCCACGCTCCCGGTGGGGTGCTCATCTACGGCATCCCCGAGTTCCGCCTGCCCAAGGACATCGTCCAGGCCGAGGTCGACCGGCTCAAGAGCGAAGGCGTCAAGGTCGAGCTCGACGCCATCATCGGCCGGACATACACGATCCCCGAGCTGCGCGAGGAGTACGACGCGCTGTTCCTCGCGGTGGGTGCCGGGCTGCCGGTGTTCATGAACGTTCCCGGGGAGAACTTCAAGGGCGTGTACTCGGCCAATGAGTACCTGACGCGGGTCAACCTGATGGGCGCCTGGAACCCGGACTCCGAGACCCCCATCCTCCACGGCCAGCGGGTCGTGGTGGTCGGTGGCGGCAACGTGGCCATGGACTCGGTGCGGACGGCCAAGCGTCTGGGCGCCACCGAGGCGACGATCGTCTACCGCCGCTCGGCGGACGAGCTGCCCGCTCGCGCCGAGGAGGTCCACCACGCCAAGGATGAGGGCGTCGTGTTCCACTACCTTGCGGCGCCGGTCGAGGTGCTGGCCGATGAGGATCGCTGGGTCAAGGGCCTGCGATGCATCGAGATGGAGCTGGGTGAGCCCGATGCCTCGGGCCGCCGGCGGCCGAAGCCGATCCCCGGCTCGGAGTTCACCGTCGACTGCGACCTCGTGGTCGTGGCGATCGGGACCCGCGCCAACCCGTTGCTCACCGGCAGCGCCCCCGACCTCAGGGTCAACGAGTGGGGCTATCTCGAGGCGGACGAGCACGGCATGACGAGCATGCCCGGCGTGTTCGCGGGTGGCGACATCGTGCGCGGCGCCGCGACGGTGATCCTGGCCATGGGCGATGGAAAGCGATCGGCCGCCGCGATCGACAGCTGGCTCAACGGGGTCTGGCCGCCGGTGCCCACCGAGGACGAGGTGGCCGCGGCAAAGCCCAGGGCGAAGGTCGCCGCGACGGCCTGACGTCGCCCCCTCGGCCCGGGCGCAGCGCCCGGGCCCGGATATGGATGGGCGCGGCCGTCAGCCTTCCGTTGCACGACGACCGCGCCCTCGCCCCGATCGTTGAGGACGCCGGACCGCGGTTCCATGACCCCGTAGTCCCGATCGGTGCCGGCCTGCACCGGACTCCCTCGGACGGCACGCTCTCAGGCTGGGCCGGGACCGGGAGGCACGGCGTCGATGCGGCCAGGCAACGGCCCTCGCCCGCGGGCGGTGAACGTCCAGGTTCGGCCGTCCGGGTCGGTGACGGACAGGTCTCGGGTGGACCACGGCGTATCCTGCGGGCCGTCGAGGATGGCCGGGTTGGCTGCCCCGATGCGCCATCCGAGCGCATCGATCGCATCAGCGTCACCTGCCTGGAACGTGACCACGAGGCCGGGGTCCGGGACGACAGCGCCGGACGCGGGAACCACCAGCACGTCCTGATACTTGGCGCGGCGCAGGTGGACGAGTGACGGCAACCCGCCGATCTCGGGAGCCGCGAACACGATCGCGAAGTCCAGGACCTCGGTGAAGAACGTGACGAGCCGGGCGGGGTCGGGCGTCGCCACGCGCGCGAACACCGGCATCGGGTAGATCACGTGACCGCCGTGCTCGGTGAGGATGGGCGGGTCCTGAGCGGGATGAGTGGGCGGTGTCGACTGCATGCGGGCAGTGTCGGGCCTCACCCCGCGTGAGGGTCAAGCGCCCGCGGCGCCGGGCGGCCAGCAGGCTCAACGATCAGCCGCCGGCCGGTACGGGCCCACCCTCAGCCGCCGGGCAGCGGCGCCTGGCTGCGATCACCCGACCGCCAGCCTGCAGGCCCACCGTCAGCCGCCGGGCAGCGGCGCCGGGCTGCCATCGGGGTCTCAGGGACGGGCGGCGGCCATCCGGTCGAGGATCAGACGCTTGACGCCCTCGAGCGGCACCCGCTCCTGGGTCATCGAATCGCGATCGCGAACCGTGACCGCGCCATCCTCGAGCGAATCGACATCCACCGTCACGCACCACGGCGTGCCGATCTCGTCCTGGCGCCGGTAGAGCTTGCCGATCGCTGCGGTGTCGTCGTACACCGCCATCAGATCGCGCCGCAGGTCGGCCAGCAGACGATGACAGGTGTCCACGATCTCGGGCCGTTTCTTGAGCAGCGGCAGCACCGCGACCTTGTACGGCGCGAGCTCCGGATGGAAACCCAGCACCACGCGCTTCTCGCCCCGGACCTCCTCCTCGCGGTAGGCGTCGATCAGGAACGTGAACGCCGCCCGGTCCGCGCCGGCCGCCGTCTCGACGATCCACGGGATGAAGTGCTCGCCCGACGCCTGGTCGAAGTACTCGAGGTTCTCGCCCGACGCCTTCGCATGGTTGCCGAGATCGAAGTCCCCCCGGTTGTGGATGCCCTCGAGCTCCTTCCACCCGAACGGGAAGCGGTACTCGACGTCGATCGCCTTCTTCGCGTAATGCGCGAGCTCGTCGGGTGCGTGCTCGCGGAACCGGAGCCGTTCGGGGGCCACGCCGTAGGCCTCGTACCAGGCGCGCCGGCGCGGCAGCCACGCCTCGAACGCCTGCGCCGCCCCCTCCTCGGGGCGCACGAAGTACTGCATCTCCATCTGCTCGAACTCGCGCATCCGGAACACGAAGTTGCCGGGGCTGATCTCGTTGCGGAAGCTCTTCCCGATCTGGGCGATGCCGAACGGGATCTTCTTGCGCGAGCTCTGCTGGACGTTCTTGAAGTTGACGTAGCTGCCCTGTGCCGTCTCGGGCCGGAAGTACACGATCGAGCCCTCGTCCTCGACCGGGCCCATGTGACTCGTGAACATCAGGTTGAACCGGCGCGGCGGTGACAGGGGTCCTGCGTCGTTGGGACAGACGAGGCCGAGCCGGGTCACGATCCCCTCGTCTCGCAGCTCGGTGGCGGTGAGGTTCTCGGCGCCCGGCAGCTCGTCGAGCCGGTAGCGCCGGTGGCAGGTCGCGCACTCGACAAGCGGGTCGCTGAACGAGCCGACGTGCCCCGACGTGACCCACACCTGGGGATGCATCAGGATCCCGGCATCGAGACCCACGATCTCGTCGCGGTCCTGGACCATCGCCCGCCACCAGGCGCGCTTGACGTTGTTCTTGAGCTCGACGCCCAGCGGCCCGTAGTCCCACACGGCGTTGATGCCGCCGTAGATCTCCGATGACGGGAAGATGAACCCGCGCCGCTTGGACAGCGACACGATGGTGTCGAGGTTGGCGACGGCGGGCGCGACGGCGTTCGGATCGGTGCCGGGGGTGGTCAAGGGTCGTCTCCGCTGATACGCGACCGTGGCATGGCCGCGCGGGAAGGTGATCGTAGCAGCCCGCCGGCTCGGGGACGGCCGGGGGCCGTTCGGAGAGGTGGCGATCCGGGCCCGTACTGGCGCGCCGGTCTGGGCGTTCCGAAGGCATGGCGACCGCGCCGGGACGGACGCGGCAGGAACGCCCGGCGTTCACTCTGGCGATCGGGCCAGCCGGGACCTACCCCCGGCCGCCGAATGGAACGCGCACCGGGCCACACAACGGCGGACAGCCAGCCCGGCCGGCCGGCCCGCGGGTCGCCACGCGTTCCATTGAGCCGAACCCGCGCCGGGAACCGCCCGAGTGAGCGTCTCGCGTTCCAGGGTCCGGCGGACGCGCAGCCAGACCGGCCCGTTATGCGGGCAGCGCCTCACCCAGCAGCCGCAGGACGTTCTCACCCATCACCGCCCGGATCGCCGCCGCATCCAGACCCACATCGAGTAACGCATCGGTCAGCTGCGTCACGTTGGCCGCGTCGAACGGAACGGGCACGGCGCCGTCCCAGTCCGAGCCGAGCGCCACGCGCTCGACCCCGATCCGCTCCACGGCGTAGGCGATCGAGCGGGCGATGTCCGCCGCGTCCGGTCCGCCGCACGCCCATGGCCAGAACCCGATCCCGACCAGCCCGCCCGTGGCGGCGATCCCGGTCAGCTGTGCGTCGGACAGGTTGCGGGCGTTGTCGAGGATGCCCCGGACGCCCGTATGCGAAGCGACGACCGGCCGCGTTGCGATCGCCAGCGCATCGTCGATCGTGGCCGACGAGGCGTGGGCGACGTCGAGAATCACACCCCGGGCCTCCATCCTGCGAACCATCTCGCGGCCGAGCTCCGTCAGCCCGCCCTGAACGGCGCCGTGCGCCGAGCCACCGAACACCGTGTCGGTGAAATGGGCGGGCGAGATCATCCGGAAGCCGGCATCGGCGACGACATCGACGTTGGCCGGGTCGTCGTCGAGCGCGGTCGCGCCCTCGATCGAGAGCAGGCAGGCGGCCATCGCCGGATCGGCCTCCCGGACCGCGAGATAGCGCCGGAGATCGTCAGCCGTCTCGATGAGCCGGAACCGGCCGCCAGAGCGCGCCGCGAACCCACGGGCCCGCGACGCCTGATACAGGGCACGGGCGAGGATGCTGCGCCACGTCCGCAGCGGCCAGCGCTTGGCCAGCGCGATCGCAAGGATGTCGTCGCTGGTGTCCTCGTTGCGCTCGATGTTGATGTTGCGCGGCACCTTCATCGAGCACGAGAGCACCTGAAGGGCGACCCTCCCCTCGATCATCCGCGGCACGTCGACATGCCCGCGGTCGCCACGGGTCAGGAGATCCCGGCCGAACAGCAGGGAGTCGGCGTGGAGGTCCGCCACCCGCAGCGTCGCATGCAGGTCGCGCGCTCGACTCGAGATGCTCGCGCGCTGCTCGGGCGGCGTGGGATTGTGCTTCCGCTCCGCCCGCGCGACCACCGCGTCCAGCACCGGGCCGGCGGCGGCCAGGACACCCAGTGCCGTCGCCCCGGCGGCCAGGGTCGCCCGCGACAGGCCCCGCAGCCTCACGCTCCGAACGCGATCCCGCGCGTCGGCCGGATGCGGATCGGGACGTTGTAGACGGTTGCCATCTCCTCGGCCGAGCTGAGGGTCTCGACGATCCGCTCGCCGTACTTGGCGAGATAGGCGGCGTGCCCGGGGACGGGCGGTGTGGAGGCGTCGATCCGGGCCTCGCCCTCGACGATCACGACGTCGTTGCCGTGGTCGTCGCTGTTGAGGTGGAGGGACACGTGCGGGTTGGCCGCGATGTTGAGGTTGCGTCGCGCACGGCGGTCGCTGTAGATCAGGATCTGGGCGGGTTCGCCCCCGGGCGCCTCCTCCCACAGGAACCAGATCGGGAATGTCTGCGGCTGCCCGGCGGCGGTGACGGTCGTGAACCAGCCGATCATGTCGTTGCGCAGCCGTTCCAGCGCGTGCCTGTCCGTCTCGCTCCCGGACTCGAACACCATCGAAGGACCCTCCTCAGGCGGGCGTTGACGTCGCCCCTGACGACGAGCCGGCCGGCGCACCGTAGGACGCGTCCGATCGGGCTCGCGACCGGGCGTCGGATGTCGCGCGAACCTCGTCGAGGAACGCGAGCGATCGCGCGTCGCGTTCCAGCGCGACCCGCATGAAGTCCCGCATCGCCGCCTCCACCTCCTGCTCGACCGCCGCCGGCAGCCGCAGGGCCGCGATCGCCTCGACGTCCATCCGCTGATACGCCTTGAGCAGCTTCAGGCCGTCGAGCGACAGTTCGGTTCGATCGGCGGGCGGCCCCGGACACCGGCGGCACACCACGCCACCCAGCGGGGGGACCCAGCGGAAGGTCTCGCTCGCGTCCAGCATCCGGTCGCACTCCACGCACCGGTCCACCTCGGGCCGCTGCCCCAGCTCGTCGGCCAGGTGCATCTCGTACCAGCGGGCAACGCGGCCGGGCGCCATCCCTGCGTCGAGCAGCTCGTACGCTCGTCGCAGCAGCGCATACAGCGGCTCCGCCGGGTGCCGCTCCTCGAGCGAGCGATCGGCAAGCTCCGCCAGGTACCAGGCGGTCGCCGCGCTCTCGAGCCGGTCGCGGAGCGCGAGCCACGCGTGGCCCACGCGGACCTCGGTCACGACATCGAAGGTCCGCCCGCGCGCCAGCGCCACGTTGAGCTCGGCGAACGGCTCGAGCGAGCCACCCAGTCGCGACGCCGGGCGACGGATGCCCTTGGCGATCGCCTTGAGCTTGCCGTAGCCGGGGGTGATCAGGGTCAGGACACGATCGGCTTCGCCCAGGTCGAACCGGGACAGGACGATCGCGTCGGTGACATAACGGCGAGGCGCGGGCACGGTCCGACGGTACCACCACGGGTCCGGACGCCAACGGATCCAACAGGCTACTTTTCAAGAACACGTTTGCGCCCGGAGCCGGTACACTGCGTGAGCGATGACGGTGACCTCCTTCCTCGACCTCGACCTGAGCGATCTCCTCGCCGACACCGAGGCGGAGATCCTGCGCGTCGTCCGGGACCACGATGCGTCCACGGCCGGCGTGTACGGGATGATCCGCTACCACCTCGGTCTCGACGGGTCGGACGGCGTGCGCGGCAAGCGGATCCGGCCGCTGCTGGGACTGCTGGCCTACGCATCGATCACCGGTGATCATCGGGCGGCCCTGCCGGGCGCTGCGGCCGTCGAGCTCGGCCACAACTTCAGCCTGGTCCACGATGACATCGAGGACGGCGACAGCGAACGCCGCCACCGGGCGACGCTGTGGACGATCCATGGTGTACCGCAGGCGATCAACACCGGCGACCTGATCTTCAGCCTGTCGCGCATCGCGCTGCATCGGCTGACGGATCTCGGCTTCAGCGACGCGAAGGTCCTGCGCCTGATGCGGCTGTACGACGAGACGTGCGTGCTGCTGTGCGAGGGTCAGTACCTCGACATCACCAGCTCGGCGTCGAGCTCGCCGATGACGGTGGACCTGTACTTCGACATGATCGGCCGCAAGACCGCCGCGCTGATCTCGGCATCGATCGAGGCGGGCGCGCTGCTGGCGACCGACGACGAGACGGTGATCGCCGGCTACCGGCGATTCGGCTGGGCGCTGGGGCTCGCGTTCCAGCTCAACGACGACCTGCTGGGCATCTGGGGCCAGGAGCACCAGACGGGCAAGGAGCCAACGGACGTCGCGCGAGGCAAGAAGACGCTCCCGGTCCTGTACGCGTGGGAGCATGCGGCACCGGCGGATCGCGAGCGTCTGGCCGGGCTGTACGCGGCCGAGCCCGACACCGTGGACACCGACGAGGTCGTCGCGATCCTCGAGCGCACCGGTGCCCGCGAGTTCACGCGGACCGAGGCCCGCCGGTATCGCGACCAGGCGATCAGCGAGCTCAACGCGCTCGGCATCATCGACCCCACGGTCCGGGACCAGCTGACCGGCATCATCGATGGCGTGATCACCGCCTGACCGTTCGCGGGATCCGGTCCTTCGCCGGTCCTGGCGCGCGAAGACCGAAGCTTCCCGGCGCCGGCTTCGCCTAGACCCCGTGCTCGGCGGTCGCCGCCTCGTCGATCACGGGCTCGCGGACCACCAGCACCTTGCCCACCCGCCGGCCGTCGGTCGATTCCACGGTCAGCCGCAGGCCGTCGACGCGCACCTCGTCGCCCGGGCTCGGGATCCCGCCGACCCGGTGGTAGACCAGGCCGCCGACGGTGTCGTACTCGTCCTCGTCCTCGAGCTGGACCTTGAGGTCCCACACATCGAGCAGATCATCGATCGATGCCCGGCCGTCCACCCGCGCCCGGTCGTCGTCCAGCCGCTCGACCAGCGGCTCCTCGACGTCGTACTCGTCCTGGATCTCGCCGACGATCTCCTCCAGCAGGTCCTCGATCGTGACCAGGCCAGCCGTCCCACCGTACTCGTCGAGCACGATCGCGATGTGGACCTTTCGCCGCTGGAACTCGTGGAGCAGGTCATCGATCGACATCGATTCGGGCACGAACACCGGGGTGCGCAGCAGGCGGCGGAGGTCCGGCCGGTCATCGGCGTGCGACTTCAGCAGCGGCAGCAGGTCCTTCGCGTACAGGATCCCGACCACCTCGTCCACGGACGCCTCGTACACCGGGACCCGCGAATGCCCTTCTGCGATGAGAATGTCGATCACCTCGTCGAACGTCGCCGACGTGGGCAGGGCGACGATCGCGGTCCTGGGCACCATGACCTCGTGAAGGCGCCGCTGACCGAGCTCGATCACGGCGTTGATCATCTGCTCTTCCTCGGCCTCGAGGATCCCCTGCTCGCCACCGCGCTCGACGATCAGGCGCAGCTCCTCGGCGCTGATCTGGGCCTCCGATGTCACGTCGGCGCCGAACCGGCGGCTGATCCAGCGCGTGGTGCCGGTGAGCACGGCGACCAGCGGTCCCAGCAGCCGGCCGAGCAGATCCAGCGGGCCCGCCAGCGTGACCGCGAATCGCTCCGTGTGCGCAAGCGCGATCGACTTCGGCACCAGCTCCGCGAACACGATCGTGAACAGGGCGAGGATCACGGTGACGATCACCAGCGCGAGACCCGCGGCCGTGTCCGGGTCCATGGCCGACTCCAGCAGCCCGGCCAGCCCTTTCGCAAGGCTCACCGCCGCCAACGCCGAGGCCATGAACCCGATCACGGTCAGGCCCAGCTGGACGACGGCGAGGAAGCGTCCCGGATCCTCGAGCAGCTTCTTGACCCGGCGCGCACCCGGCCGCCCCTCCTCGACCAGCTGCTCCACCCGGCTCCTGCGGATCGAGACCAGGGAGATCTCGGCGGCCACGAAGAACGCCTCGAGCAGGGTCAGGACGACCAGCAGCAGGATCGTTCCGATGAAGCTGTTCACGCCGTGTCCCCGTTCGCTCCCGGTGCCACGGGGCCAACCTGCGGCGGATCGTCGGCCGGCCGGACGGCCCTCGGCTCGTGGATCCGGGCGGGCACGCCGACCACCAGGGCGCCCGGAGGCACATCGTGGGTCACCACCGCGCCGGCGCCGGTCCTCGCTCCCTCGCCCAGCGTCAGGGGTGCGCGGAGCATCGTGTCCACGCCCAGGAAGACCCGCGCCCCGATCGTCGTCCGGTGCTTGTTGACGCCGTCGTAGTTGGCGGTGATCGTGCCCGCACCAACGTTGGTGTCGGCACCGACGTCGGCATCGCCCAGATAGCTCGCGTGGTGCTGACGGACGTGCTCGCCGAGACGGCTGTTCTTGAGCTCCGCGTAGTTGCCGATCTCCGATCGCCGGCCGACGTGGACGCCGGGGCGCAGGTGGCTGAACGGGCCGATCGTGACCTCGTCCTCCACCTCGGAGCGCTCGATCACGCTCGCCCAGACCATGCAGTCGGCGCCGATCACGGAGTCCACGATCTGCGACCCCGTGGCGATGCGGGTTCTCTCGCCAACGCGTGTTCGCCCGCGGAGGACCACGTTGGGCTCCAGGATGACGTCGCGCGACAGCTCGACCGCGTGGTCCAGATACACGGTGGACGGGTCGAGCATCGTGACCCCGTCGCGCATCCAGCGATCGTTGAGCTCGACCCGCATGTCCCACTCGGCGCGGGCGAGCTGCGCCCGGTCGTTGATGCCGGTCAGCCGGCCGTCGTCCTCGACGTCGAGCGCCGCCACAATCCGCCCATCCTCGCGCGCCAGCGCCACCAGCTCGGTGAGGTACACCTCGCCCGTCGCAGGCGAGGGTCGGAGACCGCCGATCCGGCGGCGCAGCCACGCCGCGTCGAATGCGTACAGGCCCGCGTTGATCTCGCTGATCCGACGCTCCTCGTCGGTCGCGTCCTTCTCCTCCACGATCCGGTCGACCGTGCCGCCCTCGCGACGCACGACCCGGCCCAGGCCCGACGGGTCGAGCGCGTCGACGACGACCAGCGAAATTGCGGCGTGGTCCATGGCGCGGGCGTCGATCAGCGCGGTCAGCAGGTCGGAACCCACCAGCGGCACATCGCCCGACAGCACGAGGATCTCCTCGACCGCCTCGGGGATCGCCTCCACGGCCACCCGGAGCGCGTCACCGGTCCCCTTCGGCTCGGCCTGGACGACGGTGTCGGCCACGCCTGCCACGACCTCGGCGACGTCCCCGCGAACGCCCTGGGCCATGGGCGGGCAGACGACGATCGGACGCGATGTCGTGGCGGTCACGGCCGTGTCCAGGACGTACTCGATCATCGGGCGCCCGCACACTGGATGGAGCACCTTGGGCAGCGTCGATCGCATCCGGGTGCCGAGCCCTGCCGCGAGGACCACGGCGGTCGTTCGATGCCCGGAGGGCCCGGGACTTGAGGGCGTCACTGGGCCGGGCGTCCGGTGGCTCGCGTCGATGGCACCGTGGGTGGTTCGGCGCTGGCGGCGCCCGGGGGAGTGAGCGAGTTGGTCATCGCAGGCGCGCCGATTCTGGGGTTGGCCAGGTGGGAGTGTCAACCGGACCGATCGCCTACCGCTCCGTCACCGATCCGCGCGGCGTGCGATCGCCTCGATCTCCACCAGCCCGGCCTTGGGCAAGGCGGCAACCTGGACGGTCGATCGCGCGGGCGGCGGGTCCGGCATGTGGCGAGCATAGACGGCGTTGACGGCGGCGAAGTCCCCCATGTCGGCAAGGAAGATCGTGGTCTTGAGCACGTCGGCCAGGGTCAGCCCGGCTGCGTCGAGGACGGCAGCCAGGTTGCGGAGCGCGCGATCGGCCTGGGCTTCGACACCCTGGGCCAGCTCGCCCGTCTCCGGGTCCAACCCCAGCTGGCCGCTGCAGAACACGAGGCCGTCGGTGGCGACCGCCTGGCTGTAGGGGCCGATAGCGGCCGGGGCGCCGGCCGTTGAGATGGACTGGCGGTTCATCCTAGCCTCCGAGCTGCTTGGGTACCGGCGACGATCCGGGCGGGCGCGACGATCCGTGTCGCGGCGACGAACGGTGGCCGCGGACCGAGGGCTGGCAGCTCCCCGTCCACGATCCCGCTCCTCACGCGATCGGCCGCGGTGACGGCCTCCCCGTACGAAGGATAGAGGGCCCAGTGGGTCGGCCCGGACCCGGACAGGCCGACCGGACGGCCGAGCAGGCGCAACAGGGCCCGCTTGAACGGCACCAGGCCAGGCTCGAGCACCGAGGCGGCGGGTGCGAGATCGTTGGCGGCGGCCAGCACCGAGGCGCGGGCCATCAGATCGGTGACCCGCAGCCCGGAGCGGAGCTCGGCGGCCAGGTGGTCGGACGCGAGCCGGGCGGCGTTCCCGGCAGGACGAGCACCGGCGTCCCAGGCCTCGAATGCCGCCTGGGTCGAGATCCCCACCGCGGGCGTCACCAGCAGCAGCCCGGGTCGGTCCGGCGCGCCGTCCCTGGTCATGGCGCCGTCCTCATCGGCCTCGCCGGCCGTGCTGCTCGCTCCATCGCCATCGGCCGCGGCGGCCGGCGTCCGCGCATCCCGAAGCCACGCGAGCCCGGTCAGCCGCTCGCCCCTCCCCTCGACCAGGGCCGGCCCGCCGGCGAGGAAGAAGGGGACGTCCGATCCGAGCTCCGCGGCCAGCCGCACCCGTGCCTCGGGGCCCAGCTCGATGGCCCAGGCCTCGAGCGCGGCATCGGTTGCGGCTGCCGCGTCCGACGAGCCGCCCGCCAGCCCGGCCGCGATCGGGATCCGCTTCTCGAGACGGGCGGCCAGCGGTGGCGGTGTCCCGGGCCGGCCGGTCGCGGGGCCCGCAAGGCGGCGCGCGAGGGCGAATGCCCGGAGCACGAGATTGTCGCTGGTGGGCCCCGCATCGAACCCGACGACGTGCAACGAATCGGACCCGCCAGGCGGGGCGAGCGAGACCGAGAGCCGGTCCGCGAGATCGAGCGGCACCATGATGCTGTGAAGGTCGTGGAACCCGTCGGCGCGCCGGCCGAGCACGGCCAGCGTCAGGTTCACCTTGGCCGGTGCGAGCCGGATCACCGGGGAGAGGCGGCGCAACGGGTCGGGCGCTGCCCCCTCGACGGTCATCAGCGACCGGCCGGGAGCGGGCCGAGCACCTCGGCCAGCGCGATCCATTCGCCCACCGCGAGCGTCTGCGGGCGCCGGTCGCGGGCGATCCCGACCGTGGCCAGTGCGGCGTCGACGCGATCCGGCTCGACCGGCAGCTGGCGCGTCAGCACGTTGTGGAGCATCTTGCGCCGTTCGTGGAAGGCAGCCTGCACGATCCGCCACAGCTGGTCCTCGGCCTCGGCATCGAGCCGATCGTCGGCGGCAAACGGCTCCAGCACGAGGACGGCCGACTCCACCCTGGGCGCCGGCTCGAACGCCTCGCGCGGAACCCGGAACGCCACCTTCGCCCGGGCGTGGTACTGGACGAACACCGACAGGTACGACATGTCACCGGGTGCCGCGGCCACGCGCTCGGCGACCTCCCGCTGAACCATCAGCACCAGGCGACCGGCACGCGGCGGGCTGCCCAGCAGCCGGTGAAGGACCGGGCTCGTGATGTGGTACGGGAGGTTCGCCACCACGTCGTACGGCGGCGGGACCAGCCCGGTCAGGTCCTCGTCCAGCGCGTCGCCCTGGACGAGGTGGAGGCGATCGGCCTCGATCTCCTCGGCGAACCGCTCCCGGAGGATGGCCACGAGTCCCCGGTCAAGCTCCACCGAGGTCACGTGCGCGCCGGCAGCGAGCAGCCCGCCGGTCAGGAACCCGAGGCCCGGGCCGATCTCGAGCACACCTCGCTCGGGCACCGGCCTGGCCTCGCGCAGGATGCCCTCCAGCACGTCCACGTCGGCCAGGAAGTTCTGGCTCAGGTTGTGGCGCGCCCGCAGGCCCGCCTCCCGAAGGGTCCGCCGCACGAACAGCGGATCCAGCCGGGGCTCGGTGGCGCCGCGACCGGCGCTCACCGCGCGAGCGGCAGCGAGGGCCGCGCATCGAGGTCGAGCCCCGCGCGCGCGCCGGCGGCCAGGCGCCGCGCGCCGGCGGCGCCGATCATCGCACCGTTGTCGGTGCACAGGCCCGGGCGCGGGATCACCAGGGCCAGGCCACGCCCCTCTGCCTCGCCCGAGATCCGGGCCCGCAGGGCGGCGTTGGCCGCCACGCCGCCACCCAGCAGGATTCCCCGGGCCCCGGTAGCCTCGGCGGCCCGCATCGTCTTGGTCGTGAGCACGTCGACCACCGAATCCTGGAACCCCCAGGCGAGCTCGGCCACCACGTCGTCGGGCAGGGTTCCGTCGGACTCGTCCGGCGGCAACCCCTCGTCTGCACGGGCCCGGGCGATGATCCTGCGGGCCGCGGTCTTGAGGCCCGAGAAGCTGAGATCGTACGTGTCGCCCATCCACGCCCGCGGAAAGACGCGATCGTGGGCCACCGCACGCTCGGCGGCACGGGAGATCGCGGGACCCCCCGGATACCCGAGACGGAGCAGTCGGCCCACCTTGTCGAAGGCCTCGCCGGCCGCATCGTCCACCGTCTGCCCCAGCAACCGGTAGCTCAGGTGGTCGCGCATCTCGACCAGGAACGTGTGCCCGCCGGACACAACCAGGGCGACCAGCGGAAACGGCGGCGACTCCCGCTCCGTCTCACCCGGGTCGAGCAGCCAGCCCGCGTAGACGTGGCCCTCGAGGTGGTTGACGGGCACCAGCGGCTTGTCGTGGGCCCAGGCGACGGCCTTCGCCGCATTGATGCCGACCAGCAGCGACCCGGCCAGGCCCGGACCATAGGTGACCGCCACCGCATCCACGTCCTTCAGGGACACGCCGGCCGTCGTCAGCGCCTCGTCCATCACGGGCACGATCCAGCGCAGGTGGGCGCGCGCCGCGACCTCGGGCACGATGCCGCCGGTGGCCGCATGCAGCGCGATCTGGCTGGCGACCACGTTGGCGTGGATCCGGCGCCCGTCCTCCACCACGGCGACGCCGGTCTCGTCGCAGCTCGACTCGACCGCCAGAAGAAGGGGGCCGGTCATCGCGCTCCGCCGCCGGCGGACGGTGCCTTGCGGGACGGCCGGCCGGTGGCGCCGTTGACCGCCTGGGCGTCGAGAGCACCGCCGATCGCGTGGGTGCCGGCAGAGGGCTGCGCCCCGACGGCAGGCTGGGGACCAACGACCTCGGCCGCCTCGGCCTCTCCGGCAGGTGCGGGTGTCGATGGCGGCGGTGCCGCATCGATGGCCGCCCGCAGACCTGCGATCCGCTCGCGCATGGGGTCGCCCGCGAGCGGCTCGGTGGTCATGATCAGCGCATCCTCGCCGTTGTCGGTGTAGTAGCGGGGGCGGATGCCGACCGGCCGAAAGCCGTACTTCTCGTACAGTCGCCGCGCGGGCAGGTTCGACAGCCGGACCTCGAGGGTGGCCTCGCGGGCGCGCCGGTCGAGCGACAGGTCGAGGAGCGCGAGCAGCAGCCGCTCCCCGATCCTCTGCCGGCGGTATCTGGGGTGGACGGCGAAGGTGGTGACGTGGGCCTCGTCGACCATGAGCCAGATGCCGCCATAGGCGACGATATCGTCACCCAGGACCGCCACCACGTAATAGGCGAGCCGGTTGGAGGCAAGCTCCTGGCGGTAGGCCTGCGGGGGCCAGGGCGTGCTGAACGAGGCGCGCTCGATGAGCTGGACCGAAGGCAGATCGTCGAAGGTCATGGGCCGGATCCTGAGCACGGCACCGCCGCTCACGTCCCGCCTCCAGCCCCGGTGACCTCGACCGCGGTCTCGGGGACCAGCGCGCGGACGCCGCGCGGCAGGGTCACATACTCGGGGACGAGCAGCGCGAGGTCATCTGAATCGCCCCGCGCCAGGCGAGCCGCACCCGATCGCAGCAGCGCGGCTGCGAGGCCGGTGAGGGCCGTCGCGCCGAGCGTGGAGGCCGCGGCCGGCACCCGCCCCTCGAGATCGACGGCGACCAGCCGCTCGTCCGGCGAGAGCCCCGGGTCAGTGCCTCCCGGCACGATCCGTGGTGGCTGCCCCGGTCGCGAGAGCACCGTGTCGGACGGACCCGCCGGCTGCATCAGGACGAGCCCACTGGCGGCGGCGCCGGCGACGACCTCAGCGGCGGAACCGGCGCTCGCCGGGGCGGCGGAATTGGCGTCCGCCGAACCGGCGCTCGCCGGGGCGGCAGCCAGCAACGCCGCGCCCGTCGCCACGCCAACCACCGGCAGGCCCAGCGCATAGGCCAGGCCCTTGACCGTGGCCAGACCCACCCGCAACCCGGTGAACGCGCCCGGCCCCGTGCCCACCACCAGCCCGCCGAGGGTCGGCGGCCGAACGTTCCGCTCACGCAGCAGCGCCTCGATCCGGGGCAGCAGCTCCTCGCCGTGACGGTAGCCGGCGATCCAGGTTCGCTCGGCCACCACCGACCCATCCGGGTCTCCGAGCGCGATCACCGCGTGCGTGGTCGCCGTGTCCACCGCGAGCAGCAGGCCCGGACGGCCGGTGGGCGAGGTCACGCGGCGGCCTTGAGATACCGGCGATACCCCTCGTCAGCGATCCGCAGCGCGATCCGGCGAGGGTCGTCGCCGGCTCCGTCGATGATCACGTCCAGCCGAGACCTGGGCAGCGCGGCGCCCAGCCGCTCGGCCCACTCCACGATCGCGACGCCGGCACGCTGTCGCTCGTCGAGCAGGCCACCGGCAAGCGCATCGGCCGCGTCGTCGAGCCGGTACAGGTCGACGTGGAACAGGGGCAGCCGGCCGGGATACTCGGCCATCAGGACGAACGTGGGCGAGTTCACGGTCTCGGTGACGCCGAGCCCTGCCGCAAAGCCCTTGGCGAACTGGGTCTTGCCGGCGCCGAGCTCCCCAACCAGGCAGACGAGATCGCCCGCACGCGCGGCGGCGGCCATGCGGGCAGCCAGCCCACGCGTCTCCTGCGCGTCGCGTGTCGTGACTAGGTGCTCATAAACGGGTTGCCCGGACATGCGTTCGAGGGTAGCCGAACGGCCCGGTCACCGCGTCGCCGGTGGCCAGGCGAGCCGCTCGAGATCGCCGATCGGAATCGGTCGCGCGGGCTCACCCTCGAGGGCGACGAGCATCGCCTCGAGCTGGGTCCCGCGGCCGAACCAGTGCAGCCCGGCAGGACCCACCACGCACCCCTCGGCACCGGCCCCGGGTCCCGAGCGGATGCGTACCCAGGCCGCATCGATGTCCGGGAGCTCCACCCCGGCAGGATCGAACACGAGTCCCGGCGGGTCCATCACCAATCCCACGTCGCGACCCGCCAGCCGGCCCAGCAAGGAGGCGACCGGGGTCGGGATCGGCCGCCGGGCGGTACCGTCGAGCGCAACCACGGCGAATGGCGGGGCGGCATGCAGCGAGGCGCGCTGGCGGCGCTCCGATGCCTGAAAGTCGCGCAGGTCCTTGCCCGACAGCGACGCCACGACGATGCCGCGGACGCCCATCGCCCGTGCCCTGGTCAGCGCCTCGGCGTCGATCCTGGCACCCACCACCAGGACGCTTCCCGCGCGACCGACGTCGATCCCGCCGGAACGAAGCTCCCCGAACGGGTCCGTGGCCAGCTCGAGACGGCCGTGCGCCGGGACCCCGGCGGCCAGCGCACCGCGGATCGTGAGCCCCGCGGCGAGGATCACGATCTCCGACCCCGGAACCACCATCGTGACCACCCCCGCGATCGGCGACTCGACCGGATCCCGGTGCTCGCCGGTGATCATTCGCCATCGATCCCGTCGTCCGGGGATGGGCGCCAGCAGCTCGCCTTCGGCGCCCGCGACATGGCGCCGGATCCGGGACGTGGCTACCGGAGTCCAGCGACGCCCGGTCGCCGGTCCGGTCTCGCCAGCCCCGGGGAGACCGCCTGCCGTGCGAGCCTCGGAGGCGCCAGCCTCCGGGTCCGCCGCAGCCTGCGTCACCGGGTCTGTCGCGGCGCCCGTCTCGGGCTGCGCCGCGGGACCCGCCGCCGAGGGGATCGTCACCTCCTCGATCCGCCGGTCGCGGAGCCGCTCGAACAGCTGGTCGCCCGGCTCCACCTTGTCGCCCGCGGCAACGAGCGGGCGGTCGCCCGGCACCATGACGAAGCGAACGGCGAGATCCCGGCTTGCAACCGGGCGCTGCGCGACCTCCGCCAGCCAGTCAGCTGCCTGCGTCATCGCGCGGCGGCTGGCCACACGACCCGCTCCCACGCGGTCAGCACATCACGACGCCGCTCCGGGCGCTCCGGCAACCGGAGCGGGACATCGCGCAGGTCCACCAGCAGCCCGACCAGGCCGCCCGCGATCTCGGCCGCCGCGCGCCGGGTGCGGACGCCGAGGTCCAGCGCCTCGCGCAGCTCGAGCTCGGCGATGGCCCGCTCCCCGGGTGCCAGCTCCACCCGCTCGATGCCGCCCGGCACGAGATCGATGGTGGTGTCCGAGGTTGCCCGATGCAGCACGAGCCGACCCGCCGACCGACCCGGACGGAACCCGGCCGGCATGACCACGCTGCCCAGCGGAGCGACGAGCTCGTCACACAGGTCGGCCATCAGCTGGCGCCGCTCGTCCGCGTCCGCGATCGTGCCCAGCGGCGCGAGAAGCCGCGCGTGGTCGATCCCGAAAGCGTGGAAGCCGGGGCGTCGCAGCACGTCGGCCAGCGCCAGCGCGGTCAAGGGCGCCGGCACCGCGGACCACACGCCACCCACCGCGACGGTGACGGCCGGACGCGCGCCGTCGAGACGGTGCGTGGCCGCCGCCAGCCGCTGCACGGCCGCCCGGGCCGCGGCCAGCCGGAGCGCGGCCCCCTCGCCGGCCGCGTCTCCCCAGGGCGACATGGCGAGCTCCCGGAGGCGGTCCCGGATCCGCAGCCGGTCGAGCGGCACCGGGAGCCAGCCGGCGATGGCGTCGAGATGCCCGTCGGTGAACCTCCTGGGCAACAGCGCGGCATCGGCGACGATGGCCACCTCGACCTGGGAGGGCGCGCCCGGGGCGTGGTCGGCCACGGCCCGCATCCCCGACGACTGCCCCACCTCGACGACCCCCACGGATCGCCGGAGGACCTCGGCCAGCGTTGCCGTCGCCACGCCCAGCGCTCGACGGCCATCGTCATCACCCGACCGGATGCTGTCGAGGAGCCGCCGCAGCGGCCCCCCGCCGGCTGCCCCCGGCGAGGGGCCAACGATCGTCGCCCCGACCCGATCCTGGCGGAGCGATGCTTCGTACCGCCCGCCGGGCTCGGCAAGGCTCCCGGTGAGGATCATGGTCAGGTCGGGTCGCCGGTTGGCCGCCGCCCCGACCTGCATCGCGAGCTCCGCCATCAGCGGACGCTCGTCGCCCCCTGGAGGGTCCCCGGCGCCGGCCAGGACAGCCGAGAGCCGGGGGTTGGCCAGCGTCGCTGCGACCGTCGTGATCTGCGCTCCCTCGAGCGTCACCGGCACGACCTGCCAGCCGGTCTCGCGGGCGGTCGCGGAGAGGGGCATCAGGGCACGATGCGTCGCGGCGACGACCGCGATCTCGGGCGGGGCCGCGGTGGCACAGCTGATCCGGGGCATCGCCTCGGCGGCGCCGTCCGTGTGGATCAGGAGCGATGCCGCCAGCTCCGGATCGACCGCGCAGAGCCGGCGTCGCAGACGCTCGACGAGCGCCTCCGGAGGCACCTCCACCGGCCCGCTCGTCGCCCCCAGGAGGCGCCACCGCCCATCCACCCTGCCGACCAGCGCGACCGCGGTGGTCGCCGTTCCGCGATCGACGGTGACGAAGGCCCGCGGCTCGCTGCTCACCGGCCCGATGCTACCAGTGGCGGCATGCCGACCACCGGGTCCGGGGCGTCAGGCGTCCCAGCCGTCGGCTTCGTCGAGCTCCTCGAGCCGATCGATCAGCGCCTCGATCCCGGCATCGTCGCGCAGGAGCTCGCTTGCGACCGGGGTCTCGCCACCGAACAGGTCCCGCAGGACGGGATCGAAGAACAGCATCGCGGGCGCCCCGAGTGGACGATACGGCCGGCTGGCCTCGAGAAAATGGACGGCCGGGCCGGTGAGGCCGCGGATGCGGATCTCGCGCGCGACCGCCTCCACGAGCGCCTCACGGCGCTCATCGAACGGCTCCAGCGGCAGGCTCACCGGCGCGCCTCGTCGGCCCCTCTGGCCGGCAAGGGCACCGTCGTGGAGCCGGCGGCGGTCGACGCCGCGTTGGGCGACGAGACGTCCGCCGCGGACAGGGCGTGGGCGAACGCCTCATAGGCGGCGGCGCCGCGCAGGGCGAACACGACGTGCTCGATCGTGGAGGGGGTCCGAAGCTCGTCGCGGACCGCATGGACCGCCACCCGGGCCGCCTCGGCCATCGGGAAGCCCCCGATGCCCGTCCCGAGCGCCGGGAACGCGATGCTCGCCAGACCCAGCTCGCGTGCCCGCGCCATCGCGCTCCGGGCGGCCTGGTCGATCGCGGCCTCGCTGGTCCGGCGATCGCGCTCGAGCGACACGGCATGGATGAGGTAGCGGGCCGCGAGCCGGCCGGCCGGGGTGACCACCGCCGTGCCGATCACCGCCGGTGCCTGGCGGATGGCAGCGAACTCGATCTCATCGCCGCCCGCACGCTTGAGCTCGCCCGCCACGCCGGTCGACATCCACAACGAGGTCGCCGCGGGACTTACGATCGCGTCGACCTCGAGGTCGCAGATATCGCCGTTCCAGAGCTCGATTCGCGCCATTCGGACCTCCCGCCCGCAAGGAGCCGGATCTCCACGGGCGAACCCGCGGCATGGTACACCCGGGGCAGACGGCGGGACAGCCCGGTCAGGATCTCGTAGGAGATCGTCTCACAGGTCGCCGCCAGCTCGAAGGCCGTGATCCGCTGGCTTCCCTGCGCCCCCAGCAGCACCACCTCGTCGTCCTCGGTGACGGGCGGGCCCGGAACGTCGGTGACGTCGGCCATCACAGCATCCATGGATACCCGGCCGACGAGCGGCACGCGATGTCCGCGGACCAGCGCCTGGGCACGATCGGACAGCGCCCGCCGCCAGCCATCCCCGTACCCGACTGGGAGGGTTGCGATCTGCGTCGGCCGGGCGGTCACGAACGACGGGCCGTAGCTCACCCCGTGCCCGGACGGCAGCCGGGCCACGCGGATGGGTCGCGTGACGAGGCTCATGGCCGGGCGCAGGCGGGCGGCGGCCTCCGAGGTCTCGGGCGGCGGGACGAGGGCGTCGGGGACCAGGCCATAGACGGCCAGCCCGACGCGCACCGCGTCCCAGCGTCGCACGTCGGCCGCCAGCACGACGCCGCTCGCGGCGAGGTGGCGCCAGGCATCGCGGCCACCCAGCCGGGCGGCGTCGGCAAGGCCGTCGAGCGCCGCCCCGAACCGCGCATCCTGGAGGCGGGTGGCCGCCAGGTCATCGGCTGCGGCCACGTGGGTCCAGATCCCACCCAGACGCACGCCCGCCCGCTGCCCGATCGCCGCCACCGACGCGGCCGCATCGCCCGGCAGAATGCCGCCACGCCCGAGACCCGTCTCGAGCTCGAGGTGGATGTCGAGCACCTGGCCGGGGTGGTCCGCCAGCGCGCGATCTGCGGCCGCGAGCACCCTTTGGGCGGACGCTCCCCCGCCGAGCGCGACCGCGACACCCAGCGCGACGGGCGTGGCGACCTGCCCCGGCGGCACCGGGTACAGGACCAGGATCGGCAGCGTCACACCGGCGTCGCGCAGCTCCACCGCCTCGTCGATGGTGGCGACCGCGAGCCCATCGGCTCCGGCCGCCTCGAGCGTGCGTGCGACCGGGCCAGCGCCATGACCGTAGGCGTCGGCCTTGACGACCGGCTCGAGGCGAACGTCGGGCCCGACGAGCTCGCGGAGCACGCCGAGGTTGCCACGCAGCGCATCGAGGTCGACCTCGAGCCAGGCGGTCCGGGGCAGCTGGGGCAGGCCTGCCGCCGCGAGGCAATCCTCGATCGGCCTGCGCGCCGCGAGGGCCGGCGACAGCTCGCCGATCTCGTTCAGCGTCACCTCCCGCTCCGCGGGCCACGGGATGCACCGTCCATGGCCGTCGCATCGGTGCTGTCGCTGCCAGGCTCGCGATCCTCGCCTCCGGCCGGCTCCTGCCCGTCGCCGTCAACCGGGTCGGGGCCCTCGTCGTGTGCGTCGTTTCGCGCGTCGCCCGGATCCGTCCCGGCCGCCTCGGGGTCGTCTCGCGCACCAAATCCGAGGCGTCGCCCGCTCCGCTGGCGCTCCGCGATCCGGGCCAGACGACGGCGTCCGATCGGCAGCGCGTCGGGCAGGTCGCCGGCCAGCAGCCCGGCATCGCCGATGCGCTCGCGCACGGCATCGCCCGCGAGCCCGTGGAGGTAGACACCCAGCCTGGCCGCATCGAACGGCGCCAATCCCTGCGCCAGCAGCCCCCCGATCGTGCCCGACAGCACGTCGCCGGTGCCACCGGAGGCCATGGCTGGATTCTCGAACGGAGCCACCGCCAGCTTGCCGCCGGGCGCGGCAATCACCGTCCGGGCACCCTTGAGGACCACCACCTGGCCCCACTCGGTGGCCGCGGCAACCGCGGCTCGAGCCCGAGCATCATCGTCGCCGTTGAGATCGCCGTCGTCGGCGGGGTCATGACCGCTGCCCGCCCGCAGGCGGGCGAACTCACCGCTGTGCGGCGTGAGCACGCAGGGCCGGCCCACCCGCGTCCACCACGCGTCCGCCGCCGCCAGCGTCCGCAGCGCCTCGGCGTCCAGCACCACCGGCGTCGCGTCGGCGGAGCGAGGCGGCGACCCCTCTGGCCATCCGTTCAGGGCTTCTTCGCCGGCCGTCAGCAGCAGCCGGAGCAGCTCCGCGGTCGCCAACGACGGCCGAAGCCCGGGCCCGACGACCAGCGCGTCATGGTCGTGGTCGAGCACCTTGGCCAGCGCAGGCTCGGGATCGACCTCCTCGACGTCGTCCTCGGGCATCGCCATGGTGGTGGCCTCGACCACCTTGGCCGCGAACAGCGGCTGGAGCGACTCGGGTACCGCAAGGGTCACCAGGCCGGCTCCGGCGCGGCCGGCCGCGCGGCATACCAGCAGGGCGGCACCCGCGTAGTCGAGCGAGCCGGCGATCACGAGCAGCTTGCCGAAGCTCCCCTTGTGGCCGCGCTTGCTGCGCCGCGGGACGAGGCCGGCCATCGCGTCGTCGTCCAGCGTCCGGGGCCCGGCGGCGACGCCCACCGTGCTGCGTTCGACGACAGCATCCGGCGCCGGGCTGCCGAAACCCACGGGTCGTCGATCACGCATGCCGCACCTCATCTCGCAGCGTGCCTGCGCTCTCGACGGCGTCGACCTCGGCCGCCATGGCCCGCGTCGCCTCGTGGAGCTCGCGCATCCGCTCGAACCGGGCCAGCAGGGCCCGTTCGCGGCCGTCGAGCCGCTGCTCGATGTCGGGTGGGAACAGGTACCGTCCGCCGGCCGTCCTGATCCCGAACGCGATCGCGACCGCGTACTCCGCCTCATGGGTGATCGAGACGGCGATCCGGCCCATCCCGAGCTGCTCCGCCCGGGTGACCGCACGCCCGTGCAGCGCGATCGATGGCTGCCCGGTGGGCAGCCGCTCCACCTCGATGTCCCGCCAGCCGATGCCACGGACGCCCAGGCCCAGGACCTTCGACACGGCCTCCTTGGCCGCCCACCGGCCGGCGAACGTCTCCGCACGGTCGCGGACATAGCGTCGCTCCGCGTCGGTCAGGACGCGGCGCGAGAAGCGGTCGCCGAACCGGGCCATGGCCGCTCTGATTCGGTCCACCTTGACGATGTCGATGCCCAGCTCGGTCGTGCCATCGGGCACCGTCCCGGCGGGCGGCAACGCCTCCGAGGCCCGGTTCGGGCGCGCCATCGCTACTCCACCGTGACCGACTTCGCCAGGTTCCGGGGCTGGTCCACGTCCGTGCCCCTGGCCACCGCGGTGTGGTAGGCGAACAGCTGGAGCGGGATCGCGGCCAGCACCGGCGACAGCGCCTCGTGCGTCGGCGGGACCCATAGCACGTCGTCGGCGAAGCGCTCGATCTGGACGTCGCCCTCGGTCGCAATGGCGAGCACCCGAGCGTCCCGGGCACGACCCTCCATCACGTTGCTGATCAGCTTCTCGTAGCTCCGCGAGCTGGTGGCGATCGCCACCAGCGGGCACTCCGCGTCGAGCAGCGAGATCGGGCCATGCTTGAGCTCGCCCGCCGCGTAGCCCTCGGCGTGGATGTAGCTGATCTCCTTCAGCTTGAGCGCTCCCTCCAGCGCCGCGGGCAGCGTGTAACCGCGGCCGATGAACATGAACCCGCGAGAGTTCACGTAGCGGCGTGCGAAGGTGGCGGCGTCGGCGCTCAGCTCGAGCGTTCGTGCAGCGGCATCGGGCAGGGCTCGAAGCGCGTGACCAAGCTCGAGCTCGTCCGACGCTGCCAGCCGGCCCCGCGCCCGCGCGATGGCAGCTGCCAGGATCACGAGCGTCGTGACCTGGGTGACGAACGTCTTGGACGCCGCCACCGCGATCTCGGGACCGGCCTGGAGGAACATCACCGCATCCGCCTCGCGGGTGATGGCGGAGCCAACGGTGTTCGTCACGGCCACGATCGGACAGCCACGCTCGCGGGCGAGGCGGGTCGGGGCGATCGTGTCGGCGGTCTCGCCCGACTGGGTCACCGCGATCACCAGCGTGTCGGGGTCGAGCGGCGGTGGCGAGTACCGGAACTCCGAGCCCACCGTCACCCTCGCAGGCAGCCCTGCCCAGTCCTCGAGCGCGGCGGCCCCCACCAGGCTCGCATACGAGGCGGTGCCGCAGGCGACGAGCTCCACGCGCGTCACGCGCCGGAACACATCGTCGAGGGCCGACACCTCCGGGACGTCGATCCGGCCATCGGCGGTCACCCGGCCGGCCAGCGACTGGCGAAGCGCGGTTGGCTGCTCGTGGATCTCCTTGAGCATGAAGTGGTCGTAGCCGCCGCGCTCGGCCGCCTCGGGCGACCAGTCGATCGTGGTGGCGACGCGCTCCCGGGGCAGGCCGTCGACCCCGCTGATCGTGGCGCTGCCGGGCCGCAGGTCCGCCACGTCACCCTCCTCGAGGAAGATGACGCGGTTGGTGTGGGCGAGGATGGCCGCGACGTCCGATGCCAGGAACGATTCGCCCTCGGCGATCCCGACCACCAGCGGCACGTCCTGGCGGGCGCCGACCAGCCGGTCATTCTCGCCCTGATGCATCACCGCGATCGCATACGCTCCCTCGACCCTGCGGAGCGCGATGCGGACGGCCTCCGCCAGATCGCCCTCGTACGCTTCCTCGATCAGGTGCGCGAGGGCCTCCGTATCGGTCTCCGATGCCAGGCGATGGCCGCGTTCCTCGAGGCCGTCGCGCAGCTCCCGGAAGTTCTCGATGATCCCGTTGTGGATCACCGTGATCCGGCCCGTGCAGTCCTGGTGCGGATGCGCGTTGAGATCGTTGGGCCGGCCGTGGGTGGCCCAACGCGTGTGAGCCAGCCCGATCGCCGCATGTGGCGTCCGATCCGCGATCGCCGTCTGGAGGTTCGCGAGCTTGCCCGCCCGCTTCTCGACGAACAGGTCACCGTGTTCGTCGACGAGCGCGATCCCCGCCGAGTCGTAGCCGCGATACTCGAGCCTGCGAAGCCCCTCCATCAGGATCGGGCCGGCCTGTCGGGGCCCCGTGTAGCCGACGATTCCGCACATGGGCCTGGGAAGTCTCCTGCGTCACGAGCTGCGGCCCCGCCACGAGCGGGAGCCGACCGTGGTCCGGCCACGGTCGGGAACCGTCCGCGCCCCGCGGGCGGCTAGTGTAGACGCTCGGCCGCGAGCGCCGCGATCCCGTCGGCCAGGCTGATCACCATCGCGGGATCGCTGCCCTCGACCATCACCCTCAGAACGGGCTCCGTGCCCGACGGACGGACCAGGACCCGTCCGTGGGGCTCGAGCCGGCGCTCCGCATCGGCGATGGCCTGCCGGAGCGTGTCGTCGTTCTCCCACTGGTCGCGATGCCGGACCCGGATCGCGCGCTGGGCCTGGGGCAGCAGCCGGATCGCGCGGGCAAGCTCGCCGAGGCTCGCACCGGCCGCCGTCATCACCCGGAGCAGCTCGATCGCGGTCACGATCCCGTCACCCGACAACGTGTGCTCGCGCACGATGACGTGGCCGCTCTTCTCACCACCCAGGCCGGCGCCCGACACCAACATGGCGGCCAGGATGTGCTTGTCGCCCACCGGCGTGCGGACGATCCGGCCACCGGCGCCCTCGATCGCCGCCTGCAGGCCGCCGTTGGACAGCACCGAGACCACCAGGCTGCCGTGGTCCAGGGCCCCCCGCGAGAGACGTTCGAGGGCCAGGATGCCCAGCACCTGATCACCGTCGACGAGCTCGCCGGTTCCATCGACCGCCACGCACCGGTCGGCATCGCCGTCGAGGGCGAACCCGACATCGGCCCCGGCGGCACGAACCGCGTCGGCCAGCGACGCGGGATCGGTGGCGCCGCAGTCCCGGTTGATGTTGTCGCCGTCCGGGCGGTCGTTGATGACGGTCACCCGTGCCCCGGTCGCCCGCAGGATGGCCGGGGCGACCTCGAAGGCGGCGCCGTTTGCCGCGTCGAGGACGACGTGCAGCCCGCCGGCCGTCACCCCGGCCGCCAACCCAGCCCTGTGCTCCACGTACCGCCCGAGGAGCGGGGCCGCGTCGATCGCCCGCCCCACCTCGGCCGCGGGCACGGATGGCAGCTCATCGGCGCGCAGGATGGCGTTCTCGAGGTCGTCCTCGGTGTCGTCGGCCAGCTTGAGGCCCCGCGGGTCGAGGACCTTGAGGCCGTTGTCCTCCGCGGGATTGTGCGACGCGGACACCATGATCCCGGCCGCGAAGGCCCCGGAGTCGGCGAGGAACGCCAGCGCGGGGGTCGGCACCACGCCGACAACGTGGACGTCGACGCCCATGCTCGTGGCGCCGGCGGTGATCGCCGCCACGAACATGTCACCCGAGCGCCGGGTGTCGCGCCCGACCACGAGCGATCCACCGGGCTTCACGATCTCGTGGGCGGTCGCCCGTCCGAGCGCGAAGGCGAGCGAGGGCAGCAGGTCGACGTTGGCGACGCCGCGGATGCCATCGGTGCCGAACAGGCGAGTCATGCAGGGCCTCGTGGATGGGATGAAGGGTGTGCCGTGTCGGCTCCGTCCCGACGCGATCAGGGGGCCGGCGTGGGCGTCTGACCCGGCGTGCCGGTCGGCGGCTCTGTGAACGCGGCCCCGGACGTCGCGGTGGGCGACGGCGGCGGCGACGGCGGCGCCGTGATGGTAACCGTCACCGAGCGGGGCGACAGCGAGGCGACCGTCACGCCAGAGGGCAGTGACGGCACGACCGGAACGCTGTGCGAGCCTGGCCCCAGCCCCGCGACGCCGAGCCCGACGACGAGCGGCGCGGACGACAGCCGGTCGAGGTCGGCCACCGATCCGTACAGGGTCATCAGGACCTGGTTGTCCGAGAGGGCGTAGGTGAGGCCCGAATCCAACCCGTCGAGTCGGAAGCCGGCCGTATAGGTGCGGGTCTCGGTCACTGCCTCCACGCGGACGGTCACGGTCGCCGTCCCCGACCCGGTGGCAGTGACCCCGGACGGGAGCGCGTACGCGACGATCTCGGTCACGTCACTGGTCGCTCCGAACAGGGCGATCGGGGCGGTGTCCGCCTGGGTCAACGTCGCCAGCCGGTCCCCGTTCCCCTCCACCGTGACCACCTGGGGATCCACCCTGATGCCGGCGATCCGGAAGCCGGGCGCGGGGTTCCCGGTCACCACCGGGTTGACCGGCAGCGTCCGTGACTCGCGGTTCGTGTACAGCGGGATCGTGACATGCACCGTGCGCGGCTCGAAATTCACCCCAGTCACCACATCACCGGCGGCGTTGATCGGGCGGGCGTCGATCTCGGAGTCCACGTTGAGGTTGCCCCGGTCGAGTGGGACATCGACCCTGGCGGCAACCACCTGGCGCACGACCATCGACGGTCCGGTCACGGTGAGCGTGGTCGGGTCGTAGGTCACCTCGCCAACCTGGATCCCGGAGGGCGGTGGACCCGGCTCCACATGCACCGGTACGGTCTTGGACGCTACCTCGTCGAGCACGACCTGGACGTCCTGCGGCTGCACGTCGACGATCGTCACCCGCGGATCCAGCGGGGTGACCTGGACGCGGACCGTGGCCGGCTGGCCGTCGGGCTGGACGTTGCTCAGGTCGATCGACACCTGGAAGTCCGAGACCCGCTGACGGGGTACGCCGGAGGGCGCGATGTACCGGATCCGGTCCACGTCGCGAACCTGGTTGGTCACCTCGGTGTTCGCCGGTTTGTCGATCCGGATCGTGATCGGGCCCTCGAGCGTGTTGCTGTCCTGGGAAGCGACGAGGCCCACGTACAGCAGCGATGCCAGCACGATGGCGGCGACCTTGAGCGGCCAGTTGTGGACGACGACGCCGACCGCGCGTCGGATCAACCCGCGCGCGCTCACCGGCGGACGACCGCAGGGGCCGCGCCGCCACCCTCCTCGTCGTCGGCGGCCGGGTTCGCCCTCGTCGCGGCATCAGCCCTGCGCGCCCGGCGCGCCAGCCGGATGCGTGCGCTGGTCCGGCGCCCGAGGGCCGGCCACAGCCCGAGGCCGGTGGGCATGGACGGCGTCTCGAGCAGGGAGCCGAGTGAACGCGCGAGCTGGGCCTCGGTCGGCACGCGGACGATCCGCGCCCGCTCCACCACGCTCATCTGGCCACTCTCCTCGGACACCACGACCGCGATCGCATCGGTGTCCTCCGTGATCCCGAGCGCCGCCCGGTGCCGGGTGCCATAGCGCTGCGAGAGCTCCATGTCCGTCAGCGGCAGGAGAGCTGCGGCGGCCACGATCCGGTCCTCGCGGATGATGACGGCACCATCGTGGAGCTCCGTCTTGGGCGCGAAGATGGTGCACAGCAGCGCGCTCGAAAGGTCCGAGTGGAGCATCACGCCCGTCTCGGCGATCTCCTCGAGGCCGGTCTCGCGTTCGAGCACGATGAGGGCGCCATGGCGACGGCGCGACAGGACACCCGCGGCGCCGGCGACCTCGGCGGCGACATGCTCGATCTGGTGCTGCGTCGTGGGTGCGACCAGCCAGCGGAACGTGCCAACCCGTCCGATCCGCTCCAGGGCCCGGCGAAGCTCCGGCTGGAACACGACGACCAGCGCGAACACGCCGACGACAGCGCCCGTCTGGAGCAGCTGGGTGAACAGGCGCAGCTCGAGGAACTGGGCAAGCGCGTAGATGCCGAGCAGGATGGTCACGCCGATGACGAGGGTGACCGCCCGCGTGCCCCGGATCAGGCTGAACAGCGCGTAGATCGCGACCGCGGTGATCGCAATGTCGAGCAGCGTCGTCAGCGTGATCTGCCGGACGAGCGACTCGATGAACGGGAGCATCCTCGGGCGAGTGTAGCACCGGGTCCCTCTCCAACCGGGGTGCTCGCAGGCACCACGTGACGCGGCGTCGAGTCGTCACCCCGACCCTCGATCCCGGAGGTCAGACCCGAGACGCGCGGGCCGCCGCGACCTCCGCCATCACTGCCTCGTCGCCGTCGAGGGCGACCAGCCGCTCGAGCAGGTCCAGCTTCGCGTCCGCCAACGAGCGCCAGCCTCGCTCCTCGTACAGCTCGACCAGGGCCAGGTGCAGGCTGACGTGGTCGGGCACGACCGACAGGCCGAGATAACAGGCATCGAATGCTGCGTCGCGACATCCGTCCCGACGCTGGGCCGCGGCCAGATCCAGCAGCCTCTCGATCGCCTCCTCGCGCTGATCGTCGTCGATCGCGCCTTCCGTCGCCAATGCGAGCGCGGCCGTGTCCGTCCCGGCCGGCAGGTCGCGGTCGAGGACGGCATGACGCGTGGCAGTCGCGGGCTCGGGCGACCCTGTCGCGGCGCCGGCGACTGCCTCGCCAGCGGCGGCCGTCGCCGCCCTCCGTCGCGGAAAGCTGCCGGCTGCAGATCCGTCGAGGACCCGCTGAGCGCGCTCCAGAACGTCTCGCCCCGGCTGGGCCAGCTCGGTCTCGCCCAGCCGGGCCACCAGCTTCTCTAGCGTCCGGCGCCGCTCCCGTCCCTCGGCCAGCTCAAGCGCACGTCGGGCCGCGTCCACGGCGGCCGCCAGCTTGCCCGCGCCGGCACGGACATCCGCGACGGCATCGTACGCGTCGGCAGCCTCCCGCCAGCGGTCGAGGGCCGTCAGCGCCTCGGCGCGGCCGAGCAGCGCGGCCTCGTCCTGGGATGCAAGCCGCAGGGCCACCGCGTACTGGTCGAGCGCGTCCGCCGGTCGCTTCGCGCGGAGCAGGGCCGCGCCGGCGCTGGTGTGGGGTGTCGCCCGTTCGGGGGCGATGGTCGCTGCCTCCGCATAGGCGGTCAGCGCATCCCCGAGGCGACTCTGGAGCGAGGCGACGTGACCGCGCCGGAGCGCGTCCTTGTAGCGCTCGTACAGTGGCTCACCAGCCATCCGCGCCTCCCGCTCGAGATCCCGATCCTAGCCCAGCAGCTCGACGAGCAGCGCCTTCTGCGCGTGCAGCCGATTCTCGGACTGGGCGAAGATGATGCTCCTCGGCCCATCCATCACGTCGGACGTGATCTCCTCGCCTCGATGGGCGGGCAGGCAGTGCATCACCAGCGCTTCCGGCGAGAGCGCCAGCAGCCGCTGGTTCACCTGGTAGCGGGCGAACGCGTCGCGGCGCTCCTCCGCCTCGGCCTCCTGACCCATCGAGGTCCAGGCATCGGTGTACACGATGGCGGCGCCGGTCACCGCCTCTCGCGGGTCGTTGCCGAGCGTCAGGCGACCGCCGCTGGGCGCCGCCAGCTCCCGGGCACGCTCGACGATGCGCTCGCTCGGGCCATAGCCGGGCGGATGGGCGATCCGGATGTCCATGCCCATCGTGGCGCCCATCAGCGCCAGCGAGTGATAGACGTTGTTGCCGTCACCCACGAACGCCAGCGACACCCCCCGAAGCCCGCCGAGCTGCTCGTGGATCGTGAACAGGTCGGCCAGCGCCTGACATGGATGCTCGCGGATCGTGAGACCGTTGATGACCGGGATCGACGCCTGCGCCGCCAGCTCGACCACCACCTCATGCGGCCCGGTGCGGGCCATGATCGCGTCGACGAACACCTGGAGGTTGCGCGCCACGTCGCCAACGGTCTCCCGGCCACCGAGCACGATGCCCTCGGTAAGGTAGATCGCGTGCCCGCCAAGCTGCGTCATGCCGGCCTCGAACGCGACCCGTGTCCGAAGGCTGGGTCGCTGGAACAGCATCGCCAGCGTGCGGCCTTCGAGCAGCGGAGCCGCGTGCCGGCGGTCGGCCGCGAACTCCGCCTTCAGCTCGGCGGCCCGTCCGAACAGCAGCCCGATCTCGTCCGCCGACAGATCGGCAGCGGAGACCAGATCACGCCCCCGCATCGATGTCGTGCTCATTCGCTGAGCCTACGCGACGGGCAGCGCTCATCGCGTCGAGCCGGGTCCGGAGCGCCCAGAGGGCGGCTCAGGCGAAGGCGCCCGCGAGGATCGGAGCGAGCGCCGTTCGACATCCGTGAGCGACGGCCCGGAGCCGGCAACGCACGCATGGGCCGCGCGGTGGGCGCGCTACCGCTTGGTGTACTGGGGCGCCTTCCGGGCCCGCTTGAGCCCGTACTTCTTGCGCTCCTTCATCCGCGGGTCACGGGTCAGCAGACCCGCCTGCCGGAGCGGGAGACGGTTCGCGTCCGGGTCCACCTGGAGCAGCGCCCGGGCGATGCCGTGGCGAATCGCCCCGGCCTGGCCGGTGATGCCACCGCCCTCGACCTTGATCATCGCGTTGAATCGTCCCTCCGTCCCGGTGATCCGGAACGGGAGGAACAGCTCTGATTCGGCGAGCACGCCGCCGAAATGCTCCTCGGGTGAGCGGCCGTTCACGACCATCTCGCCCTCCCCCGGGATCAGGCGGACGCGGGCCACCGCCGTCTTGCGGCGGCCGGTGCCCCAGTAGAACGCTGGCGTCGACATCAGGGCTCCTCGTTCAGGCAAGCGGCTCGGGCTTCTGGGCCTGGTGCGGGTGATCGGCACCTGCATAGACCTTCAGCTTCCGCAGCATCTGGGTACCCAGGCGATTGTGAGGCAGCATGCCCTTGACGGCCCGACGGATGACCTCTTCGGGCCGGCGGGCAAGGAGGTGCCCGAGCGTCTCCTCCTTGAGCCCTTTCGGGTAGCCGCTGTGCCGGATGTAGAGCTTCGATTCAAGCTTGTCGCGGGTCACGTGGATGCGGGCCGCATTGAGCACGATGACGTGATCGCCGGTGTCAAGGTGGGCCGCGTAGGCGGGCTTGTGCTTGCCCTCGAGCACGTGCGCGATCCTCGTCGCGAGCCGGCCGAGCGTCTCGTCCGTCGCGTCGACGACGTACCAGCGTCGCTCGATCTCGCTCTCTCGAGGCGTATAGGTCTTCGCGCTCATTCCTCGTCTTCCTTGTCGGCCACCGTGCGCCGTCCGAGGACGACGCGCCGGAGGCACAGCCCCTTTGCCGGGGCGGCCGCCCCGTGCAACGCCGGCTCCCGAGCGGCCAGGGCCGCCCGAAGGCCCGCAGCATCCATCTTGCCCAGACCCACCTCCAGCAGAGCAGCAACCATGCGCCGCACCTGACCCCGCAGGAAGGCATCCGCCCGGACGTCGATCGTCAGCAGGCGACCATCCTGTCGGATCCGGACCGCATGCACGGCCCGAACCGGAGACCGGTCCCCGCCACTGAAGGCCGAGAAGTCGTGCCGGCCCTCGAGGACCGACGCGGCACCTGCCATCGCGGCAACGTTGAGTGGGGTCCGCACCCCGAGCGCATGGCGCTCGCGGAGCGGGCTGCGCGGCCCGTTCCAGACGGTGTAGCGGTATTCCCGGTACCGCGCCGCGTAGCGAGGATGGAACTCGATCGGGACCCGTCGCACGTCACGAACCGCGACGTCCGGCGGCAGCTGGGCGTTGACCGCCCGCTGGAGCTCCGTTGCGGTCAGCCGGCCGCGGTAGGTGAACGCGATCACCTGGCCCGCGGCGTGGACACCCGCATCGGTGCGTCCCGCCCCATCGACCGCCACCCGGTCGCCGCCGGAGAGGCGGCGAAGCGCGGTCTCGAGCTCTCCCTGGACCGTTCGAGCGTTCGGCTGGAGCTGGAACCCTCCGAACTCGGTCCCGTCGTATTCACACCGGGCGCGGTAGCGCACGGCGCGCTCTCTCGAGCGCTGCATCCGATCGTCGGGATCGCCGCTCAGCGATGATCCTCAGACCAGCTCGATCTGTACGATCTCCGCCGCGTCTCCACGTCGTTGACCGATGTGAACCAGTCGCGTGAACCCAGACTGCCGATCGGCATACTTGGGTGCGATCACGTCGAACAGCTTGCTGACCACGAGCGGCTCGTTCGGGAGCTCCGAGACGACGCTCCGCCGGGCCGCGAGATCACCGCGCTTGGCGAGCGTGATCATGCGCTCGACCTGACCGCGGATCTCCTTGGCCTTCGCCTCGGTCGTCCGGACCCGCTCATAGCGGAGCACCGAGACCGTCAGGTTTCGGTAGAGCGCCATGCGAGGCCCGTGCTTGCGCGCAAGCTTGCGGCCGTCGATCCGATGGGCCACGGCTCAGGCCTCCCCCTCGCCCTCGAACGGCTCGTCGCCGTCGAGCGTCTCGTCGAGCTCGGAGTCGGGAAGGATGAACCCGCGCATGCGCAGTCGCTCCTTCATCTCGTCGAGCGACTTCTTGCCGAAGTTGCGCATCCGGAGCAGGTCATCGTCCTTGAGCTGCAGCAGCTGGCCCACCTTGACGATGTTGTTGCGCTTCAGCGAGTTGTAGGCCCGCATCGGGAGGTCGAGCTCCTCGATCGGCATGTCCAGCATGTTGGGCGGCAGCTGGGGGACGCCGGGGGTCGCCCGATCGGGAGCCACCACCGGGACGCCGACGGTCACGAACGGCTGGAACTGGCGGACCAGGATGTCCGCCGAGCGGGACAGCGCCTCCTCGGGCGTGAGCGTGCCGTCCGTCTCGATCTCGATCGTGAGCTTGTCGAAGTTGGTCATCTGACCCACCCGCATGCTCTCGACCCAGTAGTTGACCCTCCGGACCGGGGTGAAGATCGCATCAACGGCGATGACGCCGATCGGCAGCGCCTCGCTCCGCTCGGCGGCGAGGTAGCCCACGCCGCGCTCCACCGTGAGGTCCATCTCGATCGTCACGTCATCCGAGTCGATCGTCATCAGGACGAGCTCGGGGTTGACGATCTCGACATCGGCGGATTCCGCGATATCCGCCGCGATCAGCGGCCCGGCGCCGCTCTTGATCAGGCGCAGCTGCACCGGATGGGTAGCAAAGCTCTTGAGACGAAGCTTCTTGACGTTGAGGACGATCTGGGTGACGTCTTCCTTGACGCCCGGGATCGTCGAGAACTCCTGGTACACGTCGCGAACCTGGATCGACGTCACCGCGGCGCCCTCGAGGGACGACAGCAGCACGCGCCGCAGCGCGTTGCCCAGCGTGACGCCGTAGCCCGCCTGCAGCGGGCCGGCCTCGTACTTCGCGTACGTGCCAGCCTCCGCGACGGGCTCGATCTGGGGGGTCTCGAGTTCGATCATGGAGGGCGGCTACCTCGAGTAGTACTCGACCACGAGCTGCTCGTTGAAGTCGAGCGGCATCTGGTCGCGGCGCGGCAGGGCGATGACGGAGCCAGCGAGATTCGCCGGGTCGAGGCTCAGCCAGTCCGGAGCCTGGTGCGATCCCAGGGTCTCGCGAACGACCTTGAACAGCTCCCGACCGCGATGCGTTTCCCGGACCTCGATCCTGTCACCGACCTTGAGCCGATAGGAGGGGATGTTGGTGGGCACACCGTTGACCGCGAAGTGACCGTGGGTCACCTGCTGGCGGGCAGCTGCCCGCGACGGTGCAAAGCCCAGCCGGAACACCACGTTGTCGAAGCGCAGCTCGAGCGTCCGGAGCAGGTATTCGCCGGTGACGCCCGAATGGCGCGAGGCTTCGAGGTAGTAGTTGCGGAACTGCTTCTCGAGCACCCCGTAGACGCGGCGGACCTTCTGCTTCTCGCGGAGCTGGAGGCCGTAGTCGCCGACCTTGCGGCGACGCACGCCGTGCTGTCCGGGCGGCGACGGACGCCGCTCAAACGAGCATTTCTTGGTGTAGCAGCGGCTGCCCTTGAGGAAGAGCTTCAGCCCTTCCCGGCGGCACAGCCGGCAGACGGCATCGGTGTAACGGGCCATGGCCTCTCGGTGCTCAGACGCGGCGCCGCTTGGGCGCGCGGCAGCCGTTGTGCGGGATGGGGGTGACGTCGGTGATCGCGCTCACCTCGAGACCGGCCGCCTGAAGCGACCGGATCGCCTGCTCGCGGCCGGCACCGGGGCCCTTGACGTAGACCTCGACCTGGCGCATGCCGTGCTCCATCGCGCGCTTGGCAGCACCGTCGGCAGCCAGCGCAGCCGCATACGGCGTGCTCTTCCGGGAGCCTTTGAAGCCGGCGACGCCCGCGGAACCCCACGCGATGACGTTCCCGGTCTGGTCCGTGATCGTCACGATCGTGTTGTTGAAGCTCGCCTGGATGTGGACGTTCCCCTGGGGGACGTTCTTGCGCTCCCGGCGCCGCTGCTTGACGGCGCGTTTTCGTTCGGCCATGCGCTAGCGATTCCTCATCACTTCTTCCTGCGAGAGCCGACGGTCTTCTTCGGACCCCGGCGCTGGCGGGCGTTGGTCTTGGTGCGCTGACCGCGAACCGGGAGGTTGCGGCGGTGGCGCAGGCCGCGGTAGGAGCCGATCTCGATCAGACGCTTGATGTTGAGCGCCACCTCGCGGCGGAGATCGCCCTCGACCTTGAAGCTGCGGTCGATGACCTCGCGGAGCCGGGCGACCTGGTCTTCGGTCAGGTCCCGGACCCGGGTGTCAGGGTTGACGTTGGTCTGCTTGAGGATCTTCTGGCTGGACGACAGCCCGACCCCGTAGATATAGGTGAGGGCAACCTCCACGCGCTTCTCGCGCGGGATGTCGATGCCGGCGATTCGAGCCATCGTGTCAGCCCTGCCGCTGCTTGTGCTTGGGGTTGGAGCAGATGACCATCACGGTGCCGTGGCGCCGGATGACCTTGCATTTGTCGCATCGCGCCTTCACGGACGCTCTGACCTTCACCGGGTTCCTCGATTACTTCAAGCGATAGGTGATGCGACCCCGGGTGAGGTCGTACGGAGAAAGCTCCACGCGGACCCGGTCTCCGGGCAGGATCCGGATGAAGTTCATCCGGAGCTTGCCGCTGATATGCGCGAGGACGCGGTGACCGTTCTCGAGCTCCACCGCGAACATCGTGTTCGGCAGCGGCTCGATGACGACCCCTTCGACTTCAATCGCGTCCTTCTTCGGCAACCTAGCTCCCTGGTCCGTTGCAGCACGAGTGCCGGCCCGGCAGGGCCGACACACGAACGCTGAGGATATCAAAGGCGTCCGATTTCCACAACACCGCGCCCGCCCAGGAGGTCGCCGGCGCATCAGACGGCTCGGTCCTCGGTGGGCAGATCGCGGATCCGCACATGCTCGTGCCCTCGATCTCAGACACGGGTCAGGATCTCGGGACCAGCGTCCGTCACGGCGATCGTGTGCTCGAAGTGGGCGGCCAGCGACCCGTCCCGGGTGACGACCGTCCAGCCGTCGGCCAGCGTCTCGGTTGCCTCGGCACCCAGGGTGAGCATGGGCTCGATCGCAACGCAGACCCCGGGCGCCAGCTGGAGGCCCTTCGACCGCGACCGGAAGTTGGGGACCTGCGGGTCCTCGTGCATCGAGGTCCCGATCCCGTGGCCGACGTACTGCCGGATGATGCCGTAGCCATGCGGAGCAGCCACGTCCTCGATGGCCGCCGAGATGTCGCCGATATGGTTGCCGGGCACCGCCGCCTGGATCCCGGCCATGAGGGCCATTCGGGTCGTCTCGACCAGCGCGCGTGCCTGCGGCGCAGCCGCTTCCAGTCCACCGCAGATGAACGACCGCGCGCCATCACCGTGCCAGTCGTCGTAGATCACGCCCACGTCGACCGACACCAGCTGCCCGAGGCAGATCTCGCGATCGCCGGGGATGCCGTGGACGATCTCTTCGTCGATCGAGATGCACGTTGAGGCCGGGTAGGCGTGCGGATCCCGGGGGTCGTAGCGGCGACCGCCAAGGTAGTTCAGAAATGACGGGATCCCGTGCGAGGCGCGGATATGGCCCTCGGCGATCCGGTCCAGCTCTGCCGTGGAGACCCCCGGGCGCAGGTGCTCCTCCATCAGGGCCAGGACCTCGGCCACGATCCGTCCGGCGGATCGCATCTTTGCGATCTCGGCACGCGACTTGCGGGTGACCATTACCGGGCCCGGTGCTCAGGTGTGCCGGCCAGCGCGATCCCGGAATCCCCGAGCGCTGCGCCGATCGCCGCCGCGACGTCCTCGATCGATTGCAGCCCGTCGACGGTGCGCAGCAGGCCAGCCATGCGGTAGTGACCGATGACCTCGTCGAGCGCCCCCAGCTGCTGGGTCATGCGCGCCCGGATGGTCTCGGGCTTGTCGTCCGGGCGCTGGTACAGCTCCGACCCGTCGAGGTCGCAGCGACCAGCCACGCGCGGAGGGCTGGACACTTCGTGGTACGGGTGCCCGGACGCCCGGCAGACCCAGCGGCCCGACATTCGGCGCACGAGCTCCTCGGCGGGCACGTCCACCAGCACTGCGGCACACACGGCCGATCCACGCTCGGCGAGCGCCGCGTCGAGCGCCTCGGCCTGGACACCCGTCCGCGGGAAGCCGTCGAGGATCACCCCGTCGGCCGCGTCAGGCCTGACCAGTCGGTCGAGCAGCAGTCGGACGGTGATCTCGTCGGGGACCAGCCGACCGGCGTCCATGTAGTGTCGGGCCTCGAGACCGAGCGGCGTCCCATCGCGAACCGCAGCCCGGAACAGGTCGCCCGTCGCAATGACGGGGATGCCAAGTCGTTCGGACAGCAGCGGTGCCTGGGTCCCCTTCCCGGCGCCCGGCGCGCCGAGAAGAACGACCACGTTCACGGCAATCGAGCCGCCCCGACGGCGGTGCGGGGTGACGGCGTGGACGAGCCCGCGAACGAGCGCAGGTCCTGGCCGCCTCCGGGCGCCGAGGCGATGCGCCCGCGAGCCGTCGGCCCGAGGCTCGCGGCGCGCGCAGCGGCAGCCCGGGCGGCGGGCGTCATCGGATGAAGCCCTCGTACTGGCGGATGAGGAGCTGTGCCTCGAGCTGCTTCATCGTTTCGACCACCACGGACACCACGATCAGGATGCCCGTGCCACCGAGGGCGATGTTGGAGTACTGGGGCTGGATCAGGGCGATGAACGGCGGAGCCGCCGCCACGACGCCCAGGAACAGGGCGCCGGCGACCGTGATCCTCGTCACCACCCTGGCCAGGTAGTCCTGGGTCGGGCGCCCGGGACGGATGCCGGGAATGAAGCCACCGTTCTTGCGCAGCTGCTCGGCGGTCTCATCCGGCTTGAACGTGAACGCCGTGTAGAAGTAGGTGAACCCGACCGTGAGCAGGAAGTACAGCGAGACGTACAGCCACGACCCGCGGCTGAGCCAGCTGACGACGCCCTGCGCGACGTCTCCGATGACGCCTGCCGAGCTCGTGAAGTAGCTCGCGATCTGGCTCGGGAACAGCAGGATGCTGACCGCGAAGATGATCGGGATGACGCCGGCCTGGTTGACCCGGAGCGGCAGGAATGTCTGCCCGCCCTGGTACATCCGGCGGCCGCGGACTCGCGACGCGTACTGGATCGGGATCCGGCGCTGGCCCTCCTGGATGTAGACGATCACGGCTACCGCGGCGACGGCCAGCAGGCCGAGCAGAACCAGGCGCGAAAGGTCCGGGTTGTCCAGGAAGCCGGTCAGAGCCCCCGGGGCGCGGCTGACGATGCCGGCGAAGATGATGAAGCTGACGCCGTTTCCGATCCCCTTCTCGGTGATCAGCTCGCCCAGCCACATCAGGACCACGGAGCCGGCCGTCAGCGTCACGATCTGGGTGACCGTCTCCCAGCTCCCGAGGTCGAACGGTGTCGACAGGACCCCGCTCGCGTTGAGCAGGGCCAGGAAGCCGTACGCCTGGAGCAGCGCCATCGGCACCGACAGGTAGCGGGTGTACTGGTTGATCTTCGTCCGGCCGTACTCGCCCTCACGCTGCAGCGCCTGCAGCGAGGGGACCACACCGGTCATGAGCTGCATGATGATCGAGGCGTTGATGTACGGGTTGACGCCCAGCGCCACGACCGAGAAGTTGGTCAGGCCGCCGCCCGAGAACAGGTCCAGCAGTCCGAAGATCGCGTTGTTGTTCAGGAAGCTGCCCAGCTGGGTGCGGTCGATGCCCGGGACCGGCACGTGGGCCAGCAGCCGGAATACCAGCAGGATCCCGGCCACGAACAGGATCCGGCGCCGGAGGTCCGGCGCCCGGAATGCGTTGAGCAACGCCTCGAACACGTGCGGCTAGCCCTTGTCGTCCGCGTCGGGCTCGGCGGCCGGCTCGGGTGATTCGCGCGCTGGTTCCAGGTCAGCGGCCGGCGCGGTGGCCTTCGCCGCCCGGGCCTTGCGGGTTCGCTTCGGGGTCGCCGCTGCCTCGGGCGCCGCCTCGGGCTCGGCCGCGTCGGGGGCGGCGTCCGCCTCGGTCGCCGACGCGACGTCCACTCCCAGCGCGGCGAGCGGGCTGCTCGGGATCTCGATGACCTGGGCGGTCCCGCCGGCTGCCTCGATCTTGGCCCGGGCGCTCCTGGTGAACGCATCGGCGAGCACGAACAGGCGGGTGCTGACCTCGCCCTGGCCCAGGACCTTGAGCGGCAGGCGATCGCGTCGAACGAGACCGGCCTGCTTGAGCGTGTCGGCGTTGACCGTCACCGGGGCGCCCTTCTGGACTTCGAGCCGGCCGGCCTCGACGGCGGCGCTGATCGCGCCGACGTTCACGATCTCGTACTCGATGTCGTTGATGTTGCGGAATCCGCGCAGCTTCGGGATCCGGATGTGGAGCGGAGTCTGGCCGCCCTCGAACCACGCCGGAATCGACGCCCCCGCGCGCGATCGCTGGCCCTTGGTGCCGCGCCCGGCGGTCTTGCCCTTGCCGGCGGCGATCCCGCGGCCGACGCGGGTGCGCCTGGTGACCGACCCCGGTGCGGGATGCAGGTCGTGAATCTTCATCAGCGCTTCTCCGGCGTCTGCTCGACGCCCTCGGGGAGCTCCTCGACGGCCACCATGAACCGGACCTGGCGGACCATGCCGCGGACGGCAGGGTTATCGGGCAGGATCGATGAGCTGCCGATGCCGTGGAGGCCCAGCGCACGCGCGGTGGCCCGGTTGCGCGCGATGTGGCCGATCACGCTCCTGGTCTGGGTGACCCGCAGCTTACCGGGCATCAGTCACCTCCTGCGGTGCGCCGGCGGCGGCCGCCTGACCCGGAACGACCAGGCGGAGCTGAACGCCGCGCTGCCGCGACAGCTCCTCGACCGAGCGCAGGCTGGTGAGCGCGTTGAGGGTCGCACGCGTCACGTTGACCGGGTTGGTCGAGCCATGGATCTTGGACAGGATGTCGCGGATGCCAGCCGCCTCGACAACAGCACGGACGGCGCCGCCGGCAATCACGCCGGTCCCCTTGGACGCGGGCTTGAGCAGGATTCGTGCGCCCGCGTACTGCTGTAGAACCTCGTGCGGAATGGTGGTCCCCACCATGGGGATCTTGACCACGTGCTTCTTGGCGTCCTCGACCCCCTTGCGGATCGACTCCGGCACGTCGCCGGCCTTGCCCAGGCCGACACCGACGTGGCCGTTGCCGTCGCCCACGACGATGACCGCCGAGAACGAGAACCGGCGACCACCCTTGTGGACCTTCGCAACGCGGTTGATCTGAACGACGCGCTCCTCGAGCGCGAGCTTGTTGGGATCGATACGGGCCACAGGCGTGTCCTCTAGAAGTCGAGGCCGGCTTCGCGCGCCGCCTCGGCGAGCGAGCGAACCCGCCCGTGGTACTTGAATCCCGCCCGATCGAACACGACCGTGGCCACGCCGGCGGCCTTCGCGCGCTCGGCGACCAGCTGGCCGACACGCCGCGCGTCGTCGGTCTTGGTGCCGTCGCCACCACGGAGACCAGCCTCGAGCGAGGAGGCTGCGGCCACGGTGTTGCCGGTCGTATCGTCGATGACCTGGGCGTAGATATGGTTGAGGCTGCGGAATACCGCGAGGCGCGGGCGCCCCGCCGTTCCGGCCAGTCGGAGACGGAGCCGTTCGTGGCGCTTGGTGCGGGCCGCGGTGCGGCTGGCGATCCTGGTCATGGTCACTTCTTCCCGCCGATCTTGCCGGCCTTGCCCGCCTTGCGGCGGACCTGCTCGCCGGCGTACCGGACGCCCTTGCCCTTGTACGGCTCGGGCTTGCGCGTGGACCGAACCCGGGCCGCGACCTGGCCGACCAGCTCCTTGTCGATGCCCACGACCGCGAGGCGGACCGGGCTCTCGACCTCAAAGCTGATCCCGTCTGGCGCCTCGATCTCGATCGGGTGGCTGTAGCCCAGCGCGAGCTGAAGGTTGTCGCCAACCTTTTGGGCGCGATAGCCGACGCCCACGATCTCGAGGCCCTTGCGGTACCCGGTCGTCACGCCGACGACCATGTTGTTGACGAGGGTCCGGGTGAGCCCGTGGAGACTCTTGTCGAGCTTGGTCTCCGTCGGTCGGGTGACGACGACGGCATCGCCCTGCTGCGCGACCCCGATGCGCGGCGGAAGCTCGCGAGTGAGGGTGCCCTTGGGACCCGTGACCGTGATGATCCGCCCGTCGAGCACGACCTCGACGCCGGTGGGGACAGCGATGGGAAGACGACCGATACGTGACATCGCGTTACCAGATGTAGGCGAGGATCTCGCCACCCAGCTGGGCCTGCTTGGCCTGGGAGCCGGTCATGATCCCGCTCGAGGTGCTGACGATCACGACGCCCAGGCCACCGAGCACGCGGGGAATATCCGTCTTGCGGGCATAGACCCGCAGGCCTGGCTTGCTGATCCGTTTGAGGCCCGACACGACCGGGACCTTGCCTTCGACGTACTTGAGCTCGATGCGCAGCATCTGCGAGGCACCGCTGCGCTCCTCGCGGACATCGGCGATGAAGCCTTCCTCCTTGAGGATTCGTGCGATCTCGCGCTTGGTGCGCGAGGCCGGCACGACGACTTCCGTATGCCGCGCCCGGGACGCGTTGCGGACCCGCGTGAGCATGTCCGCGATGGGATCGGAAATGTTCATGCCTCTACCAGCTCGACTTGGTGACGCCGGGCAGCTCGCCAACCAGGGCTCGCTCCCGGAAGCAGATCCGGCAGAGGGCGAACCGGCGCATGTATGCCCGAGGGCGACCACACACCGAGCACCGGTGATAGGCCTGGACGGGATGGTGCGGCTTGCGCCGGGCCTTCGCGATCATCGACTTCTTGGCCATTTGGACTCCTCCCCGCGCCCTACCCGGCGAAGGGCATGCCGAGGAGCTCGAGCAGACGCTTCGACTCCTCGTCGTTCTTCGCCGTCGTCACGATGCTGATCTCCAGCCCGCGGAGACGGTCCACCTTGTCGTAGTCGATCTCCGGGAACGCGAGCTGTTCGCGGAGACCGAGCGAGTAGTTGCCGCGGCCATCGAACGACCGTCCGGGTACGCCCCGGAAGTCGCGGATGCGCGGCAGCGCCAGGCGGGTCAGCCGCTCCAGGAAGTCCCACATCCGCTCGCCGCGCAAGGTGACCTTCACGCCGATCGGGTTGCCCGTCCTGATGTGGAACTGGGCGATCGAACGCTTGGCGCGGGTGATGATCGGCTTCTGGCCCGAGATCCGCTGCAGATCACCGATGGCGGCGTCGATCGCCTTGGCGTTCTGGAGGGCCTCGCCGAGCCCGATGTTGAGGACGACCTTCTCGACCCGCGGAACCTGCATCGGGTTGGCGTACGCGAACTGCTTGACCAGGGCCGGCACAGCGTCGGTCGCGTAGCGCTCCCGGAGCTGCCCGCTCACGCCTCCACCTCGAGGGGTTCACCGCAGTGCTTGCAGACCCGGACGCGGGTGCCGTTGTCGAGCGTTCGGTGACCGACCCTCGTGGGCCGGTCACAGTGACTGCAGACGACCATCACCCGGCTGGCCGGGATCGCCATCGCCTGGTCCAGGATGCCGCCCGGATCAACCGTCGGCGCCGAACCCGCGATCGAGTTGCCACCGCTGCGCTGGCGCGCCTTCATGTGCTTTCGGGCCACGTTCAGTCCCTCGACCACGACGGACACACCGCCCTTGATGGAGGTCCTGCGATAGCCTGAGCGAACGGGCGACGGCGACGCATCACGCCGGATGACCCGCTCGACCGTGCCCCGCTTGCCGGCATCCTTGCCGGCCAGGACGATCACGGTGTCGCCCTTGCGCAGCTCGGGCACGACGCTGCGCCGCTGAACGGTCCGGTCGGGCATCAGAGCACCTCCGGGGCAAGTGAGACGATCTTCATGTAGTTGCGGTCTCGCAGCTCGCGGGCCACGGGACCAAAGATGCGCGTGCCGCGTGGATTGCCCTGGTTGTTGATCAGGACGGCCGCGTTCTCGTCGAACCGGATGTAGCTCCCATCCGGCCGGCCGTACTCCTTCGCGGTGCGCACGATGACCGCCCGGACCACATCACCCTTCTTCACGGGCGCGTTGGGGATCGCCGTCTTGACGCTCGCCACGATCACGTCGCCGACGCCGGCCGTGGTCTTGCGGGAGCGACCCATGATCCGGATGCACTGGATCGTCCGGGCGCCGGTGTTGTCGGCGACGCGCATCCGCGTCTCGGCCTGGATCACGCCCCGGTCTCCTGCGCGGCCGCGACGTCGGTCGTGTCCGCAGCGTTGGTGGTCCCGGCAGCCTCAACCGACTCGGCCGGCTCATCACCGCCGCGCCGCGTGCGATGCGCACCGTGGTGGATGGCCTCGGTGGTCTCCGCTTCCTCGTCGACAAGCGTCTCGCCGGCCCGCTCCTCGCCCGCCCTCGAAAGGATGGACACGAGGGTCCAGCGCTTGGTCGCCGACATCGGCCGGGATTCCTCGATCAGCACCGTGTCGCCGATGCGCGCCTCGTTGTCGCCGTCGTGGGCGGCGAACTTGGTGGTGACACGCACGACGCGCTTGTACAGCCGGTGGCGTGCCAGGCGCTCGACGGACACGACGATCGTCTTGTCCATGCGGTCGCTGACCACCCGGCCGACCTTGGTCTTACGCTTTCCCTTCACGGGTTCGATGGCTCCTGCGGTGGGCATCCCGACGCTCCTACTCCGCCACGCGCGGCAACGTCTCGCGCTCGCGCTTGACGGTGAGGATCCGGGCGATCGTCCGTCGCGTCGCCGGGATCTGGCTGTAGTCCTTCAACTGGCGTGTCGAGAGCGCGAAGCGAGCCTGCCACAGGTCCTGCTTGGCCTCCCGAAGACGGTCGTCCAGCTCTCGATCCGAGAGCAGCCGGATCTCACCGATCTCCATCGGTGACCTCCTTCGCGGAGTCGCGGACGACGACGTGCGTCGCCACCGGAAGCTTGTGCGACGCGAGGCGCATCGCCTCGACCGCAGCCTCGTGCTCGACACCGGCCATCTCGAACAGGATCCGGCCGGGGCGAACCACGGCAACCCAGTGGTCGGGGGCGCCCTTGCCCGAACCCATCCGTGTCTCGGCCGGCTTCTTGGTGGCCGGCTTGTCCGGGAATACGCGGATCCAGATCTTCCCCCCGCGCTTGACCGAGCGGGTCATCGCTCGCCGAGCGGCCTCGATCTGGCGGGCCGTGATCCAGGCAGGCTCCAGGGTCGCCAGCCCGTAGTCACCGAAGGCGACGGTGTGGCCGCCCTTGGCCATCCCGGACATCCTGCCCCGCATGACCTTGCGATGCTTGACGCGTCGCGGCATCAGCATGGCGTCACACCCCCTGCGCGCCGGCTGCCGGACCGGTCGCCGGCTCGCGCCGCCGGTGCTCGACGGGGAACTCGCCCCGGTAGATCCAGACCTTGACGCCGATCCGCCCGTAGGTCGTGTGGGCGTGCACCTGCCCGTAGCTGATATCCGCGCGCAGCGTGCCGAGCGGGATCCGGCCTTCGCGATCCCATTCGCGACGACCCATCTCCGACCCGCCCAGACGCCCGGCCAGCGCGATCTTGACGCCCTTGGCTCCGGCCTTCATCGATCGCTGGATGGACTGCTTCATCGCCTTCTTGTAGGCGACCCGCCGGCTGAGCTGCTGGGCGATGTTGAGCGCGACCAGGTGCGCGTCGAGCTCGGGCTGGCGGATCTCCTTGATCTCCAGCTTCACCTTGCGCTTGGTCAGCTCGCCGATCTCCCGCCGCAGGATCTCCACGTTCTGGCCGCCGCGTCCGATGACGATGCCCGGCTTGGCGGTGTGGATGGCGACCGTCACGTGGTTGATGCCGCGCTCGATCTCGACGCCGCTCACGCTGGCATTTGCCAGCCGCCGGTCGAGCAGCTGGCGGATCGCGATGTCCTCCCGGAGGAGGGTGGTGTACTCCTTGTCGGCGTACCACTTGGCCGTCCACGTTCGGGTGTAGCCCAGGCGGTAGCCGTACGGATGGACCTTGTGTCCCATGCCTAGGCCTCCCGGTCGGCGACGACGACGGTGATGTGCGTCATGGGCTTGTGGATCGGGAACGCCCGACCCTGTGCCCGGGGACGCCATCGCTTGATCGTCGGGCCCTCGTTGGCGATCGCGTCGGCGACGAACAGCTCGTCGGCGGAGCGACTCAGGTTGTTCTCGGCGTTGGCGGTCGCGCTCTTCAGGACGCGCGCGACGTCGCGTGCGGCAGCCTGCGGCATGAACCGCAGCAGCGCGGCTGCTTCCTCCACGGGCTTGCCCTTGATCGCCTCGGTGATGAGGCGGGCCTTCCGTGTGGAACCGCGGAGGTACTTGGCGGTGGCAGAGACGCGCATCCGGTCGCCTCCCCTACCGCAGCCCGGCCGACCGGTCGGCGTTGCGACCGTGCCCGCGGTAGGTGCGGGTCGGGGCGAACTCGCCGAGGCGGTGGCCGACCATGTTCTCGGTGACGTACACCGGCACGTGCTTGCGCCCGTTGTAGACGGCGATCGTGTGGCCGATGAAGTCGGGGAAGATCACGGAGGCGCGCGACCAGGTCTTGAGCACCTGGCGCTCGCTCCGCTTGTTCATGTCCTGCACCCTGGCGAGAAGCCGGGGCTGGACGAACGGTCCCTTCTTGACCGATCGCGACATGCGCTCGCTCCTCTCCTACTTGCGATGGCGGCTGCGGACGATCAGCCGGCTGGTGGTCTTGCTGCGCCGGGTCCGATAGCCCATCGCCGGCTTGCCCCAGGGCGTCTTGGGCGGCATGCCCGTCGGGCTCTTGCCCTCGCCACCACCATGCGGGTGATCGCGCGGCGTCATCGCGACGCCCCGAACCTCCGGACGCTGGCCCATATGGCGGGCGCGACCGGCCTTGCCCAGGCTCTGGTTCTCGTGATCGACGTTCGACACCTGGCCGACGGTCGCCGTACATCTGATCGGGATCCGGCGCACCTCGCCCGAGGGCAGGCGCACCTGGGCGAGCTCGCCCTCCTTGGCCAGCAGCTGGGCCGAGGTCCCGGCCGAGCGCACGATCTGACCACCCTTGCCCGGCACGAGCTCGATGTTGTGGATCGTGGTGCCCAACGGGATGTTCCGGATCGGCAGCGCATTGCCCAGGCGCGCGTCAGCGTTGGGGCCTGCCACCACCACGTCACCCACCTTGAGGCCGTTGGGCAGCAGCATGTAGCGCTTCTCGCCGTCGCGGTAGTGGAGCAGGCCGATCCGTGCCGAGCGGTTCGGGTCGTACTCGATGGTCGCAAGCCGGGCGGGCACGCCCACCTTGTCGCGCTTGAAGTCGATCCGGCGGTAATGCGCCTTCTCGCCACCGCCGCGGTGGCGAACCGTCCGATGGCCCTGGTTATTGCGGCCGGAGCCGCGCTTCTGGGGCTCGAGCAGCGGCTTGTGCGGCTGGTCGGTGGTGATCTCCTCGAAGGTCGATCGGGTCATCCAGCGGCGGCCGGCCGAGGTCGCCTTGTAGCTTCGCAGCGGCATCCCTACACCCCCTCGAAGAACTCGATCTTCTGGCCGGGGGCCAGGGTGACAATGGCCTTCCGCCAGGCTGACGTGTGCCCGACGATGCGCCCGCGGCGGGTGCCCCGCCGCTTCTCCTTGGCCTTGGACGTCAGCACGTGGACGGCCACGACCGTCACGTTCTCCTTGCGGTACAGCTCCTCGACGGCAGCCTTGATCTGGATCTTGTTGGCGTGCTCATGCACGGCGAACGTGTACTTGCCGCGGGCGGACTCGTCGATCGACTTCTCGGAGATCACGGGCCGCAGGATGACGTCGGCGGCGCTCAGCTCGCTCACGCGTACACCTCCTCCATCCGGGCCAACGCCGGCTGCTCGATCAGGACGGCGTCCGCGTTGAGCAGGTCGACCACGTTGAGCGAGTCGGCCAGGATCACGGACACCGACGGCAGGTTGGCAGCCGAGCGCAGCAGCGGCTCGTCCTTGGCCGGCGCGACGACCAGCACCCGGCGGGCATGTCCATCGCCGGCTCCGAGCGCCTCGAGAACGGCGACGAACGCGCGCGTCCGGGGCTCCTCGTCCATGCCGAAGCGATCGATGACGCGGATCGCGTCGTCGCCGAACTTCGCGGTCAGGGCCGAGCGCAGCGCAAGCCTGCGCATCTTCTTGGGAAGGCGCTGATCGTAGGACCGCGGGTGCGGGCCGAACACGGCACCACCACCCCGATAGTGCGGGGCGACACGCGAGCCCTGGCGGGCCCGGCCGGTGCCCTTCTGGCGGTACGGCTTGCGCCCGCCGCCGCGCACCTCGCCACGCGTCCTGGTGTCGTGGGTGCCGATCCGGCGGCCGGCCAGCTGGGCTGTCACCGCCTGATGGAGCACCGCCTCGTTGATCGGTGCGGCGAACAGCGTCTCGGTGAGGTCGACGCTGCCGACCGAGGCACCGGTGCGATCGTAGAGAGTGGTCTGCGGCATCGTCACGCCTTCCGGACGAATGTCAGCGCGCCTGGCGCCCCGGGCACCGATCCCCGCACGAGGATCAGGTTCCGCTCCGGGTCCACGCGGACGACGCGCAGCTTCTTGATCGTGACCCGCTCGTGTCCCATGTGACCACCCATGCGGAGGCCCTTGTACACGCGACCGGGCGTGGTGCCGGGACCGATGGAGCCCGGCCGTCGGTAGTTGTCGGAGCCATGGGTCTTGGGACCGCGCTTGAAGTGGTGACGCTTCACGGTGCCCGCGAAACCCTGCCCCTTGGAGATACCGGTCACGTCGACCAGATCCCCCTCGGCGAACACGTCGCCCACAGCGAGCTGCTGGCCGACGCTGTAGTCGCCGGCGCTATCGGTGCGGAACTCGCGGATGGTTGCCACCCGGGGCAGATCCCTGAGCTGTCCCGCCACGGGCTTGGTGAGCTTGCGTCGCTCACCGGCACCGAGCTGGACGGCAGTGTAGCCATCGCGCTCTGGCGTCCGAAGGCGGGTCACAGTGTTGGGGGAGACCGCCACCACCGACACGGCAACCATGGTGCCGTCGGGCTGGAAGAGCTGCGTCATACCGACCTTGCGGCCGATGAGTCCGATGCTCATCACATCTTGATCTCGATGTCGACACCAGCCGCGAGGCTGAGCCGCATCAGGGCGTCGACCGTCTTCGACGAGGGGTCAAGGATGTCGATCAGCCGCTTGTGGGTGCGGATCTCGAACTGCTCCCGGGAGTCCTTGTCGATGAACGGCGAGCGCAGGACGGTGAACTTCTCGATCCGGGTCGGCAGCGGCACCGGACCGACGACGTCCGCGCCGGTGCGCTGCGCCGTCTCCACGATCTGGGCTGCCGACTGGTCGAGCAGCCGGTGGTCGTAGGCCTTGAGACGGATCCGGATCCGCTGCTTCGCCATCTCCTGCCCCTATGCGGTGATGCTGGTGATGGCGCCGGCACCGACGGTGCGGCCACCCTCGCGGATGGCGAACCGCTGGCCGACCTCGAGCGCGATCGGGGTGATCAGCTCGACGGTCATGTCGACGTTGTCGCCGGGCATGATCATCTCGGCGCCCTCGGGCAGCCCGATGGCCCCGGTGACATCGGTCGTGCGCAGGTAGAACTGGGGCCGGTAGCCGTTGTAGAACGGGGTGTGCCGGCCGCCCTCCTCCTTGGTGAGCACGTAGACCCGGGCCACGAACTTGGTGTGGGGGGTGACCGAGCCCGGCTTGGCCAGCACCTGGCCGCGCTCGATCTCGTCGCGCTCGATGCCCCGCAGGAGACAGCCCACGTTGTCGCCGGCCTGACCCTGGTCGAGCAGCTTCTTGAACATCTCGACGCCGGTGACCACGACCTTGCGGGTGGCCTTGACGCCGACGATCTCGACCTCCTCGCCGACCTTGATCACGCCGCGCTCGATGCGCCCGGTGGCGACCGTGCCCCGGCCCTTGATCCCGAACACGTCCTCGACCGGCATCAGGAACGGCCGGTCGACCGGACGCTCGGGGGTCGGGATGTAGGAGTCGACCGCGTCCATCAGCTCCTGGATCGGCGCGTAAGCCGGATCGGCAGGATCGTCGGACGCCTCGAGCGCCTTGAGCGCCGAGCCGCGGATGACCGGGATGTCGTCACCCGGGAAGTTGTTCTTGGTCAGCAGCTCGCGCACCTCGAGCTCGACCAGGTCGAGCAGCTCGGGGTCGTCGACCATGTCGACCTTGTTGAGGAACACGACGATGTACGGCACCTCGACCTGGCGCGCGAGCAGGATGTGCTCGCGGGTCTGGGGCATCGGGCCGTCGGTGGCCGCCACGACCAGGATCGCGCCGTCCATCTGGGCGGCGCCGGTGATCATGTTCTTGATGTAGTCGGCGTGCCCGGGGCAGTCGACGTGGGCGTAGTGGCGGTGTTCGGTCTCGTACTCCACGTGGGCGATCGCGATCGTGATCCCGCGCTCGCGCTCCTCGGGCGCGTTGTCGATCGAGTCGAACGCGCGGTACTCCGCGTCGCCCTTCAACGCCAGGTACTTGGTGATCGCGGCGGTGAGCGTCGTCTTGCCGTGGTCGATGTGGCCGATCGTGCCGACGTTGACGTGCGGCTTCGTGCGCTCGAACTTCTTCTTGGCCATGTCCCGGTGGACTCCCTGCTGCTCGCTCGCGCTGGGGCGAGCCGACCCTTGTTAGACCTTCGACTTCGCGACGAGCTCGGCCGCCAGGTTCGGGGGAACCTCGGCGTAATGGCTGAGCTCCATGGAATAGCTGGCCCGGCCCTGGGTCATCGACCGCAGGTCCGTGGCGTAACCGAACATCTCGGCGAGCGGAACCGCCGCCCGGACCACCTGGGTCGAGCCACGGGGATCCATGCCCTCGATCTGGCCGCGCCGGCTGTTGAGATCGCCGATGACGTCACCCATGAACTCCTCGGGCATCGTCACCTCGACCCGCATCATCGGCTCGAGCACGACCGGTCGCGCCTTCTCGACGGCATCCTTGAGCGCCATCGAGGCAGCGATCTTGAACGCCATCTCGGACGAGTCCACCTCGTGGTATGACCCGTCGTGCACGGTGGTCCTGACGTCGACCATGGGATAGCCGGCGTAGACGCCCGTGTCGAGCGTCTCGCGGATGCCATGCTCGATCGCCCGCATGTACTCGCGCGGGATGGTCCCCCCGACGATCTTGTCGACGAACTCGAACCCGCTGCCCTTCGCGCCGGGCTCGAGGGTCAGGACCACGTGTCCGTACTGGCCCTTGCCGCCCGTCTGGCGGATGAAGCGTCCGTTGCCCTCCGCGGCCCGGCGCACGGTCTCGCGGTAGGAAACCTGGGGCTTGCCGACGTTGGCCGCCACCCGGAACTCGCGAACCATGCGGTCGACCAGCACGTCGAGGTGCAGCTCGCCCATGCCGGCGATCAGCGTCTGGCCAGACTCCTCGTCGGTCTTGACCCGGAAGGTCGGATCCTCCTCGGCCAGCCGCTGGAGCGCGATGCCCAGCTTGTCCTGGTCGGCCTTGGTCTTGGGCTCGATCGCGACCTCGATGACCGGCTCCGGGAACGTGATCGCCTCCAGGATCACCGGGTGATCCGGGTCGGACAGCGTGTCGCCGGTGAATGTCTCCTTGAGCCCCACCGCGGCTGCGATGTCGCCCGCATAGACCTGCTCGATCTCCTCGCGGTGGTTGGCGTGCATCTGGAGGATGCGCCCGATGCGCTCCTTGCGACCCTTGGTCGCATTGAGGACGTACGACCCGGCCTTGAGGGTGCCCGAGTAGACCCGGAAGAAGGCGAGCTTGCCCACGAACGGGTCGGCAGCGATCTTGAACGCGAGGGCACTGAACGGCTCGCTGTCGTCCGGGGTCTTGAGGACCTCGATGTCCGTGCCCGGCTTGAGGCCGATCACCGGCGGCACATCGAGCGGTGAGGGCAGGTAGTCCACGACGGCGTCGAGCATCGGCTGGATGCCCTTGTTCTTGAGCGCCGAGCCGGCCAGGATCGGGACCCACTTGTACTCCAGCGTCGCCAGCCGGATCCCGTGCTTGATCTCGGCCTCGCTGATCTCCTCCCCCTCGAGGTACTTGTGCGCGACGTCGTCGTCGACATCGGCAACCGCCTCGAGCAGGTGCTCCCGGTGGCGGGTCACCTCACCGAGCAGGTCCTCGGGAACGTCCGTCTCGTCGAACGTGTTGCCCAGGTCGTCGCGCCAGATCAGCGCCTTCATGCGGACGAGGTCGACGACACCCCGGAACGTGTCCTCGATCCCGATCGGGACCTGGATCGGCACGGGCTTCACACCCAGGCGCTCCTGGATCATGTCGACGTCGCGCCAGAAGTTCGCCCCGGTACGGTCGAGCTTGTTGATGAAGCAGATCCGGGGCACGCGGTAGCGATCGGCCTGCCGCCAGACGGTCTCGGACTGCGGCTCGACGCCCGCAACACCGTCGAACACGACCACGGCGCCGTCGAGGACGCGCAGGCTGCGCTCCACCTCGATGGTGAAGTCCACGTGCCCGGGCGTATCGAGTATGTTGATACGATGATCAGCCCAGAAGCAGGTCGTGGCCGCGGCCGTGATGGTGATGCCGCGCTCCTGCTCCTGAGGCATCCAGTCCATCGTGGCCGCGCCCTCGTGGACCTCGCCGAGCTTGTAGATCTTCTTGGTGTAGAAGAGGACACGCTCCGTGACCGTGGTCTTGCCCGCGTCGATATGCGCGATGATTCCGATGTTCCGCGTCTTCGCGAGCGAAACGGCGCGTGCCACTGTGATCGGGCTCCTCTCGGCCAGGACTACCACTTGAAATGGCTGAAGGCGCGGTTGGCCTCGGCCATCTTGTGGGTGTCCTCGCGCCGCTTCACCGCCGCGCCGAGGCCATTCATGGCGTCGACGAACTCGCCGGCGAGCTTCTCGCTCATGCTCTTGCCGTTTCGCTTGCGGGCGGCCTGGACGAGCCAGCGCACGCCGAGCGACAGGCGTCGATCGCCCCGGATCTCGACCGGGACCTGATAGGTGGCGCCACCGACCCGGCGAGGCTTGACCTCGATGATCGGGGTGGCGTTGCGCAGGGCAGCCTCGAGGACCTCGAGTCCCGGACGCTTGGCCTGAAACTCGGCCCGCGCAAGGGCCTGACGCAGGATGCGGTCCGACAGGGTCCGCTTCCCGTCGCGCATCAACTTGGCGCGGAAGCGATCGGTGACGCGGTTTGATTCGACCTGGTACTTGGCCTTGCGGGGGATCGATGAACGACGCGGCATCGGCTACTTCCCGATCCCCTGGGTGGCCTTCGCACCGTACTTGGACCGCGCCTGCTTGCGGTCCCTCACGCCGGCGGCGTCCAGCGTCCCGCGGATGATGTGGTACTTGACCGACGGAAGGTCCTTGACCCGGCCGCCGCGCACCAGGACCACCGAGTGCTCCTGGAGGTTGTGCCCGATGCCCGGGATGTAGGCCGTGACCTCCATCTGGTTGGTGAGCCGCACGCGCGCGATCTTCCGAAGCGCCGAGTTCGGCTTCTTCGGCGTCATCGTCCGAACCTGCAGGCAGACGCCACGCTTCTGGGGCGCACCCGGAATGGGCACCTGGCGCTGGCGCAGGCTGTTCCAGTTCCTGCGCAGCGCGGGAGCCTTGACCTTCTCGATCTTTGGCTTCCGCCCGTGGCGCACGAGCTGGCTGATGGTCGGCACGGAGACGCGGCTCCTTTCACTTGATGGTCGACATTGGTTCGGTCCGGCGGTCAACCCGCTTGCCGGGGTCATGGCCAGGGGACCGCCCGGTGCGCTCGACCCGGTCCACGGCGCACCATGCACCGCGGCCGTTCCGAGGCCACGAGCGCGGAGTGTAGCAGCGGCCCGAATTGAGTGTCAAACGTCCTCGGCCGGGCGGCCGAGGACGTTTCGTACGATGTTGGTCACGGGCGCCGTCCGGCCCCTCAGCCCTCCTCGGATGCGTCGGCGAGGAAGGGGTTGAACTCGGCCTCCTGGCCCTCGTCCTGCTGCTCCTCGGTCTCGTCCACGAACGGGTTGGCCTCGGACCCCTCGTCGTCGGCACCGGCGATCGTCGCCGCGAGCGCGAGGCCTGCAGTGTCCTCGTCGGCCGGCCGGACGCCGTCCTCGAGGAACGGGTTGTACTCGGCCTCGCCGAGGCCCTCGATGGCCTCGCCGGCGAGCGCCTCGAGGGCAGCTCGCCGCTGGCGCTCCTTGAGGGCTGCGATGTTCTGCGGCGCGCCCGTCCCGGCCGGGATGAGCTTGCCGATGATGACGTTCTCCTTGAGCCCGATCAGGTGATCCTTGGAGCCGTTGATCGCCGCCTCGGTGAGCACGCGAGTCGTCTCCTGGAACGATGCCGCAGCCAGGAACGAGGAGGTGTTGAGCGATGCCTTGGTGACGCCCAGCAGCACCGTCTGCGCAGTCGCCGGCTCGCCGCCCTCGGCGAGCACCCGATTGTTGGCCTCCTCGAAGTCGAGGCGGTCGACGAGCTCGGTCGGCAGCTGCTCGCAGTCGCCCGGCTGGTCGATCCTGACCTTCTTGAGCATCTGGCGGACGATGATCTCGATGTGCTTGTCGTTGATCGTGACGCCCTGGCTCCGGTAGACCCGCTGGACCTCCTTGACCAGGTAGCGCTGGACGGCGTCCTTGCCCCGGGTCTCCAGGTATTCCTGGGGATTGATCGGGCCATCGGTGATCGCGTCGCCGGCGCGGACCTCCTGGCCGTCCACCACCAGCAGCTTGGCGCTGTGGGGGATCGAGTACTCGCGTTCCACCACGTCCTCGGCCCGGACGACGAGCCCGTCGTCGGTACGGACCAGGAAACCCTTGACCGGGGCCGTGACTTCGCCGGCCTCGGACTTCGCCAGAACCTGGCTGGCCTCGACGAGGTCGCCGGCGGCGGCGAGCAGCTCGGCGCCATCGGTCAGCACCAACGGGGTGTCAAACGACTCGCGGCTGGTCACCTTGACCTTTCGACCGGTCTCGCCCGCGATCATCTCCACGATCCCGTCGATGTGGCTGATCTCGGCCTTGCCCTTGGGGACACGCGCCTCGAACAGCTCCTCGACCCGCGGCAGGCCCTGGGTGATGTCCTGACCAGCAACGCCGCCGGTGTGGAACGTTCGCATGGTCAGCTGCGTGCCCGGCTCGCCGATCGACTGGGCCGCGATGATCCCCACAGCCTCGCCGATCCCGATCATGTCGCCGGTTGCCAGGTTGCGTCCGTAGCACATCCGGCAGACGCCGTGACGCGATTCGCACGCGAGCGGTGAGCGCACCAGCACCTCGTCGATGCCGGCCGCGTCGATCGCCCGCGCCATGTTCTCGTCGATCATCTCGTTGCGGGCAACGACCACCGGCGCGGACTCGCCCTTCTTGAGCTTGACGCCGGTGTCGAGCAGGTCGGCGGCCGCGAGGCGGCCGACCAGGCGGCGCTGGAAGGCGTCGGGCTCGTCCGCGGACTCGGCGCGTAGGATCCAGCTCCCCTCCTCCGTTCCGCAGTCGTCCTCACGCGTGATGACGTCCTGGGCAACGTCGACCAGGCGCCGGGTGAGATACCCGGAGTCAGCCGTTCGGAGCGCCGTGTCGGCGAGGCCCTTGCGGGCGCCGTGGGTGCTGATGAAGTACTCGAGGACGGTCATCCCCTCGCGGAAGTTGCTGCGCACCGGCACGTCGATGATGCGCCCGGACGGATCGGCCATCAGGCCGCGCATGGCGCCCAGCTGGCCGATGTTGCCCTTGTTGCCGCGGGCTCCCGAGTCGGTCATCATCCGGACCGGATTCTCGTCGCCCAGGGACTCCATCATCCGGTCGGACACGTCCTTGGTGATCCGCTGCCACAATTCGACGACCTGCTCGTAGCGCTCGTCGTCCGTGATCAGTCCGCGCTGGAACTGGCGGTCGATCGAGGCGACCGCCTCCTCGGCGGCGGCGAGCAACTCCTTCTTGCTCTTGGGGACGACGATGTCCCACAGGCCGATGGTCATGCCGCCGCGGGTCGCGAACTGGAAGCCGACACGTTTGATGCCATCGACCAGGTGCGCGGTCCCGGTCGGGCCGAGCAGCCGGTAGCAGGTATCGACGAGGCGCTTGAGGTCCGCCCGCCGCATCGGCTCGTTCGCGTAGCGCATCTCGTCGGGCATGACGCGGTTGAACAGGATCCGGCCGACGGTCGTCCTCACCTGCGAGTCGACCAGGCTCTCGGCTTCGGGATCCCAGGCGCGAACCACGACGTCGACGGCCTCGTGGAGGAGCACCTTGGCGCCGGCATGCCGGACCGGAGATACCTCTGCGCCCTCCTCGGGCTCGCTCGAGATCCGGCTGGTGGCCTCGAGCCCGCGGGCGCCGAGCTCGTAGGCGATGACCGCATCGTCCTCGTTCGCGAACGCCTTGACGGCGCGGCCGCGTACCGAGGGCCCATCCATGGTCATGTAGTAGCAGCCCAGGACCATGTCCTGCGTCGGGGCCACGACCGGCGAGCCGTCCGCGGGGGACAGCAGGTTGGCCGTGGACAGCATCATCGCGCGGGCCTCCTCCTGCGCAGCCGAGGACAGGGGCACGTGAACGGCCATCTGATCGCCGTCGAAGTCGGCGTTGAACGCCGTGCACACGAGCGGATGGATCTGGATCGCCGAGCCCTCGACCAGGACGGGCATGAACGCCTGGATGCCCAGCCGGTGAAGGGTCGGAGCGCGGTTCAGCAGGACCGGATGATCCTGGATGACCTCCTCGAGCACGTCCCACACCTCGGGTCGGACGCGTTCGACGATGCGCTTGGCGCTCTTGATGTTATGCGCGAACCCCTTCTCGACCAGCTGGCGCATGACGAACGGCTTGAACAGCTCGAGCGCCATCTTCTTGGGCAGGCCGCACTGGTGCAGCTTGAGCTCGGGCCCGACCACGATGACCGAGCGCCCGGAATAGTCCACCCGCTTGCCCAGCAGGTTCTGGCGGAACCGGCCCTGCTTGCCCTTGAGCATGTCGGACAGGCTCTTGAGGCGATGGTTGCCGGTGCCTGCGATGGCCCGACCGCGCCGGCCGTTGTCGATCAGCGCGTCGCACGCCTCCTGGAGCATCCGCTTCTCGTTGCGGATGATGATCTCGGGAGCGCCCAGCTCGAGCAGTCGCTTGAGCCGGTTGTTGCGGTTGATCACGCGCCGATAGAGGTCGTTGAGGTCCGACGTCGCGAACCGGCCGCCATCGAGCTGGACCATCGGCCGCAGATCGGGCGGGATGACCGGGAGCACGGACAGGATCATCCATTCGGGCCGGTTGCCCGAGCGACGGAAGGCCTCGATCAGCCGCAGCCGCTTGATGGCCTTCTTGCGGCGCTGGCCTGAGCTGGTGCGAACCTCCGCATGCAGCTGCCGGGACAGCTCGTCGAGGTCCATCCGGACGATGATGTCGCGGACCGCCTCGGCGCCCATGCCGGCCCAGAAGATTCGACCGGTGCGTGAGCCCGAGCCGTACTTCTCGTCGAGCTGGCGGAACTCGAGCTCGCCGACGGTCATCAGCGGCTTGAGCGACTGGATCTCATCCCTGGCCCGACGCAGCTCCTCCTTCTGGCCCTGTGCCTCGGACGCAAGCGTCTCACGCTCGGCGCGCAGGCTTTCGTCCATCGCAGCGACCAGATCCTGAACCTTCTGCTCGGTGCTCGTCTCCTCGTCCGCCGCGCGCTGCTTGAGCTCGGCGGTCACACGCTCGGTCTCCGCAGCGACGATCTTGCGCAGCCGGGCCGTGGCATCCTTGCCGCCGGCATCGCCGGCGGCAACCACGACCTCGCCGGTTGGTGCAAAGGCGATCGTCGCCTCGGCCTTGCCGCTGCCGAGGGTCTTGAGGGCGGCCTCCACCGACTGTGCCTCGCGGGCAATCTCCTCGGTCCGGGCGGTACGCTGCGTCTCGAGCTCGGCGCGCGTGGCCCCCAGGGCCTCGTGAAGCTCGTCACGCTTGCGATTGACGTCAGCCTTGAGCGCCCCCTCGAGCTCGGCGAGGCGCTCGCCGCCGGCCCCGCCACGACCCTCCGACTCCTCGTCCAGCGCCTTGAGGGCGCGCTGGCGAGCCTCCTCGTCGACGTGGGTGACGATGTACAGCGCGAAGTACAGGATCCGCTCGAGGTTGCGTGGGCTGATGTCGAGCAGGATCCCGAGCCGGCTCGGCGTGCCCTTGAAGTACCAGATGTGGCTGACCGGGCTGGCCAGCTGGATGTGCCCCATCCGCTCGCGGCGTACCTTGGACCGGGTGACCTCCACGCCGCACTTGTCGCAGATGATCCCCTTGTACCGGATCCGCTTGTACTTGCCGCAATAGCATTCCCAGTCGCGGGTGGGTCCGAAGATCCGCTCGTCGAACAGGCCGTCCTTCTCGGGTTTGAGCGTCCGGTAGTTGATGGTCTCGGGCTTCGTCACCTCACCCTTGGACCACTCCCGGATCTGATCGGGACTGGCCAGCGAGATACGGATCGCCGAGAAGTTGTTGACCTCGAGCATCGGTCTCCTCTGCGCCGCCGCCGCCCCTGGTGACGGCGCGACCTGCGATGGTGCGTGCGGGGGCGTGCTGGCCGAGCGAACGGCCCCGCGTGGTAGCGGTGTGCGGTCGTTGAACCTGGTTAGTCTTCGAACCCGGCGAGGTTGATGCCGCCGAGATCGGGGAGCAGGTAGCCCGAGGCGTCGTCCTCCGCCAGCGGGATCTCCTCGTCGTTCTGATCGAGGATCTCCGCGTTGAGCCCGAGGCTGCGCAGCTCCTTGATGAGGACCTTGAACGACTCGGGGACCCGCGGTGGCTGGATCTCCTCGCCCTTCACGATGGCTTCGTAGGTCTGGACGCGGCCGAGGACGTCGTCGGACTTCACGGTCAGCAGCTCCTGAAGGATGTTGGCAGCGCCGTATGCCTCCAGCGCCCACACCTCCATCTCGCCGAACCGCTGGCCGCCGAACTGCGCCTTGCCACCCAGCGGCTGCTGGGTGATCAGGCTGTACGGCCCCGTCGACCGAGCATGGATCTTGTCCTCGACCAGGTGGTGCAGCTTGAGCATGTAGATCTGACCGACCGTGATGGCGCGATCGAACGCCTCGCCCGACCGGCCGTCACGGAGCTCGATCTTGCCGTCCTTGGGCAGGCCGGCTGCCTTGAGCGCCTCGGCGATCTGCTGCTCGGAGGCACCGTCGAACACGGGGGTCGCGGCCCGATAGCCCATCGTCGAGAGCGCCCAGCCGAGGTGCGTCTCGAGGATCTGGCCGATGTTCATCCGGCTGGGGACGCCGAGCGGGTTGAGGATGATGTCGACCGGGGTGCCGTCGGGCAGGAACGGCATGTCCTCCATCGGCAGCACCTTGGCGATGACGCCCTTGTTGCCGTGGCGTCCGGCCATCTTGTCGCCGACCGAGACCTTGCGCTTCTGGGCGACCGACACCCGGACCAGGCGGTTGACGCCGGGCTGGAGGTCGTCGTTCCAGTCGCGCCGGAACTCGCGGATCTCGACGACCTTGCCGCGCTCGCCGTGCGGCAGCCGGAGCGAGGAGTCCTTCACCTCGCGAGCCTTCTCGCCGAAGATCGCGCGCAGCAGGCGCTCCTCCGCCGTCAGCTCGGTCTCACCCTTGGGTGTGATCTTGCCGACCAGGATGTCGCCCGGCCGTACCTCGGCCCCGATGTACACGATCCCCTCCTCGTCGAGGTCCTTGAGGGCCTCCTCGCCGACGTTGGGGATGTCACGGGTGATCTCCTCGGGCCCGAGCTTGGTGTCCCGGGACTCGATCTCGTGCTTCTCGATGTGGATGCTCGTGAACAGGTCGTCGCGTACGAGGCGCTCGCTGATCACAATCGCGTCCTCGTAGTTGCCGCCTTCCCAGCTCATGAAGGCGCACAACACGTTGCGGCCCAGCGCCAGCTCACCACCGTCGGTGGACGAGGAGTCGGCGATGGGGTCGCCTGCATCCACCCGCTGGCCAACGGTGACGATCGGCCGCTGGTTGATGCAGGTGCCCTGGTTGCTGCGCACGAACTTGAGCAGACGGTACTCGTCGAGCTCGCCCGAATCCGCCTCGACCTGGACGCGCTCGGCGCTGACGCTGGTGACCACGCCGGATCGACGAGCGATCACGACCTGACCGGAGTCGCGCGCCGCACGAGCCTCCATGCCGGTGCCCACGATGGGAGCCTCCGGCTCGAGCAGCGGCACAGCCTGGCGCTGCATGTTGGAGCCCATCAGCGCCCGGTTGGCATCGTCGTGCTCGAGGAATGGGATGAGCGCCGTGGCCACCGAGACCACCTGCTTGGGGCTGACATCCATGTACTCGATCTGATCCGGACGCGCCTCCGGGAAGGTGTCGCGATACCGCGACGGCACCTTGTCTTCCGCGAAGTGGCCCGCCTCGTCCAGCGGCGCGTTCGCCTGGGCAACGACGTGCTCCTCTTCCTCGTCGGCCGGCATGTACTCGATCTCGTCGGTCACCATCGGCCGGATGGGGAAGGCCTGCGCCCTCTGCCGTGTCAGCTCCTTGTGGGCAGCCTCGGTAAACCGCTCGCCCTTGGCCAGGATGACCTTGCCGTCCTTGCCCGCCACGTCGGCGCCTGCCACGTATTCGAGCAGCTGCGGGTCACTGTGGGCCACGGTCCGCTTGACCTTGCGGTAGGGCGTCTCGATGAACCCGTAGGCGTTGATCCGGCCATAGGTCGCGAGCGACCCGATCAGGCCGATGTTCGGACCTTCGGGGGTCTCGATCGGGCAGATTCGACCGTAGTGGCTGTGGTGGACGTCGCGGACGTCGAACCCGGCACGCTCCCGCGACAGGCCGCCGGGGCCAAGCGCGGACAACCGCCGCTTCGAGGTGAGCTCGGCCAACGGGTTGGTCTGATCCATGAACTGGGACAGCTGGCTGCCCCCGAAGAACTCCTTCATCGCCGCCACCACCGGGCGGATGTTGATGAGGGCGTTGGGGGTGGCCTTGTCGATCTCCTGGATCGTCATCCGCTCGCGAACGACGCGCTCCATGCGCAGCAGGCCGATCCGGAACGCGTTCTGGATCAGCTCGCCATTGGCGCGGATCCGGCGGTTGCCGAGGTGGTCGATGTCGTCCTTGGGATGGAGGCCGCGGTTGGACTCGATCAGGTGGCCAACGATCGCGGCGATATCCTCGCGCGTGATCGTGCGCTGCTCGCGCGGGAGCTCGATGCCCATCCGACCCGCCACGGAATCCAGCTTCTTGTTGAACTTGTAGCGACCGACCCGGCCGAGGTCGTAGCGGCGGAAGTTGAAGAACAGGCTCTCGACCAGCTGCCGCGCGTTGTCACCGGTGGGCGGATCGCCCGGTCGGAGCTTCTTGTAGACCTCGATCAGCGCCTCGCTCGGCGTCTTGGTCAGGTCCTTGTCCAGCGTGTTGGCGATGAACGGGTGCTCGGGGTCGACGTCGACGGTGCCGAACAGGGCCGCGATGTCCTCGTTGGTCTCGTAGCCGACGGCGCGGAGCAGGGTCGTCGCGGCGATCTTGCGCTTGCGGTCGACCTTGACCCACAGCTGGTCCTTGTTGTTGGTCTCGAACTCCAGCCAGGCGCCGCGGTTGGGGATCACCTTGGCCGAGAACAGCATCCGGCCCGAGGCGAGATCCTCGAGCTCGCTGTAGTACACGCCGGGCGATCTGACGAGCTGGCTCACCACGACCCGCTCGGCACCGTTGATGACGAACGTGCCCATGTCGGTCATCCACGGGTAGTCGCCCATGTAGACGCGCTGGCGCTGGATCTCGCCGGTCTCCTTGATCAGGAGCTCGACGTTGACGTACAGCGGCCGGCTGAACGTCAGGTCCTTGGTCCGGCACTCCTCCTCGGAGTACTTGGGCGTCCCGAACTCGTAGTCCAGGAACTGGAGCTCCATCACCTTGCCGGTGAAGTCCTTGATCGGGCTGATCTCGTCGAACAGGTCCCGGAGCCCTTTGTCGATGAACCACTGGAAGGACTCGAGCTGGAGCTCGATGAGGTTGGGCACCTCGAACTTGTCGACGCTGATCCCGTCACGGATTTCGGCGATCCGGGCGTAGGAGAGACGGCCGGATGGCGTGACCGCGAGGGGCGCCGACGAGACGGACAGCATGAAGGACCGCTCCTTGTCGGAGGTTGGAGAAGAGGGGACGGCCGCGCTCACAGAAGGAGTAGGATACCGCGTTCCGTTCGCATGTCAAACTCCCCGGGCAAAAGCACAGCGAGCCTGCCACGGCGCCCATGCGCGGTCCCCATGACAGGCGGGCTCACGGCCGCTGGCCTGCGGGCCATTGAGGACCGGGCATTCCCGTTGGTGATGCGGAGCGTCCGAGGCCTATGCGGCGCGCCGGATCCGCCGGCCGAGGGTCCGCCTGGGCTTCACCTCGGCCGCGGGATCGCGCCAATCGCGCCACACGAAGATCGCGCTACTTGATCTCAACCTTGGCGCCCTGCTCTTCGAGGGCAGCCTTGACCTTCTCGGCCTCGTCCTTGGTGACCGCCTCCTTGACGGCCTTGGGGGCGGCGTCAACGAGGTCCTTGGCCTCCTTGAGGCCGAGGCCGGTCAGCTCGCGAACGACCTTGATCACCGGGATCTTGTTGGGCCCGATCTCGGTCAGCGTGGCCGTGAACTCGGTCTGCTCCTCGGCGACCTCGGCGGCCGGGGCTGCCGCGCCCGCCGGGGCGGCGGCGGCGACCGGGGCGGCGGCCGTGACACCGAAGCGCTCCTCGAACTTCTTCTTGAACTCCGACAGCTCGAGCACGGTCATGTTCTCGAACGCCTCGAGCAGCTGGTCGGCGGTCAGCGTGGCCATTTGGTCTTGTACTCCTGGTGGTTGGTGCCCGCACGGGGCACGGATGTTGCTCAGAGGTGAGGGGTCAGGCGGCCTCGGCGCCGCGCTGGTCGATCAGCGCCTGGACCAGGCCCACGACGTCCCGGAACGGGGCGTCGAACAGACCGGCCGTCATCGCCATCGGGGCGGTGATGGTGCCGATCGCCTCGGCGAGAAGCACCTCGCGCGAGGGTAGCGTCGCAAGGCGCGCGACGCTTTCGGCGTCGATCGCCTGGGAGCCGAGCACGGCGCCCGTGATCTTTACGATCCGATAGGGCCGCGTCGCCTCGACGACCGCTCTGGCCGTCGCGGCCTCGTCCGTCCCGAAGGCGATGGCCGTCGGTCCGACGAGCATTGGCGACAGTGCGGCAGCCGCAGGATTGTCCTGGGCCGCGATCCGCATCAGGCGGTTCTTGACAACCCGGTAGCTCACGTTCTGCTTGCGCAGGGCGCGCCGGATCTCGCTGATCTCCTTCACCCTGAGGCCGCGGAATTCGGACACGACCATCGTCCGGCTGGCGTCCAGCTGGGCGCGCAGGTCCGCGATCGTCTCGCGCTTGGCCTCGGTAGGCATCGAGCCTTCCAACCTCCTTGCTTGGGCGCACAACCGGCGCGCGGCGGTGGGTGCGCCCGGTTCGGCCGGGCGACCCCTGCGACGGGCCACGTGCTGCAGGGGTCGCGACCCACCCGGGGGGTGGCTCGAAGTCCTGCCTCGGCGTGCTCGCCGTCGTCCCCGGCCGCACCCTCGATGGGCGAGAACCGGTCCGGTCCGGCGGATCAAGCCCCGGGCGCTCACCGACCTCCCGATCGGTCTCGCGTCCTGCGGGCGCAGGCTGTCTGCGGCTGTCCGTCTGTCTTGAATTGTCCCGCTCTCAGCGGCTCCCGGTGCACCTCGCCGGGGCGCAGGCCGCATGCGCACGGCTGCGTGAGCGATCGCACGAACCGGCGACGACGCCGGTGGACCCGATCAGAGCCGGCCGATGATACAGCCTCGTGCTACGACGAGGCCGCGGCCAGCGCACCCGCGATGTCGACCCGGATGCCGGGGCCCATCGTGGTCGCGATCGTCAGCGTTCGGAGGTACTGGCCCTTGGCGCCGGCCGGCTTCGCGCGGTTGATCGCGTCGACCAGGCTGGCAAGGTTCTCGACCAGCTGCTGCTGCTCGAAGCTTGCCTTTCCCACGGGCACGTGGATGATCGCCCCCTTGTCCACCTTGAACTCGACGCGACCGCCCTTGACCTCCTTGATCGCGCGCTCGAGATCGAACGTGATCGTGCCCGACTTGGGGTTGGGCATCAGGCCGCGGCGGCCCAGGATGCGCCCCAGACGGCCAACCATCCCCATCACGTCGGGCGCGGCCAGCGCGACATCGAACTCGAGCCAGCCGGCCTCGATCTTCTTGACCAGGTCCTCGGCGCCGACCTCGTCGGCTCCCGCCTGCAACGCCTCCTGGGCCTTCTCGCCCTGGGCGAACACGGCGACCCGGACGACCTTGCCGGTGCCATGCGGCAGGACGACAGTGCCACGGACCATCTGGTCGGCATGGCGCGGATCGACCCCCAGACGCAGGTGCGCCTCGACCGACGCATCGAACTTGACGTTCGAGGTCTCCTTCGCCAGCGCGACGGCCTCCTCGATCGGGTAGCTCTGGGTGTGGTCGACCAGCTTTGCGGCGTCCTGATAGCGCTTGCCGTGCTGTGCCATGTGTCCATGCTCCTTCGGTCCGCGGACCTGCCCCTTGGGTTGCGCGCCGGTTCGGGGTCGTTCCCGGCGGCTGGCCCGCTCCGGCGGGCGTCCGTCGTCAGACGACTTCGATGCCCATGCTGCGCGCCGTGCCCTCGATGACCTTCATCCCGGCCTCGATGTCGTTGACGTTGAGATCGGGCAGCTTGGTCTCCGCGATCTGGCGCACCTGGTCCCGCGTCACCCGCCCGACAAGCACGCGCTTCGCGGTCGACGACCCCTTGTCGATGCCGGCCGCCTTGCGCAGCAGGTCGGGTGCGGGCGGGGTCTTGAGGATGAACGTGAACGATCGATCCTCGAAGATCGTGATCTGGGCCGGGATCACCTGCCCGACCTTGTCCGCCGTGCGCTCGTTGTAGGTCTTGGTGAACTCGACGATGTTGATGCCGTGCGGTCCCAGCGCGGTACCGACCGGCGGGGCGGGGGTCGCCTTCCCGGCCGGCAGCTGCAGCGTGAGGACGATGCGGATCTTCTTGGCCACGTTCTTGCTCGCTCCTGCCTGGTTTACAGCTTCTCGACTTGCAGGAAGTCGAGCTCGACCGGGGTCTCCCGGCCGAAGATGCTCACGAGCACCTTCAACTTGTTGCGCTCGGGATTGACCTCGTCCACGGTGCCGATGAACTCGGCGAACGGCCCGTCGGTGACCCGCACGCTCTGGCCCTTCGTGAACGCGACGCGGTACTTGGGTGTCTCGACGCCCATGTGCCGCAGGATCTGCTTGACCTCGGTCTCGTCGAGGGGGATTGGCTCGCTGCGCATCCCCGGGATGTTGCCGCTGCCCACGAAGCTGGTCACGCCGGGCGTGTTTCGGACGACGAACCAGGATTCGGGGTCGAGGATCATCTCGACCAGCACGTAGCCCGGGTACACCTTCTTCTGGACCGTGTGGCGCTGACCCTGGCGGATCTCGATCTCATCCTCCATCGGGACCAGAACCTGGAAGATCTTGTCCTCCATGCCCATGGACTCGATGCGGTGCTCGAGGTTTGCCTTGACCTTGTTCTCGTACCCCGAGTAGGTGTGGATCACGTACCAGCGCTTCTCCGGCGCGCGGGCGGCCGTCAGCTGCTCGGTCATCCGCCGAGGCTCGCGATCGATCGGACGACGTAGTCGAAGCCGGTGTCGGCCACGGTGATGTACAGGCCGACGACGAACGAGACCACGAACACGAGCACGGTCAGGTTGCGCACCTGCATGCGGTTGGGCCACGAGACCTTCTTGAGCTCGGACCACGATTTGGCGATGAAGCGGCGGATACGACTCACGTCGTTGGTTCTTCTCTCTCAGCTGATGGCGTTGGCTTGGTGATCGTTCCTGCGGGCGATCCTCCGACGGCCGAGGCCGCCGTCCTCAAGGCCATCGGCCGGAGGATGCGAGGATGTGGCAGGGGCGATAGGACTCGAACCTACAACTTCCGGTTTTGGAGACCGGCGCTCTGCCAATTGAGCTACGCCCCTGCGGATGACGAGCCCTCTACTTGGCCTCCCGGTGCAGCGTGTGACGCCGCTCCCGGGGACAGTACTTGAGCAGCTCGATCCGGTTGGGATCGTTCTTCTTGTTCTTGCGCGTCGTGTAGTTGCGCGTCTTGCATTCGGTGCACGCGAGCTGGATCACCGGCCGCGCCTCAACTCTGGCCATCTCCTGCCCCTATGCGGTGATGCTGGTGATGGCGCCGGCACCGACGGTGCGGCCACCCTCGCGGATGGCGAACCGCTGGCCGACCTCGAGCGCGATCGGGGTGATCAGCTCGACGGTCATGTCGACGTTGTCGCCGGGCATGATCATCTCGGCGCCCTCGGGCAGCCCGATGGCCCCGGTGACATCGGTCGTGCGCAGGTAGAACTGGGGCCGGTAGCCGTTGTAGAACGGGGTGTGCCGGCCGCCCTCCTCCTTGGTGAGCACGTAGACCCGGGCCACGAACTTGGTGTGGGGGGTGACCGAGCCCGGCTTGGCCAGCACCTGGCCGCGCTCGATCTCGTCGCGCTCGATGCCCCGCAGGAGACAGCCCACGTTGTCGCCGGCCTGACCCTGGTCGAGCAGCTTCTTGAACATCTCGACGCCGGTGACCACGACCTTGCGGGTGGCCTTGACGCCGACGATCTCGACCTCCTCGCCGACCTTGATCACGCCGCGCTCGATGCGCCCGGTGGCGACCGTGCCCCGGCCCTTGATCCCGAACACGTCCTCGACCGGCATCAGGAACGGCCGGTCGACCGGACGCTCGGGGGTCGGGATGTAGGAGTCGACCGCGTCCATCAGCTCCTGGATCGGCGCGTAAGCCGGATCGGCAGGATCGTCGGACGCCTCGAGCGCCTTGAGCGCCGAGCCGCGGATGACCGGGATGTCGTCACCCGGGAAGTTGTTCTTGGTCAGCAGCTCGCGCACCTCGAGCTCGACCAGGTCGAGCAGCTCGGGGTCGTCGACCATGTCGACCTTGTTGAGGAACACGACGATGTACGGCACCTCGACCTGGCGCGCGAGCAGGATGTGCTCGCGGGTCTGGGGCATCGGGCCGTCGGTGGCCGCCACGACCAGGATCGCGCCGTCCATCTGGGCGGCGCCGGTGATCATGTTCTTGATGTAGTCGGCGTGCCCGGGGCAGTCGACGTGGGCGTAGTGGCGGTGTTCGGTCTCGTACTCCACGTGGGCGATCGCGATCGTGATCCCGCGCTCGCGCTCCTCGGGCGCGTTGTCGATCGAGTCGAACGCGCGGTACTCCGCGTCGCCCTTCAACGCCAGGTACTTGGTGATCGCGGCGGTGAGCGTCGTCTTGCCGTGGTCGATGTGGCCGATCGTGCCGACGTTGACGTGCGGCTTCGTGCGCTCGAACTTCTTCTTGGCCACAGGACCTTCTCACTCCACGCTTAGGGGCGGTGCCGACCGCCCGTGCTTGACCGCGTCTGGCAGGGATGGAGCCCAGAACGGGACTCGAACCCGTGACCTCATCCTTACCAAGGATGTGCTCTACCGACTGAGCTATCTGGGCCCGCGGAGACGCAGCCTGGCGCGCTCCCGACGCATCTTCCGTGCCTGTTGGAGCCGACGACGGGACTCGAACCCGGAACCGGCGGTTTACAAAACCGCTGCTCTACCAATTGAGCTACGTCGGCATGCACGCAGCGTCAAACAAGAGTAGGACTCCGCGAGCCGGGGAATGATACGGCCCGCTGAGCGGGGCGTCAAACCTCCGATGCCCCCGGCGAGGCGCTTGATTGGGCACCGGAGGATGCCTCGTCGAACGCGGGACCCGCCGGGGCCGGGCTGGCGGCAGCGGGATCGGCGGCCGGCGTGACCGGCGTGACCGGCGCGGATGACGGTGGTGACGTCGCGGGTGGTGTCGCGCCGCCACGCTGGGCCACCGCCTCATACAGCAGGATCGAGCCCGCCACCGCTGCATTGAACGACTGGATCCTTCCGTGCATCGGAATCCTGATCAACAGATCGCAGCGTCGGCGGACGGCGGGTCCCAGACCCCGACCCTCGCTGCCAACCACGATGGCGATCGGACCCCTGAGGTCTGCCTCTCGGGCCGTCAGCGAGGCATCCCCATCCGCGCCAACGACCTGAACGCCCCGGACGCGGAGGCCTGCCAGGGCAGCTGGCAGGTCGTCCACCGGCGCCAGCAGGAGGTGCTCCACGGCCCCCGCCGAGGCTTTCACCGCGGCCGGCGTGAGCGGCGCCTGGCGGCGCGTTGGGAACAGTGCCCCATGGACCCCCGATGCCTCGGCGCTCCGAAGCAGGGTGCCGACATTCTGGGGATCCTCGAGCGAATCGAGCGCGAGCACCAGCGGCGGCTCGCCACGCTGCTCCGCCAGCGCAAGGATGTCGTCGAGCGCCGCCCACCGACGGGCACCCACAACGAGCGCCACGCCCTGGTGGCCATCGAACCCTGCGATCGCCGTCAGCGAGCCACCCTCGACCTCGACGACCGGGATCCGCAGGCTGGTTGCATGCAGGACCAGCTTCTCCAGCGCGAGCCGGCGCTGCGGGACGACCAGGAGCCGGACTGCCTCCCGCCGGGCGACGAACGCCTCCTCAACCGGACGTCGCCCGGCGACAAGCTCCTCGCCCTCGGCCAGCCGGAGCTCGACGCTCGGCCGCTCGGGACGACGCCGGGTCGGCTGGGGCAGGCCGGGACGGTGACCCGGGCCGGGTCGCCGGTCGAAGGAACCTGACGGACGTCGGGGGCGCGCGTTCCACGGCGCCTCGGAAGCCGGCTCCGTGAACGCGCGTTGGTCCGGTCCCGCGGTTCCCGGGGCCCGGCCATGCGCCCGTCCCTCGTACTCCCGGCCCGGGCGCCGGTCGTACGGCGGCCGCGACGCGTCTCGGGCCGGCGGGCCAGCTTTCCGGCCGCGGCCGCGCTCGCTCGCCTCGGGCTCGATCCGATATCCACGCCGGCGTCCGGGTCCCGCCTCGCTCGGGCGATACGGTTGGGGACCCTCGCCGGCACGATGCCGCACGCGTTGGTCCGGCTGACGCCCCTGCCGATCGCGAGCGGTCCGCAGGTCGCGATCGGCAGGAGATCGATCCCGGTCAGGCCGGCCGCCGGGCCAGCTGGCGGAGGTGTCTCCTCCGTCACGGTATCGGGAACGTCCGCCGCGGCGGTCGCCGGGGCGATCGCCGTACCGCTCCCTGTCGTCCGGGCGCTGCCGCTCGGCGGGATGGCGTCCCTCCCCCACGCCGCGGTGATCCGCCCGACGCTGGCCGGGCCGGTTCTCTGCCGGCCGGCTCGAGTCGTCGCGGGGCACCCGCGGCCGGCCAGCGCTCGGACCGCCGCGCGCCCGGTGAGCGGTTCCACGGTCCTGCTGCGCATCGCGGGCGCGGCTCGATCCATCGTCGCCGGCGGGCCGACCCTCGCCCCGCGGGAAGCCGTCGTCGCGATCAGCCACCGGACCCATCCAGCAACCGCCATCGTTGACCGTCGCGGGTGTCCTCGACAGCGACACCCCTGCGCAGCAGCTCGTCACGAAGACGGTCTGACTCGGCCCAGTCGCGTTGCTTCCGCGCCGCGGCGCGCGCGTCGAGCAGCTGCTGCAGCTCCGGGTCAAGCGTCTCGCCGGCCGGCGCCGCGACCCCCAGCACCCGGTCGAGGTCCCGCAGGAGCTCGGTCGCCCCACTCGCGTCGGCGGTCGACAGAGACCGGGCGTCGATCCGGCGGTTCAACTCCCGGACGCCGTCGAACAGGGCCGCCAGGGCCTCCGAGACGTTGAGGTCGTCGTCCAGCCCCGCCTCGAACCTCGATCGAACGGCATCGAGCACCGCGGGCAGGGTGGGATCGTCGGGGCGGTCCTCACGATAGGCCGCGAGCGCGGCGAGCGCGGCGTCGATCCTGTTGACCGCGGCGGCCGCGGCTGGCAGCGACTCGTCGGTGTAGTTGAGCGGGGCACGGTAATGGACCGAGATCAGCGCGTATCGAAGCGCACGTGGCGAGACGCCGGATGAGACGAGGTCCGACACTCGCGCGATGTTGCCGGTCGACTTCGCCATCTTCTCGCCGCCCATCCGGAGATACGCGCAGTGCAGCCAGGTCCGGACGAACGGCCGCCCGGTGGCCGCCTCTGACTGGGCGATCTCGTCCTCGTGGTGGGGGAACACGAGGTCGACGCCGCCGGTGTGGATGTCGAACGAGGCCCCGAGGTGGGCCATGCTCATCGCCGAGCACTCGATGTGCCATCCGGGCCGGCCGGGTCCGATCTCCGTGTCCCACGATGGCTCGCCTGGCTTGGGACCTTTCCAGACGGTGAAGTCGCGGACGTCGTCCTTGCCGTACTCGTCGGCCTCGACCCGTTCGCCCACGCGCATCGCGTCGGGGTCGAGCCTGGCGAGCCGGCCGTATGCCGGCCAGGATGCGATCCGGAAGAAGATCGATCCGTCATCGGTCCGGTACGCGTTGCCCTGGCGAAGCAGCGTTGCGACAAGCGTCGTGATCTGCGGGATGTGCTCCGTCGCCCGCGGCAGCACGTCTGGCCGGGTCATCCCCAGCGCCTCGGCATCCTCGAGGAACCGGATGATGTAACGATCGGCCAGCTCTCCGGTCGAGACGCCCTCGGCTGCCGCCCCCCGGATGATCTTGTCGTCGACGTCGGTGAGGTTCATGGCCCAGGTGACCGGCAGCCCTCGATATCGCAGGTACCGGACTAGCAGGTCGGCGAACAGGAACGATCGGAAGTTGCCGATGTGGGCAGGCCCGTAGACGGTGGGCCCGCAGGTGTAGACGCGGACCTGACTCGGATCGATCGGCTCGAACGGCCGGGTCTCGCCGGTCAGGGTGTCGTGCAGGCGCAGGGTCACCGCTCGCCTCGCAGGGTCACAACCGCGCTGGCGGCGATCGACCGCCCGGCGCCCTCGTCCCCCGACAGGTTGCCGGTCGAGCCTTTCACGTTCACCCTTCCCTGGTCGATGTCGAGAGCCCCGGCGATCGCGGCCCGCATGGCGTCGAGGCGCGGGCCCAGCCGTGGCCTGGCGCCGATCACCACCACGTCGACCGATGCCGGCCGGAGGCCCGTCGCACGCACACGCCCCACGACGTGAGCCAGGAGCTCGAGGCTGGCGATTCCCCGCGGCGTCTGATCGTCGGCCGGAAACAGCCGGCCCAGGTCACCCAGTGCGGCGGCACCCAGCAGCGCGTCGGCGATCGCGTGCAGGACCACATCGCCATCGGAATGCCCGGCCAGGCGCGGCACGTCCGGCAGCTCGATACCGCCCAGCCGCAGCGGCATGCCCGGGCCGAACGGATGGCTGTCGTGACCGAAGCCGACCCGGGTGACACCGGGGTCCAGGGCTTGCTCGACCCGCCCCAGGTCATCAGGCAGCGTCACCTTGACGTTCGAGGATTTACCCGGGATCGCATGAACGGGGATTCTACAGGCCTCAAGCAGGGCGGCCTCGTCGGTGAACGCAACGCCTTCCTCCGGCGGGTACCGGCTCCAGGCGTCGAGCAACAGGCCGCGCCGTGCACCCTGCGGCGTCTGCGCCGAGACCAATGACGCTCGATCGATCGTCTCATGGACCAGCCCGTCGCCCACTCGCTTGAGGGTCTCGGCGACGGGCAGCACCGGGATGGCCGCTCCGTATCGCATGGTGGCCAACGCGACCGCCTCGACCAGCCGTGGCGAGACCATCGGCCGCGCACCGTCGTGGACCAGGACCGGACGATCGCGGCCCTCCCGATCCGTGCGGTCGAGGTGGCGGACTCCGGCCGCGGCCGAGACCTGGCGGATCTGGCCACCTTCGACGACTGCGTCGACCTTGGACGGCAGCCATGCGGCGGACCTCAGGTCAGCGACCTGCGCAGCTGCGGTGACCAGGACGATCCGCTCGACCAGCTGACAACTTGCGATGGTGTCGAGTGTCCAGGCGAGGAGCGGCCGGCCGAGGATGGGCACCATCAGCTTGTCGACCCCGGCCATCCGGCGCGAGCCGCCGGCGGCAACGACCACGGCGTCCACCGTCGGCGAAGTATCGAGGGCGCCGGTCACCTCAGCCCTGGCGTGGCTGACCGAAGATCATCCGGCCGGCCACCGTCTGGAGCACCCTCGTAACGCTGACGTCCACGTCGCGATCGATCAGGCGGGCACCACCCTCGACCACGATCATCGTCCCGTCGTCGAGGAAGCCGACCCCCTGACCCGCTTCCTTCCCCTCCTGGATGACCTTGACGTGGAGCTCCTCGCCCGGGAGGACCGCCGGCTTGACCGCGTTCGCCAGCGAGTTGATGTTCATCACGCGCACGCCCTGGAGCTCGGCCACGCGATTGAGATTGAAGTCGTTGGTGAGCACCACCCGGCTGCGGCGCTTGGCCAGCTCGACGAGCTTCGCGTCCACCTCCGCGATGTCGGGGACGTCCTCCTCGGCGACCTCGACCGGGGTCCCCGTGTCGCGCTGCATGCGGGCCAGGATCTCCAGGCCCCGCCTGCCCCGGTTGCGTCGCAGGGTGTCGGAGGAGTCGGCGATGTGCTGCAGCTCGTCGAGCACGAAGCGCGGGATCACGAGCGTCCCATAGATGAACCCGGATTCGACGATCTCCGCGATCCGGCCGTCGATGAGCACGCTGGTATCGACCACGATGCGCGGATCGCCGGCGTCGCCCTCGGCATCGGCTCTCGGTCGCCGCATCAGCCCGGCGCCTTCCGCGGCCGCAATGAGGTCGAACCGCTTGGCCACGGTCAGGCCCATCATGCCGAGACCCAGGAACAGCGAGATGCCCAGCGGCAGCCACGTTCCGAGCGGTCCCTGGATCTGGGCCAGAGGGAGGCTCAGGAGCAACCCCAGGACGAGGCCGACGAACAGGCCCAGGACGGAGGCGACGAACTCCGCCGTCGACAGCTCCTGGACGCGTCTTACGAGCCAGGTCGCCGGGACGATCGTCAGGTACGGGAGGAGGGCGAAGCCGACGATCATCCATGAGATCGTCCACGCGGCAAGGAGGAAGCCACCGTAGCTCGCCTCCGCGAACAGGCCGTTGCCGGCGGCCGCGAGCCCGAGGCCGATCAACGCCCCGAGCGCCGCGCCGAGGACCCGGATGGTCCGTATCACCGCCTCTCCTCGATCGGTGCCGAGCCCCGGGGCCACGCTTGCCAAGGGGCCGCCCGAGCCTAGCATGCGCCGATGGGCGACGCTGCCTCAGCCCCCGATCAGGTGACCCCCGCCGAGGCCCGCTAGCGGCCGTTGCCCGGCTCCTGCCCGGCCGGGCGGACCAACGCCGCGCGCAACGCGTCGGCCAGGGATACGACCTCGTGCACCTCGATCCCGGCGATCGCTGCCGTGGCGCTGCGGCCACGGGTTCGGGGCACGATGGCGCAGGTGAACCCGAGACGCGCGGCCTCCCGGAGCCGGCGGTCCAGCCCGCCGACAGAACGGAGCTCGCCGAGCAGGCCCACCTCGCCGATCGCCACCGTTCCCGCCGCGACCGGCAGGTCCCGAAGAGAGGACGCGAGCGCGATCGCGAGCGGCAGGTCCAGTCCCGGCTCGGTCACCGTGAGGCCACCGGCCAGGTTGGCGTAGACGTCATGGCCGGACAGGCGGACCCCGGCTCGCCGGCCGAGCACGGCGATCAGCAGGGCCAGCCGGTTGCCGTCGATCCCGGACGCCGTTCGCCTCGGGGCGGGAGCTGCGGTGGGGGCGACCAGCGCCTGCACCTCGACCATCAGGGGGCGCGAACCCTCGAGCACCGGCGCCACGGCACTGCCGGAGGCCGGTGCATCGTGGTCGGCGAGAAAGGCCCGCCCAGGATCGCGAACCTCGGTCAAACCGGCCTCGCCCATCTCGAACACCCCGACCTCCTCGGTCGATCCGAACCGGTTCTTCGTCGCTCGCAACAGGCGCAGCCCGCCGGTGCGATCTCCCTCGATCCCGAGCACGACATCAACCAGGTGCTCGAGCGTCCGCGGCCCGGCGAGCGTCCCGTCCTTGGTCACGTGCCCCACCAGCACGACGGGGATCCCGTCAGACTTGGCGAGCTCCATCAGGCGAAGCGCGGACTCGCGGACCTGTCCAACGCTGCCGGGCGGCCCCTCGAGCTCGTCGGAGGTGACGGTCTGCACGGAGTCGACGACGAGCAGGGCGGGATGTCGCTCACGGGCCAGGTCCACAATCCGCTCGACGCGGGTCTCGGCAACGACTACGACCCGATCACCGATCGGGCCGCCGGCCATGCCCAGGCGACGCGCGCGCAGCCGAACCTGGGACGTGGACTCCTCGCCGGTCGCATACAGCACCTCTGCCGGCCGGCCGTCGGTCGCGGCGGCGGCGCCGTTGCCGCCGGGCTCACCGCTGATACCGCCCCGCGCGACACCGGCCGCGGCCTGCAGCAGCAGCGTCGACTTGCCGATCCCCGGCTCGCCGCCGACCAGGACGACCGAACCGATGACCAGGCCACCGCCGAGCACGCGGTCCAGCTCATCGATCCCGATCCGTCGCCGAACCTCCAGGTCTCCGTCGGAGGTATCCGAGAGAGACACGGGACGGGCACCACCGACCACCGCCGTCGCCCGAGGTCTGGGGGCGTCGTGCACGACCGTCTCGACGAGGGTGTTCCACTCGCCACACGAGCGGCACTGGCCCTCCCAGCGCAGGACCGCAGCCCCGCACGACTGGCAGACGTACCGACTCTGGGGGCGGGCCACGGGCAGCTATCGGCCGTCAGGCCTCGACCGGCGTCTTGGCCTCGGTGGCCTTGATCGACAGACCCGCGCCATCGGGATCGAGGTCGATCTCGATCGTGTCGCCCTCGGCGTAGCGGCCGAGGAGGAGGTGCTCGGCGAGCGGGTCCTCGATCAGGTTCTGGATCGTCCGGCGCAGCGGTCGCGCTCCGTACGCCTGATCGTAGCCGAGCCTGATCACGTGATCCTTGGCGGCCTGGCTGATGTTGAGCGTCATGCCCTGCGCCCGGAGCTGGTCTCGGACGCGCTTGAGCATCAGGTCGACGATCTGCCCGATCTCCTCAACGGTCAGGCTCCTGAACACGACCGTGGCGTCGATCCGGTTGAGGAACTCCGGGCGGAAGTTCGTCTTGAGCTCCGCCTGGACCTTCTCCTTCATCAGGTCGTACGAGGCCGCGGCCCGTGTCTCCGCCGTGTCGCCCTGCTGGCGGAACCCGAGGCTGGAGTTCGTCTGGATCTTGGCCGCTCCGAGGTTGGAGGTCATGATGATGATCGAGTTCCGGAAATCGACCCGGCGACCCTTGGCGTCGGTGAGGTGCCCGTCCTCGAGGATCTGCAGGAGGATGTTGAACACCTCCTGGTGTGCCTTCTCGATCTCGTCGAGCAGGATCACCGCGTAGCTCTTGCGGCGCACGGCCTCGGTCAGCTGGCCACCCTCATCGAACCCCACGTAGCCTGGAGGCGCACCGACCAGGCGGCTGACGTTGTGGCGTTCCATGAACTCGCTCATGTCGATCTTGATGAGCGTGTCCTCCGAGCCGAACATGAACTCGGCGAGCGCCTTGGCGAGCTCCGTCTTGCCCACGCCGGTGGGGCCCAGGAACACGAACGAGCCGATCGGGCGCTTCGGATCCTTGAGCCCTGCGCGCGCCCGGCGAACGGCACGCGACACCGTCTCGATGGCCTCTTCCTGACCGATGAGGCGCTGGTGGAGCACCTCCTCCATCTTGAGCAGCCGTTCGGACTCTTCCTGGGCGATGCGGGTGACGGGGATCCCGGTCCACATCGCGACGACCTGGGCGATCTCCTCGTCGTCGACCTTGGGTGTCTCGCCCGACACCGTCGACTGCCAGTCGGAACGCAGCGTGTCGGCCGTCTCGCGCGCCGTCGCCTCGGCCTCGCGGAGCGTGGCGGCCTGCTCGTACTCCTGCGCGTTGATGGCGGCGTCCTTCTCCTTGGTGATCCGGTCCAGCTCCTTCTGCGCCGTGCGCAGCTCGGGCGGAGCCGATGAATGGCGGAGGCGGACGCGGCTCGACGCCTCGTCGATCAGGTCGATCGCCTTGTCGGGAAGATGCCGGTCGGTGATGTAGCGGATCGAGAGGTCTGCCGCCGCGCGCACGGCCTCATCGGTGATCTGCACCTTGTGGTGCTGCTCATAGCGCTCACGGATGCCGACCAGGATCTCGATCGTCTGCTCCAGCGTCGGCTCGTCCACCATGACGGGCTGGAAGCGTCGCTCGAGGGCGGCGTCCTTCTCGATGTACTTGCGGTACTCATCGAGCGTGGTCGCCCCGATGCACTGCAGCTCGCCACGTGACAGGGGCGGCTTGAGGATGTTCGCGGCATCGATGGCGCCCTCGGCCGCACCCGCACCGACCAGGGTATGGAGCTCGTCGATGAACAGGATCGCGTCGTTGGTGTTGCGCAGCTCCTCGATGATCTTCTTGAGCCGTTCCTCGAACTCGCCGCGGTACTTGGTGCCGGCGACGAGCGACCCGATGTCGAGCGTGAGCACGCGCTTGTTGAGCAGGATGTCTGGCACGTCGCCGGCCACGATCCGGTGGGCCAGCCCCTCGGCGATGGCGGTCTTGCCGACGCCCGGCTCGCCGATCAGTGCCGGGTTGTTCTTGGTCTTGCGGCCCAGGATCTGGATGACCCGCTCGATCTCCTTCTCGCGACCGATGACCGGATCCAGCTTGTCGGCGCGCGCAGCCTCGGTGAGATTGATCCCCAGGGCATCGACGGTCGGCGTCTTGCTTGCCCGCTTGGTCTCCTGGGCCGGGCCGGCCGATGAGGACTGCGAGAGGACGCGGATGACCTCGTGACGGACCTTGTCCAGGTTCACGCCGAGGCTCTCGAGCACGCCGGCGGCGATCCCCTCGCCCTCGCGGACGAGCCCGAGGAGCAGGTGTTCGGTGCCGATGTAGTTGTGACCCAACCGGCGCGCCTCATCGATGGCGAGCTCGATCACCCGCTTGGCTCGCGGTGTGAGGCCAACCTCGCCCACGACCGGGCGGTCGCCACGTCCGATGATGAACTCGACCGCGGTCCGCACCTTGGGCAGCTCGACGTTCATGTTCTCGAGCACGCGCGCGGCAACACCCTCGCCCTCGCGGACGAGCCCGAGCAGCAGGTGCTCGGTGCCGATGTAGTTGTGGTTGAACCGCTGCGCCTCATCCTGCGCAAGCGTCAGGACCTTGCGCGCGCGATCCGTGAATTTGTCGAAGCGATCCATCCAGCCGTGCTCGTTGCGTACGGTCGCGGGGGCGACCGTTCGGCCATCCTAGCATCCAATCCGGGCAGGGGCGACACCCCACTCCGGGGGTCCCGCCGGGCCGCAGCCGTTGCCGGCCCAACCTGATGTTCGTCAGGCGATCGGCATCGGTTCAAGGATCGAGGCTGCCGGCCTGCGGAATCGCCACGATCCGCCGCCTGCCGGCGGGTCTCCGTCGTGGAGCGGACGATGCCCGCTCGATCAGGCTGGCTTGTCCTCCGAGCGCTCCTCGGCGGCTTCGGCGGCCTCCGGTTCGGTCGTCTCGGCTTCGGCGGCCTCCGGTTCGGTCGTCTCGGCTTCGGCGGCCTCCGGTTCGGTCGTCTCGGCTTCGGCGGCCTCCGGTTCGGTCGTCTCGGCTTCGGCGGCCTCCGGTTCGGTCGTCTCGGCTTCGGCGGCCTCCGGTTCGGTCGTCTCGGCTTCGGCGGCCTCCGGTTCGGTCGTCTCGGCTTCGGCGGCCTCCGGTTCGGTCGTCTCGGCTTCGGCGGCCTCCGGTTCGGTCGTCTCGGCTTCGGCGGCCTCCGGTTCGGTCGTCTCGGCTTCGGCGGCCTCCGGTTCGGTCGTCTCGGCTTCGGCGGCCTCCGGTTCGGTCGTCGCGGCTTCGGCGGCCGAGTCGGCGACGTCTCCCTGGGGGCTCACCACCGCAGCCGTTGCCTCGGCGTCAGGCGATTTTGCCGTTGCCTCGGGTGACCCGGCGACGGCGGGGGCAACCACAGCTTCGTTCTCGGGTGCCGGTTCGGGCACACGGCCCTCGGGTTCGGGCGTCCCCGCTTCCGGTTCGGGGGCCGCTGAGGCAGGCACGTCGTCTGCGGCCTCCGCGGCGGCCAGCTGATCCCGGACCTGCGCGAACGCAGCGGCCAGGGTCGTATCGATCCCGCCTTCGGGCTCCGACAGAGCCTGCGACGGCGAGAAGCCACGATCCGGTCGCTCCCGCCGCTCCCGCCGCTCGCGCCGCTCTCCGCCACCCACCGCCATGCCGGGTTCCGGCATCGACCGGACCGGCGGCTCCTCGGCCTGCTTGAGGCTGAGGCCGAGGCGGTGACGCTCGGAGTCCAGGCTGATGATCTTGAGCTTGAGCACCTGGCCTTCATGAACGACATCGCCCGGATGGGCCACGCGCTGGTGCGACAGCTCGCTGATGTGGATCAGGCCCTCGAGACCCTCGCGAACGCGGACGAAGGCGCCGAAGTTGACGAGCTTGGTGACCGTGCCGTCGATGATGTCGCCCACCTTGAAGTCGGCGACCGTCGACTCCCAAGGATCAGGCTGGAGGCGACGGATCGAGAGGCTGATCCGGCCGCGCTCGTGATTGATGTCGATGACCTCGGCCTCGACCTCGTCGCCGACCTTGTAGCCGGCCTCGGGGTTGTTGACCTTGTTCCACGACAGCTCGCTCTTGTGGACGAGGCCGTCGATCCCGCCAAGGTCGATGAAGATCCCGAACGGGGCGATCGAGCGCACGTTGCCGGTGACCTTCTGGCCGACCTGAAGGCTGCTGAACAGCTCGTCCCTCTTCTCCCGGCGCTCCTCGTAGAGGGCTACCTTCTCGGACAGGATCAGGCGGTTCGCCTTCCGGTTCACCTCGAGGATCTTGAGCCGGAGCTTGCGACCGACGTACGGCTGGAGCTTCTCGGCGATCTCCTGCGCGGCGTCACGCGGCTGCTCGTTCTGCGGACGGCGCGGGAAATCGACGATCTGGCTGATGGGCACGAAGCCGCGGATCCCGCAGTCCACGATCAGACCACCCTTGTTGTGGTCGATGACCGGGGCGTCCACGATCGTGCCCGCCTCGAACAGCTCCTGCATCGAGCGCCACTTGCGCTCGAGCCCCGCCCGGCGCAGCGACAGCACGACGTGGCCCTCGGGCGATTCGGGCTGGAGGACGTACACGAGGACCGTGTCACCGATGTTCAGCTCCGGCTGGGTCTCAGCATGACGACCGTACAGCTCCCGGTTGCTGACCACGCCCTCGGACTTGGCGCCGATGTCGACCAGGATCTCGTCCTTGTCGATCCGGACCACCGCACCTTCGACCACATCGCCGTGCTTGAAGCTCTTGATGTCGGTTTCCTGCTCGGCGAGCAGCTCCTCCATCGTGGTCGGCTCCGGACCGAACGGGCGCACGGGTGCCGCGACAGCTGGCTGCTCAGGCTGCGGCTCGGCGGCAGCTTCCACCGGTTGCGGTGTCGGCGCGGCATCACCCTCCGCGACCGGCTCGACCGCCTGGTCCTGTACAACGTCGTCTCCCGCCGCGGCCTCGGCGGGCCGCTCAGCGTGAGCGCCGTTCGCCTCCTGGGGCCCCGGCTCCGCCGGCGTCGTGTCGGTCTGCGCTCCCTCGCTGGTCGCAACATCGCCCTCGCTGGTGGCAACATCGCCCTCGCTGGTCGCAACATCGCCGGTGGGGCTGACGGTATCGTCGACCCCGGGCTCACGGATGGCGGGCTCGTCAGCGACGGCGATCGCCGCTGCGGTCTGCTCGGACGCCGGGGCATCGGCGGAGGCGGTGGCCTCCGGTGCCGGCGCGGTCCCGCCCTGCTCTTCTTCGGTCAAGGTGATCCAGTCTCCTGTATGGATTCGGCCCCCAGAATCGCGAACGGCTGCCGAGCACGCTCGGAGCCGTCTTGGAGAGGGAGGTGGATCGTTGGTGACCTTTGTCCGGCGGTCCGCTCCTTCGCGCTGACGAGGACCTGAACGTGACTCTTCAACTGTCCGTGCCCGTGGGCCGGGAGAGTCTAGCACGCAGGTCCGCGTGGGTACAATCGCCACCCCGTGCCTGAGCTACCCGATCTCGACGTCGTCGCCGACGCGCTCCACGCTGCTGTAGCCGGGCGTTCCCTCGCGGGCGCGCGTGCCTTGATGCCGCTCGCCGTGCGCGGGACACGGGCGGAGCTCGAGGCCCTCACCGGCCAGATCGTGATCAGGGTGACACGTGCGGGGAAGCTGCTCGACCTCCAGCTCGAACGCGACCGCGTCGTGGTGAACCCGATGCTCACCGGACGGTTCCAGCTCGCAGGCGAGGCGGCGCCTTCGGGAACCGCGGTCGAGCTCTCGTTCGCTGCACGAGCCCGGGCCCCGTCACCCGAGCCCGCGACCTGGACACACGGCGCTGCGTGGCTGCCGGCCGAGGATGCACCGATCGAGGTGCGATATCGGGATCCGACGCAGATGGGCAAGGTCTACGTGCTCCCGGCCGGGGTTGACCGGCCTGTGCCTGGACTCGGCCCGGGCGAGCAAGGCCCTGACGCACTGGACCCTGCCCTCACGCTCGAGGTCTGGCGGGGCCGGATCCGAAAGCATCCGGGCGAGCTCAAGAACCTGCTTCGCAACCAGACGTTCGTGGCCGGGATCGGAAACGCTTACTCCGACGAGATCCTCCACGCTGCCGGGCTCCAGCCGTTCCGGAAGCGCGCCTCACTCGCGCCGGAGGAGATCGACGCTCTCTACGAGGCCATGCGGACCGTCCTCGAGACCTCGGTGGCGCTCCTCCGGACGCGCGTGCCCCCGAGGTTCGAGAAGCAGGTTCGCGACCATCTTGCAGTCCACAACCGGGGCGGGGAAGCCTGCCCGCGATGCGGTGGGCGGATCACCCAGATCACCGGCGGCGGGTTCCCGACCGCGTGGTGTCGCGGCTGCCAGCGCTGAGCCGGCAAGGTCCGGGCAGCAAGAACAGCGGATCGCGGCGCGGGGCCCGATCCGGGCAGCGTCGGCGCTCACCGCACCGGGCAGCGGTCAGGGAACGATCAGGACCTGACCGACCCGAATAAGCTGGACGTTGTCGATGTTGTTCAGCTGCTTGAGCACCTTGACGGTCGTCCCAAACCGGACGGCGATGCCGCTCAAGGTGTCGCCGGACCGCACCGTGTACTGACCCGCTCCCGTGGGGGCCACCGACGAGCCGGGTCGTGGTGTTGCAGCCGATGGCTTGGGCGTGGGGCTCGCAGGCGATCGGGTGGGCGACGAGGTGGCTGGCGAGCTTAGCGTGGTGCTCGGCGCCGCAGTCGCCGGCACGGAGGGCAGACCGACGACCGGCAAGGTCACGGCCGCCGGTGAGCCATCCGGGCCAGACGCCCCCCCTCCGTGGCGGGTACCCGGATCCTCCCCCGGCGGCGTCGAGCGCACGATGGCAACGATGACGAAGGCCACGACCATCAACCCGACCAGGACCGCTTGCCCGCCGGCGCGCGAGCCACGCCAAGGGAGCACCGACCCGAACCGGCGCGCCGGTTCCAGCATGAGCGGTCGTGAACGGGTCGCGGGCCACAGCAGCGACTCCGGCGCGCGGGAAGAAGCACGTGCCCCGGCGTCGAGCGACTGCGCAGCCAGGAAGGTGGCGCAGGTCCGATGGTCGGGCGTCAGGCATAGCTGCCGTTGCTTGGCCACGAGGAGCAGAGCAGCGGGTCGAAGCGCCCCACATCGCTGGTCGCGATCCGCGGTCGCACTTCGCCATCCGCCGTCAGCAGCGGAGAGGTAGGGGCACACATCGAGCACGGCCGCCGTTGCCGCGTCGTACCGCGGGCCATCGTGGGTCCCGGCGGTCTGGGGCGAGGCGCGCTGCAGACCTCCGACCTCCATCATGGCCGTGCAGGATACCCCCGGGCGCCCGGTCCGTCCCGCCTGTGACCCGTCCTGGCCGGCGCGAGCCCAGGCGCCCTGCGTTCGCCGTTAAAGCAACAATCCCGGCGACGACCTATTTTCCCGAAAGGCTGCCCTCTCAGTATCTTCGGCGCTGGAGAGCTTAACTGCCGTGTTCGGGATGGGAACGGGTGTGGCCTCTCCGCCAGAGTCACCGGGATTGTCTGCATCTGGACGATGACGGCAGCGACAGGCACCGCGAGCCTCGCGGTGCCGGCGCCAGTCGAAGATCATGATTGCCATGGGAGACCCGATCTCCCGGCACGCTGACCCCTGGTCAGGTGCTGGAATAGAGGTCAAGCCCTCGACCATTAGTACGGCTCAGCTTCATCCGTCACCGGACTTCCACATGCCGCCTATCAAGCAGATGGTCTCTCTGCGGTCTTACCCGGTTAACCCGGTGGGGAACCTCATCTCGAGGCGAGCTTCGCACTTAGATGCTTTCAGCGCTTATCCCAACCGAACATAGCTACCCAGCGATGCCCCTGGCGGGACAACTGGCACACCAGCGGTTCGTCCACTCCGGTCCTCTCGTACTAGGAGCAGCTCCTCTCAAGTTCCCTGCGCCCACGCTGGATAGAGACCGAACTGTCTCACGACGTTCTGAACCCAGCTCGCGTGCGGCTTTAATCGGCGAACAGCCGAACCCTTGGGACGTACTTCCGCCCCAGGATGCCACGAGCCGACATCGAGGTGCCAAACGGTGCCGTCGATGTGAACTCTTGGGCACCATCAGCCTGTTATCCCCGGGGTAGCTTTTATCCGTTGAGTGATACCCCTTCCACTCGGAGGTACCAGATCACTAAGCCCGACTTTCGTCTCTGCTCGACTTGTGGGTCTCGCAGTCAAGCTCCCTTATGCCTTTGCACTCTTCGGCTGGTTTCCATTCAGCCTGAGGGAACCTTTGGGCGCCTCCGTTACACTTTAGGAGGCGACCGCCCCAGTCAAACTGCCCGCCTGACACTGTCCTGCGCCCGGCTTACGGGTCGCTGTTAGAATCGAAATCCAACAAGGGTGGTATTTCAACGTCGGCTCCACCGAGGCTAGCGCCCCAGCTTCTCAGCCTCCCACCTATCCTACACAAGCTGAACCCCAATTCAATGTCAGGGTGCAGTAAAGCTCCACGGGGTCTTTTTGCCCTAGCGCGGGTAACCTGCATCTTCACAGGTATTTCAATTTCGCCGGATCCCTCGTTGAGACAGCGCCCAGACCGTTACGCCATTCGTGCGGGTCGGAACTTACCCGACAAGGAATTTCGCTACCTTAGGACCGTTATAGTTACGGCCGCCGTTTACCGGGGCTTCGATTCAGAGCTTGCACCCCTCCTCTTAACCTTCCGGCACTGGGCAGGCGTCAGCCCCTATACGTCAGCTTTCGCTTTCGCAGAGACCTGTGTTTTTGCTAAACAGTCGCCTGGGCCATTTCACTGCGGCTTCGATCGACCTCTGCAAGCAGCGGTCGCGAAGCGCCCCTTCTCCCGAAGTTACGGGGCCATTTTGCCGAGTTCCTTAACGAGGGTTCTCCCGATCGCCTTGGTATGCTCTACCCGCCTACCTGTGTCGGATTGCGGTACGGGCACCTAGAGTCTCGCTAGACACTTTTCTCGCCGGCTCGGCTCACTCGAATCGGGCGGATGCCCTTTCATTCGCTGCTCGGGGTTGAAATGAGGAGACGGATTTGCCTGTCTCCTCCCCCTACCGGCTTAGACGCGTATAGCCAAAACGCGCTCGAGCTACCGTGCCGTGTCATGCCCTTGCTCCCACCCCGGATCAGATCCTGGGTTCGACCGGCTGTGCCGGCCATCCCCCAGTCTCCTACCCCGGGGCGACACCTTGCGGTGCAAACGACCCTTTGGTGGTTCCGGAATATCAACCGGATGTCCATCGCCTACGACGTTCGTCCTCGGCTTAGGCCCGACTAACCCTGAGTGGACGAGCCTTCCTCAGGAAACCTTAGGCTTACGGCGTGTGGGATTCTCACCCACATCTCGCTACTCATGCCGACATTCGCACTTCCGCACGCTCCAGCCGTCCTCACGGTCGGCCTTCATCGCAGAGCGGAACGCTCCCCTACCACTCGCCTTGCGGCAAGTCCGTAGCTTCGGTGCCATGCTTGAGCCCCGTTGAATTTTCGGCGCAGATCCACTTGACCAGTGAGCTGTTACGCACTCTTTCAATGGTGGCTGCTTCTGAGCCAACATCCTGGTTGTCTCGGCGAATCCACATCCTTTACCACTTAGCATGGACTTAGGGACCTTAGCTGACGGTCTGGGCTGTTTCCCTTTTGACCACGAAGCTTAGCCCTCGCAGTCTGACTCCCAGGCTCTAGAATCGCGGGATTCGGAGTTTGGTTGGGGTTGGTAAGCGGGAAGCCCCCTAGCCCATCCAGTGCTCTACCCCCGCGATTGAACGCCTGAGGCTAGCCCTAAAGCTATTTCGGGGAGAACCAGCTATCTCCGAGTTCGATTGGCATTTCACCGCTATCCACAGGTCATCCCCCAGCTTTTCAACGCTGGTGGGTTCGGTCCTCCACGAGACATTACTCTCGCTTCAACCTGCCCATGGATAGGTCACTCGGTTTCGGGTCTACTACATGCGACTGGGCGCCCTATTCAGACTCGCTTTCGCTCCGGCTACGTCCTTCTCGGACTTAACCTCGCCACACGCAAGTAACTCGTCGGCTCATTCTTCAAAAGGCACGCCATCAGGCTACCGGCTTTGACCCCGGCAACACCCTTTGACTGCTTGTGGGCACGTGGTTTCAGGTACTATTTCACTCCCCTTCCGGGGTGCTTTTCACCTTTCCCTCACGGTACTAGTTCGCTATCGGTCGCCAAGAGTATTTAGCCTTGGGCGGTGGTCCGCCCAGTTTCCCACATGAGAGACCTTCCACGTGGTACTCAGGTGGCCAATCCGGAGGCCGGTTCGCTTTCGCCTACGGGGCTATCACCCGCTCTGGCCCACCGTTCCAGGTGTGTTCGACTAGCGACCGGTTTTGTAACTCCGCAGGTGCCCGGCAGGGCTCCTGTGATCGGCTCCTACAACCCCAGCTCAGAAACGGCTGCCGCCTATCTCGCTGACCTGGTTTGGGCTATTCCCGTTTCGCTCGCCACTACTAAGGGAATGATCTCTTTTCCTCCAGCTACTGAGATGTTTCAGTTCGCTGGCTTACCTCCTCATGGCCTATGTGTTCAGCCATGGGTGACTGGGCATGACCCCAGCCGGGTTTCCCCATTCGGATATCCTCGGATCAACGTCTGCTCGCGACTCCCCGGGGCTTAACGCAGCCTGCCACGTCCTTCATCGGCTCTTGGCGCCAAGGCATCCACCCCGTGCCCTGTGTAGCTTGACCTCCGCCAGCATCTGACCGGGTGGCCAGTGCGGGACGGGGTCGATCGGGGTTCTCCTTGATTTCACGGCGAAATCATGATCTTTCGATCGTTCTTTACTGCCGTCATCTATCCAGTTGTTAAGGTGCACCGCCGAAGCGGTTCGGAGGGTCAGGCATCAACCCAACTCTCCTCCAGCAGTCCGCTGGTCGGTGGGCCCGCGCGTCGAGCACACGGATCAGAGGATGCATTTGGGTCCCGGACACCAGACGACGGCTCGAGGACCAGCCTGCGAACCGTCGACATCCGTCGCGCAGTGGGACCCGGAGGTCGTCCCGGGGTTGGACCCGGAGCTATTTCAATGTCGATCGCTTGAGAACCCGACCAGAGGACTCCCTTCAATGGCGTTCACGTTGGTGGAGACGAGGAGACTCGAACTCCTGACCCTCTCCTTGCAAAGGAGATGCTCTTCCAACTGAGCTACGTCCCCCCGTTCTCTCGGGCGATGCAGGGTGGTGGGCGTTTCTGGACTCGAACCAGAGACCTCTGCCTTATCAGGGCAGTGCTCTAACCAGCTGAGCTAAACGCCCCCGAGCACCCGACCTCGCCGGAAGCCCGGCGGGCAGCTGCACCTTGAACCCTTGAAGAGTGACAGGAACAGGGCCCGCAGATCGCGCCCGGTTACGGTGTCTCACCGAGTCACCATCGATCTCCGGCAATGCCGGCACGCTCCACTCGGCTGGGAGCGCGATCGATCGAGGCAATCAACCTGGGAGCCATCAACGCCATGACCTCACCGTACGGCCATGGCTCGGATCTCCCTAGAAAGGAGGTGATCCAGCCGCACCTTCCGGTACGGCTACCTTGTTACGACTTCGTCCCAATCACCAACCCCACCTTCGACGGCTGCCTCCCTTGCGGGTTGGCCCACCGGCTTCGGGTGTTGCCAGCTTTCATGACGTGACGGGCGGTGTGTACAAGCCCCGGGAACATATTCACCGCCGTATGCTGACCGGCGGTTACTAGCAACTCCGGCTTCATGTAGGCGAGTTGCAGCCTACAATCCGAACTGAGACCGGCTTTAAGGGATTTGCTCCACCTCGCGGTTTCGCAGCCCGTTGTACCGGCCATTGTAGCGTGGGTGTAGCCCAGGACGTAAGGGCCATGCTGACTTGACGTCATCCCCGCCTTCCTCCGAGTTTCTCTCGGCAGTCCCGTGTGAGTGATACAACACACGGTAGGGGTTGCGCTCGTTGCGGGACTTAACCCAACATCTCACGACACGAGCTGACGACAGCCATGCAACACCTGTGGCCAGGCCCCTTGCGGGGCGCCGACGTTTCCGCCGGATCCCTGGTCATGTCAAGCCCTGGTAAGGTTCTTCGCGTTGCATCGAATTAAACCCCACGCTCCGCTGCTTGTGCGGGGCCCCGTCAATTCCTTTGAGTTTTAGCCTTGCGGCCGTACTCCCCAGGCGGGACACTTAATGCGTTAGCTTCGGCACTGGTGGGGTTGATACCACCAACACCTAGTGTCCATCGTTTACGGCTAGGACTACCGGGGTATCTAATCCCGTTCGCTCCCCTAGCTTTCGCGCCTCAGCGTCAAGAACAGGCCAGGAAGCCGCCTTCGCCACTGGTGTTCCTCCCGATATCTACGCATTTCACCACTACACCGGGAATTCCGCTTCCCTCTCCTGCCTTCAAGTCGATCAGTATCAAGTGACCCTCCCCAGTTGAGCCGGGGGCTTTCACACTCGACTTGAACGACCGCCTGCGCGCTCTTTACGCCCAGTAAATCCGGACAACGCTGGTCACCTACGTATTACCGCGGCTGCTGGCACGTAGTTAGCCGTGACTTATTCCTCAGGTACCGTCATCATCGTCCCTGAGAAAAGAAGTTTACAACCCGAAGGCCTTCATCCCTCACGCGGCGTTGCTGCTTCAGGCTTGCGCCCATTGAGCAAAATTCCCGACTGCTGCCTCCCGTAGGAGTCTGGGCCGTGTCTCAGTCCCAGTCTGGGTGATCGTCCTCTCAGACCACCTACCGATCGTCGCCTTGGTGAGCCGTTACCCCACCAACGAGCTAATCGGACGCAGGCCCCTCCCAAAGCGCCTCGCGGCTTTGATGACCCGATTGGACGGGTCGCCACATGCGGTATTAGCCACCCTTTCGGGCAGTTATCCCCCACTTCGGGGCAGGTCACCTACGCGTTACTCAGCCGTCCGCCACTAACGAGCAAGCTCGTTCGTTCGACTTGCATGTCTCATGCACGCCGCCAGCGTTTATCCTGAGCCAGGATCAAACTCTCCGCGAAAACTCGGCCTTGCGGTCGAGTCAAATCTCAAGAGCTTGGTCCAGGCACGTTCTTCGTGCTGAAGTTCCTGTCACTCTTCAGTTGTTAAGGTGCAGCGCCCGGCCTTTATCGCCCGGAGCGCGGACTGCTCATGATCGCGCAGTTCACCCCCCGTGTCAAACGGGGATCTGGGGGATCCCTGCCTCGAGGCAGGGCACCGGCGAGCCTCGGAACCCGAGGCGCGGGGACGGATGGTACGGCCGCGCCAGTGGCCTGTCAAACGGGCTCGTCGGGCGTCTCGGAAGGGCCGGACGACGGCCGGACCAGCGGCATCGAGGATGTGCGGCACCGGGGTGCTGGACCCTTCACGGGCAGCATCTCTCGTGCACCAACGCGACGGGGCGAGCTGGCCGGCAGCCGCTAGATGGGACTCTCCTCGACCAACAGGATGAACGCCGCGCCGGTCAGCCAGCACAGGAGGGCGAGAGTCACCGAGCCATCGGCACCCAGCGGCCCAACGGCCACCAGCCATACGAGGACGCCCACCAGCGCGGCCGCCAGCGCTTTGGCGAGGCGGAGCAGGATCTCGAACAGGAGCTCGCGCATCAGAGCGCCCGTCGACCCTGCAGGGCGCGGATGAGGGTCACGTCGTCCGCATACTCGAGGTCACCACCGACGGGCAGCCCGCGGGCGATCCGCGTGACCGACCCGACGCGACCCTCGAGCCGCTCGCCGAGGTACATCGCGGTCGCCTCGCCTTCCAGGGTCGGGTTGGTGGCCATGATGACCTCCTCGATCCGTTGGCCCTCAGCGGCTGCATCGTCCACGCGGGCCAGCAGCTCGCGAACACGCAGCCGCTCGGGACCGATGCCATCGATGGGGCTGATGGCGCCGTGGAGCACGTGATAGCGGCCGCGGAACTCCGCCGTCCGTTCGATCGCGAGAACATCAAGGGGCTCCTCGACCACGCACAGACGCGTGTCATCTCGCCCCGGATCGCGGCAGATCGGGCAAACGGGAGCGTCGCTGATATTGAAGCAGCGTTCGCAGAACACGACTTCGTCACGGACCGCGACCAGGGCGCGAGCGAGGGCCCGGGCCTCGGCGTCAGGCGCCCGGAGCAGATGGAACGTCAGCCGCTGCGCCGTCTTGGGGCCGATGCCGGGCAGGCGCGCGAACGCCTCGATGAGCCGGGCGACGGGTTCGACGATGGCGGTGGTCACGCGAGCCCGGTCAGAGGAGGCCCGGGATCCGAAGGCCAGCGGTGACCGCGCCCATCTTCTCCTCGGCGAGCTGCTGCGAGGCCTTCAGGGCCTCGTTCACGGCGGCCAACACGAGATCCTGGAGCATCTCCACATCCTCGGGGTCCACCGCCGACGGATCGATGGTCAGCTCGACCAGGACCTGCTTGCCCGTCACGGTCGCCTTGACGGCGCCACCGCCCGAGGAGCCTTCGACCGTCTCGGTCTCGAGCTCGGCCTGGACCCGCGCCATCTCCTGCTGCATCTGTTGCTGCATCTGCATGACCTGGCGCTGCAGGTTGCCCATGCTCATGAGCGCGTCCCTCCGGTGCTGGCTGTCGATGCTGGTTGCGGGTGTCGGTGGTGCATCAGCGGCCAGTCTCGCCCATGTGCGGCCCGCCTGCACGAAGGTTGGGGCGTCAGCTGACCTCGGGCGTGTCCGCAAGATCCTCGCCGAAGATCCGCTGCGCCTCGGCCAGGATGTGCGCGGCCTCATCATCGACCGGCAGCGACGGCAGCAGGTCCAGGTTGGTGGCGACGCACCGCACGGCCACCGGATGACCCAGGTAGCCGCCGATCGAGGCCTCGAGCAGCGGCCTTCGCCGATCGGCCACGTCCTTCAGGAACCCCTGCTCCTCGGGGAAGCCGAGGGTGACCATCCGGCCCTCCACCCCGATCGGACGACACGCTGCGATCAAGGGTTTGGCGGCCCGGTTACGTTCGGTGACATCCGCAACGACGCCCGCCCACCCGGTCCGAAGCCGCTCCAGGTCAGCTGTGGGATCGCCGGCGTCCGAGACGCCCAGTTCCGAGCCCGCCGCGCCGGCTGCATCGCCAGCGCCATCCCGTGGCGCCGGGTCGGAGGCCACACGAGGTCCCGCGGCAGCGGTCGGCGGCTCGCTGGACGATGCTCCGGATGCGGCGGTGGGCTCGCCTGATCGAGGCTTCCGGTGGTCAGGAGCGGGCCGCGGGGGATGCAACGGCTCGGACGACGGGCCGGGATTCGTCACAGGGACGGCCTCAGGCGATTCGATCGGTTCGGTGGCGGCAGACGGCGCTGCCGGGGCACCGGTGTCAGCCCGGCCGACCGCTGGGTTGCTCGCCGACGCGGCGGCACGCGCCGAAGGCGGCACGGCAACACCCGCTGCCGGCGGCCCGGCGAGCAGGGTGAGCTCGAGCTGAAAACGGAGACCGCCCGGTCCGAGCCTTGCCGGATCGATCCCACCGATCCGTCGTGCAGCCGACGCCAGGCCGGCCTCGGGGATCCCGGGCGTCGTCAGCTCCGCCAGCAGACGGGCTCGGATGGCGTCGACGACCTGGTCCAGGAAGATGCGCAGATCCCGACCCCGTTCCTCGAGCTGATCGAGGAGCTCGACCCCGTCCGCAACGTCGCCCTGCTGCAGGGCCGCCACGAAGCGGTCGACGAGCTCCCCGTCGGCAAGCCCGAGCAGCTCACGCACGGCCCCGGCCTCGATCCGGTCGCCGGTCGATCCGAGCAGCTGGTCCAGGATCGATTCGGCATCGCGCATGCCACCTGCAGCAAGGCGGGCGACGAGAGCGATCGCCTCCGGATCCGCCTCGCGACCATCCGCCAGCAGGATCCGCTCCAGCTTGCCGCTGATCTCGGCGACGCTCAGCCGCCGAACGTCGAACCGCTGGAGGCGGGACAGAATGGCCGGCGGAAACTCCTGTGGATGGGTCGAGGCGAACATGAACGTGACGAAGTCGGGCGGCTCCTCGAGCGATTTGAGCAGCGCGTTCCAGGCGTCCTTCGTGATCTGGTGGGCCTCGTCGAGGATGTAGACCTTGCGCCGAAGATCGGTCGGGGCGTAGTTGAGGCGTTCGCGCAGCTCGCGCACCGCATCGATACCACGGTTGCTCGCGGCGTCGATCTCGATCAGGTCGAGCGCGCGTCCCTCGCGAATGGCCGTGCATGGCGGGCAGACGTCGCACGGATCCGCGTTGGCACCCAGATTCTCGCAGTTCAGGGCCTTGGCGAGGATCCTTGCCAGCGAGGTCTTGCCCGTGCCGCGTGGACCGGTGAACAGGATCGCGTGCGCGACCTGCCCGGTGGTCACGGCATTGCGAAGCGTCGCCACCACCGCTTCCTGGCCCACGATCTCGGAGAAGGTCTGGGCTCGCCAGCGGCGATAGATGGCCTGATGCGGTGTCGCTGCGTTCAACGACGCTCCTGTGAACGCGCGGTGAGTCAAAGCGCCGTGCACCCTCCGTCGACTCGGACGCCCGCGCGCCCACCGGCATCCGCGGCTCGGACCAGGCCGTTCCGCGGCACCCGGCGGTCATCGCTGAGTGCTGCTTCCTTCCGGACCTGACACGGTTCACGAGCCGCCGCTGCGCGGGACCCGATCCTCAACGTCGCGAACGTCGTCGGCCTTCGTGAGCGCCGACCCTCGGGAGGGGATTCAGCCCTGCTGGAGCGGATTGCAGGTACAGGGCACCGCTAGTTCCCCGCCTAGCACGGCAGGGCGGATGATAGCAGGGGCCCTCCGGGTTGACGGGTGGCGGAGAGGGCGGGATTCGAACCCGCGATGGGTTGCCCCATACCGCATTTCCAGTGCGGCGCCCTAGGCCTCTAGGCGACCTCTCCGCGAGACACGATACGACCCGGCGAGGGTACCCGCCGGGTCGCGGTTGCCGTCCTGTGGCGGAGAGGGTGGGATTCGAACCCACGGTGCTTTCGCACACCGCTTTTCGAGAGCGGCACCATCAACCACTCGGACACCTCTCCGCCGGACAGGATACCAAAGGCGTCCTGGCGCTCCCCTTGGGCACCACCGCGGAAGCTCCGCGGCCCGATCGCTTGGGCGCGCACGGCGATGGTCCGGAGATGGTCCGGACCGGCTGCGGTTCAGGCGCCCGAGCTGACCGCGTTGAGGGTGCCCGTGAGCTCCTCGGCCTCCACCCGGCGAATCCCCGAGACGACCTCGATCCGTCGACCCAGCCTCGGGTGCTGGGCCAGCTGGAGCACGGTGCCGGCTGCCCCCTCGATCGGGTTCGGGACCGCGTACACGAGCGCGGCCACGTCGCACGCCAGCAGGGCTCCGACGCACATCGGGCACGGCTCGAGGGTGGTGAAGATGGTGACGTCGGACAGCCGCGGCGTTCCCAGCTTTCGCGCAGCCTCGCGCAGAGTGACGACGACTGCATGCGCCGTCGGGTCGTTGGCCTCACCGGCCCGGTTCGAGCCGCGGGCGACCATGGCCTCGTTCATGACAGCGATCGCGCCGACCGCCGGCGCGCCGCGTGGCGCCGATTGCCGCGCCTCGGCGAGAGCCTCACCCATGAACAGCTCGTAGTTCATGGTGTCGATGATAGCGACCGGTCCTCGGGGTAGGATTGGCGTGGCCGTGTCGCGGGGGCCGAAGTGGCCCGGGCGCCCACCCCGATGCGCGTCGCACGATCCTTCCAAGGCCCGGCCATCGGCCGGAGATCCCAGCGGAGCCCGACATGGCTGCACCTCGACGAATCGGCATCCTCACCGGCGGTGGCGATGTCCCCGGCCTCAACGCCGTCATCAAGAGCGTCGTCTACCGAGCGACCGAGCTCGGCTATGAGGTCCTCGGGATTCGGCGGGGCTGGGAGGGTCTCACCCACCAGCGCCGGGGGCCCGAGCTCGACCCCGAATACGTCCGCGTCCTCGATCGCGCCAACACGCGGGCCATCGACCGGACCGGGGGGACGGTGCTCCACAGCTCGCGCACCAACCCGCGCAAGATGAGCGCGGTCAACCTCCCTGCCTGGATCGACCCGAGCACGGTCGCGGACAAGCAGGTCACCGACGGCGTCTACGACCTCACCGATCATGTGCTCGACACGATCGAGCACCTCGGGCTCACCAATCTGGTCACCATCGGCGGAGATGACACGCTGTCGTTCTCGGCCGCGCTGCACGAGCGTGGGTTGCCGCTGGTGGCCATCCCCAAGACCATGGACAACGACGTCTACGGGACCGAGTACTGCATCGGCTTCTCCTCGGCGATCACCCGCGCCAAGGAGCTGATCAACCGGCAGCGAACGACGCTCGGCAGTCACGAGCGCATCGGCGTGTTCCGGATCTTCGGCCGCGACGCCGGGTTCACGGCGCTCTACACCGCGTACGTCACGTCCACCCGCTGCGTGATCCCCGAGTTCCCCTACGACCTCGATGCGCTGGCCGAGGTCCTTCGTGAGGACCACCGCAACAACCCGAGCCGGTACGCGGTGGTCATCACCGCGGAAGGCGCCATCTGGACGGGCGCCGAGATGGCGGATGTGGGCGATGCGGACGCGTTCGGCCACCGGCACAAGATGAACGTCGGCGAGGTGCTCGCGAGTCAGCTCAAGGAGCGAACCGGGATCGAGGCCGTGAACTCGGAGCTGACCTACGACCTTCGATCCGGCGAACCCGACATGCTGGATTCGATGGTCGCCTCGACCTTCGCCAACGTCGCCATGGACCTCATCCGCGACGGCATCGTCGGGCGCATGGTCGCGATCCGTGACGGGAAGTACTCCCACGTGTCGCTGACCGAGACGGCCAAGCCGGCCCGCCGGGTCCAGCTCGACGCCTACTCGACGGAACGGTTCCGCCCCATGTACGCGGACCGGCTGGGCGACCCCCTGCTGCTCACGCCATCGCAGGGTCCGGTGATCGATCTTCCCTAGCATTGCCGGTCCGGCGCGGACCGGCCGCGAGTCTGGCCGTAGCGCGGGACGCCCCCCGGTCCTGTCCGTCGAGGCTCGACCGCGAGAATCCCCGCGGGCCTATCCGTCGAGCCCGGACAGTGACCGGATCGCGCGCGCGAGGTTCGACATGTCCTCGTCGCCGTGGCCACGCGCCACGAGGCCGGACTCGAGCTGGGCCGCCAGGCTGGCAACAGGCAATGCGGCGCCGACAGACCTGGCCAGGTCGAGCGCGATCGCGAGGTCCTTGAGGTGGAGCGACGTCCGGAACCCGAGCGGATACTCGTTGTCGATCATCCGGCCATGCCGGTTCTCGAGGATCCAGCTCCGGGCCGCCCCTCCGTTGAGTGCCTGGGCGACCAGCTGCGCGTCGAGACCTGCCTTCATGGCCAGTACCATCCCCTCGGCGACCCCGAGGTAGCCAGCCGCGATCACCACCTGATTGATCGCCTTCACCGCCTGGCCGCTGCCCGCCGGGCCGAAGCGCGTGATCGTCTGGCCCATCGCCGCCAGCACCGGCCGTGCCCGCTCGAATGCATCGGGCTCCCCGCCGACGAAGATCGTCAGGGTGGCGTTCCGAGCGCCCTCCGAGCCGCCTGACACCGGGGCGTCGACGAACCCGATCCCGGTCTCGGCCAGTCGGGCGGCGAACCCGGCCGTCGTCCCTGGGGCGATCGTGGAGCAGTCGATCACGAGCCCACCGGCAGCCAGACCACTCGCGACACCGTCCCGCCCGAACAGGACCGACTCCACGTCCGGGGTATCGGACACGCACACGACGACGACGTCCGATACTCGCGCCACGCCGGCAGCGGTCGACTCCTCGCGGACACCGAGCGCCACGAGGTCGGCCGCCCGCCCCGGCGTACGGTTCCAGACGGCGACCTGATACTCGGCCCGTCGCAGATTCGCAGCCATGGCGGCGCCCATGGTGCCCAGTCCGATGAAGCCGATCCGGTCCACGCACAGTCCTCCTCGACGATCGCAGCTGTTGCTGACGGCGCTGTTCCCGGTGCCTATGATCAGCCATGGAGTGGCTGGGGGTGGATCGTCGTCGATTGGGGACCGGTCTGCTCGCCCTGGGTATCGTCGGCATGGTGCTGGCCGGGCTGATTGCCGCCGGCTTGGTGGGCGGGGCCGTCGCCGTACGCAATCTCGGCGACCGGGTCGAGACGGATCAGCGGCAGCTCGTCGGGGTGCTCGACCGGCTCGCCGGCGCCGCCGACCGCCTGGCGATGGGCACGGAGCACGCGAGCGACACCCTTCGCGCCACCAGGGACATCGTCGTCGAGGCAGGTCCGATCCTGGGCGACATCGCAACAGCGAGCGACCAGCTGGCGAGCTCGCTCGACGTCAGCATCCTCGGCAGCCGGCCGTTCGCGGGTGCGTCCGGCACCCTCCGGACGCTCTCGGGGCGGGTGACGCTGTTCGCCGGCCGGACGACGTCGCTGGCAGCCGATCTGGAGGTCAACGCTTCGGACATGACCGACGTCGCGGCCCAGGTTCAGGGCATCGGCGCCGACGCGGCGGCAGGGTCCGCGCGGATCTCGAGCTTCGATCGAACGGGGGCGATCATCAACCTGGTCATCGGCGGCATCCTCGTCGGCGGCCTGGTGGCCGCCTGGCTTGCCCTGGCAGCTACCCTCTGCGTCTGGGCGGGCTGGCGGCTGCGGCGACCGACGGCCAACCGGACGGACTCGCCGCCATCGCCCCGGGCCCCGACCCCGCCCGCCTGACGTCGCGCCGGCGAGCGCCGGTACCGACGCCGGCGGTCAACTCGAGGGGCGATCCGCAGACGTGCGGTCCGCCGGTTGCCCGCCCGCGAGCGCCGGTAGCAGCAGCTCATCGACCACGCGGCGGGTGGACCGGCCGTCGGCCACGTCGAACGCCGCCGCCGCGAAGCGACGCACACGATCGAGGTCCAGCGGACCTGAGCGGATCGCATCCGCGAGCTCAGCGGTCGAGGCATAGACGGGTCCGGGCAGATCGCGCGGGAAGTCCAGGTAGAAGCCGCGCTCATCCTGGTAGGCGGCGTCGTCGGGCGCCAGGAACAGGATCGGGCGTCCGAGCAGCGCGAACTCGTAGATGGCGCTTGAGTAGTCCGTCACGAGCAGGTCGCTGACCAGCATCAGCTCGTTGATGTCCGGATAGGCCGACACGTCGATCGCGAACCCGCCGAGGGTCGCCGGGATGGTCGTCCCGCCGGCGATGAACGGGTGAAGCCGGACGAGCACGACGTGATCCGGTCCGAGGACCCGGTGCATGACCTCGAGATCGAGCAGGCCGTCGTAGCGAGCCCTGCCGGCGCTCTGCCCGCGGAACGTGGGGGCATACAGGATCACGCGCCGGCCATCGGGCAGGCCGAATCGGTCGCGGATCCGATCCAGCGCGGCCTCGCGCCGCCGATCGTCGAAGAACAGGTCCGTGCGCGGGATCCCGAACCGCGACGCGAACAGGCTGACCGGCTGTCCGAACGCCGCCGCGTAGTGAGCCGCAACGGACATCGACGACACCAGGGCGACGCTGTAGTTGGCGTGGATCGGGACCCGGCGGACGTAGTCCTCATCCGCACCAAAGCCTTTGTCGATGACGCTCAGGCCAAACTTCTTGAACGCGCCTGCCGCGTGCCAGGTCTGGAGCCGGAAGGTGCCGGGTCGTGGCCGGATCACGTACAGCGGGAAGAAGTAGTCGTCGACCACGAATACTCGCGCGCTCGCCCCGTGATAGCCGGCGCGGGCAGCGAATGCGAGGGCGCGAAGCCTGGCAGCGATCCCCGGCGGCGTGCGCGAGGCGAGGCTCACCACGCGCACCTCCGGATATCGGGCGGCGAGATCTTCGGCGATGAACGCGAGGTTGCCGGTCAGCCGGCCCGAGTGACTCGTCGCGAGCACGATCCGCGGCCGGGGCGGCATGACCGAGCCGACCAGGAACCCGGCACGAACGGCCGCGGTCCTTGCGGCGAGCAGGAGCGGTCTCACGGCGCCGTGATCAGGTCGATGACGCGGTCAGTGGATCCGCCGTCGAGGTGGTGGAAGTGGCGGCGAGCGAACGGACCGACCTTCTCCAGCTGGTAGTCGTCGCGGCGGATGGCGTCCAGCAGCTCATCGAACGTGCGCACGATCCGACCCGGCACGAACGTGTCGTAGGGCTCGTAGAAGTCGCGGCTGGCGACATAGGCCTCGAGGTCGTAGGCATAGAACAGCATCGGCCGGCCGAGGGTCGAGAACTCGAACACGATCGACGAGTAGTCCGTGACCAGCAGGTCAACCGCGAACAGGAGGTCGTTGGGCTCGAGCGCAGGGTTCGAGGCGTCGATCAGTCGGTCTCGCAGGTGCTCGGGGATCCGGAGCGGCTCACGCACGAAGGGGTGCATGCGGATGAGGCACACGGCGTCGCGGTCGACGCACAGCTCGTGCAAGCGGAACAGATCGATTCGCGCAGCGTCGTAGGTTGCCGAGTGCGCACCATGTCCGCGGAACGTGGGCGCGAACAGGATCGTGAACCGTCCCTCCGTGACCGGAAACAGCCGCCGAACCTGGTCCAGCGCCCGCGCGCGGTGCTCCGGATCGAACATCGGGTCGACGCGGGGAATCCCCGTGGGCACGACCCGGCCCTCAGGAATGCCGAAGGCCTCCGCGTAGACCGCGATGTCGGCGCGGGAGCTCACGATCGCTGCGCTGTAGTTCTTGTGGGCCGAATCGTAGGGACTGGGCGCCCCGGGCTTGCCCACCCGGCTGTAGCCGACCGTCTTGAACGCGCCCACCGCGTGCCACAGCTGGACGATCCGGGCGTCCTCCGCGGACAGATGCCGGATGACCGGCTGGTAGTCGTCGATCACGATGACGTCGGCGCGCGCGAGGAGCCAGGGCAGGCGCAGGCGGTCGCCGACCCGGCGGCGGCTCGCGATGCCGGGCTTGAACAGGGTCAGCAGCTCGAACTCCCGGTCGAGCCCGCGCTGCACCATCCGGTCGTGCACGAGGCGCAGATTCCCGCTCAGCTCGCCGTGCCGATCCGAGCTGAACAGGATCCGGCGACTGTTGCGAGGCACGAGCGCGTGGACGGCGTGGAAGACGAGCCGGAACACGCAAGTGCTCACCCAGCGCAAGGGCCAGGGCCGGCCGCGAGCCCGGCCCTCGACGGCACGAACCCGTCGCGTCTCCTTCGCGGGGAGGACCCGCACTCCCAGACACAGCATCGCGGGATCGCCATCCAGCCCGATCTCGACGACGTAGTCGACCGAGTCAAGCTGGAACGTCTTCGGCTCGAGTTCGGGGCGCGCCGACGGTGTCCGAACCAGCAGCCCGCCCGGAGGCCTGTCCACGGACCCGCGCACCTCGAGCTGCCAGCGACCCTCGTCGAGCGGCTGCTGCCCCGGGCCCTGCATGACGTTGAACCGGATGACGATCGTCTCGCCCTCGGCATCGCAGCCGGTCACGGGCATGGTCGAGCCGGTCGCCAAGTGGCGCAGGCACAGCTGATCACGCCCGGGCACGTTCGGGGTGTTCCGCGCCCGTACCAGCACCTGGATCCGTCGCCATTCGACGGAGATCAGATCGAGCTCCGGGGCGTCGTGCGGGGCCGACTCGGACGCCCTCGTGACGATCATATGGGCGGGATGATACCCGCCGCCATCGGTGGGCCTGGCGTAGTCTCTACCACCAGCGCCGGGGTCTGACGCCGGCCCCCGAGGGAGCAACGTCCGTCTGATGCAGATCCACGCGATCGTCCTCGCCGGGGGCGACGGCAACCGCTTCGGCGGCGAGCAGCCGAAGCAGTTCGTGCGGCTGGCCGGCGAGCCGATCCTGCTGCGCACCCTGCGCGCGCTGGCGACGGCGATCTTTGACCGGATCGTGGTGGTGTCGCACCCCAGCTGGCTCGAGGACACCAACGAGCTGGTGCGGGTCGCGGGGCTCGAGGGGCGGGTCACCGTGGTCCCCGGCGGTGTGACGCGCAACGAGAGCACTCGCAACGGCCTGGGCGCGCTGCACGCCGCGGACGATGACATCGTGCTGGTCCACGACGCCGTGCGGCCGCTGCTGCCCCTCGAGGTCGTCCAGCGTTCGATCGAGCCCATCCTGTCGGGACGTGCCGATGCCACCGACACCGTGATCCCGAGCGCCGACACGCTGGTCATCGTCGAGGGTGACGCCGTGGTCGAGATCCCGGACCGCAGCCGCTACCGTCGCGGACAAACGCCCCAGACGTTCCGCGCCGCAGTGCTCGCCCGCGCCTACGAGGCGGCGGCGCAGGCGGGGGACCTGGCGGCGAGCGACGACTGCAGCCTGGTGCTCCGGTATGTCCCCGGGGTCCGTCTGGTGGCCGTGGCCGGCGACGAGATCAACGTCAAGATCACGACCCGGATCGACATGGTGATGGCCGACCGGATGCTCCAGATGCGCGTCATGGCACCCATCAGCACGACGGAGGAGCCGCGCCCGATGGACGGCTCCCGGCTGCTGGTGATCGGAGGGACCAGCGGGATCGGGCGGGCGATCGCCGAGGCGGCCGAGCGCCAGGGCGCGCGGGCCGAGGTCGATGGTGCGTCGCTCGGCCTCGATGTCCGTGATCCCGACACGGTCGAGCGGCGGATCGGCGAGGCGGCCGGACGGCTCGGGGGACTCGACCACGTCGTGTGCACGGCCGGGATCCTCCGGATCGGGCCGCTCGCCTCCACGTCCGCCGCGACGCTGGCCGAGGTGATCGACATCAACCTGACCGGGACGCTCAACGTCGCCCGCGCCGCGTACCCACACCTCCGTGCATCGCGGGGCTCGCTCACGGTGTTCACGTCCAGCTCATTCAGCCGGGGCCGCGAGGGTTATGTCGCGTACTCGGCGAGCAAGGCGGCGCTCGTCAACATGGCCCAGGGGCTGAGCGACGAATGGGCAGCGGACGGGATTCGCGTCAACGCCATCAGCCCGGAGCGCACCGATACCCCGATGCGCCGGGCCGCGTTTCCGGCCGAGTCGCGGGACGGGTTGCTGGGGGCGGATGCGGTCGCATCGGCTACCCTTCGCCTCATCGCATCCGACCTGACCGGTCAGGTGCTCGACGTGCGGCGCCACGACTCGACCGACGATGGCCTCGAGCGGGACGAGCAGACCAGCGGTTCGGCGGAGCCGGATGCCGCCGGCGCTCCGGGCAACCCGCACGCCCGGGTCCTCTAGCGGCCACATGACCGTTTGGCCGTGAGCCTGCTGGAGTACCGGCTCGCGTCGATCGTGCTCGGCCTGGTTGCGCTCGCGTGCCGCCTGGTCCCGGTGCGTCGTCGGCGCGTGGTGCTGGCGACGGCGCGGCTCCCGGTCCTCGAGGGCAACCTGCGGCACATCCACGACGCCATCAAGGCCCGTCGCCCCGACCTCGAGATTGCGCTCGAGCTCCGGCCGTACAGCTATGGCCTGCGGGGAAAGCTCGCCTACCTGGTCCGGCTCATCCGGGGAACCTGGCTGGTGCACACCTCGCGGCTGGTCGTGGTCGACAACGCCTACCTCCCCATCCATGTCATGCCCCATCGCTCCGCCACCACGGTGGTCCAGGTGTGGCACGCGACCGGAGCCCTGAAGCGCTTCGGCGTGGATACCATCGGTGGTCTGGCTGAGCCGGAACGGCGGTTCCTGCACCGGCACTACGACTACGCGGTGACCGCCGGCGACGCGTCGCGCGAACCCTGGTCCCGGGCCCTGCGAACCGCCGTCGATCGCGTGCTCGCACTTGGGGCACCGCGCACCGATGGGCTGCTGGATCCTGCCGGGCTCGCTGCGGCGCGAGACCGGGTGATCGCTGCCCATCCAACCATGATCGGGCGCCGGGTCGTGCTCTACGCTCCGACCTTTCGCGGACGGGGCCGCGGCAAGCACGGGACGCAGGCGCTTGACGGTCCGGCCCTCCGGGCGCGCCTGCCGGCCGACCACGTGCTGGTGATCAAGACGCATCCGAACCTCGACCCGACGACACAGCCCACCGCCGGGTTCGACATCGTGGCCAACCCCGGCAGCGACATGAACGACTGGCTGGCGGCGGCCGATGTGTTCGTGACCGACTACTCCTCGTCGATCTTCGAGTGGGCGCTGCTCGATCGACCGCTCGTGCTGCTGGTCGACGATCTCGAGGCGTACGAGCGCGATCCGGGGCTCTACCTCGACTATCGCACGGAGATGATCGGCTGCCAGGCCCGCGATACTGCCGGCGTCGCCGATGCGGTCCTGTCCGGCGTCGACGCCTCGGATCGGGAGGCGTTCATCGCCCGCAACCTCGCGGCGTGTGATGGGCACGCGAGCGAGCGCTTCGTCGACCGCTTCCTGCCGTCGAGCACCGCCCCAGGCAGCGAGTGACGGGGCGAGCAGGATCCCCGCTGTCGCGAGATCGTGGCCTCTCCGCGTAGCTCGGGCCTGCCGGGACCCCGCGGAACACCGGCGGCTGGGAGTCAGCGGCGCTGGGGTTGGCGCGCCCGGCGGGACTCGAACCCACGGCCTTCAGGTCCGCAACCTGACGCTCTATCCACTGAGCTACGGGCGCGCGATTGCAGTGCGGCTGCGGTTGCCGCTCCGACGACCGGGCGACGCTCCTGCGAGCCATCAGCCCGAGGATTGGCGGAGAGGGAGGGATTCGAACCCTCGGAGCAGGTTACCCCACTCGGCGGTTTAGCAAACCGCTGCACTAGACCTCTATGCGACCTCTCCGCACGGGTCTGCGTCGGGATCCCGAACGCCGCCGGAGAATACCAGATGCGCCGTCGACGGCCGAGCGCGAACGGGCTGCATGTCGCCTGTCGACATCGTCGACCAGGGCGAGAAGTGACCAGCCAGCCGACGCGTGGGTGTCCCGGGCGCGCTCGAGTGGGAGCACGTGGACACCATGATCCGCGCCCGGCCCAGGCCCTCGGGTAGCTCACGCCCGCCGAGTACCTGGCCTCGGTCGGTATCGATGTGCAACGGGGGCACTGGACGAGCACAGGAGGTTGACGACGGAGACGGCGAACGGGTACCGTCCGAGCCACCGATGTGCGCCATCTATCTCTTTACCTGCCCGGTATGACCAACCCCGAAGGCTGAACGGCCCGGGTTGCGGGTCGTGCCGGGCGGAGCAGAGGTCCGAGACCTCTGCTTTTTTGTTCCTGTTCGAGACGACGCGACGGCGACCAGCGAAGGAACAGACCAGATGTTCGTGGTGATGCGGTCCGGGGCAACCGAGGCCGAGGTGATCGGGGTCAAGGGCCTCATCCTCGCGGAGGGCTTGACGCCGTTCGAGAGCACCACCGCGGGTCGGACCCTGATCGCGCTGGTGGGCGAGATCGGCCGCCGTCGGGAGCAGATCCGGACGAGCCTCGAGGCGATGCCCGGGGTAACGACGGTGACCCCGATCTCGACGCCCTACAAGCTCGTGTCGCGGGAGCTCCAGCCGGAGGACACGGTCATCCGGGTGCTGGACGCCGCGATCGGTGACGGATCGCTGACGGTGCTGGCTGGACCGTGCTCGATCGAAAGTCGCGATCAGCTGATGGAGACGGTCGACTTCGTGGCCGCGCACGGCGCGACGGTGATCCGGGGTGGCGCGTTCAAGCCGCGCAGCAGCCCGTACAGCTTCCAGGGTCTGGGTGTGGAGGGCCTGCGGTATCTCGCCGAGGCTCGCCAGCGGACCGGGCTCCCGGTCATCACCGAGGTGATGGAGCCGTCCCAGGTGGACATCGTCGCCGAGTACGCCGACATCCTCCAGGTGGGCACCCGCAACATGCAGAACTTCTCGCTCCTGCTGGCCTGCGGCCGGGCCGGGCGACCGGTGATGCTCAAGCGAGGCTTTGGGGCGACGATCGAGGAGTGGCTGATGGCCGCGGAGTACATCGCGTCGGCCGGCAACTCCCAGATCATCCTCTGCGAGCGCGGGATCCGGACGTTCGAGACATCGACCCGCAACACGCTCGACCTGACCGCCGTGCCGCTCATGCACCACCTGACGCATCTGCCGGTGGTCGTGGACCCGTCGCACGCGACGGGCAAGCGCTGGCTGGTCAAGCCGATGGCGATCGGCGGCGTCGCCGTGGGCGCCGACGGGATCATGGTCGAGGTCCATCCACGCCCCGACGAGGCCCTGTCCGACGCCGAGCAGCAGCTCGACTTCGCAGGCTTCGAGGGCCTGATGACCGCGCTGCTCGCCGTCCACGAGCACGTAAGGGACCTGCACGGGGACCTCGTCCGCGTCCCCGAGACGCCCGCCGCGACCGGTCCGGAGCGCTGATCCGATGGCGATGGTGTCCACGGACGGAGCTCCCGGCGAGCTGCCGGCTCCAACCCCCACGGCGGAGAGCGAGAAAGCGCTGGTGATCCGGCCGGCCGCGCGGCTGCGCGGCCGGCCGGCGCTCCCCGGCGACAAGTCGATCTCGCACCGGGCACTCCTGCTGGCGCTGCTCGCGGAAGGCGAGTGCCGGATTGCGGGGGCGGGCGACGGCGAGGACGTCAGGAGCACGGCGCGCCTGATCGCGACGCTGGGGGCCGTGGTCCAGCGCGTGCGCGTGATCGCAGGGCGAGTCGACTACCGGGTCGTCTCGCCAGGTGGTCGCGCGCTGGTGGAGCCGGACGCGATCATCGACTGCGGCAACTCGGGCACCTCGGCCCGGCTCGCCGCCGGCCTGCTCGCCGGGCGGCCGCTGTTCGCCGTGCTCGACGGCGACGCGTCGCTGCGTCGCCGTCCGATGGACCGCGTCGTCGAACCCCTGAGGCGGATGGGCGCGACCGTTGGCGGCCGCAGCGACGCCACGAGGCTGCCGCTCGCGATCACCGGCCGCGAGACGCTGGCCCCGATCTCGTACGAGACGCCGGTGCCCAGCGCCCAGGTGAAGTCGGCGATCCTGCTCGCCGGGCTCGCCGCAGATGGTGAGACGTGGGTCACCGAGCAGGTGGCGACCCGAGATCACACCGAGCGGATGCTGCGCGCCCGTGGCGTGGCGGTGGACGAGGGATCCGCCCCGGACGGGCGGCACACGGTCCGGGTCGCCGGGCCGGCCACCGTGGCTGCGATCGACGACGTCGTCCCGGCGGACCCTTCGGCCGCCGCATTCTGGCTGGTGGCCGCCGCCATCCACCCGGACGCGGAGCTGCGGCTCGAAGGGGTCAGCACGAACCCTACTCGGCGTGCCATCATCGACATCCTCAGGCGCATGGGCGCCGACATCGAGGAGCACACTCAGGCCGCACCCGGCGGCGTGGACGGTGAGCCCCTCGCCGATCTCGTGGTGCGGTCCAGCGCGCTTCGGGCGGTCGACCTGTCCCCTGCCGACGTGGCGGCGGCAATCGACGAGATCCCGATCCTCGCCCTGGCCGCGTCCGTGGCATCGGGAACGACCCGCATTCGGGGCGCAGGCGAGCTGCGCCACAAGGAGTCCGACCGGATCGCCGGGATCGCGGACGGGCTCACGGCGCTCGGCGGTCGCGTCCGCGTGGATGGCGACGACATGGACATCATCGGGGGTGGGCCGCTCACCGGCGCCGTCACCGACACACACGACGACCACCGGCTCGCGATGACGTTCGCGATCGCGGGCCTCATCGCCGCGGGCGAGACGGTCGTCCGCCGGTCTGCGTCGGCGGCGGTCTCGTATCCCGGCTTCTTCCGCGAACTCGAAGGGGTGCGAGCATGACGAAGCGCGTCGTCCTCATCGGCCACCCGGTGGCCCATTCGCTGTCCGGGGCGATGCAACAGGCCGCGTTCGACGAGCTCGGCATCGAGGCGCGATACGAGCTCTGGGACCGGCCGCCGATCGAGCTGGCCGATGCGGTCACCGAGCTGCGGGGAGACGAGTTCCTGGGTGCCAACGTGACCATCCCCCATAAGGAGCGGGTGGTGCCGCTGGTCGACCGGCTCACCGACGAGGCGCACGCGACCGGTGCCGTCAACACGCTCACCCGCGAGGGCCACAAGCTGGTGGGTCACAACACGGATGTGGCCGGGTTCAAGGTCGCCCTGGACAAGCTCGTGGGGCGTCAGAAGATGCCGCGCCTGGCGGTCGTGCTGGGCAGCGGCGGCGGTGCCCGGGCGGTCGTCTACGGGTTGATCCGCGAGGGTTTCCAGCGGGTGGTGGTGTTCAACCGCCACCTCCATCGCGCGGAGGGGATGGTCAAGCACTTCAATCGCAGCGCGGCGCACATGGAGCTGCGCGCGATGCCCTGGCACGAGTCGATCATCGAGGCGGAGCTGGCCAAGACGAAGGTATTGGTGAACGCGACCTCGATCGGGCTCGACGCCGACGAGTCACCGATCCCGGCCGAGGTCCTGCCCCCGGATCTCCTGGTGCTCGACCTCCTGTACGCACGGACCCGTCTGCTGCGGGACGCCACCGCAGCGGGCTGCACGGTGCTGGACGGCGAGACGATGCTGCTCCACCAGGGGGCGGCGGCGTTCTCTCTGTGGACCGGCCAGCCGGCGCCGCTGGAGGTGATGGGGACGGCACTCGCCGAGGCGCGGGAGCATGGGGTGCGGTCCGCGGAGGGCGAGCCGACCGGGGCTCCGGCCGACGCGGTGCCGATGGTCGAGACGGGGTCATCTGCCGCAGGTGCCGGGTCCGGGGACCCGGGGTCCGAAGCGGCGGCCGGGGATGCCACCGGGGACGCGGCCGGGGACGCGGCCGGAGACGCGGGCTCCGGTCCGTCGACGAGCTAGGCGGCGGCGCCAGACCGTGGACCGGTTCCGGTTCCTGACGTCCGGCGAGAGCCACGGTCCCATGCTGGGCGTGGTGATCGAAGGCGTGCCCGCCGACCTGGCGCTCACCGAGGACGACCTGGCGATCGACCTCGCCCGCCGTCAGCGGGGGTACGGGCGCGGCGCCCGACAGGCGATCGAGCACGATCGGGCGCGGATCCTGGGCGGCGTCCGCCACGGGCGGACGCTCGGGTCGCCGATCCTGCTCGAGGTCGATAACCGCGACTGGGCGAACTGGACGAAGGTGATGCAGGTCGGGCCGCTGTCCGAAGCAGAGGCGGCCGAGCTGGCAACGCTCGCGGCGGCGGGCAACAAGCGGGCCCGGCCGATCACCCGCGTGCGCCCCGGCCACGCCGACCTCGCCGGCGCGCTGAAGCACGGCTTCACCGACGTCCGCAACGTGCTCGAGCGCTCGTCCGCGCGTGAGACCACGGCACGCGTGGCCGCGGGCGGCATCGCCCGGACGTTCCTGCGCGAGCTGGGGATCGAGGCCTGGTCGTTCACGGCCGAGGTGGGCGGCGTGGCCGTCGATCCGGCCCGGGCGACGCGGACCCGGGACGAGGCCGACGCCTCTCCCCTGCGCTGTCCGGATCCGGACGCCGAAACGGCGATGATCGCGCGGATCGATGAGGCGCGCTCGAACGGCGACACGGTGGGCGGCGTGTTCGAGGTGGTGGTCCACGGGGCGCCGATCGGGCTCGGCAGCTACGTCCACTGGGACCGGCGCCTCGACGCCGCGCTCGCGGCCGCGGTCATGAGCATCAACATCGTCAAGGGGGTCGAGATCGGGCTCGGGTTCGAGCAGACGCGGCAGTTCGGCTCGGCGGTGCACGACGTGATCGAGGGCCGTCGTGACGACGGCTCGTGGATCCACCGCACCAACAACGCCGGCGGGCTGACCGGCGGCGTGACCAACGGCGAGCCGATCGTGGTCCGTGGGGCCGTCAAGCCGATCTCGACCCTGGCCCATCCGCTGCCAACGGTGGACCTGGTGACCGGCGAGCCCGTCGAACAGGCGCATTACGAGCGGAGCGACATCTCGGTCGTCCCGGCGGCCGGGGTGATCGGCGAGGCGATGGTCATGCTGACGCTCGCCCGGTTCGTGCTCGAGAAGACGGGCGGCGACTCGATGGCCGAGGTCATCGGCAACCTCGGCCGCTATCGCGAGCGGATCGGCGCGTTGGCCGCGCCGTCGCCCGGTCCCAGCGTGACGGAGCCCGAGGGCTCGGATGCTGCAGCCGTCGAGGCCGGCTCCGGCGGCGACGACTGACCGGCCATGGACCTCGTCCTGATCGGGCTCCCGGGCAGCGGCAAGAGTGCCGTCGGGCGCCGGCTGGCCGCCCGTCACGGTGCAACGTTCATCGACCTGGACGACCGGATCGAGCAGGCCGCGGGTCGCTCGATCCCCGAGATCTTCGCCGCCGGCGGTGAGGCGGTCTTCCGCGAGCTGGAACGAACCGCGGTGGCGGCGCTGGGACCGCCCGATCCCGAGCCCGGGCTGCGCCGGGTGATCTCGCCGGGCGGGGGTGCGGTGATCGATCCGCGGAACCGGTGGGCACTGTTCCATGGTCGCCTTCCGGTCTGGCTTGACGTACGGCCGGAGGTCCTCGCGCAGCGGCTGCGACGATCCCCGAACGTTCGCCCGCTGGTGCAGGGTGGTGACCCGGTCGGGAGGATTCGCCAGCTGACCGCGAGCCGCCAGCGCTTCTACGGCGCGGCGGTTCGGGTCAACGGCGTGGTGGCGCTGGCCGGTGTCGTGGACACGGTGAACCGGCTGGTCGCGGATGGCGTCCCTGAAGGCACGACGCTGCTGCGGACGACGACCGCCATCGGCGACATCGTCCTTGGCGCAGGGATCGCGGCACCTGCCATTGGCGATGCCCTGCGGCAGCTCGGCGCGCGGCGGGCGGTGGTGGTGTCCGAGCCCGGGGCGTTCGATGCATTCGGGGCGGGCGTCGCCGACGAGCTGCGTGCCCGCGGCTGGTCAGTGGACGTCGTGCTGCTGCCCTCGGGCGAGGCGGCCAAGACCCTGCCGGTGATCGGTGACACGGCCAGGCAGCTGGCCCGTCTGCGGGTGGAGCGGCGCGACCCGCTGATCGCGATCGGTGGCGGCGCGCTCGGGGATCCGGCCGGGTTCCTGGCCGCCACCTACCTGCGCGGCGTGCCCTGGATCCAGGTCCCGACCACGCTCGTGGCGCAGGTCGACTCGTCGATCGGCGGCAAGACCGGCGTCGACCTGCCCGAAGGCAAGAATCTGATGGGGGCCTTCCACCAGCCCTCCGCGATCGTGCTCGACCTCGACGCGCTGCGGCCGCTCCCGGTGCGCCAGCATCGAGCAGCGCTGGGCGAGGTCGTCAAGATGGCCGCGCTCGGCGACGAGGCCCTGTTCGCAACCCTGGAGGCAGACGGCGTCCTGGTGGCGCGTGGCGCGGGCGAGGCCTTCGATTCCGGGGCGATGGCCGAGGTCGTGGAACGGTCGGCATGGGCCAAGGTCGAGGTCGTCGAGGCGGACGAGCGCGAGCAGGGTGCATCGGCCGGGCGGATCACGCTCAATTTCGGCCACACCGTCGCCCACGCGCTCGAGGCAACCGACGGTTACGCGACGCTCCTCCATGGCGAGGCCGTGGGCTACGGGCTCCGGGCAGCGACGCGGATCGGCCGCGCGCTGGGCGTGACCCCCGCCGGACGGGCAAACCGGATCGAGGGCCTGCTCGACGCGCTCGAGCTCGGTTGGAGGCCGCTCCCGTACCCGCTCGACGAGGTCATCGCCGCGGCCGACGCCGACAAGAAGCACCTTGGCGGCAGGCTGCGCTGGGTGCTGCCCACGGCCGACGGGGTCGTGGTGCGGGACGATGTTCCAGCCGACCTGGTTGCCGAGGCCGTGGCCGGCGTCCTGACAGGGATCAGGTCATCGGCCGAGGGCCATCCCCGCGGCACGGTTCCGGCATCACCGGGAGCCGGCGCATGACCCGGGTGCTGGTGCTCCAGGGCCCGAACCTGAACCTTCTGGGCACCCGCCAGCCGGAGATCTACGGCACCCGGACCCTGGACGAGATCCATGCCGGGGTCGTCGCCCGGGCGGCGGAGCTGGGCCTGGAGGTCGATACGTTCCAATCCAACCATGAGGGCGCCCTCATCGACCGGCTGCACCTCCGCGACTTCGACGCCTCGATCGTCAACGCCGCAGGCCTCACCCACACGTCGGTCGCGCTGCGCGACGCGCTGCTGGCGATCGAGCGTCCGTTCTGGGAGGTGCACCTGTCCGATCCCTGGCAACGCGACGAGTTCCGGCGCGTGAACTTCCTCCACGACGTCGCGCAGGCCTCGTTCGTCGGGCTGGGCGAAGCGGGCTATCACAGGGCGCTCGAGGCGATCGCCAAGCGGTTCGGAGCGGGACGATGATCAGGGCGACAGACGACGGGGCGCCGCGGCCGGCGCGGGCGACCCCAGCCGAGCGGGACGAGGCCGCGCTCGAGCTGGCCCGGATCCGGGACGAGATCGATGCGCTCGATGTCCAGATCGTGGAGCTGCTCAACCGCCGGGCAGGGCTCGGACGGACCGCCGGGCGAGCCAAGCACGTGGCCGCGCGGCGGGCGATCAAGGATCCGGAGCGCGAGCGCGAGGTGCTGTTGCGGGTGGCGATGCAGAATGCGGGTCCGATGTCCCAGGCAGACCTGCTCTCGATCTATCGCCGCGTCCTGGCCGTCACCCGGGGCCTGGAGTCCCGGGATCGAACCCGCGAGCGCTGAGCAGGCGGCGTGACGCCCGCGGCACCGGGCGACCCGCGCGGCGGCCTCCGGCTGCCTAGTGTGAGCGGAGGCGGCCATCCCGCCCGCGGCACGCTGCCCCACGGGCGCGTCACGCGGTTCGCGCCGGCACCGACCGGGCAGCTCCACCTCGGACACCTGGTGAACGTGCTCTACACCTGGGGCATCGCCCGCGCCACCGGGGGTCGCGTGGTCCTGCGGATCGAGGACCATGACCGGCAGCGCTCGCGGCGCGAGTACGAGGCCGACCTGCTCGAGGTCCTGGCGCGGCTGGGGGTCGCGCCCGACGAGCCGTCGCCCGCCGTGTTCGGCGAGCCGGAAACCCCGTACCGCCAGTCGGATGCCGGGTCGGTGTACGAGGCGGCCGTCGGCCGGCTTCGGGCGGCCGGACTGGTCTACGCGTGCGACTGCGCGCGCTCGACGTTCGCGGCGTTCGAGGCGGAGCGCGGACGGCCGTGGCGCGGGATCGGGTGTCCCGGTGGCTGCCGCGACCGGGCGCTCCCCGAGGATCGGGGGCTGGGCCTGCGGGTCGCCATCGGGGCGGGCTCGGAGCGCTGGGTGGACCTGCTGGCCGGGCCGGTGACCGACGAGCCGGCGGCAACCGGCGATCTCCTGGTTCGTGACCGGCTCGGCAACTGGACCTATGCCATGTGCGTGGTGGTCGATGACGTGCGCCACGGGATCGATCTCGTGATCCGCGGCCGCGACCTGCTCCATTCCACGTCCGTTCAGATCCGGCTGGCAAGGTTGCTGGGCCGCGAGATCCCGCCGACGTTCCTGCATCACCCGCTGGTCCGCCACGCCTCCGGACGCAAGCTGTCGAAGGCGGATGCCGACACGTCGATCCGCTCGATGCTCGATGCCGGCCGGACCCCCGCAGAGCTGTTCGGGCTCGCCGCTCACCTGGCCGGGCTGCAACCCGAAGCCTCACCGGTCGATCCGGCGGACCTCGCCGACGTGTTCGCCTGACGATCGGATCCAGCCCTGCTCAGCCGGGCCCACGCGCCACACACCACTTGCGGGTTGGCGCCCGGACATGGACGATTCTGCCGGGGCCAGCGAGTCCTGCACCCAATCAGCTTCAGCCCGGGAGAGCCATGACGTCGCCACGCGTGCCGCTGCCGCCGGTGCCCACGGGGCCTGACCGGCCGATCATCCTCGCCCGCGTCTATCCCGGCCACCACGAGGCGGCGGTCGAGCTGTTCCAGATGGACGCCGAGCTGCTGGCGCATCGCGGCTACGTCCCCGTCGGCCAGTCGTACGCGGAGGGTCGGTGGCGAACCGCCGTCGTGGCCCTGGTGATCGTCGCCAGCCTGTTCGTGATCGGTCTGCCGTTCCTCGCCTACATGGTCACCGTGCGGCCACCGGGCTCGCTCGCAGTCAGCTACCAGCTCCGCGGCGTTCCGCCACCCCAGGCCTGACCGCCACCCGGGGCGTGACCGACACAGCGGCACCGCTGTCGCCGCGTCGCCAACCGCGTCAGCGGCCCGTGAGACGTGGGCCCCGGGTCCACCGCGAGCCCTCGAACAGCTCGGGCCGATGGGTCAGCACCAGCAGCGTGCGTCCCGCGCCGATGGCCTCGAGATCGGCGATGAAGGCGCGCGCGGTGGGCTCGTCGAGGTGCTCGGTCGGCTCGTCGAGGATCAGGATGCGCGCATCGGCGAGCAGCGCGCGTGCGAGCGCGAGCCGCTGACGCTGTCCGCCCGACAGCCGGGCACCGTGCTCGCCCACCTGTGTCGCGAGACCGTCCGGGAGTGAGCGGACCCAGTCGAGCAGACGAGCCCGCGAGAGGGCTTCCTCGAGCTCGGCATCGGGGGCGCCCGGCCGGGCCAGCCGAAGATTGTCGGCGAGGGTCGCGTCGAAGATGTGCGGGTCCTGCTCGCACAACCCGACGGCGGCACGGACGGCGTCACCGGCCAGCTCGCGCACATCGACGCTGCCGTCCTCACCGGTCAGCTCGAGCGAGCCACCGACGGGATCGAGGAACCGGAGGCAGGCGGCCGCCAGCGTGCTCTTGCCCGACCCGCTCGCGCCAGTCACCACGACGCGGCCGCCGGCCACCACCTCGAGGTCGAGCCCGGCCAGCGCATCCGTGGCGGCTCCCGGGTAGCGCAGCCGGAGCCCGCGTGCGCGAAGGCCGAGCGGACCGCCAGGGATCGGGAGCGGCACGGCCGGCTCGGGCACGACGTCCGGGCGAGCCAGGACGTCGGTCACCCGTGCGGCCGATGCGGCGATGCCCGGCAGCTCGCGTGCGGCCGGGACCAGCGGTGCGACGACCTCGTGGATCGTGATCGGAGTGAGGGCCACGACCGCGAGCGCCACGACGTCGAGCTGGCCGGCGCGGACGGCGAGGATCCCGATCACCAGGGCGATCCAGGTCGAGGCACCGGCCGCAACGCCGGCCACGAACCCGCCGACGCCCGCTCCCCGCGCGGATAGCCGCTCCGCCGCGACCAGACCGGCGTCGACCATCCGTACCTCCTCGATCGCACGTGGCGCCGCGCCCGCAGCGAGGATCTCCGGCGCACCGCCCATCACGTCGATCATGGCATCGGCCAGGTCGCCTCGGGCAGGGGCCAGTGACCCCTCCGAGCGTCGCGACACGACGACGGCGGCCAGCGGCGCACCGACGGCGGTCACCAGCAACCCACCCGCGACCGCGATGCCGGCAGCCGGGACCAGCCATCCGATCAGCAGCACGGTGGCGGCCGCGACGAGCATCGTCGACCCGTACGGCAGCAGCACCCGAAGCCAGAGATCCGCCAGCCGATCGACATCGTCCACCAGGCGCGAAAGCAGATCGCCCGATCGCAGCTCGGCGAGGCCCGCCGGTGCCAGCCGGACAAGCCGCGCGTAGACCGTGGCTCGCAGCTCGCTCAGCACGCGGAAGGCGGCGTCGTGGGCGGTCAGCCGCTCGGCATACCTGAGCACGCCGCGGGCGATCCCGAACGCGCGCACCGCGGTGACGGCCACGAACAGGGTCAGGATCGGCGGCTGCTGGGCGGCCTTGGAGATCAACCAGGCCGACGTGGCCGCAAGGCCGATCGCCGCCCCCGCGGCGCCGACGCCGGCCAGCAGGGCCAGCAGGAGCCGGGGCGTGACCCGGCGGCCGAGCCGGAGGATCGCCGCCAGCGCGCTCACGAGACCGTGGCTCCCGACGACGAGGCCCAGCGCACCGCGACTGACCGATCGGCGCCGGCCACCGCGCCCGGCCGATGGGCGACCAGGATCACCGCCATGCCGTCGTCGGCGGCCCGGCGCAAGGCCCCCATGACGGTCGCTTCCGCGGTCACATCGAGGCCCGCGGTCGGCTCGTCGAGCAGCAGGATCGGCGCCCGGCGCACGAGGGCCCGGGCGATCCCGACCCGGCGGCGCTGGCCGCTCGAGAGGCCGCTCCCCCGCTCGCCCAGGACACGGTCGCGCGGCACGTCCTCGAGGCCGACCGCCGAGAGCGCGGCGTCGACGGCGGCGTCGTCCGCATCGGGCGCACCCAGCCGGACGTTGTCGGCCACCGTCCCGGCAAACAGCCACGGCCACTGGGGGACCCAGGCCAGCTGGGCGCGCCAACGCTCCGGATCGAGATCGCGGACCGGAACCCGGGTGTCGCCGGGCAGGATCGCGATGACGCGCCCAAGGGTCGGCTCGATCATCGCCATGAGCACCGCCAGCAGAGTCGACTTTCCGGCGCCGCTGTCACCGGTCAGCGCGACAACCTCACCCGATCTCGCCTCGAACGAGACACCGGACGGCGCCACGATCTCGCGACCGGGCTGCTCGACGCTCACGCCCTCGACGGCGATCCCGGTGACCGTGGTCTCGATCGCCCTGGTCGCATCCGTGCGCACGTCAAACGGTGCGTCGAGAATCGCGAACGCCGCGCCAGCCGCCTCGAGCCCTTCTTCGCTCGAATGGAACTCGGCGCCCAGGCGGCGCAGCGGCAGGTAGGCCTCGGGCGCCAGCACCAGCGCGAACAGGCCGGTCTGGAGCGGCAGGTCGCCGTCCGCGAGCCGCAGCCCGATCCCGACCGCGACCAGGGCCACCGACAGGGTGGCCAGGAGCTCGAGCGCCAGCGCCGACAGGAACGCGATCCGGAGCGTCGACATCGTCGTCGTGCGGTAGCGGTCCGTGATCTGGCGCAGGATCCCGATCTGGGCCTCGGCGGCGCCGTAGGCGCGCAGCGTGGGCAGGCCCGCCACCACGTCGGCGAACCGGTGGGCAAGCCGCGAGAGGGCCGCCCACCGGCGCTGCCGGTGGGCGGCCGACATGCGTCCGATGAGGACCATGAACAGCGGGATCAGGGGCACGGTCAGGGCGACCGTGAGCGCCGCCACGAGATCCACCGCGAGCAGGCAGCCAACCACGGCCAGCGGCACGATCGCCGCCAGGGCGAGCTGCGGCAGGTACCGCCCGTAATAGGCGTCGAGCGCGTCGATGCCCCGGGTGACGAGCAGGGTCACCTGTGCGGTCGCCTGCTCGGCGGCCCACCTCGGTCCCAGGGTCAGCATCCGCGAAACCAGCGCCACCCGCAGCCCGGCCTTGACCGTGCTGCTGATCCGTTGCGCGACCAGCTCGGCGGCCCAGGTCACCACGGCGCGAGCGGCCAGCACCGCGGCGAGGCCGGCCAGCACCGGCGCCAGGACGGCCAGGCCCGCGCCTTCCAGGAAGGCGCCCGAGATCGCACGCGCCAGCAGCCACGCCTGCGCAATCGCCAGCAGGGCGGTACCGACACCCAGCAGGACCGCGGCGATCAGCGCGGTCGTCGCCGAACGGCCCGACGCGAGCAGCCGACGGTGGAGCGACCTCGCGGGCGCCTGGGCACGCGACCCGAGAACCGCCGGAGTCGTCAGGACCAGCCGGCCACGATCGGGATCATGAGCGGCCGGCCGGGCCTCGACCGGTCATGGCTCGACCGACGCTCGCGACACGGTCACCCGCTTGCGGAACACCCAGTACGTCCACGCCTGGTAACCGAGCACGATGGGCACGAAGATCACGGCCACCACGGTCATGATCGTGAGTGTGTACTCGGTCGACGCCGCATTGGTCGTGGTGAGGCTGTAGGCCGCATCGGTCGACGACGGCATCACGTCCGGGAACAGCGCCCAGAACAGGCTGACCACGGCGAGGCCGATCGTGGCCGCGGACCCGATGAACGCCCAGCCCTCGCGTCGCAGCCGGCTGGCGAGCAGCGCGCCCAGGAACGCGACCGCAGCCGCGATGGCGATGGCGAACGAGATCGCGTCGCCCCGGATCGCGTTCGCCCACAGCAGGAACACGACCGCCACCACCGCCGTCACCAGGCCCACCGGGAGGACCAGCGCCGTGGCCCGGTCGCGGATCTCGCCCTCGGTCTTGAGGGTCAGGAAGATCAGGCCGTGGGTCACGAACAGCAGCAGCGTCGTCAGGCCGCCCAGCAGCCCGAACGGGTTGAGCAGCGTGAACAGGTTGCCGGTGAACTCCCTGTGGGCATCGATCGGCACCCCGCCCACGATGTTCGCGAACGCGACACCCCACAGCAGGGCGGGCAGGAAGCTGCCGATCCCGATCGCGATGTCCCATCGGCGCCGCCACGCTGCGTCTCCGCGCTTGTTGCGGTATTCGATCGCGACGCCGCGGACGATGAGCGCGACCAGGATCAGGAACAGGGCCAGATAGAAGCCCGAGAACAGGGTTGCGTACCACTCTGGGAACGCCGCGAACGTGGCTCCCCCCGCGACCAGGACCCAGACCTCGTTGCCGTCCCAGACGGGCCCGATCGTGCGCAGGATCGCACGCCGCTCGGGCTCGTTGCGGCCGAGGATCATGAGCAGGATGCCGACCCCGAAATCGAACCCCTCGAGAACGAAATAGCCAATCCAGAGGATCGCGATCAGCGCGAACCAGACGGTCGTGAGCTCCATCGGTCTCCCCTAGTACCCGAGCGCCAGGGGCGCGTCGGCATCGTGCTCGAAACCCTGATCGCCGGTGGCCTCGGGCAGGCCCGCACGGACGCGCCGCACCACCAGACCCAGCATCACGATCGCCAGAACGCCGTACAGGAGCGTGAACCCGACCATCGTGATCAGCACCTCCAGCGTGCCCGTCCCGGGCGACACGCCCGTGGCCGTGCCCATCAGGCCGAACACGATCCACGGCTGGCGGCCGATCTCGGTGAACATCCAGGCCAGCGAGTTGGCGGCCAGCGGCAGGAACGGGAGCAGGATGGCGGTGGCCACGGCACCCTTGCCGGGCAGCCGGCCGCCGCGCATTGCCCACAGGAACCAGAGCGCGGCCAGCGCGGCCAGCGCGCCGGCCCCGATCATCCAGCGGAACGTCCAGTAGGTGACGGGGGTGTTGGGCGTGTAGTCGCCCGTCCCGTACGTCTGCTGGTACTGGGCCTGGAGCTCGTTGATCCCCTCGACCCTGCCGTTGAAGTCGCCCGTGGCCAGGAACGACAGCACGTCCGGAATCCGGATCGAGAACACGTCCTTGCTGCCGTCGAGGCTTCCGATCGTGAAGATCGAGAACGACGCCGGCTGCTCGGTCTGCCACAGCGCCTCGGCCGCCGCCATCTTCATCGGCTGCTGCTCGGTCATGATCTTGCCCTGGATGTCACCGGTGATCGCGACCAGCAGCCCGGCCACCAGGACCATCGATGCGCCGGCCCTGGCGGCGGTCCGGAACGGCAGGTCCTCGCCGTGGCTGCGGAGGAGGCGGTACATCGCGATGCCGGTGATGAACGCGCCGGCGGTCATGAACGCCGCCGCGATCGTGTGCGGGAACGTGATCAACGCCGTGCTGTTGAGCAGGACCGCGAAGAAGTCGTTGAGCTCGGCTCGGCCCGCCGAGTCGTTGACGATGTAGCCGACGGGGTGCTGCATCCAGGCGTTGGCGGCCAGGATGATGTAGGCCGAGATGGCGGTGCCGATGGCCGCGATCCAGATCGTCGCCAGGTGAACGCCCCGCGACAGGCGGCCCCAGCCGAAGATCCACAGGCCGAGGAAGGTCGACTCGAGGAAGAACGCGAGCAGGCCCTCGATCGCGAGCGGAGCACCGAAGATGTCGCCCACGAAGCGGCTGTAGCTGCTCCAGTTCATGCCGAACTGGAACTCCTGCACGATGCCGGTCACGACGCCCAGGGCAAAGTTGATCAGGAACAGCTCGCCGAAGAACCGCGTCAGCCGAAGGTACTTGTCGTTGCCGCTTCGATACCAGGCCGTCTGCAGTCCGGCGACCGAGAACGACAGCCCGATCGTGAGCGGGACGAACAGGAAGTGGTAGACGGTGGTGATTCCGAACTGCCACCGCGCCAGCATCAGCGGATCCACAACGTTGCCTCGCCTCCCTTTGGATGCGCGCGCCGCCCCGGCTCCGTTGGACGCCGGGTCGTGATCGGGGTGTGCCGCACATCGGCGCCGCCCTCGTGTCCTATCGTGCCCCCGGTCGCGGCCGTTTCATGGTGCGTTCGAACCATTTTCGGCCGGGTCCGTCATGGTCAGACCAGGCCGCGGCGCATCCCCAGCAGCACCGTCTCGAGCCGGTTTCGTGCTCCGAGCTTGCGCCCGATGCTCGCGACGTGGTTTCGGGCGGTGAACACGCTGATGCTCAGCGTCTCGGCGATCTCGTCGATCGTGGCCCCATCGGCGAGCAGACGGAGCACCTCGAGCTCGCGCCGGGTCAGGGTCTCGACCATGGCCCCGAGCCGGAGCCCGAGGCGTCGCTCGCTCGACCTGCGCCCAGCCGGTGCCGACGCGGCCGCCTCGCGGAGCAGGTGGATGACATGGAAGTCCCGCTCGGGACCGTCGACCACGATCACGCTGTTGGACAGGCACCTGGCGCTGCCGTCGCGGGCGCGCGCCGTGACCTCGTAGGCTGCCGTTCCCCGTCCGCGGCGGGCGTTGCGCATCACGGTGCAGTTGCGGCCGCAGATCGGGTGGCCGTCGGGCTCGCGACCCATCACCACCTGGTAGCAGGTCCTGCCGATCGTCTCCTCGGGCGAGAACCCGAGCATCCGCTGGGCCGTGCTGGACCAGACGATGATCCGCTGGTGGTCATCGGTGACGAACATGCCGTCGCTCGCGGCCAGCCGGCCGACCCACGGCTCGTCGACCGAGCCCGAGTCGTGCCGCGGAACGCCGGTCGATGCGTCGGTCGCCTCCGGGATGGCATCGGCCGGCGCCGGTTGCCCGATCTCCGATCCCCGATCGCGCATCGCGCCCGCCTTTCATGCCATCGTCGCGCACGCGGCGCGCGGGCTGGGGCACACGTTGGCCCGGGCCTCGCCCGGCATTATCGGCAGCCTCGCAGACCGGCCCCAAGGCTGAACCGCCCGAACCGAGGGGCCACCCGGCCGACCGCGCCGGGCCGACGGACCGGCTCAGGCGGGGTCGCTCCGGTCCTCGATCTCCCAGGCGTGGTCGAGCGCATGCCAGGCGATCCGGCGGGCGGCGTAGCGGGCCGGCCACTTCCTGCCCGAGAGCGGCGCGCCATCCGACGGGGTCCGCAGCAGCTCGAGCGTCGCCGCCCGCACGGCACCGACGTCGAGGCCACGCGTCCTGATGCCCATCACGCCTGCGTAGGCAGCATCGGCGCCGTTGACGTGATCGACGATCTTCGTCCGGTTCCGGCCACCGCCGCGGGGACCCTTGCGCAGCTCCTCGGGCGCGGTTGCCGCCACCTCGTCGAACACCTCCCACGAGGCCTTCACGAGCGCGCCCAGCCTGGCCGCCTCGGCCTCGTCGGTGGGTTCCGCGTCCGACGGGCCGATCTGCCGCGGCACCCCGAACTCGGTGTTCGTGTCGCCGGGCAGCCGCTCGACCACATCGATCGTGATCTCGTCCAGCTCCACGGGGTATCCGGCCCGAGCGGCCACGGGCGCGTAGCGCCGCGCCGCACCGAGGAAGGCCTCGACGGCGGCATCCTCGGTCTTGCCGGCGCGCGCCCAGCCCGGCCAGTCGAGCGCGATCACGAACGTCTTCCTGGGCGCCGCCTCGACGGCCGCCCGCACCTTCGTCGTCATGAGACCAGTATCCGCCGTCCGTCAGCCAGGACCTGTCAGGCATCGACGGCGCTGCTGATCCGATGGCTGGCTCTTGACATGAGTGGCGGCCCTGACGAGGGTGATCTGACCGGAGGTTGAATGATGAGTCTTGGTCGCGGCAACAGGGATCTGGACGGTCTCTCCGGAGACCTGGCACGGGTGGCAGAGCAGCGGCGGGCTTCGCAAGCCGGCAACAGGACCGCGGCCCAGGACACTGAAGGCCACGGTGCTCGCAGCGACCCACGGCCGAACCCGGTGAGGTCGCTTGTCGGTCGCATCCGACGCGCTCTCGTGGGCTGATCGAACGCAGGGTCAGCGGGAGGCCCCGCGATGATCGAGGTCGACGTCGCGATGGTTCCCGACGCCGTGCCGGTGCGCGACCCTGACGTCCTCGTCGTCGTGGACCAGATCCGGGCGAGCACGACGCTGACCACGCTCCTCGACCTCGGCGCTCCGGACGTCCTGATCACGGGTTCGCTGGACGAGGCTCGCAGGCTCGGCCGCACCACCGGCCGCCTCCTCGTCGGTGAGCGCCACGCGCTGCGACCGCGGGGCTTCGACTTCGACAACTCGCCGGCGCTGCTGGAGCGGGCCGGCGTCGGGGGCCGGGCCGCCGTCCTCTCGACGACCAACGGGACCGCGATCCTGCGCATGGTCCGGCGCTCGCCCCGGGTCCTCATCGGGTGCCTGCGCAACGCCCGCGCGTGCGCCGAGGCGGCGGTCGAGCTCGCCGCGGCAGACGGGACGGGGATCCGGGTCGTGTGCGCAGGTCTCAAGCGACGGTTCGCGGCTGAGGATGCCGTCGCGGCAGGTCTGATCGTGTCGCGCATCGTCGAGGTCGCCGGTCGACGCGACGCCGGGACGAGGCTCAGCGACGCGGCGCGAGCGGCCCATCGACTAACCACCTCGTACCCGACCATGCTCGCCGCGCTCGAGGACTCCTCCGGTGGCCGGACGCTGCACCGGATCGGTCAGGCAGAGGACATCGCCTATTGCGCCGCCGTTGATGCGAGCGACGCGGTGCCGGTCCTGCGGGACGGCTCGCCGCTGCGGATCGAGCGCCTGGAGGTTGGGGCCGAGCTGCGGCCGGGACCGCGCACGAGCCCGGGAAACGCCTAGGGTCCCAGCTGCTGGCAGGTACCGTCCGGAACCAGCTCCCCCGCATCGTTGACCTTCATGCCCGGGACCCAACCTACGGGACACATCCCGTCCGCCGGTGTCGGTTGGGAGCCGCCGAGCCCGCCACCCATCGATGAGGCCATGACCAGCACGAGGAGCAGACCGATCAGCAACACCGCAATCCCGAACGCCCAGCGTGGAACGAGCCGGCGATAGCGGACGCCGCCGATCGCCTCGAACGTGTCCGGAACCCGTTGGGCGGCCTCCGCGAGCGGCGCCACCGCGAACGGATCGGGATGGGCGAAGGACAGGCGCAGGGCACCGTCTCCCTCCAGCAGTAATTGGCTCTGGGGACTCAGGATCAGGCTCTCGCCGAGGCTGGGCCGGCGTTCGCCGGGTATCCACGGCGCTTCGCGCAGGATCCATCCTGCACTCCGAAATGCCGCGAGCATGGGCATCGCCATCGAGCGCGCTTCCTGCTCGCTCGGCGCCTGGACGCTTCGCACCACCACGTTGTCCATGCGGATCCCCCACGCTGCCGGCGACGGGCTCGTCGAACGCCGCGATCACCTGGCTCACGTCGATGCCGGCGACACAGTACAGCGTCGTGATGGCCGCGACCCGGCGTTTGCGCGGGGCGTGGAGGCACCCCGCCCCGGCCGACGGGGACCCGGGCGAATGCGACAATCGGGCCTGGATGACGGGCTACCGATGGCTCCTGTTCGACGCTGACAACACGCTGTTCGACTACGAAGGTGCCTGGGCGGGCGCGCTGCGGGACACGTTCGAGGAGCTGGGCCTCCCGTTCCAGCCCGGCTACCTCGCGACGTACCAGCGGATCAACCACGGCGTGTGGCAGGCGTTCGAGGCCGGCGCGATCTCGTCGGCGGCGATGCGGACGCGCCGCTTCGAGCTCCTGTTCGCCGAGATCGAGCCCGGGGTCGGCGAGGTCGACGCGGGCCGGTTCAGCGCCCGGTACCTGCGCCACCTGGCGACGCAGTCCGGCCTGGTGAAGGACGCGCTGAGCGTGGTCCGGGCGCTGCACGCACGGTACCGGCTCGCGATCATCACCAACGGCTTCGCCGACGTCCAGCGTCCGCGGCTCGCTGGTTCGGCGATCCGCGATCACATCTCGGAGATCGTCATCTCGGAGGAGGTCGGCGCGGCCAAGCCGGACCGGACGATCTTCGACATCGCCTTCGATCGAATGGGTGAGCCCCGTCGCGACGAGGTGTTGATGATCGGCGACAGCCTGACCTCGGACATCGCCGGTGGCATCGGCTATGGCATCGACACCTGCTGGTACAACCCGGGCGCGCTGGCCCCGGCCGAGGGCATCGTGAGCACGTACGAGATCCGGCGGCTGCCGGAGCTGGTGGACCTCCTGGGTCCTCGCTGACAGGCCGCCGGCTCAGAGGCCGTGAACCAACCGCGTCGTGGCGGTCGGCGGATCGATGGACGGGCGGGCGATGGGCATGTCGGGTCCTCGTCGCGTCAGGAACGGCAGTGACGAGCGTCGAGACGGTGTCCTTGGCTGGTCCGGCAGGCCGCGAGCACCCTGCCCCGTCCGGCTCCGGGCCTCATCCGGCTGCTCCGGCCCGGATGGCGAGCGTCTGGGAGAGGTTCTGGGCGAGGGCGAACCAGAGGAGCACCGAGCGGACCTTGGCGAGCCCCCGGACGGGGAGCTGTTGCAGCCCCCGGTTGCGGGCCTGGGCGTTGGTCCACTCGGCGCTGGCGGCCCGTTCCCGGTAGATGGCCTTGGCCTCGGGCGTCGCCATGCGCGACCGCCAGGCCGCGACGCCAGCGGTGTCGGGATGTCGATTCCGAGGCTCCTTCGTGGGCTCCTTCCTGGGTCGTGGCGCGGTCGGCGGCGCGTAGACCGCGGTGCCGCAGGCCTCGAGCGCCTCGATGTCGGACAGGGTGGCGTAGCCGCCATCGACGAGGACCTCGGCGGGCCGGATCCCGAACGAGCGTTCGATCCGCCCGACGAGAGGACCGAGCTCGCCGGCGTCGGATCCCCGGTTGGTGACGCTGACCCCGCACACGAGACCGCTCCCGACGTCGGTCGTGAGCTGGCCGTTGTAGGCCGGGCGCCAGCCGCCGTCACCCATCCGCATCACCCGTGCCTCATGGTCGGTCGTGCTGGCGCGAGCCGTCTCCGGGTCGTCGCCGTTGCGGCGCTTGACCGCCTCGAGCTCGGGCAGGACCTCGAGGGCCGCCTTCACGCGCTCCTCGCGCTCGCGGGCAGCGCGCGCTCGCGCGGCCTGCTGGCGCCGCGTGGTGGCCCCCGGATCGTCGTCGAGCTCGGCCCGCAACCGGCGCACCTGCGTTCCGGCCTCCGCGAGCGCCTTGCGCAGCCCGCCCCTGCCGCGGTAGGAGCCGGCGCCCGCACTGGCCCGGACGCGGACGCCGTCGTGGGCGACACGCTGGAGCGTGACCTCGCCCTGGGCCACCAGGGAGGCGACCGAGTGGACGAACAGGGCGTCGAGCCGCTCGGCATCCGTGACCCGGAAGTCGGCCAGGGTGTGGTAGTTGACGCCCACGCCACCGCAGATCCAGCGGTAGGCGTCGTGCTCGTCACACAGGCGGTCGAGCGCCCGCGCGCTGCCCACGCCCTCGAGCGTGGCGTACAGCCAGAGCGCGACCAGGATCGCGGGATCGATCGGCGGCCGGCCCGAGTGGCCCTCGACCGCGCGGATCCGCTCCTCGAAGGCCGACAGGTCGAGCCCCTCCACGAAGGCCCACACCTCGCGGGCCCGGTGGTCGGCGGGCAGCAGGCTCTCGAGGTCGGAGGGCCGGAGCATCACCTGCCCGCGCTGCGGGCGCTGCAGTCTCGGCCTCCCACGTCCGGCGGGCGTCTCGGGCTGGGGATCGGCGGGCGGGAGATCGAACAGCTCGTCCATCCCCGAATCGTAGCTGCGCGACCGGCCGAAGGGAATCCCCCGCGGCCGGTTTTGTTCACGGCCTCTCAGCTTGCCATTTAACGACCGTCAGGCGGCCCTCTTGATCGCCGGGCAGCGCGGCGCCGGCCCGCGGAGACTGCCCTTGGGACGGCCGGGGCCTGCCTTGGTGGGTTTCGGCGCTCTGGCCGGGGTGCCCAGGATCTGCACCAGTCGGCGAAAACCCCGCCGAACCCGCGTCGGGGTGAGCCGGTCGGGGTCGCGCGGAGGCTCCCAGGGCAGGCGGCAGTCGGCGACGAGACCGCGGGCGAGGCGCAGCTGGGTGTAGGCGGCCACGACGAGCCAGGTCCAGCGGTCGGCCTGCTCGGGCAGCCGGACGCGGGGCGTGGTCCAGCCCAGGGTGTGCTTCGCGAAGCGCAGCGTGTGTTCGACGTCGAAGCGGTGGATGTAGGCCCGCCAGCAGACCTCGAGATCGGGGGCGCCGGGTCCCGACCACCACAGCCACAACGTCTTCTTCGCCCGGGCGGTGGGCCGTGGCAGGTGCTCGACGACGACCCGGATCAGCGTCCCGCGCACGATCGGGGCGTGCGCTCCGACCCAGCGCCCGCGGTTCTGGAGCCTTGGGTGCAGGCCCTTCCAGGCGGCCACCTCGATCTGGCCATAGCGGGTGTCCGAGCTGGTCAGCTCGGCGTCGGGGGCTGGCCAGCTGGCAGGGTCGGCGCAGGCGAAGCGCGCCCCGTGACGGCGGGGTCTGCCCGCCGTTCCAGGCCTGGACGGAACGGGGTCGGCGTAGAAGAGCCGATCGCCACGGATCCGCACCAGGATCTGGGCGCGGACCCAGGCCAGGTCGCCCGAGAGCGCGATCGGGTCGTAGCCGGCATCGAACACGAACAGCGGCACCGCGCCGCCGCTTCCGAGCCGCCCGACCAGGGCCGCCACCTGTCCGGCGGTGGCCTGCCCGGTGTCTTCGGCGGGGTGGATGCGCCGCACGTCGAGCGGCGCGGTCCAGGAGTCGGCCGCCCAGTTGAGCTGGGCGATCCAGCTGTACGACCAGCCGGCCACGATCGGCTGGCCGTTCGAGTGGCGCGACGGGTGGTGGTAGAAGCCGCGCTCGGGGCTGCACTCGGCATCGCAGCGGGGCCAGCTCGATGTGTCGACCGCGAACACGGCCGGCCAGTCGGCCGGTCGCGTGGCGGCAAGGAGGTCGCGCAGCGCCTCCGCGTCGAGGCGACCCCGCCGGAGCGCCCCGTACGTGCTCCCCCAGCCGCGCCGGAACGGCGGCTCCAGGCTCAGATGGGGCGGCGGTCCGCTCGCCACGGCGTGTCCGGCGACGAGCGCGTCGGCCAGCTCGAACAGCGCGTCGGCCCGCCGCGCCAGGCAGCGGTAGAGGCCGGCACGGAAGGCGCCGCACGTCACGCCCTCGGCGGCCTGATCGGTGACGCCGAGCGATCCCGCGGAGTCCATGCTTCCTCCCCGGGACGCCTGTCGGACCGTATATATACTGTCCGACGCACCGTAGCACAATCAGCACGACCGAGAAGGAGCGCCATGACCACACCGCAGGATCCCGAGCCGGCCCTCGTCGAGCTCGAGGCCCGGTATGCCGCGCTCGCCCGATCGCTCGCGGGGATCGGGCTCGTCGCCCAGGGCAGCCTGAGCGAGCGCTTCACCCACTGCAACAAGCCGGGCTGTCGCTGTGGCGCGGTGCCGCCTCGCCTGCATGGCCCCTACTGGCAGTGGACCGCCAAGGTCGCCGGGCGGACCGTCACCCGGCGGCTCAGCCCCGCCGAAGCCGCCCGTTATCGCGAATGGATCGCCAACGAGCGCCGGCTGCGCCGCACCCTGGCCCAGATGCACGCGCTCGCCGAGCAGGCCCGCGCGATGATCCTGGCGGCCGAGCAGACGACCGGCTCCGCACCGTGAGCGACCCAACTCGGCCGGGTCCGACTTGGTTAAATGGCAAGCTCAGCGCGCCGTGGCGTCGCGGAGCCGGCCGACCAGCGACGTCAGCGCCGCGACGTCCCGGCCCTCCGGGCCGAGCGCATCGACCAGCGCCGAGGCCACGATGACCCCGTCGGCGCCAGCCTTGGCGATCGCTCGCGCATGCGCGGGCTTGGAGACGCCGAAGCCGACCGCGACCGGGACCGGCGAGACGGCCTTGACCTCCCGCACCAGCCGGGTCACCGACGTCGCCAGCGCCGCCCGGGCGCCGGTCACCCCGACCAGCGAGACGCAATACAGGAAGCCGCCGCTGCGGGCGGCGATCCTCGCCCGACGATCCGACGCGGTGGTGGGCGCCACAAGGTAGACGACGGCGATCCCGGCCTCCGCGGCGACCGCCTCGAACGGCCCGCCCTCGTCAGGGGTGATGTCAGCAACGATCACCCCGGCCGCGCCGGCTGCCGCGAGCGACGCCGCGCGGTCCCGGCCGTCACCGCCCCCGATCAGCTGGTTCGCATAGCCCATGGCGACCAGCGGGATGTCGGGCCTGGCGGCGGCGATCCGGGCCACGAGTGCCAGCGAGCGCTCGAACGTCGCCCCGGCCGCGAGCGCCCCCTGCGAGGCGCGCTGAAGGGTCGCGCCATCGGCGAGGGGGTCGGAATACGGCAGGCCCACCTCGAGCAGGTCGGCGCCTGCGTCGATCGCCGCGCACGCGAGGTCGAAGCTCGCATCGGCGTCGGGATAGCCGGCCACGACGTACGGGATCAACGCCGCGCGACCGTCGGCACGCGCACCTGCGAAGACCGCGGCGATCCGGCGCGCGCCGGCGGTGTCGTTGGTGTGGGCCGGAGCGATGACCTGGGCGCTCATCGGACGCTCGTCCAGGGCTCGACGTCGGCGAACCGCTCGAGCGCGGCCAGGTCCTTGTCGCCACGACCGGAGAACCCGAGCAGGACCAGGGCATCGTCGGGCAGCCCCCGGCCCGAGCCCTCGAGCCCGGCCAGCAGCTTGGGCAGGGCAGCCACGGCATGCGCGGTCTCGAGGGCCGGAAGGATCCCCTCGGTCCGGGTCACGGTCTTCATCGCCGCCACGGCCTCACGATCGGTTGCCGTCGCCACCTCGAGCCGCCCGGCCTCGGCGAGCGCGGCCAGCTGCGGCCCCACGCCCGGGTAGTCGAGCCCGGCCGACGCCGAGTGCGCCTCGACGACCTGCCCGTCACGGTCCTGGAGCATCAGCGACCGCGAGCCGTGCAGGATGCCGGGCGAGCCGCCGGCGATCGCGGCCGCGTGCCTGCCGGTCTCGACCCCGTCACCCGCCGCTTCGGCGACGGCAAGGCGTACCGAGGGCTCGCCGATGAACCGGCTCAGCAGCCCGATCGCGTTCGAACCCCCGCCAACGCAGGCCAGCGCGAGATCGGGCAGCCGTCCTTCGACCACGGCCAGCTGGGCGGCGGCCTCGTCGCCGATCCGTCGCTGGAGGTCCCGCACGATGGTTGGATAGGGATGGGGACCCATGGCCGACCCGAGCACGTAGTGCGTGGTCTCGACGTTCGTCACCCAGTCGCGCATCGCCTCGTTGACCGCATCCTTGAGCGTCGCGGTGCCCGAGGTCACCGCGCGGACCTCCGCTCCCAGCGCCCGCATCCGGAGCACGTTGGGCGCCTGGCGCCGGATGTCCTCCTCGCCCATGAACACGATGCACGGCAGCCCCAGCAGTGCGCACGCGGTCGCCGTGGCCACCCCGTGCTGGCCGGCACCGGTCTCGGCGATCACCCGCGACTTGCCCAGGCGCCGGGTGAGGAGTGCCTGGCCCAGCGCGTTGTTGATCTTGTGAGCGCCCGTATGGGCCAGGTCCTCGCGCTTGAGGTACAGCCTGAGCGGCGGGATCGGCGTGGCGCCGCGACGACCGGCCGACAGCCGCCGCGCCTCGTCGGCCGCCGCCGTCGCCAACCGGTCCGCGCGGTACAGGGCGGTGGGCCGGCCCGCATACCGGGCCAGCAGACCGTCGAGCTCGGCCCAGAACCGCGGGTCGTGGCGAACGGCCCGGTAGGCGTCCTCCAGCTGCTCGAGCGCCGCCATCAGCGTCTCCGGCACGTAGCGGCCGCCGAAGTCGCGCTCCATGCCCCAGCGGCCCGCGCTGTCGACCTCGAACAGGCCCGGATGGACGGGTGCCGGGCCGAACGGGACGTTGGGCCGGTGGCGCCGGGCGTCTCTGGCCCGCTTGACGAACAGCGCCACCCGCAGCGGGTCCTTGCGGGGACGCTCGCCGGGCACGCGTGGCTCGTCCGTCCCGCTCGCGACGTCCACCCCCGTTGCCGGGATGGCGAGCACCGCCGCCCCGACGTTGGCCGCGTGCAGCCCGCCTGCGAGCGTGATCGGAACCTCTCGAGCCACGGCGTCGGCCAGGTCTGCGTCGACGCGCAGCCCCGTCCCGCCCGGGTGCGGCCCCCCCACAGCATCGAGCAGGATCCGCTGGGCGCCGGCATCGAGGAAGGCTCGAGCACGCCCGACCACCGCCGCGGCCGGCTCACCAGGAGCGGGGCGGATCGCCTTCCAGACGGGCCGCCCCACCGCTGCGACGGACGTCAGCGGCTCCTCGCCGCTGAGCTGCACGACATCGGGATCGACCGCCTCGATGACGGCCGATAGGTCGGCGGCCGCCAGGTCCGCGGTGACGATGACGATCGCCGGCCGGCGCGCACCGGCAGCCGCGGTGCGCACCAGGCGCGCCAAGGTGACCCCCTCGTCGATCGACAGCACGCGCGGGGTTCCCGGCGCGAAGTTGAGCCCGACCGCCTCGGCACCCGCCCGGACCGCCGCGAGCGCACCCGCTTCGTCGGTGATGCCGCAGATCTTGACCATCGGCGCACGCGCCTCGGCCGTCGCGTCGACGGGGTCGCGGCCGGCCGCCACAAAGGCGCGGGCAGCGACCGCGGGATCGGTCGATCGCATCAGCGCCTCACCGACCAGGGCGGCGTCGAAGCCCGTGGCGCGCCAGCGGGCGATGGTGGCCGGGTCGCGGACCCCGGACTCGGCGATGGCCAGGCGATCGGCAGGGATGGCATCCCGCAGCGCGACGCAGCGCTCCGGGTCCACCTCGAGCGTTCGCAGATCGCGGTTGTTGAGCCCGATCAGCCGCGCCCCGCTGGCCAGCGACGCGTCGAGCTCGCGGGCGTCGTGCGCCTCCACCAGGGGCTCCAGGCCGAGGTCGCGCGCCCGGGCCACGAGCCGGGACAGCCGCTTCGCCGGGTGCAGGACCGCGAGCAGCAGCACGAGGTCCGCCCCGGCAGCCCGGAGCAGATCGAGCTGCCGGGGATCGACCACGAACTCCTTGGCGAGCACGGGCACCGACACGGCGGCACGAACCGCCCGCAGGTCTCCGACCGACCCGCCGAACCAGTGCGGCTCGCACAGGACCGAGATGACCGACGCACCGCCCGTCGCATAGGCGCTCGCCCGGGCCACGGCATCGTCGCCGGCGACGATCTCGCCGGCCGAGGGTGAGCGCCGCTTGACCTCGGCGATCAGGTGCAGGCCGGGCGCCGCCAGCTGTTCTGCGACCGGGCGCGGGCGCGGCGCGGCGCGGACGGCCCGCCACAACCGGTCCCGACCGAGCGCATCGAGCTCGGGGGTGACCTCGGCCAGGCGGCGGGCGGCGATCTCGCGCACGACGCCGCCACGACGGGCGGTGCTGCGTGGCTGCTCGACGACCGTCATGCCCGCGCTCCTGCGGCTCCCGAGGTGCCGGAGCCCTTCCTGCCGCCGGCCGTCGCGGGCGCCGCGGTGCCGCCGGCCGTCCCGGCTCCCTCGGCTGCCGATCGTTCCGCGCGCAGGGCGCTCAGCAGCGCGCTCGCGAGGCCCGCATCGATCGTGAGGCCGGCCTGATCGATCCCATCCTCGAGCCGGTCGACGACGCCTGCGACCAGCAGCGCTGCGCCCGCGTTGAGCAGGACGACGTCACGTCGGACGCCGGGCTCCCCGCGCAGCACCGCTTCGACCAGCGCGGCATTCTCGCCCGGCGTGCCACCGGCGAGCCTGGCGGTCGAGGCGACCGCAAAGCCCAGCGCCGAGGCCAGGATCGGACGTCGCTCCACCCCCGCCGGCGAGACGTCGTACAGCACGCCCGTGTCGTCGAGCGGCAACTCGTCGACGCCATTGCCGTGGATGACGAACGTGCGCTCGGTCCCGAGCAGCGCCGCCGCCTCGGCGATCCGCGGCGCGGCGGCCACATCCCCGACGCCGATCAGCGCCCGGGTGGCGCCCGCGGGATTGGTGAGCGGCCCGATCAGGTTGAACGCCGTGCGGACGCCGATCTCCCGCCGGGTGGGCCCCGCGTGGCGCATCGCGGGGTGGAACGCAGGCGCGAACAGGAACGCGAACCCGTGCTCGCGGATCGACCGGCCTGCCGACTCGGCATCGTGATCGATCCGGATGCCGAGCGCGTCGAGCACGTCCGCCGACCCGGATCTGGATGTGATCGCCCGGTTGCCGTGCTTGGCCACCGGCACCCCGGCCGCCGCCACGACCAGAGCCGACGCGGTGGAGATGTTGAACGTGCCAGAGCTGTCGCCGCCGGTCCCCACCACGTCGATGGTGCCCGACGGCGCATCGACCCGCAGGACCCGCTCGCGCATCACGCTCGCGAAGCCCGCCAGCTCCTCCACGGTCTCGCCGCGCATCCTGAGGCCCATCAGCAACGCCGCCAGCTGGGATGGCGTCGCCTCTCCGTCCATCACGGCGCCCATCGCCAGGCGCGCCTCGTCGGCCGTCAGCGTGCGGCCCTCGACGATCGCCGCCAGGGCGAGGCGAACATGCTCGCTCATCGGACGGCTCCCGCAGGCTGCCGCCGTTCGTCCGCGTCGGCGTCGCTCGCGTCGACGCCGCTGCCGGCAGCCGGATCCCCCGCCCCGATCCCCCGCCTGGCAAACGACCCGGTCGCGGCGTCGAGCCGCCCGGCCTCGCCCTCGCCGGCGAGGCGCAGGAAGTTGGCGAGCAGGTGCGGCCCGTCGGGCGTGAGCACGGACTCCGGGTGGAACTGGACGCCTTCGATCGGCAGCGTCCGGTGCCGCAGCCCCATCACGACACCGTCATCGGGACTCGTGGCGGTCACGTACAGGTCGTCGGGCAGCGTCTCCGGGTCCACGCACAGCGAGTGGTAGCGGGCCGCGGGAAAGGCGACCGGCATCCCCGCCAGCAGCCCCGCCCCGTCGTGATCGACGAGCGAGGCTTCGCCGTGGACCAGGGTCGGGGCACGGACGATGGCGGCGCCGAAGGCGGCGGCCACCGACTGCATCCCGAGGCATACGCCGAGCAGGGGGATGCGGCGATCCACCGCGATGCCGACGGCAGCCACGGACACGCCGGCCGTCGCCGGGTCACCGGGGCCGGGCGAGATGACGATCCCGCGCAGGTCGGAGGCAGCGTCCGCGGCCAGCGCGTCGACATCCGCCTGCGTCATCGCGTCGTTGCGAACCACCCGAACCTCGGCGCCGGCCGCCTCGAGCGCCTGCACGAGGTTGAACGTGAACGAGTCGTAGTTGTCGATCATCAGGATCATCGGGCCCCGACCTCCGACCCGGCCACGGTGTCGCGCTCGGCCTCCGGCGCACCACTGGACCCGCCTGCCACGCCGGACGGATGGGCCCCGGTCGCCTCGGGCGCGGCCGCCAGCTCGATCGCACGGCGCATCGCGGCCGCCTTGTGCTCCGTCTCCTCGAACTCCAGCTCGGGAACGCTCCTGGCCACGATCCCGGCGCCGGTGTGGACGTGTGCCTGGCCACCCTTGAGCACCGCGCTTCGGATGGTGATCGCCGTGTCGAGGTTGCCGTCGTAGCCGAGATAGCCGACGGCGCCGCCGTACAGCCCGCGACGCTCGCCCTCCGCAGCCGCGATCAGCTGCATCGCCCGGATCTTGGGTGCCCCGCTGAGCGTCCCGGCCGGGAACACCGCACGCAGCGCGTCGAGCGCATCGAGCTCCGGCCGGAGCCGGCCCTCGACGTGGCTCACCAGATGCAGCACGTGGCTATAGCGCTCGACCTCCATGTACTGGCTGGTGGACACGGTGCCCGGGCGGGCGACCCGCCCGAGGTCGTTGCGCCCGAGGTCGACCAGCATCACGTGCTCGGCCCGCTCCTTGGGATCGCGTCGCAGCTCGTCGGCCAGCCGGTCGTCGTCGGCGGGAGTCGCACCCCGAGGGCGGGTCCCCGCGATGGGATGGGTTGTCATCCGGTCGCCCACGACCTGGAGCAGCAGCTCCGGGCTCGCGCCGACGACCTCGAACTCGGGGGTCCGCGTGAAGAACAGGTACGGCGATGGATTGACCCGGCGCAGGGCCCGGTACAGCGCGACGCCGTCGATGGGCCCTCCGCCGGGTCCCGCCGGCAGGTCGAACGACTGACGTCGGGCCAGCACGACCTGGATGGCCTCCCCGGCCGCGATCGCGTCCTTCGCATGCTCCACCGCGCCGATGTATGCGTCGCGCCCGAGCGAGGTCTCGACCTCGGCAACCCGGCCATGCGACGCCCCGTCCGAGGCGTTCGACCGGACGAACGACTCGGCCATCTCCGCCTGGCTCGGCCGGGCGGTGCGCTCGAGGGCTTCGAAGATCGCGCGCTCGGCGATCCGGTAGCGACCCTCGAGATCGGGGGTTTCGGTGTGGAGCGACGCGATCGCCGAGAGCTGGTGGGTGAGATGGTCGAACACGATGACGAGATCGGTCTCGATGAAGCTCGCCAGGGGTACCCCCACGGGGTCGCGCTCGGGCCGCGGCACTGACGCCTCGAACGAGGTCACCGCGTCGTAGCTGAGCGCGCCGACCGCACCACCGGTGAACCGGGGCATCCCCTCGACCGGCACCACCCGACGGCGAGGCACGAACGCCCGGAGCGCCGCCAACGGATCGGGGGTCTCGGTCTCGGTCACCGGCAGGTCCGGCGCGTAGTCCACGACGCCGACCGGGCGCGACGTGGTGCGGGCGATGCCGTCGCTCACCTCGAGCAGCCGGCGCGGGCCGACGCCCAGGAAGCTGTACCGGCCCAGCCGCTCCCCTCCCTCGACCGACTCCAGCAGGTAGGCCGGGGTCACCCCGTCGTCCAGGCGCAGGAAGGCGCCGATCGGGGTCTCGAGATCGGCGGTGCGGCTGGCGCGCAGCAGGATCGTGTCGGCGGTGGCGGCGAGTCGTCTGGCTTCGGCCAGGCTCAGCGGATCGGTCATCGTGCGGTCCCCTTCGGCGGTGCCACGGATCGGTTTCTCCCCGACCCCCGGTGCCCGAGAATCGGAAACGGCCTTCGTCTGCTCGGGACGAAAGGCCGTCAAACCTTCCGCGGTGCCACCCTCATTCGGCGGTGTGCCGCACTCTGACCGACGGATCCACGCGTCCGGAACCTCCCGTCCGGCCGATCGATCGGCGCTGCCCTCTATCGCTGGCGCTCTGCGCCGGAGCCTACTGGTCGTCCGCTCCGTCCGTGGCCGCTGTCGCGTCCACGTCCGTCGCCCCGCGTTCGGTCCGGGGGCTCCCGGGTCCATTCGCCGCCGCCGCCATCCCGGCTCACACCAGCCGCCGGGTCTCTGCAATGGCGCTCGACGGGTACTCGTCCCGATCGATGCCCGTGTTCGGTTGTGGCGCGGAGTCTAGAGGCCCGGTCTCGGGCGCGTCAAGGGCGGCGCCAGGGTGTGCGGGAACAGGCCCGCGATCCCGGCCGGCGTGGCCTCGCAGACCCCGCGTTCGGTGATCAGGCCGGTGACCAGCCGGGCCGGGGTCACGTCGAATGCGTAGTTCGCCGCTCGTTCACCGGCTGCCATGATCGCCACCTCCGCCAGGCTGCCATCCGGCGTGATGCCTCGGATGTGGGTGACCTCGCGGGCAGCACGCTCCTCGATCGGGGTGTCGAGCAGCCCGTTGTCGCTGGCCCAGTCGATCGACGATGAGGGCAGGGCGACGTAGAACGGGATGGCGTTGTCGTGCGCCGCCAGCGCCTTGAGGTAGGTGCCGATCTTGTTGGCGACGTCGCCATTGCCCGAGGTCCGGTCGCTGCCGACGATCACGATGTCCACCAGGCCGTGCTGCATGAGGTGGCCACCCGCGTTGTCGACGATGACGGTGTGTGGCACACCGGCCTGGCCGAGCTCCCAGGCGGTCAGGCGTGCACCCTGGTTGACGGGGCGCGTCTCGTCGACCCAGACATGAACCGGGATCCCCGCCTCGTGCGCGGCATAGATCGGGGCCGTCGCGGTTCCCTCGTCCACGAACGCGAGCCAGCCCGCGTTGCAGTGGGTCAGGACGTTCACGGTCCGTCCTGTCCGCTGGTGGATCTCGCGGATCAGCTCCACGCCGAACCGACCGATGGCCTGCGACGCCGCCGCATCCTCGTCCGCGATCCCATCGGCCTCGGCCCGGGCGCGGGCGACGAGCTCGATGGGATCCGTGATCCCGGCCAGCGCGTGAAGCTGTCGGTCGACGGCCCAGCGAAGGTTGATCGCCGTCGGTCGCGTGGCGGCGAGCCGGCTTCCAGCGTCGCGCAGGGCTACGGGGATGGAATCCACCGTGGACCCATCGGCCGCGATCTCGCGGGCCGCGAGGTACATCCCGTAGCCCGCTGCCGCACCGATGCACCCGGCGCCACGCACCCGGAGCGTCGCGATCGCGTCCGCCATCGCGGCAACCGAGTCGATCCGGGCGATCTCGAACCGGAACGGGAGCTCGGTCTGGTCGATGATCGAGACCGCGCCGACATCGTCCTCGATCCAGATGGTGCGATACCTGTGGCCCTCGACGAGGATGGCGCCACCTCCGGTGTGAACCGGCCATATGCCGGGGTCCGTGCCCATTGTGCGTCTCCGCCGTGGCAGGCGCGTTCCCCAGGCGTTCACCCGAACCGAAAGCGACCTGTCACGTTCGGCTGACGTTCTCTCATCGAGATCACATGCGCCGGTGCGAACCTATGAGGCATGGATGTGGGTCAGCCGGTGTCAACGGGCCCGGGGCCGGGCAGCTCCCGGTCGCTGCGAGCCCGCGGACGCCGGCTGTTGTTCGCCCAGGGTATGGATGCGCTCACGTTCGCCGCGTTCTACCTGATCGTCGGCCCGACGATCCATGCCGAGCGAAACCCGGTCGTGCTGATGCTCATGGCACTCGGCGGGATCCAGCTGGTGGCCCTGGCCAAGATCGGCCTCGCAGCCCTCATCGCCCGGCGGATCCAGCGGCCCACTCACCCGTCAAGGTACCGGGCCGTCCGAGCCGTCTACCCGATCGCCAGCCTGGTGCTGATCAGCCTGGCCGTCGCCAGCGGGATCGTCGGGGCCGGGTTCAACACCGCCGCCCTGGTGGAGTCGCTGACGCGCATATCCTGATCGGGCTGCAAGTCGTTCCGAAGGCTGGATGGGATGCGCGGCCCCGCGGTGATACCAGCGTCCCAACGTGGGACGACCGAACCTGCCGATTCGAACGACTGATCGCCACGCGGAAGCAGACGCCCTGACCCACGGCGACGGAGTCGATGCGGAACGCCGCCGACGGCGCCGGCCTGCATGCGCTCGAAAGCCCAGCTCGCCCTTGTCGGGCAATGAGCTCAACAGGGTCGTGCGCGGGCGCCACGATCGGGACGTCTTCGACGCCTTGAACGGTCCAGCCGTGCTCCCGATGCGGCGCGGCGCCTCCGGGCGCCTGCCTCGGTGAGCCTCAACCGGCCGAGCCATCTCCAGCGAACATGCGCCGGCCAAGCGTCGCGAGCGCGGCCACACTGCCCGCCAGGACCCCGGCAGCGATGGCACCGCGGCGCATGGTGAGCTGGAGGACGGGACTCCAGCCTGCCGCCTGCGCGTCGAACTGACCGTGGGCGCCGTGGTCGTGCCCGGCATCGAGAGGCTCTGACAGATTGTCTGCGCGCCTCCCCGCGATCGACGCGTCGGTTTGCTGCGCCGCGTAGCCCGTGCGGCCCAGGTATCGATCGAGCAGGCCGGGCACCAGGCGTTGTCCCCAGATGGCGAGGTAGGTCGAACGGCCGACGAACAGCTCGCGGCGCGGATGCTCAGCGGCGAACAGGATTGCCCGGGCGCCGACCTCGGGCTGGAAGATCGGCGGCACCGGCTGGCCTCCGTGGGGCAGGCGATTGCGGACCCACCCAAACTGCGGCGTGTTGACGGCGGGCAGATGAACGACCGATACGTGGACGTGACTCCGGTCGTGGATGAGCTCGCAGCGGAGCGAGTCAGTGAAGCCGACGATCGCATGCTTGGCGGCGCAGTACGCGGACTGGAGCGGGATCGATCGGTAGGCGAGCGCGGAGCCGACCTGCACGATCACCCCGCGGTCGCGGCCACGCATGTGTCGGAGGGCGGAGAGGCTGCCGTGCACGCAGCCGAGGTAGGTGACCTCCGTCACGCGCCGATAGTCCGAAGCCTCCATCTCGGCAACAGGTGAGAAGACCGAGACCATGGCGTTGTTGACCCACACGTCGATCGGCCCAAGCTCACGCTCCACGCGATCCGCGGCAGCCTCCACGGCAACCGCGTCCGCCACGTCGAGGGGCAGCACCAAGGCGCGTCGTCCGGACGAGCGAACCTCCTCTGCGGCGGCTTCCAGGCCAGCCTCCCCTCGCGCCAGCAGCGCCACGTCGTCCCCCGCGTTTGCGAACGCACGCGCGGTGGCGCGACCGACGCCGGCAGAGGCCCCGGTGATCACGACGACTCGGTTCATGGCGTTTGACTCCTTCTCATTCGTTGGGGGTCGTTGGCGCGTGTAGCCGCCTGGAGACGGATCTCCCGCCGCGCCGGCGGCGGAGATGCCGGATCGTGGCCTCGATCTCGGGGGCCGCGAGAACGAACGCGGTGACCGAGACGAGGGCTGAGCTTGCCATTTAACCAAGTCGGACCCGGCCGAGTTGGGTCGCTCACGGTGCGGAGCCGGTCGTCTGCTCGGCCGCCAGGATCATCGCGCGGGCCTGCTCGGCGAGCGCGTGCATCTGGGCCAGGGTGCGGCGCAGCCGGCGCTCGTTGGCGATCCATTCGCGATAACGGGCGGCTTCGGCGGGGCTGAGCCGCCGGGTGACGGTCCGCCCGGCGACCTTGGCGGTCCACTGCCAGTAGGGGCCATGCAGGCGAGGCGGCACCGCGCCACAGCGACAGCCCGGCTTGTTGCAGTGGGTGAAGCGCTCGCTCAGGCTGCCCTGGGCGACGAGCCCGATCCCCGCGAGCGATCGGGCGAGCGCGGCATACCGGGCCTCGAGCTCGACGAGGGCCGGCTCGGGATCCTGCGGTGTGGTCATGGCGCTCCTTCTCGGTCGTGCTGATTGTGCTACGGTGCGTCGGACAGTATATATACGGTCCGACAGGCGTCCCGGGGAGGAAGCATGGACTCCGCGGGATCGCTCGGCGTCACCGATCAGGCCGCCGAGGGCGTGACGTGCGGCGCCTTCCGTGCCGGCCTCTACCGCTGCCTGGCGCGGCGGGCCGACGCGCTGTTCGAGCTGGCCGACGCGCTCGTCGCCGGACACGCCGTGGCGAGCGGACCGCCGCCCCATCTGAGCCTGGAGCCGCCGTTCCGGCGCGGCTGGGGGAGCACGTACGGGGCGCTCCGGCGGGGTCGCCTCGACGCGGAGGCGCTGCGCGACCTCCTTGCCGCCACGCGACCGGCCGACTGGCCGGCCGTGTTCGCGGTCGACACATCGAGCTGGCCCCGCTGCGATGCCGAGTGCAGCCCCGAGCGCGGCTTCTACCACCACCCGTCGCGCCACTCGAACGGCCAGCCGATCGTGGCCGGCTGGTCGTACAGCTGGATCGCCCAGCTCAACTGGGCGGCCGACTCCTGGACCGCGCCGCTCGACGTGCGGCGCATCCACCCCGCCGAAGACACCGGGCAGGCCACCGCCGGACAGGTGGCGGCCCTGGTCGGGCGGCTCGGAAGCGGCGGCGCGGTGCCGCTGTTCGTGTTCGATGCCGGCTACGACCCGATCGCGCTCTCGGGCGACCTGGCCTGGGTCCGCGCCCAGATCCTGGTGCGGATCCGTGGCGATCGGCTCTTCTACGCCGACCCCGTTCCGTCCAGGCCTGGAACGGCGGGCAGACCCCGCCGTCACGGGGCGCGCTTCGCCTGCGCCGACCCTGCCAGCTGGCCAGCCCCCGACGCCGAGCTGACCAGCTCGGACACCCGCTATGGCCAGATCGAGGTGGCCGCCTGGAAGGGCCTGCACCCAAGGCTCCAGAACCGCGGGCGCTGGGTCGGAGCGCACGCCCCGATCGTGCGCGGGACGCTGATCCGGGTCGTCGTCGAGCACCTGCCACGGCCCACCGCCCGGGCGAAGAAGACGTTGTGGCTGTGGTGGTCGGGACCCGGCGCCCCCGATCTCGAGGTCTGCTGGCGGGCCTACATCCACCGCTTCGACGTCGAACACACGCTGCGCTTCGCGAAGCACACCCTGGGCTGGACCACGCCCCGCGTCCGGCTGCCCGAGCAGGCCGACCGCTGGACCTGGCTCGTCGTGGCCGCCTACACCCAGCTGCGCCTCGCCCGCGGTCTCGTCGCCGACTGCCGCCTGCCCTGGGAGCCTCCGCGCGACCCCGACCGGCTCACCCCGACGCGGGTTCGGCGGGGTTTTCGCCGACTGGTGCAGATCCTGGGCACCCCGGCCAGAGCGCCGAAACCCACCAAGGCAGGCCCCGGCCGTCCCAAGGGCAGTCTCCGCGGGCCGGCGCCGCGCTGCCCGGCGATCAAGAGGGCCGCCTGACGGTCGTTAAATGGCAAGCTGAGAGGCCGTGAACAAAACCGGCCGCGGGGGATTCCCTTCGGCCGGTCGCGCAGCTACGATTCGGGGATGGACGAGCTGTTCGATCTCCCGCCCGCCGATCCCCAGCCCGAGACGCCCGCCGGACGTGGGAGGCCGAGACTGCAGCGCCCGCAGCGCGGGCAGGTGATGCTCCGGCCCTCCGACCTCGAGAGCCTGCTGCCCGCCGACCACCGGGCCCGCGAGGTGTGGGCCTTCGTGGAGGGGCTCGACCTGTCGGCCTTCGAGGAGCGGATCCGCGCGGTCGAGGGCCACTCGGGCCGGCCGCCGATCGATCCCGCGATCCTGGTCGCGCTCTGGCTGTACGCCACGCTCGAGGGCGTGGGCAGCGCGCGGGCGCTCGACCGCCTGTGTGACGAGCACGACGCCTACCGCTGGATCTGCGGTGGCGTGGGCGTCAACTACCACACCCTGGCCGACTTCCGGGTCACGGATGCCGAGCGGCTCGACGCCCTGTTCGTCCACTCGGTCGCCTCCCTGGTGGCCCAGGGCGAGGTCACGCTCCAGCGTGTCGCCCACGACGGCGTCCGCGTCCGGGCCAGTGCGGGCGCCGGCTCCTACCGCGGCAGGGGCGGGCTGCGCAAGGCGCTCGCGGAGGCCGGAACGCAGGTGCGCCGGTTGCGGGCCGAGCTCGACGACGATCCGGGGGCCACCACGCGGCGCCAGCAGGCCGCGCGAGCGCGCGCTGCCCGCGAGCGCGAGGAGCGCGTGAAGGCGGCCCTCGAGGTCCTGCCCGAGCTCGAGGCGGTCAAGCGCCGCAACGGCGACGACCCGGAGACGGCTCGCGCCAGCACGACCGACCATGAGGCACGGGTGATGCGGATGGGTGACGGCGGCTGGCGCCCGGCCTACAACGGCCAGCTCACGACCGACGTCGGGAGCGGTCTCGTGTGCGGGGTCAGCGTCACCAACCGGGGATCCGACGCCGGCGAGCTCGGTCCTCTCGTCGGGCGGATCGAACGCTCGTTCGGGATCCGGCCCGCCGAGGTCCTCGTCGATGGCGGCTACGCCACCCTGTCCGACATCGAGGCGCTCGAGGCCTGCGGCACCGCGGTCTACGCGCCGCCGACCGCGCCACGACCCAGGAAGGAGCCCACGAAGGAGCCTCGGAATCGACATCCCGACACCGCTGGCGTCGCGGCCTGGCGGTCGCGCATGGCGACGCCCGAGGCCAAGGCCATCTACCGGGAACGGGCCGCCAGCGCCGAGTGGACCAACGCCCAGGCCCGCAACCGGGGGCTGCAACAGCTCCCCGTCCGGGGGCTCGCCAAGGTCCGCTCGGTGCTCCTCTGGTTCGCCCTCGCCCAGAACCTCTCCCAGACGCTCGCCATCCGGGCCGGAGCAGCCGGATGAGGCCCGGAGCCGGACGGGGCAGGGTGCTCGCGGCCTGCCGGACCAGCCAAGGACACCGTCTCGACGCTCGTCACTGCCGTTCCTGACGCGACGAGGACCCGACATGCCCATCGCCCGCCCGTCCATCGATCCGCCGACCGCCACGACGCGGTTGGTTCACGGCCTCTGAGCCGAGGCACAGCAGGCACCACGCACGGATGGCGAATGCCTGGATGGCGACGAGGCCGATCGCGGTGCTCACGAGGGCTGCCGCCAGTCCCCCGTAGACGATGACAAGCCGCGGCTGATCGCGCCACCGCCGCGGACCGCCCACCAGCGCCAGCACCACCTCGCTCAGATAGGCGAGCACGCCGAGCACGGCATCCGGGACGGGAAGCGAGGAGGCGAGCGGCGAGGTGAGGACCCGCCGGCTTCCACGACCGAACACGGGATCCCACACGCTCCCGATGACGCCGAGCTCGAACAACGACAGATAGCCCGCGATGACAAGCCCTGCCGCGGCCAGCATGGCGACCACCCGGCGATGCGAGAGGGTCGAGGGGCGGGCTGGACGACGACCGCGTGCGCCGAAGAGCTCAGGGAGCCGGTGACCGTGGGCGGCAGCCATTCGGGCACGAGACCTGACTACGAGGCGGACGTCATGCCTCGGCGATCGTCCCGCGCTCTGGGTGGGTTGCCTGGTCAGCCCGGGCTGCCGTCGGAAGGGTCAACTGAACCCACGCACGGAGCGCGTATTGTCTCGCGTCACCCTGCCATCGTCTCGCATCACCCTGGAATCTTACTGGCAGGCGAAGGGTTTATGCAGGCGACAGGTCCGGGCGAGAAAGCGCAGCGGGGCCGTGACGGTGGCGCCTGCGCATGACACGCGCCCGAAAGGTTCACATGCCGGAGGTGGCTGATCGGCTGCGTTTGCGGGTGCGCCAGCTGGCGGAGCGGGAGGGATTCGAACCCCCGAGAGCTTTCGCCCTTGCGGTTTTCAAGACCGCCGCCATCAACCACTCGGCCACCGCTCCGGGCCGCAGGATACCAGCGTGATCCCTGGCGCCTATTGACATCCCGGCAAGCGGTCAGCGGATCGGCCGCGCCGCGAGGGGCGGTCGAGTTCAGGCCGGGTCGTGGACGAGCCACACATCGGGGTCGTCATCCACGCCGCGATCCGCGTCGATGTCGGCCACCGGCGCGGCGTGGGCGTCGAACAGCCCTTCCGGTGTGCGGCGTCGCGCTCGAGCCGATCCCAGTGATCCGCGACGACCGAGTGTGGTGCATCAGCTCCGGCAACACCGACGCATTGAACTCGGACTGCGCATCCCACACCCCCCGGGGCGATCCGCGGCCGAGATGAGCGCGTGGCCGGCGGGAAGCGCCAGCCCATGGCCGGCCAGGCGCTCCCCGATCATCGGTATCTAGCCCTCGATCACCACCGTGCCGGCGATCAGGTCGTGCCAGCCGCGGCGGCGCTTGTCGACGAAGATCCAGATGAACCCGATATAGAACACGACCTGGTTCACCCAGTATCCGATCAGCCGCAGGATCGCCGGACCCCACCCGATCGGCCCTCCGTCCGCATCGCGAACGATCCGGATGTGGAGCATCTTCATCCCGGGCGTCGCTCCGCCATTTGCCCAGAAGTACGGGAAGTAGAGCACGCTCACGACGAAGATCAGGATCACGTAGATCAACGTGCTGCCGATCGCCGCGCCGCCGGAGTCGTTGGCTGCCGCCCCTGCGATGATCGCGATGAACACGACCGAGAGCACGGCGATGACGATCCCCAGCAGGATGGCATCGACGATGTAAGCGACGAGGCGCGCTCCATAACCGGCGAACCTGACCCCGGGGGCGGGCCCGGTGTCCATCGGCGGCGCCTGCCAGCTCATCCCCGGCGGCGTCGGGGCACCCATCTGGGGCGCTGTCGGAGCGCCCAGCGGCGGTTGCGGCGCGGGTGGCTGCGGCGCCGGTGGCTGCTGCGGCGCCGGCTGCGCGGGCTGTTGCGGCTCCATCGCGGATCCTCCCTGGCGATGTGTCCGTCGCTGGACCAACAATGCCTCAGGCCGGCGGCGGCGCTCCAATCGTACCGGCGCCGAGGTAGGGCCGAAGGACCTCCGGGACCGCGACCGTGCCGTCGGGCTGCTGGTATGCCTCGAGGATGGCGGCCACGATCCGAGCCAGGGCGAGCCCGGATCCGTTGAGGGTGTGGACGAGCTCGGGCTTGGCGCCGGCCTTCGGCCGGTATCGGATCGCCATCCGGCGTGCCTGGTAGTCCCCGAAGTTGGAGCAGCTGCTCACCTCCAGCCAGCGCTCGACCCCCGGAGCCCATACCTCGAGATCGTATTTCTTGCGCTGGACGAAACCCATCTCGCCCGTGCTCATGAGCAGCACCCGGTACGGCAGCCCGAGGCGCTGCAGCAGCACCTCCGCCCGACCGGTCATCCACTCCAGGGCGGCGGGGCTGTCGTCGGGCTTCTCGAACAGCACCATCTCGACCTTGTCGAACTGGTGCACGCGGAGGATGCCGCGGGTGTCCTTGCCGGCCGCCCCCGCCTCGCGGCGGAAGCAGGGCGTGTAGGCCGCGTACCGGATCGGAAGCTCGGATGCCTCAAGGATCTCGTCGCGGTGGAGGTTCGTGACCGGAACCTCCGCGGTGGGCACCAGGTACAGCTCGTCGCGCGTGACGACGTACATCTGGTCTTCCTTGTCCGGGATCTGGCCGGTGCCCGTCGCCGAGGCCGTGTTGACCACCGCCGGTGGCCAGACCTCGGTGAACCCGTGCTCCGTGGTGTGAACGTCGAGGAACCACGAGATCAGGCTGCGCTGCAGCCGCGACCCGGCGCCCTTGTAGACGGGAAAGCCGGAGCCGGCGATCTTGGCACCGCGGGCGTTGTCGATGATGTCGAGCGCCTCGCCGATCTCCCAGTGGGCCCGCCGCTCCCAGCTGCCGCCGTCGGCGGTCCGTACGTGGCGGTCTGCCGGCTCGCCCCAGGTGCGGACCGTGACGTTCGCCTCCTCGCCGCCCACCGGCACCTCAGGATCGGCCGGGTTCGGGATGCGCAGCAGCAGGTCCTCGAGCTCTGACTCGGCCGCGGACAGGTCACCGTCGAGCTGATCGATCGCCTCGCCGGCGCTCGTCGAGGCGGCGCGCAGCTCGGCCACCTCGGGCCCATCGGGCCGGGCGCCGCCCCTGATCGCCTCGCCGATCCGCTTGGACGCCGCGTTGCGCTCGGCCTTGAGGCTGTCCGATCTGGCCTGGAGCGCGCGCCGGCGTGCGTCGACCTCGAGCGCCTGGTCGACGATCCGTGGATCCTCGCGCTTGTCGATGGCCCCCTGGCGGATCCGGTCGGGCTCTTCTCGGAGCCGCTGGACGCCGACGCTCATGCCATGGTCTCCCCTGCCGTTCCTGCCGCCCGCAGCCGCGAGACCACGAACTCCCGGTCGAGGCTGGCCAGCAGCCAGCCGGCTCGCGGCCCGTTGGGCCGCCCCAGGAACGCGAGGTACAGCGCGTTGAACGCAGCCTTCGCGTCCAACCCGTGCTCGGACGCAACCTCGAAGATCGCGGCCTGCCACTGACCGCCCGTCGCCGGTGCATCACCCTTCACGGAATCTGCCATGGCACGCAGGAAGCCGCGCTGCTCGGAGCGCAGCAGCTCCACCTCGATCGGCAGGCCGTCACGCCTGACCACGATCCGGGCGCGCTCGGGCGCATAGCTCTCGAGCCAGCGCCGGACGGCCGCCAGCCGGACGTCGAGCTCCGCCGTCTCGGTCCCGGTCAGGGGTTCGCCCTTCTCGGCCGCCACCCGTTCGGCGACGTCCACACCCGGTACCTGGACCAGCAGCGCCAGGTGGGCGAACGGCGGCCGGAAGAGGCCGGCGATCGACGCGGCGTCGGCGTCGGGGTCGAGCAGCGAGTACCGGAAGATGGACGCATGGCCCGACGGCAGCTCGCCCTTGACCTCGTTGCCGGCCGCGGCCGACGCCAATCGGTCGAACTCGTCGAACAGGCGCGGGATCGCGTCCGTTCCTTCCGGGTCGAACTCGATCGCGTGCTCGGGGCGGTTGCGCACGAACAGGAACCGCAGCTGCTCGGGTGGAACCACGGACCCGATCGTGTGCGCCGCGGCTCCCCGACCCTTGGAGGTCGACATCTTGCGCCCGCCGATGTTGAGAAACTCGTACGGGAAGTTGATGGGTGGCTCGCGGTCGAACACCTCCCGCGAGATCGCGTCGGAGCGGTCGCGGGAGCCGCCGGCGGTCGCCAGATCCTTGCCATTGGGCTCGATCGTCACCCCGAACAGGCTCCATTGGGCGGCCCACTCGAGGTTCCAGGGCAGCTTGGCCGCGCCGCCAAAGGGCGCCAGCCGGCCCGTCCAGCCGCAGCCGGTCGCCCAATCGACGAGATCGGCACGGCAGCTCAGGGCCACCGTCTCGCCGTCCCAGTCGGACGCGATCGTGGTGCCCACCTTGCCGCAGCTGGGGCAGACCGTGCCCAGCGGCAGCCAGTGGTCCGGGTGCTGGACGTTGGCCACCCGCCGGTAGACGTCACGCACGACCGCCGCCCGGTCCAGCGCGGTCCGGATGAACGGGTCCATCTGGCCGGTCGGGTAGATGTCGCTCATCCAGTAATAGCGATCGGGGTGGATGCCCAGGCCGGCAAAGGTGTCGATGAAGGTCTGCGCATGGTGGCGGGCATAGGACTCATGGCAGTCGCCGGCAAGGTCGGGGATGCGGGCCAGCGGCACGCCCATGTAGCGATCGACGGCATCGGGCGTCAGCAGCGCCTGCGAATCCATCGGGTCCATGTCATCGACGCCGTACAGCAGCGTCGTCTCGAGCCCGCGCGATCGCAGCGCGCGGGTAATGACGTCGAGGATCACGGGCCCGCGGAGGCTGCCAACGTGGACCGTGCCCGACGGCGTCTTGGAGTCGTTGACGACCTGCGGTCCCTCGACGCCCGCCGCCAGCTCGTCCGCCCAATCCACGTTGCCTGTCCCCTTCCGTCGTCGCCGCGTCGCCTTCCGGCGGCCGAGGCGATGATCGCCGATCGGGGCGGCGCCTGCTGCGCTAGCTGATCTCGAGGATGGTGTACGAGAAGTCGCCGGCCGGCACCTTGACGACGACCTTGTCGCCCTTCCTGCGGCCGAGCAACGCTCGACCCACCGGTGACTCGTTGGAGATCCGGCCGTCGGAAGGCTTTGCCTCCGCGGAGCCCACGATCATGAACGTCTCGGCGCCGTCCTCGCCGGTCACCCTGACCGTGGACCCGATCTGGACGTGGTCGGTCGAGGTGTGCTCGTCGATCAGGGTCGCGTTCTTGATCATCGACTCGAGGGCCTGGATCCGACCTTCCACGAACGCCTGCTCGTTCTTGGCGTCCTCGTACTCGGCATTCTCGCTGAGATCCCCGTGCTCCTTGGCATCGTGGATCCGCTGTGCGATCTCGGGACGTCGAACAGCGAGCATCTCGTCGAGCTCGAGCCGGAGCCTGTCGAGGCCATCCTTGGAGATGTAGGTCGTCTTGGTGTTCACGCGGGGTTGTACTCCCGGGGCGTGGACGGGACCGGCGGTGCCACCCGCTCGGTCGCCGCTGGAACAAAAGAACCCCGGGCGCCGCTGCGCCGACGAGGTTCGGAAGATCGGCGGAATGGTATCCACGGGGGACCGGTTCGTCAAAGGTTCGTCGGTTTCGGTGACCTGCCGTGGCTGGTTCGGGCTGATCGTGCGTGCATCCGAGCATGACGCCCGCTGTGGGACGCGTGGCGTCGGCCACGGGGTTCGCGGTCGCGCAACCTGACGTGACCCGGTCGCGGTCCATCGAGGCCCATCTGCCCCGGAGGCGCGCTTCAGGCCGTCGCCTGCGGGGGCGGCCCGGATCACGAGCGTGGCGTCCTAGCCTCCCAGCTCCTCCAGCCGGCGCCGAACCCGGCCAAGGCCGCCCCGATCCGCAAACGCGACGAACACCGTGTCGTCGCCCGCGATCGAGCCCACCACCTCCGGCCATCGGGCACGGTCCAGGGCTGCGGCCAGCGGATGGGCGGAGCCCGGCAGCGTGTGGAGCACCAGCATCGTGCCCGCCTCGCGGATCTCGACCGGCATATCCCGGAGCAGCGTGCGGATCCGTTCCTCGCCGCTGGTTTCCGCCTCCCGGAGCCTCGGTGGGATCGCATACGTGGGCGTGCCGCCGCGCCCGGCCTTGATCAGGCCGAGCTCCGCCACATCCCGGCTGATGGTTGCCTGGGTCGTTCGGAAGCCCCGTTCGCGGAGCGCTGCCGCAAGCTCCTGCTGGGTCCGGATCGGGCGCTGCTCGACCAGGTCCCTGATGGCCCGCTGGCGGAGCTGCTTCATGACCTCCACGGCGACTCCCTGGGCACGACCTCGCCCTGGCGCCTCAACGCGCCAGGAACACCGCCAGGACGATCACGGCCAGGGCGAACCGGTAGAAGACAAACACGTTGAACGTCCGGGTTCGAACGTAGCGCAGCAGCACCTCGATGGCCAGCATGCCGAACACGAACGCGGTCACGACGCCGACCACCAGCGGGCCCACCTCGACGCCCGCGACGTCGCCGCGGATGAGCTTGATCCCCTCGAACGCGAACGCGCCCGCGGTCACGGGCGTCGCCATCAGGAACGAATACCGCACCGCGTTGGTCCGGTTGAGGCCGGCCACCAGCGCGGCTGAGATCGAGATGCCGGATCGGCTGACACCCGGGATCAGGGCCAGTGCCTGGGCGACGCCGATCCCGATCGCAGCCCGGAGCGTCAGCTGCTCGATCGTGTGGGTTCGCGACCCCCAGCGATCCGCCAGCCACAGGACGATGCCCGCGGCCACCAGCATGATCGCGACCAGGCCGGGCTCGCGGACGTTCTGCTCGATCACGTCATTGAACAGGGCCCCCACGATGGCGGCCGGCACGGTCGAGGCAACCAGCAGCCAGGCGAGCCGCCGGTCCGGATCGTCCCGGAGCGAGCGATCGCGGATGGCAGCCAGGCCGGCAGGAATCAACCGCAGCCAGTCATCGCGGAAGTAGACGAGCAACGCCAGCAACGTCCCGCCGTGGAGCACGACGGAGAACGCAAGCGAGTCGATGAACGGGTCGGACCAACCGAACAGGTACGGAACGAGGATCAGGTGACCCGACGAGGAGATCGGCAGGAACTCCGTGAGCCCCTGGACGAGCCCCAGCACGAACGCCTGGAAGATCTGGTCCATGTCGGCTCAGCGTACCCGGCGCCGAAGACAATTGTGCGGACGCGATGCGGGCACCGGCGCTACCGGATGAACAGCGGCGCGAGCACCAGCGTGATCGTGGCCAGCAGCTTGACCAGGACGTGGAGCGAGGGGCCGGCCGTGTCCTTGAACGGATCGCCCACGGTGTCGCCCACGACAGCCGCCGCATGAGCGTCGGTCTTCTTGCCCAGGACGTTGCCCTCGTCGTCCTTGAGATTGCCGGCCTCGATGTACTTCTTGGCGTTGTCCCAGGCGCCGCCACCGTTGTTGAGCACGGTGGCCAGCAGGACACCGGCGATCGTGCCCACCATCAGCAGGCCCGCGACGGCCTGATAGCCGAGCAGCAGACCAACGACGATGGGCGTGCCAACCGCGACCAGGCCGGGCGCGACCATCTCGCGCAGCGCGGCGCGGGTCGTGATGTCCACCACACGGGCGTAGTCCGGGCGCTGGCTGTAGTCCATGATCCCGGGCATCTCACGGAACTGGCGCCGGACCTCGACGATGATCGACTGGGCGGTGGTGCCGACGGCACGGATGGCGAGGCTGCTGAAGAAGTACGCGAGCATCGCGCCGATCAAGGCCGCGACGAACACATCGACGTCGGCGAGGTTGACCGCGGTGAGGAGCTGGACGCCCTCCTTGCCGGCCTTGATCTGGTTGCCCAGGATCAGGTTGACCTTGTCGATATAGGCCGAGAACAGCAGGAACGCGGCCAAAGACGCGGACGCGATCGCGTAGCCCTTGGTGAGCGCCTTGGTCGTGTTGCCCACCGCATCGAGGTGATCGGTGATCTCACGGGCCCCGGCCTCCGATCGGCTGAACTCGGCGATGCCGCCCGCGTTGTCGGTGATCGGCCCGAAGGTGTCCATGGCCAGGACGTACGCGCACGTCATGAGCATGCCCATCGTCGCGACCGCCGTGCCGAAGATGCCACCGACGTCCTTGCCGTCGGCGTTCGTCAGATGCGCCTGCGAGCCCAGCCAGTGCGAGGCGAGGAGGGCGATGCCGATCGAGATCGCGGTGACGGCAGTGGTCTCGAAACCGACCGCGGTGCCACTGATGATGTTGGTGGCGGGTCCCGTCTTGCTCGCCTCGGCGATCTCCCGGACCGGACGGAACGAGCCGGCCGTGTAGTACTGCGTGATGTAGACGAACGCGACCGAGGTCGCGAGGCCGACGATGCCGGCGCCGAAGAACCAGACCCAGGCCGGCAGCCCGCTGGCGCCCGTGATGCTCCCGGTTCCCATCATCACGTAGGTGGAGATGGCGAGCCCGAAGACCGACAGGATCGTCGTCGCCCAGTAGCCGCGGTTGAGGATGTTCATCGGGTTCTCGTCCTCGCGGCCGCGGATGAAGAACGCGATGGCCACGATGGTCGCGAGGAGGCCGAACGCGCGGACCACGAGCGGAAAGAAGATCCAGGACGCGGGGCTCGGCCAGCCGGCCGAGACGGCGATGCCATAGACCGCGACGCCGAGGATCATCGCGCCGATGTTCTCGGCGGCGGTCGATTCGAACAGGTCCGCGCCGCGGCCGGCGCAGTCGCCGACGTTGTCACCGACGAGGTCCGCGATCACGCCGGCGTTCCGCGGGTCGTCCTCGGGGATACCCGCCTCGACCTTGCCCACCAGGTCCGAGCCGACGTCGGCCGCCTTGGTGTAGATCCCGCCACCGAGCTGGGCGAACAGGGCCACGAAGCTGGCGCCGAAGCCGAAGCCGACGATCAGAAACGGCGCCTGGTCGACGGCGACATCGCCCAGCAGGGCCTGGTAGATGGAGAACACGCCCCACACGCCGAGCAGCGACAGCGCGACCACCAGGAAGCCGGAGACGGCGCCGCCGCGCATCGCGACCTGGACCGCCTCGACGAGGCTGCGGCGGGCCGCTGCCGCCGTGCGGACGTTGGACCGCACGCTGATCGTCATGCCGATGATGCCGGAGGCCATCGAGCAGCCCGCGCCCACGAGGAACGCAATGGCCGTCAAGCCGCCGATCGGGGCGCCAGCAAGCTTTGGCACGTCCGCCACCTGCTCGGTCTCGACGAGGGTGATGACGATGCCGATGATCACGGCGGCGCCCAGGGCCAGCAGGGTGATCGTCGTGTACTGGCGCTTGACGAAGGCGTCGGCGCCCTCGCGGATCGTGTCCGCGACGTCCACCATGGCCTGGGTTCCTGTGTCACGGGACAGCACGTCGCGCGCCAGGAAGAGCGCGAACAGGACCGCGGCGATGCCCGCGATCGGAACGATCCATTGGAGCGCGTCGGCCATCGGGGTTTTCAGAGCCTCCTACGCGGGGGACGCCACGGGCAAGTGATTGTGGGCCGTCGAGCGCATTCCGGCGACAGGCGGGGGCCGACGTCGCGCGACGACATGGGCTTCGCCGGCGGGGTTCGGAACGCAGTGGAACCCGCGCGATCGGCGGGTGGCAGTGTATGCGTGCGCGAACGCACGGGTCAAACCGAAAGCCGCATCGTCGCGAGCCGGCCCGGTTGGCGACACCGGCGCATCCGGACACCCTCGCCCAGCGGCCTCGCCGACCCCCGGGGCAGGTCGTGACCGGGCACGGCCCTATACTCCACCGTCGTGAACCGACGCTCCACGATCGGGTGTCTGGTCGAGGTCGCCGAGACCCTCGTCCTGACGCTCGTCATCTTCTTCGTCATCCAGAACTTCGTCGCCCAGCCGTACCAGGTTCAGCAGCAGTCGATGGAACATACCCTCGAGCCCGGCGAGTACGTCCTCGTCGACAAGCTGACCCCGCACTGGGACAGCTACAACCGGGGCGACGTGGTGGTGTTCAACCCGCCCCCTTCATGGACCTCGGATCAGACGCCGTTCATCAAGCGGGTCATCGGCCTGCCCGGTGACACGGTGGAGGTTCGCGACGACGGTCTCGTGTACATCAACGGCACCCCGCTCCAGGAGCCATACACGTTTGCGAACGACCGGGGAATCCACCAGCCGACAACGTCCTCGGGTCAGCAACGGTGGATCGTTCCCGCTGGCGAGCTGTTCGTGATGGGCGACCACCGGCAGAGCTCGGCCGACTCGCGGGTGTTCGGTCCGATCAACATCTCCGCCGTCATTGGGCGTGCATTCCTCCGGTACTGGCCGCTCCAGGACCTCGGCATCCTCGCGACCCCGACCTATCCGGGCGTCGCCACGGCCGCGCCCTGATCGCCGTCGCCCGGTCATCGTGACAGCCACCCTCGCCGTCCTGGCCGTCCTCGTCGCGGCAGGCGGTGTGGTTGCGGTAAGCGCCCGCGAGCCCCGCCTGGCTGCCCTCGGGACGCTGGTGGTCCTGGTCGGATCGGCGTATGTGGCCGACCCGCTTCCCGATGCGGTGGCGCTCGCGGCGCGGTTGACGGGAGCCGTGCTGGGCGGCTACCTGCTGTGGGTGGCCCTGCGACAACCGGGAGCGCCGACGGCCGGCTGGCAGATCGGCTGGCCGGGCGCTGCGGCGATCGCGGTGGCAGCGTTCGCCGCCGGCTGGCTCGCCGCTGCAACCCTCGGCGGCGAGCTCGCCGCGGTGACCGGACAGGGACCCTCCGCTGCCGGTGTCGCGACGGCCCTCGCGTCGGGCTCGCCGGTGCCCCGGGCGGCGATCGGGGCCGCGGCTGCCTTGATCGCGCTCGCTGCCGGCCCGGTCCTGGTTGCCCGCGACGTGCTCCGGCTTGGCGTAGGGCTGCTGTTGCTGCTGAGCGCCGCCGACCTCGTCCGGCATGCGCTGATGGCAGGGTCCGACTCCGTTGTCGAGCTCGGGCTGGCGGTGGCAGTGGCACTGGCCGGTGCCGCCGTCGCTGCGCTCGTTGGCGCCTCGCTGCGGACGCATGGCGATCTCCAGCTGCGCGCGGGAGCGGGACGGGGCACCGCCGTCCACCACCGCAGCGCTGATGAGGCACACCCGCGCCGCATCCCGTCGGACATCAGCGCATGACAGTGCTCCTGGCGCTGGTCGGCAGCGGCGCTCTGGGGGCGGCCGCATCGGCCTGGGGCCTCGCCCACGGTGGTCGATCGGCACGGCTGGGGGCGGTGGGCGGAGCGCTCGCCCTGCTGGTGGTCGTCGTTCTGGCGTTCGGGCTCGATCCGTCGCCGGCGGCACGAACGCAGCTGGCCGGCGGAGGCGTGCTCGACGACCGGCTGGCGGCCAACGGCTATCTGCGCCTGGTCGTTGCCCTGTGGGCCCTCGACGCGATCCTGGTCACGTTCGTGGCCTGGCTCTCCGACGGCCTGCGCGGCATCCGCGGCCTGCTTCCCGCCACGCTCGCGGCGATCGCAGGCGGGACCGTAACCTTTGCCGCGACGGACCTCACCCTGGGGGCCGCGGCGGCCGGGCTGGCCGGCCTGGCGGCACTCGTCGTCCTGGTGACCGCCGAGGGCCCGGGGTTGGTCGCGGCCTCGTCGCGCGAGCTTCGGATCTCGCTCCTGGGACCGGTCCTGCTGATCGCCGCCGGGGCCGCTGCCCCGGTCGCGGCAACGCTCGTGGTGCGCGGTGTGTCGGCGGACGTCAATGGGCCCGCCTCGGGTCCAGGCGAGGCAGGGCCGATGATGGGCCTGCTGTCGCTGACGGTCGCGGTGGCAATCGCCGTTCGCACCGGGGTGATCCCGTTCCATGTCCGGGTTCCGAGGCTCGCCGACGCCGCGGCACCCTTGGCGCTGCCGCTCCTGCTCGCCTGGATCCCGATCCCGCTCGGCGTGGTGGGTCTGAACATCGTCGACCAGCGGCTGGCGCCGCTCGCGCTGCGCCACGAGGGCGAGACATCGCTGGTGGTGGCGGTCGTGCTGGTCACGTTGCTGGCCACCGCGCTCGCGGCCTTTCTCCAGGACGACCTCCGCCATGCCGTCGGGTATCTCGTCATCGCCGATGGCGCGCTGGTCCTGCTGGGCCTCGCCGCACTCGACACGGCCGCCTGGGGGCCGGCGCGGACGTGGCTGGTCGTGTTCGCGGCATCGAAGACCGCCGTCATCGCCTGGTCCGCCGTGGCCGAGGCGAGGTTCGAGACCAGAAGCGTTCCCGATCTGCGCGGCTGGCTCCGACGAGCACCGATCCTGGGTGCGGGCCTCATCGTCGCGACCGTGGCGACGTTCGGCATCCCCGGCTGGGTGGCGTTCACGGCTCGCGGCGATCTCGCAAGCCTCGCCGCCGGCTCGCCCTGGAATGCGCTCCTCATCCTGGCCGGCTTCGCAACGCTGCCAACCTACCTGCGCCTGCTGGTGCTCGGCACCGGACCGGCAACGAGTGCGGTGAGTCGCGCCGCGCCCGAGCGGATCGTTCGCGGCTGGCGTCCCGAGGTGCTGCCAATCGAGCGTGAAGGGGCCCCCGGATCAACGGCGGGCGCAGGGTCGCTCGCGGCGATCGAGGATACGGATGGGCCGCCGTCGGCCAGGGGGACCGAAGATGGCGGGGGCGAGCCGTCCGGAGACGGTCGGGGCATGGGACGTCTCGGTCCAGCGGGCGCTCGGTCGCGACGGAGACTGGCGGCGAGCGCGGCATCCGCGAGTGGCGCCCTGGCCCGCGGCGTCGCGCTCATCGAGCGCATGACGAGGGCGATGCGGCGAGATCAAACGGAGCTGGCCGCGGCGGCCGTGCTCGCCCTCGCGATCCTCGCTGCACTCACGTCCTGGGGCGCCCTGGACATTGCCGGCGCCGCTGCCCAGCCGGCCCCCATCGTCGCGGGTCCTTCCTCGGACTGAGCGCCGCAGGGTGACCGCCACGGGCTGGCCGCCGCAAGGTGACCGCCACGGGCTGATGACCGGCGCTCGCCCCCAGGTCGCGAGCTCGGCCGGCGAGCCGCTAGCTCCCCGGAGCCAGCACCCAGCGATCCACGTCGCGCTCGTAGCCCAGCAGCTCGTCGGGCCGGAACCAGAGGGCGAGCTCCATGGCGGCCGTCTCCTCACCGTCGGATGCGTGCACGAGGTTCTGCGCGGTCTCGACGGCGAAGTCTCCGCGGATCGAGCCGGGCGCCGCCTCGTGCGGCCGGGTGGCGCCGTTCATGGCACGCACGATCGCGATGGCGTTGGGACCCTCGAGCGCGGCGGCTACCAGCGGTCCCGAGGTGATGAACTCGACCAGCCCGGAGAAGAAGGGCTTCTCACGATGGACCGCGTAGTGCGCTTCGGCGAGCGGCCGGTCGATCTGGACGAGCTTGAGGCCGACGAGCTTGAGGCCGCGCTCCTCGAACCGGCTGAGGACGCGGCCGACGAGCTGGCGCTGGACGCCATCGGGCTTGACGAGCAGGAGGGTTCGCTGGACTTCCGCCATGGGCAGGTTCTGGCCTCTCGAACGTGGGCGGCTCCCGGCACCGGGGCCGCGAGATGTGGGCTCTATCGCCGATCCGGCTCGGGGTGGCGACAGGCCACCCGCGGACGCCGCACGGCCGGACAAAGGGTAGCGTGCCGCGCGGTGGTGGGAGGGGCGGGCGGGCAGCGACGGCGTTCAGGTCGGGCCATCACCGTCGGCGCGATCGCCGCCCGGCGACACTGCATCCGGCGACGCTGCATCCGGCGACGCTGCATCCGGCGACGCTGCGTCCAATACCCCACCGCGGGCGACGTCGAAGGCGGCGATCGCCTCATGCTCGCGGCCGAGGATTCGAAGAGCATCCACCGCCACCAGCGCGAGCTCCGGTTCGGACGCACGATCCTCGATGACGTCGAGCACCTGTCCTGCCACGGCAGGGTCCAGGCGCAGGGCGACACTCAGCTGCAGCGCCGCGCGACCGAGATCCCCGGCGGCCAGGGCCGCCCGTCCGCCCGCACACGCCTCCGTCGCCCCCGGCCAGGGAGCCCGCTCCGCTGCCGGAGTGTCATGGGTCGGTCGCCGGTCGGCGTGCTGCTCGCCGGTGGTGTTGCCCGCCACACCGGTATTCCCCGCCACATCGGCCACCCGCCTGGCTTCGTCCGGCCGATCGACGGAAGCAGGCATGGGCGGATCGCCCAGGCCGTCCGGCCAGATCGCGTGACGCGGCATCCCCGCGAACACGGACGACAGCGACCCATCCGCCGCATCCAGCGCCCGCGCAGCGAGGCGCCGGGCCTCGCCCGGACGACCCTCCGCTGCCACGGCCTCGGCCGCGATCGCCAGCACGGTCGGTGAGCCCGAGCCTCGCTCGAGCAGCAGCCCCGCGGTCGCGCCGGCCCCGGCGAGATCACCCGTCCGCCAGCGCGCCTCGGCAAGGTCGGCGCGTCCCGCGTCATCGAGCCCGTCACGACCCGCGAGGGCCTCGAGCTCCGCGCGGGCAAGCACGAGCAGACCCATCCGGAGGTGCAACCTCGCCATGTGCCTTGCGGTCGCCAGAGCCACTGGGTCCAGCTTCCTGTCAGCCCCGGACGAATCATCAGGCTCGAACGCATCCGCGGCGACGATGGTGGCCTGCTCGTGGGTCCGGACATCGGCCGTCGGCGCGTCGCCGGTCCCCGGCGCTTCCGGCTCGGGTCGCACCCCTGGATCCGTCATGCCGGTGGCGACCGCTGCCTCGTGGCCGGTGTCCGCGCCCGCGGCCGCGGATTTACCGCTCGTTTCGACAGTCACCGGGTCAGCAGCCGGTTGCGCCTCCACCGGGACGTCCACCCGGGGCCGGCGGTCCCCGCGCATCATCCCGGCAGGTGGAGGTGACGGTCGAGGCCCCGGAGATGCCGGCCCGAAGCCACCACGGCCATTCGCAGCCGATCCTCCCGGAACAGCTCGCCGGCGAGTCGGGCGACGTCGTCGGCACCGACGCCCGCGACCGCCTCGAGCGCCTCGTCGAGCGTAAACACGCGATCGTGCATGGCTTCCTGGCCACCGATCCACGAGGCCAGGTTCCGCGTCTCCTCCATCCGCAACTCCAGGCCCCCGGAGAGGTACGCCCTGGCCTTGCGCAGCTCCTCGTCCGGAACGGGCTCGTCGCGCAGCCGGACGAGCTCCTCGAGGATGGCCTCGATCGCGGCCGGCAGGGCCGCAGGATCCACGCCGGCCGAGATCTCGAGCGCTCCGGTGTCCGCGTACTCGGCGACGCCCGAGCTGACGTCGTAGGCCAGGGCCTTCTCCTCTCTCACGGCCAGGAACAGGCGGCTGGACATCCCGTCACCGAGGATCGCGTTGAGCACGGCCAGGGCCCAGGAATCCGGGTGGTCGCGCCGGAGCGCCGGGACGGCGATCGCCAGCTGTGCCTGGGAGGTGTCCCGGCGTCCGACGAGGACGCGTGGCCCCGCGGGCAGCGCCGGCGCGGGATCGAACACCGGCACGACACCGTTCCCCTGCCCGAACGCGGTGGTCGCAAGATCGACCGCCTCGTCGTGATCAAGGTCACCGGCCACCGCGACCACGGTGTTGGCCGGACGATACATCGCGCGCCAGAAGCCGCGAATCGCGCCGGCTGGCAGCGCTCGGATCCCATCCTCGTCGCCGCAGATCTCGCGTCCCAGCGGCCCATCGCCGAACAGCGCCTGCTGGATCAGGATCTGGGCGTACTCCATAGGGTCGTCGAGATAGGAGCGGATCTCCTCCACGATCACCGTCCGCTCCTGCGAGATGTCGGCGTCCTCCAGCCGGGGCCGGACGATCAGCTCGCCCAGCACGGTCGTCGCGGTCCTCGCCTCGCGCCGGGGCACCCGTGCCCAGTAGACGGTCGATTCGCGATCGGTGGCGGCGTTGGCGGACCCGCCGACCCCTTCAACCGCCTCGGAGATCGCGCGGCTGGACGGAAAGCCGGCCGTGCCCTTGAAGGTGAGGTGCTCCATGAAGTGGGCAACGCCGGCTTCGTCCGACGACTCGAGCCGCGATCCGGCCAGCACGTAGGCGGCGACCGACACCGATCGGGCGCCCGGCAGGCGGGCGGAGATCACGCGTGGGCCGTGGGGCAGCTCGGTCCGTTCGAACATGGCGACCGATGGTAGCCCGGAATCGAGGACCGGCGGCCGTCCGGCCGCCGGTCCTCGCTCTGTCCCCAGGTACCGCTGCCGACGGCAGCGGCGGTCGTGCCGCCCAGCTAGGCCAGCAGGACCGTGATCCAGGCCTGGAGGAAATAGATCAGGAACGCGATGGACACGCCCCACACCAACGGGTGGATCTCGCCGGCCTTGCCACGGGCGAGCTTGAGCAGCACCCAGCTGATGAAGCCGGCGCCGATGCCCACCGTGATGTCATAGGTCAGGGGCATCAGGATGATCGTGAGCAGGGCCGGCAGCCCTTCCTCGAGGTCATCGACCGGGATGTCCTTGACCAGGGTGAACATGAGGTAGCCGACCAGCACCAGGGCCGGCGCGGTCGCCGCGCTGGGCACGATGCCCGCGATCGGCGACAGGAAGATCGCGAACAGGAACAGCACGCCGGTGACGATCGAGGTGAAGCCCGTCCGACCACCCTCGGCGACGCCCGCCGCGCTCTCGATGTAGGTCGTGTTGGAGCTCGTGCCGGCCAACCCGCCGACCGCCGCGGCGATCGAGTCCACCAGCAGCACCCGGCCGACGCCGGGCACCGAGCCGTCCTCCTCGGCCAGCCCGGCCTCGGCCGCCACGCCGGTGACGGTCCCCATGGTGTCGAAGAAGTCCGTCAGCATGATCGCGAAGATGGTGAGCACCGCCACGAGCGGCGCGAGCGACCACACGTTGCCGAGGTCGAACTGGCCCAGCGTGGAGAACGAGGGCACGGCCGAGAAGCTGTCCGCGCTCGGCAGCTTGGTCACCGCGTCGAGGCCCAGCGCGGCCGGGATCAGGCCGATGACCGTCGTCACGAGGATGCTGATGATCAGCGCCGCCCGGAGGCGCAACGCCCACAGCACGATCGTGATGACCAGGCCGATGATGAACACGAACTGGCTGGCCGTGGTCGGGAAGGCGATCGCCACCAGGGTCCCCGAGCCGGCCTGGATCAGGCCGCCATCGACGAACCCGATGAACAGGATGAACAGGCCGATGCCGACGCCGATCGATCGCTTGAGCGCGAGCGGGACGGCGTTCATGATCGCCTCCCGCAGCCCGACCATGACGAGCAGCGTGACGAGCAGACCCTCCCAGACGATCACGCCCATCGCGCCCGCCGGCGTGAGCCCCTTGCCCAGCGTGAGCGTGAACGCCACGATGCCGTTGATGCCCAGCCCCGCGGCGATGGCGAACGGGTACCGGCCGACGACGCCCATCGCGATCGTCATGATCCCGGCGATCAGGGCCGTGGCCGCGGACAGCGCGGCGGCCGTGAAGGCGCTGTTCTGCGCCACGCCATCACTGGTGAACCCGGCCATCAGGATGCTCGGGTTCAGGAAGATGATGTAGGCCATGACCATGAACGTGGTCACGCCGGCCCTGGTCTCGGTGGTGAAGTCGGTGCCCCGTTCGGCGAACTTGAAGTAGGCGGCGATGCCGCCAGGACCGCCTGACGTGGCGGCCGGTGCCTGGGCGCTCATCGGATGTGTCGAACCTCCCTCACTCTGGTTCCTCGCCCCCATCCCTCCGGCAGTGCCTACTCCTCGGCCCCCTCAAGGCCCTGGAGCTCCATCTGCACGAACCCACTCGTATCGAACGCGAGCTGGCGCGGCGACACCGGGCTGTCGGTATCGTCGGCGGCCGCCGGCACGAACTCGATGATGACCTGCTCATCACCCTGGACGAGGGTGTAGACGAGCAGCTGGTCGGGACGCGTCTCGAACTGGAGGTGCTCGAACGAATCGACGTTGATCGTGATCGCGATCGGTGTGAAGTACGTCGAGACCTCGGGCTGGTCGGCGACGATCCGCTCCACCCAGCCGGTTCCGTGCGCGACCAGCTCGTGGCCCCGGAGATACCGGTACGAGACGGTCTGCTTGAGGATCGGGCGCAGCAGGTGCTGAAGGTCGGTCCGGCTGGTCACGAGGCCATGATTGACGAAGAACTTCGCGGGCGGATCGCTCGACACGATGGGCTCCCACCTCTCGGCTCGATGGGCGCTGGAGCGGCACGCCGCGCCGCCGTCCCGGGGGCGACCCGACACGGGGATCGTAGCGGACCCGAGGGGTTGCGGGACGGTGACGCTCGCAGCCGATCGATGCCCGTCAGCTGCCGGAAGCCCCCGGACGGCTGATCGTGTTCGTGATGCGCGGTCGGCCCCACGGGCGCCGGCCGTATGATCGTGGCGATGCTGCTCGCCATCGACATCGGCAACTCGAACGTCACGCTCGCCCTCGTCGATGGTGGCTCGCTGCGCTCGATCCGTCGCGCCGGTATCCCGGCGTCCGCGACCAGCGACGCCCTGGAACTGCTGCTCGCTGGTCTGGTCGGTCTCGATGAACGGCGCCTCGACGATCTGGACGCGATCGCGGTTGCCTCGGTCGTGCCGGCGCTGACGAGCGCGCTGGAGGCCGTGGCCTCGCGACGACGCATCCCGATCCTGGTCGCCTCCGCGGGTACGGTACCGCTCGCGATCCGTGTCGATCGCCCCGGGGACGTCGGCGCTGACCGGCTGGTCAACGCCCTGGCGGCCGTGCGGTTGTACGGAACACCGGCGGTGGTGACCGATCTGGGGACCGCGACCACGCTCGACTGCGTGGGACCCGATGGCGCGTTCGTGGGCGGGGCGATCGCGCCCGGGATCGAGCTCGGGCTCGAGGCGCTCGCATCCCGGACGGCAAAGCTGCCACGGATCGAGCTGCGAACGCCGGATCGGGCGATCGGCCGGGACACGGTGAGCGCGATCCAGGCGGGAACGGTGTTCGGCTACCAGGCGCTGACGTCGGGGCTGCTGGGCCGGAGCCGATCGGAGCTCGCGGAGCTCGCCGGCGTGGCGCCGGCGGACGTCCATACCATCCTGACCGGCGGACTCTCGAACGCCCCCTGGGCGGCCGATGTCGAGGGCGTTGACGTCATCGACCCCGACCTCACCATCAAGGGGCTCGCGATCCTCCACGCGGAGGTGGCCGGCGGAGATCCGATCGAGGCCCTCAAGCGATGACCGGGCCGGCAGCGCAGCAACGCCTGGCGGGCCGGCTCATCGGCCTCGGAGTGTGCGGCTCGATCGCAGCCTACAAGGCCGTCGAGCTGCTGCGGCTGCTGACCGCCGAGGGTGCGGACGTTGTGGTGATGCTCACTCCGGCTGCGGCACGATTCGTCGGCCCGCTCACGTTCGGCGCGCTGTCGCGGCATCCCGTCGAGACCGATGTCCTGGGTCTCCTCCCCGACGAGCGCATCGGGCACATCGTGGTCGCCGACGCGGCGGACGCGATCGTGGTCGCCCCGGCCACCGCGCGCTGGCTGGGCGCCATGGCCAACGGCCTCGCCACCGATACGGTGGTTGCCGCCTGCCTCGCCACGTCCGCCCCGGTGGTCGTCGCCCCTGCGATGGACGGCGACATGTGGACGCACCGCGCCACCCGCGACAATGTCGCGCGTCTCGAGCGCGACTTCGGCTACCGGCTCGTCCCGCCCGAGATCGGCTCGCTCGCTTCCGGCCAGTCCGGCGTGGGCCGCCTGGCAGGGCTCGACGCGATCGTGGACGCCATCGTCGCGGCCATCGGGGACCGCCCGGTTCGCCAGCCCGACCCGGCCGCCAGGCCACCGCTGGCTCGCGCGGCGCGGGATGCCGACCTCGAGGGTCGTCACGTGGTGGTCAGCGCCGGCGGCACGGCCGAGCCGATCGACCCCGTCCGGTTCATCGGCAACCGGAGCACCGGCAGGATGGGTGCCGCGATCGCGCAGGCGGCGCTCGACCGCGGCGCGCAGGTCAGGATCGTGGCCGGACGCACCGAGGTGGCGATGCCGGTTGCGGCTGCCGTGACCCGGGTCGAGACGACGGCCGCCATGCACGACGCCGTCCTCGCTGCCGTGCTCGACGCCGGTGCCGACGTCCTGATCATGGCTGCCGCGGTCGCCGACTTCCGCCCCGTCCACGCAGCGAGCACCAAGCTCACCCGCGATGCCCCGCTCGCGATCGAGCTCGAGCCGACCGAGGACATCCTGGCCGAGGTCGGCGTCCGTGCCCGCGGCCTCGATCCGCGCCCGATCATCGTGGGCTTCGCCGCCGAGACCGGCTCGCTCGGCCGGGCGCCCGACAAGCTGCGCCGGAAGGGTGCTGACCTGCTGGTCGCCAACGACGTCGCCGAGCCGGGCTCCGGGTTCGGGACCGACACCAACCGGGTCGTGATCCTGGCCGCCGATGGGACGCGCGACGAGCTTCCGCTGCTGTCGAAGCGCGAAGTGGCGGACCGCCTGCTCGACCGGGTCGTCGCGGCATTGGACGATCGAGACATGCGGGCGCACACTGCCCGAAAGCCCACGGAGAGCCGATCATGAGCGCCCAGACCGAGACCGTCCGCCGCCTGTCCGTCGTCGACATCGCGAAGCTGCATGCCGAGGGAGACCGGATCGCCACGATCACCGCCTATGACTTCCCGACGGCGGCGCTGGTCGACGAGGCGGGGATCCCGCTGATCCTGGTCGGCGACTCGCTGGCCCAGGTCATGCTCGGGTACGACACCACGGTGCGGGTCTCAATGGACGAGATGCTGCATCACACCAAGGCCGTCGTGCGCGGCACGAAGCGGGCCCTGGTCGTGGGTGACATGCCGTTCCTCTCGTACGCGACGCCCGAGGACGCGGTCGCCAACGCGGGGCGGTTCCTGCGCGAGGGTGGCGCCCAGGCGGTCAAGGTCGAGGGCGGCGTGCGGACCGCCCGCGCGATCGAGGCCGTGGTCAAGGCCGGGATCCCGGTCATGGGCCACATCGGCCTCACGCCGCAGGCAATCAACGCCATCGGCAGGGTGCGCGTCCAGGGCAAGTCGCGCGACCAGGCCCGCCAGGTGATGGCCGACGCGCTCGCCGTCCAGGAGGCCGGCGCCTTCGCGATCGTGCTCGAGCTGTTGCCCGGGCAGCTGGCCGCCGCGATCACCGATCGGCTGCGCATCCCGACCATCGGGATCGGTGCCGGTGCCGGCTGCTCCGGCCAGATCCAGGTCATCACCGACACCCTCGGGTTCGGGGACTGGATCCCGAAGCACGCCCGCAGGTACGCGGACCTGCGGGGGACGATCCTGGCGGCCGTCAGCCAGTACCGGGCCGACGTCGAGGCCGGGGTGTTCCCGGGCGAGGCCGAGACGGTGCTGATGGAGCCGGCCGTGCTGGACGAGGTGCTGGGCCGCGGCACCGCCGACCGCGCCGACGCGATGGCCAACATCGCGGGCATCCCGCTCGACCGCGATCTCTAGCCGCGGTCGCGCTCCGGGTCCGGGTCCGAGCTCCGTGCCGGCGTCGGGGCGAGGATTGCGCGTCGCCCGCAGCCGCGCCGCGCTCCGGGAGGCCCTGGCCGCCGCCCCCCGTCCGATCGGGCTGGTGCCCACGATGGGCTGGCTCCATGCAGGACACACGTCGCTCATCGAGCGGGCCCGATCTGACAGCGCCACGGTCGTCGTCTCGATCTTCGTCAACCCCCGTCAGTTCGGCGAGGCGGCCGACTTCACGCAGTACCCGAGGAACGAGGCGCGGGACCTCGCGATCTGCGAGGCGGCCGGGGTGGATCTCGTGTTCGCCCCGTCGGTGGACGAGGTGTACCCGCCGGGGTTCGACACCACCGTCGCCGTGCGGTTGATCGCCATGCCGCTCGAGGGCGCCGCGCGGCCCGGCCACTTCGACGGCGTGGCGACCGTCGTCGCGATCCTGTTCGCGCTCGTCGGCGCCGAGCGCGCCTACTTCGGGGCCAAGGACTACCAGCAGGTGCGGGTGATCGGGCGCATGGCCCTCGACCTCGCGCTGCCAACCGAGGTGGTTGCCTGTCCCACCGTCCGCGAGCCGGATGGCCTGGCGCTCTCGTCGCGCAACGCACGACTGTCTCCGGTGGGTCGGGCCGCGGCACCGGTCCTGCACCGTGCACTGCATGCGGGCGCCGCGTGCCTGGAGGCCGGCGAGCGCGACGGCGAATTGCTGCGGGCCGAGATGCGCCGGGTGCTGGCCACCGAGCCGATGGCCGAGGTCGACTACGTCTCCGTGGCCGACCCCGACACGCTGGCCGAGCTGTCGACCGTCGATGACGGCGCGCTGCTCTCGCTCGCGGTCCGGATCGAGGGCATCCGCCTGATCGACAACGAGCGCGTGTCGAGGGAGTCGGGGGGACCGGGCGGCGCGACCAAGCGCTCCGACCCGGTCAGTCCAGCCGGGCCTCCGTGGCCACCTCCAGGAACCGATCCATCACCAGATGCTCCCAGACGAGCGCCTTGATCAGGGCGATCTTCTCGACATCGGCAGCATGGGTCTTGACCAGCAGGTCGTGGACCTCGGAGGCCACCGTGTAGGTGTCGTCATCGACCAGGGCCGCGAACATTCCCGCCTGCCTGATCGCCTCCATGACCTCTGGGCCCGGCGCGTAGCCACCGGTCAGCACCAGGCCGATCGCGGCGCCCTCGGGTCCGGCCTCGACTGCGCCCGGGGTCCGGTCGACGAGCACGTCGATCGTGGCGGCGCGCGGCCGGCCCGCGAGGTGGGCGGTGGTGATCGTCAGGATCACATCCTCGCGATCGCCGGGGACGATCACCAGCGTCCCGGGTCCGACGCGGCTCAGCATGTGGTTGGGCTCCATCGCACCGATCGCGACGTTGGAGATCACCCGGTCGAGGTCGGGGCCCGGATGGATGACCTCGCCATGGACGCCCTCGAGCACCATCTCGAGGGTCGGGTTGGAAAGGATCGGCCTGTACGGCAGCACGCCCAGCAGCGGGATCCCGTGACGGGCGAGGCCGCGTTCGAGCGTCCGCGCGATCCCGGGCTGCTCGTCGATCCGGACCTTGTTGACGATCGCACCGGCGACCGGGACCCCGTGCGCCGCGAAGAGGGAGGCGTTGAGCACGATCTCGTCGATCGGCCGGCCCACGCCGCCTTCGGACACGATCACCGCAGGGGCCCCCAGAAGGGACGCGACGACCGCATTCGACAGCCCGATCACCGCCCCGACGCCAGCGTGCCCGGTTCCCTCGATGAGCAGGATGTCGTGGTCGGCGAAATGGCGCTGCGCCTGCACGATCCGCGCGCCCAGGTCCTCGACCACGTCACCCGCGATGTAGCGCTTGGTGAAGCCGCGCGGGATGTGGACCGGGCTCATGACCGGATATGGATCCGGGAGGCCGAAGCTGGTGCGCATCAGAACCGCGTCCTCGTCGGCGGGATGCCCGTCCTCGATCACGGTGCGCTGGCCAACGGGCTTGGTGAACCCGGTCCGGTATCCCTTGCGGACGAAGCCATCGAGCAGGCCCAGCGAAGCGGTGGTCTTGCCGCGGTTCTGGCCGGTCGCGGCGAGGTACAGCTGACGCATCAGGTTGGACCTCGCGTCCCCGCCGATCGCATCGCGGCCGCGCGTGCCCTCAGCTGCGGGTGGCGGTCTTGCGCTCGATGAGCTGGACGGCCTCGCGCAGACGGGTGAGGGCCTCCTCGTCGACGCTGTCTGGTTCGAGATACGGGCCGAGCCGCTCCATGATGTCGGTCACCAGGCCCAGGAACACCGCCGCATCGGCGACGAAGAACTGGGGCTCGTTGTTGTAGCGGACCATCGTGAGCCGACCCTGGAGGACGCGCCGCTCCTCGACGTGGGCGACCTGGGTGCTGAAGTTGTGGCCCTGGATCCCGTCGGGATTGTTGAGGAAGTTGAGCGCGTTGTCGATGGCGAGCCCGAACCGCGCGCGCCAGGCGACCAGTCGCTCGTGAACCTCCGGCGGGATCCGGACCTCGGCGACCTCCTCGAACACGTCGGGAGCGACGGTCAGGAGCCCGACCAGGGTGGTGCCTGCACGCGCGCCGAGCATCACCTGCAGGCTGCGCTCGAGGGTGAACACCTCCGAGTCGAAGCGCGGGCTGGTGATGACGTCGGTCAGGAGGTCCTCGACGTTGTCCAGGCTGCCGGGATCGGCGAGCGCGCCGGACAGGTGGAGGATCTCCTCCTTGAACAGGAACTTCTCCTCGTGGTCGAGCATGGCGGGATGGTAGCAGGCGGTCCGCCACGACCTCATGGGGCAGCTCGCTCAAGCGCGAGTGAGTCGAAGGAGACGCCGGCGGCTGACCCGCTCACGCCTATTCATGTGTTGCCCGCTTCGGTGACGTGCCCGGGCGCCACCTTCGGGCCATATGCATGTTGACTCTCCCGACTCGGTGCGCGACGCTCAGCGGGCGCAGGCGGCGTAGGCATGGAGTGCCTCGAGTCCGTGTTTGAGGACATCGAGGCGAGGGAGGATCCGGTGGCTGATGTTCAGTCACGCCCAGCCAGCCGTGACGGCAAGGCAAAGATACGGCAGCCTTCTGATGCGCCGCCACGGGGGCCATCGAGGCAAGGCAGGAGCCGATGGCACCCGCATTGGCGCCATTTGGGTGCTATCGCGACCGCGATCATCCTCGTGGGGTCAGGCGAACTCGGACCCTTCGCTAACGTTGCTCAGGCTTCGTGTAATCCCAACCGATCTCGCTTGGACGGTGCGTATCAAGCCGGCGTCGTCGGACAGCCAAGTCCATATCCCGACGGAGTGACGGCGCGCACAGACGAGTACAGTCCATACTACACGGGGAACAATCATACCGGGACCCTGATGTCGGTCATGATCGACAAAGGCTTGACCATGTGGGCACAGGTCGGCTGGGATTATCACGTGAACAATCAGGGCAGCAAGAAACGTCAGATCTTCGTCGAGCATGTGGACGGTCTTGGCAACAATCTCTGGTTCTACTGGGCTGCGAATCCTGTCGGCTCGACAACGACTTACAAGATCACGTTCGATGCATCGAACCATCACTTCCACTATCTCGTGGACGGAAGTGAGTACGCTAATCTGGGCGCGTCGGGATCACTTACACCGACGCGCTGGGAAATCTTCGGTGAAACCCATGATCAGGCTGACCAGATGCCTGGCGGGACCAGTTCTCACGCGAAGTTCAGGAGTGCGAAGACTCGGCTCCATGGCTCCTCGATCTGGAGCGACGCAAACGGAACAGTCCATGCTAATGGATCACCGTTGAACGGCGCATCAGGTTTGCTGGGGTCCTTTGACATTTGGGATGCGAAGTGTTCGTCATGAAGAGACTAGGCGTCGTTATTGCAGCAGTGACATTTCTCGTCGTCGGCGGCGCGTTCATGTGGAGGGCCGCCGGCTCCAACGAACCGTCCACGGCTTCGGTCGTAGAAGAGCTCGGCAACCCGGCCCTCCAAGCCGAACTCATGATCTCGCTTACGCCCCCGTCAGGAGCTTCGGCTCCCACGATCACCTTGGAGAGAGCGGTTGCCGTCGCTGCCGACGAACTGGGCCGATCCGACCCTCCGGCAATCGCCATTCGCGGCTCGGGCCAAGCCATCGCGACCAAACCTTACACGTCGGCATGGATTGTTGTGTACGCGGGTGGCGATCCGCCTCCGTACAATCCTTCAGAGGTCGGTCTGGTCGTCGACTTCGTAGGTGTGTTGGTTGGAGACCAGAGCGGCGAGATCCTACGCACATTCGGAAAGGGTCATCAAGAGTAGCCAGCGCCTCAGGGCGCCGTACCGCGTAGCGAGGATTATCCAGTTGAGACGAGCCGCGATGCTTTCGATCGCGATGGCCGCGTCGTTGGCTGGGTGTGCATCCTCGGGGGCCACCCCCTCGGCTGCGTTGTCAAATTCCGCGCAGCCGGAACACCTTAGCATCAACAACGGCACGTCAATCACCGTCGACCTGGTGGTGAATGGAGAGGTCGTCGAGGAGGTGGCTCCTGGTGCACGCGAGGATCCGCTGTCGGTGTCCTTGCCACCGCTGCCCTGGCTGGTCGAGACTCGATCGCCGTCGGGACGCACGCTCACCCTACTTAGGGTAAGCGCTGGGGACGTCGTCTATGCCACCGGCCAAGTTGGTCCCAGCATGGAGCGCGGTGTCGCCGTCGCCGTTGACTTGTCCTGCGGTCGACTTGAGGTTTGGTCTGGTCCACCTCTGTCGGAGAGTCCGACGTTCATTCCTGGGCCATCTGGAGACTGCGACTGAGCTCAGTCTCCGCCATGACGCGACAGGCGACCCGGGACGCCGGTTCGATGCGGCGAGACGAAACGGCCCGGCTCCTCCTGCCGGGCCGTTCTCGCGTTCGCGTAGCGGCTCGCCGGAGACCGGCGAGCCGCGGAGGAGTCTTACGGGTACAGGCCTCGCATCGCGGTGGCGTCGGCCACGCGCTGGACGGCGTTGAGGTACGCCCCCGTGCGCATGTTGACGCCTTCCTTGGTGGCCTGCTCGAGGACCTCGCCGAACGCCGTCACCATGATCGTCTTGAGCTTGGCGTTGACGTCGTCCTCGGTCCAGTGGTCGCGGTTGAGGTCCTGGACCCACTCGAAGTAGCTGACGGTCACGCCGCCGGCGTTCGCGAGGATGTCGGGGATCATGAACACGCCGCGGTTGAACAGGATCTCGTCGGCCTCGGGGGTCGTGGGGCCGTTGGCGGCCTCGGCGACGATCCTGGCCTTGATCCGGTCCGCGTTGGCGGCCGTGATCTGGTTCTCGAGGGCGGCCGGGATGAGGATGTCGCACTCGGTCTCGAGGACCTCGGCGTTGGTGATGTCCTGGCTGCCCGGGTAGCCCCGGACGGTCCCGTGCTCCTTCTTCCAGGCGATCACGCCGTCGATGTTGAGGCCGGCCATGTTGCGGATGCCGCCCTGCGAGTCGGACACGGCGACGACCGTCGAGCCTTCCTTGACCATCAGCTGGGCCGCGATCGACCCTGCATTGCCGAAGCCCTGGACGGCAACCCTGGCGTCCTTGAGGCTCATGCCCAGGTGCCTGGATGCCTCGGCGATGGTGTATACGCAACCGCGCGCCGTGGCCTCGTTGCGGCCCTCGGAGCCGCCGAGGCTGATGGGCTTGCCGGTGACCACGCCCGGAACCGTGTAGCCCACGTGCATGGAGTACGTGTCCATGAACCAGGACATGACCTGCGGGGTCGTGTTCACGTCCGGCGCTGGAATGTCGCGCTCGGGCCCGACCAGGACCTCGATCTCGGTGAAGAATTGCCGGCTGAGGTGCTCGAGCTCCTTCATCGACAGCTTCTTGGGGTCGACGATGACGCCGCCCTTGCCGCCGCCGTACGGGATGCCGACCACCGCGCACTTCCAGGACATCCACATCGCGAGGGCTTTGACCTCGTCGATCGAGACGTCCTGGTGGTAGCGGATGCCGCCCTTGGCGGGCCCGCGACTCAGGTTGTGCTGCACGCGGTAGCCGGTGTAGACCTTGACGCTTCCGTCGTCCATCTGGACCGGGAAGTGCACGGTCAGCTCCCGGCGGGGCTCGCGGAGCACCCGGCGGAGGCCGGGATCGAGGTTCAGCATATCGGCGGCGAGATCGAACTGCCGCTGCGCGACATTCCAGGCGCTGATGGGCGCCGCAACCTTTTCCGTTGTCATGGAACGGAGGGTCCTCGTTGCGGGACGGTGGACGCCGTCCTCGATCGATGGGCCGTCTTCCGGACGACCCCACGGGGGCGCACGTCGCGGAGCCGGCCGTGGCATGGCCGACGGGCGTGGCGCACCGCCTCTGGATAGCGAGTATAGCCACGAATGGCCTGCGACCATGGGCCGGTCGTCACCCAGCCGTAACCAATCCGTCACCTGCGCGCACCTGTCGCATGGCAGGGGTCGAGCGGCCCGGGGCCGGCCTGGCGGCACGTCTGCGGGAGTGCCCGGCGCCGTCGCCGGGGCCGCCGCGGGGGGATGCGAAGCCGTTCCACGAGGCCGCTCAGGGGCGGATCAGGTCCACCGAGCCGAGCTGACCCGCCCGATGGCGATCAGCGGCGGCGGATCACGATCAGTGGCGACGGATCACGACGGCCCCCACGCAGCCAGGGCCAAGGTGCGGGCCCACGGAGGCCCCGATCGTGAGGACCTGGACCTTGTCGGGTTCAAGGTCCGACCGCTCCAGGAACTGGGCGTGGAAGTCCTCGACCTCGGCATTGGTGGTGTGGAGGATGGTCGCTCGCTCGATCGGCGATGCGGTGAGCAGCTGGAGGGTTCGCTCACGAGCCTTGAGACGCGTCCGAACGCGGTCGGCGTTCTCGACGATCCCGTCCCTGACCGTGATGATCGGCTTGATCGAGAGCATCGTCCCGACCGCCGCCCTCGTGCCGCTGATCCGTCCCCCCCGCTTGAGGTACTCGAGCGTGTCGAGTGCGACGAACAGCTCGACATCGTCCTTGCGCACCTCGATCACCCGCGCGATCTCGGCCGCTGAGACACCCTGGGTCGCGAGCTCGGCGGCCAGCTGGGCGAGCATGCCCTCACCCATCGACGCCGAGCGCGTGTCGACGACGTGGATCTCCTGGTCAGCGAGCATGTCGCGGGCGACCCGGGCCGACTTGAGCGTGCCCGACAGCTCACCCGACACGTTCACGCACACGATCGCCCGGGCGCCGCCCGCGAAGACCGCCTTGAACGCCTCGAGGAAGTCGCCCGGCGCCGCGGCCGCGGTGGCCGGAAACGGCGCCTCCGGGGCGGTCATCCGCTGCCAGAACTGATCGGTGGTCAGGTCCACGTTCACGCGGAAGCTCTCGTCGCCGAAGGTCACGGTCAGCGGTACGATGGTGATCCCCTGGCGCGCGGCAAGCTCGGGCGGCAGGTCGCTCACGGAGTCGGTGACGATCGCGACGTGAGACACGGTCCTGTTTCCTCCTCCCGCCGACGACCGGGGCCGGGGCCGGCGCGACGGGGATGCCCCGTCGGCTCGGATGATACGAGCCGACCCGCGCCGGGCGTCGCCAACCCGCTACGCTTTCGCGCGTGAGCCGGTCCTTGATCGCCGTCCTCATCGGCACGTTCACGCTCCGATTCAGCACGGGCCTGACCGGCGTCATGCTGACCTACTACCTCGCCGACCTGCCGGCCCACGGTGGGGCGCCCGTGGGATCGTTCGAGCTCGCGCTGGTCGCCGCTGCCTTCTACAGCTCGGAGCTGGTGCTCTCGCCGCTGTTCGGATCCCTCTCGGATCGCTACGGGCACCACCGGCTCATGCAGCTGGGGCCCCTGTTCGGGGTCACGGCCGCGATCCTCACCTGGGCCACGAGCCACCTGGTCGTGCTCGGCGGGACACGTCTGCTCGAAGGCGGCGCGACGGCCTCGAGCGTGCCCTCGATCCTCGGGTTCATCGCCGCCGCGACGGCCGGTGACGAGCTGCTGCGAGGCCGCTCGGTGGCCAGATTCGAGGCGGCAACGCTGTCGGGGCTGCTGGTCGGCTTTGTGGTCGGCGGCGTGCTCTGGAACTGGTTGGGGCCGGTGGCGTTCCTCGCCAACGCAGGGCTCTATCTCGTGTCGCTGGCCATCTATCGCTACGGGGTGGACCCCGGCATCGACCGCTCGCGACCTGCGGCGGCCCGGCTGCAGCTGTCGCGCTACGCGGGAATCCTCCGTGGCAGCCACGTCTGGTTGCTGGCGCCGACGTGGATCTCGATCAACGCGGTTCTGGGCCTGTACACCACCCAGACCATCTTCCAGCTGGTTCGCGCGCCCAACCCCCGGTTCGGGGGCCAGAACCTGATGGGCAGCTTCGACCCGGCCCAGGTGAGCCTGGGGCTCGGGGTGGGCGGCCTGCTGTTCTTCGCCGGGCTGCTGTACTGGGGTGGCCGGTTCAAGACCCTGCGCCGGACGACGATCATCCTGTATGGCATCGGTGGCGGCGCGGCCGTGATCGCAGCCGGGATCGGGCTCAATCACACCGGATCGCTGCCGCTGATCGTGCCTGCGGTGCTGGTGGTCATCGGCGCCGCCGGGTTGTTCGTGCTCGCGGGCGCGACCCCCGCCGCGATCGGACTGCTGGCCGACATCACCGAGGCCTATCCGGAAGACCGCGGCGCGATCATGGGCCTGTACTCCGTGTTCCTGGGGCTCGGCCAGATCCTCGGCAACCTGGTGGGCGGCGCGGCCGCTGACATTCGGGGTCTCGACGGGATCTTCGTCGCCTCGGTCGTGCTGCTCGCGATCGCCATCGTGCCCTTGTCGCGCCTGCGCCGGTACGAGCAACAGGTGGGCGATCCCGACTCGCCGGCGGTGCTCGGCGAGCGGGCCTGACGCGGTGTCCGTTGCCCGCGGCGCTCGCGGCGCCGTCGTCGCTCCCCATCACCTGGCCACGGCGGCGGGTCTGGCGGTGCTCGCATCCGGCGGCCACGCGGTGGACGCGGCCATCGCGACGAACGCCGTGCTGGGCGTCGTGATGCCCAACGGCTGCGGGATCGGCGGCGACGCCTTCTGGCTGGTGTGGGACGAGGCGGCCGGCGAGCAGGTCGCGCTCAACGGATCGGGGCGGGCGCCGTCGGGGGCGTCCGCCGAAGCCCTGCGCAGCGCCGGGCTGGGACGGATCCCGCTCCGTGGTCCCCTTGGGATCACCGTGCCCGGGGCGGTCAGATCGTGGGCCGATGCCCACCGGCGATGGGGCCGCCTGTCGCGGGACGCGGTCCTGGCCCCCGCGATCGAGCGGGCCGATGCCGGCGTTCCCGCGTGGGGCGGGCTGATCGAATCGATCGAGGATGTGGTGGCGTCCACCGCCGCCGAGCCCTGGCTGGATGGCCTGCGCGCGGTCTGGACCGCCGGCGGCCGAGTCCCGCGGCCCGGCGACATCGTCCGCCTGCCGGCCCTCGCAGCGACCCTGCGGACCCTCGCCCGCGACGGCTTCGACGCCTACTACGACGGCGACCTGGGGGCGCAGATCGTGCGCGGACTGGTCGCGGCCGGGGCGCCGTTCGCCGAAGCCGATCTCCGCGACCATCGGAGCACCTGGGAACGTCCGCTGGCCACCAGCTACCGCGGCGTCCGGGTCACGACCCATCCTCCCAACAGCTGCGGGCTGGTGGCCCTCGAGACGCTCAACGTCCTGGGCCGGTTCGAGCCCCCGCCCGGGGCCCGGTTCGACGTCCGGGGCTGGACCGCTGCCGCCTGGCCCCACCTGCAGCTCGAGGTGGCCAAGCTGGCGCTGGCGGACCGCGATGCCGGGTTGACGGATCCGGCCTTCGGGGAGGTGCCCATCGAGCAGTTGCTGTCGACGGGCCACGCCTCGGCGCTGGCGGCCAGGATCGATCCCGACCATGCCGACCTCGCGCCACGCCCGGTGCGCACGCTGGTGGGCGGCACCATCTACCTCGCGACGGTGGACGCGGCCGGCAACGCCGTGAGCCTGATCCAGTCCAACGCGTCCGGGTTCGGCTCGGGCGTGCTGGATCCGGCGACCGGCGTCCATTTCCAGAACCGGGGTGCCTCGTTCTCGCTGGATCCCGCCCATCCCAACGTCCTCGCGCCCGGCAAGCGGACGGCGCACTCGCTGCTCCCCGGGATGCTGTTCCGGGACGGGGATCGCCGGCCGTGGGTCGTGGCGGGGTCGATGGGCGGCGACATCCAGCCGCAGATCCACGCTGCGTTCGTGTCGGCGCTGGTCGACGGCGGCGCGGACATCGCGACGGCGGTGGTCGCGCCGCGGACAGCGGTGCTGCCGGCGGGCTGGCTGGCTCCGCCCGTCGATGTGGTCACGGACGGCGAGCTGGCGGATGGCGTCGAGGCGGAGCTGACACGGCGAGGGCATTCGATCCGGCGGGTGGCGTTCGACGGATCCCTGGGTCACCAGCACGCAATCGAGCTGGTCGAGGGCGGACCCGCGGCGGGTGGCTCGCTGACCGCCACGACGGACCCCCGAAGCCCGGGAATGCCCGAGGCTCGGTAGGCACGCCGACCGGAGAGCAGGAGGGGGCAGACGAGGCCCGGATGGTATCCTCGGCCGGCCGGTGGCAGGCTGCGCTCACACCGATCTGCCGCCGGCCTCGTGTGACATGGGAGGCACGGTTGACCTCGAACGTCGGCCAGAATTACCCGTATACCAGCGAGACCGAGGCAGAGCGTGCTGCCCGGATCGCGTCGCTCCTCGACGAGCGCGAAGGCCTGGCCGACACGCTCGCGGCCGAGACCACGCCGCTCGACGAGCACGAGCGATGGTGGGTCTGGAAGTGCCCGACCAAGGGCTGCACCGGGCTGCTCCACGCGGCCGGCTACGCGCTCGAGAAGCACGCCGTCTACGTCGTCTGCGACGGGTCCTGCGCGAAGACCTTCCTGCGCTAGTCGCGGCGCCAACGCCGTGACCGCCGAGCCGTCCGCGAACGATCTCGCCGCCGCCAGGCGCCGGCTGCTGCTCGACACCCTCGGCATCGCGGTCTCGGTCGCCGGCTTCGGGTTCGTGTTCGGCCTCGCGGCGCGCAACGCCGGCTACTCGCCGATCGAGGCCAGCGCGATGAGCGTGTTTGCGTTCGCCGGGGCCGCCCAGTTCGCCGCCGTCGGGTACGTGGCGGCGGGTCTGCCCTGGATCCCGATCGTGATCCTGACCTTCGCCCTCAACGCCCGGCACCTGCTCTATAGCGCCTCGCTGGCCCCGCGGCTGCGAGACCTCCCGTTCGCTCATCGCGCAGCCATGGCGCACGTGCTCACCGATGAGGCGTTCGCGCTGGCGGCCGCCCACTTCCACCGGCTGGGCCGGGTTGACGTCACCGGCTACTGGATGGGCGCCATCGCGGGGGTGTTCATCCCGTGGAACGTGGCCACGCTCGCCGGCGTGCTGCTGGGAGGCGTGCTCCCCGATCCCACGGCGCTCGGTCTCGACGTCGTGTTCCCGGCCGCGATGGCCGGTCTGGCGGCGGGGCTCGTGACGGGCCGGCGGGAGCTGGTGGCCGCAGGTTCGGGAGCGGCCATCGGCGTCGCCTGCACGCTGGCCGTAGGGCCGTCGATCGGCATCGTCGCCGGCGGTCTGATCGGGCCGCTGGTCGGCATGACGGTTCCACCGGGCACGACCCGTCTGGTCGAGGAGTCGGACGCGAGCGCGCATGCGATCGACATCGAGCAGGCCATCGCCGACGTCGATGGGATGGGCGTCCCACGCGGTGCCGATCGGTGAGCACCCAGCTGGTCCTGCTCGCGCTGCTGATGCTCGCGGTGACCTATCCCTCACGCGCGCTTCCGCTGCTGGCACCCGGGATCGAGCGGCTTCCGCCGCGGGCGCTGCTGTACCTGCGCCTGGTGGGGCCGGCGATCCTGGCCTCGCTCGCCGCGGCCAACGTGTTGGTGATCCAGGGATCCGATGGAGCACAGCAGCTGCATCTCGGTATCGAGGGCATCGGCGTGTTGGTCTGTCTCTCGCTCACGGCCTGGCGCCGCAACCTGTTCCTGGGGCTTGTCGTGGGCATGGGGCTGGTCGCGGTCGCGCGTGCGGCGGGGGTCGCCTGAGCGCGCGAAGTCGTCCGAGCCCCGGCTCCTCGCGAGAAGGTCTTCTCTACCCGGTTGGGGCGGAGCCCGGTGCGTCGACGGACGACGCGTTCGTCGGGGCCGCCGCCGTCACGCGCTGGTCACGCCACCGTCGGACCTCGGGGTCCCGGCCGATCGCAGCGATCAGGGCCGCCAGGAGCACCGTGCGCGGCACGATCGAGGCAAGCTCGAGGTACTCCCCGGGGGAGTGGTCGAGACCGCCGATCGGGCCCAGCCCGTCGAGCGTGGGCACGCCCATCCCGGCCGTCGTGTTCGCGTCGGACGCGCCGCCGGTGGCGGCGTCGTGCAGCTCGAACCCGAGTCGGGCGGCCAACGCCTGCGCATGCTCGACGAGGCGCACCGAGCGCTCGAGCCTCTCCATCGGCCAGTGGCGTCCCGTCTCGGCCAGCTCGACCTTCACGTCAGGGACGATGCGCGGGCTCGCCAGGTCGCGGATCGCTGCCTCCGTCTGGACCAGTGCGTCGCGGGAGATCGCGCGAACGTCCACCTCGAGCGTGCACTGCTCCGCGATGATGTTGGACCGGGTGCCCCCGGCGATGACACCGACGTTGACGGTGACGCCCGGCCACCGCCCGTTGAGCGCGTGGAGGTCGGTGACGATCCGCGCCGCCTCGAGGATGGCGCTGCGACCCTTCTCGGGTTCCACACCGGCGTGCGCCGCACGACCATGGACGGTGATTGCGAGGCTCAGGTTTCCCTTGCGCGACGAGACGATGTCGCCGTTCGCGCGGGCGCATTCGAGGACCAGGCAGGCGTCGACATCGGTGGCCAGATCTCGAATGTGGGGCGTGGACACGGGCGAGCCGATCTCCTCGTCGGGGTTGGCGACGAACACGAGGCGGGCGAACGGAAGACCGCCGGCCACCCGGCGCAGCGCCGCGATGGCGTACAGCCCGGCCAGCAGCCCGCCCTTCATGTCCGTCACGCCGGGACCGGTCGCGATGCCCGCCTGGATGGCGAACGGCCGATCGGCGACGGTTCCCGGGTCGAACACCGTGTCCATGTGCGCGATGCACAGCAGGGTCGGCCCCGCAGGATCGGTGCCGTCGAGCTCGGCGACCACGGTGTCGCCCAGGCCCTGGTCGTTGGCGAGCGGGGTCAGGCGAGCGCCCATGCCCGCCAGCCGGCTCATCGTCCAGCGTCCCACGGCATCGACGCCGTCCTTCGTATAGCTGCCGCAATCGATGTTCACCAGCTGCTCGAGGTCGACCATCAGGTCCGGGTAGGCGCGCTCGATGACCTCCCGCAGCGTGGCCAGCTCGCTCATGGCGACGAGAGGACCGGGAGCGGCCGGCAAGACCGACGAGCTGGACGAGCTGGACGAGCTGGCCGAGCTGGACGAGCTGGGCGAGCTGGGCAAGCTGGGCAAGCTGGGCAAGCTTGGATCGTTGGTCATGGTCCCGAAGTGTAGATGCGCCGGCGGGGAGTTCTGCCGCATCGCCGTTCGCCCCGGATCGCCTTCGCCCGCATCGCCGTTCGCCCGGATCGCCGCTCCGCGGCTCCATGCAACATCCCGTCCGCCACGACAGGCGCAGATATCCACGCGGCGATTGTCAACCGGACCATCGGATCGGTTGGCCACCTGCTGCACGCTCGGTCCCGCACGAGAGGGTCCACACGCGCGCCCGACCTCACCGGGTGCACGCTCGCGTATCTCCCGCAGCGCGCAGGTGCGCCAGCGTGCGACGGTGGGCCGAGACGATGCCTCGCAGCTCTCGCGTGCGACGGTGGGCCGCGAGGCCATCAGGCTCGCGTATGCTCGCCGGATCGTGCGTCTGATCGAGATCCGCCTGCTGGAAGGCCCGAACGTGTACCGGCTCGAGCCGGTGGTGAAGGTCGAGCTCGCCGTTGGGCGCGCCCGCCCCTGGCACGAGGACCGAGGCGACCCGGATCGATCGATCGTCCACCTGGGCCGCATCGTGCCCGCACACGAATGGCCGGATCCCGTCGTCGACCTCGTCGCGTGGACCCGGCGTCTGCGAGCCGGTCACGGCGAGCGGGTGGGCCCGGTCGAGGTCCATCGCGGGTCGGACGTGGGGCACTGGGTGGTGACCTGGCCATGGGTCGGGGCGGAGCGCGCCCGAACGATCGCCGAGGCGGCCTTCGATCTCGCGGCGCGCTCGGTGTCGGCGGGTCGCCGGGTCCAGCTCACCAACACGCAGGCACGGGCGGTGGACCGCTGGGAGGAGCGGATCGATGCGGCCCTCGCCACCCCACCGGCGTGGATCCGCGACGACGCCCGGCCGATCCCCGTGGTCTCGGTCACCGGCACCAACGGCAAGTCGACGGTGACCCGGCTCATCTCTCACATTCTGCTTCGTGCCGGCCGACGGGTCGGATCGACGACCTCCGACGGCATCCTCGTCGACGAGCGGCTTGTCGATGCAGGTGACTGGACCGGGCCCGGTGGCGCGGCGGCCGTCCTCCGCCGCACCGATCTCGATGTCGCGGTGCTCGAGACGGCGCGCGGCGGCCTCATCCTGCGGGGGATGGGCTACGAGTCCAACGATGCGTGCGTGTTCACCAACATCTCGTCGGACCATCTCGATCTGCAGGGCATCCACACCCTCGCCCAGCTGGCCGAGGTGAAGGCCACGGCCTGCCGGGTGACCAGACGCGACGGCTGGGCCGTGCTCAACGCCGACGACCCCCTGGTCACGGCCGTCGCACGCCGAACGCGAGCGCAGGTCGCGTTGTTCTCGCTCCGGCCCGACGGTCCGGTCCTCGCACGCCACCTCGCCGGAGGCGGGCGCGCCTACGTGCTGCGCGACGGCCAGCTTCTCGAGATCGACGGGGCGGAGATCCACACGCTGGCGCCCGTGGCCGAGCTGCCGATCGCCCTCGGCGGGCTCGCCCGCCACAACATCGCCAACGCGCTCGCGGCCGCCGGCGGTGCGCGCGCGATGGGGGCCACGATCGACGACGTCGCCCAGGGCCTGCGCGACTTCCGGCCGTCGGCCGATCAGTCACCGGGGCGTCTCAACCTGTTCCGGCTCGGTCGCAGGACGGTGATCGTCGACTTCGCCCACAACGAGGCCGGGACCGAGGCCATCCTCGACGTCGCCTGCGCGATCGCCGGCGGCGCCGCGGGTCGCACGGCGCCGGTGACCGCGATCGTCGGCACGGCCGGTGACCGGCCCGACGACACCCTGCGCGGGATCGGCCGGATCGCGGCCGAGAAGTCGCAGCGGGTCGCGGTCAAGGAGACGCTCACTTACCTCCGCGGGCGCGCCCGCGACCACGTCATCGCGCAGCTGCTGGCCGGTGTCCGGGACGCGGGCATGGATCCGGCGAGGGTGCCGGTCTACGAGACCGAGACCGAGGCGCTGGCGGCCGAGCTTGGGGCGAGGGGTGCTGCCGCGGGCGATGGCCGGAACGACGCGCCCCGCGTCGTGGTCCTGTTCTGCCACGAAGACCGGGATGGCGTGTTCGCCCTTCTCGACCGGCTGGGTGCCCATCCGATCGACGCCGACGACGACCTGCACGAGCTGTCGCCGCGACTGTCCGATCGACACCGCCGCTGACCGTACCTCTGGCGAACGGTGGCGACCGGATCACGTCCGCTCAGCCCTCCGGTGCCTCGAGCTCGCCCGGATCGGCGAACGCCGTCGCCCCCGCCGTGCGCCCGGCCAGCGCCATCGCCTCCCGGTAGACGCCCACCGCGTCGTCGGCGCACACGACAACGAGATCGCCCGGGGCGGCCCTGCGCAGCGCGGCCCGAACCGCCGCCGCCTCGTCGAGGATCTTCTCGACCCGCGTCGTCCGCGGCCCGCCGCCGCGCCCGAGCGTGCGAATCCCCTGGGCCACGTTGGCGGCCGACACGCCCGGCTCGCGGCCGCGGAGGTTCCGGTCCTCGCGGATGATCACCTCGTCGAACGCGCCCGCAGCGAGCGCCCCGTACTCGCGCTGATCCTCGTCGCGGCGATCGCCCGGGATCCCGATCACGCCGATCGCGCGGCCGCTCCGGGCGTCGGGCGGCGGGACCGTGGCCCGGACGCCGGTCCTCCGGCCCCCCGACCTGGCGTGCGGCTCGACCATCATCCGGTTCACGAAGTCGGCCAGCTGGCGCATCCCGTCCACGTTGTGGCAGTAGTCGATGACGACCCGGGCCCCGGCGACCTCGACCAGGTTGAGCCGGCCGGGCGCCTGGAAGAACGACGTGGTGAACGTCCGCAGCCCCTGGCGGATGTCATGGAGATGCGCCCCGACCGCCCAGGCCGCAGCCGCCGCGGCCAGGGAGTTGGCGACGTTCATCCGGGCCCGTCCGTCGAACGTGCCGGGCATCAGGTGCGTGTACAGCACCGGCATCTTGCGCGGCCCGTGCTTGAGCACCATCAGCTCGCCCTCGGGCGTGTCCTCGAGGCAGAACGCTGCGTTGCCCCTCGCCGTGTGCCCGTCGACCCGATCGAAGCCGTCCTCGCCCTTGGTCTTCGACATCGAGAACAGGACCACACGGCCGGCGGAGTGGCGACCCATCCGGTACACGTGAGGATCGTCGGCGTTCAGCACCGCGGTCCCCGCTCTGGGCACGGCCTCGACCAGGACGCCCTTGACGTTGGCCAGCTGGCCGATGGTGTCGATGCCGCCCAGCCCCAGGTGATCACCGGTGACGTTGGTGACCACGGCCACGTCGTTGCGGTCGTAGCCCAGACCCTCGCGCAGGATCCCGCCGCGGGCGACCTCGAACACCGCGGTATCCACGGTCGGGTTCTGGAGCACCATCTGGGCGGATCGCGGGCCGCTCATGTCGCCACGCTTCATCAGCCGGCCGTCGATCACGATCCCGTCGGTTGAGGTCATGCCGACCCGGCGGCCCATCAGCTTGAGAATGTGGGCGACCATGCGCACGGTCGTGGTCTTGCCGTTGGTGCCGGTGACCGCGACGATCGGGATGCGGGCGGGTGAGCCCGGTGGGAACAGCAGGTCGATGACGGGCTTGGCGACGTACTGCGGCTCGCCCTCGGTGGGGTGGGTATGCATCCGGAAGCCGGGCGCGGCGTTGACCTCGACGATCCCGCCGCCGGTCTCGCGCACCGGTTCCTCGATGTCGGGGCAGATGAAGTCGATGCCGGCGATGTCGAGACCGACGACCCGGGCGGCCGTCTCGGCGATCTCGACGTTGTCGGGGTGGGCCTCGGTGGTCCGGTCGATGGAGGTGCCGCCGGTGCTCATGTTGCCGGTGAGGGCGAGCTTCACGAACGCCCCGTCGGCGGGCACGCTGTCGAGCGTGAAACCCTGCGCGCCGAGAACCGCCTCGGCGGTCTCATCGATGCGGATCCTGGTGAGCACTCTCTCGTGGCCGATCCCCCGCCGTGGGTCGGCGTTGGTGAGCTCGACCAGGTCGCGAATGGTGTGCACGCCATCGCCGGTCACGCTCGCCGGAACTCGCTCGGCGACCGCGGCGAGCTTGCCGCCGATGACCAGGCACCGGTAGTCCCGGCCGGTGATATACGCCTCGACGATCACGTCCCGCGACCGGCTCTCGCGGAGCGCGACGGGAAACGCGGCCCGGACGGCGGCCTCGTCGCGCAGGTCGAGCGCGACGCCTCGGCCGTGGTTGCCGTCGAGCGGCTTGAGCACACACGGGTAGCCGAGGCGCTTCGCCGCCTCGACGGCTGCCTCCTCGGTCTCCACGACCTCCGAGCGCGGGACCGGCAGCCCGGCCGAATTGAGCAGCCGGTTGGTGAGCTTCTTGTCCGACGCGATGTCGACCGCGATGCCGCTGGTGCGGCTGGTCATCGTGGCCCGGATCCGCTGCTGGTGAACCCCCTGGCCGAGCTGGACCAGGCTGTACCGATCGAGGCGGATGAACGGGATGTCGCGCCCGGCGGCCTCGTCGAGCAGGGCCTCGGTGGACGGCCCGAACGCGAGCCGCTCGGCGAGCCGGATCAGGTTCTCGAGCTCATCGCCGAGGTCGAACGCGAACGCGGGATCGCTGGGCGCGACCAGATGGTTGATGAGCCCGACCGCCATCCTGCCGGCGGCGATCCCCACCTGCTCCTCGCGGTACTCGAAGATGACGTTGTAGCGCCCGTACTCGCCGGTGCCCCGCGTCTTGCCATGGCGGACGTCGGTGCCGGCAAGGTTCTGGAACTCGAGCGCGATGTGCTCCGCCACGTGCCCGACCCACGTCCCGTCCCGCAGCCTGGTGACGAACCCGCCGCGGCGGCCCAGCGAGCAGGCGTGATCCTCGAGCGTCGGCAGCAGCTCGACCAGCGCGTCGACGAAGCCCGGGATCTTGTTCGACGGGAACTCCTCGAGCACGCCCAGATCGACGACCTGACGGATGACGGGTTCGCGCGCCCAGTAGTTGGGACCGCGCAGCACGCGCGTCTCGACGATCCGGAGCGTCGGCTCGGGCCGCCCGGCGCCCGAGCGATCCGCCGTTCGGCGCCGCGCGGGCTTTGCCGCGGCGTTGCCGCTGGTCGGGCCGCCGGCCCGGCGGGTGGAGCGATGCCCGCTCGTGGAGTCCCCGAGGTCATCGTCGGCGGACTTCCGGCCTCGGGCCGATGGAGCTGGGTCCGCCTGCGCCACCTGGGCCCTCCTCGTGTGTGGAACGTGCAGTGTACGAGCCGGACTTCCACCCGTGCGGCACCGTTCGTGCGGCACCGTTGGAGCCGTCGGCGCCTTTCAGGCGGGGCGGCACCGCGTCGACACATCGCGCCTCGACCCGGGTCATGACCTCGTCGGGGATCCGTGGCCCGCGGGTCTGTGGCCCGGGGGTCCCTGGCGGGCCCGTAGCCGGGGGCCCGTAGCCGGGGGTCCGCAGTCGGGGGCCCGCAGTCGGGGTCCGTCGCCGGGGGTCTGTGGCGGTCCCGGAGCCGGGGGGTCCGTGGCCCGGGGTTTACGCCTGCCGTTTCCGCCGGGCAGTCAAACGACGACTGGACGGCACGCTGGACACGCTCCAGCGGCCGTGGTCGGACCCGTGTTGCTGACGGATAGTCACCGACCTGGTGGGTTGCCGGTTGCCGGGTTGCCGGTTGTGCCCGCCGCATATCGATGCCGTGACGCACGTCCTTGGACTCGGTGGCGGAAACACGGGGTTGCGGTCGCAGGGTCAGGTCGCAGCATCAGGTCGCGGGGCACTCACCGGCGGACCACGCGGTCACGTCGAGCCGCTGAACCCTGCGGGTCGCGCGCGGTCAGCTCGAGGCGCTCACCGGTGGACCACGCGGTCAGCTCCGGGCGCAGCGACCGGAGAAGCGCACGCGGTCAGCTCGAGGCGGCGGCCCCACCTCCCTGGATGGCGTGGAGCTCGGGCGTGGCGACCCGCACCCGGCGGCGCAGATCGAAGCGATAGCCGGCGGGTAGCGAGTGCAGTACCACCCCGCTGATCATCAGTGGTCTGTGGCCCCGGATCTCCCAGGCATCGGTTTCCGACGCAGCCCCGTCCACCACCGTGATCGACCCGCGGCCGATCACGTCCATCACCTGATCGGGTCCGACCACGCCCGCGGTGTCTTCGTCCACACCAAGACCCAGGAGGCTCGGGTTCTGGGCGATCAGGCTGAGCAGGCGTCCGAGACGGTTCCGCTGCTGGAAGTGCTGATCGACGATCACCCCCGGAAGGAGTCCGAGACCCGCAGCGATCTGCGCCATCCGGTGCTTGGGTGTCACACCCGAGGCGCCGAACGCGATCATGTGCGACGAGACAGCGCTCGCGCCCGCGGACGTACCGGCCACCACAGCACCGGCCTCGAACCGCTCCGTGATCGCATCCGCCAGGCGGGTGCCACCGATGGTCGAGGAAAGACGCAGCTGGTTGCCGCCGGTCAGGAACACGCCCGTCGCCTCACGGGCGATTCGTGCCGAGTGCTCGTCGTTGGCCTGGGTCCGTGTCAGCGCGTGGATGGGTTGCACCGATGCGGCGCCGAGCTGAGTGAACACGACCCGGTACCGCTCGCCCGCCTCGGCCCCCAGCGAAGAGGCGGTGCTGAGCACCACGATCCGCGCGTCATCCCCGCCGGCGAGCGCGACGAAACGGCCGAGGATGACCCGGTCGCGGACCTTGTCCTCGGCACCGCCGATCAGGATGACGGTTCCGTGCGCCATGGTGGGCGGAGTCTAGCAGCGCCCGTCGGCCGGACCGGGCCGTGGATCTGGACCGGGCTCTGGATCTCGGACCGGCCACGGACCGACAGGTTCACCGTTTCGCCGGATCGGGCGGAGCGTGTCGATACAACCTGGTTGGCCCAGCTGGCCGGGCTGGCACGGAGCGGGACCGCGATGGGCGGAACGAAGCACGGGTGGCCCGGCTGGCCGGGCTGGCACGGAGCGGGACCGCGATGGGCGGAACCAAGCCGGGCTGGCCAAGCTGACCGGTCGGGCCGGGAACCCGGGATGGGCGGCGACGCGCGAGAATGCTGCCGATGAGCACGACCGCGACGATCCTGCGGCGACCCGCGCGCCGGGCCGGGGTGATCCGGCGCGCGCTCCGGCGCGAGTCGAGCCGGCTGCGCTCACCGCGGCGGATCCTGGCGATGACCCTCCTGATCGTCGTGTTCGCCCTGGCCATCGCCGGCATGGCCGCTCGCGGGGACAATGCCGGTGCCGACGCGCAGGCGTACTGGGCCGCTGTCCGGATCTGGATCGAGGGCGGGAACCCGTATCATCCCGCCGGCCCTTTCCTTCCCTATGTCTATGCGCCGTGGATGCTCCCGCTCTTCGCCCCATGGGCCATGCTGCCGTGGGAGGTGGCGTGGTTCGCCTGGCGCGGCACGACCATCCTGCTGCTGCTGTGGTCGATCCGATGGGCATATGCGCGGAGGCCCCTGCCCACGGCGATCCTGGTCTCGATCCTCGCGTTCCCGATCGCGGCCAACCTCGACACCGGCAACATCGACCTGCTCCTGGCGCTCGCCCTGTTCGGAGCCCAGTTCATCGATGGCCGTGTGGGTGGCCTGATCTGGGGGCTCGCCAGCTGGATGAAGTGGGTGCCGGCACCCGTGTGGCTGGTCCTTCCGCCGCGCGCTCGCGGTTGGGGCGTGGTGTTTCTCGCACTTTCGGGCGTGCTGTCGCTGGCGATGCTCCCGCTCACGATCATCCAGCTCCAGACGCTGTTCGGGTACGGGCAGCGGCCGATCCGGGCCGACTACCTGGTCTTCGTGTGGGCGGCCGTGCCCTGGTGGTGGCGGCGAGCGGATCCGTTCGCGTTCCTACGCGCGGCCTCGTGGCGCGACGCGACCAGCTATCAGGTCCATGGGTTCCGCAGCTGGACCGTGGCGCTTCGCGCAGATCCCCGCCACACGCTCGTCCAGACGCGCCGCGCCTTGGTCGCTGCGGGCCGCCGTTTCGTCGGCATCGACGAAGGTTCGGACCGCGATCCGGGAGCGGCGATCGTCCACGGCGTGGCCGAGATCGGGGACTGAGGACGCGCGACTGACAGGCGACTGACGATGGGCGACCGAGCATGGGCGACCGAAGCCACCCGCCGACATCATGCGGACGAAGGCCCCGCTGCGGACCGCTCGGCCGAAGCGGCAGGCAAGCCTCAGGCGGGTGCGAGACCAGGCTCGAGCGCCGCCGTCGACCGAGGTGGCTCGACCACCGGGCGCAGGAGCACCGCGCCGATCGCGAACAGGGCCACGGCGACCAGGAATGCGGCGCGCGCCCCCAGCTCATCGGTCGATCGCCCCGCCACGAAGTCCCGGGTGAGGCCCCCGATCGCCGCTGCGAACAGCGGCGACGACCCGGTGGCGACGTTGCTGAGGCCCATGTATCGTCCAGCCGAGGCCCGCGGAATGATGTCGGTCATCAGCGCCCAGTCCACGGCCAGGAATGTGCCGTTCGCGGCGCCGAACAGCGTGCCGCCCGCGATCGCGATCGGGACGCTCGGCGCCATCGCGGCGATGCCTGCCCCCAGCGCCCCGAAGGCACACGCGCCGTAGATGATCGGCTTGCGGCCGACCCGGTCCGAGAGGCGTGCCGCCGGGACGATCGTCACGACGTTGCCGGCCACGACGGCGACGATGAGGACGAGGTTCGTGATGCCCGCCTGCTCCTGCGTCATCCGGAACGCGTCGCGCATGTAGACCGTCGCGTAGGCAAACAGGATCCCTCCCGCGGTCAGGAAGAACAGGCGCGACGCGACGAGCCACAGGTAGGACCGCTCCCTCAGGATGTCGGCGCCCCAGGTCTCCGCGGCGATCGCCGCCCACGACCGGCCGTTCCGTGACTTGGGAGGCAGGCCCTGGCCCACCCGGAGCACCACGCTCGCCATCGTCACCAGCTCGACGATCGCAACGGCGATCAGGGCGATCTGGAGGTTGTCGAGGACCGCGGCCAGGTTGGCAAGCACCAGGCCGCTGACGTTGCCCAGGATCTGCATCATCCCCACCAGCGCGCTGGCGATGCCGACCTGCGGCTCCGCGACGAGGTCCGGCACGTACCCCTGGAATGGCCCACGGGCGATGTTGGTGGACAGCTGGAGCAGCATCAGGAACGCGCCCAGCGCGAGCAGGGTGTTGCTGTTCGCGATCCCGACCAGGAACACCACGTCGAACAGGGAGCCGAACACGATGAACGGCTTGCGCCGACCCCAGCGCGTCACGGCGTAGTCGCTCATCGAGCCCATCGTGGGCTGGACCAGGATCCCCACCGCCGCGCCGCCGATGGTCAGCAGCGTGGTTGCGAGCCCGAGCGGGATCGGCCCGCTGATGTCGCTGTAGGCGAGTCGGAACGCGATGAACTGGCTCACGGCGGCGTCGATCGCGGTCAGGCCCAGCCAGTACAGGGAGATCCGGATCAGGTGTGAGAACGGCAGCAGGTGCGTGGGGCGTGCGCCCACCGCGCCGTCGGGCACGTCAACGTTCGGGGAAGCCTCGGCGAGGGCCTCGGTCATCGTGCCGCCCACGGCGCCACCCTCCCTCCCCCGGAGCCGATCCGCCGGACCGCCAGCAGCATCAGCGCCGGCCGGGTCGCCCGAAGGATAGGCACGGCTGCGGGGGTCTGACAGGCCCATATCGCCCGATCCATCCGGCCCGACCGACCGTCAGTCGAGGTGGCGGAGCTCGGGCCAGATGACCGACCAGGGCTGGGCCATCGACGGGCAGACCTGCACCGGGGTGCCCTGCTCGTCGTTCGGAATGCCGAGACCGTTGTCGACCACGGCCCGCGTCTCGCAGTGCCCGAGCATCGACCCCCAGTGGGAAGGCCCCATTCGCCCACGAGGACGATCAGGGTTCGCGACGCCCAGGCGAGCAGGTCGTACGTGGTGGTGCTGTCGAGGTGCCCCGCGGCCAGCAGGCCTGAGACCGCCGTCAGCAGCGCGGCCAGCAGCTGGGCGCGAGCGCTGGCGCCGAGATCGCGGGCGATGAGGCCGGCCAGGACGACGATGGCCCCCGCGCTTGCTGGAGCGGGCAGGATGGCGGATCGCCAGCGGCGACAGGCCAGGCAGCTGAACGGCCGCCGCCGAGACGAGCGGCGTGAATGCCGGCTGGTCCGGGTAGCCGAGCGCCGGATGCCGGCCCGCCACGATGAAGTACAGCTCGTCGCGATGGAACCCATACCCGCTCGCGACTGCGAGCAGCAGGGCCGCCGTCGCGCCGGCCACGGCGAGGATCGGCACCCAGGCGATTGCGGCAGGGTCACGCGGCTGCCGGCCGGCGCCCCACGCGCTGAGCCGCCCCACCCTCGCTCACCCCTCCTCCCTCGCGCGCCACCGTCCCTGTGATCGGCATGGTGACGACGCAGGCACGGGTCGCTGCCAGTGCCGTTCGGCTCTCGCTCCCCGGTGGTGAGCCGTGAACGATTCGGACGCTCCGATCGTCGGATAGGACGAGCGGAGGTCGAGCCGATTGCTGGGGAGCCTCGTGGGGGAACCCGTCGCCCGTCCGGACCTGCACGCGGTCGCACCATCGGTGCCCGACGCCCGTGCCGACGCGTTCCGGCGCCTGGTGGAACGTGAGTTCGATGGCGCCTATCGGCTGGCTGCGGTCATCCTCCATGACCGCCTCGAGGCCGAGGATGCCGTCCACGACGCGGCCCTCGCTGCCTGGCGACATTTCGCCGACCTCCGGGACGGCTCGCGGTTCGATGCCTGGTTCACCCGGATCCTTGTCAACAGCTGCCGTGACCGGCTTCGCGCCCGGGCGCGGCGGCGAGTCGTGGACCTCGGCCGGGAGCTCGTGGAGGCCGAACACCCCTGGGAGACCGATGCCGGCGAGGCCACGACGAACCGGGATGCGTTTGACCGCGCGGTGGATGCGCTGTCGCCGGACGAACGGGCGCTGATCGGCCTGCGCTACGACGCCGACCTGACGGTGCCGGCGATCGCCGGTCTGCTGGGCGTGCCGGTCGGGACGGTGAAGTCGCGGCTGCACCACGCGCTGAACCGGCTACGGGCCGCGATCGAGGAGGCGGAGCGGTGACCGGGGCACGGGAAGGCGAGGAGGTACCGCCGGTGACCGACGAGCGTCTCGAGCGCGAGCTGCGCGAGGTGCTGCAGCGGCGTCACCCGGGACCCGCACCATTCTCTCTTCGCGAGCGAGTGCTGGACGTGCCGGCCGCGCGCCAGGCAGCACCCGAGGCTCACCGGCTGCTCGTACCCGCGCTCGGGCTCGCCGCGGCGCTGGCGCTGGTCGCCATCGGGGTGCAGGTCGCCGGCCTGCGGGCAACGGACGGCACGGTCGGAGCGTCGCCCAGTCCCGCCCAGGCCGCCGTCTCGTCGTTCGATCCGGATCTCGTGGGGCCGGGCATCGTCACCTCGAGTGGCAGCACCCTTGTTCCGCTGCTGGTCGTGCTGGTGACGATCACGTTCCTCGTGCTCATCGTGGCGCTCCGGGGCTGGCGCCGTCTGGTGCCGGCCGCCGGTGCGGTCGCCTGCGTCGCGTTCGGCCTGTACGCATCGCAGGTTCCGATCGACGTCGGGACCTACGGTTACGGGCCGGGGCTCAACACCGTCGAGGCCGTGATGCCGCGCGGCACCGATGCGGTGGTGTTCTATGAGACGGCGCCCCCCGGCCGGCCGTTCAGCTTCCCGCTGTTCCTGACCATCAACGCGCCGGTTCCGGTCCGGATCGAGGGCCTCTACCAGCCGGCGACGGTCTCGACCGCGCCGAGGCCGGCCGCGTTGTGGATCGACGCCGAGCCGAACGGCGGCAACCTCGGCCCAGGACGGCCGTTCGCACCGGTCGAGGTCACCGGCTGGATCCACGCGCTGTGGGTGGTCGGGCGGGCGGGCGCGTGCGCCGTCGGGCAGCCGATCGACCCCGCAAACCCACCGACCGACCTCGGCTACACGTGGATCGACTCGGTCACGCTCCAGACCAGCGTCTTCGGCTGGCCGCGGACGATCGAGGTGCCGCTGCCGTTCCGCCTGGTCGAGTTCCAGGTCGATCCCTGCACGCCGGACGCGGCCCCGTCGTCGGGTGTGTCGCCAGATACGAGCAACGGGCCAGGTTCGCCCGCTAGCCCGTGACCTCGCGCTCCCAGCCCGGGAAGTAGGTGCCGATCACGGTCAGCTCGAAGCGGCGCAGGATCGACTCCTTGGGCTCGCGGGCGAGGAGGAAGCCGAACGAGCGGCGGACGAGGTCGTCGGGCGCTGCGGCGCCTGAAGCCAGGCGGGCGAGGACCGGTCCCGAGACCGTCACCTCGTGGCTCGTGGACGTCGAGCCCTCGGTCACCGTCACGCGGCACGTCCAGCCGTCCCCGGCCGGCGCGCAGCTGACGTCGATGCGCGGTTCCACGCCCCGAGGATGGCAGGAATCCGTGGACGGCGCCGGGGGAGGGTCCGGCACCGTCCACGAACGGACAGGGTGAGGTGCGTATCGAGGGCGGCTATCCTCCGGCGGTGGTCGGCTCCGGATCGGTGCCGACGGCCTCGCCGTCGCCCGGCAGCCCCATGCGCATCAGGTAGCGGCCGAACAGGCCCGCCCCGGTGAGCGCGAACAGCGCGAGGCTGATCCACAGGATCGGCCTGGCGTAGACGAGGTTGCTGGAGCTGATGAGCCCGGTCGAGAGTGCTGACAGGTAGTCCTGGTCCGCGGCCTCCATGCCGTAGATCTGGGGAACGATGTACAGCACCGACGCGATGATCAGCAGCACGCTGACGAGCCGGAACGCGGCCGGGTCATCGTCCGTGTCACGGATGAGCTTGACGGCGGTCGCCCAGAACAGGACCAGGGTCGCGATGGGCGCCGTGATCGGCAGGCCGACCTTGAGATACAGGTTGGGCATCAGGAAGATGACGCTCAGCCCGAGCGTGATCACGAGCAGCGCGTCACGCATCAGCACGTAGGACAGCCACCACACGTCGCCGCCAAAGCGAAGGGTGAGCCGGCGCAGGAACCGCAGCACGTACGGTCGTGCGAAATGGAGCGAGAGGGTGAACGCCCACAGGATGGGCAGGACGGCAGCGATGGACAGGACCATCCACTCCGAACCGCCGGAGGTGAAGGCAGCAGCAAGATCGTCGGCACTCATCTCGAGCTCTCCTTACGCGGCCTTCGGCCGGCGGTTGACGGTGCCACGCAGGTTGAACCACGCCGCCACCAGGCCGAGGATCCCGACCAGCGCAGCGGACAGGAAGCTCAGCGGCAGCGCCAGGTCCGGGTTCTTCGACGTCACCAGAGCGGGCATCACCTGGTCGGTGATGTTCCCGGACAGCAGGGTCATCTGGGAGCCCAGGATGTAGGGCGTCAGGTAGAGAACGGCGCCAAGGCCCACGAGCACGACCTGGACCCGCATCCACTGGAGGTCCTCGTCGCCTTTGGTCATCAGCTTGATCAGCAACGCGGCGAAGGCGCACACCGCCGCCAGTCCGCCGGTGATCGGCAGGTCCTGGCCGGTGATCACGTCCGGGTAGAAGAAGATGAAGCTGCCGAGGAACACCTGGAGCAGCAGGATGTCGCGCAGGGCGACGTAGATGATCCACCACAGGTCGGCGCCCAGGCGAAGGGTGAACTTGCCGGTCGTCCGGACCATGTAGGGCCGCGCCAGGTGGAGCGCGACGGACAGGATCCACAGGATCACGAGCGCCGCGGCGATCGTGCCCTCGACGAAGCCCTCGCCGGCGTCGAAGAAACCGGAGACCTGGTCGGCGGTCACCGAGCACCTCCATTCGTTGTGTGGGCGGCCGCGGCCGCCGGGGTTGGGGCTGACGGGATCGAAGCGATGGGACGGGCCCCGGGCGCTGCCGGATGGCGGCTGTCCGCGGGGCCACGGCCCGCGAGCACGCTGACCGACGGGCAGCCGTAGACCGCGTCGCAGCGGAAGCAGCGGGAGGCTTCGGCACGCGCCGTGGTCTCGTCAAAGCCCGCCTGGTTGGCGGTGAACGTCGAGATCTGGACCACCGGCAGCGCCGGATGGGCCCGCGGCTTCTCGGCCAGATCGACCGTGAGCGACAGCTCGGGCGGCGTCGGATATCTGACGGTGGAGAAGATCTCCGCCTCACCGTTCGTCACGCCGGCGAGGTACTCGTGGATGGAGGCGGCGGCCCGACGACCCGCCGCGACCGCCTCGATGATCGTCCGCGGCCCGGACACGACGTCGCCACCGGCGAAGATCCCGGCCCGGCCGGTGGCCAAGGTCCGGGGATCGGCAACGATGCCGGCCCAGCCGCTGACCTCGATCCCGGCGCCCTCGGGCAGGATCGACGGATCCGGCTCCTCGCCGATCGCAACGAGGATGGCCGATGCGGGCAGCTCGCGGGTCTCGTCGGTGGCCTCCCACGCTCGCCGCGCTCCGCCGGTATCCCGGCCGCTTGATCGCTGCACCATGCAGCGCAGCGCCACCACGGTGCCGTCGCGCCCCACGACCTCGCTCGGCGCGAGGCCGTCGCGGATCTCGATGCCCTCGCGCTCGGCGGCCTCGATCTCCTCCTCCTGCGCCGGCATGTCGCTCCGGCCGCGGCGGTAGACGATGGTCACGGTGGTCGCGCCGCTCCGGCGGGCGGATCGCGCAGCGTCCATCGCCGTGCTGCCACCACCCACGACGATCACGTCACCCGACAGATGCGGATGCTCGCCGAGGTTGACCTCCTTGAGGAACCGGGTGGCCGGGATGACCGCGGGCATCTCGTCGCCGGGAACGCCCAGACGGCGGCTCTTCGATGCACCGGTGGCCAGGAAGATGGCCCGGAAGCCCTCGCGCTCGAGGTCGGGCAGGCTGAAGTCCCGGCCCATCGCGGTGTCGAGCCGGAGCTCCACACCGAGGTCCAGGATCCGCTTGATCTCCTCCTGCAGCACGTCGCGCGGGAGGCGGTACTCCGGGATCCCGATCGCCATCATGCCGCCCGGGATCGGCATCGCCTCCATCACGGTCACGGGGTAGCCAAGCCGGGCGAGGTAGTAGGCGGCCGACATCCCGGCGGGGCCTCCCCCGATGATCGCGACCTTGTCCTGACGCTTCGTGGACGGAGACGGAGCGCCGGGCAGGGTGCCGTGCTCGGCGGCGAACCGCTTGAGGGTGCGGATCGAGATCGGCTCGTCCAGGACGCCGCGCCGGCAGGCCGTCTCGCACGGGGCAGTGCAGATCCAGCCGCAGACCGACGGAAACGGGTTGACCTCCGCGGCGACCGCGTACGCCTCGTCATACCGGCCCTGGCCGATGAGGCCCACGTAGCGGCCGGCATCGGTGCCGGCGGGACAGGCTTCCTGGCAGGGTGCGATGGGTGACGGGGGCGCGTCGTCGACCATCGTCATCCACGTCTGCCAGGGCTGCGGACGCGACCGCGTCCGCCACTGGAACAGGCTGCCCCAGGGCGATGGATGGACCGGCTTGAGCGCCTCGCGGGTGACCTCCGAGAGGGGGATCCAGGCGTCGTCAGGCGGGGCGGTGGCGGCGGGCCGCTCGATGGGCCCCTGGCGCGCGGCCAGGGGGACCTGGCCATCGACGGTGACCAGCGTCATGACGTTGGGCGGGCACTCGCGGATGCAGATCCCGCAGCCGATGCACTCACCCACCTGAAGCGGGCGCTCCATCGTCCACGCCAACGGCCGGCCGCCGGGTTCGGGGCCGGTCTCGATGCCGGGCACCTGCGGCCGCGACATGTCCAGTGCCTCGACCGGGCAGACGTCCATGCACACGCCGCAGGTGATGCATCCGCCCTGATCGATGTCGATGCGATAGCCCATCGCCGCCCTCCTTGTGGCTCCTCCCGAGCATCCATCGCCGGGTCGTCCACCACCACGCCCGACCGGACGGGTGGGCAGCCCATCCTTTCGGGCAGGGCCGGCGGGCACAACGGCCCGGGCCGATCGGGCCCTGCGCCGCTCGGGCAGCGTCCGCACCGTCGGGGCCCCCTGACCCCCGCGCCTGGACCTTCGCCTGATTGACAACTATTTCCCTATTCGATAATACTTCGCGCATGAACGAAGCACTGTCACCCGGAACCCGAGCTGCGCCGGGTGCCCCGACGGGCCCGGGTGCCCCGACGGCCGACGCGTTCGACCTCGTGCTGGACCACCTCAAGGAGCTGTTCCGGGATCTCTCGAGCGGCGTGCCGGACTGGGTGGCGGCCGAGATGACCCTGGGCCAGCTGCGGCTCCTGTTCCACCTCTCCCGGCAGGGCCCGATGTCGATGAGCCTCATCGGCGAATGGCTGAGCACCGGGCTGCCGTCGGTGACCGGGACCATCGAGCGGCTCGAACGCCACGGTCTGGTCGAGCGGCGTCATCGGACGGATGACCGCCGAATTGTCGAGGCGCAGCTCACCGATCAGGGGCGCGAGCTCGTCGTCGACATCCTGGGCATCCGGATGGAGACCGCGAGGCGGCTCTTTGGCGTGCTCGACGCCAGTGAGCTGCGGGACCTCGACCGCCTCCTCTCCCTGATCATCGAGCGCACAAGAGGAACCGGCGCATGACCTCCTTCCCCGCCGCCGCCCCGGCCGACGACGGCCTCGTTCACATCAGCCGGCATGCCCAGCTCGCGACCCTGGGGACCGTGATGCTGGGCATGCTCCTGAGCTCGCTCGACCAGACCATCGTGGGGACCGCGATGCCCAGGATCGTGGGCGATCTCAACGGGCTCGAGCACTACAGCTGGGTGATCACCGGCTACCTGATCGCGTCCACCGCCGGCGTCCCGATCTTCGGCAAGCTGTCCGACATCTTCGGGCGCAAGTGGCTGTTCATGGGCGGGATCGTGATCTTCCTGGCCGGCTCGATGCTGGCCGGCCTGTCGCAATCCATGACCGAGCTCATCGCGTTCCGGGCGATCCAGGGCGTGGGCGCCGGGATGATGATGCCGATCGCGCAGGCGATCATCGGCGACATCTTCACGCCCGCCGAGCGGGGCAAGTACCAGGGTCTGCTGATGGCGGTGTTCGGCCTCTCGACCATCGTCGGACCGACGCTCGGCGGTTTCATCACCGACAACCTGACCTGGCGCTGGGTGTTCTACGTCAACGTCCCGTTCGCGATCCTGGCCCTGGCCGTGGTGTTCGTGGTCCTGCCCAGCCACACGGCGCTCCACAAGCGGCCGGCGATCGACTGGCTTGGCTCGGGCGCGCTGATCGCGGGCGTGGTCCCGCTCCTGCTCGCGCTGTCGTGGGGCGGCTCGACCTACCCCTGGACCAGCCCGGAGATCCTGGGCCTGCTGGCCGTCGCGATCGTGTTCGCAACCGCGTTCCTGCTCATCGAGCGCCGCGCCGAGGCGCCGACGATCCCGCTCGACCTGTTCCGCAATCGGATCTTCACGGCCTCGGTCATCATCACCTTCCTGACCAGCGCGGGCATGTTCGGCGCGGTCCTCTACATCCCGCTGTTCGCCCAGGCGGCGCTGGGCGACACGGCGACCGGCAGCGGGTTCATCCTGACGCCGATGATGCTGGGCGTCATCGTGGTGAGCATCGTCAGCGGGTTGCTGCTCAGCAGGACCGGCCGCTACAAGACGCTGGCGATCGTGGGCACCGCGATCACGACCATCGGCATGTTCCTGCTCGGCCAGATGACGGCTGCGACCGACAACGCCACCCTCGTCCGCGACATGGTGATCCTGGGCGTCGGGCTCGGGACCTCGATGGCGCTGTTCACGATCGTCGTCCAGAATGCCTTCCCGATCGAGCGGTTGGGCGTGGTGACGGCATCGCTGGCGTTCTTCCGCTCGATCGGCGGGGTGGTCGGGGTCGCCCTGCTGGGCTCCGTCATGACCAACCGGATGACCGGCGACCTGCAGGCGGGGATCGCGACCCTGCCTCCCGACGTGGCCTCGAAGCTGGGCGGCGTCGCCGCCAACCCACAGGCGCTGATGGATCCCGCATCCCAGGATGCGCTCAGGGCCCAGCTCGCGACGCTGGGCTCCGCGGCGCCGCAGATCGCGGTGCAGATCGAGGCCATCCTCCGCGACGCGGTCGCCTCCGCGATCACCGAGGTGTTCCTCATCGGCTCGGCGCTGATCGCCGTCGCCTTCGTCACCTCGTTCTTCCTGCGCGAGATCCCGCTGCGCACGACGCGCCACTCGGTGTCCGAGGAGCTGGGCATGGAGATGGGGGCGGGGGTCGGCGACGAGCTCCAGGCGGAGCTGATCGGCGAGGCCGTCACGGACGCCGCGTAGCGGCCGGTCGCGCGGTAGCGTCTCGTTCGGAGCGGCGGCGACGCGAGAGCCGTCTCGCCCGGCGCAGCCGTTTGAGGGTTGCGCGCAGCAGTCGGGGGCGGCGCAGCACTCGGGGCTGTGCAGCTCTCGGGCGCAGCTCTCGGGCGCGGCTCTCAGGCGCGGCGCTCGGGGGCGGCTCAGCCCTCGGGCAGGAGGCCCTCGCGCACGGCTCGCGCAACCACCTCGGCGCGGCTCTGGGCATGGAGCTTGTCCAGGATGTTGCGCAGGTGGAACTTGACCGTGTTCTCGGAGATCCCGAGTCGGGCCGCGATCTCCTTGTTGCGCTGGCCATCGACCACCAGCCGGAGCACGTCGAGCTCGCGATCGGTGAGCTGATCCGGATCGCGTGCCGATGGCCCATCCGCGGATCGTGATGGGCGCGCGAGCTCGCCCAGGATACGGGCGGCGATGTCGGGGGTGATCGCCGCCTCTCCACGCGCGACCGCGTCCAGCATCGTCCGCAGGTCGCCCGCCTCCAGGTTCTTGAGCAGGTAGCCGCGCGCTCCGGCCTTGATCGCGGCGAACACGTCGTCCACGTCCTCGCTCGCCGTCAGCATCACGATCGCGAGGCCGGGCGCGCGGGCTGCGATCCGGCGGGTGGCGTCGAGCCCGCCGCCCGATGGCATCGCCACGTCCATCAGCACCACGTCCGGCCGAAGCTCCACCGCGGCCGCCACCGCGCCGTCCCCGTCGGCGACCTGGCCCACGACGTCGTGGCCCCAGGCGGCGAGCAGCGAGGCGACCCCGTCGCGGAACAGGGCGTGGTCGTCGGCCAGCAGGATCCGCATCTCAGCGCCCGGCCGGTGTCTGACCCGTGGGCGTTCCAGGCGTGCGCCGGCGTCCCGCCAGATCGAGCGCGAGCTCCACGCACACACCGCGGTCACCGTGGTCCTCGACCTCGAGCGTGGCACCGACAGCCGCCGCCCGCTCTCGCATCGAGCGAAGGCCGTAGTGCGGAACGTCGGCTGGACCCGCCGCGGCCGCCAGCCCCCGGCCGTCGTCCTCGATCCGCAGCTCGAGCCGTCCGCCCGTCACCGACATCGAGACCCGAACCCGCCCCGCTGCCGCGTGCTTGCGGACGTTGGTCAGCGCCTCCTGCACGATCCGGTAGACCTGCGCCTCCGTCTCGGGCTCCAGCCGCAGGTCGCGGGCATCGGCCGGGATCGAGACGTCCAGGCGGAACTGGGATGCCTGGGCGACCCGCCTCGCATGCGCCTCGACCGCTGCGCCGAGGCCCTGTCCGGGCTCGATCGGGCTGCGCAGGCCGAGGATCGCCTCCCGAACGTCCACGTAGATCGCCCGCGCGGCAGCCCCCAGCTCGGCCACCTGGGTCCGGGCCTCGTCGACCCGGCCGCGGGCGAGGAACCCGTCGACCGCCTGTGACTTCGTGTTGACGTAGCCCAGGACCTGCGCGATCCCGTCGTGAAGCTCGCGCGCGATCCGCTCCCGCTCCTCGATCACGGCGAGCTCCCGCAGGCGCGCCTCGAGCCGGGCATGCTCGAGCGCGATGGTCGCCTGGTTGGCGAGCGAGGCAAGCGTCTCGACCTCGTCCGCATCGAAGCCCCGCGGGGCGCCCACGCCGATCGCCAGCAGGCCGATCGTCTGACCGCCTCGCTGGAGCGGTGCCGACAGGCGGACGACCGCGGCTGCCGGATCGACGAAGCCGAGGATCGCGTCGGTGGGATAGGCATCGTCGGGCGTCGATGCGTCCGGGGCAGGATCGGCCGGCGGGGCGATGGTCGATGACGACGGGGCGGGCGCACCGCGGATCGCGCCCGCCCGGCCGGCGGCCGCGCGGAGCCCCAGCGAGCCGCGAGCGTCCTCGAGCAGGAGCACCGCCACATCCGCCTCGAGCAGCTCGCGGGCGTGCGTCACGACCGCCTGGAGCACGAGGTCGACGTCGGTCAGCGCCGCGATCTGGACGCTGACCCGATGGAGGGCCCGGGCGAACGCCCCGCGTGCCTCGAGCTCGGCGTTGCGGGCCCGCAGCACGCCGGTCAGGGCGTCGATCCGCGCGAACGCCAGGCGGGCGAGACCAACGCCGATGAGCAGCACCGCGAGCGTGACCAGGATCGTGTCCCAGGGAAACGGGAGCGCCTCGTCGAGCACGCTGTCGCTGAGCAGCTCGAGCACGAGCACGACCGCGGCCGGCACCAGGACGAGGAGCCACCGCAGGCCGGACGAGGGGCGGGCGGGCAGGCGATGGACGACCGATCGGGAGACCGCTGACCGAGTGGTCACGATGGACGCAGCATAGCCCCCGTGGACCCCGGCCCATCGGGCGGCGATGGCTGGCAGCCGGGGCACCAGAACGTCAGCCTGGGCAGGTCCGCTCCCTGGCGGGCCACGCGCAGCACGGTCCCGCACCGGGGGCAGGGGCGTCCGGACCGCCGGTAGACGCGCCTCGGCCGCCGCCCCGTGGCGGCACCGGCGCGCAGCATCACGCGCGCTCCCTCCACGAGGTCCCGCAGCGCGGCGTCATCAACGTCACCGACCGGCGTCCACGGGGAGCATCGCGCCTCCCACAGCACCTCGTTCCTCACCTCGTTCCCGATGCCCGCGAGGGCTCGCTGGTCGAGCAGCGCCTCGGCGACCGTGATCCCGGCACGCACCGGATCCCGCAGGCGGCGGAGCGCCTCGGCGAGGTCGAACGGGTCCCGAAGCAGGTCCGGCCCGAGTCGGGACAGCGAGCGGTGGACGGGCTCGGCGCGCTGCTCGAACAGCTCGACGACCGGCGCGTCGAAGCACACGGCGACCGAGCCCGGCACCTCGATCACCAGCCGAGCCCGGGCCACCGGCCGGCGCCACCGCTCGCCCGGCCGATACCGGTGCCACGACCCGTGCATCCGCAGGTGGGTGCGAACCTCGAGCCCGTTGTCGAACCGGATCAGCAGGTTCTTGCCCGCCGCCTCGACCGCGGTGACCGTCGCGCCGATCAGTCGCTGCGCCTGCGGTCCAGGCGCCGGCGCGCTGGCAGCCGTCACCCTGCGGCCCACCAGGAAGGGCCTGAGACCGATGGCCGTGCGGGCGAGCGTGTCTCCTTCGGGCATCCCGGTGGTCCCTCCTGATCGTTCGTCAGGCGATCGGGCGGGCCACGACGGGGCGCTGGGACCCGGCATCCACCGGTGTGCTCCGGCGCAACGCGTAGCCTCGATACCCGGGCACGAACCCGGCGTCGCTCAGCGCCTCGCGCCAGCGCGAGGTCGCAACCGGTTCGCCGTCGATCTTCGAGATCAGCAGCTCACGAACGCGGCCATCGGCAACGAGGTCGGCGAGGCAGCCCAGTGCGACGGCGAGGGTCGCCGAATCCTCGCCGGCCGGCAGCACCTGGAGGGAGCTCCCACCGCGCTCGAGATAGACCACCGCAGCCCCATCGACGAGCGCCACGTAGGCGCCGGCGGCGCGCTGGTACGGCCGTCGATCATCGTCTCCGCGGCGAGGCCACGCGAGTGCCGCACCGTACGGGTTGGCCGGGTCGGCCGCCGCCAGCAGGCGCACGACACGACCGTGCTCGCCGGCGATCTCTCCGGGTTGATCGCGGAGCGCCCGCAGCCGGTCGACGGCCCCCGGCAGCGCGAACTGTGCGGCCCCCAGGCCGTCCACGAAGTAGCCGCGGCGGACGCGGCCTGCCTCCTCCATCGCTCGGAGCACCGGGTAGACGGCCGCGAACCCGCCCTCGATGGGCTCCGCCGCGACCGCCTCCCGGGTCACGATCCCATGCCGTTCGAGCAGCGCCAGAGCCAGGGCATGAACTCGCTCGGTGCGGGTGATCGCCGGCGCCCCGTCCGGCAGGTCATCGGGACGCGCGCCCGTCGCGAGCGACCACCGACCGGCCGCCTCCGGGGGCCCGAGCGAGGTCAGCCGGCCGGGCCGCGGCCGATGATCCCGGGCGGGCCGCTTCCAGCGCAGCGCACGCAGCGGCGCGAACGTGTCGTTGGTGACCTCGCCGGCCCAGACCAGGTCCCACAGCGCATCGAGCACCTCCCGGTCCGAGCGGCCGCCGCTGACCGCGAACAGCTCACGGTAGAACGAGGCCCCGCGCCGCTGCAGGTGGGCCCGGATGCGCTCATGGATCTCGCCGGCCGGGGGCTGGCCACCATCCGGTGGGCCGGCCGGCCGAAGCAGCTCGCGGCCAGGTCGATAGAGCAGGATGCGTCCGTCATCTCGGCCCAGGCTCCCACGCCCCACCCAGGCGACCTCGCCCATCGCGCCCAGCTCGTCGAGCAACCGCGGCTGGTAGCCCGGGACGCGAACCGGGAGCACGTCGCGTTCCAGGACCGAGGCCGGGATCGGCAGCCCCGACAGCTGGTCCACCACCTCGGCGAGGCGCTCGAGCGCGGCCGGCCCGCCAAGGGGTGGGGACGGTGATCCGGCGATCGACGGCGAGGTGCCAACGCCCTGCCATGCCGGCAGGAAGCGGGCGAGCGTGACCGGATCGACCGGCTCCACCTCACGCCGCAGGAGCGCCAGCGAGCGGCGCCGCAGCAGGCGCAGGACCTCGGGGTCGCAGTATTCGCGCTCGGCGCCGCCCGGGCGGAACTCGCCCGAGAGCAGGGTCCCCGCCCCGACCAGCCGGTGCAGGGCTTCCTCAACGACCTGCGCCGGCAGGCCCCAGCGACGCGCCGGCTCGCGGCCCAGGAACGGGCCGTGGGTCCGGGCATATCGAGCCAGCAGCCCGTCCAGCGCGCCCACGGCCGGGCCGAGGAACGCCTGGGGAACCCCGGGCGGTGCCGCCACTCCGACCCCGTCCCGGTACCGGGCAACATCCTCGATCGCGATCCAGCGCTCCTCGCCGCCGATCCTCGCCCGGACGGCTCGCCTCGACGAGGCCAGCTCCGCCAGGTGAAGCGACGCCTCGACCCGTCCCCCGACGGCCCGTGCCCCGGCCTCGTCCGGAGACAGGTCGCCGAGGCGACGGAGCAGGTCATGGACCTGGTCGGCGGTCCTCGCCTGGCGATCCTCGACCAGGGCCTGGAGGCTGAGCTCGAGGTCGGCCAGCGCGTCGGCGTCGAGCAGCTCGCGCAGCTCCTCCTGGCCGAGCAGCTCGCGCAGCAGGTCGCGATCCAGCGTGAGGGCCTGCGCCCGTCGCTCGGCCAGCGGCGTATCGCCGTCGTACATGTAGGCGGCCACGTAGTCGAACAGCAGCGAGCTCGCGAAGGCGGAGGCTCTCGCGGTCTCGACCGAGTGGACGGTGATCTCCCGCCGCCGGACGCCGTCGAGGATCTCCCGCAGCGCGGGCAGATCGAACACGTCGGCGAGACACTCGCGGTAGGTCTCGACCAGGATCGGAAAGCTCCCGTAGCGCGAAGCCACGGCGAGCAGGTCTGCCGCCCGCTGGCGCTGCTGCCACAGCGGCGTCCTCGTGCCGGGACGCCGGCGCGGGAGCAGGAGTGCCCGCGCTGCATTCTCGCGGAAGCGACTTGCGAACAGGCTCGACTGTCCCACTCGGCCGACCACCAGGTCCTCCACCTCCTCGGGCTCGGGAAACAGCAGGGCCTCGACGCCATCGAGGCTCGAATTGCCCTCGGGCAGGCGGATCGCGATGCCGTCGTCGGACCAGATCGTCTGGACCTCCAGCCCGAGCCGCTCCTGGAGCCGCGCCTGGAGCGCGATCGTCCAGGGGGCGTGCACCCGGCCACCGAACGGGGTCAGCACCACCAGCCGCCAGTCGCCGAGCTCGTCGCGGAAGCGCTCGACAACGATCCTCCGGTCGGTCGGCAGGGCACCGGTGGCGGACTGCTCATCCTCGAGGTAGGCGAGCAGGTTCTCGGCCGCCAGCTCATCGAGATCATGGTCGCGGTGCAGCCCTTCCGCCGCCCTCGCCCGACCCTTCGCGCCCCTCGCCAGCTCGACCTCGACCTCGCGCACGAACGCCCCGATCGCGCGACCGAGGTCCACCGGCCGCCCGACCGTGTCCCCTTTCCAGAACGGCAGCTTGCCGGGGACGCCGGGCGCCGGGTTGACGATCACCCGGTGGGGCGTGATCTCGGCGATCCGCCAGGAGCTGGCGCCGAGCACGACGACGTCGCCGTGCATGCCGGCCCGCAGCTCGTACACCATCTCCTCGTCCAGCTCGCCGACCCGCCGTCCCGGCGTCCCCGCCTCGCCCTCGAGGAACACGGGGAACAGGCCGCGATCCGGGATCGTGCCACCGCTGGTCACGGCGACGGTTCGGGCATCCTGGCGACCCTCGATCGTGTCCGTCACCCGGTCCCAGACCAGCCGCGGCTTGAGCTCGGCGAACTCGTCGGAGGGGTACGCGCCCGCGAGCATCCCCAGCACGCCCTCGAGCGCCTCGCGGGTGAGCGACTCGAACGGTGCCGCGCGGCGGACGAGGTCGAGCAGCTCGTCCACCGTGAACTGCTCGCCGATCGTCATCGCGACCAGTTGCTGCGCGAGCACATCGAGCGGGTTGCGCGGCAGGGTCGTGGGCTCGATCGAGCCCTCGTGCATCCCCCTCACCACGACCGCGGTCTCGAGCAGGTCGCCGCGGTACTTGGGGAAGATCACGCCCTTGCTGGGCTCGCCGACCCGGTGCCCGGCGCGGCCGATCCGCTGCAGGCCGCGTGCGACCGAGGTCGGGCTCTCCACCTGGACGACGAGGTCGACGGCGCCCATGTCGATGCCGAGCTCGAGCGAGCTGGTGGCCACCAGGGCCGGCAGGCGGCCGGCTTTCAGCTCCTCCTCGATCTCGAGCCGCTGCTCTCTCGCGATGCTGCCGTGGTGCGCCCGGACCAGCTCCTCGCCGGCGAGCTCGTTGAGGCGCTGGGCAAGCCGCTCCGCGAGCCGCCGGCTGTTGGTGAACACGATGGTGCTTCGGTGCTGGCGGATGAGCTCCAGGATCCGCGGGTGGATCGCCGGCCAGATGCTGGATCGCAGCTCGCCACCGATGACGGGTCCCCCCGGCTGCTCGTCCATCGGCAGCACCTCGCCCAGGCGCGCCATGTCCTCGACCGGGACGATGACCTGGAGCTCGAGTGGCTTGCGCGTCCCGGCGTCGACGATGGCCACCTCGCGACCGTCGCCGACGCCAGCCAGGAACCGGGCGATGGTGTCGAGCGGGCGCTGGGTGGCGCTGAGGCCGATCCGCTGCATGGGTGGCGCGCCGTCCATGTTGCCGATCACGCGGGCCGTGCTGCCGCGCAGATGCTCCAGGCGCTCGAGGCTGAGCGCGAGATGCGCACCGCGCTTGGTGCCGGCGATCGCGTGGACCTCGTCCACGATCACGTGCTCGACGCCCCTGAGAATCTCCCTTGCCTGACTGGTGAGCAGCAGGTACAGGCTTTCGGGGGTGGTGACCAGGATGTCCGGCGGGTGGCGGACGAGATCCCGGCGCTCGTCGGCGGGCGTGTCGCCGGTCCGGCTCCCGATCGAGATCCTGGGCGGCTCCTGGCCCAGGCGCCGCGCCGCCAGCGCGATCCCGGCAAGGGGTGCCCGAAGATTTCGCTCGACATCGTAGGTGAGGGCCTTGAGCGGGCTGACGTACAGGACGCGAACCGTGCCCGGGTCGGCGCGCGTGGGCGCCGGGCTCGGTCGCTCGACCAGGCGGTCAAGGCACCACAGGAACGCGGCCAGGGTCTTGCCGCTCCCGGTCGGGGCATGGATCAGCGTGTTCTCGCCCCGCGCGATCGCCACCCATCCCTGCGCCTGGGCCGGAGTCGGTGCCTCGAACGTCGCCTCGAACCAGGCCCGGACGGCGGGCCCGAACGGTGCGAGGGGGTCCTTGGTGCGCACGGCCACGGGATCGCGAGTATAGGCCGCGACAGCCATTTCGTACAGATGTTCTACCGCCGCGTCTGCAGGCTCCGGGCCGCGCATGAGCTGCATCCGCAGGCTCCGGCCGCGGATGCTTCACCCGGCGCCAGCTCCGCACCCGGCGACGCGACCTCCTGCGGCGCCCGCTTCACCTGGCGGCTATGCCCACCAGGCAATGCTTCGGCCTCCGGTCGATGTGCGCCGCTCGGCGCAGCGCCGATCCATGCCTGCCGGTCATCAGGTCCCGAGGATCGGCGCCGCGACGGGCTGATAAGCGCCCGTTGAGGCCGATTTCGTGTACTGGCAGTCATGACCGCCCGGATCCTCAACCAGCGCCAGCTCCGCACCCGGCGACGCGACCTCCTGCGGCGCCTGGGGGAGGAACTCCGGGCGGCGCGCGAAGACGCCGGCATCTCCCAGGCGACGATCGCCAGGGTGGCCCGCGTGAACCAGGCGCACCTCTCGCGGATCGAGGCCGGTACGGCGCAACCGAGCGTCGAGGTGCTCATCGCCGTGGCCACAGCCCTCGGCGCCGATCTCTCGGTGCGTCTGTTTCCCAACACGGGTCCTCGGATCCGGGATCACCTCCAGATCGCGATGAGCGAGGTGCTCATCGCGATGCTGCACCCTCGCTGGCGGGCGACCCCCGAGGTGCCCGTCCATCGACCGGTCCGGGGTGTGATCGACCTCGTCCTGAGCGACACGGCGGGGCCGGACGTGGTGACCGTCGAGATCCACAGCCAGCTGCGCCGGGTCGAGCAGCAGATCCGGTGGGCAAGCCAGAAGGCCGACGCGCTGGCGAGATTGCCCGAGCTCGAGGGGCAGCACGTCAGTCGGCTGCTGGTCCTGCGCAACACGTCCGCGATGCGCGAGGTCGGTCGGGTGGCCGCCGAGACGCTCGGGGCCGCCTACCCGGGACGCGCAGCCGATGCGGTCGCGGCGCTCCGTGGAACCGCGCCCTGGCCGGGCAGTGCGATCGTCTGGGCCGATGTCACCCGGGGAGCGGCTCATCTGCTGGAGCGGCCGCCGCGGGGCGTGGCCGTCGGCCGGTGACCACACCCGTGACCACACCTGCCACGGCACTCAGGCGAGGCGGCTGGTCACCACGGCGGCGAGCGCCGGCATCGCGCGGTCGGCGGTGCGAAACACCGGGATGCCGCCGGCCTCGAGCGAGGCGGCGAACGGGTCGTAGAGCGGGCCACCGTCCACGACGGCGACCCAGGCCTTCGACGTCCTTCGCCACAGGTCGACCAGGCGCGCGGCGGTTGCATCGGGAGCGGCCAGGTCCTCGTCGTGATCCGGTCCGGGCGGCAGGGTCCGCAGCGCCGCGGTGAGCGGAACGATGCCCACCACGCCGACGTCCACGTCGGACGCCGAGAGAATCGTCTCCGCCAGATCGGCGAACGCGGCATCGTCGGCCATGGGCGTCGCGTCGAGCGGGTTGTGGACGTCGACCACGCCCCCCGCACCCGCGGCCCCGAGCAGCGCGCCGAGCCGGGCGCGGACCGCCGGCGCGAGCGCCGCGAGCTCGAGCATGCCCAGGTTGTCGCCGATGGCCACGCACTCGAACCCGGCGTTCGACAGCGCGCCCAGGCGCCGGCCGCCGATCGTGCGGTCCACGAGGAGCGTCGCGGTCCGCACCAGATCGTCGAAGTCCTCGAGTGACTCGGCGACGAGGATCCCGACCTGCTCCGCCAGGGCGTTGGTCACCGTCACGTCACCCGCGATCGACGCCGTGTGACTGGCCGATGCGGTCGCCCCCGCGCTCGTCCGGCCGGCCCGATACAGCACGACGGTGCCGCCGCGCTCGCGGATCCGCGCCGCCGCCTCCAGCATCCGCCGCGCATCGAGCGGCCGGAAACCCTCGACATACACGCCGAACACGCGGATCGACGGGTCCCCGGCGAGATGCGCGAGATGGTCGCCCACGGTCAGGTCCATCTGGTTGCCGACGGTGACGAGATACCGCGGGTGCAGGTCCGGGATCCGGCCCAGGCGCGTGATGGCGAACGCGCCGCTCTGGGCAATGATCGCGAGCGGGGCGGCCGCCGCACCGGGCGCCCGAAGCTTGGTCGACGGGATGAACATGGTGTCGATCCGGCCCGGCACCGAGCGAAAGCCGAGGCAGTTGCCGCCGTTGAGCAGCGGGCCGCCGTCGGGGCGTGAGCGCGCCGCCGCCAGTGCATCGTGCATCCGGGCGACGATCGCCTCGCTCCCCTGCTTCTCCTCGAAGCCGCCCGGGATGACCAGAATCGTCTCCGCCGAGTCCCGCTCGACCACGTCGGTGACCACCTCCGCCGCCTGCGCGGCCGAGACGGCGACCACGAACAGGTCGACCTTTGCCGGCAGCGACGCGACGTCGGGGACGCACCGGCAGCCATCGATCGACCCGGCGCCCGGCTTGACCACCGTGATCCGGTCCGCCGGGAACCCGTCCCGAAGCAGGTTCCGGAGGATCACGTGCCCGGGGTTCATCGTGGCCGAGACGCCGATGATCGCGACCAGCCGGGGCTCGAGCAGCCTCGACAGCTTGGTGACCGGCCGCGCAGATGCCGGATCGGGCGCCCGCTCGCCCAGCGAGGCAAGGACGTCGAGCGCGACCAGGCGGCCGTCGGGAGTGACGACGATCGGGTTGAGTTCGAGCTCGAGCAGGTCCGCGGGAGTGGAGGCATCGGCGACGGCGAGGAACCGCTCGACGACATCGACGAGGTTGTCCATCGGCAGCCGCGGCAGACGTCCGCGCCGACCGGTGGTCGCCAGGCGAACCGCGGTCGATGCACGCAGCACATCGGGCAGGCGCTCGTGAGGCGTCAGACCCGGCGCGAGGATGGCGATCCGGTGAGCGGGACGCAGATCGGCGGCAATCGTCTCGGCTTCGGTGCCGCCGGCTCCCACGCTGACCACCGGACCGGCGTCGTCTGCCCAGCGCACCGACACCAGCAGCTCACCGCCGAGGCCGGGTTCGTGCAGCACATATTGCGCGATGACGAACCCGGCGATGTCGTGGACCCCGGCTGCTGCCAGCGACTTCTGCATCCGCCCGATGGCATCGAGCACCGTCTCCGCGTCGCGGGCAACGATGGCCACCCCGCCGAGCTCGGTCTTGTGGGCAATGCTCGCGGCGACGACCCGGATGACCGCGCGATCACCGGCGAGGGCGTCGACCGCCTGCGCGACGTCCTCCGGGGCGAGCCCTCCCGACGGCGTGGCCTTGACGAACGACGCCTGCGGCAGACCGATGCCCATCGCCTCGAGCAGCCTGAGCGCCTCCGGCTCGAGCAGCACGGAGGCGCCGCGGGCGCGAGCCTCCGCGAGGATCGCGCGGATACGGGCGAGATCGATCGGTGGCTGGGCGGATCCGGACACGGCCACAGCCTACGCCGCAACCCTGCGCCGGCGGACGCTCGAAGGGATCACGCCGCTACCCGGCGTGAGGCACGATCTCCTCGCGGTCGGACGCCTCGGACGCCTCGGACGCCTCGGACGGCCGATGTCGCCCCGCCGGCAGCAGCAGCGAGAACACCACGCCCAGGAGCACGAAACCGGTCGCGGTGAACCCGGCGAACCGGGTCGCGTCGACGAAGGCCCGCTCGATCGGGGTGACCGTCGCCGTGAGGGACGCGAGGAAGGCCGGGTCTGTGAAGCAGGCCGCCTGCTCGGGCGGGAGCGCCGCCTGCCCGCCGCCGAATCCGGCCTCGGCCGCCCGCGACGGGTCCTTGAGCGCCGGCAGCACCTGGCCCGCCGAGGCATCCACCAGGTACACCACCAGCTCCTGGCAGGCGGGCTTCACGTCCGGCAGCGAGGCCGCGATGTTGTCCGTGCTGCGCGTGACGAGCGAGGAGAACAGGATCGTGCCCAGGATCGCGATCCCGAGGGCGGAACCGACCTGGCGCAGCGTGGAGTTGGCTCCGGACGCGATCCCCGACAGCGAGACCGGGATGTCGGAGAGCACGATGCTCGTCAGCTGTGCCGTGGCGAACCCCACCCCCACGCCGTAGGCGAACAGCGGGATCGCGAGCATCAGCCCGTTGACCGACGTGGAGATCAGGAAGGTGGTCGCCGCGATGCCGACCGCCTCGAGCGCCATGCCGATCGTGACCACCCAGCGCGGGCCGTAGCGGCGGGCGAGGGTCGCAGCCCCCGGCGCCGCGAAGAACGCGCCCACGGCGAGTGACAGGAACACCGCCCCGGTGTCGAATGCCGAATAGCCGAGCACGCCCTGGAGGAACAGCGGCAGCGCGAACAGCAGGCCGAACTCGCCGAGCGACACGATCGTGCCGGCCAGATTCCCGTACCGGAAGCCCTTGTACCGCCACAGCGTGAAGTCGAACAGGTAGAAGCTGCCGGACGCCCGCCTCCGCGACTCGACGGCGGCAAACAGGAGCAGGGCCACGATGCCGAACCCGATGGCGAACGGGGTGATCGACACCGTGTCCAATGGCCAGCCGAACCCGAGGACCTCGAACGGATGGCGCGGGTTGGGGGTCCACCAGCCGTACTGGCGGCCCTCGATGAGCCCGAACACGAACGCGCCCAGGCCGCCGGTGATCAGCAGGAACCCGGGCAGATCGAAGCCGGGCTTCGCGTGCTCGTCCCGCGATTCGCCGATGTAGTGCAGGGTGCCGGCGATGGCGATCAGGCCCACCGGGACGTTGACGAAGAACGCCCAGCGCCACGATGCGTACGTCGTCAGGAACCCGCCGAGCAGCGGGCCGACCGCGGCCACGCCGCCGATCACCGAGCCCCAGATGCCGAATGCGATCGCCCGGTCGTGACCCTGGAAGTTCGAGTTGAGGATCGCCTGCGTCGCGGGCAGGATCATCGCGCCACCCACGCCCTGGAGCACCCGGGCGAGGATGAGGATGTCGCCGCTGGGCGCGGCTCCGGCGAGCACGGACGCGGCCAGGAACAGGCCCAGCCCGCCCAGATACATCCGGCGCCGCCCGAACACGTCCCCCAGCCGCCCGAGCGTGATCAGCAACGCCGCGAACACCAGCGCGTAGATCGTGTTGATCCACTCGGCCTGGGTCGAATCGAGAGCCAGCTCGCGGATGATCGACGGGACGGCGACGTTGACGATGGTCGCGTCGACGATGATCATCGCGACGCCGATGCTCAGCAGCGCGAGCCCGATCCAGCGGCCGCGACCGGTGGCATGGATCGACGGCCCCTCGGGGCGCGCGCCCACGGTGCCTGTCATGAATGGGCCCTCCAGGGGTCGCGGCGCGGAGTCTCCACCCGTGCGAGACTCGGTGCGCAGACCGCTTATTACTTGACTGGCGAAATGTTTTCGTTAGGATAACGAACGTGACGAAACCCGTCCAGTCGGTCGCCCACCACGACATCCCGGTGCTCAGCGACGACGCCTTCGAGGTCAGCCAGCTGCTGCTGGAGCTCATCCACGTCGCCTACGCGACGCGCGCAGCCGAGGCGGAGACTGCTGCCGCCGGCGAGCCCGGTGCCGCAGGCCACGTGCGTTCGAGGCCCTCATCCCATGCCATCCGGGCGGCCATCCACGTCTACCAGCACGGCGAGCGGACGATCGGGGAGCTTGCCGCCGGTCTCGGGATCTCCTACGGCTGGGCGAGCCGGGTGGTCAGCGAGCTCGAGTCCACGGGGTTGCTGGAGCGGCGGGTCGACCGATCGGACCGGCGGATCGTTCGGGTCTCACTCACGGCCGAGGCGATGGACATGGTCGTGCGCACGTACCGCTGGCGCGGAGAGGCAGTGGAGCGCGCGCTCACCGGGCTCGACGCCCACGGCCGTCGGACTGTCGTCGACTTCCTGCGCAGGGTCGCCGTCGAGCTGGGCCGGGCGGACGATCGGAGCGGCTGACCGACCCCTGGCCCCGCATGGAGCCGCTGACCGGATGGCAAACGAACCGGCGGGCCAGGGGGTGCCCGCCGGTTCGATGTGCCCGATAGTCATCGATGGGGGAAGGGGAGGTTGAACCACATCGACGACGGTGTATTCGTATCTCGAGGACGAGTGTCGGCGACGGGCCACCCGGGCGGGATGTGCCCAACGACCTGTCATTTCATGACGTTGGGTGACCGATGGCACGATCCGGTCCCTGCGAAGGTCCCGCATCGGGCCGATTCGAGCCCGCGTAACGCCCGTCGGTGAGCCGTCGTGGCTGTTACCATCCGCGCATGCCGGGTGCCGATCTCATCATCGTCCTGATCATCGTGCTGATCATCGCCGTCGTGTGGCGTGGACCCAAGACGCTGCCCCTCATCGGCGGCGCCTTCGGCCAGGGCGTGCGCGAGGCGCGCAAGGAGATTGAGGAGATGAAGGCGGAGTCCGCCGCCAAGGACGACGACAAGACCTCCTGACCGGGGCGTCCTGACCGGGGCGTCCCGGTTGGTGCTGCGCCCTGCCTGCTCCGTCGATCGTCCCTCCCTCAATCGTGCGCCGCCAGGTGCCGCAGGTCGCCCAGCGCGCGCACCTCCGCGCGTGAGCGCGCCAGCGCAGCCTCGTTCACCGCCCCGGGGATGGTCCGCGACGGGCCCGGCCCCTCCAGGTCGCCCACCAGGACCACACCGGCGCCCGGCACCTCGAACGCAAGGTGGTCGGGGTGGGTCCCGGGCGTGACATGGACCCGGATCGGGACGTCCGCGTCGGTCACAACCTCACCGTCGACCAGCGGCTCGACGTCGCTCACCAGCACCCGCCGGGCGCCAGCAGCCGCCCGGACCGGGATCCCGAGCCGGAGGGCCAGGCTCTCGACGCCGGCCGCATGGTCGGGGACGGGCGCGGTCAGCAGCACGGCGGTCAGCCGGGCGCCGAGACCCTCCGCCACTCGCAGGATCGTATCGACAGCCTCGTCGGCCGGGTCGCCCGGGTCCACCACCGCCAGGCGGCGATCGCCGACCAGGTACGTGTCCACCGTCTGGCCCGCGATCGCACCCGCCCCCCGGGAGCGGACCCGTGTGACCGAGCGCGCCGGGCGGTCGATCGCCGGCGATCCCTTCCCGGGAGCGGTCTCCGGCGTGGGCGCGAGGTACCGCCGGACGTCGTCGATGCCGGTGGCCGGCGCCAGCTGTTGCAGGGTGGTGCTGGTCGGCGTCCACAGCTCGATCCGGCCGTCCGCCATCGCGGTCAGGGCGTCGGCGGCGCTCATCCAGGCATGACTGACGACCTCCCGCGGATCGAAGGCGGGCGCCGCGCCATCGGGCAGCCGGGCGACGAAGAAGCGGGCGTCGAAGCGGCGTGGGTGGACGGGCGGGGTGACCCAGCGTGAGAGCGGCACCAGCCAGTCCCCGCGCAGCTCGAGGTCGGTGTCGATCACGGACGACGCGAACCAGTCGCCCGATACGGTGCCCTGCTGGTGGCGGGCGATCGAGGCGGGCGGGATCGCACCGGCCGGCGACGTGGCCAGGAGCACGCCCGCTTCCTCGAGCAGCTCGCGGATCGCGGCGACCATGAACGCCCCGGCGTGGGATGCGGGCTCGTCGCCGCGGCGCCTGAGACGAGCGAGCAGGCGTGGATCGGCATCGGACGGATCGAGCGCGCCGCCCGGGAACACGTGCAGGCCCGGCCCGAACGTCATCGTCGCCGGGCGGCGGGTCAGCAGCACCTCGGGTCCCGTGACACCATCGCGCATGACCACGACCGTGGCAGCCTGCCGGACCGGGGCTCCACCAGCACCCTGGTCCGGGATCCGGGCTCCCTCGCGCACGCCCTGTCCTACAGCGGCCGGACGAATGCCCACAGGCCAACGCCCGGGACCGGCTCATAGTCGCGGTCCGGAGCCCGATGGAACCCGAGCCGCTCGTACAGCGCGTGGGCCCGGGTCATCCGCTGCGAGGACACGATCGCCAGCGCCGTCCGATGGTCGCGCTGCGCGAGCTCGATACATGCCTCGACCAGCTGCCGTCCGATCCCGCGGCGCTGCGCCGCGACGGCCACGCCGAGCATCCGGAAGCCGGCCTCGCTCGCTCGCTCGACGTCGGCATACGGGTTGTCGGGACCCGGGACATAGCTCACCGAGCCAAGCACCCGACCGTCCTCCACCGCGACGAGCACCAGGCATGCCTCGGCGCGCCCAGCCGCATCGCGCACGTGCTCCAGGTAGTCCTCGTGACGGGCGCCGGGCAGGTCGAGGTAGGCCTCGACCACCACGTCCCCCGCCGCCGCGAGCTCATCGGGTGTCGCCGCACGCACCTCGATCACGCCACCGGCTCCAACCCGCACCCGGGATCGGGCCACCGCTGGGAACGGGCCCGGCTGCGGCTCACGGGCCACGTTGTCACCGCAGACCCCCTCCTCATCGCGGCGCCCCTTCGCGTCATGTCCCGCCTTCGAGCAACAGCGCCTCGAGCGCCTCCGGCTCGTGCACCGGCTGGCGGCACGCGAAGTCCCGGCACACGAAGGCGGTCGAGCGGCCCCCGAGGGCGAAACGCCCGCGGAGGAGCGGCACCGCCGAGCTCTCGGGAGCCGTCGAGGAGGCCAGGACGCGGAACGGGTGGTACCCGCGATCGGCCACGGCGAGCAGGCGGTCGAGGCCCTCGTCGCCGGCGGTGCCGACGATCGCAAGCTCGGCGATGTCGGCCCGGGTGAGCTCGAGCGCGCACAGCCATTGGGCGAACGCGGTCGGGTGGCGGCCGATGACCCCGCGCACGGTTGCCAGGGCCGCGTCGGCTGCGGCGCGATACCTCGCGTCACCGGTCAGCGCGGCGAGCCGGACCAGGACCGTGGTGGCCAGCGAGCCACCGGACGGCGTGGCGTTGTCCTGCACGTCGCGCGGCCGGACGACGAGACGCTCGCCGTCGCTCGCGGTGTCGAAGAAGCCGCCCTCCGGATCGGAAAACCGGGCGAGGATGGCCTCGGCAAGGGACACGGCCTCGCGATACCAGCGCTCGTCCCGTGTCGCCTCGTAGAGGGCCAGCAGACCGTCGGCGAGGCAGGCGTGATCCGCCAGCACCCCAGCCGCGGTCGCGCGGCCATCCTTCCACGAGCGGTGGAGCCGGCCGTCGCCGTCGCGCAACCCGGTCAGGACGGCGCCGGCCGCGCCGGTCGCGGCGTCGAGATAGCGAGTCGCGGGCCCGGCCAGATCCGGGTCGCCCGAGCCCCGCAGCGCGCGGGCAGCATCGGCGAGCGCAGCGATCGCGAGCCCGTTCCAGGCCGCAAGGACCTTGTCGTCGCGCGCCGGCTGTGCCCGCTGGGCACGCCGCGCCAGCAGCGCCGCGCGGGCGGTGGCCAGGGTCGGGCCGATCCCTTCGACCGGGACCCCGAACCGTCCCGCGAGCGTGGCATCGTCGAGCACGCGCGAGAGGATCGTGCGTCCCTCCCAATTGCCGGTCTCGGTCACGCCATACGCGGCGGCGAACAGCGGAAAGGCATCGCCCAGGACCGACCGCAGATCCACGGCCGTCCAGGTGAAGGTCACTCCCTCCTCTCCCCTGGTGTCAGCGTCCTGGCTGGCAGCGAACCCGCCGCCCGGTGTCCGCAGCTCGCGCAGCACGTAGTCGAGGACCCCGATCATCGTCCCGAGGAGCTCCGGGTCACCGGTCAATGCCCACGCGTGTGCGTACACGCGCGCGAGCTGGGCGTTGTCGTAGAGCATCTGCTCAAAGTGCGGGACCAGCCACGCTGCATCGGTTGCGTAGCGATGGAAGCCGCCACCCAGCTGGTCATGCACGCCGCCCGCGGCCATGGCCTCGAGGCTCCTGAGCGCGATCGTGAGCCAACGGTCGTCGCCGGTCGCCCGGTGACGGCGAAGCAGGAACTCGATGGTCATCGGTTGCGGGAACTTGGGAGCCGAACCCCACCCGCCATGCTGCGCGTCGAACGTGGCCGCGATCCGTGTTGCCGCCTCGTCCAGGACGGCGTCCGTTGCCGGCATGCCGTTTTCCGAGGCAGCATCGAGTTGCTGCGCCCGGATGAGCGCCTCGACCAGCCTGGCCCCCGACGCCTCGATGTCCGACCGTTGCTCCGCCCACGCGTGCCGCACGCCCTCGAGCACCTGGCTGAAGGCGGGCATGCCGTGGCGGGGTGTGTCGGGGAAGTAGGTGCCGCCGAAGAACGGACGGCCTTCTGGCGTCAGGAACACGCTCATCGGCCAGCCGCCCTGTCCCGTCATCGCCTGCACGGCACCCATGTACAGCTGATCGATATCGGGCCGCTCCTCCCGGTCCACCTTGATCGCGACGAAGTGCTCGTTGAGCAGCCGCGCCGTCGCGTCGTCCTCGAACGACTCGCGCTCCATGACGTGGCACCAGTGGCACGCGGCGTAGCCGACCGAGAGGAACACCGGCCGGTCGAGCAGCTTCGCACGCGCCATGGCATCCGGCCCCCACGGGAACCAGTCGACCGGGTTGTGGGCGTGCTGGAGCAGATACGGGCTGGTCTCACCGGCCAGCCGATTGGTGTGCCGCGGAGGCACCGGCGCATCGGCCATGGCGCCGATGGTACGCGGTGGCTCCGACCCCGTCCCTCCCGATGGAGGAGCGTTCGCGGCCATGTTCAAGGGCTCGTCGAGGCCCCTCGGGGCCGTCGATCGACCATCACGGAGGGGCCATCCGGGGTCGAACGGTGACGCAACGCACCGGAAACGACGCCATTCCGGCGGGAACGGCGACCCGGGCCGAAGCGATCTTGTCCGGGTGTTCCCGCCAGCAGTAGGCTACGGCTGTCACCGCCACGGCCCGCCATGATGGAGCCGCATCGCTGAACCGCATCGTCCGGGCGACGATGGTCGCCCTCCTTACCGGTGTCATCGGGGTTGCGGGCGCTGCTGCGCCCGCGCTTGCGGCTGCGCCCGTGCCGCGCGTGGTGCTGATCGTGGGCCCGGTGGGCTCGCTCACGTCGAGCTACCGGGCGATCGCAAACGATGCCGCTGACGAGGCGCAGACTGCGGGCGCCGAGGTCGTCAAGGTCTACTCCCCCAACGCGACCTGGTCGGCGGTGAAGACGGCGGTGACCGGCGCCTCGATCGTGGTCTATCTCGGTCACGGCAACGGCTGGCCGAGCCCGTACCGCAACGACCTCTATCCGCCGACCCAGGACGGCTTCGGCCTCAATCCCGTCGCCGGTGTCGATGACGTGGCCCACCAGTACTTCGGAGAGGCATCGATCCAGCACCTGCCGCTGGCGGCAAACGCCGTGGTGCTGCTCAGCCACCTGTGCTACGCGAGCGGCAATAGCGAGCCGGGCCTCCCCGAGGGCACACTCGATCAGGCCATCGCCCGGGTCGACAACTTTGCCGCAGGGTTCATCCGCGCCGGGGCGCAGGCCGTGGTCGCCGAGGCGCACGCGGGCGTGGCCTACTACGTGCGGCAGCTGTTGCGAGCCCAGCTCAGCATCGAGCGGATCTGGAGTGCCGCACCGAGCGCGCACGGCAACGCGTTCGGCGTGGTCAGCCAGCGCTCGCCCGGCTACACCGAGCAGCTCGATCCGGATCGTTCCAGCGGCGGCTACAACCGATCGCTGGTGTCGCGGGGCGTGACGGCGAGCCAGGTTCGATCGGGCGCCACCGGCACGACGTCGGGGGTGGTCACCGAACCCGCCCTGGAACCGTCGCTCGTCGAGCAGGGCATCCGGTTCGGCGATCCCAGCCTGGCCGCGCTGCCGATCGCCGCGACCACGACCCAGCTGACGCTGCCGGTCGCCGGACACGGTGCCAAGCTCATCCCCGCCGGCGCGCAGGTGGGGATCCGCTGGGACCCGATCCTGCTCGATCCGCAACCCGCGACCTTCGACGATCCGGGGGTGGCCGCGGCCTCGTCGCCGTCGCCGGATGCATCCGGGTCCCCCGATGTGTCCGCGTCGCCCCCGGTCGATGCGTCGCCCCCGGTCGATGCGTCGCCGCCGTCCGGCCAGGGCTCGCTGCCGTCGAACCCGGCGCTGCAGCAGGATCCGGCAGCCACACCGGCACCCACGACCTCGACGCTGCCGGGCGTCCAGCCCGCGACGCCGCCGTCGCCTCCCGAGGTCGATCTCGTGGCGCCCGAGCAGCTGGGCACGGTGGTTGTGGTCGGGAAGGTGTCACGCACCGGCAAGGGCCTGACCGTGGCGGTGACCTACCCGTCGGCACCCGGGTTGTACCGGCTCGTCGCCACCCTGCATGCCCCATCCGGCGTCGCCTACGATGCCGCCACCCAGGCACTCCTGACGCCTGCCCTCGTTCGCGTCGGTGGACCGGTCGCGGTGGCCTACGGCGCACCCGCCTCGATCGCGATGACGGCCGGCGTGCCGGCGAGCGTCGCGGTTCGCGTCGTGAATGCCGGATCGGAGCGCTGGGACGTTGACACCGATCAGCCGCCCGATGGCATGGCCGAGGAGATCCTGTCCTGGCTGCGGACCTCGCGGAGCCCGGCGAAGCTGGTCGCGACCTGGGTGTCCACCGCAAGCCAGGCGGTTCCGGACCCGGTGACGACCGTGCTCGATCCGGCGATCGCCGCTCCCGGGGGCGACGCGATGGTCACGCTCGATCTCCAGGCACCGACGGCGCCCGGCAACTACCTGCTGCTGCTGGACGTGATCTCGCCAGCGCATGGACCGCTGTCGGCCCTGGGCAGCGCTCCGGCCCTGATCCGCGTCGCGGTCTCGGGCACCGAACCGACGTCGACGCCAACGCCGACGGTGGCTCCGGCCGAATCCGCGGCCCCGTAGCGGCGAGCGGCCCCGTAGCGGCGAGCGACGCCAATAGCGGCGAGCGACGCCGTAGCGACCAGCAGCGACGCTGAGCGGGTGGCTCCGGCCGAATCCGCGGCGCCGCAGCGGCGAGCGGCGCTGCGAGCGCTCCGGCTCGACGGCTCCAGGCGGGGCACCCTGATCTCGCGGCCCATCGGAATGGCGTCGAGAGCCCGAGGCCCTCGATGACTCACACGTTGCTGCCGCACGGGGACACGCGCCCGGCAAGGCCGCCCCGGACTGCTGCGCTACCCTGCAGCGCATGCCGCATCGACCGGCCGACGACCTGGGCGCCACGCATGATCCCGGACCGGACGCTGCCCGTGCCCGGCTCGAGGCCGCGCAGCTCGACGACGCCGCCAGCGAACCGATCGAGCTTCCATCCGAGCACCGGATCCGTGTCGGCACGGCGTCCTGGACCGACCCGACGATGACGGCCGCGGGCGTGTTCTACCCCTCCGACGCCGACACGGCGGAGGAGCGGCTCGCGTACTACGCCTCGCGCTTCCCGGTGGTCGAGGTCGACGCGACGTACTACGCGCTGCCATCACGCCGGCTGACCGAGCTGTGGGTGGCGCGGACGCCGCCCGACTTCGTGTTCGACATCAAGGCCCATGCCCTGCTCACGGGCCAGCCCACCGAGACCAGGCGGCTGCCCAGGGCGATCCGCGAAGCCCTGCCGCCACCGATCGCCGACAAGGCGAGGCTGTACGCCAAAGACCTGCCGGGCGAGCTCCTGGCCGAGGTCTGGCGCCAGTTCGCCGACGGCCTCGCTCCTCTCGCGGAGAGCGGCCAGCTGGGAGCCGTGTTCCTCCAGTATCCAAGGTGGTTCTTCACCTCGTCCGAGAACCGGGATGCGATCCGCGAGGCCAGGGCCGCGCTCGAGCCATACGGGCTGCGGGTTGCCGTCGAGTTCCGCAACGCGAGCTGGTTCAACGAGAAGAACGTCGAGCGGACGCTGCGATTCCTCGAGGATGAGGGAGTGCCGCTGGTGATGGTCGACGGACCGCAGGGGTTCAAGTCCTCGGTGCCCCCGGTGGTCGCGACGACCTCCCCCGATCTCGCCGTCGTGCGCTTCCACGGCCGACGGACCGCCACCTGGGAGTCGATGCGCGGGCTGCCGACGGTGGAGCGCTTCCGCTATCTGTACGAACCCGACGAGCTCCGGAAATGGGTGCCGCGGGTGATGGAGGCGGCCTCGCAGTCGAGCGACACGCACGTGCTGATGAACAACTGCTATGCCAACTACGGCTCGACCAACGCGCGGGAGCTGGCTGCGATGCTGGCCGCGGAGCTCGCAAACGCCGGCGAGGGCCGCGAGCCATGACCGCCAACGCGGTGCCCGGCTTTCTGCCCAGCGTGAACGGCTTCCCGTTTCCGAACAGCTGGCCGTCCGGACCGACGCTCGCGTTCGGGCCCATCAAGACGCCGATCCTGGGCTTCGGCGACGCGTCGGCCGGTCTGTGCGGCGGCATGGTGATGACCGTCCGCGACCTGTTCGAGGCCGGGATCCCGATGCCGGCCGGGCCGCAGCCCCCGAATGGCAGCCCGCGCTTCCAGTCGATCGTGCGCCGGCAGGTCGAATCGCTTGACTGGCTTCGCGTCCCGCTCCGCTTCTTCGACCTCCAGGCGTTCCGCCCGGACCCGCCGACCGGCATCGCGAGCCTCCTGCATCGCGACCCGCCCCGCGTGAGCGCAATCCGCGAGGCATGGCCGCTGATCAAGGGCGACATCGACGCCGGGCATCCCTCACCGCTGGGACTGATCCGGGTCGCCGGCGCCTCGCCCTGGAGCCTGACCCACAACCACCAGGTCCTCGCGTTCGGGTACGAGGACGGTGGCACGGCGCTCCGGGTGCGCATCTACGACCCCAACCACCCGGGCGGGGACGGCGTCGAGCTGCGGGCCGACATCGATCCCGACGCGTCGCGGCCCTGGCGTGATCGGATCAGGCTCTCGCAGTCGACGGGCGAACCCCTGCTGGGGTTCTTCCGCCAGCCCTATCCGGCGCCGGGCTCTCTGCGAGCCTGGCGCTGACCACCGCCACCCGGGACGAGCCCCATCGTGGCGGGCTGGCTTCTGACTCCGCCACTGGATGTGCCGGCCGGCCGAGTCGGCGCTCCTCCATCGACCCGACCGGCCGGCAACCTGGATTCGGATCCCGGGCTCACCCGGTTTCAGCGCTCCAGCCTGGCAGCCCGATCCAGGAACGCCAGGAACTCGTTCGCCTGGGCGGTGTCCGGTAGCCGACGGGAGAGCCCATCGGCCGCCTCGGCGACGTCGCGCACGCCGTAGCCGTCGGCCCAGCGACTCTGGCGGAAGACCTCGGCGGCCGCGGCCACCAGCGCATCGAGCTGGAACGTCGGTGCAGCGTCGCGGAACGAGCCGGCGATCTCGTCGACCCGGACGTCGGTGGCCGTCTCGGCGGCGCGTCGCGTGTCCGGATCCGTCCAGCGCAGGCTCACCGTTGCGAGCCGGTCCGAGCCGCCGCCTTCTCGCGTCAGGCGCAGGGCATACAGCGCCGTGGAGGCGTGACCGGCCCCGATGGCACCCGCGTCGACCGTATCGTCGCGGAACGATGCGTCGGGCAGCGCCCGGTTCTCGTAGCCGATGAGGCGGTACGCCTCGACCAGGTCGGGGTTGAAGTCCACCTGCACCCGGGCGTCGAGGGCGACCGCCTGGAGCGTCGAGGTCAGCTGGTCGCCGAACAGCTGCCCCGCGTCGTCGACCGAGTTGAGGTACGTGTAGAAGCCGTCGCCCTTGTCGGCGAGCTGCTCCATCAGCACGTCGTTGTAGTTGCCCATGCCGACGCCGACGGTGACCAGCTGAATGCCGGCGCTCGCGTCCCAGCTCACACGATCGAGGATCCCGGCGGGGTCGGTGTCGCCCACGTTGGCCACGCCGTCGGACGCGAGGATCACGCGGTTGATGCCGCCCTCGAGCAGGTTGTCGGCAGCCAGCCGGTAGCCGAGCGCGAGGCCCGCCTCGGCGTTGGTCGATCCGCTGGGTTGGAGCGAGTCGATGGCGGCCAGGATCTCCTCCGACTGACGCACCCCGGTGGGACGCAGGAGGATCTGCGCGTTGGTGCCGTAGGTCACGATGGCAACCGTGTCCCGGAGGCCCAACCGGTCCACGAGCAGCGTGAGTGCCCGCTTGACCAGCTCCAGCCGCCCGCCGGAACCCATCGACCCGGAGGTATCGACCACGAACGTCAGCGCCGCATCCCGCCGCGCACGGCTGGAGACCTCCCGCGCCTGGATGCCGATCCGGAGCAGGACCTCGTCGTCCCGCAGGAACGGGCTCGGGGCGCCGTCCGCCCACACGGCGAAGGTGCCCTCCTCGGGCGGCGCGTAACCCTGGTCGAACGAGTTGATGAACTCCTCCACGCGCACCGAGGACGGGTCGGGCAGGTTCCCGTCGTCGACATAGCGCTGGGCGATCGCGTACGAGGCCGTGTCCACGTCCAGCGCGAACGTCGACGCCTGGTCGCGCTCGGTGGACACGAACGGGTTGACGCCGGGGTCCTGGTAGGTCACCCCCGCGTACGGCGTCGGCCGCGCGTACGGCGGTGCCTCATACGGTGTGGGCGGCGGGTTGTCGCCGCGGTCGGGGCGCGGCGTCGCGAGGTGATGGTCGGGCGGCTCGACGACGCCGGTGCGTGGCGTGGCGTCATTGGCGGCGCTGCAACCGGCAGCCGCGAGGGCGAATGCCGCGACGAACAGGAACGGCTTGCGCATGGCGCAACCTCCCGCTGGGAGCGGCACGAGCCGGCTCCGGGCCACGAGGCGGGACCGGCGGTCCCGCGAGGTCCCGAGCGACATCGCGTGCGATGCCGGCGGGCCGTGACGTCCGGCCCCGATGGCTCCGGTCCGGCCGTCGCCGGCATCGTGGTCCAGAACCGGGACGCCGGGCAGCGGCCCAGCCCGGCGGCCCCGTTACGGGAGATCCCGGAGCCGGTCCGTCGATCGAGCGCAGGCACCCGCGATTGCGCGACGATCGGCTCTGTCATCGGCCAGGCGGCGGACCCGAGACTCGGGAGGTCCCGTCCTGACGGAGAGCCGCGAGGAGCCAGCCGTGTCGACCACCGCCGTCATGTTCGAGCGTCCGGAGACGCGCCGGGAGGAGATGGCCGGCCGGCCCGGCGTGGTCCGGTTCCTCCACCTGCCAGAGCGGACGTTCGTGATGGTCGATGGGGAGGGGCCGCCCGCGGAGGCAGCCTTCACGGCACGGATGCCCGGGCTGTATGCGACCGCCTGGTCGCTGCGGTTCGCCCTCAAGCGTCGGGGCGCCGCGGACAAGGTCGGGCTGCTCGAGGGGCTGTGGTGGACGACCGACGGGACGACCGATCTTGATTCGATCTTCGGTGGCGACCCAGCAGTGGGCGATCGGGCGACCTGGCGATGGACGCTCATGATCGCGCTTCCCGACCAGGCCACCGACATCGAGCTCGAGACCGCGCTCGAGGAGGGTCGGCGCAAGCTCGAGTCGCCGTATCGTGACGGGCTGCGGATCGAGCCTTTCGCCGAGGGCGATGTCGCCCAACTGCTCCACCAGGGTCCGTACTCGGCGGAGCGCTCCTCGATCGAGCGGCTGCATGCGGCAATCGCAGCGGCCGGGCTGCGCCCGGTCGGCCGGCACCACGAGCTCTACGTCGGAGACCCGCGCCGGAGCGCCCCCGAGCGGCTGCGCACCATCCTCCGGCAGCCGGTGACCCCCGGGTAGCAGCGGCGGGGTCGGGCCGAGGGTTCGGGCCGCCGCGGGTTCGTGACACCGCAGGATCGGGCCGCCGCGGGTTCGTGACACCGCAGGATCGGGCCGCCGCGCGATCGGGCCGCCGCGGCCGACGAGGACTCGACCGCGCGCTGGCAGTCGCGCTCGTGATCGACGCAGCCCGCGGCGACGTGACCGTCCCCGTCGAGATGCCTCGACTGGTACGTGTCGAGCTCATGGATGATCATGTTGCGCATCCGATGGCCGAGCGGCTCGGCATCGCCAGGAGCGGCGACCCGAACGGCATGGACCCGTGCGGGAGCTCGCTGGACACCAGGGTCCCGCGAGAGCTCCACCGGGTCCGGGGGCTGTTCCACAGGGGAGATCGACGATGGCCACCGAAGACCCCTTCCCGCCGGGCTTCCGCTGGGGCACGGCAACGTCGTCATACCAGGTCGAGGGTGCCGTCCATGAAGACGGTCGTGGCGAGAGCATCTGGGACCGCTTCGCACATTCGCCCGGGAACATCGCCAATGGCGACACCGGTGACATCGCCTGCGATCACTATCACCGCTACCGCGAGGACGTGGCGCTGATGGCAGATCTGGGTCTCGATGCCTACCGCTTCTCGGTGGCCTGGCCCCGGGTGATTCCCCAGGGCAGCGGGCGAGTCAACGAGGCCGGGCTCGACTTCTACGACCGCCTGGTGGATGAGCTGTGCGCCCACGGGATCGCCCCGCACGTGACGCTCTATCACTGGGACCTGCCGCAGGTGCTGGAGGATGGGGGCGGCTGGACCGTCCGGTCGACCGTCGATGCCTTCGTCGCCTACGCGGACGTGGTCGCCCGCCGGCTCGGCGATCGCGCGCTCACGATCGCGACCTTCAACGAGCCGTGGGTGAGCGCCTACGTCGGCTACGAGCAGGGCCGGCACGCGCCGGGTCGAACGGACCCGGCGGCCGCGAACGCGGCCGCACATCACCTGCTGGTGGCGCACGGGCTCGCAGTCCCGGTGATCCGGGCCGCCGCCCCGGCCGCGGCGGTCGGCATCGTGCTCAACCTCGAGCCCAAGCGGCCCGCCTCCACTCACCCGCTCGACGTCGAGGCCGCCGCCCTCGATCACGATCGCTTCAACCGCTGGTTCCTCGACCCCGTTGTCGGCCGCGGCTATCCGCTCGAGGGCGTCCGCGCGTCGGGCTGGCGCCAGGACGAGGTGCAGGCGGGCGACCTGGAGCTCGTCGCGGCGCCGATCGACTTCATCGGCCTCAACTACTACACCTCCCGAATCGTGCGCTCGCCGCTGCTTCCCCCGCCCCCGTCCCGTTCCGCGCGGGAGGCAACGTCCATCGGCTGGGGGGTCGATCCGGCCGGGTTGACCGAGATCCTCGAGTTCGTCCAGTCGCGGACGGGGTCGCTCCCCCTGTACATCACCGAGAACGGTGCCGCGTACGGTCGCGACCCCGAGGATCCGACCAGCGACCCGGAGCGGACCCGCTACCTTCGCCGGCACGTTGCGGCGGCACGCGATGCCATTGGGCGGGGCGTGCCGTTGCGTGGCTACTTCGCGTGGTCGCTGCTGGACAACTTCGAGTGGGCCGAGGGATACCGTGTCCGCTTCGGGCTGGTGGACATCGACTTCGAGACACAGCAGCGTCGAGTTCGCGACAGCGGCCGCTACTGGGCGTCCCTCGCTGGGGCGACACGGGAAGCCGCGGGCCGAGCAGCCGCGGGGCCAATGGATGCGGCCGCGGTCAAGGAGACCGCGTCGTGAGCGCGGCGGCCCGTGACCACCGAGGGGAGTCAGGCCGCGGCCGGCACGGTGCCATGTCCCTTGCCGCTGGCCTACAGCGGCGGCAGCACCTGGGGATCCTCCTGGATCCCCGCCCACAGGTCCCCCAGCGCAACCACCCGATCGGGCAGCGTCCGGATCGTCCAACGATCGGGGCGCAGCTCCGGATCGTCGAGCTCGTCCCACCGGATCGGGGCGGATGCCGGCGCGCCACGCCGGGGACGAACGGAATACGGGGAGACCAGCGTCTTGATCCCCGCGTTCTGCGTGTAGTCGAGCCGGGCCCTGCCTCCCCGATCCGCCTTCGCCCACTCCCAGGACACGAGTTCGGGCACCGACGCGCCCACGGCCCGCGATAGCTTCTCCACCCAGGCGGACGTGTCCGCGTAGGCATAGCGTCCGCGCTCGATCGGGATCCAGGCCTGGATGCCCCGGCTGCCGGTGACCTTGGGGTAGGCGCGGACGCCGAGGTGCTCGAGCGCCGTCCGGTAGAGGCGGGCGATGAGCAGCGTCTCGTCCCAGGTCGTGGCCGTCCCCGGATCGATATCGATCAGGGCGAACGTGGGCGTCCACGGATCTGCGATGGTCGAGGTCCAGGCGTGGATCTCGAACGCCGCCTGGTTGCCCAGCCAGCACAGCGTGGCGGCGCGGTCCGCGACGAGGTGATCGTTGGGCGCCCGGTCATGGCGCTCGTGGAAGCCCTGCTCGTGCCAGATCGTGAGCCACCGGGGCGCGTGCGACGGGATGTCCTTCTGCCAGAAGCCCTTGGCGTCGACCCCGTTGGGAAACCGCTGCAGGTTGAGCGGTCGACCGGCCAGGTGCGGCAGCATGGCGGGTGCGATCCGGGCGAAGTAGCGGATCAGGTCGCGCTTGGTCAGCGCCGGCTCGTCGACGCCCTCGCGAGGCGGGAACAGGACCTTGTCGAGGTTGGTGAGCCTGAGCTCCTGCCCCGCCACACCCCAGCTGCCCTCGGCCTTCATCGCGTCAAGCGTCGCGAGCTCGCGCTCCGACACGAGCCACGAGGGGTCGTGACCGGCCGCCGAGTCGGGCGCAGAGGCCCGCCTGCTGCGAGCGGGCGTGGTGGAGGACATCGCGGCCGAGTCTGGCCCCGTCGATGTTGCGGACTTCACCCCGGCAATGGCCGGCGGTGCATCGGCTGCCTTTCGGTTCCTGGCGGCCGGATCGACACCCCGCTCCCGGACCACCTCGCGTGGATCCCGGCCGCGCTCGAGCCCCTTGAACGCGGTCTGGCGCACGTGTCCGTCACGCGTCCAGCCGCCGATCTCGGCCCGGATCACGAGCTCCGGCCGCACCCAGTGGATCCCCGCCAGGTCCCCACCCCACCGGCCGCGATCGTCCGGCGGCGGGGCCGGATCGAAGGGTGGCGCGTCGGTCTCGAGGGCATCGAGCAGGGTGCGCAGCTCGCGTCGCGTCCGGCCGTCGAACCCCGAGCCGACCTTGCCGGCGAACCGCAGCCGCTCGTCCTCATACACGCCCACCGCGACCGCACCGAGCTCGACCGCGCTCCCCTCGCCCGGCGTCCAGCCGCCGACCACGAGCTCCTGCTCCGGCCGCGCCTTGATCTTGAGCCACGCGGTCGACCGGCGGCCGGGCTCGTAGCGTGACCGGCGCCGCTTCGCGACCAGGCCCTCGAGCCCCTGGGTCCCGACGGCGTCGAAGAAGGCGATCCCTTCGGTCTCGATGTGGCTCGCGTACTGCACGCGAGCGTTGGGGCGCAGGACCTGGTGCAGCAGCCGCTTGCGTTGCTCGAGCGGGACGTCGATCAGCAGGCGTCCGTCGAGGTACAGGATGTCGAACGCCTGGTACATGAGCGGCCCGGCGGCCCGCCCCCGGCGACCCTCGCTGATTCGCTCCTGGAGCAGCGAGAAGTCCGGCCTGCCAGCATCGTCGAGCGCCACCACCTCGCCGTCCACGATCGCCTCGCGGGCCTCGATCCAGGTTGGTGGTGCGAGGAATCGTGGGAAGTAGAGTGACGCATCGTTGCCGTTGCGCGTGAACAGCTCGATCTGCCCATCCCGGATGACCGCCTCCACCCGGTAGCCGTCCCACTTCACCTCGAACAGCCAGCCCTCGTCGCGGAAGGGCTTCGTCGCCAGCGTGGCCTTCATCGGCTCGAGATAGCGGGGCATCGCCGCCTCGCGCGCGCCGGTCAGGTCGATCGCGGCGGTCGCGGCCGGCATCTCCGAGACCCAGATGGCCGGCGCGTTGGCCTTGACCTCGTCGTTCGTCCGGCCCGACTTGACGCTCTGGGGGTGGTCCTCGGCGTCCCAGCCCGCCTCCGAATCGGCGTCGCGCTTGTGGATCAGCAGCCACTGCTCGCTCCGGTCGTCCTCGAACGCGGTCCGAGGGGCCGCGCCCGGCCGGCGCGAGGTGCGCACGATCGTGAAACGTCCGCGGAGCTTCTCGCCGGCCATCCTGAGCTTCAGCTCGCCGTTGGCCACCGCCCCGGCCGGGTCCGGCGTCTCGGCCTCCGGCTCCCAGGTTCCCCAGTCCCACACGATGACGTCGCCCGCGCCGTACTGCCGGGCGGGGATCACACCCTCGAAGTCGAAGTACTCCACGGGGTGGTCCTCGACGTGGACGGCCATGCGGCGCACGCCGGGGTCGAGGGTGGGGCCCTTGGGGACCGCCCACGAGACCAGGACGCCATCGATCTCGAGCCGGAAGTCGTAGTGGAGACGGGTGGCACGATGGCGCTGGACGACGAACCGTCGTCGGGCGGCGGAGGCTGCGACGGCCGGCGCGGCCGGCACGGCCGTCGCCTCCGGCGGCGCCGGCTCAGGCGTCTTCGCGAAGTCGCGCTTGCGGCGGTACTCCTCGAGCGGCATCGGTCGAGTATGCCGTCTTCGGCGCCGGCCGCCGGTGTCAGCCCGGGTGGCGTCGCCGAGGCGGCGGCTTCGGTGGGCATCGACCGCAGAGGATCCACGGCGTCACCGGATCCACGGCGATCATGGAGTCCCCGGCGGTCACGCCCGGCGCAGGCCGCCAAGCCGGCCCTTTGGTGACCGATGGCGCATGGTGTCGCCAATCCGGGCACCCAGACTCCCGTCGCGCCCGGCGAACCAGCCCCGGGACGAGGGAGGACTGATGCACGCTCAGCTCATGCCCGCGACCCGCCGGGTCGACCGGCCGGCCTACGTGTGGCTCGCCGGCGTCCTGGCGCTGTTCACCGCAGCCGGGGCCATCCCCGTGGGGCTCCAGCTGGTCACCGACACGACCGGCGCCTCGATCGGCTTCCCGGCTGGCTGGATCGAGGCCACGCCGTTCGGCTCGTACCTGATCCCCGGTCTCTACCTGCTGCTGATGAACGGCGCCGGGATGCTGATCCTGTCGGGCCTGATCGTGATGCGCCACTGGTCGGCGCCATGGCTGACGGGGATCCTGGGCAGCGGCCTCGTGATCTGGATCCTGGTCCAGCTGGTCGTGATGCCCGAGTTCTCATTCCTGCAGGCGATCTTCGGCGCGATCGGCATCGTCCAGGCCGCGATCAGCGTCGTCTGGCTGCGAGCGACGGGCCAGCTGCGCCTGTCGTGACCCGTTCGCCGGCGATGGGTCAGCTGCCTCCCCCGTAATCGTCGGGTCGTCCGGTCAGGCGCTCTTCCGGCGACGAGCCGGCCGTGCCTCGGCTTCCTCGTCCGCGGCGTCGGTCTTTGCCTTCGTTGCGGGAGCCTTCGCCTTCGTGCCGCGCGCCGCGCGCTCCTTCTTGGCATCGGCGACCGACACCGGCTGCTCGGCGTCGGCCGACCGAGCGTCGGTCGCGGCCTTGACGCTCGCCTCGAGCAGCTTCATCAGATCGACGATGCTGGCGCTCTCCTCGACCGGCTGCGGCTGGGCGATCTCGACACCCTCGATCTTGGCCTCGATGACCTTGAGCAGCGCCTCGCGGTACTCGTCCTTGTACCTGGCGGGGTCGAACGTCTCGGTCATCGCCTCGACCAGCTGCTCGGCCATCTTGACCTCGGCCGGCTTGAACTCGAACTCCTCGGCGGGCAGGTCCAGATCCTTGGTCGAGCGGATCTCGTCGGGCCAGTGAAGGGTCGTGAGGAGCATCGTATCCTCGAACGGATCGAGCGCGGCGAGCGCCTCACGATCCCGGATGACGACCTTGCAGATGGCCGTCAGCCGGCGCTCGGTCAGCACCTGGCGAAGCAGGTAGAACGCCTTGCGGCCGATCTTGTCGGGCTCGATGTAGTACGCCTGCCGGATGAACCGGGCGTGCTCTGCGGTGGCCGAGTCGAGCGGCGCGAACTGCTCGATCTCGATCGAGCGGATCGTCTTGAGCGGGACCTTCTCGAGATCCTCATCCGTGATCACCAGGTACTGGTCCGGCGCGTACTCGTAGCCCTTGACGGTCTCGCCGCGTGAGATGACCTGCTCATCCTGCGGGCACCAGACCTTCATCTGGATCCGCGACAGGTCGCTCTCGTGAAGCATGTGGAACCGGATCGTGTAGTCGGATTCGGTTGCCGTATACAGCTTGACCGGGATGGTGACCAGGCCAAACTGGATGGCCCCCTTCCACATCGAGCGTGCCACGGGCTGTTCGATACCTCGAGCGCCCGGTCGTCCGGTGGCGGCTCCCGGCGCCGCCCGCGAACCGGGACGTTACCCTACCACTCGATCGCAACCATGCCAGATCTGCGATGCGTCGCCGCCCCGTGCGGTCACCGCCGCAGGATCGCAGCTACTTCGTGATCACCAGCGCGTCGATGTCAACCCGCGGATGATGGGCCGAGCCGGCCACCACGATCGTGATCGTGTGCGTCCCGCTCGAGGTCCAGGTCCTCGTGAAGACCACCCTGCGAGGGTGCAGCTTCGAGCGGTGCAGATGGATGTTGGTGACGTGGATGCCGTCGATCCAGACCTGCGCCGCGCCACGGCTCCGGCCCCGGGTGGCGATCACCGAGATGCCGCGACCTTTGAACGTGCGCGTCACGGCCGCGCCTGCCCGCGTCGAGTAGAGGGTCGAGCGACGTGACCAGGCGCTGGACACGGAGCGATGCCACGTTCCGCTGGTGTGCCAGGTACGGCTCCTGTCCTGGGACACGACAGCTCTGAACGGATCGGCCGTCGCCCAGGCGCTCCAGTTGCCGGCCGCGTCGCGGGCCCGGACGCGGAGCGCATACGCGTGACCCACCGTGAACGTCCGATCCGCGTGATGCGTTGCTCCGGAGACGCTGATCGTGCTGCCCCACGCGCCCCCGTCGACGCTCCACTGGGCCTGGTAGGCGGTGATCGCCGATACCGCGTCGGTCGCGGCGGGCCACGTCGCCCGGGCGTGGAACCAGGTCGTTTCGAACCGGGAGCCCGGGCGGGCCCTGAGACTCGGCGGGCCGGCCGTCGGCGGATCGGCGTCGACGACAACCGTCAGGCGGATGGTGTGCACCGTTCCGCCGCGCGTGCCCGTGACGGACACCGCATACCTGCCCGATGGCGTGGACTTGGGCACCGTGACGCTCAGCGTGGAGGCCGCCTGATCGAGGCCAACCAGCGACGCCGGCGCGAGCGAGGCTGTCAGCGGCAGATCCGTGGTCGCGGCCAGGTCGATCTCGTCGGCGACGTCCTCGGCGCGAACGACGCCGATCGGGGTGGTCAGCGACGCGCCAGCCGACCCCGCCATCGCCCCGGGTGACGTGCCCTCGAGCATGAAGTCGCCCAGGTTGACGAGGTGCGACACGTCGAGCAGCCGCTCGTGGTGGGAATCGGGGTCCGTCGACAGCTTCCAGTCGAGGTTGCCCATGGCCTGGAGGGCGGCCTTGACCTCGGCCGGCGTCGCCAGCGGGCGGGACGCCTTGTACAGGGCCACGGCACCCGTGACGTGGGGCGCCGCCATCGAAGTGCCCGAGAGGTAGCCGTAGCGATTGCCGGGCAGCGTGGACCAGATGCACTTGCCGGGTGCGATCAGGTCCACGTCGTGCCCGTAGTTGGAGAAGTTGGCGAACGTGTCGTCCTTGTCGTAGGACCCCCACGAGTAGCACAGGCCGCCGCCGAGCCCGCCGGGCCTGCCGTCCGTGTCGGCCAGGGCGGAGACCGTGATCACCTCGTCGTAGTCGGCCGGGATCAGCTTCGCGGCGTTGAAGCTGTTGTTACCGGCGGCCGCCACGACCGTGACCCCGGCGCTCACCAGCCGGCAGACGGCCTGGTGGATCACATCGCCGTTGGTGAGCCCGCAATTCCGGTCGTCGGAGCCGGACCTGGCCACGGACATGTTGACCGCCTCGAACAGGGGCAGGTCGGGATTTGTGGGGTCGCGCTGAGCTGCGATCCAGTCCAGCCCGCAGACGTACCAGGAAACCAGGCCATTGCCGTCGGCGCGGAGGATGCGAACGGCCCACAGCCGGACTCCGGGCGCCACGCCCACCACGCCCGTCCCGTTGTCGACCGCCCCGACGATCCCGGCCACGTGCGTGCCGTGGCCGTTGTCGTCCTGCCATCCATCGGGGTTTGACGAGGAGCAGTTGTGACCGCCGTCCACGTTGAGATCTCTGTGGCTGGCGTCGATCCCCGTGTCCACGATCGCGACGTCCGCGTCCACCCGCTGGTCGGCACCGTCGATCGCGGCGATCGGGTTCCCGGTATCGCCGATCCTGCGGACGCCGGTGGGCGTGCTCTGCGCCTCCATGCTGACCACCGCATCAGGCACCACCATGGCGACGTTGGGATCGGCGCGGACCGCAGCCAGCTGCGCCTGGTTGAGCTTTGCGGAGTAGCCGTGGATCGCACTGTGGAAGGTGTGGTCCGCGGCCACGCCCAGCCCCCTGGCACGCGACGCCGCCTTGGTCAGGCTCGATCCGTTACGGAGCACGACGATCCAGCGGTTGCTGGGATCGAGCGGCCGAAGGGAGTCCCCGGCGTCCGTGTCGGCAGCGGCCTCGGAGAGGGCGGGTCCCGGATTGGACGCGGTGGCGGGGGTGGCGCCCGACAACGCGGCGGCGAGCATGACGATGGCAGCCGTGGCGGCGATCGTCGCTCTCCGCATCCCACCTCCAGATCGGCGGCCGCCGAACGAGGCCCGGCGGTGCTCGACGACATGGTCTCGCATCTGGCTCCAGTTGTGAATGGCCCGCTGGTCAGACGATGGCCATGCCCCGGATGCCGGGCGATCAGGCCGGCATCGTGCAGCTCCCGACCTGGAGCTCGGCTTCCGCCTCGGCAACCCGGGCGAGGATCCCGGTCCGCAGCTGGTCCAGCCCGGTCCAGACGGCCTTGGTGGCATTCGAGACCGAGGTGAGCTGAGCCTTGAGGGCGCGGATCGCCTCGAGCTGCTCGCGGACGCCGGTCAGCGCCCGCGCGATCGCCGCGGCGTCCACGTCGACCTCGCGCACGTCGAGCGTCGCCAGCGCCAGGAGCCTGGCCAGGCGGATGGCCGCCTCCAGATTTGCGCGATCGGGTGCCGCCGGATCAACGACCACGTGAACATCGTCGCCGAGCAAGGCGAACGGAGCCACGCTGCTGGGCGCATGCGCGGGCGACCAGACCGCCACCGCAACCGCCGCGGATCGGTTCTCCCGCGCCTCGCGCAGCTCTTCGCGCATCGCCCGCTGCGACATCGCACGGTCCTTGGCCTCGATCGCGATCCGGAGGTCCGCCCCACGCGCCAGCTGCGGGTCCACCGTGAGCACGAAGTCGCCCTTCTTTGAGCCCAGCACGGCCCCGGTCTCGGTCGATGTCCGGTCGAGCAGGTCCCCCGCACCACGCGCGATGTCGCCCAGGAGCTCGGTCAGCAGGTCCTCGAAGTCACCGCCCTTGGCGGCGGAGCGGGAGCGCTCGTCCGCCCGCGCCCGCGACGCGGCTTCGATCGCGGCCAGCCGCTCGTGCACGCCGGCGAATCCCTCGGCGATCTCCTGGCGGAACTGGTGGAGCGGCGAGCCCAGGCGCGTGGGATCGAGCAGCAGCGCGAGCTTGGACTGGTCACCGTCGAAGTAGCGGCCCAGCAGGCCGCCGATGCGCCCGATCGCCGAATCCCGCTTGGTCTCATCGAACAGCTCGTTGACGAACTGGCGCAGGGCCCCGCGATCGCCGAGGAACCGCTCGAGCGTTCGCGGCAGCCGTCCGTCGCCGTCCGCGAAGTTGGCGCGCAGCACGTCCTCCACGGCGCGCGCCGCCTGCTCGTTGACCGCGCTCGTCTGCGCCACCAGCTTCTCGAACTCGCGGCGGACGACATCGACGTCGATCGTCATCGAGGCATCCCGGAGGGCCAGCAAGCCGATCCGCAACGCCCGCTCGACCACGGCGGGACGTTCGGCAGGATCCCGTTCCAACAGCGTCGCCGCGAGCGACGAATCCGCCAGGACCAGGTGCTCGATGACGATCTGCCTCGCGTCCACGCCGATGGAGGCTCGGTTGGCGGTCGGCCCGGCGGGCGCCGGACCGCGCGCCGGCGCTCGGGTTGAGGCGGGTGTCGGCAGGGGGAGGATGCGCGCTTCCATGACTGGGATCCTGGATCCCGTCTGTGACATCTCTCCTGTCACAGCGGATCCGGAATCCGCTCACATGGCGGCGGCGACCCTCTCGTGGCCGGTGGCTCGGGACCCGCTCCCGGCAAGCTCGTCGGCGATCGATCGTGCCCAGCCGCGGACCCGCGCCAGATCGACAGGCTGGATTCGCTCAAGGGCGTCGGGCTCGGTGCTCAGATCCAGGGCGCCGAAGGTCGCCGCGCCGCTGGCTCCGATCCGGCGTGCAACGTCCACCACCGCGCCATCGCCCGCGACCCCGCCGTCATGGGTTCGGGCGCGTCCGATCGGCCCGGCCGTGAACAGCCAGACGCGACGTGTCCGGAGCGCGGCTGCGTGGCGGGGCAGGAAGCCACCGCCGTCGGAGGCACGGCGGGAGAGGAACACGCCGCTGCCAAGGACGACCGCCGTGTACGCGGTCAGGTCGTCGACCTCGCTCGCGGGACGGCAGTCGACGGGCAGGCCGGTCCGCCGGATCTCCGAGGCGATGACCTCCGCGATCCCGGCCGTGTATCCGGACTGGCTCGCGTAGGCGACGAGAACGCCGGCGGGGCTCATGGCGCGACTCCGATGCGGTGTCGGGATGGTGAGCCACCCTCGGGCACTCGGCGAGGGCCGTCGGGCACCACCTGCGGGGTCGGGCCGCCCGCTCCAACCCGTGCGTCTCGGCCCGGGCCATGAGGCTCCCGCGGCCGGGCGGGCCGCACGCGGGCGGGCTCCGGACCTCCGGATCAGGGCGCCTGACAGGCAATCGGAGATCCCGTGCCACGTCGGTCAAGCGAGCATGCGCCCCGGGTTGAGCAGGCCGCGCGGATCGAGCGCGCCCTTGATGGCGCGCATCACCTCGACGGCCGCCTCGCCTCGCTGTCGGACGAGCCAGTCCCGGCGAGCGACGCCGATCCCATGCTCGCCGGTGACCGTGCCGCCCAGCGAGATGGCCACTTCGTACAGGTCGGCGCGCGCCGCATCCAGCTGGAGGCGACCTGCGTCGCCGGCCTCACGATCCAGCACGAACGTCGGATGCAGGTTGCCGTCGCCCGCGTGGCCGAAGGTGCCGATCGTCAGGTCGTGGCGCTCCCCGATCCTCTCGATCGCGCGCAGCATCTCGGGCACCCGGCTGCGGGGCACGCCCACATCCTCCATCCGGGCGACACCCAGCTCCTCGAGCGCCCGGAAGGCGAGCCGCCGGCCCTGGCGCAGCCACTCGGCCTCCTGCGGGTCGGCCGCCCGGACGACGAGCGTCGCGCCGGCCGCCTCGCATCCCCGTTGGGCTGCGTCGGCTTCGGCCGTGCCCGCCTCACCGGGGAGATCCGATTCGATCAGCAGCATCGCGGCCGCATCGCGCTCGAGACCCAGGCGATGGACGTCATCGACCGCGCGGATCGTGAACTGGTCCATGAGCTCGAGCGTGACCGGACCCAGCCCGTTCGCCGTCAGCGCGGCCACCGCATCGCCCGCGGCCTCGAGCGTCGGAAAGAAGGCGAGAACCGTCGACCGCGGCGGGGGCGCAGGACGCAACCGAAGTGTCGCCTCGGTGATCAGCCCCAGCGTGCCCTGGCTCCCCACGAGCAACGGGATGAGGCCGTAGCCCGCGACGTCCTTGACGTTCTTGCCGCCCAGGCGCAGCACGGCCGCATCGGCCATCACGACCTCGAGCCCGAGCACCGCGTCCCGCGTCACGCCGTATTTCACGCAGCACAGGCCGCCGGCGTTGGTGCCCAGGTTGCCGCCGATCGTGCACGTCTCGTAGGACGCGGGATCCGGCGCGTAGAACAGGCCTTCCGCCGCCACCGCGGCCTTGAGATCCGCATTGACCACGCCGGGCTGGGTGGTGACGGTGAGGTTCGCCCGGTCGATCTCGAGCACCCGGTTCATCCGGGTGAACGCGATGGTGAGGGCGCCTTCGATGCCGGCCGCTGCCCCGGACAGCCCGGAGCCGGCGCCACGGGGCACGATCGGGACATCGTGCTCGCCGCACAGCCGGACGAGCTGGGCGACCTGCGCGGTCGTGTCAGGGAGCGCCACGGCGAGCGGCAGACCAGCCGCGAGGTACGCCGTCTCGTCGCGACGATAGGACTCGCGGTCGACCTCGTCGGTCAGCAGGCGCAGCTCCGGGAGCGACCCACGGATCGCGCGCAACAGACCCCGTCCGTCGCCGCGCACCCTGTCGCCGGTCATGCCCGGCGGTATCCGGTCATGCCCCGCAGTATGGCGCGGCGCGCCCGCGGGCGACAGGGGCCCGGTTCCCCGTTTGGCCGTTCGGTCATGCTTGAGAGGCATCGCTTTCGGGCGCACGGCGCATCTCGGACCGTGATCTCCCTCCTATCGCGATCGCGCCATGCCCTGCAGACATCGACGGGCGGGTTCGAAGGCCCGGTTGCGGCCGTCGGTGCAAGTGTGATGCCTGTCGGTCATCGCCCGCGGGGCGGCTGCGATGCGACGGGGACCAGCGAGGCGGCCCGTTGGCCCAATCGACCGGCCCAACGGCGGGCATCCGACCAGCGACTACCATCTGAGCATGCGCGTGAGCGGATCCTGGTCTCTGCGCCTGCTGGTCGGAATCCTTGTGGCGGCCGCGGCGGCCCCGGTTCCGGCTGCCGCTGTGGCGCCCAGGACGAGCGAGGCCGGACTCTTGACGCCCGGCGTGGGGCTCACGACGACGCCGGCCCCGGCTGCCAACAGCGAAGCCACGACGAACACCACCCAACCCGCCAGCGTCGCGACCGCCATCGTTCCCGGAGCGGTCAACCGGACCAGCCTCGCGATCCGCGCCACCTACCACGCCAACGTGCGGCTCGCCGTCAGCGCCCGAAGCCTCAGGGGCCGGGTCACGATCAGCGCCCAAAATCAGTCCGGCGCCGGCATCGACCGCCTCGAGCTCAACACCGTGATGGCCAGGCTGGGGAACCTGCGCGTCCGGTCGGTCACCGTCGATGGCACCGCCGTCACCTCGACCATCAGCGGTCAGACGATCGTCGTCCCGCTCGGCGGCGTCCTGCCGGACGGTGCCACGACGGTCGTGGTCGTCCGCTTCGCCGCGACCCTTCGATCCAACCTTGCGGGCTCGAACTGGCTGTTCACCCGTGCCAACGGCATCGTCGACATGTACCGCTGGATCCCGTGGATCAGCCGCCGTCGAGCGTTCAGCCGGCCCAACTACGGCGACCCGTTCGTGACCCCGGTCAGCCCCCAGGTCACCGTGACCATCCGGACCGACCGCAAGGTTCACTACGGCAACACCGGCAACCTGATCGCGAAGTCCTCCGACGGCCTCACCCGCACCTTCCGCGCGACGAACGTGCGCGACTTCGTGGTCACGGCTTCGCCCGGCTACCGGGCGAGGCAGGCCATCGTCGGGGACAACATCGTGCGCGTCGTGTACCGGCCGGGCTTTCCCGCGGCGGCCGCGCTCCGGGCGGCGAAGAACGCGCTGACCCGGATCGAGGCGAAGCTCGGCCCCTATCCGTACCGGGTGCTCAAGGTGGTCCAGTCGGCGGGCGCCTACGGGATGGAGGGCCCCGGCATCGCCTGGATCCCCACCGGCACCGGGTCCAACCTCGCCTATCTCGTGACCCACGAGATCGCCCACCAGTGGTTCTACGGCATCGTGGGCAACGACCAGGCGCGGGAGCCGTTCGCCGACGAGGCGGTGACCGACTTCGTCGCCCGTGACGTGCTGGGCATGCGCCGCGCGTCACGCTGCGCCAGGGCCGAGCTCGACCTGTCGATCTACCACTACTCGGCCACGTGCTACTACGAGGACATCTACATCCAGGGCGGCAACCTGTTGAACCGGGCGCGCAACAAGATGGGCTCGTCCGTGTTCTGGGCCGCGCTCCGCGGCTACGTCGCCGACCATCGCTGGGGCCTCGTCCATACCCGGACGCTGCTCGACGCGCTCGACGATGCCACGCCTGTCGACCTCGCGTCGTGGTGGCGGTCCCGGTTCCCGCACCTGTACTGACCCGAATCGAGCCGATCGAGACCACGACAATGCCGCCCGCCGCTGGTCTGACCCTTCGACTCGCCGAACCCGACGACGGAGCCGCGTGCGCCACGATCTACCGTCCATACGTCGAGAAGACGGCCGTCTCGTTCGAGCTCGAACCGCCGTCGGCCGCCGAGATGGCCGCCCGGATCGCGCGGGTGCTGGAGCGGACGCCGTGGGTGGTGGCCGAGCTCGACGGCGTGGTGTGCGGCTATGCATACGGGTCGCGGCATCGCGACCGCGCGGCCTACGACTGGACGGTCGAGACCACGGTGTACGTGGACGAGGCGCTCCCCCGGCGTGGGGTCGGCCGGGCGTGCATGACCGCACTGCTTGCGATCCTGAGGCTCCAGGGTTTCCACCTCGTGGTGGCCGGCGTGACATTGCCCAACGATGGATCGGTGCGCCTGCATCAGGCGCTCGGCTTCGAGCGGATCGGAGCGTTCGAGGCGATCGGCCACAAGCTCGGCCGCTGGCACGGCGTCGACTGGTTCGGTCTCGAGCTGGGGCCCCGGCTCACCGAGCCACCGCCCGTCATGCCGATCGCAGCGCTCGAGGGAACGCCGGAGGTTGCACAGGCGCTTGGCGGCGTCGGACACCGGCGAACGCGCTCCCAGCGGCCGGCCATCGACGGGACGCGCCCGCCGACGGCCCGGGGCCGATGACGCTACGGGCCGCGGAAGGGGATGGAGGTCGTTCCGTCCGGCAGCTTGAACCCCATGTCCATCATGGACATGACGGCGCCGAAGAAATACGCCGCGATCCAGACCACCACGACGATGGCTCCGATCAGCGTGAGCGTGCGGCGCAGCGGCGACCAGCGCGGTTCCATCCACGGCAGCCCGGCGGCCTGGCGCAGGTATCGCTGATGGTTGCCGATCAGCAGGGCCGGGAACGCGCCGACCACGAACACGGCTGCCGTGAAGTCCGGCGACGCGATCGGGGTCTCAACGAACGCCAGCCCGACCCAGGCGATGATCAGCGGGGTCCACGGCCACCTCGCCTGGTGGGTGAACCGCAGCCGGAAGGCCGTGACGGCCACCAGCACCAGGGGCAGCCCGAACGCCAGCAACGCCTGAAGGCCGTCGAGTCCGGCGTCGACGACGAACGGCGGGACGCTGTCTGGATCGGCGAGGAACCCGGACACGAACAGGCCACCGAGAAGCCAACGTGCGAGGGCCACGAACATCCCGACCAGGAACAGGTCGGCCACCAGGAGCGACCTCGGCCGGCGGAGCACCTTGCTGTGCGCCTGGCCTGTGCGCGAAGCCCAGGAACCCGGCTGCGACACGCTCATGGATCGACCCCCTTCGCGCCCATCATCGTTGGCCGGGCGAGGTCACCCGGCGCTGGCTGGCCGAGGCGGCGCCTACGGCTCAAACGTGGCATCGATCCCAGTGTAGGTGCCCAGCGGGTTGGTGGTGACGTCGGCCGATGCCACCTTGCCGCCGGCCGTCGTCACCGTCACATGGGCGACCGGCACCGCGCCAACCAACGACCCGGCACTCGTCACGTGCGTCGATGCCAAGCTCACGAGCGACGGCGAGCGCCTGCCGGAGCATCTCGGTGGCATGGCCACGCCGCCTCTCCGATGGCCGGACGTCGTGGCCGATGTGCCCACCGATCTCGAGCAGCACCGGCGTCAGGCGATGGCCCACGCCGATCCTGCCCAGGAACTCGTCGCCGTCGACCCACCACGGCTCCGTATCCGGCACGAACCCGGGCGGACGTGTGTGTCCTCGTCCCGCTCCGCAAGGACCGCCGCGACAAACGCGGTGAAGACCTCGTCGTTCGAGAGCGTGCTCCCACAGGAGTGGGGCAAGGGCGGACGCCAGTGGCATCCGCCCTTGTTGAGGCCCGCTCCTACCAGTCGGACAGCTCGTCCACGAAGGCAGGGGCCGAGGGCGTGCCAAAGCCGGTGGTCATGTCCCAGCCGGCCAGCGTGGGTGAGCCGGGCACCGGGCCCGGGGTGACCGCGACGCCATCGCCGTTGTAGTCGAACAGCGTGTTCGAGGTCAGGTCGCCGCTGGCCACGCCGGCGAGGCCCTGGTGGACCGGGGCGACGTCGGTGAACGCGGCGAAGCTGATCTCGTAGAGCTTGGGCGCAACCTCGCCGATCGGGTCCTTGCTGCTGGCTGCCCGGCGCTCATTGACGAGCGCGGTCAGGGCCGCGACCTGCGGCGTGGCTGCGCTGGTGCCGCCGAAGATGTAGAAGCCCTGGTCATTCGGACCAAGGAAGGACTGCAGGTTCACGAGGACGCCGCCGTTGACCGCCGCGTTCCAGCTGATGTCGGGATTGCCCCGCTGGTTGCCGCCGATGGCGCCAGCGACGGAATCCTGCCAGCTCGGTCGCTGGTAGATGGCGCTCGGGCCGCCGCCGGTGGCTGCGGGCAGCCACGACTCGTTCCACACGACGTTGGTGTTGTAGCTGTCACCGGTCATCGAGTTGAAGTAGTCAGCATTGAAGGCGCCCGTGTCCAGGAACGGGACATCGCTCTGGGGATCCCAGGTCCAGCCGAACTGGAGCTGGGTGCCACCCACGGCGGTCACGTAGGGGCTCGAGTTCGGCCAGCCGGAGGTCGGGAAGGAATAGGGAACGTCTTCCTTGTGCCGCTTGGAGAACCCGGTGGTCCCGTTGTCGCCCGAGGCACCGAAGAACGAGTCGCCCCTGGCGATCCCCTGCTGGAAGACCCTGTCGAAGCGCGCGGTCTGAACCCCGGCTGCGCCGCCGAACGTCTGCTCCGCCACACCGAAGCTCATGGAGAAGACGGTGCCGGCCGGGTAGTGGCCAACCGCCCAGCTCATCGCCTTGAACAGGTTCGGGAAGCCCTGCACGCCCAGCGTCTCGGCCGGGGGCACGGCAAGCAGCACCAGGTGCGCGTGCGGTGCGATGGCGTAGGCCCACTGCACGTCGAGGGCGGCTTCCTCGGCCCAGCCGGCCGCGCCGCCGGGCCCGGAGAGCCCGCTCGCGCCCGGATTGGCATTGCTGTAGTCGGGCTTGCCGACCGGATAGACCTGCTCGAAGTCAGGAGCGGGCTCGTTCGGGAAGAACGTATCGTGGAACGTCTGCAGCTCGTCGGCCGCCATCGGATCGCCGTAGGAGTCGACCAGGACGATGGTCTGACCGTCGCCCTGCTCGGCCAGCTGATCCACGCCGTACGCTTCGCGAATGTCGCTGGGCAGGTAGCAGTGAATCGCCCCCCCGGCCCCGGTGCAGTGGGACCACCCGGGCGAGTCGCGCAACCAGGATGCCTTCAGGTTCACGTGTCCAGTGGGCGCACGGAGAGCCAGCGGCACGAGCCCGGCGGCGTTCGCCACCGCAGGTGCGGCACTCGCGCTGGCCACCATGCCCGCGCAGACGACGGCTGAGATGAACGTCGTGATCGTGCGTCTCATGCGCACACCTCCATTGGGCCCGTCGAGCACGCGCGGGGTATGGGGGCCGGACCGCGAGTCACAATGCTGCCGCGCGCCACGAAGGGGGGTGGGACTCTTGTTGCTCATGTTAGGCACGATGCCGCGAACCGACGAGTCGCCCCGCAAATTCGGCGGTGCACACGCGCACCGCTCTCCGTCCATGTACCCACATTGGCGTCATGCGCGACGGTGGCTCCATCCGTGGCGGAGCCTTTGGGGGCCCGCAGGGCCCCGCGGCCTTCTACCCCGACCCCTCGAGGCCGTAGGCCGCATATGCGTCATCCCCGACGTGGAGGTAGATCAGGGTGTCGCACCGCTGGGCTCCCCCGGCATGCTGCTGCTCCGCGAACGGCGCGAACAACGGGATCTGGCCGATCGCAGGCTCCAGGACCACCGGGCTGGACCCAGCTGCGGCCACCGCCTCGATCTGCGCCCGGGTAAAGACCGTCGTGACGTCGGGCCTCGTGCTGTAGGTCTGGCCGCAGGCCGGGATCCGCATCGGCCGTCCGAACAGGGAACCCTCGGGCTCGAACTCGTGCGCAATCGTGATCGCCGCTGCAGCGATCACCACGCCAACCACCAGGTTCGTCACCAGGACGCCGAGCAGGATGTCGTCGCGCCGGCGCCGACGCCACCACCGACTCCTCGCCAACGTCGTCACGGTTTGCCCCTTGCACCGCCGGGAGGAGGCGGCCCTGACGCGCCTTCTCCCAGCGCAATTGTCGTAAGCCTTCCGAGCCCAGGTCAAGGGGGCACGGCCTTCGGGACGAGGAAGGGGTCTGCTCGTGGCCGCGAGGCCAGCTGTTTTCGCCCTTCACCAGGTCTGAGAGGCCGTGAACAAAACCGGCCGCGGGGGATTCCCTTCGGCCGGTCGCGCAGCTACGATTTCGGGGATGGACGAGCTGTTCGATCTCCCGCCCGCCGATCCCCAGCCCGAGACGCCCGCCGGACGTGGGAGGCCGAGACTGCAGCGCCCGCAGCGCGGGCAGGTGATGCTCCGGCCCTCCGACCTCGAGAGCCTGCTGCCCGCCGACCACCGGGCCCGCGAGGTGTGGGCCTTCGTGGAGGGGCTCGACCTGTCGGCCTTCGAGGAGCGGATCCGCGCGGTCGAGGGCCACTCGGGCCGGCCGCCGATCGATCCCGCGATCCTGGTCGCGCTCTGGCTGTACGCCACGCTCGAGGGCGTGGGCAGCGCGCGGGCGCTCGACCGCCTGTGTGACGAGCACGACGCCTACCGCTGGATCTGCGGTGGCGTGGGCGTCAACTACCACACCCTGGCCGACTTCCGGGTCACGGATGCCGAGCGGCTCGACGCCCTGTTCGTCCACTCGGTCGCCTCCCTGGTGGCCCAGGGCGAGGTCACGCTCCAGCGTGTCGCCCACGACGGCGTCCGCGTCCGGGCCAGTGCGGGCGCCGGCTCCTACCGCGGCAGGGGCGGGCTGCGCAAGGCGCTCGCGGAGGCCGGAACGCAGGTGCGCCGGTTGCGGGCCGAGCTCGACGACGATCCGGGGGCCACCACGCGGCGCCAGCAGGCCGCGCGAGCGCGCGCTGCCCGCGAGCGCGAGGAGCGCGTGAAGGCGGCCCTCGAGGTCCTGCCCGAGCTCGAGGCGGTCAAGCGCCGCAACGGCGACGACCCGGAGACGGCTCGCGCCAGCACGACCGACCATGAGGCACGGGTGATGCGGATGGGTGACGGCGGCTGGCGCCCGGCCTACAACGGCCAGCTCACGACCGACGTCGGGAGCGGTCTCGTGTGCGGGGTCAGCGTCACCAACCGGGGATCCGACGCCGGCGAGCTCGGTCCTCTCGTCGGGCGGATCGAACGCTCGTTCGGGATCCGGCCCGCCGAGGTCCTCGTCGATGGCGGCTACGCCACCCTGTCCGACATCGAGGCGCTCGAGGCCTGCGGCACCGCGGTCTACGCGCCGCCGACCGCGCCACGACCCAGGAAGGAGCCCACGAAGGAGCCTCGGAATCGACATCCCGACACCGCTGGCGTCGCGGCCTGGCGGTCGCGCATGGCGACGCCCGAGGCCAAGGCCATCTACCGGGAACGGGCCGCCAGCGCCGAGTGGACCAACGCCCAGGCCCGCAACCGGGGGCTGCAACAGCTCCCCGTCCGGGGGCTCGCCAAGGTCCGCTCGGTGCTCCTCTGGTTCGCCCTCGCCCAGAACCTCTCCCAGACGCTCGCCATCCGGGCCGGAGCAGCCGGATGAGGCCCGGAGCCGGACGGGGCAGGGTGCTCGCGGCCTGCCGGACCAGCCAAGGACACCGTCTCGACGCTCGTCACTGCCGTTCCTGACGCGACGAGGACCCGACATGCCCATCGCCCGCCCGTCCATCGATCCGCCGACCGCCACGACGCGGTTGGTTCACGGCCTCTGAGCCCACGCAGTCTCAGGAAAAGCACCGATCACGCTCACGAAGCTGCTGGTGCGAGCGACGACCTCACCACCTGCATCGCCGCCACAGGCTCCCGCTTGCAGGCTTCACCGCACGGTCTGTCCCAGAACGCGATCGTGATCGGCGGATCCATCTGCTCCCAAGCCCCCTGAAGCATCGCCCGTTCGGTCGCCCCGGCGGCGATCGGGCCTCGCTGCACCTCCACCTCACCGAGCGCCCGGCACGTCTCGAACTGGTCGAGCTGCCATCCGGAGACGCGGTAGTAGTAGGTCCGACCGGTGTGGTTCGTGATCTCGATGGTCGCCCGGTCCGTCGACGTCGCGGTGATGCCCGGGATGCCCCTGAGCGGAAAGGGCGGCCACGTCCTCCCCGGGCAGAAGGTCGACGGCGCGACGGGCGGCGAAGATGCCGGCGATGGCGATTCAGCGGCTCACGGCAAAGCCGCGACCTCCGGTGGCGCGACCGGTGCACCCAGGGCGCCCGTTGGCGCGGTGGATGGCGCGCAGGCTCCGAGGACCAGCGCGAGCACGGAGAGCACGAGGCCACATCCCCTCATGGGACCGCGACGCTCATCCCGCTCACGAGGTTCCGGCGCCATCACGCCGGCCCTCGGGCGAGCGGGGCTCGATTGGGCGTGTGAGAGCGGGCGGTGTCAGGCAGGGCCGTATCCGTTCGGTCGTGGCCGATGGCGTCAGCAGCCACGGGACGGTGAGACGACCGCCGGCAGGACCACGAAGGTGCCAGTACGCAGGGCATGGCAGACTCGGTCGCATGAACCGGCCGTTCGCCCAGGTCGATGTGTTCACCACGGGTCCCGGAACCGGTAACCCGCTGGCCGTCATCCTCGGTGCCGCCGGGCTCACCGCCGCCGAGATGCGGCGGTTCGCACGCTGGACCAACCTGTCCGAGACAACGTTCGTCCTGCCGCCCGACGACCCGGCCGCCGATTATCGGGTCCGCATCTTCACCCCGGATGACGAGCTCCCGTTCGCAGGCCACCCGACGCTGGGGACCTGTCACGCGTGGCTGGAGGCTGGCGGGGTGCCACGGGAGGATGGCCGCGTCGTCCAGCAGTGCGGCGCCGGGCTGGTCGAGATCCGCCAGGCGGGCGACGTGCTCGCGTTCGCCGCTCCTCCGCTCCTGCGCTCGGGACCCGTGGACGAGGCCGACCTCGTCGCCATCGCCGCGTCAATCGGCATCGACCGCCAGCGGATCGTGGATGCGCAGTGGGGCGACAACGGCCCGGGCTGGGTCATCGTGCTGCTCGAGAGTGCCGACGCAGTCCTCGCCGTGCGCCCGGGTAACGTGGCCGTCGACCTCGGGCTCGTGGGGCTGTACCCGGCCGGATCACCAGCCGCGCTCGAGGTCCGTGCGCTGTATCCGCAAAACGGATACGTGGTGGAGGACCCGGTCACCGGGTCCCTCAACGCCTCCGCTGCAGGATGGCTGCTCTCGAGCGGACGGTTGGCGGCCCCCTACGTCGCCACGCAGGGCGGTGCCATCGGTCGCGCTGGTCGGGTCGAGATCACCCAGGACGCCCAGGGCACGGTGTGGACAGGCGGCCGCACGGTGACGGTCGTGCGGGGAACGATCGAGCTCTGAGCACCGACGGCGACCGGGATCCCATGCGTGTGGCGTTGGCACGGCGGCCGCCTGCGCCGTGATCGCGTTGGGCAATGGCCCTGTGAGACCCCCGGGCGTCAGGGGGTCGATAACGCCTTCTTGAGCTGCCCGGGCGCGTTCTCGCGACCGTGGCCGTTTCCGGGCTTGCCGTCGGCCATCCAGCCCTTCCAGCCCGGGTGCGTGGGGCCAACCACCCAGGGCCCGCCGGCCCAGGGCGGCTTTCCGGGCGCGCGCAACGCCTTGCCATCGACCGTCGCGACATCGACCTCACTGTCGCCTGCGTGCGTGGTCCCTGCGACCGTGACTGACTTCCCCACGAAGGCGGCCAGTGGGTTGTTGTCACCCCAGAACCACGGTGGTCCCGCCGAGATGGTCCATGTCTTGCCGTTCACCGTCATCGTGAAGGTCGGCCGACCATGGCCGTCGACCATGCTGCGGATCGTGCCCTGGAGCGAGACCGAGGTCTCGAGGCCCTCGTCGCCTTTCGTGGACGTCTCGGGCTTCGCCGACGTCTCGCCCTTTGCTGACGGCGTGGGTGCCGCAGAGTCCGTGGGTGCCGCAGAGGCCGTGGCCGCAGCCGATGCCGTGGGCGCAACAGACGGCGTGGGCGCCGCCGACGGGGCTGCAGCCGCAGACGCCGTGGCTGCAGGCGATGCCGTGGGTGCCGCCGCAGACGCCGTGGGGGCCGCTGACGGCGATGGCGAGGCCGCCAGCACCGGGATGGCGATCGCAAGCATGGCCACCCCGGCAACCAACGCCATGCCAAACCGATGATTCGGCGTCGTCATGCGGCGAGTGTCCGGCGGGAACCTTGCAGTCGACATGGTCCTTTGTCATCAACACTGCGCTGGCGGTGCCTGCTTGCACCAGAAACCTCGGGTGCGCCCGGCAGCATTGGATCCGCTGACAGGGCCCTTGCTCACCATGCCGGCAAGCGTCCAGTCCACACTGGCAATGGGGCCGGCTCCCTGCACCATTGACCCCGTGCAACCTGAGCAGCCAAGCCGGCGTCTGAACCGCATGAAGGTAACCAGGCCGCTCCTGCTCGTGGCGTGTGCGCTGATTGCTGCCTGCGGCCCGGGGAGCGGCGCCTCAACGCTGCCCAGCGCATCACCGGTCGTCTCGCCGGCCGGTGGCCCACCCACCGTGATGGGCACCGTCTCGGCGGGCCCCGTCTGCCCGGTCGAGCAGTCCCCGCCCGACCCGCAATGCGCGCCACGACCGGTCGCCGGCGCGGTCATCGTCGCCACGGATGCGGGCGGGCAGGAAGTCGGCCGCGCCACGAGTGCTGCGGACGGCTCCTACCAGCTGATCGTGTCGGAGACGGGGACCGTGCTCCTCACCGCGCAGCCGGTCGCCGGCCTCGTCCGACCTCCCGCACCGGTCAGCGTCACGTTGACCTCCCCGAGCGAGTTCCAGCGCGTCGATCTGGAGTACGACACCGGGATCCGCTGAGCTGGGGCCCTGCCGCGCGCTTGCGTCGCGCGCGCGCCGAGCCCACGATCTGCGTATGGCCGCTTCGCCCCGGTCATCAGGCACAAAGATGTCGCGTCGAGGTCCGAGAGGTCCGCGCCCACGCGATCTCCTCAGCGAACGTCCCCTTGCGGCGGAAGGAGCGGGTCATGTCCTACATCGTGGACTTCAACAACGTCTCGACGACGGGCCTGGAGTCGTCACCCGTGGCACCCGCGCTCGCCGGTCTGCGGGCCAACGAGGCTCGCTACTTCAAGAACAAGTACGGCCACGACTTCACGCTGGAACCCGCGAGCGCTGCCAGGGAGACCGTGGACTGGGTGCACGGCATCCTCAAGGCGGAGCGCGACCTCGTCATCGCGGCTCGGCCACTGGAGGCGACGGCGTTCCAGGTCGAGGCGATCCGGTGGGCCTACGTGTTCTACGAGAGCGGCCTGTCGATCAACGTGCTGTACACGATCGACGACGCCAGGAAGCGGGCAGTCGGGTTCAAGCTCTCCGACGGGATGGAGGTGCCCACCGAGCTCGCCTCGCGGTTCAAGTTCGCACGCCAGAGGTCGAAGCTGGCCGGAACCATCCGCGGCTCGTTCTTCGTGATCAAGGGTGAGTACTGATCGCAGCGGTGGCGCCCGTGCGGCGATCGTCGTCGTCTTGCCCGCCCCGTTCGGCCCGAGCAGGCACACGGTCTCGCCTTGCCGAACCTGAAACGTGACGTCGTGGGGGCATCGGTCGCGCCGTAGCGCACTGCGCAGACCCTCGACCTCGAGCGCAACGCCGGTCACAGCTCGCTCCGCACGCGATCGATCGGCAACGATCTCGGGCTCCATGGGCACTGCTGGCGGTGGCAGGCGCCCTCGTTCCCGCCGAGCGTTCGTCAATCTCGCATGAGCGGGCTGGACACCATGACGGTGCGAATGTCACGTCCTGGACGGTGCACCGTCAAGGTGCGCTCGGATGCGGTCAGCGGCGGCCGACATCGACGCATGGTCCATCGGCTCGTCGGCCATGAACATCCGGACCTGCAGCTCCGGACCGTGCGCGTCGTGCCGCGCCAGGAGAGGCTCGCCCACCGGTTGGAGCACGAAATGGATGTGCCCGGGTTGGCGGTGGGCGTGGGACCACAGGCACGCATATACCTGTGCCGGCGGATCGCCCATCTCGGACGAGGCGAGCGTGATAGCCCTCGCGACCCTCGCGAGCGCCGGACCGAGGGCGGCGGCCTCTTCCGCATCGAGGTCGGCCAGGTGGATCACGTGCCGCAGGGGCTTGACGACGACGGTGCCCACGCCGAGTGGACCGATGCAGTGCTCCACCGCCCATGGACCGATCGTCGCGATGCGTCCACCCGGAACTCGGTCCGGGTGCCTGATCAGGTCACAGGCAAGGCACTCTTCGCGATCGGGACTCGTCTGGCTCATGGCAGGGTTCACACCCGCGATGGTAGATGGCCTCGGCGTGCCCGAGCGTGCGCGAATGTCACATGAGGTCAGCCACGCAGGAGGAGCCATGATCGGGTCGCGACCAAGCAGATTGCGGCCAGGATGACCCTCGGAGCTGTGTTCTCGGACGCGGAGGTTGCGCGTCTCTACCGCCATCGCGCCCCATACCCCGACGAGGTGCTCACCACCCTCGCCGGGCTCCTCGTCTCCCCGGGCTCCATCCTGGACGTCGGAGCGGGCACCGGAGCGCTCGCTCGGCGCATGCTGGCGTTCGCGGAGCGGGTGGACGCAGTGGATCCCTCCTCCGCGATGATCGCGGAGGGCCGCCGGCTGCCCGGCGGCGCCGAGCGGTGCCTGCGCTGGATCATCGGGCGTGCGGAGGACGTGCCCTTGTCCCCGCCGTACGGCCTTATCACCGCTGGCGCGAGCCTTCACTGGGTCGACGTCGACGTGGCGCTACCGAGACTCCGAGACGCACTCGCTCCGGGTGCGGTCATGGCCATCGCGGACACCGAGCCGATTCATGGTGCCTACCACACAGACCTCACGGCCGTGGTGCGAGCGTACTCGGAGGTCGACCACCACACCGAGACTCCGGAGCTCGTGGAAGACCTCCGCGCGGCAGGTCGTTTCGTGGTCGATGGCCAGCTGCGCACCGAGCCGATGTCGGTCGAGCAATCGATCGACGACTACATCGACATGCTCCACAGCACGAGCACGCTGGCTCGGGTTCGACTCGGTGACCGCGGTCAACGGTTCGAGGCCGACATTCGAGAAGTGTTCGCACGCCATGGGCTCGATCGGGTCCGGTTCGGCGTCGTCGGGCTCGTGTCCTGGGGACGCCCGACGCAAGGGTCTCGATCTCCCCGCTCTCCCCGAGCGTCCGCCATCTCACATGGGCTGAGCGACCCTGGCCTCGAGGAGACCGAGTTCACGGACGGGGGCGCTTCAGCCTACGTCCGGTGGTCCCTGTTGGATACGGCGGAGCAGGGTTTCGAACGACTCGTCTGGCTCCCAGCGACTCTCGATCCACCAGGTGGCTCCAGCGTCGATCAGCGGCCCGAGCAGACTGTCGTTCGCCGCATGATCCGTGCCCGAGGTCTCGCCTTCGACGACGATCTCGAACGGACCCTCGTGTTCTCGATGCTCGTCCATCCAGGCCCTGACCTGTTGAACGGTGGCCGCCGAGATCTCACCTTCCGGGCTCACGCCGGACATGTCGTGGATGATGCAGCCATCCCACCGGGCCGACCGCGCCAGGGATTTCGGATGCGGCCACGCGCCAACGGTCCAGACCGGGATGCGGGGTCGCTGGACAGGTCGAGGTTGGAACAGGAGATCCGTCATCTGGTAGTGGGTGCCGGCGTAGCTGACCGTCTCGCCGGTCCAGGCCAGTGACAGGATCTCGAGGCACTCGTCGACCTTCTCCGCTCGGACCCGGCGATCCGGGTCGTCGGTGCTGACGCGTGAGTAGCCGCCATCCCAGGTCCCTCCGAGGCCAACCGGGATGACGAGCCGGCCATCGGACAGGTGATCGACGGTGATCGACTCGCGCGCGACCTTCCATGGACGTCGGCGTGCGAGCGAGAAGACCATCGCGCCGATGGTGATCCTCTCGGTCGACACCGCCATGGCCCCAAGGATCGCCCACGGATCGAACACGTCGCGCGGCTCGACGGCGATGTCGTCCCAGGCGAACACGCCGTCCCAGCCGTGCTGCTCGGCCTCGCGCGCGAGCGTCACGTATTCGGTCGCGCCGCCGAACGAGGTGACGAATCCGTACTTCACAACGCCTCCGCGGCTCCAGCGCAGTCATTCCTGCCCTGTTGCGGATCATAGGCCGGGCCCCCCCGTCCGGTCGCCATCAGCCGTCGACCTGACCTCGAGCGTGTGGCCGATTGGTTCGTGCGGATCCTGGTGCGCACGAGCAGACGGTGTGGCGCATCGCAGGTCTCAACATGGCCCGTGCCTCCCCACTCCGTGGCAAGGAATCGGGCTTGGCATTCGCCACCGGGTCGCAGGTCGCCATGGACCTCGCCCAGCCAGCGGGCGAGGCGGCGAGACAGTCATGCATCGCGCCAGGTCCGCGAGAAGTCTGTCGGGGGAGTGGAGCCGCAGCGCGATCGACGGATCGTGGCAGTCCGGCCGAGCCCTGCTACCCATGCGGGCACAGTCCCTCGCATCGGCGTCCCCGAGCGGGCGCCAATGTCACCTGACACGCGGGAAGGCCACACCAGAGCGTGGGTCTTCGCCGTCCATTGGGGCTCGTAGCGACAGAGATCGAGATCGATGTCCAGGCCTCTCTGATGTCAGAGACCAAACAGCCTCCAGTTCCCCTCGGAGATGACTTCGACGGTGCCGTCGGTCACTTTGATGGCGGTTTCGTCGTCAATCGCGTACCCGGGCACCGGGAGGTTGGCGGCCCATCGCTCTGCGTTGGCCATGGAATGGTCGGGCATGTTCGGATGGTCCAGGTGCGGGAACATGGCGAAATCGACCATGCCCAGTGCTTCATCGCCACCCGTGGGCGGAACCCGGTAGACGAATTCCTCCCCGACATTGGGGGCCATCACCAGGCTCCCGGCGCTTACTCCGACGTAGACCGCGCGCAGCGATGGCAGGAGGTCCGCCAGTCCGGACTGCCGCATCCAGTTGCAGAGGTAGAGGGGGTCGCCGCCCCCCACCAGAAGGGCGTCGGTCTCTCGGACCATGGGAACCCAATGCGCTTCTTCGATGCTGGCGAGCGCGGTGAGCTCCAGCACGCCCAGGGAACTCCATCCCAATTCACACAAGGGGGTGGCGGCTCGTCCCGTGATCAGCCGCCAGGCGCTGGCAGCCCCGCCGGAAAAGGCGTATGTCGCCGTGGGGATGCAGAGGGCGCTGGACTCGGCAATCGGTTTGCCAAGGAAGTCGACCAGCGCGTTGCGGATGCTCGCGTTCTTGATGCCCGCCGAAGTGAGCAGAAGCTTCACGGTGTCTCCCCTGTCACCAAAGCGGTAAGCCTACGCTTGGCTACGGCACGATCGCGTCGGAATGCGTACGTGGAGCGGTCGCTCGGTGGCGGCGTCGGCGTCCTGGGTCTCTACGGGTCGGCCGTTGCCGCCGGCGCGGTGGTCGCGGCGGTCGCCCTCGGCAGTCGAGCGCGTCTGCGCCGCCGATGGCGGTTGGTCTACGGGTGGTGGATCGCCGTTGCCCTCGCCGCCGCCGCGATGGGCCTGCCGGTCGGGGTCGGGGGGCTACTGGTGTCCGCGCTGGTGATCGGCTTCGGCGAGGTTGCCGTCGGACTGGCCTGGACAAACGCCCTCCAGGACCACGTCCCCGACAAGCTGCTCGGGCGCGTCTACAGCCTGGAGTACCTCGGCTCAGCGGCGCTGATCCCGGTCGGCTATCTCGTCGCTGGCACGGCATCGGACGCGGCGGTCAGGGCCGCGACCACCCCCACCGCGACGGCGGCGATTTGCACGCGTCGCAGACCTGGTGGCAAAGACATCCTGGTGCGGCGAGGGTCCCCCCACATGGCTCGATCGTGGTTCGCGCCCGCGCGACGGTCAAGGTGCATTGCGACCACGCCCCCCCGAGCCGCTTCGCGTTCACGAATGCAGCCACTGGCGAATCTGGATCCTTACTTGATCGAGAGCCGCCAGAAGAAGGTGGCGCCACCGAGCGTCCAGGCATCTTGGGCCAACTCGTCCCAGAACTGGAGGAGGTACTCGCCTGGTGATGGCGGCGCCGCCGCGGTCGCCAACTCGTCCGGCCCGTGGCCGCTGCCGAGGACCGTCCCGAGTCCGGCAGGGATCTCGGCCTGGTCGTCCTCGCCGAGGTTCGCGAGCGCGCTGACCGGGGCGATCGTCATCGACCACGCCTCTGGAACAGCGACGGCCGCCCCGGAGAACAACCAGCCGGGCGGTGCGGTGATCCTGAGCACCTGACCACGCTGGGCCGACTGCGCCGGCGCGTCGAGGACGAAGACGCCCGGACCGCAGGTCGACTCACCGACTTGGACGGCGAGGTGGAACACGTCGGTGCAACCACCATCACCGGTCGGATCAACCGCCGGACCGCTCCCGATGTGCAGCGTCGGGTTGCCAGTGAATGGCGGCATGGACGGGATCGGCGCCTCCGAAGCGACCGCGAGGGTCGGCGCCACTGCCGTCGGTGGAGCGACCGTCGTGGCCGGCATGGTGAAGGCGGGGAGCGGCTCGGCTGTCGGTGCCTGCGACGACGCCCCGGCGCGACTGCAACCGGTTGCCGCGATCGAGATCAGCAGGATCGCTATGGAACGTCTCACGCTCCGCCCCTTCCGGCATGCACAGGGACGTCTCGGTGGCGATCGAGACGCTCAGGGAGCGGAATTGTGATCACGTCCTGCAGCCTTCTGCGAGCGTGCGTGATTGCCACCCGCCGCGGACGCGGTCCACGACTCCAGTTGGCTCAGGACGCCCCGACCTCGAGCGGCACGGTTACCTCGAGCAACGTGTCGCCTGAGTCCGACCAAAGGCCGCGTCCTGAGACCGCTGTAAAAGTGAAGACGGCGTAGGCTCCGAAGCGGACCTTGGAAGTTCGCATCAGGAGACCACGCCGTGGATCGAAGAATAGCCCCCAGCGTCCAGATCGAGGCCGCCATCGAGGCGGCGCTGACCGGCGGCGTCGCCGGCGCTGACCAGCTGAGCGAGCTCGGGCGCCTGGGCGCCCAGCTCATCCTCCAGCGCGCTGTCGAGGACGAGCTCACAGCGTTCCTGGGGCGCGCCCGCTATGCCCGGACCCCCGACGCCGCGGGATCGCGTAACGGCACCCGGCCGCGACGGGTCCAGACCGCCGAGGGCGAGATCGTGATCGCCATGCCCCAGGTGCGCGGCACGCTCACCCGGTTCGTCTCGGGGGTCATCCCCGACACGCGCTCGATCGTCCGGACCCGGCCGCTCGAGGCGCTCGTCATCGGCGCCTACGTCCGGGGCCTCTCTGACCGGGACATCGAGAGCCTCGCCCGCGAGGCGGGGCTGGGTGCGATCAGCCGAACCGCCGTGAGCACCGTGTGCCGTGAGCTGCGCGACCGGTACCGCGCGTTCCGGGCCAGCAGCCTCGGCGACGTCCGCCTGCTCGCACTGTTCCTCGATGCCATCTTCCTGCCCGTCCGGCCCGACGGGCCCAGGGAGGGCGTCCTCGTCGCCTGGGGCTTCACGACCGACGGCGAGCGGGTCCTGCTCGACGTCTGCCTCGGCCAGCGCGAGCGCACGGAGGACTGGACCGACCTCGGGCAGGGCCTCATCGCGCGCGGCCTGCGCAGCCCGCTGCTCGTCGTGTCCGACGGGGCACCGGGGCTCATCCGAGCGATCACCGAGCTGTGGCCCGACGCCGATCGTGGCCGGTGTGGTGTCCATCGACTTCGGAACATCCTGGCCAAGCTGCCCAAGCGACCCGGGCTCCATGCCCGGGTGCGCGCGGCGTACTGGGCGGCGCTCGATGGCGCCACGACGCCCGCCGAGGCCGAGCACGGGCTGCGGGTCCTCGTCGGTGAGCTCAGCTCGGACTTCCCGTCCGCCGCGGCGTGTCTCGCCGACGACCTGCCCGCGCTCACGGTCCACCTGCGGTATCCGCTCCGGCTGCGGAAGCGCCTCCGTTCGACGAACTTGCTGGAGCGGTCTCTGGAGGAGGTGAGGAGAAGGACCAAGGTGATCGGGCGCTTCCCGGGCGAGACCAGCTGTCTCACGATGGCCTGGGCCGTCATGGACCTCGTCATCGCGGGGGCCCACGGCCTCGGGCTCACGCTGCCCGATCGTCACGCCATCGCCGGCCTGATTGCCGCCCGGGCCGTCCCGCAGACGGAGGAGCTGATCGCCTAACCTACGAGCGCCGAGGAGCCCGTGCCGTCAGCGCTTTTCCAGCAGATCCCGGACGCGACCCCGACCAAACCTGGTCGCCCCAGAGTCGCTCTCCGCATCGATCGTCAACGGAACCGGCGTCGCGGTCGCGACGGGCGGGCTGGGGGCGACCAGCGTCGGCGGTGGGTTGCTGGCGGGCACCGAGATCGTTGGCGTGACCCTCGCGGGCCTCGCGCCGCATGCTGTGACGACGATCGCGACGACGATGGCCGCGAGCGCCGATGCTGCAGACCCGCTGACGAGAATTCCTGGCGGCGCGGGCCTGCGCACTCACGGGCTCGACCTCAGTTGTCTCGAGTGTCCCTGCGCCTGTCACGGTCCGCGGCTGATCGGCGGGTAACTGTGGACGGCACCGAAGCGCCCGTCCTGGCCGGGCGCGAACCAGAGTCCGCCGACACCCGTCCGGTACGCGGCCCCTTCCAGCAGCAGGGGCTGGCCGTCGGGGTCGTCGAGCTCGATGAGCACACCCTCCACGTCCGGTGGCTGCCCTACCAGGTCGTTTACAAGCTCGTACATCGTCCAGTCGATCGTCGCGTCGTTGGGCACCACGAACGTCACGCGCAGCGCGATCTCCAATGGGTGCAGGATCTGCAGGTCGGCAACCTCGAGCCCATAGCGCCGGGCGACGTCGGCGACGTGCGCGGTGAGCGTTGAATTGCTCGGAGAGTCGAACACCTGACCCAGCCGCACGGCCCCGACCCCGAGGTCGCTGGTGATCGGATCGCCTCTCTCGCCCGGCCCGACGGCCGTCGCACTCGACATGAGCTCGCTCGTATCGGCCTGATCCGCGTGCATGAGCTCGGCGACTGCCCCGACCGCGAGACCGGCCAGCCAGACGTCCGGCACGCGGTCGTCGTTGCGGGTCAGGCTGACGGTCACTTCCAGTCCGGTCGGCATCGAGGTGGTCGTGACCCCGGCCAGCTGCGGCTCGCCCGACAAATTCTTCATCACCTGCGCGGCGGCGACGTTCGACTCGAGCGAAGGTCCCGGCGTCCCGATCCGACCCGCATAGGTCATCGGGTCGCCCGTGTGGTCGTCGCTCGACATCGCCGGACTGGGTGTGGGGTCCTTGCCGGGCGTCGCCGTCGACCCGGTCGGCGCGGATGAGACCTGTCCGCACGCCGCGAGGGCGACAGTGGCCGCGATGAGAGCCGTGATCCGCTTCATGCCGTCCCCAGCTTCTGCCCTTCTGGTCAACGACGTCGGCTTGCCACGGCGGGTTCCGAGCTCGAGTCCGTGGCGTCAACGTGGCGCAGAGCGCTGCGCGGTGACTCCTTCCTCGTCCCATGACCGCCCCCGATGTGGCTGAAGCTGGCGGCCGACGAGACGACGCCCGTCAGGTCGTTCCTCCAGATCCGCTGCGAGGCCGAGGAGGTCTCGCCCAGTCCGGGTTGAGCCCAGCGCGTGCGTCAATGTCATCAGATGCAGTCTCGCCCCGACTTCTCAGGCTGCTACGGGGTCGGTGGCCGGGTGGGGAGCGGCCCCACGTGGGTGCTCGCGATGTTCCCGCTCGGACCAGCTTCCACGGTCACCAAGATTGTGGGCGTGTCGGCCATCTCGACGATGACGAAGCCGATGTCGCCCGTCCCCGCGGGCGGACCACATCGCCAGCCCGGAGGGCAGTAACGGCCGTATCCGAAGTCAAGGGAGGTAACTCGGTCATGACCCAGCGGGATGGCAGCGACCGCAGCGGCGATTGCTCGATCGCACGTGAGCACGATCGGGATCGGCGTCCCGTCGTCGAAGACGATCGTCGGCGGTCCCTCGCAACTGAGCGCCGGACTTGGGAGCGCGGAGATCGGGGTCGGCGTCGTCGGGGAGCATCCGATGAGTGGGAGCACGATAGCCAGCGCGAGCGCGTCCAGGAGACATCTGCTCCTTCGCGGACGAGCCATACGGGCCATGCCAACCTCCATCTCCGATCTGATCCAGGAGACGACGATCACCCGACCCCGGTTCCCGCCACGACCGTCAGCCTATGTCGCCCGCTCGGGTTCGGGGGTGAAGACCGACTTGTCCCCCAGTGCTCGCCAATGACAGCCGTTCCGGGCCACCTCTCGCGGACTGATGACCCCTTCGCGGACATCTACGTCGCGATCGGCCCGCCGCCACGGCTGCGAGGGCCCCCAGGCGCGAGGGCGTCTCGCCGGCGATCCTGGGTATGGGCGCTACGGCATCACCGAGCCGGCTGGCGGGACCTGGAAGGCCTCGATCGTGGCGACCCACGTCGGTCTTGGAGGCGGGCTTGGGTCCGTGGCGCCCTGGAGCCCGAGCGAGACCGCCGCGACCTTCGCCGATCCCGTGAAGCTCACCCACCCGTGCATGGTCGTGCCGGAGATGACCAAGACGTCGAAGCAGACTGTCGGCGACCCGACCTCCGGCCACAGGTCACCGCAGGCGAAAGGCTGCGGCTGCAGGACCACGCGAGCGACCGGCAGTCCGAGTCGCGCGACGACGGCACGGACCGCGGCGATCGCCGGCGGACAGGGATCGATGCCGATGTAGACCGTCTTCATCGGCTCCCCCACGCACACGTCGGTCTCGGCCGGTGGGGTCGTCGTCGGAGGTGGCGTGACCGGCGCCGGCGTCCCGGGTGCAGAAGCGGCGGGCGTCGAGGTCGGCGCCGAAGCGGACGGGCTCGGCACGAGACCCCCACAGGCGGCCACGGCGACAACCAGGGCTGCCACCGCTGCGAGAGTCAGGAGGCGGGCGGCCCCGGGTGCGGCCCGCTCCACAGGCTTCATAGCGAGAGGACGATACCCACTGACTCCAAGTTCCGACCGCCCTGTGGAGTGCGCGCTTCCATCCCCGAGCGTGCGCCAATCGTGACGAGCCGGGTGCGCGGCGGACTTGACTCGGTGGGCGTGTGCTCCCTCCATGGCGAAGCACGGAGGGAGCTCTGCCAGTCCGCCCGTCTTTTCCTTTCGATACCGTGCCAGCATCCGGCGCGGCGCAGGTGGTGTCATTACGCACCGTCACTGTTGCGAGTCGATCCATGCGCCGTCGCCCGCCGGGTCACCTCCGACGAGGGAGCTGCCAGGCCCGCCGACGGGGCACTCAGGTCCCCCGGCGTCACCTCACCTGATGGCGTGCCGGGCGATCCGAGCGTCCGCTTCGAGGGCCTGCGGGAACCAGCGGAAGGTTGTCGGCAGGAGCGGCCGCCAGGCGCTCCAGGCGGTGACGAGCCAGGCGCTGATCGCCTGCTCGCGGGTGCTCCAGGGAAGCCCGTACTCCTCTCGTGTCTGCAAGGGCAGCAGGCCGGTCGAGGGGACGAGCAGCCAGTCGACGGCACCAGAAGGGACCGAGCGCAAGAGCGTTGCGACCGGGCCGGCCAGGGTGCCCAGCCGCCGCGCCACCGGACCTCGCTCCGCCAGCGGGGCGAGCGGCGGATGCAGGATCACCGACGCCAGGGATCGGGCGACCGGCATTGGATGGACCGGCCCGGCGGTGTCCAGCATCGAGGCAACGTAGGCGTCGAACGCATCGATGTCGGCCGGCAGCATCGGCTCCGGCACCCCGAACAGCCGCCCGATCGGCAACGTCTCCGCGTAAAAGCGCGCGCGTCGATCGCGAGACAGGGGCTCGAGCCAGGCATCGATGGTTGCCAGCGTCGAGTCGATCAGGGTGGCGTGGACCCACAGCGAGAGCCCGGGATCGCGGGCAGCGTACGAGCCGCCGAAGCGTCCGGCGGCGCCATCGTCGCGGATCGGCCCGGTCACGGTGCGGTGGAGCTCGTTCAGACGCCTGATCTCGGCCCGTGCCGCCGTCCCCGTCCCGTACACGATCCGCAGGTAGCTGCGCAACGTGCCGGCCAGGCGAGCCCATGGATCAGAACGGAAGTCCGAGTGCTGATCCACGCCCTCGGCAACCAGCGGGTGGGCGATCTGGAGAAGCAGCGCCCGCGGGCCGGCCCCGAGCAGCAGGGCAGCCTCCCGATTGAGTCGCCACGCCTCGGAGCCCGGGCCGTAGAGCCCGGCGGCCTCGGCCAGGTCAGCGCTCGATGACGGGGACCCGGCGGCGAGGGGCTCGGAACCAGACGTCAGCGTTCGCTGGGCCGCCGGCCGACGACCCACCAGGCGACCGGGAACAGCCCTGCTGCCGCGAGCAGCTTGGCGGTGTCGACGAGCACGAACGGCATCAGGCCGGTGGCGATCGCGTCACCGATCGACATCCCGGTCACCGCCGCCAGCCACGGGACGCCGACCAGGTAGATGGCGATGGTGCCCAGCAACGTGGCGCCGACCGCACCGCCGATGTGCCGGTCCCAGCCGAGCTCGGCCAGCCGGCCGACCAGGCCGGCCGCGAGCACGAAGCCCAGGAGATACCCGCCGGTCGCGCCCCAGATCACCTCGATCCCGCCGTGGCCCTGCGCGAAGAACGGCAGGCCGACGACGCCCAGCACCAGGTACAGCAGGGCGGCCAGGCCGCCACGCCGCATGCCCAGGGCCCCACCGACCACGAGGATCCCGAAGTTCTGCAGCGTATAGGGCACGGGATTGCCGGGGATCTCGAACGAGACGATCGCGGTGAGATAGATCAGCAGCGCACCGGCCGCGATCAGGACCGCGTTCCGGAGCACCGGCGAGACGCGCTCCCCAACCCGCACCGGGACCAGGAAGTCGGCGATCGTCACGCCCTTCTCGGTGGCGGGTACCCGTGTCAGCGACGGGATCGCGATCACATCGTCTCCTCGGCGCGGCGCGCACGGTGGCGCCGGTGTCGCGCGGAGTCTACCAACCGCAGGGGACACCCACCAGCGCGGTGGCACCCGAGCGCGGGCGAAGGCCAGGCCAGGACCCGCAGGGCCGAAGGGTGGGTCGGCGAGGTCCGCTACGGGCCGCGAACCGCGGCCACGATCGAGCGACGGCCGGCGATCCGGGCGGGCTGCGCGGCGGCCAGCATGGCCAGTGCCACCCCGAGCAGGATCACGAGCGCGATCGTCGGCCACGGCAGCGCGATGACGGCGCCCCCGCCCGCGGTCCAAACCAGCAGCCAGCCGACGATCACCCCCGCGCCCGACCCGACCAGGGCACCGATCGCACCGAGGATGCCCGCCTCGACCAGAACGCTCCGCCAGACCTGCCGGCGGCTCATGCCGACCGCGCGCAGCATGCCCAGCTCGCGCGTCCGTTCGACGGTATCCATCGAGAGCGTGTTCACGATCCCCAGCGCTGCGACGGCGACGGCCGCGAGGGCGAGCAGATCCAGCAGGCCGAACAGGCGGTCGAGCGCATCGCCCAGCGCACCCTCGATGTGCGAGATCGGCGCCGGGGTGAGGGCCAGCTGGCGCGCAAGCGCGTCGACGTCGGCCGTGGCAGCCGCCTGATGGCCCGGCTCGAATCGGACGGCGAATGCATCGGCACCCACAACCCCGAACTGCGACACGGCGTCCGGCCAGCCGACCAGGACAGCCTCGCCACCCTGCCCCGGGAAGGAATGTTCGACGATCCCGGTCACCTCGAGCTCGGCGGTCCCGCCGGCGGTGGTCACAGCGAGCCCATCGCCCACCCCGACGCCCAGCTGCTGGGCCCGCGAGCGAGGCACGATCACCGTTCCGCTCCCATCGAGCCCGGCCAGGGCCGCGTGTCGGTCGCCCGCGGTGAACACCAGTCGCCCGTCGGCATCGAAGTCGGCACCGCTGATGGCCGTCGCATCCAGCCGCGTGCCGCCGAAGGCGAGCCCGAACGATGCGATGGGAGTCACCTGCGCCACCCCGTCCACGGCGGCGATCTGCTGCTCGGCACCGTCATCCTCGAGCGGAACGGGAGCGATCGCGGTCAGGATCTCGTCGCCCGGCACCACCTCGGCGAGCCAGGACGTGGCAGCCGTCCGGGCGTTGGTCGCCACCGACGCCAGGGCCACCACCATCGCGAGGCCCACCACCAGGGCGCCGACCGTCAAGGCCGTGCGCGCCGGGTCGCGCGCGATGGCAGCCCGCGCGAGGCGCTCTTCGAGGCGCAGCAGCCAGGCGAACGGCAGGCCGGCGATCCGGCCCAAGGGAGCCAGCAGGAGCGGCGTGACCAGGACGGCGACCAAGAGGACCGCGTAGACCGCCACCGCCCGGAGGGGTCCGGCGGGCGTCCCGGTGTCGATCGGCAGCACCAGCACGGCCAGCACGCCCACGACGGCAACCACGATGACCAGCCAGCCGGTCCGCGCCCGAGCCGTCGCACCCGGTTCGCCGCGCGCCCGAAGAGCCGTCACCGGGCTGACCGCGGCCGCGCGGCGGGCGGGCTCGAGAGCCGCCACGACCGTGATCACGAGACCGGCCACCAGCCCCGCAAGCACGACACCCGGCGTCACCGACGGGCCGTCGATGGCCACGGCCCCGGCCACCTGCAGCCAGCGGGCCATGATCTCGGCCAGCAGCACGCCAAGGGCGATGCCCCCGATCGAGCCCGCGCCACCCAGCAGGATCCCCTGGGTCAAGACAAGTCGGACGATCTGGCCGCGTCCGGCGCCCGCAGCCCGGAGCAGCCCGAGCTCGCGGATGCGCTCCACGACCGTCATCGCCAGCGTGTTGAGGATCAGGAAGGCCGCGGCGAACAGGGCGATCGCGGCCAGCAGCGCGAGCGTCGAGCGCACGTCGACGGTCGATGCGCGGAGCGACGCCGCAACGTCGGCGGGCACGGTGATCACGTACGGCTCGCTGGTGAGCACTCGCTCGAGGTCTGCGGTCACATTGGCCGCGTCGGCCCCCGCAGCGAGGATCACGTCGATCCGCGACAGGCCGCTGATCGAGCCGGTGGTGCCGGCTGCATTCGAGGCGTCGCCACCCACCGCGCCATCGGTGCCGCCGGAGCCGTCAGCGGCGGTCGCACCGCCGGCGCCAGTCGCGCCGCCGGCGCTGTCGGGGCTGTTGAGCTTCGCGGCGGTGACCAGCGGCAGCACGACCGTGCGGCCGGATGAGCCCGGGACGGGACCGTCGCCCACGAGGACCCCCACCACGCGCACCTGGAGCGGCGCGCCGGCACCCAGGATCGTCAGCCGGCTGCCCACGTCGAGGTGGTCGGTCGCCGCCAGGCGCTCGGTCACGAGGGCGACCGGCTCGTCGAGCGCGCCGAGTGGCGCCCCCCGGGCGAGGGACAGGTCGCGCACCCGGGCCTCGCGTGACGGGTCGATGCCCAGCACGGTGACCGGGTCGCCCGGCGCCGCTTGATTCGCCCCGGGCGCCAGATACGATCGTCGCTCGATCGCCGGGGCGGTGAGGGCAACGCCCGGCACGTCGTCGACCGCGGCCAGCGTCTCGCCGGACAGCCCGGTCTCCGTAAACGCCGATACCCGCAGATCCGCACGGCCGACCAGGCCGCCCACGGTCCGGTCGATCGAGGCGTCGAGCCCGGCGTCGATCGCGAGCGCGGCCACCAGGACCGCGACGCCGATCGCGATGCCGAACGCGGTCAGCAGGCTTCGAGCCGGTCTCGCGGCCAGGCTTCGCCAGGCGTACGGCAGCAGGCCCCGCATGGCCGAGGCTACAGCCCCAGCTGGGCGAGACGGGCGATCAGCGGGCCCGCGGCATGATCGTCGCGCCGACCGAGCTGGATCTCGTCCTGGATGCGCCCATCCTGGAGCACCAGCACCCGGTCGGCATAGGCGGCGGCCTTCGCATCATGGGTGACGAGGACGATCGTCTGACCCCGGTCGACGCACGCGCGCCACAGCGCGTCGAGGATGTCGATGCCGGTCTTGAAGTCGAGGTTCCCGGTCGGCTCGTCGGCGAGCAGGAGGGCGGGCCCGGTGACGATCGCGCGCGCGACAGCGACCCGCTGCTGCTCGCCGGCCGAGAGCTGCTCGGGCCGGTGGCGCTCCTTGCCCGTGAGCTCAACCAGCGCGATCGCGTCGCGGATCCGGGCAGCCAGCTGTCCTGACCTCGGATCCTGGCCCGCGATCGTGAACGGCAGGCCGACGTTCTCGACAACGTTGAGCAATGGCACGAGGTTGAACGACTGGAACACGAACCCGGTCCGCTCGCGACGGAGGCGGGTCGCCTGGTCGTCGGACAGCCGGCCGATGGACTCGCCCTCGAGCAGGACCTCACCGCTGGTGGGCCGGTCCAGCCCCCCGAGGAGCTGGAGCAGCGTGCTCTTGCCGGATCCCGACGGGCCCATCAGCGCGACCAGCTCACCCGGCATCACCCGCAGGCTGACGCCCTGGACGGCGTCGATCATCTCGCCGGTGAGGCGGTAGGTGCGCGTCACCCCGCGGGCTTCGAGGATCGGAGGGGGCGCGGCGTGCGGTGCCTGGGCTGCGTTGGCGGCAAAGGGGACGGGGGCGGAGCCACCGGGCCACGGACCGGTGGCAGCCGAAGACAGATCGGCGCTCATGACCGGGCAGCCTCCATGCAACGTGGTTGGGACGGCGAGCGGGTCGGGCAGATCACAACGGTCCGTACCCTAGCGGTGTGGTCCGGTGTAGTCACCTGCACGATAGTCCTGGCGCATGGCAGCTGTGAGCGATGAGCCCGCCATACGGGCGACCAGCGGGCAGTGATCGGAGGACGTCGGGCCGAAGACTCGGGCGATGTCCCGAAGACTCGGACGACGTCCCGAGGACCCGGGCGATGTCCCGAAGACTCGGGCTATGTCCCGAAGAACTGCCCGAACACGTTGTCGACGATCGTCTCGACCAGACCTGGCCCGCCGCCCGGCTCGACGACGCGGTATCCGCCCGGCGGCGGTGCGGCCAGGGCGGCGTCAGCCGCGGAAGGCGTGACGGTCGCAGTCGCGGACTCGACGGCCGGAGACGGTGACGGGCTCGGTGCCAGTGTCGGCGTCGGGGTGGGGGTCGGATTCGGGGTCGGCGAAGCTGATGGAGACGGAGCCAGGGTCGGCGCGACGGTCGCAGCCGAGGTCGCCTTGGGGGTCGGTTTGGGCGTGGGCTTGGGGGTGGGCTTCGGGGTGGGCTTCGGGGTTGCCTTCGGCGTCGGCTTGGGGGTCGGTTTCGGCGTTGCCTTCGGGGTCGGCTTAGGGGTGGGTTTCGCCGTGGGCTTGGGCGTGGGCTTGGGCGTTGCCGTCGCGGTCGACCCGCACTTGTCGGCAAACAGGACCGTCCACATGAACGTGTCGTCCTTGCCCTGGAAGTTGCCCTTGTAGGCGCCCACCGCGACCACGTCCCAGGACTTGCCCATGATGTTCGCGCGGTGTCCGGACGACTTCATGAACGAGTTGAAGATCCAGTTGGTGGCGTCCTCGACGCTCGCGCCCGGCCAGGTGACGAAGCCGATGTTCTCGCCGGCGGACTTGAAGCAGTAGTCGTACTTGTACTGCATGTACCAGAACACCTGGTGGCTGGTGCCTTTGATGGTGTGGCTGAAGTAGTCGCGGGCGATCATGTCCTTGCTTCGCCAGCGCGCGATCGTGCGCAGCGCGGTGTCGAGCTTGAGGGACTTGAGGCCGCCGGACGCGCGGGCCTGGTTCTGGAGCGTGATCAGGAGCGATTCCGAGCTCGAGTTGTAGCTGTTGGCGTCCCACGCGAAGGCAGCGCCCGGCGCGGCCAGGAGCCCGGCCGAGGTGATGGCAAACGCGAGGGTCACCATGGCCGCGAGTCGACGGGTCTCGAGCAGCGGGGCGGACAGGCGGGCCAGCAGGTGGGACATGGGGCAACTCTGTGGATCGGTCTCGAGGGCGGTGGCCGAGGAACGTCGGCATCGGAACCGATCCTGCGCCGGCAGGCAGCTCCCAACCGCGGCGCAATGGTCCCGACCGCACCGGCCCGCGGTACCAGTTTCCTGCCCGGACCACCCCGGACCGAACCCCGCCGCTCAGCCGACGTCGGGGACCGGAGCCGCCGAGGCCCGCTCGACCGAACGGCTCGCCGGGACGATGCGCCCGCCGCCGCCCGTCCGGTACACTCCGCTGGCCCCGGGTCTCGACGAGCGCCACGCGCCGTCGGGCCGGATGGCGCCGCGGTGGCCTTAGCTCAATCGGCAGAGCACTGGATTGTGGCTCCAGAGGTTACGGGTTCGAGCCCCGTAGGCCACCCCACTCCCCCGCCGATCCCGTCCAACGCGGCGGCGGGCCATCGGGAGCGTACGATCCAGGGGTGAGTACCTTGCCCTCGTTCGACACCGACCCGGTCCCGCTCGCCCGGCACTTTCCGGCTGACTTCGCCTGGGGCTTCGCCGCCTCCGCCTACCAGATCGAGGGAGCAGCGGCCGAGGACGGCCGGGGGCCATCGATCTGGGACACCTTTGCCCGCCGGCCTGGCGCGATCGCCGATGGCAGCACGGGTGACATCGCCTGCGACCACTACCACCGCTACCCGGAGGACATCCGGCTGATGGCCGATCTGGGGGCGCGCGCCTATCGCTTCAGCATCAGCTGGTCGCGCGTCATGCCGATGGGGACCGGCACCATCAACGAGCCCGGCCTCGACTTCTACCAGCGCCTCGTGGACGCCCTGCTCGGCGCCGGCGTCCAACCGCTGATCAACCTCTTTCACTGGGACCTGCCCCAGACACTGCAGGACCGCGGCGGATTCGCCAACCCCGAGGTGGTGGGCTGGTTCACCGATTACACCGCGCTGCTCGCGTCGAGGCTGGGCGACCGCGTCAGGGATTGGATGACGTTCAATGAGCCGGCCGTCTTCGCCTTCCTTGGTCATGCCGACGGCATTCATGCGCCGGGGCTGCGTGATTGGCCGACCGCGATCCGGGTGGCTGACAACGAGCTTCGCGCTCATGCCGGCGCCGCCCAGGCGATCCGCGCTCTGGTCCACGACGCGAAGGTCGGCGTGGCGATCGACGTCAATCAGGTCGCACCGGCGACGGCATCGGAGCGCGATCGCGTCGCCGCCGACAAGTGGAGCTCCGCTCGCGACGCGTGGTTCCTCGATCCCCTGTTCGGCCGCAGCTACCCGGCCTTGGGACTCGATGCGCACCGCGAGGCGGGTCACCTGGTCGGCGTCGAGCTCGGAGAACCGCCGGCCGGCGATCTCGATTATCTGGGCCTGAACTACTACCGGCGCGACTCGGTCAGCGCCAGGTCGGACCGGGCCTTCGACTGGGAGATCGGCGCAGCGCCGGGCTCGGAGCAGACGCAGATGGACTGGCACATCGCGCCCGACGGCCTGCGCGACGGCTTGCTCGAGCTCAATCAGACCTATGCACCGCCCGAGATCGTGGTCACGGAGAACGGCGCCGCGTACCCCGATATCGTCGATCGGGACGGCCGGGTGCGCGATGGGGACCGGCTGAGCTACCTGGCACGGCACGTCGCAGCGGCCGCCGATGCCCTTCGCGCCGGCGTGCCGCTGACCGGCTACTACGTCTGGTCGCTGCTTGACAACTACGAGTGGAGCCTTGGCTTCAGCCGGCGGTTCGGCCTGGTCCACGTCGACTTCGGCAACCAGCGCCGCACGCTGAAGGCCAGCGCGCGCTGGTATCAGCGGCTCATCGCCGGCGAGTAGCGTTCGCTCAGGCCAATGGCGTCAGCCCGTGACCGCCGTCAGCCCGTCACCGCGTGGATACAGGCCGGCGATGTCAACGGGCAGCCGGCCGGGAAACGGCACCTCGCCCAGCAGCGCGGCAGCCAGCGCCTCCATCGACGGTGGCAGGATGCCGTAGGTGCAGACATGGGTTCGGGCGGACGGATAGGCGAGCAGGTCCCACGGCGTACGCAGGGCGACGGTGACGGCCGGCTTGCCGGACGCGAGGACCGCCGCGGCCAGGTCGGCCTGCGCGGGCCGGAGGTGAGCGGAGAACGTACCGACGACGACGACGTCGAAGCCTGCAAGCCGTTCGCCGAGCCCCGCGATGTCAGCCGCGCCTGGCGCCGCCGGCAGGAGGATCTCCTCCACGCCCGCGAGCCGGCGGCGAAGCGCCGACGCCAGCGTCGGCTGCACCGTGGACGACGTGTCGGCCGGCGTCAGGTCCGCGGGCACCGACTGGACGACCGCGATGCGCGCGTCGGCGGCCAGCTTCAACGGCACCAGTCGGACGTCGTTGCGGACGAGGGTGAGCGAACGTTGTGCGAGCTCGGCGGCGAGCGCCTGATGCTCGTCGCACCCCACGATGGCGAGCGGCGGCTGCTCGTAGCGTCCCAACCAGCCGCGCAGCTCACCCAGCCGGCCCTTCGCCGCAGCGTCGTCGTCGGCATCGACCAATCCTCGCCGCTGCGCCTGCGCGATGCCCTCCTCCAGCCGTTCCAGCGCTGCCTCGTCCGGTGCTCCGAGCAACGTGTCCTCGCCGGCACGGAGAGCAGCGACGGCATCGATGATCTGCGCCGATCCCTGGGCCAGGGCGTGCATGTCCAGGGCATCGGTGACCGTCACGCCATCGAACCGCAGCTGCCCGCGCAACACGTCCCGCAGGACCGCCGCTGACAGGCTGCTCGGCAGGTCCCCGCTCTGGCCACGTAGCGCGAAGTGGCCGGTCATCACCATTCGCACGCCAGCTGCCAGCGCCGCTCGAAACGGGACCAGCTCTCGCTCGGCCAGCTCGGCGATCGTCCGTCGAACCTGCGGCAGCTCGTCGTGCGGATCGGCTGCGGTATCCCCGGCGCCCGGGAAGTGCTTGGCCGTCGCGGCCACGCCGTTGTCCTGCAGGCCGCGGACGGTCGCCGCCGCGAGCTTGCCGACGGCCTCGGGATCGTCGCCAAAGCTGCGGATTCCGAGCGCCGGATTGGCCGGATTGTTGGCGACGTCGCACACCGGCGCGTAGTTCACGTTGACCCCGAGGGCACGCAGCTCGCGCGCCGTCGCCCCGGCGACACGCTCGGCCAGCGCTTCGTCACCGGTCGCACCGAGCGCCATCGCGCCCGCGAACGGCGTCGTCCCTTCGCCCATCCCGATCAGCTGGCCGCCCTCCTGGTCGGCGGCGATCAGCAGCGGTAGCGCTCCGGCCGGCCGCGCCTGCTGGATGGCAGCGGTCAACCGTCGAACCTGGGGCGGATCGACGACGTTGTGGGCGGGGAACAGCGTCACCCCGGCCACGCCCTGCTCGTGGATTCGCCTCGCCGTCGATGACGGCAGCTCCGTGCCGGCAAAGGCGATCATGAGCCGCGCCAGCGTCATGTCGTCACCCGCCTGGCGTCATGCCTTTACGGAGCCTGCCGTCAACGCCTTTGGCGAGGCTGGGATCATGCCTTGACGGAGCCTGCCAGGATCCCCCGCACGAATGCCCGCTGGAGCAGCAGGAAGACGAGCAGCGGCACGACCATGGTCACGAACGCGCCGGCCGTCAGGAGCTGCCACTGGCCACCTCGGCTGCCGAGCAGGGCAAACAGCGCGGTGGGCATGACCCGCAGGTCCGTGGACACACCCAGGAAGGTCAGCGCCACGAGCAGGTCGTTCCACACCCACAGGAACTGGAAGATCGCGAAGGCGCCCAGTGCCGGGATGGACAGCGGCAGCACGATTTGCATGAAGATCTGCAGGTGCGATGCCCCGTCGATGGCGGCCGATTCGAACAGGTCGCGTGGCAGCTGCGAGATGAAGTTGTAGAGCAGGAAGATCGCCAGTGGCAGGCCAAAGCCCGTGTGGGCCAGCCAGATGCCGATGAACGTGCCGTAGAGCGACGCGCCGCTGTAGATCTTGAGGATCGGGATCAGCGACATCTGGAGGGGTACCACCAGCAGTCCCACCACGATGGTGAACAGGATGCCGCGGCCACGGAACGGGATCCAGGCGAACGCATACGCGGCGAACGCCGCAATCGTGATCGGGATGACGGTCGCCGGGATGGTCACGATCATGCTGTTGAGGAACGCATCGCCCATGCCGGCGCTGGCGATGACCTGCTGGTAGTTCGCCAGCGTCCACTGGTTGGGCGCGAAGAGGTTGAGGACCGATGTCCACCAGCCGGTATTGCTGACCAGCTCCGGATTGCGCACCGACGTCACCAGCAGACCGAGGGTGGGCAGCGTCCACAGGAAACAGATCACGAGCACTGCCAGTCGGACCGGCAGGCTGCGCAGGAGCGCGGGCCGCCAGTTGGCGACGCGCGCCGATTGCCGTGCGACTGGCTGTGCCGGAGCGGTCATGCTTCCCTCTGCTGTCGGCGGAAGTTGTGAAGGTTCACGTACATCACGGGCAGGACGGCGACGAACAGCAGCGTGGCCATCGCCGCGGCCCTGCCGTCGTTGAAGAACTGGAACATCTCGTGGAACATCCGATTGGCCACCACGTCGTCGTGGAAACGGCCACCTGTCGTCACGTAAACGATGTCGAAGATCTTGAGCGTGACGATGGCGATGGTCGTGGTGACCGTGACGATGGAGCCACGGATCGAAGGCACGATGATCTGGAAGAAGAGCTGGCGCTCACTGGCTCCATCGAGCCGAGCCGCCTCGATGATCTCGGTTGAGACGCCCTTGATCGCAGCCGAGAGCACGACCATCGCAAAGCCCGTCTGCAGCCAGACCATGATCACGATCTCGGCGGGGATGTTGAGCGGGCTGGTCGAGAAGAAGGGCACGGCCTTCCCGCCCAGTCCCACGATGATCGCGTTCAGGAGCCCGATCTGGGGTTGCTGGGCCGGCACCCAGGCGTACATGAAGCTCCAGATGACGGATGCGCCGATGAGCGAGATCGCCAGGGGCAGGAACACGAACGTCTTGGCCAGCGCCTCGCGCCGGATGCGGTCGAAGAGGCCGGCGATGACGAGCCCGAGACCCACGCTGCCGGCCGTTGCCACGATCAGCCAGATCACGTTGTTGCGCAGGATCTCGACGAAATCCGGCTTCGTCATGGCGTTGTAGTTGTCGAGCGTGAGCACTCCGTGGTTGTCGAAGAAGCTTCGCGCGACGGTCGCCACGCCGGGATACAGCAGGTACACCGTCAGCAGGATCAGCGCCGGGCCGACGAACACCCATGGCAGGATCCGGTCGCGCCACACCGGGCGCAGCCTGCCGACCAGCGATCCCACGCCGACGAACAGCAGCCAGATGCCGCCCACCCCAACGGCGATGGCGACGATCGCCAGGATGATCTTGGCGAGCGCCTGGTCCCCCTGGCCGTTGCGCAGCTCGGTCGCGCCGGACTGGTTACCCAGCGCGTCGTAGATCGACGCGAGCAGCTTCTGACCACCGTGGGGATCGAGCAGGACGAGGATGCCGGCGATGCACAGCACCAGGCCGATGAGGCCGGCGACGGGCAGCACAAATCGCGACAGCCCGGGTTGCTCGGAGTCCGCTGCGACCGTCATCAGCCCTCCTCCCTGCAGATACTAACGGGGCGCGCCCACCCCGTGTGGGTGGGCGCGCCCTCGTTCAGCTCTAGGACGTCACTGGCTGGGCCAGCTTTCGTCGATGGCCTTCAGGACGGCATCTGTGTTGGTGCCGTTGTTGTTCACCCAGTCGACGCTCTGGGTCCAGAACGTGCCGGCGCCGACGACGCCGGGCATGAGGTCCGAAGCATCAAAGCCGATGCCGGCCGCCTTGTTGACGATGTCAGACGCGACCTGCAGCTTGTAGGACCCGGCGTACCAGTCGGCCGGGGTGGAGGTGTTGGTGGAGATGGCGCTGCCGGCGCGGATCCAGTTCTCGAGGCCTTCCGGCGTGGCCAGGAACTCGGCAACCGCCCGGACCTCGGGTCGGTCGTTGAGCATCATCATGGTGTCAGCCGAGCCCTCGACGTTCTTCTGGCTCGCATCGATCGTCGGGAACGGGAAGATCCCCACGTCCGTGCCGACGATGTACTTGGATGGCTGCCCGCTGTCCCGCTGATCCGGGAAGAAGTCGGGCCCGTACCAGGTCGGGACCTTCTGCATCCAGCAGTTCGGTGCCTGCAGGTCCTGGTTGAACATCGGGTCCATGACGGTCTTCTGGTCGGTGTTGACGATCGCCGTCGGGCCGCCATAGACGTAGTTCGGCGTGAAGAAGATCTTCCCCACGTAGTCGTCGAAGGCAGACTTGATGCCGGCGTCCTCGAACTTGACCGTGTGGTTGATCCAGTTGTTGTAGTAGTCGAGGCCCTTGGTCTTGAGGACCACTTCCTCGACCCAGTCGGTGATCTGCCAGCCGGTCGCGTCACCGGGGCCGCCCGCGCTCACGCACCACGGGTTGGAGCCGTCGGCGACGATCTTGTCGGACAGGGCGATCAGCTCGTCCCACGTGGTCGGCACCTGGTAGCCCTTGGCGGCGAAGGCCTTGATCGGGTACCAGACCGTCGACTTGACGTCGGCCTTGTAGGGGATGCCCCAGATCTTACCGTTCTGCGTCACCAGGCCGATGGTGGCCGGATGCTCGCTGGACAGCTTGTTGGCATCCATGAACGTGGCCAGGTCGATGACCTTGCCCTCGGCCGCGTAGGCGAGGACCGGCGTCGGCTGCGCAAGCTGCGCGATGTCCGGCGGGGAACCGCCCTCGATCCGGCTCTTGAGCACCGTCTCGTGGCTCGAGGGGACGCTGTCGACCTGGATGGTGATGCCCGAGGCCTTGGCGTAGTCAGCTACCGAGGCCTGGAAGTTGGCGAGCTCGCCGCCGGTCCACTGCACCTGGATGTCGACCGTCTTGCCGGCCATCGGCTGGTCGGAACCGAGCGACTGGTCAAGCTCCGTGTACCCGGTTGGCACGGTCGGCACAGCTGGCGACGGCATGGCCGAAGCCTCTGCGCTCGGGGCAGCAGATTCACTCGCCATGGCCGACTCGGTCGGCGCGGCGGTCGGCGCCGACGTGGCGGGCGGTGACGGCGTGGCGCTGTTCCCGCATGCGCCGGCCAGCAGCATGGCCGCGAACGCAAGAGCGGATGTTGTACGTAGGCTATGGCTCACGAATTCCTCCTCCAAGATGCGATGAACCTGGGTGACGAGTGGCGTTGCTGGGTCAGCATGATTGTCCTCCCGACACCAATGGCGGCCGTTTGGGTTATCGCTTGCTCACCCCCTCTCCTCCGGCAGACCGATGTGCTGGCGAGCGATCGCTGCCGCCCCGCGCGCGCTCGGCGCCTCGGTTGGCGACAGCAGCTCGATTGTCGCATCACCCAGGGCGGCCTGGACCAGAGGCGAGGCCGCCCGTTCGCGGGCGATCCGCGATCGGATTGGTTCGAGCAGGGCAGGTCCGGCGTTCGCGACGCCGCCGCCGATGACGATTCGCCTGACGCCCAGGGTCAGGGCGAGACTTCGGATCGCTCGGGCCAGGTGGTCGGCCACCCGGTCGGTGATCCCAACCGCGACCTCGTCGCCGGCAGCGCTGGCGCGGAAGACTGCTGCGGCGCTCGAAGGGGGCAGCAGGACGGAGGTGCGACCGGCAGCGATCGCCTCGTCGGCCTGGCGACCGATCGCCGGACCGGCGGCGACCGTCTCGAGGCAGCCCCGCAGCCCGCACGCGCAGACGGCTCCATCCGGGTCGGCGACAAGGTGGCCCACCTCGCCGGCGAAGCTGTTGTCGCCGCGGAGGAGTGCCCCGTCGAGGACGACGCCGGCCGAGATACCGGTCCCGATCGCCAGGAAGGCGATGCTCGCCGGCGTCCGAGCCGACCCGTCGGCCGCCTGCGCGCTCAGCCACAGCGCCGCCGCGCGGGCGTCGTGCTCGACGAAGACCGGCACTCCCAGCTCCGCTCGCAGCATCGCTCCCAGCGGCAGGTGCGTGATGCCCAGGTTGACGGCCATGCTGACCGACCCGTCCTCCGGGTCGACATGGCCGGGGATGGCCACGCCCACCGCGGCCACGTCCTGCCGCAGCCGGCGCCGGCCCTCGTCCACGAGTCCGGCGATCTGACCGACAAGCGATGACCGGTCCGTCGGCATGACATGCTCGTAGAGGACGCACTCCCGATCGTCGGTGATCACGACCGATGTCTTGGTGCCGCCGACGTCGACACCGGCGACCAGCGTCTGGTTGCGTCCCAGCTCATGGGTCGCGATCATCGGACGAGACTCAGGCCCAGCTGCTGCTCCATGAGCAGCGCCGATGCGCCGAGCACGACGAAGTCGTCCCGGACGTGGCCGAACTCGATCTGCGTGTCGCGCGCAGGCAGGTCCAGGACACTCGACCGGGCGGACCGTCGGACCTCGCCGAGCCACTCGTCGCCGAACCCCACGACGGGGCCGACAACCAGCACGTGGCGAACATTGAGCACCCCGATCAGCCAGCCAATCGCCACGCCGAGCGCACGCGCCGCATCGAGCACGATCCGCCGGATGCTGACGACGCCGGCCGAGAATGCGGCCACCAAGCCGCGGTCGTCGGTGATCGATGGCTCCACGGAGCGCGCGGCATCGACCAACGCACGCATGCTCGTCAGCGTCTCCAGACACCCCGACCGACCACAGCGGCACGGCGCGTCCCCGCCGTCCATCGAGACGTGGCCGAGCTCGCCGGCGCCGTAGCCGTCGCCCTGGAACAGCTGGCCGTTGAGGATGATCCCGGCACCGACCCCACGACCCACCCTGATCACGATCAGGTTGTTGGGGCGCGGGCGGCGAAAGAAGGTCAGCTCCGCGAGCGCGGCGGCGTGACTGTCGTTGGCGACCGCGACCGGCACGCCGTAACGCTGCTCGAGCAGCGGCCCGAGGCGCAGCTCGGCCCAGTTGAGATTGACCGACCAGCGGACGGTCCCCGTGCCCGTGTCGATGATGCCGGGCACGCCCACGCCGATGCCGAGGAAGGGAGACGGGTCATCCGCACGCAGGGCGTCGACGAGGCGGAAGACGAGCTCGACCGTGGCATCGCCGTTCCGTCCGTCGGGGGCCAGCTGGATCGAGCGGAGGATCTCGCCCCGCAGATTCACGACGGCGCCGCTGAGCTCAGCCTCGCCGAGGTCGAGCCCGATCAGGTGGCGACCCTCGGCCGCCACGCGCAGCAGGATGGGTAACCTGCCCCCGCTCGACGGGCCGCGACCGGATTCCTCGATCAGGCCGTCGTCGATGAGCGTGCCGACCAGGTCGCCGACCGAGGTGCGCGTCAAACCGGTCAGCCGGGCCAGGTCGGCGCGCGAGAGCGGACTGTGATCGTAGAGCGCGCGCAGGACCAGCTGCTGATTGAACGTCCGCGTCTGTCGGTGGGTTGCCTTCTCGGGCAGCACCGTCCCGATACCGCTCATCTGGGGGCACGCTCCTCCAACTCCAAGCACCCTGATCCCCTGTCACGCTCGACTCGGCGGCAGCCTCGACAAGGTCGGATGGTAGGTCCGCTGCAAGGCTTAGTCAAGTCGGTGGACAAACTAGCCAGGGCCCGGGGCCGACGCACATCCGACGCCCGAACGCTCGTGGGAGCCAGACTGGTCGGAGGGTCACTCCGGTCCACCGACCTGATGCGGGGCCGTCCCATGCCTCGACGGCGTGGTCCCGCCCGCGGGACAGCGGCGACACCTGTCCGTCGACGGCGGGCGGATCACCTTCACGCCGGTTCGAAAGGCGCGGCAGGCGCCCCGAGGTGCGGGCCCCCGTTCGCGGCTCGCCTGGCGAGCTGTTCCCCCCTCGACGGGATCGGTCGCGGACCCGCGTCTCGCGGCGCCTCGTTGATCATGACGATCGCCACTTATCTGCGACTTATCTGGGAGCGCCGATCCGGTGCATCCGCGTTGCGATCCTGGCCCTGTGGCGCTCGCGGGCGTTGCCCCTAACGGACGGCGGCGGGAGGCTTGAAGCAGGAGCCGGGAGCCCGAACGCCTGACCTGCGACCTCGCGGCCTTTGCGGAATCGAGCAGGCCACCAGCAGCCCGACCAGGCCGGCGAAGCCCAGCGCCAACGTCACGTTCAGCACGAAGGTGTCACACGGTGCGGCCGCGCGCCCGTCCTGCGGCACGGACGGGTGGCGCGGCGGCGGCCGCCCGGGCAGGGACGGTGAGCGCGCCACGGAATGCCTGCCGCCACCTCGGTCACGTCGGCCGCGGGCCGAGCGCGCCCCGGGCCCTTGCGTTACCGCGGCGTGGCACCCCGTCCCGCGACGGTGCCCTATCGATCGACCGGGAGATGCCGCGCAGGCATGAACCGCAGGACCAGCACCGCCCCGACGACGATCACGGCTGCGGCCACCACGGCGCCGGCCGACAGGGCATCGACGAAGCCGATCCGGGCAGCCGCGGCGAGCCCCGTCCCGGCCGCAGCCGGCAGCTGCGCGGCGATCGCGAGCGCCGCGCCGACCGAATCACCGGCCGGCCCCGCGGCCTGCGGCGGGAGCCTGGCCACCACATCGGCCATGCGATCCGAGTACACCGAGTTCATCACCGACCCGACGACCGCCACGCCGAGCGCGCCCGCGGTCTGGCCAGCCAGCACGTTGACCGCGGAGCCGATGCCCGCCCGTGCCTCGGGCACGGCGCCCAGGATCGCGTCAACCGACGGAGCCATGACGTTGGCCATCGCGACCGCCGCGCAGAACAGCGTGAGCGCCACCACCCAGTCCTCGGTCGAGGTCGACCACTGGGTCACCGTCAGCACGATGGCGGCGACGGCGATCAGGGCGCCCGCGACGACCCGGCCCGTGCCCATCCGGCTGACCAGGCGCACGCTGAGCCCCGCCCCGATCGGGATACCAAACGCCAGCGGCAGCATGATGGCCCCGGCCTCGAGCGGTGACCGCGCGAGCACGAACTGCAGGAACTGGGTCAGCCCGAAGATGACGGCAAAGAGGCCGAAGAAGTTGGCGCTGATCGCGGTCACCCCGGCCGTCATCCGGCGGTTGCGGAACAGCCCGAAGTCGAGCATCGGATGATCGGTGTGCAGCTCCCACCAGCCGAATGCCAGCGCGAGCGCCGCGGCGACGACGAACGAGCCCAGGATCAGGGGATCCGTCCAGCCGCTGCGCGGCGCGTCGATGATCCCGTACACCAGGATCGAGACGGCGCTGATCGACAGGGCCGCACCCGGCAGATCGATCGCCGCCCGGCTCGGGTCGCGGCTGTCGGGCACCAGCAGCAGGCCGAGGACGAGCGCGGTCGCGGCGACCGGCACGTTGATCAGGAACACGGCGGACCAGTCGAAGTGCTCGATCAGGAACCCGCCGGTGACCGGCCCCAGCCCGATGCCCAGGCCCATGATCCCCGACCAGGCGGCGATCGCCCGGCCACGCTCCTCACGGGGGAAGACGTTGATCAGGATCGACAGGGTCGAGGGCATCATCATCGCCGCCCCGGTGCCCATCACGGCACGGGCCGCGATAAGCTGCTCGGCGGTGGTCGCGAACGTCGCCGCAATCGACGCGCCGCCGAACACCAGGAGGCCCAGCTGGAGGAGGCGCGCGCGCCCGAAGCGGTCGCCCAGGGCGCCCATCAGGAGCAGCAGCCCGGCGAACACGAGGATGTATGCGTCGACCATCCACTGCAGCTGCGCGGCGGTGGCGTCGAACGCCGTCTGGAGGGTGGGCAGCGCGACGTTGAGCACGAAGTTGTCGAGCCCGATGATGACCAGGCTGAGCGACAGCACGCCCAGGATGAGCCAGCGTCGCTCGTAGCCGCGCTCGGCGCGGAGATCCCGGGCAAGGTCGATCGAGGTTCCCATCAAGATCACTCCTGGGTGATGGCGTCGCGGCCGTGGGCCGGCGACTGAGGACGCGGCGGCGGCCGAAGACCCCGCAGCGCAAACGAGCCAAGCGTCTCCACGGACGCCTCGAGCGGGGTGTCGAGCCCGACGAACCGTTCCGCGTAGGCCCTGGTGAGCAGGTGGAAGACGAGCGGACCGAGCAGCGCCTGAACGGCGAGCGCGGCGTGCATGCGGGGGATCGCGCCGGCGTCCATCTGGACCTCGAGATAGCCGCCCAGCGCGGCGAGCAGGCCGCCGAGCGGCCGCCCGACACCCTCGACCGCCTCGGGCGAGCCACCGGTCACCTCGAGGAAGATCGCTCGCAGGATGCCGATGTTGGCGGCGGCGATGGGAGCGGCCAGGCGATACACGCCGGGCACCACCTCGTCGATGGGGCGATCGCGCACCGCGGTGATGTAGGCGACGATCGGCTCGAACGGCGAGTAGGTCGTGACCAGGGCCTCGAACACGGCCGCCTTGCCGGGGAACAGCCGGTAGACGCTGGCGCGCGAGACCTGCGCCAGCACGGCGACCTCGTCCATCGACAGCGCCGACAGGCCGTCCCTGCCGATCAGCTCCGCGGCCGCGGCCAGGACGCGATCGCGGGTCACCGGATCCGGTGCGACGTCGGCCGCGGCCAGCAGGTCGGCGCGGGTCCGGTAGTACCGGTGCAGGGTTGCCCGCGACACACCGGCGGCGCGCGCCACGGCCGCCATCGGGAGGCTCGGATCGTCCGTGAGCAGACGCCTGGCGGACGCGACGATCCGCTCGGCAGCGGTGGTCGATGACACGTTGATCGTGGGCATGACACGAGACTAGACGCGACGTACCGTCTTGTCAAGTCTCGTGGTCGCCGTCGCTTGCTGACCGGACGGTCCGCCGGGCCGGCACGACGAGTCGTCATATGCGGAAGCTTGAATGTATCGTTCATCATCCAGCCACCAGGAGGGGGGAGGTGACCAGGTGAGCGGACATGGGCTGGTGCATCGATCGAGACGCCTGATGCCGGCGCCCACCGTGCTCGTCATCGGGGACGCGGCCAACCGGCTGCTGCTGCAGCGCCCGCTGGAGCCCCAGGGATACGAGGTCGTCCAGGCAGCCGCCGAGGCGATCAGGCGCGGCGGACGGACACCGGGGTCAGGAACCGGCAGCGGACGGGCAGCTCGGCCACCGGTCCGGTCACGGCAAGCGTCGCCGACAGCGGCCGATCGTCGGACGACGTCCCGGCCCACAGCGTCACCGTGCCCGGCTCGACGATGCGCCGGTACTCGACGCCCGTGTGGGCGAGCTGCTCGGAGTGGAGGCTGAACCGGACATCCGCAGCCTCACCCGGGCGGAGGGTGACCCGCGCGAAGCCGCACAGCTCGAGCACCGGACGGGCGACATCGGCCTCCTCGTCGCGCAGGTAGAGCTGGACGACCTCGTCCCCTGGCCGCTCGCCCACGTTGGCCACGCGCACGCTGATGCCCACCTCGTCCTCGCGGGTTGCGATCGAGGGCCGGTCGAGCGCCAGATCCGACAGGGCGAAGGTCGTGTAGGTGCGGCCGAACCCGAACGGCCACAGCGGCCCGGCCAGCCCGTCGACGTGATCGCCGCGCGGGTTCGAGCGACCGCCCGATGGATGGTGACGGTATTGCAGCGGCACCTGCCCCACCCCTCGCGGCATCGAGACCGGGAGCTTGCCACCCGGGGGCTCGTCGCCCACCAGCACATCCACCAGGGCATCGGGTCCCGAGTCGCCCGGTACCCACGCGAGCAGGACGGCCGCGCAGTGACGGGCAGCCCATTCGAGCGCCAGGGGCCGGCCGCTCACGAGCACCAGCACGACGGGCGTCCCGGTCGCGACCACGGCTTCGAGCAGCTCCTGCTGGCGCCCGAGCAGGCCCAGCCCGCGACGGTCGCGGAACTCGCCGGTGGTCGAGTCGTCGGTCAGCCCGGACCGCTCGCCCAGCACGACCACGGCGACATCGGCGTCCTTCGCCGCATCGACGGCCATCGCGAGCTCATCGTCCCTGCCTTCACGCAGCCCCGTCCCGCGGGCATGGCGCACGGCAGCGGCTCCGAACCGGTCCCGGAACGCGTCGAGGATCGTGCGCCGGCCGGCGAGCTCGTCCTCGAGCGCGAGAGACCCGTGCGCCTGGACGCCGAACATCGGCTGGTTGGCGATCTCGAGCAGGGTCTCGACATGGAGCGGATGACTGTAGTCGCCGAGCAGGTCACGCGCGCTGTCCGCGATCGGGCCGATGAGCGCCAGCCGGCCGGGCGACCCTGCCAGCGGCAGGATCCCGTCGTTCTCGAGCAGGACCATGGACCGCGCCGCGAGCCGGTGACCCAACCGGCGCTCGTCGCTCGCGAGGCACTCGAGCGTGGACTGCGAGGGAATCTCGACGTACGGCCGCTCGAACAGACCGAGCCGCATCTTGGCCGTCAGCACGCGGACCACGGCGTCGTCGAGCAGCGCCTCGTCCACCCGACCGTCCGCGATCGCCTCGGCCAGCGGTTCTGCATAGGCGACGCTGCGCGGCAGCTCGAGGTCGACGCCCGCCGCAAGGGACAGCGCCGCCGCGGTGCCCAGGTCGGGGGTGAGGCGGTGCTGCCCCTGAAGCTGCTCGATTCCCATGTAGTCGGAGGCGACCAGCCCGTCGAACGCCCATTCCCCGCGCAGCACGTCGACCAGCAGCTCGCGCGAGGCGTGGCAGGGAACGCCGTCGACGTCGCAGTAGGCGGGCATCACGCTGGCGAGATCGGCCTCGCGGATGGCCGCCTCGAACGGCAGCAGCTGCTCGTCACGCAGCTCGCGCCAGCCGGCGTGCACAGGTGCCATGTTGAGGCCGCCCTCGGCCAGGCCGTGGCCGACCAGGTGCTTGCCGGTCGCGAGCACCCCATCGGCCCGAGACGATCCCTGAATGCCGCGGACATAGGCGACGCCCATCGCCGCGGCCAGGTACGGGTCCTCGCCGTACGTCTCCTCGATCCGACCCCAGCGGGGATCGCGGGTGACGTCGAGCACGGGTGCCAGCGCGTGCCGGGCACCCATCGCGAGCATCCGCCGGCGGATCGTGCCGGCGATCTCCCCCACCAGGGCCGGGTCGAAGCTGGCGGCGGCTCCGATCGACTGCTGGAACACCGGGGCGTCCCGGGCGAGCAGCCCATGGAGCGTCTCCTCGTGGATGATCGCCGGGATGCCCAGGCGCGTCTCCTCCACCAGGAAGCGCTGGATCTCGTTACCGACCCGCGCCGCCTCGGTCACCGGGAGGTTGGTGGCGCCGGCGACCCGCGTGACCTCACCCAGGCCGCTGCCGAGCAGCCGCTCGAGCCGCTCGCGGTCGAGGTGGCCGCCGGGCACGATCTGGAACCCCCACACGGAACCCAGCTGGGCGATCTTCTCGTGGAGCGTCATCCGGCCCAGCAGGTCCTCGACCCGGTCCTCGATGCTGAGCGACGGATCCAGGTGGCGAGCGTCGATCGTCATCAGCCCTTCACCGATCCTGCCGTCAGGCCGCTCACGAGCTGCCGCTCGGCGAACGCGTAGAACGCGATCGCGGGCAGGATCGCGATCACGGTGAACGCCAGCACTCTCGCCTGGTCCTGACCGTACTGGGTCGAGAAGTTCATGACCCCGAGTGGCAGGGTCCACTGGTCCGCGCCGTTGAGCAGGATGAGCGGCAGCAGGAACTGGTTCCAGGTCATGACGATGGCCAGAATGCTCACGGTCGCGAGCGCCGGCCGGGCCAGCGGCAGGAGCACGCGCCAGAAGAACCCGAACGAGCTGCAGCCATCGATCCGCGCCGCGTCCTCGAGCTCGCGCGGGATGCTCCGGAAGAAGGGCCGCAGGATCACGATCGTGAGCGGCAGCGCGAAGGCCGCCTCGGGGAGCGCCACCCCCAGCAGGTTGCCGTTGAGCCCGATCTCGCGCACCAGGATGTACAGAGGCAGGATCGCCACCGCCGACGGGAACAGCAGCCCGAGCACGAACAGCGTGAACATGGCCTCACGGCCACGGAACGCGAACCTCGCGAACACGAACGCCGCCAACGATGCGAAGGTCACGGTCACACCCACCGCCACGACCGCGACGACGAGACTGTTGGCCGCCTCACGCCAGAAGGTGCCGGCGTCATCGCCGAACAGCACGCTGGTGTAGTTCGTGAACACCCATGGGTCCGGGACCATGGCCACCGGGTTGGCGACCAGCTGGCCATTGGTCTTGAACCCGCCCAGGACGGCGTACAGGATCGGGATCAGGATCGTCAGCGCCACCATCAGCAGCACGATCCAGGCGGTGGTGCCGATGATCGACGGCGCCGCCGCGATCCGCAGGCGGCGCGCGGTGCGGGTGAGGGTGGAGGCCTGTGTCGTCATCGCATTCAGCCCGCCGACATCGTGAGCGCGCCTTCGGTGTCGCGGCGCAGGACGAACCGCTGGTAGGCGAGCGCGACGATGAGCCCGAACAGGAACAGGATCACCGCCTGGGCGCTGCCGTAACCCATCTGCGTGTCCTTGAAGCCGGACTTGAACATCGAGATCGCCATCGTGTTCGACGCGTGGAGCGGGCCTCCGCCGGTCATCACCCACACCATGTCGAACAGCTGCAGGGCGCCGATCATCGAGAGGAACACCGATACCCTGAGGGTGGGTCCGATCAGGGGCAGGGTGACGTAACGGAACACCTGCCGGCGTCCGGCCCCATCGATGAGCGCCGCCTCCTCGATCTCGTGGGGGATGCCCTGCAGGCCGGCGAGCAGGATGACCATGTGGAACCCGAAGTACTTCCACGAGATGATCACGAACAGCGTGACCATCACCAGCGTCTCGTCACCCAGCCAGTCCTGGACCCAGCCCCCCAGCCCTGCCGACGTCAGCGCCGAATTGACCAGCGAGCCTGGCTGGAGCATGAGCCGGAACACGATCCCGGTGATCGCCTCGGACAGCACGTAGGGAAGGAAGAACAGCAGCCGGAACACGGCGCGTCCCGGGAAGCGGCGGTTCAGCAGCACCGCGAGCCCAAGCGAGAACGGGATCTGGATGCCCAGCGACAGCACGACGATCAGGAAGTTGTTCGCGATCGCCGTGCGGAACGCATCGTTGGCGAGGGCGACCTGGTAGTTCTTGATGCCGATGAAGTCCGTCAGCGGCTGCAGGCCGTTCCACCGGTACAGGCTGAAGTGCGCGGCCTGAACCACCGGGATGATGACGAACAGGAGGTAGAGGACGAGCGCGGGCAGCAGGAACAGGCCGATCGTGAGCCGGGTCGAGATCCGTGTCGATCGCCCGCGCGATCGAGGCAACGCCGCTGCCATCGCCGTGCTGTCCACCCTCTTCGGAAACGAGCGGGCCGGCTGGGCCGGCCCGCTCGGTCGAACGAGTCTACGGGTCGTTGACCCGAGAGCTCACGCTACTGGGTCGCTGCCGCGTCACTGATCGCCTGGCACACCTTCTCGGGCGTGGACTTGCCCAGGAACAGCGCGATCGTCGCGTCGTTGATGGCCGTGCCCATGGCCGGCGAGGTCGCCTGGTCCAGGTAGAGCTGCATGAAGGTCGCCTGGTCGCGGCCGGAGGCCACCATCTGCAGGTTGGGATCGGTGATGGACGAGCTCGTGCCGACCACCGGGGACAGGCCGACGTTGTCAGTGTTGAGCTTGTTCGCGTTGTCCACGCTCTCGAAGAACTTGAGGAAGTCGATCGCCTCGGGCGGCGCGTCCTTGCCCACGGCGATGCCGTTGCCGCCGCCGACGCCGTCGGTGGGCGCACCGGCGCCACCCTCGATCGACGGGAACGGGAACCAGCCGAGCTTGTCACCCAGGCCCTGCTTGTCGGCGCTCTGGTCCATCTGGACCGATGGTGCCCACTGGCCCATCAGCTCCATCGCCGCCTTGCCGTTGCCGACAGCTGCGGCCTCGTCGTTGTAGACAGCCGACTTGTAGCCGGCCTGGTACGGGTCGAGGGCGTTGAGGTCGAGGACGTCCTGGCCGGCCTTCGTGCAGGCATCGGTGTTCCAGTCGCCGCTCTGGATCATCTGGGCGAGGTTGTCACCGCCACCGTTGCGGAGCACGAGGTAGGTCCACAGGTGCATGGACGGCCACTCGTCCTTGCCGGCGATCGCCAGCGGCGCGACGCCGGAGGCCTTGAGCTTGCCGACGTCCGTGAGGAAGTCAGCCCAGGTCGTGGGCGGGGTCGCGATACCGGCCTTCGAGAACAGGTCCTTGTTGTACCAGAACCCGATCATGCCCATGTCCCACGGGACGCCGTACTGCTTCCCGTTGTAGGCGTAGATGCTCAGCGCGCCGGGGTTGATGGTGTCCTTCCAGGACGCGATGTCGGACGTGATGTCCTTGAGCATCCCGGCGTCGGCCTGGGCGGCCATGATGCCGCCACCCCAGGACTGGAACAGGTCCGGAACGTCGCCCGACTGCATCTGCGTGGCGAGCTTGGTCTTGAACGCCTCGTTCTCGAGGACCGTGATGTTGATGGTGACGTTGGGATGCATCGCCATGTAGGCGTCGGCGATGTTCTGGAAGTCCGTCTTGCCCGGTTCAGCGGTGGTGATGTGCCACCACTCGATGGTCACCGGGGCCATCGCCTCGGACGACGGCGATTCGGTAGCCATGCTGGATTCGGCAGTGGGTGCCGTGGTCGGCGCCGCGGCGCTCGGGCTCGGGCTCGCGCTGCTGCCGCAGGCGCCCAGGATGATGGCCAGAACCGCGACCAGGCCACCCACCCGCCGTTGGAATGTCATCACTCCTCCTCCTGACACTACGCTGCTCCTCCCCGTGCCCGGGCACCCGTGCGCGCCGCGAGCCCGCCTTCGTGCGCCGGCCGGTCGCGAGCTGCCACCGGTTCGGGCGCGCCATGAGCCGGATCGAGCTGCCGTCGGGGCCCACGGAGCGTCCGTGGACGGGGCGGTGCTGATCGCGATGAGCTGGGACGCGAGGGCCACCGGCGATCCCGGCTCGCGGGGGAGGAGACACCCAACGAAACGGGACCGCCGCGGCGCTTCGCAAGAGCCGGATGGAGGTACGCGAAAGCAATCTCCGAAGCCCACGCTCGTCGGTGCACGGCCGGGACCGGCATCGCCTCCTCCAGATCGAAACTTTCGCGTGGCTGGCGATCACTTTCGGTGACTCTAGGCCCGATGGCAGGCCGTCGTCAATCCCCGTCGTCGAATCAGCCGAACTGCGGAACTCCCTTCCGGCGATCCGAAAGTTTCCGCTAGACTTGGGGCCGTGGCCCACATCTCGACGCCTCGCCGCACGTCGGACGGGGCGATGACGATCGCGCACATCGCTCGCCAGGCGGGCGTGTCCGTGCCGACGGTGTCCAAGGTGATCAACGGCCGCGCCGACGTCTCGGCCGAGACGCGCCAGCGTGTCGAGGCGGTCATCCGCGAGCACGGGTACCAACGATCGAGCCGCGCCGCCCGGTCAACTCCGCTGATCGAGCTGATGTTCCATGAGCTCGAGAGCGAGTGGGCGCTCGAGATCATCATGGGCGTGGAGCAGGTCGTTGCGGAGAACAACCTCACCCTGGTGCTGTCCGAGATGCAGGGTCACACGACGCCGGCTCGCGGCTGGATGGACAGCGTGCTCGCCCGGCGCCCGACCGGCGTCATCGCCGTCCTGTCGGACATCAACGACGGTCTCCGCTCCCAGCTGCGCAGCCGCAGCATCCCGCTGGTGGTCGTCGATCCGACCGGCGAGCCGCTCCATGACACGCCATCGGTTGGTGCCACCAATTGGAGCGGCGGCCTCGCGGCAACGCGCCACCTGCTCGCCCTGGGGCACCGCCGGATCGGGGTGATCGCGGGGCCCGAGCAGATCCTGTGCAGCCGGGCACGCCTCGACGGCTACCGCGCGGCGATGGATGCGGCCGGCGTGCCGATCGATCCGGAGCTGATCCGCTATGGCAACTTCCACGTCGAGGCGGGTGTCCGCGAAGGTCGCGCGCTGCTCGAGCTGCCCGACCCGCCGACGGCAATCTTCGCCTGCAACGACCTGCAGGCGCTGGGCGTGTACCAGGCGGCACGCGAGGCGCGTCTCCATATCCCGGACGACCTGAGCGTCGTCGGGTTCGACGATCTGCCGGTGGCGCCCTGGGTGGGCCCGCCGCTCACGACCGTGCGCCAGCCGCTGGTGCAGATGGCGGTCGCCGCGACGCGGCTGGTGCTCCGGCTGGCCAAGGGCGAGCAACCCTCGCAGACGAGGGTGGAGCTCGCGACCGAGCTGATCGTCCGCGAGAGCACGGCGCCGCCCCGCCCGTGACGGAGGCCTGACGGCGCACGGCCCCTGGGACGCGGCGTCGCTCGTCCCCCACGTCCCCCTGCAACGCTGATCGTGCGCCCGTCGGTCAGGCCGACGGCGGCTCGAGCCCGATCCGGGCCAGGAAGTCCAGGCGCTCGATCTGATGCTGCGCCTCGCCGGCATCGTGACCGTTGAACGGCCAGACGCGGATCTCGGCCGGGCCGCCGTACTCGTTGAACGCGGCAAAGACGGTCGAGGGCGGCGTGATCTCGTCCTCGAGCCCCACCGCGAACAGGGCGGGCGCCGTAGCGCGGGCCGCGAGGTGGCGACCATCGAAGTAGTCCAGCGTCGCGAACACGCGCGCCTCATGCGTCCGGTTCACGCGCAGGAACTGGCGGATCTCGCCATAGGGCGAGGCGTCGGTGATCTCGAGCGCCCGGCGGAAGTGGCACAGGAAGGGCACGTTCACGAGGGCGGCAGCGGGGTTCGCGAACGCGGCGGCAGCCAGCGCGAGGCCACCACCCTGGCTGGTGCCGGCGACGATGACACGCTCCGCATCGACGATCGGGTGCGCCCGGGCGGCGTCGACCGCGAGGATGGCATCGGTCATCAGCCGTCGGTAGTAGTAGGTGGCGGGGTCAAGGATGCCCCGGGTCATGACGCCCGCGGCCTGGGGTCCGGTGCCGCTCGGCTCGACGTCGGACGTATCGCCACCGAGCCAGTCGCCCCCCTGCCCCCGGGTGTCCATCACGAGATGAGCGTAGCCGGCCGATGCCCACAGCAACCAGTCAAGGGCCAGCCCGCGACCCCCGCCATAGCCCACGAACTCGACGACCGCGGGCAGCGGCGCCCTCGCGTCCCGCGGCCACAGCAGCCAGCCCCGGATCGGCTGACCGAGGTATCCGGAGAAGGTCACGTCGGCGACCTCGATCGTCCGCAGCCGTGAGTCGTGGGTTGCGAACAAGGGCGGCCCACCCAGCCGCCGGCTGGCGCCCAGGGTCTCCGCCCAGAAGTGGTCGAGGTCGGCAGGCTCCGAGCGCGGCGGCCGGTACCCACGCAGCTCGTCGAGCGAGAGGTCGAACTGCGCCATCGGCGGGTTCCTCCAGTGCGGCCGATGCGCTCGGGATCGTCCTGACCCCGACCCGGGCCCGACAGCGGCGGCGATGCCCGTCCGCCCATCGAGCCGGCCGCCGGGGCAACCTACGGCGCGCTTCCTGCGGATGTCAAGATCGTCACCATCCTCCGCTGTTGGGGAGCGGTTGTCGAAACTTTCGGGACCGGTCGCTCGCCCGGTCCACACAGGGAGGTGGCTCGTGGTGCCGTCACGTACCCCCCGGCATCGGATCGCCCGGGTCTCGGTCAGGGTCCTCGATCGGCAGGGAGCGCCGCTCGCCGGCAGCCGGGTCCGGGTCGCCCAGCAGCGCCATGCGTTCCTGTTCGGCTGCACGGGCTTCGAGGCCGTGCCGCTCGCCAACGGTGAGCTCTCGGGCCAGGAACGCGAGATCGCACAACGCATCGACGCGCGCTGGATCGAGCTGTTCAACGCGGCCACGCTGCCCTTCTACTGGGCGGGGTTCGAGCCCACCCGGGGCGCCCCCGACACCGGGCGGCTGCGGGCGGCGGCGCGCTGGTTCCGCGACCGCGGCGCCCTGGTCAAGGGGCATCCGCTGTGCTGGCACACCGACACGGCCCCGTGGCTGCTCGCGATGCCCGACGATGAGATCGAGGTGGCCCAGCTCGAACGCATCCGACGCGAGGTGACCGGCTTCGCGGGACTCATCGACACCTGGGACGTGATCAACGAGGTCGTGATCATGCCCGTGTTCGACCGCTACGACAACGGGGTCACCAGGCTGGCCAACGCGCTCGGCCGCGCGGGAATCGTGCGGGCCACCTTCGATGCGGCGCGGCACGCCAACCCCGGCGGGTCTCTGCTGATCAACGACTTCGACCTGTCCGAGGCCTATGGGCAGCTGATCGAGGAGGTCCTCGAGGCGGGCGTGACCATCGACGCCATCGGCCTCCAGTCCCACATGCACCAGGGCTACTGGGGCGAGGAGCGGACGGGCCGGATCCTCGAGCGCTACGCTCGCTTCGGCATCCCCCTGCACTGGACCGAGAGCACGCTCGTTTCGGGTGCGCTGATGCCACCCGGCATCGTGGATCTCAACGACCACCAGGTCGACGAATGGCCGAGCACCCCCGAGGGCGAGGCGCGCCAGGCGGACGAGGTCGTCCGCCACTACCGGACCCTGTACGCCCACCCCGCGGTTGCAGCGATCACCTGGTGGGGCCTGCCCGACGGCGGCTGGCTCAACGCCCCGAGCGGCCTGGTGGCGGCCGACGGCACGCCCAAGCCCGCCTACCACGCGCTTCGCGACCTGATCAGGACCGACTGGTGGCTGGCGCCGACCGACCTGATCACCGACGACACGGGCCAGGTCCGGTTCGAGGGGGTCGCCGGGACCTACCAGCTCAGCCACGGCGATCTTGCAGCGACCATCGCCGTGGACGGTCCCGGCGCGGTTGAGACCCAGGTCCGGCTGCGCGACGACCGCAGATCAGCCTGACGCGCGCTCCGCGTACCGGCGCAGACGAGGCCCGGAGCCGATGAGGGCCGTCCCCTGACGAGGAAGGGGTCGATGGATCGTTGACAGCCGTAGACCGGGACGACACGCTGGCGCCCGGAAGGACGGAACGCCGGCTCCGGAACATATGGGAGGGCAGATGCCCACGAACGTCGGACCCGCCGAAATCGTCATCATTCTGGCGATCCTCGCGCTGCTGGTGCTGATCCCGGCCGGTGTCATCGCGATCGGGCTGCGCCTGGCGGGCGTCGGACGCGTCGAGCAGCCGGAACAGGTGCTCCGCCGCCGGCTCGCGAGCGGCGAGATCACGGAAGCTGAGTACGAGTCGAGGTTGACCGCGCTGCGTCGCTGAACCTGCCCCCGCGCCTCCCGCGTGAGCGGTGCCCGATCGAGCCGCGGGCTAGCTGCCGAGCTGCGCTCGGACCGGCTCCACGACCTCCTCCGCCAGCCAGTGCGCCGGCTGGTCGATCTCCGGGGCGACCGGCGCCAGCACGACGTGGCCAACCCCGGCCTCGATCAGCGCGAGCACGACGTCCCGGGTCGCGGCCGGATCGTTGTAACGCGGCAAGCCCGTCGCACGGTCAGAGGCGCTGGCGGCCGCCGGCACAACCAGGAGCTGGACGGAACGCGTGATCTCGGCGGGATCCCGGCCGACCTCGGCGCAGGCCGCGTCGAGCTCCTCATTGAGGCGCCGGAACTCGCCCACGTCCGCCCCCCGGGTGGGGCAGTTCCAGATGTCGGCATGACGGGCGACGACCCGCAGGTTCCGATGGCCGGCCGCCCCGATCATGATCGGCAGCGGCTGGACGGGTTTCGGCTCGCAGACCGCTCCCCGCAGGGTGTAGTGGCGGCCTTCGAAGTCGAATGGCTCAGCCTCGGTCCACATCCGCCGCGCGATCGTGCAGGCCTCGTCGAGGGCACCGATCGCCTCGCCGGGTGAGACGACCTCGATCCCGTAACCATTGAGCTCCCGCTCCACGAGCAACCGGGCGCCCGGGTCGCTCACCCTGCTGCCGCCGGCGCCGATCCCGAACACGAGCCGGCCACCCGAGATCCGGTCCACCGTGGCCGCCATCTTGGCCAGCACCGCGGGCGGACGGAGGCGGTTGTCGGTGACGATCACGCCCAGGCGCAGGCGCCGGGTCCGTGCGGCCAGCGCGGCCAGCAGCGTCCAGGCCTCGAGCGCGGGGCCGGTCACGTCCCCCCGCAGTGGCACCAGGTGGTCCCATAGCCAGGCGTGCTCGAAGGCCTCCAGCTCGTCGGCCTCGAGCCAGGTGCGCAGGACCAGCTCGTAGGTCGTGTTGGCCTGGCTGGTCTTGATCCCGAACGTCACCCGCTTCCCGTCCGTCATCGCCCAGGCCTCCTTCACCGGTCTCGCGCCGGCCTTCAACGCGGCGGCATCTGGTCCGTTATCCCACCTCTATGCTGATCGTCAGCATAGCTGATCGTTTGAGGCACTGGCAAGCCGGGGCTAGGATGACCGCGTGGCTCAGGACGACGATCCCCCGAGCGTGCCCACGCGGGCCCGGTTGGGCTGGCTCCTCAAGCACGCGCGGGAGCGGCTCTCGACCCTCAGCGCCGCGGCGCTCGAACCATACGGCATCACCGGGCGTGAGCTCGCCGTGCTCTCGGTGGTCGCGGAGGGCGAGCCGCCCTCCCAGCTCGAGGCCGCCGGCCGCCTGGGCATCGACCGGACGACGATGGTTGCCCTGCTCGACGATCTCGAGGCGAAGGGCCTCGTGGAACGCCGCACCGACCCCACGGACCGCCGACGGAACATCGTGCTCCTCACGGCGCCCGGCGAGGGCACGTTCCAGGCAGCGATCCGGGCCACCGACCAGGTCGAGCACGAGTTCCTGGTGGCACTGCCGGCTACCGACCGCGATCGGTTCCGGACGATGCTCCGGGCGGTGGTCGAAGGGCGAGGCGGGCATCGCTGAGATCGGCACCGGCGCCCGTTGCCGCGCGATGCCCGGGCGTGACGCGGGGTCTCGCCTCAGGCGGCCTGGGCCATCGCCTCGTCGGCGGGCGGGATCTCGATGATCCGCTCATGGACGTGGGACAGCGCCGTGACGGTGGCGACGGCCCGGGCGAGCCGGCTTCGGCGCTCCTCGTGGAACGAAGAGCATTCGAGCCAGACGACGCCGTCCCGGTAGACAGGTTCGGTCGATCGGCCGCAGCTGCAGAAGGGCTGCCGGTCGTTGGCCGACTCGATGATGTCGATGTAGCGGTAGTTGTCGTTCACGAAGGGGGACCTCCGTACATTGGTGGCGAGGTTACAGATACGAGCCGTTCCGTATGGTAGCGCCCATCAATCCCATGATGCGAGACGCTGCGTATCGATTTGGTTGCCGTTCGGTTAACGATTGCGGGGACCCTCGCGTAACGATTGCGGGGACCCTCGCGGCGCCGGCTGCCACCGCGCAAACCGTTGCATGCGGACGGCCAGCTCGTAAGGTCCGGCGACGGCGGCCCCGTCGCCCGCACCACGCGTCCGTGGGCCGCCCAGCGACCGATCGGTCGCGAGCCGGCACGATCTGATCGCCAGGTGAGCGGCCTGGGCTCGGGGAGCCTGGACGCCCGACACCGGGCTCTCCCGTCGAGCTGATGGCGCGGCCAAGGGATCGATTGAATGCTCGGCGAGCGGCCGGCGAAGCCGCGAGCGGCCGGGTTGACTCGCGAGCCCGACCTCGGTTGCATCGAGACGGACCGTCTCGTAAGATGCCTCGGTGGCAACCCCGTCGCCAGCGACCACCCTGTCCACCGCGGGGGCGACCGGCGGACCGGCTGGGCGGCGATCGCGCGGGGGTCGCCCCCGCAGCGATGTGGTCCACCGTCGCATCCTGGATGCGACCTCCTCGCTGCTCGCAGACGAGGGGTTCTCACGACTCCGACTGGAGCACGTGGCCGCACGCGCCGGCGTGGGCAAGGCGACGATCTACCGCCGCTGGAGCTCCAAGGCCGCCCTGTGCCAGGAGGTGCTGGCTGGCCTCGCCGCCCCGCACCTTCCGGTCCCCGACACCGGCGATACGCGCTCGGAGCTGCTGGCGGCTGTCCTCAACCCGATGCGGGCCCTGACGGACACCCCGTTCGGGCCTGTCATCCGTGCCCTGCTGTCCCAGATCGCGGTCAACCCCACCCTCGGCGACCCGTTCCGGGCGACGGTGGTGCAGGCGCGCCGCGACGAGATCGCCCGGGTCATCGCCCGTGGCGTGGCGCGCGGAGACCTTCGCCCCGACGCGGATCCGGAGGTCGCGACCGAGCTGCTCGTGGGGCCGGTCTACTTCCGGCTGATGTTCGGCGGCGAGCTCGACCTCGCCTTTGCCGAGCGGGTCGCGGACGCCTACCTGCGTGGGGCGGCCTCCAGGTAACGTGGATCCGAAGCCGGGCCGGTCGCCCGCCCAGGGTCAGCGGGCTCGCGGGGCCAGGAGCACGGCCAGGAACAGCAGGCCGACCGCGGCCAGGCCCGCCACCGTCAGCCCGATCGCGACCGCGGTCCCCCACCGGCTCCGCCCGGTCATCGCCCGGAATGACGATGGGCCCTCGAGCTCGGTGTGGGTGATGCGCCGGACCCAGACGACGCGGACGACCATTCCCACGACGGCGATCGCCGACACGACCACCGAGCCGGGCAGCCCGAGGAGCATGGGGGTCGTGTCCAACATCGGCCCGAACAGCAGCGTCGGGTTCACCCTGCGATCATCCGTCGCTGCCGGGCCGGTGTCCATTCCCGGCTTGCAGCCGAAGCCTCCCACGCTCGACGATGGTCCCGTGCACGACGCGCTGATCGCCGACCTGGAGCAGATCGTCGGGCCGGAGCACGTCCTGGTCGACCCGGCGCTCCGCGCGACCTTCGAGACCGACTGGACCGGGCGCTGGCACGGCGAGGCGCTCGCGGTCGTTCGCCCGGCGACCGTCGACCAGGTGGCGGCGGTCGTCCGCACCTGCCGGGACGGTCGGATCGGGCTCGTGGCCCAGGGCGGCAACACCGGGCTCGTCGGCGGCGGCATCCCGCGCGGCCGGGCCGTGGTCCTCAGCACGGCGCGCCTGAACGGGCTCGAGCCGGTCGACGAGATCGCGGCCGAGGCGGTCGTCGGCGCCGGGGCTGCGCTGGCGGCGGTCCAGCGGCATGTGCGAGCGGCCGGGCTCGACGTTGGCGTGGACTTCGCGGCCCGCGATTCGGCCACGATCGGCGGCATGATCGCGACCAACGCGGGCGGGATCCATGTCCTGCGCCACGGAACGATGCGCGAGCAGCTGGTCGGGATCGAGGCCGTTCTGGGCGATGGCACGATCGTCAGCCGCTTGCACGCGCCGCGCAAGGACAACACCGGCTACCACCTGCCGTCGCTGCTCGCCGGGTCCGAGGGAACGCTCGGTATCGTCACGGCGGCCCGCCTCCGGCTCGTCCCGCGGCTCGAGCATCGGGCGGTTGCCGTGCTCGCGGTGACCGGGGTGGAGGCGGCCGTCGGGATCGCGGCGCACCTGCGCCGGGCGCTGCCCACCATCCAGGCCGCGGAGCTGTTCCTCGAGGATGGCCTCGACCTCGTGGTTCGCCACCTGCATGGCGTGCGCCCGTTCGGCCGCCCGCAGCCCGCCTACCTCCTGGTCGAGGTCGCGGACGTGGCCGACCCGGAGCCGAGGCTCGTGGACACCCTGGGAGACCTCGCCGATGCCGGCGGTCCAGGGCTGCTCGATGCCGGCGGTCCAGGGCTGCTCGATGCCGGCGGTCCAGGGCTGCTCGATGCCGCCATCGCCTCCGACACCACCGCGCGCGAGCGGCTGTGGCTGCTGCGCGAGGGACACAGCGACGCCATCGGTCGGGAGGGTATCCCGCACAAGATCGACGTCGCGCTCCCGGTCGGGCGGTTGGCGGCGTTCGTCGATCGGGTCGCGGATCGCGTGTCGTCGGCCGACGCCCGGGCGCGGACGATCGTGTTCGGCCACGTCCTGGACGGCAACCTCCACGTGAACATCCTGGGCGCGGATCCGGCCGGTGACGCCGTGGACGATGCCGTCCTCGAGCTCACCCTCGAGCTCGGGGGCTCGATCAGCGCCGAGCACGGCATCGGCATCGCGAAGGTGCGCTGGCTCGCCCGGGACCGCTTACCCGGCGATCTGGCCGCGATGCGCGCGATCAAGGCCGCGCTCGATCCCGACGGGATCCTCAACCCGGGCGTCCTGCTCGGCTGACACCGGCCGATCGCCCGGGTCCTCGCCGCGCACCCTGCCACCGGGGGCGACCCTTGGCGGGGGCACGACCCTTCGCGTCCGACTCCCGAGCTACGAGATCCAGTGCCTGCGCTGGATCACGTGGCCGTCCCGCCCATCGAGGATCAGGATCACGCCCTGGCCGTCCAGCGGGCCGAGCAGCCAGCCCAGGTTCACCGTCCAGACCGGATCTGCTGGATCAGGCTGCGGGCCCTCGATCGGTGCCCCCGGCTCCGCAAGCTCCTTCCAGGTCCCGAGCCGCGCCGCCATCACCTGCTCGTCGGCGAAGTCCGGCTCGGCAGCCTTGCCCGCGGCGATCGCCTGCTCGCGGGACATCACGGGCCGCCGCGGCAGCAGCTGGTCCACGATCGAGCAGCCGGCCAGCGAGATGGCGATCATCGCCAGGAGCAGCCCCGCGACGGCGTGTCTTCCGCCCATCCGTGCCCTCCGTGGTTACGGCACCGCCCGAGGATGACGACGCCGCCCGGAGCCTGCGGGTTTCGTCGGTTGTCGCCGGCTGCCGGCACCGCGCCCGGTCGGTCTCAGCCGGCCCCGGTCATGGGGCGCCGGCAGCGATCGGCGGCGATATCGATGACGGCGTCGAGCGCGCGATCGAGCTCGGCGGCGCGATTCGCCTCCAGCGCCGCCTCCATCCCCGGCAGCAGGGCCGCGTGCGGCCGGCCGGCGACGAACACGCAGTAGCGGAACCCGAAGCGCGCCTCGTACCTGTCGTTGAGCCGCTCGAGGTCGCGGGCCACGCGCTCCCGGGCGGCCTCCGCGGCCGCGTCGGCCGCCTCCCGGGCGTAGCCCTGCTCGAGGTACGAGTGCGCGGACACCGATCCCGGGGGAGCGCCCAAACGCGGGTGGCCATCGATGAGCTCCAGCTGCTCGGGCTCGGGCATGGCGTGGGCGATCTCGCGAGCACGCGCGAACAGCGTGTCCGGGTCACCGAACGGCCGGGCGGCGACGAGCCGCCCGAGGAAACGGGGCGCGCCCTCGAACAGCGGGCCGAGCACCTCGATGCAGGCCGGGGCCGCGAGGCGGTCGAGCTCCTCGATCCAGCGGTCCGGCGGCGCCACGGTCAGGAGCCGCGGTAGCTGGTGAGCCCGTACGGTGCCAGCAGCAGCGGCACGTGGTGGCTGCGGCGCCCGTCGTCGATCCGGACGTCAACGGTTGCGGCCTCGAAGAAGCGTCCCGCACCGAGCTCGAACGCCAGCCGGTACCGTCCGGGGATGAGCTCGTGATCGTCGAGCAGGTCGCGGATCCGGCCGTCGCCGTCGGTCAAGCCCTCGCCCACCGGTTTGGCCGAAGCGCCGTCCAGGCGCCAGCAGCGCACGCGGATCCCCACTGCGGGGGTGCCGGCCGCGGTGTCGAGCACGTGAGTGGAGATGGTCGGGCGGCCCTGGGACACGTATCCTCCGGCGATGAGCGAGCTGTCGATCCGGGTCGGTGACCTGCACTTTAGCGCCCGCTGGGAGCCCGATGCCCCCCGCACGATCGAGGTGATCCGCGCGATGCTGCCATTGCGCGCCCGGCTTATCCACTGTCGATGGAGCGGCGAATCGACGTGGATCCCGTACGGCGACCTGCGACCGGGCGTGGGCTGGGAGCACCACACATCGCATCCGGCCCCGGGCCAGCTCGCGCTGTACCCGGGCGGTATCAGCGAGTGCGAGATCTTCTTCCCGTACGGCGCCTGCACCACCTCGTCGAAGGTCGGCCAGCTGGCGGCCAACCACTTCGCGAGCATCGTGCCCGACGACGGCTGGGAGGATCGACTGCGCGAGATGGGCCGTCGCTGCCTGTGGGACGGCGCCCAGGAGATCGAGATCACCGAGGGCTGACGCGTGACCGATCTCGTCGTCCGCGGTGGCACGGTCGTGACCGCCGCCGGCGTGCGTCGCGCGGACGTTGCGGTGGCCGGTGGCCGGATCACCGCGGTCGAGGCGGACCTTGGCGGCCTCGCGGCCGGGGCTCGCGAGGTCGTCGATGCCACGGGACTGCTCGTGCTGCCGGGCGTGGTCGACGCCCACACCCATACCCGGGTCGCCACCGATGCCGAGCCGGACCGCTTCTTCCAGGACTCGGTCGGCGCCGCCTTCGGTGGCACGACGACCTTCCTCTCGTTCAACAATCCGGGCACCGGGTCGTCGCCCGAGGCCGCCCGGTCGCTGACCGCCGGCCTGCGCGAATGGCGCGCGGCGACGGAGGTCGATTCGGCGGTCGATGTCGGCCTCAGCCTGGTTCTCACCTCGGCCATGGCGGACCCGATCGCGGAGCTGCCTGCCGTGATCGAGGCCGGCATCCCGACCGTCAAGGCGTTCATGGTCTACGAGTACGGCGTCGATGACGCGATGCTGCTTCGGGCGCTGCGCGCGATGGCCGAGCGCGGCGGGATGCTCGAGGTCCACTGCGAGAACCGGACCATCCTCGAGGCGCTGACCGCGCGGCACCTCGTGGCCGGGGAGGTCGAGCCCCGATACCACGCCGCGTCGCGGCCCCCGTACGTCGAGGCCGAGGCCACCGCCCGGGCGATCGCGCTGGCCCGGGCCGCCGGCGCGCCGCTGTACGTCGTCCACCTCTCGTCGGCCGAGGCGCTGACCGCCGTCCGGGCCGCGCATGCCGTGGGCCAGCCGGTGTTCGCCGAGACGTGCCCGCACTACCTGACGCTCACCGACGAGCGCTACGACGCCCCGCCCGAGGAGGCGGCCCGGTACGTGATCTCGCCGCCGCTGCGCCCGCCCGGCAACCCCGACGCGCTGTGGGACGGCCTCGCCGATGGCTCACTCGCGCTGGTGGCAACCGACCATGTCCCGGACCGGGTCGCCGTCGAGAAGCAGTCGTGGCGCGAATTGTTCGACCGGATCTCGAATGGCGGTCCCGGGATCGAGACGCTGCTCACGATCGCCTACGACGCCGGCGTCGCCAACGGCCGTATCCCGATCGAGCGCCTGGTGAACCTGCTCTCGACCGCGCCGGCGCGCCTGTTCGGCCTGCCGAGGAAGGGCGCGATCGAGGTCGGACGCGATGCAGATCTCGTGCTGTTCGACCCGTCGGCCCGGCGCACGGTCCGCGCCGCGGATCTCCACCACACCAGCGACTACACGCCCTACGAGGGTCGTGAGGTGCGGGGTGCCGTGCGATCGACGCTCGTCCGGGGCACGTTCGTCGTGCGCGATGGTCGGTTCGTGGGCCAGCGTGGTTACGGCCGGTTCGTAGAGCGAGCCCTCGAGCCGATGAGCTGAGAGGTTCGGCCGGGTCCACTGCCGGCGACCACCGTGCGCTGACGAGCGATCTCCGCTCCCCGGAGCGGACGGTCAACCGGAGCCCGAGCGGCGGACGGTCGCCTCGATCAGGCCGTACGGCTCCGATGTGGCCACGAAGATCTCGCCTTCATTGGTCCCACCGAACGGCGCCAGGTCGACCAGCCAGTGGTGCAGGTTTGGCAGCCGCATCGTGACCTCGGCGATCCCGGCGTCGGCGTCGAGCATCGCCTGACCCATGACCCAGATCGACTGCTGGACCGACTCGCTCTCGTGGTCTGCGAACACCGCGAGCAGCGTCCGGAGCAACGTGGCGTGGCTCGCATCCCATTCGACGCGTGACCCCGCGTGCCGCCAGGTGGCCGCGACGCGGGTGGCCATGATCCGGTCCCGGACCTCGCGCAGCGTCGTGTACCGGTCGCGCGGGAAGCCCGAGAACGCGGACCGCGCGGTCTTCATGACCACCAGGTCCTCGACGCCGCTGTCGACCGTGACCGAGGCGTTGTCGGCCGCAACGACCGCGAGCCGCGTCATGCCGCCGGTCCGCCGGAACGCATCCGGGGACGGCCCGTCAATCCCGTCCAGCGGCTCCCAGGCGTGCTCGCGGATCGAGACGGTGGCACGAAGGACCGGCGTGGCCGCGAGGAAGTGACGGGCGAGCACGACGGCGAACGCCTCGATCGCGCCCGTGAGGTGCTCTGGGGCGAGCGCATAGACGGTGTTCTTCATCGTGTCGGTCGTCACGACCGAGCCGTTGTCGCCCGCGACATAGGCCCCCTCGAACGCGCCCTCGAGCGAGACGTCGACGGTCAGGTCGCGCACCCGGTGGGTCGGGTCCCGGACGACCCTGACCAGGCGGATCGACTGCTTGCCGTAGCGGTTCGGACCCAGCTCGATCATGCCGCACCTCCGTCGATCGCCCGCCCTGCCCCATCCGCCCCGATCCCCGCCGCGTCGGCCAGCAACCGCCGCACGACACGGCAGGCGGCCTCACGCCGGTAGGCAGCCGTGGACCGGACGTCGTCGATCGGCGCGATCGCTCCCGCCAGCGCCGCCACGGCTCGCTCGATCAATGCCGCGTTCCATGCGCGACCCTCGAGCGCGGCCTCGACGGCAGCGATGCGGATGGGTGTGGGTGCCACCGAGCCGAGCGCGATCCGCACGTCGTGCCGGACGGCTTCCGTCTCGCCGGCCGCATCGCCCTGCCAGGCCGCCGCCATGACGACCTTCGAGATCGCCTGGGCGCGGCGTGTGCCGACCTTCCGGAACCGCTGCACCCGGCCGCCCACGAGCGGGATGCGCACCCGAACCAGGAGCTCATCGGGACCGGTCGCGGTCCGCCGGTAGGCAGGCCAGAAGTCGATCGCCGCCACCTCGCGCTCGCCACGCGCGCCGCCCACGATCATGGTCGCGTCGAGCGCGAGCAGCACCGGCAGCGTGTCCCCGGCGGGCGAGGCGTTCATGACGTTGCCCCCGATCGTGCCCCGGTTCTGGATCTGGGCCGCTCCGATCGTCGCCGCCGCCTCGACCAGGGCCGGCGCGTGCTCTCGGCACGCCGCCGAGCGCCGGAGCTCGCTGTACGTCGTGAGCGCGCCGAGATCAAGCGCCTGGCCGGCCACCCGGATGCCCCGCAGCTCGTCGAGCTGCCACAGGTCGAGCACGCGCTCGGGCACGGGACCGATCTCGCCGGTCAGCTGGACCATGAGGTCGGTGCCGCCGGCGAGCGGGCGGTATGGCTGCGCGGCCAGCAGCGCGTACGCCTCGGCGAGGGTGCCGGGCGAAACGACGGGCGGCTCGACCGCCATCAGGGCGTGCCCAGCCGTTCGGCGGCCAGCCGGATCGAGTCGATGATCTTGGTGTAGCCCGTGCACCGGCAGAGGTTGCCGGCGATCGCCGTGCGGATCGCGCCTTCGCTGGGCTCGATCCCCGACGCGAGGAATGCCTCGGCCGCCATCAGCATGCCCGGCGTGCAGATGCCGCACTGGGCGCCGCCCCCCTCGAGAAAGGCCTGCTGGACCACGCCCAGACCGCCCGCGGCCGGAGCAAGCCCCTCCACCGTCCGGACGTCGGCGCCATCGACCTGACACGCGGGGACGAGGCAGCTGAGCACCGCGTCGCCGTCGACCAGCACCGTGCAGGCCCCGCACTCACCCTCGCCGCAGCCCTCCTTGGTCCCGGTCAGGCCCAGATCCTCGCGCAGGACGTCGAGCAGGCGCCGCATCCCGGGCACGTCGAGCGTGACCGGGTCACCGTTGACCACCAGCCGGAACGTCACGCGTCCACCGCCCGGCCAGCCTCGCCGGCAGCCGGCGCACCGGGCGACCCGGGCGCGACCACGGACACCGCCGACACGCCCGGCGGCCCGGGCGCCTCGATCCCGGCCAGGGCGGCGAGGATCCGCTCCGGCGACGCCGGCAGGTCGTGGATCCAGGCCCCGGTCGCATCGTGGATGGCGGCCACCACCGCGGGTGCCCCGACGTCCATCGGCAGCTCGCCCACCCCCTTGGCGCCGTGGGGCGCGTCCCTGAACGGCACCTCGACCAGGATCGTCTCGAGCCGCGGGGCATCGAGCGAGGTCGGGATGATGTACGTCTGCAGCCGGTCGTTGAGGTAGCGCCCGTCGAGCAGCTTGATCTCCTCGATCGTGGCATAGCCCACGGCCTGGAGCGTCCCGCCCTCGACCTGTCCCTCGCACAGCACGGGGTGGATGACCCGGCCCACATCGTCCACGGCGACCACGGACAGCACCGCCACCTCGGCCGTGTCGAGATCCACCTCCACCTCCGCCACCGCGGCCGCCCAGCCGTACGAGGGATACGCGTCCCCGGTGTAGGTGTCGTCATCGAAGTGGCGCCCCGGATATGGGGCGAACGCCTGGTCGACGCGGATCGGGCCGCGCTCCCGTGCATCGTCCCGGTAAGACAGCCCGAACGGGCGGCCGGTCCGACCCTCGACCTCGGCCCTGAGCCGCCGTGCGGCCTCGACCAGCAGGCCGCCCACGACCATGGCCGTCCGCGAGGCCACCGTGGGGCCCGAGTTGGGCACGATCGCGGTGTCCTGGGGCGCCATCTCGACGGCCTCGATGTCGAGCTCGAGCTCGCCGGCGACGAGCTGCGGAAAGATGGTCTTCGTCCCCTGCCCCATCTCGGTCGACGCGGTCAGGATCCGGATCCGCCCGTCGCCGGTCAGCTCGAGGCTCGCCACCGAGCCCATCTTCTCCTCGCCCGAGCCCGTGAAGCCGGCCCCATGCCAGGCCAGCGCCAGCCCGACCCCGCGGGCAAACCGGGCGTCGGCGGGTCTCGCGGCGCGCTCGGCGACCGTCCGGGCCCGCGTCCGCTCGAACTCGGACGCCTCGGCCGCCCGCTCCAGGACCTCGAGCCCGGCGACATCGTGGGCAAGGACCTGCCGCGTCGGCGTCACGCCACCCGGCTGGTACGCGTTGCGGCGCCGGATCTCGAGGGGCGAGATCCCGAGCGCCTCGGCGGCCCGGTTGACCTGCATCTCCGCCGCGAACTCCGCCTGCGGCGCCCCGAACCCACGGAAGGCTCCGTTGGGTGGGGTGTTGGTCGCCACCGCGCGCGACCGGATGCGGACGTTCGCGACGTCGTACGGGCCGCCGGCGTGGATGGTGGCCCGCGACAGCACGACCGGCGTGAGCGTCGTGTATGCGCCGCCGTCGAGCACGAGGTCGATGTCCTGGGCCACGATCCGCCCGTCGCGGGTCAGCCCCGTCCGGTGGCGGATCACCGCCGGGTGGCGCTTGGTGGTCGCCGACAGGTCCTCGTGCCGGTCGTAGATCATCCTGACCGGCCGGCCCGTGCGCCGCGCGAGCAGCGCCGCGTGGAGGGCGATCATCGACGGGTACTCCTCCTTGCCGCCGAACCCGCCGCCCGTCTCCGCCTGGACGACCTGGACGTGCGCATCGTCCAGCCGCAGCCCCTCGATCAGCGCGCGATGCACGTAGTAGGGGCACTGGAGGCTGCCGTGAACTGTGATCCCGCCATCGGGGCGCGGCACCCCGATCATCGCGTTGTTCTCGATGTACAGCTGCTCCTGGTGGCCGACCCGGTAGGTGCCCTCGATCACGACGTCGGCGGACGCCAGCCCCGCCTCGACGTCGCCCCGGCCGAGCTCGAAATGGGCGAACACGGTGTCCGAGGCGAGCGGGTCGAACGCGGGCGGCAGCGGCTCCGTCCGCAGCCCGATGCGTCGCCGCGCCTCGCGCAGCGTCTCGCGGTCGGGCGCGGCGAGCAGCGCGACCGGCTCCGCCTGGTGCCGGATCTCACCACCCACCGGGACCAGGATCGGCTGGTCTGCCGCGATGCTCGCGACCACGTTGCGGCCGGGGATGTCGTCCGCGGTAACCAGGACCACGCGGTCCCACGCGAAGCCCGGGTCGAGGTCGATGGCCAGCAGCCGCGCATGGGCGTCGGTCGATCGGATGGTCGCGCCGTACCAGGCACCCGGGAACACCAGGTCGTCGGTGTAGGCCGCCGTCCCCGTCAGCTTGGCTGGACCCTCGCGGCGGGTCGGCAACGCCCGCCCGAGGCCCCGGCCGGTGCGGTCAGGAGCCACGACCGGACCAGGCGCCATCGTCGCCGGGTCCGGGCTGTGGGGGCGCCGCGGGGGCGTCTCGATCGTCAACGTGAAGCGCCTCCGTCGAAGTCGATCAAGCCTGCAACCCGGCATCGCGCCGTGTCAAGCGGGGTCGCAAGGTTGTGTCGAGGGGTCGCCAGGTACGGTGTGCGCCCTGTCCCCGAGCGTCCCGCAGGTCGCCCCTGGAACCAGGGCGCCGGGCAAACGTCGACGCTCTCCCGATGCGCCTGGGCAGCCCGCTCAGCCCGGTCGGCCGCGGCGGAGGGCACGGCCGGGTGTGGCACCCGTGTGCTCACCGCCGTCGATCACCGGCACCCCGTTGACGAGCACGAACGGGATCCCCTCGGGGAAGCGTCGCGGGTCGTCGTAGGTGGCAGGGCTCCGGACCGTCGCCGGGTTGAAGACGACCAGATCCGCGGCGAGCCCGTCGGCGATCCTGCCCCGGTCGGTCAGCCCCAGCCGCGCCGCCGGCGCGCCGGTCATCCGGTGGATCGCCGCCTCGAGCCCCAGCCAGCGCTCCTCGCGCACCAGCTCGCCCAGGATCCGGGGGTACGAGCCGTAGGTTCGCGGTGACGGCTTCGCCCCGATCATGACGCCGTCGGTGCCGATCATCGCCTGCGGGTGCTGCAGGAACGGCCGGATGCCCTGGCGGTGGGGACCCGGCGTGACCTGGTTGATCCGCAGGTCCTCCTCGATCAGGAGGTCGCAGATGGCGTCCACCGCATCGCGACCCGTGGCGCGCATCACGTCACCCAGCGTTCGGCCCTCGAGCTCCAGATGCTCGGGCCGGGTGAACGCGCCCAGCCGCACCTCGTCCCATGATCGATCGCCGGCGAACATGCGGCCGCGGGCCCGCAGCTCGTGGCGGATCCGGCCCCTGACCGCGCGATCGGCCAGCCGCTCACGCAGCGGCCCGAGGCCGCCGGCCTGGATCCAGGTCGGGAGCATGATCAGCAGCCGGGTGCTCGCCCACTCGTACGGGTACAGGTCGAAGGTCACGTCGAGGCCCTCGGCACGGGCGTCGTCGACGAGGGCCAGCATCTGCTCGGGCGGACCCGGGTAGGTGGCCCGGTGGTAGAAGTGGGTGATGTGGACGGGCGACCCGCTCCGGCGCCCGATCTCGATCGCCTCCCGGAACGGGTCGAGAAAGCCGTCGCCCAGCGGATACCGGACGTGGGTGTGGTAGATGCCGCCGAGGCGCGCCGCCTGCTCGGAAAGGGCGGCGAGCTCGGCCGTGGTGGCATACGCCCCAGGGGGATAGTCGAGCCCGGTCGACAGCCCGAACGCGCCCTCCTCCATCGCCTCCCGGAGCATCGCCCGCTGGTCGGCGATCGCCCGCTGGTCGGCTTCGAACTCGTCCCAGCCAAGGGCGGCGATCCGGAGCGCCGAGTTGCCCACGACATAGGCGACGTTGACCGACACCCGCCAGTCGTAGCGGGCGAGGTACTCGGCGACCGTCGACCAGTCGTAGGCGATGTCGGGGCGGCCGTCGAGGCCGCCGTTGAGGACCACGAAGTCGCGCAGAGCGGCGGCGTCCGGAAACGGCGCGTAGGCGTTGCCGTCGACGCCGATCAGCTCGGTGGTCACGCCCTGGCGCACCTTGGGCTCGTGGCGGGGCTCGGCGAGCATCAGCAGGCCGCCGTGGCTGTGGAGGTCGATGAAGCCGGGTGCGACGACGAGACCCGACGCATCGATCGTTCGCGTGGCCCGCACGCGCTCGCCCGGCGCCGGAACCACGATCCGGTCCCCGGCCACCGCCACCGAGCCCGGGCGGCCCGGGGCACCGGTTCCGTCGGCGATCATGCCGCTCTCGAGCAGCAGGTCGACGTCGCGCGTCATCGCCGCCGATCCGGGCGCGTGATCGTCACGAGACCCCCGGCGGTCCGTCGAGCAGGCGGCCACGGACCCATGCGCCCCGCACCATGTCGGGATGCGGTCGGAAGGCGAGCCGCGACATGATCTCGGCCGGATCGTGAGCGTCCACGCCGGGCACCGGTGCGACGACCCGCGGGTCCACGGCGATCACGTCGGCCTCCTTGCCGGCCTCGAGCGAACCGATCTCGCCGTCCTGTCCCAGCGCTCGCGCCCCACCGAGCGTGGCCAGGCGGAGCCAGCCCAGGGGCTCCATCGGCTCCGGCCCTTGGCCGTCGGCGCGCGCGTGCAGGCCGCTCTGCGTGTATGCGCCGGCCCGCATGTTGGCAAAGATCGAGAGCTCGGGTCCGGCCGACACGTCCGAGCCAAGTCCCACCCGGATCCCCGCCGCCCGGTAGCGCGCGAGCGGCATCGCCCCCGACGACAGGAACAGGTTGGACGCGGGGCAGTGTGCGACGGCCGTGTCCGTCTCGGCGAGCCGCGCGATCTCCCGAGCCGACAGGTGGATCGCGTGGGCCATGATCGTGCTGGGGCCGAGGCCACCGGCACGATCGTAGACGTCGAGATAGTCGCGCGCGTCGGGGTGGAGGCGGGCCACCTCGCGCAGCTCGGTCCGGTCCTCGGCCAGATGCGTCTGCCAGTAGGCGCCGGTGGAGCGGGCCAGCGCGGCGGACTCGCGCAGCATGTCCGCGGTGCACGAGACCGCGAACCGCGGCGTGACCGCGTAGCGCAGCCTGCCCCGGTCGCGACCATGCCAGCGGCCGCACAGGTCCGCGGACTGGCGGAGGCTGACACCGAGGACCGCATCGGCTGGCAGGCGATCGTCGTAGCTGCCCCGATCCATCATGACCTTGCCGATGACGGCGCGGATGCCATGCGCCTCGGCGGCGGCGAACGCCACCTCCACCGACGGCTCGTACACCGCGCCATAGATCACCGCCGTGGTGGTGCCCGCCGCCGCGAAGGCGCGGTACGCCGCCGGGGCCAGCCGGGCCGCCGTTTCCTCGTCGAACGCCCGCTCGAGCGGGAAGATGTAACGCTCCAGCCAGTCGAGCAGGTGGAGACCGGCTCCGACGCCCGCGCTGGGCAGTTGCGGCAGATGGACGTGGAGATCGACCATCCCCGGCAGCAACACCAGGGGCCGAAGGTCGATCGAGTCCGGGGCCGGTTCCTGGCCCTCATGGTCGTGCCACGGGCCCGCGCCGACGATGATCCCGTGCGCATCGACCTCGAGGCGGCCGTCGCGCTCGTAGCGTGTCCCACCGTCGGCGAGCGGCGTCAGGATCCGTGCTCGCAGGGTGAACGGCGGTTCTGCCGGAAGGGTCGTCTCCACCCGGCGATCCTACCCCGTGGCGCGCCGGCCCTCGCGTCAACTCTGGATGGAAACGGGGGGTTGACAGGGACGGATCCCCGGGGTGATAGTTGCGCATGCAATCACCTCCGCCGGGAGGTGACCGTAGCCTGAAACGAGCGTCCCATGCCCGCCGTCACCGTCGACGACATCACCGTCCTTCCCCGCATCGCCAACCCCGATCCGGTCGTGGCCCGGCAGCGTCCGGTTCGCCAGCTGACGACCGCACCTCGCGGTCTCGAAGGCGAGGGCTTTCCGGTGCGCCGCGCGTTTGCCGGCGTGCTGCTCGAGGACCTCGATCCGTTCATCCACCTCGACCAGATGGGCGAGGTGGAGTACGCACCAGGGGAGGCCAAGGGCACCCCGTGGCATCCGCATCGCGGCTTCGAGACCGTGACCTACATGCTCGACGGCGTGTTCGAGCACAGCGACTCGAACGGCGGCGGTGGCGTGATCACCAATGGCGACACGCAGTGGATGACGGCGGGTGCGGGCATCCTCCACATCGAGCGCCCGCCGGACTGGCTGGTCGCCTCCGGGGGCCTGTTCCACGGCTTCCAGCTGTGGGTCAACCTGCCTCGCGACCAGAAGCTTGCCGCGCCGCGCTACCAGGACATCCGCGCCGGCGAGGTGGCGCTCGCCTCCTCACCCGATGGCGGCGCCCTGGTCCGCGTCATCGCCGGCGATATCGCCGGCCATCGCGGTCCGGGGTCGACCTACACCCCGATGACGCTGGTCCACGCGACGCTCAGCCCGGGCGCGACGTTGGCCTTGCCCTGGCGCCCCGACTACAACGCGCTCGGCTACGTGCTGGCCGGCAGGGGATCCGTGGGTGCCGAGGGGCGTCCGGCGCAGCTGGGACAGCTCGCGGTGTTCGGGCCGGGCAACGCGCTCACGTTCGCCGCCGACCGGGTCCAGGACTCGCCCGCCCCGGCCTTCGACGTGCTGATCCTGGGGGGCCGACCGATCCAGGAGCCCGTGGCCTGGATGGGCCCGTTCGTGATGAACACGCGCGAGGAGGTCCTGCAGGCGTTCGACGACTACCGGGCCGGCCGGCTGGGCACGGTTCCGGCCGTGCACGCGGTCGGGGGCGTGCACAACACCCCGGCATCGCTGCAGGAGACGCGACCAGCCGATTGACGGCCGGCCGGCGTGCGACGAGCCGCCGCCACGGCCCGGTTCGCTTCGGCTCCACCACCGATTCCCCTTCGGTTTCGGTCCATCGCCGATGACGCCTACGGTCCATCGCCAATGACGCCTTCGGTCCATCGCCGATGACGCCTTTCGGCGCCACCGCCACCGATGACCCCCTGCAATGTCCGGCGCCGGTTGACGACGGCAAGGCCCATCGGGCGACCAGGGACGCCACCATCGACCACCCCATCGATGACCCCTTTCGGCGCCACCGCCACCGATGACCCCCTGCGAATGTCCGGCGCCGGTTGACGACGGCAAGGCCCATCGGGCGACCAGGGACGCCACCATCGATGCTGCCTGGCGCATGTGTGGTGGGAAGGACGTCACACAAGCGTGGTCAGCCACCTCACGGAGGCCCGCCCAGCGACCTCGCACGTGCCGAACATTCTCCAGGTCGCATATATGGGCGGGATGGCCAGCCGATGGTCCATCGAATGCCATGCCGTCGCGGGCAGCGAAGAAGGCGGCTAGGAGGCGGCGCGGTTCCGACCCCCGGTGGCGTGGTAGCGGTCCATCAGCACGGCAACCGCATCGCGAGCGGCGCGCCACTCCTCATGGTCGCCGAGGATCTCGGGATCCCGGCCCCAGCGCTGGATCTGGGTCATCGCGGTCACGATCGAGTTGTGCTGGGCGAGCCGGTTTCGGCCCGCATCGACCACCCCCGTGACGAGGTAGCGGCGAACGAGCGAGAACGGGGCCGTCCAGCGGCCGATCCGAATCCGGTCGTGCTCGCGGAGCGTCTCGAGCCAGGCATCGTCGCCAACCGGGAAACGCTCGTGCTCTTCGACGTGCCGATTGATGTCCAGCCGGAACCCCACATGCGCCATCGATGGCAGCCGCCCGTCCGGATCGGTGGTCCGGTAGCAGACGGGGCACTCGGCGAGACGGGCCGACTCGGGCGGAGCCTCGCCGAACGGCAGGCCGCAGCGGCGACAGATCCGCGCGCCGGCTCGGGTGGCGACCGCGCCACACTGCAGACAGACAGCTTCGGCAACTGACACCGACAACGCGCTCTCCTGGATCTGGCCGCGGCGGGCAACCACGACCGGCGGGGGCTGGAGCCCTATCCTGGCGCACCGATGCCTCGAATGGCAGCAGCCTCAAGTCCCGGGCCACATCCCCCGATTGGGGCATCGGACCCGGTTCGCCGGCCCGAAGCCGGTTCGCTGGCCTGGGTCGATGCACACGCGCCGAGTCGATGCGGACGCGCGTCGATCAGCTCAGTGCCGCTAGTCGGCGGTCGGCGGTGCGCCGTGCGGCCGCTCTGGGGCAGCCGGGCGGCGCACGCGGCGGTGCTGGTCGGTGGGTCGGTGGGTCGGCGGTCGGCTCGGGGCCGCGGTCGGTGGTCGGTGGGTCGGTGGTCGGCCGGGCGGCGCACTGGCGGTGCTGGTCGGCGGGTCGGCGGTGGTCGGCGGTGGTCGGCGGTGCTGGTCGGCGGGTCGGCGGGTCGGCCGGGCGGCGCACTGGCGGCGCTGGTCGGCACTCGGCGGTGCTGGTCGGCGGGGGGCCGTGGTCGGCGAGGGGGGGGTGGTCGGCCGGGCGGCGCACTCGGCAGTGCTGGTCGGTGGTGCACGGGGCGCCGCGCGCGGCGGCGATCCACGGGGCGCCGCGCGCGGCGGCGATCCATGGCTCAGACGGCAGCCTCGACGATCGCGCGGGCCTCCTCCAGGATCCGCTCCAGGTGCGCCTCGCCGCGAAAGCTCTCCGCGTAGAGCTTGGTGACGTTCTCGGTGCCCGACGGCCGGGCGGCGAACCAGCCCTGCCCGGTGACCACCTTGATTCCGCCGATCGGCGCGTCGTTGCCGGGGGCCCGTGTCAACCTCGACACGATCGGGTCGCCGGCAAGCGTCGAGGTCGTGATCGCATCCGGCGTCAGGCGGGCCAGAGCTGCCTTGATCGCAGGCGTGGCCGGGGCATCGATCCGTCGGTACGCCGGTGCGCCGAACCGCTCCGTCAGACCGGCATAGACCTCCGCCGGGTTGCGCCCGAGCCGTGCGCTGAGCTCAGCGGCCAGCAGACAGGCGATGATCCCGTCCTTGTCCGTGGTCCACACGCTGCCGTCCCGGCGCAGGAACGAGGCCCCGGCGCTCTCCTCGCCGCCAAACCCGATCGACCCCTCGAGCAGCCCGTCCACGAACCACTTGAACCCGACCGGAACCTCGACCAGGGTCCGGCCGAGATCCGCCACCACCCGGTCGATCATCGAGGACGAGACCAGCGTCTTTCCCACGGCCACCCGCTCCGGCCAGTCGCGCGCGCCGCCGAACAGGTACGAGATCGCGGCCGAAAGCACATGGTTGGGGTTCATCAGCCCGGTCCCCGGAACCACCACCCCGTGGCGGTCCGCGTCGGCGTCATTGCCCAGGGCAAGGTCGAAGCGGTCGCGCAGATCCACCAGGCGCGCCATCGCGAACCGTGACGAGGGGTCCATCCGGATCCGGCCGTCCCAGTCGAGCGGCATGAACCCGAACCTCGGGTCCACGGTGTCGTTGGTCACCGTCAGGTCCAGGCCATAGCGCTCCCCGATCGCAGCCCAATACGCGACCGCCGCTCCGCCCAGCGGGTCGACGCCGAGGCGCAGGCCCGACCCGGCGATCAGGTCCATGTCCACGGCGAATTGGAGATCGTCGACATACGTGTCAAGGAAGTCGTGGCCCGTGGCGGCCGCCCGTGCGCGCTCGAAGGGGATGCGCGGGATGCCCGCGAGCCCGTCGGTGCCGGGCGCCTCGAGGATCCGGTTCGCCTCGTCCTGGATCCAGCGTGTGACGTCGGTGTCGGCCGGGCCACCGTTGGGCGGGTTGTACTTGAAGCCGCCGTCCTCGGGCGGGTTGTGCGATGGAGTGACGACGATCCCGTCGGCGAAACCCTGCGGCCGGCCATCCCCGCGCTTGGCGACCCCATGCCCGCGGTTGGCGATCCCATGCCCGCGGTTGGTGACCAGGATCGCGTGCGACACCGCCGGGGTGGGCGTGTACCCGTTGGCCGCATCGACGCGGACGTCCACCCCGCGCGCGACCAGCACCTCGAGCGCGGTCCGCCAGGCGGGCTCGGACAGCGCGTGCGTATCGCGGCCGATGAACAGCGGGCCCGTATAGCCCTTCGACGCGCGATAGCGGCAGATGGCCTCGGTGACCGCCACGATGTGCGCCTCGTTGAACGCATTACGGAACGGCGACCCACGATGGCCGGAGGTCCCGAACGCCACTCGCTGCGACGGATCGGACGGGTCCGGACGGCGGTCGTGGTAGGCGCGCAGCAGCGCGTCGACGTCGACGAGATCGGACGGGAGGGCCGGCTGGCCGGCGCGTTCGTGGGTCATCTGCCTCGGCTGGCTACGGGCACAGGAGGTTCGAGGGCACGATACCGCCACAGCTCCCCGGTTGCGCGCATGCACCGTCCGCGTTGCGCTTCCACCCCCTGGGCTCGTAGGATGCACATAGCCCGAGCCAGCACCTCGTACGGGGCTCGTCCGAGCCGCCGATCTCGCGACGGCCGGATGCAAGAGCCCGCGATGACCTCAGGCCGGGTCGGAGGCAACGCATGGCGACCGTGACGTTCGATCACGTCTACAAGCGATACGGCGACGTGACCGCCGTATCGGACTTCAACCTCGAGATCGGTGACGGCGAGTTCATGGTGCTCGTCGGCCCCTCGGGGTGCGGCAAGACGACGAGCCTGCGCATGATCGCGGGCCTGGAGGAGATCACCGAGGGCACGCTCCGCATCGGTGACCGGGTCGTAAACGACGTGGCCCCCAAGGACCGGGACATCGCGATGGTGTTCCAGAGCTACGCCCTGTACCCGCACATGTCGGTTCGCGACAACCTCGCGTTCGGGCTCAAGCTGCGCAAGGTCCCCAAGGCCGAGATCGAGAACCGGATCAACGAGACGGCCGGCATCCTGCAGCTCGACAAGCTGCTCGCCCGGAAGCCCAAGGAGCTGTCCGGTGGCCAGCGCCAGCGCGTCGCGCTGGGTCGGGCGATCGTCCGTGAGCCGGCCGTGTTCCTGATGGACGAGCCGCTGTCCAACCTCGACGCCAAGCTGCGCGTCCAGACCCGCGCGGAGATCGCGCGCCTCCATCAGCGCCTCGACGCCACGATGGTTTACGTCACCCACGACCAGGTCGAGGCGATGACGATGGGGCAGCGGATCGTGGTCATGAGCGAGGGCCTGCTGCAGCAGGTCGGCACTCCGCAGGAGCTGTACGACCGGCCCAAGAACCGTTTCGTTGCCGGATTCATCGGCAGCCCGGCCATGAACTTCATCGAGGTCAACGTCCCGGGCGGCGGCACGACCGACCTTTCCGAAGGCGGCTTCCACTTCCCCCTGCCGCCGAGCTACCGCGAGGCGCTCCAGGGCGCCGGCAGCAAGGTCATCGCCGGCTTCCGGCCGGAGCACCTCGAGCTGGGCGACCTGGCGGGAACCGTGGCCACCATCCAGGGCAAGGCCGACGTGGTCGAGTACCTCGGCAACGAGGAGCTGCTCCACGTCACCTCAGACGGGCGCGAGATCGTGGCGATCGTCGATTCGTCGCATCGAGTGCGGCCCGGCGACATCCTCCAGCTGCGCCTGCCCGTCGGAAAGCTCCACCTGTTCAATGCCGAGTCCGGCATCTCGCTCGTCAAGGCCCAGGAGCCGGTGGCAGCCTGACCGGTCATCCCGCACCCATGTCGGCCGGCCCGTCGCCCGTCGGGCCGGCCGCTCGCCGTCCGTGACCCCGTGACGGACGCGCGGGGCAGGCTTCCCGGTCCCGGTGCGGATGACCCGGCGAGCGACGACCCGGCGACCGACGACGCGGCGACCACGGGTCCAGCGTTGGGTGCCCAGGATCCGTTGCTCGAGCGCGTCGTCGCAAGCCGCGTCATCCATCGCGGCCGGTACATGGAGTTCCGGACCGACACCATCGAGCGGGCCGACGGCTCGCGGGGGACGCGCGACGTGGTTGGCCATCCGGGCGCGGTCGCGATCGTCGCACTCGATGCTGATGAGCGGCTGCTGCTGGTGCGCCAGTGGCGCGTCCCGGCCGGACAGGCGCTGCTCGAGGTGCCCGCCGGAACCCTCGACGTCCACGACGGCGTCACCGAGGATCCGCTGACCGCCGCCCAGCGCGAGCTCGAGGAGGAGACAGGCCACCGCGCCGCGAGCTGGCGCAAGCTGGCCGAGTTCTGGACGGCGCCCGGGTTCGCGTCGGAGCTGATGCACCTGTACCTCGCGACAGGGATCGAGGGTGCCACCGGCGACGATCGGCTCGGGCCCGACGAGGACGAACGTCTCGAGCTTCGCCACGTGCCGCTCGACGATGCCCTGTCCATGATCGAGTGTGGCGAGATTCGTGACGCGAAGTCGATCCTGGGGATCCTGTGGCTGGACCGGGAACGCCATGCCGGTGCCAGCCGTCCGAGTGCGGAAGCGGACCGATCGCGGCCCACGTCCGGGGCCAGCGGAGCGGAGACCGGCTGAGCAACCAGCGGAGGGGTGGACCGTGGGCAAGCAGGCCGGCATTCGGCGATTCCGGGCGGGAGATGAGGAGGCGATCCTCGCGATCATGCAGGGGTCGTTGGACCGCGGCGAGCTCGACGGCGTCAACCACCACTACGTCGAGACTGCGGCCAGCCGCCTCGTGCGTGCTCCGGACAGTTGCGCCGTGGCAATCGACGACGGTCGTGTCGTCGGCTGGGTGGCACCGCATGACGATGATCTCACCGTCGATCTGCCCTACCGCCGACGGGGGTACGGCAGCCGTCTCGTGGGCACCGGCCGGGAGATCGCTCGCGACCTCGGCCTCAGCGCACTGCGGCTCTGGGTCCCCAGGCGCGATGGATCCGAGGCGTTTGCACGCGCGAATGGCCTTCGCTACCGATCCTCGCTGTGGCAGTTGAGCCTGGATCGCAGGGTGGAGGTGCAGGTGCCGCGGTTCGATGGCGCGTTCGTGGTGCGACAGCTCGTCCCGGGGAAGGACGAGCCAGCGTACGTGGAGGTCATCAACGCGTCGTTCGCGGACCATCCGTGGCCGTTCCACGTTGAGCTCGAGGACGTCCAGTGGACGCATGCGCAGCCCGGTTTCGATCCCGCCTCGACGCTGCTGGTCGCCGCGGCTGCCGACCCGGACCGCCCGGTGGGCTTCTGCCGCATCATCACCTACCCGGACGATGACGGGACGCTGGTGGGCGAGGTCAAGGCGGTCGGCGTGCTGCGCGAGCTGCGCGGCCGCGGGCTCGGCCGCGAGCTCGTCAGATGGGGGGTCCGCAGCCTCAGGGATCTGCACGTCGGGCGGGTCGTGCTCGCCGTCGAGGGCGAGAACGAGGGAGCCATCGGGCTTTACACCTCGCTGGGCTTCGAGCCACACGTCGAGTGGCGGCACTGGACCCTGCCGGTGGCCACCGCCGACGGCTGACCGCGGCCGGCGCGGCGACGTCGGGGGGGGTCGACCCCGGGGACCATTCCAATGCGGCCGGAGGCCATTCCGATGCGGCCGGAGACCATTCCGATGCGGCCGGAGACCGGCCCGCAGGAGCGCGCACCGGGGCCGCAGGTGCGCACCTCGCTCGACCCGGGCTGGCCCCGCTATGTCGTCGCCGGATCACTGTCACCATGGTCGGGCAGCCGGGCAAGCGCCGAACGATAGAGCGTCGACGCGGGAGCGAGCGCGACGGCGAGCCGCAGGTGCGTACGCGCCTCGCGCGGCCGGCCAAGTCGCTTCAGGCTCTGGCCGAGCGCGAAATGAGCGTACGGGGCCGACGGATCGATCTCGAGCATCGCCTCGAACGTTGCCCGCGAACGCTCATGCTGGGCCGAGTTGTAGTAGGCGCGCCCGAGCGCCTCCAGGATCGATCCCTTGCCGGGCTCGATGCGGGCTGCCCGCTCCAGCACGACCGCGGCCTGAGCGTGATGGTGACGCCGCAGCAGCTCCTGTCCCCGCTGGAGCAGCTCGTAGGCTGACTCGCGCTCGACCGTCGCGGGGTCGCGGGAAGCGGCAGGCTGGTCGCCATGCAGCGCCGCCTGGTCGGCGGAGTCAGGATGATCGCGTGGGGCGCGGGCGTCTTCGGACACGGCGGGATGCTCGCATGGATCGCCGCGGGTTGCAGGATCTGCGGCGGACCCCGGACGGCTACGGAGCAGGGCCCCCTGGCGGGGATCCCGATGGCGGGCCGGGCACTGGTTCGGGCTCGCCTGCCGGCAGCGGCACGTCCGGCGGTGGCGAGACCGGCCCCGACAGCGTCCGCACATCCGGCCCGGGTGGCGGCCGAAGCGGTGATGGCAGCGTCGTGGGTGGCAGTGACGATGGCGCGACGCCGCCCGCGGCGGATCCGGCGCCGGCCGCGGCCGTCGCCAGGCGCCGTGCCCGAAGGCGGCGACGCTGACGGTACGCGAGCGCCATGAGCGCGATCAGGAGCAGCACGATCGCGACACCGCTGCCGATCACGATCGCGCGGCCACGTCCCGCCTCGGCCGCCACGGCGATCGTGCCGGACACGAGCGTCGCCTGGTCGGTGGCCGTGTGCAGATCGCCAGACTGCCAGGCATTGCGTGCCCTCACCAGCTCCGCGTCTGTGTCCTTGCCGCTGAGCCCCAGGGACACCAGCCAGTCACGGGGTGCGGCCGCGTCGCGCGCTGCGACCTGGACGGCCTCGAGCGACGACTCGGTGGACATCGCCAGCGCCGAGGCGGCTTCAAGCGCCGATGCGTCGCTCGCCGACTCGTACGCACGCTCGAGCTGGCCCGGAACGGTGAGGCCCAGGGAGGCCGCCAGGCTGGCCGTGGCGTCGCGCTGGGTCAGGATGGACCGAGCCTCGGTCATCAACGGCTCTGCCGCATCGAACGCCCATCGGTCGAGGTCCATGCGAACGACCCTCGGCGCCGCCCAATCACCGCCCGCAGACACGAGTGCGTGATAGCCGTCCCGGGCGTCGGCACGGGCGGCGAGGTCGGCCTGCGACTCGGCGGGCAGGACCCAGGTCGCCATCAGGTCGGCCACACCGGTGGCCCCGCCCAGCTCCTCGGTGAGATCGAGGAACCGTCGCCAATCGTTGGGCAGTCGGGTCTGTTCCGGGGCGCCCGCCCCCACGTACGCGGTCGTCCCATCGGCTGCGGCCCTGAACACCCGCCGCATCCCGGCGGGCCCGGCCGACTTGACGACGGCCCGGATGACGGTCCACGCCGCATCGTAGCCGTACTGTTCGCGGGCGTCGCTCTGGCTGTCGGCGATGGGAGCCGGCGGTGGCCACTGGCTGAGCGGGAACGCGACCTTGGCGGTCGGCTTGACCTTGCCCGGGGCGGGCTTGGTCTCGCCCGTCGCGGCCAGCACCCGTGACGCGTACTCGTCGGCCAGACCCTCCGTGATCCAGCGCTCGGTAAACAGCTTGTTGTTGAACCAGGCGTGCGATGCCTCGTGGACGATCGTCAGGTCGTCGAGGTCCTCGCTGATCGTGATCTCGTCATGAGCGACGTCGTAGAAACCCGCATAGCCCTCGAGCAGCGGGGTGTGGATCTCGAGCACGTTGAGCGGCCCGTCGACGGGCCACGGCAGGCCGATCAGACCGACCAGGCCGGGCACGCCCTCGGTCAGGACGCTGGTCACCCGCTTGCGCCAGCTCCTGTCCTCGGGCCAGCCGCGCACGATGATCTGCTCGCCGCCGGTGAGGTTCAGCCGATCGCGCGTGAGGCCGTCGTCGTTGCGGGCGTTGACCCACGCGTACCAGCTCGCTGCATCGTTCGTCGACGCCGTCAGGATCTGCCTTCCGTCCGGCCTGGTCCCGGTGGCAAGGGCGGCACCGGACACAGTGACCACGAACCCCGCCGGCACGTCGATCCTGACCGAACCGTGGTCGCCGTACGCCCAGGCCAGGAACGAGGCGAAGGCGGCGCCCACCCGGATGTCGCTCGCCGAGCGCGGCGCGCCGGCCGGCAGATCGAAGGTCAACCGAACCGCCGCCGTCTGGCCGAAATACAGGTTGCTCAGGAACGGCACGGTGACCAGCCGGTAGCCCTTCTTCCTGGCGCTGGTGACCTGGAGCGAGCTGCCGTCCTGGGTCGCCCGGAGGTGCTTCGCCTCGGGCTGCACGCCGAGGTTCACACCGTCGTAGAAGAAACGGGTGATCACGCCTCCGCTGGTCTGGGTCGGGTGCTGATTGACCGCAGCGATGTCGACCGTGACCCGGATCAGGGCCTTGTCCGGCACCACGACGTAACGGGTGGTGGTGCCGATGTCGATGTCGTCGTTGGCCGCCTGGACCGGCGCGGCCTCGAACGCCCGCAGGGCGGGCAGGATCGGTGCCGCGGCCGGCGGAGCGACGGCCACGGCCATCGAGGCGACGATCCCGAGCAGGCCCGCGGATGCGAGGCGGCGGAACCGGCTGTTCCCGGACAGCACCGAGCGTCCTCCGACTACGGCCGCACGCGGTGCGCCTGGACCGGGTCGAGCGCTCGCGATCGACGGGCCCGACGAGCGCGGGTGGCGACCGCAGATGCGAGCACGAGCAGGGTCGCCACCAGGGCAATGGCCAGCAGCATACGGCGGCGGCCCTCCTGCCAGGCGCCGTTCCAGGCCCGATAGGCGTCGTCGGCCGCGGTCAGCGTCCCATCGATGTTGCCGGCCGCCAGGTCGTTCCTCGCCAGCGCGAGGTCCGCGTCAGGGTGCTCGCCCAGCATGCCGATCCGGGTCAGCACGTCGTCGGCGCTCTCGCGCGCGGCGTCGGCCTGGGCGACCGCGAGCATCGCATTCCGCTCTGCCTCGGCCTCGGCCGATGCCTGGGCCAGCATCCCCGACTCGAACAGCTGCTGCATCGACGCGGGCAGCTTGACGGCAGACCGCGCCGCGAGCTGCTCGACGGCAGACCGCTGGGCGAGCACGGTCCGGGCGTCGACCATGCGCTGCTCGGCGTCCTGGAACTGCCAGGCGCGCAACGCCTCCCGGATCTCGCGTGGCAGCTGCCAGTCGCCGGCGATGGCCAGCGTTCGCTCGTAGTCGAGCCGGGCCGCGGCCCGCGCATCGAGCAGCGCTGCCTCGTCGGGCCGGACCACCCACTGCCGCCACAGATCGCTGAAGTCCCGCCCCGTCTCCGCCTCGAGCACGTCGAGGAAGCCACGCCAGTCCGGCACCCCGGACACGGTCTCAGGCACCGGTGGCGCGCCGTTCTGTGTCTCGGTCGCCGCCGTCGTCGGCGGCCGGTACGCCCCCACGCCCCGTGCCACGTCGGACCAGACGCGCCGGAGCACATCGTCGCCCGCCCGATCGGCGATGGCGGTCGCGAGCGCCAGCGATGCTGCGAACCCGTAGACCTCGGTGGCACTGCCGGCTGCCGGATCCGCGTTGCCTCCGGCGCCGGCCTCGGGCGTGGCCGCCCACGCGTTGAGGGGAAACACGACCGTGTCGGCCGCAGCAGCCCCGTCCGACGGCGGTGCGACCGTGCCCGCGTCGGTGCCCTTGATCCCGATGCCATTGGCGACGCGCCGGGCGTAGTAGGCGGCGAAGCCTTCGTTCGCCCACCGGTCGGCGAGAAGTCGCCCATTGAACCAGGCGTGTGCGGCCTGGTGGATGGCGACCAGCGGATCAGCCCAGTAGGCGACCTCGATCCGGTTCGCGGCGGGATCGAACCGCCCCGCGTATCCGCCGGCCTCGCGGTTGACGGCCTCCTGGACCACGGTCGGCCCGGTCAGTGGCCAGTCCAGCCCGATGGCCTCCCGGAGCGCCGGCAGCGCCTGCGTGAGCACCTTGCCGGTACGTTTCGCCCACGTCGTGTCGTCAATCCAGGCGCGCATCGTGAGGGCGATCGTCTGGTTGCCCGCCGAAACGGCGAGGGGACTGTCCAGGTACACCGCCGCGCGCTGTCCGGTGACGTAGGCGAAGAACGTCTGTGGCGACGAGATCGATCCCGAGGAAAGCTCGGTCCCGCCGTCGGCCATCGGCGTCGTGGTCGGGAGCGAGCCGGATTCGACGGTGACGTCGTAGCCGGCCGGGAACCGCACCCGCACCGTGCTGCCCCTGGCACCGTCGGACGCGAATGCCCAGATCGGGAGCGTGATCAGGCTGGTACCGATGCGCAGCTGGCGGTCGGCCTTGCCGCCCTTGTCGACCAGGTCGAAGGTCAGCCGATAGGTCCGCGACGCGCCCCCGTACAGCCGCGGCCCGAAGTCGATCCGGAGCATCGTCGACTTCGCGCTCCGCTTGGTGACCCGCACCCGCGCCCCCTTGGCCCCTGACACCCGGAACCGGTTCGTGTTGGGTGGCACCGCCAGGAAGGCGTGGTCGAAGTAGTACTTCTTCGTCCGCGTCTCGCCGAGGTGGTTGCGAGCCACGATCGTCACCGTCACCCGAGCTCGTCCCCGGTCCGGCTGCACGGCGTACACGGCGTCCGTGACCAGGGTCAGGTCGGTGGCGGCAGCGCGGGCAGGGGTCGCCGGCAGGGCTCCCGAGGCCGGCGCAAGGATCACCGCCAGCAGCGCGATCGCCAGGGCCATGACGAAGCGGCCGGTCGGACCGGTCGGTCGGCTCATGCCGGGACCTCGGGCTCGTCCGCCACGCCAGCGCCATCGATGCGTCCGCCAGCGCCATCGATGCGTCCGCCAGCGCCATCCGCCGGCCCGCCCGAGCCTTCGAGCAGCTCGCCCAGCTCGGCCGAGTATCGGTCCAGCAGACGCTCGCCGGGACCGTCGCCGTCACCCTTCGCGGGCTCGGCCGGCCAGCCACCGGCCTTGAGCCAGCCCAGCGCCTGCTCGTGAAACCGGTCTGCCACTGCCAGCTGGCGCGCCAGCGCGATCCCCAGCCTGTCGCGATCGGCATCGACGACGGGGATCTCCGAGATCAGCAGCGGCCGCTCGTCCTCACCCACCGAGAACTTGACGAACGGCAGCTCGTCGTTCCAGCGCAGCAGCACCCGGTAGGAGCGGCGGAAGGCGTCGCCGATCGGAGGCGCGAAGTGGGCCCAGCAGATCAGGGCGAGCGATGTGTCGAGGATGAGCGTGATCCGAAGCGACGCCCGGCGACGGCCGTCGAGGACCAGGTCCCACGACGTCACGCCCTCGCGGTCGGCACGTTCGAGCGGCACCAGACCGAGGTCGTCGAGCCAGGCCTCGACGTCGGCCGGGACGCACGCCGACGCCCCGCGGGCGATGGACATGGCGGGCAGTCTACCCGAGGGCGCAGGAACGGCCCATCGCGGAAGCCGGGAACGCCAACCACCGGGTCCTGAACGCCCGCCACCGGGTCCTGGCCGTTTGGAGAGCCGACCCTGGCTGGCGCATCGGACGTCGTCGCGCTGGCTCTACTCGCCTGCGCTGGCGGTGATCCGCGTGGGCGAAGACGTTGCGTCTGCGTCGCCCGGCGAGGGCCGTCGGGACGACGTCGCCCGATGCTCCACGGAGCCACCCGATCGGATGAACCGGCTCTTGAAGTCCGCCGACTTGACCTTGGTGCCGATCCGCACGTTCCGGCCCAGGCGTACCCCGCGCGGGATCACCGACTGCTTGCCTACGACGGTGATGCCGGTGTTCAGCCGGCCCGGCTCCTGGCGGTTGGGGGTGTCGAGGTCGGGGCCGTCGCCGACGATGGCGCCCTTCCCGACGACCACCTCCTTGTCCAGGATCGCGCGGTCCACCACGGCACCCGACCGGATGACGCTGTCGAACATGACGATCGAGTCCCGGACCACGGCCCCCATGTCGACCCGGACCCCGGGCGACAGGACGCTGTTGACGACCATCCCGTTGATCCGGCAGCCGTGCGAGATGAGGCTCCGGTGGACCTGCGCGGTCGGCCCGATCTGGGCGGGTGCCCGTTCCTCGGATCTGGTGTGGATCAGCCACTCGCGGTCGTAGAGGTCAAGCTCCGGCTCGTCCTCCACCAGGGCCATGTTCGCTTCCCAGTACGACTGGATCGTGCCCACGTCCTGCCAGTAGCCCTCGAACCGGTAGCCGAACACGCGTGCGCTGCCGGCCAGCATGGCCGGGATCACGTCCCGGCCGAAGTCCGGCAGGTCATCGGACAGCCAGCGCAGCAGCGCCCGCTTCGAGAACACGTAGACGCCCATCGAGGCGAGATCGCTCTTGGGCTGCTTGGGCTTCTCCTGCCACTCGGCAACCCGATCCTGGTCGTCGAGCGCGAGCACACCCATCCGGCTCGCCTCGGCGATCGGCACCTGGCGCACGGCGATGGTGACATCCGCGCGCTTCCGCCGATGGGCGGTCAGGAACGGCTGGTAGTCCATCTTGTAGATGTGATCACCGGCCAGCACGAGCACGGTGTCGCCGCTGCTGTGCTCGATGACGTTCCGGTTCTGGAGCACCGCGTCGGCCGTGCCGCGATACCACTCCGCGACCCGGCCGCGCCGGATGTAGGGCTGGAGCAGCTTGACGCCGCCGGTGTTGCGATCGAGGTCCCATGGCCGACCGCGGCCGATGTGGTCGTTGAGCGAGTGCGGGTTGTACTGGGTCAGCACCACGACGTCGTCGAGGCCCGAGTTGACGCAGTTGGACAGGGTGAAGTCAATGATCCGGTACTTGCCGCCAAACGGGACCGCCGGCTTCGCGCGCACGCCCGACAGGATCGAGAGGCGCTCGCCCTCGCCACCAGCCAGGATGACCGCCATGACCGGCTTCACCATCCGTCGCCCCTCCGACTTGTCGGCCGTGTGGTCTCGATGCTAACACCGCGTACGTCAATGACCCGGGGCTTGTCTCGGGCACGCCGGCCGCAGACGCGCAAGGGCTCGCACAACGGAACACGGGCGCCCGGACGTGCCGCCGGATTGGCCGGCCGCGCCTGGATCAGGTGAACAGCTTCGGGTTCACGAACGTGCCGTTGAGCTCAACCATCCAGTGCAGGTGCGCGCCGGTCGAGTGGCCCGTGCTCCCCTCGTAGCCGATCACCTGGCCCTTCGCCACCACCTCACCTGCGTGGACGGGGTAGCGCGCCTGCATGTGCGCATACCAGGTGGTCAGGGACGAGGAGTGGGCGATGATCACGATCCAGGCCGGATCCGCGCCATCGGCATAGTTCCAGCCCACGTACACGACGCGACCCGCGCCGGAGGCACGGACGGCGGTTCCGTACGGGGCCACGATGTCGATGCCGTTGTGGTAATGGGCGCAGCTGCCGTACGAAGGCTCCCATGAGAACCCGGTGCAGCCGAAGCCCTGGGTGATCGCGCCCGGCATCGGCCACGCGAGCGTGCCGTTGTACTGCGACGGAATGTGGCCCTGGTTGTACTGCGCCGCGACCAGCCGGTTGATCTTCTTCTGGAGCTTCTTCTTGGCGGCGGCGGCGGCGGCCAGCGTCCTGTGCATCCTGGTCGCATTGGCGGCCATCCGGCTGTACTGGCTCCGCTGGGCAGCCAGCTGCGCCTTGGCGGCGGCCTCGAGCTTGCGCAGCTTCGCCTGCGCCTTCTTGAGCTCCACAAGGCGCTGGTCGAGCTTCTGCTTCTGGACGGCCGTCTGCTGCCGGATCACGTTCGTTTCGGCGCGCGAGGACTCCACGGTCTGGTGCAGCGACAGCAGCGTGGCCTGGTCCTGGGAGACCTGCCTGGCCAGTGCCTCGTCCTGGGTCGCGGCGTCGAGCTGCGAGGTCATCTGGGCGAGCATGTCGGTGAACGACGCGCCCGACAGGAGGGTCTCGAGCATCGACGTCTGCTGCGCTTCGTAGGCCCGCCGGATGCGCTCCGCGAGCTGCGCCTTGTGCTCGCCCAGCTCGACCTTCTTCTGCGCCTCCTGCGCCTCGATGCTGGCGAGCTGCGCATCGAGGTCGGCGAGCTGGTTGACCAGGTCCTGATAGGTCGCCTTGATGGCGTCGATGTCGTCGTTGAGGGCATTCACCTTGCGGCGGGTCACCGCGAGGTCGTCGGTGATCCCCGACAGCTGGTCCCTGGTCTGCGCGATCTGGCCCGCGAGTGCCGCCTGCGACCGGTTCAGGCTTGCGATCAGTCGCTTCTGCTCCGTGATCTTGCGCTCGAGCTGCTTCTGCTGCGCCTGGGCCTGCGCGAGGTCGTCACCACGGACAGGTGGCGGAGACGCAGCCGGCGCAGCAATCATGCCCACGAGGAAAGGAACGGCGAGCAGAGCCAGGAAGAAGCGGTGCCGTCGGCCCCGTCCCGAGCTGGGGTATTGCTGCGGTGCGGCGGGGCGAGTCAACGAGAAGGCGTCCTCATCTCGTGCGAGCGTTCGCTTGTCGAGCGCGCCTCGGGGAACGGCATAGGAGCGCGAAACAGATGTACGCCCGCCGGATCTGGCGCCGCCTCAGAGGGCACTCCCGAGACGACCAAGTACCGGCTTGTGGCTGCAGTGTAGCAATGCGAGGCAAACGACCCGCCCCCATCTCGATCGACCTCCGATTCGATCCGCTCGGTTGGAGCCCGCTGCCCGCTGAATCCGATGGTTAGCACCGTCGACGGCTACCCGGCGGGCTGAATGCCGTCCGGGTCGGCGAGCTGCGAGATCAGCGATCCCGAACGGTCGAGCGCCTTGATGAGGGTTGGCTCGGTTGCGCTGGGCCGATCTGGCCAGGCGAGCCACACACCGCCACCGACCGACGCGTCAAGCGCGGATCCGTCCGCGAAGGAGACACGGACCGCGCTGGCCGAAGGAGGAACCCGGCCCACGAGGAACGGGGCCAGGCGACCCGTCCGGCTGCTCGTGAGATAGGACAGGGCTCCGGGCGCGCCGGCCGGGTGGCGACCGACGCTCGTCACCGTGTTGCCGAAGTCAGTCCGTGCAGCGTCCGACCAGGTCTGGCACGTGGCGACGGAATCGTCCCACACCAGCGCGAGCACGCTGCTGTCGTTGCGGTCCATCTCGACCGCGACCTGCCACCCGTCACCGAGCGCCTCGGTGCACGCGCCAACCGCGGTGGGGTGCGCGGGACCGGGGCTGACCGAGGTCGTCGGCGCCGAGCACGCGGCGAGGATCGCCGCGCAGGAGAGCAGCCCGAGTGCCCGACCGGCTCGAACGATCAGCTCAGCCATACCCCCTCTGCGTTGTCTGAAGGCAGGCATCTCAGCGACCAGTCGGGCGACGTCAAGATGCGGCGCGAAGGCGGATCGAAAGCGGCCCCGGACCAGCTCGCGCAGAGGCGGAGGTAGCATCTCGCCCGGAGGCAGCAGCTCGCGCCGAGACAGCTCGCGCGGGGCAGCGCTCAGCGGAAGACCAGGATCGCCCACATCGCGCCGAAGATCAGGAACGGGCCAAATGGGACGTAGGTCCGCAGCGTGATCCGGCGCGCGACGAGCAGGATCACGATCACCACCCCCGCCAGCAGCGCACCGTAGACGACACCCGTGACGAGGCGCAGCGGTCCGGCGAGCAGGCCAACGGAGACCAGCAGCTTGAGGTCGCCCATCCCGATCGCGCCGGCCCCGAACGGGATGGCGAGCAGGGCGAGGCTAACCGGCACCACGACCGCCACGACGGCGGCCAGCGGCAGCGCCCCAGGCTCGAGCAGCGGGTTGGCTCCGGTGAGCGTCGCCGCCAGCGCCAGCGGGATCGCCGGCAGGGTGATGATGTCCGGCAGCAGCCGCTGATCGAGATCCGTCGCCAGGAGCAGGACCAGGGCCACCAGGTAGGTGCCCATGATGACGACCGCCGCCGCGTCCTCGAACCGGATGGTGAGCGCCCCAAGAGCGAGCGCCCCGGTGACGGCCGGGACCGGCGTGCGCCAGTCGATCGGGCGGACGTGCCCGTCCTCGTGGGCGGGCCAGCGGGCTGCGATCCGGTCGCTCGCGACACCCCACGCCGCACCGAGCACGGCGAGGACGATGGGCAGCGGTGTCACCATGTGCGGTGTCGACTCGATATCGGCGGCAAGCAGCGGCCGTCAACGGTGCCGGTCAGCCGGCGGAGGCCCCGGCCAGCGCCAGCTCCACGAGGGTCGCGTGGGCGGCACCCGACGCACCAGGCGGCGCGTAGGCCTTCGGCTTCCGGTAGTAGGCCGTCCCGGCGATGTCGAGGTGTGCCCAGGGAACGGTCCGGAACTGCTTTAGGAACAGCGCGCTCTGGATCAGCCCGCCCTCGGGCGAGCCGACGTTCTGGAAGTCCCCATACCAGCTGTCCATGTCCGCGAAGTATTCCTCCACGAGCGGCAGCCGCCAGGCGCGCTCGCCGGCCCGCGTCGTCGCGGAGGACAGGTCGTCCCACCAGGGATCGGGCGTGGCGAAGATGCCGGTGACGAGGTTGCCCATCGCCCGTGCGACCGCCCCGGTGAGCGTCGCCACGTCCACCAGGTGCGTCGCCCCCAGTTGCTCCGCGTAGGTCATCGCGTCGGCCAGGATCAGCCGGCCCTCGGCGTCGGTGTTGATGATGTCGACCCACTTGCCGTTGAGCGCCCTGACGATGTCCCCCGGTCGCGAGGCACGGCCGCCGGGCATGTTCTCGACGGCCGGGGCAACCGCCAGCAGCGGCGTGCCGGGCGCAAGTCGCGCAACGGTGGCGATGGCCGCGATCACGGTGCACGCACCGGTCTTGTCCATCTTCATCTCTTCCATCTGCGACGACGGCTTGATGCTGATGCCACCCGAGTCGAAGCAGACCCCCTTGCCGACGAGAGCGAGATGCCGGCCAAGGGCATCCTTCTGCGCCTCGTCCCCCGAGCGCATGACGATCATCCGCGGCGGGTTCGCGCTCCCCTTTCCGACGGCCAGGAACAGACCCATGCCCATCTCGGCCGCTCGACGCTCGTCGATCACGTCGATGTGCAGCCCGTTGGCAGCGGCAATCGCCGAAGCCTCGTCGGCCAGCACCTGTGGCGAGACGTCGTTTGCGGATCGATTGGCCAGGCTACGGGCGGTGTTGGCGCCCTCACCGATGATCCGGCCACGATCCGCAGCACGCTCGAGCGCGGCGCGATCGCCGCCCGATGCGACGAGGATCAGCTCATCGAGCGCGGGCGGGGCCTCGCCGTCCTCGTGGTAGATGGTCTTGGGCTCGTAGCTGCCCTCCACCACGCCCCGAGCCACCAGCTCCGCGGCGAGCGTCGCGTGCGTGCCCGGCTCACGTCCAGCCAGCGCCTCGTCGATCGGGTCGAGCCAGACCGCCATCGTGCGGGCCTCACGGTTCACGAGGCGCCGGATCGCCGTCGCGGCCACGCGCCGCGCGGTCTCGCGATCGAACCGGTCCAGCTTGCCGCCCGAGATGGCCAGCAGCCGATTGGCCGGCAGCTCTCCCGCGCTGCCGAGGGCGCGCGCGTACCGCCTGAACCGGACGTCGTCGTATGCATCCAGGGTCCGGAGCTCGCCGAACGTCACCATGGCTCGGAGCTCACCGCCCGCCCGCTGGTCGAGCTCGTCGAGCGACCCGCTGAAGGCAGGCTCGCCGACCAGCGGAACCACCAGGACGTCGGCCGCGACCTCCCACGGCTGGCCGATGGCGACACGAATACGCACGGGATCCTCCCGAGGCGTCGAGCCGGACTCGCGCTGGGGGCGCCGTCGGCTCGGCGAGGGCTGGGGAACGTTGCAGCCAGTGTACCGGCGCTCCCGGGCGCGAAGGGCGCGAACACCGACGGCGTCGCACGCTGCGACGGGCGGCCCAACCGCGTCCCGCGAACCACGGGACCCGGACGCACCCAGAAAGGTCCTGACGCGGACGGGCCCGACCCGGAAGCGGCGGCCGGCCTATGGCGCCGGTGAGCCGTCCGCCTGCATCTGGTGCTGGAGGTCCAGCGCCGAGGCCAGCGCGCCCCGAGCCTGCTCGATCGAGATCACCGCCTGGTTGAGGCCCCCGCGGGCGACGTCGCCCATGATCACCACCAGTCCGCGCGTGTCCGCCGGCAGCTGACTGCGGGCGGCGGCCTCGGCGGCAAACGCCTTGCGGACCGCATTGGTGACCCGGCCCTTCGCGTCCAGCAGGGACTGGTACAGGTCGCGCAGCGCCGCGTCGTAGGTCGCGTTCCGGTCGAGCCACTGGGTGAGCGTGCTCACATCGGTCGTCGACGCCAGGTCGTCGCGGAGCTGGAGTGCCTCGGCCAGGGTGGCGTCGGGCGTGTCGAGCAGGGCGAGCGCTCGCTTGTAATGACCGGCTGCACCCTGCTTCGCAGCCGCGGCCGTCTCCTGGTCATGCCGCGTCAGGAGACCGGTCAGCCGGGCCGCTCGAACGGCGCGCCCGGTGAACGCGAGCCAGTCCGCCTCCAGCCCCGCGGTGAGGCCCTGCGTCGAGGCCAGCGCCCGGTATCGATCGATGACCTCGTTCGACATCCGCAGGCCCGCGCCCTCCCCGACGCCGGGGATGGTGCCGAGCGCCGTTGCGAGCCGGTCGGCCTGAGCCGTCACCGCCGTCACCTGCGTCGTCCCGGTGTCGATCGTGTTGCTGAGCGCCACCGGGTCCCCACCCACGACGTCGGTCAGGGATTCGCGCGCCGTGGATGCCAACCCATCCACCTCGTCGGACAGCACGGCGAGCTCCGCGGTTGCGGCGTCGAGCGCCGGCGTCGCGGCCCGGTCTCCGGCCCAGGTGAGCTCGGCCCGGGCGGGCGTGCCCGCAGGCTGGTTGCCAGCCGCCACGACGCCTGCCGCCCCGAACGCGATCAGAGCGCTCATGACCACCCAGCCGACCGCGAGTGCGATGCGCCGGACCAGCGATCGAAGGTTCACGGCGGGAGCGTAGCGCGCCGGCGTCGATGCGCGCTCCCATTTGCCGGTCCGTCGAGCGCGCTGCCGAAGCCTCGTCAGGGCACGTTGCCGGTCCGTCGAGCGCCGTTGCCGAACCTTCGACCGGGCGCCAGCTGTGCGGTGCTGGGGCCCTGCTGACTGGTCCTGCGGCGGCTGATGCGCCGCCTGCTGATCCTGCGGCGGCTGGTGCGCCGCCTGCTGATCCTTCGCCGGCCGCTGCGCCGCCTACTGCTCCTTCAGGCGCCGGCGAAGGTAGCCCAGGCTCCCCGCCATCGATTGAGGATCGAAGCCGAAGGCGCTCCTCACCGCGTCGATCGGGCCGGCGTTGTCGAGCCGGAGCTGGCGGAGCTGGTCGGTAGCGGCGGGGAACGGGAGATGCATGGCCTCGGCGCTGCCCGCGACGAGGCGGATCAGCCCGACCGGCATCGGGGCGAGGATCCGCCGCTTGCCCATGCCTCGGCAGACCTCCTCGACGATCTCCCGGTAGGTCCAGTAGCGCGGCCCGCCAAGCAGGTACTCGTGCCCAACGGTGCCGGGATCAGCCAGCGACTGGACCACCACTCTCGCGAGATCCGTGATCGAGAAGGGCTGGAACCGGGCCTGGCCTCGGCCGGTGATCGGCACGACCCCGGGCGACAGCCGAACCAGATCGGCCACGATGTTGAAGAACCCGTCACGCGGACCGAACATCACCGACGGGCTGAGCACCGTCCACTCGAGCCCGCTTTCACGCACGATCGCGATCGCCCGGGCCTTCGAGCTCGCGTAGTGGAGGTCCGGATCGTCGGCCACACCCATCGCCCCCAGGTGCACGAACCGGTTGATGCCCGCCTCGCGGGCTGCGGCGACGACGTTCCGCGTCCCCTCCGTGTTGACCAGGCGCAGGCTCGCGCCTCCATCCCGATCACGCGGGATGGCCGCCAGGTGGACCACGGCATCGGCGCCTTCGAGGACCGCGGGCAGCGTATCCCGACGCGTCACATCGCCCGCGCGCGTGGCCACGCGCTGCCGCTGGTCGGCGGTCAGTCGATCGGTCACGCGGGAACCATCCTCGGGCCGGAGAACCAGCGCGACCACGTCGTGGCCGGCATCAACGAGCGCCGGGACCACGTGGCTGCCGACGAACCCGGCCGCGCCGGTGACGAGGATCCTGGACATCTCGGGCTCCAGTCTGCGTATCGATAATATGCTATTCCGAAGTAGCATGATAACGCATGTCCGGTCAAGGCGCCAGATGTCCTGGCGGGCGCCAGATGTCCGGTCAGGGCGTAGCGGCTTGCGTGCCCGTGGCCGTCGCCGCCTGCCCATCCGATGCTCGACAACCCGGCGCTGACAGGACGCACACGACCGCGCCCCCTACCATCCGTCCATGAGCGACCTCGACGCCCGAACCGTGCGCTCGCTCATCCGGGCCATGCCCAAGGCGGAGCTCCACCTCCACCTCGACGGGTCGATGCGTGTCGAGACCGCGCTCGATCTCGCGCGCAGCCGGCGAATCGAGGCGCCGGCCAGCTATGCTGCGATGCGCCGGATCCTCGTCCCGCCCGACCAGGTTGCCGATCAGGCCGAGCTGCTGCTGGCGTTCGACCTCCCGATCGCGCTCCTCCAGGACACCGAGGCGCTCGAGCGCGCGACCGCCGAGCTGGTCGAGGACAAGGCGTTCGATCGGCTCCGCTACGTCGAGATCCGCTGGGCGCCGCTGCTCCACACCGATCGCGGCCTGACCGCGAGGCAGGTGGTCGAGGCGGTGGCCCACGCGGCGCGCGACGCTGCGGCAAGGTTGGGCATCGAGGTTCGGCTGATCGCCACCCTGATGCGGATCCACCCGCCGGAGGACAACCTTGCCTTCGTGCGGGATCTCGAGGGCGGCGGGATTCCCGAGGGCCTGGTGGCGGTCGATCTCGCCGGTCCCGAGGCCAGGGCGCCCAACCCCGAAGCCCATCGCCGGGCGCTCGAGGCGGCCCGCGCCGCCGGGCTCCACGTGACCCTCCATGCCGGCGAGTGGGGCGGCGCGGCGCAGGTGCGGCGGGCGCTCGCGCTCGACCCGGAGCGGATCGCCCACGGTCCGCTCGCCATCGACGATCCGGACCTCGTGCGGGAGCTGCAGGCCCGCCACATCTGGCTCGACCTGTGTCCGACCTCGAACGCGCAGGCGCGGATCGTCCCCTCGGTCGCCGGCCATCCGCTGCGGCGGCTGCTGCGCGCAGGCGTTCCCGTGACGATCAGCACCGACGACATGACGGTGTCCGATGTCTCGCTGTCCGACGAGTACGAGCGCGCCGTGACGATGATCGGGGTCACGCTGCCCGAGCTGTGGGCGATCAACACCGGGGCGGTCGATGCCGCCTTCTGCGATGTGGCCACCAAGGACCGGCTCCGTGCCGAGATGACGGCCTGGGGCACAGGGATCCCGGAGCTGGCCGCGAGCTGAGCACCAACACGCCGAAACCGGGGCCCGGCCGCCGGACGTATCTCAGCCCATCAGGTCAGCTGCTGGAGGTTCGCCCGTGTTCCGTCTCGCACGCCCCGCTCTCGCCGTTGCTGTCGTCGCCGTTGCGCTCACCGCCGGTACGGTGATCGCCGATCCTGGAACCAAGGTCCTGGACGCATCGATGACCGGGATTCAGACCGGTGGCCAGACGCTCCTGGGGGTCAAGGGCGGTGGCCTGCCCTGGGTGCTGGACCGCGGCGATGCCCACCTGTTCGCCGATGGCCGGCTCGATGTCTCGGTGCGTCATCTCGTGCTCGCCGCCGGCGGCGCCGCAGGCACCAATCCCATCCCGACAGGGCGAGCGATCGTCGCCTGCAACGGCGGGGCCGACATCGTGATGACCGACCTCGTCCCCTATTCCACCGATGGCAACGCCACGGTCGATGCGAAGGTCTCGCTGCCGAGCCCGTGCCTGGCGCCGGTCGTGTTCTTCGCGGGCCAGACGGGCAACGGCCCCCTGTGGTTCGCGGTGACCGGAAGCTGACCGGACGGGCCTGCCCCCGTCTGTTCTCGAACACCGAGACCCGTCGGCCAGATCGGCCGGCGGGTCTTCGGCATCGATCAGCTGGGACCGGGCTCGGGCGTCGAGATCGGCGCGAAGTCGTCGACGGTGACGTTACTCGGCCGCAAGCTCGGCCAGGATCCGCGCCAGCGACTCGCCGTCCTCTGCGATGAACGTCGGACACTGTTCGGGCGACAGCGCCTCGGCCGTCTCACGGGTCGTGACCCCGGTGAGCATCAGCACCGTCCGCGCGCCGACGGCCCGGCCCGCGGCGATGTCGGTCAGCGCATCGCCGATCATCACGGCCCGGGTCACCTCGCCGCCCACGAGATGCGCGGCCGCCGCGAGCAGGTGCGGCTCGGGCTTCCCGATCGAGACCGCGGCGGCCTGCTCGGACGCAACCTCCACGGCCGCCACCACCGACCCCGCTCCGGGCCGGTAGCCGCGCTCGATCGGGTAGATCGGGTCGCGGTTGGTGGCGATCAGCGGGGCGCCGGCACGAACGCAGTCGGCGGCCGCTGCCACCCGCAGGTACGTGAGCTGGGGGTCGAGGCCCACCACGACGGCATCGGGATGCCCGGCCGCCTCCCAGCCGTCGATCCCCTCCTGGCTGATCCGGGTGGCCGCGTAGCCAGCGTTGACAACCTGGAGGCCAGCTTCGCGCATCTCCCGGTCGAGACCGCCGGCGCCGACCGCCAGCACGCGCCGCACGTCGGGCATCTCGTCGCGCAGATAGAGGGCGGTCGCGCGGGCGGATGTGACCACCCGATCCGGGCCCGTCGGCGCGCCGAGGCCCTCGAGCCGCGGCAGATAGTCGGTGTGGTAGTACATCGAGTTGTTGGTCACGTACACGACGTCATCGCCGCTGGCCACTCGGCCGGCGAGCGCCGCACCCACGCCGGGCACGGGCTGCGAAGCGCGATAGACGACGCCATCGAGGTCGACGAGCAGGAGCACCCACCGATGCTACCGTCTGGGCATGCCCCAGGCCCCGCATCCGCCCCGCTCCAGGGGTCCCGCCCCCAGCACATCGCCGGCTCGGACGGCTCGCTCCCCGCTCGAGGGCACGTCCCGGCTCATCGTCGATGGCACCAACCTGCTGTACCGGCTCGGGTCGGCCGGCGCGGCTCCGCCGGCCGCGGTGATCGGCCGGTTACGGGCGGCGATCCCCGGCACGGTCGCGATCGATCTCGTGTTCGACGGCGTCGGGCACGGGGTGTTCGGGCGGGTTGCCCAGGGCATGTACGTGCGCTACTCGGGCCGCCGCACGGCCGACGAGGTGATCCTCGAGCTGGCGTCGCAGGCGACCGTGACGCGTGGCGCGGGGCCGGCGGCCGGCGATCGAGTCCTGGTGGTGTCGAACGATCGCGAGCTCCGCGCACTGCTGGCCGCAACCGGCGCCCGCACGGCGCCGCTGCAATGGCTGCTGTCCAGGCTCGATCTGCCCTTCCTCGCTTCGCCGGCGCCCGGCAATCGGCGGCCACCGATCGGCGCCGCTCCGGTGGGCAATGGGCGCGATGCGAAGGATGACGACGATCGGCCGCGCTGGAAGCCAGGCCGCGGCGCAACCAGCAAGGTGGGGCCGGCACGGAAGGTGGCGCGCCACAAGCGACATCCCCGGCAGGGTGCCTGACCCCTCGCCCACGGCTGTGCCGCTGGCCGGCTCGCCGGCACACCGCACGCCAGTCCCGACGCGGCGGACCGCGCCACGAGAACCTCGAGATCCACGCGCACGGACCACCTCTCGCGACGCTCTCGGCCTCGGCTGTTAGCATGCGCCCGTGATCATCGATCAGTTGAACCAGCTGTGGACCGGGCTCATCGACTTCTCGTCGAAGCTCGTCATCCCGGACTGGGGCGGCCTCGTCGAGCTGCTGCCGATCTTCCTCATCGTCGGCGTCGTCGGCCCGCTGCTCACGCTGCTGGTCCTGGCCTGGTTCGGGTACCTCGTGCGACGACCCCGTCTCGCCACCACGTACCGCGATCCGCGCCGCGCGGCCCCGCTCGGCGACGACGGCCGGCCCCAGTTCCCGGTCGGTGAGCCCTACAGTCGCCGCGAAGCGATGATCTACGAGCCCGGGGCTACCCGATCCGCGTCCGGCGAGGCGCTCGTCGTTGCGTGCCCCAAGTGCGGGCTCGTGCGACCGGCCGTCCAGGACACGTGCGGCAACTGCGGCCTCTCGTTCACCCTTCGACCGTCGACGATCGCGATCCGTCCAGGCGGGCCGCCGCCGGGCGGCAGGGCCGCGGCCTAGGCAGCCACGGCTCCACCAGCCATCACCACGATGGCCCGGGCCCGAGCGGCATCGGCCCGAGCCACTGACCTCCGCCGGCGCCACGGCCGGTGACCACCCGGGTCAGCCGGCGATCCCGGCCCGACCCCAAGCGTCTCGGGACAGCACACATGGCACAGGCTTCATCGCTTCTCTTCGTCGTCGGCGTGATCGTGGTCGCGATTGGCTTTGCGGCCCATGTCGGCCACGCGGTCCTGCTCGCCAATGGTCGGCGGCTGCTGACGCTCGCCCCGGCGCGGCAGCCTGCCCTGGTGGCGGCCGGCGTGACCGGGTCGTTCGTGACGTCCCGCGCCGCGGCCGCCTCGGGCCCGCTCGACCTCTCCGAATCACCCAGCCCGTTGTCGCGCGCAGCCCTGATCGTGACCGCGTCCGGGTTCCTGCTGCTGCTGGGCTCGATGGTCCTGCGCGCGATCGTCGTGGGGCGCGGGCCGTACGGCAACCTGTACGAGTTCAGCGTCGCGTTCTCGGCCTCCATCCTGGGCGGATACCTGTTCCTGTCCCGCCGCTACGCCATCCGCCAGATCGGGTTCATCCCCGTGGGTGTGGCTCTGGCGATGCTGCTCTACGCGTCATCGCTGCCGTCCGAGATCGAGCCGCTGGTGCCGGCCCTCCAGAACGCGCCGCTGCTCACGATCCACGTCGGGATGGCGGTGCTCTCGTACGGGATCTTCGCGACCGCCTTCGCGGCCGGCGTCGGGTACCTCGTCCAGGGCCGGACCGATCGCTTCGGCTGGCTGCCGTCGCACAAGACGCTCGACGAGGTGGCCTACCGGGCGGTGATCATCGCGTTTCCGATCTTCGCGACGATGATCATCCTCGGCTCCTGGTGGGCGTCGATCGCCTGGTCGCGCTACTGGGGCTGGGACCCCAAGGAGACGTCGGCGCTGGTGACCTGGCTCACCTACGCGGTCTACCTGCACGCGCGAAACCAGCGGCGATGGGCCGGCCGGCCGGCCGCCCTGCTGCTCGTGGTGGGCTTCGGGATGGTGCTGGTGACCTACTCGGGCTCGCTCTGGTTCAGCGGCCTCCACGCCTACAGCGGGCTGTAGCGGCGTCATCGGCCAGGGGCCAGGCGCCTGCCTCGGCCCTCCGAGTGCGATGACGTCCGCTATCCGCGGGACGCTGGCCTTCCGGCGCTAGGTGCCAGGCAGCCGCTTGATCGAGGTGGCGACGAACGTCGATCGGCAGCGTGCGACCGTCGTCTTCGCGGGCTGGGCCAGCTTGCCGGTCCGGTCCACGGTGATCCTGCAGCTGCTCGACGCCGGATCGTCGAAATGACCCGCGACGCGTAGCCAGCCGGCGTCCCCGGGCGGGATCACCCCGGATTCGGGTTCGACGGCCACCACGAGCGTATTGGGGGCGGTTCCGTCGCCGGCCATATCCCCGGCGATCACCCAGGACGCGCCGATCAGCCATGCGGGCTTCGCCGTGCAGTCGTCTGGCTCGAGCGAGGGATCGGGCGGACAGGCCGCGACGTCCATGTCGACGGTCGGCGCAAACGCGACGAGCGTGAGCGTCACCGACCCGAAGCAGACCGCACGCTGGTCGACCGGGACGTTCGTCACGTCCTCGAAGTGCACCAGCTTCTTCGGACATCCCGAGCCACCGGGGAGAGTCCCGCCCGCCGTCGCTGCGTTCGTCGGCGTCGGGGTCGGCGGCACTGGCGTGGGCGTCGCCCGGGGCGAGGGCGTGGGCACAGGCGTGAACCAGGGCGTTGCGGTGGGCGAGGTTGCGGGCGCGGTCGATGCCGCCGGGCTGGACGCGCCCAGGCTTGCTGCCATCGAGCTCGCCAGGCTCGTCGGTGATGCGGTTGCCTGGCCCGCGGCGGGCGTCGCCTGGGCCTGGCTGCACGACGCGGCCACGAGAACCACGCCGACGATGAAGAGCAGGGCGCGGGTCGCGCCGCGGGCTGCCGACCCGATCGTGTCGATTGGACTGGGCCGCCCGGTGGTTGATTCGCGACGCATCGGTCCCTCCGGCTCCCACCCCCGTCCCGCGACGGGTCTGTGGATTCGGACGCAATCCGGCGAGTCGTGTGACGTCGAGGTCCAGACACCTGCCGACGCGCCGGGCAGGCCCAACCTGGAGAGCTTCGGGCAGAGCAGGTCGGAAGGGCAGCTACGGCGTACCGATACCGTGTAATGTATGAACAGCTTGTTTGCTCATTAGCTGAGAGCACTTCCGGAGGACCCTCCCGTGCCGGTTCGTCCCGCCGCCACGATCGCCTTGCTCGCCACCATCGCCATCGCCGGGTGCGCCAGCCAAACCCCCACGCCCACCGGCCCGAACGCGACCGGGGGCCCCACCCCCGCCAGCCTCGCCCCGACCGCGGAGACCTCGAGCCCGGCCCCCTCGGCCGACGCGTGGCTGGTCGCCACCATCCAGCAACCCGCACCTGTCGTCGAAGGGCCCTCCCTCCCACCCAACTTCGAATGCCATCCATGCCACTACCTCGCCGAGAACGATCTGCTCGGCGTGGGCACAACCCCACAGGGGCTCATCGCGGTCGGCATCCAGTCGCCGCCCGCCGCAGCGACCGCGTTCCGCTCGGCGGACGGGACGAGCTGGACGCCACTGCCCGGGTTCTCGGGCGTCGATGGCTCGGCGGCCGTCGCCGTCGCATCGAACGGCGGGCGGACGGTCATTGTGGGGCACGATCACGACGGCGCGACGTCATGGGCATCCGATGGCGGCACCTGGGCGACGGCTCCGCGTCAGGACTCCCTGCTGGTCCCCGATGCCGCCGGCGGCATGACGTCGGTCACGGCATTCGGCAGCGGGTTCGTCGCAGGCGGCTATCGAGACGATCCCCTTCAGGTAAGGTCGGCGGCCGGCGTGTGGCGCTCCGACGACGGTCTGACCTGGACGCTCGACGATGGCAGCGCGTTCGCGGGTGGGCGGATCCTGGGCATGGCCGCGTCGGGATCGATGCTCGTGGCGGTGGGTACGAACGGCGACCCGAACTACGGTCCGGCGGCAGCCTGGCGGTGGACCGCTGCGACGGGCTGGCAGCGGGCACGGCTCGAGCCCGATGACGGTGGGGCGATGCGGGCCGTCGTCGCGACGAAGGACGGCTTCGTCGCGGTCGGGCTGGCCGCGGGCGACCACGGGGCGATGAGCTGGACCTCGAGCGATGGCATGACCTGGACCGCGGCCCAGGACCAGCCGGGGTTCCACAACTTCGACTACCCGGTCCGGATGCAGTCGGTGGCGACGACGCCCGGCGGGTTCGTCGCGGGCGGCTGGCGGTCGGACCCGGGCAAGGGGTCGGCGATGACCTGGACCTCGACGGACGGGGTTCACTGGCCCTCGACCTGGGAGACCTCCTTCTCGGGCGGCGAGATCGACGGGATGGCCCTGGTCGACGGCAGGGTGGTGGCGGCCGGCCGGACGGGCTACCCGGACTGGAACACGGCGACCGTATGGACACGGCCCGTGCCGTGACCCGGCGCACCGCCGCGCCTGCTCCCTGCGGCGTGGGAGCCGATGGTCCATGAGCGGCGCCCACGCACACGTGCCGGATCCGCCCGCCGCGCTCGAGCTGCGGCCGCGTGTCGGCGTGGGCGATCTGCTCGCGCTCGCCAACACCCGCCACGGTCCGGCGGGGCACTGGCACGCGCGACCCCGCGCCGATGGGCCCGACCACGATCACCTGGCCGATCCGGCCGAGGCCGTCCGGTGGCTCCGCGATCACAGCGTCGCGGTGCCCGACGAGCTCCCGACCGATGGGCAGCTGCGAAGGTTGGGCGCGATCCGCGACCTCGTCCGCAGCCTCGTCGACACGCCCGCAGCCGGCCTCCCGGACGACCTCCGGGGCCGCTTCGAACGGGCGGCGTTTCGGGTTGGGCCGCCGGACCGGATGGTCGCCGGCGCGAGGATCGTCGCCGGCGCGAGGATCGTCGCCGCTGCACCCGGATGGGATGGCTTCGCCGACGACCTGCTGCTGCCGCTGCTCGACGTGCTCGCCCGCGCGGAGCGTGTCCGTCGCTGTGGAAACCCGCTCTGCCGGTTCACCTTCATCGACCGCTCGAAGAACCGGAGCCGACGGTGGTGCGATCCGATGGGCTGCGGCAACCGGATCCGGGTCCGCCGCCATCGCTCCACGCATGCGATCCGCTCGACCGAGCGTGCATGATCAGCGACGAGGCGTGAACGACCATTCGATCGGCTTACCCCGCCACACTTCCAGCGCCAGCGCGACGGCGCCCTCGACCGGCTCCCGATCCAGCTCTCGCAGGCGCGCGCTGGGCACGCCCATTCGAACCCCGTCGCGGATCCGCGCAGCCAGCCAGGGTGCAGCCTCGGCGAGCCCGCCGTAGACCACGACCGTCGGCGCGTCGCCCAGGTTGAGCCGCGCGACCTCTCATGGATCGCCCCGGTCACCCGGGCGCACCAGCGGTCGACCATGCGAGCCGGATAGGGGTCTCCGGTCTCCGCCGCCCGAGCGACGGCGGTCCCGAGTCTCGCTGCCTCCGGCCCCGGACGTCGCGGACCCTGCCATCGGAGCGAGGCCGCCTCCACCTCGCGGGCGAGCGCCCGGCCGATGATCGCGTGAGCGTCAGGCATCGCCTGACCACGGATGCGGCCGGCCCGTGCCGCTCGAGCGGCGAGCGCCCCGAGCACGTACGCGCCACCGAAGATTCCATGACCACGGTCCGTCACGCGGCCATCGGGTCCCCGCCCGATCACGTTGGCGCCGGTCGAGACCGGCACCACGATGCCGACGGCGTCGGGGATGGCCGCGCGCAGGACGGCCAGCAGGTCGTTGACGACGATCACGCGCGTCCCCGGCAGGCGTCCACTGAGGGCGCCCTCGAGTGCGCACGCTTGCTCGGGCCGATCGATCCCGGCCCCGGCCACGAACACCAGTGCCGGCGTGGGTGCGGTGGGCTCGCGCGCGATACCTTCAGGCCCAGGCCCTGTTGGGTCGCGTCCAGTCTCAGGCGCTGTCGCGTTGCGTGGCTGGCCGTCCGGCCCCCTTCCCCAAACCGCCTGGCGTGCGAGTGCGGCGATCCGGTCGGCTGCCTCGGCGAGGCCCTGCCGCTTGGGGTTCGCACCGCCTCCTTCTGCCCGTCCCACGCGTGAGCCTGCGCTGGTGACCGCGAGCGCGACGGACTTGCTGGCACCGGCGTCGACGGCGACGAGGATCGGAAGGGACCTGGGCACGGGCCGATGATCGCATCGCAGGATCAGCGCGGCCGGTCGCCGCGCGCAGCGAAGATCGGATCGGCCGATCGGGGCAGGCTCGGTCGATCCGGGCCTGTGCGGCCATGCGGGACCAAGTGCGACCGGTGGGGCCGAGCGAGGCGGGATCGAGCCGAGTAGAATAGAACACGCGTGCTGTTGAAGATCCGACGCCGGCAGGTGGACAGCCGCGGCCGTGACGTGGACAAACGGGACGTCGAGCGTGGACGAACGGGGGCGCGAGGGTGGACGAAGGGCCCTCGTCCGTGGATCGAGCGGCCCGCGGCGGGGATGAGCGTCCCGACGCACCATCACAACATGTTGCGATGCGAACAACCGCCACACCACTATATCTTGTGGTTTTGGGGTTGACCGGTCCTCCGCGGCGACGTAGCATGAGTGGGTCGCCCCCGCGACGCACGAACCCGGAGACACCCGCTCCGAACGGCCACCGAACCGGCCGGGACGAGGACCCGGAATGGACGCCAGGGGGTTGGCTCAGAGGTCGGCCTCGCAGCTACGCGGCACCCCATCTCGCCGCCGCGGGACCGGCCATCGGACGGAGCACGAATGAGGAGCGAGACAGCGCCAGACGCACGCAGCTCGACCAAGAAGAGCGGACACAGCGCGCGGCGCTCAACGCCCTGAGCTTGTTCCAGGTTCGCGCAATCCAGCGTCCCGCTATGGCACGCGGGTCGCAGCAGCAAGACCGGCGGTGGACCCCCATCGAAGCCGCCGGCGGCCAAGGGAGGAGCCCGCGTCAGGCGCGGGAGCGGAGGAGACGGACGAAATGGCCCAGCCTCGCGAGGTTGTTCCGGTCATGGCAGCGAAGACGACGAAAGGGCGCGCCAGGACAGGCGCGAACGCCGGCAAGGCCGAGGGCACGAACAGCGGGCCGGACCGCAAGGGCCTGGGCGGCATCTACGGCGCCAGCTTCACCGGCGAGGGGACCCGCGGCCTGACCTTCGAGCGCCGCTGGACGCGCCCGGGCGTGCACCCCTACGACGAGATCACCTGGGAGTACCGCACCGCCGCCATCTCCTCGGAGACCGGCAAGACCGTGTTCGAGCAGAAGGACGTCGAGGTGCCGGCGTTCTGGAGCCAGCTCGCGACCAACGTCGTCGTCTCCAAGTACTTCCGCGGCCACGTCGGCACGCCGGAGCGCGAGCACAGCGTCAAGCAGCTCATCGACCGCGTCGTCAACACCATCACCGCCTGGGCGGAGACCCAGCGCTACTTCGCCGGCGACGAGGATCTGGCCGCGTTCAAGGCCGAGCTCACCCACCTGCTCGTCCACCAGAAGATGGCGTTCAACTCGCCGGTCTGGTTCAATGTCGGCATCGAGCAGAAGCCCCAGTGCTCGGCGTGCTTCATCAACTCGGTCCAGGACAACATGAGCAGCATCATGGACCTGGCCAAGACCGAGGCCATGCTGTTCAAGTACGGCTCGGGCGCCGGCGTGAACCTCAGCGCCATCCGGAGCAGCAAGGCCAAGATGTCGGGCGGCGGCATCGCATCGGGCCCGGTCAGCTTCATGAAGGGCTACGACGCGTTCGCGGGCGTCATCAAGTCGGGCGGCAAGACCCGCCGCGCGGCCAAGATGGTGATCCTCGACGCCGACCACCCGGACGTGCTCGACTTCATCGACAGCAAGGCCAACGAGGAGCGCAAGGCCTGGGCGCTGATCGAGCAGGGCTACGACCCCAGCTTCACCGGCGAGGCGTACGGCTCGGTCTTCTTCCAGAACGCCAACCACAGCGTGCGCGTGACCGACGCGTTCATGAAGGGGGTCGAGCGCGACGCCGAGTGGCAGACCTACGAGGTCACTGACGGCCAGCCGGCCGGGACCTACAAGGCGCGCGACATCTTCCGGCGCATGGCCACGGCCGCCCACCTGTGCGGCGACCCGGGGATCCAGTACGACACCACCATCAACGACTGGCACACGAGCGCGAACACGGACCGGATCTACGCGTCCAACCCGTGCGTGACCGCTGACACGCTGGTCGCGACGGACGAGGGGTGGAGGAAGATCGCCGACCTCGTCGGCAAGGCTGCCAACATCATCGGCAGCGATGGCCAGCCGCATCCCGTCGACCGGATCTTCCCCACCGGGCACAAGCCCGTATTCGAGCTCCGGACGAAGGCGGGCTACCGGGTGCGGATCACCGCTGACCACAGGATCGCGACGACCCGCGGCGACGTGGCGGTCAAGGACCTCGTGCCCGGTGACCGCATCTTCCTCAACGTTCCGAGCTTCGGACGCGAGCGGCTGTCCGAGGAGTTGGGGGAGGCGATCGGTCTCGCAGTGGGCGACGGCACGGTCACGACGAGCGTCATCGCCGGGCCCGAGCAGAAGGTTGTCACCCTCACGATGCACCGGGACGAGGCCGGCGTCCTCGACGCCGTCGCGGCGGAGATCAATGCGCAGAAGGCGATGCTCAAGGCCGTTGGGTCAGTGGGCCGCAACGACAACGTCCACGTCTCGCTCGGCGCCACCGGTTCGCGCCTGGCGTTCGGATCGCGGCCCGTCGTGGACCTGTTCCTCAGGTACGCGGTCCTGGACCAGGGGGCATCGCTCAAGCGCTTCACAGACGACATCTACGCGCTCGATCGTGCCAGTCAGGCTGCGATGCTGCGCGGGCTGTTCACGGCCGATGGCACCGTCGTCGATTCGGGAACCCGTAGCCAGTACGTTGGGCTCGACTCCACGTCGCTCGAGCTGCTGCTCCAGGTTCAGCGGATGCTGCTCGGCTTCGGCATCAAGTCGAAGCTCTACGAGAATCGGCGCGGCGGCAAGCTGTCGTCGATGCTGCCGGATGGGAACGGGCGCCTGAAGGAATACCCGGTCAAGGAGACGCATAGCCTCCGGGTCACCCGCTCCTCGCGGATCCGGTTCGAGGACCAGATCGGCTTCGTGCCCGAAAGCCCGAAGGCCGCGGCTCTCGCGCGCCTCAACACCCGTGTCTCGACCTACAGCGACGAGCTGGTGGACGACTTCGAGTCGATCACGCCACAGGGCCACGAGGATGTCTTCGACCTGACAGAGCAGGCGACCAGCCACTTCGTTGCGAATGGCTTGGTCGTTCACAACTGCAGCGAATACATGTTCCTCAACGACACGGCGTGCAACCTCGCGTCGCTCAACCTGATGAAGTTCGTGCGCGAGGACGGCGAGTTCGACGTCGACGCGTTCCGGTTCGCCGCCAAGGTCACCATCACGGCGCAGGAGATCCTGGTCGACAACGCCAGCTACCCGACGCCCAGGATCGAGGAGAACAGCCACCGCTACCGGCCGCTCGGGCTGGGCTACGCGAACCTGGGTGCGCTGCTCATGAACCGCGGCCTCGCCTACGACTCCGATGAGGGCCGCAACTACGCCGCGGCGATCACCTCGCTGATGCACGGCGAGGCGTACCGCCAGAGCTCGATCATCGCCCGCGACCACGGTGGCCCGTTCGTCGAGTACGCCGTCAACCGCGAACCCTTCCTGCGCGTCATCGAGAAGCATCGAGCTGCCGCGTACGCGATCCCCGAGAAGGGTGTCCCGACCGAGATGCTGGAGTCGACTCGCCAGCTGTACGACGAGACCCTCCAGCTCGGCCGGGAGCATGGCTACCGCAACGCGCAGGTGACCGTGCTCGCGCCCACCGGGACGATCGCGTTCATGATGGATTGCGATACCACCGGCATCGAGCCCGACATCGCGCTGATCAAGTACAAGAAGCTGGTCGGCGAGGGCTACCTCAAGATCGTCAACCAGACGGTGCCGGCCGCCCTGCGCAAGCTGGGCTACACCCCTGAGCAGGTGATCGGGATCATCGACTACATCAACGAGCGGGAGACGATCGAAGGGGCTCCCGAGCTGAAGCCCGAGCACCTGTCGGTGTTCGACTGCGCGTTCAAGCCGGTCAACGGCGAGCGGTCCATCCACTACATGGGCCACGTCCGGATGATGGGCGCCGTTCAGCCGTTCCTTTCGGGGGCGATCAGCAAGACCGTCAACATGCCCGAGGCGGCCACGACCGAGGAGATCGAGACGGTCTACCTCGAGGGCTGGAAGCGGGGCCTCAAGGCGATCGCAATCTACCGCGATGGGTCGAAGCGGAGCCAGCCGCTGTCCACCGGCAAGAAGAAGGACGAGGGCTCGGCCGAGGATCGCCAGACGATCGAGAGCCTGACCCGGCAGCTCGCCGCCGCCCAGGCCGAGGCCACCAAGCCGCACCGCCATCGGCTGCCGTCCGAGCGCACGGCGATCACCCACAAGTTCGAGATCTCGGGACACGAGGGGTACATCACCGTCGGGCTGTACCCGGACGGCCAGCCGGGCGAGATCTTCCTCAAGATGGCCAAGGAGGGCTCGACGGTCAGCGGTCTCATGGATACGCTGGCGACGTCGGTCAGCCTGGCGCTCCAGTACGGCGTGCCGCTGCGCGACGTGGTCAACAAGTTCGCCCACGTGCGGTTCGAACCCAGCGGCTTCACCGGCAACAGCGAGATCCCGATCGCGAAGTCCATCGTGGACTACATCTTCCGGTGGCTGGGCTCGCGGTTCCTGCCCAGCGACGAGAAGGCCTCGCTGGGGCTGATCGACCGCTCGCAGGTGGTCGACGAGATCCCCGATCCCCTTGGCGGGCTCCCGACGGACTCGACCGCCTCGCTTCGCGTCGCCCCGGCCAGCGGGGCGGCCTCCGCGCCAGATCGCTCGGCGCTCGCTCCGTCTACGCCCACCATGGACGACGACACCCCGTCGACGTCAACAGAGGAGGAGCCGCCGACCGCCGTGGCGGTCTCACCAGCTCCTGGCGCGGGCGCGGCTGCCTCCTCTGCCGCGCCCGCGTCGGCCCCAGCTGAGGAGCTGGTGGTCATCGCCAGCAACGGCAATGGCAACGGCAATGGCAACGGGAACGGCCACAAGAACGGCAACGGCCGGACCCTCGCATCGTTCGCCGGGTCATCGCTGGGTGGCGGCGTCAAGGTGGCCTTCGCCGCCCAGGCCGACGCCCCGTCCTGCGCCGACTGCGGCTCGATCATGGTCCGCAACGGCAGCTGCTACAAGTGCCTCAACTGCGGCTCAACCAGCGGGTGCAGTTGAACTCCCGGCCCTCCGCTCAACGCCCACTCATTAGGGTGGAGCCCGGAACTCCACCCGTTGCTGAACCGCAAGTGTCCAGTGCATGGACCCCGCAGCACTCGTTGTCGGTCTGACTAGCGGCCTATTCGGAGCCATGGTGGGCGCAGTCGTCACAACCGTCCGCGATCGCCACATCGAGGCCGATCTCAGCAAGGGGACTGCGAGGATCACCTGCTTCGAACTGGCACAAGACAGCGCCTATCTGGAATCCGCTTTAAAGCCAGGCGCGACGATGCCGATCGTCATCTCGACTTGGTTTCGTACTGCCGCTCGCGTAGCTCGCTTCGTCGGTCCCGAGGACCTTGCCGTCGTAGCCACTGCGGCATTCTCTCTTCGAGCGGGTTGCCCGCTGATAGGCGGGCGGTAACCCCACGGACGTGGTCGCAGGGAGGGATTCCGCCAGGATGACCGACGAGCCGACCGAGGCGCTGCTCGCGGAGCAGGTCCGCTACTACCGGGAGCGCGCCAGCGAGTACGACGAGACCAGCCCCGGCTTGGCGCCACGCGCGGTCGAGGAGCTGCGAGCGCTCGGGCCGTTCGAGCGGGTGATCGAGCTCGGGGCGGGGACCGGGCTGTACACGGGGATCCTCGCGTCGATGGCTCGCGAGGTCGTCGCGGTGGACTCGTCGCCCGAAGTGCTCGCGATCAATCGGGCCAAGAACCGGGCGACGAATGTGTCGATGCTGGTCGCCGACATGCTCGATGACGAGCCGCTCGAGCCGGCCGACCTCGTGTTCTTCGCGGCCCTGTGGTCACACATCCCGACGTCGCGCTTCGAGGCGTTCTGGAAGCGCGTCGAGAGCTTGCTCGGGCCCGGCGGACGCGCGTTCATCGTGGACGAGTCCCGGCACGATCTGTGGCCGGAGGAGGGATCGGACGCCGACGAGGTCGTGATGCGCACGCTTAACGATGGGCGCCGGTTCCGGGTAGTCAAGGTGCACTGGGACCCGGCGGCGCTGACGGCGCGGCTGGTGACGATCGGGCTGCGTGCCCGGCTGACCCGTGACGATCCGTACTACTGGGGCGTGATCGAGCGCGACCGGTAGGGTCAGGGGCCGGCCGCCCGCCGCAACTCCGCGAGGTAGCGGCCATGGCGCACCCAATCGACTGATGCCGCAGCTCGTCCGTACGGGGCCAGCCGCTCAGCCGTGCCTCGTCGAGGTTGGATGGCCGCGCGCGCACCCGCCACCCGCGCGAGCCGCTCGTCCAGGGTGAGCAGCTTCGCGTCGGCCGCCTCCGCGAGCGCCAGATGCGCCGCGTCGTATGCGGTGATGCCGTGGATCGTGGCGAGATCCAGCGCGACGAGGAGCATGGGCCGGTCGGGCGCGACGGTCTCGATCCCCAGCTCGTCGAGCTCGCGAGGGGCCTCCACGACGGCATCGGGATCCCAGCCATGGCGGCGGACGAGGACGTTGACGACCTCGAGCCAGAACAGGTCAAGCACGAGCAGTCGCCGCCCTGCGGCATCGACGAGGTGCTGCCGCACGGGCCCGGCATCGGGCTCGCCCAGCAGGATCGCGAGCGCGGCCGACGAGTCGAGGACGAGCGCGTCAGCCATCGTCGCGGTCCCGCTCCATGCGCACGGCCTCGGCCGCCGACGGCCCGCCAAGGTGTCGCGCCCGCTGCTCCCGGCCGATGGCATCGAGGCGGTCCAGCGCGGCCAGCGATCGACGGCGACGCTCCTCCGGGTCGTCGTCCAGCTTTCGGCCTTCCTCGACCGAGACCAGGACTGCGACGGGCCGGTGATCGCGTTCGATGAGGAACCGCTCCCCCGCCGATGCCGCATCCAGGATGGCGCCCAACGACCGCCGGAGATCGAGCGGACTGATCGTTCTCATAGCTGGCTATGATAGTGCGGTTGATGACGACGCAGGATCCCGGCCAACGCCCGGTCGTGATCGCCGGCCAGGCCTTTACAGCACCCGGTTCTCGGCAGCCTCCGGGTCGTCGACGACCGTGGTGCAGGTGGGGCAGTACCAGCGGGCCTCGAGCGGGGTGCCGCAGGCGGCGTGGCGGAGCGGCTCTGACTGGTCGGAGCGGCGGGCGCCCCAGTCGGCGAGCAGACGCAGGGCGCCTGCGAGATCGCGCCCGGCGGCGGTGAGCGTGTAGTCCATGCGCGGCGGTCGGTCCTGGTAGGGACGGGCCAGGACGACACCCTCGCGCTCCAGGCGACGCAGCCGGGCGGTCAGGATGTTGGGGGCAATGCCCGAGACCTGGTCCCCCAGCTCGTTGAACCGGTGCGGGCCGTCGAGCAGGGCCTCCACGATGAGCAGGCTCCAGCGGTCCCCCACCCGATCGAGGGCGAGCTCCAGCGGTGAGCGGGGATGGTCGGGCCTGGTCGGCATGGCGCCATCCATGGTACGGGCGACCACGCGGCGCAGGCGCGGTCAGTCGCTGTCGTCGCGCCGGACGGCGGTCGCAATGGCCTCGAAGGCGCTCGCATCGAAGAACGGCGGCACCTCGCCCGGGTCGGTGAGCGGGCGGAGGTCGAGCTCGATCGGCCCGCCGATGCGGAACAGGCGAAACGGGTCGACGGCGGCCGGCACGAGGACGTGGAGCTCGCCGGTGCCGTCGTCGAGGACGGCGCTGCTGGCGACCCCGGTGCCCACCAGGCTCGTGATCGTCCCGACGAGGGTGACGACATCGGTCCAGGCCCGGCCCTGACCACCAACCACGGCGATGGTCGAGGTCGCGCCGCGGGGGATCGCGTCGCGCGGGTCCAACCCCTCGATCTCAAGCCAGCGCGGCAGCCAGCGCGTGGGCCGGACACTGACCCGGCGCGGCTTCGGCAATCCCTCCGCCTTGAGCGACTCCCAGGCGTCGAAGTCCCACTCGATGGTGCGATAGCCATCGGCCTGGGTGTAGGGGGTCGCGACACCGCGCTGCCAGGCTTCGGCAACGACCTCGAGCAGCGCGGACAGCGACGGCGCCACCTCCACGATGTTCTCGTCGGCGTAGGCCGATGACCAGATCGTGCCGCCACCGGTACCGTCCGGTCCGTGGAGCTCGACGAACCGGAACTGGTGCGACTCGTAGGCAATTGACAGCAGTGCGTGCGGCCAGTCGTGGTCGCGTCGGAACTCGATCGAGGTCGCGATCGGGAGCATGGCGTCCAGCCCGTCGACCATGCTGGGAGGGCCGTCCTGAAACCGGCGATACAGGCGCTCCACATCCTCGGGCAGGCCGAGCGGCGCGACGAGCGCACGCAGGGACTCGATCTCCGCGTCGGACGCCGGGTTGGTGGTGGGCGGGAGGTCAAGGCTTGCCGCCACCCGAAGGATCCGGTCGACCGATTCGTCGATGTCCATGACGCCCTCTCTGTCAGCCGTCGCCTGGCATTGTCGCCGGCTGGCACCGCGTCGTCAGCCGCCTACCGTCAATTCCACGGTCGTCGCGTCGCCCACCGCCAGCCCTTCCGCGCGGCGCACTGCATCCTTGATCGGCACCAGGTAGCGTCCGCCCTTCGGAAAACAGCGAGGTCGTGAACGATGTGGCGCCGATCCGCACCCGCACCGGGATGACACCCCAGCCGTAGGTGACCAGCGGAGCGAACGAGCGGATCTCGGCGGATTCGGCGGCCGGCACCGGGACGTAGTGATACGGCGACGGCCCGTGCCAGTCGATGACCTCTCCGGCGAAGATGGCAGTGAACGCCTGGCGCAGCGGCGCCAGTCAGGCGCAGACCTATTGACATCCGATCAAAACCGATCGATAGTCGATAGGTGACCCAGATCGCGAGACGGCTTCTCCGCGCTGCAATCGGCGTCCTGCTGCTCGGGTCGGCGCTCGCCCAGGTGCTCGTGCCGGTGCTCGCATCCGAGGAAGGGCAGCTCTTCCCCGAGGTCGCGCACCTCGTCGTGCCCTACTCGGTGGCTGGCATCCTCGCCATCGCGTGCGGTCAGCTGGCACTGCTGGCCACCTGGCGGCTACTGTCCATGGTTAACGGCGGGGTCATCTTCAGGCGCCGCGCCCTGCGCTGGGTCGACGTCATCACGGCCTGCGCGGCGGTCGCCATGGTCCTGACCGCCGCGCCGATGGTCCACCTCCTGTTGTTCGTCGGCGTCGGCGGGCCCGGGGTGGTGCTCGGGTTGGCTGCCTGCATCGCCTGCGGGCTGGCGTTCGTGCTGTTGATGCTCGTCATGCGCGGCCTCCTCGAGTCGGCGATCGCCAACCGCGCCGAGCTCGACGAGGTGATCTGATGGCCGTCATCGTCGAGCTCGACGTGATGCTCGCCCGGCGCAAGATGTCCGTGGGCGACTTCGCCATCGCCGTCGGCATCACCCCGGCCAACGTCGCCGTGCTGAAGAACGGCCGCGCACGGGCCATCCGGTTCGCCACCCTGGACTCGATCTGTCGGGTGCTCGACTGCCAGCCGGGCGACATCCTCCGCTGGACCGTCGACCCGCCGGCCTAGCGGGATCCCGCCCGTCGGTGATGCGCTTCCGCGGCATCTCCGCGCCCTCAACCGGAGCCGATCGACGTCATGCGTCGCACAATCCGGCCTTGCCAGGTTCCCCGCCGAGTAGTAACTTGCAAGTCACTAGTTATGCACAACGCCTGGGGAGGCCCGCACCCAATGTCCGCCATCGACGAGCTCCAGTCCGCCATCTCCGCCGTCGCCGAGCGCGTCGGCCCCGCCATCGTCGGGATCGGGTCCCGGCAGCGCGGGTCCGGCGTCGTCATCGGTGAGGGCAAGGTCCTCACCAACGCCCACAACATCCGCAGCGACGAGGTCACGGTCACGTTCGCCGACGGCCGCAAGACGCGCGGCCGGCTGACCGGGATCGACGTCGACGGCGACCTTGCCGTGATCTCGGTCGACACGGGCAAGACCACCGCCCCCGACTGGGCGGAGGGGGCCGCCGCATCGGTAGGCACGCTGGTGTTCGGCGCCGCGGCGACGCCCGGCGGCGGGACCCGGATCACGTTCGGGACTGTTTCGGCGACCTCGCGCGCGTTCCGGGGTCCGCATGGCCGGCGCATCGCCGGGAGCGTCGAGCACACGGCGCCGCTCGCGCCCGGCTCGTCCGGGGGCGCGCTGCTCGACACCGAGGGCCGGCTCCTGGGCCTCAACACGAACCGCATCGGCGAGGGCTTCTACCTCGCGCTGCCGGCCGATGCCACCCTTCGCGGGCGCATCGATGCCCTCGGCCGCGGCGAGTCACCGTCCCGGCGCCGGCTGGGCGTGGCAATCGCCCCGGCCCACGTCGCCCGACGGCTGCGCCGGTCGGTTGGCCTGCCCGAGCGAGACGGTCTGCTGGTCCGCGGCGTGGAGGACGACAGCCTGGCGGCGACGGCCGGGATCCAGGAGGGCGACCTCATCGTGGAGGTGGACGGCCGATCGATCGACGACGCCGATGACCTGGTCGAGGCGCTCGAGGCGGCCCCGACGCCGTTCGAGGTGAAGGTGGTCCGCGGGACCGAGGAGCGCACCATCGGCGTGGGCGCGGGCGAGGCGACCGGGGAGGCCTGACCGGCTGCTGGTCGCGAGGGGCCGAGCAGCGAGCTTCGCCTGGCATAGAGGCAGCCGTCCACCATCGCGCGGTAGACTTCCACCATGAGCCTCAACATCAAGAACCCGGAGACGTATCGGCTGGTCCGTGAGCTGGCTGAGATCACCGGCGAGTCCATGACCACCGCCGTCACCGAGGCGGTGCGTGATCGGCTGACCCGCGTGCGCCAGCCCGAGAATCAGGGGAGTATGGCCGACCGATTGCATGAGATCGCCACCGACATGCGGGCACGGCTTCCCCAGGACTTCCTCGAGGCCGACCCCACCGACCTCCTCTACGACCGGGACGGGCTGCCCCGGTGATCATCGACACATCGGCGCTGATCGCGATCGTCCGCCAGGAGGCTGATGCGCGGTTCTACGAGCTGGCCCTCGAGTCATCGCCGGTCAATCGGATCTCCGCGGCGACCTGGCTGGAGACGACGATCGTGGTCGATCGCCTGGGCGATCCCCTGTTGAGCCGCCGGCTCGACGGGCTGATCGCCGCCGCGCGCCTCGTGATCGAACCCGTGACCGCGTCGCAGGCACGACTGGCGCGCGATGCGTATCGGGACTTCGGCCGAGGCACGAGCCACCCCGCGAACCTCAACTTCGGCGACTGCTTCGCCTACGCGCTGGCCCGGGAGACAGGCGAGCCGCTGCTGTTCACGGGCGCCGACTTCGAGCGTACGGACATCCCGTACATCGGGGCCCCATCGGAACGAGGCCGGCTTGGCGAGCTCCGGGCCGCGTACGGAATTGGCTGAGCAAGGACGTCCTGCCCTACCGGCCGCCGCCGATCGGTCGTAGGCTGACCCAAACGAGAGCGGTCATGACGATCACCAACTCCATGGAAGCCACGGGGGCACCCAGGCCCGGGTCGGGCGATGTCGAGCGCCTGCCGATCGTGAGCCGGCCCGGCGGCGTCCCGATCAAGAGCTGGGCGGCGGACCTCGAGGGCTCCGCGCTCGAGCAGGCCACGCAGCTTTCGGACCTGCCGTTCGCGATCGACCACGTGGCGGTGATGCCCGATGCGCACGCCGGGTACGGGATGCCCATCGGCGGCGTGCTGTTCGCCGACCGGGCCGTCGTGCCCTACGCGATCGGGGTGGACATCGGCTGCGGCGTGGCGCTGGTCGAGACGGACCTGACGGTCGAGACGCTGACCCGTCTCGAGCTCGAAGCGGTGCTCGCGCAGATCGCGCGGGACGTGCCGGTCGGGATGAGGAGGCAGCCGAAACCGGTTGAACGCAGGGCCGCCGCGGACGAGATCGGGCTCGTCCTGCCGAGGTCCGTCGACCCCGCCTGGTTCGCCCGCGCCGTGGACCAGCTGGGCACGCTTGGCTCGGGCAACCATTTCCTCGAGCTGCAGCGCGACGAGGCGGGCACGGTCCACGTGATGCTCCACTCGGGTTCGCGCCACCTGGGCAAGACGATCTGCGACGTGTTCCACGAGCGGGCGCTGGTGTTGAACCGGGCGTGGCACTCGCAGCTGCCAAACGAGGAGCTGGCGTTCCTGCCGGAGGGTTGCCGCGAGTTCGACGACTACTGGGCGGCGATGACGTTCGCGATGCGGTTCGCGGAGGTGAACCGGAGCCGGATGCTCGACGCGGTCGAGGCTGCCTTCGAGCACCACAGCAAGATCGGCGAGTTCCGTCGCGTGATCGACGTCCACCACAACTACGCGGCCTGGGAGCACCATGGGGGCTGCGGCGGGATCGTGCACCGCAAGGGCGCTGTCCGGGCGCGGGCCGGCGAGACGGTGCTGATCCCAGGCTCGATGGGCACCGCGAGCTACCTCGCCGAGGGTCTCGGCAATCCCGACGCCTACGAGACGTGTCCCCACGGGGCCGGCCGGGCGATGAGCCGGACGGCCGCGCGCAGGGCAAAGACGCCCGAAGACGTCGGCGCCGAGATGAAGCGCCTCGGCGTGGCGCTGCACACGGGCGACCCGAAGGCGGTGGCCGAAGAGGCGGCGTTCGCGTACAAGGACATCGAGTCGGTGATGGCGGCGTCGGCCTCGCTCGTGCGCCCGGTGAAGCGGCTGACGCCGCTGGGCGTGGTCAAGGGCTAGGCACAACCGAGAGGACCAGGAGAGATGGATCAGACACCGGCCTGGACGCAGCTTCCGGAGGTGAAGCCCCTCGCTGTCAGGAGGGGGTTCCTTGGGGGGCTGTTCGTCGCCCTCGTCGGCACGGCCTCATCGGCGCTCTCCGGTCGCCCGCCGGCCGACATTGCGGAGGTTGCCCTTGTCGCGCTGACGCCGGTCGTGCTGCTGACCCTCCTGGCTATCCGCACGAATCGTCGATTGTCCCCTCCCGGACGCCGGTAAGGCCCCGCGGCAACGTTGGCCACATCGCCAGTTCCCGCGACGGGTGCTGATGGGGGGATGCGCCGGGTGCACCTCCGTCCTTACGTTCGATCCCGCGAATCACCCCGACGCTCACTCGACGGTCGGACGCCGACGCCGCCTCGTGCCGCCCGGCGGATCCCGTCCTCGAGCGCCGCGATCGGCTCGTCGAGCGTCGCGATGAGCCTGGCCTCGAGCGGCAGTGTCGCCAGCCAGGCGCGTATCGTGGCGGCCTCGGCGGCCTGATCGGCAGCGTCGTCGCGCTCGCGGAACGCCTCGCGTGCCGCATCCGTGATCCACTGCTGCGCCATGTACGCCACTGGTCAGCCCTCGGCAGGCGACGAGAGCGGCGACCCGGCCGCCTCCGCGAGGCGCTCGAGCGTGGCCCGCTCGAAGAACGCCGCGTCCGGGTAGCACCAGATCCACCCCTCCTTGAGCCGGATCGAGCGCATCAGCGCGTGGCCGCTCGCCTCGGCGTGGGCGCGCAGGTGCTTGCTGATCGAGGTGTCGCAGCAGGCGACCGTGCCGCACACCAGGCACATCCGCAGCGCCGGCCAGAAGCCGTCGATCGCGACGCATTCCGCGCATACGTCGGTCGCCGGCTCGAACACCCGCGCGTCGCCCAGGTGCGTGCACGGCTTGTCGGCTGCACGACCGGTAAAGCCGAGCTTGAGCAGAAACTCGGGGGGAGCCACCGGGTTCTTCGGCGGAAGGTGCATCTCGTCGGCCGGCGGGACGACGCCGACGGCGCGGAGCGCACCTAGCACTGCCGGCGGCGGATCGTCGCCCTGTACCAGCCAGCCCTCGTCCGTCGGCCGGAAGCGGAGGTTGAGCTCGATCCGGACCGCCCGGCCCGTGGGCGGCGAGCCCCACAGGTCGCCCGTGTGGGTCCCGATCACCACGGCCCGGACGCCGATCTCTCGGGGCGCCGCGGGCTCGATCGCCCGCTCCTCGACCTCGATCCGAAGGTCAGGCACGGCCGCCCGAACATCCGGCAACAGCGCCAGCCAGCGATCGACCTGGGACGGCTCGTCAGGCGCCCCGCGATGCCCGTAGTAGCCCTCGGCGAGGAACTCGCGGATGGCGGGCTCGTCGCCAGCGACCAGGGCGGCGGCGAACGCGACGACGTTGGCCACAGGGTCGGCGATCATGAGCGGCTCCCTCCGGTCACCGGCCCTGGTCGGGGCCTGGCGGCAATCGGGCCGACGACGCTCGGGCATGGTACTGCGCCTTGCGTGCCTGGGCATGGGTCGTGCCATCCCACGCCACGACCGGGGTCGCACCCTGGCAGGCTCGCGGCGTCAGGTGAGCCCCCACGCGACGAGGTGCCCCGAGGACGTCGCCATCGGCCCGACGGGCCGCCCACTCTCGAGACAACCAGCGCGATGAGCCCGGGGATGTGCAGGCGCGTGCGACCCGCGCCCCGACCGGCGGCCACGGTACCCTCGGGTCCACGGGGGCATGGGCACGAGGTCGAACGTGGCGAAGAAGGGCTGGGGCGATCTTTCGAAGGCAAGGCAGGTGAAGCAACTCGGCAGACGGCTCGATGTCGCGTTCACCTTCCGCGTGGCCGTGGGCATGACCGGCGACACCGGCGGCATGGTCGAGGTCGGACACGAGGCCTGGGTCTCGCTCGAGATCGAGCGCAAGCGCGCGCATCCGGTGGAGAACGTGCTCAAGTACTGGCCGTGGCTCGATCGCAGCCGCCGCCGCCTCGTCCTGATCCACGCGATCACACCCGACGCACGCAACCGGGTCCGCCCGCGAGCCGAGCTCACGCAATGGCTCGGCGCCCTGATGGAGCGGGTGCTGCCCGGGCGGTTCACGTACTGCTGGGTCGAGCTGGGCACCGACGCCGAGGCAGGTCAGCTCGAAGCCGTGGCCGAGGCGATCGCGGAGCTTCGCCAGCCGCGCGCCGCCCGGAGCCCAGCCGCCGGTCTGCTGCCGGTCGCGCCGCAACGACCCACGGCGCGGCCGGCGGCCTCGCCCTTGCCCTGATGGGGCCGGAGCGCGACTCGATCAGCGCTGACGACGAAGCGCCCCCAGGAATTGACTGAGGAAGCCTGCCAGACCGCGCTTGCCCTCACGGGCCTCCCGTTCGAGATCCGCCGTGTGCTGCGCCTGCGACGCGATCTGGTCCTGATGCGGCCGGTAGCTCTCGGTCGGACCCCCGAGCGTGGGGCTGACTCGACCAGGGGGCCAGCCGGGAGGTCCCGGATTTGCGGCCATCGCCGATCTCCCTTGACGGGCTGTTTCGCTCACCGATTGTGCTCACCCGGGCCGCGAGTGACAAGATCCACCGGTCGCGCTTGCCTGGCTCCGGCCCCGCGGCGGCCATCCGGGCGAGAGCAGCCCGACCACGAATCGGCTACGTCCCGGCCGGCTTCGACCTGGCCGTCGTGATGCCGGTCATCAACGGCCGCAGGCCGAACTCGAACTGGGCGTCGGCGGTCAGCTCGTCGGCGTGCTCGAACATGCTCAGGATGTTCGGGGACCGGTCTCGGGGTAGGGCCGCGAGCATGGCCGCAAGGATCTCCTGCTGCTGCTCCCGGGTCTGGCCATCCCCACCGGCCGCCCATGAACCCGAACAGGATGGCCCAGTCGAAGCCGCAGCGGTGGCCGGTCAGCTGGCCGGCGCCCCGGCGCGACCTTCCTCGAGACGGCCAGAACGGCATTCGTCGGGGCGATGGGCAGGACCTCGCTGATCGGCGTCGGGTTCGCGGTGCTTGGCGCGGTCGTGGCCTTCGCCTTCCTGCCCGATCGGGCCGCGACGACCGCCGAAGCCGCGACGGCAGACCCGGGCTCCACGGCCTGGACGTGCAGCCGCTGCCGTCCGAGGCGATGTAACGGCGATCGCATGGATCGGGTGGCGATCGCACGGATCGGGTGGCGACCGGATTCGCGGCGCCGCCCGGCCGACGCTCGATGCCCTGGACCCTACGGTCCGCGTGAGGTGATCAGTTCGCCTTGATGACCGAGCTGACCAGGGTCTTGGCGAGGGCCACCGTCTCGGCGCCCACCAGGACGATGCTGTCGCCGAGGCGGTACATCGCGTAGGCGCCGTAGCTGGACTTGATCAGCCCAACGCGCTTGCCGGCGATCTTCATGAAGGTCAGCTTGCCGCCCACGTTCCTGGCCCCGCCCTGCGCGGCGATGTCGAAGGTTTCCTTCGTCCAGGGCAAGCCATCGATCACCTCAACGAATGCGTACCCGACGACGACGCCCCTGCGCGTGACCTCCCGGCCCCGCATGGTTGCTTCGAGGTGAACGCCGGCGATATCTATCGTGAACGACGCCTGCAGCGTTGGATCGGCGGGATTGTCGACGAGCTCGAACGGGGATCCAATCTGCAGGCCGCCGGCGATATCGGGAACGGGCGTCGCCGTGGGGTCCGGTGTGGCGGTTGGGGTCGCTGCCGGGGTGGGAGCCGGCGTGGGTGTGAGCGTCGGCGTGGGCATCGCGCTGGGTCCGGACGTGGCGGTCGGCGCGGGCTCGGGTGGGCCGGTTGGCCCCGGCGTCGCCGAGCTCGTGGTACATGCCGCCAGCACGAGCGCCGCCAGCACCGTGGCCAGGGTCGCTCGAGGACGGATCGCGCCGGATCGCATGCGGTGGCTGCCTCCCAAGGGCCAGCGGCCTTCCCGACACAGCATGTCGATGCGCTGCCCGGGACGGTCATACGCTGTTCGATGAGCACGTGCCGAGGGCCGGCAGTACCCGGGCGCACGGCCATTCGTCCCGGCGGCCACCCGGGCACGACCGAGCGATGAGTTCTGTGGCGCCGCTCGGTCTACCGGGCAACGATCGATGCACACGCCATTTCGAAGGAGCCTCCCGATGACCACCGACCGGACGAGCGGGGCAAAGAGCGCCGGCACGTACGCCGACGTCAACGGCATCAACCTGTACTACGAGATCCACGGCACCGGCCGCCCGCTGGTCCTGCTCCACGGCGGTCTCGGCTCGGGCGAGATGTTCGGGCCGGTGCGCACCCGCCTCGCGGAGGGTCACCGGGTGATCCTTCCGGATCTGCAGGGCCATGGCCGGACGGCCGACATCGACCGCCCCCTCGGCGTGACCGCGCTCGGCGACGACATCGCTGCCCTGCTCGGGCACCTGGGGATCGAGCAGGCGGACGTCATGGGCTACTCGATGGGCGGCGGTGCCGGGCTCCAGCTGGCCTCCCGACACCCGGAGCTCGTCCGCAGGCTGGTCATCGTCTCCGCAAACGCCCGCACGGACGCGTTCTACCCGGAGATGCTCGCGCAGCAGGGCCAGCTCAACGGATCGGCGGCGCCGGCGATGAAGGACACGCCGATGTACCGGCTGTACCAGCGCGTCGCGCCGCGCCCGGAGGACTTCCCGCGGCTGCTCGACAAGATGGGTGCCTGGATGGGCGAGCCGTTCGACCACACCGAGCAGTTGCGCGCGCTCCGCGTCCCCACCCTGATCGTCGCCGGCGACGCCGACATCTTCCCGCCCAGCCACGCCGTCGAGGAGTTCGCATTGCTTGGTGGTGGCCAGCGGGACGGCGGCTGGATGGGCGAAGGACGGCCTGCTGGCGGGCACGCGCTCGCGATCATCCCGGGCGTCCAGCACTACACCATCTTCGCCTCGCCGCTGCTCGCAGCGGTCGCGATCGCCTTCCTCGACGCCCCGGACGCACCGCAAGGCTGAGCCGTCTGCCGGCGGGCTTCGAACCCGTCGTCCGGCAAGGGCCGCCGCGTCAGCCGGACGGCGCCCGGGCGAACAGCTCGCGATCGAGAGACTTGAGATCGCCGGGATCGTAGTAGGGATCGACCCACTCGTGCCAGTGGTCCGGGCCCTTGAGGACCAGCGGCCCGGCGGGCGTCGAGCCCTTCATGGCAGCCCGGAAGTGGAAGTGGTCGATCTGGCGCACGGCCTCCACGGCATACAGCGAGGCAACCTCCGGACCACGGAGCTCGATCAGGTTGTCGCCGTTGTGCTCCTCGCCACCGCTGGCCAGGTTCGACGAGCCCGTGTAGACGCGCGGGTCGTCGCCGTTGAAGTCGACCACCACGAACTTGTCGTGGATCACCTGGCCGACACCGCCCGAGATCTCCGCGTTGAACGGCGCCGGAACCTCACCGTGAAGGTAGGCGAAGGTCACCCGGACGGCGCGCGTCGAGCCGGGCTTGTAGAGCTGCATGTAGGCGTTGCCGGCCTGCGTCATCCCGTAGCTGAACAGGCCCGGCCTGGCCATCCCGCCGCGCAGCGCCTTGAGCACGTCACCTCCACCGCGGAGACCCATCACCGAGAACAGCAGCGAGCTCGAGGCGCTCCTGACGACATCGCTCACGCGCTTGAGCGACGCATCGGCCGAATGGTGGGGCGAGAACGCGACGGCGCCCGGCGGCAGGCCATCACCCGGCAGCTCGAACCAGCCCTGGGCGATCGCGCTCGACTTGAAGCCCTTCATGCCGGCCGTGGTCCAGGACTGCTCGAAGGCGTCCTCGAACCAGCCAGCCACCGTCGGTGAATCGAACACCAGCACGTTGTTGGCCTGAACGTAGAGGCCGCGCAGCGAGAAGTTGGTGGAGCCGGTGAGGACCCGAACCGCGGTGCCGTTGCGCCGGGCGATCAGCACCTTGCTGTGCGCGAACCGGCTGAAGCGCCCGCGCCGCACGGTGCCACCGGCGGCCGTGATCGCGGCTGCGGCATCGGTCTCGAGCACGTGTCTGGGCTTGGCCGGCGGGACCGAATCCCGATGCAGGCTGGCGTTGTCGAGCAGAACGCGAACCCTGGGACCGAAATCCCTGAGCGCGTTGATCGTGTCGGGGTCGTCGAGGTCGTAGGCGAACACGTCGAGCGTGATCGCCGGATCCGCGAGGCCATCGGCCAGGAACCCCTGGATCAGCTCCCGGGCGTGAAACCCGAGCCACGCGTACTGCTTCTGGTATGGCCCGGTGTCGAAGTCGATCGACGCCTCGGCCGGGTGGAACGGCGCGTTGTGAAACCGGTCGCGATAGGCCTGGGACGACAGGTAGGCGCGAGTGAAGCCGACAGCGAGCCGATTGGCCGGCGGGCGCGCGATGTCGACCGATACCGTCGCGCTGTCGCCCGCCTCGAGCTTGCCGGCAACGTCGAAGTACATCGCGGTCGCCGTGTACGCATAGTCGCCGTCCCTGAGATCGTGCGGGACGTCGACCCAGCGGAACTTCTGGAAGGGGGCTCGATCGGACGGGTGCCAGCGGCGCTGCTCGGGTGTCGTGGTCGAGGTGATCGGGTAGCTGAAGTCGAGCCGGTTGTAGAGCGGCGTGGACGTGCCACCGGGCATCGTGCGGAACAGGGCGAAACCGGCCAGCCGATCGACCTTGTCGGGCGGCAGGTCCATCGCCAGCAGCACCGCCCGGTCGCCGCGATGGACGACCAGCCGCAGGTCGCCGCCCTGGCCTTCGACAGTCGTGGTGGACGCCGGCATCGGGAACCCCCATCTGCCTCGCGGGCAACGGCGGGAGCGGCGCTGGACGTGTGGCCGGCCCCAGGCCTGCGCAGGTCCCCGTACCGTACCGCGCCGTCCGATCCGGTCAAGGTCCCGGTTTCGGGGCGGATGGCCTCGATGGTCACAGGTGGCGGTCGATCCGGGGCCGCTGGATCACAGCCCTCGTTCGAGGATTGCCAGCGCCGCATCCATCTCTTCGCGCAGCGGCGTTGCATACCCGGCGTCGTGCCAGTGGCGCACGGCTGCCACGAGCGCCCACACCAGCGACGCGGCGGTGACCCGGGCCTCGAGGTCGGCGATCCCGTGCTGGGCCAGGACTCTCTCGACCTGGCCGGCGAACGCATCGGTCGAGGCCAGCTGTGACGCCTGCAGGGCCGGCTCCTCCATCGCATAGCGCATCTTGCGACGAGCCTGGGACTCGTCCCGATCGAAGTAATCGGCCAAGAGCGACGCCATCGCGCTTCGCACCGCCTCGACCAGTGGATGGTCCGCGAGCTCTGCCTCGATCCGGTCGATGAGCCGGACGTCGAACTCGTCGAACAGGATGAGCTGCTCCTTGGTCCCGAAGTAGCGGTAGACCGAGCTCGGCGACACGTCGGCCGCCTCGGCTACCTGCTCGATCGTGACGGCCTCGTAGCCGTGCGCATCGAACATGTCCAGAGCCTCGGCCTGGATCCTGCGCATCGCGGCGGACTTCTTCCGGGCCCACAGACCCGGGCGGTCGGTCATGGCGACAGTGTATCGACGCCCGGGCCATGCTGCCAGTCACTTGCACCTGAAAGTGACTTGCTGGTAGACTCGGCCACCTCATGTCTGACAGTGACAGTCAGGTGTCAGTGACTATCCGATGAGCAAAGGAGCCCACCGTGACCATGAACGCGGTCGAGGTCAGCGGCCTCACCAGGTCGTTCGGAGGTACCCGCGCCATCGAGGGGCTGGAGCTCAGCGTCCCATCGGGCGGCGTGTTCGGGCTGCTGGGACCCAATGGAGCCGGCAAGACGACCACGCTGCGGATCCTCGCCACGCTCCTCCGCCCGGACGCCGGCACGGCCCGGGTCCTGGGCCACGACGTCGTGTCGGAATCCGATGCGGTTCGCGAGCGGATCAGCCTGACCGGCCAGCTCGCGTCGGTCGACCCGGACCTCACCGCGGTCGAGAACCTGGTCCTGCTGGGCCGCCTCCAGGGGCTGTCGCGATCCGACGCACGACGGCGCGCCCTGGACCTGCTCGAGGTCTTCGCACTGGCCTCGGACGGCCACCGCGGCGTGCGAGGCTTCTCGGGCGGAATGCGTCGCCGGCTGGATGTCGCCGCGAGCGTCATCGTGCAGCCGGAGCTGCTGTTCCTCGACGAGCCGACAACCGGGCTCGACCCACGTAGCCGGCTCCAGGTGTGGGATCTCGTTCGCGACCTGGTGGCCGGCGGAACGACGGTGCTGCTGACGACCCAATACCTCGATGAGGCCGACCAGCTGGCCGACCGGATCGCAATCATCGACCACGGCACGCGGATCGCCGACGGCACGCCGGGGCAGCTCAAGGCGCGCCTTGGTGCGGGAATGCTCGAGGTCCGGCTGCTGCGGCCCGAGCAGCGAGATGTCGCTGCGTCCGTGCTGGGTCGCGTCCTGAAACGGGCGGTCACCACCGTCGATGCAGAGGTCCTCAACGTCCCGGTCGCCAACGCCGCGCTGGCCACCGACGCGATCAGGGAGCTGATCCGGGCCGGCGTCGAGGTTGCAGCGTTCGCGCTCGGTCAACCCACGCTGGACGCCGTGTTCATGGCACTCACCGGACACCCGTCGGATGACGCATCGATCCCCCAGGAGGCAGTCGCATGACCGACTCGACGACGACCCTGTTCTCGATCATGGCGGCAGGCGCGCCGAGGCGGCGGGCATCAGCCGTCGGGGCTTCCATGACGTTCGCATGGCGATCGGTGCTCAAGGTCCGCCACGTTCCCGAGCAGCTGGCCGACGTCCTGCTGCTGCCGCTGATGTTCACCGTCGTGTTCACGTACATGTTCGGCGGCGCGATCAGCGGATCGACCGCCGGTTACCTCGACTACATCCTGCCGGGAACGATGTGCATGACGGTCGTGCTGGTGACGATGTACACGGGGATCGGGCTCAACACCGATCTCGCGAGCGGGGCCTTCGACCGATTCCGCTCGCTGCCGATCTGGCGACCCGCGCCACTGGTCGGTGCGCTGGTGGGCGACGTCGCCCGCTACCTGATCGCCGCCAGCCTGGTGGTCGTGCTGGGCGTCCTCATGGGCTATCGCCCTGCGGGCGGGCTCACGGGCGTGCTCGCTGCGATCGCCCTCGCGCTGCTCTTCGCATCCAGCCTGTCCTGGATCTGGACGAGCCTCGCCCTGGTCCTGCGCACGCCGCAGTCGGTGACCGTGGCAGGCATGCTCGTCCTGTTCCCGCTCACGTTCGTCAGCAACGTGTTCGTCGACCCCTCGACGATGCCCGACTGGCTCCAGGCGGTCGTGGCGGTCAACCCGGTCAGCCATATCGCGACGGCCGTCCGGGGCCTGATGGCCGGATCCATGGCCGGCGACGAGGTCGGGCTGGTCTCGCTGTGGTCTGCGGCGCTGGTCATCGTGTTCGCGCCGATCACCATGGCCCTGTATCGCGCGAAGGGCTGAGCGGGCTGAGCGGATTGGGCGGGTTGAGTGGGACCGGCCCGGTCGCGCGGGCGAGGCCTAGCCGGAGATGCCCTCGAGGTGGGTTTCGGCCTGGAACAGGTTGATGCCGCTGTCGATGAGGTCCAGCAGCGACCGCATCGTCCGCTCCTCCTCGACCTGCTCTTCGATGAACCACTGGAGGAACTGCAGGCTCCGGTGATCGCCGGCCTCGCCGGCAGCCGTCGCCAGCGCGTTGAACTGCCCGGTCACCCGGATCTCGCTCGCGAGCGCTGCCTCGACGGCCTCTCGGGCAGAGACGTACGAGGTTGGCGCGCCGCCCACCTGCGGCAGGTTGAAGGTGACGTCGTTGTCGAGCAGGAACTCGATGATCTTCGCTCCGTGGCCGGCCTCCTCGACGGACTGCCCGTGGAAGAAGCGGGCCCAGCCCTTGAGGCTCTGCCGCTCGAAGTGGAGCGAGATCCCCATGTAGGTCTGGTGGGCACCGAGCTCGTGGGCCACCTGGGCCACCAGCAGCTTCGTGACGGGTTCGCTGATCATCGGCATCGCTCCAGGCGCTTCGTGGGATCGCGTCGAGCGTACGCCATCGGGGTGGCCGGCGGGTGGCACTCCCCGACGTCATCGGATGCTCGTGGCTCGAGTACAGCGAACCGACTCGATCAGGCCCGCCGGGATGCGCTTGCTCAGGCGCCTCGGCCGTGGCGCCTCGGCAATGGCGCCACGGGACCACGCGGATCGTCATCCCCGGTACCGTGTCGTCATGATCCGCCACGACCTCCCGGGCCTCGCCCGGTCGCGCTGGGCCGCGCCCGCGGTGGTCATGGTCATCGCCCTGCTCGTCTACCTGCTGACGCTGATGCCGGGCATGGCCTTCGACGACTGGGGCGAGATGCAGTCGGTGCCCCACGTGCTGGGCATCCCCCACCCCACCGGGTACCCGACCTACGTGCTCACCGCCTGGCTGTTCGAGCTGCTGCCGATCGGCTCGGTGGCGTTCCGGGCAAACCTGCTATCGGCCGTCTGCATCGCCGTCGCGATGGGTCTGCTGACCTCGATCATGCAACGCGTCAGGGTGCGTCCGATCCTGGCTGGCGCAGCTGCCCTCGTGACGGGCGCAACGGGCACCATCTGGGCATCGGCCGAGGTCGCGGAGGTGAACCCGCTCCACGTCCTGTTCATCGCGCTGATCCTGGACCGGGCACTGATCTGGGCCGAGACGAGGCGCCGCCGCGACCTGGCGATCGGTGGCCTGCTGATCGGCCTGTCGCTGGGCAACCACGTGCTGACCGCGTTCGTGGCGCCGTTCGTCGCCCTGTTCGTGCTGTGGTCCGGCCGGCACGAGCTGCGGGCACACCTGCGATGGCTCGTGCTGCCGGTGGCGACGCTGGGGCTGGGCGCCTCTGTCTATGCGTACCTGCCGATCGCGGCCTCGTTCCATCCGCCCCTGCCCTACAACGATCCGGTCACGTGGGACCGCTTCGTGTTCCTCGTGACCGGCGAGCAGTTCCGCGGCCAGTACGGCGGCCTGTTCTCGTCATCCGACATCGGGCCCTTCCTCGGCTCGCTGCCCGACCTGTGGACCGTCGCTGCGGCACGGGCGACGGCGCTGGTACCGATGCTCGGCCTGATCGGGCTGCTGGTGCTGCTCCGATGGCGCCCCGCGTTCGCCCTCGCGTGCCTGGGAATCGTGGTGCTGGGCGCCTATGTCTGGTCGAGCTACCTGCGGCTCGAGCATTACCTGCTGGTGCCGTGGCTGGTGATCGGGATCGGCATGGGGGTGGCGCTCGAGGCGATCGCCCGCCTTGTCGCGCTGCGAGCCGCCGCCGGGCGGACCCTGGCCGGGAGGCTGCCGCTGGTCGAGCCGCACATCGCCGGCCGGCTGGTCGCGCTGGTCGGCACCGGGCTCGCGATCGCGCTGGCGTTCGTGAACCTGCCGGCAGCGGACCGGAGCGGTGACCACACGGCGGAGACCTATGTCGATCAGGCGTTTGCGGCCCTGCCCCAGAACGCTGCGATCCTCTCGTTCTGGGGCCCGTCCACGCCGCTGTGGTACGCGACGCTGGTGGAGGGCCGGCGGCCAGACCTGCTGGTGGTGGACGACACCAACATCGTGTACGAGGGCTGGGGCACGCGCGAGGCGCGGATCGCGTCGCTGATCTGCACCCGGCCCGTGTACATGCTGCGGGCCACGGAAGCCGAGCTCGCGCCGACCCGCCAGCTGTACACGCTGACCAGGGTGGCGACGCTGTTCATCGGCGGCCTCACGCCCACCGCGACCACCAACGAGCCGCTGTACCGGGTGGACCCGCCGGCGGGCCGCTGCCCCTGAGCGAGCCTCGAGGCTCCCGACCGCTCGAGCTCCGTGATTTCCCGGCGTGTTGCGCACGTCTCCACGCGACCCCGTGAGATGATCCGCGCCAATGGATGCCCTGGCCTTCCTCGCGGGCGAGGTCGTGCTCGCCCTCGTCCTCGCCGACGTGTTCGAGACCGTGGTGGTGCCGCGCCCGTCGCCGGGGCCGCACCGGCTCTCGCGGTACCTCGTCCGCTCCACCTGGCGCGTCTGGCGCTGGATCGGGGCGCGGACACGAACGGGGCTCGCAAGGGATGGCTTCTACGGGATCTACGCACCCGGCGCGGTCATCCTGCTGCTGTCCGCCTGGCTCGCGCTGCTCGTGCTCGCATACGGACTGATCTTCTATGCGCTTCGCGGCGACCTGGTGCCTGCGCCCACCGACCTCGGCACGAGCCTCTACTTCGCCGGAACGTCGATCCTGACCCTGGGGTTCGGTGACATCGTGGCCCAGGGCTGGCTGGCCAGGGTCGCGTCCCTGGTCTCGGCCGCCAGCGGGCTGGGCGTCGTGGCCCTCGTGATCACGTTCCTGTTCTCGCTGTTCGGCTCCTACCAGCGCCGCGAGTCGCTGGTGGTGACGCTGTCCGTGCGTGCCAAGGCACCGCCCTCGGCTGTCGTCCTGCTCGAGACGTACGCACGGCTCGACATGGTCGACCAGCTGCCCGACCTGTTCGCCGCCTGGGAGCGATGGGAGGCCGAGGTCCTCGATTCGCACGTCGCCTACCCGCTGCTGGGCTACTTCCGGTCGAGCCACGACAACATCTCGTGGCTGAGCGCGCTGGGCGCGGTCCTCGACGCCTGTGCGCTGGTGCTGACCACGATCGAGGACATTCCGCGCGGCCAGGCCGAGCTCACCAAACGCGGCGGCGCCCATCTGGTCGAGGACATCTCGAACATCCTCGCGTTCCAGGGCGACGGGTCGCGTGTCGACCAGACCCAGTTCAACGAGGCGTTCGAGCGGCTCCGTGCGGCCGGGTACCGGCTGGGTGACGCCGAGCAGTCGTGGCACCGGTTCGAGCGAGGACGGGCTACCTACGCCGGTCGCCTCGAGGCGCTGGCTGCCTACTGGGCAACCCCGGCGACGGTGTGGATCGGCGAGCGGACGGCGGCCCGGTCGGTTGTCCACCGGACGCGGGAGGCGGACGCGCCGCGTCCCTCGGCCTGATCTCTTCCGCCTCGTCGCGAGCCGCGCGGCTCGTCCCGTGGTGTCGTCGTCGCGAGCCGCGGCGGCTCGTCCGTCGTGGCGTCGCCCAGCCGGGTGCCCCGCCGGCTGCTTCCAGGCAAGCGGAATGATCGAGGCGATCGTGGAATCTCCCCGAGCCGACCGACGTTCGGTCGGGGTCATCGAGAACATCGCCAACGCCCCCGGCCGGCCCCGAGGCCGCTGCAGCCTGGTGGACCTGAACGACTCGCCTGCTACGGGACGGGGACGGGGAAGGGAAACGGCTGCCGGCCGGGGAGCCCGCCCGGTAGCAGCGTGCTGACATCCGCCGGCAGCAACGGGCCCAGCGCTGCCAGCACCACCGGAACGGTGGAACCTCGCAGGATGCCCACGGTGGTGGACCCGTTCAGGGCGCCGGTGACCTCCTTGAGCAGGCCCGGTGCCACCGCCCCGCCGAGCGTGGAGCTGGTCCCGAAGTAGGCGTCGAGGATGACGATCACGGCCGACAGGATGAGCACCGCCTCGACGCCGCCCAGCATGGCACCCAGGGCCGCGTCGATCTCACGGGTCACGCCTCGCACGGCGACCCGTCCGACGAGCGCGTTGGCAGCCAGGTGGAGCCCAACGAGCACGACGGGAAACACGATCGTGTAGCCGACGAGGTCGGCATAGTCAGACGGGATGTCCGGAAAGACCTGGGCCGCGATCGCGCCCACTGGATAGCGGAAGTAGGCGCCCGCGACGAGGGCGAGCCCGATGAAGATGATCCCCAGCAGGCGGCGCAGGAAGCCGCTCCGCCAGCCGCCGAACACGAAGCCACCGATGAACCCGACCAGCACGACATCCATGGGACGCTCCGACCCTCAGCCTCTCGCGGAATGACGCCATCGATTTGGAGGGGCCAAGGATGGCACGAAGCGCCCGACCTCGCTGCACAACCGATCCGGACACCTCGCCCTGCCAACGCGTGCCTTTGGACCTATCGCCGCACACGGCCCGGCACGATGCTGGAACCGGCTGACCGCAGCGGAGGTGATCGGATGCAGGCCAGGATCGGCGATCGGATCGTGCTCGAGTCGGAGCGAGTCGGACAGCGTGATCGGGCGGGCGAGATCCTCGAGGTGCTCGACTCGCCACTCGGCCCCAACTATCGCGTCCACTGGGACGATGGCCACGTGAGCGAGATCCGCCCGAAGGCCGGCAGCGCCAGGATCGTCGCCAGCGTCAAGTCGTAGGCCCGGATCGGTCACGCCCCGCGCACTGAGCATCCGGAGAGGCGCGCGCTCCGGTGCTGTTCGGCCACGGATCCGGGCTCGATCCGCGAGCAGGGCCTGCATCGGGCCACCTCATTCACGCTCCGGCCGAGGGTCTCCGTCCGTGTCCGCAGTTTCGAGACGTCCAGGCGCACGGTCAACGACAATGACGGCAACCCGATCGAGGTCGCAGCCGTGGTCATGTGGAACATGACCGATACGCCGGGGGCGCCGTTCGAGGTCGACGGTTTTCGACGGGCGCCCAGGGATACCGGCCAGCTCCCCTGGCGATGACAGTGGGACAAGGCCGTGGGTCAGTGAGCGTCCGGCCCGCCCGCGTCGCCGACGTGGCGGCCATGGCCAGGCTCCACGCGCGATCGTGGCGCTCCACGTATACGGGTCTGCTGCCGGATCCGCTCATCGACCACGTGGTCGCGGCTGAAGCCAGGCGCACGGAGCGCTGGCGACAGCGGCTCGCGGACCTCACGACCGACGGAGCCGCGTTCGTGGCCGAGCACGAGGGCCGGGTCGTGGGGCTCGCGTTCTGGGGCCCGAGCGCCGATGACGATGCCAGCCCAGCTATGGCCGAGGTGCAGGCCATCTACCTCGATCCCGACGCGATCGGTCTCGGGATCGGGCGGGCCCTGTTCGCGGCGACGGTCGCCGACATCATGCAGCGCGGCTATCCGGCCGCAACGCTGTGGGTTCTGGAGGCGAACATTCGCGCCCGACAGTTCTACGAGGCTGCGGGCTGGCGTGCGGACGGGGCCGCCAAGACGGTCGAACGGCCGGGCGGCACCCTTGACGAGGTCCGGTATCGGTGCGACCTCGCTCGCGCTCCCGTCGCCTGACCGGCCGAACCGCCACGGGCCGGACCTGACCGGGTTGGTCCGCGACCGGGTGGCACAGACCTCGCCTGCCTTCAGCCGTCGCCTTCGAGCGCGCTCCGAATGCCATGCAGGTCGTCGCCCCCCAGCACCACCTGGCCGTCGAGGGTCGTGTACATCACGTCCAGGTTGACGTCGGCGTTTGCGATCCGCCGCAGCAGCCGCGCCGCCTCGCCCGGCCGGTTCGAGATCGGCAGGACGATGACCGAGCGCTCGGCCTGGATCTCGAAGCCCGAGTCGATCAGGGCCCGGCGGGCGCGTTCCGCGTCCCGGACCAGCACGTGGTAGACACCGCGCTCATCGATCACGAAGCCGAACGCTCCCTCGATGTTCACGCCGGCGCGGCCCAGCGCATCGCTCGCCTGAGCCAGGGTGCCCGGCCGGTCGATGAGGCCGATCGTCAGGTCCGTCGTCATCGTTGGTCTCCATGGACGTTCCGGCACCCATTGTCCGCCATGGGAGGCCGGACCGGGCCAGGCGGCCTCGGCTTACGACGGGCTCGCCGGACTACGTGGCGCTGTCCTGGGCCGCGTGCGCACCGGCAACGTCGATCACGTCGAGCATCGTGAACCCGGGCTCACTGCCAAGCGCCGCGTAGGAGCCGTCGATATCGTCAACCACGTCCACCGCCAGCGCCCACCGACCCATGCTGTCGGGGACCCCGACCGCGACGTCGAGCGCGAGGCGGCCTCCGGGCGCGAGTGGCACCGGGGCCAGCACGATGGGATCGGGCGGGACCAGCGAATTGTCCGCGGGATGGCCGTCGGGGACCGCGACCGGGATCCAGCGGGCGATCAGTCGGGCATTGCGGTCGAGCGGCTTGCCGGCCGACACCTGGCCAGCCGCCGTCTCGGCCCAGGTCAGGGTTCCGCTGTTGATGATCGACACCGAGACGTTGACGCTGGTCCCCGTGCCGGCCGCCTGCACGCCGGCCGTGACCCGGAGCGTCGCACTGCGCGGCCCCGCGAGGAACATGGCCACCTCGCCCGTGTCGGCGACCGTTCGCCCGAAGCGTCGGTCCGTGAGCGCGAGGCTGGCAACGTACGCTCCAGGTGCATCGGGCAGCGGGGCGCTCAGCCGCAGCATCCCGCCGGCGACCGCGGCCGTGGGTCTGGTGAGATCCGCATCGGTCCCCGGGCGCGACAGGACCGACGGCAGCGTCACCGCCGCCAGCAGCGGATCGCCGGCGGCGTCAAACGAGGCATGCACGTCGGCTCCCGGATCGCGCCACCGTCTGGGCGCTGTCAGGGTCCACGTCGCATCGAAGGTGGTGGGGGTACGGGCGAGCTCGGGTGCCGATGCGCTGACATGCGCGAACGGGGCCGGCCTGGCCCTGGGCGTCATGGCCGCGAACAGGAGGCCGCCCTGGCTCCAGGCGAAGCTGCGCAGCGACGCCACGCTGATCCACTCGCCCTGCCAGTCGCCGCGCGCCAGCGGATCCATCAGCCACACCCTGCCGCGACCACGGTCGTAGCGCTCCAGGTACACGGCGTGGTTGTCGGTCTTCGCCTTGCCTTTCCAGAACCGGGAATCCCAGCGACCGTACCAGCGGGGCAGCTTCGAGTCGTCGCCCAGCAGCACCGCGCCGCCACCATGGGCCAGCCGGTTGAGCAACCCGGACCAGGTGATCCGAGCGCCCCCGTCGGGCGAGTAGGCGAGATCAATGCCCAGCCTGGCGTACGCGACCTTGAGGTCGGCGAGACCGGAGCCCGCATTGGTGTCACCAGACAGCTTGCGCAACCGTTGATGCGTCGCGGTGATCCGTCCGTTGGTCCACTTGTCGAGCAGCATGGCACCCGACGCCCACAGGCAGTCAGTCCATGGGAGGGTGTCGGTCTCGGTGACGAACGCAGGCCGGTATCCGGGAAGCGGGCGAGGCGGCTCGAGCGCCGCCGCCGAGCCCGGCGTGATGGCGAGCAGGGTGACGACCACGAGGCATGCGGCAAGGAAGGCGCGGGCAGATTGGGAGACGATTGGCATTCCTGACGTCACTGCGGCGGTGCTGTCGGCCGGCGACGCGCCGGGACATCGGGAACCGCGAGATCGAGGCCAGCATGGCGCGCACCGACCGGCTCAGCCATGGATCGGCGGTCCGGGGACATCCGGACGATGGTCCCGCCGGTCGCCGGCTCGGACCCTACGGCCAGGTGATCGAGGCGGTGATCCCCGTCGGGCCGAACCCGGTCTCGGTGTTCTGCACCACCAGCTTCCAGGGGTTGGGCGCCGTGATCGGGAGCGCGGTGTTGACGCGGGTGGCCGGGCCCTGGTTGCCCAATGTTCCACCGCCCGTGCCGCCCTGCTCGATCAGGTCGATCTCGTACACGAACGGATGACCGCCCCACTCCGCGTGCAACCCGAGGTTGCCGTCGGCGCGCGGCGTGACGATCACCTGGATGCCGTTCGTGTCCGGGAACTCCGTCCCGTCGAAGCGCGCGTTTGCGACCGTCACCTCCGGCTGGGACGACCGGAAGGTCAGCGTCACCTCGACGATCGGCTCGGCGATCCCGTCCCCTCGGAGGGTGAGGGTGTAGTCGGTCGCCGGGCCTGCCTGCTGCGCGGAGACCTGGCCATCGGCGGTGGTGGTGCAGCCCAGGTCCTTGCTCGCCGTCTTGAGGCACATCACGGCCTGACCGTGTGGCGAGATCGCTGTCAGCCTGGCGGTGATCGGCCCGGCGCCACCGGCCCGGAACTGCAGCTCGCGGTCCTGGCCGTCGGGGTTCTCGACCGCGTCGAGCTTGAGCTGCGTGATGGTGAACGTGGCCGGCTGGCCGGCGGGTGCCGTGGGCGTCAGGCTGGGTGACGGCGACTCGGTGGGCGACGGGCTCGGCTCGACGGACGGCGACGGAGACGCAGAAGCGGACGCGGGGGGCGATGAGGCGGGTGCCGACGGGACCGGCGAGGGAGAGACGACCGCGGCGGTCGACGGCGACTCGGCGGATCCACCGAGCGCGCCCAGCGCGAACGAAGCGACGAGGACCCCGGCCACCACTGCGACCAGGAACAGCCCGATGGCGGCCAGCCGTTGCCCGTTGGTCATGCTGTCATGGTAGACGCGTCCCCGGAACCCGTCGCCGGTACGATCGGTCGCCGCATCATGCCGGGCGGGGCGGGGCCGGGTTCGCCAGCCCGTCGACGACCTCGACACCGGGTAGCGTGAGCAGGATCGAGGACGGGGCGATCACCTTCCAGCTCCGGCTGCCCCCGCCGAGCACGATCCGATCGCGGCCCATCACGGCCGCGTCGACCCACACCGGCAGGTCGGCCGAAAGCCCGAACACCGTCACGCCTCCGATCTCGTGGCCGGTGATGCGTTTCGTCTCGTCGGGAGACGCGAACGATGCCTTGCGCCCGAAGCGCCCCTTGATCGTCCGGTTCACGTCGAGCCGGTGCGTGGCCAGAACCACGCACGCTGCATATGCCGGCGGGGTCCCCTTGCCGACGACCACGATCGTGTTGGCCGAGTCCCCTGGAGCAAACTCGTAGGCGGCACAGAACGCCGCCGTATCGGCCAGCGCGGGATCGCATGCGAACAGCTCGTACTCGCCGCGGCCCGCAAGGGCTGCCTCGAGGGCCTCGCGGTCGGGATCGGTGGGTGAGGTCGTCATCGATGGCCAACGGTACCCGATCCGGGGGGGACCTCACGTTGACGGCGAGGCACGGTCAGGACGGCGCGGCCGAACCCGCGACCTCGACCATCGTCAGGCGGTAGAAGCGTCCCACCGCCCGCAGGTGTCCTCGCAGCAGCCAGTAGCACACGTTGCCCGGGAACGGGTGCTGATGGAAGGTGGCCCGGATCACCGCGTCCCGCTCCGGGCCAGGCTCCAGCAGCGTCGCCGAGAACAGCGTCGATCCACCGTCATGCGTCTCGAGCTCGCCGCCTCCGGCCGCCTCGAGGTTGAGGGTCCACGAGCAGGCGAGGTCCGGGTGAGCCAGGTAGCGGCGCGAGCCCACTCGCAGCAGGCCCAGGAATGCCGATCGCGGCCGTCCGCTGCGCCGGCCGAGGATGGTCACGCGAACCACGTTGCCAATTCCGGCTCGGCGCCAGATGCGCTCGATGGGGCCGTCCAGCAGGCTCAGCGCCCGGTACCAGCGCGGCCAGAAGGCATGGGCGAGGCGAGGCGATGGCACCATGAGCGGAGCATATGCCACGAACGCCGGACGGCAGCGGACATGGGCTGCAACGATGTTGGACGGCGCCACGCGCCGGGGCGAAGATGCCCGTGCGCCGATGCCAGTGCGGCGATGCCCGTGCGGCGGTGCCCGTGCGGCGATGCCCGTGCGCCCGAACCGATCCGTCACCCGGAGATCCCGATGACCGACACCCTCATCCCCGCCGCCGCCGAGTCGCGGGAGGACATCGAGCGGCTTCGGCTGCGGACCCAGCTGTTCATCGATGGCGCGTTCCGGGACGCAGTCGGCGGCGAGCGGTTCACGAGCCTCAACCCGGCAACCGGCCAGCCCATCGCCGAGGTCGCGAAGGGCGGCCCGGCCGATGTCGACCTCGCCGTGGCGGCGGCACGCCGGGCCGCCGACGATGGCCGCTGGTCCCGCCTCGACCCGGCGGCACGCAAACGGATCCTCGTCCGCTGGGCCGACCTCATCGAGGCCAACGGCCGCGAGCTGGGCCTGATCGAGACGCTCGACGCCGGCAAGCCGATCGCAGACACGGTGGGGCTCGACATGCCCGAAACCGCGACCTGCATCCGCTGGCACGCGGAGGCCGCCGACAAGCTGTACGGCCAGGTGGCCCCGTCGCCCGAGGGGACGGTCGCGACGATCACCCGCGAGCCGCTGGGGGTGGTAGGTGCGGTGATCCCCTGGAACTACCCGGCCCAGATGGCCGCCTGGAAGCTCGGGCCGGCGCTGGCGACGGGTAACACGGTCGTCATCAAGCCCGCCTCGAACACCTCGCTGAGCCTGCTGCGGATCGCCGAGCTGGCCACAGAGGCCGGCATCCCCGACGGGGTCCTCAACGTGGTCACGGGGCCCGGCGACGTGGTGGGCGAGGCGCTGGGCCACCATCCCGACGTCGACGGGCTCGCGTTCACCGGCTCGACCGAGGTGGGACGGCGCTTCCTCCACTACGCGGCCGACTCCAACCTCAAGCGGGTGCTGCTCGAGCTCGGCGGCAAGAGCCCCCAGCTCGTGTTCCCTGACGTCACGGATCTTGCCGCCGTGGCGGCGCAGGCCGCGATCGCCATCTTCTGGAACGTGGGTCAGAACTGCTCGGCCGGGTCCCGCCTGATCGTCCACCGGTCGAAGACGCAGGCGCTGCTGGAGGCGCTCGACGCGGAGCTCGAAACGTGGCCGGTCGGAGACCCCCTGGACCCGACGACGCGGATCGGCGCCATCATCAGCCGCGGCCAGATGGACAAGGTGCTGGGCTACGTGGACACCGGCCGACGCGAGGGGGCACGCGTGGTCCGGGGCGGCGTGCGGATCCTGGAGGAGACCGGCGGTTGGTTCGTCCCACCTACGGTGTTCGACAACGTACGCAACGACATGACGATCGCGTGCGAGGAGATCTTCGGGCCGGTGCTGGCGGTGATCGAGTTCGAAACCGAGGCCGAGGCGGTCGCGCTGGCCAACGACACCCCGTACGGCCTCGCGGCCTCGCTCCACACCCGCGACCTCAACGTCGCCCACCGGGTCGCGCGCGAGCTGAAGGCCGGCGTGGTCGGGGTCAACGCCTATGCAGAGGGCGACATGACCACACCGTTCGGGGGCTACAAGCTGTCGGGCTTCGGTGGCCACGACAAGAGCGTCCACGCCCACGATCAATACACCGAGACGAAGACGATCTGGATCCAGCTGGACCGCGCGCCGTAGCGCGGGCAGCGCGGATGATCCCGCCCCGAGGCCCGACGTCCGGGCCGCCGCCGTGCTCGGCTGTCGATGCTTCGGCGGCGAGCGTCGTCCCGGCGCATGCAACGCTCGGGCGGCGACACGGATTCTGGGCAAACTTGGGTAGACCGATTCGCATACGCTGAATCGCGAGCAATCTTCGTTCCCCCGAGACGCTCAGCCTTCCCCCCGAGGCCGGGCGTCTCGTGGCGTCCGGACGAAGCACCAGCCTGCCCGACGGGTCCCGTTCCGCCCGGGATCGACCGGAGCGGTGTGGGCAACCATCGCGGCGTCGTCGCCGAACGCCGCCCCTGTCAGCCGCCTCTGTCAGCCTCGTCCGCCCCTGGTCGCGCCCGCGTCGGGCCCGGCCCAGCGCCTCATGGGTATGACGGGCGAGCCAGGATCCCGATCGCGGCGGCGGGCCAGTAGCGCAGGAACGCCCGACCGATCACGGACGACACCTTGATGGGGCCGAACAGCCGCGAGTCCTCGGACTCCTGCCGGTGGTCGCCCATCACGAACAGCTCGTCCGCGCCCAGGGTCCAAGAAGACTGCGCGCCCTGGGCGGTCGTCGGCTGGGCATCGCCCGAGCCGTCGTGGAAAGTGTACGTGCTCTCGTCGAGGGCAGTCCCATTGACGTAGACGCGCCCGTCGGCGCGGATCTCGACGGTGTCGCCCGGCAACCCGATCACCCGCTTGATGAACGGCGTCCCGGACGGGCCCTCCCAGCCGGCCGGCGGATGAAGGACCACGATGTCGCCGCGCTGGTACGGGCTCCAATGGGGGGTCAGCTTGTCGACGAGCACGTACTGGCCCGGCTCGAGCGTCTGCTCCATCGACTGCTGTCGCACCTGGTACGGCTGCGCGATGAAGCTCTGGATCACAAAGAACGCGATGAGCGTCAGGACGAGGGTCTCGGCGACATCGAGGAGCCAGCGCGGAAGTCGGGGAATCACGGCAGGAAGTATGCCCGTTATCCCGATTCACGCCCCGAGGCACCGTCCGACTCCGGGCGCACGGTTTCCGGGCCTGCATCCTCCAGGCGTTCTGCGATGTGCCGTGACGATCTCGTCCGGCTTCCCATGGCCGTCGCCTCTACCCTGTGAGTCACGGATTGACGGCAGGTTAGACGGCACGGTTAGACGGCATCCCCCAACCAGGAGCAACGAACCCATGGGCGTGCGCGACGAGATCCTCCAGCAGCCGGACGTCATCGCCCGATTGCTGGACCATGGCGACGTCATCGACAGGGTCGGCCGGGCGGTCCGGGCGGCAGCGCCCGACCACGTCGTGATCGCAGCGCGCGGAACCTCGGACCATGCGGCGATCTATGCCCAGTACCTGTTCGGCGTGCGGCTGCGCATCCCGGTCGCGCTGGCCGCACCTTCGATCGTGACGCTGTATGGCGTGGAGCCCCTGTTCGGCCGGTCGCTGGTCATCGGGATCAGCCAGTCGGGTGCCTCGCCAGACGTGGTGGGCGTGGTCGACGCCGCGCGCCGGCAGGGTGCGCCCACGATCGCGATCACCAACGAGCCGGGTTCGCCGCTGGCTGCAGCCGCGGAGCACGTGATCGACCTCGGTGCCGGGCCCGAGCGGGCGGTCGCGGCGACCAAGACCTATACCGCCGAGCTGGTTGCGATCGCGCGGCTGGTGGCGGCGATCAGCGGCGAGGAGGACGAAGGGCTGCGAGGCGTGCCGGAATTGCTGGCGGTCGCGCTCGAGGCCGAGGGCGGAGCCCGCGACGCGGCGCGCGCCCACTCGCAGCTTCGCACGTGCAGCGTGCTCGGGCGCGGCTTCGAGTACGCCACGACGCGGGAGTGGGCGCTCAAGCTCAAGGAGCTGGCGCGGGTGGTGGCAGATCCCTACTCGGCCGCCGACTTCCGCCACGGCCCGCTGGCGCTCGTCGAGCCGGGCTTCACCGTCCTCGCCGTGGCCACCACGGGGGCCGTTGCGGCCGACCTGATCGACCTGCTGCGCCAGATCCGCGAGGAATTTGACGCCGATCTCGTGGTGCTCTCGGACCGTGCGGACATCCGGGCCTTCGGTCAGCATTCGATCGCGCTGCCGGGCGATCTCCCAGACCACCTCGCCCCGATCGTGTCGATCGTGCCGGCGCAGCTGTTCGCCTATCACCTGACGCTGGCGCGCGGCCTGGATCCCGATGCACCTCGACATATCAGCAAGGTGACGCGGACGACCTGACCCGCCGCCGGCCTACCGGCGCAACCGGGCACCGGGCGGGGTTGATCGTCGAAGCGGGCTATGCTGACCGCGTCCTGACAGGTTTGGGAGGTTTCACCCGTGGCCCCGGCAACTCCTGCAGCTCGGTCGGCCGATGCCTGACGCCTACGTCCACGCGCTTTCCCTGGGCCTCGACCCGGCGTGGCGCCGCCTGCCGGCCGGGGCGCGGCGATGCAGCGCGGACGCGTTCGCCGGTGCCGTGGCGACCGCGGATCCGATCAGGACCGAGACCTACTCGATGGTCGGGCTCAAGGCCGGCATCGATCTCCTGCTCTGGCGTCTCGCGCCCACGCTCGACGACCTCGAGTCCACCGCGGCGCGCGCCCTCAGGACCGGGATGGGGCGCTGGATGACCACCCGCCAGAGCTTCCTGGGGCTGATCCGGGAGTCGCAATACGTCGCCAAGCCCACCAGCCAGGAGCAGTCGCTGTTCGCGGGCGATCGGTCGCACTATCTCGTCGTCTACCCGTTCACGAAGTCGAGCGACTGGTACCTCACGTCCAAGGAGGTCCGCCAGGGGTCGATGAACGAGCACATGAAGGTGGGCCGTGGCTACCCGGCCGTGCGTCAGCTGCTCGCGAACTCGTTCGGCCTCGACGACATGGACTTCCTGGTGGCCTACGAGATGGACGACCTGGCGGCGTTCTCGGCGCTGGTGCGTGACCTGCGCGCAACCGAGGGCCGCCGATCGACCGTGCGGGACACGCCGCTCCTGGCCGGTGTCCACCGGCCGATCGCCGAGATCGTGGACCTGCTGGGGGCGGCGGAGCCCGACTGATGGCAACGACAGCCGACTCCGCCACGGCGACGATCGACTTCGGCGGGTTCGACGTCATCACCTTCGACTGCTACGGAACCCTGATCGACTGGGAGACCGGCATCGTCGCCGGCCTCCGCCCCATCCTCGACCTGCGCGGGATCGGGCCAGAGATCGCCGACGCGGAGTCGCTGCTCAGCCGCTTCGCGGGCCACGAGGCAGCGGTCGAGGCCGGCCCGTACCTCCCCTATCGCGAGGTGGTGGCCAGGGCGTGTGCCGGCGTCTGCGGTGAGCTGGGGGTCGAGCCATCGCCCGAGGAGCTGGCCACGTTCGGTGGCAGCGTCGGCGACTGGCCGGCGTTTCTCGATTCGCCCGGTGCGCTGGCCCGACTCCACGAGCGCTTTGCGCTCGCGGTCATCACCAACTGCGACGACGATCTGTTCGCGGCCTCCAACCGCCGGCTCGGCGTCGATTTCGAGTTCGTGATCACCGCCCAGCAGGTCGGCAGCTACAAGCCGAGCCTTCGCAACTTCGAGGTCGCGTTCGAGCGAATCGACCGGCCGCGGGACCGGATCCTCCATGTCGCGCAGAGCCTGTTCCACGACCATGTCCCGGCCAGGTCGCTGGGCCTCACGAGCGTCTGGATCAACCGCCGCCACGACCGGTCGGGTGGCGGGGCAACACCCCCGGCCGCGGTGTCGCCCGACCTCGAGACGCCGGATATGGCGACCTTCGCCGAGCTCGCGACCGCCTGAGGCCGTGCCGTGGCCGACGGCACCTCACGCCGACGCCACCACATGCCGACGGCAACGCATCTCGAGGCGCCCCGGCGCGAAAGGAGGGATCACGATGCAGACGCTGCTGACCGGGTTGGGGATCCTGGAGTCCCCCCGCTGGCACGACGGCCGGCTGTGGTTCTGCGACTGGGGCGCGGCCGAGGTACGGACGATGGACCGCGACGGCCGAACCGAGGTCGTCTGCCGGGTGCCGACCACGATCCCGTTCTCGATCGACTGGCTGCCCGACGGGCGGCTGCTCATCGTGTCCGGCCAGGAAGCGGTGCTGCTGCGGCGTGAGCCCGACGGGACGCTGGTGACCCACGCCGATCTCCGGGCCATCGACGCCGTGTTCAACGAGCTCGTGGTCGACGACCGTGGCAACGCTTACGCCAACGGCGCGGCGCTCGCCCTGGTCACGCCGGATGGAACGGCCCGCAAGGTGGCCGATGACCTCGCGTTCGGCAACGGGATGGCCATGACGCCCGACGGCTCGACCCTGATCGTCGCCGAGTCGCACGGCAACCGGCTTACCGCGTTTGACATCGCCGCCGACGGCAGCCTGTTCGGACGCCGCGTCTGGGCCGACCTGGGCGAGGGAGCGCCCGACGGCATCTGCGCCGACGCCGAAGGCGCCATCTGGTACGCGGACGTGCCGCACCGCCGGTGCGTCCGGGTGCGCGAGGGTGGCGAGATCCTCCAGATCGTCGAGGCCGACCGCGGCTGCTTTGCGTGCATGCTGGGCGGCGACGACGGCCGGACGCTGTACGTGATGGCAGCCGAGTGGTTCGGCATGGACCGCATCCCCGAGACGGCCAGGTCAGGCCAGGTGCGGTCGACCCGTGTCGCCGTTCCCCACGCCGGACGTCCGTAGGCCCTCCAGGGCGACCACGCGATCGGTCGTGGGCGGCGGGTCGTGACGCAGGTTGAACGTTTCCCGGGGACCCCTCATGGCAGCATCGAATAGACGCAGGCCCGCTTGAGCGCGAGGTCCTCGAGCTCGGTCGTCGTGCGAACTTCGTAGCAGGCAAGCTCGGCGAGCGCATCGGTTGGCAGGTAGCGCCGGCCCGGGTCACCCACGATGACGTCGATCCCGGCGGCCCGCGCGCGCTCCAGCCACGCCAACACGCGCTCGGCGAGCCGCCTCTCGTACCAGGTGTCGCCGGCAAGCACCAGGTCGACCGGGGGCGGCTCCTCGTCGAGCACGTCTCGCTGGACGGTCGTCACCCGGCAGCCGTTGGCTCGCGCGTTGAGCCCGATCGCGGCGATGGCAAACGCGTCGATGTCGGCGGCCACGACGGTTGCCCCGGCGCGCGCGGCGGCGATGGCGCACAGGCCCGATCCGGAACCCAGATCGAACACGCGCCGCCCGGCTACCGCGTCCGGCCGCTCCTCCAGGTAGCGGGCGATCGCCAGCCCCCCACCCCACGCGAAGGCCCAGTAGGGCAGAGCCGCGTCGGCGTCTCCGGTGGCGACCTGGACCGCGTGCCACAGGGGGAGCACCTCGTCAGCCTGGTACAGGCGGATCGCACCGATGCCGGCGACCGGTCCGAGCCGCGTGTGCCGTAGCACGAACCCCCTGGGCGGAGGCATCCCGTTCGCACGAGCTCGGCGCGTCATGAGTCGACCACCCCTGCGCGCCGCGGCCCATGCCCGGTCCCCATCGGCTCAAGGCTAACCGGTCGCGCGAGGCCTCAGCTGGCGACCGCCATCATGTCGCGCACGCGGTCGATCACCTCGGCCAGCTCGGCCGCGGGCAGGTCGGGATGGTCGAGGCTCACGATCTCGGTCGCCCCGCCGGGCAGCGGTCGCTGCTCGGTCGCGCCCGCAACCAGCGCGCTGCTCAGCACGCCCTCGGGTCGGTTGGGCGCGAGGTGGACGTGCAGGTGCGGGACACCGTCGCCGAACACGTAGACGTAGACCGTCCGAGCCCCGGTGGCCTCGCGCACGACGCGGCACGCCCGCGCGATGGTCGGGCCGAATTCGTCCGCCTCGGGCCCATCCAGCTCGGCAAGGTACGGGATGTGCCGGATCGGCTCGAGATACGAGAACCCGAGCGTCGCGCCATGGCGGGACATCGACAGCCGCCATCGATCATCGCGCCACACCTCGACCCGATCGAGCTGGGCGTCACCGTCGGGGCCGCGGCAGATCACGCAGTCGGGACGCGCCATGTGATCGATGGTACCGCCGCCCCGATGCGCCGGGGGCAGGCAGCGGCGATCATCGCCCGTTGACGCGCGAGGGGGTTGCGGCCTGCCGCCTCGACGTCGATCTCCGTACCGGCCGGACGTCGGTCACCCAGCACCACGAGCCAGGGCTGGTCGCCAGGGGCCGATGATCGACACCGATCCGGAGGAGCGTCGCAGATACCCCCGGGTGGTATTGACCTGGGGGGTTGTCAAGTGCGCGACAATGGCCTAGACTTCTAAGCCAATGGCGTGTCATTTGACACGCCACTACGTGTGTCGGGTGGCGTGGACCCGGCAATGGGCCCGGAGGAGATCGGGCCTGCGCGTGCCGAGAGTCTCATCCACGGGGTCGCGCGGTCGGGCGCGGCGCCGATTCCAAGTTGGAGCAACGTGATTTCGTTCGAAAAAACCACAATCCCGGCCTCGGACAGCGAGGCTGAGTTCGCAGCAGCCGCAGTTGAGCTCGACCCCGAGGTGGCCGAGCTTGAAGCCGAGGTGCTCGGCAAGCGCGCACCCGATACCGACGTCCTGGGAAGGTCTGAGGCCGATACCGACGTCGATGCCAAGCCGGAGAAGGCCGATCCGAAGAAGGCGGCCGAGCACGAGGAGGCCGAGACGACCGAGGTTCTGGACACGGACGACAGCGTCCGCCTGTATCTCCGGGAGATCGGTCGGGTGCCCCTGCTCACCGCAGAGGAGGAGGTCATCCTCGCCAAGGGCATGGAGCTCGGGGCGCAGATCGAAGCCGAGCCCTGGAAGGCCGTCCTGAGCCTCCATGAGTGGACGCTTCACTCGTCCGAGCCGACGGCCCGGGCGAAGGATCACCGGTACAGCCTGCCCTTCGAGACTGCCTCGCACCGGATCGTCGACGAGGCGATTCGCTCGGATGACGCCCTGGACCTGCTGGTCACGGCTCCCGGCTTCGGGCTCACGGATGCCCTCAATGCGGCCGAGACGGACGCGCTCAAGGAGCGGCTCATCCGCGCCAAGGACCTGCGGTCCGTGTACAACGAGCGCCTCGACGTGGATACGTTCGTCGATCTGCTCGACTGGATCGAGGGCGAGCTCGGGCGGCCGAATGCGGAGATCCGCGCCAGCGCGGCGCTCAAGGCCCTCCGCGAATGGGCGCGCAACGAGGTCGCCTACCCGGCGATCTCCCGCTACCTCGAGGCCGGCCACGAGGCCGAGACGCTCGCTGAGATGCAGGTCGTGCTCAAGCATCTCGCCAAGCAGTCCCGGGATCACCTGACGTCGGCCAACCTGCGGCTGGTCGTGTCGATCGCGCGCAAGTACATCAACCAGGCGGGGATGGGCCTGCTGGACCTCGTCCAGGAAGGCAACGCCGGCCTGATCCGCGCCGTCGACAAGTTCGAGTACGAGCGCGGCTTCAAGTTCAGCACGTACGCGACCTGGTGGATCCGCCAGGCGATCCAGCGGGGCCTCGCCGACCAGAGCCGAACGATCCGCATCCCGGTCCACATGGTCGAGACGATGGGTCGCGTCGCGCGCGCCGTGCGCGAGCTCTCGACGCAGCTCGGCCGCGAGCCCACCAACACCGAGATCGCCGCGGCGCTGCCCGACGAGACCCCGGCCATGACCCCCCAGCGGGTCGAGGAGATCCGCAAGCTGGGTCGCGAGCCCGTCTCGCTCCAGTCGCCGGTGGGCGATGAAGGCGACGCGGAGCTGGGCGAGCTGATCCCGGACGAGGATGCGGTCTCGCCGCTTGACGCCGTCGCGGACCGGATGCGGCGTGAGCAGATCGACCACGTGCTCAACAGCCTCGACGGCCGGGAGCAGCGGGTGCTGCGGCTCCGCTTCGGCCTCGACGACGGGCATGCCCGGACGCTCGAGGAGGTTGGTCGCGAGTTCGGACTCACAAGGGAGCGGATCCGTCAGATCGAGGTGCAGGCGCTGCGCAAGCTCCGCCACCCGTCACGGAGCCGCAAGCTGCGGGAGTTTGCCGCCTAACGGGAGTTTGCCGCCTAGAAGACCAGGGGGCGTTGGGCGCTCCTCCCCCGCGCCACCGGCCGGCCGCGTCGCTCGTCGACGCGGCCGGCTCGCGTATCCGGGTGTCACCGGAGCCGCCGGCACCTGGCCGAGTGCGCAGCCGCGCAGGGCTGCGCCTCGCCCACCCTCGATACGTCCTTCGCGTCCTGAAGTGACCGACGCCCGAGGCCCCGCGTTGCGTCGCGGGCCCTACCCGCTCACGGCGCCCGAGCAGTCGTAGACCGTCGACGACGAGCCACTCACGGTCACCGGCTGGCAGGCCGAGGTGACCCAGGTCGAAACGGACGACGAGGCGCCGCTCCCCGGGCCGCCGAATACGCCGCCACCGAAGCCACCATCGCGGCCGCCAACCGCCACGAACCGCAGGTCGCCGCTCGCGACCAGCGCCTGGAGCTGAGCGAGGGTGGGGGCGTTGTCGCGGCCGGTGAACCCGCCCATCGCCATCGCGGCACGGCCGGTCTCGACCTCGACCTCGCTCGCGCTGTTGCCACCGGAGACGGCGACGATCCACCTGGCCGACCCCTGGTTTGCCACCAGGTAGTCGAGCATGGCCGAGTCGAGGCCACCCCCGGCACCGCCAACGCCAGGACCACCGAAGGCGCCCTGGTTCGTGGACGCGATGCCGGGCCCGCCGGGACGAGCGCCCTGGACGCCGGCGAAGCCGCCCGGCCCACCTCGCCCATCCGCCGTCGCCGGTCCGGCCGAGGGGTCGCCGCCGGTGTACCCGGTCGACATGGTGTCCACTGCATAGGCAGCGGGAGCCGCCAGCAGCATCGCGACCCCGAGCCCGGCGGCGGCGAGCTGGGTGCGGGCGCGATCGGCTCGTGGTCGCAGGGCCACGATCGCGAGCACCAGCACCGAGACAGCAACCACCGCGATCCCCAGACCCGGCACGAACGAGGGCGTTCGGCCCAGCAGCAGCCAGGCCACGCGGGCCCCGCCGAGGATGGCCGCTCCGAGCACCGCGCCCGCCCACGGGACACGCTCGCGGGCCCGCCACAGGACCACGATCCCACCACCGGTGAGGGCCCCGATCGCGGGCGCCATCATCACCGTGTAGTAGCTGTGGATGACGCCGGACATGAAGCTGAACACGATCACGTGGACCGCCAGCCACAGCCCCCACAGCAGGAACCCAGCGCGGGCCAGGTCCGTGCGCCGCGCCCTGAGCCTGGCGGTCAGCCCGGCGATCAGGCCCACGATCGAGGTCGGCAGGAGCCAGGCGATCTGACCGCCCAGCTGGGCGTTGAACAGGCGCAGCAGTCCCGGCGTCCCGGAGAACCCACCGCCACCGCCCGGACCGCCGCCACCGGGTCCGTTGCCATCGCCGCCGAAGATCCGTCCCAGGCCGTCATAGCCCAGGATCAGGTCGAGAGCCGAGTTGTTGGTGCTGCCGCCGACATAGGCACGTGCCGACGCCGGGATCAGCTCCATCGCGGCCACCCACCAGGCGCTGCCGGCGACGACGGCGATCGCGGCCACGGCCAGCCCGACCATCCGGTGTCGGACCGAGCCGGGCGCCGCCACAGCGAACGTGACCGCGAACGCCGGCAGCACGAGATACGCCTGGAGCAGCTTGGTGTTGAACGCCAGCCCAACCAGGAGGCCGGACAGCGCGAGCCAGCGCAGCCCGTCGGTCCCGAGCGCCCGGACGAGCGCGTAGGCGGCCCCAACCAGCAGCAGCGTGAGCAGCGCGTCGGGGTTGTTGTAGCGGAACATCAGGACCGCGGCCGGGGTGAGCGCCATGACGAAGCCGGCGATGATCGACGCTGCGGCTCCGAACGTCCGCCGGACGGCTGCCATCAGCAGCCCGACCGCGGCGACGCCCATCAGCGCCTCCGGCACCAGGATCGATGCGGACGAGAGGCCGAACACCCGGACCGAGAGCCCGGTGACCATGGTTGCGAGCGGCGGCTTGTCGACGGTGATGAAGTTCGCGGGGTCGATCGAGCCCATGAACCAGGCGGACCAGCTCTGGGCCGCCGCCCAGGCCGCACCCGAGTAGTAGACGTTCGCGTACCCGCTCACCGTCAGGTTGACGAGGTACAGGAGGCCGGCGAGCAGGATGACACCGAGGGTGGCCGGCAGCACCCAGGCTGCCTCGGCGGTGCGGCGACGGGCAAGGATCCGGCCGATCGCTCCGGCCGGATCGGCCGGAGCTGGCTGGGGGCGGTCCGTGGTGGGCGGGGCGAGGGTGGTCATGTTCGGCTCCAGGGATCATCCGGGATGACGGGTTGGGCGGCCAGCCGGTCACCCCCGATCCATGCCCGGAGCAGGACGAAGCGGCTGACGGTCGCGGCCGCGTTGGCGGCGACGAGGACGGCCAGCTCCGTCAGCCGGCCGGCGTGAGGGGCGAGGGCGGCCAGGGAGGCCGCCGCGAAGGTGGTGAGGGCCAGCGCCACGGCGAAGGCAAGCAACCCGCGCACCTGGTGCCGCAGCATCGATCGCCGGCCGCGGACGCCGAAGGTCAGGCGGCGGTTGGCGGCGGTGTTTCCCACCGCGGTGATCAACAGGGCGAGGGCGTTCGCCGCGACCGGGGCGGTCGATGAGCGCAGCGCGAGGTACAGGACCGCGTAGCTGGCGGTGCTGACGACGCCGATGGCGCCGAAGGTCACCAGCTCGCGACCGATCCCGTTCTGCAGGCTCGCAAGCCGTGCCCTGGCGGCGTCCATCACGAGCCGCCGGTGGTCACGTGGCCCGGACCACCGGCGGCAAATGGCAGCTGGATCCCGTTGTTCGAGCCCGACTGAAAGCCCGTGCTCGGCTGGAAGCCACCGAGGTCGGACCGGGGCGAGTCGTCGTCGGACCGCTGGAGCTCGTTCTGCCGGTCAGGAAGGCTCGTGCCACGCGAGCCGGGGGCGCCGGTGGCGGTCGAGGCGTTGGCCGTTCCCGTGAACCCGTGGGAGGCGAGGACGGCGAACCCGGCGGTCGCGGCGACACCCGCGACCGCGACGCCAGCGGTCAGATTCCGAAGTCGGGACGACGCCAGGCGGCGACGATCGGGGGACGGTTCAGGAATCGGCGTGAAGATGTCCATGCCGGCAGTCTCGGACCGGCACCCTTTCGATCGAGTTACGACCCCGCGCCTGCAGGTGCGGCCGTCGCAGGAACGGCCCTCGCAGGATGGCCGCATCTGGCGCCGGTCGGCGGCGGACCTAGCCGACCGAGGCCCGGCTCCAGCTGACCGCGAAGCGGGCCCCTCCGGCGGGCGACGTCCCGATCTCCCAACGGCCGCCCGTGGCGCGCACGATGGCATCGCCGATCGCGAGTCCGAGACCCGCGCCGCCCGTCTCCGACGACGTCTGGGTCGAGCGATGGAAGCGGTCGAAGATGCGGTCACGGTCCTGCTCGGGGATGCCGGGTCCCGAATCGTCGACGATCACCGACGCCCGCCCGCCGTCGGCGGCCACCGTCACGTCCACGCGGCCGCCCTCGGCGGCGTACTTGCAGGCGTTGTCGAGCAGCACGCCGATCAGCCGGTCCACCAGGTCGGCGGAAGCGGCCACGACCACGGCCGCCGACGGCGGATGCACCGCGAGCACCAGGTGGCGTGCCTCCGCGACGGCTCCGAACCGATCGGCCGCCTGGGCCGCCAGCACGCCGAGATCGACGGGCTCGCTGGACCGGGGCGCCTGGGCGGCGTCGAAGCGCGCGAGCCACAGCATGTCCTCGAGCAGGCGCCGCATCCGGTGTGACTCGCGGTCCACCCGCTCGAAGGCGGTCCGATACCAGGCGGCATCGCGGTCCTGGGCCAGGGCGAGGCTGGTGTTCGCCTCGATCACCGACAGCGGCGTCCGCAGCTCGTGGGAGGCATCGGCGGTGAACTCGACCTGGCGCCGGCGCGACGCCTCGACCGGTGCCGCCACGCGACGACCGATGATGACGGCCCCGACGAACACCAGGCCCAGCAGGAATGGCGCGATCAGCAGCTCGCCCAGGATGATCGTCTGGCGCGCGTCGCTGACCTGACCCATCGACTGGGCCATCACGACGTGGTCGTCGCCCACCTCCTGGCCGGCGACGCGGAACTCGATGCCCGCGATGGTCGCGCTCACCGGCGACGTGACGCCGTACAGCTCGGCCGGCAGGTCCGGCGTGGAGCTCGCGGTGAGCACGTCGCCGTCAGGGTGGACGGTCCAGACCAGGAACGGGGCGTCGTACGGGCGGCCCGGGTCGTGACCGATGTCGGGTGGCCGGTCGAGCGGCAGCCCGTCGGGCGGCAGCCGGCGGAACGAGTCGGTCAGCCGCTGGTCAACCTGGGTCGTGAGCATGCTGGTCGCGAACACCACCACCACGGCTGCGACGACCAGGTATCCCGCAGCCACCACCGCGGTCGCGGCGAGCGCGACGCGGATCGACTGGCGGCGGACCGCCGGCACGTGGGACATGGTCATGCGGGCTCGAGCCGGTAGCCGGCGCCGCGCACGGTGACGATCCGGACGCCCGAGTCGGGCAGCTTCGCCCGCAGCCGGCTGAGCTGCACGTCGATGGCGTTCGAGCCCAGCGGGTCGGTCTCGTCCGCCCACCCGTGCTCGGCGATCGCCTTGCGGTCGACCACCGCCGGCGAGCGACGCAGCAGGAGCTCCAGGATCCGGTACTCGGTCGAGGTGAGACTGAGCTCGCGGCCGTCGATCGCGACCACGTGCGTGACCGGATCGAGCGTCAGCCGGCCCGTCCCGAGCACCGGCGCATCGACGCCGCGCGGGCGGCGCTGGAGGGCGCGAACGCGGGCCAGCAGCTCCCCGAAGTCGAACGGCTTGACGAGGTAATCGTCGGCACCGGTGTCGAGGCCGTGGATCCGGTCGGCGGGGGTGTCGCGCGCGGTCAGCATCAGCAGCGCGGTGGGCCGGTCGTGCTTGCGGGCCCAGGCCACGACATCGATGCCTTCGGCTCCCGGCATCCGCCAGTCGATGACCGCGACGTCGTACTCGTACCACCTGAGGTGGTCGATCGCGTCATCGCCGCGCTCGACCGCGTCCACGTGGTAGCCGGCATCGGCCAGGCCGAGCACGAGGACCTCGCGCAGCCCATCGTCGTCCTCGGCCACCAGGACCCGCATCCGCGTCAGCCTTTCCTGTGCTCGCCCCCGCGACCGGCGACCGCGGCACCGGCCGTGCCCGTCGCAGGGGAGATGGTGGCACGTCGGACGGCCGCGAGGCGCAGCGCCAGCACGGGGCAGGTGTCCACGGCCATCCGCGCATGGCCCAGCAGGTGGTCCGGCACGGGACCCGGATCGATGATCGGATAGCCCCACTCGTCGAGCCGGATCATCTCCGGCAGCAGCTCGGCACACGACCCGTAGCCGTCACAGGCGATGCGGTCGATGGCGACCACGACATCGCCGGCCCGGATCGTGGCGTCGGTGGACCGGGATGCTGCCATCGCCATCAGGCCGCCCTCACGGCCCGTCGGGCAGCCGTGCAGCCGCGCCGATGCTGGTGCGCTGCGAAGTCGTCCTCGAACACCCGAAGGGCGCTGCGAAGGAGCCCGACGGCGCCGTCCGGATGCCGGCAGGCGCCCCTGCCGGCCAGCGTCTCCGACCAGCCGGTGATCCGCCGCAGGTCGTCCGAACGGGCACGGCCCATGGCGAGCCGAGCCGACGCGTCGGCGATGGCACGCAGCCCGAACACGCACGGTCCGCACTGGGCCGCGCTCTCGCCGGCCATGTAGTCGAGGACCCGGGCGGTGGCCTCGACGCCGCAACGATCGGGCTCCAGGAACCGGACCACGCCGCAGCCGAACGCGGATCCGCCGGCGCGCAGGAGCACCGGGTCGAGCGGCATGCGCCAGGCCTCCGCTCCTGCCACCCAGCCCCCGAAGTAGCCGCCGAGGAGCACCGGGGCGCCGGTGTGCGCACCAGCGTCGCCGCCAAGGCCCGCCCGGGCGGCCAGCTCGGCTAGGGTCACGCCCAGGTCGATCTCGGTGACGCCATGGAGAGGGGCGCCGCCGACCGTGACCAGGGCGGTGCCCCGGGTCTCGGTCCGACCCGCCTGCCGGTACCACGCGTCGCCGTTACGGGCGATCAACGCTGCGTGGGCGAGCGTCTCGACGTTCTGGACGAGCGTCGGCCGGCCATCGACGCCGCGCTCGAACGGCCGGGGCGGGGTGCTGGTCGGGCGGGCGTCGCCGTCGTTGATGAAGTGGACGGCTGCGGTCTCCTCGCCCGACACGTAGCCACGAGGCGCGGCGCGCAGCTCGACCGGCGTGGCCTTCCCGCGCCGCGCGGTCCCTCGGGCGCGGATGGCACGCTCCATGGCGCCCAGCGCCGTCGAGTGCTCGGAGCCGACGTAGAGCACGATCCGATCGGCGCCGACGGCGGCAGCCGCAAGCTCCGCTCCATCGAGCACGAGGTGCGGCCGGGTCGACATCAGGACCCGATCCTTGGCGCTCAGCGGCTCGCCTTCGGCGCCGTTGGCGAGCACGACCGCGGCCCTGCCCAGGTCAGTGGCGTGTCGCGCGACCGACGCCCACTTGCGCGCCACTGGGAAGCCCGCGCCGCCGCGACCGAGCAGGCCGGCAGCCGCGAGCACCGGGATGATGTCCTGGCCGGCCCGCCCCGGCAGGTCGCCGAGGCGGGCTCGATGGTCGGACAGGGGCTCCGGACCGGCCGCCAGCGCCGGTCCGTCGAGCAGACGGGTGGTCATCGGCGATCAGCTCCCCCGGACGGAGGAGAACGACGAGGTTGCCACGACGTCGACCAGCTGGTCGCGCCTGGAGCTGCCGGCGGTGAGCCGCCAGGAGAGCGCCGCCCCGACGGCCGCCACGCACAGGGCGTCGATGCCCAGCATCCAGACGGCGCTGGCATCGGAGCCCGCGGTGAACCCGTGGAGCAGCGCCATCGGCCACATCGCGTAGCTGGCCCAGTGGATCGCCCGCCAGGTCCGCTGTCCGATGTGCCTGCGCAGGAGGCTGCTGACGATCAGCGCGGTGAACAGGTACAGCGCGATGACGCCCAGGGCGACCGGCACCGGTCGATAGGTCGAAGCCAGCGGCATCAGCGCCGCGGCCAGCCCGAGGCTGGTGAACGGGTCGAACACGGCCGCCAGGACGTGCACGGCGAGGAACACGATCGCGAGCAGCGACACCCGGCGGTGCATCTCGTAGTTGAAGAACCGCGGCCACTCCACGTGCTGGAAGCGGGCGACCGTCACGATCCCGAACACGACGCTCGCCGTGAGCATCAGCAGGCTGACGGCGCCGGCGCCCCGAGTCGCGAACCACAGGACCTGGTTGAACATCGGCTGGGAGCTCCTCGATGGCTGAGCAGGCGCGGGACCGGGGGGACGTCCCGCGCCTGCGGGAACATTCGGTGACGCGAGTCTGGAGGAGCGTTCCTTTCGCTCGGGTTACGGGACGCTCGGGTTACCGGACTTCGGTCCCACCGGTCGTGGTCCCTGCGCCGGCTGCGGCCAGCCGCCCGGCTGCGGCCAGCCGCCCAGCCGCTCGATCCGGCCATCCCCGGCCACCAGTCGGGAGGGCAATCGCCGCTCGGTCAGCCAGGCAGCGGCGGCCTCGCCCATCACGATCGCCGCGGTGGACGCGGCATTCGCGTGCTCGCACGTGTCGGCGACGACCGTCACGGTCCGCCACGGCGTCTCGGCCGGCAGGCCGGTGCGCGGATCGACGATGTGATGGACGGTCGTGCCCTGGTCGGATCGCCAGCGGCGGACGGTGGTGCTCGAGGTGGCGACGGCGCCGCCCTGGATCGCGATCACCTCACCCGCCGCGTCGACGGGTGTGCTGCTGTCGTCGGCCGCGAGCACCCGCCAGCCGCCGCGGGGCGCCCGACCGGCCGTCGCGACGTCACCGCCGATGCTGACGAGGATGCCGGGCTCCCGGACGCGCTCGCGGTCGGGATCGCCGTGGTGGGGATCGCCGTGGGCATCGCCGTCACGCGCGTCACTGGCCGCCGTCAGCGCCGCCCTCGCCGCAAGGTCGGCGGCAAGACCCTTTCCGGTCGAGCCAAGGTCGAGCTCCACGGAGGCTGGCACGCGAACGGTGCCGGCCCGCGTGTCGAGATCGATGGTGGACCAGCCGGGAACCGGGGCGATGCGCAGCTCGAGGGGTCGAGACGTTGCGGCGATCAGATCGAAGTCTGCGTCATAGCCGATCACCCGCAGCGCGCGGCCAACCGTGGGATCGACGGCCCCTCCCGTCCGGCTCGCGGCCTCGATCGCGCCCCGGAGCGCGCGGGCCAGCAGCGGCCCGATCGGGGTCGGCCGGCCGCAAGCCGCGTTGACGGCCGTCAGCTCCGAATCCGGACGGAACCGGCTGTATGCCCGATCGACGTCGTCGAGGACCTGCTCCACTGCGGCACGCGCTGCGTCAGGGTCGCCGTCGAGCACGACGAGGCGGACACCCGTGCCGAGCGCCCCCCAGGTCGCGTGGTCGAGGCGGCCGTCGGTCACCTCGGGTTGGGTTGGGGCGGTCACGTCACGAGCCGCCGGTCGACACGTGCGCGCCGCCCTGGACGCTCGCGACCGCGGGTGACGAGGAGGTACCCGTCGCCGTCGAGCTCGATGCCGGTGTCGCCGCGCTCCCGCCTTCGTCGTCGGTCCTCACGATGGCGGTCGCGCCGAGGGCCGTCGATCCGTTGTAGGTCACCGCGGCGAGCCAGCCGAGGCCGCCGGTCGCGACGACGCCGAGCATGGCGGTCCCAATGGTCATGCGCTGCAGGCGGCGATTGGCCCGGGACCGGGCGGCGGCGCGCCGGTTGTCGTTCGTGTTCATGCCCGGATGCTGCCGGGCGACACCTTTCGAGATCGTGACAGCCGTAGCCCGCGGATCGAAATCAACCCTCCGGGCCCGCGTCAGCGGCCGGCGAGGGTCCGCATCAGAGCCTGTGCATGAACTCGACCGCCGGTGCCGGCGAGGCCGGCCCACATCACGACGTCTGGCTCATTGACGTCTGCCGGCCGCGCACCAACGATGGGGCTGGTGGGCGATTGAGGGGAACGATGAACAGACGTGACCCTTGCCGGCGAGGCACCCTGCTCGGCGCGATGATGGCGACGGTCGCGATGGTCGTGGCCCTCGCTGGCTGCTCCCTGATTCCCGGAACGACCTCCGAACCGTCGAGCCGGGTGCAGCGGGAGGTCCTCATCGACTCGTTCATCGAAGCTGTCCAACGGAACGACGCCGCGGCCATCGCTGCCATGACGGATCCAAAGGTCGATCCTCGAGCCGACATCGCCGCCCTGCTCGACGCCCACGGCGGGCGCCCCTGGGAGAACGTGCGAGTCGCGTGGGGACCCGACGACTTCGGAGGACAGGCGATCTACGCGACGATCACGGCGACGACACCCGACGGCCCGGACTCGATCAAGATCCTCACGATCTGGGAATTGGGGTGGGCCACGCTCGCGCTGGGGTCGGCCCCAGGCGTCGATCCGGGGGCGGACACGACAAGCCCGAGGCCTTGACGAAGAACTCGGTCGAGCGCTGACGCCGAGCGGCGCGCTGACTCGTCAGGCCGGCTCCGACCGCAGGCGCGCGAACTGGTATGCGAGTATGCGAGCGCCGCGACCTCGAGCCAGGCACGGGCACTCTCCGACGTCGCTCGTAGCACCGTGAGAGCCGCCGCCAGCGACCGAGACGTGCGAAGGCGTGCTCGACCCGGTGGAGCGGCGCGATCGGCGTGAAGCCCACCGTTCCCTTCGGCGGAGCTTTGACGTCAAGGTTGATCTGGCGCTTCGCGGCCATCTTCGCGAGCCCGCGATAGCCGCGGTCGGCCACGATCGCCTTGACCGAGCCGGCCGCCTCGCCCGGGTCGCGGATAACGAGCCGGTGAGCCCCCGCGTCAGCGGCCGGCGAGGATGCGCTCCAGCTGGTCCGCGTGCTCCTCGAGATGGGTGACGACCATCCGGTCGCGAACCTGGTCGGCGGTCATCTCGCCGCGCGACGGATGGAGGCCCACGGCCCTTCCCTCACCGGCCGGTGCGGAGGCGAGCCGCGCCTGCCAGCGTCCGATCCCGAGGTCGATGCGGTCGAACAGCTCGCGCAGCGGCACCGTCCTGTCGCGCTCGAGGATTCCGATCCTGACGGCGTCCGTGGCCGTGCGCCCGAACGGCACGCCGCTGCCCGGGGCGCGACCCGCCTCCACGATCCGCTCGTACTCGCCCATCCAGTAGAACAGCATCTCGCAGGTGTGTGCGAGGACCTCACGCGGACCCCAGGAAGCCTCCGGTCCCACGCCGAAGTCCCGGGCGAGCGGCCAGGGCTCACCCGCCGCGACTCGCGGCCGGAGCGAGGCGAAGGCGGTGCGAGAGGCGGCGAGCCGGGCCGGCGGATCCGGCGGCGAGAGGGGTTGATCGGTCACGGGACGCAGTCTGGCACGACCCACGGTCATACGCCGGACGCGGAGCGCGCCGCCCGGAGCCGCATGCCTCCAGGATGGCCCTCCCGGGGGAGGTCCCGGGCAAGGGGTACGCTGATCTTCATCGGGTGGGACCGGCCTGTCGGCCGCCGGCCCGAGGCCGGCGCACCTGGCGCCTGCGGCCGCTGGCGATGGACGCGGGAGGAACCGTGGACACCCGGGCACTGGGCGCGACCAACATCAGCGTGACCCGGATCGGCCTGGGCCTTGCCGCCATCGGGCGGCCTGGGTACATCAACCTCGGCCGGGAGGCCGACCTCGGTTCCGACCGAACGGTCGATACGATGCGCGACCGGGCCCACCGGCTGCTTGATGAGGCGTGGGCGGCCGGTGTCCGCTACCTCGACGCGGCCCGTTCCTATGGCCTCGCCGAGTCGTTCCTCGCGACCTGGCTGGAGGGCCGCGCGATCGGGCGCGAAGCGGTCGTCGTGGGGTCCAAGTGGGGCTACACGTACACCGCGGACTGGGTGGTCGGAGCGGACGTCAACGAGGTCAAGGACCACACCCTTCCGACATTTCGGCGGCAGCTCGTCCAGAGCCGCTCGCTGCTGGGGCCGTGGCTGCGTCTCTATCAGATCCACTCGGCCACGCTCGAGAGCGGCGTCCTGCGCGACGCCGCGGTTCTGGCCGCGCTGGCCGAGCAGCGGCACGCAGGCCTCGCCATCGGGCTGTCGGTCAGCGGACCCCGCCAGGGCGAGACCATCAGGAGCGCGCTCGAGGTACGTGTCGACGGCATCTGCCCGTTCGACACGGTCCAGGCGACCTGGAACGTGCTCGAGACGTCTGCCGGACCGGCGCTCCTGGAGGCGCACGCGGCCGGGCTGGGCGTGATCGTGAAGGAGGTCCTCGCGAACGGACGCCTCGTGGTGGACGCGCAGGCGACCGAACCCGACCCCGCGTCTGCGCGGGCCCATGCGGCGCTCGACCGCATCGCCGGAGGCCGGACGGCCCTCGGTACGGGGCGACTGGCGGTCGGGCGGGATGCCGTCGCCATGGCTGCCGTGCTCGCACAGCCATGGGCCGACGTCGCGCTGTCGGGCGCGGTCGCCCCCGGCCAGCTTCGATCGAACATCGCGGCGTTGGATCTCGAGCTGGGGACCGACGAGCTCGACGAGCTGGCCGCCCTCGCAACGCCGGCCGGCGACTACTGGCGCGAGCGGAGCGCGCTCGACTGGCGCTGAGCCTCAATGGGCCCAGGGTGCGCGGCGGGCCCGGGGTGCGCGACGAGCCCGGGGTGCGCGGCGGCCGCCGTCGAGCTCCGGAGAGGCGCGACGGCTCACCATCCTTGACCCGTCCGGCATCGGGGTCCATGGTTGCGCCAGGCATCCATCCGGACCCGCGGCCAGCGTCCCGCCGTCCGGCAGCCTCCGCAGCCGGAGAGCCGTCCCATGACCGATACCGCCGCTCATCCCGTCAGCACGGGTTCGACCGCCATGTCCGTGGCCGGCGCCCTCCATCCCAACCAGGCCGGCGCCCGGATCAACCGCGACGCGTATGCCGAGGCCGAGGACTTCCTGCCGCTCGACGGCATCGACCACGTCGAGCTCTGGGTGGGCAACGCCCGCCAGGCCGCCGCCTACTTCCGCGCCCTGTGGGGCTTCACGCCGGTCGCGTTCAGCGGCCTCGAGACGAAGGTTCGCGACCGGGCGAGCTACGTCATGCAGCAGCATGACATCCGGATCGTGCTGACCGCGCCGCTCACCCCCGATGGCGAGATTGCGGAGCACGTCCGCGAGCACGGCGACGGCGTCCGTGACATCGCGTTCGCGGTTCGGGACGTGGACGCCGCCTGGCGCCAGACGACTCGCCGGGGCGCCCGCTCCGCCATGGAGCCCACCGAGCTCGACGGCGGCGAGGACGGCGTGCTCCGTCGAAGCGCAGTGAAGACGTACGGTGATGTGCGCCACAGCTTCGTGGACCGTAGCGACTATCACGGCATCTTCGCGCCCGGCTATCGAAAGGTGAAGCGGCCGGCAAGGGCGGCCCAGGGCCTCAGCCTGCTCGAGGTCGACCACTGCGTGGGCAACGTGGCGCTGGGCGACATGAACCGGTTCGTCGACTACTACCGGGACGTGTTCGGCTTCGCGCAGCTGATCCACTACGACGACAAGGTGATCCACACCGAGTACAGCGCGCTGATGTCGAAGGTCATGACCAACGGCAACGGCCGCGTCAAGTTCCCGATCAACGAGCCCGCCACGGGCAAGAAGAAGAGCCAGATCCAGGAGTTCCTGGACTGGTACCGGGCGCCGGGGGTCCAGCACGTGGCGCTGCGAACCGAGGACATCGTGGGCACCGTCAGGGCCCTGCGCGAGAACGGCGTCGAGTTCCTGGGCATGCCCCACGCCTACTACGAGTCGCTCGCCGACCGGGTGGGCGACGTGGGCGTCCCGATGGACGTGCTCGAGGAGCTGGGCATCGAGGCCGACCGCGACGAGGAGGGCTATCTGCTCCAGATCTTCACCCGCCCGATCCAGGACCGCCCGACGTTCTTCTTCGAGATCATCGAGCGCCACGGGTCGCGCGGGTTTGGCGTGGGCAACTTCAAGGCCCTGTTCGAGGCCATCGAGATCGAGCAGGGCCGTCGAGGCAACCTGTAGCGATGCCGTCGGTCGCCGATCTCATCGAGCCGCTGGTCATCATCCCGACGGGCGTTCCCGCCGAGGTGCGCGACGGTGCGGTCGCGCTCCGCGAGGCCCAGGCGGTGACGCTCGATCATCTCGGTGCCCTGAGCGTCACCGCCAGCGTCGCCGACGCCGACGGTGCGCACCGCGTCGCGCTGGGCGCCACCTCGCAGGGCCTGGCGTCGTCGTGCGACTGCGAGCGAGGCGCCCGCGGTCTGCTGTGCGTGCACAGCCTGGCCACCGCCATCGAGACCTGGCACCAGGCCCCGAAGCGCCGAAGCTGAGTCGCATATTCACGCTCAGCGGTGTCGAGGCCTCGCATGGCTGGCCATCGCCGCGACGTGATCCCGGCGCCTCGGGGCGTGATCTACCCGCCCACGCTGCTCGCGGGAATCGCCCTCCTGGCCGGCTGGACCTGACCCGCCGCGCCTCGTCACGACTGCGGCGAGGCGCGCATCATTGACGGGTCCAGCGGTCACCCGGGAGGTGTGCACGACCGATGTTCCCCTGGCTCGTTGCCCTGCACGTCATCGGCGTCGTCCTGTTCCTGGTGACCCATGGCGTCTCGATGTGGACCGCCTTCCGCGTTCGGAGCGAGACCAACAGGGAGGTGATCGCCGCCCTGCTGGGGATGTCGGCCCGCAGCAACCAGCTGATGTACCTGGGTCTGGCAATCCTGGGCGTCGGTGGCCTGGGTGCCGCGGCAAGCGTTGGCTGGCTGGCGAGCGCGTGGGTCCTCGCGTCGTACGCCGTATTCCTCGCGGTCCTGCTGCTGATGTTCGTGGTCGCCTCGCCCTACTACTACCGGCTGCGCGACGGCCTCGAGGGCACCGAGAAGGTGCCACGCCTGGACGACGAAGCGCTGCGCGAGACGCTCCAGACCAGACGCCCGGACGTGCTCGCGCTCGTCGGCGGTGGCGGGCTCGTGGTCCTCGTCTGGCTGATGGCGGTCAGGCCCGGCTGAGACCGGCCGGCGTGTTGATCGAGGCTGGACAGGCCATCGGTCGGCCGCGGCTGGCGCTGTGGGATGCGCTCGGCGAGGTCGGGCGTCGCGTCGCGGCTACGATGTTCAGGGAATGGCGGTCAGGAGGGAGCGCGTTCGATGCGGCGGCAACCGAATGTGAGCGAGCCTCCGCTGCTCAACGCTGAATCCGAGCATCGACAGGCCCCGAGGACGTTCTCCATTCCGAGACGAGCCGTGCGCGAGAGCCTCAAGCCAGGCGACCTCGTGAAGCTGCTGTTCGTGGTCGACCCGCCGGTGGGCTCGGTCAAGGTCGAACGAATGTGGGTCGAGGTGCTTGAGTCGAGGGGCGGCGGCTACGTCGGGCGGCTCGCCAGCGATCCCGGCTACGCCAGGGCGCTCATGGCCGACGACCATCTGAGATTTGGCCCGGAGCACGTCGCCGCGAGGCACGCCGGCGAGAGCGACCCGACCTACACGGACCCGGATTCATTCGCCGTCGTGAGCGGACGGGTGTGGAATGAGGATGCATGGCCCCGCCGTCTCGAGCGGCGCGCGATCCCGGACCCGCAGTTCAGCGGCTGGTTCGTCTTTGCGGGCGATGAGCCGGACTCCTACCTCGCAGACCCGGCGAACTTCGTGCCGGTTGCGCAGGCGACGCTGTTCGACCGCTTCCAGGTCCTCGACTCGGGGCTCGAGGGGCCGGTTGGCACCGCGATGGTGTGGGACGACGGCTCACTCGAGTTCGAAGCCGGGCCCGCCGTCTCGGGTTGACCGGGGAAATCGCGCCAGCCGATCGCCCCGCGGCGCGGATGGATCGTGCCGGGCTCGCGGCGAGAACCGGGCCGCCGATGCTGACGTAGAGGTTCCTGTCCACCGACGACCCGACAGGAGAACCCATCCATGCACATCGCTCGAGCCGCCGCACCGCTCGTGAGCCTGGCGCTGATCCTCGGCGCCTGCTCGAGTGGCGCCGGTGCGACGAACCCCCCGACCGCCGCTCCCACGGCAGCCCCCACCGCGGCGCCCGCAAGCTCGGCGCCGGCGAGCTCGGCGCCGACCACGACCGGTGGTGTCAGCATCGACCTCGCATCCAACGGCCTCGGCACGATCCTCGTCGACGGCGACGGCATGACGCTGTACGTGTTCACGCCCGACACGGGAGGAACATCGACCTGCACCGGCAACTGCGCGCAGACCTGGCCGCCGCTGACGTCGGACACCCCGCCCGGCGTCGGGACCGGGCTCAATGCGGCGGACGTCGGCACCACGACGCGCGACGACGGGTCCACCCAGATCACCTTCCACGACATGCCGCTCTATCACTTCAGTGGCGACTCGGCCCCGGGCGACACGAACGGCCAGGGCCTCGCCGGCAAGTGGTACGTGGTTGGCGCGGACGGCTCGATGATCGGCGCGAGCGCCGGGTCGAGCCCGTCGCCGTCGGCGTCATCGGGCGGCATCAAGTACTGATCGGACGGCATCACAACCACCAGGTGTCCGGTCGCTCCGGGTCCCGCGTCCTCCCCGGGCCCGCCCGCGCCTCGCCTAGACTGCACGGCATGCGTCTGGCACATGTCCGTGAGCACCACGCCGCCGCGGGTTCCCCGTGGCGGCTGGTTGCTGCCTTGGACCCCGCGAACGCGACCTGGCTCGACCTCGATATCGCCCGTCGCCGCGCTGTGGCCCGCTATCCGAATCTCGCCCACGACAGCGCGCTCCATCGGCAACGGGTGACCACGCTCGACGAGCACCTTGCGCGAGGCCTGCGGGTCGAGGCGCTGACGGTCCTGGTCGATGGCTTCGAACCGCGGGGTGGGGACGACGACGCGGTCCTGGACGCGGCCGACCTCGACTTCGGGTGCCCGGTGCTCCGGCCGCCAGCCCTTCGCGACTTCTACGCCTTCGAACGCCACGTCGCGACGGCCTGGGCTCGACGGGGCGGCCAGATCCCGGAGGCCTGGTACCGGCTGCCGGTGTTCTACTTCAGCAACACCTCCGAGCTGCGCGGACCGGGCGAGCCGGTATCGGCGCCGGATGGCTCGCTGGAGCTGGATTACGAGCTCGAGGTCGGCGCGCTCGTCGACACGCCGGTCAGGGACCTCCCCGAGGAGCGCGCCGAGGAGGCGATCGGCGGGTACCTCATCCTCAACGACTGGTCGGCCCGGGACCTCCAGCGCGATGAGACAACCGTCCGGCTCGGTCCCGCCAAGGGCAAGGACTTCGCGACCTCCACCGGCCCCTGGCTCGTGACGCCCGACGAGCTGGCCGATCGCCGGGCACCCGGTTCGACGGCACCGGACCTCGCGATGACGGCGACGGTCACCACGGCCGACGGCCGGATCGTGGAGACCTCGCGCGGCTCGATGGCCTCGATCCATCACCCGTTCGCCGCCATGCTGGCGCGCGCCTCGGCGGACGTTCGGATCCGCCCGGGCGAGATCCTGGGCAGCGGCACGGTCGGCGGCGGCTGCCTGCTCGAGACGCGCGAGACGACGCTCGGGCGTTACCTCGAGCCGGGCGACACGGTCACCCTCGAGGTGGAGCGTCTCGGCCGGCTGGCCACGCCGATCGTCGTGCGCCCTGTCTGAGCGACCGGCCTCCGCGGGTCGCCGGCCCGACAGGCACGAATGATCCGGGCGCCTGCCTCGCCGGGGCACCGCGCCCCCACGGCCTTTGCCTCGCCACAGGCCTGCGCCCCCACGGCCCCGCGCCGCCACGGCACCGCGCCCCTGCGCCCCCAAGGCCACGCGTCGCAACGGCACCGCGTCCAAGGGCCGCCACCGCCCACGAGCCTGTCTCGTGCTGCCGGGCGCGCTGCCGGGCTCACCCCGGGCCCGGCCTGACCGGCGCCCGCCCGGCGATCGGGTCCGCAGTCGAGGCCGCCTCGCGCCGGGGCCGACAGTCGATGCAGGCCACGGCCTGCGAAGGTCACTCGTGGTCGGCACCCGCCGATCTGGCGCGTACGAGCCCATCTCGTGACTGCAGCGCGCCTGGCCCCCGGCCGATGACCCGCACGAACGAGCGTCGTCGCTGACGCATGCGCCGCATCGACCATCGAGCTGACACGATTGCGGCTCGTGCCTGGCGTGTACCGCGTTCTGACAGGCGGGAGGGCCGCACGGACGCTCGCTCCGGGCCGCACGGAACCTCGCTCCGGGCCGCACGGAACCTCGCTCCGGGCCCCTTCCGGCGCTCGCTCTGAGCCAACCCCCGGCGCCGTCACCTAGACTTGCCGGGTCAACACGGAGGCGTCCCATGTTCTACGTCTCGCGCGGCAACATCCCGCCAACGCGCCATACCCAGCATCGGGCGTCCGACGGCAGCCTGTATGCCGAGGAGCTGTTCGGGGTGGAGGGGTTCACCGGCCGAAGCTCGCTGCTGTACCACCTCGCGCCGCCGACGAGGGTGACGCGCATTGAGCCCGTCGGCCCGGTAACCGTCGAGACCGCCGACGACGGCTCGCATCACCACCAGCTGATCGACACCGCGGGCCTGCAGCCGGAAGGCGATGCCGTCTCAGGCCGGGTGCCCCTGTTCCACAACGCCGACGTCGTGATGGGCGTCGTGCTGCCGGCGACCCCGATGCCGCCCGACACGTTCTATCGCAACGGCGAAGGCGACGAGCTGCTGTTCGTCCACGAGGGCACCGGGACGCTTCACACCAACTTCGGCGATCTCGGCTACCACCCGGGTGACTACCTGGTGCTGCCGATCGGGACGACCTGGCGCCTCGATCCGGATGCCGGTGCGACCCAGCGCATGCTGTACCTCGAGTGCCCGTCCGAGCTCGAGCCGCCCCGGCGCTATCGGAACGACTACGGGCAGCTGCTCGAGCACTCGCCCTACTCGCAGCGCGACATCCGGATCCCCGACTTCCGTGAGCCAACGTCCGATGCCGGTGAGTACCGGGTCATCGTCCGTGCCCGCGGCCGCCACACCGCCTACCATTTCGCCACCCACCCGTTCGACGTCGTGGGCTGGGACGGCTACCTGTGGCCGTTCGCGTTCGACATCGCGGACTTCCAGCCGATCACCGGGCGCGTCCACCAGCCACCGCCGGTCCACCAGACGTTCGCGGCCCACAACTTCGTGGTGTGCTCGTTCGTGCCCCGCAAGTTCGACTACCACCCGCTCGCGATCCCTGCCCCCTACAACCACAGCAACATCAACAGCGACGAGGTCATCTACTACGTCGCGGGCAACTTCATGAGCCGGCGCGGTGTCGGGATCGCCTCGTTCACGCTGCACCCGGCCGGCATCCCACACGGACCGCACCCGGGCACCGCAGAGGCGTCGATCGGCAAGGAGGCGACCGAGGAGCTGGCGGTGATGGTCGACACGTTCCGGCCGCTGTGGCTGACGCCGCAGGCCGCGGCGCTCGAGAACCCGGGCTACCCGTACACCTGGCTGCCGGCGGCCGGGGTCGCCGACGAGGCGGAGGAGGCGCGCCAGCTGGCCGAGCGCGGACCGGAGGCATTCCCCGACTGACCGCCGTCGCTGCGTGCCGGGTACGCGCCGGAAATCAGCCCCGGGCGCGCTCGTTGCGCGCGGCAGAAGCGGCGATCCGGGCGACCCGCGCGGCGCGCGTCTCCGGCCGGACCGCCATCGCGACCCACGCCAGCAGGTTCTTGCGCGCGGAGGGCGGAAAGGCCTCGAAGCAGGCGGCGCCCGGTGGGTGCGCGGCGAGCGCCGCCGCAAGGTCGTGGGGCACCTCGAGACGTTCCACCGAGTCGAGCACCTCCCACGACCCGTTCGCCTTCGCTCGCTCGATGGCCGCCATTCCGGCAGGCGCCATCTGGCCGGCCGCGATCAGCCGCTCGATCCGGGCCTTGTTGCTCGCCGCCCACAGGCTTCGCGGCTTGCGGGGCGCGAAATACAGCTTGCCCCGGTCATCGTCGAAGCGGCCGCTGGTGCTGTCGACCCAACCGAAGCAGAGGGCCTCCTCGATGGCGGCCTCGTAGTCGAGGCCGCGCCGTCCCGAACGGGGGCGCCAGGTCACGAGCCAGGCACCGCGGGCGGTCCCATGATTCGCCTCGAGCCACGCGTGCCAGGTAGCCCGATCGTCGGTGTGGACGAGAGGTGCGTCGTCGAGCGCAGACATGGTGCGCAGTCTACCGACCCCTCGGGAACGTCTGACTTCAAGCGGGAACGGATCGGCGGTCGGGCGGAGGACGGTCAGCGGTCCTGATCGATGTGCCCACGGGCTGGTGGTCAGCGCCGGATACGTCGACTTGCGGGCCGATGCGAGGCGGGCCGATGCTGTGCGGGGCGAGGCGGAGGTAACCATGACCGGTCGGGAACGGATCCTGGAGGCGCTCGATGGGCGGGCGCCGGATCGCGTCCCGCTGGCCCTCGGCTTCTTCGCGGTTGACGGCGCGGCCCTGGCTCCACCGGGAGCGTGGCGCGACGATCTCGTCGACGTCGCCTTCGTCGAGTTCCCGATCTCCGCCGAGGAGGATGACCTCCGGCGGCGCGCGCAGCCGTACGAGGGCAACACCCGCCTGGGCACGGCCGGTCAGGCGGCCCGGTATGCGAGCTGGACGTACCACCCGGAGCTGCCCGAGCAACGGAACCCACTCGAGGGCGCCAGGACGCTGGCCGATCTCGAGCGGTTCGGCTTTCCCGAGGCGTGCGGGCCGTTCGTCGCCGGCGGCCTGGCAAGCCAGGTCGCGGCCATCCATGCGATCGGGCTCGCGGCGACCGGCAACACGCCGCACCTCGGCGGCGAGCTGTTCGAGGCAGCCTGGCGGCTGCGTGGCCTCGAGCAGCTCCTGCTGGACCTCATCGAGCGCAAGGAGATGGCGCACTACCTGCTCGACCGGCTCGCCGACCTCGCCCGTCGCAACGCCGTCGCCCTGGCACGAGCGGGCGTCGACGTGCTCGCCCTCGACGACGACGTCGGCATGCCCGGCACGATGATGATCGGCCCGGGCACCTGGCGCGAGTTCTTCCGGCCGCGACTGGCAGGGATCATTGGGGCAGCCCGCGCGGTCAACCCGGCGCTCCGGGTCGCGTACCACAGCGACGGCCACATCGAACCCATCCTCGACGACCTGATCGAGATCGGCGTGGACGCGATCAACCCGCTTCAGCCCGAGCACATGGATGCAGCCGGGATCCGACGCCGGTACGGCCCGCGGCTGGCGCTGTGGGGCACGATCGGACGCCAGACCACGTTCTCGTTCGCCGATCCGGCCGAGATCCGCCGGGAGGTGCGCGAGCGGATCGACGCGCTCGGGCCCGCGGGCCTCGTCCTCGCCCCCGCCTACGACATCGACGAGCCCGATGTGCCCTGGACCAGCGTGGCGGCCTTCCTCGAGGCCGGAGCGACGTTCGGGGCGATCGGAGGACCGTGAGGTCCCGGTGCCCAGCGCCCGCAACGATCTCCGGTCAACCCGTGTTCCGGCAGGCATGACCACCCATGCCCCGGACGCGCTCGACGGCCCGGGCCTGCTCGACGCCGTCGAGCGGCTGACCCTGGCCGATCCTGCGCTGCGCGACGTCGTCGAGCGATTCGGCCCGCCACCGCTGTGGGCCCGGGAGCCCGGGTTCCAAACGCTCGTCCACCTGATCCTCGAGCAGCAGGTCTCGCTCGCCTCCGCCCGCGCGGCGTTCGATCGGCTGCGGGCGATCAGCGGGCCGCTGACGCCGGCGACCTTCCTCGCGCTCGACGACGCGCAGCTGCTCGCAATCGGGTTCAGCCGTCAGAAGACGCGCTACGCTCGGGCGCTCGCGACGTCCGTCGGCGACGGGTCGCTCGACCTCACGGTCCTGCCCTCCCTGGAGGACGAGGCGGTCGATGCGGCGCTGACCGCGATCCCGGGCATCGGGCCGTGGACTGCGACCATCTACCGCCTGATGGTGCTGCTCCGCCCCGATGCCTGGCCGGTCCACGACATCGCGCTCGCCCAGGCGATCGCCGAGCTCGATGGCCTGCCCGGCAGACCAACCGCCGATCAGATGCTGGTCATCGCCGATCGCTGGCGGCCATGGCGCGCGGTTGCAGCCCGCATCCTGTGGCACCACTACCTCTCGGTTCGCGCGACGCGCACCCGTCGGGAGAGCGTCGGCGAGCGACGGGTTCCAGCGCCCCGGGGGCGGGATCCCGCTACATGATCCCGACGACGTGGCCTTCCGGGTCGGCGAACAGCCCGATCGTCGTCTCCAGCGCGACCTGCGTCAGTGGCATGATCACCCGCCCGCCGGCCGCGACCGCCCGATCGAGCACGCCCTGGGCGTCGTCGGCGTGGACGTAGAAGGTGACGTGACCCGGACCGCCGTCGTTGCTGGTTCCGACGCCCGCGGCGAGATCGCCGACCTGCGCCATGCCGTAGCCGCCCGGGTTGTCCGTGTTGAGCGTCCAGCCCAGGACGTCGGTGTAGAAGCGTTGGAGCGCCGCCCCGTCCCGTCCGACGACCTCGACGTGGATCACGTGGTTGCCCATGCCCGTGCCTCCCTTGTGGCGATCCGCGGCCGTTGGTTCCACCGCGTTCAATGCAACGACGAACGGGGCGGCTCCGGATCGACACCACAAGACTTGCCGATCGACATTGGTCGCCGCGCCGCACGGCAGGCTCCTCCATCCGGCGCCCACGGTGCGTGGGTCGGGGGCCTGGCGGCGGGCGTGCCGCACCGGTAGCACGGGTCATCCGTCCATTGCGCTCCGCCCGCGGAAGGCGCATGCTCGGCTTCTGACGGCCCGGTGCCCATGACTCGAACTCCGAGCCTGCGTCCGGCCGGCAGCGGAAGGCAACCCCATGCTGTGCAGCCCGCGGCACCCGTCCGCAGGAACCCGCAGTGTGCGAGCGCTCCCCGAACCCCCCGCCCAACGGCGGATCGCGCATCGAAGGAGCGCCACGTGACCCCTCGCCCCAACCGGACACCCCGCGCTGCCCCTCCGGGCCCTGGCAGCAACGTGAACCGCACACGCATCGCGTCCGACCCCTGGAACGAGGAGGTGCAGGGCATCCTGCGCCGCGCCGCACAGGGCCGGGCCGATCGGGATCACGTGAGGTCCCTCGAGGATTCGCGCGCCACCGAGCGCGAGGCATCCGCGCTGGCGGCCCTGATCGATGGGCACAGGACCGCGCAGGAACGATGATCCGGTGACCCTCCCGCGGACGCGGCCGACCCCGCGCACATCGCGCCTGATCGGAGGGCGATGATGGCGAAGCCGTCGACGGCACGCAACCCAAGGCGGCGGTTCAAGCCGCGGAGGGTCCCGCTCCCCGACGATGAGCAGCTGGTGCTGCACGAGAACGGGACGATCGAGCACACCGATCCCGCCGGCCTGGTGAAGCAGGCGTGGAGCCCGAACGATCCCGACTGGCCACGTCACGCGATCCGCTTCGGGCTTCGTCCGGCCCGCCGGACCGTCAAGCCGACCGGCCGTGACGCCCCTTCGGAGCGCCCGCCCATCTAGGTTCGCGCTGTTCGCCCTCACCAGCGGGCGGCGGCGCCGGTCCGGATCGACTCCGCAGCGGCACCCGACACGTCAGGCGGAGATCAGACGGGGATCAACTCCTCGCGGTCGTCCCCGGCCGGCTCGGACGTGATGCCCCAGCCGCCGAAGATCGCCGTACCCTCGATGTGCAGGGTCGGGGCATCCTCGGACCGATCCGCCTTGGGACGGCCGTCACCGGCGCCGCCGATCCCCACCAGCCTGGTCTTGACGTTCCAGGTCTCGGGAACCACCAGGTTGCCGCCGCCGAACAGGGCGTTCATCCGGAGCGTGGCGCCCTCGGGCGCGAGCGTCGCGTCGCGCAGATCGACCTGCCCGCCCCCGAACCAGGTCGTCACCGATCCACCGCGAAACGCGCCCGACTCGCTGTGGAACTCGAGCGGTCCGAAGTTGGCGACGAGATCGACCTCGTCGGCCGTCGGATCTGCGGGTGGCGCCTCTCGGCGCTTGGTCCCGGCGTAGATCGCGGCGCCGATGACGAACACGAACCAGCCGAGCATCAGCATGCTGAGCGCGCGGAAGGCGGTCTTCATGAGGCTCCCCTTTCTTGTGGCGGATGGCGGTCGCAGCTGTCGGGGTCAGGATGGACCCGGCCCCGCCTTCGGTCCAGTGCGGCACGGCGCGAACGGGCCCGCCATTCGCGAGACCTGACATTCGCGGGACCCGGCATTCGCGGGATCCCCCGGTCTCAGGTACAGTCAGGTTATTCCTCGTGCTCGATGGGCGCGCCGGTCAGCGCCCCGGTCCATCACGACCGCCCGATCCCGATCCCCAACCAGCGCCCTGACCGGGCCCCGCCACCGTGCGGGAAGGGCCCGTCAGGAGCGTTCCTCCCATGTCCTTCGATGCTCTCGGGCTCACGCCCGAGCTGCAACACGCCGTCGCCGACGAGGGCTACACCGAGCCCACACCGGTGCAGCGCGAGGCGATCCCGCTCGTCCTCGCCGGCCGCGACCTCCTCGCCGGCGCCCAGACCGGCACCGGCAAGACCGCCGCGTTCGTGCTGCCGATCATCCAGATCCTGCACGCAACCCGGGCCAGCGTCGCCGGGCCCGGCGCTGCCGCGGCCTCCCCACCGCGATCCACGTCGCCGATAGCTCGACCCCCGGTTCGCGTCCTGGTCGTCGTCCCGACGCGCGAGCTCGCCATCCAGGTGGAGCAGAGCGTTCGCACCTACGGCGCCCGGCGCCCCGTCCGATCCGCCACCGTCTACGGCGGGGTCGGCTTCTCGCCCCAGGCTGCGCGCCTGCGGGCCGGTCCCGAGATCGTGGTCGCCACGCCGGGACGCCTGCTCGACCACGTCGCACAGCGGACGATCGACCTGTCACGGGTCGAGATCCTGGTGCTCGACGAGGCCGATCGCCTGCTGGATATGGGCTTCATCCGCGACATCCGCCGGATCCTGGCGCTGCTTCCGCACCGACGCCAGAACCTGCTGTTCTCGGCCACCTTCTCGGACGATGTGCGATCGCTCGCCAACGGTCTGCTCCACGATCCGGCGCGGGTCCAGGTGACGCCCCGCAACACCTCCCCCGAGCTCGTCGACCAGCTGGTCCATCCCGTCGACCGCGAGCGCAAGCGCGAGCTCCTCGTCCACCTCGCCTCCACGGGCCGGATCGGGCAGGCCCTGGTGTTCACGCGGACCAAGCACGGTGCGAACCGGCTCGCCGACCAGCTCGTTCGCGAGGGCATCCGCGCCGCGGCGATCCACGGCAACAAGAGTCAGTCGCAGCGGGTGCGCGCGTTGGAGGACTTCAAGGGCGGCCGGGTCCTGGTCCTCGTCGCCACCGACATCGCCGCTCGCGGGCTCGACATCGAGCAGCTTCCCCACGTCGTCAACTACGAGCTCCCGATGGTCGCCGAGGACTACGTCCACCGCATCGGCCGGACGGGCCGGGCGGGGATCGACGGCCAGGCGATCTCGCTCGTGTGCGTCGACGAGGCGCCCCTGCTGCGCGACATCCAGCAGCTGCTGCGACGGCCGATCCGCTCGGAGGTGGTCCCGGGCTTCGAGCCGGATCGACATGTCCGCGCCGAGCCGCTCCGCCTGCGATCGACGCCGGCGGAGCGCGCCGAGCGGGCCGCGGCCCGGGTCGCCCCCTCCGGTCACCGGGTGTCGTCGCCCCAGGGCGGAGCACCTTCCCGCGGCGGAGCACCTTCCCGCGAGAGCCGCCGGCGGCGTCCGACTCGGGGCGGTCGCGGCGCGGCCGTCCCGGGCGCGACCATCGGCAACGTCATGCCGGGCGCCGGGTTCGGGCGTTCGCAGGACGGGCGGCGCCACGGAGGCCAGCCGGCGCACGGCCGCCACGGCCAGTCCATCGACCACGGCCGTGGTGACGGCCACCGACGCGGCAACGAACAGGTCCTTCTCGACGGCCGGGGGCGAGCGGACGGTAAGACCGCGCCGCACGTCCTGCCGGGCGAGCGGATCCGCCGACTCGAGGCTCGCGGCTAGGACGCTCCCTGCCGGACGCGCGAGGTCGGGCGCTGCGGATCTGATCGTCTTACGTATCCTTCAGCCATGTCCCTGTATCAGCTCCACGAGCCGCTCCCGGAGCTCATCGCGCCGGTCGTGCTCGCGGCACTCGACGGCTGGGTCGATGCAGGCTCGGTGGCAACCACGGCCCTCTCGGTCGTGGCCGCCACCGCGTCGCCGGTCGCCACGTTCGATCCCGATGACCTGTTCGACTACCGTTCTCGCCGCCCGACCCTCGAGATCCGGGACGGCCGGCTGTCCTCGCTCCAGTGGCCCGAGCTCACGCTCCGCCACGCGAGGTTTGGCGAGCGCGATCTCCTGCTGCTCTCCGGAGCCGAGCCCGACGACCGGTGGCACCGCCTTTCCGCCGCCATCGTGGAGCTCCTGCTCCAGCTCGACGCCCGGGGCTGGGTGAGCCTGGGCGCGATCCCGGCGGCCGTGCCGCATACCCGTCCGGTGCCGATCCTGGGCACCGAGTCCGCCCCCGGGCTGCTCCGGGCCGACGTGCCGCCTGGACCGACCGGCCTGCTCAAGGTGCCGTCCGCCGCCCTGTCGATGCTCGAGATGGCGGTTGCCGATGCGGGCATCCCGGCCGTCGGCTACTTCGCACAGACGCCGCACTACGTCCAGGGTCCGTACGCCCTGGCGTCGGTGGCGCTGCTGCGCACCCTCGAGCGCCATCTCGAGGTCGAGCTGCCGCGCGGCAACCTGACCGACGAGGCACGCGAGCTGCGGCAGCGGCTCGACACGGCCACCGAGGCCGACGAGACGACGCGGACCTACGTCGGCCGGCTGGAGTCCATGGTCGACGAGTCGCGGCTGCCTGCCGGCGACGATCTCATCTCGGACATCGAGCGCTTCCTGCGCGATCAGGGCCGGGGCGGGAGCGGCCGCTGACACCTGGCCTTCAAGAACCGGCTGCCGGATGCCGGTGCTCCCGGGCGATGGCTCGCGGGCGATGGCTCGCGGCTGATGGCGCTCGCGGCTGGTGCTAGTAGCGCTCGCGGCGAACGACGACCTTCTGGCCCTTGACCGTGGCCGCCCGCAGCGACCGGATGACCTGATCGGCGGCACCCTCGGGAACCTCCACCAGCGAGAACCCGTCCGCCACCTGGATCGCACCGATGTCGGCACCACGCAGCCCCGCCTCGTTCGCGATCGCGCCCACCAGGTCCGACGGCCGGATCCCGGCCGCGCGGCCGGCACCGATGAACAGGCGCGTCACGCCGTCACCTCCGGAGCCACGCCGGGGTGCCCGCATCACCGGTCGTCCGCTCGAATCGCGCCACCCGCTTGGCCGGTAGCCTCGCTGTGGTCCGGCCCCCGAGGCACCCGGCGGACGTCGAGGCGACTCGGCCCCGGCGGGCTCCAGGCCTTCCTCGCCCGGTTGCGATCTCGCACCGGGTGATCCGGGTCCTGCGCCGGACCGACCCCGACCCGTGAACCGCGGTTGGGCGACATGAGGTCGGGAGGCCTTTGGTGCGAACCCGCGACCACGCCCCGTCGATGGGGCGGGCAGGGTGGCGGGGGCGAGCTCCGTGAGATCCTCCGCGCCCCGTGCCCCGGCGTCGGCGAGACTGAGCGCGGCGAGGGCGATGTCGACCAGGTCGAACTCGTCCGAGAGCGGCTCGACGACCGCGCGGTACCGGTCGTTGCCATCGGCGACCAGCGTCTCACGGAGGGTGCCGCGCAGCAGATCCATCCGATGCTCGCGCACGTCGGCGACGGTCGGGAGTCCGGCGATCGCGAGCGGGGCCGCGACGGCGCGCTCGATGTCACGCAGGAGACGATGCTCCCGCGGCTCGACAAGGGTGATGGCCACGCCCTCCCGGCCGGCGCGCCCGGTTCGCCCGATGCGGTGCACGTAGTCGTCGGGTGATGAAGGCACGTCGTAGTTGACGACGTGGCTGATGTGCCCGATATCGAGTCCCCGCGCCGCCACATCGGTCGCGACGAGGACGTCCAGCGCCCCGTCCCGGAACCGGGTCATGATCCGATCACGCTGATCCTGCGACAGCCCGCCGTGGAGCGCGGCCGCGTCGCGGCCGCGGCCGCTCAGCGCCTCCGCCAGGTCGTCGACCTCCCCCCGCGTCCGGGCGAACACCAGGGTCGCAGCGCCATCCTCGAGGTCGAGGATGCGGCCCAGCGCGGCGAGCTTGTCGGCACGCCTCACCACATAGGCGACCTGGCGGATGCGTGCCTCCCCGCCCTCGGCGGTGGTCTCGCCGGGCACGTGGATCCGCGCCGGATCGTGGAGATGCTGCTCGGCGAGCCGGGCCGTGGCGCCCGCGATCGTGGCCGAGAACAGGGCCGTCTGACGTGGCTCCGGGAGTGAGCCCAGGATCCGGTCGAGGTCGTCGGCGAAGCCCATGTCCAGCATCTCGTCCGCCTCGTCGAGCACGACGGTCGCCACCTCATCGAAGCGGAGCGTGCCGCGGTCGAGGTGATCCACGGCCCGCCCGGGCGTGGCGACCACGACATCCACGCCGCGCGCCAGGCGGTGGAGCTGTGCGGTGATCGGCTGCCCGCCGTAGACGGGGACGACGCGCGCCCCAACCTCGCGCCCATAGCGATGGATCGCTTCGGCGACCTGCATCGCGAGCTCCCGGGTGGGCGCCAGGACGAGCGAGGTCGGCCGGCTGCCCCGGGTTTCCCGCCCCGAGCCCGGCCCTGCCCGCGGGGCACCGCGCCCCTCGACCTGCCGGCCCGCCGCGCGGTCAGCCTCGATGCGCGCGCTGAGGTGCTGGAGGATCGGCAGCGCAAAGGCCGCCGTCTTGCCGGTACCGGTGGGCGCCTCGGCGAGCAGGTCCCGACCTGCAAGGAGCGGCGGGATCGCCGCCACCTGGACCGGCGTCGGCTCCTCGTAGCCAAGCTCAGCGAGGGTGTGGAGCAGCCTCGGGTCGAGCCCGAGCGAGGCGAAGGCGTCGCCGCCCGTTGCGGCATCGGGGCTCTGGTCGGTCACGAGGCAGAGGGTAGCCCCGATCCCCTGAACGGCACGGGAACGGTCCAGCCTGCCGTCGACGTCCGCACCGTGTGGCGCATCGACGATCCCGTCCGACGCGAGGCCGCGACGATCCAGTCCGACCGCGAGCGGACGTCAGGCGGCGAAGACCGACTCGCCGCGGGTGAGAAACCGGTCCACGCCCTGGGCCGCCATCCGTCCCTCGCGGATGGCCCACACCACCAGCGACTGACCGCGGACGCAGTCGCCGGCCGCGAACACGCCCGGCACCGAGGTCATCCGGTCGAGGCCGGTCCGGACGTTGCCGCGCGGATCGAGCTCGCAGCCGAACGCCCGGGGCAGGGCCGGCTCGGGACCCGTGAACCCGAGCGCGAGCAGGACCAGGTGGGCCGGGATCACCTGGGACGTGCCGGGGACCTCGCGCATCTCCGGTCGGCCTTCGGCGGACACCCCCCAGGAGATGTCCGCGATCTCGATCCCTGCCACATGCTCGTCGCGGCCGATGAACCGGCGCGTGGTCGTCGAGTACCGCCGCGGGTCCTCGCCCCACAGGGCGGCGGCCTCCTCCTGCCCGTAGTCGAGCCTGTAGACCCTGGGCCACTCCGGCCACGGGTTGTCGGCGGCACGCGCGTCCGGCGGCCGAGGCATGATCTCGAGCTGGCGCACGCTCCGCGCTCCCTGCCGGATCGCCGTCCCGACGCAGTCGGTGCCGGTGTCACCCCCCCCGATCACCACCACGTCCATGCCAGCGGCATCGATCGGCGCGCCAGCCTCCACCCCGCCGTCGAGCAGCCGGCGGGTGTTGCCGCGCAGGAAGCTCATGGCCAGGTGGATGCCGCCGAGCTCCCGGCCGGGCACCGTGAGGTCACGAGCGTGTGTGGCACCGGTCGCGAGGACCACCGCGTCGTGCTCGGATGTCAGCCGCTCCACCGACACGTCCGCACCCACGGTGATGCCGGTGATGAACTGCACGCCCTCGTCGGCCATGAGCCGGGTCCGCCGCCCGACGACGTCCTTGTCGAGCTTCATGTTGGGGATGCCGTACATCAGCAGCCCGCCGATCCGCCCGGCCCGTTCGTAGACCGTGACCAGGTGGCCCGCCCGGTTGAGCTGGTCCGCCGCGGCGAGCCCGGCCGGACCGCTGCCCACGACCGCGACGCTGCGTCCGGTCCGCGAGAGAGGCGGGCTGGGTGTGACCCAGCCCGCCTCCCATGCCCGGTCTGCGATCTCCTGCTCGATCGTCTTGATCGCCACGGCATCCCCGTTGATGGCAACCGTGCACGATCCCTCGCAGGGCGCCGGACACACCCGGCCCGTGAACTCCGGAAAGTTGTTGGTGCGATGGAGCCGGATGCTCGCCTCGTGCCACTGGCCTCGGTAGACGAGATCGTTCCACTCCGGGATCAGGTTGTTGATCGGACAGCCCGACGCGGCACCGTTGATCATCGTCCCGGTGTGACAGAACGGGACACCGCAGTCCATGCACCTCGCGCCCTGATCGCGCAGCTCGGCGTTGGACAGCCGCGGGTGCGACTCGCTCCAGTCGTGGATGCGCTCGAGCGGCGGGCGCGCCGGCGATCCGCGGCGCTGGATCTCGATGAACCCGGTCGGCTTGCCCATCAGGCAGGCTCCGATCCGGCGGGTGCGTCCCGCATCACGAGCCGCCCACCCGGGCGAGATCGCGAGCGTTCTGCTCGAACGCAGCCATCTCGGCCGCCTCCGGATCGAGCCCGGCCGCGAGCATCCGATCCTGCGCCTCGAGCACGCGCCGATAGTCGTTCGGGATCACGCGCACGAAGCGGGCGGCCGCTGCTCCCCAACCGGCGAGGAGCTCGGTGGCGAGCAGGCTGCCGGTGAGCTGACGGTGGCGCTCGACCAGGATCCGAAGCTCCGCGGCGTCGTCGTCTCCGGCCAGCGGCTCGAGCGCGACCATGTCGGTGTTGCAGCACGAGGCGAAGGTGCCGTCGGGATCGTGAACCCAGGCGATCCCCCCGGACATCCCGGCAGCGAAGTTGCGCCCCGTCCTCCCGAGCACCACCACCCGGCCGCCGGTCATGTACTCGCAGCCATGGTCCCCTACCCCCTCGACCACAGCCGTCGCCCCCGAGTTGCGGACCGCGAACCGCTCGCCCGCCAGGCCACGGACGAACGCCTCGCCACCGGTCGCGCCGTACAGGGCGACGTTGCCGGTGATCACGTTCTCGTGGGCCACGAACGGCGATTCGGCGGGCGGGAACAGGACGATCCGGCCGCCGGACAGTCCCTTGCCCAGGTAGTCATTGGCGTCGCCCTCGAGGCGTAGCGTCACCCCGCGCGGAATGAACGAGCCGAAGCTCTGGCCGGCCGATCCCAGAAAGTGGAGGTCGATGGTGTCCTCCGCCAGGCCGCCCCGGCCCCAGCGGCGGGTCACCTCGGAGCCCAGCATCGTCCCGACCACCCGGTGCACGTTGCGGATCGGCAGGCTGGCCCTCACCGGCAGCCCCTCGGTGAGCGCGGGGGCGCACAGGTCCAGCAGGGTGGTGGCATCGAGCGATTCCTCGACCCGGTGCTCCTGCGCGATCTCCCGGTGCCGACCGTAGCTGGCCGGCACGTCAGGGACGGCGAGCATGCGCGCCAGATCGATGTGGCGGGCCTTCCAGTGGTCGAGCGCAGGGCGCATCTCGAGCCGGTCCGAGCGGCCGACCATGTCCTCGATCGTCCGGAACCCGAGGCGCGCCATGTGCTCGCGCACCTCGCGCGCGATGAAGGTCATGAAGTTGACGACGTGCTGCGGGTCGCCCGCGAACCGCTTGCGCAGCTGCGGATCCTGAGTCGCGACACCAACCGGGCAGGTGTTGAGGTGACAGGCCCGCATCATCACGCAGCCCAGCGAGACCAGCGGCGCGGTGGCGAACCCGAACTCCTCGGCACCCAGCAACGCCCCGATGACCACGTCTCGACCGGTCTTGAGCTGCCCGTCGACCTCGACGCTGATCCGGCTCCGAAGATCGTTCATCAGCAGCACCTGGTGGGCCTCGGCGAGACCGAGCTCCCACGGGACGCCGGCATGCTTGATCGAGGTCAGCGGTGAGGCGCCGGTGCCGCCGTCGTGGCCGCTGATGAGCACCACGTCCGCGTGCGCCTTGGCCACCCCCGCCGCCACCGTCCCCACGCCCACCTCGGCGACCAGCTTCACGCTGATCCGGGCATGGTGGTTCGCGTTCTTGAGGTCGTGGATCAGCTCGGCCAGGTCCTCGATCGAGTAGATGTCGTGGTGGGGCGGCGGGCTGATGAGCCCGACACCCGGCGTCGAGTGGCGGGTCTTCGCGATCCATGGGTAGACCTTCGACCCCGGCAGCTGGCCACCCTCACCGGGCTTGGCGCCCTGGGCCATCTTGATCTGGAGCTCGCGTGCGTTGACCAGATACTCGCTGGTGACGCCGAAGCGCCCCGACGCCACCTGCTTGATGGCGCTGTTCCGCGAGTCGCCGTTGGGCATCGCCTCGTAGCGGGCCGGGTCCTCGCCCCCCTCGCCGGTGTTCGACTTGCCGCCCAGCCGGTTCATCGCGATCGCCAGCGCCTCGTGCGCCTCGGCCGAGATCGAGCCGTAGCTCATCGCCCCCGTCTTGAACCGCCGCACGATCGACTCCACCGGCTCGACCTGCTCGATCGGCACCGGGCGAAGGGAAGGCCGAAGCTCGAGCAGCCCGCGCAGCGTCGCGAGCCGCGCTGACTGGTCGTCGACCAGGCTCGTGTAGTCCTTGAACGCCGCGTAGTCGCCCGTGCGGACCGCGCGCTGGAGCGTGTGGATCGTGAGCGGGTTGAACAGGTGATGCTCGCCGTCCGCCCGGTACTGGTACTGGCCGCCCGGGGGCAGCTGGGTGTGGACGACCGGCCCCCTGCGCGGGTAGGCGCGCTCCTGGCGAAGCTGGACCTCGCGGGCGACGATCTCGATCCCGATGCCGCCGATCCGGCTGGGGGTCCAGGTGAAGTACTCGTCGACGAAGTCCCGATCGAGCCCGATCGCCTCGAACACCTGGGCGCCGTGATAGCTGTGGACGGTCGAAATGCCCATGCGCGAGATGGCCTTGATCACGCCCTTGACCACGGCCTTGCGGTACCGCTGCTCGGCGTTCTCGACCGGCCCCGGGATCGCGCCCAGCCCAACCTGGTCCTCGATGGTCTCGAACGCCAGATATGGGTTGATCGCGCTGGCGCCGTAGCCGATCAGCAGGCAGAAGTGATGGGCCTCGCGCGGCTCGCCCGACTCGAGCACGAGCCCCACCCGACCACGGGTCCCGGCCCGCACGAGATGATGATGGACGGCCGAGACCGCGAGCAACGCCGGGATGGGCGCGTCGGTCGCGTCGTGCCCCCGGTCGGACAGGATGATCTGGTTGCAGCCCTCCGCGATGGCCTCGGACGCCCGCTGGCGCAGGTCCTCGATGGCGCGCCGCAGCCCTGCCCCGTTGTCCGAGACCCGGAACAGGATCGGCAGCGTGATGGCGCGAAACCCATGGGCGTCGTAGCCGCCGTCGAGGGCCCGGATCTGCTCGAGCTCGACGTTGGAGATGACCGGCGACGGGATGGCGAGCTGGTGGGCCGCGTCGTCACCGGGGTCGAGCAGGTTGTCCTCGGGGCCGATCGAGCGCTCGGTGGCCATGATGACGGCCTCGCGGATCGCATCGACCGGCGGGTTGGTGACCTGGGCGAACAGCTGCTTGAAGTAGCTGTAGAGGAGCTGCGGGCGATCGGAGAGCACCGCCAACGGGGCGTCGTTGCCCATCGACCCGACGGGGTCGGCGGCGTCGGTCGCCATCGGATCGATGATCATTCGGACGTCCTCGGCCGTGTAGCCGAACACCTCCTGGCGCCGCAGAACGGTGGCGTGATCGGGCTCGATCACGCCGGCCGGCTGCGGCAGATCCTCGAGACGGACCAGCGTGCGAGCGACCCAGTCCCCGTACGGATGCTCTGCGGCGAGCGCCGCCTTGAGCTCATCGTCGCTGACGATCCGGCCCTCCGCCGTGTCCACCAGGAACATGCGTCCCGGTTGCAGGCGGCCCTTGGCCACGACGTCGCCGGGCGGGATGTCGAGCACGCCGGCCTCGGAGGCCATGACCACGCGCCCGTCGCGTGTCTCGTACCAGCGGCCCGGACGGAGCCCGTTGCGGTCGAGCAGGGCCCCGATCCGGATGCCGTCGGTGAAGGCGAGCGACGCGGGACCGTCCCAGGGCTCCATCAGGCAGGCGTGGTACTGGTAGAAGGCACGTCGCTCGGGCGACATCACCGGGTCCCGGCTCCAGGGCTCGGGCACCATCATCGCCATCGCGTGCGCGAGCGACCGGCCCGACAGGTGGAGCAGCTCCAGCACGTTGTCGAAGATGGCCGTGTCGGACCCGTCCTGGTCGATGGCCGGGAGCACCTTGCGGAGATCCTCGCCAAACGCAGGTGAGCGGAGCGTGGACTGCCGGGCGAACATCCAGTTGACGTTGCCGCGGAGCGTGTTGATCTCGCCGTTGTGCGAGATGTAGCGGTACGGATGGGCGCGGGACCAGGACGGGAAGGTATTGGTCGAGAACCGCGAGTGGACGAGCGCGATCGCGCTCTCCAGCCGCTCGTCCGAGAGGTCCGGATAGAACGTGCGCAGCTGCGACGCGCTCAGCATCCCCTTGTACACCATGGTCCGGCAGCTCATCGAGGGTACGTAGAACTCGCCCCGGCCGGGCAGAGCGCTGCGCTGGACCGCCTTCTCGATCAGCCGCCGGGCGACGTACAGCCGGCGGTCGAAGTCCAGGTCACCGGCCTCGCCCCGGGGCACGTCCTCAGGCCGGGCGATGAACGCCTGGCGGACGAAGGGCCGGCTGTGCGACGCAGACTCCCCGAGGCCCATCGGATCGGTTGGCACGTCGCGCCAGCCGAGGAAGGTCAGGCCCTCCGCCGCGAGCAGCTGCTCGAACCTCGCCGCACACGCCGAGCGACAGCCGCCACTCCGCGGCAGGAAGACCATCGCCACGCCATACCCGCCGCCGGCGGGGAGCTCGATGCCGGCGTCGCGGGCCACCGCGCGCAGATGCGCGTGCGGCATCCCGACCAGCAGCCCTGCCCCGTCGCCGGTGTTCCGCTCCGAGCCGCTCGCCCCCCGGTGCTCGAGGTTGACGAGCACCCTCAGCGCGTCCCGCACGATCGCGTTCGAGCGCCGGCCGCGGACGTCGCACACGAAGCCGAAGCCGCATGCGTCGTGCTCGGTGGACGGCTCGTACAGGGTGCGAGGCTGTGGCACGTCGATGGGACCCTCCCGCGATCGAGCCCCGGCGAACCGGGTGGGCGACGATACGAGATCGAGCGGGCGAGGCGAGGTGGCTCGCGGGTGGTGATTCGGTTTCGAAATCGGCCCACTCGCAAGGTTTGCGTGTGCTCGGGGCGAGACCCGGTCGCCGGCAGTACCTGCCATCAGCTGTCGTCATTCGAGTACCATGCCGGCATGCGCGCCTCCCGCCTCGTGTCCCTGCTGCTGCTCCTTCAGACGCGTGGCGGGATGACGGCCGCGGAGCTGGCGCGCGAGCTCGAGGTCTCGGTGCGCACGATCCACCGCGACGTCGAGGCGCTCGGGGCCGCGGGCGTGCCGGTGTTCGCAGAGCGCGGGCCGCACGGCGGCATCCGGCTGGTCGACGGCTATCGGACCCGGCTGACGGGGATGACGAGCGAGGAGGCCGATGCCCTGTTCCTGTCGGGGCTGCCCGGTCCGGCGGCCGAGCTCGGGCTGGGCACGGTGGTCGCCGCGGCGCGGCTCAAGGTCCTGGCGGCGCTGCCCACCGAGCTGCGGGGCCGGGCGAGCCGGTTGCTGGAGCGCTTCCACCTCGATGCCGCGGCCTGGTTCCGCGCCGGCGAGGACGTTCCCCATCTGGCCGCGATCGCCCAGACCGTGTGGGACGGCACGCGGCTGGAGCTCGACTACGACCGCGGCGACCACATCGTCACCCGCCTGCTCGACCCGCTCGGCCTCGTCCTCAAGGCGGGCGTGTGGTACCTGGTCGCGAGCCATGACGGGCAGCTGCGAACGTACCGGATCTCGAGGGTGAGAGATGTCTCCCCGCTCCCCGACCACGCGTCGAGGCCGGCGGGGTTCAACCTGGCTGGCTACTGGGCAGACTCGATCGCCGCCTTCGAGCGGGACACGCCCCGCATCGAGGTGACGCTGCGCGTGCGGCGCGAGGCCTCTGCGTGGCTCGACGACGTCCTCGACGCGTCTCCGCCCGCGACGGCCGTGGAGCTGCCGGACGAGCCGGGCGGGTGGCGGCGCGTACGCGTCACCTTCGACTGGCCACGCGAGGTCGCCGGTCGCCTGCTGGCCCTGGGTGGCTCGGTCGAGGTCCTCGAGCCGCCCGAGCTCCGTGACGAGATCGCAGGCCTCGCCAGAGACGTGCTGGCGCGCTACGACGCATCAGTGCAGATGGCCGTGGTGGGTCGCAGCTGAAGCTGGATCCGCCGGGGCTCCAGCTCGGTTCGGGCGTGGCGTGGGCCCGACGGAACATCGGACAAGCGGCGGATGCGTCGGTGGTGCTCGCGCTCCCGCTCGTCCTGGAGGGCGCGCAGGAGGAAGTCGGAGGCGATCATGTCGGGGAACCTCACCTGTCGTGTCACTCGATACCGATATGATCCCTCGGCTATATGCCACAAGCTGTCATCAACTCGACGACGAACCCGGGCAGGGTGGGTTGAGCTCAGGGGCAGGCGTGGGTGACGGAGCGGATCGCGGCCCCGGGCAACGCCCCTGACCGGTTCGCGGACCCCGGAAGCCTCTGGGATACTGGCCGTGTGCGACGAGTCGAGGCCGAGGCGTTGGTGGGAGCCTCGCGGGACGAGGTCTGGCAGCTCTACGACGACATCGAGGGCACGCCCCTGTGGCTGCCGTTCGTGACCGAGATCCTGTACGTCTCCGGGCCGGCCCGCGTGGGCACCGTGTACCGGGAGCGGACGCGCTTCGCCGGGCTGCCGACCACCCAGCAATGGGAGATCGTGGAGCACCGGCGCCCGTCGCGCCAGGTCCACCTGTCCGACGCGTTCGGGATCGCCACGGCGCTGATCCTCACCTTCGAGGGACGGGGCACCGGAACCTGGGTCCATCAGGCGGCGGAGCTTCGCTCCAGCCTGTGGGGGCCGATGGGGTGGCTCCACGAGCTGCTCGCGGCCATCCCGGCCGGCTGGGCTGTGGAAGCTGCCGTGTCGGGCGCCAAGCGGGCGTTCGAGGGCGATCCTCCCCGCTGATCAGCCGCCCACGACGACGTCGGTCGGTGACGGCGGCACCGCTGCGGGGTCGATCTCACGCACGGTGGCCAGGTGCCGGTTCGGCCCGGCCGTCTCGCGGGTCACGTGGTACTCGATCTCGCGGGGTGATCCGTCGAGGCGGCGGAACCGCAGCGTGCCGTGCAGCTCGCCCTGCTCCAGCAGCTGCGCCCACAGCGCGATGACGTCGTCGCGCACCGACACATCGGTCGCGTTCGAGAACGCCTCCACCTGGCACCCGAGCAGGTCGTCGCGGGTCACCTCGACGATCTCCGCGAGCGACGTCGATACCTCGACGAACCGGCGGTCGTCGTCGAGGATGGCCCATGCGTGGCCGGGCTCGTCCCACCAGCGCCGGCCGGGCATCACGGCGCCGAACCGGTAGACGTACCAGACCAGCTGCCCGTCGCCGGGGTCGGCCAGGGCGTCGCGCGGGCGCACGACCGCCGACGGGTAGCGCTCGCGCAGTCTCACCGCGAGATCCTCCGGCAGCAGATCGCCGTCGGCGCCCGAGCCGCCGTTCGCCAACAGCTCGGCGATCGCGTCCGCCACGAACCGGCGGAAGGCGACATCCTCGCTGGGGAACGCCCGCAGGCGCGGCGGACGGCGGACGGACAATCTGAACCCCTCGTGACGATGACGTGGTCGTCAGCGTGATCGTCCTCCATCCGGTGCATCCGTGCACGTGCGTAACACGGCGTATTCAGGGACCGGCTCCGAATGGTCGGCGGGGTCGTGACCGGCAGGCCGGCCCCGGACCCAACCCACGGTACCCTTGCGTTCGATGCACCGCCCGTCACCGGCTCCGCTCGATCGACATCTGCCGCTCGATGGCACCCGCAACGTGCGCGATGTCGGTGGCTATCCGGCCGGCCATGGCCGGCAGACCCGCTGGCGAACCCTCCTCCGATCGGACGAGCTGACCCGCCTGCCCCCCCAGGCTCGACGCCAGCTCGAGGCGATCGGGCTTCGCCAGGTGATCGACCTGCGCTGGCCCGAGGAGCTCGAACGCGCCCCGAACGTGTTCCTCGGCTCGAGCAGGGTTCGCTATCGCAGCATCCCGCTGCTCAAGGATGATCCGACCCCCCACGCCGGCCTGGCCGGGATGTACCGCCATGTCTTCGACAGGCGCGGCCCCCAGCTGGCCATGGTCGTGCGCGCTTTGCTCGACGACGGGCTGCCGGCGATCATCGGCTGCGCCGCCGGCAAGGACCGCACCGGCGTCACGATCGCGCTGCTGCTCGACCTGGCGGGGGTGCCGATCGAGGTGATCGCCCGGGACTATGCGCTCTCGGCCGGCTTCTTCCGGCAGTCGCTCAACCGGATCGAGCCAGGAGACTGGCGGCATCCGTCGCTCGACATCGAAAGCCCACCCGAGCTGATGGCCACGGCGCTCGAGCACCTCCATCGGCGTCACGGGGGGTCGCGGGCGCTGCTGCGCGGGCAAGGGATCGAGGACCGGGCGATCGAGACGCTGGTCGCGCGGTTGACCGAGCCGGCTGGCGGCTGATCGAGGCGGCCGGGGCCGGAACGCCGGCCGGCCGGACCGCCGGCGGAACGTGGCCGGGCCGCAACGCCGGTCGGGCCGGCCACGAGCGCGTGGCCTCCGAGCCTTCGATCGGCCCGACGGAGGGGCTGCCGCACCTGATTGCTCCGGGCCGATGTCGTGGACGCGGTGGCAGCCGGACGGTTCGGGGTCTGGGCCATGTCATCGATCGACGAGGCGCTCGCCCTGCTGACCGGCATCGAAGCCGGGCACCGCGGCATCGATGGTGCGTACCCCGGAGCCTCGGTCAACGGGCGCATCGAGGCGGGCTCGAGGCGCTCGCGGACCGGGCGCTGGAGTTCGCAGGGCGGGCCGGCTCCGCCACGGCCGCCACCACGCGCACCGGCCGTCGGGCCCACGGGGACGGCGTTCCCGTCCGGGCAACGGGCCGGCCCCCGGCCGGGCCCGACACCGGACGCCCAACAGGCCTAGGATTCGGACATGGGTCGCGTCGGCGCATCACTCGAGCTCCCGTACCCCGCCGCGCGGGTGTTCGCCGTCGCCACCCGTGTCGACGACCTGCCCCGCTGGCTGCCCGAGGTGGTGTCGGCGTCCCTCCAGGACCGGCCGCTCGCGACCGGCAGCCGCGTCCATCTGAAGCTTTCGGGGGCTGCGGGCGGTGCCGAGGTCACGGGCACGGTACGCCAGCTCCGGCCGCCGTCGATCCTGGTGATCGCGGGCTCCGGCGGGCCGCTGTCGGTCGAGGTTCGGACCCGGCTGGATCCCGCGGGGGATGACGGGGAGTCCACCCGGATCGCGCTCGAGATCGACCTCTCAACCTCCCCGCTGCTGGGGTTCATCGCCCGCGAGGCGGAGCGGCGGATCAATGCCGAGCTCCCGGCGGCGCTCCAGCGGTTCCGGGCGCTGGTGGAGGCGGAGCCGGCCTGAGCGACGCGTCCAACGGTCTCCGTCGCGGCGGCCAGCGCGGACCGGCGGGCGCTGGCGGGTGGATGCGAGCCGGTGCGAACGGGGCGGATAACGAACCCGCGGACGCGAGCCGGCCGGTCTGCCGGCCTCCCAGCCAGGTCTGTGCTAGGCGGCGTCCCGCGCCGAGCCGAGGTCGGTGACGGTCAGCTCGATCAGCGGGCTGTGATCGACCATCGCGTCGATATCGGACCGCTGCCAGTTGCGGGCCACGTCCCGGATCAGGGCCAGCCGCTCGACCCGGTCGGTGATCACCCGTGCGGTGGCCGGGACGTCAGCCCGGACCCGCGGACCCTTGAGGTGGATCGTCACCCGCGGATCCGCGGCGATGTTGCGGATCCAGGCGCGCGTGCGCCCCGGTGCGGGCCGGCCGCTGATGACCAGCCGGCCGTCGAGGTTGTGAAGGAAGATCTCGATCCGACGAGGCTGCCCGGTCCGCCGGCCGGTGGTCGTGAGGTCGATGATCTGGTTGTGGTCGAGGGCGGTGCGGACGTCGTCGTCCATCGGGTGCTCCAGGGTGTGGCCGGGCCTGCCGGCTTCGAGACTGTAGTTGTGCGCTCAACAATATCGTCTACTTGGAACCAGAGCAAGGTCAGCGGCAAGCGGCATCTCCGCCGCCCTACACTCGACCCATGCTCCGCACCGTGACGGCGACCCGATACGTGACGCCTCTTCGCGAGGGAGGCTCGGTGCCGGCGCTCGTCGAGGCCGACGACGACGGCCTGTACGTGGTCAAGCTGCTGGGCGCGGGGCATGGGCGCAAGGCCCTGGTGGCGGAGCTGCTGGCGGGTGAGATCGGCCGCCACCTCGGGCTGCCGGTCCCGGACCTCGTGCTCGTCGAGCTGGATGGGACCCTTGCCAGGGCCGAGCCAGACCAGGAGATCCAGGACCTGCTCGGGCGGTCGGCGGGAACGAACGTCGGCCTCGACTTCCTGCCCGGCGCGCTGGCATTTGCGCCGGCTGTCGGCCCGGCCCCCGAGCCCGACATGGCGGCCGCGGTGGTCTGGCTCGACGCGTTCACGACCAACGTGGACCGGACGCCGCGCAACCCGAACCTGATCGTGTGGCACCGGCGCATCCATCTCATCGATCACGGATCCGCGCTGTACATCCACCACACCTGGCGTGATCCGGCGGCGCACGCCCGCCGTCCGTTCGCGCAGATCCGCGACCACGTGCTGCTGCCGTTCGCATCGTCGATCGTCGCCGCCGACGCGCGGCTGGCGCCCCTGGTGGATCGCCCGCTGCTCGAGGGGCTCGTGGCGGCGATCCCCGATGACTGGCTGCGGGCTGAGGACGGGCTGCCCGACCCTGACCCCCATCGGCGCGCCTACGTCGACTACCTGCTGACGCGCCTGGAGGCACCCCGCGCGTTCGTCGAGGAGGCCGAGCGTGCCCGGGCCGCGTGAGCCGTTCGAGTACGCCGTCGTGCACGTGGTTCCACGTGTGGAGCGCGGCGAGACGTTCAACGCAGGGATCGTCCTGATGTCGCGCCCGAAGCGGTTTCTGGGTGCGCGGGTCGCCCTCGACGAGCGGCTCCTGGTCCTGCTTGCTCCCGATTGCGACCCGCAGATCGTCCGCGACCACCTCGACGCGGTGGTCGGCGTGGCCCATGGCGACCCATCCGCCGGGCCGATCGCCGGGCTTCCCATGGCCGAGCGCTTCCACTGGCTGGTGTCGCCGTCATCGACGATCATCCAGCCATCGGACGTCCACACCGGGCTCACCGACGATCCCGAGGCCATGCTCGAGCACCTGTTCCGGACGCTCGTCCTGCGGTGAAACCGGCCGATCGGCGGCAGCTCGACGAGGTCGTGCGCCTCGTCCGCGACGTGCTCGGGGATGACGTTCTCGGGATCTGCACCCACGGGTCCACGGCGACGGACCGTCTCCAGCCGACGAGCGATCTCGACGTCCTCGTCGTGACCCGGCGTCGCACGACGGACCCGGCCAGACGCCATCTCGTGGAGGGCCTGCTGCCGATCTCGGGCGGGTGGCCACCGAACCCGCGGCGGCCGGTGGAGCTGACCGTGGTCGCGGGTCCGGACGTCCGTCCGTGGCGCTATCCGCCCCGTCGCGAGCTTCAGTACGGCGAATGGCTCCGAGGCGGGTACCTGGCCGGTTCCACGCCCGAGCCCGAGCTCGACCCGGACCTGCCGCCGTTGATCGCGATGGCGCTCGCGGGCGGCCGGTCGCTGTTCGGGCCACCGCCGGCCGTGCTGCTGGCTCCGGTGCCGGCGTCGGATCTTCGCAGGGCGATCATCGCGGGTGTCCCAGGCCTGCTTGGCGACCTCGACACCGACACCCGCAACGTGATCCTGACGCTCGCCAGGGTCTGGTTCACCCTGGCCACGGGCGAGGTCCGGTCCAAGGATCATGCCGCCGGATGGGCCCTTGACCGTCTCCCGGCGGAGCAGCGTCCGGTGCTCGCACGAGCCCGGGCGATGTACCTGGGCCAGGAACCGGAGGCCGGCTGGGCGGCCCTGATGCCGCAGGTCCGGGCCCTCGTGGATCGCGTGCTCACCGAGATCCGGCGGCTCGAGGCGTCAGGGATCGAGAGCTGAAGAACACCTCGGGTGCCGTGCCATCCACGCGAGCTGCGTCCCGCTCGTCCCCTGCATCCAATCGTCCCACGGCTGGCTGGCGATGCCGGGGCAACCCTGCACGGCGGGCATCCTCCGCGTCGAGGCTCCCCCATGCGCGGCGAGGCTCGCTCGGCTGTTCCGGCGCCGCGGCGCGCGTGCCCCGGCTACCCCGTCGGGGGAGCCGACGGCTCGTCACGATCGATGGAGTCGGCCGAACCACCGGCCACGGCCACGGTTCGCCGCTCCTCGCGGCGGCGGAACGTGAACGCGAACAGGATCGTGATCGTCATGAACGTGAGCGAAGCCGAGTTGGACAGGATGAGCGCCCAGTTGCCGATCGACCAGCCGTACGAGACCCAGGCCACGAACCCGAGATCCAGGAGCGAGAGGTAGAGCAGCGAGACGTCCCGGCTCGACCGGGTGCGGAGCATGCGGCGGATCTGGAACGTGGGCGAGAGGGCCATGATGAAGCCGGCCAGGGTCGCGATCACGGCCAGGACCTCGGGAGTCGTCAACGGTTGCAGGCCTCTAGCCTGAACTGCGGGCCGACTGGGCGCGCAGCTCGGCCTTGTGGGCTCGCTTGCCCGCCTGGTACTCGGCGAGCGCCTCGGGCGAGTCCACGTCACCCAGCGTCGGGTGCCTGGGCCGGACGTCGTCCCAGCCGGGCGGCCTGATCCCGTACCGGTTGCCCAGCAGCGCGATGATCGAGCCAGCCTTCATCTCACCGATCCCGGGCAGGGCGATCAGCCGAGCGTGGAGGTCCCGGGCGTCGGCGGCCCCGGACCACACGCGGGACGCGTCGCCACCGTAGCCGTCGGCGATCGCCGTGCACAGGTCGCGCACGCGCTTCGCCATGTTGCCCGGGAAGCGGTGGAGGGCCGGCGGCGTCCGGAACGCGACGTCGAGGGTCTCGGGATCCATGGTGGCGATCGTCGCCGCGTCCAGTGACCCGATGCGTCGCTGGAGCTCGAGCGGCCCCGAGAACGCCTTCTGGACGGTGACCTGCTGGTCGAGGGCGAAGCCGATGAGCAGTGCCAGCGGATCGCGGGCGAGGAGCGCGTCGGCATCGGCGTTGCCGGTGAACGGGAGGTGGTCGGGCGGCACAGGGAGGCTCATGGCAGCATCGTACGCGGGTAGGATCGACTCATGTCGAAAATGCGATCGTCGTGCGGACCCGCCCGGCTCCCGGCCGACGGGCGGGCGGGCTGACCCGATGCTGCTGGGCATCGATCACCTGGTCATCGCGGTCCGCGACCCGGACGACGCGGCGGACGCGCTCGGTGACGTCCTCGGCGTCGCCTGGACCGGCGGCGGGCGGCACGAGGCGATGGGGACCTTCAACCGGGTCGCCTTCCTGGGCGACAGCTACCTCGAGCTGATCGGCGTGTTCGATCGGGCGCTGATCGCCGAGAACCCGCAGCTCGCGGTGGGTGGCGCCGTGCTCGCGGTGCTGGAGGCGGGCCGGGAGGGGCTGGCGACGTACGCCCTGACGACCAACGACGTCGTCGCCGATGTCAACCGGCTGCGCGCGGCGGGCTCCTGGATCGGCAACCCGGTCGCAGGATCGCGCGAGCGTCCCGACGGTGACACGGTCCGCTGGATCACGGCCTTCCCCTCGCTCGGGCCCGATCGGCCGCCGTTCCTGATCGAGCACGAGCTGACCGGTGCCGAATGGGGCGACGAGGCGAGGGCGGCACGGGCCGGCTTCCGCCACCCGGCCGGCGGACGGCTGCGACTGGCCGGGATCGAGATCGGGACTGACGACCCGGCCGCTTTGAACGGCCGGTATGCGACCGAGATCGGCCTGACGTTCGACGACGCCGGCGAGACCCGGATCGGTGGTCAATGGGTGCGCCTCACGGCGGCCGCGGGTGCGCCGGTCGTGGAGCTCGCGTGCGAGCCGGGGACGCCACCACTCGACGTCGTCGGCTTCGGCGTCCGCTGGCGCCGGCGTCAGGGGGGGGTCGTCGGCAGCTGACGGGCGCCGGCGCCGGGACCGGGACCGGGACCGCCTCAGGAGCGGACGACGACGCGCGGGATGGGACGCGTGATTCGCTCGTCCGGAACGCGCAGCCCGGGAGCCCGGTCCTCGGCGGCACGAGGCCGGGCGGCGCGTCGCTCCAGGGCGGGGCGCTCGGCAGCCTTGCGTTGCGGGCTTCGTCGCTCGGCGATCGACACGCCGATCCGGTAGACGAGCAGGAACCAGACCGTCGTTCCGGCGCCGAGGTAGATCCACTGCGCCCAGGCCGAGCCGGTATCCGTCCCGGCGCCCACCCCATGGACGGTCGCCCCCAGGAACGCGAGGAAGGTCAGATAGTGCAGCGCCCGCCAGGCCCGTTGCCCGATGACCCGACGAACGTAGAAGCTGGCCACGACGACGATCGCGATGTACAGAGCCACCTGGCCGGCGGCGACCGCGAGCGGCGCGTGGGGCGCGAGGCCCGGGACCAGGATCTGGCCGAGCGAGAACGGGACCGAGGTGTCGAGCCCCAGCAGCATCCCGTGGATGCCGGCCAGCCCCACGCCGATGGCGGCGAGATCCTGGTGGAGGGCGAAGCTCACCGGGCGATGGGCGATCGCGTCGAGCAGCTTGGTCGAGAGCAGCAGCCCGTAGATCACCGAGCCCGCCATCGCGAGGTAGGCCATCCATGCGAACAGCCGCTCGAACAGCCACGGCAGGCTGGCCGGGTTGAGCTGCCAGGCCGTGATCACGCCGTCGATCGCGCCGGGCAGCGTCCCGCCGAGCACGATCCCGAAGGCGACGGCAGGCAGGCCCCAGCGGACGAGCTCCGTGCGCTCGTCGAAGCCCCGGTACTTCACGCCAGCCATCGCATCATCCCCGGATCGGCGCGCAGCTCACCGCGGTCGGTGAGCAGGAGCAGGCCATGGATCCCGGGCCGATCGAGCATCCCGAACGCATGCTCGCTGCCGGCGATGACGGCCACCTTGGCGAACGACTCGCTCAGACACGCCGAGTCGGCCAGCACGGTGGCCTGGACCACATCCGTGTCCGCCGGATGCCAGGTCCGGGGGTCGATGAGGTGGTGCGCGAGCCCGTCGTCATGCGTCCAGCGATGGACGCTGGTGCCCGAGGTCGCGAGGCCCCAGCTCCGCTTCTCGTCGCCAACCAGGCGGACGGCGCCCAGCAGCGTGTCGGGTGTTCGCGGATCGGCGATCCCGATCCCCCATTCGTCGCCGGGTGCGAGCCGGATCGCGACGTCGCCGTCACCGTCCACGATGGCGGAGCGACCCGGTGCGATCGCCAGGGCGCGGTCTGCCAGCCAGCCCTTGCCGACCCCGTCGAGGTCGAACCTGACCCCCGGCTCGCGGACGACGATGGATCCTCGCGGCCGGCGCCGGAGCGACCATCGCCGGCTGGCCGCACCGGGCCGCGAGACGTCCTCGCCGCGCTCGGCGCCCAGCCGGGCATCGAGCATGGCCACGTTCACCAGCCCGTCCGTCAGGCCTTCGGCCGTTCGTGCCCAATCGAGGACGGTGGTGAGCGTCGGCCCGACGGCAATCTCGGGGCCGGGCGCGTCGTTGAGTCGCGACAGCTCCGAGCCGGCATCGAAGCGGGTCAGTCGGGTCGCCCAGGCGGCGATCCGGTCGAGCACGGCCTCGGCCGCCAGCTCCCGGAGCACCGGCGCCGCATCGTCGATCAGGTAGACCGAGACCCGGCCACCCATCATCGGCCTGGCGGCACCGACCGGGATGGCCGGAGCGCGATCGAGGACCGCGCTCACGGTCGCCCCGACTGGCGCGTCTGCGTCACGACATGCACCCGCGGCGTGGGCGTCGGCTGGATCACCACCGGCGCGTTGGGCGGGGCGGTCTGGCCGGGCCCCAGGGTGACGTACTTGGTCACGTGCACAACCGATGGCTGCGGGTTCTGGACGGCGCTGTTCGCGGCGACGGCATCGAGCGCGGACCGGGCCGGGATGACCGAGGGGAGCATGGCCGTCACGATCGCGGACGCAGAGGCGATCCCGGCGAATGCGACCAGCAGCCGGATCGGATTGGCGTCGGGCCGCGACCTGGGCGCCCGGGTCTCGGGCGTGGGGCGCGGACGCGGGCCGGGCATCGGGCGCTCGGCGGCAGCCGCGTGAGCGCCGGGCACCGGGTGGTGGCCGGGCGCCGCGCGGAAGCCGGGCGGCGGAGGCGGCGCCATCGGCGCCACCGACACCGTGGGCGCGATCGGCACCATCGGGGACACCTGCGCGCCAGGGTCCGATCCGGAGGGCCCCGCTGCCCGTCGCGGCTGCGGCAGGTCGCGGATCGAGGGTCGAGGCGGCAGCGGACGGGCCGCGCGGGGCGGCACCCGGTCGGGCGTGCGGTTGGGTCGCGGGTCGCTCATCAGTCTCGCTCCCCGCGCTCGTTGCCATCCTCATGCTCACCGCCCCCGGTCACGGTCCGGGTGACGGTCACGTCCTGCGGCGGGACCGGCGGGTCGAGGTAGACGGTGTCGACCTGGACGGTCGGCTGGGGCGGCGGCTCGACCGTGGCCGCCACCTGCACGGCACCACCGGTGGCGGCACCCGGGTTGACGCCGACGATGGCGAGCCCGAAGGCGAGAAGGGCGGTCGCCGCGAGCGAGGCGACGAAGAAGGCGACGCGGTGGAACATGCTGGAGACTCCCGGCGTGTGCTTCGAGCGATGGACGTATCGTCAGGCGCGGCAGCACATCGGGCGGTGTGGCGCCCATGAGAATCTGCACAGACAGGGCCCTCGGCCCTCGACCGGGACCCGTTTGCCCCGCAGAATGCGGCGCGATGCGTGTTCTGGTGGTCGAGGACGAGCCCAAGATGGCCGCCCTCATCAAGCGGGTCCTGGTGGCCGAGCGCCACGTGGTCGACGTCGCCCCGGACGGCGTGAGTGCTGTGGCACTCGCGGAGACCGGCCCCCACGACGTCATCGTGCTGGACCGGATGCTGCCCGACATCGACGGGCTCACGGTGATGCGGCTGCTGCGCGCCAAGGGCGTCGCATCCCCGGTGCTGCTGCTCACGGCCCTGGGCTCGGTCGATGATCGTGTCGGCGGGCTCGACGCCGGCGCCGACGACTACCTGGCCAAGCCGTTCGCGTTCTCGGAGCTGCTGGCTCGCGTTCGGGCGCTCGCGCGCCGGCCGCCGCCCGCCGGTGAGAGCCGGCTCGCCGCGGGCGACCTCGCGCTCGACGAGTTGCGCCACGTCGCGCAGGTCGGCGACCGGACCGTGGACCTGTCGGCGCGCGAGTTCGCCCTGCTCGGGTTCTTCATCCGGCATGCCGGCCAGGTCGTCACGCGCCAGCAGATCCTCGACCAGGTCTGGGGCGCCGAGCCCGATGTGTACTCCAACGTCGTCGATCTGTATGTCTCCTACCTGCGGCGCAAGCTGGGCGAGCTCGACCGGGCGGATCGGCTGCGCACCGTGCGCGGCGTGGGCTACGCCCTCAAGGCGGAGTCCTGATCCCGGTGGCGATCGGCCCGACCGAGATCCTCCTCCGTCGCACCCGGCGGCGACTGTTCGCGGTCACGCTCGCGCTGCTCACCCTGCTCGTGGTCGGCGTGGGGGCCGCCACGCTGATCATGGGGCTCAGCGCGCTCGACGCCGGCGTCGACCGGGCCCTCCAGACGGCCGTCGATGCCGCCGCAGCGTCCGTGACCGGCGAGATGCCCACCTCCGATGAGCGCAACGAGCCCGACGAGCAGGCCCCATCGGGCGCCGACACCGTCCTGCTGGTTCTCGACCCATCGGGCAAGGTCGTCCAGAAGCGAACCGGGAGCTCGCTGCCGGGGCTGCCCGACGTGGGTGTGCTGCCCTCGGCGTCGGCGGCCAGCCAGGACCTGCGGACGATCCGGGCGGGTGCCCACAGCCTGCGGCTGCTGACCGTGGCGCTGGTCCACGACGGGCAGCTGGTCGGGTACGTGCAGGGTGCGTTCGTGCTCGACGTCCACGACAGCCAGTCGCAGAGCCTCGTCGTCGCGGTGATCATCGTGGGCGCGATGGGGCTGATCGGGGCCGCCCTGATCACGCTGCTGGTCACGGGCCGCGCGCTGGTCCCGATCCGCAACGGGTTCGAGGCGCAGCGGCGGTTCGTGGCCGATGCCTCCCACGAGCTGCGAACGCCGGCGGCGCTCATCCGCGCCAACGCCGAGGTGCTCGAGCGCGAGGATCTGGTCGCCGACGACGGACGGCCGTTGCTCGAGGACGTCATCGCGGAAGCCGATCGCCTCGGCAGTCTGGTGGGCGATCTGCTGCAGCTCGCCGCATGGGACGAGACCCGGCTGTCGATCTCCCCCGTCGCGCTCGATGCCGCTCTGCTCGTGAGCGACACGGTCCGCGGTGCCACCGCCCTGGCCGCCGAGCGGGATGTCCGGCTCCAGACGGACACCGCATCGCCGGTGATCGCCCTGGCAGACCGCGACCGCCTGGTCCAGCTGCTGCTGATCCTGGTCGACAACGCCGTCGATCACTCACCACCCGGCGGCACCGTGACCGTCCGCGTGCGACGCGGAGCGAACGCGGTCGAGATCGACGTCGACGATCAGGGCCCCGGGATCGCGGAAGCCGACCGGGAGCGGATCTTCGATGCCTTCACGCGGCTGTCGGGCACGACCCGGCACGGCTCCGGGGGTACCGGGCTCGGGCTCGCGATCGCCCGGCGCATCGTGGACGCCCACGGCGGCACCATCCGAGCCGACTCGCCGGCCGGTGGCGGTGCGCGGTTCACGGTCGAGCTGCCGGCGGCTCCGTCAGGGGACCCGGATGCGGCGGGCGATGCCAGCCCGGATGTGGAAACGCATAGCCGCGCCACACGATCGGCTCAGGGGGAAGGGCGAGGCTGAAACCCACGAGGCGAACGCCGCCTCGAAGGGAAGATCCTCGCCGCCACCCCGCAGGGACGGCCCACTGCCAGGAGCCGAGTCATGGCCTACGTCATCGCTGCACCGTGCGTCGACCATTCCGACCAGTCGTGCGTCGCGGTCTGCCCAGTCGACTGCATCTGGGGGGACCTGTCCGTCGACCGCAAGCTCTACGTCGACCCCGAGGGCTGCATCGAATGCGGCTCCTGCGAGCCGGCTTGCCCCAACGGGGCGATCATGCCCGAGCACAAGCTTGGGCAGCAGTGGGTCGACTTCGCGTGGGTCGATGCGGCCTGGTTCTCCGATCCGGACGCCGCCCGCTCCGTGGTCGACGAGCTGGTCCCGGCTGCTGCCGCCTGACATGGATGCCGTGAGCCGGCCGGCAGCCCGGTTGCTGCCACCTCGCCTGCCGGTGGCGCCCCGCGGCCTCCCGCCGCGCGCGGTGCCGGGCCTGCGGCGGCCGGTCCCGTCCACCGAGCCGAACGCGACCATCGTCGACCGCGAGGACATCAGTCCCACGATCGTGAGGCTTGGCGTCCGGCCTGACGACGGCGTGCCGATCTTCCGTTCGGGCCAGTACCTGGCGCTCGGGATCGAGGTCGATGGCCGCCCGTTGCTGCGCCCCTACTCCACCTCGTCGCCGTCCGGCGTGACCGATGCGCTCGAGTTCCTCATCCGACTCGTCCCGGCGGGCGAGCTGACGCCTCGCCTGTGGCCGCTGCGGGTGGGCGCGCGGGTTCGCGTCGGACGGCCGAAGGGGCTGTTCACCGCCGATCCCGCCGATCCTCGCCGCCCGCTGTTCGTGGCCACCGGCACGGGCATCGCGCCGCTGCTCTCGATGCTCGAGAGCCGTCTTCGGGAGGTCGAAGATGGCCGCCTCGACGACCGCCCGATCGTCGTTCACGGGGTCGCCGACGCCAGGGACCTCGCCTATCGCACCCGGTTCGAGGACCTCGACGATCGGGGTCGGATCAGCTACGTGCCGGCGGTCTCGCGCCCGCGAGATCCCACCAACGCCGGCTGGTCCGGAGCCACTGGCCGGGTGCACGCACTGCTGCCCTCGCTGCTGTCCGAGCGCGGCGCGGATCCGACGTCCGTGGTGGCGTTCGTATGCGGCAACCCCGGCATGACCGACGCCGTGACCACCGTCCTTTGCGGCTACGGCCTGCCTCCAGAGGCCGTTCGGTCTGAAGCCTACTGGGTGGCGACGACGCCGGCCGCTTAGCTGCCGGCGTCGTCCGGTCGAGCGTCCGGATCGGGTTCGTGCCGTCAGGGAGTGAGGGCCGGCGCACCGAACGACTCCCCCGCCACGCGACGGCCGAGCCTCACCAGGGACGCGCCCAGCCGCCGGCGGATCGGGTTGGGCGACCGCGCTGCGCGCCGGGCCTCGCGGATGGCGTGGAGGTGCTGGTGGATGCGCAGGCGCTCGTCGCGGGCGTGCTGGCGCTCGTTGTCCCGGATTCGAAGTTCGGTCAGCAGCATGGGACGCTCCTTCCGCTCATGGATGGATTTCCGGTCGGTGGTGTTGGTGATCGCTCGTCGCACGCGCTCATCCGGCGTTCCCGATACGCGGCGCCAGCGCCGAGGGCGCCCCGTCCGGTATCGCATCGAGCATGGCCGGGAAGCGCATCGCGATCGCCAGCGCTGCCGCGGCGACGACGATCGCGCCCGAGCCGACGAACAGCATGGTTGCGTCGATGTCGATGAGCACGCCCGCGACCGCGATGGACAGTGGCGCGATCCCGAAGGCCATCAGCATCACCAGGCTCATCACCCTGCCCACGAGCAGCGGATCCACGCGAGCCTGGAGCCACGAGATCGCGACGATGTTGATGTAGCCGATGGCGATCCCGATCGCGGCCATGGCGATGACCACGCCCGGCAGCCAGGTGAGCAGGCCGACCGCGGCGATGGCGATCCCCGAGAGGACGATCCCGCCGACGACGATCCGTCCCTGCCGGTCCAGCCGCGCGTTGCCTGCCAGCAGGGTCCCTGCGAGCGCGCCCGCGGAGAAGCCCGCGGCCATCACGCCAAGCCCCGTTGGCCCGGCATGGAAGCGGTTCTGCGCCAGCCACGCCATCCCGACCTCCGCGGGTCCGTTGAGCGCGAAGTTGAGCACCAGGGACAGCAGCATCAGGGTGCGGATGGCCGGGTCGCCGGCGACGTAACCGAGACCCGCACGCAGCGCCCCTGCGAAGGACTCGCCGTCCCCGTCCGTCGTGAACCCGCCGGCAGCTCCGGTTTCGCCCTGCCGGCCGTGGACCGCCGCGACCACGGTGCCCGTGCCGATCAGGCCGATCAGGCCCGCGGCGATGACGAACGAGGCAGCGTCCACGCCAAAGGCGATCCCCGTCCCCGTGAGGGCGATGACGACCCCGGCCAGGGGCGGTCCGACGACCGACGCCAGCTGGAGGGTCCCCTGGAGCAGCGCGTTGGCCGACGGCAGCCGATCGGCGCTGACCGCACGCGGCAGGAACGCCTGCTGAGCCGGCGGGTAGATCGCGTCCGCGACCCCGAACAGCGCGCCCAGGACGATCAGCACCGGGATCGTCGCCAGCCCCGCGGCCACGAGCACCGCGATCAGGGCAACGATCGCGCCGCGCGCGACGTGGGCGAGCAGCATCAGGCTGCGCGGCGGCCGCCGATCGGCGACCACGCCGAACGGCGCCAGCAGGATCGCGCGGGGCACCGCGACCGCGATCAGCACCGTCCCCAGCGCGAGGCCCGAGCCGGTGAGGGAGATCACCAGCCAGGACAGGGCCACGAACTGGAACTGGTCCCCGACCAGCGAGACGGCCTCGCTCGCCCACAGCAGGCGGAAGTCGCGGCTCTGGAGGGCCCGCCACATCGGCAGCGAGCGGGCCCTTGTGACCGCGGTCATTCGAGCACGATCCTGACGCCGTCATCCTCGTCGTTGACCTCGAGGACGGGGCCGCTGAGACCCGATCGGAGGGCCTCACGGACGCGCTCGACCTGGTCGCCCGACAGCCCGGGAACCCGGTCCAGGGCGAACCGGCCCACGCCGATCGGCAGCCGGAGGTTGACCACGCGGCGGCCGCGCTCGGTGACCTCGATCCGCAACGAGGTCGCGTGCCGCGATCCGGACCCGGACGGCTCCTCGGACCCTGACCCGGCGCCCCGGTCGGATCGGCCCGCTGCCTGCCTGCCAGCGCTCACCCTGCCGGCATCATCGAGTGCCGCCAGGATCGGCGCCGCCTGTTCGGCGCTCAGCCGGCCCTCGGAGACCAGCCGCAGGACCTGCTCGAGCGTGTCTTCAGTCATGGCCCGCACCAGCTTCCTCCAGGGTCTCCAGCTGCTCCGTCGCCGCCTCGATGTCCAGCTCTCCGCGCTCGAGCGCCCGCAGGATCTCGAGCCGGACGGCGTCCGGCCCCTCGGCGGTTGCCTCCCGGCGAACCAGGTTCGGGGCAGCCTCGACCTCGGCGATGAGCGTCGGCGGCTCGGGAACGGCGTCGGGTCGGGCCGGCGATGCGGGCTCGGACGGTGAGCCCGACGCGTCGGTCGACGCCGGGTCGGACGCCGGGCTGCCGGGCTCGCTCGTGTCGCGTGCAGCCGGTTGCTCCAACGGCCCCCGGCCCGTGGCCGTGGCTTCGGCCCGCAGGCGGACGTCGCCCGAGGTGGTCCGGATGGTGACCCGCACCGAGCCATCACCCACGACCAGCGTTCGATGCCCTCGCCCACCCTCACCGGCGACCGTTCCGGACGCTCGCACGTCGCCCGTGATCGTCTCGGTTCTCACCCGCACCGGGCTCGGTGTCACGAGCTCCACGTCGCCACTGACCGAGGACAGGCGATGATCGGCGCCCGCGCTCAGGGCTGCCGCCACGCTGACGTCGCCGCTGGTGGTGGACAGCGCAAGGTCATCGACGCGCGGGGCCCACAGACGGAGGGCCCCGGACACCGCGTGCGCGACGATCCGGGTCGCGATGCCGGCCCGGAGCGTCACGTCGCCGGACATTGAGTCGATGGCGATCGGTCCCCCGTCGAGATCGAGGCGCAGGTCGCCCGATGCCGTGGCCCACCGGCTCTCGCCGGCGATGCCGGTCGCCACCACGTCGCCGCTCAGGGTCTGCAGGCGCACCCGGGCATCGCGGGGAACGTCGATCTCGATGGCGGGCGGCTGATGCGTCCACATCCGGATCGGCCCCAGGCGGTAGCCGCGTTCGGCATCCCCGATCCGGATCCGGCCGGGCAGCGCCTCGATGGCAAGCTCGTCATCGATCTCGCGCTCCCCCAGCACCCGGATCGTCACCCGATCACCGTCGACGCCGTTGAGTCGCAGCTTGCTGGCGGACAATCTGATCTCGAGCTCGCCCCTGGGGCCCAGGGGCAGCTCGCGCTGGCCCGGCGCCGCGTTCACTGAATTGGTCATCGCTCGCTCCTTCCGAGGGCGCGGATGGTCGAGGCCGCCTCCTCGGCGGTCAGCTCGTGGCGAGACAATCGCTCGAGGACGTCGCGGCGGCTCGCCGCGACGTCGTCGGGCGTCGAGGCGGTGGTGGCTTCGCCCCCGGCAGGCGGTACCGCGTCCCCGGCCGCGCCTGCGCTCGGCTCGGCCTCGTCGCGCGGCCCGAAGCCGAGCGCGCGAACGAGCGCCTCCACCCGGGCTCGTACGGTGGGGTAGCTGATCCCCAGCTCCCGCTCCATGTCGCGGAGGTTGCCCCGACTGCGCAGGAAGCTCTCGAGCACGAGGGTCTGTTCGCGGGTGAGCCGGCCGAAGCGTCCGACCCCGAACTCGCCCTCGATCACGGTGCCGCACTCGCCGCAACGGAGCCGGGTGACGCTCAGCTCGTGGGCGCAGACGGGGCAGATGGCAATGACGTCATGGGTCACGCGGATCTCACAAATACGAATGTCAACTTACGTCTTTGTAATAGCCACCTTATTGTCTGTCAAGTCTGAATCCTCGAAACGCGAGCGCACCGAGGCAGCTGACGGGGTGACCGGGTCGGGCTGTTCGAGCGAAGAGGCGGCCGTCAGGACGAGCGCGTCGCCCGGGGCGACCACGCACGCGGCGATATCGGGGGTGCGGCGTGGAAGCGCTGCCTCGAAGCCGCGGCCCGGCTCCTCGAACGGGCGGGAAACGATGGGCCGCGTGCCGGCCGGGGCGAGCACGTGGCGCGGGCGCCGGGGAGGCGGCCCGGACGCGACGCGAGGGTTGGCTCGCGCCGACCGTCGGGCCGGCAAACGCCCGGGGGCCCCTCCCGCGCGGTCCCGTCACGAACGATCAGACGGGACGGATCCCGCCCGGGCCCAGGTTGGGGCGCTGCCTCAGCCGCTGCGCCACTGGCCGACCGTGGTCGACAGATGTCCGATCACGGATCGGTAGTAGCGATGCCTCGCGTAGGGATCCATCTTGGCCCTCACGCCCGACAGGTGGGTCGACGTGAACGAGAAGCTGTACTTCCGGGTCCGGCTGGGGTCCGTCCAGAACAACCCGGTCATCGTCATCGAGCCCGATCCCTTGAACAGGCCGGTGAGCACATAGCTCACGCTGGTGATCCCGCTGGCGAACACGGCCTGTGCCCCGCCCCGCAGGAAGCCGCGGCCATAGTTGTCCACGCGCTTGATCGCGGTCGACCTGCTGGGGTTGGCCGCTCCCCACTCCGAGTTCCCCGACGCGTAGCACAGGCGGTTGAGGATGACGACGGCGTGCCGGGCGAGACCAAGCTGCCTCATGTAGTACTCGCCGTAGTACTTGACATTCCGGTTGCCGCTGTGGGCCCGTCGGTTGAGGCCCATGCCGTCCTTCGACTTCGTGGAGAACGGCCGGTAGGGGCCCGGCCAGCCGTTGCCGTGGCCGAGGTAGATCAACACGTTGGCCCCGTGGGCAGCGTTCCGAACGCGCCGCCAGGTGGCGTTGGGGCTGTAGATCTCGACCACCGTCGCACCGTAGCTGCGAGCCTTCTCGGCGAGTCTGCGGGCGCTCTGCCTGTAGTCCGCGGTCTGAGATCCGACGGGGCCGACGACGATCACGACCTTGTGGGAAGCCGCCTGGGCCACCGGGGCCGTGGCCGACACTGCGGCGATCACGACGAGTGCGGCGAGGACGCCGGTCAGCGCTGACCGGACCCTCCTGAAGGACGCCCGCTGGCCGCCGCTCATGGCGTGGGGCAATCGTCTTGCCTCCTTCTGCCGGCACGCCGCGCGATCGCGCGGCGGCGGTGATCTGGGTGGCGAATGGGCGTGCGGCCGAGCCCAGAGCATCGCCGGCATCGGGCCGGACTGGAAAGGCCGATCCACCCGGCGGAACGGGCGCAGTATGCCAGACCGGCCTTGGGTTGCCGACGGGCCGATCGGCCCGATTGGAGGCACGATATGGTTGTGCGGCACCGACGCACTGCCGCAGCGGTGGACATCCGGGAGGGACGTTGACTGACGGCGCCGGCTCGACGACAGCGCTCGCCACCGAGGGGCTGCGCAAGCGCTACGGCGCCCGTGTGGCGCTCGACGGGCTCGATCTGCGCGTGCCCGGCGGCGTCGTCTACGGGTTCCTGGGGCCCAACGGGGCCGGCAAGACCACGACGATGCGGATCCTCACCGGCCTGATCCACGCCGACGGCGGCAGGGTCGAGGTCCTGGGCCGTCCTTTCCGACGCGGTGATCGGCGCCGGCTGTTCGAGGTGGGCTCGCTGATCGAGACGCCGTCGTTCTACCCGTTCCTGTCGGGTCGCGAGAACCTGCGGGCGATCGCAGCCACCGGAGCTCCGACATCCAACGCCCGAGTGGACGAGCTGCTGCGACTGGTCAACCTGGGCGAGCGCGCCCGCGATCGAGTGTCCGGCTACTCGCTGGGGATGAAGCAGCGACTGGGGATCGCCGCCGCGCTGCTGAGCGACCCCAGGCTGCTGTTGCTCGACGAGCCGGCCAACGGCCTCGACCCGGCCGGGATCGCGGGCATGCGGGATACGCTCCGCTCGCTCGCCGCCTCGGGCAAGACCGTGCTGGTGTCGAGCCACATTCTGTCGGAGGTCCAGCAGCTCGCCGACGTGGTCGGGATCATCGCCAACGGTCGCCTGGTGCGCGAGGGGACGATCACCGACCTGCTCCGCCACGAGGGGACGGTCCGGCTGCGCGTGGCGTCCGACGAGGTCGATCGGGCGCTCGCCGCGCTCACCGGGCTGGCCGGACCGGACGCGGCGACGATCGAGCGCGGTCCGGAGTCGGGCTGGATCGCCGTCCGGTTCGATCCGGCGCGGTCGGCCGAGCTCAATCGGGCGCTCGCCGGGGCGGGCATCTTCGCGGCGCGGATCGAGGCGGGAACGACGCTCGAGGCGCTGTTCCTCGAGCTCACCGCGAGACAGCCGGACGGCGTCGGAGCGAGCGTGCCCCCGGCGCCCGGGTGGTCGTCGTGAGGCTGTTCCGGGCCAACCTCCGCAAGCTGGTCCGCCGTCCGGCCACGTACGTGACGCTGCTGCTGCTGGTGGGGCTGCTGGCCCTGATCCTGGTCGCCGTCGTTGCCGGCTCGCGCCAGGCGACGGATCCGGACGCGGCGCTTGCGGCACGGCAGTTCGTGACCTTCCCCGATGCGTACGAGCTGGTGCTGGCGATGGTCCTGGGAATCGGTGGCCTGCTTGCCGTCACCTACGGGGCGGCGATCGCCGGATCGGAGTGGACGTGGGGAACGCTGAAGGCCGCCGTCGCCCGTGGCGAGAGTCGCACCCGCTACACGCTGCTGGGCTACGCGGCGGTGGCGACCTTCACCTGCCTGGGGCTGCTTGCCGCCTTCCTGGTCGGGATCCTCGCCGCCGCCGGCGGCGCGCTCGTCATCGGCGTCTCGCTCGACGGGGTCGGCGACACCGCGGCGCTCGGGCGGCTCCCCGAGCAGCTCCTCCGGGCGGGACTCGCCCTGTCCATGAACGCGGCCCTTGGGTTCGCCATCGCCACCATCGCCCGCAGCCAGCTGGCCGGCATCGGTGTCGGGATCGGCCTGTACTTCGCCGAGGGCGTCGCCAGCCTGTTCCTGCCCGACGTCATCAAATGGTTCCCGTTCGCCGCCTCGTCGGCGGTGGGCAGCGGAACCGTGTCGGGCCAGGTGACGGTGCAGGGGGAGCCGGTGGCAAGCAACGCGCTCGACCCCAATCTGGCCGTCGTCGCTGTGATCGCGTGGCTGGCCGCCTCGCTGATCGTGTCCTCGCTGTGGACCGAGCGCGCCGAGATCGGCGGCTGACGTTGGCGCCGGTCAGGATCGGCGCGCGATCGAGGCGACAGTGGCCCCGGTGATCCGGACGAGATCGGTCACCGAGAGCTCGATCTCGAGGCCCCGCCGGCCGGCCGACACGTGGATCGTCGTGTGGCCGCCCGCGGACGAGTCGACCACGGTTGGCAGGGCACGCCGCGTCCCGAGCGGGCTGATGCCACCAGGGACGTATCCGGTGGCCCGCTCGGCGTCTGCAACCGAGGCGACGGCGGCCCGCCGTCCACCCAGCGCCGCGGCGGCCGCGTTGAGATCACCGTCGGCATCGGCCGGAGCCACCGCCAGACTCAGCCGCCCATCGACATCGATCACGATCGTCTTGAACACGCGAGCAGGCGTGATCCCCAGCGCCGCCACCGCCTCGAGCGCGTAGCCCCGGCCGCCCCCGTCCAGAGCGACTCGCGGGTCATGCGCATATTCATGCAGCTCGAATGTTGCCCCGCCGCGTCTGGCGGCATCGATGGCGCGGGTCCCGCGTGCGCCCATGCACCCATTGTCGGGTATGCTGCGAGCAGTCTGGCGGCCGTCGCCGCCCTCGCCACGGAGCGCGGGCGCCGCGCCGGATGAGCGAATCATCGATATACGCCCGGTCAACGCCCATCGGCCCGGGACTGGAGAACACCAACCGCCTTGCGATTTGAAGACCTGGGGTTGTCCGCAGACCTGCTGCGGACCGTGGACGAGGAGGGATATACCGAGCCCACGCCTGTGCAGGAGCGGGCGATCCCCCTGGTCCTTCAGGGGCGAGACGTGCTCGCCGCAGCGCAGACGGGGACGGGCAAGACGGCCGCGTTCACGCTGCCGATCCTGGACCGCCTGCGGCCGTACGCGAACACCTCCTTCTCGCCGGCCCGTCACCCGGTCCGTTGCCTCGTCCTGACGCCCACCCGCGAGCTGGCCGTCCAGGTCGCCGAGGCGATCGGAACCTACAGCCGGCACGTCCCGCTCCGGTCAGCCGTCGTCTACGGCGGCGTGCCGCTCGACCCGCAGATCAAGGAGCTGCGCGCCGGTGTCGAGATCCTGGTGGCGACGCCGGGCCGACTGCTCGATCTCGTGGGCCAGCGGGCCGCGAACCTCGCCCAGGCCGAGATCCTGGTGCTCGACGAGGGGGACCGGATGCTGGACATGGGGTTCATGCCCGACATCCGCCGCATCCTGGACCTGCTGCTGTCGCGCAAGCAGACGCTGCTGTTCTCGGCCACCTTCTCGGACGAGATCAAGGGCCTGGCCGGCTCGATCCTCCACAATCCGGAGACCATCGAGGTCGCGCGCCACGGGACGGCCGCCGAATTGGTCCGCCAGCTCGTGTATCCGGTCGATCGCGATCGCAAGGAGGAGCTGCTCGCCCACCTCATCGTCTCCGGCGACTGGCACCAGGTGCTCGTGTTCACCCGTACCAAGCTGACGGCGTCCCGGCTCGCATCCTGGCTCGACCGCCGTGGGGTCGCCGCGACCGCGATCCACTCGGATCGCGCCCAGGCCGACCGGACGCGGGCACTCGAGGGCTTCAAGGCGGGCGAGATCCGGGTCCTGGTCGCCACCGACGTCGCCGCCCGTGGCCTGGACATCGAGGATCTGCCGCACGTCGTGAACTTCGAGCTGCCATGGAACCCGGAGGATTACGTCCACCGGATCGGGCGCACCGGTCGCGCGGGTGCGACCGGTGACGCGATCAGCCTGGTGTGCATCGACGAGGCCGATCTGCTGCGTGGCGTTCAGCGCCTGCTGCAGCATGCGATCCCGTGGACCGTGGAGGGGGGCTTCGTGCCCCGGCGCGACGCGGAGGCGCAGCCGCTCCGGACCCCACGGGGGGCGGGCGGGTCCGGCTCGTCGAGGGGACGGACCTCGGCCGCGCGTCGAGGCCGGCGCGAGTCAGGCGTCGCCTGACGCATCGCTCCGATCCGGATCGTCACGAGGGAGCGGCGGACGCGGGTGCCGGCGGAGTGGCGCCTGGGCTCGCCGCCGGCGGCAGCACGATCCTGAGCAGGGCCTGGGCGATCCTGGCCGGGTCGTAGGCGCCCTGGTTGGTGAGCACCGCGATCGTGACGCCCTCCGTGGGGAGGTAGCGCACGACGTTGCGGAAGCCCAGGTACCGACCGGAGTGGCCGAGCGCGCGGTGGCCCGCGATGGTCACCTCCTGGATCCCCAGCCCGTATGGGATCCGGGCCTGGAGCGCGCGGGTGTTCGCCACGTCCGCCAGCATCGCCCGCTGCATCGTGGGCGACAGCACGTGCCCGCCCGCGAACGCCTGCATCCAGCGAGCCGTGTCGAGCGCGGTCGACGCGATGGAGCCGGCGCCCCCGGCCGCGGTGATCACGGACCGGAACGGCATCACGTCACCGGGCGCTGAGACGGCCACATCGCGCACGTTGCCCTTGCCACCGATGACGACCCGATAGCCCGTCGTGAGCGGAGCGCGCGGTCGTTCCGCGACCTGGTACCACGTATTCGAGAGGCCGAGCGGGTCGAGCAGCCGCTCGCGGATCTCGGTCGCGAGCGGATGGCCGGTGACCTTTCGGACGATCTCGCCCAGCAGCAGGTAGTTGGTGTTCGAGTAGGCCCACACCGTGCCCGGCTTCGGCCGCTTCCCGGTGACCAGCGACCAGGACCGCAACGGGGTCCACGTCGCGCCGGGCGCACCCTGCAGCTGTGCGTCGATCCTGTGATTGAGGAAGAAGTCGGGCAGACCGCTGGTGTGATCGAGCAGCATCCGCAGGGTGATCCTTCGGTTCAGGCTGTAGGCCGGCAGCAGCGGGGCGACCGGCGCGTCCAGCGACAGCTGGCCCTCGTCCACCAGCTCGAGAACCACGGCCGCCGTGAACGTCTTCGAGATCGAGGCCAGCGCGAACGCGCTGTCCGACGTGACCGGCCGGTCGCCGGCGACGTCCGCGGCGCCCGAGGCACCCACCCAGCTGCGGCCGTCGTCCCACAGGATCGCGACCGACACGCCCGGCAGCGACGCCTTCGTCCGGAGCTGATCCAGCTTGCGCTGGAGCCGGTTGGCCGGGATCGCGGACGGCGCGCCGGACGGCGCGCCGGACGGCGAGCTCGATTCGGGCGGCGTCGATGCGAGCGGCAGGGGCGACGACGATGAGGGATTCGACCACTCGCTCGTGCCGGACGGCCGGCCGGCCGAACCCGGCGCCGGCGGGCTGGGGCTGGGGGCGAAGGCCACCGGAGACCCATCGACCAGCGAGCCGGCGGCACCCGTGCCCGGGGCGCCCGATCCCAACCCGGCGGCGACGAGCACGGCCACCACCGCCACCACGGTGAGAGCCGCCAGGACCGCACCCGACCTGCGCGCCGACCGACCGCGACGCGCGGCGTGCGCGGGTGGCCGATCGGCGGGCTGGTTCGGCATGATTGGTGAGACGATACGCCGGGCGGCGCGTCATGCGCCGTCGGGGGTTGTCATCGGGTCGAGGGTTGTCAGCGATCGCGCGCCTCGTCCCCAGCGCCATCCACCCGCAGCAAGGTCATCATGCCCAACGAAGCCACCGCCGCCGCCCTGCTCCACGAGGTCGGTCTCATGGCCGACGGCCCTGTGCCGTGGGGCCGGCCCGTCCACTGCTCGGGACCCGGCGTCTACCTGGTCGAGCTCACCAGCCCGCTTGCCAGCGCCCCGCTCGATCTGGCCCGGGTCGGCAAGTGGCTCGAGCACGTCCCGCAGCTGCGGATCGACGGCAGGCGGCCTGCTTCGAAGGAGCTGCTGCACCGGGTCGGGTCGTTCTGGCTGCCATCCCAGCAGGTGCTGTTCGCCGGCAGCACGACCGGTTCGGTCGGTGGTCGCGTGGCCGCCGTCGCCCGGACGCTACCCGGTGACCGGCGGCCGGCGGCATCGGGGCTGTGGCTGCACCTCCTGCGAGACGTCGCCGATCTCCGGGTCTGGTGGGCCGTCACGAACGCGACGGAGGAGTATGAGGATGCGCTGCTCGAGGCACTCGAGGCCGGGGTTCCGGCGTCGGATCGGGCGGCACTGCCGGATGCAACGGTGATCCTGCCCTGGGCGGTCCTCCGGGCGCCGTCCGGAGCACGCAAGGCGACCGGGATCACCAACGCGCTGTTGCCCGAGGTCAAGGCGGCCGAGCCGCCCCCCATCCGCCGGATCGTGGACCTGCCCGCGGCCGAGGCGGACGGCGCGCGCGACGAGGCGAAGCGGGGCCGTCGCCCGGCACCCGGGCGGGGGGCAGGCCGGATCGCGAGCGCTGCCGCCTACGCCGCCCAGGGCTCGCCCCGCAAGGCCCCCGACCCCGTGTACCTGTCACCAGAGGGCCGGGACCGGCTGCAGGGGGAGCTCGACGGCCTGCTCACGGAGCGTCCCGGGGTGATCAGGCGGATCGCCACGGCTCGCGAGCACGGTGACCTCAAGGAGAATGCCGAGTACCACGCGGCCCGCGAGGAGCAGGCCTTCCTGGAGGGCAAGATCCGGTCGCTCGAGGCGAAGCTGAAGGTTGCGGTCGTGGTCGCGCCGACCGAGCGAGGGGCGCAGGTTGGGCTCGGGTCCCACGTGCGCGTCGAGGTCGACGGCGAACAGTCGACGATGCAGGTCGTGGGCGCCGCCGAGGCAAGCATCTCGGCAGGCCGGATCTCCAACATGTCCCCGGTTGGCGCAGCTCTCATGGGCCGGCGGGTGGGGGACGCGGTCACGATCCTGACGCCGGGCGGCGAGGTCCGCTACACGGTGGTCGAGATCGAGTGAGGGCGAAGCCCGGATCCGGCGTGGCCGTGGCTGCCGTCACGACCGCTCGGGACGCCGGTCGGAATGCTCCTCACGTCGGTCGGAATGCTCCTCACGCCGGCCGGGACGCTGCGTGGCCCGTCGGAGCCGCTACGTGGCCCGTCGAGCCGCTGGTCAGGCGTGGCGGCGCCTGCCGCCGCCGACCATCGACAGCACGACCAGCACCAGGCCGAGACCGATCGCCGCGTAGGGCAGCACCTCGTCGAGGTTGGCGATGCGCGGTCGGGACAGACCCACCACGCCCTCGAAGAAGATTGCGAAGCCGATGAACAGGCCGAGGCCAACCACGGTGGTCCGCAGCCCATCCGCGGCAAGCTGCCTGTCCCGGTGCGCCAGGCCGTGAAGGACCATCCCGAGGCCCGGACCGGTCGGCACGACCAGCGTCCACGCGTAGGCCCAGGTCGCGTACAGCCCGTACGTCTCCTGGACCCACAGCACACAGCCCACGATCGCGATGATCGCGCCCGGGATCGCCAGACCCAGCCCGGCGCGCGAGGGGATCGCGAACGAGCCCAGCAGCAGGGCGAGGCCGGGGACGATGATCCACAGCGGCCAGGCTCGTGGGCCGAGGGTGATGTCGAGCACGCGACCGGCCAGGATCCCGCCACCGACGAAGACCAGGATCAGCCCCAGGACGAGCGCGCCGGGCGCCGGACCCGGCCGCTCGCCCACGCTCGGGGTCGTGTTGGTCGGGGAACCGGCCGGAGGCGAGCCGGACCAGGGCGGCGGTCCCGACGCTGCCGATGCACCCGGCGCGCCCGTCTCGCCACCCTGCGGGGTTGGCTCGGACATGCTCATCGAACATTCCCTCCCAGGATGCACGCCATCGTGACCTGCGCCCGCTGACGATCACACGGGCCGATCGACACGATCAGTCCGGCCCGGTGGTCAGCCTCGACCCTGTCCGTGGGCGGCGTCGGCGCTCGCTCCCTTCATTGTGGCCAGGTCGGCTATCGTGGGGTACCCGTCTCGTCGCCTGCTGCCGGCCGCGCCGGCCCTCCGGGGGTTCAGATGCTCGAAGTCCTCAGCCTGACCAAGCGCTACGGGTCCGTCACCGCGCTCGATGGGGCGGCGTTCACGGCTCGCCCCGGCCGGCTGGTCGGCTTCCTCGGTCCCAACGGGGCCGGCAAGACCACAACCATGCGCTGCGTGTTCGGGCTCGCCACGCCGGACGCCGGCGAGGTCCGCTGGGATGGTGCGCCGATCGACGCGGCAACCCGCCTCCGCTTCGGCTACATGCCGGAGCAGCGCGGCCTGTACCCGCGGATGCGGGTCGGCGAGCAGCTGTCCTACTTCGCCCAGCATCACGGGATGCCGGGGGATGAGGCCCGCCGGCAGAGCCTCGCCTGGCTCGACCGCTTCGGGCTGGGCGATCGGGTGCGGTCCAAGCTCGAAGATCTCTCGCATGGCAACCAGCAGCGGGTCCAGCTCGCTGCCGCGCTCGTCCACGACCCCGAGCTGCTGGTCCTCGACGAGCCGTTCTCGGGTCTGGACCCCCTCGGCGTGGCGACGATGAGCGAGGTGCTCCGGGAGCGGGCCGCCGCAGGTGTCTCGGTCGTGTTCTCGTCGCACCAGCTCGACCTGGTGGAGGAGGTGTGCGAGGACGCCGTGATCATCAGCCGTGGCCGGGTGGTGGCCGACGGGCCGATCGACGAGCTCAAGGCGAGGTCCGGGCGCCGCCATCTGGAGGTCGAGGTCGCGGGCAACGGAGGTGCGTGGATCGCCGACACCGAGGGACACACGGTCCTCGAGCGCGAGGGCGACCGCGTGAAGCTGCTGGTGGATGAGCGCGTCGATCTGGAGACGCTCCTGGCGGCCGCACGTGCCGCCGGCGAGGTGCGACGATTCTCGTTCGAGCCTCCCAGGCTCTCGGAGCTGTTCATGGAGGCGGTCACGGCACCCCAGCCGACCATGGCCGAGGTCGTCCGATGACACCCTCGACGAACCGGGGCGTCCGGCGACGGGCGGGCCGGATCCGCGCGATCCGGCTGGTCGCGACACGCGAGGTGCTGGAGCGCGGCCGGAGTCGCGGCTACCTCCTGTCCCTGCTGTTCACGCTGTTCCTGCTGGCTGCCGGCTTCCTGCTGCCCACGCTGGTGCTGACCGGCGATCACCCGACGAAGATCGCCCTGGTCGGTCCCACGCCCGCCGTGCTGGGCCCCGCCCTCCAGGCGACCGCCGGGCAGTTCGACGCGACCGTGGACATCTCGAGCCTGCCCGACCGCGCCGCGGCTGACGCCGCCGTCAGGGACAAGACGGTGGATGCGGCGCTCGAGGTCCCGCCGAACCTCGCGACGCCCGGCGACCTGATCGTGCTCGAAGAGGCGAGCAGCCAGCTGCAGGGGATCGTGAACGGCGCCGTGATCTCGATTCGTGCCGGATCGGCGGGTCAGCTGCTCGCGCCGCCCACCGTGACCGCCCTCAAGCCACCGACCGCGGAGAACACGACCGCGATCATCTTCGCCAACGCCGGCATCATCCTGATGTTCATCGGCATCTTCACGTACGGGACGTGGGTGCTCACCGGCGTCGTCGAGGAGAAGCAGAGCCGGGTCGTCGAGGTGGTGCTCTCGACGGTTCGGCCCCGTGACCTGCTGATGGGCAAGGTCATCGGGATCGGGCTGCTCGCGCTCGTCCAGCTGGTCGTGCTGGTGACAGCCGGGATCGCAGCTGCCCAGCTCAGCGGCCGGCTGTCGCTGCCGCCGACCACCATCGGCGCGGTGGCCCAGCTCCTCACCTGGTTCGTGCTCGGGTTCGCGCTCTACTCAACGGCGCTGGGAACGCTGGGGGCGCTGGCTTCGCGCGTGGACGAGGCGCAGAACGCGGCGATGCCGGTGACCATGACCGCGACGTTCTCCTACATCGTCGCGATCGTGTTCGTGACCCAGGAGCCGAATGGCGTCGTCGCCCGGATCATGACCTTCCTGCCACCATCGGCGCCGATGGTGGTGCCGCTTCGTGCGGCCCTTGGCGTCATCGATCCGTGGGAGGTCGTCGTGTCGATCGCGATCATGCTCACCGCGATCTGGCTGCTGTTCGTGCTCGGCGCGCGCGTCTACACGGGGGCCGTCCTTCAGACCGGAAGCCGGATGCGGCTCCGCGATGCCTGGCGCGCCTCTCGCTGATTGATCGGGGCCGGGTCGCAGGCGAACCGGCCCGGGCGACGCACGCGCTACCGGGTCCGGCCCAGCTCCGCATGCCGGTAGCACGAGACCAGATGGTCGTTCACGAGTCCCGCAGACTGCATCAGCGCGTAGCAGATCGTCGGCCCCACGAACCGGAAGCCGCGCGCCCGGAGGTCGCGACTCATCGCACGCGAGCTTGCGGTCTCGGCGGGGATCTCGGTCATGGCCGTCCAATGGTTCGTGACGGCCCGCCCGCCCACGAACGACCAAAGATGGTCCGCAAGGCCGCTGCCCGACCGTTGCAGCTCCAGGGTGGCCCGCGCGTTGCCGATCGCCGCGACCACCTTGGCCCGGTTGCGAACGATCCCCGGGTCGGCCAGCAGCCGCCCGACATCGGCGTCGTCGAAGCCAGCGACGGCCACAGGATCGAAGGACGCGAGCGCTCGCCGGTAGCCATCCCGCTTGTGGAGGATCGTCGACCAGGACAGCCCGGCCTGGGCCCCCTCGAGCACCAGCAGCTCGAACAGGTGCCGCTCATCGCGAACCGGGACACCCCATTCCCGGTCGTGGTACGTGCGGTACTCGGGATCCGGGACGTTACCCCAGCCGCAGCGGACAAGACCATCCGGGGTCGGGGTCGCAATCATGGCTCTCCACGTCCTGACGACCCAGGCGCGTGCGGCAGCCGTGGCTCTGGACCATCGACCTGGGCCAGGAACGCCGTGATCCGCGACAGGGCGTCATCGAGCACGGGCCTGAGGTTGTGGCCCAGCCGCGGATAGGTCACCAGCTCGCCGTGAGGCAGCAACGCCATCGAGGCTTCCAGCAGCTCCAGCCGCGCGAATGGATCCGCCGTGCCCGACAGGAGCAGCGCTGGCACGACGATCCGTGGCCAGTGGGCGATCCTCGCGGCCGCTGTCTCGGGCCGGCCCGGCGGGTGAAGCGGGTAGCTGAGACAGATCAGGCCGGCGTACGGATGCTCCCGGGCGGTAGCTGCGGCCTGACCTCGCTTCCCCGCCTGACCCAGGTCCTCCACCTGACCTCGCTTCCCCGCCTCACCCCGCTTCCCCGCCAGGGCCAGCGATGCCACTCGGCCACCGAACGAATGCCCGCCGATGACGATCCCCGGTTCGTCGGGTACCTGGGCCTCCAGCGCAGCGACGGCGTCCTCGGCGCGCCGGCGCGGAAGCTGGAGGGTATGTGCGTCGAAGCCGAGCTCCCGCAGACCATCGACCCACGGCCCCATCGACGCGGCGTTGCCCGACGCTCCGTGACCAAGCCAGATTCGGATCATCGGGCAACGGTAGCGTGCCGGTGGCCGTCCCCGCCGGGCGTTGCCTTGACGCCATGCGGGCCGGCACCGCACCCGACCTGATCAGATTTCCGTGTTGCGACGGCAACGGACGGGCTCGATCAGGTCAGCCGGGGGATGCCACCGCCGCCATGCGCGGGCTTGGCTCGCGACCCGATCACATCGCGGTTGGACGAGTGCCGGCGCAGATCCCCGGCGGGTCGCCGGTACGCGACCAATCGCCTGCTGACTGGCTGCACAAGTCGGGCGATCCGGTCCGCCGGCTGGCACGCACCGGGGGAATACGGGATCGAGTCCGGGGCCGCCAGCCGCAGCTGTCAGTCGCGGGGCGAGTCGCTGATCGAGTCGAGCGGTTGAACCTCGTTACCCTGGTACGAGCGGCCGAGCACGGTGGTCCCTGAGAACCATGGCCGTTGCCCGCCGTCACCTCCAGACTCGGGAGCGTGGCCACGATACGAGCGACACGAATCAACGCCGGCAACGGCCGGTCGATCCGCCGGCTGATCCTGGCACCGCTCCTTGCTGTGATGGTGGCGGCGCTCGTTGCACCTGTTGCCCCACTGGCATCGGGATCGCCCGCACTGGCCGCCGACCCGTCGCCCTCGCCGACGCCAAGTCCCTCGCCCTCGCCCACGCCGACGCCAACTCCCTCGCCCACGCCAAGTCCCTCGCCCTCGCCCACGCCGAGCCCGGCTCCATCGTGGCCCACCACGACGACCATCCTCACCGACACCGTCCAGTTCTTCGGCCGAGGCTACGGTCACGGCGTCGGGCTCAGCCAGTACGGGGCACGTGGGCGAGCGCTCGCCGGCCAGACCGCCGATGAGATCCTTGCCGCCTACTACACGGGGACGACGCTCGCGACCACCAGCCCGACGCGCAACGTGCGCGTCCTGCTGATGACCGGCTACCCGGCGGTCTCAACCGCGAGGCTGCGGATCTATGGACGCGGCGGTCCGTGGGCGATCAAGGGCATCGACGGCACCTTCCCGGCCGATTCGCAGGCGCTCGTGTGGCGCACGAAGACGACCGCCGGTGGCGTCACGAGGACGATCTGGCACCTCCGCGTCGTGGCCCCGGACGCCGTGACGACGATCCTGTCCACGAAGGTCTCCACGAACGTGGTGATCCGCCCGGCCTCCCCCTCGACGACCCTCCAGCTGTACTCCAAGCCGACCTCGTTTGACACCTACCGGGGCCGGCTCAAGGTGCTGCTCAAGGCCACCAGCGTGCGGGTCATCAACCACGTCGGGCTGGACGACTACCTTCGCGGGGTCGTGCCGGTCGAGATGCCCGCATCCTGGCCGCGGGCGTCCCTCGAGGCGCAGACCGTCGCGTCACGCTCCTACGCGGTCCGACGGCTCCACCCGGGCCGGGGCGCCTTCGACCTTCATGACGACAGCCGGTCCCAGGTCTACCGGGGCGTCAAGGGCGAGCGTGCGATCACGAACGCGATCATCGACGCCAGCCCGGGCGAGATCCTGATATCCGGGTCGAGCGTCGTGAATGCGCTGTACCACTCGACCGGGGGTGGAGCGACCGAGGACAACGAGTACGCCTTCGTGTCGTCCGCGGGGAAGGTGGTGTCCGGAGCCGTGGGCTATCTGCGCGGCATCCATGACGCCGCGCCCGACGGCACCCCCTACGACGCCGGCGCGCCGTACTACGCGTGGACGACGACCGAGATCAGCCGCAGCCAGCTGTCGGCGATGATGCAGGCCGATCCGCGCACCGACGTGGGCGATCTGCGGCGGCTGAACCTGACCCACCGCAGCGTCTCGGGCCGCCTGTTCCGGGTCAAGCTGGTTGGCAGCGACGGCAAGAAGCTCGTGTCGGCAGACGTGTTCCGCAGCGTCTACAACGCCCATCGGCCGGCTGGCACGCTCCCGCTGCGCAGCAACCTGTTCAACCTGTCGCCACTGCCCTGACCCGCCGGATCGCCGGCGGCCACGGACGATCCTGCTGTCGATCGCGGTGGACGCGTCAGCCAAGCGCGGAGCCGGCTTCTCCCCGCAGGCAGCCGGCTCGTGGGGCTACAGCTCCCGGCGGCGGAACAGGGCGATGGCAGCGGCCAGCACGAGCAGCACCCAGACGACGCTCCAGGCGACGAACGCCAGCGGCGGTGGCGACAGGGCGAAGAACGGGTTGGCGCGCAGCGCCTGGGCGTTGCCACCGCTGGCCACCAGCAGCACCAGCGGCGGCTCCAGGCCGTAGATCACGCCGCGCCACAGGCCGTCGGTGGGCAGCAGCACCCGGAAGATGTCGGAACCACCCGAGAGCGGGGCGGCATCGAACGCGATCGCGATGTTGCCCAGCACGCCGATGAACCAGCCGAGCCCGAACAGGACGACCGTGATCGCACCGGCCGCAATCGCAGGCAGGCGGGTGCCAAGGGCAAGCGCGAGGGTCAGCACCACGACGGCCTGGAAGGCCAGGAACGTAACCGCCACCCCCGGCGCCGGTGGCACGTGCCCGCTGACGAGGTCGACCACCGCGATCGCGAGCAGGCCGGCCAGGATGGCGTACAGGGCCACGATGATCGACAGGCCGAGCCAGCGACCGATCACCAGGTCCGCCCGCCGGATCGGACGGGCGAGCATCGCGAGCACGGTCCCGGTCTCCACATCCGAGGCGATGGCCGGGGCGGCCAGGAACGCGGCCGACATGGCCAGCACAAAGCTGAACATGAACGCGATCATGATCAGCACCTGCGACACCCCGATGCGGATCTCGAGCTCCTCCACGGCGTCGGCCCGAGCGAAGGTCACGAGACGGTCGACGCCGAAGCCCACCAGGAGCACGCTCGCGACGACCAGGATCAGGAGCACCCAAACGATCCGCCGCCGGACGATCTCGAGCAGCGTGAGCCGGGCGATGACGAGCACGAGGCGCGGGGTCATCGTCGCCCCTCCGCGCCCATTGCCCCGCCGGGCTCGGGGTCGGTGGCTTCGTCCGTTGCCAGGGCGATGCCGGCGGTTCGGTCGACCTCGGCCGGCAACCGCGTTTCCTGGACCAGGCCCAGGAACAGGTCCTCGAGGGAGCGCCGGCCGGGATCCACGGCATGGACGCGGCCACCCAGCCCGACCACGATCGCCACCGCGTCCGGGATGCGCTCGGGATCCACGTGGCGGATCGTGAGCCAGTCATCGTCATGCTCGAGCGCGCCCAGCTCGGTCAACGGGCCGAGACCCTCACCGCCGGCCGGCAGCCCGGTGACCCGGATCCGAACCGACGACTCGCCCAGCAGGTCGCCCAGCGCCCCCGCCGCGACCACACGACCGCGATGGACGATCGCAACCCGGTCGCACAGCCGCTCCACCTCGCCCAGCAGGTGCGAGTTGAGGAACACGGCCGAGCCCCGGTCACGCGCCTCACCGATGATGGCCCGCACATCGACCCGGCCCACCGGGTCCAACGCGGACGTCGGCTCGTCGAGGATCACCAGCGCGGGATCGCCCAGGAGCGCCGCGGCGAGGCCCAGCCGCTGCTGCATGCCCTTCGAGAACCCGCCGGTGCGATCGTCCGCCCGGGCGGCGAGGCCCGACAGCTCCAGGACGCGGCCGATCTCGGACCGTCGCGTGTGGGCGGGCAGACCTGCCAGCTGGGCATGGAGGGTGAGCACCTCGTGGGCCGTGAGCCAGGCCTGGTAGCGGAACAGCTCGGGCAGGTAGCCGATGCGACCGCGGGTCTGCCGGTGCCCGAGGGGCCGGCCCAGCACGCGCCCGTCACCCGCGGTGGGCCGGGTCAGGCCCAGCAGCAGCTTGACGGCGGTGGTCTTGCCAGCGCCGTTGGGGCCCAGGAAGCCGAACACCTCGCCCGGCTCCACGCGCAGGTCGAGGGCGTCGAGCGCGACGGTTCTGCCGTACGTCTTGCGCAGGCCGTTCGTCTCGATCGCAGGCGTCATGTCGATCGCAGGCGTCATGAGCGCATTGTCGGGCCTGCGATCCGTTTCGGTGGTCATGTGTCGGTGACGGACCCAGCCTCGACGTTGACACGCGAGCTGTCACAGGCTCGGACGAGCATCCGTGACACCAGGCAGCCACCATCCGACCTGCCATCACCTGAGGATCCGGGACATGATCACCGTCGATTGCCCGCTGTGCGACGCGCCGGCCCCGTACGACGAGAGCGCCGGGTTGCTCGAATGTCCGGCCTGCGAGGTTGCGCTCGAGGTCGCGGAAACGCCGGCGGCGCCCCACCTCGCTGCCGCCGCATAGCGCCGAAGCGCGGGCCGGCGATCGTCGTCCATGCGCCGGCCGCGGGCCGCATACTCTCCGAGGTCGCGCTGGCCGTTGACGGCGCCGACGCCCGACGGAGGTGGACAGCACATGGACTACCGCAAGTACGCGGCTGAGCTCCTCGGTACGTTCGTGTTCCTGGCGCTCGGGTACCTGTCCGTGGCGGCGGCCGGAGCAGCGAGCACGCCCGCCCTGCTGGTGGTTCCGTTCGGGTTCGGGTTCGGCCTGCTGGCGGCAATCTTCGCCTTCGGCCATATCTCGGGTGGCCATTTCAACCCGGCTGTCACGGTCGCGATGTGGCTGGACGGACGCACGCCTCCGGTCGATGCCGTTGCCTACATCGCGTCCCAGCTGATCGGCGCGATCGCGGCCGGTGCCGTGGTCCTGATCGCGATGGACCAGCAGGCCGTGGCCGATGGCATCACCAGGCCGGGGCAGGGCGTCAGCGACATCGGGGCGGTGATCATCGAGACCGTGGCCACCACCGCGTTCGTGGCCGTCATCCTGGCATCCACCAGGCGCATGCCGTCGCTGGCGGCGCTCGCGATCCCGCTGACCCTGGTGGCCATTCAGTTCGCGACCTTCAGCCTGACCGGCGCTTCGGTCAACCCGGCGCGGTCGCTCGGATCGGCGCTGATCGGCGGCGTCCTGTCCGGCATCTGGATCTACATCGTTGGCCCGATCATCGGCGCGATCCTGGGCTGGCTGGCCTGGAGGAGCATCGACGGTGGCACCGAGGCTTCGCCGGCGGTCCACCCGGACACCAGGCAGGCCGCCTGAGCCGCGGCGGCGCACGCAGCGCCGGCGGCCACGAACCGCCGCTCTCAGGTCCCGGCGGCGGGAGCCTGCGGTCCGGGGCCAGCCACGGCAGGCACGGGTGCCGCTGCAGAGGTGACGGCCGAGGCCGTCGGGACCACGGGCAGCCCCCTGGCCCCCGGTTCCACCAGCCAGCAGGCGGCGCGCTGCTCGCCACCGACGTCGAACAGCGGCGGCTCCTCCACGCGGCATCGGTCGAAGGCCAGCGGGCAGCGCGGATGGAAGCGGCAGCCGGGCGGCACGTGGGCGGCGTCGGGCGTCTCGCCCACCAGGATCGTGCGCTTCGCGCGCTCACCGGGCTGGGGCGGATCGGGTGAGGGCGCCACCGACACGAGCGCCTGCGTGTACGGGTTGCGTGGCGCGTTGATGACCCTCGCGGCCGGGCCCACCTCCATGATCTTGCCCAGGTACATCACCGCGATCCGGTCGGCCAGCACCCAGGCGATCGACAGGTCGTGGGTGATGAACAGGTAGGTGAGGCCGCGCTCCTCGCGCAGGTCGAGCATCAGCCGGAGCAGCTCGGTCCGGATCGACACGTCGAGCATCGACACGGGCTCGTCGGCGACCACGAGCTCCGGGTCCATCACAAGGGCCCCCGCGATGACGACCCGCTGGCGCTGGCCACCCGACAGCTCGTGCGGATAGCGACCCGCGAAATCTGCCGCCGGGCGCAGCCCCGCTGCCTCCAGCGCCTCGGTCACCCGGGTCCGGCGACCCTCACGGGACCCGCCGAGGCCGTTGACCAGGAGCGGCTCCTCGACGAACTCGCCGATCGTGTGCTTCGGGTTGAGCGTCTCGTACGGGTCCTGGAAGATCAGCTGCACGCGTCGCCGGTAGTCACGCAGGTTCCTCACGCCCCACAGGTTGGACACGTCCCGGCCCTCGAACAGGACCCGGCCGCCGGTCTGCCTGGTGAGCTTGACCACGACCCGGCCGGTGGTCGTCTTGCCGGAGCCCGATTCGCCCACCAGACCCAGGATCTCGCCCTTGTTGATCGCGAGGTCGATCCCGTCCACGGCCCGGACGAATCCCCGGGGGCGGCGCCTGACCACGTCGAGCAGCCCGCCGCGGATCGGGAAGTGGACCTCGAGCCCCTCGACCCGGAGCAGCTCGTCGCTCATGTCCGCAGCCCGGGTCCGGTGGTCGCGTCGCCGGCCAGCGCGGCGGTGCTGCCAGTGATCGGGGTGGAGCTGCCGGAGGCCATCGACACAGACGGGCTCGCCGCCATGGACCCCGCCATCGGCGAGTCGGAGCCCGGGTACAGGTGGCAGGCGACCCGGACCCCGTCGGCGAACGTCACCTCGGGGGGAACGACCTCGGTGCAGACCGGCATCGCGTGCGAGCAGCGTGGCGCGAACCGGCATCCCGGCGGCGGGTGCCGAAGGTCCGGCGGCATGCCCGGGATCACGTCGAGCGTCCGGCGATCGGCATGGATGTTGGGGAACGCGGCCAGCAGCTTCTGCGTGTACGGGTGGCGCGGCGCCGTGAACACGCGACGGACCGGCCCCTCCTCCGCGACCTTGCCTGCGTACATCACGAGCACCCGGTCGCACGTCTCTGCGATCACCGACAGGTCGTGGGTGATCAGGATGAGCGACAGGCCGAGGTCGCGACGGAGCTGCTCCAGCAGCTGCAGGATCTGCGCCTGGACCATCACGTCGAGCGCCGTCGTCGGCTCGTCGCCGATGACGATTGCCGGGTCGCACGCGAGCGCCATCGCGATCATTGCCCGCTGGCGCATCCCGCCCGAAAGCTCGTGGGGATAGGCGCCGGCCCGCTGCTTGGGGATGCCAACCAGGTCGAGCAGCTCTGCCGCACGCCGTCTCGACGCCTCGCGCGGCTGCCCCAGCCGGATCTCGATCGGCTCGGCGATCTGCTCGCCGACGCGACGCACGGGGTTGAGCGCGTTCATCGCGCCCTGGAACACGATCGAGATCTCACGCCACCGGTACCGGGCCAGCTGGCGCTCGCTCTTGGGCACGAGGTCGATGCCGAACAGCTCGACCCGGCCCGACCGGATACGCCCATTGGCGGGCAGAAGCTGGACGAGCGAGAGGGCCGTCGTCGTCTTGCCACAGCCCGACTCGCCGGCAATCCCCAGCGCCTCGCCGTCGTCCAGACGGAAGCTCACCCCGTCCACGGCCTTCACGCTGCCAACGGGCATCCGGAACCGCACCGAGAGGTCGTTGACGACCAGCAGGGGGGCGCCGGGGACGGCCAGCCTGGGCAACGGCCACTGGCGGCGACCGCGAATGGCGGCAGCCTCGGCGGGGAGCTGGGCCGCTGCGGACGGCGACACGTCACGGACGGCTTCGGCGCTCGCGATCCCGGCGTCCTGACCGGCGATGGGCGCCCCGGTCGCCGGGTCAGGAAGCCGATCGAACGAGCTCACCGGCGGCCTCCCGCCTTCGGGTTCAGGACGTCGTCGAGCGAGTTGCCGACGAGCGTGAACGAGAGCACGACCAGGACCACGCACACCGCGGGTGGCGCGATGTACCACCATGCCCCGAGACCCGGCGCGCCCGCGCTCTGGGCAGCATTGAGGATCTGTCCCCACGAGGGCGCCGTCGGGTCGCCGAGACCGATGAACGCGAGCGTCGTCTCCGTGAACACCGCGGTCGCAAACGTCAGGACGGCCTGGGCGACGATCAGGTTCACGACGTTGGGCAGGATGTGGCGGCGCATGATCCGGCCCGAGCCCGAACCGATCACGCGAGCGCGATCGACGAACATCCGCTCCTTGAGTGACAGCACCTGCGATCGGATGACCCGGGCGGTCGTGGCCCAGCTGGTGAGCCCGATGACGATCACGATCACCAGCAGCGTCGCGCGGATGCCAAAGAACTCCGCGTCGGCCCCGATCACGTCGAGGATGACCGGCGCCAGGATGATCGCCAGGACCACGGTCGGCAACACGAGGAAGAAGTCCGAGAGGCGCATCAGCAGCGCGTCCGTGACCCCGCCCGCGAAGCCCGACACGATGCCCACCACGGCGCCCAGGATGATGGTGATGATCGTGGCCATGAGCCCGATCGTCATCGAGATCCGCGCGCCGTGCACCGTCAGGTTGAGCATGTCACGGCCCAGCTCGTCGGTCCCGAACAGATGGGTGAGGTCAGGCGCCTGGAGCGGCAGGCCGGTGGCCGTGGTGACGTCCTCGAGCGGGCCCACGAACACGTTCGGCGCGAGGGCCACGATCGCGAACACGAGCAGGATGAGCGTCCCGACCAGCCCATCGCCACGCCCCAGGAAACGCCGGAGGAAGTCGCGAGTCCGGCGTGTGGACGCGGTCCAGCGGCGTCCACCGAGCTGCTCCGGGCCCACCAGCCCACTGACGCTCATGCGCGCACTCGCGGGTCGAGCAGGCCGTACACCAGGTCCGCAAGAAAGTTGGCGAGCACCACCGACACCGCGATCAGCACGAAGATCCCCTGCAGCAGCGGGTAGTCACGTGCGTCGAGCGCCTCGACCGTGAGCGTTCCGAGGCCCGGCCAGTTGAACACGATCTCGGCCGTGATCGCACCGGCGATCACGTAGCCGAAGTTGATCGCGATCAGGGTGACCATCGGGAGCAGCGCGTTGGGGAACGCGTGCGAGCGGAGGACCCGGCTGTCGGCGAGGCCCTTGGCGCGCGCGGTCGTGATGTAGTCCTCGGCCCGGGTCTCGATGATCGACGCACGCATGAGGATCGAGTACGCGCCCACCAGGCCCAGCGAGACCGCGGTGAGCGGCAGGACCAGGTGCCTGCCGAGATCGAGCAACGCGGACCAGGCATCGGGGTCGCCGCCGGGCGTGGTCATGCCCGAGGTCGGGAACCAGCCCAGGCCGGCGGCGAAGATGATGATCAGCGGCATGCCGATCACGAAGTACGGCATCGAGTACAGGATGAGGCTGGCGCCGTTCCCGACCCGGTCCACGAGGCCACCGCGCTTCCAGCCCGACAGTGCCCCCAGCCACAGGCCGAACACCATCGCGATGATCTCGCCCAGCCCGACCAGGAGCAGCGTCGGACCGATGGCGCCCATGACCACGTCGGTCACCGGCTGGCCACGGTACTTGATCGAATATCCGAGGTCTCCCGACAGCGTGGATTCGATGTACGCGACCAGCTGGTCGGGGATCAGCGGTTTGTCGAGACCCCATCGGGCGCGCGCCTCGGCGACGACCTGCGGCGTGAGATGGGGGTTCTTGATCGCCCGCTCCGGTGAGCCCGGCATCATCCGGAACAGGACGAACATCAACAGCACGATCGCGACGATGGTCACGATCGCCTGCGACACCTTCCGGACGAGATAGCGGAGGCTCACGGCCGCCGGCCTGAAGGTGATGGCGGCCGCGCGAGCGCGGCCGCCATCCTGGTCAGCATCGGAGTCTCAGGATCCGGGACTATTCGTCATCGTCCTCGGCGCCACCGGCGGTGGCCCGGCGACGGTTCCACATGAACCCTCCGCCAACGACCACCACGACCACGATCACGACCAGAGCCAGGAGGAGCGTCGTGTTCGAGCTGTCGCTGGCGGTGGACGATCCGTTGCTCGTGGCGGCTGGCGTCGGGGCAGCCGTGGCCGCACCCGGTGCAGCCGTCGCGCCCGCAGAGGCGGACGGTGCGGCGGCCTCGGGGGTGGGCGACGGTTGCGCCGTGACGTCGCTCAGGAGCGTGTAGCCGAGCGTCCCGTAGGCAAACAGCGGGGTGCCGTTGGAGGGCATGTTCTGCCAGCCTGCGAAGCGGTCGTTGCGGTACACGTCGAGGTTGGCGTCGTAGAACAGGATGTCGTACGGCGCCTCGTCGTAGATCAGGTTCTGCATCTGCGCGAGCAGCGTCTTGCGCTCGGCGCCGGACAGCTTGGACTGCTGCTGGTACAGCGTGTCGTAGTCGTGGTTGCAGTACTGGCTGTCCGAGGTGCTGCCGATGGCGCTGCACAGGAAGATCTGGAGCAGCGCGTTCGGGTCGGGGTTACCAACCCAGCCCCACAGCTCGATGTCGTACTTGGCCTTGCCGTCGGGCGGCGGCAGCACCAGGTCGCCCAGCGTCGCGCTGTCGTACACGTTGGTGGAGACGCCGATCCCGAGTTGCCCGTACCACGATTTCACGAACTGCGCGACCTTCGGATAGTTGTCGTCACTGTTCGGGTAGTCGAGGCGGAGGTTGATCGCCTTGCCCTGCTTGTCGAGCCGTTTGCCGTCGCTGTTGAGCACGTAGCCGGCGGCGTCGAGCTTTTGCTTGGCCAGCTCGATGTCGAACGTCCGCGGATGGTCGGGGTCGACGTGCCAGTCGCCCAGCACCGGCGGCACGATCGTGGAGCCGACATCGCCGAAGCCGCCCAGCACGCGATCGACCAGCGCCTGGTTGTCAACCGCGTAGCCCAGCGCATCGCGGAAGGCCGGGTCGAGCAGCGCCTGCGTCGAGGGACCGCCGTTCTTGATGGTCTTGCCGGTCCCGGTGCCGTAGGTGTTGAACGCGAGCTGCGTCCAGCCGTTGGATGCCCCCACCACGGCCGTGTAGGCCGGATCCGTCTGGAGCTGCTTGAACTGGTCGGCGTTCACGCCGTGGGCATAGTCGATCTCGCCCGACTTGAGCGCCTGGACCATGGTGTCGGTGTTCTGGAAGAACTGGAGGATGACCTCATCCTCGAAGCCCTGCGGGCCCCAGTAGTTGGGGTTGCGGACGAAGCGCGCGTACTGCCCGGTCTTCCACTCCGCCAGGGTGTACGGCCCGGTGCCCACCAGGGGCGGGTCGAACTTCTCGTCCGCGATCGTCTTGTAGTTATCCTTGCCATAGATGTGCTTGGGCAGGATGGGAACGTAGACCTGGAAGATCCGGTCCGACTGATCGGTCGTGTAGGCGACGAACGTGCTCGGATCCGGGCACTCGATCTTGGTCACCTGCGCGTCGGAGACGTTCGGGTCGAGGTAGCCCGCGCCGACGTACGAGCCGTCCTTGATCGCGGCCATCGCGAGACCCCACGAGAAGCACACGTCATCCGAGGTCGCCGACGTTCCGTCCGACCATTGCATGCCGTCACGGATGTGGAACGTCACCTTGTCGGGAGAGCGCTCCCAGCTGTCCGCGAATCCGGGGGCCGGATGGGCGTCCTTGTCGAAGTCGACCAGCAGGTTGTAGGTCAGCTGGAACGCCTCGTAGCCGACCACGAGCAGCGTGTTCCAGGGGTTGGTCGAGTCCAGGTCCTGCGTCGTGCCGACGCGCAGCACGACCGGGTCAGCGGCTGCCGCCGGGGCCGCGGCGGGCAGCAGCATGGTGATGCCGAGCAGGAACGCAAGGCTCGACCCAACGACGCGTGATCGTGATGAAATGGGCATTCGGGATCTCCTCCTCGAACCCTGACCGGTCAAAGCCCCTCGCGGTTGACCGGCCACATGCCGTCGCAGGCGGCGGGCTGGCGCGAGCGTGGCACAACGCCGGGTGCCGTGCAACGCCGAATTGCACAGGACGCACGCCGCGAGACCCGGTTCAGGCGCAATGGGCCGTTTCTGCCCGCCAGAGCTCAGACGATGAACGAACCGGCGGCCCCGGCCTCGCGCAGCGCGGGTCGGTCGATGCGGAATGCGGCGAGGTCTTGATCGGCCTCCGAGCGACCGGTCAGGGCCCGATCGATCACGATCCGGCCGAGCACCGAGGCGAACTTGTACGCGTGCGCAGACCCCAGCAGGACCTGCACGTCCGGGTATCCGGGCAGGGCGTCGATCACGAAGTCCCGGTCCGGGGTGAGCGTGTACAGGCAGGTCTTGGTCAGGAACGGCTCGACCGCCATCGCCGGCAGGTGTTCCGCGAGGAAGGCCATCACGCGGCCATGAGCGGTCTCGTCGCGCTCGAACGAGCGGGTTCCAGGCGTCACCTCCTGCCCGCCGACGTCCTGCCCGATCTTCGGGCCCGGGCGCCCGTGCGCCGGAAAGCCATAGAACGATGGCTCGTCCATCCAGATCCAGATCGGGAACCGCTCGGGATCGAACAGGGCGGCGTCTCCGGTCGGCGCGAACCAGCTCACCTGCTCCTGGGTGATCGTGAGCGGCAGCGCGAGCCCGAGCGGATCGAGCAAGTCGTTGGTCCACGAGTCGGTGGCGACGACGACGCGGCGCGCGACGACGCGCTCGCCTCCATCGAGCTCCAGGGTCTGCTCACCGCGCGCATGGTGGATCCGGACCACGCGGGCCCGCGTCCGAAGGTGGGCCCCCTGCTCCGCCGCCAGTCGCCGGTGAGCGGCGTTCCCTCGTGACGGATCCGCCAGCCCCGCGTCGGGTTGGAACAGCCCCAGGTGCCGGTCGTCGAGGCGCCAGGCCGGCCATCGGCGCATGATCTCGTCCGCCTCGAGCCGCTCGAACGAGACGGCCTCTCCGTCCATCGCCTGCTCGTAGGCGGCCATGTTGATCGCCACGCCCTCGGCCGGCTCCCTCGGCCCGACGTCGAGGCCACCGGTCCGGAACACGACCTGCGTCTGCGACTCGCGCTCAACCTCCGCCCAGGCGTCGTACGCGCGACGCGCGAGGCGGACATAGTCGGGGCGGTGGTACGAGAGCCGGATGATCCGGCTGACGTCCTCCGAAGCGCCGTATGGATGCCCCAGCTCGAACTGCTCGAGGCCGAGCACCCGAACGCCGGCTCGCCGAGACGCCCAGTACGCAGCCGCCGAGCCCAGGGCGCCGAGGCCGACGACGACGACGTCGTACTCGGGCATCACCCGGCCCCCCCGCGGCCGGCGTCGGGCTCCGTGGCCACGGCATCGGGCCCGAGCCGGTTACCAAGATAGCGCCGGATGTCGAGCGAGAGGTTCTCCATCGGTGCGTACCAGCCGAACCGGAACCTGCGTGACCGCATCCCGTCCTGGACCCCCTCGCACACCGCCCAGTCCTGGCGGTTGACGAGGTCCCAGAACTCGACCGCGTCGGACGGATCGAAGGTGGGTCTGGCCATCTCGTCGGGGTGGAACAGGAAGTCGACCGCGATCAGGGTCCGGTCCGGGGCCTTCGGCAGCAGCGTGAACGCCGCCACATGGTCGGCCGAGAGGCTGATCATGAGGTTCGGGTATGCGAGCTCCCCCTTGTGGCGCACCTGCTCGTCCTCGTCGAGGCCGGGGAACGGCGCCCGGTCGCTCGTCCCGCTGGCGGTGAACGTGAACGTCCCCTCGGCCTGCGGGATGCCGCTGTCCCAGTCGAGGTTGCTTCCGCCGCGCTCCCTGAACGCCGGCACGATCCGGCACAGCTCCGGGTGGACGCCCGAGCAGTGGTAGCACTCGTTGTAGTTCTCGACGATGACCTTCCAGTTGGCACGGACGTCGTAGACCAGCCGGCGCACGGCCCGGAGGCCGGCCAGGGGGTACCGGATGAGCCGGTCTGGGACGCCGTCGAGCTGCGAGGCGAGAGTGTGGCCCGCCGCGACCCGCTCGGGAGACAGGTTCACGAAGATCCAGCCGCCCCACGTGTCGAGGGCGACCGGGTGGAGCCCGAACGCCGCCGGGTCGAAGGCGTCCGACTCGCCCAGGAACGGCGCGTTGCGAACGCGTCCATCGAGCTCGTAGCACCAGGAGTGGTAGGTGCAACGGATGACGCCCTTGAACGTGCCCGACGGCCCGGGCGCTTCGCCGGGGACGGGGTCCTGCCGCTGGTCCATGGTGGTCAGCCGCGAGCCCCGGTGGCGGCACAGGTCGTAGTGGGCATGGAGCCCACCAGCGCGGTCGCGGACGACGATGACGCGCTCGCCGGCCACGTCGACCGCGAGGAAGTCGCCCGCGTTCGGCAGCTGCTCGACCCGGCCCACGGCAACCCACTCGGCCCACCAGATCGCCTCTCGCTCCCGGTCCAGGAACGGCGCACCCACGTAGGCGGCCCGGGGCAGCGACGCCTCGAACGCGCCGCGGTCCATGCGACCGGGGGACTCCGGATCAGACGGAGCGAAGGATTCGGGGACGCTGCCGGGCACGAGGGTGACCCCCAAGGCGGGATGATGTGGTCGGGCTCATGCTACGGGCGCCACCTGCTGTACGGCGTCGTGATCTCGCAGCACGAATCGAGGGGTGGAACCGTGAACAGGTGGGGACCACCGTGATCGTCGCCGTCGTCAGGAGCCTGGCGGTGCTCGGGATCCTGTCGCAGCTCACCCCCGGACCGGCCGCCGCCACGGCGCCCTCGCCGACCGTGGGCCAAGGCCCGGCATCCCCCACCCCGACAGAGGCCACGACGATGCCGTCAGCTCGGCCCAGCGAACCTGTCTCAACGCCGACCTCGAACACGGGCGGTTACGCCTGCACCGAGCTGGACTCGAGGCAGTTCGGCGGGATCGAGCTCCAGACCATCGCACCCACCGCCAAGGGCGGCTACATCGCGATCGGCAGCCCGTTCAGCGCCATGGCGCCTGCCGTCAGGCGCGTTGCCCCTGCGGGCGCAGGTGGGTCGCCACGCCGTACGTCTCGCCGGTCTCCGGGTCGCGGCGCGGAACCACGACCAGGCGGCGGTCGCCGGCGGGCGTCCTGACCCGGCGGGCCAGCGGACGGCCCTCCCGATACACGCGGTCCATGAGCTCGAACGCCGTCCGCGGCAGGTCCGCCATCGCCTCGCGGGCGGGCACCCCGACCGAGGCCTCCCCGAACATCTCCAGGAACGCCGGATTGCCGTGCATGATCACGTGCGCCGGACCGTAGTGGAACGCCGCGGGGTTGGGTCCGGCGAGGTCGCGGCCGGGCTCGCGTGGGCTCATCCGCCTCGATGAGCCTCAGCGGCGTAGAGGCTCACGCCCGCGATGGTCAGCAAGTCGTGGATGGCGCCCGAAGCGATCTCCGCCAGGACCTCCTCGAGGGTCGCCCAGCGCACCGAGAGCTCCTCGGTGGGATCCGGTGACGCGTCACCCGGCCGCAGCCCGCTCGCCAGGAACAGGGCACCCCGCTCGTCGGTCACCGAGTTCGACACCGACAGCCGGCACAGCTGGCGCCAGGCGTCCGCCTCGTATCCGGTCTCCTCGCGCAGCTCGCGCCTCGCGCCGGCCTCGAGCGGCTCGTCGGGTGCGACACCGCCCTCCGGGATCTCCCAGCTGTACTCGTCGAGGGCGTAGCGGTGCTGACCGACCAGCAGCAGGCGTCCGGCATCGTCCACCGCCACCACGCCGACGGCGGCATTCAGGAAGTGGACCACGCCGTAGATGCCCGGGCTGCCGTCGGGTCGGTCGACCTCGTCGTGCAGCAGCTCGATCCAGGGGTTGGCATAGCTGATCACCCGCGATCGCCGGCGCCAGGGCCCGACGGGATTGGGCGCCGCATCGCTCGCGGGGACCCCGGCCTCGAGATCGGCCGATGTCGATCGCTCGTCCTCGTGGTGCGTCACGGCTACACGGTACCGATCGCCGGCAATCGGTGACGCCGCCGGCTGGTGCGCCGGTATGCTCGGGCACGTGATCGCCAAACCCGAGACCGCCCGCCCGCACGCCGTCAGCCAGCCCGAGCACGAGATCGACGTGCGCTGGGACGTCCGCCTCCCGGTCCGGGACGGTCTCGAGCTGTCCGCCAACGTCTGGCTGCCCCGCCCGCGGGAGGACCACCCCGACGAGCGTTTCCCGGCGATCCTCGAGATGATCCCGTACGGCAAGGACAACTGGCGCCGGAACTCGGACGTGGCCCGTGGCGAGTGGCTGGCCGCCCGTGGCTTCGCGCTCTGCCGGCTCGACGTCCGGGGCACCGGGTCCTCACCCGGAATCGCGGACGACGAGTACACCGAGGCCGAGACTCGCGATGGGCACGACGCTGTCGAGTGGCTCGCCCGCCAGCCGTGGTGCAACGGCAACATCGGCATGTGGGGCATCAGCTACGGCGGCTTCACCTCGATCCAGGTCGCCAAGCTCAGGCCACCGCACCTGCGCGCGATCCTGCCCATGTACGCGACCGACGACCGGTACCGCGACGACGTCCACATTCGGGGCGGCTGCGTCACCGGGAGCGAGAAGAGCCAGTACGCGGTGAGCCAGCTGGGCATGAACGCGATGCCTCCGCTGCCCGCCTTCCGCGGCGATGCCTGGCGCGACGAGTGGCGCGAGCGCCTGGAGCTGACGCCGCCCTGGCTGTTCACCTGGATCCGCGAGCAGACCGACGGGCCGTACTGGAGACGCGGTTCGCTGGCGCCCGAGTACGAGACGCTCACCTGCGCCGTGTTCCAGGTCGCCGGCTGGACCGACGCCTACGTCGACGCCGCGTTCCGGATCCAGGAGCGGTGCCGGAACGCCCGGTCGGTCCGGACCCTCGTCGGCAACTGGGTCCACTCGTTCCCCGACGATGCCTACCCGGGCCCCAACCTCGACTGGCACCACGAGCTGGTCCGGTTCTTCGACCGGTACCTCAAGGGGATCGAGAACGGCTGGGAGGACGGACCCGCGGTCACCTGGTTCGAGCACGAGTGGGCCGATCCGGAGCCGTTCCCGCGCGAGTGGCCGGGGCGCTGGCGGGCCGCCGGGGCATTCCCGGTGCCGGGGACCGCACCGGTCACCTGGTATCTGGGCGATGGCGCGCTGTCCGAGCAGCCGGCCGACGCGGATGGGATGCACGCCGTGGTGCACCGGGCCACCGCCGGGACCTCCGGCGCGCTGTCGTGGGGCGCTGGCGGCCCGCCCAATGGTCTGGCCCGGGACCTGCGGCCCGACGAGATGCTCGGACTGACCTGGACCACCGATCCGCTGGTCGAGCCACTGTCCCTCATCGGCGTGCCGATGGCCATCCTCCACCTCACCACCACGATGCCGATCGCCACCTGCGTGGTGCGGCTGTCCGAGGTCTCGGGAGACGGCACCTCGTCGCTCGTCGCCACCGGCGTCCTCAACCTGACCCATCGCCTGTCCGACGTCGATCCCTCACCGATGCCGACGCGGCCACGGGCAACCGAGGAGGTCCGGATCCCGCTGCGGACGACCGGGTACCGGTTCGGCGCCGGCAACCGGATCCGCCTCACGGTGCTCACCAGCTACTGGCCCGTGCTGTGGCCGTCGCCGCTCCCGGGCGAGCTCCACGTGCACCATGGGCCAGATGCGCCGTCGCGGCTGCTGCTTCCGGTGCTGCCACGGTCCGCGACAACCCTCCCGCCGCCCGCCTTCCGCACCGAGCCGGCGGGGCTGCGCGAGGTCGGTGGCGACGAGGAGGATTTGCCCGTGTGGCGGATCGAGCAGGACGTGATCGCCGGGACGGTGACGGTGACGATCGGCGAGGGTGGGGCGAGCATCGCGGAAGACGGCTCGCGCGTGTACAGCTCGGAGCGGCTGGTGCTGGCGGCGTCCGACGCGGACCCGGCGCACGCTCGGCTCGACAGCCAGGTGGCGTACCGCTGGACGGGCGACGGGTTCGATGTCGACATTCGGGCCACTGGCGACATCGCGTCCGACGAGCACGCGTTCGACGTCCGGGTCGATCTCGACGTCCGTCTTGACGGTCAGCCGTTCTTTGCCCGCGAGTGGCAGGAGCGGATCCCGCGCAACCTGGTCTGACCGACGCATCGGCGCGCCTCGGTGGCCCCGCGAACGGTGCGGTGACCCTACAGGCCGAGGGTTCGCAGCGCCGCCTGCGCCACCGCCGCGCTCAGGATCGCCACCGAGACGCTGGCCAGCGTCCCCAGCAGGTAATACTCGGCGAAGCCACGGTCATCGAGCTGCTTGAAGCGCGCGATCGTCTTGGCCGCAATCACGAACCCCACCGCGACCTCGGCGCCGGCGAGGATGAAGGCGACGATCAGGAGGCGCTCGAGGGCGCCGATCGTGGCCCCGATCCTGGCCGGGGCACCGCTCGGAACCCCGCTGGCGACCGAGTCGCGAGCCTGGCTCGGCGCTCCTCCCGCGGGTCCGACCGCGCCCGCTGCCGGCCGGGTCGCCACCGCGGCGACGGTCGACGGGGTCGCTTCCACGGTCGCGATCACGGGGCCCACCCGAACCGTGTACGCCGCCGGAGCAGGCGGCGCGACCGGCGCCGTCGCGGCCTCGGGCGCGATGTCACGCGGCGAGACGAGCGCGAGCACGAAGTAGAACGCACCACGAGTGTTGACGATCAGCAGCGAGGCGATCACGACGGCCGTGAGGATCGTGGCGTGGACGGTCGCTCGATCCCACGACCCGAACACGTCGTTGGCAAAGCGCGCGAACTCGGGCAGGATCGGCACGCCCTCCAGGATCACCAGCCAGCCCACGATCAGGAACGTCATGTGCAGCACCTGGTCGGCGACGAACAGGATGCCCGGCCATGGGCTCCATGCCGCGCCGAGGCCCGAGCCCGACACCACGCCCGTGCGCTCGGCACGCGAGCGCGCCTGTGCCTGCGCCTCCCGCTCGGCCTGCTGGGTTGCGCGCACCTTCCAGCGGTCCACCAGCATGTGCGAGACGGTCACCAGCGCGAGGTAGACGAGACCCCGGAAGCCGAACGCGAGCACCACCGGCGCGAGGCAAAGGGCGACGTGGAGGCCGTGCAGGCCGAGCGCGCTCCAGCCGTTCCGACCGCCGGTCCCCTTGTTGATGGCGATCCAGTCGTTCTGAAGCACGAAATCTGCGACGAGGTGCGAGAACAGCAGCCACGCGAGCACCAGCACGACGTCGCTCATCGCGCGCTCCCCGACGCCGGCGCCGCGTGGCCCGTGGCGCGCCTGACGCCATCCCCGAAGATCGCGGCCAGCGCCCGGGCGAGCTGCTCGAGGTGACGGATCCGGGCCCGCTCCGCCATGACCGACACCGTGGCCCGGCTGACACCAAGCCGATCGGCGACCTCCGCCTGACGCAGCCGGTCGACGAGCATCAGCCGTCCGACCTGCCGCTGCCGGTCGGTCAGCTCACCCAGCAGCATCGGGAGCAGCGGGCCCAGATCCCCCAGCAGGGCGTCGGCCGCCTCGTCACCGGTGATGGCGTTCAACCCCTCGCGCCGGGCCTTCGCCACCGCCAGGGCATCGCGCGCCGCGTGGAAGGCAGGTCCGGTGCGTTCCGTGGCCGGCCCGGTGCCGGGCTCGATCTCACCCGCCACGACGGCCCACCGAAGATCCCTCGCGTCGGGCTCGAGGGCAGCCCGAACAATGGCCCGGAATGGGTCGGCGCCTGGTCCCAGCAGCCCCTGGAGCTCGTCGCCCTGGGTGAAGCCGAACGCGGCCAGGCGCTGATCGCGCGCATAGGCGGCGTCGAGATCAGTGCGCAGCGAGCGCAGCCAGGCGGTGGAGCCAGGATCCCGCCGCGAATCGACGACGTCGCCGAACACGACGGTCCCGATGGGCCGATCAGTCATCCGCGGCAGACTACCTAACGTCGAGTTAGCCTGCAAGAGCTAACTTGTCGCAACGTAACCGAGTTCGGCTATCTAATGGGCTTGTCAATCCTCCGACAGCCCCGCGGGACGATGACCGCTCGCCGCCGGTCGCCGCCGGTCGCCGCCGGCCGCCGGCCCCCGTTCGCTGGGCGAGGGCGCCCTGCTCTCCTGCCGCTCCTGGGCGAGCGAATGGTTGCACGCCGCGTCGTAGCGCTCGCTGGGCGAGCAGCCGGCGGTGCCGGGTGCCGCATGGCGCCACCATCCGCTCGCCAGGCGATCAGGAACGGCCACCCATGCGCTGCGTCGCTTGCTGGGCGAGCGGCCCGGCGGGGAAGAGCGAAGGACGGGACCCCGGGACAGTGGACGGAGTCCCCGGGGACGATCGACGGACAGACGGAGCTGGACGGAGATACGAATGGACGGAGACGACGCCGCTCAGCCGGCCCGGGCGTACGACGGCAGCAGGGACCCGATCGCCGCCGCGGCCGATCCCCGATGCTCGGCCGTGGCGAAGTCGCGCAACGGGTGCCCGGGAAGCGCGTGCTCCTCGGTCCGACCATCGCGCTTGACGTAGACCACGGGATAGATCGATCCCTGGCCGTCCGCCTCGACGGTCATCGCGATCAGGTTTCGGTCCATGGCATCGAGCGCGTGGACGAGCGGCAGGATCCCCTCGTCGCGGATCCCGTCGTCGGGCGAGACGGACACGACCCGCGCGAGGTACGCCTTCTGGTGCCACAGCTCCGGAGCGCAGGTCGCCTCACGCAGCAGGTAGCCCAGGACATCCCCCTCCGGGACAACGGGACGGGGGGTCTCGACGCCGAAGTGGGTCTGGGCGATGTGCCGGGTCAGGATGATGCCGTTATAGCGGTGCCCGTGAACGGCTCCGGAGTTGGCCGGGATGCCGTGCTTGCGCAGGCCGTGCGCGGCCTGGGTGATGGTCCCGGCGAAGTAGATCCCGGGCACCGACACGCTCTCCCACATGGGCGTCACCGCCGGCAGCATGCTGCGGCCCACGGTCGTGACGCCAAGATCGGGGAGATCCTGCAGCGGGCACGTGAACCCGGTGGCCGCGATGACCTCGTCGGCCTCCACGCTCATCGGCATGCCGTTGTCGGTGCGTTTGAGGTCCACCCGAAGGGCATCGCCGGCCCGCACGATCGCGTCGGTTGATGCTTCGAGGATGGAAACGCCGAGACCCAGGAAGTTGTCCTCGAACGGCTGGACGTAGCGCGCCCGCACCCCGACCAATGAGCGGGTCATGACCGACAGCTTGGCCGGCGACGGCGAGCTCAGCACGATCTGCGAGGCCCACGACGCGAGCCCGGACGCGAGCTCGAAACCGGAGTTCTGCTTGCCGATGATGAACACCCGCTTGCCGGCGTACGAGGACGCCTCGCGTGTCTCCGCGTAGTGACGGGCGAGCTCGATGCCGGGCGTCTTCTGCGGGCGCCACGGCTGCGCCACCCCCACCGCCAGCACGAGAATCCGGGTCCGGTACTCCCCGTCGCTCGTCTCGAGCACGAACGTGGTGCCGTCCCTGCCCCCCTCCCGCCGGGTCCGCTGCCAGGTGCAGCCATAGCGGATGGCGATCCCCGCCCGATTGGCGAATGCCGAGAGGTTGGCCTCCATCTCCAGCCGGCTGGGGAAGTACGACGTCCCGTCCATGAGCCCGGCCTGCAGGGACCGCAGCTCGGGCTCATCGGCGATCAGGCTGTTCCAGTCGAAGCGCTGGTACTCGCGGCTCGTCCGCGCCTCTGGCGCGTATGGCTTGGTCCACGACAGCAGGCGCTGGAAGAACGGCCAGCGACGGAACATCCCGCCCGGCGACGGGTCGGCGGACAGGACGGCGTGGGCGATGCCATGGCTGCGCAGCCCGTAGCTCGCCTGGAGACCACCTGGCCCGCTGCCGATCACGATGGCCGGATAGTCCCCCGGCGGGAACGGGCGGGGGTCGGAGGACATGACCGTCAGCTCCGCCAGCGATTGGCGTTCCGGAGCCGTCTGGCCTGTGCCTGGAGCATCCGGAACATCACCTTGGGATGCTCCTCGAGGAACGCCTTCACGGCAGGCCCGGCGATCACGATGCAGCGCAGGGCGCCGGTGGCCACGACGTCGGCCGTCGGCGGCTCGCCAAGCAGGATGGAGACCTCTCCGAAGAAATCCCCGCGATGGAGCGTCGAGCGCTGGGTTCCGTCGACGATGACGTCCGCGGCGCCTTCGAGGATGACGTAGAAGCCCGAGCCCGTGAGGCCCTGGCGGAGGATGCGCTCGCCTTGGGGAAAGAACACCTCCTCGAACACGCCTGCCACCGAAAGCAGCTGTGGCGTCTGCAGATCCCCGAACAGGGTGAACCCGGCGAGGATGTCCGCGATCTCCTCCCGCGTGGCCATCTCGACAGCTGCCCTCCTGCCCCCGCCGCGACCCGGATCCTGGTGCATGCATGCTCTCATACCTGGCCCGAATGGCGTGAACAACACGGTCGTCCCGATGGTCCTCACGGCGGGACTCTCGTTGACGCGTGCGGGCCCGCGGGGCACCATGACCACGCAGCCCACCTGGAGGAGGCCATGACGCTGACCCACGACAGGCGCGCGGCGCTGCTGGGGGCCTGTCCGCTGTTTCGGGGGCTGGATGCCGATGGTCTGGCCGCGCTGAGCGCCGCCGCGATCGAGGTCGAGCTACCGGCCGGGCGGGTGATCGCGCGCCAGGGTGAGGTGGGCACCGGCTTCTTCCTCATCGCCGAAGGGGCAGCCCAGGTCATCCGCGACGGGACGGTCCTCGCAACCCTGGGTCCCGGCGAGTTCTTCGGGGAGCTGTCGGTGCTCGACGGCGGGCCGCGGATCGCCCAGGTCGTCGCGACGGCACCCAGCAGGTGCCTCGCTCTTGCCTCGTGGGACTTCGAACGCGTGCTGCGCGACCAGCCCGGCGTGGCCCTCGCCGTGCTCCGGGTGGTCGTGGGGCGTTTGCGCGAGTCATCGAGCGACCACAGATCGTGATCACCTGAGCGTCCCGAGCCTGGAGCGTCCCGACGTGGCAGCACACGCCCGACCCACCGGTCAGATCACCTTCATGTTCACGGACATCGAGGGCTCGACAAAGCTGGTCGAGGCACTCGGCACGGTGGGCTGGCGACCTGTCCTGGAACGGCACCGGCAGCTGATCCGCGCCGCGCTCGGGGCTCACCACGGCGTCGAGATCGGCACCGAGGGCGATTCGTTCTTCGCGGTGTTCCGCGATCCGGTCGAGGCGGTCGGCGCGGCAACGGACGCACAGCGCTCGCTTGGTGCCGAGCCATGGCCGGCCGGCGTCGCCATCCGCGTCCGCATGGGCCTCCACGTCGGCATGGGCGAGCTCGATGCCGATGGCAGCTACGTCGGTCACGACGTCCATCGCGCGGCCCGGGTCGCCGCCGCCGCGAGCGGTGGCCAGGCATTGCTGTCCGAGACCGCCGAGGCGCTGGTCGCCGATCGCCTGCCGGAACGCGTCACGCTCCGCCAGCTCGGCCCGCACCGGCTCAAGGACCTTCGCCCGGAGCGGATCGCACAGCTTGTGATCGACGGGCTGCCGGCCGACTTCCCGCCCATCCGCTCCCTCGATGCCCGGCCCAACAACCTGCCCACCGAGCTCACCAGCTTCGTGGGCCGGGAGCGGGAGCTGGCCGAGGGGCGATCCCTGGTCGAGCGGGCGCGGCTGGTGACGCTCACGGGTCCCGGCGGCACCGGCAAGACACGGCTGGCGCTCCAGCTGGCTGCCGCGGTCGCGGACGAGTACCCGGACGGCGTGTGGTTCGTGGCCCTGGGCACGGTCAGCGACCCGGCGATGGTCGCGGCCACGATCGCCCACGTGCTGGGTGTCGCCGACGACCCGCAGCGGCGCGCGATCGACGTCCTGAGCGCTGAGCTCGCGGGCCGGCGCGTGCTGCTCGTGCTCGACAACTTCGAGCAGGTCTCCGCGGCGGCCGGCGACCTGGCCGAGCTGCTGCGGCGCGCGCCGGAGCTGCGGGTCCTCGCGACCAGCCGGGCGCCGCTCCGGGTCCAGGGGGAGCAGGAGTACCCCGTGCCCGGGCTGCCGGCGCCGATGGAGCTCGGCCGCCTCGGCGCGTTCGAGCTCGAGCACCTGCCGGCGGCGATGCGTCGCCACGACCCCGACTCGCTGGCGGCCTTCGCCGCCATCCGCCTGTTCGTCGCGCGAGCGGTTGCGGTCAGGCCGGGCTTCTCGCTGACCGATACCAACGCCTCGGACGTGGCCTCGATCGTGGCCCATCTGGGCGGCGTCCCGCTCGCCATCGAGCTTGCCGCGGCCCGGCTCCGGTTCCTCACGCCGGCCGCGGTGCACCAGCGCCTCGAGGGCCGGCTCGACCTGCCGGGCGCCAGCGCGGCGGACGTCCCGGAGCGCCAGCGGACGCTGCGCGGGGCGATCGCGTGGAGCTACGAGCTGCTCGACCGGCCCGCATGCCGGCTGTTCGAGCGGCTGGGCGTGTTCGTCGGGGGGTTCGACCTCGCCTGCGCAGAGGCAGTCGCAGGTCCCGCCGGCGAGCTGGGCATCGACGTCCTCGATGGCCTTGCGGCGCTGGTCGACCAGAGCCTCGTACGCTCGGACGAGCACGACGGCGAGCCGCGGTTCACGCTGCTCGAGCCGATCCGCGAGTTCGCGCTCGAGCGACTGGCGGCCGGGGGCGATGACGATCGGGTGCGCGATCGGCACGCCCGAGCGTACCGCGATCTCGCCGTGGGCCTCGAGCCCGACATCGCGGGACCCGGGCAGCGGGCGATCCTCGACCGCCTCGAGCTCGAGCATGCCAATCTGCGGGCGGCCATCGAGTGGGCCGACGCCCACGCGGACGCCGACCTGGCGCTGGGGACGGCGATCGCGGTCTGGCGCTTCTGGCAGAAGCGCGGCCACCTGCGCGAGGCCCGGGCCCGGATGACGGCGCTGCTCGGACGGCCGTGGTTCGCGAACGCCCCGGCATCGCTTCGGGCGCGGGCGCACGAGGTCATGGGCGGGATCCTGTACTGGCATGGCGACCTGGTCGGCTCCCGTCCCTCGTACCAGGCCGCGCTGGCGATCTGGCGCGAGATCGGCGACCAGGCGGAGATCGCGAACGCTCTCTACAACCTCTCGTTCAGCTACTCGATGCTCGCCGAGGACGATCCTGAGGGGCGGCGCGCGGCGGCCGGGATGCTCGACGAGGCCCTCGCCCTGTACCGGACGCTGGGCGACGATCGTGGCACCGCGAACGTGCTGTGGGGCATCGGCATCCAGGCATACTTCGGCAACGACAACGTCAGCGCGGCGCCCGCCTTCGGCGAGGCCCTCGAGCTCTACCGCAGGGTGGGCGACCGGACGCAGGAGGCGTGGGCGCTCCACCAGCTCGGGTCGACCAGGCTCAAGCTCGGTGAGCCCGATGCCGCCCGGTCCCTCGTCCGCGATGCGCTGCGAATCTTCGACGACGCCGGCGACATCGCCGGCGTGACCCTCGCGCTCGACGACCTGTCGGCGGTTGCGGTGACCGACGGTGACGTGGCCCGGGCCGCCCGCCTCCAGGGCCTCGCCCGACGCCTCCAGGCGTCGTCCGGCGCCGGGCTCGCGGGCGTGGTGCAGGAAGCCTTCGAGCGGGTCACGCGGGCGGATGCGAGCAACCGTCTCGACCCGGCCGAGCTCGCGCGGCATCGCGCCGAGGGCGCCGCGCTGCCGCTGCCCGACGGCGTTCGCTACGCGCTGGGCGAGGAGGTCGCCATCCCGGGCCCGGAGCCCGCGGCGTGAACCTGCCGACCGGGACGGTGACGTTCCTGTTCACCGACATCGAGGGCTCGACGCGGCTGCTGGCCGAGGTCGGCGACACCACTTACGGGGCGATCCTCGACACCGAGCGGTCGCTGGTCGTCGGCGCCGCCGAGGCCGAGGGCGGGATCGCGTTCGGGTCCGAGGGCGACGCCCATTTCATCGCATTCTCGTCCGCGGCCGCGGCGATCCGGGCGGCGGTCGGCGCGCAGCGAGCGTTGGCCGGGCACGCATGGCCGGCAACGCCCGTGCGGGTGCGGATGGGAATCCACAGCGGGGCCGTCCAGGTCGTCGGCAACGACTACGTCGGGCTCGAGGTCCACCGCGCGGCGCGCGTCGCGGCGGCCGGCCACGGCGGCCAGGTCCTGGTCACCGATGCAGCGCGGGCGCTGGCCACCGATGGGCTCGGTGGCGTCCAGCTCAACGATCTTGGCGACCACCGCCTCAAGGACCTGGCCCGGCCGGAGCGGCTGTTCCAGGTGGCGGCCGACGGCCTGGCCTCGGTGTTTCCGGCACCCCGAACCCTGGACGCGACACCCAACAACCTGCCGGCCCAGCTGACCAGCTTCGTGGGTCGCGCGGAGCTGGCCGCGGCCGCCGAGCTGCTCGATCGGACCAGGCTGCTCACGCTCACGGGCCCCGGTGGCACCGGCAAGACGCGCCTGTCGCTCGCGCTCGCCGGCGACTGCGCCGACCGCTTCCATGACGGCGCCTGGTTCGTGCCGCTCGCACCCGTCACCAACCCGGACCTGATCGCCTCGGCGATCGCCGCGTCCATCGGCCTGCTCGCTCCCGGGCAGCCGCCCATCGACCGGGTCAGGAACCACCTGCATGACCGGATGGCGCTGCTCGTGCTCGACAACTTCGAGCAGGTCGTCGACGGCGCGCCGCTGGTGGCGGACCTTCTTCGCGACGCCCCGCGGCTGACGGTCATCGCGTCAAGCCGGGCACCGCTTCGGATCGCCGGCGAGCAGGAGTTCCCCGTTCCGCCGCTGTCGTTGCCCGCGGCGGGCGTCGTGGACGTCGAAGGCGTGATGGCGTCCGAGGCGGTCAGGCTGTTCGTCGAGCGCGCGGTGTCCGTCCGGCCCGACTTCGTGCTCACCGCGGACAACGCGCCGCACGTCGCCGAGATCGTTCGGCGGCTCGACGGATTGCCCCTGGCGATCGAGCTCGCGGCGGTCCGCAGCCGGCTCCTGTCGCCGGCGGCCATCGCCACCCGCCTGAACGACCGGCTGGGCCTCCTGACGGCTGGCGGGCGCGATCTGCCCGACCGCCAGCGCACGCTGCGCGGCGCCATCGACTGGAGCCACGACCTCCTCGAGCCCGACGACCGCACGCTGTTCGCGCGCCTGGGCACGTTCGCGGGCGGTGGCCCGCTGGAGCTCGCAGCCGCCGTGTGCGGCCTCGACGGGGATCCGGCGCCGCTCGACGTCGACGGCGGGCTCGAGCGGCTGGCCGAGCAGAGCCTGATCCGGGTCGTCGAGGACGTCCACGGCGACCTCCGGTTCGAGATGCTCGAGACGATCCGCGAGTACGCGCTGGCCAGGATCGATGCGCGCGGGGAGACGGCCGCCCTCCGCGACCGCCACGCGGATGCCTTCCTCGGGTTCCTGCGCGAGACGGCGTCGGACGGCCCCGGCCGCGCCGACCAGGGACGCCGGCTCGACCGGCTCGAGGACGAGCACGACAACCTGCGCGCGGCGTTCGACCACCTGGTGCGTGGCGGGGACACGGCGCGGGCCTCGGAGCTCGGCTACGGGGCCTGGCGCTTCTGGCAGATGCGCGGGCACCTGATCGAGGGCCGCGCTCGCCTGGACGCGGTCCTGGGCATGCCCGAGTGGCCGAGCGAGCCGTCGCTCGCCCGGCTGCGTGCGCTCGAAGCCGCGGGCGGGCTGGCCTACTGGGCCGGCGACACGGCCGCCGCCAGCACCTTCTACGGCGACGCGGTGTCGCAGGCGCGGCAGCTGGGCAACGAGTCGGAGCTGGCCAACGCGCTCTACAACCGGTTCTTCGCGCGGCGTCCGACGGCCGGCGTCGACGAATGGGTCGAGATGCTGGCCGCAGACCGCTCGCTGATCGACGAGGCGCTCGCGATCTGGACCCGGCTGGGGGACGAGACCGGTGTCGCGAAGTCCTACTGGGGCATCGCCGAGCATGCCTCGTACGCCGGCGACTACGCGGACGCGGAGGTCGCGGCGACTCGCGCCCTGGCGACATTCGATCGCCTGGGCGACCGGTTCTGGATCGCGTGGACACGGTTCACGCGGGCGTTCGGTCGGGCGCTCGATGGCCGCGCCCGGGGTTCGGCCGCCGACCTCGCCGTCGCGCTGAGCGCCTTCGACGAGAGCCGCGACGTATCCGGCGTGGTGCTGTCGTTGACCGCGATCTCGATGCTCCTGCTGGTGGACGGCCGCACCGAGGACGGGTACGCGGTGGGCGCCGCCGCGAGGCGCAGCGTCGCCGAGACGGGCATCCACATCGCGGCCCTGTGGCCGGCCGACAAGGTGCCGGTCGCCGACCCCGACACCACGGATCCCGCGCTGCGCGCGGCGGCGGCGAGGGGCGCCGGATGGTCGCGCCCGGAGGCCGTGGTCGAGGCGCTGCGTCTCGCCCGCGACCTGGCCGGCGAGCTTGAGGCGGGGGCGCCGGGTCCCGGCTGAGCCGCCGGCGTTCGCCGGGCCATCTGCCCTCGTCGGGTACTCCCGTCGCGCCCCTCGTCTGCGACCCGACCCAGCGCACGATGGCGGTCGAGCTGACGTCCCCGTCATCTCCGACCGGAGCGCCGTTCCAGTGACCCGACGGTGACGGGCAGAGGCATGCGCGGATCGATCGCGGATCTGGCCCTCTACTGGGTCTGGTTCCATGCCGTCGTCCGGGTGCGGGTCCCGGCCCCGGGCGTATCCGTTCCACCACGCGGCCGGTAGACTGACACCATGGCAGAGGCGCCCGCCCCCCAGCGCTCGAAGACGGCCATCCCGCGCAACCCGGGACGCCACGAGCTCGGGATGAAGGCCGGCCTGCTGTTCCCGGACAAGTCGATCGTCGAGCGTTACTACGTTCCGCTCGTGTACACCGCCTGCCGGACCTGCTACTCGGAGCTCGAGCCGCAGGAGATCTTCCGGCGCGCCGTGGAGGGCGAGGTGGCGCCGGCGAGCATGCAGCGGCTGATCACGAACGTGATCGAGTCGGGCCACGGGTCGACCATCGAGCACATCGTGTTCACGTTCGCCCTCAGCGGCGTCTCGCGGACGCTGTCGCACCAGCTCGTGCGGCACCGGGCGGGCGTGGCGTTCGACCAGCAGAGCCAGCGCTACGTCAAGTACAAGGGCGCGGCGACCATGCTGCCGGCGACGATCGCAGAGGGCGACCCGGAGCTGCGGACCCGGTACGAGGAGCAGGTGGACGGCGCGCTCGGGCTGTACGAGCAGCTGCTGGCGGCCGGCGTGCCTGGAGAGGACGCGCGTTTCGTGTTCCCCAACGCCACCCGGACCAACCTCGTGATGACGACCAACTTGCGGGCCCTGATCCACATGTCGGGGCTGCGACTGTGCACGATGGCGCAGTGGGAGATCCGCCGCCTGTTCCAGCTGATCCGGCACGAGGTGTTCAACGTGTCACCGTTCCTGGGTGCGTTCCTCGCTCCCAAGTGCGTCCCGCTGGGCTATTGCGACGAGTTCAACAATCGCGACGAGCACTGCCCGATCAGGCCCCATAAGGACAGCGTGCTGGCGGCCTGGGCGCAGCAGCGCGACGCGGCGCGCGCCGCCGGACGGGACCTCCCGGTCAGGTAGGCACCGGCCCGTTGGCCGAGGTCGAGCACGCAGGTCCGCGATGAGCCGGGCCAGCCCCGGGGTCGGCACAGCGGTCCGGGCCGCTCACCCGGGCGACGCGGCGTCCCACTCCGCCACGAACCGCCGCAGCACCCGCGCCAGCCGGGGCCCGGCCTCGGCGCCGGCGGAGAGGACCTCCTCGTGGCTGAGCGGCTGACCCGTGTAGCCGGCGCCGGCATTGGTCACCAGCGACACCCCGCACACCTCGAGCCCCACCCAGCGGGCCGCGATCGCCTCGAGCACCGTCGACATGCCCACCGCATCGGCGCCCAGGGTGCGCAGCATGCGGACCTCGGCCGGAGTCTCGTACGAGGGGCCCAGCAGACCGGCGTAGATGCCCTCCTCGAGCGGGATGTCCTCCGCCGCCGCAGCGGCATGCAGACGCGCGCGCAGGCCCGGCGCCCAGACATCGGTCAGATCGGCAAACCGGGGGCCGAGCTCGTCTGCGTTGGGTCCCATAAGCGGCGTGCGCCCGGTCAGGTTGAGGTGATCCGTGATGGCCATCAGCGTCCCGGGCCCGAACGCGGGGTTCACGCCCCCGGCCGCATTGGTCAGGACCACCATGCGGGCACCGAGCTGCCGGAACAGCAGCACCGGCTGGACCACGAGCCCGGGGGCATTTCCCTCGTACAGATGGAAGCGGCCCTGGAGAGCGGCGACCGGCACGCCAGCCAGGCGACCCAGGAGGAGCCGTCCGACATGGCCCGGTGCGGTGGCCACGGGCCAGCCGGGCAGGTCCGCGAACGGGATCGCGGTCGGCTCGCTCAGCTCATCGGCGAGGTTTCCCAGCCCCGAGCCGAGGACCATGCCGACGCGCGGCACGAGGTCGCTGCGCTGCCGAACGACGGCGCCGAGCGCGGCGAGGCGAGCGGGCTGCTCGGCGGGTGGGATGGGTCGGGACCGGTCGGTGCGGGCCGCGTCCGGATCAGGCATGTCGCAAGGGAGCATAGCGAGTCGGTCCCGGTCACCGTCGAGGTGGGGCGCGCGACGGGCCGTGGGGTCCCGGGATGCCCGTCGCAACGGCATTCCCGACGGAACGGGACGCTCGACGCGCTGCCGCTTAACACTTCAACGCCCGGATGGAGTACCGACACCGGGATGCCGGTCGCGTCCGTCCGGGCGTCCGACACACACCACCCTCGCGGGCTGCGCCTGCCGGCAGATGAAGCGCCCGAAGCGACCGGAGAGCGCCGACCCTTGATGTGATCGCGGACCGGACGCCGGCGTGGCCTTGAGGTGATCGCAGCCGGCCGGGTGGAGCGGGCTTGAGGCGATCGCCTCCGCTCCGGGCCTCCATCGGCCCCTTCGGGCAGAAGCAACGCTACGCCGCAGCCCGCCCGGCTCCAACGGGGTTTTCCACGAACTGCCCGGATGCTCCGGGGACCGCGTCCACGAGTTTCCCCCCGCTGTGGATGAGCGGTGGACGACCCGGGCCGCGAAGGTCACCTTCGGACGGGCGGTACGGCCCGGAAACCTGTCCCTTCACCCACCGAGGGCGAACATCTCCACCTTCGGCAGCCGCTCCGTGGCCTCGCTTCGCAGCTCCGAGTAACGGTCCACGCGGGCCGTCCAGACGCTCCGGATCCGGGCGGCCAGGTCCGCATCGCTGTCGCCCTCGCGGAGCGGGGTCTTGAGGTCCGTGCCGGCGACCGCGAACAGGCAGGTGTACAGGTGGCCGTCCGCCGACAGGCGCGCCCGGGTGCAATCGGAGCAGAACGGGCGGGTGACCGAGGCGATGACCCCCATCTCCCCGGAGCCGTCCCGATACCGGAACCGGCCCGCGACCTCACCGCGATAGTCGGGCGACACCGGCTCGATCGGCAGCTCGGCATCGATCGTGGCCAGGATCTCGGCGGCCGGCACGACATCGTCCAGGCGCCAGCCGTTGGAATGGCCCACGTCCATGTACTCGATGAACCGCAGGATCAAGCCTTCCTCGCGCGCCCAGCGCGCCAGCGGCAGGATCGCGTCCTCGTTCATGCCGCGGCGCACGACCGTGTTGACCTTGATCGGCGCCAGACCCGCGTCCCGGGCAGCGGCGATGCCATCGAGCACCCGGCTCACCGGAAAGTCCACCCCGTTCATCGCTCCGAACACGGCATCGTCGAGCGAATCGAGGCTGACCGTGATGCGCTGCAGGCCGGCGTCGGCGAGCGGCTTCGCCAGGGCGCGCAAGGCCGAGCCGTTGGTGGTCAGGGTCAGATCGAGCGGCCCGCCGTCGCCCGCGCGCAGCCGGGCGAGGTACCCGACCAGGACCGGGAGATCGCGCCGCACCAGCGGCTCCCCCCCGGTGATCCGGAGCTTGTGGACCCCGAGGTTGACGAAGATCGACGCAAGCCGGGCGATCTCCTCGAACGTGAGCACCAGCGACCGCGGCAGGAACGCGAAGTCGCGACCGAAGACCTCGGCCGGCATGCAGTACGGGCACCGGAAGTTGCAGCGGTCGGTGACCGAGATCCGCAGGTCGCGCAGGGGCCGAGCGAACCGATCCGGCCCGCTGGCCGGGGCATCGGTGACGAGCTTCGGAGCAGGTTCGCGCATCGGGTCCACGACGCCATGGTATGCGGGCCAGCGGCACTGCGCCCGTGGCGGGGTCGGCCTTCGGTCCGGTGCGCGCCGGCACCGGGAACCCACCCACGATCCGGTGGCCCCGGAGCGTGCCCGACGGCAACGGCCGGATCCGCCGGTACCACCGGAACCCGCCGGTGGTACCTCTAGCGACTGCACCGCAACCCACTCTGCCGCCTACTGTGGCGTTCCAGCACCGCCCAGCCTCGCCCGCGGAGGATCCCTGGCCCATGGCGTCAACTGATACCCGATCCGGCTTCCGACTCCCGTGGAGCTCGGACCGCTCGCACGACGAAGGGTCGGACGAGCTGGCCACCGAGCCCACCCAGGACGCGGAGGCCAACGGCGCCCAGCCCGACGACTCCGAGCTGCCCGAGACCGATCTGCGCGCGCGCCTGAGCATCGGGGACAGCGAACCCCGCAGCGACAACGATCCCCGCCCGCCCGAACTCGGGGCCGACAGCGGCCCCTCCGCCGAGGAGCCACCGCTCATGGTCGACATCAACCCCGCTCCTTCGGCGCCCGCCGCGACGCCCAGGAAGCCGTCCAAGCTCATGGCCGACCTGTCCGCGGCCATCCGGGCCACCGCCGAGACCGCACGGGAGCAGGCGTTGTCGCAGACGGACACCACGGCCCGCCAGGTCGTGGAGACGATCCGCGAGCAGTCGACCGAGGGAGCGACGGACCTGCGCCGGCAGTCCGACGAGGACATCGCGGGGATCCGCGACTGGTCGAAGGCGGAGATCGCCCGCATTCGCGAGGAGACGGACCGCAAGATCACCACCCGCAAGGCGACGCTCGAGGACGAGCTCAGCGAGCACGCCGCGAGCGTCGATCGGCAGGTCGGTGACGTCCATGCCGAGGTTGCCCAGTTCCAGGCCAACATGGACGCCTACCTGGAGCGGCTGCGCAGCGAAGACGATCCGGCGCGCCTGGCAACGCTCGCCGAATCGATGCCCGACAGCCCGACGTTCGAGGCCTGGATCGGCAGGAGCGAGGAGCAGGACGAGGCGAGCCCGGAGGTCGAGGCAACCAACGATGCCGAGGCCGAGACCGAGGCAGGCGACGATGCCGATCCGACTGCCGAGACGGCGATCGAGCCGGCGGAGGCCACCACCGAGCTCGAGGCTGAGGCGGTCACCGGCAGCGTCGAGACGGCCGGCGAGGCCGTGGATGGCGAGCCCGTGGATGGCGAGCCCGTGGATGGCGACGTGGCCGTTGGCGACGCCGCCGCGGAGCCAGGTGCCGACGAGGATGGAAGCGCCGCGGCCGACGAGCCGGTAGGCGTCATCGAGGTTGACCCCGGTACCGGGGACGCAGAGGCGAGCGAGGCGATGGCCTCGGCAGAGCCTGATGCCGTTGATCCGGGCGTCGCAGGCGACGCGGACCCCGAGCCGGCGGAGTCGAGTGGCAGCGCATGGGGCAGCGCCTGGGGCGATGCCGCCGGTGACTGGACCACGCCCACCCCGCCCAAAGCCGAAGACGATCCGTCCGACGATGGCGCGGACGGGACGCCACGCTGGGCCGCGGGCGAGCTTCCCGATGGCTTCCCCACCGCCAGCGAGACGGGTGAGCCCGTCGACCGTGGCGCGATCATGGCCGCCCTGGAGGCGGCGGCCGAGGCGGTCGTGGCTGCCGAGTCAGCGGCCGACTCGGCCGATCAGGCCGAGGTTGCGGCGGGCGTCGCCGAGACCGCGGCCGAGCTGTTCCGTGGCCACCCGGACGCGGACGAGACGGGCGAGGCCATGTCCGCGCTCGATGCCCGCGTCGAGGCCGGCGGGTTCGACGCCGAGTCGTTCACCGGGCGGCTGGCGAGCCTGCTGCCCGGACACGGCGGCGGTGCCGATGGTGAGCCGCAGACCTCGCAGGTCATCGTGTCAGGGCTGGTCTCCGTCGCCAGCATCGCCAGCTTCAAGCGACACCTGGGCCGGATCGCCGGCGTCCAGAGCGTGACCGTGGCGTCAGGACCGGAGGGCGAGTTCGTATTCAACGTGAACCATCGCCCCGACGTCATGTTCCGCGACGTCATCCCGACCATGCAGGGGTTCGCGGCCCGGGTGACGGGTTCCGAGGATGGCGTCGTTCACGTCACCGCACGCGACCCTGAGGCGGAGGCCTGACGATGGTGACCAGCCAGTCGCGACCCGCGGTCGCCGTCCTGCTCCCGCCGACCGAGGGCGACCCGGTCGGCGGCGAGCTTCGCAAGAGCGGCTTCGATCCGGTTCTCGTCCGCAATCCCGCGGAGCTCCAGGCGACCCTCCAGGCACGACGGGACATCAACGTCGCCATCATCGACGTCGAGACCGACCCGGATGCCGGCTCGGACGCCTGGTCGCTGCTCCACGAATCGGGGCGCAGCATCCCGGCCCTGCTGGTCGTGAGCGCCTCCATGCTCGAGCGTCTGGATCCGGAGGCGGCCGGGCACCAGGACGACGAGTACCTCACCCGCCCCTACTCCGCCGAGTCGATCCGCTGGCGCATCGAGGCGATGTGCATCCGGTCGGTCGTGATCGACGATGGCAGTGGCCCGGTCCTGCAGGGGGACCTGGATCAGGACGACTGGGCACGACCCGGTCAGGTGCTCGCGATCTTCAACCCGAAGGGCGGCGTGGGCAAGACGCTGGTCGCCACCAACCTCGCCGCAGCGCTCGTCGGCCGCGGCCAGCGGGTGCTGCTGATCGATGCCGACACCGTCACCGGCCACGTCCCCGCGTCGCTCGGCATGGACGCGGTCCCGACCGTGATCGACGCCTGGCGCGACGAGCTCGACGGCGGCCCCGTCGTGACGTTCGACGAGCTTGCCTCGGTCCACTCGTCGGGGCTCAAGGTTCTTCCCCTCGCGTCCAGCCCGATCGGCACCGATCTGCTCGAGCCCGGGCGGGTTGCGAACGCGATCAGCGTTGCCAAGCGCCGTGAGGACTTCGTCATCGTCGATCTGCACCCGTCGTACAGCCCGCTCAATCGGGCGCTGTTCGATCAGGCCGACCGAATCCTGGTGCCGGTGACACCCGACATGCCCGCCATTGCCGCGACCATCAAGCTCCGTGACGTGGCCGAGGAGCTCGGGATGCGCAACCGGCTCGCCCTGATCGCGAACCGCGCGAACAGCGGCATCAAGGTGGAAGACCTCGAGCGGGCCGTGGCCATCCCGCTGTTCGGCCAGCTCCGCTCGGGCGGGCTGCTGGTCGTGCGCGGCGCAAACGAGGGCAAGACCCTCCGCGAGCTGGCCCCCAAGGAGCGGATCACGCTCGACTTCGACGTGATGGCGGACCGGCTGCTCGGCGTCTCCGACGGCGACGTCGCCCGAACGCCGCTGCGCCTGTTCGGTCGCGCGATCCCGTCGCTCGCGTAGGTTCCCACCGTCACCGCCCCGAGGGCTCGATCAGCGGGATCGATCCTGCCAGCTGATGCCGCCCAACGGTGAGCCCGGCAGCTTCTGGTGCGGCTCGCCCGTGCGCCTGTCGACCTGCGTCACCCCACGCAGGTAGAACCTGTTGACGAGGATCACCTCGACCTCGGGATCGCTCACCTCGACCTCACCAAGGCGCGCGACCGCCTCGACCACGGGGACGAACATCTCCGATGAGCGGTCCAGCAGCCGATCCGGCTCGGAGCCCGGGTGCAGGTAGACGGTCCCGATCACCCGGAACGGCGGCACCTCGAGCGCGACGTCGTAGGCGACCTTGTGCACCTTGAGCGCCGTGCGCTCGGGCTCGGTCAGCGGAGGCAGGCTGTCGTCGCCACCGGTCACCAGGATCAGGTCGTATGGGTCGACGCTCCGGAGCCCGGGCGCCTCCTCGAGGGGCGCCGAGCCATCCGGAGGTCCCCAGCTCACGCCGGTGATCTCGATCGCCTCCCGGCGGTTGAGCGCGTCGGACAGCCGGCCGGAGATCTGCATCAGCCCCCGCAGACGCCAGTCCTCGGTCAGCGCGATGAACGGCACGCCCCGCGCGGATCCCGCATGCAGCGACACCCCCGGCGAAGCGTCACCAGGCGATCGATCCCCTGCCCCGGCGGGCGTCTCGGGCTTGCGGCGCCTCAGGAAGCCGAACGGCACGCCGCGATCCCTCCTCGACCACGCGTTCGCACGCGAGCCAGATCAAGCGCGAGGCCGGCGGTGAGGGCGGCCTGGGCGGCCGTCACCCGAGCGGACGCGAACGCCCACGTCCCGACGAGGATGTCCTCGATCTGGGGTACGCCCTGGGCGCACGAATCAACGCTCACGGGGTCCCTCCGGCTGCGTCACTGGTCAGGCCATTCTACGCGCCGCAGGGCGCCATCCGGGGTGGCGTCACCGCGGCCGGGATGGGACCGCGACCGTGCCATCCGGGGAACCGTCAGCCCCCCTCGATGGCGGTCCCGTCCTCGATGGCCGTCGAGTCCTCATCGGTGGTCGAGCCACCGCCGCGCGAGATCACCACGCGGTGCGGGAACGGGATCTCGATGCCGGCGCCGGCAAACGCGGTGAGCAGCCTGCGCCGGAGCTCGCCGGCAACCGCCCATTGCTCCGACGCCCGGACCGACCCGGTCACCTTGAGCGTGACCCCCGATTCGTCGAGCGAGTTCACGCGCAGCACGCTGGGCGGCTCGAGCACCCGGTCCTTCCACGCGGGATCCTCCGCCAGCGACCTGCCGACCTCGTTGACCACCTCGATCGCGCGGTCCATGTCGGTGTCGTAGGCAACCTGGACGTTCTCGTTCACGCGCGCCCAGTAGCGCGTCAGGTTGGAGGTGACCGCGATCTCGCCGTTGGGCACGGTGTGGACCACCCCGCTCAGATCGCGAAGCGTCGTCCGCCGCAGGCTGAAGTCCTCGACGACCCCGCTGACCCCCGCGACGTTGATCACGTCCCCCACACCGAACTGGTTCTCGATCAGGATCAGGGCGCCGTTGAAGAAGTCACGGACCAGGCTCTGGGCGCCGAACCCGACCGCGATCCCGACGATGCCCAGACCGGCCACCGCGGGACCGATGTCGAAGCTGAGCTCGCCAAGGATCATGACCAGGGCGATCAGCAGGATGAACACGTTGACCGTGCGCGTCGCCAGGCCATCGAGCGTGTCAACCCGCTTCGCAACCTCGGCCGCGGACAGGTTCCTGGCGGTGCCCTCGGTCACCTCTCGCTCGAACAGCGCGGCGATGACCCGCCGAACTGATTGCCGGACCAGGCGCATCAGGATCACCGCAATGGCCATGATCACGACGATCGGCACAACCGGGTCTCCGAGCAGGCCGAGCATGCGAGCGCCGAGGTCTGCGGGGATCTCCATCGATCAAGCCTAGACGAGTCGCGCTGGCGGTGCGAACCGGGCCGGGGCCGGGAACGAGGGTCAGGCCGGCGTGCCCCCCAGCCGCACCGAGATGGCCGCTGCAGACTCGCGAGCGTGTTGCACCAGCTCGGCCACGCGCCCCGGCGTGACCCGGAACGACGGACCCCAGACGTCGACCGCGGCCACCACGGCGCCACGCGCATCGTGGACGGGGGCGGCCACCGCGTTCATCGTCGCCTCGAACTCGCCGAACGCCGTGGCGAAGCCGCGTCGCCGGACCCGTGCCAGATCCTCGAGCAGCGGCTCAAGGCCGGTGATGGTGTGATCCGTGAACCGCTGGAGACCGCGGCGGACCAGGCGCATGATCTCGCGCTCCGGAAGCGATGCCAGCAGCACCTTGCCCGAGGCCACCGCATGCAGGGGCACCGAGCGACCGGTCCAATCGCCCATGGCGACCAGGTTGGGGCCATCGGCCTGGGCCACCGTCAGCAGCTGGTCGCCGTCGAGCACGCCCAGGCCCGTGGTCTCGCGCGTTGCCCGGGCCAGGCGGTCCAGCTCGGGCATCGCGATCGAGCGCAGGTCAAGCGTCCGCTCGGCTCGCTCGGCAAGCCGGATCACAACCAGCCCCAGGCGGTACTTGCCGTTCTCCTCATCCTGCTCGACCAGACCGCGCTTCTCGAGCGTTGCGAGCAGCCGGGAGGCCGTCGACTTGTGCAGCCCGAGGCGGCGGGCGAGCTCGGTGACCCCCGCCTCGCCGTGGCTTTCCCCCAGCGCCAGCAACAGGGCCGCCGCCCGATCCACCGACCGGACGGCGTTCCCGTCGAACGTCATGCCCGATGCCCTCCTCGCAAGACACTCACTCGGTCTTCGTCTCCGTGGATGCGTAGGCTGCCTCGCTCTCATGCGGCAGCGAACGCCCCTGAACCCGCAGGTCGAGCGCCGCGTCGAGCGAGTCCCCGAAGATGGACACGATCCGGTCCACCGTGTCGCCCTGAGCGTGCGCCTCGCATACGAACCACGGCTCGCGGCTGTCCGGCTCGGGCATCGCACCCCGGGCGTGCATGCCGACGGCGATCGCGTCGTACAGCTCGTGGTCGGTGGTCGCCCAGTCCCGGTACTCGGTCGCGACCTCCTCGCGGAACATGATCCCGAACATCGAGGGGTGCCCCGTGAGGTGGTAGGCGAGCCCCTTGGCGTCGAGCAGCTCCCGTACGCCCGCCTGGATCCGCTCGCCGGTGGCCCTGATCGTCGCCAGGGCGTCGGTATCGCGCAGGATCTCGAGGGTCTTGACGGCGGCTGCGGCAGCAACCCGGTTGCCCGCGTAGGTACCGCCGTGGCTCACCTTGTCCGGCAGCACTGACATGACCTCTTCCCGGCCACCGAACGCGGCCGCCGGGTAGCCGTTGCCCATGGCCTTGGCGTAGGTCGCGATGTCGGGCGTGATACCGAAGTACTCGGCGGCCCCACCCTTCGCGAACCGGAAGCCGGTCTTGACCTCGTCGAAGATGAGCAGGATCCCGAACTCCTCGGTCAGCGCCCGCATGGCCTGGTGGAATCCCGGTTGCGGCAGGATGCCCTGCGCGTTGCCCAGGACCGGCTCGACGATGACCGCCGCGATGTCCGCACTCTCGCGCTCGAACAGCCGGCGCAGGGACTCGATGTTGTTGTAGCGGGCGGGGATGATCGTGTTGGCCACGGCCTGCGGGATGCCGCGGCCCCAGGCCAGCCCGACCGGGTTCTCCTCGCTGCCCAGCTCCGCCATGTCGTTGGGCAGGACGCTGATCAGCGCGTAGTCGTGAACGCCGTGGTACTGCCCCTCGAACTTGACGATCTTGTTCCGGCCGGTGTGGGCGCGCGCGACCCGCATGGCGTGCATCGTGGCCTCGGTCCCCGAGACGGTCATCCGCGCCTTCCCGACCCAGGGGTTCAGCTCCTTCAGGAGCTCCATCGCCCGGACCTCGTCCTCGCTGGTCAGCGAGAAGCTGACGCCCCGCCGCATCCGCTCGTTGACGTAGTCGTCGACCCGCTCGTCACCGTGGCCCAGGATCACGGGACCGTAGCCCATTCGCAGGTCGATGTATTCGTTGCCGTCGATGTCCCACACCGTCCCGCCCCTGCCCCGATCGACGTAGACCGTCCGGTCGCCCCAGGCGCGGAAGTTGGAGTTGGTGCCTCCGGGCAGCGTCGCCTTCGCGCGCCGGTACATCGCGGCCTGGCGGTCACGAACGAGCTTGGGGGTCGGCCGGGTGGTCGATTGGGCGGTCATGGTGCCTCCAGGACTAACCCCCGGGTGCGCCGGACCGTCGGTGATGGAAGCGGTCGGAGCGCGACGCCGGGAGCCCGCGACGGGACCATCGCACGGCGCCCGTGTTGCGGAGAGTGGAACAGGGACCCCGATCGTGCCATACGGCGACGAGGGGCGTCAACACGAATTTCGTTCGACATTTGCGCCAGCGGTGCGAATACCGCAGCCGCTGAGGCGTTCCACCCACCCGATCCGCGCATATCGTGGCCGGACGTGGTCAGTCGCAGCCCGCCCGTCAGCCGCCGAACAGGGCCAGCTGGTCACCCGTGCGCTCGATCGCCGGGTCGAGCCCCAGCAGCGGCTCCAGATCGGCCAGCGCGACCTCCTCGCGCGCGGCCCAATCGCGCAGGTGGTTCGCCTTGAGGAAGTGCCATGCGTCCACCTCCAGCGCCGATCGGAGCAGCGGCGAGCGTTCGAGCTTGTGGCGAACGAGCTCGACCCGCTCCGGGAGCACGACCAGGAACCGCACCAGGCGATCGTCCCGGGGGATCCGGGCGTGCCGCCGAAGGACGGGCTCACCCAGCATGGCGGTCCACTCGATTTCCCACAGGAACGCTGCGCGACCGCGGACGTACCAGATCACGTCGACCTCCTCGAGGTCCTCGGCGCGAACCCGGCCGATGTACGGCGGGCCGGCGAGCTCGCGGTCGTCGAGGCGGCGCGCCAGGGGGACGCCGCCGATTCGCCTGCCCTGCTGGCGGAGGCCGATCCAGGCCGAGAAGCCCAGCCGATGGCCCACGTCGACCAGGCCCGCGATGAGCTCGCCGTGCTCACGGCTGCGGCGGGTGAGATCGTCGGCGGTGACCAGCCGTTCGGACGTGCTGGCGAGGCTCCGATAGCTCTCGAGGCACGCCTGGACGAGCACCTCGTCGGGGCGATCGGGCCCCGCGAACAGGTTGGCGATGCGCTCGAGAAACGCGCTCTCGGACACGGGACCGGCCGTCGACAGCAGGCTGTACACCGCCCACTCGACACGATCGGCGAGCGGCACCGCGGCCATGTCGCGGTCGGTGCGATCACCCAGCCACCAGCGGTCCTCGAGCTGGACGAGGCGGCGGCCGTCCGCGGCCTCCAGCGCCACGCGCACGAGGTTCAGCAGCCGGTCCACGTGATCGTGCCGTGGCTCCCTCGCCGCCCGCCGCGACCTGCGCTCCTGGTCGGCGGCATCGCCGGCCGATGGTCGTCCGATCCCGGCCCGGTGCCCACCACCGGCTTCCCCGTCATGGGGGGCGGCCGGGTCATCACGGGACCCGGCCGGCTCAACGGGGGATCTGGCCGGCTCATCGGGTGCCCCGCCCGACGGCTCGCCGGCCCCGGGCTCGGAGCTCTCCGGCGGCGCGGGCGGCCGGACGAGCCGGCGGAGGTGGCCGGCGCGATCGAGACCCACGAGGATCTCGCCCAGGAGCCCGTCGAACGTGGCCGGCTCGCCGCGAAGCTTGAGCACATCGACCGCGGCGTCGACCACGGCCCGCGCCGCGTCGTCCGCCGAGAACGGCGCGTTCACCAGGCGATCGGGCGGCGAGAACAGGCGCACGGAGCGGCCGGCGTCCGGGTCCCCCGCTCCGCCGGGCAGGGGCGGAAGCACGACGTTGGCCCGCGTTCGCGGACCGCCGGGCACCGCGCCCGAGCCGGGTGGGACCAGCTCAACGATCCCGCCCGTCTCGCGGCCCGGCTCGGCGAGCCGGGCCGCGGCCACCCGGTAATCGGCGGTCACCCCACCGATGACGCCCGCGACCAGGCTGTCGGGTCGATCACCCTCCAGAAGCAGCACGACCCGGGCGTCGCGCTTGAGCACCGGTGCGATCGCCCGGAGCGAACGGGTGATCGTTGCCGCCTGCCATCCCCACGTTGGTCTGACCGGCGGCCCGAACAGCGCCTCCAGCGGCAGCGTGGCGGCTGCATCCCGACCCAGCACCCAGGCCGTGCCCTGATACGCCCAGGCCAGGCGCTCGACGACCGGGCGCACCGGCGGCGTGCCGAGCACCAGCTGCACACGCGGTCGCAGGGGCGTTCCCGCCAGATGCTCCACCTCGAGACCGAGCGCCTCCAGCGCGGCCGGGGTCCCCTGCTTAAGGACCGCGGTCGCCGACCCCTCGACCAGGCTCCGCAGGTCCTCGCCCAGCCGCGCCGGAACGGGACCCCAGGCACCGCTCTCCAGGCGCTGGACGAAACCACGCACGAGGCGCACGCCGTCCTCGAACGCCGACCACGGGTTTCGTTCCCGCCAATGCGCCGCCGCCAGTGGCTTGAGCTGGCCGCCCGAGATGCGCAGCGTTGCCATCCGACCCGGCGAGGTCGCGAGCCGGCTGGCCGGGCCGAGCGCATGCAGCAGCGACAGACGCAGGGCAGCCGAGATCGGGGCGGCTCGGAGGTCGTTCTCGATGCGCTCCAGGATGGCGTCCAGGGCCGCGAGCTGTCGGGGCGTGTGGAGGTCGAGCAGCTGGTCGGGCAGCGACTCGCCGCCTTCGAGCACCGGGAACCGCTCGATCAGCCTGGATCGGGCCTCGACACCCTCCCGATCGAAGGCGCGCGCGATGTCCTCACCGTTGAGGGGCGCCTGTCGCAGCTCACTGCCCCCGAGCTGGCCCCGGCACACCGGACAGCGATAGTGCTTGCGCACCGGGCCTGGCGCACCCTCCTCACCGATGGCCGCGGGTGGGCCGGCCGACTCCTCGCCCGAAGGACCGCTCACCGCCCAGGTGACCTCGTCCAGGATGACGGGCCGCTCGCAGGTGGCGCACCGGCTGGCAAAGCGGTCGGTGATCGATGCCTTGAGGCTCGAATTGCGACGGGCGGAGGCGGCCAGAGCCTGGACGGCTGCATCGAGATGCCGCAGGTCCGGCGGCCGCAGCACGACCTCGGCCAGCAGTCGATCGAGGGGCGTCGACTCGAGGCTGACCCCCTTCCGTTGGTGGTCGATCGCCGACCGCGCAACCCAGCCACCACGACCGAACGGGTCGAGCACGATGTCGCCCGGTGCCGACGAGGCCTCGATCCTGGCGGCGACCAGCGATGGCGGCGGGGAGGGCGCGAACCGCTCGAAGGCCGGAAGGCTGAAGCCCGACCCGGTGCGAAGGAGGAGTGCTCGACCGGCCATGGACGGGATTGTTGCAGACGAACCCGTGCGTCAGCAGGCGGCCGTCAAAACGGCGGCGCGGGTTCGGGCCACGCTCACCGTGGGCAGCTGAGCTTGGCTCGCGCCGCGTTCGCGCTGGCGGCTGAGGAGCCGGGGTCGTGACCTCCAGCCGCCGCCCGCCTTCCGAAAACGGGGCGCTGTGCTGCGGCTGAAGACAAGGGCTGCGGCGAGGAACGAGGGCTGCGGCTGGGGCCGCTTCCTAGGACTCGTCGAGGTCGTCGGTCTCCTCCTCGAACGCCTCGTCCGTCGTCTCCTCCGGCGGCAGGACCCGATCGAGGTTCTCGATCTCCTCGTCCTCGACGTCGTCCTCCAGGTCCTCCTCGAGCTCCTCCTCCTCGCGCAGGAGCGTGCCCTTGGTGTACGGCCGAAGATCCGAGGACTTGGCCGCCGTCGGAAAGCTCACCTTGCCGTAGTTACGTGGATCCTGGAACACCTCGCGGATGATCAGCCGCACGTCCTTGTCGCCCAGGGACGTCACGCCGGCGAGGTACCTGTTGCCCTCGGCCATGAGCTTGAGAAGGCGGGCAGCAACCCGCGGCTCGACGATGCCGATCCGGATGCCGTTGCTGATCGCGATCAGTCGGTTGGACTCAGGGACCAGCTCCACGAGATCGCCGGGATTGACCTGCGCCAGCTCCGTGGATCGGGCCAGATCGGTGAGGTGGGCGAACCCGGTCTTGCCGGTCTCCTCGACGAAGATGTTGACCGGAGCCTTGGCGCCCGTATTGGCGGCGACCGTGCGCTCGCCCGCGTCGACCAGCAGGACCCGCAGGCGGTCGATGTTTCGCTCCGCGATCCGGTTGGTGGGATCGAGTGCGAGCGCCTTCTGGTAGTGCTCTCGGGCCTCGCCGAGCTCGCCCATCTCCCACAACGCCTTGGCCAGGCGGTTCTCTGCCTCGGAGTCGGCGCCGAAGTCGAGGAGCCGCCGGTTCGTCTCGGCAGCGCCTGCCCAATCGGCCGCGGACGCCTGCGCGATGGCCCGCTCGGCCAGCTGGCGCTTCATGCGTGTCTGGCCGGCCGGCGACTGGGCGGCAGCATCGATCTCAGGGAAGGTCACGGAGCGATTGTCCTTTCGTCCATCGGACGCGTCGAGCCTGCGGCATGCAGGATCAGGAGCCAGCGCGGCTATCGGTCTCGGGCACGTGTTTCTAGCATCCCCGACCCCATGCGTCAAACGAGGGTCAAACCGAGCGACCCGGTTCGAGCCTGCCCGCCTACCCGGGGAGGCGCTGGTTCCAGAGCACCACCACGATCCCCAGGGCGACCAGCAACGCCGTCTCCCACAGGAAGCGTGGCTCGCGCCGGCGGGCCGGCGCCGTGCCGTGCAGCGCGTCCCACAGGTAGAACACGAGGGTCAGGACCGCCGGACCCACCAGGCTCGGCAGACCGACGGCACGCAGCGCACCGGCCGCCACAGCCACCACGATCGCGTACGTGACGGCCGAGCGTGCGGCGTCGCGCGCGGTCCCATAGCGGAACACGGCAACCCGATAGCCCAGCAGCAGGGCGATGAGGGCATCGTCCACGGCGAGCAGAATCAACCAGCCTCCCGACAGACCCGACCCGTCTGCCACCCCACCGCTCCGGACCAGCCCCTCGGGAACCAGGGCTGCGATCCCGGTGAACGCCACGAACGCCACGACGATCGTCGCCAGCAGCACCCGGGAGCGGTCGGACTCGGTGGGCCCGGTCGCCTGGGCGGCGAGGCGCATCTCCAGCATCAGCGCACGATCCAGCAGCCACGCGAACGCGATCAGGGCCGGCACGAGCCCGAGCCCGATGGGGACCACGTGGACCGCCGCCCCGGCTCCACCGGTGAGCGTGGCCGGTACGAGCAGCGCCTCGAACGGGCGGCTGCCGGCCTGGGCGCTGTCGATCACGCCCATCCCGGCCAGCAGCATCACCACCGGCAGCAGGCCGGCAATCAGGAACGCGTCGTTGGTGGCCACGAGGCGGGACAGCATGACGAGCACTGCGGCCACCAGCACCAGCTCGCGGCGCGCGAACACGAGCGACTGATCGGTCCCGGGATCCATCGCGCCCGATGGTACGTCGGGCCGAGATCCGGCGACCGCGCGAGATCCGGCGACCGCACCGGCCGGGACCGGCTCGATCCGTCCGGCCCTCATACCCGGGAAGGCTTGCCGGCCAGCCACGTCAGCAGCTCGTCGCGTGGCCGCGTGTTGACCACATCGCGCGCCTGCACCCAGGCCCGGCGTGCCTGGTCAACTCCCCATCGCACGTAGGCCAGCTCCTCGGTCCGATGCGCATCGGAATCGATCGAGAGCAGGCAGCCTGCCTCGACCGCGAGCCTCGCCCGCTCGGACGCGAGGTCCAGCCGGTGTGGCGAGCCGTTGATCTCGAGCGCGGTGCCCGTCGCGGCGGCCGCCGCGAACACCGCGTCCCAGTCCAGGTCGAGGTCGTCGCGCGACTGGATCATCCGGCCCGATGGATGGGCGATGACATCGACATGGGGGCTGTGGATCGCGTTGAGCGTCCGGCGCGTAAGCTCCGCGCGCGACTGGCGGCGCGCCACGTGGACCGAGGCCACCACGAGATCGAACCGGGCGAGCAGCTCGTCCTCGTAGTCGAGATTGCCGTCCGCCCGGACCTCGAGCTCGCAGCCGTGCAGCAGCCGGAAGCCACCGGGATCGGCGCCGGGCGGCAGGCTGCCGGCATCCTCCTCGGCTGCGAAGCGGGCGTTGAGGCGGCCGATGATCGTTCGCTGCAGCTCAACCCGCTCGGGCTCGAGCCCGTGGGCGATCGCAAGGCTCCGGGAATGGTCGCTCAGCACCTGGTAGGCGTAGCCGAGCCGGCGAGCCGCCTCGCCCATGACCTCGATCGAGTGGACCCCGTCGCTCCAGTCCGAATGGCTGTGCAGGTCCCCGCGCAGGTCGGCTCGCTCGATCAGGACCGGCAGCCGGCCGTCCCGGGCCGCCTCCACCTCGCCCCGATCCTCGCGCAGCTCGGGTGCGATCCAGGCGAGGTCGAGAAAAGCGTAGGCACCCTGCTCGTCCGCGAACGTCCGGAGCTCGGCGCCGGCGCCCGTCAACGGCTCGCCGTCCTCGCCCAGCCGCAGGAATCCCTTCACCGACAGGCTCCAGCCTCGGTCACGGGCGAGCCCTCGAAGCCTGACGTTGTGCTCGGCCGACCCGGTGAAGTGGATGAGATAGGTGCCTGCCTCGCCGGGCGGCATGACCATCAGGTCGACCTGCGGGCCCCGAAGCAGCCGCACACTGGCCTTCGCGCTACCCGCGCCGATGACCCGGTCGACGACGCCAAGGTGCACGAAGCGATCGATGGCCGCGGCCGGGTCGTCGGTCTCCACCAGCAGATCCAGATCGCCGATCGTCTCGCGCCGGCGCCGGAGCGACCCCGCCTGGACGACCTTGCGCGTGCCTGGGGTGCCTGCGAGCTGACCCCCGAGGTCGTCGGCGAGCGCCTGGGCGCGGTCCAGCAGCAGCCGCTGTGGCTGCGACTCGAGCTGCGCGATGCCGTCGAGGATCCGTTGCTCGGTGCTCGCCGAGACGCCCTTGAGAGCGCGCAGATGGCCAGCCTCGGCAGCGCGCTTGAGGTCGTCGAGGCTCTCGATCCCAAGGCCGTCGTGGACGAGGCGGACCGTCCTGGGGCCGACCCCCGGGATCCGGAGCAGGCCGACCAGGCTCGCCGGGATCTCGGCCCGCAGCCGCTCGTGGACTGCCATATGACCGGTCGTGGCGAGCTCCACGATCTTGTCGCTGATCGCCTGCCCCACGCCCGGGATCGGGCGCCGATCGCCCGCGGCGTACGTGGACGCGACATCGAACGGCGCTCGCGCGATGGCATCCGCCGCACGGTGGTAGGCCACCGTCTTGAACACGAGCTCGCCCTTGACCTCGAGGATGTCCCCGATCTCGTGGAAGATGCGCGCCAGGTCGGCATTGGTGGGAGCGTCGGCCATGGCCGCATGGTACGGGGGCCTGTCTCAGGGCCGCCCGGAAGCAGGCCAACGCTACGCGGCAACCACCCTGTTGCGTCCCGCCCGCTTTGCTCGATACAGCGCCCGGTCGGCCGTGTCGACCACGACGTCCAGGCCCTCATCGGGCGACTGCGCCACCGAGACCCCAACTGACACGCTGACCCCCGGCACCCCCAGCTTGCGCAGGTCGAGGCCGGCGACCGCGGCCCGCACCCGCTCGCCGATCTCCGAGGCCATCTCCGGCGTCGGACTCTTGAGCAGGACCGCGAACTCCTCGCCTCCGAACCGCGCCGGAACATCGTCCTCGCGCACGGCGCCGGCAATCGCCTGGGCCACCGCTCGCAGGACGTGGTCGCCCACGCCATGCCCGAACGTGTCGTTGAGCCGCTTGAACCTGTCGATGTCGATCATGAGCACGCCAACCTGATCCTGGGCCCTGCGCCGCCGGGCCAGCGCCGCCAGGTACTCGTCGAAGTAGCGGCGGTTGGGCAGGCCGGTCAGCGCGTCCGTGCTCGCCCGTGTCTCGGCGTCACGCAGGGTATACACGCGGGCGAGGGCCGCGGATGCCTCGACCGCGGCGGCCTCGAGGATCCTCCCCGCGCTCGCCGGCCAGGCCCCGTTCGTGCGGCGGGAGAGGACGATCGCCCCTTCCACCTTGCCGTTGACCCGGAGCGGAGCGGCCAGCACGTTGCTCAGGCCATACACGTCGCGGAGGCGGCGGGCGATCCGGTCGGCGATCCGCTGCTCGGAGCCGTCGCGGGCCGGTGTCGCCTGCGGGGCACGCCGGGCGCGCACGACCGGCATCTCCGTCGCTGCCCGGTCCATCACCGGCGCGGTCATCACGTTCGCGGTGGGGGCTCCGGGCCCGGTCGCCATCGCGACGCTGCCCGCGGGCACCCGGTAGCCGACGCGATCGGCCGAGCCTTCGCCGGCGCCCAGCATCCGTCCGGCCGCGACACGCAGCGGGACGAGCGTGGGGACGAGCGTCGGGTCGAGCTCCGGGTCGGGCTCGATGGGCACCGCGGCAAGCCGGCGACCGCGCGCGGCCGCCATCGCGAGGCTCGACATCGCCTCCGCCTCGGCGGGATCCTCGAGCTCGCTCAACGGCAGCGACGTCCGCGACGTGGGAGCCCCCGGCCGCGTTGGTGACAGGACGGCCTCGAGCACCCGTGCGTCCGGCCGCCGCCGTACCACCGCGACGTGATCGGCGCGTGTGCCGGCCCCCAGCTCCTCGACGATCGCCGCCACGATCGCGTCAGGCGACACGGACCGTGCCAGGCCGCGCAGGATGCGAGCGAACGATTCCGCCTCGCTCCGTCGCGTGCCCTCGCTGCCCGCGACGGTCTCCCGCTCGCGCATCGCCGCCAGCCCGACGAGGCCGACCAGGAGGAGCAGCAGGAGGTCGATCGGCCTCGGATCGACGATCAGGCGCAGCAGCTCGACCGTGCCCAGCGCAGCGAACGTTGCAACGAAGGGGCGCCGGGCCAGGCCGCGCAGGCTGATGCGCCGCCAGAGGTCGCCAGGATCTCGTCCCCGGAGTCTCACCCTGGGTCCGTAGCATGGGACCCCGCCGGGCACCCGGCAAGGTCAGCCGGCGGTACTGTCGACGGGGTGGTGGTGGTACTTCCGTACTGGCTCAGGCCTCACTCGACACGACCGGACTCGACGCCAGCGCCCCCTGCGCCGCGAGGCGAGCCGTCGGCACGGCATCCCGATGGCGGATCCCGAGCGCTCGCGGGCTGCCGAGCGCGGGCCAGCCGGACACCACCTCGAGCGGCCCCACCTGGTTGCCACCGGCGTTCTTGGCCACGTAGAGGCGATGGTCTGCCGCGGCGATCAGCTCGGTCGCCGTCCGCCCGTCGTCGGGATGGGTGGCGATGCCGATCGATGCCCCGATCGGGAACGGCTGGCGGCCCTCGGACGCGAACGGCGAGTCGCGGAAGGCGGTCAGCAGGCGCTCCGTCACCCGGAGCGCGTCCTCTCGGCTGGTCTCGGGCAGGATCAGCGCGAACTCGTCCCCCCCGTAGCGCGCCGCGACGTCCGAGGCACGCAGCACCGACCGGGTCCTCGCGGCGAGGTGGACCAGCACCCCGTCTCCGTACTGGTGGCCGAACGAGTCGTTCACCAGCTTGAAGTCGTCGAGATCCAGCATCACCACGCTCACCGGCCGCTGCGTCCGGATGGCGCGCACGACCTCCTCGGTCAGCCGCTCCTGCAGGTAGCGATGGTTGAAGAAGCCGGTGAGCGGGTCACGGTCGGCCAGGTCGCGGGCGGTCTCGTACAGGCGGGCGTTCTCGAGCGCCATCGCCCCCTCGTGCGCCATCGTCCGTGCCAGCGTGATCTGGCCCGCATCGGACGTGGGCCGGCCCGCGGACACCAGCTCCACCAGCCCGATCGCGCGGTCGTTGACCACCAGGGGCAGCATCACCAGGCCCCGCATGCCATCTCGTTCGAGGAGCGCCACCTCGGCCGCGTCCGCCGCGGGGTTGTCGGCATCGACCACCTCGATCGCCCGGCCCTCGAGCACCCTGCGACTCGCCGGGTAGCCGGCCAGCGGGTAGTAGGCGTCGGCATCGCCGCGCGTCGAGGCCGGGTAGCCTCCGAGCGTGCGGAGCCGGTCGTCCGGCTGGTCCCAGTCACTGACGAACGCCTGATCGGCCCCGACGGCCCGGGCCATGTGGTCGGCCATCAGGTTGGCGACCGCGCGGGGATCGAGATACCGCGACAGGGCGCTGCTCATGTCCAGCATCTGGCGAAGCTCCGCCGCAAGGCGCGTCGTCTCGGCCATCAGGTCGGCCTCGGCGAAGGCCGTGGCCGCCTGGTCGGCGATGATCGTCAGCAGCCGCAGATCGGCCTCGTCGAACTGGCGAAGGCCGAGCTTGGACAGGGTGATGACACCGATCAGCTCCTCGTCGTGCTGCATCGGCACCACGAGCATCGACTCGTCCACGTCGTCGGTGCCCGGGATGGTGGCCCCACGCGGGTCATTCAGCACATCGTCGATCCGGAGCGGCGTCAGATGGCGGGCGGCCCAGCCGGTCAGGCCCTCGCCCACCTTGAGCCCGAGGATGTCGAGATCGACCGATTCGTAGGCGCCAACTCGACCCTCGAATGCGATCGCCACCAGGTCGTCGGGCGGGTCGACCACGTACACCCGGGCGTTGTGGTAGTCGATCACGCGCTGCGTCTCCTCGACCACGGCCCGACCGACCCCCTCGCGGGTGAGGCTCGCGCTCATGCGTCGGGCGGTGTGCTGCAGGACCCCGAGCTGCGCCTCGCGGCGGGCTTCCGCGGCCCGGGCACGACCCACCAGCGAGCCGGTCGCCAGAATGGTGCCGCCCACGGTCAGGTCGACCACGACCAGCATCTCCTGGACTGATTCGGGTCCGCCGAACACGACCCAGCCGGTCAGACCGAGCACAAGGATCAGCAGCCCGCCACCGAGCGCGATCGAGTGCGGGCGCGTCGCCGATGCTGATCCCCGGCGCAGGGCAAGGCGGTTCAGGGTGGCCGACAGCCGGTGCACGGGCGGATCGTGACACCGCGCGCCACCGAACGGCACCAATCGAAGGTACTAAGGAAGGTTGCGGCTGGGAGGCTGAGCCTTGGCCGTGCCCGCGTCAATCCTGCCCCGGCAGGGGAATGGTCGCGAGACCCTCGGCGTCCGCAACCGTAAGCACGTCGGGATCGGCCGTTGCGATTCGATCGTCAGGTTGTGCCGTGGCCAGGAGGATCGCATCCGCCAGTGAGATCGGGCGCGTCGCACGATGGTAGTGGCGGCTGCGGATCTCGGCCGCGCGGCGCGCGCGCTCGACATCGAGCACGAGCGGGGTCAGGGATAGGCCCAGGAGCGGGTCGATGACCTCCATCGCGCGTCCGATGTCCAGGGCATGGACACGCCGGGAGACGTCGAGCGCCTCCGCCAGGTTCGCGGTCGCGACCGCAGCATCGCCCTCGCGCAGGATTGATCGAACCTGGCCGGTTGCCGGACCGCCAACGAGGAATGCGATGAGCGCGTAGGCGTCGAGCAAGGTCACCGGACGCGACGGTCCTCGGCGTCCTGTTCGGCCTCCCGGGCGGCGCGCCGAAGCTGCCCCGGGTCCAGGGTCCCGAATGCATCGGCCAGCGCTCCCTCCGCGGCCGCGATCGGATCGTCGGCTGCGGGCGCGATGACGATGCGATCACCCTGATCTTCGAGCGCTACGGTCGATGTCCCCCACCGGCGCCGAATGGCCGCTGGGATCGAGATCTGGCCCCCTCGGGTGATCTTCGTACGACGCACCATGATCATGAACTCTATCATGAGAGGCTTGACTGGGGCGATGCCCGCCGGAGCTCCGCGCTCTCTCGGACGCCAACGTCTTCGCGACAGCCCAGAGCGAGCGTCGTGTCCTGGTAACCGAGAACATCGGCGACTTCTCCCGCATCGCCGATCGCGCAGATCAGCGCGGTGAGGCGCACCTCGGGCTCGTCCTCATCAACCCCATCGGGTACCCGCGGGGCCGGAAACAGACGATCGGACGGCTGGTGACCCAACTCGATCGATCGCTGAACGCCGCCGTCCGACCAGTCGGACAGCCGGCGCCACTGGCCGTGATGCGTCAGGCCCTGGCCTTGTAGGTCACCTTCGTGCCCTTGGCGACCACCTGGATGAAGATCCGACCGCGAACCAGCGTGATCTCCTTGCCCGAGCCGTCAAAGAAGCGGGTGAGGCCGGACGCCGAGCCCTTGCGCCACGTGCCGGCGATCACATGCCCGTCGCGGAACACGAGCGCCTTGCCCTGCCCGATGTGGTCCAGCAGCGGGCGGTGGTGATGCGGCTCTGACTCCGGGTCGACCGAGAGGCCCATGAACAGGACCATCACGTTGCGGGCGGTCACCCGCTTGCCATCGGCGGCGTCTTTCTGCGGCTTGCCCGCGACCGAGCGCAGGTAGCGGTTGTTCGCCTTGTCGTACGTGTAGCTGGTGACCCCCCGGTTGTAGGGGATCCGGATCGAGCCGCTGGACGGGCGCTGGCTCGCCGGTAGATCGTCCGCGAACGGGCGGACCTCGACGGTGGTCGGGATGGTGGCCGGCGCCCCGTGCTTCACAGCCAGGTTGCGAACCGCGATGGTGGATGCGATCGCATCGTGCGGCGCAGGGCGCTTGCCGTCACGGCGGAACGCGGACCGGCTGCCGAACAGGGCGTCCACGTTGTAGATCACCTTGTTCGCAATCGTCGGCAGATAGGCCAGGGTCTTGGCGTCGCCGCCGTAGTGGGCGAACGCCGCCCGGTACTCGGACGCCCAGTTGACGAAGTACGGCCTGCCGCTCCGGACTCCCTCGACGCGCTTCGCGTCCTGCTCCTGGAACAGCAGCATGTACCGATCCTCGCCGCCATCGGCCGGGGCCTGGTACACGATGGATGCCGCGTTCATCCCGTACTGTGGGCGAGCTTGGACGCTGTCGTCGACCATGACCGCGACGGCCAGCCGATCGCGAACGCCGGGTTTCGCGAGCACGCCGTCGAGCGCCGAGTAGTCCGCGTTCGGGCCGAGGGTGGGCCCCGTTGGGGTCGGCTCCGCGCTCGGAGCCGGGCTCGCTGTCTCCGTCTGTGAAGCGACGGGCCCGTCGGAAGGAGCGGACGAGGACGCCAGTGGTGAAGCCGTCGGCGGGTCGAACCCGCAACCCGCGAGAAGCGCAGCCGCGGCGATGACCGCAACCACATTGCGGGCGGAGGTCGAGACGCGGAAGCCGGCGAATGCGGCAGACATTGATCCCTTCTCGATGGGGAACGGAGCACCAGTCACGAGAACCGTCACAGCCTGATACCGCCGAGTGCACCCCAGACGTCCACGACGTCGCAGGCGCCAATCCTCAGGCTGCGGCATGCGCTGGTCGGTGCGCCGAGCACGATGATGTCCCCCTCGCGAAGCACCTGGTCGATCGGCACCATCCGGTCATCTGGGAGATCCGGATCAGTGCAGAGCACCGTGGCGCCTGCCCAGTCCAGCAGCTTCCGCAGCTTGAAGCTCAATGACGCGCGTGGGTCATCGGATTCGGCCTTGAAGGCCATCCAGAGCAGCCCGATGGTCCGACCCCCCAGGGCACCGTACCGTCGTTCCATGGCAGAGACGATACAGGCTGGCATGCCCTCATTGATCTGCATGGCTGATTGCCCCAGCGGGAAGTGACCGGAAATGGAGCCGGCGAGCCGCATCGTGCCCTTCACCAGACAGGGGCCCGCGGCAAAGCCTGACCCCGGCAGGTCCGGGGCCTTTGGGTAGTCACGCCGAATCGCGGCGAGGACGTGGTTGTCGCCCACTCCAGCCGCATTCGCGATCGTGAACAACTGGCTGGCGACCGCGAACTTCGTGTAACGCCACGTGTTCGTGAACAGCTTGGCGAGCTCGGCCTCCTTGGTGATCGTGGGGATCGGTCCACCGCCAGCCGTGCGAACAGCCGTTCGGCCCGATCGCCGGTGCAGGTCGTCACCCGCGCCGACGATCCGCGGGAGGCTCGTCAGCTCTTCGAGCGCGTAGGCCCTCTGCGATGTGCTCCGGACAGAAAGCGACATCGACGCGCAAACCCCTGTCCGCAAGTGCCCGAGCGAGGTAGGTGCTGGGCCCGGATATAGGGTCTGCGGAGAACGACGAGGGCGCCTGTTGAAGATGCGGGGCGAGCTCCTGGACCGTGCGGTCGACGATTGTCATCGACGGGCCTGGCATCCGCCGCCGGGTGCGTGCCGGGTGCTGACCCAGTCGCCTGCGCCCACTTCCTCGCGCGGCTCGTAGCCCTGGGCATTGTAGGCGACGCCGCCGTCGTCAGCGTCGGCTCAGTCGGGGTGACTCTGGCCGGGCACCTGGACCCATACGGCGTCCGCTGGCGGATCGGCAGTCAGGTACCGTACGCGGAGATGGAGGGATCGAACGCGTTGCCGCCCGAGCGCCGTGACCGCCCCGCTCTGGCGGACCTGAATCGTGTCGCCGTCGCCGATTTCGTCTTCGCTGCGATGTGTCTCGCCGCCGTCGCTCTGCTGCTTCACCTCTCGCGAAACGGGACGTTCTTCGGCGACGAATGGACGTTCATCGACCTGCGCAGCGATTGGTCCCTTCGCCATCTGATGCTTCCCCACAATGAGCATTGGGCACTGGTGCCGCTGCTCATCTACAACACGCTCTTCTCGACGGTAGGGCTCGGGAGCTACCTGCCATACCAGCTGGTCCTTATGGCCGCGCACGTAGCAGCGGCAAGCGCCATCTACACGCTGCTCCGCGCGCAGAACGGCGCCCTCCCGGCCCTCGGGGGAGCGGCCATCCTGCTCTTTCTGGGTACCGGCTACGAAAACCTCTTCTGGCCATTTCAGATCGGCTTCGTCGGCACCGCGGCGGCAGGGGCATGGGCCATCGTGCTGACATTCGTGAACCCTTCGCGGCGACGGCAGATCGTGGCAACGCTGCTGCTCGTTGTAGCGGTGGCCACCCAGGGTCCCGGACTGTTCTTCGTCGCAGGAATCATGGTCGCGCTTACCCTGGACGCGGACCGCCGCCGCGATCTGTGGATCGTTGCTCCCGCCGTCGTCGTGTACGGGCTCTGGTACGTCACCCTCGGTGTCGAGGGCATCGACTCCCATCGCGACCCGTTCACCATCGATGCCGTCCGCCAGCTACCTGACTACGTAATCACCGGGATCTCCAACGCCATCGGCCAAGTGATGGGGCTTGGCGAGCAGGTCGGCTTGGTAATGCTGGTGGCACTGGCACTCGGGACGGCGTGGCATGTCGTTGGTCGCGCACCCATCCGGTCCACCGCCGTCGCAGGGTTTGCCGGCTTGCTGGCGCAGTTCACCCTCACTGGGCTTGTTCGCGCACAGTTGGGATCCAGCCAGGCCACGTCGCCTCGGTACGTCTACATCGCAGCGATCCTGTTGCTTATTGTCGCGTCCGGTTGGATCGGCAGGCGTTTCGCCGGCTTTCGGTTTCGATCGAGCGTCGTCCTCGCGGTCGTCGTCCTCATCTCGCTCGGCACCAATTTGGTTGCCCTCCGCGACGGTCGCGACATCTTCGAGAACTGGTGGGGCCGCACGCGCGCATCGGTGATGGTCATCCAGCAATACGGTGGGACACCGGCCGTTTCGGAGGAGAAGGGCATCTTCCCCATCCCGGGGCAGCGTCGGCTGGCAGAGCTCGAGTCGAGGTTCGGCCTCTCGGTCCTTGCCGATGCCGCTCCAATTCCGCTCACGGCGATCGACGAGGCGCTGTATGCGCTGGTCGCCGATTTGTTCACCATCGATGCGGTGGGGGCCATGCCACCGGCCGCTGAGCGCGCTGATGTGGACGGCTCGTCTGGCGTGATCGTCTCGCAGGCCTCCCTGTGCATCAGCATCCGGGCGACAGGGGCCGACCCTCAAGTCGCCGTGCTCGTCCCGGGGGGAATGGCGCTCGCCGTCGAGCCGGACACCGGCGGGCAGGCGCAGGTGTTTCTCGCCCTAACCGCGAACTACCTTGAGGCTCGCAGTCGGCGCTTCGGGGTCGAACCGGGCAATGTCTACACGATCGGGGCTCCAGACATCCACGAACCCCGTCCGTGGAAGCTCCGGTTTGACCCTCCGACAGACGCGCAAGCGACCCGCATCTGCGTCGTGGAGGGCGCCGCCAAACAGCCGCCCAACTGATCCGTCCCAACATGTTCGAGGGAGGAGTATTGGATAGCGGTACGCCGCACCTTCGTCAAGGTGATGGCGCCGACGCGGACGCCCGGAGGCTGTACCGACAGCTTGGCGATAGCCGGCGAGAAAGGGCGATGCCGTGATCGGCGTTGTGAGAAGGCGCAGGTGATCGATCGACGTGATGCCCGACGGCACGAAGCCCCAGCGGGCATGCAGCAGCAGCGGACGACGACTCGCAGGTTCCGTGCCTTGGATCTGACGACGATGGCGCTGCCGGCGGGCCGAACCAGCGCCTGCTCGATGCGCAGCACCGTCCACGGGTCAATCGCGTGGCTCCAGCACGTCGGCGCATACCAGGCAGTCGGAGAACGCCCGGGGCAGCTCGCCACCGGGATTGCGATCAAGATCAGGGCACATGACCTTGGTCAGCCACAATTCGGCCTCCCGTGCAGATCCGGATCACTCTCCATACCCGCGGTTCGGTCGCGCCAGCACGCCGTAACACTTCGCCGATCAGCCCCGGACCGCAACCAACATCAAGGATGCGGCCCATCGGATGCGGCACGGAGTGGAGACGTTCTCTCGAGCGGGTGGTTCCTCCTGGCCCGGAGTGCGCAAGGCCACCTACCTTCTCGCCGACGTCTCGGCTGGTCGCGCGACCGATTCGGCTGCGGGTGCTTGCCCGATGGAGCACAGGCTCATGCGCATGCCGGTGCTCGGCAGTTCAACTTTCACCTGCCATGTTGTCCCGTCCCCGATGTCAGGGATACGCACATACGTTGCCGGGACCTCGCTAAGCACAAACGAGATCCGCGTGCGGGGCGATGGGCGCAGTTGATGGCCGAGCAGTGCACTGCCGATGCCGCCGCTGCCAAGTACCTCGATCCATGTGCCGCTTGGAACCTGAACGGTCACACTTGGACTCGAGCCGGTCGGCACGACCGCCAAGCAGACACCATCTGACGCGGGCCGGGTCCCGTCGAAGGCGACAACCCGCAGCGCAAGCTTCGTCGGCGACGATGAAGGCCCCGAGCCCACGCGGAACCCTCGGCCAACAAGCCGCAGGAGTGCTTGCTCGAATGCGCCATCACTTGGCCGCGTCGCTACTTGCGGCAGGAATTCGTCAGCGGCAGGGTTCCCATACCGGTCGACGAGCGCGCGCACCTCGTCCACGGTTGGCCACTCCAGCAGCAGCCCGGCGGGGTCCATCCAGGTCCGATCATGGCTCTGCTCGATGATCGTCACGTAGGACCGGGTGAGATCCGCGTAGATCTGAAATTCATCTCGCCCCGTCTTCAGTTCCATAGCGTTGGTTGTTATGGAGAGCACCAAGAGCGGTGCCACCACGAATGTCGCAGCGCGGCTCGCGTAGACCTGCCAGGAGATTCCCGCAAGCAGGTCCCCAACCAGCAAGACCATGAAGAACGCAGCGACGTATACATAGCGGCTCCTCTCCGCAAAGTCACTCGTTAGCTGCGCGCGCACCAAGCCTATGACCGCGTACATGACGATGAACGCCGTGAGCGCGGCCAGCGCCAGCGGCGGGACCGTGCGCCGCCGCACAACCATCCACACGAGTGTCATGAGCCCGGCGAACAACAGCATCGCCGGCAGGACCACGGTTGCCATCGTGGACCCCAGCCACCCCGACTGGGCATCCAACCCGGAGAACCTAGCGATCGAGTGCAGTAGACCTCGTGCCGCAAAGTCCAGCGCTTCGGATAGGGTCGCGAGCTGGCCGCGCTCGGCGAGGCCGGCTCTCCCGAACGCCAGATACCACAGGATGTAGCTGCCCGTCGGCAAGGCGAGCGACGGGATGCGCTCCCGCAGGCGGGCCTCCGCCACGAGTCGCACGGCAGCCGCCGCAAGGAAGAAGAGGCCCATGCCCGAGGATGCGAGTGAGACAAGAAGCAGGACGCTGCCCAGCGCGCCATTACGCCTGCCGGGCGATTCGAGCGCGACCAACGCCCAGACGCCTGCTGCCGTGGATCCAACGAAGCCGATCTGAAACGCCCAGAACAGATTCCCGTAGCCACTGCCGAGCACGAGCAGAGGCACCGCCATTGCGAGGGCGATGAGTCGAGTGTGGCGCCGAGCCAGGAGAACGTAGACCGCCACCACGGCGAAGAGATGGAGGACGAGCAGAAGGGAAAGGTAGGGTAGGTATGACCGCATGCCGAACAGCGCGAGTAGGGCTGCGTAGAAGATTCTCGGAACGGTCGACCAGTGTTCATTATGGGGAACGAGATACGCGAGCAGCGACCCGTGGCTGTCAAAGTCGATGAAGGACCATTCGTCCTGCCAGAAGGTTAGTGAGCGACCTAGGTAGAGGAGGCCGACGAAGGTCATCACGACCAGCACGGCGAAGGCGACGTCTGGCCAACGCGTGTTCCACCTGGGACGGGCGGCGACCGCGGACATCACGGCGTTGGGCCGGCGCGCGGGAACGCGCCAATGGAAGTTGTTGGTGCTGTCGTGCGCGATGACCGCGATTCGTACTCGCCTCACGGTACGTCAGCGGGCGGGATCGCCGAGGCTGTTCCGGAAGCAGCCACGTCTTGCCCGTCGCGCATCCGGCGGAAGAGCGCCTCGTACTCGTCGGTCACGTGGTCCCACGAGTAATCGGCCAGGGCACGGGCTCGAGCGGACTCGCCGAGCCGTCGGCGCTCAGCAGGATCCGCAACCAGGGCACGGAGGGCAGCGGCCAGCGAGTCAGCGTCGTTACGGGCGTAATAGGTCCCTGCGTCGCCGAGTACCTCGCGATGCTCTGGAACGTCATTGGCGACGATGCAGACGCCGCGGCCCATCGCCTCGACCAGGGCAGGATGGGTCCCGCCCACCTCGGTCGCCTGGATATAGACGAGGGCATTTGACTGGAGTTCGGCGTAGCCGTCGCCGAAGACGTAGCCGGGCAACAGGACACCGGGCTTCGAGGCGGCGGCCGTCTCCAGCGTCGCCTTGTAGCTAGTCGCATAGGGTGCGTCGCCGACGACAACAAGGGGAACACCATCGAGGCCGTCCTGCCCGCCTGCCCGCCGATAGGCCTCGATGACGACGTGCGCGTTGTTCTCCGGCTCGAGCCGGCTGACGTAGAGCAGGTAGCGGTTCGCCTCGAGGCCGAACCGTGTGAGGGTTTCAGCGGGTTTGAATTGCCGGGCGTCCGAGCCGTACGGGATGAAGAACGTTTGCTTTCCATGGCGTTCGCGGTACCAGCGCGCAATGACGTGGGCGTCCGAGACCAACACGATCGGCAGACGCGGCGAGAGCCATGCACATGCCTGGTAGTAGAACCGCCCGAGCTGGTTCCACTTACCCCGCTGCCACTCCAGGCCATCGATGTTGAGTGCAACCTTGGCACCCGCAAGCCGCGGGACGATCGCGAACGGCGCATTCGCGTTGTTGCAGATCAGGACGATATCGAACCGGCGGACGAGTCCGTCAATGACCGACAGGCCTGTGTGTGCCACTGTGTCGAGGTACTTGTGGCGGATTGTCGGGAGGACGCGGAGGCGCATGCCGCGATGCTCGCGAAGGCCATCGGGAACCACATGCGATCGCCCGTAGACCGTAACGTCGTGGCCCCGGGCAACGAGCCTCGCTCCGAGCTCTTCCGCGAATGTCTCAAAACCCCCGTAGGCCGCCGGCACGCCGCGCGTGCCCATGATCGCGATCTTCATCGGTCTGATCTCGCCCAATTCGCTGTCCGGACCGCGGGCCGAACGAGCTGTGCTTCCGCACGTGCTGCTGATAACTGAGGTCTCACGTGGTGATTCCCGGGGCGCGCCCTAGCGATGTGCGCCTGCCGGCTCGGACGATAGCGTGCATACGACCCAGGTCTGTCGAGCCGTCCACTGGCTGGTCCATTGTCGAGTCGCATTCCGGACGACCTGCCGCATCCCATGAAAGTGGCCGGGCGGTGGCGCACCGACTCTCCGTGGCGTCCATCCGGCGTCACGAAGCATCCTCAGAGCGTCCGTGGGAGTGAAGAACCTTAGGTGGGTGGAATCAAAGATGCCGCTCTCCTCGTAGGCGAAGCCCTTTCCGACCGCCAGACGAGCGAGCGCCCGCCAGTACCGAACATTCGGGATCGAGACAGCAAGAATTGTGCTCTGATGCGCCAGCCGGCGGAGATCCGAGGTCACCGACCATGGGTCGATCAGGTGCTCAAGAACGTCGGCGCAGATGATCAGGTCGAACGTCCCAGTGATGCGGGGCAGGGCCTCGGAGATCGGCATCTCCAGGATCAGGTCGTATGTGTCACGTGCTCGTGAGGCCGCTTCTGACGCGATCTCAACCCCGGTCAGGTGCGCGAACCCCAGATCCCGAAGATGGTGCCCGAATGCGCCCGCCCCACACCCGAGATCCAGAACGCTCGTCCCAGTTGCCGCCACCCACGTCAGGAAGTCGACCCTGGGATGTTCGTAGTAGGCGTCAGGTTTCTTCGTGGAGGCCATCGCGACTCCGTCCGAGATTGTTGACAAATGCGGAGATCCCGAGGCCGCACAAGTCCCGACGCGGCGACGACCTGGCGCAACAGCGGGCGGGCCAACCGTCCGGTGAACCGGCCGCGGGCGGTGAGCGAGGTCAGTTCTGCCATCGCACTCGACCCCGGGGGAACAGACGTGATGAGGAGACTCACGCCCCTATCTTAGGGATGACACCCTCGGATCGCTCACGATGGAGATCAGCGACGCCGGTCCGCGAGTTGATCCGACACGACTCTCGGAACCGTCCGGACCTCGTCGGCCACGCCCCGGAGGGCGAGGTCACCCAACTCGGCGTTCAGTGCGGTCGCCAAACCAGCCCAGTACGTCGTTGTCGTCAGCGCGGCGGCGTCGCATCACATCGTGACGGCGAGCCCGCAGACGCGACGCGTCTCGCACCACGTCCGCGACGGCCAGGAGCGTTCGTTGCTCGCGCATCGCGCAGAACCCGACGATCTGAAGATCGCGCGCGATGATCGCCTGCCAATCGCGTCGCCATCCTTCCGCCAACTCGTTCTTTGCGATCATCCGCCAGCGGTTGGCGACCGATAGCCGATTGATCCGGGCCGGCAGCATCCGGCGACGCCCGGGGGCGACACGACGGCGATGACGCGCGAGCGCCGCTGGCTGATAGCGACAGCGCCATCCGAGCAGCTGGGCTCGCCACGCCAGGTCTACGTCCTCGCGATAGGCGAAGAAGCCCTCGTCGAGGAACTCGCCACCGAACGCCACGTCTTCGAGCATCGAACGCCGGTACACGGCGGCGGCCCCCGATGTGCCGAAGACGTCCGCCGCGATGAGATCGCGACCGGCGACCGGCAGATCGCTTGACCGATCGAGGACCCTGCGATTCCGATATGCAACCATCCCGGTGGAGTCCAGGACGTCGTCCGACAGCTCCTCCAGGGGACCGCCGTCGGGCGTCTCGTCCCGGAACCTCAGTAGCCGGCCCGAGACGGCGCCGATCGTCGCGTCCATCTCCAGCGCCTGGATGGACCGCTCGATGAACGCCGGTGCAAGCCGGCAGTCGGGGTTGAGCAGGATATGGACATCGGCTGGCTCGAGAGCGATTGCCCGGTTGTGCCCCGCGGCGAAGCCGACATTTACCGCAGAGCGCTCGGTCCGGGCATGCGGCATCGCCCTCCGCGCTCTGTCGAGGCCGTCATCCGATGAGGCGTTGTCGAGGACGACGACCGCATCCGCGGGACGCGTCTGGCCGTCCAGCGCGGACAGGCACCCGCCGATGTCCTCCGCGCTCTCGTGCAGGACGATCCCGACCGTGACTCGGAGACTCACGGTCGGCCTGCGCCGGGCAGGATCAGCGAGTCGATTGCGGCGATCGCCACGGTTGCTCGCGCCGACCACTGGTTCTCGGCCGCAAACGCGAGTCGAGCAGGGCGGCCCATGTCCAGCTCGCCGTCCACAGCACGGCGCGCCGCCGCGATGAAGGCGTCCGTCTCGAAACACACCTCGGCGTATCCGGCCGGCCAGCCGTCGGCGGGTGGGATCGGCGTCGAGATGACCGGGGTGCCAGATGCGATCGCATCCCACGCCTTCATGGCATCCTGGGAGCGCGTGTAGTCGTCAACTCGGTGCGGCACGATCAGGCCAGCGGCGGCGGCGATCAGATCGCGGGCGGCCTCGGGCTCCACGAGACCCGGCAACCGGACGTTTGCCCGGCCTGCCAGAGCGGACCAGCCCACGGGCTCGCGTTCGACTGGGCCCGCGATCGTCAGAATTGTGTCCGGGAGGGCATCTGCCACGGCGACGGTGAGCTCGGCGTCGAACCGTTCGTGGATGCGACCCACATAGACAAGGCCGACTCGCCGACGGTCGGTCGGGGCCGATCGGCGATCGAGCGGCGGACAGGCGTTTGGCAGGTGGCGGGCATCACGGGCGCCAAGTTCGACGAGTCGGTCCCGCATCGCCAGCGTATTGGTGAAGATGAGGTCGGCACTCGAGGCTGCGGCGGCGTATCCATCCGACACGGCTCGCAGGCGGCGCCCGCCACGCACGAGGGGCGAGCGGTCCCACGCGTCATAGGCGTCCACCACGACCCGCCAAGAAAATCCGTCCTCGCGAGTCCGTACGACCGCCGGAACCGACTTCGGATCTGCGACCCAGGCGACAACTCCGGCGCCGGACCGACGGGCCCGTGCAGTGAGGACGCCTTGGACAAATCGCCGCTCGAGTCCGCCGAACGGCCAAGGATGCTCGATGAGGATCGCACCGCTCGGCAGCGGGCGAATCGCGCCTGCGAGCCCCCCACCGGATGTCAACCGTCGTCCGCCAGCCCGGCCGAGAGCGGCCGTTGGCCGAAGCCGGTTGATGACGATCACCTCTTCAAAAGCTCCGGCATCAATGAACGCCGCCAGGAGGCGCGCCGGACGGTTGGGAAGGCCCGTGGATCCTGCCGGATGGGGCGAGATGAAAACCAACGTGGGGCGACTCATGTCGTGATCGTGGCTGCTGGGACGTCCGATCGACCGGCTCGCGTGATCCGCCATGCCCATGCACCCGCGAGCAGCATCGCGGCGGCGCCCGAAGCGACCCGCACTAACATCGGGACAGGAGCCAGCGGACCAATGACGAGGAGCACGAGCAGGAACACGCCGACCGCCGGGGCCGCGAGAAACGCGAGCGATGCGCCGTGTCGATGGACCGGGGTCCGCAGCAGTGCCATGGAGCCGGCCAGTGCTGCGAGGACGACGATGGAGACTCCGGTCGGCCCGGCGATCTGATATCCGGGAACCACCAGGGCGGCAATCAGGCCGACGTTCACGGCCGTGGATATCGTGACAGGGCGCGCAGCGCCACTCCCATTGAGGGCCGTCCCGATCGCAACCCCGACGGCCCGGACCACACCATAGGCGGCCAGGATCGCCAGGGGTGAGTACGGGGCGTCTGGGCCAAGGAGGAAGTCACATATCTCTGGGGCAAGCACGATGACAGGGGCCGCGGCCAGGATGGCCAAGGCGGTTGAAAGCGGCACGACGGAGGTGAATGTGGCAAGTCGCCCCGCGTCGCCCACCGCCCTGGCGTAGTAGGGCAGGGCGACCCGATTGAGCACCTGGGCAAGGCTTATGGCGATCATCGTCCCGATCGTGTATGAAAGGGCATAGACCCCGATCGCGGCCGCACCCCCGAGCCCCGCGACCACGACATTGTCGATGTTCGTGGCCAGGTAGGTCAGGATCGAGGACGCCCAGAGGAGCCCCCCGTACCGTGCGAACGATCGGAACCGCAGCGTCCGACCAGTTCGGTACCGCCAGGGCGGTTTGACCGCCATCGCCAACGCGGCCTGCACCAAGCCCTGGGCGGCGTATCCCCAGGCGAGCGCGAGGGCGCCCCAGCCGAGGTACAGGCCGGACATGGCCACAACGCCAAGGGCGACATACGAGCTCACCTCGATCGTCGCGCGGGCTGTGAAGCGGAGGTCCCGTTCGAGTGCCGCATTGGATGCGATCCCGAGCGATCCGATCCCGAAGGCAAGCGCCAGGATCCTTACGAAGGGGGCCGCTTCGGGCAGGCCAAGCAGGGCCGTTACTGGTTCGCTCAGCACTGCGATCAGGAGCGCCAGGCAGATTCCAAGCGCGCTTGCCGCGATGAAGGTCCGCCAGGTCATCCTGGCGTCCTCCCCGCCGAGGATGATCAATGCCTGGCCCAGGCCGGCGTCGCGGAGAAGGAGACCAGCCTGATAGAAGACCAGCCCCAGCGCAAAGAGCCCATAGCTCGCGACGCCCACCTCCCGCGCAACGAGCACGGTCGAGGCGAGCAGGACCGCCCGAGTCGCGACATGAGAGATCAGCTGGGCTAGGAGCTTTGAGGCCGGCCTTTCGGTCGCGAACCAGCTCGTCACGTTAGGTCAACGCACCGAGGAATGGTTCGACGACGCCCGCGATCGTCGCCTGCCATTGATCCAGCGAGAATGCGGCGCTAGCTCTTGCCAGCGCCGCCGCCTCGAGTTGCGCCCTGGCGATCGGCGCGTCGCGCAATTCGACTAGCGTATCGGCGAGTGCGGCCGGATCGCCAAAGGGGACCAGGCGACCGGCACCCCCGAGCAGCTCGGCGGCATCGCCAACGTCACCGGCAACGACCGCTCTGCCCGCTGCGAGCGCATCGAGCAACTTCGCGGGCGACTGGTAGATCGCCTCCGGCGCTCGAGATTGGGGGACCGCCACCACGTCGCACGCCCCGAGGATCGATCCAAGCTCACTCATCATGGGGCCGTCGATGATGACGGCACGGCCACCGGATCGGGCCACGAGATCTGCGACGCCGTGTCCGTCGCCCGCGTTGCCCGCGATCAGGAGCCGTGCATCACTTCCGAGTAGCCTCACCGCCTCAGCCAGCGCGATCAGACCCTTGTGCGGCCTGACGGTGCCGACGAAGCCTACGACGAACATCGCGTCGAGGCCGAGTCGGGCACGCGTTGCGGGACCAGCCTCGCGCGCCTGGGATGCGAGGAGGGAACGGTCGCGAACATGCGGCAGCCACGTGCCGCCGTTACGCCGCTGGAGCGCTCGGCTCGCCACCGTCACTGCAGACACGGGACGACGCCAGCGTTCGAGCAGGCGCGTGATCGGCTCGCGGTCGGGCTCGATTACCTGACGCATCCAGCCAAGTCTTCGGCGCGTGAAGAGGTGCTCGAGATCGTCCACGTCAAGAACGAGGGGACGGCCCTCGCGGACAATGGCCGCGAGCCCATACGAAAGGATCCGCGGCTTGACCGCAACGATGAGGTCGGCGCCCCGGATCGCCGACCGGAGGCGGCCCGCGGCCCCGAGCAGGCCGGAGGTGGTCCCAGGCGGTTCGAGGAGCTCGACGGGCCGGCCCCCCTTGGCCGGTGCCCAAAGGCAGTCCCCGAAGGCGACGACATGAACGTTGCCCAGTGGGTCGAGCAGGTCCGCGAGCACGAGAGCGCGGCCCAGCGCGTTGCAGCACGCATCGTGCCCAATGATCGCGATCCGGGGCGGGGTCACCGCCGGGGTCGAGCCAAGACGAGCTGATCTCCGAACAGGCTTGGCCAAGCCCTGGTGAGGCCTCGGAGGCCATTCGAGGCCTGAACTGAACCCACCCGGTACCCAAGTTGGTTCAGCCACCACTCGAAATCGGACAGACACCAGAGAAGAGAGTGCTCGCCGGGGTGCCAACCCCATTGAACTGGAAAGCTCCCAAACAGAAGTCGCAGCCGATGCGGCAGGTAGCCAATGTTCGGAAACGCGAGGATCAGCCGCTTGCCCACGTCGTCGCGAATTCCACCCAGGACGCTCTCGAGTTCCGCGACGTGCTCAAGGACCTCCTCTGTCAGGACTGTGTTGAACGGGTAATCCAGCGCAGGGCCAGAGGCCACCGCCGCGGCGACTCTCGCGTCCACGCCCTTGGAGCGGGCCGTCTCGACCGCCACTGGAGAAATGTCGAACCCGACACCGAGCACGCCGGTGCTCGCCACCAGGTAGGTGACCCCCGTCCCTTTCCCGCAGCCGATATCGAGTCGCGTCTCGCCTCGCCTGAGGTGCCTCACACTGATCGGGAACCGGTCCACGACCTGATGGACGTAGCCGCGCCAGTAGTCGTCGTAGTTCAGGTCGGTAATCCTGGACGGATATCCACCGCCAAGTAAAGAGCGGATACCCGCGACCCACCTCGACGCGACTCGACTCCAACACAAACCGGGCACGCTCACCTTCCTGCTCCACCGTCCCGACGTAGTCGGAATCGTCCTGCGATTGGCAATCCTATGATCGCAAAACCGAGGACCGCGTAAGCCTCGAACGGAAACACGCTGGCGACGGCGAGCCCGCTCAACATCCCGCCGATCGACACGTTGGTGACTGCAAAGGCGTAAAGCACGGCCAACTCCGGCGGGCCGCCGCGCATCACCCCGTAAAGCATCGTGATGAAGATCCCCGCGAGGAACGGAACGATAAGCCAGCCCAACACCCCGAAGTTCGCGTAGGCCTCGCCGAGCAGCCCAGGCACCGTCCCACCGCCAGCGTAGTGCTGGTCGAGTGCTGCCTTGAGATCGGCGTCGAAAGTCGTCTGCTTGCCTGGCAGCACGGTCAATAGGGGCTGGAGGTAGGTTAGTCCGAGCCGCCATCCAATCCGATCGGGGACTGCCTGCAGCGTGTAGTCGAGGTTCCTGATTGGCACAACGAGGTATCCCTCGATTGTGATGACGGTCAGGGCTGGGTAGTCGGGCATTTGGGCGGTTGGGCTCTGCGGACCACCTGGGCCGCCGGACGAGGCCAACCGAAATGCCCCGAATAGTCCCGCCCCGAGCACCAGCACAAGACCGCCGACGGCCAGGAGCGCCATGCCGCGTCCACCCAGACGGACTATGCCTGCTGCCAGGAGACCGGTAACGAGCCCGACCTCAATCGCCGTGAACGAGGGGGATCGGTTCCCGGTCAGCGCGAAGCCCAGGGCGACGACTGCAACCGCAAGCACTGCCAAGATGATCCCTCGACGACTGCGGACGGCCGTCGCCTGGGCGACGAGAATCCATGCGCCGGGGAGCGCAAGGAGAGAGATGACCCGCAGGGGCGCCCCGCCCTCAGTCGCGGCGTCCACCCGGCCCTGTTCGAGGCCCGACTGAAACAGCGGGACATAGCCGATATTCGCGAAGTACGCAACGAGTGCAACCAGGCCCACACCGAGCAGCAGGAACCCGTAGCGGACGAGGAGTGGCCGCGCCACCGGCTTCCGACGCGTCGGCCCCGAGATGGCCTTCCACCCCAGCCCGATGCCCGCCAAGAGGCCGACAAATCCAACGGCGACCGCCACGACCATAGCGGGGAGGTTGGATGAGGGGCCGGAGAGGAAGAGCCCGATACCGTAGAAACCCACGTATGCGCCGACCGTCAGCACGGGCGGCGAAGCCCATGCGAGCCGCCGTGCGGCGAAGGCGTCGCGATACGCCGCGGCCAGACCATCGAGGCTCGCTGCCACGATATGACTAACGCGGTCAGCCAGAATTTGGATCAAGCTTGCTCCCGAGCGGCCTGGGACGCGATCTGGCGGCCTATCCTGCCCTCTCGCCAGCGACCATGTCGCCGGAGACGGGCTGCGGATCGGGACTCCCGACTGCCCGATAGTCGAAACCGAGACCCAACATCTGGGCGGGATCAAGGAGCCGTCGGCCGTCGACAACGACGGCATGGGCCATGACGCCCCTGGCTTCAGCCCAGTCGAGACTTCGGTAGAGGGACCACTCCGTGGCGATCACGGCGACATCCGCTCCCCGGAGCGCCTCGAGCGGCGTCGCAGCGACCGCGAGCCCCGGTAGCTCACGAGACGCGTTCACCGAGGCTTCCGGGTCATGCGCCACCACGACGGCGCCGGCCTCGCCTAGGAGTCGCACCACGTTGACGGCGGGCGACGCGCGGACGTCGTCCGTGCCCGCCTTGAATGCGAGTCCGAGAACCGTGACTCGCCGTCCTCGCAGACCTCCTGCGGCCCGGGCAATTCGCTCAACGAACATCCTCTGATGACTGGCGTTGGCCTCGGAGGCCGCAGCCGTCACCTGCATCGGGAGGCCGACCACCTGACCGGCCTCGGCCACCGTTCGGAGCTCCTTGGGAAGGCAGCTACCTCCGAAACCGAAGGAAGGGCGAAGGTAGGTCCGGCCGATTCGTGGGTCGTAACCGATCCCATCGAGCACGGCGTCCACGTCGGCGCCGTACCGCTCGGCCAACCCGGCCAGCTCGTTCGCAAACGACAGCTTCAATGCGAGGAAGGCGTTGGCGCCGTTCTTGATGATCTCGGCCTCCGCAACGTCGACGATGAGGGTCGGGACACCGGTAGGCACGAGAGCGTCGATCACTGCGGCGAGTGCGTCCAGGTCCGCGTCCGGGTAGCGACCGATCACGGCCCGATAAGGTGCCCGGAAGTCGGCCAGAGCCGTCCCCTGCCGGAGGAACTCGGGGTTCGTGAACGTTCTCGAAGCGCGGACTCCGGCTTGGGTGACGACCTTGCGAGTTGTCCCGACTGGCAGCGTGCTTCGGATCACGAGCGTGGCCCCGGCCGCCACGAGGGGGCTGACATCCATCAGGGCTGACCTCAGCTGACTCAGATCACTCATGCCATCGTCATCAATCGGCGTCCCAACGCACACGAGGACAAGGTCAGCCGTCTCGGCCGGCGGCTTATCGAGGATCTCGAGCCTCCCCTCCGCGACGGCCTCGTCGAATGCGGCCTGGAGGCCATCCTCGTGGAGGGGGATACGGCCGACGCGCAGGGCGGCCAAACGCCACTGCGCGGTCTCGACGAGTTTGACTCGATGACCGGCCGAGGCGAGCCCCGCGGCAGTCACCAGTCCAACGTAACCAGCGCCAACAACCACGATCGAGCGATGACGGCTGGGCCTGGACACCTCGGGCATCACTATCGCCCAGACATCATGGCCGGCACCGTGCGAACGATGATCTTGAGATCCAGCCACAGCGACCAGCGATCGATATAGCTCAGGTCCAGCTCCACCCAGCGGTCGAACTCCTCGTCCAGGCGGGCGGACACCTGCCACAGGCCCGTGATCCCTGGTTTCATCGAGAGCCGGCGGCGGTGCCAGAGGTCGTAACCGGACACCTCGGCACGGATCGGCGGACGGGGCCCCACCAGGCTCATCTGTCCGCGCAGGACATTCCAGAACTGTGGCAGCTCATCGAGGCTGGTGCGCCGAAGGAAGCGCCCGATGCGCGTTACCCGCGGATCAGCCGCGATCTTGAAGGCATGGCCACTGATCTCGTTGAGAGCAGCGAGCTCCTCGAGACGCTCTTCCGCATCCGGAACCATCGTCCGGAACTTCAACATCGAGAACGGGCGGCCATGGAGCCCGACCCGTGTCTGGCGGAACACGATGGGTCCGTGGGTGTCGATGCGGATGACCACGGCGATGACCACGAGCAACGGCGACAGGACGACGAGGGCGGCGGCCGCGACCAGCATGTCCAGGATGCGCTTGACCAGCAGTGCGAGCAGCCGGTCGGGACCGTTGGAGATCGTGAGGATCTCGCGGCCGCCCACCGTCTCCACCCGGCCCCCCCCGATGGCACCCAGCCCCGGTCGCAGAACGACCCGCAATCGCCTGCCCTCCTGCTGGCAGAGCGCGACGATGGGCTCGAGATACGAGACCTCGTGGTCGCCGAAGGCCGCGACCACCTCGTCAACGACGCCTTCGTGGAGGATCGCCTCGATGGCCTCCATCGGGCCCAGCACCTCGCACTTGCTGCTGGGCTCGCCGAGATGGCCGATCACGTGATAGCCGAGCGCCGGCTGCCGCTCCATGAGTCGGGCGAGGGACCTGGCCTCGGGACCGGCGCCCAGGACCAGCACGTTGCGGGCACCGATCCCTCGCTCGCCGACGAGCAGCATTGCCAGCCTGAGCGCCCGGCGCTGGACGACCGAGAACACCACCTGGCTGGCGAACAGGACCACCAGCAGCAGCCGGCTGACCTCGGGGGCGTGCACCAGGAACAGCAGGCTGAACACGGAAACGGCGAGCAGGAAGGCTGCGCGCAGGATGTCCGCGACCTCGCCACGGAACGTCCAGCGCGATCGGAGCTGGTCCAGCTCCTGGATCCATTCGGCGCCGGCCCACAGCGTGCCGTAGGCCGCCGCCCACATCCACCAGGGGCCGCCGGCCCGCAGCCACGCATCCGTCCATCCGCCGCCCAGGCGGAACATCGAGACGAGCACGAACAGGCCACTGGCTGCGAGTGCGTCGCCGAGCAGCAGCGTGAGACGCAGCAACCGCAGCCGGTGGCGAACCATCACTCGCTCGCGTAGCGGCTGTCCGAGCCGAACAGCTTGATCGACAGCGCGGCGAGCTTGTCCGTCTGGAGCTTGAGCGTGTAGATGCCGCCGGTCGCGGAGTTCGGCGGGTGGACGGAGTACGGCGGGCCGAGCACGTACTGCTTGATCGTCTTGGTATCCACCTTCCGCGCCAGGGCGATGAACTCGTCGAGACGATCCGTGGGCAGGTTGGTACGGACGTTGTCGCCAGCAACCTGGATCAGCGAGGGCAACTTCGTCAGCATATCCGGGGACGTCAGCTTCGCGCGCAGCGCGACCAGCAACTGCTGCTGGCGTGCGGCCCGGGTGAAGTCGCTGTCACCGACACCCTGTCGCGAACGCACGTAGGCCAACGCTGTCCGACCGTCGAGCTTGACCTTTCCGGCCGGGAGGTTGAAGCCTTGCTTCGCGCCGTCAGTCCACAGGTAGGCGGGATCGTTGATCGCTCGCGGATTGTCGACCGTGATCCCGCCGACATCGTCGATCACCTTGATGAAGCCATCGAGATTGATCGCGGCGTAGTAGTGGATCGGCACCCCAAGCAGGTAGCTCAGCTCGTTGACCAGGGTTGGGAACGGCCCGTCCGGCATGTCCTTCGGGTGGTTTCGCGCCCAGCTCATCAGCGAGTTGATCTTGCCACCGAACGTGCGGCCGTCGTAGAGGGGGAAGTTCGAGATGTCCCGCGGGAAGCTCAGCATCACCACCGAGTCGTCCACCGGATTGACGCTCACGACCATCAGCGTGTCGTTGAGCGAGCCGTGGATGCCGGTCAGGAGGATGTTGATCCGCGAGTTGGCGGTCTCGGGCGTAGCGTTCGGGGTCATGTTGAATTCGTCGGAAGGCTCGGGACTGGGCTCACCCGAGCCAAGAGGGCCGGTGGGATACGGCGTGGGCGTCGCGTCGCCGCTGTGGTCGCCGACGAAGATCTTGGAGCTCGCGTCGTACGCGGTGTAGGCCGTGTAGGCGACCGCGGCATGGCTGGCCAGGATCACCACGAGCAGCACGCCCGTCAGTGCCATGGCGCCCCGCCCCAAGCCGGCAATCCGCCCGGCCACGGCCACCGCATCGACCATGGCGATGATCCGCCAGGCACCGACCAGCAGCACCAGCACCAGCACGGTCATCGCACCGCTCGGAGTGATCAGGTAGCCGAGCAGCGAATCGAGATCGCCGACGAGCGCAATCAGGACCGCTGCGGTGGCGAGGATCGCGGGCATCGCGAACACGACGGCGGTGCGCCGGCGACCGAGATAGGCGTGTCCGAGACCGGGCCAGATGAACGAAAGCACCGCGGCGAGGCTGGCGGAACGGCGGTTCAACTGACCCCCTCTTTGACAATCGGCAATCGACAGGAGCGGCGAGGACCTGTCAGGCAAGCCGCCGGGCGGACCCGACAGAGCCTAGACGTGCGCTGCCGCACCAGACACTACCCGAAGGTCCCTATTTGTCCACCCTGCGGCAGGTCCCCGGGGCCAGGGCGCCCGGCTGCCGCGTAGGCAAACACGGCGGATTCGGGACGGGCGAGCCAGTCCTCGAGCGATCCGGCGCCCGCATCCTTCGACGAGAGCATCGGCTCCGTTACCGGCCAGTCGATCCCGAGCGCGGGGTCGTCCCACCGGATGGCGGATTCGCGCCCGGCATTGTACTCCGCGGTGCGATCGTTGCGGATTGCACGGTCTCGATGCGGATGGCACCGTCACGATGTCCCGCGAAGGCCCAGCTCATCCACTGCTCCTTGCCTCGTCCTGGTCCAGGGCAAGCAACAGCCGCAGCCGGCGCTCGACCTCGCGCAGGGTCGTGGAGGAGACAGGCGGTCCCCACGGTCCTTCGCGCAGGCGCTCCACCGAGACCGCCCTGACCTGCTCGCACATCGCATGACTCCTCTCGCGGACACCGCCGTCGGGCGGATCGATCGGAACGTGCGATGGGATCGCGCGCTGGGTACGCGTCAGCGGAACGACGATCACGAGGCCCGCCGCCGAGGCGTTGAAGCGGTCGTCGGAGACGATCAGCGCGGGCCGGTCGCCCGCCTGCTCATGGCCCGCGACCGGGCTGAGGCTGATCCGCCAGATCTCGCCGCGCCGCGCCGCCACCTACCCGTCGTCCAGACCGTCGCCTAGCGTGTGATCGAGCAGGGCACGCTCTGCCTGCTCGCCGTGCCACGCATCGGGCTGCGTCCGAAGGTCGCGATAGGCGTCGTCGAGATCACGGAAGAACTGGTCGGCCTCGTAGCGCTCCACGGCCTCCTCGATGACCGTGCTCATCGGCTTTCCGACGGTGCGGGCCAGCCCTTGCAGGCGGCGATATGTCCGAGCGGGAAGGCGAACGGTGTTGGTGGGGCTCGACAAGATGCACCGCTCCTATTTCTGGTCGCTCATGCCCGGACGAGGCTGTGGTTTGGGGCGACCGATCTAGCGACAAGCAAGGATACCATCCTGTCGACTTGGAGCGCCACTCCTGCTCCCTACCGCGACGGCCGACCGCGACGAGAGCTCGGACGATTCGACGACCGTGTGTAAAGTAGTGTGCCGACGCATTGTAAGGTACTGAGCCGACCGATTGTAAGGTCTGCGGGTGGGAAGCGAGGCGACGACAGCGATGGACTACCTGCGACGGGTCGTGGAACACGAGCTCGACGCGCTGATGCCGGGGGTCGCCGCAATCTCACTCGAGGGTCCGAAGGCCGTTGGAAAGACGGCCACGGCGCTGCGACGTGCGACCACGGTCTTCCGGCTCGATGACCCCTCGCAACTCGCGGTCGTCGTCGCCAGGCCAGAGCGTCTCGTTGCTGGCCCGCCGACAACGCTCATCGACGAGTGGCCGCGCTATCGGCCCTCGTGGGACCTGGTCCGGCGAGCGGTCGACGAGGATCGCACGCCGGGCCGCTTCCTGCTCACCGGCTCCGCCTCCGAGGATGCCACCTCGCTCCACTCCGGGGCGGGTCGGATCGTCTCGCTCCGGATGCGGCCGATGACGCTCGTCGAGCGAGGTCTCGGGGCTCCCACTGTCAGCCTCGCCGATCTCCTTGCGGGAAGCGCGCAGATCGAGGGGACCACGGGCATCGGTCTCGAGGACTACGTGGACGAGATCCTCGCCTCGGGGTTTCCGGGACTCCGCGGCCTGTCCCCGCGGGTCGTCCGCGCTGAGCTCGACGGCTACGTCTCGCGGATCGTGGAGAAGGACTTCGCGATGATGGGCCGGCCCGTCCGCAACCCGGCAGGGCTCCGGCGATGGATGACCTCGTATGCGGCGGCGACCTCGACCACCGCCTCGTTGGAGACCATCCGGCGGGCGGCCGGGGACGCCGACGGACCGGCCCCGTCAAGACCCACCACGGTCCCGTACGACCAGATCCTGCGGAACCTGTGGGTGGTCGACCCGCTGCCCGCCTGGTACCCGGCCCGGAAGTCGGCGCTGAGTCGGATCGTCGGGCGGGAGAAGCATCACCTCGCCGACCCGGCGCTTGCCGCCCGCCTCCTCAACGCCTCTGCCGACGCGCTCCTGGCGGGCCGGGAGGTTGGTCCATCGGTCCCGCGCACCGGCACCCTTCTCGGGAGCCTGTTCGAGTCCCTCGCGGCCCTGTCGGTGCGGGTCTTTGCGCAGGCCGCCGAGGCGCGCGTGTACCACTACCGCACGAAGGGCGGCGAACGTGAGATCGACCTCATCATCGAGGGCCCCGACCTTCGCGTCCTGCCGATCGAGGTGAAGTTGGCGGCGACGGTGGGCGAGGGTGATGGCCGCCATCTCAAGGCTCTCCGGAGTGACCTGGGCGACGACGTTCTGGACCTCGTCATCCTGACGACCGGAACCGAGGCGTACCGCCGGAAGGACGGGGTCGCCGTGGTCCCGCTCGCGCTCCTCGGCCCGTAGGCGTGCTCGGCGGTCTGGCCGCCGGACCTGAGGTCAGCGCCTGGTGCCTGTGTACTGCTCGCGCCAGCGCCGTGGAACCGCGCGCCCTTGTTGCCGCGCGCCGTCGTTACCGCGCGCCGTTGTCAGCCGGCGTATCGGAATACCGCCGACTCGGGCCGCGCCAGCCAGTCGGCGAGGGACCCCGCCGCCGCGTCCTTGGCCGATAGCTGCGGGTCCTCCACGGGCCAGCGGATGGCCAGCGCCGGATCGTTCCAGCGGATCCCGGTCTCGTGGGCGGGCTGGTACTCCGCGGTGCAGAAGTACTCGACTTCGGTGACATCGCTCAGGGCGGCGAATCCGCGGGCGAACGAGGCCGGCGCCCAGAACAGGACGGGCTCCTGCGCCGAGCCCTCGACGGTGACGACCTGACCCAGCGTGGGCGAGCCCGGCCGAATATCCGCCGCGACCATGAACGCGCGACCGGTCACCACCCGCATCAGCTTGCCCTGGGGCGGGTCCCACTGAAAGTGCAGCCCCCGGATCACGCCCCTGGACGATCGCGACTGGTTGACCTGCACGAAGCTGGCCGGCGACCCGAGCTCGGCGAACGCACCCGCGCGGAGCACCTCGGCAAACCAGCCCCGCTCGTCCGCAAACACCTTCGGCCGGATCAATCGGACCTCGGGGAGGTCGGTGGCTTCGATCGTGAACGGCACGGCGAGTGCGCCTCCCCTACATCATCGCCAGGCCGCCGTCCACCCCGAGCACCTGGCCCGTGATGTAGGCGGCCTCGTCGGACGCGAGGAAGGTCACCGCGGACGCGATCTCGTCGGGCGTGGCAAAGCGGCCAAGCGGGGTGGCCCCTTTGATGGCGTCCTTGACGCTGTCCGGCAGCCCGTCCGTCAGCTCGGTGACCACGAACCCGGGCGCAACGGCGTTGACGGTGATGCCGCGCGATGCGACCTCGCGGGCGAGGGCCTTGGTGAGCCCGATGAGGCCGGCCTTGGACGCCGAGTAGTTCGCCTGGCCCGCGTTGCCCATCTGCCCGGACACGCTGGACATGTTGATGATCCGGCCCGATCGCTGCCTGAGCATCGGCCGGAGCACGGCTCGGGCCATGTAGAACGATCCGGTGAGGTTGACGCTGATCACGTCGGCCCACTGCTGGTCGGACATCCGCATCGCGAGGTCGTCGCGCGTGATGCCCGCGTTGTTGACCAGGATGTCGACGTGACCGAACGCCTTGATCGTCTCGTCAACCGTCTCGGCGCATGAGGCGGGGTCGGTCACATCGCCGCCGACGCAGACCGAGCGACGACCGAGCGCCTCGACATCGCCCTTGGTATGGTCGTCGATCAGGCACGCCGCCCGGTCGATGAACGCCACGTCGGCGCCCTGCCGGCCCAGCATCAGCGCGACCGCCCGGCCGATGCCGCGCGAGCCACCGGTGACGATGGCGACCTTGCCGGTGAGATCGAGCATTCGATCCTCCCTCCATCGGGGATGCCCGGGGTTGGCCCGGGGGATAGGGTTCAGCTGATGGGCACCGGCGCGTGCTCGGGCTCGCCAGGAGCCACGTCTGAGAGGTCGAGATCCACCGGCAGCGGCCGGCGCATGACCTCGGCCAGGGCGGGCGGGATCGGATCCACCGAGTCCCACTGGACCGGCAGCCTGACGGTCACGTCCTCCGGGCGAACGGCCGCATCCCCCGCGAGCCCGCGGGCCGGGTCGGCCGTCCATTCCATGGCCACGGCGCCGGACGTGAAGCCCGCCCCGAAGGCAACGAACACGAGGTGATCGCCAACCTGCACCCGGCCGTCGTTCACCGCCTCGGCGAGGGCGATCGGGACGGACGCGGCCGAGGTGTTTCCGTACTTGTCGAGGTTGACGAACATCCGGTCCATCGGCAGGCCCAGACCCTTGGCAACCGCCTCGATGATCCGGACGTTGGCCTGGTGCGGGATGAACAGGTCGATGTCGGAGGGCTCCAGACCGGCCTTGGCCACGGCCGCCAGCGCCGTCGAGGCGAGCGTGCGGGTGGCAAAGCGGTAGGTCTCGCGGCCTTCCATGCGGATCTTGTGCTCGCCGCGCGCGATGGTCTCCGCGGACGGCGGGCTCTTCGATCCGCCCGCCGGCAGCCAGATCATGTAGGCACCCTGGGGCTCGGTGGTCAGCTCGATCCCGGTCGGGGCCGTCGGCTCGTCGGTCGCCGAGAGGACCACGGCGCCCGCACCATCGCCGAACAGGATGCACGTGCCGCGGTCGGTGTAGTCGAGAAACCGGGTGAGCAGCTCCGAGCCGATCACCAGGACATGACGTGCCATCCCCGACGCGATGTAGGCGGTCGCCGTCGAGTAGGCATAGACGAAGCCCGAACAGGCGGCCATCACGTCGAACGCCGACGCTCGCGTGTTGCCGATGGCCTCCTTGACCAGCGCAGCGGTCGAGGGCATCCAGTAGTCGGGCGTGAGCGTGGCCAGCAGGATCACCTCGATGTCGTCCGGCTCGAGGCCCGCGGTCCGGATCGCGCGCAGCCCGGCAACGGCGCCCATCGACGCCGTGGTCTCGTGAGCCGCGGCGACCCGCCGCTCGCGAATGCCGGTCCGGCTGACGATCCACTCGTCAGAGGTATCGACCATGCGCTCCAGGTCCGCGTTGGTGAGGACCTGGGAGGGAGCGTAGCGGCCCCAGCCGGTGAGCCGGACGGAGCGCGGCGTGGCGACGGTCATGCGGGTTCCACCTCGATCAGCGCCTGCTTCGCCTTGACCAGCGCCCCGTTGTCGGCGCACACGCGGACGACCCGGCCGGCGAGGTCACTCTTGATCTCGTTGAACAGCTTCATCGCCTCGATCAGCCCGATGATCTGGCCGACCGCGACATGGTCACCGACCGCCACGTAGGGCATCGCGCCGGGCGACGGTGCACCGTAGTAGATCCCGGTCAGCGGCGCCTTCACCGACGGCAGGACAGCGGGATGGGGCTCGGGCGCAACGATCGCCCGGCCTCCGGTCTCGGCCGCCGGCGGGCCCGCGTCCGCAACCGCCGGATCCGCCGCCACGCCCGGTCCGGCGAGGCTCGCGGATCGGTCGATGGCCAGGGGTGAACGAAGGACGATGGTCGTGGCACCGACGCCCACCTCGAGCTCGCCCAGATCGCTCCGCTCGAGGACGGCCGTCAGCCGATCAACGAGCGCCAGCAGCGAGGCATCGGGTCCGACGATGGCGGGCACGGGGACCGGAGCCTCCGCCGCGCCGTCACCGGGGCTGGGCGCGCCGGGCAGGCCCCCGGGACCGACGGCCACCGGCTCACCCGGCACCTCCGGCGAGCGGCGACCATCAATGAGACCGGCCTCCGCCACGGCATCCTCCTCCGGGGCTTCCTCGCGCCGCTCGCTCATCCGTCCCACCGCAGAAAGGCGAGCGCCGTGTTCTGGCCACCGAACCCGAACGAGTTGGAGACGGCCGCGCGCAGTGACCGGGTCGTGGCCATGTTGGGCGTGAGATCGAGACCTTCGCCGAGCTCGTCCGGATCCGTCAGGTTGATGGTGGGCGGCACGCAGCCCTCGCGCAGCGCGAGCACCGTGGCCACGGCCTCGATCGCGCCCGCTGCCCCCAGGGTATGGCCGAGCATCGACTTGTTGGCGGTGACCGCGACCTTCGGCGCATGGTTGCCGAAGATCGTCCGGATTGCCTGCAGCTCGGCCTTGTCCCCCTCCTGGGTGGACGTCGCGTGCGCGTTGAGGTGATCGATCTGGGCCGGCTCGAGACCGGCCTTCTCGAGCGCCCTGCGGACCGCCCGGACCGCGCCGATCCCGCCCGGGGCCGGCAGGGTGATATGCGAGGCATCGGCGGTCGCCCCGTAACCCACCAGCTCGGCCAGCGGCGCGGCACCCCGCGCCTCCGCGTGATCCAGGGCTTCGAGGATCAGCACCGCGCCGCCCTCGCCCACGACGAACCCGTCACGGGCCCGATCGAACGGGCGCGAGGCCGCCGCCGGATCATCGTTGCGTGACGAGAGGGCCTTCATGGACCCGAAGCCGCCCAGCGTCGCCTCGTGGATCGGCGCCTCGACACCACCCGCGAGCATCAGGTCGGTGTCGCCCCGGCGGATCGTCTCCCACGCCTCGCCGAGCGCGTGCCCCCCGGTGGCACATGCCGACACCGTGGCAAAGTTGGGCCCGGTTGCGCCGCAGGCGATGGCCACCTGCCCCGCGCCCACGTTGGCGATCCCCATCGGGATGAAGAAGGGCGAGATCCGGTCCGGACCTCGCTCGCCCATCAGCAGCACGTTGTCGAACAGCGTCGACACGCCGCCCAGACCCGACCCCAGGATCACCCCGGTGCGGATCGCGGTCTCCTCGTCCAGGCGACCCGGCAGCCCCGCGTGGTCGAGCGCCTGGCGCGCGCACACCAGCGCGAACTGGATGTAGCGGTCGGTCCGTCGGATCTCCTTGCGGTCGAGCGTCCCCGACGGGTCGAAGGCCTTGACCTCGGCAGCGATCTGGCTCTCGAGCCGCGACGGGTCGAAGGCCGTGACCCGCGCGATGCCGGATCGCCCGGCGAGCAGCGCGGCCCAGGTCGAGTCGACGTCGTTGCCGATCGCCGTCACGGCGCCCATGCCGGTGACGACGACGCGGCGCGGGCGCTCCGGCCAGGACCAGCTCATCGCACCAGCTTCCCGGTGCGGACCGTGGCGGCCCGATAGACGTCGCCCGGCAGGCCGCGGATCGAGATCGCGTTGGCGACCGCCAGGACGTCGAACGGCGTCCGCCGGATCTCGACCCCGATATCGTCGCCGTCGTCGGTCACGAGCGCCCACGACGCGGTCGGATCCCCGTCGAACACGTAGCCCGCGCTGCCGTCGTTGACGATGAGCTTCCAGCCCAGATCGCGGACCTCCGGCACGTGCGTGTGCCCCACACAGATCACGCGAGCATCGGTCTCGGCGGCGCGCTCGAAGATCACGTTGGGATCGAGCGCCTGGTCGAAGCCCCGGGTCTGCGATCCAGGCGATGCATGGACCACGAGGACCAGCGTGTCGTCCTCGGTCCGCAGCCGTCGCTCGGCGGGCAGCCGGCGCAGCCAGGCCAGCTGGTCGTCCGAGAGCGCATCGTGGGCCCATTCCGCCGCGATCCGGACCGCCTCCGGGACGCCGTCCTGGTACCAGGGGAATGCGGCCCCGAAGTCGAAGTCGGCGACGGCGATGTCGGTGTTGCCGGCGACCACGTACGCGCCATCGGCCTCGAGCGCGCGCAGCGCCTCGATCGTCGCGCCGGGCTCGGGTCCGTTGAGGACATGATCGCCGGCAACCAGGATCGCGTCCGGCTTCTCGGCCCGGATGGCGCTGACCACGGCTTCGAGCGCCGCGAGATTGCCATGGACGTCGGAGAAGACCGCGAGCCGCGTCATCGGATGCTCCCGGGAGTCGGCGAGGGGCTCATCGAAGGACCCCCGGCGGGATGATGAACGACAGCAGACCCTCGCAGGCGACCTCGCCGTCCACCGAGGCCACGCCGCGTCCGCGACCGAAGCGGCTGCCCAGCTTCTCCATCGTGACCTCGAGGCGGAGCGTGTCGCCGGGGACCACGACCCGCTTGAAGCGCACCTCATCGATGCCCGCGAACAGCCCGATCCGATCGCCGAAGCCCGGCTGCTTGGCAACGTACACGGCCATGGTCTGCGCCAGCGCCTCCACCTGGAGCACGCCGGGCATGACCGGCAGGCCCGGAAAGTGGCCCTGGAAGAACCACTCGGTGGCGGTCACCGCCTTGATCCCCACGATCCGCTTCGCGGCGGGGTCGTAGTCGACGATGCGGTCGACGAGCAGGAACGGCCAACGATGCGGGATGAGCGCCTGGATCTCGCGCACCGAGTGCTCGGTGGCGGACCGGTCGGCTGGCTCGGCGGCGGGCGCGTCGGCGGCGGGAGTGGTCGTGCTGGCGTCGGTCACTGGCGGCTCCTGACGGGGTCGTGGCGAGTGTCGCCCAGGGCGGCGAGGCGGTGCTCGGGGGTCGATGCAGGGGTGCAAGCGCGAGGCAGCGAGGTGGTACGCGGCGAAACGCCCATCAGGAGCGCTCCGCGGCGGCCAGGAAGGCACCGCTCCCGACGCGATCCAGGAGGTTGGTCGTGAACCGGCCCTCGAGGAACGGCTCGGAGGTGAGCAGGGCACGATGGATCCGGGCGTTGGTCACCACGCCGTCGATGACCAGCTCGTGGAGCGCCGCCCGGGCGCGGGCGATCGCCTCCTCGCGCGTGGGACCCCAGACCACCAGCTTGCCCAGCAGCGAGTCGTAGTACGGCGGCACCTCGTAGCCGGCGTAGACGTGCGAGTCGAACCGGACGCCGGGGCCGCCCGGCGCGTTGAATTGCTCCACGGTCCCGGCCCCGGGGCGGAAGTCGTGCTCGGGATCCTCGGCGTTGATCCGCAGCTCGATCGCGTGACCGCGCTGCTCGATGTCGGCCTGGGTGAACCCGAGCGGCTCGCCCGAGGCGATCCGGATCTGGAGCGCGACCATGTCGATGCCGGTGAGCATCTCGGTCACGGCGTGCTCCACCTGGATCCGGCAGTTGATCTCGATGAAGTAGGCGTTGCCGTCGCTGTCGACGAGGAACTCGAGCGTGCCCACGTTCTCGTAGCCGGCCTCGACCACCGCCCGGATGGCCCGCTCGGCGAGCTCGCGCCGTCCGGCCTGCGTCATCGCGGGCGACGGGGACTCCTCGATGATCTTCTGATGGCGGCGCTGGACGGAGCAGTCGCGCTCCCAGAGGTGGACACCGTGGCCGAACCGGTCGATGGCCACCTGGACCTCGACGTGGCGGTTCTCCTCCAGCCAGCGCTCCAGGTAGAGCGAATCGTCGCCGAACGCGGCCCGCGCCTCGGACCGGCAGATCGGCAGGACCGCACTGAGCTCACGCGGGCTGCGGACCATCCGCATGCCCTTGCCGCCACCACCCGCCGACGGCTTGATCAGGACCGGGTAGCCGATCCGCTCGGCATCCTCCAGGGCCTGGACGTCATCGAGGAGCAACCCGGAGCCGGGGATTGTCGGCAGCCCGTGCGCGGCGAGCAACCGGCGGGTCTCCTCCTTCGAGGCAAACCGCTCGAGCACGTCCGCGGGCGGGCCGATGAACGTCAGGCCGTGCGACCCCACCGCGTCGGCGAACGCATCGTCCTCGGACAGGAAGCCGTAGCCGGGATGGATGGCGTCACATCCGGTGACCAGGGCTGCCGAGATCAGCGCCGGTGCTGACAGGTACGACCGGCGGGCATCCGCGGGACCGATGCAGATTGCCTCGTCGGCGAGCATGGCCGGCAGCGACTCGCGGTCCGGCTCCGCGTAGGCGACCACCGCCTCCAGACCCAGCGTGCGGCAGGCCCGAAGGATCCGGAGCGCGATCTCGCCTCGATTGGCGATGAGGATCCGGCTGATCATGACCGCGCTCCGCCGTCGGTCGGCTGGGCGTCGATCGTTTCGGCGTCGGTCGTTTCGGCGTCGGTCGTTTCGGCGTCGGTCGTTTCGGCGTCGATCGTTTCGGCGGGAGCGGGCCCAGCGGCGGCCGCGAGCAGGTCGGCCTCGACGATAGCGATCGCCTCGCCATACTCGACCGCCTCGCCAGGCTGGGGGAACACCTCGACCACCGTCCCGTCGATCGGCGACGGGACGTCCTGCGGGATCCCCAGCAGATCCACCACGCCCACCCGGTCGCCGGCCCGGACCCGGGCGCCGACCCCGGCAGCCGGGCTGAACACGCCGACCGCGGAGGAGGCGGCGATCGCGCGACGATCCTCGCCCTGACCCGTCCGGTCCTGCTCGCGCTCGCGACCGGTACCGGCCCCGAGCGACCCCTCGCTCCCGGCTTGATGACCGAGCGGCGCCGTCACAACGGTGCCGTCCCGCCCCAGCCGTCCGTCACGATCGGGATGAACGCCCAGCCGCGGCCGGTCGGGACGGCGGACAGGTGGCTGCGGACCGGTCGCCTGCCGGCGAAGCCTGACGTGCCAGCTGTCCTCGCGCACCTCGAGCTCGCCCAGGCCGCTGGTGGTCAGCTTCTGGACCAGGGCCGGGACCAGCGTCTCCGACAGGCGGGCCAGGCTCGCGTGATCCGTCTCGCGCTGGGAGGGCGTCCGGTCGCCTGATGGCTTGCGTTCGGGCATGGGCTAGACGTCCTCGCGGGCGGGTGGGTCGTCGCGACGCCCAACCGGGAGCGGCGGCGCGGGAATGGCTCGCTGACCCGCCTCGATCAGGCTGCGCAGTCGATCGGCGAGGCCCGGTCGGGGCGGGAGCGGCGGCGTGGGCTGCACGCCGGGCACCTCAGCGTACGCGCCCATGGAACGGTACCGGCGGTACCGCGCCTCGACCAGCTGGTCGAGCGGGATGGCGGTCAGCCGATCGAGCTCGCGCACGATCGCGACGCGCAGCCGGCGGGCCGTCTCGGACGGGTCCGTGTGGGCGCCATCGGCCGGCTCCTGGATCACCTCGTCCACCACGCCCAGCGCCAGCTGATCACCGGCCGTCATCCGCATCGCGAGGGCGGCTGTGGCCGCCTCATCGCCGGTCCGCCACAGGATGCTCGCGCAGCCCTCGGGGGTGATGACCGAGTACACGGCGTTCTCGAGCGCCAGCACCACGTCGCCGACCGCGATCGCCAGGGCGCCGCCCGAGCCCCCCTCCCCGGTGATGACGCTGACGATCGGCGTCCGGAGGCGCGTCATCAGCCCGATCGAGCGCGCGATCGCCTCGGCGATGCCCCGCTCCTCCGACTCGGGGCCCGGGTGCGCCCCCGGCACATCGACGAAGGTCACCACGGGCAGCCCGCAGCGCTCGGCGAGCTCCATCACCCGCATTGCCTTGCGGTACCCCTCGGGATGCGGCATGCCGAAGTTCCGCCGGACGTTCTCGTCGGTGTCGGCTCCCTTCTGCTGCCCAATGACGACGACGCGATGGCCCTCGATGCGGGCGAACCCTGCCACGACCGCCTCGTCGTCCCCGAACAGCCGATCGCCGTGGAGCTCGAGGAACTCGTCTGCCATCGCCGCCAGCAGCTCCAGCGTCCGGGGCCGCCGCAGGTTCCGGGCCAGCTGCACGCGAGCCCACGCGGCAGCCTTGGGATCGACCGGCGGCTCTCCGGCCTGCTCCCGTCCGTCGCGGCCATCGCCATCGCGACCACCACCGTCCCGCCCGCGGTTCAGGATCCGGTCAACCACGGCCGGCCTCCGCTGGCTTCGGGGCCAGGAACCGGAGCAGCTGGGCCAGCTCGTGACGGAGATCGGAGCGCTGGACGATACGGTCGACGAAGCCGTGGCGGAACAGGAACTCGGTCCGCTGGAATCCCGGCGGCAGCTCCTGCCCGATGGTGCCGGCCCCAACCCGCGCGCCCGCGAACCCGATCAGCGCATTGGGCTCGGCGAGATTGACATCGCCCACGGCGGCATACGAGGCGAACACGCCGCCGGTGGTTGGGTCCGACATCACCGACACGTAGGGGACGTGCCCGGATCGGAGGCGCTCGAGCGTCCCCATCGTCTTGGCCAGCTGCATCAGGGCCAGCGTCCCCTCCTGCATCCGGGCCCCGCCCGATGCCGAGACGATCACCAGCGGCACTCGCTCCGCCAGCGCGGACTCCGCCGCCCGGGCGACCTTCTCACCCACGACCGCGCCCATGGAGCCGCCCATGAACCCGAAGTCCATCACCACGATCGCGATCCGCAGACCCTCGATCCGGCCGAACCCCCAGACGGCTGCGTCGCGAAGACCGGTCGCGAGCTGCGCTGCGGCCACGCGATCCGGATAGGCCTTCTGGTCGACGAACCCCAGCGGATCCTCCGAGACGAGCCCGGCATCGCGCTCCTCGAACGTGTCGGCGTCCAGCAGCTGAGACAGGCGGGCCGGTGCCGACAGGCGAAAGTGATGGCCGCACGACGGACACACGCTCATCGCCTTCTCGAGCTGCTTGTTGAACAGCTGCTCCTCGCACGACGGGCAGCGAGTCCACAGCTTCTCGGGGTAATCCTCACGCCTCGTTCGGAAGGACGGGAACTTGAGCGGCATCAGGCGGTTCCTTCGATCTCGCCGATCGGTGACGGTCCGATCCCTGACGGTCGGGCGACCCGCCAGGCCACCCATGCCACGCCGGCCAGCGACAGGGCGGCCGAGGTGATGGCGCCCCCGATGAGCAGCGGCCGCCGGGCACTGCCGAATTTTGAATCCGTCGCCTGCAACAGCTCGTCGGAGGCCGGATCCAGCGCGCCCGCAAGGATCGCAGCCAGCCACGGGTCCGGACCGGTCACGCCGTCGGGCACCGGTGCCACCGCTGCAGGCTGTGGCAGAGGGCGGCCGGTGGCGGTACCGCGCCCGAATGATGTGGCACCGCGTCCGAAGGGAATGAGCTCCCCCCAGCCCGTCCCGTCCGATGTGGCGCGAGCCATCGCACCCAGGCGCGCTGCCAGGGCCTCCTCGAACCGGAATGAGGGATGCACACGGATCAGCGACCGTCGAAGGATCCCCGCAGCCTCACGAACCGCGGGATCGAGGTCGGTGTCCCGCACCGGGTTGCGATCGGCCGCACCGGCGGGTCCCGATCTCCGCTCGTTCGTGGGTGGTGCCCCGGCGAGCAGCGCGTCCAGGTACCTGTCCGCGGCCAGCGCCTCGACGTCTGCCCGATCGCGCTCGGGGACATGGCCGCCCATCAGTCCCCACCCCGCCGCAACCCGAGCTCCGCGGCGACGGCTCCCAGCGCCCGGTGGATCAGCACCCGGACGGCGCCCTCCGATCGGCCCAGTACCGCGGCGATCTCCGCGGTGCTCATCTCGTCGACGAAGCGCAGGATGAGGACCCGCCGCCGGTCCTCCGGCAGTGTTGCCAGCGCCCGCAGCGCACCGGCCGCCTCGTCGCGGGTGACGGTGGCCGACTCGACGTCCGCGGGATCGGCGATGGTCAGGCCCGCACCCAGCGCCGCGTCCAGCGAGGCCGCGGGTCGTCGCCGGCGCGAGCGATGCTCGTTGGCGATGGCGTTGCGAGCGATGCGGAACAGCCAGACGCGGAACGTGGACGCATCTGGGCCGTCCTCGGGTGTTGCCAGCTCCCGGAACCGGGGCAGGGCCGCCAGCGCGCGCATGAAGACGCGTTCGGTCGCGTCCTCGGCAGCGTGATGATCGGCGAGCTCGTACAGAGCGAAGGCGTACACCTGGGCGACGTACTTCCGGTACAGGGCGTCGAACTTGGCGGGGTCGCGCCGCGCCGCCTCGACGGCCTGGCGGTCCCGGTCGAGCGGGACGACGCCTCCCGGCGCCGAACGCTCCGCGACCCATCCGTCCTGGATCGGTCGCGCCTGTCTTCCAAACACCGGACGGGCCACGACGTTACACCTGCCCCGGGGCGACCCGCACGTGGCGGATCTCGCCCGCGTGGACCATCCGCTCGCCGGCTTCGGCCGCGGGATCCTCGACGATCAGGGCGCCGGTCAGAGCATCGACGGCGAGGGCGAGCACGGGAGGCGCCCTGTGGGACGTCGTCGGCCCAGGTGGATCGTCCGGCCTGGGCGAGTCCAGCTCGAGCGCGACCAGGCGACCGGTCGTCACCTGGCGCTCCGTCCAGGTGGCGACGTCGAAGAAGCCGGCCCGCAGGGCGCCGATCCGGGCCTCGACGTGATCCCGGAATGCCTCGGCCAGGCTGCCTGCATCGATCGGTCGACCCCCGGACGCCTCGCGCAGGCTGGTCATCGAGCCGGCCAGCCCGGGCGGGAAGTCGGCGGCAGCCCAGTCGGCGTTGATCCCGATCCCCACGACCACGCGCGGGTCACTGGTACCGAGCCCGTCGCTCTCGCCCAGCACCCCGGCCAGCTTGCGGAGCTCCAGGGGACCGGTCAGACGCTCGAGCGCATCCCGGGCGTCGAGCTCGTCCGTCAACGGCGCATTGGGACCGCGCAGCTCGATCACCAGGTCATTGGGCCACTTGAGCCGGATCGTCCCCTCGCGCAGGCCCGCGACCTCCTCGGCCGCGTCGCACATTGCCAGGGCCACGATCGCCGACAGCCGCCAGACTCGATCCGGCGCGAGCCAGGCAGGCCGGAAGCCCAGCGATGCCGGCAGCGAGGTGCCCGCCGGTGCAACCCACGACCGTCCCTGGCGACCGCGACCCGATGTCTGCTCATCGGCCGTGACCAGGCAGACCTCCGGCTCGCCGGCGGCCAGCCACTCACGAACGATGTCGTTGGTGGACCCGACGCTGCGGACATGCTCGACGCGGCTGAACACCAGGGGTCCGTTCACCGTCGGCGCGGCCGCCGCAGCGACCCCGACCGCGCGGTCAGCCGGCGACAGCGCCAGCCGCCTCGACCGTCTCGGGCTGCTCGAGCTCGAACGCCGCGTGCAGGGCCCGGACGGCATCCTCCACGCGGTCCTCGGCGATGATCGTCGTGATCCGGATCTCCGAGGTCGAGATCATCTCGATGTTGATGCCGGCATCGGCCAGCGTCCCGAACATGCGCGCCGCATAGCCCGGTGCGTTGTGGATCCCGGCCCCCACGATCGAGATCTTGGCGACCGAGCTGTCGGTGGTCATGTCCCGGAAACCCAGGTCGTGCACCAGTGGCTCCAGGATCCGCTTCGCCTTCGCGAGCTCGACCCGCGGGATCGTGAAGCTGAGGTCCGTCGCGCCGCCGTGGCCCACGTTCTGCACGATCATGTCGACGTTGATGCCGGCTTCGGCGAGCGGCCCGAACACGCCACGGGCCACGCCCGGCTTGTCGGGAACCTCGACCAGGGTGATCTTGGCGACGTTTCGGTCGTGGGCGAGCCCCCGGACCTTGTTCCGCTGCTCCACGAGCGGGTCCTCCCTGATCTGCGTTCCTGGTGCGTCCTCGAACGAGCTGAGGACCTCGATCACGACGCCGTTGACCCAGCCCAGCTCGACGGCCCGGACCTGCATCACCTGGGCTCCCTGGTGGGCCAGCTCCATCATCTCCTCGTAGCCGATGACGGACAGCTGGCGAGCGTCGGGCACGATCCGCGGGTCGGCGGTGTAGATGCCGGTGACGTCGGTGTAGATCTGGCACCGATCCGCCTTGAGCTGGGCGGCCAGCGCGACCGCGGTCGTGTCCGAGCCTCCCCGGCCGAGCGTCGTGATCTCGGCGGCATGGACGTCGCTCGCGGTGGGGGTCAGGTCGAGCCCATCGAGCGCCGCGACGCTCATGCCCTGGAACCCGGCCACGATCACGACCTTGCCGGCCGCCAGCTCCGCCCGCACGCGTCGCGGGTCGATCCCGGCGATGCGTGCCTTGCCGTAGCGGCCGTCGGTGGTGATCCCCGCCTGCGGCCCGGTGAGGCTGATGGCGGCCACACCCAGCGACTGGAGGGCCATCGACATCAGGGTTGCGCTCTGGTGCTCGCCGGTGGCCAGCAGGACATCGAGCTCGCGCGGGTCGGGATCGTCGGTGATGGCCGCGGCCAGGGCGAGCAGCTCGTCGGTGGTATCCCCCATCGCCGACACGATCACCACCAGGTCAGACCCGCTGGCGCGCTCGCGCACGATCCGCCGGGCGACGCGCCGGATGCGTTCCGCGTCACCCACGGACGACCCGCCGAACTTCATCACGACGAGGGGGTTGGGCATGCTCGACATTCTAGCGGAGCAGGGTGCCCGAACCGAGATCCAGTCTCGATGTTCCGACCGTGCGCCAGGCTTGGCCGGGTGCGAGTCTCGATACGCCGACCTTGCGCGGGGCCTGGGCCCAGGGGACCGGACCTCGGTCGTGGGACCGGCCCTGGGGCCGGGCTCGTGCCGCGGGACCGGCCCTGGGGCCGACCTCGTGCCGCGGGACCGGCCGCGGGGCCGGGCTTCGGCCGGGCTCGTGCCGCGGGACTTCGGCCGCCGGACCGGGCTTCGGCCGCGGGACTTCGGCCGCGGGACCGGGCTTCGGCCGGGTTCGTGCCGCGGGACGGGGCTTCGGCCGGGTTCGTGCCGCGGGACGGGGCTTCGGCCGGGCTCGTGCCGCGGGACTTCGGCCGCCGGACCGGGCTTCGGCCGCGGGACCGGGCGATGGCGTCAGATATGACCTTGGGCGAATGATCGACGGCGACGTCACCGGCCCTGCGGGCCGACAAGGGTGGGCGGGGCCAGGGAAATGGGAGCCGGCCACACCACCCAGAACCGTGCGGGTATGTCTGGCGTCGGCCGGCGCGAGCGCCGACGCCACGCAGACGTCGGCGCTCATATCTGGGGTTCTCGTGCGCTGAGGCTTCGTCACGGTCCGACCGCAGCCGAGACCGACGAGCGCGACGGATTTTGGCCGGAGCGCCACAATCGAGGGACGCCGCGGGTCTGCGGCGACTCGAGGAGGCGTCCCATGTGCTTCGATCACGACTCCCGGCCACCGATTCCGCCCATCGCGGGCGGCTCGCTCGATGCCCGGGAGGTCGTGCTCGAGGTCGCGGACGGCAACCGCTTCCAGGCGTATCTCGCCCGCGCCGCGGAGCCCACCGGCGCCGGCATCGTGGTCCTGCCCGACGTCCGCGGCCTGCACACCTATTACCGGGACCTCGCGCTCCGGTTCGCGGAGCACGGCGTGGACGCGATCGCGATCGACTATTTCGGCCGGACCGCCGGCATCGGCGACCGCGGGCCCGGCTTTGAGTTCCGCGAGCACGTCAATCAGACGCGGTTCCCGAACCTTCGGACGGACGTCACCGCGGCGGCCGCCCATCTCCGGGCCGAGGCGGGCACCAAGGCCCTGTTCACGATCGGCTTCTGCTTCGGCGGGCGGCTGTCGTTCCTGTCCGCCGGCTTTGGGCTCGGGCTGGCCGGCGTCATCGGCTTCTACGGCTGGCCCGTGGGCGAGTCGTATAACCAGAGCCCGGCCCCGGCCGAGGTCGCCGCCACGCTCGAGAGTCCGGTGCTGGGGCTGTTCGGCGGTGCGGACGAGGGCATATCGGCCGATGCGGTGAGCACGTTCGAGGCGGCCCTGACCGCGGCCGGCGTAGAGCACGAGCTGACCGTCTTCCCGGGTGCGCCGCACAGCTTCTTCGACCGCAAGGCCGACGAGTTCGCCAAGACGTCGGCCACAGCGTGGGAGCAGGTGCAGGCGTTCATCCGGACGCATGCGGCCGCCTGACGATGGGCTTCCTGCGGCGGTTGCTGGGTGGCGAGCCCGATTCTGCGGAGCGATCGCCCGAGCCCGACGCCTCCGCCACACCAGAGCGCTCGCCACGGGGTGTCGACGATGACCTGCCCGATGACGAGGTGGAGCGCGAGCGGACCCTGCTGCGGGCCGATGCGGAACGCCTCGACAACGAGCTGATCCAGCGCCAGCTCCGGTACGCCGACCGCGCCTGGACGCCGCCGGCGCAGGGTAGCGACCGTCGCGCCGACGACCGCGTCGATCGCTCCGGCTGAGGACGGGGCAACCCGGCCACGACGTCGAAACCGGGCGACAGGACACCCGGCGGGCAAGTACGCTGACGCCGGCGATTCCACCTGAGTCAAGGCCAAGGAGGGGCGATGAAGGAACGGCTCATCGGCGAGGACCAGCTGCTGGTCACCGCCGACACGACGCTGGGCGATGCGCTCTGGGACTGGGTTGCCGCCGATGCGGCCCGCCGCGCACCCGACGGTTGGCGGATCGCGAACATCGGCGCGGTTGGCACCCAGATGGGGATGCCCGGCCCGCAGGGGTACATGGCGCCGGGCTCCGGCTTCGTGACGGGCGTCTCGCTGTGGATCCTCTACCGCCGTTGACCCCCGGATCCCCTCGTTGAGCCCAGAGCAGGACGCGCCCCAGCGGTCCGCGGCGCCCAGCGATCGGACCCGGGTCCGGCGGCTGCCCGAGCGGGCCCGGTACGACCGCGAGACGATCGACGCCATCGTCGACGCTGCCGTGCTGGGACACGTTGGCTGGGTGCTCGACGGCCAGCCGTTCGTAACGCCGACCGCCGTGTGGCGTCAGGGAGATCGGCTCTACTGGCACGGATCGCGGGCGAGCCGGATGCTGCGGGCTGTGGACGGATCCCGGGTTTGCCTCACGATCAGTCACCTGGATGGCCTCGTGCTGGCTCGATCCGGCTTCCACCACTCGGTCAACTATCGATCGGTGATGGTCCTCGGGACGGCGCACCTGGTGACGGATCCGGTCGAGATGGACGTGGCGCTGGAGGCCTTCATCGAGCACCTGTACCCGGGTCGCTGGAGCACGCTTCGACCGATGAGCGATCGCGAGCGAAAGCAGACCTCGGTGCTGTGGATGGACATGCGTGAGGCATCCGCGAAGATCCGCGACGATGTCGGGCACGACGACCCGGGCGACGAGACCTGGCCGATCTGGGCAGGCATCATCCCGATCCGGACGACGACGGGCACGCCGGAGCCGGATCCGTACGTGACCGACGGTGTCCCGCCACCCGAGGTCGGGACACCCGACGCGGCCGGGAGCTGACGCCCCCGCGAACCGGTCCGATGGCGAGGCCCCGGGCTCCGATGGCGGCGGCCCGCGCTCCGCCACGTCCCCGGCCGGTCAGCCCGCGACCACCTGAGCGCCGCGGTTGCGCGGAGCGACGATCGTGCTGCGGCCCGCGAGCCCGACCTCGGCCGCCGCCTCTTCGAGGGCGGCGCGGACCGGCCTCGGGTCCCCGCCGGGAGCGACGAAGGCGAGCACGGTCGAACCCGCCCCTGACAGGAACGCACCGAGGGCACCGGCGGCCCGCGCGGCACCCGTGAGGCGCGGCAGCTGCGGGAAGGCGACGGATCGATACGGCTCGTGGATCCGGTCCACGGTGAGGTCCGCGAGCAGCTCGAATTTGCCGGCGGCGATCCCGGCCACGCCGATCGCGATCCGGCTCATGTTGCTGACCGCATCACGAAGCGGGACCTCGGCGGGCAGGACGCGGCGCATGTCGGCGGTCGACAGGCGCTGCTCCGGGATGAACAGGACCGCCCGCAGGCCGTCGGGCGCATCGAACCGAACGGCTTCGACGCGCTCGCCGAGCTGAGCCGAGACCACGAACCCGCCCAGCAGCGCCGCGGCCGCGTTGTCGGGGTGCGACTCGATGCGGGTGGCGATCCGAAGCTGGGTCTCCGGGGAGAGCCTGCCGCCCACGAGCGTGTTGCCGGCGACCACGCCGCCGACCGTCGCCGCGGCCGACGACCCGAGGCCACGTGCGAGCGGAATCCGGTTGTCCATCGTGATCCGCCAGCCGATGGACGCTGGCCGCTCGCCGATGACGCCGAGGAGGGCCGCCTCCAGGCCGGCCACGAACCGGTTCGACGGGCCGGCCACGAGCTCGCCGGCGCCCTCGCCGGTCACCTCGAGATCGATGGCTCCGTCGCCCCGATCCACCGCCTCCACCGTGACCCGATTGGTGAGCTCGAGCGCGAGACCGAGACAGTCGTACCCGGCCCCGAGGTTCGCGCTGGAGGCCGGGATCTCGATCGACAGCGCTCGCCCGACGATCGCGGCCCAGCCGCCGGCCGAGGTGGGAACGGGCTGCGAGGCCGTCAGGTCCACCCGAGCGCCACCGCGACGTCGCCCACGGTCGGCTCGGTCTCGACGACGTCGACGCCCAGCCCCGCCTCGGCCGTGGTCGGGTCCTTGAGCCCGTTACCGGTCAGCACGCACACCACCAGATCGTCCGGCTCGAGCTCACCGGCCAAGGCCGCCCGCGTCACGCCCGCCACCGAGGCCGCCGAGGCCGGCTCGCAGAACACGCCCTCCAGGCGCGCCAGAGCCCGGTAGGCCGCCAGGATCTCGTCGTCGCTGACGGCATCGATGCGCCCGCCCGACGCGTCGCGAGCTCCGGTGGCCAGTGCCCACGACGCGGGGTTGCCGATCCGGATGGCCGTGGCGACGGTCTCCGGGTGCTCGACCGGACGGCCCAGCACCAGGGGCGCTGCACCCTCGGCCTGGAAGCCCCACATCCTGGGCGTGTCGGGCACGACGCCCGCGTCGCGATACTCGCAGAAGCCCTTCCAGTAGGCACTGATGTTGCCGGCATTGCCGACCGGGATCGCAAGCAGGTCCGGTGCCCGACCCAGGTCATCGCAGATCTCGAACGCCGCCGTCTTCTGGCCCTCGAGCCGGAACGGATTGACCGAGTTGACGAGCGTGATCGGATGATCGTCCTGCTCCGCCAGGGCACGGACGACGTGGAGCGCCTGATCGAAGTTGCCGCGCACGGCGATCACGCGCGCCCCGAAGACCATCGCCTGGAGCAGCTTGCCGACGGCGATCTTGCCCGCCGGCAGGACGACCACGCATTCGATGCCCGCCGCTGCCGCATAGGCGGCCGCCGACGCGGACGTGTTGCCGGTCGAGGCGCAGATGACGCTCCGGGCGCCGGCCTCGAGCGCCTTGGCCACAGCCATCACCATGCCCCGGTCCTTGAAGCTCCCGGTCGGGTTCTGGCCCTCGATCTTGAGGTACAGGTTCCGCAGCCCCAGCGACCGGCCGAGGCGGCGGGCGTGGACGAGCGGCGTGGCTCCCTCGCCCAGGGACACCACCGGCGTGGCGTCGGTGACCGGGAGGAACCGCCGATACCGCTCGACCAGGTTCGGGCGGGAGGGGCTCGCGGTCGATTGGCGTTCGCTCATGGGCAGCTCAGTCCGAGACCGGGTAGCAGGCGCCTGACGGCGCCGCGACGCATTCGCCGGCAACCGGTCGCAGCGGGATCGCCGACCACTCGGTGGCGGGTTCCGCCCCGGCCCAGGTTGAGCCGACGCCACGGGCGATGGCAACGAGGTCGCTGAGCACCGCCGCCGCCGCCGCCGGCCCGCCGGCGCCCGGGCCCTCGAACGCCACCCGGCCGACCGGCAGGGCATCGATCTCGATCCGATTGAGGACCCCGTCGCAGCGACCGAACGGGGAGCCCGCCGGAACCGCGGTCGGAACCACCGAGGCCTCGATCGTGCCGTCCTCGGCCAGGCGCGTGGTCGCGATCAGGCGCAGCGCTCGTCCCTGGCCGGCCAACGCGGCGACGTCATCGGCGGTCACGCCCGTGATCCCGGGCCGGCCCGGTCCACCGCTGACCGTCCCGGGGCAGTTGCCGATCGAGGCCGGATCGATCCAGGCGCCGAACGCGAGGCGGATCAGGATCACCAGCTTGTTGACGGCATCGAGCCCCTCGACATCGGCCGTGGGGTCGGCCTCTGCGTAGCCACGAGCCTGCGCATCCGCCAGCACCGCGGCGTAGGCCCGGCCGTCGCGGGCCATGGCGGTCAACATGAAGTTGGTGGTGCCGTTGACGATCCCCCGCACCCGGCTGATCCGGTTCGCCGCCAGGTCGAGCGCCATCGGTCCGAGCAGCGGGATCCCGCCGCCGACCGCCGCCTCGAACCGCAGCATCGCGCCGTTCTCGCGGGCGACCCGCTCGAGGTCGGGGCCGTAGTGGGCCACGACGTGCTTGTTGGCCGTCACCACGTCCCTGCCCGCGGCGAGCGCCGCATGGACCAGGGTATGCGCCGGCTCGGCGCCGCCCATCGTCTCGACCACGACATCCACGTCACCACCGGCGACGAGGTGGGCGGGCGCGTCGGTCAGCAGGCTCTCCGGGATGCCGAGCTCGATGGCCCGGCTCACGTCCTTCTCGGCCACGGCGGCGAGCACGAGCGGGCGGCCGTCCGCGGGGACCAGGCGGGGCGATCGGTCCAGGAACGCGCGCACGACCTCACGTCCCACGGTGCCGGCACCGATCACACCGACCCGGAGCGGCTGGAGGCTGGCTGGCTGCCCGCTCACGGGCGGCGCCCGGCTCGGCCCATGGATGGCGAATGGACGGTGGACCGCGCGAACCGCGTCAACGAGATCAAGGCGGGCATGCCGGGGATGGTAGCGCCCGTGAAGGCGCGTCGGTCAGCGGCCGGGAGCGCGGCGGCTGGCGAACGGAGCCCGCCCGAACGGCCGCGGACATCCCGTACACTCGGGCGAGATGACCATCGAGCTCGCTCCCGCCCCGGCGCCCATCGAGGCGGCGGCCCAGCGCCCCAGGATCTTCTCGGGCATCCAGCCGTCCGGCATCGTCCACCTGGGCAACGACCTGGGCGCCGTCCGCAACTACGTGACGCTGCAGTACGAGTACGAGGCGATCTACTGCATCGTCGACTACCACGCGCTCACCAGCACCCACGACCCGGATCTCGTCCGCAGCCGGACACGCGAGATGGCGGCCGGGCTGCTCGCGCTCGGCCTCGATCCGGAGCGCTGCACGCTGTTCGTCCAGAGCCATCGACCAGAGCACACCGAGCTGATGTGGCTGCTGGCCACGGTCACGCCGGTCAGCTGGCTGGAGCGGACGCCGACCTACAAGGAGAAGAAGCAGTACCAGCCCGATGACGTCAACCACGGCCTGCTTACGTACCCGGTCCTGCAGGCCGCCGACATCGTGCTGTACAAGGCCGGATTGGTCCCGGTCGGCAAGGATCAGGCGGCACATCTCGAGCTGAGCCGCGAGATCGTCCGCGCATTCAACAACCGCTACGGCGACACGTTCCCGGAGCCCCAGGCCGTGTTCACCGAGGCGCCGGTGGTGCTGGGCACCGATGGCGCCAGGAAGATGTCCAAGTCGCTGGGCAACACGATCGACGTCCTGGGCGAGCCGGACCTGATCCGGAAGCAGGTGATGTCGATGGTGACCGACACGCAGCGGATCCTGCGCACTGATCCCGGCCGGCCCGAGGTGTGCAACGTGTGCCAGCTCCACCGGTTCTTCGGCGACGACTACGAGGAGATCTGGGACGGCGAGCGGACCGCACGCACCGGGTGCGTGGACACCAAGAAGCTGCTCGCGGAACGGATCATCCGCCACTACGCCGCGGCTCGGGAGCGGTACGCGGAGCTGCTTGCGAACCCGGCCGAGGTCGAGGGGATCCTCGAGGCGGGGGCCGACCGGCTGCGCCCGATGGCCGAGGCGACGATGGCCGAGGTCCACGCGAAGATGGGGCTTCGGTAGCGGCATGGGGCTTCGGTAGCGGCATCTGCGGGTTCCGCGGGCCGCTGGAGCCGCCGACGGGAGCCGGCCGGGGGGCATCGCCCAGGGACGCGCGAAAATCCCTTCCGGTGGGCCCGCGCCCGTCGTAGGCTGGCGACATGCCCAACGGCCTAACGGATCGGCAGCGCCGTCTGATCGACACCGCCCTCGTGCTGGCGGTGATCGCGCTCGCGTTCGTGGTGGCCGCCGATGCTGCCACCCTGCTCTATTTCTTCGGCGACATCGTGCTGCTGTTCTTCCTGGCCTGGCTGCTGTCGTTCGCCCTGCTGCCGCTGATCAACGGCGTCGCGCGCCTCCTGCCGTGGATGCCCAAGGCGGGCGCCGTCATCGTCGTGTACCTCGCGATCGTGATCGTGCTCCTGGCCGTGCTGGTGCAGGCCTCGTCGAGCCTGGCCGGGTCCATCAACGAGTTCCTCCGGAACACGCGCGGGATCCAGGACCAGCTGACCAACCTGCTCACCGACGTTCAGGGCCGGCTCACGGACCTGGGCTTCTCGGTCAACCTGGTCGACCAGGCGCCCCAGATCGTCGACAACCTCCAGAAATGGGCGGTCGAGCTGGTCGGCCCGCTGCAGTCGCTCGCGGTCGCGAGCATCGGGGTGATCGGGAACATCCTGATCCTGGTCATCCTCTCGATCTACATCGCGGTCGACCGCGAGGCGATCTCGGCGTTCCTCTACCGGCTGGTGCCGCCCGGCTTCGCGACCGAGGCCCGCCTGCTGCAGGTGAGCGTCTCGCGCTCGTTCGGTGGATTCCTGCGCGGCCAGGCGATCATGGGCATCACGTTCGGATTGTTCACGGCCATCGTGAACGTGCTGTTCGGTCTGCCGTATGCCGCGGTCACCACCGTCGCATCGGGTGTGCTCCACGCGGTGCCGTTCTTCGGGCCGTTCGTGTCCTGGCTGCCGCCGGTCGCGGTCGCGCTGCTGCTGCAGCCTGGGTCGACCATCCCGGTGCTGATCGTCATGGCGGTCGCGTGGCTGCTGACGATGAACGTCCTGCAGCCGCGGTTGATGGGGGGTGCGGTGGGCATCCACCCGATCGTGGTTCTCGGCTCGGTCGTGGTGGGCTCCAAGATCGCCGGCTTCGCGGGCGCCATCTTCGGGATCCCCGTGGCAGCCGTGCTGTCGGCCTTCTTCTTCCACTGGTTCGGCCGATCCCGCGAAGGAGGCACCGTGGCCGATCGGGCCGCGCGGCGGCTGGCCGCACGCGAGGGCCGGGAGGTGCGGCCACCACGCGAGCCCGTGCCCGGGGTGGACGAGGACGTCGATGAGGTCGCGTCCGGGCGGCCGGCCGCCGGGCAGGAGTCGCGCGGCGCCGGTGGGGCGACGGCCCGGGGATGAGCGAGGAAGCCCGCGGGTCGGCGCCCGAGATGACCCGCGAGCGGGCTCGATCCGAGCGTCGCGATCTGGACAAGGAGCGCGGCGAGCCGCTCGCCGGGCCGCGTGGCGGGCGACGCCGGCTCAAGCGGATCGGACGGCCGCTGGGCGACTGGAGCACGCGTCCCAGGATCCTGGTCACGAACGACGACGGGATCGAGTCGCGCGGCCTCCTGGCGCTCAAACGAGCCCTTGAGCCGATCGGCGACGTCATCGTGGTGGCGCCCGATACGAACCAGTCCGCCGTGGGCCATCAGAAGACGCTGATGCGTCCGCTTCGCGTCCGCGAGCGCACACTCGCCGACGGTTCGATGGGCTACTCGATCGACGGCTCCCCCACCGACGCCGTCAGCCTGGCGTTCCTGGGCTTCTTCGAGGAGCGGTTCGACCTCGTCGCGTCGGGCATCAACTACGGCGCGAACCTGGGCGACGACATCACCTACTCGGGCACCGTGTCGGCGGCCATGGAGGCGGTCATCAACGGCTGCCCGGCGTTCGCGATCTCGCAGGAATACCACGAGCCCGTCGACTTCGCGCTGGCCGCTCGGGCGGCGGCCGTGGTGACCCGCAACGTCCTCGAGCACGGCCTCAAGCGGGGGGAGCTGCTGAGCGTGAACGTACCCGCCGTGTCGATCGAGGAGTGCCAGGGGTTCGAGATGACCCGGGTGGGCAAGCGGGTCTACCAGGACGAGCTCATCCGGCGCGTCGACCCCCGAGGGCTGCCGTACTACTGGATCGGCGGTCCGCCACCGTCGGGGATCGACGTTCCCGGAACCGACTTCGCCGCGATCGTCAAGCGCCGGGTCTCCGTCACGCCCATCCACCTCGATCTCACCGGCCGCCGCCTCCTTCGCCAGCTCAAGACCTGGGAGTGGTCGCTTGAACGGGAGATCGGCGCGGACGATGTGCCGACCTCGAGCGCGGTCGAGGAGGAGCGGATCGCCGAGGAAGCGCAGATCGAGCGGCGCTGACCGTCATCGGTCCCGGGCAGGGTGCCGACGCTGGTCGGGCATCCCATCCCGTTGTCGCCGGCGGCCGGTGAGGCTCAGTGTGTCGCGCGCACCACCACGAGCGACCCCACGTATGCGAGGGCCATGATGACGGCCACGATCGCGTAGGGTTGCCAGGCGCTGCCGGTTGCCTGCGCGACGGCGAGTGCGCCGATCGTCCCAAGGCCGCTGACCGCGAAGGCGTAGGCGGACGCCTCGAGGCTGATGTGCTCCCAGCGTTCGTCCACCGGCCGACCGGCCAGGCTGCTGGCCGTTTCGCTGCGCCCCTTGAGCAGCGTCACCATCACGGCGAAGCCCACCACGATGGCCACCGAGACGGCAGCGGTGAGGAACGAGTCACCCCCAATCAGCCCGGACACCGCGATCACGAGTCCGATCACGAGTCCGATCCAAACGACCGGTGACCTAGCGACGCTGGTCATCATGGAACACCTCCTCCACGGGGCGACCAAAGAAGCGCCCGATGGCGAGCGCGAGCGGCAGCGACGGCGTATAGCGGCCGGTCTCGATCGAGTTGATCGTCTGCCGCGAGACACCCAGGCAGCCGCCCAGCTCGCCCTGGCTCAGGGCTTTGGCCTCGCGCAGCATCCGTACGTCGTTCTGCATGCTGTCAAGTTAGCTTGACAGGCTCGGACTGTCAAGCGCCCTTTACACCTGGTGATGTCCGGGTTCCTGGCCTCGCGCTTCGTGCAAGGGTCGCTCCTCGGGCGGAGCGCTACGGGGGACGCACCCGACGCCGGTCCGCGAGGACTTCGCGCGCAGCGTTCCGGCCCGGGGCGCCGGTGACGCCACCGCCCGGGTGCGCCCCCGAGCCCGCGAGGTACAGGCCCTCGACGGGCATCCGGTACCGGGCCCAGCCGAGAAGCGGTCGCCACAGGAAGAACGAATCGAGCGCCGGCTCCGCGTGGAGCGGATGACCGCCGGTCAACCCGTACCCGGCCTCGAGATCCGCGGGCGTCAGGACCTGGCGAGCGGTCACCCGGGAGCCCAGCCCCGGCGCCACGGTCTCCAGCGTGCGGATGACCAGATCCCCTACCTCCCCGCGCCGGTCCGCCCATTCGGATGCGGACAGCGTTGCCGGCATCCACTGGGCAAGGACGCTCATCACGTGGGTACCGTCGGGAGCATCCGCCACCAGCGAGGGGTCCACGAGCGACGGGATCGTGGCTTCCAGCACGGGGGCGTCCGGGAGCCGGCCGTACTTCGACGGATCGAAGGCTCGCTCCATGTCGTCGATCGAGGTCGTGCCCACCTGGATCCGGCCGCGCAGGAGCCTCGCGTCCGTGGTTGCGGCCGGAAACTCGGGCAGAGCGTCCAGCACCAGGTTCACCTTGGCGACCGTGCCGGGCGTCCGGATGTTCGCGGATCGCCAGCGCCGCTCGGGTCCCAGCGTCACCGGGTCCACGAGCCCGGTCAACAGCCGTTTGGGATCGACACCGGCCACGATCACCGGCGCCGCGATCTCCTCGCCCGAATCGAGCACCACCCCGGTCACCCGCCCATCGACGGCTGTGACCCGCGCAACCCGCGCCCCGGTCCGGACCTCAGCCCCGGCCTCCCGGGCAGCCGACGCCAGCGCCTCGGCCAGCGCCGATGGGCCGCCCCTTGCGAACACGGTCTCGCCGCCCGCCCCCCCGTCGTTGCCGGCGGCGTCGGCGAGCAGCACCTGGGTCGTGCCCGCCGACCAGGGGCCCATCGCCGTGTAGCGCACCCCGCGCCAGGCGAGCGCCGCCCGGATCGCCTCGGTGTCGAACGACTCGGCGACGAAGTCCGCCACGGCCATCGCAAGCACCCGCAGAATGGTCCGGCCATCCTCGCGACCCAGGCCGCGAAAGGCCCGACCCAGCCTTAGACCCAGCAGCGCATCGGCGAAGCCCGGCGCGCGGATCTCGGGCGGCGCCTCGTCACCGAGGTCGGCGAGGAAGCGCGACAGGGCCTTGACCCGGCGGTCGAACTCGACGTACGCAGCGGCGTCGTCATCCGACCACGCGCGCAGTGAATCCACCGTCGGGCCGAGATCGGTCCAGAGGGAGACGGCACGGCCATCCGGATGGGGCGCGAAGACACGGACCTCCGGAGCGACGAGCGCGAGACCGTGCCGGGTCAGGTCGAGCTCCCTCGCCACCGACGGCCGGAGCCGGCCGACGGTATGGGCGAGCACCGGCCCGCGGACACCCGGGGCGATCTCCTCGGTGACCGTGGCCCCGCCGACCCGGTCGCGGGCTTCGAGCACGAGCACGTCCAGACCGTCCCGCGCGAGGTAGGCGGCCGCCGTCAGCCCGTTGTGGCCGGCACCGATGACGATGGCGTCGAAGGCGGTCGTGGACATCGTGGTCGCCACGTCAGGCCGCCCTTCGTCCGCGGGACCTGAGCACCTCGAGCGCGGCCAGGCGTCCGTTCGCACCCATCAGGCCGCCTCCCGGGTGGGTGGACGAGCCGGCGAGCCACAGGTCCCGTACCGGCGTCCTGAACCGCGCGTAGCCCGGGACCGGCCGGTTGAAGAACAGTTGCTCGAGCGAAAGCTCGCCCTGAAAGATGTTGCCCTCGGTGAGCCCCAGCGTTCGCTCGATGTCGAGCGGCGTCAGCACCTGGCGGTCGATGATGATGTCGCGGATGTTGGGCGCGAACTCGGCGATCCGGTCGATGACGGCGTCGCCGAACGCGTCCCGGTTGTCGTCCCAGGAGCCGAGCTCCGGAGCCAGCCTGTACGGCGCGTACTGGACGAAGCAGCTGATGACGTGCTTGCCCGGCGGCGCCATCTGCGGGTCGACCAGGGTCGGGATGATCATGTCGATGTACGGGCGGCGGCTCCAGTGCCCGTACTTCGCATCGTCATAGGCCCGCTCCATGTCGGCCATCGACGGGCTGAAGCTGATCGCGCCGCGAAGGTGCTCGCCCTCACCGGGCAGGCAGCTGAAGTCGGGCAGCGCATCGACCGCGAGGTTGACCTTGCCCGAGCTGCCGCGGAACTTGAACCGGCGCACCTCCTGCTCGAACTCTGGGTCGAGCGTGCCGGGCTCGAGCAGATCGAGGAAGGTCACCTTCGCGTCGGCCGACGAGAGGACCGAGCCCGCCTCGATCTCCTCGCCGCTCTCGAGCACGACGCCCGTGGCCCGCCCGCCCTTGAGCAGGATCCGGGCGACCGGTGCCTCGGTGCGGATCTCCGCTCCCAGCGACTGAGCCGCGCGGGCGATCGAGTACGACACGCCACCGGTCCCGCCCTTGGGGATGCCCCAGGCGCGGAACGCACCGTCGATCTCGCCCATGTAGTGGTGGAGCAGGACGTACGCGGTTCCCGGCGAGCGGATGCCCTGGTACGTGCCGATGATCCCCGACGCCGACATCGTCGCCTTGAGCGGATCGGTCTCGAACCACTGCTCCAGGAAATCGGCCGCGGACATCGTCATCAGCTGCACGAACACGGCCTGCTGGCGCTCGGGCAGCCGGGCGAAGCTTCGCGCCAGCGAGGCGATCGGGAGCAGCGGCCGAGGATCGTTGCCGGTCGGATCGCCGGGGACGATGCCCAGGATCGGCTTGATGAAGCGGGCCATCTCCACCATGAGCTGGCCGTACTCCTCGTAGGCTTCGGCGTCGCCGGTCGACCAGCGGCGCAGCTCGCGGACCGTCCGACCGTGGTCGTTGACCCGCCACAGGTAGTCGCCGGTGGTGGTCCTTCGCCCCTTCGCGCGCGGTCCTTCGCCCTTGTGCAGCGGCGTGAACGTTCCATCGAGCGGCAGGATGTCGAGGCCGTGCCTGGGCAGCTCGAGATCGCGGATGATCTCGGGCCGGAGCAGGCTGACGACGTAGCTGGCGACGCTGAACCGGAAGCCGGGCACGATCTCCTCGGTCACAGCCGCGCCGCCGAGCACGTGCCGACGCTCGAGGACCAGCGTCTTGAGGCCGGCCCGAGCGAGGTACGCAGCGGACACGAGGCCGTTGTGCCCCCCACCGATGATCACCGCGTCGAAGCGCTGCGACACCCCAACCTCCGATCCCGAAGCCCGGCGGCGCGTCCGTGCGCGTTGACGCCGACCCGCCCGCCATTCAGGCTGCCCACCTCGGTCCAGTCTACGGGAGTCGGGACAGGCGGCGAGGCGGCCGGGGGCGGGGTCGATTCGGGGGCGATCCGCCGGGCCGGCCGGGGCGGGTCGGCCGGCCGGGCCCGTCGGGGCCGTCGCCTCGCCGGGCGTTCAACTCATGCCGCGCGTGCACGATCTGCTCGCCCAGGGAGCGGGGTGCTGGTCGCCCAGGGAGCGGGGTGCTGGCCGTGGCGAACCGCCGAACACGGCGGCGGACATCGACCGCGGGGTCCGATCGCGAGCCGCCCTCGTGCATACTCAGGACGTCACCGCAGGAGGATCCACGTGAGCGTCGGCACCCCGTTCCATCCGCGCACCGCGGCCCTGAACCGCAAGATGCAGTGGCGGGAATGGTCCGGCTACTTCGCCTCGTCCGCGTACGCCGACGCCCACGACATCGAGTACAACGCCATCCGCGAGGCGGCCGCGGTCATCGACGTCAGCCCGCTGTACAAGTACCGGATCACCGGCCCCGATGCGATCCGGCTCGCAAACCGGGTGATCACTCGCGATGCGACGAAGCTCAAGGTCGGGCAGGTCTACTACACGCCCTGGTGCGACGAGCACGGCAAGGTCATCGACGATGGCACGCTCCACCGGGTGGGCGAGCACGAGCTGCGCTGGACGGCTGCCGACCCGCAGTACCGCTGGCTGACGCTCAACGCTGCCGGTCTCGACGTTCTGATCGAGGACGTGACCGAGCATGTCGCCGCGCTCGCCGTCCAGGGACCGTTCAGCCGGGCGGTCCTCGAGGCCGCGACGGGCGAGGACCTGGCCGACCTGCGCTACTTCCGGCGCCGGCCCGCCAGGATCGCCGGCATCGCGGTCGATCTCAGCCGGACCGGGTACACCGGCGATCTGGGCTACGAGGTCTGGATCCCGGCCGCGCGCGCCGAAGCCGTGTGGGACGCGCTGTTCGACGTCGGCAAGGCCTGGGCGATCCGGCCCGCGGGGATGCTGGCGCTCGACGTCGTCCGGCTCGAGGCGGGCCTGATCCTGCTCGAGGTCGACTACACGTCGGCCCGTCACGCGATGAACCCGGAGCAGCACTACAGCCCGTTCGAGCTCGGTCTGGGCCGGCTTGTCAGCTTCGACAAGGCCGACTACGTGGGCAGGCGGGCGCTCGAGGCCGAGCAGGCGCATGACGGGCCGGCACGGCGGCTGGTCGGGCTGATGCTCGACTGGTACGACATCGAGCGCCTGTACGACGAGCAGGGCCTGCCACCGTCGATGTCACCCGCGGTCGACCGGTCCCCCGTCCCGGTGTTCGCCGATGGTCGCCCCGTCGGCAAGGCCACCAGCCACGGCTGGAGCCCGATCCTCAAGCAGGCGATCGCCCTGGCATCGGTGCCGTCCCGGCACGAGCGTCTCGGCGGGCGGCTCCAGGTCGAGTGGACCGTCGAGGGTCATCGCGGTCGGGTGAACGCGACGGTGGTGGAGCTTCCGTTCCTTGACCTCGATCGAAAGCGCGCCTGACCGCGAACGGAGCGTCCACGGCCGGGAACGCCCGTTGACCGTCAGCCCAGCGTCCGCACGCTGAACGCCTCCAGGCGCTCGAGAGCTGCCGGCAGGTCCGTCCGCCCGAACCCGATCCGGAAGTGGTTGCCGGGATGACCGAAGACGGAGCCCGGCGCGAGCAGCACACCCTCCGCCTCCACCAGGTCCCCCGCGAAGCGCTCGATCGGGACGCTCGCGCGCAGCGACGGGAAGGCCACCGAGCCCGCGAGCGGGCGAACCCAGCCGAAGTGCCGGGCCTGGCGCTCGAAGAACGTGTCCAGCAGGGCCAGGTTGGCGGCGATCAGCCGCCTGGACCGACCGAGCACCGCGTTGCGCTCGCGGAGCGCGATCAGGGCCAGGATCTCGGCCGGCGCGGAGGCGCAGATCGTCGTGTAGTCCTTGAACCGCGCCGCCGACGCAAGCAACCGGGCGTCGTGCGTGGCCAGCCAGCCGATCCGGAGCCCGGCCAGGGCGAACGACTTGGACATGACGCCCACCGAGACGGCGTGTGCGCCCAGGTCGGCACCCGCCGGCAGGCGATCGGTCGGATCGAGCTCGAGGAACCGGTACACCTCGTCGGAGAGCAGATGCGCGCCGGCGTCGCCGGCGATCTCGGCAACGGCTCGGTAGGTGGCGGCATCGGGCAGGTTGCCGGTCGGGTTGTGGGGCGCGTTGACGACGATGAGCTTCGTGCGCGGCGTCACCTGGTCGCGCAGCCGATCGACGTCGATCGCCCAGCCCTCCGCCTCGTGCAGCTCGTGCAGGGTCACGTCGGCACCCGCGGCCCGGGCCACCGCGTGCAGGCTCTGGTAGGCGGGCCAGACGACGATCGCGTGGTCACCCGGATCGAGCAGCACGTTGGCGGCGACGAAGATCGCCTCCTCGGCCCCGCTGAACACGAGCACCTCATCGGGCGCGATGGTCTCGTACAGCGACGCGATCTCGGCGCGCAGCAGCGGGTGCCCGGGCGCCTCCGTGTAGCCGAGCCGCAGCCCGTGCCACAGGGCGGCAGCTTCCGGATCGGCCAGCGCGAGCAGGTCGGCCATCGACCAGCCCTCGACATCCGAGGCGCACAGCACGTGGCGCACCGTGAACTCGTAGCGGGCGAAGAACCGCTCGAGCTCGAAGTCCTCGATCTTCATCCGCTCATCTTGGCCCATCGGTTCGGGCGCAGGCACCCAGGATGGCCCACAACCGCGTGCCCGGGTGGCCGTCGCAGGTCAGCCACGGACCCGTCTCGGTAGCCGCGATCGAGGTTCAGCACGACCAGGGCCACAGGCCGGTTCGGGCGGAGGATCAGCCGCCCACCTCGACCATCGCCGCCCCGAGGGAGACGGTCGTCGCCGCGTCCACGCCGTGTGTCACCGCCAGCCAGCTGGGCGTGGCGCCACGATCCACGACGATCGCGAGGTCGCCGTCATCGAGAGTGACCAGCGTGCCGCCCAGCGGCCCAAGGGACGCGTCCCCGGTGTCCGATCCGGACGGAACGCAGCCACCGCCGTCGGAGCAGAACGCCCCCTCGGACAATGCGAGCGTCGAGCCACCGGGGCCCTTGTAGGTGATCACCAGGTTGCCACCGCGGGCGAGGTGGTACTCACCCTTGTCGACGAACCAGTGGCTCGGCAGCACGGCGCACAGCACCGGCCAGTTGACCGAGGCTGCCACGCTGGCGAAGAACTCGCGGTTCGCGTCGGTGCCCGAGCAGGCGTCTGCCGAGCCGGGCGCCTGGGTCGGCGCGTCGGTGGGCGGGGGTGCGGCCGATTCGCTCGCGGACGCGCCCCCGGATGGCGACGGCGACGCTTCGGGCGGCACGGACTCGGGCGGCTGGGATTGCGGAGCACCGCTGTCGCCGGGAGACTCGCTCGCGCTCGCAGCCGGGCTGCCGCTGCCCTGGCCCGAAGGCGATGCGGTGACCCCCGGACCCGACGTCGCGACCGATGACGGCTGTGTCGAGCCACAGGCGGCGGTGAGGATCGCGACCATCAGCGGGAGGAGGAGCCACCTGGGCTTGGGCATGCGACAAATGTACCGGGAGTGGGCTCATGTCGCCCGGCCCGACGGCTACCCTCGAATGGTTCAGCTACCGGGCAACGGCGGGCTAGACTCCCCGGGATGTCCGAGACACCCTCTGCCACCCGGCTGTCGCGCGCCGTCGAACGCGACCGAGGGCTGATCGCGGACGGCAGCCGTCCGCGGTATCACGCGACCTGGACGACCGGCCTCGACGGCTCCACCGACGTCAGGATCGTCGAGCTCCCGACCATCCATCTGTTCGTGCCCGATCCCACCCGCATGGCCGATGGTGCACGGCTGCTGGTCGCGCGAACCCTCGAGGTGGATGTCCGCGCATTCGACCTCGAGACGGTCGAGCTGGAGAACGTCGAGCGGGAGAACGTGGATCCGTCCGCCGCCCCCTGACGCCCGCCGAGGCACCAGCCGGGCAGCGTCTCGAGGCACCTTCAGCTCGACTCGACCGTCGTCTCGAGCCTCGTCTCGACCGACGCCGCCAGGCGCACGAACGCCGGCTCGACCCCGAACACGTTGCGGATCCGTCGGTCCGTGAGGACGTCTGCCGGTGGCCCATCGGCAATCACCCGGCCGTGATCGAGGAGCACCACGCGGGGGAAGAAGTGGGAGGCGAGGCCGAGGTCGTGAAGCACCGCCACCAGCGCCGTCCCATCGCGCTCGTTGAGGTCACGCAGCAGCTCCATCGCCTCCACCTGGTGGCGCAGGTCGAGATGCACGGTCGGCTCGTCGAGCAGGAGCACGGGCGCGTCCTGGGCAACGGCGAGCGCCAGCAGCACCAGCTGGCGCTCGCCAAGCGACAGCTCGCGTGCGTCGCGACCCAGCAGATGACCGAGCCCCACCCGATCGATCGCCGCGGCCACCGCCGCCCGATCCGCGGGTCCTGAACCCCGGAGCGGTGACTCGTGGGGCAGCCGGCCGAGTGCCACGACGTCCTCGACCAGCATCGAGAACGGCAACGCGGTCTGCTGGGGCACCACCGCCAGCCGTCGCGCGACCTCGGACCGATCCAGGGTCGCGATTGGCACGCCATCGAGCTGCATCCGGCCCGCGGCGGGTCGGAGGATCCCGGCCAGGACCCTGAGCAGCGTGGACTTGCCGGCGCCGTTGGGTCCTACCAGCGCCACCCGCTCGCCATGCGCGAGGCTGAGCGACACATCGCGCAGGATCGCGCGGTCGCGCATCTCGACGGTCACGCCGTCCACGACCAGCGCGGGCTCGCTCGTCGCGCGTCGCGCGACCACGGCGGAACGTCCGGCCTCAGCCTGCTCCCCGGTCGCGGCCTGCTCCCGGGTCACAGCTCGTACCCCGTGCGGGCGCGCCGGAGCAGCACCAGGAAGAACGGGGCGCCGATGACGGCGGTCACGACGCCCACCGGAATGTCGCCCAGCAGGCGCGCGGCGAGGTCGGCGAACACCATCAGGCTTGCTCCCCAGATGGCCGAGATCGGCAGCACGGCCCGCGCATTCGGCCCCGTCAGCAGGCGGACGACGTGCGGGACGACGAGCCCCACGAAGCCGATCAGGCCGCTGACCGTCACCGCGGCTGCGGTCACCAGCGAGGCGAGCCCGAGCAGGATCACCCGTTCCCGTCCGACGTTGATGCCCAGGTGGCTTGCCGACTCCTCACCCAGCAGCAGCGCGTTGAGCGCCCGGGCTCGCGTCAGGATGAGCAGCGAACCGATCAGCACCAGGGGCAGAGCGCCCAGCAGCCGCTCCCATGACGACGTCCCGAAGCTGCCCAGCAGGTAGCCGAAGATCTGCCGGAGCGCGGCCCCCGACAGATACATCGCCATCGCCAGGCCCGCGGACAGCAGCGACGCGACCGCATAGCCGGTGAGGAGCAGGCTGGTCAGCGGGGACAGCCCGCTCACGCGCGAGAGCTTGTAGACCACGGTGATGGCGGTGACGGCCCCCACGAATGCGAACGCCTGGACCAGCCCGAACCCGAGCACCACCGCCCGGATGGGGAGCAGGACGGCGATGGCCGCGCCCAGCGCCGCGCCCGATGCCGTCCCGAGCACGTACGGATCGGCAAGCGGGTTCCGCAGCAGCCCCTGGAAGGTCGCACCGGCGATGGCCAGCCCCGCGCCGACGGTCATGGCCGTCAGAACGCGCGGGACCCGCAGGTCCCACACGATCGCTGCGAGCGCAGGGTCCGCGCCCGACAGGTGCGTTCCGAGCAGCCGGTCGAGGACGATCGTGACCGTGTCACCGGGCGGCACCTCCACGCTGCCCAGCCCGATGCCGAGCAGCGCCCCGATCACCATGACCGCGACGCCCGAGATCACCAGCCTCAGCCTTCGGTCCCGGGCGCGTGCACCCGCCTGGAGCCGTGTCCCCGTGTCGCCCATCGCTGTCGCGTGCGAGGTCATCGCCGGGTCACGGCGCCGGCGGGATGGGCGACGAGGCAGGGATCGTCAGCTCCGGATGGATGGTCGAGGCGAGCAGCTCGAGACCCAGGAACAGGCGTGGTCCGGGGCGGGTGACCGTCGAATCGTCGATCGGCCGGATGTCGCCGTTCCTGACCGCGGTCATCGTCGACCAGCCTGGCCGTGCGGCGACATCCGTCGCGCTGACCCCGTACGCGGCATCGGCCAGCAGGATGACCTCGGGATCCTGGGCCAGCAGCCGCTCCGCGGAGATGTCGTACTTGTCGGGTGAGCCGGTGGTGATCGGGTCGCCGCCGGCGAGTCCGATCATCTGGGCCAGGAACGAGTCGTCGGAGGGTCCGTAGAAGGCGCCCGTGGCGTCCAGCTCGTAGTAGACGCGAGGCTTGGGGGCATCGGCCACCGCGGCCGCCACGGCATCGAACCCGGCCCGCATCGTCGCCACCATCGCTGCGGCCTCGGCCGATCGACCGACGGCACGACCCAGGAGCTCGATGTCGGTGTACACCCCGTCCACGGTCGGTGCGTACACGACCACGACCGGCAGGCCGAGGTCGCGCAGCTGTTGGACGGTGTCGGGCGGCGTGCCGAAGTTGCCGCCGGCGATGACGAGATCCGCCTTGTCGGCCACGATCTGCTCGGCGTCGACCGCGATCGCAGACCCCTCGAACTTCTCCACGTCGGGGACGGTGCTCGCCTGCGGCGGATACAGCAGGACGTCCTGCGCCTTGCCGACGATGCGGTCGCCGACACCGAGCGCGAACAGGGTCTCGGTCGCAGCCGGCGTGAGGCTGACGATGCGGGTCGGCTCGGCGGGCAGGGTGATGGACGTGCCCTCGTCATCGGTGAGCGTGACGGGGAAGGAGGCCTCGGCGGCCGGGGTGGCCGAGGCCGACGGCGTGACGGGCGGCGCGGTCGGGGCAGCTGTCGATGGGGCCGCCGAGGGCGCCGAGGGCGCCGGGCTGGCGGCGCCGGTGCAGGCGGCCAGGGCGACGGCGGCGAGGAACGGGATCAGGGCGATGAGCGTGCGCGAGCGGCGACGGTGCGCCGCGAGGATGCGTGCGTCCACAGGAACTCCGGTCAGGGCAGCTGGACTCAGGAGACGAAGGACCCCTCGCTTCGGGATCGAAGGAGGGGTCAGGCGGTGGATCGCACGGCACGCCTGACCTTTCTCTCGAAGGCTAGAGCGGCGACGGCGGATCGGCGACCGGACTGGCGCCCCGAGGGGCGGTCACCGTAGCGGGACTGTGCCGGAGTCGCACCGGCTTCGCGATCCTGCCGCGTCGGTTGTGGTGGGCCCGTGGCCCGATGTCGCGCGAAGCGTACCACCGGAATCGGCGGAGCCGTGGAGCCCAAAGGGCCGGATAAGTGGGGCCTAAGTGGCTCCCGCCAGACTGGGCACCTCGCCCTCCTCCCGCCGCATCCCGGCCCGCCGGAGGAGGTCCTCGATGGAGGCCGTTCGATGGATCCGCGCGCTCGTGCCCGTGGCCGTGCTTGCGCTGGTGGCAGCCGGCGGCGTGTCGGCGTCGCGTGCCGCAGACCCGCCCTGGCAGCCACCGCCCTGTGTCGGCGGGCCAGTGGACCCGCCACCCTCCGCGACCGCAGCCTGGTACGACCTGTCGCCGGTGCTCGACCGCACGGGCACGCTGGTCGGTCAGCGGCTCACGGTCGGGGCGCCCGGCCATGGCGGGACATCGGTCGACCTGCCGCCGGAGTCGTTCGCCTCGGGGCCCGTCCGCGGTCAGCTGATCGTGGGCGACGACGATGCGTCCCGATCGCGGCTGCGGGTGATCGATCTCGTCCGCGACTGCGTCCGGTTCGAGACCACGGAACAATCGGTGATCCGTAGCGCGCTCCTGTCCACGGACGCCGCCACGGTCTGGGAGCATCGGGTCGATCGCACCACGCGCGCGGACCTGGGCATCTGGCGACAGGCAGGCGACGAGGCTGCCGTGCAGGTCCTTCCCGGTCTGCCCGCGGATCCCGAGTACGGGCCCACGTTCATCACCGATCTCCGCCAGTCCGCAGACGGCCACCTCGTCGTGGCGACCTGCGGCATGCTGGCGTGCCGGTCTCGAATCCTTGATCCCGCCTCGGGACGGGTGGACACCGTCGCTGCCACGGGCCCGGCGATCGGCTTCGGGGCCGGGCGACTGGTGGCCTACGCGGCGTGCGACTGGTGGCCGTGCCCGGTGCTGGCTGTCGATCCGGCGAGCGGCAAGCGCATCACCCTCGTCGCCGATTCCGGGCCGGCCGAGCTCGGCGGTGCCCGGGACGGCGAGCTCGTGTACCAGGCACCCGACGGGACCATGGCCGGGATCAACGTCAGCACGCTGGCCCGGTCGGCCGTTCAGGGCGCTGGCCTGGCACCTGTTCGTCGCGGGTCGACCGCCACGTCCGGCCTCGACCTGGCTCCGGGGGCCGTGCTCGTGGCACCCGGCGGGCAGATCTCGAGCACCACGGAGGCACGATCGGTCGCCCCCGCCACCCTCACCGTCGATGCCATCGGGGAGGCCCGGCAATGACCTGGATGAACGACGGACGGTGGGCAGCCACGCGGCACGCGCGCCCGCTCCGGATCCTGCTGGCAGCGCTCCTCGTGCTGAGCGCGGCTGCGCCCGTCGCGGCGCACGATCCCGACCCCACCTTCAGCGGCGGACCGATGCGCTCGAACACCACGTTGTACTGGCGCTGGACGGGCGGCCAGTTCACCTCGGCGATGAAGAGCGCGGTCAAGGCCGCCGCCGGCGATGCCAACGGCTCACGCGCATCCAAGGCTCCCACCTTCGCCCACGCCTCGGGCGCGTCCAGCACGATCTACTACGGGACCAACGTGCCGTGCGGCGTCAACGGCCTCGCCTGCATGCGCCGCTCCACTCCCGACTGGTTCGGGATCTGGCTGCGTGAGAACGGCCACCGCTACGACTGGGGCACGCTCCGCTGGTGCGAGATGACGGGATCCCCCACGGGATGCTACGAGGCCGAGACCATCACCCTCGATGAGCTGGGGCACGTCCTCGGGCTCGACCACCACGTGAACTACGGCGACGACCGCGACTACACGGATGCGATCGTCCAGACGTACTCCCGCACGAAGGCCAGGACGGGCTGGAACGCCGATGCGTTCGCGCGATGCGACGTGGCCAGCCTGCAGCAGCTCTACGACGTCCCCAGCAGCACGACGCGGTACAGCACCTGCCTCGCGGTCCCCACCACGCTGTCGCTCTCGGCCTCACTGACCTGGGTCACGGCCGGGCAGACGGTCACGTTCACCGCGACCCTTCGCAGCGACGGCAGCGGCAAGCTCTCGAACAACCTCGTCACCGGTCGCAAGGTTGTCCTGCAGGAACACCTCTCGAGCGGCTGGAGTGACGTGGTGACCATGACCCCCGGCTCCGCCGGCACGTACCGGGCCAGCATCGCCATCCGGTCCGATCGCAGCTATCGAGCCCGGTTCCGCAAGCCGTCGAACGAGGGACTCAAGGCTTCGTCCTCGGGAACGATCTCGGTGTCCATCGTGGGCTCCTGTGGACCGCAGGGCTGCGCGGCGTTCGGCGCCAGCCGCTGATCGAAAGGAACGGCACGCATGACTTCGCACGTCCCCGCCCTCGCCCGTTCGGCCGGCCTGGCCCTGGTGCTGGTGTCAGCCTGCACGGCCGCACTGCCCGCCGCGTCCGGCGACCCGTCCCAGCCGTCGGGTGACCCATCGACGGGACATCCCGGCACGGAAACCCCCGCAGCCACGCTGTCGTGGACGCCCACGGCTTCGCCGACACCCGGGGAGCCCAGCCCCCCAACCGGGCCCGGCGCGAGCCCGAGCCCCTCGCTCGAGCCGGCCGGCGAGCCGCCGGCCGCCCTGCTGGCCGGGGCGGACGGCGGGCCAGCGGCCGGTGACCTCGGAACGTTCTCGTGGGACGGTCTCGTGTCCGACGCGCCCTGGATCGTGGGGTCAGCCGCCGGGCGCACGTCGGTGGACGCGACGCTGACCGTGACCTTCGACCCGGGGCAGCCCGTCGTCTCGTGGCGGGCGCGTTGGGCCGCTGTCGCCGACGGCGGGGCGGGGACGCCCATCGCGGGTGGTACGGGAGAAGGTCCCGCGATCACCCTCGCGGCGCCCGCCAACGCGGGAGTGTGGGGCCTGCAGCTTGGCGTGACCTTCAGCCCGGAACGCAGCGCGACCTGGTACTGGCAGATCAGGGTGACCCGGTGACACGCCGGGGTCGATGCCGGCTCGCCGGGCCGGTTGACCCGCGACCGGCGGAAACGGGTGGGCGCGGGCTCAGAGGCCGTGAACCAACCGCGTCGTGGCGGTCGGCGGATCGATGGACGGGCGGGCGATGGGCATGTCGGGTCCTCGTCGCGTCAGGAACGGCAGTGACGAGCGTCGAGACGGTGTCCTTGGCTGGTCCGGCAGGCCGCGAGCACCCTGCCCCGTCCGGCTCCGGGCCTCATCCGGCTGCTCCGGCCCGGATGGCGAGCGTCTGGGAGAGGTTCTGGGCGAGGGCGAACCAGAGGAGCACCGAGCGGACCTTGGCGAGCCCCCGGACGGGGAGCTGTTGCAGCCCCCGGTTGCGGGCCTGGGCGTTGGTCCACTCGGCGCTGGCGGCCCGTTCCCGGTAGATGGCCTTGGCCTCGGGCGTCGCCATGCGCGACCGCCAGGCCGCGACGCCAGCGGTGTCGGGATGTCGATTCCGAGGCTCCTTCGTGGGCTCCTTCCTGGGTCGTGGCGCGGTCGGCGGCGCGTAGACCGCGGTGCCGCAGGCCTCGAGCGCCTCGATGTCGGACAGGGTGGCGTAGCCGCCATCGACGAGGACCTCGGCGGGCCGGATCCCGAACGAGCGTTCGATCCGCCCGACGAGAGGACCGAGCTCGCCGGCGTCGGATCCCCGGTTGGTGACGCTGACCCCGCACACGAGACCGCTCCCGACGTCGGTCGTGAGCTGGCCGTTGTAGGCCGGGCGCCAGCCGCCGTCACCCATCCGCATCACCCGTGCCTCATGGTCGGTCGTGCTGGCGCGAGCCGTCTCCGGGTCGTCGCCGTTGCGGCGCTTGACCGCCTCGAGCTCGGGCAGGACCTCGAGGGCCGCCTTCACGCGCTCCTCGCGCTCGCGGGCAGCGCGCGCTCGCGCGGCCTGCTGGCGCCGCGTGGTGGCCCCCGGATCGTCGTCGAGCTCGGCCCGCAACCGGCGCACCTGCGTTCCGGCCTCCGCGAGCGCCTTGCGCAGCCCGCCCCTGCCGCGGTAGGAGCCGGCGCCCGCACTGGCCCGGACGCGGACGCCGTCGTGGGCGACACGCTGGAGCGTGACCTCGCCCTGGGCCACCAGGGAGGCGACCGAGTGGACGAACAGGGCGTCGAGCCGCTCGGCATCCGTGACCCGGAAGTCGGCCAGGGTGTGGTAGTTGACGCCCACGCCACCGCAGATCCAGCGGTAGGCGTCGTGCTCGTCACACAGGCGGTCGAGCGCCCGCGCGCTGCCCACGCCCTCGAGCGTGGCGTACAGCCAGAGCGCGACCAGGATCGCGGGATCGATCGGCGGCCGGCCCGAGTGGCCCTCGACCGCGCGGATCCGCTCCTCGAAGGCCGACAGGTCGAGCCCCTCCACGAAGGCCCACACCTCGCGGGCCCGGTGGTCGGCGGGCAGCAGGCTCTCGAGGTCGGAGGGCCGGAGCATCACCTGCCCGCGCTGCGGGCGCTGCAGTCTCGGCCTCCCACGTCCGGCGGGCGTCTCGGGCTGGGGATCGGCGGGCGGGAGATCGAACAGCTCGTCCATCCCCGAATCGTAGCTGCGCGACCGGCCGAAGGGAATCCCCCGCGGCCGGTTTTGTTCACGGCCTCTCAGGCGATTGCGCTCGCCGCCGGGGCGTTGAAGATCGAGACCTGCGCCTCTTCGGGCAGCATCACGCCAAAGATCTTCTGAAGCGCGAGGAGGTGGACGCAGGAACCCCAGCTCTCGAAGTAGTGGCAGGTGCAATGCCACTGTCCGGCGTCGAGACTGACGTGATGGGTGTCGTTGTCACCGCGGAACGTCATGGCCACGCGCTCGATCGAGATCCGGTCCAGCTCCCGAGCGTAGCGATTTGCCTTCTCGACCTTGCCGATGAGAGAGGAGTGCATCGCCGATCAACCTCCAGTCGCCCCGTGACGAGGCGTCCACGAGGGCCGCCGTCCGGTCGGACCAGGACCGGTGATGGCGGTCACTGGTGGCAAGCCTACACCCCCCGAAGCCCGACGGTCAGCCCCCCGAATCGCCCCCCAACGGGCCCGCCGTTTTCGGGGCACCGGGGCCGACCGCACCCGTCACCCCCGACGTCGCAGGCGCCACCTGCGCCGGGCTCCCCCGGTCCCGCGCGTGGCGCTGCCGGCCGGGCCTCGAGGGCGATTGGCAGGGCCCTTCGCCAGCATCCCGGCAACGCTTCGACGAGACCGGCGGGCGGTCGGGCGGGCGGGCGGTCAGCCGGCGCGCACCAGCTGCTCGCCGGTAACCACCAGCTCGTCTCGCAGGGCTGGCGATGATGCCTCCGTGTAGACGCGGACCAGGGGCTCCGTCCCGCTCGCCCGAACCAGCAGCCATGACCCATCCGCCAGGAACCACTTGAGGCCGTCATTGGTGCTCAGAACCTGGGTCCGGGCGATCGACTCGCCCGCCAGGGTTGCCGGCGGCTCGTCGCGCAGGCCGACCAGGACGCGCTGCTTCACGGCGTCGTACGAGGGACGGTCGAAGTGGACGTCGATTCGACGATAGAACGATGGTCCCGCAAGCTCGTGGAACCGGGCAACGGCCTCGGACACCGGCCATCGCCCGGCGGCCTTCTCCCGCAGGAACAGGTCGAGCAGCATCAGGTCGGCGTAGATGCCGTCCCGTTCCGGCAGGTGCATCCCGAACCCGTATCCACCGGACTCCTCCGCGCCCATCATCGCGCCGGTCTCGATCATCCTGGGCCCAATGAACTTGAAGCCCACCGGCACCTCGTGGATCTCGATGCCGTAGTGCCGCCCGAGCGTTGCCGCCGTCGACGTGTTGTTGACGCTGACCACGACCGGATCCCGCAGCCCACGGTGCTCGGCGAGGTAGTACATGAGCAGGCCGGTGACCTCCAGCTGGTGGAGGAACGTGCCACGCTCGTCGGCGGCACCGGCCCGGTCCGCGTCGCCGTCGAGCAGCAGCCCCAGGTCGAAGCCATCGGCCGCGATCCTGGCCAGGGCCTCGTCCACGTTGGGGCGGATCGGCTCGGGGTTGACGCCGCCGAAGTACGGGTTTCGCTCGCTGTGGATCTCGGAGACCCGGATGCGGCCACCCGACAGCAGCCGCGGGATCCAGTCGGCGCCAACCCCGTAGAGCGGCTCGACCAGGATCGAGACATCGGCTGCCTTGAGGGCATCGAGATCGATCGTGCGGCGGACGAACCGCTCGTAGCCCGGGTACGGGTCGAACCACTCGACCAGGCCGGCCGCCTCGGCATCGGCCAGCGGACGCCGCTCGATCGGACCGGAGCCGTTGCCGGCCAGGACCTGCTCGATCGCGCCGAGGATCTCGGTGCCCGCGGCCGCGCCCGTCGGCGCCTTGACCTTGAAGCCGTTGTCGGTCCAGGGGTTGTGCGAGGCGGTGATCACGATCCCGGCTGCCGCGCCCCGCTCCACCACCTCGAATGAGCTCATCTGGGTCGGCACCCCCGTCTGGCTGATCGCGACGGGGATGTCGCGCGCGAGCAGCACCTCTGCGGCCGCGCGCGCGAAGTGCTCCGAGGCGAACCGCCGGTCGTAGGCGATCACGACGCCTTTCGCCTGGTCTCCGCGGTCCGTCACGTAGCCGGCGACGCCGTCGGCGCACCGACGCACGTTGTGGAACGTGAACTCGTCGGCGACCCGCGCCCGCCAGCCATCGGTCCCGAACTTGATCCGGGTGGGTGCGGGCGCCTCCGCAAGGTTGGTCACGACTGGGACTCCGCTGCTGCGCACCGATCCAGCAGACCCTGCACGATCGAGCGCATGGGCCTGGCACCGTGGAGGACGGCGGTTGGCTGGTCGGCCCTGATCGTACCCTCCGTGCCCTCATGGAGGGCGAGGCCACCGGCCGCGCGCACGATCAGGAGGTCGTCGGGTGCTGCATCGATCGACGCTCCGGCCTCCACCACGCCACCATCGACACCGATCGCGCCGAGCACATCGAGCAGGGCCGGCCAGGTTCCGACGTCGGTCCAGCCGACGTCCAGGGCCGCCATGACCACGCGGCCGTCCCGGGCGGCCGGCTCCATGACCTCGTAATCGATCGAGCGCGCCGCGAGCGATGCGTACGCGGCGGCGAGGTCACCGGCCGCCAGGCCGCGTGCGATCGCCGCGACCACCGGCGCCGCGTAGCGATCGAGCGCCTCTCGGATGGCGCGCCGCCGCCACAGGAACATGCCCGCGTTCCATGCCACGCCGGGCTCCCGGACGAGCCGCTCCGCATCCCCGGCCGGGGGTTTCTCGCGGAACGCCGCCAGCGGGAAGGCGCGAACACCGCCAACCTCGGTGCCAGCGTCGTGACGTGGCAGGAGGTATCCGTACTGGACCGATGGGCCGGTCGGCCGCACGCCCAGGGTGACGAGCGGGAGGTCGATGCCGAACGGATGCCCTGCCAGCCCGGCCACGGCGGCGGCGAGGACGGCCCTGAACTCGCCCTCGCGCGCCGGGTCGATGCGGTGATCGGCCGGGAGCACCACCATCACGTCGTCCTCGTCGCGCTCGATGGCGAGCGTCGCCAGCGCGATCGCTGCAGCGGTGTTCCGACCCACCGGCTCGACCAGCACCTCGGTCTCGGGAACCTGGGCTCGGACGAGCGGCGCATAGGCGGCCGAGGCGACGACGATGACCGATCGAGGCGGCAGGTCGAGCTCTGGACCCAGGAGTCGCGCGACCGTCCGCTGGACCAGCGTCTCCCCGCTGGGCAGCAGCGGCAGGAACGGCTTGGGCCGCGTCGCCGTGCTCACCGGGCGCAGCCGCGTGCCGCCGCCACCGGCCATGATCACGACGTACATCGGCCCATTGTGACCCAGGTCCGCGCCCCGCCGCGCGTCCTCCTGCACCCTGGCCGGCCTGCGGCTCGGCGGCTGCGCTTGCTGGAGCCCAGGTCGGCGACCGCCGGGATGACCTCGCGAGCCATGATCTCGAGCGGCGTGATCCGGTCGACGCCGACCACCCAGCCGGACACCATCTCGATCCCCACGCCCGCCAGCCAGGGGAGCTTGTCGAGGAGCTCCGGGACCTTCGACGCATCCTCGCCCACGTCAAAGAGGCATGGGGCGGCCTTCTCGATGGCGTCGTAGTCGCGACCCTCCGCCTCGCACAACCGGCGGAGCAGGTCGAGCTGGCGCGGGATCTCGGGCGATGGACGGATGTTGCAGGCATCGGCGTAGCGCGCCACCAGGGGCAGCGTCCGCTTCTCGCCGCTGCCCGCGATGAGCATCGGCGGGAGAGGCCGCGAAAGGCTCTGCGGCAGGTTCAGGGGTCGGCCCATGCGCAGGTGCCGTCCCTCGAAGGCGCACTCGCTCTCCCGCTCGCCCTCCCACATCTCGAGGCAGGCGCGGACCGTCTCCTCCGCCACCTGCGGCGAACCGCGACCGATTGCGCCGACGGCCCCGGTCAGGCTATTGGGCGAGGGTCGGCTCGGGCTCGGGCAGACCGGCCTCGGATGCGAGGAGGGCCGCCTTGTCGGTCCGCTCCCACGGCGCGTCGAGGTCCTCGCGCCCGAAGTGCCCGTAGGCGGCGGTCGGACGGTAGATGGGTCGACGCAGGTCGAGGGCGTCGATGATCGAGGCCGGGCGAAGGTCGAAGTGGCGCTCGACGAGCTGCTGGATCCGCTCGTCCGGGATACGGCCCGTGCCGAACGAGTCGACCGACAGCGAGATCGGCCTGGCGATCCCGATGCCGTATGCGAGCTCGAGCTCGAACCGGTCGGCAAGGCCGGCGGCGACCACGTTCTTGGCCACCCAGCGGGCGGCATAGGCCGCCGAGCGATCCACCTTCGTCGGATCCTTGCCCGAGAAGGCGCCGCCACCGTGGCGGGCCATGCCGCCGTACGTGTCGACGATGATCTTGCGTCCCGTCAAACCGGCATCGCCCATCGGGCCGCCGATCACGAACCGCCCGGTGGGGTTGACGTGCATCACGGGATCGACCGGGCGGAGCTCCTCGGGCACGGTCGGCAGGATCACGTACTCCACGATGTCGTTGCGGAGCCGCTCGGGCCGCATGTCCGGGTCGTGCTGCGACGCGACGACCACGGTCCGAACCCGCTTCGGAACGCCCCGCTCGTACTCGACGGTGACCTGCGTCTTGCCGTCGGGCCGCAGGTACGGCAGCTGGCCCGACCGGCGAACCTCGGCCAGCCGGCGCGCCATCCGGTGCGCCAGCGCGATCGGAAGCGGCATCAGCTCGGGGGTCTCGCGGCAGGCAAACCCGAACATCATGCCCTGGTCACCGGCACCCAGCTCGTGGACGGGAGCGCCGTCCGAGCGGACCTCGAGCGCGGAATCGACGCCCATCGCGATGTCGCCCGACTGCTCCTTGACGCTCACGAGCGTTCCGCAGGTCAGGTAGTCGAAGCCGTACTCCGCCTTGGTGTAGCCGATGTCGCGGACGGTGTCCCGGACGACGGTCTGGAAGTCGACGTAGGTCGCGGTCGAGATCTCGCCCAGCACGAGCACGAGCCCGGTGGTGGTGGCGGCCTCGCACGCGACGCGTGCGTCGGGGTCCTCCCGCAGGATCGCGTCCAGGATCGCGTCCGAGATCTGGTCGCACATCTTGTCAGGGTGACCCTCGGTCACCGACTCGGACGTGAACAGGTAGTGGTCGGCGTCGATGATGCTCATTGGGGCTCCGGGTCTGTGAGCCGTCTCCCGGCCCGTGGGCGGAGCGTACCATCGGCCGGCCAGCGGCCTCATCCGTCGAGCGCCGCGGCTAGGCCTCTCGCAGACCCGGGATCTCGAGCGCTGGCAGCTCGTCGGCCGGGGTGAAGCCGAAGACCTGGCCCAGGAACGACAGCCCCGCAGCGAACACGGCGCGGACGGTCTCGGCGCGCCGGAACCCGTGGCCCTCGCCCGCGAACTGCATCACCACGTGCGGCACCCCCTGTCCGTGGAGCGCCGCCTCCATGGCCTCGACCTGCGAGGGCGGCACCACCCTGTCGTCGAGACCCTGGAAGATCAGCATCGGGACGCGGATGCGGTCGATCGCGTGGATCGGGGAGCGGTCGCGGAACACATCGCGGCCCTCGGGCCAGGGCGCGATCATCCCCTCGTCGTAGCGCGACTCGAACTTGTGGCCGTCCAGGTGGATCAGCTCGAGGTCGGCGATCCCGTACAGGCTGATGCCCGCCGCGAACACCTCGGGCCGGAACGCGAGCGTCGCGAGCGCCGTGTAGCCCCCCGCGCTGCCACCACGGATCGCCATCCGGGCCGGGTCCACCGATCCGCGGTCCACCAGGTAGCGCGCCGCTGCGACGCAGTCCTCGACGTCGGCGATCCCCCAGCGGCCCTTGAGCGCATCCCGGTACCGGCGCCCGTACCCGGTCGAGCCCCGGTAGTCCACGTCAACGACCGCGATCCCGCGGGAGGTGAAGAACGTGCGGTCCAGCGACAGCGCGGACGACGCGTTGGCGGTGGGCCCGCCGTGCGCCAGCACGACGAGCGGGGGTCGCTCATCCTCGGGTCCCTGGAACCCGGCATTGGTCGGGGCGAAGTAGAGCGCTCGCGCCGTCACGCGATCGCTGGTGGGGAACTCGATCGGCTCGGCGTGTGGCAGCACGCCAGGGTCGAGCGAGATCGAGAGCGAGCGGGCCAGGATGCCGGCCGGCCGGCCCGTCAAGGCGTCGAAGCGCACCAGGGCCGAGGCGTCGTGCGGTCCGCCGGCGATCGCGACCGCCAGCGACCCTGCAACCCGGAGGCCCTCGATCTCCGTGTAGGGAAGGTCGACCGGTGTGGCCTCCCCGAAGACGCGCCACAGAGTGTCGCTCCCGGACGACCGCGCCACGGCCAGGATCGGCAGCAGCGGACCGTCGGTCTGCTCGGGGCCGCCGGCAGCTGCCTGCTCGGCCGGGGTCAGGGGCGTGAACGCGTACCAGGACAGCCCAAACACCCACGGGGGACCTGCGAGCTCGGCGTCCATCGGGGCCAGGTTCCGGGCCGGGCCGTCCAGCCCGTCCGGCCCGGGGAGAGCGTACAGGTTCCACCAGCCGGTCTCGTCGGACACGTAATGCAGCACGCCCGATGGCGACCACTCCGGCTGCACGACGGACACGCCGGGACCGCCGGCGACCTGCCGCGCAGGCGCCAGGCGCCCGTCGTGCTCGAGCGGTGCGACCTGCAGGCGTGTCGCGTCCCAGGGCATGTCCGGAAAGTCCCACTCGATCCAGGCGAGCTGGCCGCCGTCCGGCGACGGCCGCGGCGCGGCCACGAAGTCGGGCCCGGACACGAGCACCCGGCCCGGCCCGTCGCTGCCGTCGAGCGCGATCGCCACCAGCTCGTTGACGACCAGGTCCGGGCGGTCCGGCTCGGCCACGTCGTGGGTCTCGCGGACGGCATACAGCCGCTCCGCGCTGGGGTCGAAGCGCATGTCCGCGTAGCGCCAGGGTCCGTCGGGCGTGATCGGCTCGGCGTCGGCGGCCCCGTCGGGATCGATCTGCCACAAGCGGCCGTCGGTCATCGAGGATGCTGCGACCCGGCCGCCGCTCACGACATACGACCCGCCGCCGTACTCGTGGACCCGGTTGCCGACGCGGAACGGGGCGGGCGTCAGCTCGCGCGTGATTCCGTCGCCGCCATGCCGGAGCAGGGTTCGCCGCCCGCCTTCGGCCGGCCGCCCCTCGAGCCAGTAGACGTCATCGCCATCGATCCAGGGCTCGGACAGGGACGCCAGGCTCCCCGACACCAGGTCGAGGCTGATCGATGACGTCCAGCTGCCGTACGGAGCGGCCACCGGGTCGTCGTCCCCTGCGCCGTGATGGGAGCCGGTCGTCATCGGTGACTACGTCCCGTGCTGCCAGGACGACACGTAGGCAAGCTGCTCGGCGGTCATCGCGTCCAGCGTGATCCCCATGGCCGCCAGCTTGAGCCGGGCGACCTCGGCGTCGATGGCCTCAGGGACCACGTACACCCGCGGCTCCAGCTCGGCGTGGTGTCGGGCGACGTATTCCGCCGACAGCGCCTGGTTGGCGAAGCTCATGTCCATCACCGCGGCCGGGTGGCCCTCGGCCGCGCTCAGGTTGACCAGTCGGCCCTCGGCCACGAGGTTGAGCCGCTTGCCACCGATGTCGAACTGCTGGACGTTGTCACGCACCTCGCGGACGTGCCCTTCGGCCATCTCGCGCAGGGCCGGCAGGTCGAGCTCGGCGTCGAAGTGACCCGAGTTGGCCATGATCGCGCCGTCGCGCATGGTGGCGAAGTGCTCGCGGCGGAAGACGTTGATGTTGCCGGTCGCGGTCACGAACAGGTCGCCCCACGGCGCTGCCTCGCCCACGGTCATCACCTGGTAGCCGTCCATCAGGGCCTCGAGGGCGCGGACCGGGTCCACCTCGACGACCGCCACGTGGGCGCCGTGCCCGGCCATCCGCAGCGCGATCCCGCGCCCGACCCAGCCGTAGCCGGCCACAACCACGTTGCGCCCGGCGATGAGCAGGTTGGTCGCGCGCAGGATGCCGTCGAGCGTCGATTGCCCGGTGCCGTAGCGGTTGTCGAACAGGTGCTTGGTCAGCGCCTCGTTGACGGCGACCACCGGAAACGCCAGCGCGCCGTCGGCCGCCATCGCCCGGAGCCGGATCACGCCGGTCGTGGTCTCCTCGGTCCCGGCCATGATCTCGGGCAGCTGCGATCGGCGATCGCTGTGGAGCAGCGAGACGAGGTCGCAGCCATCGTCCATGGTGATCGCCGGGTGGACGTCCGCCACCGCGCGCAGGTGTGCGTAGTACGTGTCACGGTCCTCGCCGCGGCGGGCGTAGGTCGAGATCCCGTACTCCGCGACGAGCGCCGCGGCGGTCGGGTCCTGCGTGGACAGCGGATTCGACGCGGCGAGGTGCACCTCGGCTCCACCGGCCTTGAGCGTCCGGGCGAGGTTGGCCGTCTCGGTGGTCACGTGCAGGCAGGCGCCGATCCGAAGCCCGTCCAGCGGGCGCTCGCGCTCGAATTGCTCGCGGATCTGGCGCAGCACCGGCATCTCGCGCTCCGCCCACTCGATGCGTCGAACGCCCTCGGCAGCGAGCGCGAGGTCCGTCACATCGTGAGCGGTGGTGGTGGTTCGTTCGGTCATCAGGGCTCCTCGACGGGGTCGTCGGTGGATGGTGGGCGAAGCTGGTGGGCCTGCTCGATGCGAGCCTGCGTGGACGGGTCGGGGTCGCCCCCTCCGCGCCCCAGCAACCTCCGAAGCGGCGCGGCGAGGTCCGACCAGGGCGAGGCGATCCGGCGCACCAGGCGCTCCTCGAACCAGCAGTGCTCCATGTAACCCAGGCGGCGGTAGGCCTGGATCGCCGGTGGATTGTCCGACCGCACGTTGAGCACCACCTGGTCACAGTAGCGGAGCAGCTCCGCGGTGACCGCCGAGGTGACCGCCTTCGCGTAGCCACGGCCGCGATAGTCCACGTGGGTCAGCACGTTGCCCACGACCGCGAGCCGTGCCTCGCGCGAGATGACGTGCGTCCCGGCGGCCGCCACCAGCCTGCCGTTGATCCGGATCCCGAAGTAGATGCCCTCGGCGACCGCGCTCGCGGGGAGCCACGCCGCGAAGCCAAGCTGGTACAGGCGGTTGAGCTCGCCCACCTCGACCGGCAGCAGCCTGGACACACTGGCCGGAACGGGAAGGAACCGCGCCCGGTCGACCCACATCCGGATCATCGGTGGTCCGGGATCAAGCCGGTAGTGGCGGGCAACGGCGGGCAACGCCTCCGCGCTGGCCGCGAGATAGGCCGCCCTGGGGCGAACGACGTCGCGCAGGATGGCGCCGATCCCGTCGTTGGTGCCGGTCACGAACAGCGGCTGGGGCGTCAGGCCACCGTACTCGAGCCCGACCGCGACCACCTGATCCTGCGATGTCGCGATTCCCCACCGGGTGCGACCGAACTCGCGCTCCTCGAGGTCGCAGATCGCGTAGGCGGCGAGCAGGCGATCCCGCTCGAGGAACGACCGCAGGACCGCCCGGTCCTGGGTGTGGCGGGCAACGACCGATCCCTGCCGGCCGACGGCGACGCTGGCCATCAGCTGCCGCCCCCCGGGGCCGCGACGGGCTCGTCGGATGTCGCCGGCGCCGGCGTGACCATCGGGTTCGGCGAGGCTTCGCGCCGGGCCTGGGCCGCCGCGACGTGCGCGCCGAGGCTCGCCTCGAGCGGTGGCACGATCGCGCCCTGCTCGGTGACGATCGCGCTCACCAGCGACGCCGGTGTCCGGTCCTGCGACGGGGCACGGACGCGAGTGCCCTCCGGGGCCAACCGGCGGCCGTCGATGTGCGATGTCCGTCCCGGAGGTCCCTGCTCGAGCGTGGCGCCGTCGCCGCTGGCGAGGCCGGGATCGATCCCGGTCGTGGCCGTGCACACGATGAAGGGCACACGGCCCATGGCTGCCGCCAGCGCCAACGGGTAGGTGCCGGTGACCGCGATCACGTCGCCGTTGGACGCGATCCGGTCTGCGCCGACGATCACGACGTCGACCTCGCCGGCCGCAATGCAGCCGGGCGCCGCGGCATCGGTCACCACCACATGATCGACACCAGCCTCGCGCAGCTCCCAGGCCGCGATCCGCGAGCCATGCCACCCTGGCCGTGTCTCGGCGACCAGCGCCTGGATCGGTCGGCCCGAATGGTGTGCCGTGAGGATCACCGAGCCGGCCGTTCCCAGCTGGCCACCGCCCATCGGCCCGGTGCTCCCGATCGTCAGCACGTGCAACGGAGCAGCCGCCTCACCGGGGAGCACCCGCAGGGCGTGCCCCACCAGCGCTCCGTGCGCGTCGAGCGTCTCCCGGATGATCGCGTCGGCCTCGGCCCGCAGGGCGGCGGCGATCGGCTCGCCCTCGGAGGTCGTGCCGAACAGGTCGAGGACGGCCAGCATCCGCTCGATGGTCGCGACCATCACGGCCGACCCGGGGCGGGTGTTGCGCAGCGCGTTTCCCGCGCCGCGGATCGTGGCCCGACGGGCGAACGGGCGTGAGGCGATGGATCGGTCCGCGATCAGAGCGAGGGTGATCGCCGCGAGCTGGGCCTGGGCCGGCGCACCGACGATCGCCTCGTCGCGAATGGCGTTCACGGCATCCACCGCGCCCCGGACCTCGAGATCCACCAGCACGTCCGGCAGCCGCCGCTGGTCGATCACCCGGCACACGTCCCCGTCCCAGCGGAACGGCGCCCGGTAGCCCGCGCCGGCCGCCGGCTCCTCGCGCGGCGCCGGGCGCCCGTCGCTGGCGAGACCTGCCTCCTCGCCCGTGCCCAGCAGGTCGCGGGCTGCCTCGGCCGACTGCGCCTGCAGCGCCTGGGCGGCGCCCAGAACCGAGCCCACCGAGCTCATCACGTCACCGGCGAACAGGCGGAAGAACCGGCGTCGATCGGGGTCGGGTGGCGGGGTGAGCGCGGATGGCTGCGCCTCGCCGGCCGGGACGGAGCCGCCGGGAGCGGAGAGGATGGAACGGTCGGGGGACCCCGCCGGCTCGGAGGGCGTCTGGGGACGCGGCTCGCCGCCTGGGTTGGCGCCTTCGGCCCGCGGACCGGCGGGTTCGCTCATCGCGCGTCACGCCTCATGCCGTGGGTATCCACCGAACCGGGCCACACGACCATCCGCGCCGGCACGACCGATCTCAGTACTTGATGACGCTGGTGACCTTCCGACCCTCGAGCCGTTCACGGCCCTTGAGGAAGTCCAGCTCGACCAGGAACGCAAGGCCCACCACCTCGCCCTTGAGCCGCTCGACCAGGTCGATCGTGCCGCGGACCGTGCCTCCCGTCGCGAGGAGATCGTCCACGACCAGGACCCGCTGCCCCGCCCCGATGGCATCGCGGTGGATCTCGAGCGTGTTCGATCCGTACTCGAGCGCGTACTCGACGGTGATCGTCTCGGCCGGCAGCTTGCCCAGCTTGCGAACCGGAACGAAGCCCGTTCCAAGCAGGTACGCCATCGGTGCCGAGAAGATGAAGCCCCGGGATTCCATGCCTACCACGATGTCCACCCGCTCGTCCCGGTAGGGTTCGAGCATCAGGTCGATCGCCTCCTTGTAGGCGGCCCGGTCCTTGAGCAGCGTGGTGATGTCATAGAACAGGATGCCGGGCTTCGGAAAGTCGGGGATCTCGCGGATCGTCGCGCGAAGCGTCTCGGCGGACATCGGGCTGGAGAACCTCTCGAGAGGGCGCGTGGGCAGCGCCCGGGACAGCCGACGAATCGGATGCGGCCGGAGGGCTAGTCTACCGCAGCCGTGGGACCGTCCCGCCTCGCGATCGGGTGCGCGTCGGGTCGCTCAGGTGTGTCGATCGAGACGGAATCGCCGGAGCGACCCCGACCACCGGAAGCCGACCGGATGCGCCCCGACGCCACCAGGCCGAACACCGCCGCCGCCACGGACATGCCGTACACGGCGGCCAGGGCGAGGCCGAGACCGCCGCTGCCGTTTCGCTCGCCCACGGCGGTGACGGCCCCGCCCAGCCCGGATCCAAGCGCGGTGCCCAGGATGTCCGACAGCTGGAGCGCCGAGGACGCCGAGCCCTGCTGCGCAGGTGGGACGCCGCGCAGCACGACGAGCGTCACCGCCGAGTACATGAAGCCCATGCCGATCCCGGGCAGGATCCAGGTGGCGATCGTGATCTCCGGTGGCACACCGGACAGCGCCACCGGCATCGTCAATGCCGCTCCGGCAGCGACGCACGCGAAGCCGAGGGCGACGAACCGACGAGGACCAACCCGATCGATCCGGCGCGCCTGCAGCCAGGTCCCGGTCGACCAGGCGACCGTGGTCACCGTGAACACGATCCCGGTCAGGGTGGCCGGCGTGGCTCGCCAGGTCTGGAGCAGCAGCGGGATGTACGCATCCCCGGCGAAGAACGAGAACGTCATCACACCGCGCAGGAGGACCGCAGCCGGCACACCCATCGCGAGCACGAGCGTGCCCGGAGGCGTCAGCCGCCGGAACGCCGGCACCAGGAGCGCCGCCCCCAACAGGGCTCCCGCGATCGCGACCGGCAGGGCCTCCGCGGTGAGCGCGGCGACCAGCACGCCGGCACCGGCCGCCGCCAGCAGCGCGTTGGGCAGGTGGCGGACCGTCGCGGCGGCCGCCTCGTGCTCCGCCGCCGGGGCAGCCGACGGGATCCCGCGCAACGCCGACAGGGCGAGCCCACCGGCCAGCACCAGCAGCGGCAGCAGGCCCAGGAACACGAGACGCCAGGTCGTCGCCTCGCCCACGATCGCCGCGATCGATGGCCCGATCACGCCGGGTACCACCCAGGCGGCCGACATCATCGCGAACATCTGCGGCTGCAGGCGCTGCGGCAGACCTCTTCCGATGGCGACGTAGGCGGTCGGCGCCATCGCCCCACCGCCCAGACCCTGGATCAGGCGCGCCACCACCAGGACCGGCATCGATGGCGCCAGCCCGCCGATGGTGAGCCCGATGGCAAACAGCCCGAGCCCGATGGTGAATGGACGGCGAAGGGGCATCCGGTCGAGTGCGCCGCCGGCGACGACCGTGCCCACGAGATTGCCCAGGAAGAATGCCGAGAACACCCAGCCGTACAGCTCGAGCTGGCCCAGCTCGGCTGCGACCTTGGGCATCACGGTGCCGACCGCGAGCGACTCCAGGGCGACCAGGGTGATGGTCGAGACGAGACCGACCGTCAGGCCCCGCGACCCGGGCGAGAACAGCTCAGCCGTCCGGGGCGGCCTCGTCGATGACGTCATGGGGTTCGAGGACACCCGGCCATGATGCCTGAGGCAACCGGCGGGACGGGTACCGCGACGGCTTCGGCGCGACCGGGTCCCGGTTCGCGACACCGGGTCTTCAGATCGAGGACAGGCGAAGGGGAAGGCTACTCCCGGATCAGGCGCAGGAGCTCGCCCACGAGCGCGATCCGCTCGGGTGTCCGGTACACCGCGTTACGGAACGTGAACCCGGTGAAGCCCGCCTCCAGGTACGGGCGCAGCGCCTCCGCGCCCTGCTCGGGGGTGCCGATGAACACGTGCGGCCGGCGCTCCGGTGGCAGCGTCTCGCGCAGGGCGCCCGCCTCCGCGTCGCTGGCCGCGATCTCGATCGGCGACGCCAGGGTGCGCTCGATCGTCGCCGGATCGCGTCCGATCGCGTCGCAGTACCGGGCGAGCACGTCGTTCTTGTGCCGCAGGACGTCCATCCCGAGCGGGAACCAGTGGGTCATGTCCGCGTGCTTCGCGGCGATCCGGAGCGTCCGCTGCTCCCCGCCCCCGCCGACCAGGATGCGCGGCCCACCGGGCTGGAGCGGCCGCGGCGCGTTGATCGCCGCCTCGATCCGGTAGTGGCGACCGTGGAACGTCGGCCGGTCCTGGGTGAACATCGCCCGCACGATCGTGAGCGCCTCGTCGAGGCGGTCCATCCGCTCGCCGACCGGCGGAAAGTCGAACCCGAGGCCGACGTGCTCGGCCTCGAACCAGGCCGCGCCCAGACCGAAGATCGCACGCCCGCCAGAGATCACGTCGAGCGTCGTGGCCAGCTTGGCCAGCAGGGCGGGGTTGCGGTACGTCACCCCGCTGACCAGGGTCCCCAATCGCACGCTGCGCGTCTCCCGGGACAGGGCCGCCAGCGTCGACCACCCCTCAAGCATCGGCTCGGTCTGCGGACCCACCGGTGGGATCTGGTTGAGGTGATCCATCACGGTGACCAGGCTGAACCCGGCCGCCTCGGCGGCCTTCGCCTGATCGATCACGCGTTCGAACAGCTGCTCGGGCGGGGCATCGGGGAACGTGTAGCTGGGCAGGTGGAGTCCGAACCAGGGCGTCGTCGTCATCCACCTAGGATGCAACCGATTCCTTGAACACGCGTGGGGAAGGTCGGCGCTGCTGCGAGGTGCGCATCCTGACCGGATCGCAACGCATCCGGATCCGCCCACGATCCGACCGCGCCACGTCGTGAGCTGGTCGATCGAGGAGCCGGGCTTCCATTCGTACGGGCGGTGCGTCCCGTCCGTCACCCGGTCGTCCGGGCCCCTCGGCGTGCCGTGGCCTGCGAACGTCGCGTTGTGGGTCAGTAGGTCGCAGCCTCCGCCTCGTCGACGATCCACACCTGTGGGGCGCTGTCGACGCCCGCGCGCTGCATCGCGTCCTGCAGCGACGGATCGGTGCTGAACGCCCGCGCGCCATCGAGCGATGCGAACTCGTTGACCACCACGAGCGAGTTCGGATCGGCCACCCCGCGTCCGATCGAATGCCCGGTCGCTCCATGCTGGCGGCGGACCGCTGCATGCTCGGTGTACACCGGCAGCCACCGCTCGTAGTCCGTCACGTGGTGTTGAACGATCACCTTGACCATCGGGACGCCATCCCTTCCATTGCCATCGAGCCAAACGGCTCGTTAGGCGCCTAACTATATCGTTAAGCACCGTATTGTCAATACCCGTATGATTGAGCCATGCCCTGGATCGAGATGCCCGATGACTACTACGACCAGACGCCGGACGGGAACCTTCTCGCGACCGAGGCGGTGATGAACGCCGTCAGGACCGCGGACCTCGTGTTCGACCGCATCGGGCGCCTGCTGCGGCCCCTCGGCGTGAGCTCCGCGGGCGGCCTCGTGCTCGGCCTGCTGCGCGACCACGGCACCATGTCCCCCTCCGAGATCGGCGACCGGCTGATCGTCACCAGAGCGACCGTGACCGGGCTGCTGGACTCCCTCGAGCGGCGGGGCTACGTGCGCCGGGTGCCCAACCCCAGGGACCGGCGAAGCCTTCGCGTGGAGCTCACGGATTCCGGGCAGGACGTCGTCGGGGAGGTGCGCCGGCTGATCCACCGCAACGAGAAGACGTGGATGCAGGTGTTGACCGACGACGAGCTGCGCCAGCTCATCGACACCCTCCACCGGATCCAGGACAGCGTCGCCGCCACCGCCGAGACCGACGCTCCGGGCTGACCCCCGCGACGACCCTCAGGGGCCCCGGCTCTCGATCAGGCAGGTTCGGACGCGCGCTCGGTCAATCGCACCTCGACGATGCGGGTCACCAGCGAATCGGATAGCGGTTCGGTGGCTCGGAACTGGATCGTCGCCTTGCCCTTCAGGTACGGCTCGAGTTCCTCGCCCAGGGCGTCGCGGACGGCCTGGCTGGCGGGGAACAGGCTGCAGTGGTGCCTGTACGCGGCGTACGAGACAAGGAACCGGCCATAGACGCGGAAGGCCGGCATGTCGTAGGCGATCGTCTCGATCGCGCCGGGGGCGGCGGCCCGGATGGTGGCGCGGAGATGCTCGAGCACCGCGCGCTCCCGGTCGGGAAGCGCCGCCAGGTAGGTGTCGACGCTGGTTGGGGTTGCCATGTCGCACACGATCATCTCACCGCGAAGCCCGCCAGGGGCGAACCTCCCGATCGGGTGGGCTCAGGGGGTGGCCGGAACCTCGGTCAGGCGGCCGTCGTGGTCGGCGAAGTCCCACACGTCGATGGCGGGCGGCTCGACGCCGAGCGCCGTGAGCGCGGTGCAGATCTGGCTCCGGTGATCGGTCCCGTGGTGGATCGCCTGGGCCAGCCGGATGCCGATCGGTGCCGAGGTCTGGGACCCGTCCTCGCGGCGCCGGCTGACCGTCACGTCCGGATCGATGTCCTGCGCGACGACGGTCGCCCATGCCGTTCCGTTGCGATCCATCACTGCCCGAAGCGCTGGCAGATCCATGCCCTCGCCGTCGATCCTGGGCACCCGCCCGTACGTCAGCACGAACAGGTAACCGCAGTCGGAGTCCACGAGGTGGCGCATCGTGTCCAGGATCGAACCGTAGGTTCCCGGGACCGCGGTCGCCATCTGCGCCTCGCTCAGTACCAGGCAGGTGTCGATGAGGCGGATCGTCGCCCAGACGTGGTGGGCGAAGGCATCGGAGAGCAGCGGTCGGCTCATGGCGTCAACCTCCCGTCGGCGGCCTGGTCGCCCCCGGTCGGCGGCTTGTCCCAGACCGAGATGTGCGAGCGGCTGTCGCTCGTGAACGGCTCGCGTCTCCAGCCGCCCCAACGCTCGCGCAGCCGCATCCCGGCGAGCTGCGCCATGAGGTCCAGCTCGGCCGGCCACACGTAGCGGAACGGGATCGAGCGTCGCTCCCAGCGGCCGTCGACCCGCGACCAGTGATGCGAGGTCAGGCCCTGGCCCGCGATGTCGTACTCGTCGAACCCCAGATGGTCGTCGCTGACATCGAACGGACGAACGGTCTCGCCCGGCGGCAGCCGCTGGAGCTGAGGCACGCCCACCTCGATCACGAACGAGCCGCCCGGCCCCAGGTGCGCAGCCGCATTGCGGAAGCAGGCCACCTGGGCCTCCTGCGTGGTGAGGTTCCCGATCGTGTTGTAGACGAGATAGACCAGCGAGAAACGGCCGTCCAGGCGCGTCGTCGCGAAGTCGCCGATCGCCACCGGGATGTCGGCGCCGCCCGGCCTGGCGCGCAGCTGCGCGACCATCGCCCGCGACAGGTCGATCCCGTGGACCTCCACCCCGCGCCGCGCGAGCGCAAGGGCGATCCGACCGGTCCCGATCCCCAGCTCCAGCGCTCGTCCATCGCGGGCGAGCTCGGCGAGCCGGTCGGCAACCGGATCGATCGCCGCAGCCTCGTTCATCGCGTCGGCGGGATCGTCGTAGCGGGCGGCGACCTCGTCGCCGAAATAGCCATCGTCCATCGTCTGAATCTAGAGGAACGGGCAACCGTGGCAATGCCCTCCCGGCCGGGCTCCGGCGCGCAGCGAACCTTGCGTTCGTGGCCCATCCTGCGATCAGGAGGTGCAGCGTGGGCTACGACGTCGAGACGATCAGCGTGGACGGGCGCCCGACGGCGCTGGGTTCGGCAGGCTCGTTCACCCTGGTCGTGGATCGGCCGGCGGATGCGGGCGGCCGTGGCCTCGGGTTCAACGGCGGCCAGCTGTTGAACCTGGCGGTCGCCGCCTGCATCTCGAACGACCTGTTCCGGGAGGCAGCGCGGGCGGGCATCGAGCTTCGTCGTGTCCGGGTCACCGCCGCCAGCGAGTACGGGGGCCGGCCGACGGTCTCGGGGCCCATCGACTACCAGGTCGAGGTTGACGGCGAGGCGTCGGCAGAGCGGCTCGCGGAGCTCGTCCACCTCGTCGACCGGGTCGCCGAGATCCCGAGCTCGCTCCGAGCCGGGACGGAGGTTCGACTTGCGGGCGCTCGCGCCAACGGCACAGGCGTGACGCGTCCGAGCTAGCTGATCGTCCGGAGCTGCGGCCACATCACGGACCACGGCGCGCGCAGGCCGGTGCAGACGGAGACCGGCGTGCCCTGCTCGCCGTTCTCGATCCCGAGCCCGTTGTCGATGGTTGCGACGTCGCGGCAGCCGGTGAAGTAGCTGCCGTAGTCGGTCGGCCGCCAGTCGCCGACATGGATGACGACGGTGCGATCGTCGGGCGGCGGCCCCCACGACCAGTAGCTGTTGTGGCCCGAGTAGACCGGCGGCAGCCCGGTGCCGAGCAGAATGAGCGGGCTCGCTTCGCTGTAGTCGTTGGTCAGGATGACCGCATGCGCTCGCTCCCGTGCCGGCAGCGAGGCGACCACGCTCTCGACCGTCGCCACGAACTGCGGCCAGCCGACCTGGTTGGCGGTGTCGGGAACGGTTGCGGGAAGCGAGGAGGTGGCGTAGGTGGCAATGGGCAGGATCGGCAGCGTGAGCAGCACGATCAGCGAGCTGGACAGCACGGCGGCGACGGTGAGGCCGGCCCCCTTCAGGCGCGCATGGCCGCGGGCCAGCCAGCGGTCCACCATGATCCCGCCGGCCGCCATGAACACGGCGACGCTGCCGATCGCGTAGTAGGCCTTGCCACCGCTGATGACGACCAGGACGAGCGCGACCAGCGCGGCGATCCCGATCGCACGCCACGGCGCGGCCGCGTTCGCGAACAGCACCCAGGCGAGACCGGCGGCGCTGACCGGGAACAGCAGCGGTCCGGTGAACAGCCACAGCAGCGGCACGACCTGGGCGCGGTTGTCGGCGGCATACCCGGCGATCTGCGAGGCCATGGTGAGCTGTGGCCAGCCATTCGTCGCCTGCCAGACGAGATTGGGCGCCCATAGCAGGAGCGCGATCCCGAGCGCTCCCCATGCCCACGGCGAGCGAACGATATCCCAGCGTCGGGCGAGCACGAGCCCGACTGCGAGCCCCGCGCCCAGGAACAGGAGGGTGTCCTTGTTCTCGAGGCCGATCCCGGTGGTGACGCCCACGCCGAGCCACAGGCGCCGGTCGCCACGCGCGAGCAGCTTGACCAGCAGCCACAGGACGATCGCCCAGGCGAGCAGGTCAGGCTCCGTGGTGGTGTCCAGGTGACCCGCACCGAGGTAGCCGGAGAGGGCGGCCGTGAACGCGGCCAGGACCTGCGCCCGTCGCGACCCGCCCAGATCCCGTGCGATGAGCGCGATCAGGATGACGACCAGGGTCATCTCGAGGGCGGGCAGCACGCGCACCGCTGTGGGTGAGATCCCGAGCAGGGCAACCGAGGCGGCGGACAGCAGCGGCGTCAGCGGCGGCTGGTCGACGTAGCCCAACGCCGGGTGCTGGCCGGCGACGATGAAGTACATCTCGTCGCCATGAAAACCGTACTCGCCCGACACGGCCAACAGCCCGACGAGCATGACCCCGGCAACCACGAGCACGGGCCAGGGAATGACAAGCGACCGGGCGCGGCTTCCCGATCGGTCGGCGGCCAAGGATGTCACGGGCTGTCCTTGTGGATGCTCGATCGGAGGAGCGCGGCTGCCTGCCGTCGTCTGTGGGCCGCTCCGACCCCGGCACAGTATCAACCCCGCCGCGCGGCGCGTGCTCGCTGGACCCGTCGCTCAGTCGATGCCGTCGCCCGGATGCGATCTGCCCTTGACTGCCGAAGCCAGCAGATAGACGCCGAACAGGTCGACCATGGCAGCGCCGGGGAAATCGGCCACCCGCTCGGCCGCACCGGCGGGGACACCACCCACTCCATCCAGGAACAGGCCCAGACCAGCGAACCCCACGATCCCGGCCGTGAGCGCCACGGTGCCCAGCCATCGCGTCGCGTGCTGGATCGACCGGCCCAGCACGATCATGGCCACGTTCAGGCTGACCAGACCGATGAGGGCACCGGTGGCGTGAACGGAGGCCCGCTCGTTCTCGGGGGCAAGACCGGCAACGATCAGTCCGGAACCCGCAACCAGCAGCGCCAACAACCCGGCGGCCGCCTGCCGTGGCCATGCCCGGTAGGTGGCGATCGCACCCCCGACCGGGACATCGATGATCCCAGACCGGGCTCAGCCTGGCTCTTCGTCGCCCTTGGAATCCCGCTGCCAGCCGAGGTGCTTCCGCAGCCATCCGACCGACGCCAGGTGATAGGTGGTGCTCTCGTCAAATGTGGGGATCGCTTCGAGGTCCTGCCTCGAGAGGCTCGTCCGCACGACCTCGCCCGAGATGTCGGCGACATCGTCGGCCGCGACCATCACGTCGCGTCCCTGGGCCCGCAGATGGACTCGCAGCCCATGGAAGATGTCCTCGGCGTCGGACCCGAGCACTTCGCGGATCTCGCCGAGGCGCTCATCCTCACTGTCGCTGACCGGCGTGCCGTACACGATCGATCGCCACGAGGTCGATTGAGGGTCAGGCATGGTGGCCTCCGTGATCGCAGGCGGGCGCGGGCTCACACCGCGTTGGACCGGGCAGGCTCAGCGTCGGGATCGACCAGCGACGGCCAACTGCGCCATGATCGCGCACAAGCCGTCAGCGCGCTGGCGGATGCGCCCCGAGCCGTCCGCATGAGCTCGATGCGTCGTCACGGCGAGCCGGGGCAGGGCGACGATCGTGAGCAGGCGTGCAAGCAGCGTTCGCCACGCGCGCCACGACCCATGCGCCGGACGCCTTGCGGCGTGCGGTCGCGACCGGGCGAGCCCGCCTGCCGGTGAGCGGCTCGTGCCGGCGTCGACTGCAAGGAGGGACCCGCGGGTCTCATCCGTGCATCTCTCCCCGCCCGAACCCGTGCGTGTCGCCCGAGCCCGAACCCGTGCCTGCCAGATAGTCGAAGCACGACCTCGGCGTTGGCGCACTGCGGCATCCCAGAGTGGAGGCAGCGCCAGATGGTCACCAGCCTGGATTCTGGCAGCGATTTCCCGGGATCCGGGCCCGATTGGACGGTCGGCGCACCCGCTGGCGGCGCCGCGTACCCGTCCTTTGGCTGGGTGGCGGAAACGGGGCTGGGTGGCGGAAACGGGGCTGGGTGGCGGAAACGGGCATCCATCGGGGCACGGCGGAGACGGCATGGGCCTGGCGGCGGCCGACGGGACGGTACGACGGGTGGCGCAGGCAGGTGACGCGGGACGCGCGGCCATCAGGGCGCGCGCAGCCAGGTGGCGCACGGCGCCCGCGGCCATCAGGGCGCCCGTGGCCATCAGGGCGCGCGTCGGCCATCGCGGATCGGACATACGGCTGGCGACCGGGGGGCATACTCGGACCGTGCCGTCCCCGCTCCCGCCGGCGACAGCCCTCGCCTCGGCCAGTCACCCTGGAGGTCCATCGTGTCCATGACCCCGCGCGACCGTGTTCTGGCGGCGATCGCCCACGAGGAACCCGACCACGTGCCGATCGTGCTCGGGGCCAGCAACGCGACCGGGATCAAGATGACGCCGTACCGGGGTCTCAAGGCGCTGCTCGGGATCGAGTCCGAGGATCGCTACATCTACGATTGGCCGGAGCTGGGAACCGCGCTCCCAGACGAAGCCGTGCTGGAGCGGCTGCACAGTGACGTGCGGCCGGTGCTGGACGCCTTCCCCGCGGCCACCCTGGAGCGCAACCGGACGCGCCCCGCGCACGCGCCCTTCATCGATGACTGGGGCAGCGGCCAGGTCGAGGTCGGCGAGGGCCATTGGTTCCCGGGCGTCCACCCGATGAGCGAGGCCGAGACGCTCGACGCCATCGATGCCTACCCCTGGCCCGACATGGACGATCCGTCCCGCGTCGCCCACGTGGAGGCGGAGGCAGCCCGCCTGCGGGCCGAGGATCGCTACGCGGTGATGGCCACGCCCTGGCTCCTGTTCCCCCTGGAGCGCGCGTTCGCGATGCAGGGCATGGATCAGTTCCTGGCCAACCTGGCCCTGGAGCCGGAGTTTGCCGAGGCGCTCCTGGGCCGGATCGCGGGTCTGTGCACCACGCTCATGGGCCACTTCCTCCGCGCGGCCGGCGACAACATCGACATCATCAAGATCGGCGACGACCTGGGGACCGAGCAGAGCCTTCTCATGTCGCCCTCGATGTACCGCCGCATCCTCAAGCCGATCCACGCCGAGTACATCGCCTTCATCCGTGCGCACACCAGGGCCAAGGTCTTCTTCCACACCGACGGCGATGTTGCCGAGCTGGTCGACGACTTCGTGGAGATGGGGGTGGACATCCTGAACCCGATCCAGACGTCCGCCGGCCGGATGGCCGATCTCGGGGCGCTCAAGCGCCGCTACGGGAACCGGATCAGCTTCTGCGGAGCCATCGACACCCAGCGGATCCTGCCCACCGGGACGCCGGCCGAGGTGCGGGCAGAGGTGGGCCGGGTCATCGATCTGCTGGGCCCGGGTGGCGGCTATCTGGTCTCGTCCGTCCATACCGTGATGGACGACGTCCCCCCGGAGAACATCCTGGCCATGGTCGACGCGGCCGAGGAGCTGGGCAGGTACCCGCTCCGGAGCTGAGCGCTACCGCACCCGCACCCGACTACCGCACCCGCACCCGAAGGGATTCCAGCCCGCGCAGAACGAAGCGCGGCTTCCAGGTGGGGGCCTCCACGAGCTCCAGGCCGGGCATCCGGGCAAGCATCGTTCGGAACAGGAGATCCATCTCCAGCTTGGCAAGCGGGGCGCCGAGGCAGTAGTGGATGCCCGCCCCGAACGAGAGGTACGGGTTCTGCGCACGGTCGAGGACGAGCTCGTCGGCGCGGTCGAACGCGTCCGGATCCCGGTTGGCCGATGCGAACAGCAGAGCGAGCTCCTGGCCCCTGGGAATACGCACACCACCAACCTCGATATCCTCCAGCACCCAGCGCTCGAACATGGGGGCGGGTGTATCGAAGCGCAGCAGCTCCTCGATGGCGGTGGGAACCATGTCCGGCCTGGATCGCAGGTCGGCCAGGGCGTCGGGGTGGCGGAAGAGGGCCCACCAGGCATTGCCGGCGCCATTGACCGATGCCTCATGACCCGCGTTGAGCAGCAGGATGGCGGTGCCCACGAGCTCATCCTCGGTGAGGGCGTCGCCCGCCTCGGCCACGGCGGCGAGCCCCGAGAGCAGGTCATCACCGGGATGCACGCGGCGCTCGGCGGCGAGCGACCGAAGGTAGCCCGTGAACTCTTCCGTGGCCCGGACCGCCCGGCGCTGCTCCTCCTCGGTCGTGGCCATCTCGAACATCAGGGTCATGTCCGCCGACCACGGCCGCAGGCTGCCCCGATCGGTCTCGGGGACCCCCAGCATGTCCGCGATCACGGTCACCGGCAGCTCCTCGATCAGGTCTCCGATGAGGTCCAGCTCACCCATCGCCAGCGCGCGCCCCACCAGGCCGTCGACCACGGCCTGGATGCGGGACCGCATTCCCTCCACGGTCCGCGGCGTGAAGGCGGTCGAGACCAGCCGGCGGAGGCGCGTGTGGTCCGGTGGCTCGCGGTCGATCAGCTGGCTGCCGAGGCTCTCCCAGAACGGCGCCTGCCAGGCGGGAGGTTCGGACCTCCCGAACTCCTCGTGGCTGGCCACGTGGAGGTAGGACCGTCCCAGGCGCCGGTCCCGCAGGAGCGCGTTGACGTCGACGAACCGGCCCACCACCCACTGCCCGGTCTCCTCGTCCCAGGCCACCGGAGCCTCCGCTCGCACGCGCGTGAAGGCCGGGTACGGATCCGCGACGAACGCGGGGTCGGTCGGGCGGTAGCCCAGCTCGAACGGGGAGCGGATCCGGTCGCTCACGGTTGGGCTCCACGACGGGAGAGGGGCGGGGCGTCGGACGCTGGTGTCATGCGCTGGCTCGCCAGAATCAGGTGGCTGCCTCTCGCTCGTACGGTTGGCCGTCGGCGGCTGGCGGGATGCTGCGACCGACGACGCCGGCCAGGATGATGATCGTGATCAGGTACGGCAGGGCATCCCACAGCTGCGCCGGCACGGAGGTCATGACGTTGCCCAGGTCGCCGCTCGGTGGCGCGATCTTGATCAGCTGGCTGATCTCCAGGAAGACCGCGAACAGGAGGGCCGACAGGAAGCCGCCGATGGGCGTCCAGCGGCCCATGATCATCGCCGCCAGGGCGATGAACCCGCGACCGATGGTCATCCCGATCTGGAACGAGTTGGTCGCCTCCATGCTGAGGAAGGCACCCGCCAGACCCGCGAACACGCCCCCGATCATGACGTTCTGGTAGCGCAGCCGGATGACGTCGATGCCCACCGTCTCGGCCGCCCGCGGATGCTCGCCCACGGCCCTCGTGCGCAGGCCCCAGCGCGACCGGAACAGCCAGATCTGGAGCCCGATGATCAGGATGATGGTGGACATCGCGATCGGACCCAGGTTCAGGAACATGTTGAACAGCCAGCCCACCACCGGCAGCTCGGTCAGCTCGCGGGGCGGGTGGAACACCGCGAACTCGCCCGCGCCGATCGGCGACGACTTCGAGATCAGCTGGTCCAGGTAGCCGGTCGTCCCGGCGGCGGCGATGTTGATGATCGTCCCGCTGATGATCTGGTCCGCTCGCAGCGAGATGGACATCCACGCGTGCAGGGCCGAGATGAGCACCGCCACCAGCACCGCGGCGGCCAGGGAGATGAGCAGCGGGATCGTGATCCCGAAGATGTCCGACGGGGCCGGGTCGCCGAACATCGGGTTCACCGCGATCCCCACCACCCAGCCGGTGAACGCGGCTGCCAGCATCGTGCCCTCGATCCCGATGTTGACCACCCCGGACCGCTCGCAGATGACCCCGGTCATGGCGGCCAGGGCCAGCGGCGTCGCCTGCACCATGACGGTGGCCGAGTTGTCGGGCAGGATCGCGACGAGGTAGCCGACCAGCTGGAAGGCCAGCCCGAGGAGCGGGATCCCGTACAGGCCGTTGATGAGTCCCGTGAGGTCCATCAGCGCACCGCCTCCGCGACCGACGATAGGACCGAGCCGCTGCTGTGCGCGCCCTTGCCCTCGGCGCGGAGCAGCCGCCGGAGGACCGAGCTGCTCACCAGCGCAAGCAGGATCACCGCCTGCACGACGTCCACCAGCTCGGCCGGAATCTGGGCCTGGATCTGCATCAGGCCGGCCCCGGCCCGCATGGCGCCGAACAGCAGCGCGGCCGGGATGATGGCCAGCGGATGCGACCGTGCCAGCAGGGCGACCGCGATGGAGTCGAAGCCGACCGTGGTCCCGAAGCTCGAGGTCATGGACCTGGTGACGCCCAGGAGCACGCTGCTGCCGGCCAGCCCGGCCAGCGCGCCGCTGAACGTCATCGTGGCCACGATGATCAGCCTGGGCCGCATGCCCGCGTACCGGGATGCATCCGGGTTGGCGCCGGTCGCCCTGACCTCGAAGCCCCAGGTGGTCCGGTACAGCAGCCACCACACGCCGATGGCGGTGATCAGCGCCAACGCGATCCCCAGGTGCCCGCTGGGGGGCAGGATGACCGGGTACGCGGCATTGCCGACGTCGAACGTGATCGCCTGCGGCGAGCGGGGCACCTTGAGCGGTCCGCTCACCAGCGCCGCGAGGAGCTGGATCGCGACGTAGTTCATCATGATCGTGCTCACGACCTCGTGGGCTCCCGAGTAGGCCTTGAGGAAGCCCGGCACGAAGCCCCACAGCGCGCCGAACGCAAGGCCCGCCAGGGTGGCGCACAAGATCGCCACCGGGGCCGGCGCGGTCCGCAGCATGACGCCGACCATGACCGCGCCCAGGGCGCCCACCAGGAACTGCCCCTGGGCGCCGATGTTGAACAGGCCGGCCTTGAAGCCGAACCCCACCGCCAGGCCGCCGAACACCAGGGGCGTCGTGTTCACCAGCGTCGACACGATCGAGTGGAAGTCGAGCGCGAGCCACTCCTGCGGGTTGCCGATCCCCCCCTCGACCATCGCCTGGTAGGCGGTGATCCACAGCCAGGGATCGAACTTCCTGCCCGGGATCAGCGGCTCCGACACCAGGATGACCGCGGCGCCCAGGGCCACGGACCCGACGACCACGGCCAGGGGCACGGCGATGATCGACCAGATGCGGGCCGCCATGCTCAGCTCGCCGCGGGTGTCGGACGTCGGCGCCGATGCCTGCCCGCTCACGCGGTCGCTCCCGCAGCCACCGCCGCCTCCCGCCCGCTGCCGCCGGTGGCCATGAGCAGTCCCACGTCGTTCTTGTCGGCCGTCGTCCCGTCCAGGACGGCCACGATCCGCCCCCCGTACATGACCGCGATGCGGTCCGAGAGCTCCAGCACCTCGTCCAGCTCCGCCGAGACGAGGAGCACCGCGGTGCCCGCATCCCGCTTGGCGATCACCTGCTTGTGGATGAACTCGATGCTGCCCACATCGAGGCCACGGGTAGGCTGGTCCAGGACCAGCAGCTTGAGATCCCGATCGAACTCCCGGGCGACGACCACCTTCTGCTGGTTGCCGCCCGACAGCGTGGCGGCCCGCGCGACCGCCGACGGCGTGCGGATGTCGAAGCGCTCCACGGAGGACTCGGCGTCGCGCTCGATGGCCTCGCCGTCGCGGATCACGCCCCGGGCGTAGGGCGCCCGGTAGTAGCTGGTGAGCACGAGGTTGTCCGCGATGGTGAACGGCAGGATCAGCCCGAAGCGATGGCGATCCGCCGGGACGTACGCCACGCTCGCCTCGTTGAGCGCGCGCGGCGAGCGCCCGGTGATGTCGGCGCTGTCCAGGGTCACCGTCCCGGCGGTGGGCTTGCGCATGCCCACGATCGCCTCGACCAACTCGTCCTGGCCGTTACCGGCCACCCCGGCGATGCCCAGGATCTCGCCCGAGCGCACCTCGAGATCGACGCCCCGCACCATCGGGTGGCCTCGGTCATCGGTGGCCTGCAGGCCGGCCACGCGGAGCATCGGCTCGCCCGGATGGGAGGTGCCCCGGTCCACCGTCAGCTGGACCTCGCGGCCGACCATCAGCTCGGCCAGGTCGTCCTCGTTGGTCTCGGCGGGCTTGCGCTCGCCCACCACGCGCCCACGACGGATGACCGTGATCCGGTCGGCGACCTCGAGCACCTCGTACAGCTTGTGGCTGATGAACACGATGCTGTGGCCCTCGGTGGCCAGGCGCCGCAGGACCACGAAGATCTCCTCCGTTTCCTGTGGCGTCAGGACCGCCGTGGGCTCGTCGAGCACGAGGATCCGGGCGTTCCGGTAGAGCGCCTTGAGGATCTCCACCCGTTGCTGCCAGCCCACCGACAGGGTGCTGACCTTGACCTCGGGGTCGATCTCGAAGCCGAACCGCTGGCCGAGATCGAGGATCCGGCGATGCGCCTCCCTGCGGTCGAGGAACACGCGGTTGGCCATGGTCTCTTCGCCGAGCAGGATGTTGTCGGCGACCGACAGGACGGGGACCAGCATGAAGTGCTGGTGGACCATGTTGATGCCCCGCGCGATCGCGTCGGCCGGGCCGGAGATCGTGATCGGGGTCCCGTCGAGCAGGATCTGGCCCTCGTCGGGCCTGGCCAGCCCGTAGAGGACGTTCATGAGCGTGGTCTTGCCGGCCCCGTTCTCGCCCAGCAGGGCGTGGATCTCGCCCGGTCTGACCTCCAGGCTGATGCCGTCGTTGGCGACGACCCCCGGATAGCGCTTGGTGATGCCGCGCATCTCGAGCGCCGGTGCCTGGATCGTGTCCGACTGATCGGTCATGACAGTGGGGGGACTCCGGGGCAGAGCCTGAGCCGAATGCGCAGGACGGGCCGGCCGAAGCGGCCGGCCCGTCCTGGAAGCTCAGCGAGCCAGGGCCTTAGGGAAGCGCCACCGAGGCGTCGCCGCAGCCCGTGTCGGGGCAGGTCTTGAGGGTGCCGGCCTTCATCGCCGAGAGGGCGGTGTCGAGCGCCGTGGTGACCTCGGGGCCGAACATGCTGGCCTTGTCGTGGAAGTCCGACGCGCCGATGCCGTCGTTGCTGGCATCGAACAGGACGTCGCCCGCGGCAAGGGTCCCGGAGTTGATCTCCTGAATGGCCTGCTTCGTGGCCGACTCGACGTGCTTCTCGGCGCTCGTGATGATGCAGCCGTAGGTCGGGTCATTGGCCGCGTTGAGGGACACGTACTGGTCGACGTCGACGCCGATGCCGTAGATCCCCTTCGCGCAGGCGGCCTCGAGCACGCCGTTGCCGGTCTTGCCGGCGACCTGGAACAGGACGTCGGGCTTGTTGGTGCTGATGAAGGTGTTGGCAAAGGACTTGCCGCCGGCCGGGTCGTTGAACGCCGCCGCCGAGAAGTCGTTGGTGACGTACGCGGCCTTTACGGTGATGTCCGGCTTGATCGACTTGGCGCCCATGTCGTAGCCCTGGATGTAGCGAACGCACGGAGCGCACAGCGTCGTTCCGCCGATGGCGCCGATCGTGTTGTTCTGCGACGCGTAGGCGGCCACGATGCCGGCCAGATAGCCGGCCTGGTCCTCGGCGAAGTACAGGGATGTGTAGTTGGGGAGCACCGTCTTCGCGTCACCCGCGCAGGTGAAGGTGGTGTCGGGGTTGCCCTGCTCATCCACACACACCGGCGACTGGTCGACGCCCACGAAGTGGATGGAGGGGTTGGCCTTGGCCGCCGCGACCGTGTCGTTCGTCAGGTTGAAGCCAACGGTCACGATGATGTTGTAGCTCTGGTCGACGAACTGCTGGATGTCCGCCGCGTACTCCGAGGCGTCCTTGGGAACGATCGACTGCGGCGCGGGCGCCCCGATCGCGGTCGCGCCGTCCTCGGCGCCCTTGAAGGTGTACTCGTTGTAGCCCTTGTCGTTCAGGGTCCCGATGTCGGTGACCACGCCGATCTTGGTGTCGCTCGAGGGAGCGGCGCTCGACGGGGCCGCGCTGGACGGAGCGGCGCTGGACGGCGCGGCGCTTGACGGAGCGGCCGTCGGGGCCGCGCTGGGGCTTGGCGTCGCTGATGACGAGCACGCCGCGACGGCGAGGGCGAGGGCCGCAAAGGCAGCCGCGCCTCTGATTGAACTTCGCATGTCTCCTCCTAGAGCCGGCGGGTCACGCATCTCCTGGGAGACGCGCCCGCCGGTCACGTTGGCCATTGAACCCGGCCTGCCCAGCTCCTCCAGGGCGGCCACTGGCGCATCCTAGCCACGGCCCGCGGGCACAGCAAGCGCCGCCCCGTCCTGCATCGGACGCAATACCAAGAGAATAGTCGCTCCCACGTTCGCCGGCTCACCAGATTCCGCTACCACACATCGCCGTCGCGCCAGTCGCAGGTCAGCGAGGCGGTGAGATCGAGCGCTGGGGTCCTGGGCGTGGGCAGCACCAGGATCGATCCGTCCTCGTCTTCGGTCCGAACCGCGCCAGCGTCGGTGCGTACGGAGGTCGGGCCCAGCCAGCGACGCCAGCCGAGCCGCTCGTAGAAGGCGAACCGGCCGGTGCTCAGCGCACCGAGCTCGCAGGTCGCCCGGATGTGCGAGCCGACGGCCGTGACCACGGCGCTGCCGAAGCCGCGATTCTCGTGCTCGGGCAGCGTCCCCACGGCTTCGACGTACCCGGTGCGCAGCTGGCGGTCGCCGAGTGACAGCAGACGCGGCACGACGGCCGCGTGAGTCACGATCCGGCCGTCGAGCTCGATGACCCAGTGCCGGCCGCCCATCGCGTGGTCGAAGTCGTGCTGGTCGAAGTGGCCGGCCGGCCAGGCGGCGTAGAACAGCGACCACAGCTCCGCGATGTCGGTGGGCGTGAGATCGGCCGTGGCGATCTCACGAACGATGGGCGTGATCACGGGCGAGATCATAGATTGGTCGTGATGCCCGTCATCGGACCAGGGCCAGCCCCCGTTTCCGGCGCCGGATCCCGATCGGCGCCTAGACTTCGATCGAAGGCGTTCGACCGACCATGAACCCACCCGTGAAACCCCTGCTCCGCCGTCGTCGGGTCCGGGAACTGTTGCTTGCCTGCGTCCTCGTCACGGGCTGCGGCGGTGGCGCCCTCGTCCCATCGCACGCTGCCTCGCCGGCGAAGGCCTCCTCGATCGCACCGAGTCCCGCTGTCGCGGCGTCGCCTCTTCCCCCGTCGCGACCGGCGTTTCCCGGCCGATCCACGCCTGCCGCCTCGTCGGTCCCTTCGGCCACACCGACGCTGCGCCCCGACGCGGAGTCCACGCGGCAACCGTTCACGATGGACCTCTACCGCCGCGGGGACTTCGTCTCGCAGGCGCAGTCGGATTGGTGCGTGCCCGCATCGATCCGGATAATGGCCAGGCTCATCGATCCGGCGGCGGCTCGCTCGCTGCCCGGCCAGCGCCAGCTCGATCACCGGGCGAGAAGGCTGTCGAGCTCGCGGCTGGTCGGGCGCCGGATCGGAGCCGCAGGGCTGGGCCGCCGTCCTGAACCGCCTGGGCTACGGCCCCTACGAGGTTGTCGCATTCCGGACGCGGACCGCCGCGATCAGGGCCGCCGCCCGCGCCCTTCGTCGCACGGGCCGGCCGGTCGGGCTGCTGATGTGGCACGGCGCGCACGCCTGGGTGATGTCCGGCTTCACGGCCACGGCCGATCCTGCGGGGGCCGGCGCGTTCAGGGTGACGAGCGTCCGGGTCAGCGATCCCTGGTACCCGCGCCCGGTATCGGCGTTCGGCCGCACACGCCGCCCGGACGCCAGGCTCAGCGTCGCGCAGCTCGCGAAGGGCTTCCTTCGCTGGCGGCGGCCGCTCGTCCGCTACGCGGAGCTCGACGGTCGCTTCGTGCTGGTGCTCCCGGTCGCGGCCGCGAGCGACGGCGGGTAGCGGTGAACTCGCGTTCTCGGGGGCCTGGCTCAGGGGGCCCATTGGGCCGTGACAAGTGCGCGCGGGCGGAGTCTCATGTCGCGAGGGGACGAAGCCGCAAGGGGGGAGATGGCCATCATCAGCAGGTTCCGTCGGCGGCGACCGAGAGGCTCGGTCCCGGCGGTCGTGATATGCGCTGCGATCGCCTTCGCAGCCTGTGGACAGGGCCCCGCGGCTTCCCTGCCGTCCTCGAGCTCGCGGGCGCCAGCGGTCGTCCCTTCCGCGCCCACCCCGACGCCGGCACCCACCCAATCGCCGACCTCGACGCCGGCGGCGACCCCGACGCAGGCCATGACGGCGGACGGCCTCACGCTCACCCAGGTCCCCGATCAGCCGGCGCTGCTTAGCCAGGGCGGTGGGGTCCGGGGGCCGACGGTCGTGACGCTCCCCGATGGCTCGTTCCTGCTGTTGCGCTCGGAGGACTCGCCGTCGGGCGGCGCGCTGCTCCACTCCGATGACGGCATCACCTGGTCGGTGCTGCCCGGGGCAGTGCCCGGCACCGGCGGCTCATGGATCGGAGGGCTCGCCGCCACTCGGAGCGCCGCGGCGGTCAGCGGCGACGAGGTGACGGGCTACTTCAACACCGATGACGACGAGACGGCGCCGCGGCAGACGGCGATCTGGGTCTCGGGCGATGGCATGTCGTGGCCGGCGGTGACCAACGCCAACGTGTTCGACGGGTTTGCCGTGCTCGATCTGGTCGCCTCGCGTGATGCCTTCGTCGGCGTGGGGTCGACGGGTGGCGCCACGACGGCCGCGTCGGTGCTGTTGGGCAGTCCCGACGGGACCACCTGGCGGCTGGTCCCGCTTCCCGCCCCGAGCGCTGCCGCGGCCTCGGCCGGGAGCATCGTCGCGACCGGCTCCGGGTTTATCGTTCTGGGCGAAGTCGACGGCGTGACCGCCGCATGGCGCTCGCCCGATGGCGCGACGTGGACACGCCTCTCACTCAGCGCACCGGGCGCGACGTTCTACGGTGCCGCGGCCGCGGGGGATCGCCTCCTCCTCAGCGGCCAGATGACCGTCCCCGATCCGAGCTCGGACGAAGGCGAGCGGAGCGTCGCAACCCTGTGGCTGTCGACCGATGGCGGCCAGACCTGGTCCGATGCAGGACTCAAGCTCGGCAACGCCGACTTCGTGTCGGTGTTCTCGGTGGCTGATGGCCTGCTCGCGATCGCGTCGCCACACCTGGTCACTGACGGCATGCGAGCGTGGGTTTCGTCTGCGGGCAGCGATTGGCAGCGCCTCCGGATGACGGACGCGGGCAAGGCCCTCGGCGACGCCGTCGCACCCTCGAGCGTTGCGATCAGTGGGTCACGCGTGGTGCTGGTCGGATCCACGCTGGGGACGGGTGCGGGCGGCGATCGAGCGGTGGTCTGGACGGGCGACCTTCAGCCGGCGCCGTAGGCGACGCTGGGCAGCGTCGGCCTCACGCGTCGCCTGCGTCATCCCCGGCGGCCAGCTCGATCAGGTCCGGCAGGCCGGGCGGATACACCACCTCGTCGGTCGTCGCCAGCTCCGCGAGCGACCACCACCGGGCCGCCTCGACCGCATCGCGCTCGCCACCGGCGAGGCGGCCCTGCCCGATGGAGCTCGTGGCCACGCGCCCGGCCACGTACCACTCGTCCTGGACGATCTCCCGCCCTGCGAACCAGAAGCGCACGCCGGTCCGCGTTCCGACCACAGGGCCGATCGTCACCTCGCGAAGCCCGGTCTCCTCGCGGAGCTCGCGCCGGGCGGCCGCCTCGATCGATTCGCGCATCCGGATCCCGCCGCCCGGCAGGTACCAGTAACCACGACCATCGGGGTCCCGGCCGGCGTCGAGGCGGAACAGCAGGACCCGGCCGTCGGGATCGAGCAGGACCACGCGAGCCGCGCGCCGCCGTCGGCGATGGCGCCAGCCCATGCGGCCACCACGCGCCTCGTCGGCGGTCACGAGCGGAGCCGATCGACGGTCACGAGCGGACCCCGCGCCAATCGCCGAGGTCGAGCGACCAGTCGTTGCAGGTCATCCAGTTCCCCTTCGGATCCTCGAACTCGGTGCGGCCCAGGAGCCGGAACCCGAGCTTGCGGCACAGGGCGTTGGAGGCGGCGTTGTCGACCGACGGGTAGGCGTGGACAGTCCGGTACCCGCCCGCGTCCGCGGCGATGTCGAGGCAGCGGGCGGTTGCCCGTGTCGCGATCCCGCGGCCCTGGAACTCGGGCAGCACGCTCCAGCCCGTCTCGAGCGCGGGCTCACCGTCGATGGCATGTGGCCAGAACCCGACGGACCCCGCGTCCACCCGGTCGGGTCCGACGGTCACCACGTACATCCGCCCGGACTCGGGGCCCATCTCGACGTAGCGGATGAGGCGTGCGCGAAGGTGCTCGGGCGACTCCGGACCGCCCAGGTGCTCGGTCATTGCGGGATCCCCCAGCAGCCGTTCCATCAGGCCGATGTCGTCGGGCCGCCATGGACGAAGGTCGATGTCGATCACGGGCTCAGGCGCTGTACGTACGTCCATGCTGGACATGATCGGCGACACTGCGCACATGCGCACTGATCTCGACCGCGACCTCGACCGGCATCTGCCCGCAATTCGATCCGCACCCCGTGACGTCGGGCGGCTCGAGCTGATCGTCATGCGACCCACGGAGGACGGGCGCGTGCTCCTCGACGAGGCAGCGCTCGATCCCGCCCGCGGGCTCGACGGCGATGACTGGATCCGCCGGCGGAGCGGGTCCACGCCCGACGGCTCGCCGAACCCGGCGTCCCAGCTGACCCTGATCAGCACGCGCGTGCTGGCCGCGATCGAGCCCGATCGTGCCCGCTGGCCACTCGCCGGTGACCAGCTGTATGTCGACCTCGATCTGAGCACCGCCAACCTCCCCGCCGGCACGAGGCTCGCGATCGGCGAGACGGAAGTCGAGGTCAGCGCCAAGCCGCACACCGGCTGCGCGAAGTTCAGCGCCCGGTTCGGGAGCGATGCCCTGCGCTGGATCAACAATGCAACCGGCCGCGAGCTGCGGATGCGCGGCGTCAACTGCCGGATCCTCCGCGGAGGCACCATCCGCACCGGGGACGCGGTTCGCAAGCGCTGAAGCGGCCTGCGTCTGGGAAGGCGTCCTGCGTCTGGCGACCCGCAGACCCGTTTCCGTCACCTGGTCCAAGAACGACTCGGCGGCGCCGGTTCCGAGCCGGCCGCGCGTGTTCCGAGCCGGCCGCGCGTGTTCCGTTGCGACAGCCAGTCACCAGACGCGGGGTGGTGACCGCAGCCTGAGCACGGAACCAGGCTGGATGTCGGTCAACGCTGGTCCTGGCCGTGTCGCGTACGCGTGCTTTGGCTGAATGACCGAAGCCGTGGCGCCCCGGCGACTGATCGAGCTCGTCTGGCAGGAGGCGCCCATCGACCTGGGCTACTCAGCCGTCGTCGTGGTCGCGGGCCGGCGGGTGGGTCATTGACGTGAGCTCGGCCCCGCGAGACGCAGCCCGTGGTCGTGGGTCGCGGGCCGGCGGGTGGGTCATCGCCCGCCACGGACCCAGCAGGGATCTGCGGGCCCAACGAGGAATCAGTTGTGGCTCGCTCGCCGGCCGGCCGCGAGCCACAACCGCTGGCGCTGGCGAGACCGGCCGAACATCGTGAGCGCCATCGCCGCGGACGGGACGAGCGCGCCCATGACGACCAGCCGCGGGCCGCCACCGATGAGCAGGCCGCACGCAAACCCGAACGACATGGCGCTGCCCACGGCCAGCATCTCGTCGCTCTCCCCGCGCAGCTGCTGGTTCGCGTCATCAAGGATGGCGCGCGTCGAGATCGCGATGTCCGGCATCCGGGCGGTCGCCTGGGCGATGCCGCTGTGCGCAGCGTCCTGGACGATGGATGCCGCACCGGACGCCGTCTTGCCGAGCTCGGATCCCAGGCTTGCCGTCTCCGCGTCCCTGGAGTTCGTGGTCGAGCTGGTCATGGTCCCTCCTGCTGGCTGGTCATCGTGCCCCTGGGGCCATGACCAGGCGCGGGCCCGGCGCTCGAGAACCGCGCCAGCCACGGGTGGCCAGGTCAGGCCGCGCCGCGGGTCATGCCCGATCGAGACCGCACGAGGCGGTGCGGGTCCGTCCCCGGCGCGGACACGATGAGTGACGGTGTCGAGTCTCGCCGCCGCGGATGCGGCTCCCGACAACGACGCGTCTCCCGGGCGTTACACCCGTGTGTCAGCTCGCGGATCCCACGGCCGTCACCAGCCGGGACACGACCGCCTGCGTCAGTGTCCAGCCCTTGAGCGGGTCGCGTGGAAGCCGGATTCGCACCTGGTTGGATGCGAACGTCATTTCGCCCGGACGCACGCCCGGCAGGGGGGCTGCGCCCCCCGCGGCACCCGGCGCGAGAAGCTGCATCGCGGTCGCCCGCGACAGCCCGCCGCCAAACCTGACCACCAGCCAGCCCTCCTCGCGGGCCAGGGAGGCCACGCCGGCCGACTCGGCCAGGAGTCGCAGCTCGGCCACCTCGACCAACCGCAACACGGGCGCCGGCAGCGGGCCGTAGCGGTCGGTCACCTCCTGGCGGAACGCGGCCACGTCGCCCACGGTTCGTGCCCTGGCCAGTCGCCGATAGAGCTCCAGCTTCTGGGCTTCGTCCGGCACGTAGTCGTCGGGAAGATGCGCATCCACGGGGAGATCCACCACGGCCTGCGGCGCCTCGCGCACCGGCTCGCGGTCCTCGCGCCGTGCCTTCGCCTCCTCCACCGCCTCGCCCAGCAGCCGCGAGTACAGGTCGAACCCGACCGCTGCCATGTGCCCGGACTGCTCGCCGCCGAGGATGTTGCCCGCGCCCCGGATCTCGAGATCGGCCAGCGCGATCTGGAACCCGGCGCCCAGCTCCGACGCGTTGAAGATCGCCTGGAGCCGCTTGCGCGCCTCCTCGCTCATCCGCTCCCGGCGCCGGTAGAGCAGATACGCGTAGGCGCGGCGGCTCGACCGGCCCACGCGGCCGCGGAGCTGGTACAGCTGCGCGAGGCCCAGCGCGTCCGCGCGGTCGATGATGATCGTGTTCGCGTTGGGGATGTCGAGCCCGGACTCAATGATCGTGGTGCACACGAGGACATCGGCCCCGCCGTCCGCGAACGAGAGCATGACCTGCTCGAGCTGGCGCTCGGGCATCTGCCCGTGTCCGACCACGATCCGTGCCGATGGCAGCAGGCGACGCAGCTGCTCGGCCTGCGCCTCGATCGTCTCGACCCGGTTGTGCACGTAGAACACCTGGCCGCCGCGGTCGAGCTCGCGCAGGATCGCGTCGCGGACGAGGCCCGCCGATGCCTCCGCAACGCGCGTCTGGATCGGCAGCCGGTCCTCGGGCGGTGTCTCGATGACCGACAGGTCCCGGATCCCGGCCAGCGCCAGGTTCAGCGTGCGCGGGATCGGCGTCGCCGACAGCGTCAGCACGTCCACCGCAGCCCGCAGCTGCTTGAGCCGCTCCTTGGCGGCGACACCGAACCGCTGCTCCTCGTCGACGACCACGAGCCCGAGGTCCCGGAACGCGACGTCCTTCGACAGCAGCCGATGCGTCCCGATGACCAGGTCCACCGTGCCGTTGGCCAGGCCCGCGACCGTCGCCGCCTGCTCGCGCGGGCCGATGAAGCGAGACAGGAGCCGCACGGTCAGCGGGAACGCCGCGAACCGCTGCGAGAACGTGGTGAAGTGCTGCCCTGCCAGCACCGTCGTGGGCACGAGGACCGCGACCTGCTTGCCGTCCTGCATCGCCTTGAACGCGGCGCGCAACGCAACCTCGGTCTTGCCGTATCCGACATCGCCCACCACCAGCCGGTCCATCGGCCGGCGGGTCTCCATGTCCGTCTTGACCTCGACCGAGGCCCGCAGCTGGTCCGGCGTCTCCTCGTACGGGAACGACGCCTCCATCTCGCCCTGCCATGGCGTGTCGGTCGCATACGCGAACCCCTGCGCAGCCTCGCGCTTCGCGTACAGGGCCAGCAGGTCCTCGGCCAGGTCGCCGACGGCGCGGCGCACCCGCTGCTTCGTCCGCAGCCAGTCGGTGCCGCCCAGGCGCGACAGCGTCGGGTGCTCGCCACCCGAGTAGCGGCTGACCCGGTTGATCTGCTCGACGGGCACGAAGATCCGGTCGCCGGCCGCGAACGAGAGCTCGAGGTAGTCGCGCTCCTGGCCATCCTCGCCGCGCCGCAGCATCTGCTCGTAGCGGGCGATCCCGTGGTCGATGTGGACGACGAGATCGCCCGGGGTCAGCCGCTCCAGGAGGTCGCGCGGGACGATCCGCCGCAGCGCCTTGGGCCGCCGAACCCGGACCGAGCCGAACAGCTCGCGGTCGGTGACCACGGCCAGTCCGTCCGGGCCGCCCTCGAAGCCGCCGTTCAGGCTCCGTTCGACGAGGGCGATCGCCCCTGGTGGCGGAGGCTCCGCTACGCGGTGCACGATCCCGACCGCATGTCCGGCCTCGCCCAGCAGCTCGGCGAGCCGGGGGGCCTGGTCCGAGACGAGCACGACACGCGCACCCTGCGACACCCAGTGCTCGACGCCATCGACCAGACGCTCCGTCCGGCCGGGTGGCAGGACGGGCTCACGCCAGCCGAACAGGTCGCCGGACGTGAGCCCCTTCGATGCGAACGCCATCCCCTGCGCGTCGCTCGCCTCCGACTCCCAGGTCAGCTCCAGGCTCCGCGCTCCGTGGAGTCGAGCCTTCCAGTCGCGTGGCGGCAGGTAGCCGGACGGCCAGTCCCGGGGCAGGTCGCCGGCATCGGTCATCTCCGCGTGGCGCTCGTCGGCCTGGCGCCACAGGAACTCGGCGGCCTCAGCGAGGTCACCCGGCTCATCGAGCACCAGCAGCGTTGCCGGGTCGAGATGGTCGAGCGCCGTGGCCGGCGCGATCAGCCGAGCCCACACCTCGGCGCCATCACCGGTGGCCAGCGCGCGCCCGACGGTGGCCCGGGTCGCCCCGTCGGACAGCGACTCGCCGGCGAACCGCGCGAGGTCGCCCGCCAGCCGCTCCGGCAGCTTCGATCCCAGCCGTCCGAGCCGTCCCCGAAGCTCGTCGACCCCACCTCGGGGCAGCAGGAACTCGGTGGCAGGGAGGAGCACCACCTCGTCGACCGGGCCGACGCTCCGCTGGTCGGTGGGATCGAACGCGCGCAGCGAGTCGACCTCGTCCCCGAACAGCTCGATCCGGACCGGCAGCTCGGCCGACGGTGGAAACACGTCGAGGATGCCGCCGCGCCGGGCGATCTCGCCCCGACCCGCAACCTCGACCACGGGCGTGTATCCGTGATCGAACAGCTCCGCGAGCAGGGCATCGAGCCCGATCCGAGCACCCGATCGCAGCGTCCGCGGGTGTTGAGGCAGGTCGTCGGGGGCGATGGTCGCCTGGAGCAGCGCCTGGACGCTCGCGACGAGGATCCGGGCACTCCCCGATCGCCAGGCCGCGAGCGCCGCAACCCGGGCCGCCGTCTCGTCCGGGACGAGCTCGCTGCGCTCGTAGGCAAGCGAGGTACGTGGCTCGAGGACGGCGACCAGCGACGGATCGCCCAGCCAGGCGCCCAGCTCCTCGGCAACCCGATCGCCGATCTCCGCGTCCCGGGCGACCCAGCAAATCCGCTCCCCGTCGGCCGCGAGGGCGAGGGCCGCCGCGAGATACGACTTCGCACCGTGGGGAACGGTGGTGAGCCCCACATGCCGGCCGTGGATGCCCGGCGCCGAAGGGACGCCTCCGAGGCGTTCCCGGAGCGAGGCGAACGAGCCGGTGGGGTGAAGCAGGCGAGGCAGGACGCCGAGGTCCGGGACGCGACGGCCGGCACCGCGAGCGGACGTGCCGGGGCGGGACGGAGCTCGTGTGCGGTACGCCGATCCTGGGCGGGTCCGCGAGGGCGGGCCCTGCCCCCCGTCCCCCCTGCCGTGGCCGGCCGCCGTTCGGGCATTCGGATCGAGCAGCTCGACCTCGGCCTCCGCGGACGCCCGGTCGAGATCGGTCTCGCGCTCCTGCGCCTCCGCGGACGCACGCCGCCGCGCCCATTCCCCGGCAACCTTCTCGGCCAGCCGCCGTTCCCTGGTCGACCTGCCACGGTAGCGGTCGGTCACGGGTTTCGGCCGCCGTCGCGATCGTGTTCCTCGCCACCGCCCAGGATCCGGCGCCAGCCCGTCTGCGTCCGCCGGACGCCCGACTCGTCGGCGGGACCGCCGACCTCACCCGGCTTCGGCCCGCCCGTCACCTCCGTCGGCGCCTGCAGCTCGAAGGCGTTGAACCGGTTGGCCGCCTTGGAGGTTCCCTCTCGCGCCCAGGCATCCACCGCATCGGCCGCTGCGTCGAGCACGATCGGAAGCCGCGCCTCCTCATCGGCCACGAAGCGCGAGAGGACATGGTCGATCGCTCCTCGTCCGGGCTCGCCGATCCCCACCCGTAGCCGGCCGACCTTCTCGGTGCCCAGCTCCTCGATCACGGAGCGCAGGCCGTTGTGGCCGCCGTGCGAGCCCCCTTCCCGGAAGCGCAGCTTGCCGAACGGCAGGGCGAAGTCGTCGACCACGACCAGCAGCTCGGACAGCGGGACCCGATCGCGTGCCAGCAGCTTGCGGACAGCGATCCCGGAGTCGTTCATGTAGGTGAGCGGCTTGGCGAGCACCAGATCGAGACCCTGGTAGCGGATCTGGATGCTTTCCGACGCATCGCGTTGACGCCCGCGACCGGATCTGCCGGCTCGGTCTGCGAGCCGGTCGAGCACCATCCAGCCGATGTTGTGCCGCGTGCCGGCGTACTTGCTGCCCGGATTCCCCAGGCCGACGACGAGCTTCACGATATGGCCGGGACCCTCCTGGCGGTTGCCTCCCGGGCCGGCGCCCGGACACGACGAACGGCCCCGGGACCGGGTCCGACGGGGCTTGGCGGCATGGTACCGCGTCGCTGCCGCCCAACGACCGGGGGCGACTCCCCGGGCCGGACCCTGGCCCTCAGGCGAGCAGCGATCGCTCCAGCGCTCGCATCGCGGCCTCCTCGTCGGGGTCGTCGTGGTCCCAACCGCACACGTGGAGCGTCCCGTGCACGACGAGGAGGCGCAGCTCGTCCCCCGCGTCCCAGCGCACGTCGCCGGTCTGCCCACCGCGACCCCCGGACGCCTGCGCCGCGGCCCGGTCGACGGACACCACGATGTCGCCCAGGTGGGTCCGGACTCCTGCCGGCAGCACGAATGGCTGCGCGACCGGGCTGCCATCGATGGTGCGTCCCGGGTGATCAGGGAAGGCCTCCGGCGGCAGCAGCGGAAACGAGAGCACGTCGGTGGGACCCGTCTTGCGCATGTGCTCGGCGTTGAGGGCGGCCAACTCGGCGTCGCCGGACAGGATCAGGCCGATCGACGCCGGCGACGGGGCTCCGGCCGCGTCGAGCGCCGCTGCGATCCGGCGGGCCAGCTCGGCGGCGGCCACCAGGCGCGGGACGTCGTCACGCCGCTCGACGTCGATCCGCCACGGCCCGAGGTAGAGGCTTCGCACGGCCCAACGGTAGCGCCGGGGGATGCGGGCCGCACCACGCACAACCGGCGCGGCCGCGGCGCGGTATCGTCGTGAGCCATGAGCATCCTGCCCGTCGTCCGCTTTGGCGACCCACGCCTCCGGCTGCCCGGCCGCGTCGTCACCCGGTTCGACCAGGAGCTCGCGATGCTCATCGACGACATGGTCGAGACCATGGACGCGGCCCCCGGCGCGGGCCTCGCGGCGCAGCAGGTGGGCGTCGACCTTCAGGTGTGCGTGATCCGCATCGACGATCAGCTGTACGAGGCCGCCAACCCGCAGATCGTCCATCGCTCCGGCGAGCAGGACCTGTGGGAAGGCTGCCTGTCGCTGCCCGGCTATCGCGCCAACCGGCGACGGGCGGCGCACGCGGTCATGGTGGCCCAGGACCGCCGCGGCCGGAGGGTCACCATCTCGGGCCACGACTGGCTCGCACGAGCGATCCAGCACGAGTTCGATCACCTCCAGGGCGAGCTGTACACGGACGGGCTACCGGAGGGCGCGGAGATCATCCTCGACTCCGAGCTGGACCTTCGGCGGGCGGCCGGCTCCGAGGCGGACGAGGCGGAGGCTCAGGCTCCCGACTGAAGGACCCGGACCTGACCCGCAGCGAGGCCGGTTGGTCAGTCGTCGACGGCTGGCGCCGGCGGCACCAGCCCGGCGCCGATGGCAGCGATCAGCTGTCCCCGGAGGCCCGGCGGGATTCGATCTCGACCACCTTGTTCTGTGGGTACGCGATCCGCTGGTGGTACATCCCCAGCAGCTGCGACACGAACGCCTCGCGGATCTTCTCGATGTCGCGCAAGGTGAGGTTGCACTCGTCGAACTGATCGTCGGCGATCCGTTCCTCGAAGATCCGGGCCACCATCGCCCGGATGGCTGCCTCGTCACGGGACGAGAGCGACCGGACCGAGGCCTCCACCGAATCGGCCAGCATCGTGATCGCGGCCTCGCGCGACTGCGGCTTGGGGCCGCCGTGGCGGAACTTGCGCTTGTCGACGGCGTCGGCCGCCTTGCGCCCCTCGGCCGTCTCGAGACCTCCGAACGGGGCGGCGGCCTGCTCCCGCGCACGGGCGTAGAAGTAGGACATCACGGCCGTCCCGTGATGCTGGGGGATGAACGCGATCAGCGCCTTGGGCAGCCCCGACCGATACGCGATGTCGATGCCCTCGCTGATATGGCTCTTGAGCAGCTGGGCCGAGGTCGCCGGATCGAGCTCGTCGTGGATGTTCTCGCCGCCCGCCTGGTTCTCGATGAAGGCGGCCGGGTTGGAGAGCTTGCCGATGTCGTGGTAGTACGCAGCCACGCGGGCCAGCAATGGATCGGCGCCGATCACCTCGGCCGCCCGCTCCGCGAGGTTGCCCACCATCAGCGAGTGGTGGTACGTGCCCGGGGTCTCCACGAGCAGCCGCCGGAGCAGCGGCTGCGAGGGGTTCGCGAGCTCCAGGAGCTGGAACACGGTCACGATCCCGAACAACGAACCGAGCACGGCGAAGCTGCCCACCGCCGCCACCGCGGAGCCGCCGGCCGCGACCGCCGCGGCGCCGATCAGCTCGAGCAGCCCCCGGATGTCGCGGTCGCCCAGCAGGGTGAACACCACCACCACCGTGGCGCTCACGGCGAACACCGCCACGCCGGCCTGGACGAACACCGCCAGCCGATCGCCGCGCCGGATGGTGACGATGCCCGCGATGCCGCCGAACAGGACGTAGGCAGCCAGCTCGAGGCCCGTGCCGTTGACCGCGGCCGTCAGCACGCCGAGCAGCGCCATCAGCACGATCGCGGCACCGCCGTCGAGCAGGACCGTGACGAGCATGCCGATCGCACCCAGGGGTAGCGCATACGGGATCCAGGCGCGGCCCGCCGTGAGCTTGATCGCGACCACCGAGACCAGCAGCAACAGCGCCAGCAGCAGCAGGACGTTGTTGCGATGCCAGAACTCGCGCCGGTAGCGCCACGTCCAGGTCAGCAGCAGGCCCACGATCAGGATCGAGAGAACGATGAACCCGGCCAGCCTCGCGACGTCGAGCCCGCCCTCGTTGAGCTTGAAGTAGGTGATCGCCTCGAAGACGGCCTGATCGACCCGATCGTGAGCCCGAACGATGATGTCGCCGCGTTGCCACACCGCCTGCACGGGCTGGACGGCGTCGGCCGCCTGCTGGCGGGCGGCGTTCGTCAGGGACTCCGAGTACGACGAGTTGGGCACCACCAGGGGCGAGATCAGCGCCGCGGCAAGATCGCGCTCGTCGGCGCTCAGGTCGCCGCCCATCTGCCCGGCGAGCCGGTCGCGCAGGGCGGCCACCTCAGTGTCGCGAAGCTCGGACCGCTCGGTGTTGGTCAGGACCCGGGCCGCCTCGTTCCGAACGGCCATCCAGCGGTCGGGCGTCAGCGCGAGGAGGGTGGCCCGGGTCGCCTTGTTGAGGCCCGGAACCGCCTGCCCCAGCAGCGTCTGGCGGCTATCGGCCGTGACGTTGTCCCCGAACGCGGTGTCGATCAACGACACCTCGCTGTCGAACGCCTTGGCCTGCGCGGCCGCGATCGCGGCGGCCTGCTCGGTCGTGTAGTCGTACTGGGGCTGAACCGCGGCGCTCGCGGCATCGCGAGCCTGCTTGGTGAGCACCTCGCTCTCGTACTCACCGGCGCGGGGCGCCACCACGTCCGACGGCGCGGGCTTGCCCACCTCCAGCTGCGGCTGCGCCGGCAGGATGTCGACACCCAGGATCACCGACATCGCCGCCACCAGCAGGATCGATGCCGCAAGCAGCCGGAACAGGTCACGCCGGGTGAACTGGGTGGTGGTGGGTTCGACGGAGGTGGCGAGCATGGGTCAGTCCCCCGCTGCGGAGGCTGTCAGTGCCCCGTGTCGTGCGCGGCCAGATCGACGGAGGCCAGCGCCTGAGCGACGAGCCCGGACGCGACCTTGCCGTCCGCCCGGCCGCGGATCCTGGGCGAGAGCCAGCCCATCACCTTGCCCAGGTCGCGTGCGGAGGCGGCTCCCGTGGCGACGATCCCCTCGCGGACCATCGACCGCAGCTCATCCTCGGTCAGCGCCTGCGGCAGGTAAGCCTGGAGGATCGCGATCTCCGCCTCCTCCTTGCCGGCCAGATCCTCGCGGCCACCCTTGCGGAACGCCTCGACGCTCTCGCGGCGGGTCTTGACCTCACGCACGATCACGCCCATGACGTCGTCCTCGGACAGCGTCGAGCGCCTCGACTTCTCGAGGTTGTAGATCGAGCTCTGGGCCATGCGCAGAGTGTCGCGGCGCAGCGCGTCACCCGACCGCATGGCGGCGGTCGTATCGGCGTGGAGTCGTTCGCGAAGGGTCACCGGATGGCTCCTCGGGTGTCACGGCTCATCGGTTTACGACGATCCGTGGCCCGCGAGCTGCGCCGATGGTGGGAACCGGGATCCCGGTCCCGGTCGACGCGTCGGGCGTCATGGTCATCGTCGAGCGGCCGGCCCATCGGCCACGCCGCTCGCCGGAGCTCAGCCCTGGCTCGCGCGTGCGTTCTTCTTGCGCTTCGCTTCCTTGCGCTTCCGCTTCACCGACGGCTTCTCGTAGTGCTCGCGACGGCGAGCCTCCGCGAGGATGCCGCTCTGCTGGATCTTCTTGTTGAAGCGGCGGAGGGCGCTCTCGAACGTCTCGTTCTCACCCACTCGGACTTCGGCCAATCCCGGTTCACCTCCTCGGGCAGGGGTCTCGCACCCGCCTCCCGCGCGCGATGCCCGGCGGCGCAGGGGGCGTCCCGGCGGCCCTCCGTGCGCGAGCACGAGCAGCCTGCCGGCAGGCGCGCGGAGTTTACGCGCGCACCGGGGAGGGGTCAAACGGGGTGAGGGTTAGGAGGGAGGGCCGGGCGAAACGCGCCACCCACTTGAGGCCGCTTGGACCAGGGGGGCGTCCCATCGTGGTTGGGCAGTGCGATGCAGAATCGGCTGGTTGTTCGTTCTTCTCCATATGAGGGCTCCGTGACGAGAGGCTCCGAACCCGTGAGCTCCGCAGCGCCCGCGAGGGTACGTGTCGCCTCGTCGAGTTTCGAGCCGATCGTGACACGCTACTGGTCGAGGGTCTTTGGCTACGTGCGGATGTTTGGCCGGAACCAGCAAGACGCTGAGGACTCCACAGCAGACACCTTCGAGAGAGCGTATCGCGCGTGGACGGATGGGCACGCTCCGGGCAATGACCTACTGCCATGGCTGTTCGTGATCGCGCGCCGGCTCGTGATCGATCGCGAGCGACGACGACGGCTGGTGCACTGGGTTCCACTCGTTACCGGTGCGCGTCCCGAGCCGGCAGATGGCGGCCGGCTGACCGAGCCAGAGACCGCGGCGTGGTTCCTGGGACTCCAGCACGTCCTGCCAGCCCGTCAATACGAAGCACTCATCCTGCGTTACGCCTTCGATCTCTCCTACGAGCAAATCGCTCGACTGATGAGCGTTTCGGCTGGAGGAGCACGGACCCTCGTGGCTCGGGCACTGTCAACGCTGAGACGTCACCCTGAGGTCCTGACATGAGCGACGACCGGGACTTTGAAGCGGACGTTCGCGAGCGGGTCCGGCAGCATAGCGAGCGGTTGATAGCCACGGCCCCACCTCCGGAAGTCACCAGAGTTCGCTTGATGCCGCGACGGTCGATCCATGCTCGAGCCACGGATTGGCGGCTGATGGCCGTGGGGGTTAGCACTGCGCTCATTGTAGTCTTCGTTGCCCGATTCGTCGTGCCTGCGCCGTTGAACTTTGGACATCCCGCAGGCACCGATGCAGTAGCAGCGGCCGTGGGTTCGCCGAGCATAAGCGCGCCGCCAGCGTCCTCTGCTACGTCCGCTCTCACGCCCACCTCCACGCCGTCGGCGTCCACAAGCTTTCGGGCGTGCGATCCCGCGACCTTGACCGCGGTCGGCGGACGCGAAGGCGTGACGGGAGTGGCTCGGATCAGCATCAGCTTTACCAACAACGGGACTGACCCATGTGTCTTACCCGGCGTGCCTGCGAAGGTGTCTCTTGTTCGAGCCAACGGCACAGCTCTGGCCCTCAAGGCGGCAACGCCGCTTGGAGATCCGACGGCTCGCGTTGTCGTGCACCCTGGTGTCAAGGACGACGCGTGGCTAACCGTTTACTGGATGAACTGGTGTGGCAGAGACCCTGGGCCGCTCACCATTCGAGTGACATTCACAGCTGGTGGTGGAACCGTGGGCGTGCCTCTTCGTGGCCCGTATGTGGCGCGGTGCGATACACCTGGTCTCGGTTCTTCGATACAAGTGGAAGGTGTCAGCCAGGGCTGACACCTTCCACTCAGAAGGCTACCCTTATTGGTTTCGGTAACCATTCCACCAGCCGTAGTAGGGAAGCCAGTGACTATACGTGGTCGACCATGCCGGTCCGTTTACCTTTGGCAACGTATATTCAGGATCGCTCCAACTGCCGATGCTGCCAAGATTCCCAACAGTGACCATGTTCTCGCAGACGCCGTTGGTCGAACACTCATTGTTGACTGCACTCTTCATTGAAGACGAGTAGACTTGTGGAGCAGGCCAGCCCGATCCGAGGATGGCGTCGTAGTGTGCGAGTGACCAACCGTTTGGCTGGTCCTCGAGGAAATACCAGGACATTCCCGGCGTTCCTGACATCGTTGACTTGACGTGGGCATTGAGTAACTTCAATTCCGATACCGAGAAGCCAAAGCCCGGCTCCTCGTCAAGCATGATGCCGGCCCAGAATTGCCCGGGCGAAGTCGCATGCGCCTCGACGTACGAGACGATACGGTCGATCAGGGCTTCATAGCTGCTGAGTGAAGCGCAATATTCTTGCGGGCTAATCTCAGTGATGACGTTGTCGTAGTCATTGATGAACGCAACGGTCTGGCTCTTGATGTTTGCCTCTGAGAAGGCGCTGCTTTCGTTGAGACACCCCCCGCCGAGTCGTGCACCGAGCCCCTCAACGACAACTGCCTGCGGGTTGTTAGCCTCACCCGGGTACTTCGGTGGATATCCATTGTTGGGGCGTGAGTCGTATGCGTAGTACGAGGGTGAAGGCGAGGTCTGCGCGAGTATAGTTCCCGCGCCCAAGGTCGCAGCGACCACCACCAACGCCACCAAGAGGGCCAGTTCCGCTCGAGGACCGTGCCTTGTCGACATCAATCACTCCCCCAGCAATGGCTGGCACGCACTCGGCCCGACGTGGAGCTCATGGACGTCATCCGCCTCGCGAGTGCGATCTCCCATGCCGGCGAGCAGTCTCCCGACGGCGCTGCCCTGTCCGCTCGCCTCCTGCACCTCGCATTCGATGGCCTGCGCGGGCCTGCCGGCTCGGGGGATTGAGATCCGGGATCCCGGCTCCCCATCATCGGTGAACGAAAGGGGTGCCCCGGAGCATCGAATCGGGCATGGTTGCGGAGCACCACCGCGTCGACGCCATGGGAGGACCGACCGCGTTGGCTGAAGCGAACGCACCGGGCCCAACTTGCCGGCGCCCCGCGCCTGGGCCATCCCGGCGACAATGGGTCTGCCCATGTCCACCGCCCTCGAACCGGATCCGAGCCGGTCTGCCCGCGCCTTCGACACCCCGACCATCGTGACGGTCGCGGGCGGGCACCTGGTCCACGACACCTACCCGGCGTTCGTGGGCGTGCTCCTGCCGCTGCTCATCCCCAAGCTCGGGATCAGCCTGGCCGTGGCCGGCCTGCTGGCGGCGACGTTCCGGGTGGCGACGGCCGTTCAGCCGATCCTGGGCGTGATCGCGGACCGCGCGGACACCCGCTACTGGATCATCCTGGCACCCGGCGCGACCGCGATCTCGATCGGGCTGCTCGGGCTGGCCCCCACCCCCGTGGTCGTGGCCCTGCTGCTGATCCTGGCCGGCCTCAGCTCGGCCGTGTTCCACCCGGCGGCGGCGGCCCTGGTCACGCGCTCGTCGGGGACCGAGTGGGGCCGCGGGACCTCGATCTTCATGACCGGCGGCGAGTCAGGGCGAGCCATCGGTCCGCTGGTCATCGCCGCGGTGCTGTCGGTCGTGGGCCTGACCTGGAGCTGGATTGCCGTGGTACCCGGGCTCGTGGCGTCGGGCATCCTCTACCTGCGCGTCGCCCACCGGCCGCAGGTCCACCTCGGGCATCCCGTGGGCTCGATCAGGGTGGCGCTTCGGTCGGCACGCCGCGGGTTCCTGCTGCTCGCCGGGGCGAGCGTGATGCTGTCGATGGCCAGTGTGGGGATGCTCGTGTTCATCCCTACCTATCTCACCGATGCCGGCGCGGAGCTGGTGGTCGCGGGGGCGGCGGTGACCGCATTCGAGATCGGCGGTGCGACGGGCGCGTTCCTGGGCGGGACGCTGTCGGACCGGATCGGCCGGCGGCTGATGCTGGCTCTTGCGGCCGGGATCGGGTCGCCGCTGCTGATGCTCGCGCTCGCGATCCCCATCGCCCCGCTGACGCTCGTGATCCTCGCCGTCTCGGGCGTCGCGCTGCTCAGCGCGGGGCCCGTCCAGCTGGTGCTGATGCAGGAGCTGCTACCCGACAACCGGAGCGCGGCCGTGGGCCTGAGCATCTTCGTGATCACGGTCACGAGCGCGGTGGGCACCGTGGTGGTCGGCGCGCTGGGCGAGGCGATCGGGCTCCAGATGGCGCTCATCCTGGCTGCCGGTGCCGCGCTGTTCGCGCTGCCGTTCATCGCGCTGCTGCCCGAGACCCGCCACGTGAGCAGGACAGCGATCGGGTAGGCGACGCCACCGGCTTCGTGCATGCTCCGCCTGGCAGCGGCGGGCTCGGCCCGTGGCGCGCTGCCGGTCGGTGGCGAGCTGCCGGCCCGTGCTCCGTCCCGCCCCGCGGGCGCCCATCGGCAACGACTACGATTCCGCACCATGGACAGCCTGGTCGAGCTCCTCGAGAGCAGCGCGCGCCGGTACGGTGACCGCAATGCGCTCGGTCTCCGGCGCGATGACGGCACCACCTACCACTGGTCGTACCGTGAGCTGGCACGACGGAGCCGGCTTGCGGCCTGGCGGCTGCGAGCGCTCGGCCTGCAACCCGGCGATCGCGTACTGACCTGGTCGCCGTCCAGACCCGCGCTGCCCGCCACGTACTTCGGGTCGATGTACGCGCGCCTCATCTTCGTCCCGCTGGATGCGCGGATGGCGCCCGACACCATCGGGCGGATCGTCGAGCGGTCGGGCGCCGTGCGGCTCCTGCTGGGCAGCGGTCGCGATGCGCCGGACCCACGAGAGGTGGGACTCGAGCGCTTCCCGACCACGCTGATCGAGGAGCTCGCGGCGGACCCCGACGACAGCTTCCCCGCCGACTGGGAGGCGCAGGTGTCCGCCTGGGAGCGCCCGGCAACGGACGAGGTGTTCGAGCTCGTGTTCACCTCGGGCACGACGGGCAACCCCAAGGGCGTGATGCTCGCCCACGACAACGTTCTCGCGGGCGTCAGCTCGTTCCACCGCATCCTCAACCCGATGGAGCATCGGCTGGTGTCGCTGCTGCCGCTGTCGCACTCGCTCGAGCAGGCGGTGTCGCTCTACTACGCACTCGACGTGGGCGCCGACATCCTGTATGTCCGCAGCCGCAACCCACGGGTCATCTTCGACGCCCTGCGCGAGCACCGGGTCACGACGATGCTGCTGGTGCCCCAGCTCCTGGACCTGTTCTGGAGCGCGATCGAGCGCGAGGTCGAGCGGCGCGGTCAGGTGGCGACCTTCGGACGGTTGCGCCGGATCGCCCGCCTGCTGCCGTACCGCGCACGGCGGCGGCTGTTCCAGCGAGTCCACGAGCAGCTGGGTGGCGGCGTACGACTGTTCGCGACCGCCGGCGCCTTCCTGCCGCCGGCGCTCCAGCAGGCGTGGGAGGACCTGGGCGTCATCGTGCTCCAGGGGTACGGCGCCACCGAGACGGCCGCTGGGTCGTGCACCACGATGGACGACCATCCGCTGGGCTGCGTGGGCTGGCCGCCGAAGCCGGTTGAGATGCGGATCGCGGACGACGGCGAGATCCAGTTCAGGGGACCGAGCCTGTTCAAGGGCTACTGGCAGGATCCCGACGCGACCGCCGCCGCTCACACCGACGACGGCTGGTACCGATCGGGCGATCTCGGCCAGCTCGACGAGCGGGGCCGGCTCCACCTCCACGGTCGCATGCGAGACATCATCGTGCTGCCCAACGGCTTCAACGTGTTCCCCGAGGACATCGAGAACGCGCTGCGCGTGGCCGGGATCCGTGACTCGGTGGCGGTCGAGACGAAGCCCGGTCGGATCGAGGCGGTGGTGCTGGCGCCGCTCCTGCGGGCGGCCGTCGGTGCCGGTGATGCCGAAGGTGCGCTCGATGAGCCGGCAGCCGACGAGGTCCGGCGCGAGATCGAAGTCGCGGTCAGGGCTGCCAACGCGTCGCTCGGCGCCAACCAGCGGATCGCGGGCTGGCGGCTGTGGCCCGAGGAGGACTTCCCGCGCACGCACACGTTCAAGGTGAAGCGCGACCGGGTGCGAGCCTGGGCCGCGGTGGACGCACCGGGGCTGTAGCGAGCGGATTGGCCCGCTTCGGGCTACCGGATCCGGCCTTCGCGCATCAGGGAAATCGCCCTGGCGACGCGGCGGGCCCTGGTGTCCGGGTTGCTCGTTCCTTCGACGCTCAGCGTGAATACGCGCTTGTTGCTGTAGGACAGGCCGCCGAAGAAGGCACGGGCGACAGGGTCCGCCTCGAGCGCGGCGGCGAGCTCCGGCGGCACCTCGACCTCGCGGGGCGCCGTGTCGAGCTCGAGCGTGACGTGGACCTCGTCGCCGGCCCGGAGGCCGGACGCCTCGCGGTGCACCGCCGTCACCCCGACCCAGAAGCCGTCGTTCATCGGGGCAACGGTGGAGCGGTAGCTGTAGTCATTCAGGGTCACGACGACGGCCGGACGCCGGCTGCCGCCGAGCGCATCGACGATGGCCTCGGGCACCTCGATGCCGCATGCGGTCTTGCCGGTCTGCTGGATGGTGGCGCGGAAGGTCTGGCTCATGGCGGGCAGTCTAGTGGCTCGATCAGCCGCCGACGCCGACCCCCAACGTCTCGAGCGTCGCCGCCAGACGGGCGACGGATGGGTCGGGGGATATGGACGGTGACCAGGAGAAGAAGACCAGCGTCTGCTCGACGCGACGCAGCACGAACTGCGCATCGCGCGGGTACTGCACCGCGCCCGTCCCCGACGCCAGATAGGCGGCGAATTCGCGGCCGACCCGGGCAGCCTCGTCGTTCGAGGGCAGCTCGTAGATCACGATGTAGCCGTGATCGGGGTCCGACGGCAGCACGGCCTGGAGCACGCGTCGCGGGACGTCGACGAGCGACGGGCTCTCTCCCGGTCGGTACGCCGTCTGGGGGATCCGCGCCTGGAACGAGGCCCGCTCCAGCGCCGCGGCCAGGAGATCGTACGTGCGCTGCGTCGCCTGGCCCGTGGGCGGGATGGTGGCGGCGGCCGTGGGGCCACCGGTGTTCAGGCCCAGAATGCTGACCAGCACCAGCAGGCCGCCCACCACAAGGCTGCCGATGGCCGCCACAGCGAACCAGATCGGGGGACCCCCGCCGCGAGATCGGTCGCCGGTGCCGGGCGTCCCGTTCCCGGCACCGTTCGATGTGGGCCCCTCCGATGCCGTCATCCGGGCGGCCACGTCATCTGCCTGCCACCGAGCAGGTGGACGTGCAGGTGATCGACGGTCTGCCCCCCGCCGGGCCGACGTTGACGACCAGGCGCCAGCCGGCGTCGAGGTCCTCGCGTCGCGCGAGCTCCGCGGCCGTCGCGAACAGGCGACCGAGCAGCGGTGCGTCGTCCACCGTCAGGACGGCCGCCGAGGCGATGTGTGCGACAGGCATCAGCAGGATGTGCGTCGGCGCCTGCGGGTTGAGGTCACGGATCGCGACGATCGTGTCGTCCTGGTGGACCTTGGTGGCCGGGATCTCATCGGCGGCGATCCTGCAGAACAGGCAGTCAGCGGGCATGGGCTCCTCCGATCGGTGCCGATGTGCCGGCCAGGACGGGCAGCGCCGGCAGGGTCGGCCGGTGGATGCCGCGGGCCGGGTCGATGGCGAGGATCTCCCCGGTGACCCGGTCCGGGACGCCGGCGTCGATGTCGCTCCGGCGCACGGTCAGGATCGCATTCTCGAGGTCGTCGGGCATGCTGGTCCGCGTTTGCCCCGGAGCGACGGCCACCCGCACGTGATCCTCCGCGTGGCCGATCCAGCGCCCATCGTCGAGCCGCGATTCGACCAGCACCCTGGTCACCGTTCCGAGTCCCTGGTGCGCGAACGAGGCGCGCGCGTCCGCGGCCACCGCCAGCAGCTCGCCCGCGCGCGCCTTCCTCGTCCGGCCATCGACCTGGCCCGTCATCCGGGTCGCCGGCGTCCCCGGTCGCTCCGAGTAGCGGAACACGTGCAGGCCGGCCAGCTCCAGGCCACGCACGAGGTCGACCGTTCGCCGGAACGCCTCCTCGTCCTCGGTCGGGAAGCCCGCGATGACGTCAGCGTGCACGGCCACGCCCGGGATCGCCGCCCGCGCCCTGGCCACGACCCGCGCGTAGTCCGCGCTCAGGTACCGGCGGCCCATCCGGCGCAGCACGCCATCGTCGCCCGACTGGAGCGGGAGGTGGAGGTGGGGCAGCGCGCGCGGTGCCCCGTCGGTCCACGTCTCGAGCAGGTCGTCGTCCACGTGCTGCGGCTCGATCGAGCTGAGGCGGATCCGCTCCACGGGCGTCTCGGTGAGGATCCGGCGCACCAGGCCGGCCAGCGTGAGAGCGCTCCGTCGATGCGAGCCGCGGGCGCCGCGCTCGGACCACCCGCCGTCGTAGGTGCCGATGTTGATCCCGGTGAGCACGATCTCGCGATGCCCGGCCGCCAGGGCGCGCCGAACATCGGCCAGCACGATCCCCGGCTCCAGCGAGCGCTCAGGTCCCCGGGCGCGCGGGATGATGCAGTAGGTGCAGTGGAACGAGCAGCCGTCCTGCACCTTGACGAACGCGCGTGTTCGTTCCACGGACGCCCGGTCGTCGGCGATCCCCTCGATGTCGCGCGCGGTCTCCGGGTCGACACCGGACAGCGTCGGCAGCGCGGCGTCGAGCGGCCGGTGGGGCTTCTGGCCGCCATCTCTCCGCGAGCCGGCCAGGCGGACCAGCGCTCCGAGCTCGCGCAGCAGCCCGGCCTTTCCCTCGTTGTCGATCAGCCGCGCCGCCGGATCGGCGCGAGCAAGAGCCCCGGGATCGACCTGGACCGAGCACCCGGTGACGACGATCTCGGCATCGGGATTGGCACGGCGGGCACGCCGGACCGCGGCACGCGACTTCTCGTCGGCGATGGTCGTGACGGTGCACGTGTTGACGAGGTACAGATCCGCGCCGCGATCGGGATCGACGAGCGGCACACGTGCTTCACGCAGGAGTCGCGCGGCGGCCTCCATCTCGGACTGGTTGACCTTGCAGCCGAGGTTGACGATCGCGGCCGAGCGCGGGCCGCTCCCCTGCGCGCTCACCACGGCGCCGTGCTCGGGGTCTGCGTCCCGTCGCGGGGGATGAAGGTCTGCGGGGCCAGCGGGCCCGGCATGGAGAGATCACACATCGAGCCGTGATCGTAGCGCAGGCCTCCGCGGCTGCCCTGCCCCGCCGCCGCAAAGGCGGGCGACGGGATCGGGGCCGACGGGAGGCCGGGGCAGGGCCGGGCCAGGGCGGCGGGATCGGGGCTGACAGGAGGCGAGGCCTCACCGCATCGCGTTCGGAGCCTTCTCCTCGCGCCGAAGCTCGAGCGCGACCCAGTCCCCCTCGGCCCAGCGGTGCTCGATCGTCAGGCCGCGCGAGCGAAACGCCGCGAGCACATCCAGTTCCCGGTTGGCGAAGATGCCCGACGCCAGGAGCGTTCCGCCGACGCGCAGCTCGTCGACCAGGCCGTCCGCGAGCGAGATCAACAGGGACGCGATCAGGTTGGCGAGCACGACGTCGAATGGCGCTTCGCCACTGGGTACGCTCCCTGCGCGTGCCCGGACGATCCTGGCCAGCCGGTTGCGGCGCGCATTGGCGTTCGTGGCCTGGACGGCGATCGGGTCCACGTCGAGGGCCAGCACCTCCGTCGCCCCAAGCCTGGCCGCCGCGATCGAGAGGATGCCCGATCCGCTGCCGACGTCCAGGACGCGTACCGGCCCGCCGCCGCCCGTGGCAGCTGCTCGCTTGCCGAGCACGGCCCGGTCGGCAAGCGACTCCACCGCCGCCAGGCACAGCCGGGTGGTCGGATGGAGGCCGGTCCCGAACGCCATCCCCGGGTCGAGCGTCAGGACCACGTCGTCGGACAGCCGGCGATGCCGCCGCCAGGTCGGCCGGATGACGATCCGGCGACCCACGCGCATCACGGGGAAATGCGCCTTCCACGCGTTCGCCCAGTCAGCCTCGTGCACGACGCGCAGCGAAAGCTCGCCGATGGGGCGCAGACCGAATGCCTGCAGGTGGCCCAGCTGACGCTCCGCCTGCCTGACGGCGTCCCGGGCCACGGCCGCGTCCAACATCGGCAGATATGCGCGGACGAGGGCCGCACGAGCGGTATCGACGCGTGCCGCCAGCCCCTCGTCGACCAGCTCGAAGGCAGGTTCCACGCTGGTGCCACCAGGCGCGGCACGGGTCAGGATCTCGGACACGGCCTCGACCGCCTCGCTGTCCGCCGCCACCGAGAGCTCGAGCCAGGCGCCGGGCTCGGCGGCTGCCGCCACGAGATCGATCGCCGCCGGGGGATCGGGCTCGCGACCGTCGTCCGCCAACCCGCTCGCCGGGTCCGATGGCGTCAGTGGCGGATCCGGCAGCTGCGATCCGCGATCCGATGTCGGCGGCCCGGGACCCTCCGATGTCAACCCAGGCCCAGCTTCTCGCGCAGCCCACCGGGCGGCGAGACAGCCTCACCCGCCTCCTTCGCGTACGCCTCGAGCAGCTCGCGCTCGCGCTTTGACAGCTTGGTCGGGACGATGACGTTGGCGATCACGTGGAGGTCGCCGCGCACGGATTGCCGGCGAAGGTGCGGGACGCCACGGCCACGAAGCCGGATCTCCGTCCCGGGCTGGGTGCCCGCCTTGAGGTCGACCTCGGTCTCGTCACCCTCGACCGTCGGCACCATGATCTTCGTGCCCAGGGCCGCCTGGGCGATCGAGAGGTTGGCCTCGAAGTACAGCTCGGTGCCCTCGCGGCTCAGCTCCGGGTGCGGCGCGACGTGGACCGCGACGTACAGGCTCCCCGGCGAGCCCCCCCGGGGTCCGATCTCGCCCTCGTTGGACAGCCGGATCTGGTGCCCCTCGTCGATGCCGGCCGGGATGGCAACCCGGAGCGTGCGCCGGCGCTCTGTCCGGCCCTCGCCATGGCACGTCTCGCACGGCGATTCCACGATGCGTCCCTCGCCCCGGCAGCGGGGACAGGCGGCGACGTTGACCATCTGACCCAGCATCGTCTGGCGCACCGACCGGATCTCTCCCCGGCCGCCGCACTGCGGGCACTGGGCCGGCGTCGTGCCGGGCTGCGCACCCGAGCCATCACACGTGTCGCATCGACCGAGCACCGGGAACTCGATCGCCTTTTCGGTGCCGAGGACCGCCTCCGCGAATGTGATCCGCAGGTCGTAGCGGAGATCCGATCCGGTCTGGGGCCGCGCCCGCCGGGCCGCGCCCGCCATCGAACCGCCGAAGAACGCATCGAAGATGTCCGAGAAGCCGCCGAACCCCGCTGCGCCGAAGCCGGCGTCTCCCCCGGCCCCGCCGAGCCCAGCGCGACCGAACATGTCGTACGCCTGGCGGCGCTGCGGGTCGGACAGGACCTGGTAGGCCTCGTTGATCTCCTTGAACCGCTCCTGCGCCTCGCCGTCCGTGTTCACGTCGGGATGCCATTGCTGTGCCAGGCGCCGGAAGGCGCGCTTGATCTCGGCGTCGCCGGCCCCCCGCTCGACGCCGAGCACCTCGTAGAAGTCACGCTCGCTGACCATGGGCGTTGCCGAGTTTACGGGAGGTCGGCCGCTCGGTCCTCGATCGAGCCCGATTCGCCGGCGACGGCAGCCGCACGCCGGAGGATGTCCTCCAGCATCGGCGGCGTCAGGCGCCCGGTGAACGTGTTCTGCTGGCTCGGGTGGTAGCAGCCGAGCAGGAGATACGGGCCGATCGCCGTCTCCGCACCGTGACCGAAGCGCGGTTTCGGCTGCGGTGTGGCGTGCCCGAGCGCCCGTAACGAGCGAAGCACCGCGTCCCAGCCGAGGCCACCCAGCGCGACGATCACACGGAGCTCCGGCAGCAGCTCAAGCTCGCGGGCGAGATATGGACGGCAGGTTGCCTGCTCGACACCGGTTGGCTTGTTGGCGGGCGGAGCGCACCGGACCGCGGCCGTGACCCGGACGTCGCGGAGCGTCAGGCCGTCGCCTGCCCGTCGCCCCCCCGCCTGGCTGGCTAATCCGACCTCGTGCATCGCGCGCCACAGGAAATCGCCCGAGGCGTCCCCCGTGAACATCCGCCCCGTGCGGTTGGCCCCGTGCGCGGCGGGGGCCAGGCCGACCAGCGCGATCCGGGCTCGCGGGTCGCCGAACCCGGGCACGGGGCGGGCCCAGTAGGTCTCGTCGCGGAACCGCCTGACCTTGATCCGGGCCTGCTCCTCGCGCCAGGCGACGAGGCGCGGGCAGGCGCGGCACGTCGTGATGGCCGCGTCGAGCTCGGCGAGGTCACGCGCGGCCCGGGATGCGCCGATCGGGTTGGTGACGAGCGATGGTCCCATGCCCCGCGATCGTATCGTGAGGAGGATCGGACCAGGAAGAGGATCTGAGGAGGTACCGAGGGAGGCGGTCGCCGGGAGCGGGACGCGCACGGCTATCGCGGTCACCTCGGGGTTGGAAGCTCCCTTGGGCAAGGCCGTGGAAGCCCTGGCGCACCTCCGCCGCCCGGCGGCCCGGACGCCCCCACTAACGAAAGGGGTAGTGCCGGCTACTTGAGCAGCAGGTGGTCCAGGCGACGCGCGACGATCGCGAGCCCGATCAGGCCCATGACCGACAGGTAGGCAATGTTCAGCAGCTGGCCGGCACCGACCGTCCCGATCACCAGCGACCGGATGAGATCCACGCCCTGGTACAGCGGCGTCAGCTGGACGACCAGCCGGAACGGCTCCGGGTAGGCGCTGATCGGATAGAACGTGCCGCTGAACAGGAACAGCGGCAGCACGACCAGCTGGATCAGGTCGAAGTCCTGCCATGACCGCATGAACGTCGTGGCCGCCATGCCGATCGACGAGAACGCGAACGAGAGCAGCGTCGCGGCCGGTACGGCGAGCACCACCCACGGCGAGCGGACCAGACCCAGCACGGCGATCACGACCACGAACCCGATCGCGTACAGGGTCGAGCGGATCACGGCCCAGCCGATCTCACCCAGGGCCACGTCACCCGCACCGAGCGGCGTGGCCAGCACCGCGTCGTAGGTCTTCTGGTAGTTGAGCTTGAAGAACACGTTGAACGTGGACTCGGCGATCGCACCGTTCATCGACGCCGTGGCCAGCAGGGCGGGCGCCACGAACAGCGAGTACGGGATCGAGGTGCCGTTCGGGCCCGGGATGTCGCCCACGATGCCGCCGATGCCCAGACCGATCGAGAGCAGGTAGAACAGCGGCTCGAAGAAGCCCGAGAACAGGACCATCCAGCCACGCCGATAGACGTACACGTTGCGCTCGATGAGGAGCGCCGCACGACGGCTGCCGAGCCCGATCGGAAGGATTCGCGGGAGCGTGGCCAGCACGGTCATCGCTCGAGCTGCCGCCGGAACATCACGAACATCGCGATCGTGCCCAGCACGGCGGCCGTGCCCAGGATGACCAGGTGGGCGATCATCAGCGGCAGCTGCTCGGTGAACGTTCCCAGCGACAGGGCGCGACACACGTCGACGCCGTGCCACAACGGCAGTAGCCAGGCGACCCAGCGAACCTGCTCGGGCAGCTGCTCGATCGGGAAGAACGTGCCGCTGAACAGGAACAGGGGCGTGATCCCGAAGCGCCAGATGTTGCTGAACGCCGCCGTGTCGCGCTGGGTGGTCATGAACGCGGCGATCGGGGCGGCGAACGCGAGGGCGGTGAGGGTGCCGACCGGGACCGCCAGCAGGATGCCCGCCGTCGGCGCCGCGCGGAACAGGATCACGACCAGGGCGAAGATCGCGCCGACCAGCGTCGCCCGGGTGGCGATCCAGGCAAGCTGGCCAAAGGCGATCGCGTACGGGGACAGCGGCGTTGCGTACATCGCGTGGTAGCGGCGGATCCAGTGGAAGCCGCCCAGCACCGGAAACGTGGCCTCGAACACCGAGCCCTGCATGACCGACGAGGCGAGCAGCGCGGGGGCCAGGAACTCCAGGTAGGACACGCCGCCCATCGAGGCGCTGTTCGCCCGGTCCACGTACGTGCCCAGACCCACGCCCATCGCCAGCAGGAACAGCGCGGGCTGCGCGAAGTTGCCGAAGATGGAGCCGCGCCAGGTCCGCCGGTAGAGGAGCACCTGGTGCGCATACGCGGCACGGGCACCGTCCAGCGGACGCCGCGGCGGCACGGCGTCGCCCGTCGGTTGATGCCTCGGCGCGCGACCGCGAAGCGCGCCGGCAACCGCCATCAGGCGGCCCCCGCAGGATCGTTGGTCATCACTCGATCAGGCTGCGCCCGGTGAGGCGCAGGAACACGTCCTCGAGCGAGCTGCGCCGGACGAGGACCGTCTCGGGACGGAGACCACGCGCATGGACGGCGGCCACGGCAGCCTCGCCGTCGTCGGAGTAGACGAGCACGCGATCCGGCAGCTGCTCGACGCGCTCGCCCAGATCGTCCAGCTGCCCGTCGAGCGTCTCCTGGATGCCGACCGGAAACCGCAGCTCTGCCACCTCGCGCGTCGAGTAGCGCTCGATGAGCTCGCGGGGGCTGCCCTCGGCGGCGATCCGGGCCTTGTCCATGACGACCAGCCGGTCGCACAGCTGCTCCGCCTCGTCCATGTAGTGGGTGGTCAGCACCAGCGTGACGCCCTGCTGCTTGAGCCGGTACAGCCGCTCCCACAGCAGGTGCCGCGCCTGCGGGTCGAGGCCGGTCGTGGGCTCGTCGAGGAGCAGGATCGACGGCTCGTTGATGAGCGCACGCGCGATCGTGAGCCGCCGCTTCATGCCGCCCGACAGCGGCTCCACCTTGTCGTCGGCGCGCTCGGTCAGCTGGGCGAAATCGAGCAGCTCCGCCGCGCGACGTGCCGCCTCGTCCCGCCGCAGCCCGAAGTACCGGCCGTAGATCACCAGGTTGTCGCGAACCGACAGCTCGGTGTCGAGGGTGTCCTGCTGGGGCACGACGCCCAGCCGGCCCCGGATCCGGGCGCCGTCCGTGGCGGGATCGAGGTCGAGCACGCGCAGCGTGCCCTCGGTCACCGGCGAGACGCAGCCGATCATCCGCATCGTGCTCGTCTTGCCCGCGCCGTTGGGACCCAGGAACCCGAACGACTCGCCTTCCGCGACGTCGAAGTCGATGGCGTCGACCGCGGTGAACGAGCCGAAGCGCTTGGTCAGGCCACGGGCATGGATCAGCGACGAGCTGGCGGCGGACGCGGTCATCGGGCAGTCGGAACGGACATGGGCAGGGTTTGGGATGGTACCGCAGGCCCCCTGACAGGAGCCGTCATGAACGGCCCGGCGATCAGCGCCCGGCTGGCGTGGCAGCCCCGGCCTCGGCGGCGTCCGCCGCATCGACGATGTGCGAGAACTCGCGCCACAGGATCGCGACCAGGAGCGCGGATCCGAGGAACCCGAACCAGAACGGCGCGGTCAGGCCGAACGCGCTCGCCAGCAGGCCGCCGATCGGCGTGCCGATGACCATGCCACCGGTGATCGCCACCCGGTACGCGCCACCGACCCGTCCCAGCACGGCATCGGGCACCGCGCGCTGCCGCACGACCGTCGACGTCGTGCCCCACACGAACGCGTGCGCGCCGAACACGACCAGGGTGACCAGCGCCACGGCCGGCGACGTGGTGAGCGCGAGCGAGAGGTGGGTGAACGTCTCGATCAGGAGGCCGACCCGCATGATGTTGGCCAGCGAGAAGCGGCGCTCCAGGCTGCCGTAGGCGGTCGTCCCGATCAGGCCCCCCACGGCCACCGCCGTGGTGAGCAGGCCGAACCCGACCTCGCTCATCCCCAGCCGCTGGCTCGCGTACAGGACGAGCACCGACCAGGCCGCCCCGAACGTGACGTTGAAGCTGAAGATGGTCAGGGCGAGCGTCCGCATCGGCGGGTGATCGAGCAGCCAGCGAACGCCTTCGACGAGCTCCGATCGCATGCCCGTCCGCACGATCCTCGGCCCGCCACGCGGGACCACGACGCGACGGATGAGCAGGGCCCCGAGCACGAAGCAGACCGTGTTGGCGGAGAAGGGGAACGCTGGCCCGATCGCGAACAGGTAGGCGCCGACGGGCGGCAGCAGCAGCTGGTTGGCGAGCACGAAGGCGCCCTGCATGCGGGCGTTTGCTGTTCCCAGGTCGTCGCGCGCGACGATGCTCGGGATCAACGTGCTGCTGGCCGAATTGGCGAACGTCTCCGCGGTCCCGAGCACGAACAGCGTGGCCAGCACGACCGCGATGCTCACCACCCCGGTCACGATCGTGGCCACCAGCGCCACGAGCACGAGCGCCCGCCCGAGGTCGGCCACGATCACCATCTGCCGGCGATCGAACCGATCGGCAGCGACGCCGCCGATCAGCGCGAACAGCAGCACCGGCAGGTACTCCATGAACAGCGCAAACGAGACGAGCAGCGGGTCGCGCGTCTGCGATGCGACGAGCAGGGGTCCCGCCGCGAGGACGACGCCGTCGCCGATGTTGTTGACGAGTGAGGCGGCGAACAGCCAGCGAAAGCCTGGGCCGAGCCGCGGGGGAGCGACCGAATTGACCGCACGGTTGGCCGCGCGCGCCAGCGCGCCCGGCACAGAGTTGGGCACGCGCCGGAGGATACCGGTGCTCAGTGCCCGGGAACGGTCCCCACGTGCAGGGTGACGATCCCGCCGGTGAGGCTCCGCCAGGTCACCTCGACCAGCCCGGCCTCGACCATGATCTCCGCGATCCGCTCGGGCGGCGGATACGCCTGGACACTGCGTACAAGGTACGCATAGGCGTTCCCCTGCCCCGCTGCCCGGCCCAGCAGCGGCACGATCCGGTCGAACCACCAGCGCATGAAGCGGGCGAGCAGGCTGCGCGGACGCGCGATCTCCAGGCACAGCACGCGCCCGCCGGGTCGCACCGAGCGCGCCATCTCCTCGAAGCCCCGGCGGTAGTCGGGCAGGTTGCGCATCCCGAACGCGATCGTCGCGGCATCGAACGTCCCGCTCTCGGTCGGCAGCGCCAGCGCATCACCGACCACGAACTCGAGCCCATGCCTGCCTGCGAAGCGACGGCGTGCGATCTCGATCATCCCGGCCGAGATGTCCACACCCAGCACCCGGCCGTCCGGCTGGACCCGGCTCTCCAGGTCGGCCGCCACCTTGCCGGTCCCCGAGGCAACGTCGAGGGCGGATCCACCCGGTGCGAGCCGGGCGCCCGCGACCAGCCGCCGCCGCCATCGAGGCTCCTGGAATGCGCTGATGACCAGGTTCATCGGGTCGTAGACACGGGCGATGCGATCGAACATCGCCCGGACCTCGGTGGTCGCGGCGGCGTTCCCGGCTCCGGTCGACGCGCCTGACGGCGAGACGTCCCGGGCAGGACGGTCCGGGGGGAACGCGTCCGGGGGCGAGGCGTCCCGGCGCGAGGCGTCCGCGGCCGAAGCATCGATGCCCGAAGCATCCAGGGCCGAAGCATCGAGGGCCGAAGCGTCCGACCGCGCAGCGTCAGGATCGGGTGTCATCAGGATCGGGCCTCCAGGCAGTCGAGGATTGCGGCACCCACCCGGGCGGGCTCGGTGATGGGCGAGGCATGCTCGAGCCCTTCGAGATGCCTGCAACGGGCGCCCGGGATTCGCGCCGAGAGCGCACCGGCGATGGGGCCATACAACGGCTCGCTCGAGCCGCCGGTCAGGATCGTCGTGGGCGCCGTGATCCGGACCAGGCCGTCCGCGTTGAGGCCCAGCAGCCCCGCATCGGCGAGGGCGCCGTCGCCCTCGGCCGCCAGGAACGCCCGGCCCCGATCCGACAGCCGCTCCCAGGCGGCGTCCCCGGCCACCGCCCGCAGGAACGTCTCGGCGGCCGCCGGGGCACCCCTCGCGCGGTGGGCCGCAGCGGTCGCCGCGCCAAGGCGGGTGAGCCGTTGCCGCGTCGGCGCATCCGCCAGCGGGCCGTACGGCGGCTCCCAGGCCAGGACCGCGGCCACCCGCTCGGGGTGGCGAGCTGCCGTCTCGAGCGCGAGCACTCCGCCGTAGCTCAGGCCGACCAGCGTGGCCGCGCCGATGCCCAGGTGGTCGAGCACCGCGACGAGGTCAGCGACGTGGACGCGCACGTCGGTCGGAGCCGGGACGGAGACCCGGCTCGTGCCGGTTGCCCGGCGGTCGATGGCGTGGACGGTGAAGTCGCCCGGTCTCGCGAGCGCCGCGGCCAGGCGATCGAGCTGCGCGGCGGTGGACAACGTGCCGTGGAGCAGGACCAGCGATCCGGGACCCGTGCCGCTGGACCGCCACCCGATCGTGGTGCCATCCGGGCGGCGGAGGGTGCCGGCAACCGGGCGGTCCACCATCTCCCGCACGGCTGAGCGCCGCAGCTTGCCGCTGCCCGTACGTGGCAGCGATGCCACGCGCGGGAATGCGGTCGGGACCTTGAACCCGGCGAGCGAGGCGCGGCAGTGGGCCGCCAGCACCGCGGCACCGGGGTGAGCTGCCCCCTCCCGAAGGACGATGACCGCGACCGGGACCTGGCCCAGCACCGGATCCGGCCGGCCGATGACCGCAGCGTCGGCAATGGCCGGGTGCGCTGCCAGAACCACCTCCACCTCGGAGGGTGAGATGTTCTCGCCACCGCGGACGATCCGATCGGTGCGGCGGTCGATGACGAACAGCCGCCCGGTCTCGTCGAGCCGTCCGAGGTCACCGGTGCGGATCGGTGCGCCCGCAGCACGGGGCGGCTCGCCGAGGTAGCCCTCGAAGGCGGCGGGCGTGGCGACGATGATCTCGCCCACGCCGTCCTCGCCTGGCGCATCGATCGAGATGCTGACACCGGGGAGCGGCCGGCCCGCGCTGGCCGGCGTCTCGCGTGCCTGCGCGGTCGGGAGCGCCGTCACGCCGGACCCTGCCTCACTCAACCCATACGTGGGAACCACCGGCCAGCCCGCCGAGATCGCGCGGACGACCAGCTCGGGGTCGATCATCCCGCCTCCCAGCGGAAGGGCACGCAGCGTTGCCGGCGCCGGTGCGTCCCCCGTCCGGTCGAGGAGGCGAGCGAGCTGGGCAGGCACCAGCGACATGTGGCTGGCCGGCGGCGAGGCCACGAGCCCCGCGAGCATCGCCCCGGGCTCCGGGTCCGGCACGATCCGCACGGGCACCCGCGCGGCGACCGCGCGCCAGACGATCCCCAGCCCCGCGACGTGTCCGAGGCCCAGGGCGAGCAGCCAGCCGGTTGCCGGCGGCAGGGCGGCCATCCAGGCGTTCGCACTGGCCGTCATCGCCGCCTCCGGGAGCACAACGCCCTTCGGGCGGCCCGTGGTTCCCGACGTCAGGACCACGACAGCCGGTCCGGAAAGGGTCCGTCCCGCATGTGCGCTGCGATCGACACCGAGCTCAAGGACGGGGTCCAGCACGTCCATCACCGATGCGCGCTCGGCGGCCGTGATCCGGTCCGGGACCGGTGCTGCCACCGCGCCCGATCGAAGGGTGCCCAGCAGCCCCACGATCGCGTCGATCGAGGGTCGGGCCGTCATCGCAACCAGGTCGCCGGCCCCCACACCGGCCTCGACCAGACCGTCCGCAACCAGGTCGCAGCGCCGGTCGAGATCGGCCCAGGTGACGACCGTGCTCCCCTCGATCAGGGCGGGCTCGGCACCGCTTGCGAGGGCATGGGCACGGACCAGGTCCGCCGCGGCCGCCGCGGTGGTCACCTCGCCGTTCCCTCAGGCAGCCCGGTCACCCGACGGCCTCGATCGTCTCGACCCGGTATCGGTCCAGCGCCCGCTCGTCGAGCTGGATCCCCAGTCCGCCCGGCGACGGCGACGAGGGCAGGCGCATCCGCCCCTCAGCGACCGGCAACCCCTCGAGCAGCAGGTCGTGCTCGAGCAGCCCGGCGGTCGCGAGCCCGTGATCGGGAGCAACGCGTTCGACCATCGACTCGCCGCGGCCATCGCCACCCACGTCGGGGAGCATCGCCGCCTGCGCCAGCGCCGAGGCGATCCCGATCCCGGTCTCGAACAGCGTGCTCAGCACGATCGGCACACCCCGGCCGGCCGCCATCGCCGCGATCGCCGCAACCGCGGCCGGTCCGCCCACGCGTGCCGGCTTGACCACCAGAACGTCGACGGCGTGGGCCTCGACCAGCGCCCGGGCGGCGCGGAGCGAGACCACCGTCTCGTCGGCTGCGATGGGCACCTGCACCCGTCGCCGAAGGTCGGCGAGCGCCTGCACGTCGTCACCCGCCAGGGGCTGCTCGACGTACTCGAGCCCGAACCGCGCGACACCGTTGAGCCGCTCCGCCGCGGTGGCCGGATCCCAGGCGCCGTTTGCGTCCAGCCGGAGACGGATGTCGTCGTCGATCGCGGCCCGGACCGCCCCGACCCGCTCTGCGAGCACCACGGTCTCGCGTTCGGCACCGACCTTGAGCTTGAGCGTCCGGAACCCTGCAGCCACAGCCTGGCGCGCAGCCTCCGCCGATGCCGACGGCCCGAGGACCGGGAGGGTGGCGTTGACACCGATCCCGTGCCCGCCTGTAGCGAGCCCACGTGCCGGCGCCCCGGCGAGATCGAGCAACGCGGCATCGAGCGCGGCACGGAGCGCCCGGCCCGGCTGCCCGTGTCCCTCGAGCTCGTCGCCCGACGGCAGATGGCCCGTGGGCGCCAGCTCCACCGCCTCGCGGATCAGCATGCGAAGCACGCTCGAGGCCGCCCCGCCGTCCTCGGGCTCGAGGACGGCCTCGCCGACACCGGACCGCCCGTCGCGATCGGTGAGCCGCAGCAGCCACGCCTCCCGCTCGATCCACATCCCGGTGCCGGTGGCGAACGGCCGACGGAAGGGCACGGCCACCCGGTCCGCCCGGAGCGCGGCGACCCGGCTCATGCGGGATCACCCCCAAAGCATCGGGCACGCCCCGCGCTCATGCGGGACCCCCCAGGGCGAGGCCGGCGGCAAACAGCACGGCGAATGCGAGCGCGAGCCGGGCTGTGCCCTTGAGCACCGGGTTGAGCTCACGCGGCTCGCGAAACCCCCGCACCGAGCGCAACAGCGGCCAGGCCAGCGGGAGCGAGACGAGCGGCGCCATGGCCCACGGCGACCGACCCCCGAGCACCAGGGCCACGGGGACCAGGAACGCCACCAGCAGCAGCAGCGCGTACTCGACCTGCGTTCCCTTCGCGCCCAGCTTGACGGCCAGCGTCTGCTTGCCCGCCGCTCGATCGGTTGGGATGTCCCGGAGATTGTTGACCACCAGGATCGCGGTGATCAGGGTGCCGGCCGGGATCGCGGCCGCGACGAACAGGGGCTCGAGACGCAGGACCTGGAGGTAGGCGGTGCCGATCACCGCAACCAGCCCGAAGAACACGAACACGAACACCTCGCCCAGCCCGTGATAGCCGTACGGCAGCGGACCCCCCGTGTACGCGAGCGCCGCCACGACCGCCAGCATGCCCAGGCCGATCAGCACCGGGCCGCCGACGACAGCCAGCCACAGGCCGATGATTCCGGCCACGCCGATGGTCAGCCCGATCGCCACCTCGAGCTGGCGCTCGCTCACCAGGCCCGCCGCCGCCACCCGGACCGGCCCGGAGCGCTGTGGCGTGTCAGCACCCCGCCGGAAGTCGGACAGGTCGTTGGCGAAGTTGGCCAGGACCTGGAGCAGCAGCGCCACGGCGACACAGGCCAGTGCCGTGTCCGGGCGAAGCTCGCCGCCCGCGCCGAGCGCCGCACCGATCCCCACCACGACGCCGGTGAGCGCCGCGGGCAGCGTCGCCGGGCGCGCCGCGAGGAGCCAGATCCGCACGGGCGATGGCCGGGCGGCGAGCGTGGTGGTCACCGTCAGGGCCGCCGCGGGTACTTGGCGTACTCGGTCGGTCGCTTCTCGAGGAATGCCCGGGAACCTTCGTGCGCCTCGTCGGTCGTGTAGTACAGCCCGGTCGCATTGCCCGCGAACTCCTGGAGCCCGGCCAGGCCGTCGGTCGCGACCAGGAACGCCGACTTGAGGAACCGGATCGCGGTGGGGCTCATCTGGAGGATCTCGTTCGCCCAGGCGACGCCCTCGCCCTCCAGATCGGCGAGCGGCACGACCTTGTTGACGAGGTTCATGTCGAAGGCCTCCTGGGCCGAGTACTGCCGGCACAGGAACCAGATCTCCTTCGCCTTCTTGTCGCCCACCAGGCGCGCGAGCAGGCCCACGCCAAATCCGGCGTCGAAGCTGCCGACGCGGGGACCCACCTGCCCGAACACCGCGTTGTCCGACGCGATCGACATGTCGCACACGACGTGGAGCACGTGCCCGCCACCGATGGCGTAGCCGTTGACGAGCGCGATCACCGGGATCGGCAGCGAGCGGATCTGGCGCTGGAGGTCGAGCACGTTGAGCCTGGCGATCCCGTCGTCGCCGACGTAGCCGCCCGAGTGGCTCTTGTAGCGCTGGTCGCCACCCGAGCAGAACGCCTTGTCACCCGCCCCGGTGAGCAGGACACAGCCGACGGTGGCGTCGTCGCGGATCCGGGCGAAGGCGTCGATCAGCTCCTGCACGGTCTGCGGGCGGAAGGCGTTGCGGACGTCTGGCCGGTTGATCGTGACCTTTGCGATCCCGGTCCCGGAATGCTCGTACCGGATGTCGCGGTACTCGACGACGGGCGACCAGACGACGGGCGACCAGGCAGCGGGTGGGGTTGGATCGGTCATGCGGCGGGCACCTCCTGCAGGAAGTCGAGGACGAGTCGGCGAAACCTGGTCGGCGCCTCGCGGTGGGCGGCGTGGCCGGCACCATCGAGCACCACCAGGCGAGCGCGTGGCATGGCGGTCGCGATCTCGCGCGCCCGTCCGGCACCGATCGGATCCCGGGCGCCACCGATCACGAGCGACGGGACGGAGATCTCCGCGAGGCGATCGAGAACGGGCTGCATCGCGCCCTGGCCGGCCCCGCGGAGCGATCCCGCGAGCCCTTCGGGCCGGTTGCGAAGGCGCATCGCCCGGAAGCGGGCCCGGGTCGGGGTCGGGAAACTGCGTTCCGCGGCGAACACGGGCGATGTCTCCCACCAGCTGTCGACGAAGGCCTCGATGCCGTCACGCTCGATGGCATCGGCCAGGCGCTCGTCCTCGACGCGGCGGCGATCGCGGTCCGCGTCATCGGCGATCCCCGCCGATGGGCTCTCCAGGACGAGCGCACGGACGATCGCCGCGTGATCGATCGCCAGCCTCAGGGCGATCCTGGCCCCGAACGAGTAGCCGATCACGACCGCCGGCGCGAGGTCCTGGCTGCGCAGGATCGCCGCCAGGTCCGCGGCCTGGGCGTCAAGCGCATGTCGCGCCGGGTCCGCGGGCGCATCGGAGCGGCCGTGACCCAGCAGGTCAACGGCAATCGTGGTCGAGATCCGGCGGAGGACGGGCAGGAGCGAGCCCCAGTCGGCGGCGCGACCCGCGAACCCGTGGAGCAGCAGGATCGACGGCCCGCGACCGCCCGTCCGGACCTCGTAGCGCACGCCGTTGACGGCCATCCTCGTCACGCGACGCCTCCGGTTCCGATGGCGGCACGCACCGCTGCCTCGACCTCGTGGTGGAGCTGCACGTTCCGGGCGCGGTCGGTGCGCAGCTCGAGGACGCGAACCCCGGGCCGCCAGACGGAATCGGCGATGGCCGCTTCGAGATCCCCGTGGCCGACACGCCGGTGCTCGCCCCCCAGCGCGGTGACGATCGGCCCGACGTCGATGCCGTGGGGTGTCCCGAACAGCTCCTCATAGCGCTCCGGGAGCCCGGTCCCGGGCACCGTCGCGGCCGGCTGCGCCTGGGGAAGGAACGAGAAGATCCCGCCCCCATCGTTGTTGACCAGCACGATCGTGGCCGACAGCGCGTGGAGCCGTGCGGCGATCAGCGCGTTGAGGTCGTGCAGGAACGACAGGTCGCCGACGACCAGGGCGACCGGGCCATCCGCGACCGACGCCGAGCCGAGCGCTGTCGAGACGACCCCGTCGATGCCGTTGGCCCCGCGGTTGGAGCGAACCGTGATCGCGCGATCGGTCGAGGGCAGCCAGCCGTCGAGGTCGCGGACCGGCATCGAACTGCCGGCCCACAGCACCGCACCGTCCGGAAGGCTCGCGGCCAGCGCCCGAACGGGCGCCGCCTCGAACGGCTCGTCGAGCCCCGCGAGCCAGGATGTCATGGCCTCCTCGGCGGCGTGATCCGCGGACAGCCACTGCTCGACCCATTCGGAATCGCCACCCCACCCCGCGGACCGCGACGCCAGGGCCTCGATCGTCGAGACCGGATCCGCGTGGATGAACGTCGCCGGGACGAGCGCCGACTCGCGCCAGCCGGCATCGCCGTCGAGGATGATCAGGTCCGGGCACGCCCGTGCCAGCAGCTCGGCGATGGGCTTGGACGTGGGCATCGCGCCGGTGCGAACGACGATGTCCGGCAGGTGGGCGTCGATCCACGGTCCCGGCCGGCAGAGCTGGTCGCCGTGCGCGATGACCATCATCCGGTCGTGCGGGCCGGTCCGCAGACCGGACAGCGGATCGGCGAGGATTGGAAAACCGGTCGCGTCCGCGAGGTGCCAGAGCGCGGCGGGCAGCCGCGGATCGTCGTCCGGACCGGCCACGATGAGCCCACGTAGCCCCTCACCGCCCGACACAGGCGCAAGGCGCGGGACGAGGCGATCGAGGGCCTCCCCGTCCAGCGACCGGCGGCCGGCAACGCTGGCGGCGAACGGACCGGTGGGCGAATCCCCGACGGCAGCCAGCGGGCCGTCCGGCAGGAGTGGCTCGCGGAACGGGACGTTCAGCTGGACGGGCCCTGCCGGACCGGCGATCGCGGTCGCAACCGCACGACCCACCACGGACCGAACATGCGCGAGGGTGATCGGCGCCCCATCGGCGAGCGGCAGCTCCGTGTACCACTTCGCCGCCCGACCGTAGAGGTGGACCTGGTCGATCGTCTGGGGAGCGCCCCGGTCCCGCAGCTCGACCGGCCGGTCCGAGGTGAGGACGACCAGCGGCACGCGTGACAGCGAGGCCTCGACCACGGCCGGGGCGAACTCGACGGTCGCCGTGCCCGACGTCGCCAGGAGCACGACCGGACGCCTTGCCGTTCGCGCGATCCCGATCGCGAAGAACCCCGCCGATCGCTCGTCCAGGAGCACCCGAACCCGGATCCCGTCGGCCGAGCGCAGCGCGAGCGCGAGCGGCGTGGAGCGCGATCCCGGGCAGATGACGGCATCCCGGACGCCGGCCGCGACCAGCTCCTCCACGAACGCCCGCAGCAGGGCGGCGTCACTCACCCTCGTCCTCCAGGCGCCCGAGCGCCGAGATCACGGCGCGCAGCTTGATCCGCGACTCCTCCCACTCCGCGTCCGGGTCCGAGTCGGCCACGATGCCGCACCCCGCGAACAGGGTGGCCCTGGTCCGATCGACGATCCCGCAGCGCAGTGCGACGCACAGCTCGCCATCGCCGTCGACGCCCAGCCAGCCCACCGGGCCCGCGTACCAGCCGCGATCGAAGCCCTCGTGCTCGTCCTGCAGCGCGAGCGCGAGCTCGCGTGGCTGGCCGCCGACGGCCGGGGTTGGGTGGAGGCGGCCGCCGAGCGCCAGCAGCCCGTGGGCATCGGGCAGGGTGCCGCTGATCTCGGTTGCCAGGTGCTGAACGAAGCGGAGCGGCATGATCGACGGCTCGGGTGCGACCTCGAGGGTCTCCGCCAGGGGCGCCAGCAGGTCCCGGATGGCGTCGACCACGATCGCCTGTTCCTCGCGGTTCTTGTCCGAGTCGAGCAGCTGAGCCGCCAGGGCGGCGTCCGCGACGGCGTCCGCGCCGCGCCCGGTGGTGCCGGCCACGGCCACCGTCCGGAACCGGCGACCATCGGTCCGCAGCAGCCGCTCTGGCGTGGCCCCCAGGAACGTCCGTCCGTCGCGCCGGAACGCGTAGATCGTGCTCTCCGGAGCGCTCGCCACCAGCCGCCGCAGGGCGTTTGGCACATCCAGCTCCACCGGCGAGCGCAGGTCGACCCGACGGGCCAGCACGACCTTGTCCAGGCGCCCGCGCCCGACCGCGCCGGCGAACATCCCGACCAGCCTTCGCCACGCCGCCCGCGCCGGCGAGCCACCGGTGATCGAGAGCGGCGCGAAGACCGGGCGGGCGACGATGCCGTTCGGGCCGGGGGCCAGACCGCGAGCACGATCCGCCAGCGAGTCCCACGTCCGCTCCAGCCGGCGCGCCTCGGGTGCGTTCGCCGTCCGCCCGACCAGTGATGCCGTCAACCACGTGCCATCGGTCGTCGACGCATACAGCAGCCGTGGAAGCACGAGCGAGGCGGGCCCGAAGGGCGCCCAGACATCCGATGGATCGGGGCGCCGGCCCGCGAACCCCATGCCACCCAGCAGCAGCGGTCCGGCGGCGGGGTCGGTGGTCTGCGATCTGTCGAGGCGGGCATCCTGCACCAGCGTGCGCCATGCCGACTCTGCCGCGGAGAAGCGATCGGGCCCTTCGGGCTCCACGTCCCAGGCTCGCCCCACGCCGACCAGGGCCAGGTCTTCGGATGGACGCAACCAGAGAGCCACCTCGAGCCCGGCTTCGGCAGCCGCTGCGAACAGCGAGACGGGCTCGAGATCGTCGACCGCCCTCGTGGTCGCGACGAGCCGGGCCCCGGAACCGGCAGCGGCAACCCCCAGCAGATCGCCCAGCCGCTCGGCCAGCCCTGCGTCGGCCGGATCCCGGATCGTCACCGTGCCGCCTCGGGGAACTCGTGGCCCGGCTCGCGGAGCGCGACGGTGCCGATCCGCTGCTCGCTCACGCCGACGCTTCGGAGCAGCACGGCCCGCAGCGCCGGGTAGGCATCCTCGAGACGCTCGGGATGGTCGGCGAGCAGCCAGCGGCCCACGAGCTCGTTCAGGGCGCCGAACCAGGCGATGCTCGCGATGCGCGTGTCGATCGGGGGGATCACGCCCGCCGCCACCGCCTCGTCGAGATAGCCCTGGATCAGCCGCGTGAACCGTTCGTGCAGGGCGTTCGTCTCGGCCTGGAAGATGCGGCCCGCACCCACCGTGTCCAGGAACAGCAGGCGGGCCATCGTCCGATGGCCGGCGAACGTCGTGAGCACGGTCCGCAGGGCGGCCTCGGCGCGCGCCACCGGCTCCGTCTCCTTGGCCACCGCCCGCTCCGCGCGGGCGACGAGCTTGTCGGCCGTCGTCTGCATCAGCTCGCGGAAGATCGACTCCTTGTTCGGAAAGTGGAAGTAGATCCCTCCCTTGGACGTCTCGGCGGCGCTGGCGATGTCGTCCACCGCCGTGTCCCGATAGCCGCGCGTCGCAAACGCGTGGAACGCGGCATCGAGGATGCGCTCCCGCCGGCCCCGGCTCCGCTCGGCTGGATCAGGTTTCGCCATCGTTCTCGAAGCTCCCGGACTCGTGTGCGCCATGCCCGCGGCCGGGGCCATGGTGCCACCGACCGACCGGTCGGTCGGTCCCTCGCATGCTAGCGGAGATAACATGATACTGTCAACGCGCATGTTATGGCCGGGCCGGCACCCTGGCCGTCCGGTGTCCCAGGGACGATTGGCTACCGATTCCGGCCACCGGCACCGATAGACTTGCGGGCATGGACTGGGTCGCGCAGAACTGGCCGTTCGTGGTGATGGGCGTGCTCGTGGCGCTGCTCATCCTGCGTCTGGTCGTGGGCTACCTGCCGTCGCGCTCGGCCCCCCGTCATACCGGCCAGCAGACGGTCCGCGTGGTGGGTGTGGGGGGCGCGGGCGGCAACGCCGTGAACGAGATGATCGGCGCCCGGCGCGGCATCGTGGAGTACGTGGCCATCAACACCGACGGGCAGGTGCTGGAGCAGTCGCTGGCCGACCGCCGGGTGCGGATCGGCGACCAGGTCACCAAGGGGCTGGGAGCCGGTGGCGACGCGGCGCTCGGTCGACAGGCCGCCGAGGAGGACATCGAAGCGATTCGGGCGGCGGTGGCCGGAGCCGACCTCGTGTTCGTCGCCGCCGGGCTGGGTGGTGGCACGGGCTCCGGGGCCGCCCCGATCGTCGCGCAGTGCGCGCGCGAGTCGGGTGCCCTGACCGTCGGTGTCGTGACCATGCCGTTTGCGTTCGAGGGATCGGCGCGACGCCGGGTCGCCGAGGCCGCCGCGGCACAGCTCCGTCCGGGTGTGGACACCATGCTCGTGATCGAGAACGAACGGGTCAACGACATGGTCTCCGATGACACGCCGATGGCCGAGGCATTCCATGTCGTCAACGAGGTGCTTGGCCAGACGATCCGTGCCGCGGTCGACATCATGTCCCGCCCGGGGATCATCAATCTCGACTTTGCGGACGTGCGCTCGATCATGCGCGATGGCGGCCTCGGCCTGACGGGAATCGGCCGCGGCACTGGTCCCGATCGGGCATCAGAAGCGGCGCGGCGCGCGATCGAGAGTCCGTTGCTGGACATCGACCTGCAAGGCGCCCGGTCCATCCTGCTCCACGTCGCCGGCTCCTCGCGACTCGCGTTGCACGAGGTCGTCACGGCGGCGGAGGTGGTGCGCGAGGCAGCCGATCCCGACGCCAACGTCATCTTCGGGGCGACGTTCGACGACCACCTCAAGGACGAGCTGCGGGTCACGGTGATCGCCACCCGGTTTCCCGAGTCGGCCATCCCGAGCGAGCCCGGCCAGATGGCCCTCCGGCAGGCCGGAGCGACGAGCGATCCGGCGCAGACCGGCAGCCCCGACCCGCCCGAGGCGGCGGCGAGCGATGCCACGCCCGAGCGGGGATCCCGCCTCCGACGACGGCTCAAGCCCGACTGACCGGCGCTGCCGGCAGGCAGGCGGAACGGTCACTCGCGGGCGAGACGCTCCAGCGCCTCCGACCGCTGGCGTCGAGCGGACCTGACCCGCGCGTGCTGCTCCTCCAGCCAGCACCTGACCGCGTACGAAACGCCCGCCGGCAGAGCCGGCGGGCGTTGAGGAGATGCCGGGAACCGGGAGGCTAGACCTCCTTGAACTCACCCTCAACCGTCTCGTCGCCGGTTCCGGCGCCCTCGCCGGCATCGTCCGCGCCGCCGGTCTCACCGGGGCCGCCGCTCGAGGACGATCCATCGGCGCCGCCACCGCCCTGGGCGCCCGCTGCCTGGTAGGCGGCCGTCGACACTCGCGACAGTGTCTCGACGATCTTGGTCATGCCGGCCTGGATCAGCTCGGTGTCCGTGCCCTTGAGCGCCTCGCGAAGGGCGGACACCTGGGCCTCGACCTCCGCGCGGTCCTCGGCGGACACCTTGTCGTCCAGGTCCTTGAGCGTGCGCTCCGCCTGATACGTCAGCTGCTCGGCCTGGTTGCGAAGCTCGACCTCGTCGCGCCGCTTCTTGTCCTCATCGGCGTGGCTCTCGGCATCGCGGACCATCTGGTCGACGTCGTCCTTGGACAGCATCGAGGAGGCCGTGATCCGGACCTGCTGCTCCTTGCCGGTCGCCCGGTCCTTGGCCTTGACGTCAAGGATCCCGTTGGCGTCGATGTCGAACGTGACCTCGACCTGCGGGATGCCGCGAGGCGCGGGCGGGATGCCATCGAGGATGAACCGGCCGAGGGTCTTGTTGTCGGCGGCGAAGTCCCGCTCGCCCTGGAGGACGTGGATCTCGACCTGGCTCTGGTTGTCCGAGGCGGTCGAGAACACCTGTGACTTCGAGGTCGGGATGGTCGTGTTGCGGTCGATCAGCCTGGTCATCACGCCGCCCAACGTCTCGATGCCCAGCGAGAGCGGGGTGACGTCGAGCAGCAGGACGTCCTTGACCTCGCCACCCAGGACACCGGCCTGGATCGCCGCGCCGATGGCCACGACCTCGTCGGGATTGACCCCTTTGTGGGGCTCCTTGCCGAACACGGACTTGACCAGCTCCTGGACCGAGGGCATGCGTGTCATCCCGCCGACCAGGATCACCTCGTCGATGTCGGACGGCTTGAGCCCGGCGTCCTTGAGCGCGGCCTGCACCGGACCCTTGGTCTTCTCGATCAGATCGCCGACCAGGCTCTCCAGCTTGGCCCGGGTCAGGTTCATGACCAGGTGCTTGGGCCCGGACGCATCGGCGGTGATGTACGGCAGGTTGATCTCGGTCGAAGCGGTGGAGGACAGCTCGATCTTCGCCTTCTCGGCGGCCTCCTTGAGCCGCTGCAGCGCCTGCTGATCCTTCGAGAGGTCGATGCCCTGGTCCTTCTTGAACTCGGCCAGCAGCCACTCGATGACCCGCTGGTCGAAGTCGTCGCCGCCCAGGTGCGTATCGCCATTCGTGGCCTTGACCTCGAACACGCCCTCACCCAGCTCGAGGATCGAGATGTCGAACGTGCCCCCACCCAGGTCGTACACGGCGATCTTCTCGTCGTGGCGCTTGTCCAGGCCGTAGGCGAGCGCCGAGGCGGTCGGCTCGTTGATGATCCGCTTGACCTCGAGGCCCGCGATCCGGCCGGCGTCCTTGGTCGCCTGGCGCTGGGTGTCGTCGAAGTACGCCGGGACCGTGATCACGGCCTCGGTCACCTTCTCGCCGAGGTACGCCTCGGCGTCGGCCTTCAGCTTCTGGAGCACCATCGCGCTGATCTCCGGCGGCGAGTAGTGCTTGTCGTCGGCGACCACGCGGATGCCGTCCGACTTGGGGTCCTTCTCCACCGTGTACGGCACCAGGGTCTTCGACCGCTGGACCTCCGGGTCATCCCAGCGGCGGCCCATGAAGCGCTTGATGGAGTAGACGGTGTTGGTCGGGTTGGTGACGGACTGGCGCTTGGCCAGCTGGCCCACGACGCGCTCGCCGGTCTTGGCGAAGCCGACGACCGACGGGACGGTGCGATTGCCTTCCGACGACGGGATGACGGTCGGCTCGCCGCCCTCCATCACCGCCACGACGCTGTTCGTCGTTCCGAGGTCGATACCGATGATCTTGCCCATTCGGGGAGCTCTCCTGGTCGCTTGAATCCGGTTGGAGGTGGTGATGGTCTAGTTGGTTGGTCCGCTGGCGGCATCGTCGGCCCTGGCAACCGCCACCAGCGCCGGACGGATCACCCGGTCCCTGAGACGGTAGCCGCGCCGGATCTCGTCCACGATCTCACCGTCGGCGCGCCCGGTGCCAGGGATGCTGGCGACGGCCTCGTGCTCGCGGGGGTCGAACGGGGTTCCCGGTGACGCCTCGACCGCGCTCACGCCCTCGCTGTCCAGCAGGTTGCGCAGCTTGCGGTCGATCGCTGCGATCCCCTCCGCCCAGGCGTCCCCGGCGAGCTCCGTCGGCCGCGTCTCGATCGCGCGATCGAAGTCGTCGGCCAGCGCGAGCACCTTGCGGATCAGGTCCTCGCCGGCGAGACCGAGATGGCGCTCGCGCTCCTCGGCCGTCCGGCGGCGGAAGTTGGTGAACTCGGCGCGCTCGCGCTGGAGCGCGACCAGGTATTCGTCCACCTTGGCCGCCAGCTCATCGCGCTCGGCGCGCAACGGTTCGAGCTGTTCGGCGAGGGCGGCCGGCGACACATCGAGGGCCTCGATGCGCTCCTGGGCTCGCGTCTTGCGGGTCATTGGTCTCCGGTTGCTGGGTGTGTCGTTCGTCGTCATGTCCCGGCGTCAGGCGTACATGTGGTCGATCAGCTCGTTCATCAGGCCGGACACAAAGCGCACGGTCCCGATCGCCTGCGGGTAGGCCATGCGCGTCGGACCGAGCACGCCGACCACACCCACCGCGCGTCCCGGGTGCCCGTACGGCGCCAGCACCAGCGACACGTCGGCCATGTCCGCGGCCGGGTTCTCGTGGCCGATGAACACCCGAACCTGGTCGGATCCGGCAACGCCCGCCATGAGCTGGGCCAGGTAGGCACGGTTCTCGAGCGCGGCGAACACCCGCCGCAGCTTCTCGCTCTGGGCAAACTCGGGGGCCGCCATCACGTTGAGCAGCCCGTCGGAGAACAGCTCCTCGATGGCCACCGCATCGAACTCCTCGAGCGCGTGGACGGCACGCTCACCCACCGCGCGGGGCAGGGCGAGGGCAGGCAGCGCCGGATCGAGCCCGGCCAGGACACGCTCCGCGTCGCGCGCGGTCAGCCCCTCCAGCAGCTCGTTGAGGTAGTTGGCGACATTGGTGAGCTCGTGCTGCTCGACGGGCTCGTCGAGGGCGAACAGCACCTGCTTCAGCGCCCCTTCGCGCAGCACCAGGATCAGGCTGGCCGTGCGATCACTGATCGAGACCAGGTCGAGATGGCGCAGATGGGCCGATCGCGGCTTGGCCGACGTCGCCAGCCCGGCCGCCCTGGTAAGGGATGCGAGGGTCGTGGCGGCCAGCCGGAACCAGTGCTCGCTCGCATACTCGACCTGGCCGAACTGATGCCGGATCATGAGCTGCTCGACCGGCTCGAGCGGTGCCGTGTCAACGATCGATTCCACGAAGTACCGGTAGCCGTGCTCGGTGGGAACCCGCCCGGCCGACGTGTGAGGATGGCTCAGGAGACCGGCCGCCTCGAGCTCCGCGAGGATGGCGCGCACGGTCGCGCTGGACACGCCCAGGCTGTAGCGCTCGACGAGCGCCTGGCTGCCGACCGGCGTTGCCGTGGTGACATATTCCTCGATGACGGCCCGGAGGATCGCCTGGGAGCGGAGGTCCAGGGGGCCGCTGGAGCGACGCGCACGACGCGCCATGAGCCTCTCCCGCGTTGGTTAGCACTCGAACCATGAGAGTGCTAACGGTGGTACGGACAGTCTACCCGGCGCCCGTTCCGAGTGTCAACGCTCACGCTCACGCTCACGCGCCATCACGGGTGGCGGCGCTGGGATCCTCGGGCGCCCGCCGGCCCGGTCGGTGGCCACCGGGCCGGCTCACATCAGCCGGGCGAACACCTCATTCGAGAGGAGCCGGCCCCGGGTCGTCAGCCGGATCCGTGGGCCCGGCGCGTTGAAACGCTCCACCAGGCCCGCGGCGAGGGCCCAAGCGAGATGGGCGCCGAGTGGCCCCGCAGCGGCATCCCCCTCCGCGAGGCCGGTATCGAGCCGCAGGCCGAGGATCAGCACTTCGGCGCTCGCGGTCGCGGCGTCGATTGTCTCGGACCCGCCAGGCGGCAGCTCGGGTGACGATCCATCGACCGGGCGCAGCGCGGCGAGGTAGCGGTCCAGGCGGGCCGCGGTCCAGCGGCGCGTGACGCCGTCGAACGCATGCGCGCCGGGACCGACGGCCTCATACGCCTGCCGTCGCCAGTAGGCGAGGTTGTGCCGGCTCTCATGGCCGGGGCGGGCCCAGCTCGAGATCTCGTAGCCTCGATAGCCGGCGGCCGCCAGCCGCTCGGTCGCGAGCGTGTACTGCTCCGCCGCTCGATCGTCGTCCTGGCCGGCCGCGGCCACCAGCCGCCAGCGGCGCGCCCCGGCCCGCGTCGGGAGATGGTCACCGAGCGGGCCCGTGAGGCCCTCGCCGTCGGGATCGTCGAGCGTCAGGGCATACGCGGACAGGTGATCCGGCGAGAGCCCGAGCGCCGCATCGACCGTGGCCGCCCAGGCGTCCAGCGTCTGGCCGGGCACGTCGTACAGGATGTCGAGCGACACCGAGGCGATGTGCGCGGCACGCGCTTCGTGCACCGCCTCGGCCACGTGGCGCGCCGCGTGCCGCCGACCCAGCCGCCGAAGCAGCGCATCATCGAACGACTGCGCCCCGATCGAGATCCGGGTCACGCCCGAAGCTGCCAGGGCCCGGGCACGGCCGCGCTCATCGACACCCGGGTTCGCCTCGATCGTGATCTCGGCCGCGTCGGCGATCCCGTACCGAGCCCGAACGAGCTCGATCAGGCCGGCGATCGACTCGCCGGGCAGCAGGGTCGGCGTGCCACCGCCGATGTAGACGCTCTCGAGCGCCGGGCGACCCTCGGGGAACCCGGCATCCAGGTCGTCGGCCCGCAGCTCCAGCTCGCTGCGGAGCGCCGCGGTGAAGGCGGCCACTCGCGATCGAACCCCTCGTGCAGTCGCACCGGCGTACACGACGAAGTCGCAATAGGGGCAGATCGAGACGCAGAACGGGATGTGGAGATAGAGCGCCGCCGGCGGCAGTGGCCCGGGCGAACCGTCGAGGCGATCCGTGGTCAGCGGTCCTGCGACGCCTCACGCGGCCCGAGCACCCGCCAGCCCTCGGGCGTGCGCTGCCGCCGCTCGACCTCCTCCACCTCGGTGCCCCTGGCCTTCGGCAGCCCGGCATGGCCGGTGGTGAGGAAGATCGCGACCCGCGTGATCGCGTGACCCAGGAAGGCCGCACCGATCCCGCCGGTCACGCCCGTCACCCAGCCGCTGGCCAGCCCGATCGCCAGCACGGTCACCAGCATGTACCACGGTCGCCGGGGAGCGCCCAGCCGGGTCGCCAGCCCGTAGAGCAGTGCCTGCGCGACGTTGGCGAGGTTGGCATCGATCCCGGTCAGGAGCAGGAACCCAAACACCATTCCCCGGAACACCGCCTCATCGATGAACCCCGTCGCGATCGCGTTGATCACCGCGCCCGGATAGGCCAGCACCGAGGGCAGGCGCACGTGCCGGTAGCGGAGGTACGCGATGACCAGCGCGATGGTCGTGCCGATCGCCCCGTAGCCGAGGCCGAGGATCACCGCTCCCAGCCGGTCACCGAGGCCCAGGAACAGGTCCGCGGCGGGGCTCGGGTAGATGGTCAGCACCGCGAGGATCCCACCCACCCCGAGCGTGTACCAGGCGAGCCTGTGGAGCAACGACGGCGCATTGCCCCAGCGGTCGACGTCGTCGTACTCGGCCGCGCTGAAGCGTTCCGCGTCGAAGCGCAGGATCACGAGCAGACCAGCCAGGCCCAGGGCCATCAGGACCCGCAGCGGATCCGGGATGTCGGCGATCCCCGGGAGGCTCGATAGGTCCACGTGCGGCATCGGGTGCCGTCAGCCCTCCCTGCGAAGGCGTTCGGCAGGCCACACGGCGTCGGCCACGGCAGGCGGCATCACGCGTCGCCCATGCGCAGGATGGCGAGAAACGCCTCCTGCGGAATCTCCACGGAACCGACGCGCTTCATCCGCTGCTTGCCCTCCTTCTGCTTCTCGAGCAGCTTGCGCTTGCGGGTGATGTCGCCACCGTAGCACTTCGCGAGCACGTTCTTGCGCATCGCCCGGATGGTCTCGCGGGCGACAATGTGGCTGCCGATCGCCGCCTGGACCGGAACCTCGAACATCTGACGGGGGATCAGCTGGCGCAGCTTCTCGGCCAGCAGGCGCCCCGTGCTCTGGGCGCGGTCGCGATGCACGATCAGGCTCAGCGCGTCGACCGGCTCGCCATTGACCAGCACGTCGAGCTTGACCAGGTCCGCGGGCCGGTAGCCGGCTTCCTCGTAGTCCATCGAGGCGTAGCCCTGCGTCCGGCTCTTGAGCTGGTCGTAGTAGTCGACGATGAGCTCCGCAAGCGGCAGCTCGAAGTGCAGGTGGACCCGCGCAGGATCGAGGTACTCCATGTTGAGGAAGGTGCCGCGTCGACCCGTCGAGAGCTCCATCAGGGACCCGATGTAGCGGTCGGGCGACACCACCCCGAGCTTCACCCAGGGTTCCTCGATCACCTCGATCTCCCCCACGTCGGGGAACCGGGCCGGGTTGTCGACGGTGAGCGTGCCGCGACCGGCCGTGAGCTGGATCCGGTACTCCACCGAAGGTGCGCTCGCGATCAGGTCGAGGTCGAACTCACGCTCCAGGCGCTCCTGGACGATCTCCATGTGGAGCAGGCCGAGGAACCCGCAGCGAAACCCGAACCCAAGCGCGACCGAGCTCTCGGGCGTGTAGGTGAACGAGGCATCGTTGAGGTGGAGCTTCTCGAGCGCGTCGCGCAGGAGCGGATAGTCGGGACCGCTGAGCGGATAGAGGCCCGCGAACACGAGGCTCTTGGCCTCCTGGTAGCCGGGCAGCGGTTGCGTCGCCGGCCGCGCGACGGCCGTGACCGTGTCACCGACCTGCGCCTCGCGGACGTTCTTGAGGCCGGTCGCGATGTAGCCGACCTCGCCCGCCACCAGCTGCTTCATCGGCACCAGCTGCGGGCGGAAGACGCCCAGCTCCAGCAGCTCGGTCTCGGCATCGCTGGCCATCAGCCGGATCGTGTCGTGATCGTGGAGCGTGCCCTCGGCCAGGCGCACGTAGCACACGACCCCCTTGTACGGGTCGTAGTGGCTGTCGAACACGAGCGCTCGCAACGGCGCGGCCGGGTCGCCGCCCGGGGGCGGGATACGGGCCACGATCGCCTCGAGGACCTCGGGCACGCCGGTCCCCTCCTTGGCCGAGGCCAGGATCACCTCCTCGCGCGGGATCGCGAGCACGTTCTCAAGCTCCTCGATGACGACATCGGGCTGCGCCGACGGCAGGTCGATCTTGTTGAGCACGGGGATGATCGTGAGGCCCTCGCGCAGGGCGAGGTGGACGTTGGCCAGGGTCTGGGCCTCGATGCCCTGCGCGGCATCGACCACGAGGATCGCGCCTTCGCATGCCTGGAGGCTGCGGCTCACCTCGTAGCTGAAGTCGACGTGGCCGGGCGTATCGATCAGGTTGAGCCCGTATATCTGACCATCCGCGGCCGTGTATTCCAGCCGGACCGCGCGGGCCTTGATCGTGATCCCGTGCTCGCGCTCCAGGTCCATCGAGTCAAGGACCTGGCTCGTCATCTGCCGGCCCTCGATCGTGTGGGTCAGCTCCAGCAGACGGTCCGCGAGCGTGGACTTCCCGTGATCGATGTGCGCGATGATCGAGAAGTTGCGCAGGCGGGACTGGGGGATGCTCACGAGGCGGGAGTGTACCCGCAGCTCGACGCCGGTCTGACGCGACACCTGCCCGACCGCGACCTGTCAGGTTGCGAGCGCCCCGCCGCTCGGACCGGGCGATACCTCGACGACCGTGCCGGATACCATCGAACGCCATGGCCAGCCACGACACCCTGCCCGAGCCGCTCCGCGCGGGTTACCGGCGCTTCCGTTCTACCCGGCTGGCCTCGGAGCTCGCGCGCTATCGGCAGCTGGCGACGGAGGGCCAGCGCCCCGCGACTGCGATCGTCGCCTGCTCCGACTCGCGGGCCGCGCCCGAGACCGTGTTCGACGCCGGGCCGGGCGACCTGTTCGTGATCCGCAACGTGGCGGGCCTCGTCCCCGCCTACGCTCCCGATGCCCATCGGCATGGCGCCAGCGCCGCACTCGAGTACGCGATCCTCGCCCTCGATGTCAGCTCCATCGTCATCATGGGCCACGGCCGATGCGGTGGCATCGGGGCCGCGCTGACGAAGCCTGACCCATTGTCGCCGAGCGACTTCGTGGGCAACTGGGTCGCGAGCCTGCGCGACCTCGCAGCTGAGCTCGATCCGGTCGACGGGGTCGATGGCAACGAGCGCCAGCGTGCGCTCGAGCTGCGGTCTGTCGAGCGCTCGATGGACAACCTGCGGACGTTCCCCTGGATCCGTGATCGGGAGCTGGCCGACACGCTGACCCTCCACGGCGCCTGGTTCGATGTCGGCTCGGGCGAGCTGCACTCGCTGGCCGCCGATCGGTGGATCCTCACGCCCGGGCGCTGACCGGGCGCGGGACCGCGAACGGGCCGGCGGTATACGCTGCGGGAGCCATGACGCAGCCTGAGACCCGCTCCTCGATCCCGATCGACCAGACCCCCGAGTGGCAGGCGCTGCTCGCGCACGCGGACGCGTTCCGCGAGCGGCACCTCCGCGACCTGTTCCGCGACGATCGCGGCCGGGCGGACCGGCTCGCCGCCGGCGGCGCGGGGATCTTCCTCGACTACTCGAAGCAGCGCGTCACCGACGACACGATGACCCGGCTCCTGGCGCTGGCCCGCGTCGCGGGTGTCGAGGAGCGTCGGGCCGCCATGTTCGCCGGCGAGCACATCAACGTCACCGAGGACCGGGCCGTCCTGCACACCGCTCTCCGAGCGCCCGCCTCGACGAGCCTCGTGGTCGACGGGCACGATGTCGTCCGGGAGGTTCACGCGGTCCTCGACCGGATGGCCGAGTTCGCGCTCCGGATCCGCAGCGGTGACTGGACTGGGTTCACCGGGCAGCCGATCCGGAACGTGATCAACATCGGCATTGGCGGGTCCGACCTCGGTCCGGCCATGGCCACCGAGGCCCTTCGGCACTACTCGGACCGGACGCGCACCTTCCGGTTTGTGTCCAACGTGGACGGTACGGACATCCGCGAGGCCACCCTCGACCTCGATCCGGCCGAGACCCTGTTCATCGTCAGCTCCAAGACGTTCACCACGCTCGAGACCCTGACCAACGCCCGGACGGCACGCGACTGGCTGCTGAGCAGGCTGGGCGACCCCGGCGCGGTCGCCCGCCACTTCGTCGCGGTGTCGACCAACGCGGACAAGGTCCGGGAGTTCGGCATCGATCCCGCCAACATGTTCGGCTTCTGGGACTGGGTGGGCGGGCGGTACTCGATGGATTCCGCGATCGGGCTGTCGCTCATGGTCGCCATCGGGCCGGACGACTTCAGGGACATGCTGGCCGGCTTCCTGGACATGGACGCGCACTTCCTGAACGCTCCGATGGACCGCAACCTGCCGGTCCTGATGGGCCTGCTGGGTATCTGGAACGGGAACTTCCTCGGCTTCGACACGCACGCCGTGCTGCCCTACAGCCAGGAGCTCACGCGATTTCCGTCGTACCTGCAGCAGCTGGACATGGAATTGGACGGCAAGTCGGTGCGGCTCGACGGAGGCCGGGTCACCTACGACACCGGGGCGATCGAATGGGGCACCGCGGGCACGAATGGCCAGCACGCCTACTACCAGCTGCTTCACCAGGGGACACGGATCGTGCCGGCCGACCTGATCGGGTTCGTCAACCCCACGACGGAGGTTGGCGACCACCACGACCTGCTGATGGCCAACCTGCTCGCCCAGGCCGAGGCGCTCGCCTTCGGCAAGACGCGGGAAGAGGTCGTCGCCGCGGGCGTCCCGGCTCACCAGGTTGAGGCTCGGGTGTTCGAGGGCAACCGCCCAACGTCCGTGCTGCTCCTCGATCGGCTCACGCCCCGCTCGCTGGGCTCGCTCGTGGCGCTGTACGAGCACAAGGTGTTCGTGCAGGGGACCGTCTGGGGCATCGATTCGTTCGACCAATGGGGCGTAGAGCTGGGCAAGGTGCTCGCCACTCGGATCGCCGCCGAGCTGATGGCAGCCGGCGAACCCGGGCTCGATGCGCACGATTCGTCCACGGCCTCCCTGATCCGCCGATTCCGAGGGGGTCGCCGGCGCCCGAGCTGAGCCCGAGCTGAGCCCGAGCTGAACGGAGCCACCGCTGGTCCGCTCGGGACGCACCTGCTACCATTCGCCGTCGCGCCCCGGGCCGTGCTGCCCGCGCGCCCGCTCATAATCCACACACGGAAACGGAGACCAGCCACCTTGGCCAGAACCCCCCGGAAATGGCAGGGCGCTCGCACCCCGTCCGGGCTGAAGCGCGTCCGCCGAGCCGAGCGCCGGCACGCGATCCTGCAGCCCCGGCGGTCCGCTGCGAAGACGCTCGTTGCCAAGGCCGTATCGGTCGCGACGACGCAGCCTGAGGGCGCGGACGTCGCCGCGTCGCTCAGCGAGGCGATCTCGGCCCTCGATCGTGCCGCCAAGATGGGCGCGATCCACCCGAACGCCGCGGCGCGCCGCAAGTCCCGGCTGACCCGCAAGGTCAACGCCGCGGTGGGTGGTTCGCAGGTCGTGAGCTCGGGCCACGTCGCGAAGTCCACCGGCAAAGCCGCCGCTGCGAAGGCGGCCAAGGCCCGAATTGCCGCCGGCAAGGCCGCCAAGGCCAAGGGTGCGCAGACTGCCGCAGGAAAGGCCCGCGCCGCGCTGTCCAAGACGACCCGTGCCGAGAGCGCTTCGGCAAAGGTCGCGACCCAGGAGACGAGCACGACGCCCGCGAAGCCGACGAGCACGGCAGCGTCCAAGGCGGCTCCCGCCAAGCGCGCGCCCAGGGGCCAGGCCGGGTCGAGCACCGCCACCAAGGCGACCGGTGCCAAGACGGCTGCCAAGGCGACGGTCGCCAAGGCGACGGCCGCCAAGCCCGCGACGAAGGCGAAGGGCGCCAAGGCCCCGGCCGCCAAGCCGGCGACGAAGGCGAAGGGCGCCAAGAAGGCCGAGTAGCCGCAAGGCTCGGATCAGGACGCGCTCCGATCACCCATCGGGGCGCGTTGCGATTCCCGGGCCCATGGTGTCTTCGCTGGCGGGCTCGGCAGCCTGGCTGGGCTCAGACCTGGGACGCGACGCGTGCTCGTGGGTCGGGACGACGACGATTGGCGCCACCGAACATCAGCCCACCAACCACCGCGCCCCCCGTCGACAACAGCACCAGCAGCCCGGCATTGCTGAGCTGCTCCCCCCAGTAGAAGGCCGTGAACGTCTCGACGCCCGTGATCCCGGCCGCCTCGAACGCCGGAGCCCCCTCGAACGCCAGGTAGCGCTGGTAGACACAATCGGCGCCCGTGTCGCACGTCAACGGCCCGCCGGAGGACGCGTCCCGATACCCGTTGTCGGCCGTGAAGAACAGCGCCTTGACCGCCAGCAGCAGGACCGCGAACGTGAGACCGGTCACAAGCCCGGCCACCAGCGCGTTGGCGAGCACGCGAGCCCACGGACCGCCGGCGCGGTCGGACCGGGCGTTCGCGTAGTAGCCGATCAGCAGGCCACCCAGCAGGGCAAACGGCATGATCAGGAACTCGATCGGGATGACCAGCAGGAAGCTCACCCCGATCGTGACCGCCATGCCGACCCCAACCCAGGCCGCGGTGATCGCGCCGCGATCGACGAGCCGGCTCATGGTCTGCTCACCGCTGGCATCGGCCCATGGCCGTGCAGGGTCAGGCCCCCGACCGGCCGGCGGCGCCGGTCAGTGCGGCCCGACCCAGGAACAGGGCCTCGTCACCCAGCTCGTCGGCGATCCGGAGCAACCGGTTGTACTTCGCGACGCGCTCCGAGCGCGACGGGGCGCCGGTCTTGATCTGCCCGGTGCCCATGGCGACCACGAAGTCGGCGATGGTCGTGTCCTCGGTCTCGCCCGAGCGGTGGGAAACCACCGCGGACCAGCCGGCGCGGCGCGCGAGGCCGATCGCGTCGATCGTCTCGCTGAGCGTCCCGATCTGGTTGAGCTTGATCAGCACCGAGTTCATCGCCCGCTCCGCGATGGCGCGCGCGATGAAGGAGGGGTTGGTTACCACGATGTCGTCGCCCACCAGCTGGACCTTGTCGCCCAGCCGTGCGTTGAGCTCGATCCAGCCCGCCCAGTCCTCCTCGGCCAGGCCGTCCTCGAGGGACACGATCGGATAACGCGTGATCCAGTCCTCCCACAGGTCCACCATCTGGCCCGAATCGAGCGTTCGACCCTCCTTCGCGAGCCGGTACTGACCCACCACCCCGTCGACACCCGTGCCCTCCACGAGCACCGTCGAAGCCGCCGGATCGAGGGCGATGGCGACCTGGTCGCCGGGTCGGTAGCCGGCCTTCTCGATCGCGCGCAGGATGACCTCGACCGCGGCCTGGTTGGACGGCAGCGACGGCGCGAACCCGCCCTCGTCGCCCTGCCCTGTGGCGTGGCCTTCGTCATGGAGGATGGCGCGCAGCGCGGCGAAGATCTCGGCTCCGGCTCGCAGGGCCTCCGGGAACGACTCCAGCCCGACCGGCATGACCATGAACTCCTGGAAGTCCGTGGAATCCTGCGCATGCTTGCCGCCGTTGAGGATGTTGAACTGCGGAACGGGCAGGATCCTGGCCCCGACCCCGCCGAGGTAGCGGTACAGGGGCAGCTCGTGGCTGGCTGCCGAGGCGTGCGCACAGGCAAGCGACACGCCGAGGATCGCGTTTGCGCCCAGCTCGGCCTTGTTGGCCGTGCCGTCGAGCTCGATCAGCGTGGCATCGATCCCGGCCTGGTCCGCCGCATCGAAGCCCAGCATCGAGGGGCCGATCCGCTCGGTCACGTTGCTGACGGCGTTGAGCACGCCCTTGCCACCGTAGCGTGCCTTGTCCCCGTCCCGCAGCTCGACCGCCTCGTTGACCCCAGTCGACGCGCCCGACGGGACCGCGGCCCGGCCGAGCGAGCCATCCTCGGTGACGACGTCGACCTCGATCGTGGGGTTGCCGCGCGAATCGAGGATCTCCCTGGCGTCGATCCAGGCGATGGTGGTATCGCTCACTTGACGGCCTCCGGCTCCCGATCGAGGAGCACTGTCACACCCGGCAGCTCGCGACCCTCGAGAAACTCGAGCGAGGCACCGCCGCCGGTGCTGATATGGGTCATCCTGTCCGCCAGGCCCTGCTGCTGGATCGCAGCCACGGAGTCACCGCCGCCGATCACGACCGCGGCGCCCGTCTCGGCGCGGTCCGCGAGGAACCGGGCTATGGCCTTGGTGCCGTGGGCGAACGAGGGGATCTCGAACACGCCCAGCGGTCCGTTCCAGAGCACGGTCTTCACGCCGGCCAGCGCGGCCTCGATGTTGGCCAGGCTCTGCTTGCCCAGGTCGACGATGTGCCAGCTCGCCGGCACCTTGTCCACGGAGATCGTCCGATACTCCGTCCCGCGAGTCACCTCCTTGGCGACCACCACATCCACGGGCAGGACGAGCTCGACACCCTTCGTCTCAGCCGCCCCCAGGATCCTGCGTGCGTCCTCGACGCGGTCCGGCTCGGCCAGGCTCTTGCCAACGGCCTTGCCCTGGGCCAGCAGGAACGTGTTCGCCATGCCGCCGCCGATCACCATGATGTCGACCTTGTCCATCAGGTGCTCGAGGACCTTGATCTTGTCGCTGACCTTGGCACCGCCGATGATCGCCGCGAACGGGTGCTCAGGGTTGTCGAGGAGCTTGCCCAGGTTCGCGATCTCCTTCTCCATGAGGAACCCGGCATACGCGGGGCGAAGCTTTGCGACGCCGACCGTGGACGCATGCGCGCGATGCGCGGTGCCGAACGCGTCGTTGACATAGACGTCGGCATACGCGGCCAGCGCCTCGGCGAAGCCGGGGTCGTTCTTTTCCTCCTCGGCGTGGAAGCGCAGGTTCTCGAGCAGCAGGATCTCGCCATTGCGGAGGCGCCGGACGGCGTCCTCGGTCCCGACGCCCAGGGCATCCCCGGTGACCGGGACCGTTCGGCCCAGCAGCTGGCCGAGCCGCTCCGCGACCGGCCGCAGTCGGAGGCTGTCGGTGACCTTGCCGCCCGGGCGCCCGAGATGGCTGGCGAGGATCACCCGCGCTCCCTGTGCCTGCAGATAGCGGATGGTGGGCAGCGCTGCCCGGATGCGCGAATCGTCGGTGACTCGACCGTCCTCGAGCGGGACGTTGAAGTCGACCCGTACGAAGACACGCTTGCCCGCAGCGTCCAGATCCCGGACGGTGAGCTTGTCCATATTCGGTTCCTCTCCGGGGGCCGCGCTCGGTCAGGCCGGGAGCCGGTCCGCCATGAACTTGACCAGGTCCGCGACGCGGCAGCTGTAGCCCCACTCGTTGTCGTACCAGGCGATGACCTTCACGAAGTTCCCGCCAAGGACCATGTTCGACGGAAGGTCAACGATCGAGGAACGCGTGTCGCCGCGAAAGTCGGTCGACACGAGCGGCTCGTCCGACGCGCCGAGGATACCGGCCAGCGGGCCAGCAGCCGCGTCGCGAAAGGCCTGGTTGAGCTCGTCGAGGGTGGTCTCGGTGTCGAGCTCGGCCGTGAAGTCGACGACCGAGACGGTTGGCGTCGGCACCCGCAGGCTGAAGCCGTCGAACTTGCCCTTGAGATCAGGGATCACCAGCGCGAGCGCCCTGGCTGCACCGGTCGTGGTCGGGATGATGTTCAGGCCGGCCGCCCGTGCGCGACGCGGGTCCTTGTGAGCCACGTCGAGGATCCGCTGGTCGTTGGTGTAGCTGTGGATCGTGTTCATCAGACCACGCCGGATCGTGAACCGATCGTGGACGACCTTGGCCGTCGGCGCCAGGCAGTTGGTGGTGCAGCTGGCGTTGCTCACGATCACGTGCTTGTCCGGGTCGTAGGCCCCCTCGTTGACGCCGAGCACGATGGTGACGTCCTCCTTCTTGGCGGGGGCGCTGATGAGCACCTTCTTCGCACCCGCCGCCACATGGGCGCGCGCCTTGTCGGCGTCGGTGAACCGGCCCGTCGACTCGATCACGATGTCGACGCCCATGTCGCCCCACGGCAGCTGCGCGGGATCGGCCACCTGGAGGACCTTGATCGTGCGTCCGTCCACCACGATCGAGTCGTCGGTGTGCGAGACCTCGCCCGGATAGGCGCCGTAGGTGGAGTCGTGCTTGAACAGGAGCGCGTTGGTCGGCACGTCGACGATGTCGTTGACGGCCACGACCTCGAGATCCGGGGCGCGCTCGATGAGCGCCTTGAGGGACTGCCGACCGATCCGTCCGAAACCATTGATGCCGACGCGAACCGTCATCGGGTGACCTCCTTCGTATCCTTGAGACGCGGATCGTCGAGCGCCTGGGCAGACGCGCTCGACGGGCATTGCCTGGTGAACCTCGCGATCGGCCCGATGCGGTCCACCGGCTCGGGCCGGCGAGGCGACGTCGGGAGCGCGGCTGCGGTCGATGCCTGGGCGGCGGCAGCGGCGGCCCCGAAGCGGGTCAAGGCCGATCGTCGGCAACGACCGGAGCGTCCGCGCTCGAGGAAGGTCGTTGGCGGCGGCGACATGATCCCGGCGAGGTCAGGAGCGGGGGCCGAGGATGCGGACAGGGCGTGACCTCGCAACGGGGGATCGTGGGTTCGATCGAATCTTAGCAAAGCTCCCGGTCAGCTCCCCCCGACCGCTGGCCCGGTTGCCATGGGTCGTTGGCACTCCCGCCCGTACGACCGAAGAGCCCCCCGGCTATGCCGGAGGGCCCTGCGTGTTCGGCGTTCTCGAGGGTCAGCCGCCGATCTTGAACACCTTGCCGCCGCACTTCGGGCACGTGCCCTGGAGCGCCGGCTTGCCGTTCTTCATGGTGATGTGCTGCGGGTTCTGGACCTCGACCTTCATCTTGTCCTTGACGCAATAGGCCTCAGCCATTGGATCGGCTCCTCCTCACGCTGTCCGCGTCACGAGAGGACGCCTCTCGCGCCCGCGGGGACGCTGGGTCTGGCGCTCATGCTGGGGCCCAGAGCGACGGGCGCCAGCGCGCCGCCCCGGCCTTGGATTTCTGGCGGTCAAGCTCCGCGAGGATCAACAGGCTTTCAAGGCCCGTATCCACCGCTGCGGCCTCCGCCAGCTGCTGCGCTTTGCCGGTGGGGAACTCACCGGTCTTGCGCTGGGCGAACACGGTGCACACGACGCCGGCCCGGCAGCCGCCGAGACCGGCGAGGACGAGCATCGCGGATGCCTCCATCTCGAAGTTGAGGACGCCTTGGCGGGACATCTCCTCCGCCAGGTCAGGGTAGCGGATCGGCAGCTGGGGGATCGGGCGACCCTGCGCGCCGAAGAACCCGGGTGCCGTGGCGGTGATCCCCAGGTGGTGCCGATAGCCGAGCCTGCTGGCAGCCTCCTCGAGGGCCAGGACCGCCTCGTAGTGGGCTACGGCCGGGTAGCCCTCGTGCACGAACCAGTTGGTCGTGGTCTCGAGACGAACCGCGCCGGTCGTGATGATCAGGTCGCCCAGCAGGGTGTCGTCCTGCAACCCGCCGGAGGAGCCGATGCGGATCAGCGTCGGCCGGTCCTTGATCGCGAGGATCTCGGCGATCACGATCTCGATGTTGTCGGGGCCGATGCCGGTGGACACGCACGAGACGCGCAGGCCCCGGTACGTTCCGGTGGCGGTCACGAACTCGCGGTGCCGGTGGCGGAAATCGACCGCGTCGAACCTGGCAGCGACGCGTTCAACCCGATCCGGGTCGCCAGGGAGCAGGATGTAGTCGGCCAGCTCGCCGGGTCCGAGACCGATGTGGTACTGCCGCTCGCCGGCTGGGATCGCGAGACGGGCATCCACGTTCGGCAAAGGCTCGGTCCCTCGTGGCTCACGCACGTTCGGCGTGAGGTTGCGCCCGAGGATAGGGGCCCGATTCGAGCATCGTCAAGCGGGTTCGGTCCGATCTCGTGCCTGGGGGCTCTCCTTCCTGCCCGGCGACCCCCACGGATCACGCCTGCTGGCCCGCTGTCTCACGCCCTGCGGTCGCCTGGCCGGCCTCCACATCACCGGCAGGTTGAACGGTCCCGGCAGCCTGGCTGTCGGTCGCGCCGCCGCGCACGAACGACGCCAGGCGGTCCGTGATGCGGCCCCGAACGCGTTGCCGCGCCTGGTGGCGCCGGGCTGCCGCGACGGCCAGCGCCACGACGCCGGCGAGCAGGAGGGTCGCGAGCACCACGAACGCGGATGTGGCCCCAGTGGGAGGGCCGCTCGACCCGAGAGTCGCAACGTCACGTCGTGGCCGGGACCCGGCGGCAAGACCGGCGCTCTGGCTGCCGCCCGTACCGGTGGGGGCTGGACCGCCAACTCCGAGGTCGCCGGCGAGCTCGACGGCGGCCGGATCGGTCACCACCAGGACGACCTCGCCCCGAGTCTCCGGGGTGCCGGTCGCGTTCAGGGCATCCCCGGGCATGAGGAGCGCCGAAAGATCCGCCGCGTCTCCGTCGAGCACGATGCGGCTGGTAGCCGTTCCGTCGTCGAGATGGATCCCGTCCGGTGTGTCATCCATCACCAGTCCGCCGACGCGGACCTGTTCACCGAGGTGCGCGGCCAGGTCGCGGAGATCAACGTCCGGGGGCAAAGTGCCCCAGGGCGCTCCAACCAGGCCGGGCACCAGGCTGGACGTCGGCGCGCCGGCCGATGGGCTGCCCAGGCCTGAACCTGCGGGCCCGATGGCGACATCGGCGGACGTGCGTGGCACGAGCGAGAATTGGCGGTCCGTCGCCGTGGGATACGGGCGCTTGATGATTCCCGTTATCGTGGCCGCCCGACCTTCGACGATCGACGATGCCGGGATGCCGCTGCCGGCCAGGCCCTGGACGGGCACGCGCCCCGCACCCGTGTCGAGCTCCACGAGCCAGCGGTCGCCGCTGCGGTGCAGATCGACGATCTTCCCGCTGAGGCGCACCAGACGCCACTCGGTCGCCGCGCTGGGCCGGCCTCGGATGGTGTGCGCTACAGGTTCGCGCGCCCCGAGAACCCTGACCTCATCTGCCTTGAGGCGCGGGGCACCCCAGGCGCGGCCGATCGTGCCGCTCACGCGGACCTGCTCCCCCATGTGGAGGCTGTTGTCGGGTGTCGCGAGATACACCTCGATGGCGCCGGTCGAGTCCTCGACAATCGTTCGCCGGCCGGTCGAGTCGAGGAGCATCCGATCGATCGTCAGCACGCCTTCCACGGTGACGCGGCTGCCTTCGAGAACCCGGGCAGCGGCGATCGTCGAGACCGGTGAGGCTGAGGAGCCGTCCGAGGGCGAGGGCGAGGCAGGTGCATCGGATGCTGTCGGCGCGGACACCGCGATGTCGGCTCGATCCCGAAGCCAGAGGCGATAACCGTCGAGCAGACCCTTACGGGACGCTCGCTGACCCACCACACCGGTGAACGTCGCCACCATGCCCTTGCGCAAGGAGCCCTTGGCGAGTCCAGCCGAGGCATCGGCCCGGATCGTCAGCGTTGCTCCGTCGTCGCCGGTGATGCTGAATGCGAGGTCATCGCTGGTGGCCCGGCTTGCCGAGGTCGAGATCGTGCCATGGATCGCCACGAGCCGACCCTCCACGTCTTCCCGCGCGTCGCCAGCCACCAGGGTCAGGGGCATCGGCAGAGGTCCCGCCCCGAGCACCGTGATGCCGCTCGACCTGGGACGGATCTCGGTCTGCCCGTACGGATCTGCGATTGCTCCACGAACCTCGACCAGCGTCCCTCGTCGAGGTGCGGGGAAGCCGTCCGGGATCCGGACCGGGAGGCCGCCCGTCGAGTCCGCGATGGCCAGCAAGGGGGGTGTTCCGAGGCGCCCGGCTTCGGCGACGACCACGCCGCGAACGACCACCAGCGTGCCAACGGGAGCCAGTCGTGCAGTCGCGACCGACGAGGCGTCCGGGATCGGCGTCGGCACAGGCGTGGGCGACGGCCCGACGGTGGGGCTCGGGGCGACGGTCGGGCTCGGGGCGACGGTCGGGCCGGGCGTGGACGTCGGTGTGGCGGTCGGTGTGGCGGTCGGCGTCGGACCGGGAGTCGGGCTGGGTGTCGGCTCAACGACCTCCAGCTCGCCCGGCAGGGTTGCGTACAGCCGGTACCCGGTCGTTCCGGATCCACTGCTGTCACGCTGGCCCAGCGGCCCCTCGACCAGCACCTCGGACCCGGTGGTCGGGCCAGGATCTGCGATGGCCTCCGGCGTGACCACGACGCGGATCGGTCCTGATCCGTCGTCAACGGTCAGCCCGAGGCCATCGCTGAGCGACGACGGCGTCTCTGTTACCGTCCCGTGCAGCTCCAGCCGCCGCCCTTCAACTGGCTCGGCCGCCATCCCTGTGGAGACGACGAGCGGCGCCGGGAGGTCCGAGGACCCCACGGCGAGCAAAGATGACGCATCGGCACGGAGCGTGCGCTGCCCGTACCTGCTGCCGACACTCCCCGAAACGACGACGACCGTCCCCTCCGGGAGTGGCTCCGCCAGAGGTGCGTCCAGGTAGATGGCGATCCCGGCCGTCGTGTCCTGCACGAACCCCGTTCGGCCGCTCTCGAGCGCGCCGAGGCGTGTGGTCAGGACTCCCTGAACGGTCGCGGGCGTTCCATCGGACAGGTCGCGGGCAACCTGGATCGCGACCGCGGGCGCCTCCGACGGCGCCGGGCTTGGCGTGAAGACGGGGGTCGGCGAGGGTGTCGGTACTGGCGTCGGCGTCGCGATCGGGGTGGGTGACGGCGTCGGTGTGGCGGTCGGGATGGGCGAGATGGTCGGTGACGGCGTCGGTGTGGCGGTCGGGATGGGCGAGATGGTCGGTGACGGCGTCGGTGTGGCGGTCGGGATGGGCGAGATGGTCGGTGACGGCGTCGGTGTGGCGGTCGGGATGGGCGAGATGGTCGGTGACGGCGTCGGTGTGGCGGTCGGGATGGGCGAGATGGTCGGTGACGGCGTCGGTGTGGCGGTCGGGATGGGCGAGATGGTCGGTGACGGCGTCGGTGTGGCGGTCGGGATGGGCGAGATGGTCGGTGACGGCGTCGGTGTGGCGGTCGGGATGGGCGAGATGGTCGGTGACGGCGTGGGAGCAGGTGAGCCGCTCGGCGATGGCGCCGGCAGGGGATCGGCCGCGAGGTTGCGACCTTCAGGGTTGTCGTTGACGGTGAAGTCGGCGGCGTTCTCGTTGCTATCGAACGTGTTGCCGTCAATGCCTCCGGGACGCCGCTCGATCGAGGTGCCGGCCGCGGGGACGGCTGCTGCAGCGCCTTCGACGAAGCCATTGGCCGCGTCGCCCCATCCGACAGCATCGATCGGGGCGCCACCCGTCGCCCGCAGCACGATCGTGCCACCGGTGGCGGACAGGCCTCCCGAGTACGTCGCATCGGCCGCCGACGCGTAGAGGCCCAGGGAGTTGGCCAGCAGCAGATGCCGTCCAGGTGCGATCAGCAGCGAGGAATCCCAGGACGCCTTGCGGGTGACGGTCGCACCCGAGCTCGTCACATAGACAACCTCGAGGCCCAGCAGGTCCAGCGGCTCCGACGCCGCATTGGTGAGCTCCACGTACTCGTCCGATGCAGATGTGCCGCCGGTGACGACCTCGGCGATGAGGAGGCCGGACGAGACGGGCCAGTTAACGGCGCCCGCGAGACTGGCCGCGGATCCGAGCGGGGTGACGGGGACAGCCGATACGGTCGTCGCCGCGAGCAATACGAGAACCATCGCGACCACTGCCGCGACTCGAGCACGCGCCATCGAGGACCTCCGGGCGGGAGACATCGGCGGCGGATGACCAGGTGGCGATGGTAGACGTCGCCCCTTATCGCCGGCTCAACCCTCGCGGCCTGGACCCGGTACGATGCTATGGCTGAACCGCGCCGGCAGCCCGCGAGACCGGCTGCACCGCTCATCGGCGCGTCGCGGTCACCCGCCGTCGGTGCCCCGGTTTGGCAGCTGATCGACAGGAGGCATCCGTTGGCCCGCGCGAAGCGCACCGATCGAACCGAGGCACGTCGCCGATACCGCGCCGAGCAGGCCGTCCTCCTTGGCGAGGACGACGACGCCACCGAGGCCGACGAGACGGAGGGCGCGGCTACCACCGCGCGGCAGCGGGCTGCGAAGCCTGGCGCGACGTCACGCCAGGAACGGCCCGGGATCATGGCCGCCTTTCGCGGTGCGGTGCGACCGCTCGACTGGCGCGAGGATCTGCGCTCCCTGCCCGTGCTGGCCCGTCACTGGTCACTGTTCGTGCCAGTGCTCCTGTCCGTCGTGTCGACCGTGCTCTTCGTGGCCGCCACCGCGTCGATCACGGATGCCAAGAACCCCCCGTCGGACATGTTCACCACGGTGGCGATCGTGCTGTACCAGTTCTTCGTCATCCCACCACCTGTCGCTGGCGCGTTCCTGGCCGGCCTGGGCGCCCCGAAGGCCAGCTGGCTGCTGGGCGCGATCGTCGGCGTGGTGGCGGCCATCGGCAATGCCGTGATCGTGCTGAGCACGTTCGGTCGTCTCACGTATCAGCAGCCGGAGCTGGTGATCTTGCAGGGGTTCGTGTTCGCTCCGTTCGGGGCGGCACTGTTTGCGTCGATGGCAGCCTGGTACCGACGGTTCCTGAACCTTGCGAACCCCAACCGCGGGCAGAAGCCTGTCAAGCCGGCACGTGGTCGGGGCAACATGCCGACGAACTCGCGTGCACCGGCCAGCCGTCGTCCCTGATCGCGGTCGTTCCTGATCGGGCCGTCCGGGTCAGGCGAGTCGCCGCATGCCTGCCTGCCCGATCGACCTGACTCCGAGTGGCGAGTCGGGCCCGCCCGCCGTCGAGGTGGCCTCGACCAGCGGCGTGACCGAGCGGGCCACCACGTTGACCACGCTCGCTTCCCGCTGGAGGTCCCCGTCCACCAGCAGCAGGGCGTGGCGGCGTACCACCGACCGGAGCCGCTGCCAGGCATCCGGCCACAGCGTGACGTTGACCATCCCCGTCTCGTCCTCGAGTGCCAGGAACACGGTTCCTCGCGCCGTCATCGGATGCTGCCTGGTCACGACCAACCCTCCGATCCGGATCCGACCAGGCGGCAGGCCGGCCAGGGCCGCGTTGGTCACCGCCCCCAACCGATCGAGGGCCGGCCTGAACAGTCCAACCGCCTGGCGGCGCGCGTCGAGCCCCACCACCGCGTAGGCGTCGCCCAGCCGCTCCGATTCCGATAGCGCAGGGAGCGGCGGCGCCTCGGTCGCCGGCAGGCGGAGATCCATCGGTCGTCCGGCCGCGCGTCGCATCCCCCCGGAGCCCCGACCGGTCCGCCCGTCCACGCGCCCTTTGGCCGCCCCGGCGACCTCGCGCAGCTGCCACAGAAGCTCCCGACGGGGTCGGTCCAGCGAGTCCAGCCCCCCGGCCCGGATGAGCTGCTCCAGCATCTCCTCGGACAAGCCCGTTCGGTCCATGACGTCGGGCAGCGACACGTACGGGCCACGCGCCTGCTCCGTGTCCAGCCTCGCCTGCTGCTCCTCGCCGATCCCCTTGACCAGATGCAGTCCGAGCCGGATGGCCCAGCCCGTCACGCTCTCGGCCGCCCAGCGCTCGCGCGATGCGGCGCTCGGCATCAGGCACACCGGTGATCGCACCGGTGCCGGCCGCGCCTCGATCCCGCAGCCCTCCGGCAGCGGCTCGCCCTGGTCATCGTCGCGCGCGCCGCCGTCGCCCGCTTCCCCGGCCAGCGCCCACCCGGGACGGCCGACCCATTCGGTCGTGGTCCGCCACGTGCTTCGGTTGATGTCCACCGGCAGCACGGCCACCCCGTGGCGCTTGGCGTCGTTGACCAGCACCTCAACCGGGTAGAAGCCCATCGGCTGGGCGTTGATCAGCCCGGTGACGAACTGTGCGGGATAGAACAGCTTGAGGAAGCTCGATTCGTAGGCCGTCCGGGCAAAGGCGGCCGCGTGGCTCTTGGCGAAGCCAAAGCTGGCGAACGCCGCACACTGGCGGAACAGCTCTTCCGCATCGTCCAGGGGCATGCCCTGGACGCGGAGGCAGCCCTCGACGAACTGCACGTGGAGCTTCTCCATCTCCCCCGTCGAGCGCCAGGTGCCCATCGCGCGCCGGAACCCATCCGAGCCTGCGGGCGTGAACCCGGCGACGTCGATCGCGATCTTCATGACCTGCTCCTGGTACAGGATCACGCCCAGGCTGTCGTGGAGGATCGGCTCGAGGCTTGGGTGGAGGTAGGTCACGGGCTCGAGACCCTGCTTCCGACGCAGGTAGGGATGGACGGCGTTGCCCTGGATGGGGCCCGGCCGGATGATCGCGACCTCCACCACCAGGTCGTCGAGGTTGCGTGGCCGCGACTTGGGAAGCGTCTGCATCTGGGCTCGGCTCTCCACCTGGAACACGCCGACCGTGTCGGCGGCCTGGAGCATCTCGAACACCTCGGGGATCTGCTCGGGGAGGCGATCGAGATCGACACACGTCGCGCAGTCGTGCTCGATGAGCTGGAGGGTCTCGTCGATCGCGGCCAGCATGCCGAGGCCGAGCAGATCGAGCTTGATCAGCTTCATCGTCTCGACATCGCGTTTGTCGTACTGAACGACGACACGATCCTTCATCGTCGCCCGCTCGACGGGCGCGATGTCGATGAGCGGCGCGGCCGTGATGAGCATCCCCCCAGAGTGGATGCTCAGGTGGCGCGGAAAGCCGTCGATGCGGGCGCACAGCTCGAGCCATCGCTCCCAGTCGGACAGATACGCGACCGAGCCACGGTGGCGGTTCCGGTCGAGGCCCGGCAAGGCCTCGACGCGGGCAACGCTGCTGTGCGGCCCGCCCGCCAGCCCGACGGAGTCTCGATGACGATCGTCCGGTGAACCCTCCGAGGTCCGCCTCAGGGAGTTGCCCTCGGCGACGGAGTCGTAGCGACGCTCGGCGGGCAGGAGCACGCCGCTTTCGGGGTCCAGCCGACCGGCGACCTCGCGGTCGAGGGCGGCGCGCCGGCCGCGGCGGCCCTCCAATGCCCGGGATGGCGGACCCTCGCGGATCCAGCGCACGCTCACCGGGGAGTCGCCGGGACCGCCCTCGTCCTCGCCCGGTGCCCAGGCATGCGCTTGATGCGTGACACGCTTCGCGGGTCGTACTCCGGCGGTCGGTGGAGTCGAAGCGGCATCCCAATGCATCGAGGACGGCCTCGAAGGCACGGCTCCGTGCGTGGCCGCGGCGCCGGTCGCATCTTGTGGTGCGTCCGGGACCGCATGTCCCGTCCAATCCGCGGCTGCCAAGCCTGCCACGCATACGGCAGGCGCAGGGCGAGTCTCGGCGGCGCGTGTGGGTGAGCGGTGCGCGTCGCCTCGGAAGTGCCCGCCGCGCTCGTGGTTGAGCTGGCCCATCGAGTCGGTCAGGCCGCGAGCCACTGCGAGGTTCGGGGTCGCGGCGGGGCCGGACCCTTGATCATCCGCACCGTCACCCGCCGCCTCCCCGGGTCTCGCGAAGAATTGGGCGAACCCGCCCTCGGCCTCGAGATCCCGACGGACCATCACCGAGTCGTACGTCTCGAGCGCCTTGGCAACCCGGTCCACCAGCGGACGCGGAAACCCGAGCGCATACCCGACTTCACGCACGGCCGACCGCGCCCGGTACGTGACGAGGTTGCAGACCATGCCCGTGTGCTCGGTCCCGTAGCGTCCGTAGATGTACTGGATCACCTCCTCGCGCCGTGCCGACGAGAAGTCGATGTCCACGTCCGGGTATGCCGTCCGACCCTCGTTGATGAACCGCTCGAACAGCAGCTCGTGGCGGATCGGGTCCACGCGTGTGATCCCCAGCACATACGCGACGATCGAATCGGCTGCGCTGCCGCGACCCTGGGCGGGGATCCCCTGCGATCTGGCAAACCGCATCAGGTCCCAGCAGATCAGGAAGAACTCGGCGAGCCCTGTCTTCTCGATCACGTCCAGCTCGTGGGCAAGCTGGCGAACGACGGCCGGTGTGAAGGGGTGGTAGCGGCGCCGGGCACCCTCCCAGCACAGCTCGGACAGATGGCTGAACGGCGTCTCGCCTCTGGGCACGTCGAAGCCCGGGAACCGATGCCGCTCGAACACGAGCTCCACGTGGCAGGCAGCCGCGATCTCGACCGATGCGGCAATGCCCTCGCGCCACGCTCGGGCAAGGACGGGGTCGGTGGCCGCGGTCGAGGGCTCGCCGGGCGGCATCGCGAGCAGCTCGGCTCCCGGCTTGAGGTACGACTCGCCGTCGGGTCGCCGGAGGTCGCGGAGCTCGCCCACAGGCCGCCCGTGCCGGATGGCGGTCAGCACATCCTGGAGCTCACGGCCTTCGGGCAGCGCGTAGTGGACGTCATTGGTCACCGCGACCGGCAGACCGAGCTCGGAGGCCAAGTGTGCGGTCTCCGACACGAGCCAGTCATCGTCGGGGAGCAGGTGATGCGAGAGCTCGAGGACGAACCCGCTCGAGGCGGCTGCGTCGCAGCCGGCAGGCGATCCATGGCCGCCACCGACACCCGTCCTTCGTCCGAACAGCCGCGCATACCGTCGGGCGACGGTCCGAGCGCCCTCGCGATCACCGGCGAGCAGCCGCCGGGCAAGCTCCCCGTGGCGACAGCCCGACAGGGCGATCAGACCCTCGGCATGTTCCGCCAGCAGCGCCTGGGTATAGCGCGGGACGGCCTTCGTCCCGGCCAGGTTCGCCCGGGAAACGAGGCGGCACAGGCTGCGCCAGCCTGTCGCATCCCGGGCCAGCAGGACGAGATGCGGGCCGCGTGCCGCTTCCCCGACCCCCCTGTGGTCCTCCCTGATCACCTCACGATGACCGGGCAGCAGCGTTCGCACCGGGCGCGGCCGCTCCGGATGTCCGTCGTCCACCCGAGAGGCAACGGGCATTGCGGAGGCCCGCCGACCAGGTCGCCACGCCCGCCTCGCCGGGACGACGATCCCACCGGGGTCCGGAGCCGCCGCATCCAGCAGCTCGATCTCGATCCCGATCACGGGATGCAGGCCGGCCGCCTCAGCGCTCGCCGAGAAGCGCACCGCACCGTATAGCCCCTGGTGGTCGGTGATCGCCAGGCCCTCCAGACCCAGGGCAGTCGCCTGGCTGACGAGCTCGTCCGGGGACGACGCGCCATCGAGGAACGAGTAGTGACTGTGACAATGCAGCTCGGCATAGGCAGGATCAGTCACGAACGGCTCCAGAGCGAGGGCGTCAATGATAGAACGCCTGTTCTATTGCTGCTACCCTGCCCTGCCGGCAAGCCGGAGAGTGGCTCGTTCGGCGAACCGAAACCCTGACGATTCGCTCGTCGGTCACCCGCAACCAAACCGCCCCCTCGTGCGTCTGAAAGCGCGTGATCGCCAACCCGATCCAACGGCGCGGCCTCCGCATCGTCATCGACCTGTTGTTGCGGATGGCGGCCATCGCCTTCGCCATCGGCCTGATCCTGGTCCTGCTTCCGGCCATCGCCGAGGCAGCCGCCTGATCACCCCACCGTTCCGGCCGGGCCGAGGCTCGGGCGAGATCGAACGGCGACGAACGTTGCGATGGCGTTCGTCGACCTCCCCCGGATCCCGGGCAGGCCGGGGACAGCCGAGAGCCCTCGCCGCTGGGGCGGCGAGGGCTCTCGGCCTGCCGTCCACGCTGACCGGGCGACTACGATGGCACGCGTGACACCACGCTCCCCATCGGCGAGCCCAGCCTCCACACGGAGATGCGGGCTGGCCATGCACGGATCGATCCTGGTGCTGGCCACCGCCCTCGCGCTGACGGTGGCCGCCTGTGGCTCCGACGGTGCCTCACCGGGCGCGGCGTCGCCAGGCGCAACCGTATCGGCGAGTGTCCCGGTCGCATCGTTGAGCCCGAGCGTCGCCGGCACGAGCCATGCGCCGGCACCCACCCTCGTGCCGGGCGGCGTCAGCGTGTCGCCGGGTCCAGCCGTCACGCGTATCCCCACCACGCAGACCGACTGGGGCGCCATCCTTGACGCTCTCCCCGATGGCTTCCCCATCTATCCGGCCGCGAACGTCGCCGAGCCGCCGCCCGAGCCCGTCAGCGCCGCATTCAGCACCTCCGACTCCGTGGATCAGGTCGCGGGCTGGTACCGCGCGGCGCTCGAAGCCGCCGGGTTCAGCAGGGTCGATCTATCCGAGCCGCTCGAGGACGGCAGCCGGGTGCTCGATTCCCGGAGCGACGTCCCCGAATGTCGGATCCAGGTGACCTTCCGCCCGCAGGGCGGATCGACGATGATCACCGTGCTCTACGGTGCCGGCTGCGCGGGTGCCGGAGACTGAACCGGATTGAAAGGAGATCGACGGACGATGGAGCTCACTCGTCGGGACATGATCGGAGCGGGCCTGTTGGTCGCGGTCCTGATCGTGCTCCTCGTGCTGATCGTGCTGGCCGCCCTGCCCAGCTGAGCCCGTGCGGGTCGGCGCGATCGGTGATGAGAGCGCCCAGAGCGAAGGGCACGATCCCGCCGCAAACGCAACACTGGGATCGTTTCGGACGTCTATGCTCCCAGCGACCGGGCGGGCCGGTCGTGGAGAAGCAATGGGGGGTCCACCGGCGATGCAGACGACTCGATCCAGAGACATGGGCGCGCTGCTGCTGGTGGTGGGCCTGTTCGTCGTTCTGCTCGTGGTCGCGGTGGTGCTCGGCTCGCCCGTCCTTCGCTGACGGTCCGGCCCAGGGGAGCGATCCCCTGATCGATGATCCACCTGCCTGCGATCCATCAGGCGTCGTCCGGACCCTCGACCGGTCACGGCCGGCCTCGCCACCACCCGTCCGAGCGGTCAGTCATAGAGCCGCTCCAGGTGCCACGTCCCGGCCACCCGGTCCAGATACACGAGCGCGAGCCAGGTCCGGCCTACAACCTTGAAGTAGTCGCGTGCGATCGGCTGCCGCCACCATGACTCCTCGACCCGCCAGCGATTGCAGACCTCGACCGGCTCCCGTCGGCCGTTCCAGTGGATCGCAACCAGCCTGCCGGTGGCGTCCAGCTCAGGATCGATCACCGGGTGCTCGCGCAGAAATCTCGTCACGCCCGCTCGTCCTCGCGGGTCACCGCTCCTCCCGTGACCGGCGTCCAGCGCCAGCGGGCTTCGGGCACGATGGCCTCGGGATCGACCAGCTCCACCCGTCGCACCCGGTCCACGCCGAATGCGATCGCCAGTCGGGCGAGCTGCCAGGCCAGGCGAGCGTCCCGTGCCGCCTGCGGCGTGAACAGCGGCAGCTGCTGGCCGGATGCCGGTTCGATCAAGCCGAGCTCCAGCTCCAGGCGTGAGACCGGAGCCGGCGGCGGCATCTTCTCCAGCCTGGCGAACAGCAGGCGCTCGATCGCCTCGGCATCCGCGGTCGGCTCCGGGAGACGTTGCTCGACGCGGAGCTCGGGTGGCATCCCGTCACGCGCGAAGGCGAGATCGCAGGTGATGACGAGCCGGGCGATCCCGGCCGCCCGGCCTCGCGCCTGCAGCTGATCCGAGAGCGTCGCGGCAAGCCGCCGGAGGACGAACCGCACCGTCTCGAGACCTTCTGCCGGCGGCTCGAGCGGCAGGGCGAGCACCATCCGTTCGGCGGCACGGCGAGGCCGGAACCGCTCCGTCTCCTCTCCCCTGGCCCGGGCGTGCAGGCGGGCCCCTTCGTCCCCGAACCGGGCTACCAGCGCCGACCTCGGCAGCACCGCGACCGACCCGATCGTCCACAGCCCAAACCGGGCAAGCCTGGCGCGGACATCAGGATCCCGGGTCAGGAAACGGGCTGGCAGGGGGGCCAGGAATCGGGCCTCGTCGCCGGGGGGAACCAGAACCGGCTGACCGCCCTCCCGGGCGTGGGCAGCCGCAATGCTCGCGGCAAAGCTGGTGCCGGCGATCCCGGCCCGTGGCAGACCGGGCAGGATCGGCGCCAGCAACGCAGCCATCCGGGCAACGAGCGTCTCCTCGAGCCCCCACAGACGAGTCAGGCCATCCACGTGGACGGCGATCCGTCCGAAGCCAGAATTGGTGACATCGCTCGTCCCGGCAATCCCCGGGCTGAACGCGGCCAGCCGCTCGCAAGCGGCCTCGACGACGTCCCGGTCGGCGTCAGGCGCGAGGTCGAGGAAGGTCGCCTCGGGTGCGAGCCGGTGTGCGTCCCCGAGCGGGATCCCTCGACACACGCCGAGGGCTCGGGCGAGCGGGTCCGCGTCCACCACCGTCCCCTCCGTCCAGGGTTGCCCACCGAGGACGACCGGGCCGGGCGGCCTCGAGACGGAGACGCCGTCGCTCCCCGGGGACTCGAGGCGGGACAGAGCGAGCCGGAGCGGCAGATGTGGCCAGAGCAGATGGAGCAGACGCATGGAGATCGGCCGATGCTTGGGGGCCTTTCAGGTCGATGGGCAGCGGGAGTGGCGCGAACCTCCCCGGCGGGGCGCCTGATGGCCGGCCATCGAGCAGGTCATCCCGCCCGAGGCACCGATCCCGGGCACCACCTTCCGCATACAGGATCTCGAGCTCCACGGACCGGCCCGGGGGGCCGTGCCGGTTCCGAACCACTGTCACCGCGCTGCGCTGCCCGACCACGTCCCGCCCGAGCCGGATCCAGCCGGTCCGCACCAGGTCGAGACGCAGCCCGCTGGCCTCGCCCAGCGCGGCTGCCAGCCCCGTCTCGATCGTGCTCGGTTCCACCATCACCAGCAGCGACCCTGCCCGCCGGGCAAGCGCCGCAAGCCGGCCCAGCCGGTCACCGACACGCGCCCTCGCGACCGCCGGATCCCGGCCATCCGGCAGATCCACGACCAGCAGGTCCACGGTCCGTGCGGAGAGCAGCGCGGCGGTCAGCCTGAGCGCCTCGTCGAGATCGACCGGCGTGAGCACCACGAGCCATTCCGGGCATATACCGCGAGCGACCGCCTCCACGGGGTCGAAGGCACGAGCGAGGTCCAGCCAGGCGACGATCGCTCCTGCCGCCTGCGCCGAGGCGGCTACCCGCAGCGCCAGCGTAGTCTTGCCCGACGAGACGTCTCCGCGAAGCGCCACTGTGGTCGAGCGCGGCAGGCCACCCATCCCGAGCATGGCGTCCAACCTGGCAAACCCGGTGGAGACGATGCGACCATCGGGGTCATCGATCCGATGTCCCGGCCTGGGCGCGATGACCGGCGCAAACGGCACCGGTCCAGGCTCCAGTGCAGAAGGATCAGGCTCGGCCGGCATCGGCATTCGGGCAAGGGCGCCCTCGACCGCCAGTGACATCCCTCCGCCCCGCTGGGGTGCGGCCGCTCCCCAGCGCGCCTGGAGCATCGAGAGCGCTTCGGAGACGTCGGATGAGCGAGCCATCATCGGACGTCCAATCATAGAACATCCGTTCTATTCGTCAAGAGTGTCACGCCGAGCAACCCCGGGTGCGGTCGGCAATGCCGATGGCCCGGAAGGGGGTCTGGCGAGGGGGACTGGCGAGGGGGTCTGGCGGTCGGTGCGTGCTACACTTCCGGCCCGGTTGGCCCAGGTTGCCGGGTGCGACCCTCGTGGGGATGTAGCTCAGCTGGGAGAGCGCCGCGTTCGCATCGCGGAGGCCAGGGGTTCGAGTCCCCTCATCTCCACCATCCCGAATCGCGGGTCGCGTCCTGATCGCTCGCGGATCGCCCAGGGACGAGGCGGGCTCGAGGCGCGTGCGGTACCATCCCTGCCGCACTCGTGGGTCGGTTGGGCAGGTGGTGAGCCCAAGGGTCTGTAAAACCCTCGCCTTCGGCTGTGGCAGTTCGATTCTGCCCCGGCCCACCAAGCAGACCGCGCGCTTCGGGGATCGCAGACCGAGGTGGTCAGCGCACCTGCGGCGCGCACCCGGCCAGCGCGACGCAGCCGGACGGGACGAGGAGGCGGGCGTGCCGCCTCAGGATCGTTGCGGGCGGAGCCGCCGTCAGGAGGCTGCAGCCGGATCCCATGGGAACGCCTCGGTCTCGGTCCAGGGTCCGAGGATGAAGGGCTCCCCCGGCCAGCCCGCCGTCCCGCCGACGATCGTCAACGGTCCGGTATCGTTCATCCGGGTGAGCGTGACGGTCAGTCGCCCGTCACCACCGGCGGGCAGCCGGAACGCATCCGAGTCGATGCACACGCGCAGCGTCGCATGGCACCCACCCGCTGCTGCTGTCGGATCGCCGAACCCGGACAGGTCCATGACCCCCACGACCTGTCCATCGCGAATCTCGGTCGCGGCGATCGCCGGCGCCACGTCCCCGGTCTCGACGACGATCTCGAGCCGATCGGCGGCCTGATCTCCGGTTCCCGCGACCACCAGTCGCCAGGCCCGGGCGTCTGCGCCCCCGATGGTGGCGCGGACGGTATTCGCGTCCACGGGCTCGATCGACAGCATCGGTCCGACCGGCTGCTCCTCGACATTGCCGGCGTCCGGGATCTCGCTGGCGGCGGGAGCGGTCGACTCGGGGCCGGGCGACGACGCCCGGATCTGTGATGGGCGCGGTGTCGCGGGCGTCATCGGGGCGGCGCCGGCCGGTGAACCCGTGGTGGGACCCCGCGACCCTGGCGGCGCGCCAGCGCACGCGGAGATGGCGACGGCGGCAACGACGAGAGCGGCTGCGAGACGGTGCGACATGGGACCCCAGACCCGATCGAGGTGACGGCTCTGCCGTCGAGGCACCCATAAGACGCGCGTGCATCGCAGATTGTGCCCCCCCGCGGGCAGCCGATACCTGCCGATGGTCCCCTGCCGGCACGACGGACGGCCGGACAGCAACGGACGGGCCAGGAGGAGGTCCGGCCCGTCCGAGGTCGCTGCGAGGATCCGGGAGATCAGCCCTTGGCGGCGCCTCCGGTGATCCCACGGACGAAGGAGCGCTGGAGGGTGAAGAAGACTGCGAGCGGCAGCGCCATCGAGATGAACGCCGCCGGTCCAAGCAGCTCCCAGCCGGCGCCGAACTGGGTGACGAGGTTGTCGACCTGCACCGTCATCCGCAGGTTCTCCGGCCGGATCGAGCCGATGTACACGAACGCCACCAGCAGATCGTTCCAGGCGAACAGGAACTGGAAGATTGTCAGCGCGGCGACAGCCGGGACGCTCATCGGGATCGCCAGCCGGAAGAACGCTGTAACGGGCTGGCTCCGTCGACGTAGGCGGACTCGAACACCTCCCGCGGCAGCGAGCCCATGAAGTGGCGCAGCAGATAGATCGCAAACGGCAGACCGTACCCGGTGTGGGCGAGCCAGAGCGCCAGAACTCGCCGTTGATGCCGATCCGCGCAAATGCCCGGAGGATCGGGATGAACGTCGTCTGGAGTGGCACCACCAGGAGACCCACGACGGCGACGAACGGGCCGTTCCTCAACGGAAACGACATCCAACTGAAGGCATGTGCGGCAAACGCGGCGACGAAGATCGGGATGATGGTTGCCGGGATCGTGATGAACAGGCTGTTGACGAGCCCACTCCCGATGTCGGTCTGGTCGAGGATCTTGGCGTTGCTGTCAGGGGCAGAGACGAGCGGAACGAGTTGACCAGCAGGCCGATCGCAGGCAGCAGCGTCACTAATGCCCGCTATCAACTCGCGTTAGCGCCCGCTCCGGCCGGGGACAAGAGTGTTTGCGAGTCGGTATCGAGCGGGTGCGTCGGGGTCCACGCCCCGCCGCTATCCCTCGAGGGTGGCGTGCAGCTCGGCCGCGTTGCGTCGCAGCCATCGCCGCCACGACGCGTGATCCGGAACGCGCGATTCGAGCAGGGCGTGGAAGGCGTGCCCGTGGCCGAATACCCGGAGGTGGCACAGCTCGTGGACGGCAACCGCTTCGAGCGCCGGTGGCGGGGCGAGGATCAGCCGCCAGCTGAAGGACAGCGTGCCTGCGCGCGAGCAGCTTCCCCAGCGGCTGGTGGTGTCGCGGATCGCGAGCCGCCCGGGCGTGACCCCGAGCCCGCTGGCATGCCGCCGCAGCGCCGCGGCGATCGCCGTCCGGGCTCGGATCCGCAGCCACGCCTCGAGGATCGACGCCGTTGACCGCCGATCCCGCGCGATCCGCTCGATCAGCAACTCGTCCGTCTCGTCGCCGCCGACCCTCGACACTCGAGTCGAGCGCACGTCACCGCCAGCGTTGACGACGCGAACCCGGTGCGGCTCACCGAGATACAGGATCCTTCGACCGTCATCGAGCGCCGGTCGGGCAGCCATTCGTTGCCGTTCTTCCGCCTGGCGATCGAGGTGATGGCGAATCCATGGCTCGCGTTCGAGCAGGAACGCCTGGACGAGGCCATCCGCGTGGGCCCAGCCGCGGCGCGATGCGACCGGGAGCGATACGACCACGCCCCGCCGCGGATGGACCACCAGACGCAGGCGGCGGGCACGCGGCGAGCGGCGCAGGACGTAGCGGAGGTCGCCGCCCGGGAGACGCGCGATGGCGTCGGACTCGGTGGCCACCCCGAGCGACGGCGCCGCCGGCCGGTGGCGGAGTCGTTCGCTGACCCGGTCGGGGGGGACTGCGGTCATGCGAACGATCGTAGCCGCCGAGCCCGGACGAGGGGCGCCACCGACGTTTGCGACACGGCAATGACCCGAAGACCAGAGCTGACTAGGCTTCGGCGATCACCCCGATCGAGACGCGGAACCCGGCTCGACGCTGAAGCGGCGGCATCAGCGTGCTCTGCCCAATCGGACCGTCGCCCGGGAACCAGCGCAGCCACTCCTTGTTGAACGAGTCGAACTCGGTCGGATCGCGCAGGGTCCAGTTCGCCCACACGACCTTGTCGAGCGAGCTGCCCGACTCCTCGAGCCTCGCCTTGAGGTTGGCCAGGCACTGGCGCGTCTGGTCCAGGGTCCCGCCGCGCGTCACCTGGCCGGTGTCGGGATCAATCGGGCCCATCGCCGAGATGTAGATCATGCCGCCAGCCTTGACGGCTCGACCGAACCCGAGCGGCAGAGAGGATGCGTCGGGAGCGGAACCGCCGCCCCCCAGGCGGCCCTTCATCGGCTGCCTCGGACCCGGCAGCGCCTTGTCCACGGGCGGAATCCCGTACTCGTCGGGCGGCAGCGCGACGCCACTGCGAGCGAACTGGCTCATGAACGTGGGCCGGACACCCGTTGGCTTGAGCTCGCCCACGATCCTGCCGTCGTCGTCGATGCCGGTCTGCTCGAATGCGAACACGTCCTGGGTCAGGATGTCGTCGTCCTCGGTCCCGTAGACCTCGGTGATATTGACGACCTTGCGCGATCCGTCCTTGAGCCGAGCGGTGTGGACGATCAGGTCGACGGCCGAGGCAATCTGCTCGCGGATGGCCCGCAGCGGCATCGCATAGCCGGTCATCAGCACCATCGTCTCGAGCCGCCGCAGCATGTCCTTGGGGCTGTTGGCGTGGCCGGTGGACAGCGAGCCGTCATGGCCGGTGGTCATGGCCTGGAGCATGTCCAGCGCCTCGCCCGCGCGGCACTCGCCGACGATGATCCGGTCGGGCCGCATGTGCATCGCGTTGCGCAGCAGGTTGCGGATCGTGATCTCGCCTTCGCCCTCGAGGTTGGGCGGGCGGGACTCGAGCGTGATCACGTGCTCCTGGCGGAGCTGGAGCTCGGCCGCGTCCTCGATGGTCACGATCCGCTCGTCGTTGGGGATGAACGAGGACAGGACGTTGAGCGTGGTCGTCTTGCCCGAGCCGGTGCCGCCGGAGACGAACAGGTTGAGTCGGGCCTCGATGCACGCCCTGAGGAACTCGAACATCTCGGGCGTGGCGGTGCCGAAGCCGATGAGGTCCTCCACCGTGTACGGCCGGGCCGAGAACTTCCGGACCGTGATCACCGGGTCCCACCAGCGACAGCGGCTCGATGATCGCGTTGACACGCGAGCCGTCGGGCAGCCGTGCATCGACGCGTGGGCTGGTCTCGTCGATGCGGCGGCCCATGGGCGTGATGATCCGGTCGATGATGCGCAGGACGTGCTCGTCGTTGAGGAACGAGCTCTGGACGCGCTGGATCTTGCCCGACCGCTCGATGTAGATGTGGTCCGGGCCGTTGACCATGACCTCGGTGATGGTCTCGTCCTTGAGCAGCGGCTCCAGCGGCCCGAAGCCGGTCACATCGTTGACCAGCTCGTCGACGAGCCGCAGACGCTCGTCCCGGGTGACGGCGAAGCCGTTGGCCACGATCACCCGGTCGACGATGCCCGCGATCTTGGTGCTGACATCGGTCGCGGTCGCATCGAGCAGGGTGTCGAAGGAGTTCACCACCTCGGGCTGGAGGCGAAGCTTGATCTCCCGGATCAGGGCTTCGCGCGCTGGTGTACGCGCGATCGGGACGACCGGCGGTGCCACGGGGATCTCGGGCGGCACCGGCACCAGCGAGCTGCCCGCGGCATTCTCGTTCTCTTGCTGTTGCTGTTGCTGGGCCCGCTCCACGCGTCGGAGCAGCGACATGAACCGGACCTCCCCTCGGATGCCGTGGACGACGGCACAGAGTCAGGGACGCGCGGGACGAACCGGCCGATATCGTCGTCCTGGGCGGTCCGCACGAGCATAGTACGAAGGTGCGGACGTGGCGTTGCAGCCAGGCACCGCCGGCCCGCGGGCTCGGCACCTGGCCGAGGCGATCCAAAACGCCGAGATGCCGGGGAGCCCTTGAGTCCCGGTGCTGCATACTCCCGAACAGGGCGCGTTTCGCAGACGGCCCGAGCGCGACGGCGCCATCCACATCCCGGCAGGTTCGATCACAGTGCAACTGCGCTGACGCTCGCGCAGACGTCGCGCCCGGACCCCTTTCGCCTATTCGCCCGTTCGCCGCCGCGCAGGCCGGACATGCGTGGTCGCTCGAGCATGCAGCTGCCGGAGGGCACGATGGAACAGACGCTCGGACCGCGGAAGAGGGTCGGACTGGTCGCGCACGACAACAAGAAGGCCGACCTCATCGAGTGGGTGGAGTACAACCGCGGACTCCTCATGCGGCACGACCTGGTGGCGACGGGGACGACCGGTACGCTGCTCGAGGAGGAGCTCGGTGTCGGGATCCGCAAGCTCCAGAGCGAGCCCCTGGGCGGTGACCAGCAGCTCGGAGCGCTGATCGCGGACGGCGAGATCGACTTCCTCGTCTTCCTCTGGGATCCGCTTGAGCCCCAGCCACACGACACCGACGTCAAGGCGCTCCTGCGGATCGCGGTGGTGTGGAACATCCCGATCGCATGTGACCGAGCCTCTGCCGATTTCATGGTCTCGTCACCGCTCATGGAGAGCGCGTACCAGCGGAAGGTCCCTGACTACGGGTCGTACATCGATCGCTACCTGGCGCCCGGCTGATCCCCGCCGAGCGCTGCCTCGAACCCGGACCCAGCCGCCGCTGGCGGCGCCCGTGCGTCGGCGCGTCGCCCTTTCACCCGGCTGCGTCGTCGCCGGACGCAACGAGCTGGCCGTCACCACGACGACGGTTCATGCTCCTGGGTGCCGGCAGAAGAGTCCTAGGGTTGGTGAACCAGGGGACACGAGCCTCCTCATCGCCAGGAGCCAGCCTCCGGGGTGCGGCGCGGGTCGAAGGGACGTGCCCCGCCGGACAGCCCGGACGTTTCAGCTGAGCCCGACAAGGTAGGGACCGAGTAGAGCGGAGCCGCCGTCTATAACGACCGTGGTCCCGGTCAGGTAGCTCGCGGCACTTGAGGCGAGCCACACGACAACCGCCGCCACCTCCTCCGGCGACCCGGCTCGTCCCAGAGGCAGGGCGGACCGCGGCACCGCGGCACCGGGCATGCCCTCTCGACCCGTCATCTGTGTGTTGATCTCCCCGGGGGCCACGGCGTTTACCCGTATCCCATTCCGGCCGAGCTCCAGCGCCATCACCCGAGTGAGCTGCCGAAGGCCGCCCTTGGCGGCACCGTAGGCGGCCATGTTCTCAACGGGGTAGGAGTCCTGGATCGAGGTCACGTTGATCACGCTTCCTCGCCGGCCGGTGGCCAGCATATGGCGGACGGCCGCGCGCGCGCACAGGAAGGGCCCGGTCAGGTTGACGTCCAGGATCCGTTGCCAATCTTCGAGCGAAGTATCCAGGAAGGGGGCCGCAATGGGCAGTCGCGGCGTTGTTCACGAGGACGTCGATTCCGCCCAGCTCCTCAACAAGCCTGTCGACTGCCTGCCCACCGTCGGCGGGTGTTGTCAGGTCAAGCCACTGCGTCGCGGCACGGACCCCGAGCCCCTCGATCTGCTGAGCGATCAGGCTGAGCCTGCCGACGCCGAGTTGAGCCATGTGAAGCCCACATCGTAGCCAGCAGCGGCGAACGCGAACGCGGTCGCCTTGCCGATTCCCGACTCTGCACCCGTGATGACGACGATCGGTCCCATTCTCAGTCCTGACGAATGCTGCACCGGTTGGCGGGACGGCCCTGAACGGAGAGGTGCACCGCGAACACGCCTCCCGCGTGTGACGTCGGGTTGTCGTTTGTCCCTGCGGGCCGTGGTGATGAAGAGGGTGTCGAGGTCAACCCCGCCGAAGGCGCAGCTGCTCACGAAGGGTGTGGGAACGGAGACCACGGTGCGGAGCCGGCCATCCGCCGAGTACCCATGGACACGCCCCGCGCCCCATACAGCAACCCAGACGCCATCCTCTGCATCCACGGTGAGGCCGTCGGGTGCGCCGACGCGCGGATCGATCTCCACGAAGGTGCGTCGGTTTCGAATCGTTCGGTAGTTGTCCTCAACGTCGAATACGCTGACGCGAGGCTCGGCGCTGTCCGCGAAGTACATCCGCGTGCCTGCCGCATCCCAGTCCAGCCCGTTCGAGATCGTGAGCCCACGGAGCACGCGATGCACCGTGCGATCTGGGTCGAGACGATACAGGCTGCCTTGCCCGCTGGCACCGTCGCTCGCCATGGACCCTGCCCAGAACCCGCCACGAGGATCCACGTTGCCATCGTTCATGCGCAACCCGCGACCGTGGCGTGGGATCGGCAGGACCACGTCCACGGGTTGCAGGTCCGTCGCGAGCTGCAGGAAACCGGACTCAACGGCCGCGATGTAGCCATCGTCCCGGAGTGCGAGAACGCCAATGGGACTGCCCACGTCTGTGCTCTGGAGCGTTGAAGAGCCCATCTCGAGCCACAGAATCCGTCCTGCTTCGATATCGACCCACAGGAGACGGCGGCACCGGTCATCCCACAGCGGGCCCTCGCCGAGCCAACACCGAGCGTCGACATGCAACTCGGCGGTAACCGTGGAGGCTGCCGTCACCTGGAGAGGATCTCCTGGCCATCATCGTCCATGCTGAGCACGTCCAGATCATGCAGCAGGGACCGGGTCTCGTCGTCCGGTGTGACAGGGGGCGGCACGTGACGAACCGGCGGGTCCAGCCAGACGTTGAGCGTGTGGCCACCGTCGACGGTCACGTCCTGACCAGTCAGGTAGCTCGAAGCGTCGGAGGCAAGGAACACGAGGGCTCCAGTGAGGTCCTCCGGGCGCTCGTACCAACCGACCGGATGGAGCGATCGGATCAGGTCACGATCCGCGGGCGAGTCACTCCGCCGAGCGGGTGAGAGCGTGTAGGAGGGGCTGATGGCGTTGACCGTGATGTTGTGACCGCCGAGCTCGGCCGCGAGTCGCCGAGTGAGGCCCACGACGCCCGCCTTGGCCGAGCAGTAGGCGGCGCTGGCGTTCGCAATGGAGGCGGAGATCGAGGCGACGTTGATGATCCTGCCGCCTCCGCGCCGGACCATCGCGATGCCTTCCTCTCGACAGCACAGGAAGCAGGCTCGGAGCAGCAAGCCGTGCACGAAGTCCCAGTCGTCGAGTGAGGTGTCGAGCGCGGTTGCCGACGCCCCCCGGGCACTGCCCGCGCGTCCACCGGTCCAGGCGTTGTTGACAGCAATGTCGAGCCCACCAAAGCGGGAGACGGTCGTCGCGACGACCCGCCTCACGTCCGCCTCGATGGTGACATCGGTTCGAACGAATGCTGCTGCGCGGCCCAGAGACTCGATCTCGCGTTGCACCATCCGACCCGTGCGTTCGTTGATGTCGGCGATCACGACTTCGGCGCCAGCCTGGGCGAGCGCCAGGGCGAAGGCTCGGCCGATGCCCTGCCCCGCACCCGTGACGAGCGCCACCTTGCCGTCCAGACAGAATCGATCCAGAACGCCCACGGAGGTTCTCCTCAATGTCCCCGGTCGGGTCCGGTCATCGCGTGCCTACGCGTCCGGACCCGGTCCGCACCTATGGGCCACAGGGACCGGTCGCTCACCTGGCCAATCTGGGGCCTCCAGGCGATCGAGGCCGAGGAGACCGGCCGCTTGCGTGCAGTGGCGTCGAGCACTGTGTCGCCCGGACATGGTCCCGCAAAGTCAACCCGCAGAGCCATCGATGTGTCTCGTTCGAGACGTACGGCAAACCTGTGGAGCAGTCGGCGGCCCAGCCGCCCAGCCGACGGCTTCACCGGCAACCATCCAATCCTGGTATGAAGGGTGGGCACCACTAGACGGCCCAAGGCTGTGGATCCGGTGGCGGGAACCGGCTGTTGATACGCACGGCTGCACCCTCGCTCGCGGAGCGATGGATCCCTTCCATCACCTCGACGACGTGGGCCGCGTGGGCCGCGGTTGTCGGGTGCGGTCGATCGTTCCGCAAGCCGTCCGCAAGCGCTGCGACGCCAGCGCTCCAGTCGCACCAGGACTGTCCGATGCCAGCCGGCAGGCGGACCGGAGCAGCTCGCCGGTACGAGCCTCCAAACTCGCCCAGGCGGACGTTCGCCGTCGCGGCAAACCAGGCGGTGGCGATCGATCCCCGGTCACCGTGGACCTCGAGGCCGGCGCGGTTCTCGGCCGGGTCACCCACGTAGAAGTCCGCGGTGAGCCGCGCCAGGAGACCGCTCCGGAACTCGAGGACGGCTACCACAAGATCATCGGTCTGCACCGTGAAACGCCGGCCGTCGATCGTCATCCGCTCCGGCAAAACGATCCCGCCGCCGGCGATGACGCGAGCGACCGGCCCGAACCAGGCAGTCAGCAGGGTCAGGGGATAGACACCGACGTCAAAGACGGGGCCGACCTCATAGAACGGCTCCGGGTTCGGGTGCCAGCGCTCGATCCGGCTCCAGTCAACCGTCGCGTAGGCAACCCGGGGCGTGCCGATAGCGCCTTCTCGGATCAGCTTCCAGGCGGTCTGCTGCGCCTCGCCCAGCCAGGTCGCCGGAGCGCAGCTGATGCGAACATCCTGCTGCTCCGCCAGCTGCACGAGCCTCGCAGCCTCCGCGTAGGTCGTGGCCAGCGGCTTTTCGGTGTGCACGTGCTTTCCGGCCCCGATCGCCCGAGCGATGACGTCAGCGTGCACCTTGTGCGGCGTCAGGTTCACCACCGCCTCAACACGTGGATCCTCCAGCACCGCGTCGAGCGACGGATAGACCTTGCCGCCGAACTCGCTCGTCCAGGCGGTCGCACGGGCATCGTCAGTGTCGGTCGCGCCGAGCACGGCAAGCTCCGGTCGCGTGCACATGGCCTTGCCGTACGCGCTGGCGATGTTGCCGCACCCGACGACCACGACTCGAAGCGGGGCGAAAGTCGCCTTGATCGGCGTCCTCGACCACCAGCGCTCGACAGTCTCTCGGCTCGCACGGATATCGTCACGGGGATCAAATTCCTCCGGCTCGTGTTCGATGCCGACTGACCCGCGAAAGCCACGCTGACGGAGCGCTCGGGTGAGAGCCTCCAGGGGCAAGATGCCCTCCCCCACCCGGCACGTTTCGTGGCCCATATCGATCATCTCGAGTCCGGTTGGCTGCGGCCGCCGCGGCTTGATGTCCTTCACGTGAACGGCCATCAACCGGGTACCAACCTCGTCCAGTGCGGCGAGCACATCCCACCCTTGCGTCCCGCACCAGCCCGTGTCGAGCGCGACGCCGATGACATCCTCATCGCCCTTGCCGGCTCGGGCAAACAACTCCGCAGCCGTGCGCTCCGCGTGGTTTTCAAGGGCACACGCCACGCCATGCTGGCGCAAGATCTCGATGGCCTGGGCGCGGTCGGTCGCCAACAGGTCGCAGTCGCCGGCGATCAGCGGAATCCCAAGCAGGGAGCAGACCCGGCAGGCAGCTCGGAGGGCAGTGGCCCCACCCCTGACCCACGCGGCGTAGCTGCGCGCGACCAGGCCATGGTCGGCGAAAAGGCGCCGCGCGATCTCGATGTGCTCTGGCGTCGCCCAGCGCCAGCTCAGGTGCGCTCCCCACAGGTCGATTGCCGTGAAACCGAGGTCGGTGATCTCGTCCAACAACGGGGCCAGCCGCTCCTCGTAGGTGGACAGCGGCGCAAACCACGCATTCGTTGCCTCGTCGCCCTGGCCCCAGCCGCCGATCATGCGGTAGTCGATCTGTCGAGCCACAAAGTTCGCCGTGATGAACGATGGCGGGGGAAACATCTTCATGGGCGCAGATCCCGCGATGTCAGGCACCGGCCAGAAACCTCCGAGGATTGTCGACGGTCAGCACCCGGAGCTCGTCCTCGCTGACGCCAAGCTCGATCAGCCGCGGCAGGAACGAATCGCGCAGCTGCGGATACCCGGGTCCACCCCAGGCGCGCAAGCGACTTCGGAAGCAGATGTCCGTCGAGAGCAGGATCCATTCCAGGTGGCCGGAGCGGATCAGGCGAACCACGTGTGCTGCGCGCCGGTCCTCCGGATAGAAGTCGTATCCGATCAGATCGATCGAGAGGAACACCCCACGGCGGCGGATCGCATCGTGGTACTCAAGATCGAGCAGCAGGTCGCTGTGGCCGATCGCGATCCGCGCAGGATCCGCACCGGCATCGAGCAGCACGTCGAGCTGAGGAAGGGCGCCACCGGGCGGCGTGTGGGTCATCAACCCGACGCCTGTCGCCGCCTGGGCGCGCGCGGCCGCCCGGAAGACTCGCTCCTCGACCCCTGCGACCCACGGCTTGTCGGTCCCGATCTCGCCGATGAGCCCGGGACGGATGCCGGTTTCGTCGACGCCGTACTCGATCTCACGAACCATCTGCGCGGCGAGCTCGGCTGTCGACGTCCGGTCGATCGCCTCCGGATAGTAGGGCGACCGGTACCAGCCCGTGCTCATCACGATGTTGACCCCACTGACGAGCGATGCAGCAAGGAGCCCTGCCGGGTCCCGGCCGAGGTCGATCGTCGTGAGATCGCAAATCGTCCTCCCATCGATGTCGGCGAAGGCACGCAACTCCTCGCCCATGAGAGGCGGCTCGTTCAGCAGCCCGTCGAAACCCCACACGTAAGGTGCGCGGGTCAGGTCGATCAGCACATGCTCGTGCGGTTGGGTGATGCCCATCTCGGTAGCGGGGATGGGCCCACGAACGGTCATGACATCCATCGGGCACCACTCATTCTGCGCACCGGGCATCGAGGTCCGAGCCGCATCCTTGCCGCTCCTCCGCTCACCACGGCGGCACGACACAAGGCTTCATGCGAGCATCACCGGCCGGCATCGTCGACTGATGCCGACTGGAGGATGAGCACCCAGTCCTGTGCCGTCGGCGAGGTGAACGGAGCCTGGCGGTCCACGCGCCAGAGCCCCGCCGGCAGCGTCGCGCCGGCGATCGGGTCGAACCACGTGGCCTCGATCAACGGGCCGGACATCTGCGTCAGGTCGAATGTGATCTGGCGAGGCGTCGGCAGGTACGCCATGGCGAGGCGTCCGTCAGGGGTACGGGCCGCGCTGGCAAAATCGAGACCCCGGAGCTCGCCGACGCCCGACGAGATCAGGGGCCGTAGCGAGTCGTCGTGCCACGACGCGTAGTCCTTGCCGCGACTCAGATCGGGGACGAGCTCCCACCACCGCCGGCCACGGACCAGCGATCCGAGATGCGCCTGTGCCTGCCGTCCCGCTGAATCCAGCCGTTGCTCCCAGCCGGGCGCGAAGTCAAACAGGCCCAGCGCGCCCATGAACTGGCCGGCCGCCCCGCACAGCAGTGACCAGTACGCCTGTCGGCGAATCTGCAGGTCGGATGCGTTGTGATCGAACTCATATGTCGACTCGATCATGATGTTGGGCCGGACCGGGGTGCGCAGATAGTCCCGCAGCAACGCCCAGTGGAGGATCTGGTAGGAGTACGTGAAGTCGATGCCCAGCCAGGCCTCGTCGGCGTACTCAACCCTTGATGTCGCCTCGGGCTGGACGTGCGCCGAGAACACATGGCGGTCGTCCGTTTCCAGGATCCCCTCGGCCATCGCCCGCATGTGCGGCAACGCATCGCCGGGGTCCCGGTCACCGCCGAGCATCCACACGAGGTTGTCGAACCTGCCGAACCGCCGGCCGAGGAACCGTCCGAACTCGCGGCAACCTTCGACGCCGTTGGCGATGACCTCGTCGTACCACCCTTCCGGGATCCCATAGCCGTACTGCGCGCCGTACGCGTGGGGGCTGCGGTGCCCGAGGTAGGTGGGGCACAGAAAGATCAGGATGTCTCGACGGGCCGCCTCGCCGATGACCCAATCCGCGTACTCGAAGTACGCATCGTTCGGCACCGAGAAGTCACCCGGCGTGGTGAACGGGGCCTCGCCGTACATGTTGCGCGGCGGGTCGGGAGCGAAGTACGCCTCGAGCAGGTTCACGAGGAGCGCGTTGAACCCCTTCGCGGCGCAATCGTCCAGGTACGTCGTGACGCCCTCACGTTTGACGGCTGCAATGATCGACCACGCGGCGTCGCCCTGGAGCAGGACCGGCGTGCCCTCAAGATCGACGAGATGGCGCCGGCTCGGCCCGACCTGCACGGGGTATCGGGCAGTCGCGACGTTGGGCTGCTGGCTACTCATCTTCTCCGTCTCCTGTCTGAGCCGTGAACCAAGACTCGCATTCCGTCAAGCTGGGTGACCGGCCAGCCACCATGTACCCGAACCCGCAGTCGCTGTGGAGTCCGAGGGCCGGCCGCGGCCTATGTCGCCGGGTCCGGTCCGTTGAGCGGCGCTCGGTCGGGTGGCGATCCTGAATAGCCGCTCCGTGGCCCCTCGGCCGTCGGACTCGTCGCAGCGACGTCAGAGCGGCCCAGCACATGACACCACGTGTCGTGGCCGGGACCGACCTCGACCCTTGGGGGGTCGATCTCGGCACAGATCGGCTCGGCGAGGTGGCAGCGACTCCTGAAGCGGCAGCCAGAGGGAATGTTGTCTGGCGACGGCAGGTCGCCCTGCAGGACCGGCGTGGTCCGATGGGCTGGCTCCTCGAGACTGGGGTGCGCCGCCAAGAGGAGTGCCGTGTACGGATGCCGCGGGCTCATGAAGACCTCGGCGGTGCTGCCAGTCTCGACGATCCTCCCGAGGTACATGACCGCAACACGCTGTGCAATCTGCGCGATCACGGCAAGCTGGTGCGAGATGAAGACCATCGCGAGGTGACGCTCGAGCGACAGCGACGAGAAGAGGTTCAGGATCTGCGCCTGCACGGACACATCGAGCGCACTGACCGCCTCGTCCGCGATCAGGAGTTCCGGGCCGACCGCGAGCGAACGCGCGATCGCAACGCGCTGGCGCTGCCCACCGGACATCTCGCGCGGGTACTTGTCGGCATCCGTCGCGGATAGACCCACCGCGTCCAGCAGCTCGGCGACTAGTGCCTTCTCCGTGGAACGATCGTGCACGATCCCGTGGACTCGCGCCGCCTCGCCGATCGCGTCCCGAACCCGGAGCCGTGGATTGAGCGATGAGTAAGGGTCCTGATAGATGAGCTGCATCCTGCGGCGGATCGCGCGCAACCCGCCGCTGTCTGCACGCAGGACATCCGCGCCGTCGAAGAAGGCTTCACCGCCATCGGGCTCGATGAGCCGTACCACGCAGCGGGCCATTGTCGACTTGCCACTGCCTGATTCGCCGACGAGCCCGAGGACTTCGCGCTTGTTGACCGTGAGGCTGACGCCATCAAGGGCCACGATCCTCCGGCGGCCAATCGGAAACGACTTCTTCAGCTCTTTGACCGTCAGCAGCTCTTCCACATCGCCTTCTCAAACAAACGGGCACGCCGACCCATGCGATTCTTCTGGCGCGTCGAGAACCACGGGGATATCGGCACACCCTTCCCGGACAAACGTGCACCGATCGGCGAAGGGGCACCCGCCTCGGAGAGTCGCCAGATCGGGAAGTTGGCCCCCGATCGATGCCAGCGGGGTTCGACTCGCGTTTGGCCGAAGGGTGGGCACGGTGGCAAGCAGCATCTTGGTGTACGGATGGCGCGGGGTCCGGAGGACCTCACCGACCGTCCCGCGCTCGAGAAGGCTCCCCGCATACATCACCGCAACCCGATCACACGACCGCGCGATGACGCCGATATCGTGCGAGACGATGATCATGCTCATGCCGGACTCGAGTCGGAGCTCCTCCAGCAATGACAGGACCTGGTCCTGGACGCTGACGTCCAGGGCGGTCGTCGGTTCGTCGGCAAGCAGGAGCTTGGGATTGCCGGCAATGGCCAACGCGATCATGACCCGCTGGGCCATTCCGCCGCTGAGCTGATGGGCATATGACCCGAGACGCGCCTTGGCAGGCCGAATGCCGACCCGATCCAGCAGCTGCTCAGCCCGGAGCATCGCGGACCGTCGGTCGAGCCGGTTCTTGACTCGCAGCGTCTCCGACAGCTGATCTCCAATCGACAGCACTGGGTTGAGGCTCGTCATCGGATCCTGGAAGATCATCGCAACCTCGGACCCGCGGACCGTCTGCAATTCGTTGTAGCTGGCACCGACCAGGTCGCGGCCCTCCAGGAGCACCTGGCCACCGAGGATGCGGCCGGGCTCCGCGATCAAACCGAGAATCGCCCGCAGGGTGACGCTCTTCCCCGAGCCCGACTCGCCCACCAGGCCCAACGTTTCGCCGGTGGCCACCCGAAATGTGACCTGCCGAGCCGGGTAGATCGCTCCACGCGCCGTCGCAAACCCAACGGTGAGCGCATCGACCTCGAGCAGCGTCTGCCCGGCCCCATCTGCCCCACCCGCGCGTATCGTCGGAACCGCACTCATGCGGTGGTGACCGGCGTGACACTGAGTCGATCCGCCACAGCTTCGCCAACAAGCGAGAAGCCAACGCCAATCAAGACCACGACGAAGCCCGGCAACGTCGTGATCCACCAGGCGGTGAGAAGGTACTGCTGTCCCCCGGCAATCAAAGAACCAAGCTCTGGCGTCGGCGGCTTCACGCCAAGCCCGAGGTAGGAAAGCGACGCGAGCGCCAACAGATTCAGAACAACGTCAAACAGAGAAAACACAAGGTTCGGACGGATGAGGTTCGGGATCGAATGACGAACGATAATTCGGATGTTGCTATAGCCAAGCGTCCTGGCCGCAAGGATGAACTGCTGTTCCCGAAGCACAAGCATCTCCGAGTAGCTGATCCGCGCGTACACAGTCCAACTCACGACGATGATCCCGATGTAGACGCCAAGAAGGCCGGGCCCAACCATTCCGACAATCGCCAACACCAGAACCAGGAACGGGAACGCGATCAGAGTGTCGACCAGCCGCATGGAGACTGACTCCCGGATCCCCCCGTAGAACCCTGCGACAACGCCGACAAAGATGCCAATTGCCAGCGACGCGTATGTCGTCACGATACCCAACACCAAGTCCACTTGGGCGCCATAGACAACACGTGAGAACATGTCTCGCCCAAGATTGTCGGTGCCAAACCAGTGGCCGAGAGACGGGGGGAGCAGCCTGTCCGTGGGAACAATGTCGGTTGGGCCCGACAACGGAAGGAGGGGCGCCATGAAGCTCAGAGCAGCGATCCCGACGACAATCGCCAATCCAATCCCAAGACTGACATGGCGCAGTCGGCGACGCTTCGGCCGCCCGAACTCGGCATCGCCGATGGCCGCTCGAGAAGCGCGCAAGTTCGCCTCGCCCTGCATCAGTGCCGTATCCTGGGATCGATAAGGATGTTCACGATGTCTGTCGCAAGATTGACCGCGACGACGGCGAGTCCAAGGAAGAGCGCCAAGCCTTGAATCAAGGGAAAGTCTCGCGTTGAAACCGCATTCACCAGGAGGCTGCCCAGGCCTGGAATCGCAAAGACGCTCTCAACCACTACCGTCCCACTGATCAGAAATCCAAGGTTCACACCAACGATCGTGACGGTTGCGATCAGGGATGTTCGCAGTACATGCCGCCGCAGGATGCGGGTCTCCGAGAGCCCCCTCGCGCGTGCAGCCTCAACGTAGTCAGCGTGGAGGCTCTCAATCATGCTCCCCCGAAGGGATCGAATGATGACCGGCGCCAGATACAGCCCGATGGTAATCGCGGGCAGCGTGAGACTCCAGAGCATCGATGGCAGGCTGTCGCCGATGCCCGAGGCCGGGAATAGGTGAAGATTTAGACTGAAGACGAGAATGAGGACCAAACCCAGCCAAAACGCGGGCATCGCGAAGGTGATCATCAACACCAGCCGAATAGCCTGGTCGGGAATCTTGTTTGCCTTGACCGCTGAGTAGGTTGCCAGAGGGACGGCAACCGCGAACGAGATGATCGCGGCGTAGGTGATCAGCAGGGTCGTCGCGCCAAGCCGAGCCGCGATCAGGCCAACGACCGAACGGTGGAACGTGATCGAATCGCCAAAATCGAACCGGATCGCATCTTGAAGGAAACTCACGTATTGGACTGGCAGGGGCTGATCCAGCCCGTAGCGGGCACGCAGCATCGCCACAACGCTGTCTGATGCACGGGGTCCCAGCATCGTTCTGATGGGGTCGCCCGGCACGAGGCGCATCAGAAAGAAGGCGACGATGCTGATCCCAATGACAACCGGGATCGCCTGGAGTCCACGCCGCAACAGGTAGCTGGTCACGTGTACCGATCTCTACCTGTCGCGGCGTTGCGGGTTGTCAGACTCTTCGACACCATCCCGTCACTGGGCGAGACAAACGTCCTGCAGCAGCCACCAGCCGGCCGGGATCGTCTTGAAACCCTGCACCTGGTTGCTGACAGCAGTCAGTGCGGGAGGGATGACGATCGGGACCGTAACGGCATCATCAAGCGTCAGCTGCTGAAGCTGAGAGTACAGCTTCTGCCGCTGCGCGGGATCTGTGGTAGCCACAGCGTCGTGAACGAGCTTCGAGGCATCCGCGGACTTGTAGTCCGTGAAGAAACTCTTCCAGTCTGTAGACCAGTCGTACATGATCGACGCCAGCTCGCTGTCGTCAGGGGTGTCGCTCGTGATCGAGGTCGCATGACGGAGTGCGGCCGCATATTTCAGGGCAGTGATGTCATCTGCCTGAACTGCCGGATCCTGGGGCTGGATGTCGACCGTCACTCCGATCTGCGCCCACGCCTGCTGAATGAGCTCAGCCGTCTGCTGTGACACGGTGTCGTTCGCAGGAATGGACAACGGGATCGTGAAGCCGTCGGGCGCCGAGGATCGCGCCAGCGTCGCCTTCGCCTTGTCGATGTCGTATGGATACGGCGTGATGGACGGATCCCAGTACTGCGTGATCGTGGTACCGGTATTCGCGATCGTCGCCAGGCCATTGAAGACCACCTGATTGATGGTGTCCTTTGGTGTGGCGTAGTTGAGGGCCTGCCGGATCAACTTGTCGGCCAGCAGCTTGGCTCCGTTGTTGTCCTGCCATGAGTGGTTGAGCCACACGTTGTCCTGGGCGAGAATGGCATCGTTGTCGAGGTGCCAGCCGTCCAGGCCCTTGATGGTTCCCGCATCCGGCATCGGCACCGCCTCGATGACCTGTGCCTCGTTGCTCTGAGCCTTCAGGATCCGTGCGTTGTCGTCCTTGATGAACAGGAACGTGACCCCGTCCAAGTATGGCTTTCCTTCGGAGCTGTAGTTGGGGTTCCGCACCAGCTCGACACTCTGGCCGGGGGTCCACGCCTTGACCATGAATGGGCCCGACCCAACGGGCTGCTCACCAAACTTCTCGTCGCCGAGAGCGGTTACCACCTTCTCGGGAAGGATGGATGCCTCCATGAGCGTCAGTGCAGCGAGGATCGACGCGTCAACCTGCTTCATGTCGATCCTGATGGTCGATGGGTCAACAATGACGACATCCTTGATGTTGACCGCCAGGAACGCTGCTGTCGCGTCAACGTTCGGGTCTGCAAACCGCAGGAGCGAGAATTTGACATCCTCAGCGGTCACCGGATCGCCGTTCGAGAACTTGGCTTCCTTCAGGTGGAAGGTGTAGCTCAGACCGTCCGGCGCAGCCTCCCACGACGAGGCGAGGCCCGGCACGGGATCACGGCTCTCGGACGACTGCTCGATCAGCCGCTGGTAGATCTGCATGGCTTCAAAGATCGTTCCGTTGCCCGAGACACCGGTGAGCGGGTTGAACGTGTCGGGCTCCTGGTTTCGAGCCATGACAAGGGTTCCGCCCGGCTGGCACTGCGCGGTCGTGCCGGTCGACGCAGAGGGGTTGGCCTCCTGCGATGCTCCGGGCACGGTCGCCTCGGCGCCTCCCGTCGCCGCCGGCCCGCTGGGTGCGATCGTTGGGGTGGATGATCCGCAGGCCGCGAAGATGAGCGCTGCGAACAGACCTGCAGCCAGCCGCACCTTTCGCATTCGAACGGACGTGCGTGATCCGCTCACAGCGAGTTCAGCCACGTTGCTCCTCCTCTGCGGGGGCCGGATAGGCGCCGATTTCGGCAAGGGACGCCTTCGAGCTAGGCCAGGTCCCCACCGCTCCAGGTGCGCCGATCCGGCGCCTCGTCGATCTCGAGAACGACTTGGTGGTGCCCGTCCGCTATCAGGCGCCGGCGCATGCCCTCCGTTGTCGCTGGATGCCGAACACCTCTGGCCTCGAACTGGAAACGATTCCTGGTCCGGAATCGATTGCAGTCTCGGCACGGTACCACCCTGCGACGAGCCTCGCAACCACATTTCTTGTGGGGCGATAGGTTCGGGATCCTAACGTAATCGATCCCGGATCCAGAAGATGTAGTAGCATGCCTACGTGGCAATTTGGGGTTCGCATCGCAATCGTTTGCATTGGGTCTGATGCGATGTCGGTCACCCTGCGAGACGTAGCCCAGGCGGCGGGGGTCTCAGTCGCGACCGCGTCGCGTGCGCTCACGGGTCGGGGCGAGGTGAGTCCCCGTACCCGTCGCGCCGTCGAAGACGCAGGCAGACGGCTCGGCTACCGGCCGGACCCGGTGGCAGCCGCCCTCCGGACCCGGACGACCGGGACCCTTGGGATCGTCGTCCCTCAGATTGCTGACTGGTTCTACCCGCCGATGGTGGCGAGCGTGGAGCACGAGTTTGCGAAGCGTCAGATGGGCCTTCTCCTGGCAGACTCGCACAATGACGTCACGGTCGAGGCGGACCGGCTGGAAACGTTGCTGCGCCGGCGGGTGGACGGCCTGATCGTCTGCCCTGTGGATTCGCGCGACAGCGCGCCGGCGCTCCTGGCGGCCTCGCGTCAGGTCCCAACGATGCAGATCGACCGCCACGCGGTCGACGAGATCGACTTCGTCGGCTTTGATGAGGCGCAGGGCATGGCGCAGATCGCCCAGCATTTCAGCGCGATGGGCGCGAGGACAGCCATCTTCGCCGGGTACGACCCGGCCGTTTCAAGTACGCAGGAACGGGCGGATGGTTTCGCGACGGCAGCGAAGCTCCATGGCATCACATTGCTCGAGACTGTGGAAGTCCTGGATCTGGAGGGGCAGACGGACTTCACCGCGGGTCGGTACTTCGCTGCGCGGGTCCTCGAGCAGCAGCTGCCCGACGCCATCGCCTGTGCCAACGATCTGCTCGCCCTCGGTGTGCTCGCCGGACTGCGCGCCCATGGGGTGCGTTGCCCCGAAGACATCCTGATCACTGGTTATGACGACGATGTGCCCATGGCGGAGCTGATGGGGCTCACGACGGTTCGGGTCCCGCTGGCCGAGATCGGCCGGGAGGCCGCGCGACTGCTGCTCAACAAGAGTCTCGTGGCACGGCACGTGCGCCTTCTGGCCACGCTCGTCGTTCGTGAGACGACGCGGCGAATGCCCAGCCAACCAGAAGAGCCGGCGAGCGCCCGGCGCGCAACGCCGGGTGCGGCAGGGGAAGGTTGGCGGTCCCCGCAAGGCGAGCCACAGGAGAGTCCGGCCTGATCGGGCGAGCCCTGTCAATCGGCGGGAGGAGTCCTGACCACGTCACCAGTCATCACGTCACGAGCGACCACGGGCGACCCTCCTTCGTTGAGTCGCGCGCCGGTCGGATCGGCAACCCTTCCCTCGCTCCGGGTTGACAGCAGGCGCTCGTACGCTGCCATGAGATGCGTTCGCATCGCCACCCGAGCGTCGTCACCATCGCCCCGCTCGATCGCCTCGATGATCGCCGCGTGCTCGCCGGATGGATCGTGCTCGGGAGATGAGGAGGCGACGCCGGACATCCATGCCTTCAGGAGCAATCCGATGCTCCCGAGGACCGAGGCGAGGGGCGGGTTGCCGGCAGCCTTCGCGATCCGCAGGTGAAACGCGAGATCGGCCGCGATGAACCCGTCCGGATCACTCGGCTCGGCGGCATCCATCTCGGCCAGCAATGATCGGAGGGCCGAGATATCCCCTTCGCTCCGGCGCTCGGCAGCCATCGCGGCAAGCATCGACTCGAGATGCACACGCGCGTCCACCAGCTCGTCCAACTGCCGATCGCCGAGTAGGAGGCCCCACTGGATGGACTGCACCAGTAGATCAGAAGCCGGCCGCCGGAGGTAGGTGCCGTCACCCTGACGGACATCGATCACTCCCAGGAGCGTCAGTGTCTTGAACGCTTCCCGGATCACGTACCGACCAACCCCCAGGGTCTCCGCGAGACGCCGCTCGGACGAGATCTTCTCGCCGGGCTCGATCGCGCCCGACAGCAGGTACGAGAGCAGCCGCCGCGAGACCTCGATCGACGGCGCTTCGCGACGATAGTCGCGCATCGACGCCAGCTCGACGATCCGCTCCTCGTTCACGCGTCCCTCCCGACAACCGCACTCGACGTCCCCGTAGGGTAGCCCCCTGGCTGCCGAGGGCAGACCCGCAAGCGGCGGACGAAGGGCCGCGGTCGGGGTCGCGCAGGTTGGTGGCGGCTCACCGGAGCCGGCGTCATCCTGGATCGCAGAACCGAGCGTACAGATCGATCAGCAGCGCTGCGGGGTCCTGATAGTAGCGGGCGGGCGACACCGGGATCGCGACGGTGCGCGCCGGAGGCTGAACAACGGGAGCGGTTCGGGCGAAATCGCGAACCACCGACGCCGCCGGCTTGAGCGTGCCATCCGGGCGCACGAGCCCGAAGAAGCGCTCGTGAACCTGAAGGTCGCAGGGCGGCCGGTCCCAGAGCGATGGGTGGTAGTCGGCGAAGCACCAGAGGAACGCCCCCAGGCTGCCTACCTGAACCAGTCCGGACAGCACGCTCGCGACATAGGCTGCCGCGTCATCCTCGGACGCGAAGTGCATCCGGCCCGTCCGACCACCCCAGAACTGGAGGTCGCGCCAGTGGCTCGGGCGGTCGGGCCAGTGCGTGTTGACGCCGAACTCCTCGTACAGGACGGGCCGGCCTGCGAGGGCGGCGGTCAGGGCGGCAGTGAACGGCACCAGCTCCGGATCGAGGGCGTGGCGAGCCAGCGCCACGTACATGGGATAGCCGTGCATCACCGAGATGTCGGTCTCGAGCGCGATGTCATCCACCCGGAACCCGACGTCTTGCTCGATGTCCGCGTAATGGAGCCCGATGAGCACCGGCCGAATGGGGTCGATGGCCCGGATCGCGCGGACTCGATCGTGCACCCACTGCCGCCCCGCTCCAGCATCGACCGGCTGGTAGAACAGGTCGGGCTCGTTGCCCAGGCTCCATGACCAGACCGCCGGGTGGTCACGCAGCGCGAGGCAGACCGTACGCAGCAGATGATCCTCGGCGGCCAGGACGAGGGGGGTCGCATACGGGTCGTGGATGGCGTGCTCGTCGCCGGTCCAACGCGTGAGCCCGACCAACTGTCGTTCGCCCGGTCGGCGACGTCGAGACCGATCGACGAGCCACTCCGGTGCCCAGCCAGGACCGCTCATGTGCCCGGTGAAGAACGTGACCTGCAGCTGCAGCCGAAGGTCCGCGGCGATGTCGCACACGGCTCGCAGGTGGTCGAGCGCCGTCGACCGCACGCCGCCCGGAGTCGGTTGGAAGCTCTCCCATAACAGAAAGATGCGGACGTGCGTGATGCCGAGCTCGGTGATGATGGCGAACTCCTCCCGCACCTCGACGGGGTCGAAGTCCTCCCACCAGAACATGGCCTTTCGTCGAGGCCAGTAGTTGACGCCGATCAGGAATTGGTCGCCGGCTGCCGACCCATGAGCGCTCATTTGACGATCACACCGTGCTCGTTGCAGGCGAGTCTGATGGCATTGACCCGGATGTTGTGGCCAGCCCATTCGGCGGCCAACCGCCTGGTCAGGCTCACGACGCCTCTCCCTGGGCCAGTGCCAGCGCGAACGCGCGACCGGTCCCCTGACCCGCTCCGGTACCCGGTGACACCGTTGCGTCCAGAGGGTGCCGATCGAGAATGACCACCTGGCCTCCCTTCGTGCTGAATGGTCTCGACGCCGGCTACGCGGCTGACATCCCGCCGTCGACGACCAGCGCCGCCCCGCTCACGTAGGAGGCCTCGTCCGAGGCCAGCCAAACGATGGCATTCGCGATCTCGTCGGCCGTCCCGATCCGGCGCATCGGGACCCTCGCCAGCCACCGGTCGCGCAGGCCCGGATCCTCGCGGAGAGGATCGTTCATCGGCGTGTCGATGACACCCGGCACAACCATGTTGACCCTGATGCCCGTGGCGGCGTAGTCGTTCGCCATCGCCCGCATCATCGCGAACACCCCGCCCTTGCTGGCGCTGTACCCGGGCTCGTCGTTGGCCATACCCAGGAAGCCGAGGTTGGACCCCAGGCAGACGACCGCTCCACCGCCCGATCGGATGAGCTGGCGGATCCCGTGCTTGCACGTAAGGAACTGGCCGGTGAGATTCGTGGTGATGACCCGGTCCCAGACCTTGGTATCGAGCTCGTGGACGGAACCCTCGGGTACTTCGATCCCGGCATTCGACACGACCACGTCGAGACCGCCCCACTCTGCTCCAAGCCGCTCGATTGCCGGACCGATCTGATCCTCGAGCGAGCAGTCCGCCGCGAGGACCAGACACCTCGCACCACTGGAGTTGATCTCGTCTGCAACCTCCCGCAGCGTTTCCACGTGCCGGGCTACAAGGGCCACACTCGCGCCCTCACTGGCCAGGCGGAGTGCCGTTGCCCGTCCGATTCCTTTGCTCGCCCCTGTCACGAGTGCCCGCTTTTCCGAGAACCGGCTCATGGCACGCACTGCTCCATCTCCTTCTGGGCGACCGGTCGCCCATCTTAGCCAGGATGGCCATCGCCGGGAATCTTGCTCCTGATGCACGCACCCCGGTGACCGTCGTTGGCGGAGCCCGCCACCGAGGACACAATGTCGGGAGTCGACAGCCCAGGTCAAGTTCACCATCTTGAACCGACGCTGAAGTCCACCTCAAGTGGGGGTCGGCCATCCGTACCCGCATCGCGTGAGTGCCGGAGAGGGCAAGTGCTCTGTGAACGGGCGCCCTCGCGACCGGGCGGCATCGCGTCCGGGCGCTATCGGCCCACCAGTCAGTCGCCCGCCCGTGCAGGCGCTTCTGGAGCAATGGCCAGCGCCGGCGGCCTGGGCTCGAAGCGCGCCGCATATCCGGCGCCGAACCCGGCGAGCTCGGACAGCATGAAGGCGATCGCCGGATGGCTGCGGCGCTCTGGCCGAATCACCGCGGCGACGCGACGCGCCAGTGGTGGGGTGGTCAGGCTGATCCCGGCACGCAGGGACCGATCCTGGAGCGCCAGGCCCGGCAGGATCCCGACGCCCAGGCCTTCCTCGACGAGCGCGATGATGACCGCGAAGTCCTTGCAGTTGGCCCTGATCTGCGGGTCGAAGCCGCTGGCCCGACACGCCTTGATGACAGCCTCGAAGAACACGCTGCTTTCCGTGTCCATGATCCAGAACGCATCTCGGAGCTGTTCGAGGCGGATGGCCCGAACGCCGGGGTGGCTGGGCATCGATGCGACATAGAGGGGATCGTCGAACAGGTACTTGACCTCCAGTCCGTCACCCACATCGGACTCGGTGCTCGGATACTCGTCGACGATGGCCAGGTCGATCTCGTCGAGACGGAGCGCATCGAGGCTCTCGTTCGCCTCGAGATCACGAAGGGTGATCCTCAGCGTGGGATAGAGTCGGCTGACCGCCGTGATCACCGGCGGCATCAACGCCCGCGCTGCCGTGGGGAATGCCGCCACACGCAGGGTTCCGGCCACCCGATTGAGCGACGACGCAAGGTCCGCTTCGGCTGCGGCGATCGCCCCGGTGATGATGTGGGCGTGCCGGACGAGCAGCAGGCCGGCGTCGGTCAGGCGCACCCGGCGCCCATGCTTTTCCAGGAGCGGTGTACCCGCCTCCCGCTCGAGGATGGCCAGCTGCTGCGAGACCGCGGATGAGGTGACGTTCATCGCCTCGGCGGCGGCCTTGATGCTGCCCCGTGACTCGACCTCCCGCAGGAGCTGCAGGCGCCAGACACCCAACAAATCAGTCCCTCCTGCCCAGCGCACGAAGCACCGATCGAGCGAACCATGACCCTCCTCCCGCTCGATTCAGATCTGCTTTACGAAATCGACAGTTCGACGAACTTGACCTGCACTGGGCTGGCTGACATTGTGACGCAATCGCTGGCCGGGACGGACTGCGGCCAACCATGTGGGAGCAGCGCTCGTGCGGGAGAGTGGCATGCTGCGCCGACCCCTTCTGGAGGAGTACGGGGAGCGCGTTCGCGATGCCTACGGGGGAGCGATCGGGCGCCATCGACATGCGTTGATCACGCCTGCCCTCGTGCTCGACCTGGCAGCGGCCCAGCGCAACATCGATCGGATGGCGACCATGCTCCGGCCGTTGCCGGCCGGCCTTCGACCGCACGTCAAAGCCCACAAGAGCCCGGACCTGGCGCTTCGCCAGATGGCCGCTGGTGCGCTCGGGATCTCAGCAGCGACGATCTGGGAAGCCCTCGTCATGGCTGATGCGGGTCTGACGGACATCTTCCTGGTGAACCAGATCGTCGATCCGGACAAGATCGGGGTGGCTGCGCGCCTTGCCCGCCGGACGACCTTCCGCGTCGCGATCGACGAATCCGACAACGCGCAAGCGTGGTCCGCCGCGGCCATCGCCGCTGGTGCCACCATCGGCATCATGCTCGAGGTGGACACGGGCATGCACCGGGCCGGCATCACCTCACTCGAGGCCGCGGTGGAGTTGGCCCGCGAGGTTGTTGACCTTCCGGGGCTCCGCTTTGACGGCCTGACCGGATATGAGGGCCACTGCTCCCTCACGCCGGACAGGCACAAACGACGAACGCAACAGCAGGCCGCCATGACCACCTTCGTGGACGTCGCGGATGCGATCGTCGACGCCGGGGTGCCCGTCTCGATCCTTTCGGCCGGCGGGACGGCGACCTGGGCGTGGACGGCAGCGCATCCCAGGATCCACGAGATCCAGGCCGGGTCCTACGTCCTCATGGACGGCGAGTACGCCTCGATGGCGCCGGACTTCGAGCACGCCCTCACGACGCAGGCAACCGTCATCAGTCGTGCGGGATCACGCGTCGTGCTCGATGCCGGTGGCAAGTCGATCGGAGAAGGGATGCAGGCGAGGATCGTCGGCTCATCCCTTGCACCGGCCCGGTTCGACGAGGAGCACGGGATCTTCGACGCATCGGGGGACTCGACATTTCGAGTTGGCGACAAGGTTGCGGTCATCCCGGGCTACGCCCCCGCCACGGTCAACCTGTTCGATGCCTACCACGTCGTCGAGGACGATCGCGTGATCGACATCTGGCCGATCGTGCCACGCGGCCCGGGCCATGCCGGCCTCGCAGGCCAGCAAGCAGCAGGAAGGTGACGGTCACGATCGGGTGAACGAGCTGGTGAACCGCCCCCGGCCGGTCTCCGTGTCCGAGTTCGAGCAGATCTTCGAATTGGTCAAGAACTGGGACAAGTGGGGCCCTGACGACGAGCGCGGGACGCTCAACTACATCCAGCCCCGGCACATCCGCGCCGCGGCCGCGCTCGTCCGCTCGGGCCGGCAGGTGTCGATGGCGATCCCGATCAACACCACCGCCGGGCCTGACAACCCCAATCCGGCCATTCATCTCATGATCCAGGGGCACGACGTCGACCCGGGCGTCCCGGGTCCACGGTATGCCCTCGACTACCTCGGCGTGGCCAGCCATGGCGACTGCCACACCCACGTCGACGCGCTGTGCCACGTGTCCTACGGTGGTCGCACCTATAACGGGCATCTCGCCACGGATTCGGTCGACAGTCGGGGGGCCAAGCGTCAGGACATCACCAGCTACGCGACGGGTCTGGTCGGTCGAGGCGTGCTGCTCGACATTCCCGGGTTTCGTGGCGTCGAGTGGCTCGAGCCAGGCGACGCCGTCACTCGAGCCGAGCTGGAGGCGTGCGAGGAGGCGGAGGGTGTGCGCCTGGGGGAGGGCGACATCCTCGTGTTCCGGACGGGTCACCATCGGCGGCGCCTGGCTCTGGGGCCCTGGAACAACGACGATCCCCCCGCCGGCGAGGGCAAGGCGGGCCTCCACGTCGACACCATCCCCTGGATGCACGAGCGACGCATCTCGGCATTTCTTCCGGATGGTGACGGTGAGACGGTTCCAGGCACGGTGGAGGGTCTCCTTGACCCGATCCATCCACTTCAGATTGCTGCCATGGGCATGCTTGCGGCCGACAGCCTTCAGCTCGAGGAGCTCGCGGCAGCTTGTCAGCAGGAAGGGCGATTCGAGTTCATGGTTGTTGGCCTGCCGCTCAGGTTGCCGGGGGGAACCGGGTCGCCGTGGAACCCGATCGCCATCTTCTAGGGCGACTTCGTTCGGTGCCGGCAGGGCCACTTCGTTTGGTGCTGGTGGGCGACCGGCCGCCCAGTACCATCCAAACCCAGCAGCGGAAGGCAGACCAGTGAGCGCGGAGGTAGTCGTGGAGTCCAACCCGTACATCCCGAACTCGACGCCGGAGATCCGCCAGCGGATGCTTCGCGAGATCGGCGCCGCGTCAACCGAGGAGCTCTACGCCGTCATTCCTGAGCGCCTGCGGTTCCGGTCCGGCCTGGCCGTTCCGGACGGCATCGCGAGCGAGCACGACCTCCGCGCGCATGTCGAGGGTCTGCTGCAGCGCAATCGGCACACGCGCGAGGCACTGAGCTTTCTGGGCGGCGGATGCGCCCAGCATTTCATCCCGGCCGTCTGCGACGAGATCGCGTCGCGGGGCGAGTTCCTGACCGGCTACCACGATGGCTCGAACTCGATGCTCGGGAGCTACCAGGCCCAGTTCGAGTTCCAGAGCATGCTGGGCTCGCTGGTCGGGCTCGACATGGTGAGCACGACGACCTACGACTGGGGGACGGCAGCGGCGAGCTCGTTGCTCATGGCGTCACGTCTCACTGACCGCCGCCGCGTGCACGTGCCGGCGCTCATGAGCCCGATGCGGCGCCGCCAGCTGCAGGCGATCGCGGGGCCAACGGTCTCGATCGACGACGTCCCGGGCAACCTGCGGAACGGCGGGCTGGACATCGACGCGCTCGAAGCGTCGGTGTCGTCGGACACGGCGGCGGTCTACGTCGAGGTGCCAGCATATCTCGGCAACCTGGAACCGCGGGTGGCGGAGATCGGCGAGATCGCGCACCGGAATGGCGCCCTGCTGGTGGTCGGTGTCGATCCTGTCTCGTTGGGACTCCTCGCGGCCCCCGCCACGTACGGCGCCGACATCGTGTGCGGCGATATCCAGTCGCTGGGCGTGCACATGTACCTCGGTGGCGGGCTGGCTGGCTTCATCGCAACCCCGCACGAGCCGCGCTTTGTCCGTGAGTGTCCGACGCTCCTGGTCAGCATTCTCGAGACGCAGCAGCCCGACGAGTTCGCGTACGGCTGGTGGAACTTCGAGCACACCTCATACGCCTACCGAGGCGAGTCCGACGACTTCGCCGGGACAACCCAAACGATCTGGGCCATCGTCGCAGCGACGTACCTGGCGGTGATGGGTCCGCAGGGTCTGCGCGAGGTGGGAGAGGCGATCGTGGCGCGTTCGACCTATGCCCTCGAGCAGCTCTCGAAGGTGCCCGGCCTGGTGGCGCCGGTATTCACCGACGGCTCCCACTTCAAGGAGTTCGTCATCCGGATCGAACGCGAGGACCGCAGCGTCCGTGAGGTCATGGCTGCGCTCCGAAAGAGCGGGATCTACGGGGGGATCGATCTCACGGGCGACCTGCCCGCGCTTGGCAATTCGGCGTTGGTCTGCGTGACCGAGGTCCACTCGACCGACGATATCGACCGGCTCGCGACCGAGCTCGCGGAGGTGCTCCGATGAACGCGCATGGCGACCACGACCGAACATCACCGAAACTGCGCGACCGGTTCCACCAGGCCGCCTGGTCCGAGCCCCTGGTGATGGGCCTCGGGCAACCGGGCAGGCGCGGGGTATACCCACCATCGGCCGACGGTGGGTTGGCCGAGGCCGCGACAAGCGCGCTGGCGGCGATCCCGGGCACGCTCCGTCGGACCACCGCGCCGGGGCTGCCCGAGCTGTCCCAGCCGGAGGTCGTCCGGCATTTCACACGCCTCTCGCAGATGGTTCTAGCCGGGAACGTGAGCGTCAGCCTGGGCCTGGGTACCACGACCATGAAGTACAACCCGGTCGTTCATGAGCAGCTCACGCGCTCGCCGAAGCTCGCCGACCTCCACCCAGCCCAGGACGAGGAGACGATCCAGGGCGTCCTCGAGATCATCTACCGGCTCGGCGAGTACCTCACCGCGATCTCGGGCATGGACCGCTTCTCGCTCCAGCCCAGTGGCGGCAGCCAGGGGATCTTCTCGAACGCCCTCGTCCTCAAGGCGTACCACGCGGCCAGGGGCAACAGCGAGCGGAACGAGATCATCACGACGATCTTCTCGCACCCCGCGAACGGGGCTGCGCCGGCGACAGCCGGGTTCAAGGTCGTCTCGCTGTACCCGGGACCACGAGGAATCCCCGACCTCGATGCGCTGAAGGCTGCGGTCAGTGAGCGGACGGCGGGGCTGTTCATCACCAATCCCGAGGACACCGGGATCTTCAACCCGCTGATCGACGAGTTCGTGAAGGTCGTCCACGACGCCGGCGGCCTGTGCGTCTACGACCAGGCCAACGCCAACGGCATCCTGGGCATCACGCGAGCGCGGGACGCCGGGTTCGACATGTGCCACTTCAACCTCCACAAGACGTTCGGCGTGCCCCATGGGTGCATGGGCGGCGCCGTTGGCGCCGAGGGAGTCACCGACGAGCTGGCACCGTTCCTGCCAACGCCATCCGTGGAGTTCGACGGTCACCGCTACACCGTTCGCGCCTCGAGCGACGCGTCGATCGGGACGCTGCGCGCGTGGTACGGCAACGTCCACTCGATCGTGAAGGCCTACACCTGGATCACGACCATGGGCGCCGAAGGTCTGCGCGCCACCGCGGAAGCGGCGGTGCTCAACAACAATTATCTGATCAACCGAGTCCTCGCGATCCGTGGGGCGAGCATCTCGTTCGGAGAGACCAATCAGGATCGACGCCTGGATCAGGCGCGCTACAGCTGGGAGCAGCTGACGGCCGAGACGGGGATCACGACCAGCCAGGTCCACGACCGCGTCATCGACTATGGGGTACAGAGCTACTTCACGAGCCATCATCCGTGGCTCGTGCCCGAGCCCTTCAGCCTCGAGCCAGCCGAGAGCTACTCCATCGAGGACCTCGACGAGTACGCCGCCGTGCTCGATCGCATCTCGAGGGAGGCGTACGACGATCCCGACGTCGTGCGCACCGCTCCCCACCGAAGCACCAGCGCTCCTGTCAAGCCAGGATCCTACGAGGAGCCCTACATGACGTGGCAGGCGTACGTGAACCGACGGGGGCCGGTGGCCGGTCCTTCGGGCGCCTGACGCGTGAGCGACCGAGCTCTGGGCCTGGTCGTGAATCCGATCGCCGGCATGGGGGGCCCGATCGGGCTCAAGGGAACGGACGGCTGGTCGCGAGACGACCTCGAACGCCTGGGGGCGACCGCGACATCGACGCGCCGGGCAACCGAGACGATGGCCCGGCTCGCGCGCGCCCGGCCGGACGAGATCTTGTGCGGGGCGGGCCCGATGGGTGCGGATGCCGTCAACCACGCCGGGTTGCGGCCAACGATCGTCCATGCGCCAGCGGGTCGCGAGACCACGTCGGAGGACACCGTCACCGCCGTGAGAGCCATGGTGGCGGCAGGGTGCGGGCTCATCCTGTTCGCGGGCGGAGACGGCACGGCACGGGACGTTCACCGGGCGGTCGGCATGCGGGTTACGACGCTCGGGATCCCGGCCGGCGTGAAGATCCATTCGGCCGCGTTCGGGATCAACCCGACCGTCGCGGGTGACCTCGCGGCGGCGGTTCTCGCGGGCGAGGTCACCTCGACCAGCGCGGCCGAGGTGGTCGATCTCGATGAGGTCGCCTACCGGGCCGGCCACGTATCGGTCCGACTGTTTGGCTACCTCCGCGTGCCGGACCGGCCTGCCTCGATCCAGGGCAGCAAGGTGCGCTCGACCGGCGACGAGGACGCGATCGCGGGCATCGGCCACGCGATCGCGGAACGGATGGAGCCCGGCGTCCGGTACCTGGTGGGACCAGGCACGACGGCCAAGGCCGTGCTCCGCGCGCTGAACCTGCCGTTCACGTTGCTGGGCATCGACCTCGTGCTCGACGGCCACGTGATCGGCACGGACCTGACGGCAGCCGACATCCTCTCGCGGGTGGACCATGCCCCGACCAGACTCATCGTCTCGCCCATCGGCGGGCAAGGCCACGTCTTCGGCCGTGGCAACCAGCAGCTGAGCCCGGCTCTCATCCGGCGCATCGGGAAGGGCGGGCTCATCGTCGCCGCTTCACCGCGAAAGCTGGCCTCCATGCGTGGCCGGCCCCTGTTCGTCGACACGGGCGATCGCGAGCTCGATGCCGAGCTGGCCGGGTTCGTGCGCGTGATCACCGGCCGCGACCGCGAGACCGTCTATGCGCTCGCCTGCTAGCCGACAGGCACCGACGCGAGCTCGGTGCGCGGCGCCCGGCCCGGCGCAGGGTACCCGCTGACGTGCGCGTCGCCCTGTTCCTCGCCTGCTTCAACGACCTGCTGTTCCCGGAGGTCGGCACGGCGGTTGTCCGACTTCTCAGCCGACTCGGTCATGAGATCGTGTTCCCACAGCGCCAGACGTGCTGCGGGCAGCTGCACTTCAACACCGGCTACCGGGACGAGTGCGTGCCCCTGGTACGGGACTTCGTCGCCACGTTCGAGCCATTCGACGTCGTGGTGACCCCCTCGGCGTCCTGTGCCGCCATGATCAGGACCCACCATGCGACCGTCGCGGCCCATGCCGCCGATCCCCGACTGGCGGGAGCCGTCGCGTCGGTCGCGCCACGCGTCTACGAGCTGACCGAGCTCCTGGTCGACGTCCTCGGGCTGACCGACCTCGGCACAGCCTTTCCGCACCGCGTCGCGTTCCACCCCACCTGTCACTCCACCCGGCTGCTGGGGGTCGGCGATCGGCCGCTCCGACTGCTGGCGGCGGTTGACGGACTGGAGCTGGTCCACCTGCCGGACGCCGATCGTTGCTGTGGCTTCGGCGGCACGTTCGCCGTCAAGAACCCGGACGTCTCGGTGTCCATGGGCCTCGACAAGCTGGCCGCGATCGAGGCCACCGGCGCCGAGGTCCTCACCGCGGCGGACACGTCCTGTCTTCTCCACCTCGGCGGGATGCTGACCCGGAGATCCTCCTCCATCCGGGTCATGCATCTCGCCGAGATCCTTGCGGCATGGCGCGGCAGATGAGCGGCCCCGCTCGTCCCGGCGTTCATGAGCCGTTGCCGACGTTTGCCGGGACGCCGCCGTTTCCGGAGGCGGCGCGAGCGGCGCTCGCCGACGAGCAGCTGCGCGGCAACCTCGCCGGCGCCACGGCGACGATCCGCGCCAAGCGCGCTGGAGCCGTCGCCGAGCTCCAGGACTGGGAGGAGCTGCGCCTGGCTGGAGCCGCGATCAAGGACGAGGCCATCGGGCGGCTGCCCGAGCTGCTGCAGCAGCTCGAGGCCAATGTTGCTGCGGCCGGTGGTGCCGTCCACTGGGCGCGCGACGCGGTCGAGGCGAACGACATCGTCGTCGGGCTGGTGCGCGATGCCGATGCCACCGAGGTGGTCAAGGTCAAGTCAATGGCCACTCAGGAGATCGAGCTCAACGATGCGCTGGCACGAGCCGGGATCGCCGCCTGGGAGACCGACCTCGCGGAGCTGATCGTGCAGCTCGGCCATGACCTCCCCTCGCACTTCCTGGTGCCGGCCATCCATCGCAATCGTTCGGAGATCCGGGCCATCTTCCAGCACGAGATGGCGGCTGTCGGCCGGCCCGCACCCGACGATCTCAGCGACGAGCCGGCCGCCCTCGCGGAGGCAGCCCGTCTTCACCTGCGCGAGAAGTTCCTGCGCGCCAGGGTCGCCGTGTCGGGCGCCAACTTCGCGATCGCGGAGACCGGCTCGGTGATGGTCGTCGAATCCGAGGGCAACGGGCGCATGTGCCTGACGCTGCCCGAGACGCTGATCACGGTCATGGGCATCGAGAAGCTGCTGCCGCGGTGGCAGGACCTCGAGGTGTTCCTGCAGCTCCTGCCGCGCAGCTCGACGGCGGAACGGATGAACCCCTACACGTCGATGTGGACGGGTGTCACGCCCGGCGACGGACCCCAGGCATTCCACCTCGTGCTCCTCGACAACGGGCGCACGGATGTCCTGCGCGACCCGGTAGGACGCCAGGCGCTCCGCTGCATCAAGTGCTCCGCGTGCCTCAATGTGTGCCCCGTCTACGAGCGAACCGGCGGGCGCGCCTATGGCTCTCCCTATCCTGGACCGATCGGCGCGATCCTCACCCCCCAGCTGCGGGGGATCGCAAGGCATCCGGTGGACGCCCAGACGGCGTCGCTGCCCTTCGCGTCCTCGCTCTGCGGTGCCTGCTTTGACGTGTGCCCGGTCCGGATCGACATTCCGGAGGTGCTCGTCCACCTCCGGGCCAAGGTCGTCGAGCACCACACGTGGCGCCAGCGAAACCTGACCGGCGAGGCGGTATCGATGCGCGCCCTCGGCTTCGCGCTGCGCGACCCGGTTCGACTGGATGTCGCCGAACGATTGGCGGGTCTCGGTGGGAAGCTCATCGGTCGCGGCGGCTGGATCCGGTGGGCGCCTGTGCCGCCACCGCTCCGAGCGTGGTTCCGGGCTCGCCATCTGCGGGCTCCCGCGCCTCGGGCGTTCCGGCGGCTGGCTCGCCGAAGGGGCACCCGACCCAGGACGCAGCCATGACCGATGCTCGCTCGGTGATCCTGTCTCGCATCGGCGACGCTCTTACGGTTCCGGTCGAGACCGTCCGGGTGCCGAGCCGCCATCGAGCGACCACCCCCGAACACATCGACGGCCTCGATCTCGCCGATCTCTTCGCCGCACGAGTCGCCGACTACGGGGCGGCCGTCCATCGCGTCCCACCCACGGGCATCGCCGACGCCGTCCGGAAGGCGCTTGCGGTCCACGGCGCCCACCGAATCGTGTTGCCGGCGCGCGTGCCCAGGACGTGGGTCGACGGTCCCGGCCTGGAGCCATTGCTCGATGATCCACCGCTGACCCACGCGCAGCTCGACCACGCCGATGCGGCGCTGACCGGCTGCGCGATCGGCATCGCCGAGACCGGCACGATCATCCTGGACGGCGGTCCAGACCAGGGTCGTCGCGCGATCTCGCTCTTGCCCGATGTTCATGTCTGTGTGATGCGTGAGGCGCAACTCGTCGCTACGATCGCGGAGGCGCTGGAACAGGTCGATCCTCGCAGGCCAATGACCTGGATCAGCGGTCCCTCGGCGACCAGCGACATCGAATTGAGCCGTGTCGAGGGCGTCCACGGACCACGGCACCTGCATGTCGTCCTCAGCTCGGCGTGAGGATTGCCGATCCAGCTCGCGCCGGGTCGGATGACTCGCCTGCGATCCGATGTGAATCGTGCCTCGTTCCCGAGGTGCGCACCGCCACCCCGAGCACCGCCGCCCCCGAGCGCCGCCACCCGGTCGGCCATCATGACGGCCCCCGACCATCCTTGGCGCCACACGCCGATCAACCGACGCACCAACTCGGCGTTGCGCCCCTGCGATACGATGAGGTTGCTGCCCGTCCGGGGGGGAGAAGCGGGGTGGATACACGGTGCTTACGCGGCGGCGGTTCCTCGTGCGGAGCACGGCGGCGGGGGTAGGGCTCGTCGTCGCCGACGGCTTCGGTTGGTCGCGGCTTCTGGCTGCGCAGGCGGCGACCCAGACGCCGTTGCCGGGGAGATCGATCCCACAGTTCATTCAGCCGTTGCCACTGCTCGAGGTGGCGGGCGGGACGATCGAGACAGTGGTCGGGAAGACTGCCGCCACGCTGACGATGCGGGAGGTGCGGGCGAGCATGCTCCCACCCGGGTTCCTGCCCGACCACACGGGCACCTGGGTCTGGAGCTATCGCGTCCTCGAGGAGGAGGACCCGGCGGAGGAAGCGGAGACGTACATCAACCCCGTGATCATCGCGGAGCGCGGGACGCCACTGGCGGTCACATGGGTGAACGAGCTCGGGAACGGCTCTGGAACGCAGGTGTCGGCCTGGCATGACGCGACCGACCAGACGCTGCACTGGGCCGACCCGCTGAACTTCGAAGCCAATGCCTGCGCGCACGCCTCCGGCCCTGCAAGCGGCGATTGCCTGGACCACTACGGCGGCCCGGTGCTCGCGGTGCCACACCTGCACGGCGGTGAGGTCCCGCCGGTGATCGACGGCGGTCCCGACGCCTGGTTCGCAAGCGACGGCGTCTACCACGGGCACGCCTACTACGCGGGTCCCGGCGGCGGCGGCAACACGGCCGTCTACACCTATCCCAACACACAGGAAGCGGCGCCGCTCTGGTTCCACGACCACGTGCTCGGTCTCACCCGCTTGGACGTCTACGCCGGGTTGGCGGGCGCCTACGTGCTCGTCGACCCCAGCATGACGCTGCCCACGGGTCTTGATCCGCTCGGGCTGCGACAGGGCGCGGCCGGGCCGGTCGACTACCTGATCCCGCTCGTGATCCAGGATCGCATGTTCGACACAGCCGGGCAGCTGTTCTTCCCCAACGTCGGCATCAACCCGGAGCACCCGTACTGGATCCCTGAGTTCGTCGGCGACACGATCGTCGTCAACGGCAAGGTCTGGCCGTTCCTGAACGTCGAGCCGCGCCGCTATCGCTTCCTGCTGATCAACGGCTCCAATGCGCGCACCTACGAGCTCTTCTTCAACAACCGGGAGACGAAGGCGGATGGGCCGACGATCTGGCAGATCGGCACCGACGGCGGCTACCTCGACGCACCTGTCCCGATCAACCCCAAGGCCCCGAAGCCGGAGTTGCAGAAGCTGGTACTGATGCCCGGCGAGCGCGCCGACGTCATCGTCGACTTCGCCTCGGCAGCCGGGCAGACGCTGCTTCTCCGGAACATCGGCCGCACCCCGTACCCGAAGGGCGAGCCGCCGCACGGCTCGACCCTCGGCCAGATCATGCTCGTCCGGGTGGGACCCGGCCCGGTGGCGGACGCGAGCTACGACCCGGCCAGCGGCATCCCACTGCGAGCACCGATGGTCCGGCTCGTCGCCCCTGCGGCAGGGACGCTCGCACCCGGTGTCGCCCTCGACCGGACGAGGCAGCTGACACTCAACGAGGTGCAAGGACCCGGCGGCCCGCTTGAGGTGCTCGTCAACAACACCAAGTGGAGCGGCATGCGCGAAGACGGGACGACTCGCGATGACTTCACCCCGGTCACCACCGACGGCGTCATCGAGTATCTCTCGGAGCTTCCCGTGGAGGGAACCACGGAGGTCTGGGAGATCGTCAACCTGACCGCGGACGCCCACCCGATCCACCTCCACCTCGTCCAGTTCCAGCTGCAGAACCGACAGGGGTTCAACACGAACCGCTACGGTCGCGCGTACGAGGACGCCTTCCCGACTGGCGAGTTCATCCCGGGCTATGGGCCGCCGCTCGACTACGCGTCCGGCAACGACCGTGCCCTCGGCGGCAACCCCGACGTCGTCCCCTACCTGCAGGGGCCGGCGCGGCCACCGGCCGCGAACGAGGCAGGCTGGAAGGACACGGTGATCGCCCACCCGGGGGAGGTGACCCGGATCGCCGTCCGCTTCGCGCCAACCGACAAGCCCCTCGACGCGGATACCGCCGATCTCGTCTTCCCCTTCGACCCGGATGGACACGGGTACGTCTGGCACTGCCACATCATCGACCACGAAGACAACGAGATGATGCGCCCGTACCGCGTCCAGCCGGCGCTCGGCGAGGGCGACCGCACCTACCAGAAAGGGATCGACTACTGAATTGTCGTGCGCGGGCACCGGCGACTGGCCGGACGGACCGCTGCGCGTCGTCGTCGAGGTGGGGAACGGCACACGGCAGGCGATCGACCGAACGACCGGGGTTCGCTTGCTCGGGCGGTCGCCGCCAGCACGGCACTGGCGGGGCTCGCCCCCGCCTGTCCCATCGCCAGTCGTCGCTACATGGACGGCGGCGGGCCGCTCGCAGACCAACGCGGAGCTGGCGACCCGGCACGCGCCGCCGCTCGCCTGTTCGCACGCTATTTGGGGATCACAGCTAACGCGTTCATTGGTCCGCCGCCGGCCGCCGGCCGCAGTCCCAACTGAGTCGGTGCCGCCCTAGCCCGAGGCCGGCGCCGCCCGCATGCCTGGCGCTATGAGCCGATGGCCGAGACGAGCAGCGGGGGTCACTGCCCGTCGTCCCTGACCGCGACCGGCTGCGGCCGACCCTCAGGGACCAGCAGCCAGGAAAGCCACTGAACCTCTGGAGGGTGACTGGTGGCGCACGCGCCCACCCGGTGAACATCTCACGGGTCTCAGCCGAGCTCACGGAGGCTTCCAAGAGGTTGGGGTTCGACCCACGTCCCTATCGTCGTGTGCTGTGGCTCGGGCGTTTTGGTGAGCGTTTAGTCGGCCTGTCTAGCCCGAACTTCCAGCCTCGAACAGGCGGATCTGAACGTGAATGAGGCTCCCGGGGCTGCGGCGCTCTGTCTACACGCTGCCGGGTGAGACCCCGATCAGCTCGAAGGCCCGGGCCTGGAGCGGCGTGGGCTCCGAGGGGAGCTCGAAGGCCGCCCGCTCGTCGGCACCTGCGGGCACGACCCGGTTGCGGGTGAGGGTGGCGAGCTCGCCCATGAGGGTCGCGAAGCTGCCTGCCCGCAGCCCGTCGGGTGAGCGGTGGTCGCGCTCCTTGGCGAGGGCCCCCGCGGAACGCCCCCGCGGCGCGACGGGATTGGTCCGTGGAGGTGGTGCCTCGTCCCGGAACAGCAGCGGCGCCCAGGCAGCCTCGAGGTGCCAGCGCACGTAGGCCGCGAGGAAGCACAGGAACAGGTGCGATCTGACCCGGTCGGGGCGCCAGTGGAAGATCGGCCGAACCGCGAGGTCGTCGCCCTTGAGCGCCCGGAAGTCGCGCTCGACCGCGGACAGGCGCTTGTACGTCTCGACGACCGCCGGCGTGTCGAGACGCTCGGAGGAGTCCGAGGCTCGTCGGACCACGTACAGCCCGTCGAGGGCCGCCTCGGCCGCGATCTCGTCGGTCCGTCGCCGGTACGAGAACACCCCGTCGGCGATCTCGAGCTCGACGTGCTTGGCCATCTTCTTCGCGTTGACCACCCGCCCGGCGCGGAGACCGATGGCAGCCGCGGTCCGCAGCCTGCCCGCCTCGACGGCCGCGGCCACCTTCGCGAGCGCCTCCTCGGTGGCGGCGAGCAGCGCCTCGCGCTTGCGCGCCCGCTCGACCGCGAGCGCAGGATTGCGGCACACGACGAGGCGCTCGCCCGGGAACTCCGGGCTTGTGATCTCGGCCAGGTTACGCTCGTCGAACAGGCCAAGCTGGAGGTCGCCCGCATCCACAAGACGGCGGATGGCGGGAGCGCGCAGGCAGCTCACCCAGCCGATCCCGCCGACCGCCTTGAGCCGCTCGATCCGGGCGCTGGTGAGCATCCCCCGGTCGCCCACGAGGACGATGTCCGTGAGACCGAAGCGCACCCGGAGCTTCTCGACCTGGGCCTCGACCGTGGCGGGATCCGCAGTGTTGCCCGGGAACGCCTCGACTGCGACCGGGCAGCCCCGCGCATCGGTGAGCAGGCCGAACTCGATCTGCGGCCGGTCGGGCCGGTGGTCGCGGCTGTGGCCATGGCGCGCGAGGGCGCAGTGGCTGCCCTCGACGTACACGGACGACAGGTCGTACAGCACGAGCGAGCCCGATCCGAGATGGCGGGCCGCGAGCGCCCGCTCGACGCGTGCCTGGCGGGCGAGCAGCCAGTCCATCGCCCCGTACAGCTCGTTCTCGTCGGCGCCCTCGACCCCGCAGGTCGCGCTCAGGGTGCTCTGGCCCAGGAGCGCCGCCGTGGCGAGCTTGGAGGCGGGCGCGATCAGGCGGGCAGCGATGAGCGCTGTCGCAAGGTCTCTCGCGCGCGACGGCCGGCGGTCGAGGATGCCCGGCAGCCCAAGAGCGCGGGTCATCCCGAGCACCGCCGCGACATGGCCGTGGGGCAGGCTGCGGCGGATGGACAGCGCCTCGTCCGCGGGCACCAGCCGCTCGCCCCGCAGCGAGCGCTCGATGAGCTCGATGACCGACGGGGGCAGGGCGGTCAGGCTGGCCAGCGTCCGGTGCTTCACCCTGCCGTCCTCACGGTACGACTGGCGGAGCAGGACCGAGACGTACGCCTTCCCCCCGTGGACGCTCCGCACTCTGGCCACGTGCATCGCGCCAGCAACTCGCTTCGCCATGCGCAGATCATGCCACAATCTCGCTGTCCGTCAAGGTGTATTCTGGCTACATCTCGACCGTCGCAAGAGGCTCGTTCAGGCCGTGGCTGAACACGAATTGGGACCAGGGACGGCTCGATCGGGCTGGAAGTTCGGTCTAGCCTACGCGCCGATGGCAACCGATGAACGAACCCACGGGCGCAACGACTACCCGTCGGTCGGACGAGAAGCCGCCTCGCGGCGGCCCATTTCTGTGTCGCACTCGCCGGGAAACCGGGGCGGGCGGCCGCCATCCCGATTGGCCGAGGTCGGCCGCCATCCCGTTGGCGCTGCGCCACGGCTGCATGCCGTGCATGAGGGCTTCGAGCGTGCTCACCCGGAAGCGGCCGGCGCGCCGCGTGGGGCCGAAACAGGAATCGAGGACGGTCGCGGCCCGAAGAGGCGCTGAAGAGGAGGCGTTGTGGTGAACAGAACCTTGGGTCCGGCGGCGACCACCCTGGCGATTGTCTGCCTCATCACAGCGGGGTGCGGAGGCGGTGCAGCTACTGGGACCGACCCGTCGGCCGCGGTCCAGCAGGACGCGACCGGCGCCAATCCGGGCGCTGGTGCAGGGGGCACGGGACAGGGGCCCGCCGGAATGGACGAGGTCGGCTTGCTGGTGGTGGAGGAGCTCATGCCCGAGCTGGCCGCAGTCCCGACACCCGAAGGCGCCGGGTTCGTGACCGGAACGGCCTACACCGCCGACCAGGATCCGAGACAGACGGCCACACAGGACGCCTACACCGACCTGACGGTCTCCGACGCCACCGCCTTCTACCAAGATGCGCTGCCGGCGGCTGCATTCGCGATCACGAGGATCGACCAGGGAACGGAAGTGATCATCAGCATCGTGGACCCGGACGGCCACGAGGGCGACATCGACATCGCTCCCAGCGCTCCCGGGCCGCCCACGCGGATCCATATCCAGCTCTACCTCAACCGGATGGTCGAGGTTTCGCTGCCACCCCTCGAGACACCGAGGGCCTCCGCGACGCAGGTCAGCGCGGTGCTGGACTTGGATGGAAAGGACGACGAAATGAGCGGGGGCGTGGGGGACTGCGTCATCAGCCCATCCGAGATCAACGTAGCCCTCTCGTTCTCGAGCGGCTTCGTCACGACGGTCGGTGCCCCATCGGGAGGCTGGATCCAGGCATCCTTCCAGAGCAGCGAGCTGTGGACCGGGGGCCTGACCTCCGAATCTCCACCGGCGCGCTTCGACGTGAGCGGAACGAGCGTGACCTGGGCCGGGCTGATGGTCGAGTCGCCGTCGAGCCGGCAGGCCGACGGCTCTCTGACCATCGAATGCTGAAGGGCGATCCACATGAGCGAGGGAGTCAAAGGGCCCCACCGAGTGGATGAGCGCCATTACGCGCCGATCAGCCGCTTACCGAGAGCCGGCGGCTCCCGCCCCGTCGTCCGGTTTGGCGTCCGTTTAGCGCTGACCGATAGCCTGCCCGGCAATGGGACCGGCCCCCGGAGCAATCGACCGGACGAGACATCTCATGGACTCGAGGAGGAACCAGTGAACACGACGAAGAGGAAGGGCGTTGCCGCCGTCATCGGTGCCACGACCTTTCTGCTTGCAATCGCGATGCCGGCCGCCGCCCACGTGGTGGGCACGGCCGGGGACCCGAACTGCCTGGGCCTGCGCGTCAGCCACGGCGCAAGCCACAGCCCGGTGCATAACGGTCACGGCCTCACCCCGGTCGAGCGACGTGACCTCGCCGAGCAGGTCTTCGGAGAGGAAATCGCCTCCATCGGGGACTGGATCAAGTTCGTCAAGACCTGCCCTGCGCCGCCCGACGCCGACTGACCGTCGCGATCTCGATGCGAGCGGTGGCGGTGCCGACGGCGTCGACAGCCTGACTACCCTGTGGCAGAGGGCAGCGGAGAGGAGGATCCAGATGGCCCACACGTTGGCCGATCTCGACGAACCGAGGGTGGCGGAGCTCGCTGCTGCGTTGCGCGGCCAACTGATTCGGCCATCCGACGCCGGCTACGACGAGGCGCGATTGCTGTGGAACGCCATGATTGACCGGCGACCGGCACTCATCGCCCGGTGCGCCGGCGTGGCCGACGTCCGGACGGCGCTTGCCTTTGCGCGCAGCAGTGGTCTGCCGATCAGCGTTCGCGGCGGCGGGCACAGCGTCGCGGGCCGGTCGATCCGCGACGGCGCGCTGCTGATCGACCTGGGCCTCATGCGCTCGGTCCAGGTCGATCCGGAGGCGCGGACCGTGCGTGTCGGGCCGGGCGCGGTGGGCGGCGACCTCGACCACGAGACGCAGGCATTCGGCCTCGCCACCACAGGCGGCACCGATTCCACCACCGGCGTCATCGGCCTGACCCTGGGTGGCGGGATGGGATTCCTGGGTCGGCGCTACGGGCTGGCCATCGATAACCTGCTGTCTGCGGACGTCGTGCTGACCGATGGGAGGCTGGTGCATGCGAGCGGGTCGGACCACCCGGATCTGTTCTGGGCGCTGAGGGGTGGTGGCGGCGGCTTTGGGATCGTGACCAGCATGGAGTTCCGCCTCCACGAGATAGGCCCCGAGTTGGCGGTGGCCCAGGTCTTCATCCCCTTCAGTCAGGCCCTGCAGGCCCTGCAGTCCTATCGCGACTTCACCGCCGACATGGCACCGGAGATCGGCTGCTACCTGCTCGCGGTCAACGTGCCGCCCGTCGCCCCCTTCCCCGAGGCGCATCACGGAAAGACCGCCATCGCCATCGTCGCCAGCCACTGCGGCGGGATCGAGGCGGGGATGGCCGCGCTGAAGCCCCTGACCGAGGTCGGCGATCCCATCTTCAGCCTGCTGACACCGATGCCCTACACCACGCTGCAGACCAGCTTCGATGCCGCCAACCCGGCCGGGAAGCGCTTCTTCTGGAAGGCGCAGTATTTCGATGCGCTCACCGACGAGGCCCTCGACACGTTCGTGCAGCACGCGGACCCGCTTCCCGGGCCGTACAGCGCGGCGTTCTTCGAGGCGCTGGGCGGCGCCATGGCCGAGCGAGAGCCTTCGGACACGGCCTTCCCGCATCGCCGCGCGGCGTACAACTTCGCCGCGGGTGCCGGCTGGGAGGATGCCTCGGGGGACGAACGGTCGATCGCCTGGGTGAGGAGCTTCCACGCGGCCATCTCGCCGTTCGGAAACGGGGGCGTTTACGCCAACTACATGGGGCTGGACGACCTCGACAAGGTACGGGCGGTCTACGGACCAAACACCGAGCGGCTGCAGTCGGTCAAGGCCACCTACGATCCCGATGGTGTCTTCTAGGGTGCCAGGCTCCGTCCTGCCCTAGCTGTCGTCCAGCTCGACGGCGGCACGCGCTGCGGCTGCGGTCATGCGATCCCGGAGCAGGGTCGCGCCCAGCGCCGTGGCCTCGGCGTTGGCCGATGCCAGCTCCGCGCGTCCCGCCGCCAGCTGGCCGGAGGCAAGCAGGCTCTCGCCCAGCCGCCAGCGGGCGTACGTCCGCCAGTACGCGTACGAGGCGTCCCTGTTGACGGCACGCCATCGCTGGGGGGCCGGCGCCGTCACCCGCGACAGCTCGGCCTCGGCGAGGGCCAGGAAGGTCTCGGGCGTCTCGAGGCGAAAACCCGCCAGGACGCGCGGAGGGAACCGCTCCAGGTGCTCGCGGATCCGCTGCATGACCTCGTGGGCCCGCCGGACGTGGTCCTCGCGGTTGGCGCCAGCGGCGATCTCTGCGGCGTCTGCCTCGGCCGCAAGCAGGACGCACAGGGTGCCCGCCTTCGTTGCCTCCTCGGCCGGGCGAACATCGGCAGCGCAGTGCTCATCGGCCATGGCACGGACGTCCCCCAGGCGTCCCTGGTCGGCCCGGATCTCGGCCACCAGTGGGTACAGCATCCGGAAGTAGCGCGTGGCTCGCACCGAGTTCCGGAGGTCCTCGGCCGCCCGTTCCGCTTCGTCGAGGCGACCCTGCATCCAGCGCAGGGTGGTGCGCAGTGCGAACATCGACGAGCGCACCGACCCCTCGAGGTGGAAGGCGGCGACGCGTTCCAGGACGGTATCGGCCCGGGCCCAGTCGCCCCTCTTCACGAAGCCGTAGCAGATCCACTCCGCGAGGCTCGCGGCACCGCCCAGGCGGTCGCCACCGGCATCCAGCCAGGCCAACGCCTCGTCGGCCAGCTCCGCCGCCCCACGCTCGTCCTGCGCGAACTCGACGAGCGCGATCTGCAGGCGCATGTAGACCCCCAGGATCCCGGACGGCGCCTCGAGCTCACGGGCGATGGCCAGCGCGTGACGGAGGTGTCCGACACCCTCCTCGACCTGCCCGGCCGAAGCGAGCGCGCTGCCCAGCATGCGGAGCGCGCGCAGCTCGGCCGCGCGATCGCCGATCGCCGCGGCAACGGCAGCGGCCTCGCGCGCCGGCTCGACGGCCTGCTGCGGTTCCTCCTGCACGATGCGCAGGTGGAGATCGGCGTACTCGGTCAGGGCGCGCACCTTCGCCAGCGACGGCCGGCGGCCGGCCACCAGGTCGCGGGCGCGGCCCACCTCCTCGAGCGCAGCGCGCTCCTCGCCGGTGCTGTACAGGGCGCCCGCCAGTCGCACGCGCAGCGTGGCCTCCCGCTCCGGCTCGTCGTCAAGGTGTTCGAGCGCCAGGCGGACGTCCGCGTTCGCCTGTCCGAACTGGCCATGCTTGGCCCGATACCAGCCCAGGGCCTCCGCGAGTGCCGCCACGTGCCGTCGCTCGCCGGCGCCTCGCGCCCAGTCGAGCGCGACTTTGAGGTTCTCGCGCTCCGCGTCCAGGCGATCCAGCCACGTGGCCTGGTCCTGGTCCTCGACATGGGTCGCGGCCTCCGCCGCCAGCGCCGCGAACCAATCCGCGTGGCGCCGCGCATACTCGGCCGCGGCCCCTGTCTCGCGCAGACGCGCCCGCGCATAGTCCCTGATCGTCTCGAGCTGCCGATAGCGACGGCCGGTCGCCGCCACGAGGCTCACGAGCAGCGACTTGTCCACCAGCGCGGCCGTAAGACCGGCGGCAGCATCGCGCGGCACGCGTGCGTCGGTGCACACGTCCTCGACCATCTCGACGGTGAAGCCCCCGTTGAACACGGCCAGCCGGGCGAACAGCGCGCGTTCGGCATCGGCCAGGTGGTCGTAGCTCCAGGCCACGGTCGCGTCCAGGGTCTGGTGCCGGGCCGGTACGGTCGGCTGGTTCCGAGCCAGGAGCCGGAACCGATTGTCCAGGCGGTCGGCCACGTCCTCCGGCGAGAGCGAGCTCATTCGTGACGCGGCCAGCTCGATCGCCAGGGGCAGACCATCCAGCTGCCGGCAGATGCTCGCCACCGTGATCGCGTTGTCCGGCGTGACCGCGAAGCCCGGCGAGCTGAGCGCGGCACGATCGGCGAACAGCCGCACCGCATCGTGCGCCACCAGGTCTTCGCCCTCGTCCGCGGCCGATGGGGTGGGCAGCGGCGGCACCGGCATGACCAGCTCCCCGTTGACTCCCATGGCCTCGCGGCTGGTGGCCAGCACCGTCACATTGGGCCCGGCGCCCACCAGGCGTTCGGCAAGCCGGGCGCACGCGTCGAGCAGGTGCTCGCAGTTGTCCAGCACGACCAGGACCACGCGGTTGCGCAGTGACTCGACGATGGCGTCCATGACCGATGGCTGCTCGCCCCGCAGCCCCAGGATGATCGCCACCTCGTTCGCCACCAGCTCGGGATCGGAGATCCCGGCCAGGTCCACCAGCCACACGCCGTCTGGATAGCGGGCCAGGATCTGTTCCGACACCTCGATGGCGAGGCGCGTCTTTCCCGAGCCGCCCACCCCGGTGAGCGTGATGAGCCGATGGGTGGCCAGCCGCTCGGCGAGCTCCCGTCGCTCGGCGGACCGGCCGATGAAGCTCGTCAGCCGCGCTGGCAGGTTGTTGCGCACGCGCGGTGGCACCAGGGCTGGATCCTCGCGCAGGATCCGTTCCTCGAGTTCACGCAGCGCGGGACCAGGCTCAAGACCGATCTCGTCCAGCCGAGCCCGCAGCTCGTGGTAGGCGGCCAGCGCCTCGGTGGTGCGGCCGATGCGCACGCGGGCGAGCATCAGGTGCTGGACCAGGCGCTCACGGTACGGGTATTCGCCCACGAACCGCTCGAGGTCGGGCAGCGCTTCCTCGTTCCGGCCCATAGCCAGCAGCGACTCGCCGCGCATCTCGATCACCTCGGCGCGGAGCTCGTCCAGGCGTGTGATCTCTGGCGCCGCGAAATCGTCGTAGGCGAGCTCCATGAAGGGACGTCCTCGCCACAGGGCCAGCGCGCGGCTGCCGGCGTCGGCGGCCTCAGACCATGCCGAGCGTTGATAGGCGGAGCGAACGGTGGCCGCCAGGTCCTCGAACTCGCGGAGGTCAAGCTCGTGCCGGGCAAGGTCGAGCCGATACCCCCCGCCCTCGGTCATCACCACCCCATCGCCCAGCAGCCGGCGCAGCTGGGAGAGGTGCGTCTGGAGCGCAGCGCGGGCCGTGGGCGGGGCCGTCTCACCCCAGAAGCGGTCGATGAGGACCTCGGTCTCGACCACGCGCCCGACATCGAAGACCAGGATCGAGAGCAGACGCCGATGTGACCGGCGCTCGAGCGTCAGCCCGCTTCGTCCGGCCACGGCGAGTGGCCCCAGGACGCCGATCCGCATCCCCGTCCCTCCCGCTCGACACCTGTTTAGGGGCGGTTTGGCAACCTATCCTAACGTCCGCCCTGACCACAGATGACGCACAATGGAGCGGACGGATGCGCCTCGGCATCGTCATTGGACTGCACGGCACTAGCGACCAGGCACCCACGTGGGCCCAGCTGCGCGACGAGGCTCGGGCCGCAGAGGATGCAGGCTTCGACCTTGCAGTCGTCGAGGACGCGCTCCTGTACCGGGACGATGACGGGGACATCGGCTACTGGGAGTCCGTTTCCATTGCCGGTGCGCTGTGCGCAACTACGTCGCGAATGGAGATCGGCCATTCGGTCATCAACGCTCCGTATCGGCCAGCCGGGTTGGTGGCGAAGATCGCCGAGACCCTGGATGAGGTGTCGGGCGGTCGCTTCATCCTGGGCCTGGGCCTTGGCAACACGATGGACTACGACCAGTTCGGGATCCGCGCGGATCAGCGGTTCTCACGCTTCGCGGAGGCGGTCCAGATCATCCATGCCCTGCTCCGGACGGGGCACGCGGACTTCGAGGGTGAATACCATGTTGCCCGCCAGGCGGAGCTGGTGCCGCGCGGTCCGCGCCCCCAAGGGCCGCCCATGGTGATTGCCGCCCGTGGCCCAAGGATGATGGAGCTCACGGCCCGCTACGCCGACGGTTGGAACTGGTGGAGCGCCGGTCCACCGGATCTCGACGCGCTGCGCGGCATGCTGGACGACCTCGACCGCCGCTGCTCCACGTTGGGCCGGGACCCGGCCACCCTGGGCCGATCGCTGGACCTGTACTCACTCGATCCGCTGGGCACCGTGCGGGCGCCGGACCAGGTGATCTCCGGCGGTGTGGACGAGATCGCCGGCACGCTTTTGAGCCTCACCCAGCTGGGCTTCAATGAGATCCGCTGCAACGTCGTCCCCGCGGACGACGCAGTCGAACGGCTGCGGGCCATCAGCGCGCTCAGCGCCGTAGCCGAGGCCGTTCACCAGACCAGCCCGACCGGCGTCGCCTGACATCGCTTCGCCGGAGCATTGCTCACATCCGGAGGTTGAGATTTCGAATCCTCCACCCCAGCCAACGCTCTCGGACGCCCCGAACTGCGCCGGTCGCGCGAGCAAGAGGCAGGCGCGATCTCCGGGCAATACCACCAGCGCATCCTCGCCGAGGTGGTGGACCGCGGGCAGGAAGCCACGCGGCGGCGGACCCAGACACACGCTGTTCCCGGTAAGCATGGGTGGCCAGGTCGGGCTGCGCTATACTCCCGCTCCGGCGTGGGGCTATAGCTCAGCTGGGAGAGCGTCTGAATGGC
>CAWHHU010000009.1:0-7332 GCA_963829295.1 uncultured Chloroflexia bacterium | reverse complement strand
GTGCGCATCTCCACGATCGACGCCGAATGAGCACCATGGCTGCCGCCCTCCGCGCCCTGGCCCGCGAGGAGTGGCTCGACGGCCGCGACGGTCTGCTCGCGCTCGTGGATGCCAATCCCGGCGACGCGCAGGCGTGGGCGTACCTGTCCGGAGCGCATCTGGCGCTGGCCGAGATCGCGGCGGCCCAGGCGGCCTCGGAGCGGGCGCTGGCGCTCGATCCCGATGGCTTCGCGCCGCAGCAGAAGGCAGGGGAGCTGGCGTTCCGGCTGGGTGATCTCGTGACGGCAGAGCGGTGGTTCGTGGCGGCACTGCGTGCCGTCGAGCCGGGCACGGCCGAGGCAGCCGCCGCTCGACGCTCGCTGGCCATCGTTCGAACGAGGCTCCGGACCTCGATCGCGCACGGCGCGAGGCTGCCGGGGCCGCACCTTTCGCTCCGTTGGCTCAAGCGGCGACGCGAGGTCGCCGGGGGCACCCGCTAGGCCGAAGTTCCAGCGGCCGCCCGCCCGGCGGTGAGCACGAACGGATCCCCGTCTGAGCACGGATGACGCCTGTCCCATTTGCTGAGACGTAGGCACTAATATAGTTGACAGATGCACCTGGATCGGCGATGATCCGTGCGTGAGCACGCGAGGCGGCGCCGTCCATGTCTCGACGACGCGTCGGCACTACAAGGGCAAGCTGTACGAGACCCACCTGCTGCGCCGGTCGTACCGCGAGGACGGCAAGGTCAAGACCGAGACGGTGGGCAACCTCTCCCACCTGCCGGCCGAACTGATCGAGCTCGTCCGGCGCGGGCTGCGCGGCGAGCGGTTCCTCGCCACGGGCGATCTGGATCTCGAGCGCTCCGCGAGCCTGCCCCACGGCGCGGTGGTGGCGATCCTGGGCACCCTGCGGCGCCTGGGGCTCGAGTCGCTGCTCGACCCCCGCCCGAGCCGGCTGCGCAACCTCGCTGTGGCGCTCATCGTGGCCCGCCTGCTGGCCCCGGGCTCCAAGCTCGATACCGCGAGGCGGCTGGCCCAGACGACGCTCGGCGCGGTGCTCGGCGTCGCGGACGCCACCGACGACGAGCTGTACGCCGCGATGGACTGGCTGCTCGCGCGCCAGCCCCGGATCGAGGCGAGGCTTGCCGCCCGCCACCTCGAGCCCGGCGGTCTCGTCCTGTACGACCTGTCGTCCACCTGGGTCACCGGCCGCCACAACCCGCTGGCGCGGATCGGCTACAGCCGGGACGGGAAGCCCGGCACGCTCCAGGTCGAGTACGGCCTGCTCACCGACCCCGAGGGCCGCCCGGTCGCGGTCGAGGTCGTGGCCGGCAACACCGCCGACCCGGCCACCGTCCCCGCGGCGGTCGAGAAGCTGCGGGCCCGGTTCGGCCTCGCCTCGGCCATCCTTGTGGGCGACCGGGGGATGCTCACCAGCGCCCGGATCGCCGCGCTCCGCGACGCCTCGCTCGACTGGGTGAGCTCGCTCCGGGGCCCGGCGCTCGCGGGCCTGCTCGAGGCGGGCGACCTCCAGCTCGGGCTGTTCGACGAGCGCAACCTCGCCGAGATCGCGAGCCCCGACTACCCGGGCGAGCGCCTGGTCGTGTGCCGCAACCCGCTGCTCGCCGCCGAGCGGGCCCGCAAGCGGGCCGACCTGCTCGCGGCGACCGAGGCGAGACTCGCCCCGATCGTCGCCCGGGTCGCGCTCGGACGCCTGGCGGGCGCCGCCCGGATCGGGCTCGCGGTGGGCCGGGTGATCGACCGCTACAAGATGGCCAAGCATCTCCGGTGTGAGATCAGCGACGGGGCCCTCACCATCACCCGCGACGAGGCGTCGATCGCGGCGGAGGCGGCGCTCGACGGCCTGTACGTCCTGCGCACCTCGGTCGGCCCGGAGCGCCTGGCGGCACCCGACGTCGTCCGGGCGTACAAGCGCCTGACCCGGGTGGAGCGGGCGTTCCGCGCGTTCAAGGGGACCGACATCGCGATCCACCCGATCCGCCACTGGACCGAGCCGCGGGTCCGGGCCCACATCCTGCTGTGCATGCTCGCCTACTACGTACAGTGGCACCTCGAGCGGGCCTGGGCGCCGCTGCTGTTCCGCGACGAGCAGCCGCCCGAGCTCGCCGACCCGGTTGCCCCCGCCCGCCGCTCGGCGGCCGCGGAGCGCAAGGCGCGCACCGGCCGGCTGGCGGATGGCACGCCCGCCCACAGCTTCCGGACCCTGCTCGCCGAGCTCGCGACCCTCACCCGCGACCGGGTCGCCCCGGCCGGCGTGCCCGAGGCAGCGTTCGAGATCACCGCCGTCCCGACCGCCCTCCAGGCCCGGGCCCTCGCCCTGCTCGAGCTCACACCCGCCAGCGTGTAGTCAGAACCCGACACCGTCGCCGTGCTCAGGTGAGCACGCCCGCGCGCCGGAACTTCGGGCTAGGCGGGGACACGCATCAGCCGTCCGGCGGGCCGCGGGAGGGGCCGTTCCGGACGTCGAAAGGAGGGAGAATCGAGTGAGCAGGACCGAGGCGGGCACCGAGGCCCGGACAACCGTGATGACCGACCCCGGACGGGGTCGCCGGTCGCTGGCTCGCCGGGCGCTGCTGGTGGCCGGCCTCGTCGGCATCGTGGCCATTGCGGCCGGGTGCTCCAGCGCCACGGCGACCGGTGACCCGGGCGGGGTCACCACGGGCAGCGGCGCAAACCTGATCGGGCTCGCCCCGGGGGCCATCCAGCAGTCGGACTACGACACGGCCCGGACGGCGGAGCCCTATGCCGCGAAGCTCGCTGACATCGTGGATCAGAACCGGCTCGGCATCAACTTCACCTGGCTGCTGGTGACCGGGTTCCTGGTCATGTTCATGCAGGCGGGATTCGCGCTGGTCGAAACGGGGTTCACCCGGGCCAAGAACGCGATGCACACGATGTCGATGAACTTCATGGTCTACGCCATCGGCATCATCGGCTTCTTCCTGGTGGGGTTCGCGCTCGCGTTCGGCGGGCTGGGCACGGTGGGCATCGGCAACCTCGGGGGCCTCGCGCCGCTCGACGGCATGGCCTCGATCACCATCGGCGACAACACCTGGAACCTGTTCGGCACCACGGGCTTCGGGCTCGGAGGCGCCACCTACGACGTCGGCGTCGTCGCGTTCTTCCTGTTCCAGCTGGTGTTCATGGACACGGCGGCAACGATCCCCACGGGCTCGATGGCCGAGCGCTTCCGGTTCAAGCCGTTCGTGGTCTACGGGCTGTTCATCTCGATGCTGCTGTACCCGATGTACGCCGCCTGGGCGTGGGGTGGCGGGTGGCTGAGCCAGCTTGGCCAGGTTGGCCTCGGCCAGGGCTACGTCGACTTCGCGGGCTCGGGCGTCGTCCACTCGGTCGGCGGCTGGGCCGCATTGGCGGGTGCGATCGTGATCGGTCCCCGGATCGGCAAGTTCAACAAGGACGGCAGCGCGAACCAGATCCTTGGCCACAACCAGGTGTTCGCGATCCTGGGCACGTTCATCCTCGCCTTCGGCTGGTTCGGGTTCAACCCCGGCAGCACGTTCGGCGCATCCGGCAACGGTGCCCTGCGGATCGGGATCATCGCCGTCGTGACGATGCTCGCCTCCGGCTTCGGGGCGGCCTCGGCGATGGTCTACACCTGGGTGACGGAGGGCAAGCCGAACCCGGGCATGATGGCCAACGGCATGCTGGCCGGGCTCGTCGCGATCACGGCGCCATCGGGGTACGTCAGCCCGTGGGCGAGCGCGATCATCGGGATCGTGGCCGGCGTCCTGGTCTGCCTGTCGGTGGCGTTCTTCGACCGGATGAAGGTCGACGATCCGGTCGGCGCGATCTCGGTCCATGGCGTCAACGGCGCCTGGGGGGTGCTGGCGCTCGGCCTGTTCGCCGACGGCACGGCCAACTACGGCGGGTTCCAGGTGAACGGTCTGCTCTACGGCGACCTCGGCCAGTTCATGGCCCAGGTCGTGGGCGCGGTCGTGGCCTTCGTGTGGGCGTTCGGAGCCTCGTACATCTTCTTCAGGATCCTCGATCGGATCTCGCCGCTGCGCGTGAGCGCCGAGATCGAGATGGCCGGTCTCGATGTTCCGGAGATGGGCCTCGCGGGCTACATCCCGGACGAGGTGCCGGCGCTCGAGCCTGCCCTCGAGGCGGCCTGATCGGCCGATCGTCGCTTCACCCAGGGGCCCCGGCGTTGCCGGGGCCCCTGTCCGTATGACTGCCCGGTCCTGCGTGGCGCTCGCCCGGCCGGCGGTAGATTCAGGCCGTGACCGCCGCCGTCGAAGTCCGGTGACCCCGGCAGCTCACGATCGAGCCATCGGGAGCGGCCCATCATGACCGCCGCCGTCGGGGTCCAGCGGGCCCGGCGCCCCACGATCGGACAACCGGGAGCGGCCCGGTCATGATCCCGTTGATCGCGGTGGCCGGAACCCATCGCGAGGTCGGGCGGGCCGTGGGCGAGGCGACGGTCGAGGTGCTGCGGGCCGCCGTCGAGCTTGATGCCGAGCTGCCGCCCGGCCGGACGCGCGACGACCAGCCGGTGGGTGCGCCAGGCGGTATTCGCCCGACCAGATCGGCGTTGCCGCCATCCAGTCCGGAACGGTGCGCCAGGCGGTATTCGCCCGACCAGATCGCGTTGCCGCCATCCAGTCCAGGGACGTGCAGGACATCCAGAACGACTGCAGCACAGGCGCGTGCGAGGCTGGGACCGCGCCGTCGCGCGTGCTGCCAGCCGCAAGCGACGAATCGGTGGCCGCAACTCCGCGCAGAGTGCCCGCGTCGCGCGCTCTCGCCCGAGCAGCCGCAGTCGGCCAGTCGTGCTCTGACTGACTGACGGGATTCCCGCTGACTGGACGTGGGCCACCGATCAGCGGTCCTGTCTCGTCGCCGTCGGCTCAGCCGGCGGAGAACGCAAGACAGCCGGCGGTGGACGCGAGAGCACGGAAGACAGCCGGCGGTCGGCGAGGAGCACGAAAGTCAGCCGGCGGTCGGCGAGGAGCACGGAAGACAGCCGGCGGAGCACGGAGGACAGCCGGCGGTGGAGGGAAAAGGAACGTCAGCCGGCGGTCGGCGCGGGAGCACGGAATTCGGCCGGCGGTGGTAACAGGGAGCCCGGACGTCAGCCGGAAACGGCGGCGGGGAGCAGCGGCTCGAGGCCCTCCACACGGATCGCGCCGGGGACCGTGCGTGCCAGGAAGTCGAGCACGATCGCCGTCTGGCGGATCCGCTCCTCGACGTCGAACGACGAGTGGCCCGTCGTGTAGGTGTAGATCTGCGGTTCGACGCCCCGTGCCCGGAGGCGATCGACGTAGTTCCACACCTGGCGGATGGGGCAGCGCGAGTCGTTCTCGCCGGCGAGGATCAGGAGCGGTGCCCTGACGGCATCGACGTATGTGATCGGGTTACGTTCCACGAACAGCCCGGGTGCCGTCTCGGGAGAGCCACCGAACAGGGCACGGTCGAGCGCCTGGAGCATGGGCGCCTCGTCCTCGTAGGCGGCCACGTAGTCCGCGACGGGCACCCCGCCGATGCCGGCGACCCACCGATCGGGGTGCCGGCCCAGACCCAGCAGCGTTACGTAGCCACCCCACGACCAGCCGGCCAGCACCGCGCGGGCCGGATCCGCGAGTCCATGCCGAACGAGGTCGTCGAGGCCCGCCAGCACGTCCTCGAGCTCCAGCAACCCGACGTTGCCGGTGAGCTCGTCACGCCATGCCTGCCCGAAGCCCTCCGAGCCGCGGTAGTTGACCATCGCGACCAGGAACCCGGCGTCGACGTGGGCCAGGACATCGGGCGCCCAGCGGTCCATGTCGAGGGACTGCGGCCCACCGTGGACGCGCATCATCACCGGCCACGGGCCCGTGCCTTCCGGACGCACGATGAACCCGTGGACCCGCTGGCCCTTCGGGTTCTCGAACCACCACGTCTCGAACGGCCGGCCGTCGGGGGCGGATGGTCCCTCGGGGATGAGCAGCGGTGCAGACGAGCCGACCGCGAGCAGCCGAGCGGAGTGCTCGCCGCGGTGAACGCGGTACCAGACGGCGCCGTCGGGCCGGACCCCGGCCGAGGTGATCGATCCCGTCTCGTGCTCGAGCGGCGTGGTCATGCCCGTGGCCAGGTCGTACCGGTGCAGACGGTGACGCCCCTCGACAAGCTGGAGCAGGAGCAGCGCAGATGCGTCGGGCCACCAGTCGACGGGTTCGACCGGACCTTCGAGGTCGACGAGCAGGTCGGAGACCACGCCGGTCGCGACATCCCAGATCGCCGGCCGGCGCTCACCCGTGCGCTCGTGGGTGATCGCCATCCGCTGGTCGCCGGCGATCGGCGAGAACCCGAAGCCCGACAGCTCGAGACCCGGATCGCGGAGCTCGGCGATGGTGGATCCCGTCCCGGCGTCGATCGCGCGCAGCGACGGGTGGAGCACGTCGCCGTCCTCCATCACCTCCAGCACGGCGATCGCGTCATCGGCCGAGATGGCCCCCCGATCCACCGATCCCGCCATGCCCCAGCCGCCGGCCAGCCTGACCGGCTCGTGATGCTCGTGCACGCGATGAGCAGAGCCGCCGTTGTCGGCCGACCAGACCGAGAAGCCGGTCTCGGTGCTCACGGCTGCCACGGTCCGCGTCCGGCCGATCGCGAGTCCCTCGGACCAGCCCCGCGGCAGGCCATCGATGAGCGGCTCCGCCGGGAGATCCTCATCGAACGGCGCCACCACCCACGCCCCCGTCTCGGCACCGGTCTCGTCCCGAAACCAGATCACCCCGCTCCCGTCTCGCGTGGGGCGCCCCTCGAGCACCCCGACCGGATCGCTGGTCACCTGCCGGCGCTTGCCGGTGACCCGATCCCAGGCGTGCAGCTGGTAGCTGCCGCTCTCGGTCGAGGCAACGACGAGGCGGTCGGGCGCGTCGTGGGCCCAGGACGGGAAGGAGAGGACGGGCGCGCGGAATTGGCGCTCCCAGGCGGGCAGGTCAGACATGCTGGGCAGGTTACCGCTCGATGGCGATGCGCCGCGTGCTGTTACGCCGCCGGACGCTCCGGGGTTTGCCCCGGATTCTGCCCCGCGATGCGCCGTGGCCGGTCCTGGCCGGGGGGTGTTGCCTGTCTGGCCCACGCCGCGGGTGGTGTCCTTGTCGGGACACGCGATCTCGCCACGAGACATCAGCCGCCGTTCGACGCGGCGCGGCATCGCCGCCGATCGACGCAGTCAAGGGTCAGGGCGCTCCGCGCCAGCGTCATCGCCGGACAGCAGCGTGAGCGGCGCGGCTCGTCCTCGAGCCTTGACGTGAGCCTGTGGGATCTAGACTCCGGCCGTGGACAGCCTCGCGCTCGGGTTCGTCGCGCTCGCAGCCGTCTT
>CAWHHU010000008.1:0-540758 GCA_963829295.1 uncultured Chloroflexia bacterium | reverse complement strand
ACTTAGACCGAACTTCCAGCAACTGACGGGCGTGCCTGAGCACGAAATCCGCTGATCGAGCTGCGGCACTCTGGCTACACGCTCGCCGGCGTGAAGCCGAGCAGTTCGAACGCGCGGGCCTGGAGCGGGGTCGGCTCGTCCTGCTGCCAGAAGGCGGCCCGCTCGTCGAGCCCGGCCGGGATGACCCGGTGCTCGGTGAGCGTGGCGAGGTGGGTAAGCAGCCGGCCGAAGCTCCCGACCGGGAGCCCGTCGAGTGTCGCCTTGGCGGCCTCCTTGGCGAGCGCGCCCGCCGAGCGACCCCGCGGCGCGACCGGGTCCGTCCGCTGGGGCGGCGCCTCGTCGCGGAACAGGAGGGGTGCCCAGGCAGCTTCGAGATGCCAGCGCAGGTAGGCGGCGAGGAAGCACACGAACAGGTGCGCTCTGACCCGGTCGGCGCGCCAGTGGAAGATCGGCCGGACGGCGAGGTCGTCGCCCTTCATGGCCCGGAAGTCGCGCTCGACTGTGGACAGGCGCTTGTACGTCTCGACGACCGCTCCGGCGTCGAGACGCTCGGGGCCCACGCTGGTGCGCACGACGTACAGCCCGTCCAATGCTGCCTCGGCCGCGATCGAGGCCTCGTCCCGGCGATAGGCGAACTGCCCGTCGGCGATGGTCAGCACGAAGTGCTTGGCCATCTTCTTGCGGTTCTCGATCCGGCCCACCCGACGGCCGATCGCGTCGGCCGTGTGCAGGCTGCCCCGGCTGACCATCGCCGCGACCCTGGCCAGCTCGGCTTCGGTGGCCGCCAGCAGCGCCTCGCGCTTGCGGGCGCGCTCATCGGCGAGGACCGGATTGCGGCACACCACGAGCCGCTCGCCCGGGAACTCGGGGCTCCGGATCTCGGCCAGGTTGCGCTCGTCGAACAGGGAGAGCTGGAGGTCGCCAGCCTCGACCAGGCGGCGGATCGCGGGACCGCGCAGGCAGCTCACCCAGCCGATCCCGCCGATCTCGCGGAGATGCTCGATCCGGGCCGACGTGAGCATCCCCCGGTCGCCGACCAGCACGAGCTCGGTGAGGCCAAAGCGCCGGCGGAGCTTGTCGAGCTGGGTCTCGACGGTCGCCGGATCGGCCGTGTTGCCGGGGAAGATCTCGACTGCGACCGGGCAGCCGCGGGCGTCGGTGAGCAGCCCGAACTCGATCTGCGCCCGGTCGGGCCGGTGATCGCGGGAGTACCCGAAGCGGGCGAGCTCGCAGTGGGTCCCCTCCACGTACGTCGAGCTCAAGTCGTACAGCACCAGAGCGCCCGGGGCGAGGTGCCGGCGGGCGAGGGCGGCCTCGAGCCTGGGCTGACGGGCGAGCAGCCAGTCCATGGCGGCGTACAGCTCGTCCTCGTCGGCACCCTCCACCCCCAGACGGCGGGCGAGCGTGGTGTCCTCGAGCCAGCCCGCGGTGGCGAGCTTGGACGCCGGCGCCAGGACGCGGGCCACGACCAGCGCGGTCGCCAGTTCCCGGGCCCGTGATGGCCGCCGATCGAACAGGGCCGCCAGCCCGAGCGAGCGGGCCATGCCCAGGACCGCCGCGACGTGGCCGTGGGACAGGCTACGCACCGTGCGCAACGCCGCGCCGGCAGGGGTGAACCGCTCGCCCTTGAGCGAGCGGGCGATGAGCTCGATCACGTCCGCCGGCAGCGCCGACAGGTTGGCGAGCGTCCGGTGCTTGACCTTGCCGTCCTCGCGGTACGACTGGCGCAGGAACCAGTACGTGTACTCGCGGTCCTTGTACGGACGGGACACTTTGGCCACGTGCATCGCACCGGATCCCCGCTTCGCCATGTACGGATGATCGCACATCACGGCGTCAACGTCAACGATATTAATGGCTACATCCCGCACCGCAGAACGGTCGTCTTGAGCCAGATCCGAACGGGAAATGGGCTGGATCAGCCGAGATCAGCGCTGGAAGTTCGGTCTAGATTGTGTTCGACGGCCTGCGGGCGGGAGCGAGCGGCTTCCTGGTCAAGGACACGGACCCCGCCGAGCTCGTCCGGGCCGTTCGCGTCGTCGCCGGTGGTGAGGCGCTGCTCGCGCCCAGCGTCACGCGACGCCTGATCGCCGATGTGGTGGCGGGCCGAGGCGGGGCGGCCGGAGAGCAGGCCAGGCCGCCGTCGCGGGCCATCGCCGAGCTGACGCCGCGCGAGCTCGAGATCCTGGCCCTGGTGGGCGGCGGGTTGTCGAACGACGAGATCGCCCAGCGGCTGGTGATCAGCACGGCCACCGCCAAGACGCATGTCAGCCGGATCCTGGGCAAGCTCGAGGCGCGCGATCGGGCGCAGCTGGTGGTGATGGCCTACGAGGCCGGCGTGGTCACGCCCGGACGGCTGGTGGGCTGAACAATCGCGGCTCGGGCGTGGGCGCGGATCGCCAGCGGTCGGCGGCAGGGGTCAGCGCGTTGGCGGCAGGCCGAAGGCCGGGAACAGCTCGGGACCGAAGGTCGTGATCTCGGCGACGGCGCCCTCGCGGATTCGGAGGACGTCCAGCTTGAACGCGCGGAACCGCGTGTCACCAGGTGCCCGGAAGTAGCTGGCCGCGGTCGGCATCCGGTTGGCGGACGTGGCCACGAGGCGCCACTCGCCCATCCCCATCGCCTGGCCAAGCAGCGGCCCGATCGTGTCCCGACCCTCGTACAGGTACGGGTTGGGCGGCATCGTGATCCGCAGGTCCCGGGCGGCAATCGAGACCGCCAGCTCGGCATCGCCGGCCTCATGCGCGGCGATGAACTGGCTCAGCAGCTCGCGCTCCTCGTCGCTCGCGTCGGCCGTCGCCCACTCGGAGCGGCGTGGCGGCAGGCGCTCCTGCATCGTCGCCCGGGCTCGCTGGAGGGCGCTGTTGGCCGCGGGCACGGTGGTCTCGAGCAGGGCCGCGGTCTCTGACGCGTGCCAGCCCAGCACGTCGCGCGCGATCAGCGTCGCCCGCTGGCGCGGCGGCAAGGCCTGGAGGGCGGCCAGGAACACGAGCGAGATCGTCTCCCGCTCCACCGCGACCGTGTCCGGCTGCTCCTCGATCGGTGCCACCGGCACCCGCGGGCCCACCTCGTCGAGCAGCGTGTCCGGGTAGGGCTGGAGCCACGGCAGGTCGCGGAACGTCTCGGCCGAGGCGGCCCGGCGCTTGCGGGCGCGCAGCATGTCCAGGCAGACGTTGGTCGCGATCCGGTACAGCCAGGCGCGGACGTTGGCCGAGGTGTCGAGCGTCGACCAGGCTCGCCAGGCCCGGAGCATCGTCTCCTGCACCGCGTCATCGGCATCGTCGAACGAGGCCAGCATCCGGTAGCAGTGGACGTGGAGCTCGCGCCGGTGGCGCTCGACCGCGGCCGCGAAGGCCGGATCCGCTCCGGCCCTCGCTCCGGCCCTCGCGTCGTCCATCTCGTCCCGCCCGGCGTTCAGGCCTGCCATTGTCGCGGCGCCCGCGAGGTCACGCGACCGTCGCGTCGTGGGCGGGCTGGGTCGCCTTCGTCCGATCGACCTCCTGGACCAGCCAGGTGTTCCCGTCCGGATCCTCGAACGAGGCGAACGAGTTGTAGTTGCTGCGGTCCGGGGCCAGCCCATCCTCCTGCCCCTTGGGGCCGAAGTGGAAGAAGTCGCTGACGTCCACGCCGCGGCCGACCAGCTCCGATCGGGCAGCCTCGATGTCCGGCACGATCACGTGCAGGCCGTAGATCGAGCCTGCCCTCATGGGCGTGTTGCTCATCAGCGCGATCGCGCAGCCGGACCCCGGCGGGGTCAGCTGGACCACGCGCGTGTGCTCGCCGACCTGCACGTCGACGAGCTCGATGAACCCGGCCTTGCTCACGTAGAAGGCCTTGGCGCGGTCGATGTCGGAAACGGGCACGACGATGAGCTCGAGGGTCCAGTCCATGGTTCGGGGTCTCCAGTGTCGGCGTCGGTCTCCATTGTGCCGACGCTCTGCCCATGCAACGACGGGGGTCGCGAAACCTCATCGGTCGACCGATGATCGAGAGCACCGACTCGGGGGCGCTGGTCGAGCCACGTCCCTCGCCGTCGACGCTGCGAACGTCAGTCGCGATCGGCCAGCCGGTAGACCCTCGTTGCCGTGCCGCCCATGATCGCCGCACGCTCGTCGGCCGTGAGGCCACCGATCAGGCCCTCCAGCGCCTCGAGGTGTGCGGCGTACGAGCTCGCGAGCAGGCACACGGGCCAGTCGCTCCCGAACAGGAGCCGGTCGACGCCGAACGCCTCGAGCGCCACCTCGATCGCCGGCCACAGCTCAGCGGGCGTCCAGCCCGGACCGGCGGCGGTCGTGAGGCCGGAGATCTTGGCGGCGACGTTGGGCCGCCGGGCGGCCGCCGAGACCTGGTCGCGCCACGTCGCCCAGCCCGGGGCGCGGTACGGCGGCTTGGCCAGGTGATCGATCACCAGGTTCAGGTCCGGCTGCGCGTCCGCGAGCACGGGCACGTGGCGCAGGTGGTCCGGGAAGACAGCGACGACGTCGAACGCCAGTCCGCGGCCGGCGACCTCGCGCAACCCGTTCACGACGTCCGGGCGGAGCAGCCAGTCGGGGTCCGGCTCGAGGTGGATCAGGTGGCGGACCCCACGAAGCACGGGGTCGCCGCGCGCATCCAGCGCGCTCGCCGTCGCGGTCGGGTCATCGAGCGGGGCCCAACCCACGACACCGCGGACCCACGGCTCGGCGGCCGCGACGGCCAGCATCGAGTCGGTATCGGCGAGCGTGTTGACGGTCTGGACGAGGATCGTCCCGTCGATCGTCCCATCGCCCAGGAGCGGAGCGAGATCGGCGGCGGTAAAGGTTCGGTAGATCGACCCGTCGTCGGGGGTCGGCCAGTCGTAGGCACCGCTCTCGATGTCCCACAGATGATGGTGCGCGTCGATCCGTGGCGGTCGCAGCCCATGCCCCGGTGCGCCGTACGGTGGCTCTGCGGTCATCGGCCTGGGGCGGCGGGCTTGTCCCTGGCGACTTCCGTGTCGGCGAGGGCGGCGGCCGGGTCGGCGATCTCGGCGTCGGTGTCGGGCCGATCCCCGAAACCGTCGCGGAACCACGACTCGGTCGTCGCGACGTGCACCAGCGCCGCGGCCTCGGCGCGCGTCGGATCGTGCGCCCGGAGCGCTTGAAGGATGTCGTCATGCTGGGCAAGCGTTCGCGAGCGCGCATCCTCGTCGAGCACGCCGCGCCAGGCGCGAGCCCGGATCGTACGGCCCGATACGGCGTTGAGCATCGACGCGAGCGTCGCATTGCCCGAGGCCTCGGCCACCAGCCGATGGAACTCGGCATCGTGCCGGATCCGTTCCGCCTCGGATGCTGCCTCGCGCATCCGCTCGATACAGGCGGTCAGGGCATCGGCCCTGGCGTCATCTATGCGGATCGCGGCGAGCGCCGTCGCGGCCGGCTCGAGGATCCGGCGGACGCCGACAAGCTCGAGGGAGAACCCCTCCTCGATCAGGTCCATCGCGGCCCCGATCCCGCCCAGCAGCAGGTCCGGGCGCAGGCTGGTCACGAACGTGCCGTCACCGCGCCGGACATCGAGCACGCGCGCGGTGACCAGCGCCCGGACGGCCTCCCGGACGGTGTTGCGCGACGCGCCGAGCTCCGCCGCGAGCTCGGACTCCGGGGGCAAACGCGACCCCGGGCCGAGCGACCCCGACGTGATCTGATCCCTGATCCGCTGGATGACCGTCTCGGTCAGCGGCGCCGCCATGGCCGACTCCCAATCCTCGTTCTCCCCCCGCTCGACGTGCAGTATACCTCTAGACATCGGATGTCTATGGCCATAATATGCGCACCCATGAGCGTGGCAGCGGCCTTCGCGGCCTCAGACATCCGACATCCTATGTCTGTGCCACTGTGTCCCCGGGCGGCCATGGTGTCCGGCTCCCCGCTCCGTCACCGCCGGCTGGGGCAGCCGTGACCGGGCCGCGCCCTGAGGCGCTGGCGCGCACCGGTGGGGACGATCCTCGCCCCGGGCGCCTCGATCGATATGCCCTGCTTCGCCTGTCGCTCGCATTGTTCCGGTTCGGCCCGCTCATCGGGCTGCTGGGGCTCATCATCGCGCTCTCGATCCTGTCGCCGGTGTTCGCCACCACGCGCAACGCGGGCAACGTCCTCGCCCAGAGCGCGGTCATCGCCATCCTGTCGCTCGGGCAGCTGCTGGTCATCCTCACTCGCGGAATCGATCTGAGCGTCGGCTCGACGCTCGCGCTCTCGTCGGTCGTCGGAGCGCTCGTGTTCCAGACGGTCTCGTCGGACGTGCTGGTCGTGCTCGCGATCCTGGCGACCGGGCTCGCCGTCGGGCTCGTCAACGGGCTCGTCTACGTCCGCGGCCGGCTGCCACACCCGTTCGTGATCACGCTCGCGATGCTGAGCATCGCACGGGGCCTGGCGCTGTGGCTGTCGGGCGGTCAGCCCATCCAGGGGATGCCGGGCCTGGTCGATCTGCTGGGTGGGACATCCATCGGCTGGCTCCCGGTCTCCGCCTTCGTCGTGGCAGCGCTCGCCCTCGCCATCGCGTTGCTGCTCGGTCGCGTGGTCTGGGGCCGCTGGATCTATGCAACGGGCGGCAACCCGGAGGGTGCACGGCGGGCGGGCATCCCCGTCAACGGCGTGCTGATCTCGGTGTACGCGCTGTCGGGCCTCGCAGCCGGCCTCGCGGGTCTCATCACGTCCGGGCGGCTCAACGGCGGATCGCCGACCTTCGGCCAGCTCGCCGAGCTGGACTCGATCGCGGCCGTGGTGATCGGCGGCGCGAGCTTCCTCGGCGGCCGGGGCAGCGTGTCCAACGCGCTGGTCGGGGCATTCACGATCGGTGTCATCCGCAACGGGATGAACCTGCTCAACGTTGATGCGTTCCTGCAGCCGATCGTGATCGGCGTCGTGATCGTGCTGGCCGTCGAGTCGGATGTCGTTCGCAGCCACCTCGAGGAGCGCTTCCGCGTCGCGGAGGCAGCCCGCTCATGACCGCCGAGCGTCCCGCAACCGGCGAGCATCCCATCCCTGCCGCGCGCACCGAGCGATCGACCCCTCCCGCCCTCGAGGTGCGCGAGGCGACCAAGCGATTCGGCGCCGTGCTGGCCCTGGACGCGGTCTCGCTCGCCGTGTGGCACGGCGAGGTGCTCGCCCTGCTCGGTGACAACGGGGCGGGCAAGTCGACGCTCATCAAGTGCATCAGCGGCGTGCACCGCCTCGACGCGGGCTCCATCGAGATGGACGGGCAGCCGGTCGCGATCGGCGCGCCTGCCGATGCACGGGCGCTCGGCATCGAGACCGTCTACCAGGACCTGGCCCTGTTCGACAACCTCGATCCAGCCGCCAACTTCTATGCGGGGCGCGAGCTGGCTCACGGGGGCTTCCTGCCGCGTGGCCTGCGCTGGCTCCGACGGCAGGACATGGCGTCCACGACCGCGGACATCCTCGGCCGGCTGCAGGTCGTGCTGAGCGACGATCGAGCCGCCGTCGGGCTCATGTCGGGTGGCCAGCGGCAGGCGATCGCCGTCGCACGCGCCGCGGCGTTCGCCACCCGGGTCGTGATCCTCGACGAACCCACGGCCGCGCTCGGGCTGCGGGAGTCCCGGCGCGTCCTCGACCTGATCGTCCGCCTCCGCGACGAGGGCCACGCGATCGTCGTCATCTCGCACGCGATGGACCAAATCCTCGAGGTCGCCGACCGCGCAGTGATCCTGCGCCGCGGCCGGACCGTCGGTGAGGTCGACGCGATCCGCGAGAACCAGCATCACATCGTGTCGCTGATCGTGGGAGGTGAGGCCTGAGCCAGGGATGAAGGCCGGCCCGCCTCCGGCGTCCTCAGGCGGGATTGGGTGATCGAACACGAGGAGGAGGAACAGCGATGATCGAGCGCAGGGCGGCCGCATGGCTCGCCGTGCTGGCGCTGGCCGTGGCGGCCTGCTCGAGCGCCGCGCCGACCACGGCGCCGGCGACCACGGCGTCCACGGCCGCACCCGAGACCATGGCCGCAGACTCGCCGAACCCGGCGGGCGACAAGATCAAGGTTGGCTTCATCACCAAGTTCCCGGTCGACTTCTACGACACGATGGTCGACGCGGTGAAGGCCTGGAACCAGGACAACCCCAACGTCGAGGTCCTGTTCGCCCAGGGTGCGAGCGGGACAGACGATGCGGGCGAGATCGCCGCCATCGAGTCGTTCATGTCACAGGGCGTGCAGGGCATCGCGATCACGCCGACCAGCCCGAACCTCCAGACCGAGCTGCAGAAGGCCGTCGACGCCGGGATCAAGGTGGTCCTGATCGACAACGACATCCCGGACTGGAGCGGCAAGACGTCGGTCGTCGCGACCGACAACCTCGCGGGCGGCAAGCTCGCCGGCAGCTGGCTCGCCGAGCACCTCGCCGCCGGAGCCAAGCTCGCCGTGCTGCAGGGTGTCCTCGGCAACCCGTCGCTCGACGCCCGGGTGAGCGGCATGCTCGACTCGCTCGGCGACGCCGCGACGGTCGTGGCCCAGGCGCCGACCGACTGCGACCAGACCAAGGGCCTCAACGCGGCGCAGGACATCCTCACCGCACATCCCGACGTCCAGGCCATCTACGGCGCCTGCGGACCGCCGATCCTCGGCGCCCTCCAGGCCATCAAGAACGCCAACATCGCTGATGGACAGATCACTGTGGTCGGGTTCGATGCGGCGCCGGGCGAGATCGACGCGATCGTCTCGGGCCAGGAGGCCGGGTCGGTCGCCCAGTTCCCCGCCAAAATGGGCTCGCTGGGCGTTCAGACGCTGGTCGACGCCATCTCGGGCAAGTCCGTCGAGGCCAACGTCGACACGGGCACCGAGATGGTGACCAAGGACAACGCAGACCAGTTCAAGTAGCGAACCGAGCGCATGGAGAGGCTGCGGCCCGGACGGGTCCCCCGTCCGGGCCGGGACCCACCGGCGACCGAGGTCGCCCGGTCACCACCACACCCCCAGGAGTCCCCGCGTGCCAGTCACCATCACCCAGGTCACGGCCCTCGACGTCCGGTTCCCCACCTCGGCGACGCTCGACGGGTCGGATGCGATGACCACCGCCCCGGACTACTCGGCCGCCTACGTCATCCTCGGAACCGACCATCCCGACGGCCTGGAGGGTCACGGCCTGGCGTTCACCAGCGGCCGGGGCAACGAGCTGTGCGTGGCCGCCATCGGGGCGCTCGCGCCGCTGGTGGCGGGACGCACCCTGGAGTCGTTCACCGCGGACCTCGGCGCGTTCTGGTCACGCATGGTCGGTGACAGCCAGCTCCGCTGGGTGGGCCCCGAGAAGGGTGTCATCCATCTCGCCACGGCGGCGATCGTGAATGCCGTCTGGGACCTGTACGCCAAGACCCAGGGCAAGCCGCTCTGGAAGCTGCTCGCCGACATGCCACCGGAGGAGATCGTCCGGTGCCTTCCGTTCCGCTACATCAGCGACGTGCTGTCGCCCGAGGAAGCGCTCCAGCTGCTCCGCCGCCAGGCGCCGACGAAGGCGCGCCGCGAAGCCGAGATCCTGGCGGCCGGCTATCCCGCCTACACGACCTCGACGGGCTGGCTCGGCTACAGCGACGACAAGCTCCGCCAGCTGTGCCGATCGGGCGTCGCCACCGGATGGACGCATTTCAAGCTCAAGGTCGGGCGGGACCGGGCCGAGGACGTCCGCCGCGCCGGTATCGTGCGCGAGGAGATCGGGCCGGACCGCGTGCTCATGGTGGACGCGAACCAGGTCTGGGGCGTCGACGAGGCGATTGATTGGATGCGCGAGCTGGCGCCCATGCGGCCACTGTGGATCGAGGAGCCGACGAGCCCCGATGACATCCTGGGTCACGCCCGGATCGCGCGAGAGCTCGAGCCGCTGGGCATCCGGGTCGCGACCGGCGAGCACTGCCACAACCGGGTCATGTGGAAGCAGCTCCTGCAGGCTCGCGCGGTCGACTTCTGCCAGATCGACGCGTGCCGGCTGGGCGGCGTCAACGAGGTGCTCGCGGTCCTGCTCATGGCGACGAAGTTCGGCGTGCCGGTGTGCCCCCATGCCGGGGGGGTAGGCCTGTGCGAGTACGTCCAGCACCTGGCCGTGTTCGACTACATCGCGATCAGTGGCTCGCTCGACGAGCGCATCCTCGAGTACGTCGATCACCTCCACGAGCACTTCGTGGACCCGGTCGTGATCGAGGGCGGCCGCTACCGGGTGCCGACGGCGCCCGGCTACACCATCGAGATGAAGCCCGAGTCGCTGGCCGCCTACGCCTTCCCCGACGGTCCGTTCTGGGCGGCGCGCCAGGTGGCGACCGAGTCGCTCGCCCAGCCCTCGGGCGAGCGATGAGCGGCCGGCTCGCGGGCAAGGTGGCCCTGATCACCGGCGCAGGCTCGGGCATCGGCCGGGCGACTGCCCGGCTGTTCGCTGCCGAGGGAGCGTCGATCGCCGTCGCCGACGTCGACCCCGCGGCCGCCGAGGCGACGGTGGCGCTCATCGGGGCGGATGCGGGTGCGATTCCGGGATCGACGTGGTCGCCCGAGTCGCCCAAGTCGCCGGCGTCGCCCGAGTCGCCCGAGTCCCGAGGGCCCCTGGCGCCGCTCGCGCGGGCCTTCGCCGCCGATGTCACCAGCCTCGACCAGACCGAGGCGCTCGCCGCCGCGGTCGTGGACGTCTGGGGACGGATCGACGTCCTGTTCAACAACGCGGGCATCGCGGGCGTCGGCACCGTCGAGGAGACCTCGCTCGAGCTGTGGGAGCGGGTCATGGCCGTGAACGTACGGGGCGTGTTCCTGGTCGCCCGGGCGGTCCTGCCGGCCATGGTGGCCGCCGGCAGCGGATCGATCATCAACATGTCCTCGACGATCGCCGAGATCGGCCTCGCCCGGCGCGCGTCCTACGCCGCGTCCAAGGGCGCGGTGCTCGCGCTGACCCGCCAGATGCAGGCCGACTACGCGTCCCACGGGATCCGGGTCAACGCGCTGCTGCCGGGCACGATCCACACGCCGTTCGTGGACCGCTATCTCGCGGACAGCTACGACGATCCCGCAGCCGGCCTGGAGATCCTCCGGCGGCGGCAGCTCACCGGCGACCTCGGGCGGCCCGAGGACGTCGCGGCGGCGGCCCTCTTCCTCGCGTCCGACGAGGCGCGCTTCGTTCTGGGCTCCGGCCTGTTCGTCGATGGCGGTGTGCGGGGGGCGAAATGAGGGGCACGGGTGGACGATGCGCCTGCTGACGCATGCGGTCGGTGACGAGGAGCGGCTCGCGGTCGACGTGGGGGCAGCGGGCGTGATCGATGTGGCGAACCTGCTCCAGGACGGCCCATGGGCGCTGTCGCGCCTGCTGGGGGACGCGGCGCGAACCCTCGAGCGGGTGCGTGAGGCGCTGGACCGCGAGCCGGGCCGGCCGGGGCATTCCATCGAGACGCTGCACCGCCTCGCGCCCGTGACCCGGCCCGGCAAGATCGTGGCCGTGGGGCGGAACTACCGCGAGCATGCCGTCGAGGAGGCGGCCGCGGTGCCCGAGGCGCCGCTCCTGTTCGCGAAGCTCCCGAGCTCGGTCGTCGGCGACGGGGCCTCGGTCACCTGGTCACCGGCGCTCACGACCCAGGTCGACTACGAGGCGGAGCTGGCGGTCGTCATCGGGCGGCCCGCGCGGAACGTCGGGGCCGATCGTGCGCTCGAGCACGTGCTCGGGTATGCCTGCCTCAACGACGTCTCGGCGCGCGACCTGCAGGTGCGCGACGGACAGTGGACGCGGGCGAAGAGCCTGGACACCTTCTGCCCGCTGGGACCCTGGATCGTGACCGCCGACGAGATCGCGGACCCCGGCACCCTGCGCCTGCGCTGCCGGGTGAACGGGGACACGCGTCAGGACGCCACGACCGCGGACCTCATCCACGGGGTCGCGGAGCTGATCGCCTACTGCTCTCGCTCGTTCACGCTCCACCCAGGAGACGTCATCGCGACCGGAACGCCGGGCGGGGTCGGGGCGTTCGGGACTCCACCGACCTTCCTCGCTGACGGCGACCTTGTGGAGGTCGAGATCGAGCGAGTCGGGACACTCCGAAACCGCTGCGTCGTGGCGGGCTGACGATGGCGCGCCGACGAATCCCGCGCTGGAGGGATCTCCAGCCCTACCTGCGCACGGGGCCCGTGCGCCTGTCGCCGGTCGAGCGCCGGCTCGCGGCAGCGGCGACGATCGCCGACCTGCGCCGGGCGGCACGGCGGGTGACCCCGCGGGCGGTGTTCGACTACGTCGACGGGGCTGCGGAGACCGAGGCCAGCCTGCGCCGCTCGCGCGACGCGTTCGCCCGGATCGAGCTCGTCCCGCACGTGCTGCGCGACGTGTCCGCGGTGGACATCTCGACCACGATCCTCGGCCGGAAGGCGGCCCTGCCGCTCGTGTTCGCCCCGACCGGCTTCACGCGTCTCATGCACCACGAGGGCGAACCCGCCGTCGCCCGCGTCGCGGGCCGCATCGGCATTCCCTATGCGCTCTCGACGCTGGGCACGACGTCGCCAGAGGACGTGGCGGCCGCCGCGCCGGACACCGACCGATGGTTTCAGCTCTACCTGTGGAGCGATCGCGACGCCGGTGTGGAGCTGGTCCGGCGGGCCCGGTCCGCCGGCTTCCTGGCCCTCGTGCTGACCGTCGACACCCCGGTCGCCGGAGCGCGGATCCGCGACGTCCACAACGGGCTCACGATCCCGCCCACGCTCTCCATGCGGACGATGCTCGACATCGCCCGTCATCCGGGCTGGTGGCTCAACCTGCTGACCACCGAGCCCCTCCGGTTCGCCGCCTTCAGCGAGACCGGAGGCACCGTCGCCGACCTCATCAACCGGGTGTTCGATCCGACCATCACGGTCGCCGACCTCGGGTGGATCCGCGCGGAATGGCAGGATGCGATCGTGCTCAAGGGGATCCAGACCGTGGACGATGCCCGGATGGTCGTCGATGCCGGCGCGGATGCGATCGTGATCTCGAACCACGGCGGCCGCCAGCTGGACCGCGCACCTACCCCGCTCGAGCAGCTGCCGGCGATCGCGGCAGCCATCGGTGACCGGGCCGAGGTGTACGTCGATGGCGGCGTCATGAGCGGCGCCGACGTCATCGCCGCGGTGGCGCTGGGCGCCCGCGCCGTGCTGGTCGGGCGAGCCTACCTCTACGGCCTGATGGCGGGTGGCGAGCGAGGGGTCCAGCGGGCGGCCGATCTCCTTCGCACCGAGGCCGTCCGCACGATGCGTCTCCTCGGCGTCACCCGGGTCGCGGATCTCGGCCCCGACCAGGTCCGCCTCCGCGCGGCAGGCGGCCGAGCGGTCGACGGCCGTTCCTGATCCGCCGGGCGCGCCCCAGTATCGCCTCCAGGGCCACCGGGTCGAGGATCCTGACCGAGCCACGCCGATGGGCGATGGTGCCCGCTCTGCTGGAGCCCCTCGAGCGTCATCGTGACCTTGGGCCGGGACGCCCCCAGCAGGCCCGCCAGGAGCTGATGGGTACACCGGAAGGCGCCGACCGGCACGGCCGCGATCGAAGCCGGTACCCTGCCCCGGATGCACGCCATCCCGGAGCTCATCCTGATCGCGCTGGCCGTGACCCTGGCCCCCGGACCGGCCACGGCCATGATCCTGCGCGTTGCCGCGCGGGATGGGCGTCGTGCCGCCCTGGGCGCGACCCTCGGCAACGGCGCCGGCGTCCTGCTGTGGGGTTGCCTGTCGGCGGTTGGGGTGTCGTCGCTGATCTCGCCTCCGAGATCGCCTACGACGCCCTCCGCGTCGCCGGCGCCGCCGTGCTGATCGGCCTGGGCCTGAGATCGCTGCTCGGTGGCGGCAACGCCGACGATCCGACCGCCGCGGCCGGTGGCCCGGATCGGGCAGGCGACGCGGCGTCCATGCCGGCTGGCGGATCGGGCTGATCACCAGTGTCTCGAACCCCAAGCTCGCGGTGTTCTTCATCGCGCTGTTCCCGCAGTTCATCGACCCGGGCGAGGCCGCGCTGCCGGCCGCGCTGGCGATGGCCGTGCTCATCGTCATGTTCGACCTGGCCTGGTACTCGTCGCTCGCCTACGCGGTCGACCGCGCAGGCTCGCTGCTCAAGCCACGGATGCGCCGCGTCATGGAACGGATCACCGGCGTGGTGCTGGTCGCCCTCGGCGTCCGGCTGGCGACCGAGGCCCGCTGACCGGCTGGCGAGGCCGGTCAGCGTCGCGAGGCGGAGCGGCGACCACCTTCGGCGTTGGCAGCGAGGAGCTGCCTCGGTCAGGCCGTCACGAGCGTCAGGCCAAGGGCGCGGGCCGCTTGCGCCTGCCGCAGATCGAATGTCAGGAAGCCGAACCCGGGCGCAAAGACCCGCTGCGCGGCGGCGAGATGGAGGGCGTCGATCGTCCTGACGCCGGTCGTCTCCGCGATCGTGGCGGCCAGCTCGCAGGTCCCTTCGTCGAGCTCGATGATGGAGATGGACTGCAGGTCGTCGGAGAACGCGCCCCTGGCCGCGGTGAGCGCGCCGCCCGACAGCAGACGAGCGAGGTTGCGTCGCACCTCGACGATCGTATGCCGGGCCGTCAGGAGCTCGCGATCGGCTCGCAGCAGGGCGTCAGCAGCGGCCGAATTGGCCTCCTCCACGTACCGCTTCAGCAGGGCGCTCGAGTCGACGTAGGTGCTCACTCGCCACGGTCCTCGGCCAGCACGACCAGCACCCGGCTCGATGCCTTCGAGCGCCGAACCGGGCCGAGTGGGGCACCGGTGCCGGGCGTGATCCAGCCGGTGCGAATGCCGTCCTCGATGCGCCCGCGACCTGGCACCGGTCCGAGCATCGCCTTCGGCCGTCCACGGTCGGTGACACGCAGCGTCTCACCCCGTTCCGCCCGATCCAGATACTCGGAGAGACGCTGCTTCAACTCCCGGATCCCGACGTCGGTCATGTGGACACATTAACACGGAGATGTGTCCACAACGCTCCTCTGAAGCATGTGGATGGACGTCTCAATGGGAGCAACGAAACACCCTCGGCTTCGGGCGCCGCTGCGGCGAGCGGTGCTCGAGGCAGCCGCGGCGCAGCTGTTCGCCGATCGCGGGTACGCCGGCACCCGATTGGATGACATCGTCGCGGCGGCAAACGTGACGAAGCCCATCCTGTACCGCCACTTCGCCTCGAAGAAGGCGCTGTATCTCGAGCTTCTGGCCCGCCGCCGCGCCCAGCAGCTCACCGCCGCCTGGCCGGTCACGACGGGACGCCCGGGCAACCCGCCGATCTCGACGCTCCTGGAACGCTGGTTCGCGCAGGCCCGGGAGCAGCCCGAAACGTGGCGGCTGATCTTCCGCGACACGACCGGCGATGCCGAGATCCGGGCCGTGCGCCAGGCCGCCCAGGACCACGGGGCGATGGCCGGGCTCGCCCTCTGGTCGCTCGACCGTCCGCAGGTGCCGCCCTCGCTCCTCGCGTCCCTGATCGAACGCACGGTGCTCGCGGTGCAACGCGGCTGACGGGCGCATGATCCCGCGCTCGCCGACGCGTCCCGAGCGGATGCGGGGTCGCAATCTCGCGCCCGCTCCTCTCGCCCGGAACGTGCGTCTCGCCATCCTCGACGGGGTCCGACCCACAGAGTCATGTGGCCCTTCAAGTGGAGCCATCGGACCAGGGTAACGATCGACCCCGGCCTATATGTTCACGACGACAACAAATCCCGTGTCCGGCAGGACGGCTGCGATGTGCTGGCGTGGCTTCGACGACACACTCGACGCGAGAGGCATCAGAACGCGCGCCGCGCAGGCGACCGGCGCACGGACTGGTCCATTCCGCCCCCCTGATGCGCCGGTCACCGGGCCCAGGACCGGCAGAGCCGTCGGCTGGCGGCCCGTCGCCGCCCCGGGCGTGGACGGGCAACGGTGCCGATCACCTTGACCGGCCATGACCGACCCGGGAGGTGACACCAGACCCAGCGTTGGAAATTGCGATTTGCCGAGGGAGTGAGGGATCAGGTTCATGTTCAAGACGAGTGCTGCACCCCCGTATGGGGGGCATGGAAGCAGAGGGTCGAGACCCAGGTGGCTGGGACTCGCACTGGCAGGGGTCCTGGTCGCAAGCGGGATCGCCGCACCCGCGACGCCGGGGTCGGCTTCAGCCTCGGCCTCGGAGCTGATGCCGTACCAGGACACCACGCTGCCGTTCAGCGTTCGCGCGGCCGACCTGGTCTCGCGCATGACGATGGAGGAGAAGCTCGACCAGTTCAGGGCCATGCAGCCCCACGCGACGTGGGCCGCGAAGCCGAAACCGATCACGCGCCTTGGTGTCAGGTCGTACGGCTACTGGGGCGAGGCGAACCACGGGATCTACTTCCCGACCCTGTCGGGCAACAGCGACTACACGCAGTACCCGCAAAGCACCGCGATTGCCTCGATGTGGAACACCGATCTCACCAAGGCGATCGGTGGCGGCATCGCCGACGAAGCTCGCGTCACCTACAACACGTCGTGTCCGCCGGGTGTGGAAAATCCAAACCCGGCCGGTGGTGCGTGCTACGGCCTCGTCTACTGGTCGCCCAACCAGAACCTCAACCGCGATCCGCGGTGGGGGCGCGCGGATGAGTCCTACTCGGAGGATCCCATCCTGACCGGCGAGGTGGCCGGCGCCTTCGTCAGGGGTATCCAGCAGAACGACTCGCCGCGGCCGGACACGGTGGCCACGGGTCCCGACGATTACATCCAGGCGGTCGCCACGCCGAAGCACTATCTGGCCAACAATTCCGAGGCGAACCGCAACTACGGCACATCCAACATCACCGAGCGCTCGCTGCTCGAGTACTTCACCGTGCCCTTCGCGGCATCTGCGGGTGAGGCAGGGGCGCGGTCTGTGATGTCCGCCTACAACGCCGTCGGCCTGGTGGAGGACTACAGCACCGAATATCCCTCGGCCTCGAGCTTCCCCACCCTGTGGAGCCCCCGCGACAACGCCACTCCGGGCGGCACACCGGGGACACCCGCGGCCGCGAGCCGGGTCACCATGGAGACCCTGCTGCGCCGTTCGTTCGGGTTCGACGGCTACGTCGTCTCCGACTGCGATGCGATCACACGGGTTTCCGGGACTCGAACCTCGGGCCACTCATGGCATCCCATCCAGCTTGGCGGCGCGCAGATCAACAAGGCCCAGGGCAACGCCTGGGCCCTCAAGGCGGGCACCGATCTGGACTGCTCGGGCGGCAACTACCCGACATCCAGCGGACTGATCGCCGCTCAGGATCAGGGCCTGGTCAGCGAGGCCGACATGGACGTCGCCCTCGTTCGCGTCTTCACCGCTCGCTTCCAGCTAGGCGAGTTCGACCCCGTCGACTCCGTTCCCTACAACAGCGATTCCTACTCGCTCTCCGCGTCCGGCGACCCCAGCGTCAAGCTGGCCTCGGACGCGCACCTCGCGGTCGCCCACGAGTCCGCCCTCGAGGCAGGCGTTCTGTTGAAGAACGACGGGACCCTCCCGTTCGCGGGCGCCGGGACGGGCCAGACCGTCGCATTGGGGCACGTCGACACCCTCAACGTCTTCCAGTCGGGCTCCTACTCCGGGCCGGCCCAGTCCAAGACGACGTTTGCCCAGGCGTTGGCCATCCGGAACGGGGAGTCGGCTTCCGCCGTAACGGCGGGCTCTGCCGCACAACAGCTGTTCGACCACGTCGCGCTGTTCCCCAATGCCATCAACAGCGGTGGCACGGCGCTCACGGTCTCCGCCTGCGCCAGCGACCCGTGCGATCCGATCACGGACGCGACGACGATGGAATATCGGATCTCCCAGGCCGACAACATCGTGGTCGTCGTCGGCCACAGGAACAACGACGGCGGGGAGGGGACGGACCGGACCACGGTCGTCCTGCCTCGCATGCAGGCTCAGCTGATCAGCGACTCGATCGCACCGCTTGCGGCCAAGTACGGCAAGAAGATCGTGGTCTGGATCCAGGCCAAGTCGATGGTCGATCTCAGCACATTCAAGGACCTCCCCGAGGTCGGCGCGATCGTCTGGTCATCGTTCAACGGCATGTATCAGGGCACCGCGATGGCGGAGCTCCTCTACAACGACACCGTGACGCTCGAGGATGGGCGCCCGGCGATCGCCAACTTCTCAGGCAAGCTGCCCGTGACGTGGTATTCGGACCTTGACGCGCAGCTCGGAGCGGCCGCTGCTCCGACTCGCGCGATCGAGGACTACCGGATGACCCAGGCGGAAGGCGCCAAGTGCGGTCGCACCTACCTCTACTACCAGGTCGGACCCGATTGCGCGGAACCCGACTACGTGTTCGGGCAGGGCCTGTCGTACTCGCCATTCGTCTACGGCGCGCCGACGCTGTCCTCCGCGACGATCACTCCGGACCAGCCGGTCACCGTCTCGGTGCCGGTCTCGAACCAGGATGCCAGCAACCCCGGCAAGGCGGTCGTGGAGGTCTACGCCAAGGCCCCGACGGGTGCCGACGGCAACGAGCGGCCGATCAAGCAGCTGAAGGGGTTCACCAAGAGTGGGCTCATCAGCGGGACCCCCGAGATCGTGCAGGTCACCATCGGCGCCGGCGACCTGTGGTTCTGGGATGACGTGAACCACAAGAAGGTGTTCCCGACTGGCGACTGGACCATCATGGCCGGGCCGAGCTCGGCCGATGCGGACCTGCAGTCCGTGACCCTGACGGTGACCGGACAGCGCACGGCCGGGGTCGACGTCGTCGCGGCCGAGCCCGATGGCACCGAGCTGAGCCTCGACACGCCGGACAACCGGATCAATGCCCAGCTCTCGGTGACCAGGCACGACATGTCGTTCTGGGATCTGACGGATCCTGCGCTCACGGTGGCGTACACCTCCTCCGATCCGTCGATCGCGACGGTCGACGCAACGGGTGCCGTTGCCCCCGTGTCCACGGGTACGGTGCTGATCACCGCCACCGCCACGGCCAGCGGCGAAACCAAGTCCACCACGTTCCCGGTCGTGGTCACCTCCGGCGCTCCCGACGCCACCGACACGCAGTTCGCGAACACGCACACGGCCCCGATCGACTTCGCCGACACCTACGGGGTGCTCGACCAGGCGACCACCGGGGTCCAGCTCTCCGCGAGCCTCGTCGGGGCACCCGCGGAGACGACCTACAGCTATCAGATTGCCCCGATGGACACGAACACCGCCGGTGCGAGTGTGACCTCGGACGGATTCCTGACCGCGAACAACGTTGGACACGCGCGCGTCACGGTCACCGCGACCGCTGGCACCGTGGAGACCTCGGAGTCCGCGCTGATCAGGATCTCACCAACGGTCATGGTGACGGTCACACCGGACACCGCCGATGTGCTGCTGGGCGACAGCCGGCAGTTCAACATGGATGTCGTGTTCACCGAGGTGGACAAGACGGTGGCCTGGCCCGACTCGGTGACCTGGACGCTGGACGGTGCCGCCTCGGCCGCAACGACCCTCAGCGCCGATGGCCTGCTCACGGTCGGGCTGGACGAGGCGATCAACTCGATCCTGACCGTCACGGCGACATCGACCTATGACCCGACGAAGTCGGACTCGGCTGCCGTCACCGTGGTGCCGGGAACATCGCCCAGCGTGACGAAGGTCGTGCTGGGGCCGAGGTCCGTGGAACAGGGTAGGTCGACCCTCGTGACGGCCACCGTCGCCGCGCTTCGTCAGCGAGACATCCGGCCGCTGCCGACACGGGAGGTGTGGATCACCGTCGACGGGCACACCTACGTGGCGCCTCTCGAGCCAGGTGACGAGGCCAGCTCTGCGTCGGTGAGCGTGCCGACGACCGGTCTCGAAGTGGGCGACTACACCGTCGAGGTCAAGTACCTCGGTGACCGCGTGTACGCACCCAGCGAGGCCAGCATCACGCTCACGGTGCGGGCCGTGCCAAAGGGGAGGCAGGGCTCGTGAGGGGAACGACCCAGGATGTGAAGGGCGGGCCCCCCACCCTTCAGTGACATAGAGCGTCCAGGGCGGGCCGGTGAGCCTCACCGGCCCGCCCTGGCGTCTGGTCGCCGTCGCCCGGCGCTGCTCCTTCGCCGTCATCGTGATCGTCGTCTCCATGTCTGGAGACTGACAAATTCACTGAGCAGTTGGCCCTGACGGAATCACGGAGCATCGAGACGGCCCAGTTGAGGGCGTCTCCCGGGGACGGTAGACTCTGTTCGCCCCGATGGGCAACAGACGCATCCGGCCTTCGGATGCGCATCTGATTCCTTCGGGAACGTGGGCCGGACGAGGTTCGGGCTCCGTTCAGACGCTTGGCGCGTGGCTCAACGGTAGAGCACCTGACTCTGGATCAGGGGGTTCCAGGTTCGAATCCTGGCGCGCCAGCCACCACACTGCCTGTTTTGCAGCCAACATGGCCTGACCACCGGCTGTTGTGGTTTCGACCCCCCTTCGGGCGGCCCGCCGAGGAGGTCGACCGATGGCTGGTCCCCTACGCTCACACCCGAGCGGTACGCGTGACCCGTACGATGGACGACATGAACATCCGGATGCGCTGGGTGGCCGTTTGGGCGCTCGCCGTTCTCGGGCCGATCCTCATGGTCCTGCTCATCGGAGCCGTCGTCGGCGTCCTTTGGCCGCGCTTGTTCTAGCCGCCGGCACCGGCGCGGGCCGCACGCTGGGCACGCGCTCCGGCTCGTCGTCGATCATGACGGCCTTTACCGCGCGGGGGCGTAGATCCTGTTGACGGCGCCGAGGTGCCTACTCGGACTGCATCAGCGGTCTGCGTGGCCGTTGGGGCCGGTCGGCCTTGGGCCCGGGCATCGTCCGATGACAGACTGTTCGTCAGGCTGGGAGCGCTCGGGAGCAGTGGAGAGCCACCTCCCTTGCGAGTCGAGTGAAACGGAAGGCCGCCGCTTGGTGGCACGAGAGAAGGCGCAGGCGAATGGCATTGGATCCGGCTGCTTCCGTCGATGCGACGAGGGTCGACGCGGCCCGCCGGTTTGGCTTCTGGATCGGCTTCGCCACCGCCGCGCTGACCGTCGTGACCTTCGCGCTGGCCCTCACGGCGGCGCCGGAAAACGTCCCCTATCCGTTCACGAGCCAGATCATCGTCGATCAGTGGCCCGGGGACTACCTTTGGATGTATCCGGCGATGGTCCTGATGGTGCTCTTCGTGGCGCTCCTCGTCGCGATCCACGAGTCCACACCCCCGGCCCGCAGGACGTACAGCCTGCTCGCGCTGTGCTTTGGCGTCCTCGCCGCCGCTGTCCTGCTCATCACCTACTACATCCAGGTGACGGTGATGCAGCCCAGCCTCGAGAAGGGGCAGCTCGATGGGTGGGCGATGCTGACGATGTACAACCCGAACGGGGTCTTCATCGCGCTCGAGGAGCTCGGCTACCTGCTGATGACCCTTGCCTTCCTCTGCCTGGCCGGGGTGTTCGTGGGGGCCAGTCGGCTCGAGCGGAGCCTTCGCTGGCTCTACATCGCGAGCTTCGCGTTGTCGATCGGTGCCCTCCTTGTCGTCTTCGCGATGCACGGAATTGATCGCGGCGACGTGTTTGAGATCACCGTGATCTCCATCGTCTGGCTCACCCTCATCGCCGGGGGGATCCTCACGGCCCTCGTGTTCCGGCACGCCTTGCCCCATGAGGCGGGCTGAGCTGAACCTCTCGTCTCACCGAGCCCTGAGAGCATGGCCCAAACGACCGGCCCTGTCCCTCGTCGCCAGGGCCGCCTGGTCACGGGTCGCCGGCCGGTCGCCACTGCCCTATCCCGCCGTCCGCGCCGGCACCCGCTCGTAGAGGCGTCGGGCCCACAGGTACCCGACCAGCGAGATCGCGACGCACCAGGCCACCGCCAGCAGGCCGCTGTTCCCGATCGGGGTTCCCAGCAGCAGGCCGCGCAGCGTCTCGATGATCGGCGTGAACGGCTGCTGCTCCGAGAACCAGGCGAGCGGTCCCGGCATCGACGCCGTGGGCACGAAGCCCGAGCTCAGGAACGGCAGGAAGGTCAGGATCATCGGCAGGTTGCTTGCGGTCTCGACGCTGTCGGTGACGAGACCCAGGGCGACCGACAGCCAGCTGACGGCGAACGCGGTCAGCAGCAGCAGCCCGCCGGCGGCGACCCACGACACTGGACCGGTGGTCGGGCGGAAGCCGATGAGCAGGGCGACCACGACCACGATGACGGTCGCGAGCGCGGCCTGGACGACAGCGCCCAGCACGTGTCCGGTGAGCACCGAGGCGCGCGCGATGGCCATCGTGCGGAAGCGGGCGATGATGCCCTGGGTCATGTCCATCGCGACGACGATGGCGGTCCCCTGCCCCACCCCGGCCACGGTCATCAGCAGGATCCCGGGCACCACGTAGGCGACGTAGGCGCTCCGGTCGGCCGGCGTGCCGACGGTGGCGCCCGGCGCGAGCGATCCGCCGAGCCCCGCACCCAGCGTCCCGCCGAACACGTACACGAACAGCAGCAGCAGCACGACCGGGATACCGGCGATGAACATCGTGAGCGACGGATAGCGACGCATGCGGCGCAGGCTGCGACGGAACATGGTCGCGGTATCGGGGATCAGGTAGGCGGTCATGGTGCCGGCACCTCCACGGCGTCACGGTGGCCGGCGGGAGCCCCGCTGCCCCCGGTCAGTGACAGGAACACGTCGTCGAGGTCGGCCGATCGAACCGAGAGCGCATCGACCTCGATCGAGGCTTCGTCGAGCCTGGCGAGCAGCGCCCGCAGCGAGTGGACGCCGCGATCGTTGGGCACCTGGAGCGCGAGCCCGGATTCGTCGCGCGAACCGTCGCCCAGCACCTGCGCCGCGCGATCCAGCGCCTCGACGCTGCCGAACTCGAGTCGCACGTGGCCGCCCGGGACCAGCCGTTTGAGCTCGGCCGGCGACCCTTGCGCCACCACGCGTCCAGCGTCGAGCAGCGCGATCCGCGACGCCAGCCGGTCGGCCTCCTCGAGGTACTGCGTCGTGAGGAAGACCGTGACGCCGGACGCGACGAGCTCGCCGACGATCTCCCACATCACGCGCCGGCTGCGCGGATCGAGCCCCGTCGTCGGCTCGTCGAGGAAGATGATCCGGGGATCGCCGATCAGGGTCATCGCCAGGTCCAGCCGGCGGCGCATGCCGCCCGACCAGGTCATGGCCGGCTTCGCCGCCGCGTCCGCGAGATCGAACCGCTCCAGCAGCTCGGCCACCCGACGCCGTCCGGCCTCGCGCCCGAGGTGATGGAGATCGGCCATCAGCCGCAGGTTCTCCTCACCGGTGAACTGGGGATCAACCGCGGACACCTGCCCCGTGAGCCCGATCACCCCCCGGACCGCATCCGGCTGGCGGGCGACGTCGAAGCCCGCGACCCTCGCCTCCCCGGCATCGGCCGAGATCAGCGTCGAGAGGATGTGGACCATGGTCGTCTTGCCTGCCCCGTTGGGGCCGAGCAGGGCGAACACGGTGCCCTCGGCGACGTCGAGATCGATTCCGTCGAGGACGGCCTGCGTGCCAAACGACTTGCGCAGGCCGCGGACCACGATCGCCGACGCGACTTGCGCCGCCGCACGCCCTTGCGCCACCGCAACACCCGGTGCCGTCATGCCGCACCTCCGGCCGCAAGCGCCGGCCGGCGGCGGCTGTCAGATGTCGAGCTCCTCCACGGCCGGTTGACGCGAGGTGCGCTCGACCATCTCGAACAGCTCGGGCGGGACCCTGTCGCGCAGCTCGTCGAGGGTCGCGATGACGTCGAGCGTCGACTCGCGCGGCGCGCTGCCGTAGCGCAGGTTGCCGATGCCAACCCAGCCTCGCCAGCCGGCCGGCTTGCCCTCGGCATCGACCGCCCACCACTCGGGACTGCGTTCCACGTGGAGGACGAACTTGCCGGTTCGGCCGCGATACACGTGATAGGCCGCGGCCCGGCCTCCGCTCGTATCGACCCACTCGCCGACCAGGACGCCGGTGAAGCGGACCTTCCGGCCGCTGCCCAGCCCAACCCGGACGGTGATCTCGTCGAACCCCTCGCGGAGGCCCTCCTCCACGTCGACGTAGCGGCGGAGCGCGTTCGAGATCGCGGCGGACAGGTTGCCGCCCGCGAGCTCCTGCGCTCGCTGGAAGAGGGACAGGTCTCCGTCGGAGACGTAGATCGTCTTGTTCGGCACGGCCACATCGTAACCTTCGTTCCTGTACGGCAGCGTTATACGTAGCAGTATACGTACACGGCGACGGAGCGCAAGTGCGGCGTCTCAAGGGCGGCGCCGCCTGGCCGGTGGCTGCGCCGCCGAGACGGCCGCAATGTCGCCAAGGGCGAAGGCGGTCATCCCCACCCGCGCGGCGGCAACTACCCCGTGGCCAACCGCTCCCCATCCCCACATAGAACCCGTGGCGAATGTCCGGGGAGGGCGGCGGCGGCCACCGATGCGGCCGTCGTGTGAATCAACCCCCATCCATGACCCAGGGCGTCCGGATGGTGCCGCATGCCGCCCCACACGACCGTTCGACGCGCCATCCAGACGTCCCAGCGCATATCTGGCGGTCACGGCGGCCGGCGCCCGAGCGCACGGTTGGTCAGGCCTGCCGCCGATGGCAGGTTCGGCTGCTCATGGCGGAGGGCCCTGGCTCATGACCGACATCGTCTCGCTCCGTCGCGCCCTCGCGAGCCAGCTCCCTGCCTCTGACTCGGGGGTCGCGTGGCGATTGGCGGGGATGCAGCCGCAGCGGGGGTCGCGACGCTCACCGCCGAGCCGGCAACGGTGCGATGATCGATGTCGATGGACTCCCGGCCTCCGGCGGCGTTCGCCGACCTCCACGTTCATCCCAGTGGCGGTTCCGTGACCGCTCCCCCGCCATCGACGCCGGCGTCGATCTACGCCGCGCTCCTGGCCAGCGGTCTGCGCGTCGCCGTGCTCGCCGACCATGACCGGATCGATGTCGCCCAGGAGCTGGTGGCCCGGTCGCGTGACGAGGGTGCCCCGATCGAGCTGATCGTGGGCGAGGAGATCACGACGCGTGAGGGCCACCTGCTGGGCATCGGCCTGACGTCGCTCGTCCCCGCCGGGATGCCCCTGGACGAGACGGTGGCCACGATCCACGACCAGGGCGGCCTCGCCGTCGTCGCGCACCCGCTGCTGCCGCCTTACCTGGCCGCCACGAGCGACCGGCTGGCCCGGCTGGGGGACGGTGACCAGCGATCTCGGCCGGACGCGCTCGAGGCCATGAACCCGGTCGCCGCCTGGGTACCGGGCTGGCGGCGGCGCGTCGATCGGCTCGCCCGCCGATGCGGCTACGGCGTCGTCGGGGGTTCGGATGCGCACCGCGCCGAGGCCCTGGGCCGCGGCCGAACCGGCTTCCTGGGCGAGGATGCCGCGGCCCTCGTTCGCGCGATCCGCGCTCGCGAGACGTGGGTCGAGGGCCGCCGTTCGGCGCTCCGCGACGTCGTGCGGCGCCCGTCGGCCTAGGCCCGAGGTGCGCTTCGTGCGTCCCGTGCGCTTGTCGTTGATGACCCTCCGCCCGGCCGTCAGCCGGCACCAGGTGCCAAGCGTGTTGACGTCGTCCCGGCTGCGACTCGGCGGGTCACTCCTCAGGGGAGCGTCGCGAAGCCTGCTGTCCGGAAGTCGGCGTCGAGCGCAATCGCTCGCTCGATGGCTTCCCGGCGCATGAACGCGAAGCTTGTCCGGTCGACGAGCGAGACCGACGAATCCACCGTGTCCCGGAACGCTGCAACCGCGGCGGCGTGGAGCTCGGCATCGACCGGCGTGACCTCGAGCGCCGGGATGACGCGGTCGATGAGGTCGGCCGCGACCATTGGTCCGTAGCGTCGGCGAGCCACGGCGAGCGTCTCGACGATGACGTATGCATGCGTGACGAGCACCTGGGAACGCCCGAGCGTGAACGCCTTGACGACCCCCTCGTGTGCTGGATCATCCCGGTCCACGAGGGCAAGGATGCCGCTCGTGTCCACGAACAGCCTCACCAGCGGTCCTCGCCGAGGACGGCGTCGTGATCTCGCGCGATCGAGCCCGACCCGGACGCGACCGAGCCAGCGGCTGCGAGGAGCGCGTCGACGCGAGCAGACCGCAGCGCGTCCTCGTCGGGCACGACGCGGTCCACGGCATCGCGGATGACGGCGGCCAGTGACATGTGCCGCCGTCGGGCCTCGCGTCGAAGGCGTCGCATCTGGTCCTCGGTCAGGGAGATCTGGGTCCGCAGCATGCCTGGATGATAACAGCGGCGCTCGTTCTGATGTAGGTTCTCAGCGGACGTCGGGTCCCCGATTCGGAACGCGACGTCCATCCACGGGTCCGGGCGAGCGGACTTGAACCGGTTGCGAGCACCGGTCAGGGACCCGTGGCCAAGCCGGCCGCGTGTCGCCGACGCGGCTACCGCCGGACTCCTGCCCTCCGGGCGACGATCGGCAGGAACAGGGCCGCAAGGATGGCCAGGACCGCCGCCCACTGCGAGAAGCCGATCGTCAGGATCGCTCCCGAGATGAAGAACGACGGCATCGTTGCGGCGTAGAAGGCGAAGGCGACCGCCGCGAGCGCCGCAACGATCACCTGTCGCCGGCGTTGCTCCCGCCGGGTCAGGTTTCCACCCTTGAACGTCACGAACGGCAGGCTGACCGCCACGATGAGGCCGATCGCGAAGCAGATGAAGCGGACGATCAGCACGTCCTGCGAGGTCGCTGTCGCGCTCGGATTGAGGAGACCGAGCACCGCGATGTAGATCGCGATGGCCTCGGACGGGATGTACGCCGCAACCAGCCGGAGGGCGCTCTGCAGGGTGGAATCCTGTTCCGCTGAATTGCCCTCGGCGAGGCGGGCCATGGTCGAAACGCTCATGACATCTCCCTCGTGACCGGCTCGAGATCGCCCTCGTCACGATAAAGGTGGTCCCGACGTCGTCAAGCGCCATGTGTCGGGTGGCGACGTGCACGCGAGTGTGGTCGGCCATGCCAGCGCCGTCCCGTCGTGGCCCCCGAAAGGCAGGGATGACGCGCGTCCCTGGCAGTTGGATCTGTCGGGCTCTGCAGGTTGCGGCAGGGCCGGCGACCTCGAACAGACCTCGGTCCCGCCCCCGCAACCAATGATCCCGCTACGGTGTTCCAGATCGTGATGAGACCGACAACCAACCCACGCACTGCTAACCGCGTCACCTTCGAGACCGCACTGGGTCGCTGCGGCATCGCCTGGAGCGAGGCCGGGATCACGCGCGTCTGGCTGCCGGGCTCGCGCGGGCTGACCGGCCCGGACGTCGAGGCTGCCGAGGGCGTCGATGTCGCCCGGCTGCCGCCGTTCGTGCGCCGGGCGATCGAGGGCATGATCGCGCTGCTGGCCGGCACGGCCGACGACCTGCGCGACGTCCCGTTCGACGACCGCGAGATCGACGAGTTCCGACGCGTGGTCTACGCCGCGGCGCGTGAGATCCCGCCAGGCACCACCCGCAGCTACGGCGAGGTCGCCCGGGCGATCGGCCGGCCCGACGCGGCGCGGGACGTCGGCACGGCGCTCGCTCGCAATCCGTGCCCGATCCTCGTCCCGTGCCACCGGGTCGTCGCCGCCAGCGGAGCCCTCACCGGCTTCTCCGCGCCGGGTGGCCTCGCGACCAAGCGTCGAATGCTCGAGCTCGAGGGCGCCCCGGGCTACGCCCAGCAGCTGTTGTTCGGCTGAGCGCGGGCCGGGCTCCGGCGTTCCGAGGCGACCGACCCGGCTACGCGATCTTGGCCACGATCTCGACGAGATTGCCGTCGGGGTCGCGCAGCAGCGCGTTGCGGTTGTTGTTGCCGGTGTCGTGTGGAGGCTGGACAACTGGCGCGCCTGCCGCGGTCAACCGCTCGAAGGCAGCCGCGAGGTCATCGGTCCAGACGACGATGACCATGGCCTGGCTGCCGGGCGCCGCGTCGACGCCATGCACTCGCTTCGCGGCTTCCACGGTGCCCAGGCCGATCCCGAACCCGTTGAGCTTGAGCTCGACATGCTCGGGGATGCCACTGGTGGGGGTTCGGAAGGTCTCTTCGAACCCGAGCACGTCCCGGTAGAACCGGAGGCCGGCCTCGATGTCGCGGGTGTAGAGGTTGACGAACGCCGACGCGAACATGCCTGGCGACTCCGTTTGGCAGAACAGGACCGGAACCGACCACCATTGTCCTACAGTGTCCGGCCGGCCACGAGCCGACGCCCAGTCCGCGTCGGTTCATGCGAAGATGGGGCTCGGTCGCTGATGCGTGGCTCACGGTGAGCGTCCGGCGCTGAGCCGGAAGGACCGCGGTTCGACTCCCGGCGTGTCAGCCAACTCCCCAAGGGAGTGTGGTGCGCCCTCGCGTGAGTCGCGACTCCTCCCCCATCGGTAGCAGGAGCCGCCGCATGACCGCCGAGCCGAACGCATCGATCCCCGACGCTCCCTCCCCCGCGCCCGAGCGGCGCGACTTCATCCGCGACATCGTGGCCGCCGACATCGCGGCCGGCCGCGTTACGCACGTCGTCACCCGCTTCCCGCCCGAGCCAAACGGCTACCTCCACATCGGCCACGCCAAGTCGATCGCGCTCAACTTCGGCATCGCAGCCGAGTTCGGGGGCCACTGCAACCTCCGGTTCGACGACACCAACCCGGCCAGGGAGGAGCAGGAGTACCTCGATTCGATCGCGGCCGACATCCGGTGGCTGGGCTTCGACTGGGGCGAGCACCTGTACCACGCGTCGGACTACTTCGAGCAGCTCTACGGCTGGGCCGTCCACCTCGTCGAACACGGGCACGCCTACGTCGACGACCAGACCGCGGACCAGATCCGCGAGACGCGCGGCACGCTCACCGAACCCGGCACCGATTCCCCCTTCCGCGATCGGGCGGCGGCCGAGAACCTGGACCTGTTCGCGCGCATGCGAGCGGGCGAGTTCCCCAACGGCTCGCGCGTCCTGCGGGCAAGGATCGACATGGCCAGCCCCAACATCAACCTGCGCGACCCGGTGCTGTACCGGATCGTCCACGCCGCGCATCCGCGCACGGGCGACGCCTGGTGCATCTACCCCACCTACGACTTCGCCCACGGCCAGTCCGACGCGATCGAGGGCGTGACCCACTCGATCTGCACCCTGGAGTTCGAGGTCCATCGGCCGCTGTACGACTGGCTGATCGAGCACCTGCCGGTCCCGCACGTCCCCCACCAGTACGAGTTCGCGCGTCTGTCGCTGACCTACACCGTGCTGTCCAAGCGGTTCCTGCTGCGGCTGGTCCAGGACGGCCGCGTCCGAGGCTGGGACGACCCCCGGATGCCGACCATCTCCGGGCTCAGGCGCCGGGGCTTCCCGGCCGAGGGGATCCGCGAGTTCGCGACCGCGGTGGGCGTGGCCAAGGCCGACAGCACGCACGAGATCGGGCTCATGGAGCACCACATCCGGAACGTGCTCAACCGGACGGCGGCGCGCCGGTTCGGCGTGCTGGATCCGCTCAAGGTCGTGATCACCAACTTCCCGGGAGACCTCGTCGAGACCATGGAGGTCGTCAACAACCCCGAGGACCCGTCGGCGGGCGAGCGCGCCGTGCGTTTCGGACGGGAGCTGTGGATCGAGCGCGCCGACTTCATGGAGGAGCCGGCGCCAAAGTTCTTCCGTCTCGCGCCCGGGCGCGAGGTGCGTCTCCGGAACGCGTACTTCATCACCTGCGACGAGGTGGTCAAGGATGAGGCCGGCAACGTGGTCGAGCTTCGCTGCACGTACGATCCCGCGACCCGTGGCGGAGACTCGCCCGACGGCCGGCGTCCGAAGGCGACTCTGCACTGGGTATCGGCCGCGCACGCGCTGCCGGCCGAGATCCGCCTCTACGACTACCTGTTCACGCGACCCGATCCGGGCTCCGAGGGGCGCGACCTGCTCGACGACCTCAATCCCGAATCGGAGGTGATCGTCCACGGGTACGTGGAGCCTGCCCTTGCCGATGCAGTCCCCGGCGAGACGGTCCAGTTCGAGCGGCTGGGCTACTTCTGCGCCGACCTCGACTCCCGGCCCGAGGCGCTGGTGTTCAACCGGACCCTCACGCTCAAGGACACCTGGGCGAAGGTGCAGGCGCGGGGGTAGCCGCGCCCGCGGACCCTCGCCCCGCGCCACCGTGCCACATGGCGACGGCTCTATAGACCCGGGGGTCAGGGCCTGCGCGCGGCGGGCGATCAGGTCGGACGGCGCTCCAGGGGGATGCAGACCTCGAAGCACGTTTCCCCGGGCCGCGACCGAACGTTGATCCGCCCGCCGTGGCGGGCCACCACGTTGTGCGAGATGTGGAGCCCGAGCCCGGTCCCGCTGCCCGGTGGCTTGGTCGTGTAGAACGGCTCGAAGATCCGTTCCCGGACCTCGGGCGGCATGCCCGGCCCGTTGTCGCACATCTCGACGACCACATCGCTGTCGCGCACGAACGCCCGGATCCGGATCTCGCCCTTCCCGTCCATGGCGTCGATCGCGTTGTCCAGGATGTTGGTCCAGACCTGGTTGAGCTCGCTGCCGAACGCGTCGATCTCGGGCAGATCCGGCTGGTAGTCACGCTCAACCGTGATCCCGTGCTTCAGCTTGGCGCGCAGGATGATCAGGGTGTTGTCGAGCCCGGTGCGGACGTCCACCCGCTGCACCGGTGCCTGGTCCATGAACGTGTACTCCTTGACCGCCTTGACGATCTCGGAGATGCGCCGGGCCCCGGTCGCGACCTCGTCGACCAGCCCGTTGACCACGCTGCCCGCGGCGATCCAGGCGACGATGCGGCCCAGCGCCTCCCCCGGGAACTCCGCCTCGATCCGCTCGAGGTGGTCCCGGTCCCAGCCGCCGTTGACGAGCGCCGGCGCAAGCTCGCCGGCGTCCGCCACGCCGCGCTGCGCAAGGAACGACTCGAGCTCCCAGGCACGGTCGCTGGCGTCGAGCGGGTCGAGCGGCGCGGTCCGCCCGGCGTGCCGGGCGACCTCGGCGGCGAGCGCCGCGATCGACGCCGCGTGCTCCCGATCCTCGACCACCGGGCCCAGGGCGCTGGTCGTCTCGGCCCAGCGGTCGAGCGCATTCCGCAGCAGCGTCGCGCTCCGCTGGACGGCGGCAGCGGGGTTGTTCAGCTCGTGCGCCAGGCCCGCGGACAGGGTCCCGAGCGCCGCCAGCTTCTCGCGGCCGCGAAGCATCGACTCGGTCTCGCGGAGGCGGCCCATCATCGTCCGCAGCATCGACAGCGTCGCGGACGGGCGCGTGCGCAGGATCCCCAGGATCTCGTCGCGCCCGATGCGGATCACCCTCGCCGGAACGATGGCCCGCACCGAGGCATTCCGCGGCTGCGCCTCGAAGATCGACATCTCGCCCACGATCTCGCCGGGGCCCACGACCGCGATCGGCACATCGGTCGACCGCGACCGCTTCACGATCTGCAGCTCGCCGGACACGATCACGTACAGCGCGTCGCCTGGCTCGCCCTGGGCAGCCAGCAGGTCGCCCGCGGCCAGCTCCACCGGCTCGGCGCTGCTGGTCACGCCGTCGAGGTCCTCCTCGGACAGCTCCGCGAACAGCGGGGCCCGGCGCAGCTGCGCTCGATCGGATTCGTCGAGCGTCACGGACGCGACCTCATTGATCGGCCAGGACCTGGTGCACGAACCTGACCGCCATGGCGCCCTCGCCCACCGACGAGGCGATCCGCTTGACGGAGCCCGCCCGAACGTCACCCGCGCACAGGATCCCGGGGACGTTGGTCTCGAGCAGGAACGGCGGGCGCTCCAGCGGCCAGCCCTTGAGGTGGTCGCCCGCGGTGAGATCCGTGCCGGTGAGCACGAACCCGCCCCCGTCGCGCTCGACGAGATCGCCCAGCCAGTCCGTCCGCGGCGCCTGCCCGATGAACACGAACATCGCGGCGACCGGCAGCGACTCCCCGGACCCGCTCCCCTTGTCCGCGATGTCCACCGACTCGAGCACCTGGTCGCCGTGCACCCCGGTCACGATGGTGCTGACCCGTACGGTGATGTTCTCCGCCGCCTCGATCTGATCGACGAGGTAGGCGGACATCCCCGCCGCCAGCGAGCCGCCGCGGACGATGACGGTCACGTGCTCCACGAACCGCGCCAGGTAGACGGCCGACTGCCCGGCCGAGTTGCCGCCGCCCATGACCGCCACGCGCTCGCCGCGGTAGAACGGCGCCTCCGTGGTCGCGCCGCCGTAGTAGATCCCCGAGCCGGCCAGCCGGTCGGCATCGGGCAGGTCCAGCTTCCGATACTCGACGCCGGTCGCGATCAACAGCGCCTGGCAGCTCACCTGGGACGCATCGGACAGCCGGATCTTCTTGTAGATGTCATCGACGGTCACGCCGACGACCTCCTGCGGGGTCAGGATCTCGGCCCCCAGACGGGTGGCCTGGGCGACCGCGCGCCGCGCCAGGTCGGAGCCTGACAGGCCGACCGGGAAGCCCAGGTAGTTGTCGATTCGCGACGTCGTCCCGGCCTGCCCGCCCGGGGCCTCCCGCTCCACCATGAGCGTCTTGAGACCCTCCGAGGCGCCGTAGACGGCGGCGGCGAGACCCGACGGCCCGCCGCCCACGATGACGAGGTCGTAGTGCGGCAGCGCCGCCTGCGTGCGCAGCCCGATCCTCGCCGCGATCTCGGCGTTGGACGGGGCCACCAGGTGCGTGCCGTCGGCGAACACGACCATGGCCTCGCGGGCCGCGTCCACCTCCGCGCTGGCGGCGAGCTCGGACGCCTCGGGATCCAGCTCCGCATCGAGCCAGCGGTACGGGATCTGGTTCCGGGCCAGGTAGTCCTTGATCGCATGCGCTCGGGGCGACCAGCGGTGGCTGACGATCCGGATGCCCTCGTACGGCGGCCGGAACCCCGCCTGCCAGTCGTCGAGCACGTCCTCGAGCACCGGGTACAGCCGCTCCTCGGGCGGATCCCACGGCTTGAGGAGGTAGTGATCGAGCTGGATGCTGTTGATCGCGGTGATCGCGACCTCGGTGTCGGCGTACGCGGTGAGCAGCACCCGCTTGGCGTCGGGGTAGATGGCGCGCGCCTCGGCCAGGAACTCGACGCCGGTCATGCCCGGCATCCGCTGATCCGCGAGGAACAGGGCGACCGCCGCGCTGCGAAGCTTCAGCCGCCGGACGACATCGAGCGCCGTCGCGCCGCTGTCGGCGGCGATGATCCGGTAGTCCGACCCGAACCGGCTGCGCAGGTCACGTTCGACGGCTCGCAGGACCTGCGGATCGTCGTCGATCGCGACGATGACCGGATTCTCCACGTTCGTCTCCTGCTCACCGGTCTGCCTGGGCACCGCCCGCGACTGCCCCATGCGAGGTCGCTCAATCGGACCTGCCGCGGGAACCAGCCGCACCCCTGGCGAAGGAGCCTCCGGAGGGTTCAGTCTATCGGGTCGCCTCCCCGATCGCGCCCCCTCGCCATCGATCAGAGCTGGTCGAGGGGAATGACACGCCCGGCCTTGGCATCAGCGACGCCTTCCATCGTGCGCTCCCACGCGCCCGGGATCGAGTCAAGGAGCGCCGTCATCGTGGCCGCCTCGGGATCAACCTGATCGAGGGCCGTGGACAGCAGCGAGCGCGCGACCGTGCCCGGCTGGACGTACAGACGAGCCGCCATCTCGTTCAGCCTCGCGGCATGCTCATCGTCGAGCACGACGTTGTAACGCTTACCCTGCTCGCGGGCCACCTGGTACACCTCAAGGTACAGCTTGTGTAGGTCAGCGTAGCCTTGTGCAGACAGGTGATCAAGCCCAGGCCGCGGGTGCGTGCCCTGGGGAGCGGACCCCTGCCCGCCGGGGAAGGGATCAGCGATCGCGGAAGCGCCAGGGCGGCGGCTCGTCGCTCGGACCGCGGAAGATGCGGATCATCCAGATCAGCCCGGCGAGCGCTGCCGCTAACCCCGCGATCGGGATCGCGATGCGGGTCGGGATCGACAGCGGCCCGAATGCCACGGGCCGGCTCTCGTCCAGGCCGGATGGGGGTCCGAACGATGCCAGCAACCCGAGCAGAATCATCACGACCGACACGATGCCGATCGCGAGCAGGATCCGGCTCGGCCACCAGCCCGGCAGTGGGTTTCGGTGCTTCCCGTGCATGCTGCGATCGTAGGCCCGCCGAGCAAGCGTGGATATGCATGCGCGCCGTATCCTGGTGGTAGTCTTCCTTACACAGTCGATGAAGTAAGGATCCTGGACCATGGACGTCTCCGCCCGGCTCAGCTCGAAGGGTCAGGTCACCATCCCGCGCTCGGTCCGTGAGGCGCTGGCGCTCGAGGAAGGCGACACGGTCGTCTTTCGGGTCGATGGCGACCGCGCCGTGCTCGCCCGCAGCCCGGACCTGCTGGCCCTGGCCGGCTCCGTGAGCGTCCCCGCCGCCAGGCGCGGCACACCGTGGAACGAGGTGATGCGGCAGACTCGGCGCGCGCGGTCGGCCACCCGGCGGTGACCGCCTTCCTCGATACCAACATCCTGATCCGACACCTGACCGGCGATCCGCCGGCCCAGGCGACGCGCGCGACCCGCTACCTCGAGCGGGCAGCGGATCTCCTGGTCCCGGATCTGATCTTCGCCGAGGTCGCGTACGTGCTCGAGTCGTACTACGAGGTCGCGCGGGCGCAGGTCGCCAACGCCCTCCGCGCGATCCTCGCGTTCCCGGCGGTCCGGGTCGTCGATCTCGAGCTGCTCCAGCGGGCTGTCGAGGTGTACGAGGTGCATCGTCTCGACTTCGCCGACGCCTACCTCGTGGCCAGCGCCGAGCGGAGCGGCGTCGGCGTCATTGCCTCGTTCGATCGCTCGATCGACCGGGTCGGCAGCGTTCGCCGCGACGAGCCTCGATAGAGCGGGACAGCCCGGCCCAGCCGGCGGAGGTGGCCGCAGCGCCTGTCCGTCAAGCCCCGGCAGGGTCTTGCCCCCGGGCCGCGGCTACCCTGAGCCGGGACGGGCCTGACCCGTGTCCGCGGCTCGTACGTACTCCTCGAGCAGCGCCCGCAGCACCTCGCTGACGGTGCGACCCTCGCTGACGGCCCGGGCGTGCACGCGATCGCGCAGCCGGGCAGGCACCCGCACGGTCATCCGTGGCGAATGCTCTGTCGCGTCGGCGTCGAGCCATGGCCGTCCTCGCCGAGGCCGGAGCCTCGCGGGATCGAACCCCGCGTCAGCCTCTCGGGCAAGACGGTCGAGGTCCGCGTCCGAAAGGGGGCGGCCATTCCTCGCCGTCACGGCCATCGCATCACCTCGGCATACGCGCCGGCGTACTTCGCGCGCATCCGCATGGCGTGGATCACGAGCAGGTCACCGCCGCGCAGCTCAACGACGACCACCTCGACTGGAACACCGCGCTGGTCGGGTCCCAGGAACAGAACGAGGTGAGCCTCGTCCGGGCTGGGATCGACGACGTACAAGGGTCGACCAGAGTGCTCGATGACGAACGTGGCCCGCGCTGGACTGATCCCGTGGCGATATGCCGAGGTGTGGAAGCGAATGACCATTGCATGCCCGAATTATGTACGCCACAAATCTCGGGTCAAGACGGCGGCAGACGACAAGGTTACGGATGCCCGCTTACCCGAGGCTCATCGCGCGGTCACGGCGCTCACGACAGGCGCGCGGTCAGGTCCGGGGGCGCGATGACCACGAGCTCCGTGGTCGCCCGGGTCAGGCCCACGTAGAGCAGCTCGTCCAGGCGGGCGCCCGATTCCGGCAGCTCCACCAGCACCACGACCGGGCGCTCGAGGCCCTTGAACCGGCGCACCGTCTCGAACAGGACCACGTCGTCGGGCTCGGGCGGGACAGCCTCGGGCGGCAGGCCCTTCGATTCGCCGTCGTCGTCGATCGCCTCGTTCCACAGCACCACGTTGCCGAACTCCCGGGTTCGCCAGACGTCGCTGTCCCTCGCTGACCCGCCGGACAGCACGACCAGGTCCCACGGCTTCACTCGCTCGATCTCGACCAGCTGGTGCAGGACGCGCCGCAGCGTCTCGAGCGTGGGGCGCCCGGGCGCGGCCGAGACCACCCGGTGCCGCTTCTCCCCGCCCTCGCGGATCGCGAGGATTGCCTCGCCGCCGCGGTAGAAGCGGGAGGCGAGATCGGCCACCGAGCCCGGGTTGCGCCAGTTCTCGTGGAGGTCGATCTCGTGGAGGTCGAGGTCGCCCACGACATCGGGCCGGAACAGCGCCTGGCCGGGATCGTGGAAGGCCCACAGCGTGCCCTCGCCCGGCTCGAACAGCAGGAAGTCGAGCGTGTCCAGCCAGCCGCGCTCGAAGTCCTGGCCCTCGTCGACCACGATCGCGTGGAAGCGCTCGGCGGGCAGCGCGTCCACGGCGTCGGCCAGCGCATTCGGGAGCGTCTCGTCCCACCAGGCCTGCGGGATGGGATCCGGTCGATCCGCCAGGACGCCAGCTGCGTGGCCCAACCGCTCGCACAGCCGGTGGAACGTGGTGACCTCGAGGTAGCCGGCGGCGATCGCGTCGGCGAGGTCGGCCATCATCGTCGTGGCGAGGCGCTGGTTGAAGCACACGAGCAGCGTCCGGTACCCCTCCCGGGCGAGCCGGCGGGCCTTCTCGGCCGCGAGCATCGACTTCCCGGAGCCGGCGGGGCCGATGACCTCGACCCGGCGCTGCCGGAACTGCCCGAGCACGAACAGCTGCTGCCCTGATGCCTCGAGGAGCATCGCCGTGTCGTCGACGATCCGGCCGCGGACCAGGCGGTGGAGCGCCAACGTCGGGGCCAGGAGCTCGTCGAGGAGGAGGCGCATGCCTGTCTCATCGAGCGACCATCCTTTGCTGCCGTCGCCGACGACGTAGTCGAACGCGCGCTCGACCCAGGCGCGGGTGGACGCGGGCGTCTCGAGCGCCTCGGCGTCGAGCACGGTCTCGCGCGGTGCGTCGGGCCCGAGCAGGACGTGACCCGGCGGCAGGCTTCCGAGATCGACCGACGGGAAGGCGACGCCATGGCCCGCGTGCGGGGTGCGCGGACCGCCACCACCGGGGCGCTCCGGCCAGTCGGGCAGCGACTCGAGCTTGCGGAGGAGCTGGTGCTGGCTGCGCATCGCCTGCTCGAACGGCGAGTGATCCAGGGGCAGATCGCCGAGCCACCAGCTGCCCTCGTGGTCGCGGGAGGGCTCGCCGGCCTTCACCTCGAGGACGAGCAGGCCGAGCTCGGGGTGGGCGATGACGAGGTCCGCCTCGCCGTCCTCGGCCGGTCCACCGTCACGCATCGGCCCGGTCAACTCGACGTTGGGGTACAGGCGGTACTCGGGCGGCAGCGCGGCGCGCAGCCGCTCGGTGACCAACCGCTCGGCGTCCTCCCCTCGGGTCATGGTGCGAAGTATGGAGTCCGGCCGAGGGCATCCGCGAGTTCGCGACCACCGCGCGTGTAGCGAAGGCGGATTCGGCGAGGAGTACGGGCAGCGACAGGTGCTAGACCCATTGACGGCGGCGATCACCAACTGGCCCGAGGGCACGACCGAGCCGTTGGAGATGGCCAATAGCCCAGAGCACCAGTCGACTCGCACCCGGGTCGTGGGGCTCGGACGCCTGGGGTCCTTCGCGCCCGACACGGACTCACGACCGGGCGAGACAGAGCGCATTCCTTGAAAGATGGGGCTCCGACTCGACTCTTGAAGTGACGATGTCGCTATGAGCCTGTCCAGGGATTGGATGGGCGACTACTTCGCACCCGTCGTGAAGCCGTCGTGTTCCTTTCGACCCCGAAGACGACGTGGTGTTGGCGGCCGCACTGATTGGTGAGCATCCGGCAGGACTGGGTGGAGGCGTGACGGCAGCGCTCGGTGGAGACGCCGCCGCCACGTGCTGATCAGTCGCGGGTGAGCTCGGCGACCGCCTTCTTGGCGCAGGCGTCGTCGACGATCTCCTTGCCATCCGCCGCGGCGGCGATGAGCGCCGCGACCGCGGCGTTGTTGAGAGCCCGCGGGATCCCGTTGGACTGGCGGTGCAGGCGCACGATGGCGTCATCGGCGAAGAGCTGGTCCGACCGCCCGGCGAGGGCCAGGTGGTGGCGCAGGTAGGCGGTCGAGTCGCCGAGGTCCATGGGGCCGATGTGGTAGCGGACCGCGATCCGCTGGTCGAGCGCGGCGAACACCCCGAGCCTGAGCTGTCGGGCGAGGGAGGGCTGCCCGAGCAGGATCCCCGCGAAGGGGCTCCGGCTGTCCATGTCGGAGTTGGTGAGCAACCGGAGCTCCTCGAGCTGTTCCGGGGTGAGCAGGTGGGCCTCGTCGACGACGATCACGACCCGCCGGTGGCGCTCGGCCTCTTCCGCCTCGAGCAGCTCGGCGGTCTGGGCCATCACCTCCGCCTTGTGGAAGCGCGGCGTCCCGCCCAGCGCCCGGACCACGGTGACATAGAGCCCGCGCGTCCCGAACGCGGGGTTGGCGATGTAGATGAGGGCGTGGCGCGACGGGTCGAGCGACGCCCGGGCGGCCCGGGCCGCGACCGTCTTGCCGGTCCCGACCTCGCCCGTGATCACGCCCAGCGCCGACTCCGCGATGCAGTGGCGGATCCGGGCGACGGCCTCCTCGTGGGGAACCCTCGTGAACAGCTCCGACGGCGCGAGGCTCTTGCCGAAGGGTGATCGCGTGAAGCCGAAGTGGGCCTGCCAGGGTGCGCGCTCGCTCATCAGAACGGCTCTCCCTCTGCAGGTGCACCGGGAACGGCGCGGTACGCGATCGGCCCGGCGGTCTCGGCCTCGTGGTCGGCGAGCACCTGGCCGAGGTAGTCGATCCCGGTCGGGGGCGCCGGCGCGGGCTCGGGAGGGGGCGGCGCAGATCGATGGACGTGGCGGGCGATCCGCCGCGGCTCCGCCCAGCCGACCTGGCGGCCGGCGTGCCAGACCTCGATCGCGAACAGGTCCTCCGGGCGGAACCGGAGCTCGACCGTCCGACCGACAAGGCTCGGGTCGACCTCGTACTCGTTGCCCTCGAAGCTGACGCCCGCGGTCCGGCTCACCCTCCGGGCGGCCGACCAGAGGAAGGCCGAGCGGAGGACGTCGGGGTGGGGGTCGCGCCGCCTCGCCGGGCTGTGCCGGGCGAGCGGCGACTCGCCGGTCTCGGAGTGGACCCGCACGTTGAGGTACCGCTCGACCCAGGCCACGAAGCGGTCGTTGAGCTCGTCGAGGCTGGCGATCCCGACCTGGGTGGCCTCCAAGAGGAAGCGCTCCCGGATGACCCGGTTGAGGCGCTCCTGCTTGCCCCGGCCCTCGGGCGAGTACGGCCGGCTGTGGATGAGCCGGATGCCCAGGATCGCACAGCTCCTCGCGAGCTCGGCGCCGCTGTACGCCGATCCGTTGTCCACGTACAGCGACTCGGGCGCGCCGTGGCGCAGGATCGCCGCGTGGAGCAGCTCCTGGCCCGCGCGCAGGGTCTCGTTGCCGGCCCAGCGGCCGGCGACCAGGAGCCGGGAGTGGTCGTCGACCAGCACGAACAGGCGCGCGCGCACCGAGCCCGGCGCCCGGGGCTGGGGCACGAACGGGCCGACGAGCACGTCGCCGATCCAGCGCTCGTTCGGCGCGTCGGCCTCGTACCGCCCGAACGCCCGGCCGTCCCGGAGCAGCTCGGCCCGGGCGAGGCCGCGGCGGCGGAACTGCTCGGCGAGCGTGCGCTCGGCGATCCGCACGCCGTGGCGAGCCCTGATGATCTCGCTGATGTGGGCGGCGCTCCGGGCGGGCTGCTCGAGGCGCAGGCGGACCGCCTCGTCGAGGAGCGCCGGGTCGAGGCGCGCCGATCCCCGATCCGAGCGGGGCCGGTCGCGCAGGCCGGCGAGGCCCTCGGCGCGGTACCGGCGGATCCAGCGGTCGAGGGTGTTGCGGCTGGCCGATCGGACGTCGCCTCCGGGGCAGGCGTGCTCGCCGACGGTCCGGCGGACCAGGAGGCCACGCTCGCGGCCGGTGAGCCTCGGGTTCAGGGCCTCGGCGATCAGGTGGTACCGCCAGAGGGCGAGGGCTTCGGCGGGGTCGCGGGCGGCCATGGGTCACCTCCAGGATGCGGTCGGGGTTTCCCGGCCATCACATGGGAGACCGCCGGCGGTGCCAAGGGCGAGGTCGTGTTGGGGGCGAGCCAGGCCCCGCCGGTGACGAGGTCCGCCAGGCGCCAGGCCCCGGCGGGTCCGTGGCGGCGAGCCCAGGCTGACGCGAGGGCGGCGACCGCGGCAGCCGCTCGGGGACCGGGCGCCGTCGGCAGGTCGAAGCCCGACCAGCCGGTCCCGACCGCGGCCACGAGCAGGGCCCGGGCAAGGTCGGCGGCCACGATGCCGAACCGGCGGACCCACTCGCGGACGGTCGTCTCGGGACGCCCGAGCGACGCCGCGATCCGGCGCACCCCCTGGCCGCCCGCCGAGAGCTCCAGCGCCCGCCCGATGACGTCGACGGTGTCCCAGCGGTACGGGGCCACGAACCAGGGCAGCAGGGCCGAGGTCACGCCGCACCGTTTGCAGCGCACCCGGGGCACGAAGATGCGGTGGAGCTCCGCGTCGCGCAGGTGCCGGCGGTATCCCGACCAGGGCCCGGTCGGTCCGCCGCAGCGTGGGCAGCTCACGCGGGGCGGCGCGACCTCGCGCCCCTTCGCGGCATACGCGCTGACATCGAGCCCGCAGGGCCATACGATCACCGACGGTGGACCACTTCTCCACCACCGACCCCCCGGGGGCCAACATCCCTCGGGGGGTCACCTGGTTGCGTCGGGTCAGATCATCTCAGCTGCGCGCCGCCCGCTGTCGACGTCCCCATTCAGCGCGGCCCTCATCAGCGGGTTCATGCCCATACAGTCATGCCGCCAACACGTGGCAGGTCCTTCAATCGTGAGGGTTAGCCCGAAGTTCCGGCGCGCGGGCGTGCTCACCTGAGCACGGCGACGGTGTCGGGTTCTGACTACACGCTGGCGGGTGTGAGCTCGAGCAGGGCGAGGGCCCGGGCCTGGAGGGCGGTCGGGACGGCGGTGATCTCGAACGCTGCCTCGGGCACGCCGGCCGGGGCGACCCGGTCGCGGGTGAGGGTCGCGAGCTCGGCGAGCAGGGTCCGGAAGCTGTGGGCGGGCGTGCCATCCGCCAGCCGGCCGGTGCGCGCCTTGCGCTCCGCGGCCGCCGAGCGGCGGGCGGGGGCAACCGGGTCGGCGAGCTCGGGCGGCTGCTCGTCGCGGAACAGCAGCGGCGCCCAGGCCCGCTCGAGGTGCCACTGTACGTAGTAGGCGAGCATGCACAGCAGGATGTGGGCCCGGACCCGCGGCTCGGTCCAGTGGCGGATCGGGTGGATCGCGATGTCGGTCCCCTTGAACGCGCGGAACGCCCGCTCCACCCGGGTCAGGCGCTTGTACGCCCGGACGACGTCGGGTGCCGCCAGGCGCTCCGGGCCGACCGAGGTGCGCAGGACGTACAGGCCGTCGAGCGCCGCCTCCGCCGCGATCGACGCCTCGTCGCGGGTGATGGTGAGGGCCCCGTCGCTGATCTCACACCGGAGATGCTTGGCCATCTTGTAGCGGTCGATCACCCGGCCCACCGCGAGCCCGATCCGGGCGGCGCCCGCCAGGCGTCCGAGCGCGACCCGGGCGACGATCGGGGCGAGTCTCGCCTCGGTCGCCGCGAGCAGGTCGGCCCGCTTGCGGGCCCGCTCGGCGGCGAGCAGCGGGTTGCGGCACACGACCAGGCGCTCGCCCGGGTAGGCGGGGCTCGCGATCTCGGCGAGGTTGCGCTCGTCGAACAGCCCGAGCTGGAGGTCGCCCGCCTCGAGCAGGCCCGCGAGCGCCGGGCCCCGGAGCGAGCTCACCCAGTCGAGCGAGGCGTCGCGGAGCGCGGCGATCCGGGCGCTGGTGAGCATCCCCCGGTCGCCCACAAGGATGGCCGAGGCGAGGCCGAACCGGGCCCGCAGCTTCTCGACCGCCGCGGGGACGGTGGCCGGGTCGGCGGTGTTGCCGGCCACGACCTCGACCGCGACCGGGCGGCCCTCGGGGTCGGTGAGCAGGCCGTACTCGACCTGGAGCGTGCCGGGCTTCCCGTCCCGGCTGTAGCCGATCCGCGCCAGCGGGTTGTGGCGGCCGGTGACCCAGGTGGACGACAGGTCGTACAGGACGAGACCGCCGGGCTCGAGGTGGCGGGCGGCAAGCCTCGCCTCGATCCGGGGCTGGCGCGCGAGCAGCCAGTCCATCGCGGCGTACAGCTCGTCGTCGGTGGCGTCCGCGACGCCGAGCACCGCGCCGAGCGTCGTCTGGGCCAGCCGCCTCGCGGTATCGAGCTTGGAGCCCGGGGCCAGCAGGCGGGCCACGATGAGCGCCACAGCGAGGTTGCGCAGCCGGCTCGGGCGGGGGTCGAGCAGCGACTCGAGCCCCAGGCGCCGCAGGGTGCCCAGGATCGCCACCACCGCGCCGTGGGGCAGGCTCGCGGAGCGCTCGAGATCCAGATCGCCCGTGGCGAGGAACCGCTCGCCGCGCAGCCCGCGCCGGACGAGCTCGATCAGTTCGGCCGGCAGGTGGGAGAGGTTGCCCACCGTCTCGGTCTTGACCTTGCCGTCCTCGCGGTACGACCGGCGCAGCAGGTGGGTCTCGTACAGCTTGCCCTTGTAGTGCCGACGCGTCGTCGAGACATGGACGGCGCCGCCTCGCGTGCTCACGCACGGATCATCGCCGATCCAGGTGCATCTGTCAACTATATTAGTGCCTACGTCTCAGCAAATGGGACAGGCGTCATCCGTGCTCAGACGGGGATCCGTTCGTGCTCACCGCCGGGCGGGCGGCCGCTGGAACTTCGGGTTAGCGAGCGTGGTGGGGCGGACATCCCGGGGCCGAGGTTCACCATCTGCGGCCGAGAGCTCCAGGCTCGTCTGCCGCCACGGCCCGGCACGTCGGCCTCCAGCGGCGCCAGATCGACCTGCCTGACCAGGACCGGCTCGCGAGCCCATCACGCGGGGTCCTGCGCACGGCGTGATCAGCGGCCTACACGACGTCCCATCGGACCGAGAAAGCCGCTCGCGTCGCGTCACCGCACCGGTTGCCTTCGCTACGATGTGCCGGGCGCCCGCTGAGATCGCCGCACGGAGGAAACCGGGGGATGGGTCGGCCGATCAACAGGTACTGCCGGTCGTGCGGTGCGCGGGCTCCCGAGGACGGTAGGTTCTGCCCCAAGTGCGGCGCGAATCTGAACCTTGCGACGCCGTACCCGGAACCCGCTCGCGAAGCCGAGGGATGGGAGCCGCCCCGCCCAGATAGCCCGCGAACCGTGGTGACGACGACGGTCCCGAGCTCGGTGCGGATCGGTTTTGGCTTCGCGGCCGGGATGACGCTGTTCTGGCTGGTCCTCGTCGTCGTGATCGTGGCCGCGGTCGCGTTGGCGACGGGCGTCGTGACGCTCACCTGGCCGTTCGCTGAGGCGGGACAGCAATTCGAGGGAACAGGGCCGGTCGACTCGGTACCAACCGCGTTCGACGGGACGTACCGGATCGACTGGTCGGCGACCCCGACCTCGCCCGTCGCCTGCCGCCTCGACGCCTTCCTTGCCCTTTCAGGCAACTCCCCCGCCCAGCAGCCGTTCCTCCCCGTGGCCACGCTTGGCGCCAAGGACTCCGCCGGCGACAAGACGTTGACGATCGCCCGGGGCAGCTACACCGTCCACGTCGAGTCGGACTGCCGCTGGGTCCTTCGCTTCGTCCGCCAGTAGTCGCTCCGTTTGACTGAGGAGCCGAGCGCGAACGAAGGTCATCCTCAATCGCCGAGGATCTCGGCAGGCAGCCGCGTTGAGATCCGGGCGTCGTACTCAGCGTCGACTGCACCGATGTACTCACCTATCGACAGCCCACGAAGCGCCGATTCGCGCACGACGGTTTCGCCGACATGGCGACCGTTCAGCATGAGCAGGGGAAACCGGTCGTTGACGACCTCTCGCTGGGCCTGCTCGCTGAAGTAGCCGGTCGTCACGAACGACCCAACCCAGCCGCGGTCGAGGCGCGCAACCGTCCGAGCAAGGTCCAGCCCACTCGTGACCGGCGCGGCGCCGGCGATGCACTTGGCTTGGCCGAGCACGACCAGCTTCAGCGCGCCGGATCCAGAGCCAAGGTCGAGGCGACTCACGAAGTCGATTCCGCCGTCGCCGGCTCGTTTGGTGATCCAGCCTGGGTGGTACTGACCACTCTCGCGAAGGATGCTGCCGGTGATCTCCGACGCGAGGCCCTCGAATCGGTGCTCGCCCACGCCGTGGTACTGACCCAGCCGCTTGTAGTGGGCAATCACGTGGCGCAACGCGTCTTCGGCGGGGGTACCGGCATCTGGTCGCTGGTCCCCAGGCTTCAGGGTTGAGGCCCGCGCCAACCGCTGGCGAATCGACTCCCTCACGGTCGCCCCGCCGTTTACCCAGAGCCGCCACGATGCGGGCGCCAGCTGGAGGCACTCCTCGAGCGACTTGGTGGGATCGCGACGCGCCGCGATCCACTCCCATGCAATCCCGAGTCCCTCGAGACTGAGGTCGACGAGCAGGCAGTCGAAAGCGTAGTTGACGAATGGTCGGCCTCTCCTATCGACCTGGGCGACGAGCTCTGCATGCTCGATGAGGCCCACCCCCAGGAACCGCCAGAACCCCTTGGCATGCCCCTCGTGCACGAGGCTCTCGAAGAACAGCAGGGGCGCGGCGCGGAGTCGATCCGCACGGCTGGTGGCCGTATCGAGACCGAACTGCTCGACCACCGATCGATTGCCCACCGGTCCGAGCGGGTCGGTCCCGAGATCCGCCTTGTTATCGCCGAAGTACCGAACGTGACCGCGCTCGGGATCGAGCTCGTCGTGCCAAGGCGTCCAATCGGAACCTGCGCGGTGCGGCTTCGAGGCAATCAGGATCGCCGGTCGTCGCTCTCCGTCGACCGCCTTGACCCGCTTGACCGAGTCGATGCCGTGGTCGAGCTGAACGCGTCCCGCATTGGCTAGGCCGGGCCAATCGGGCCAGCGAGTCGCATTGAAGATGTTCCGATACCCGTCGATGAACTCGATATCGGGTCCGGGGCTTGGTTTCTGGTATCGGTAGAGCTCAAAGACTTGCATTCGCTGGTGACGGCCGATGCAGCTGCGGTGTTGGCGCTACCCGGATCCTAGTTCCTGACGAGTCTAGACATTGAGCTCGGAGGCGCTCGATGGCGGGGTCGATCGGTCCGAACCCGGCTTCGAAGGCGGCCTGCTCGGCCTCGGCGAACGCCTCGACCCCGTTCGGGGTCACGAGCTCGTCCTTGGCGCGATTGATGAACGCCACGAACTGACCCAGCCACCAGCCGCCGTCGCCCCCGCGGCTGGCGTGGTAGACAAGCGAGAGGTCCGGCCACAGGTCACGCAGGAGCAGCAGCTGGCCAACGCCGTCGAGGACGTCCGGGTGACCGTCGAGCCCGGCTTCGGCCGCGTGCTCGCCCAGGATCCGGTGGCAGAAGCTGTGGAAGTTGGACACGCTGAGCCGGCTGACGGTGGTGGGACCGAGCGCGCGCTCGAGACGCTCCTCGAGCTCCTTCGCCGCCTTCACGCTGTAGGTCAGGACCAGGATTTGCTCTGGGGCGAGCGGCCCAGTGAACGGCGGGACGTGGCGGCCGGGCTCGGCTGGGATCGGCAGGCCGCGCGTCGTCCAGGAGGCCTCGCCCCTGGTCGCCAGCAGGTGTCTGACCCGCTCCACGATGACCCGCGTCTTGCCAGTGCCGGCGCCCGCGATCACCACCAGCGGGCCATCGCCCCGCTCGACGATCTTTCGCTGCTCGTCGGCGAGGGCGGTGCGCTCCATGTCGGTCACGGGGGCTCGTCGGTCGACGGTCATCGCCGTCGTCGCTTTCCGGATGACCCCGCGCCCAGAAGGGCGGCCGCGATCACGCCGATCGCGATCGCGCCGAGCACGGCCGTCGCGAGAGCGGCCAGGCCGACGGCGACCTGGGCGAGCGCCTTGGCGGGGCCCGGATGGTGATGGGCGAGGCCCTCGTAGGCGATGCCGCCGGCGATGGCAAGGACGGCAGCGACCGCAGCCTGGCCGGTGGGAACGCCGACCACCAGCAGGACCAGGCCGAACACCACGCCGACGACCGTCGCGAGGCCGTAGTAGAGCTCGACCTAGTCGTCCTGGCCCACGGCGGAAGCAGCAATGGCATCGGCGGTGGCACTCACAGGGATGGCGTCAGGTGATTGGAGGTCCGGAGCCGAGGCCGCAGCGGTGCCCCGCCCCCGGCTCGGCCGCGACACCTGGCGCGTGGCAAACAGTCCCGTGCCGGGGATTCCCACAGTCTGGCGGACGCCGCGCCGCCCGATCGTGACCTTCGAGCCGCGTGGGCCGACCGAGACCGACGGACCGCTCTTGCTGAGGTTGATCGTCACCCCCGGCGCGAGCCGGGCGCGCCTCCAGAGGCGCGTGTGCCAGCCGGCCATCAGGCCCGCGGCCGCCCCAGGTGCGCGGTGATCGTGCTGGTCATCGAGCCACTCCCCCTTCCATCGAGGTGGTCGCCCCGGTCGGATCCCCCCATGCCAGCCGGGGCATCACGATCATGCGCCCACCTCGTGCCATCTTGGCTGACACGATCGGTGCCAGGTGGCACCAAGACTTGCGCCCATCATCTCGCAGACGGCACCCGGGCGGGCAGAGAGCGCCGACCACACTCCGGCGCGAGAGGTCGAGCGCGACTCGATGTTCTGTTCGCCGGCGCGTGTGCGCGCCCGTACGCGCATCCGTACGCGCACCCACGGGCAGCTTTGCTGCCGCCCTCTTGACAGCGTCCACTAGACCCGGAGAGGCGACCCGACGCGCTGTCTAGTCGGGCCAGGTCCGGGGCTGCGGACATCGTCTCGGGGAAGGCGGACATGGGACACGCATCTGGATTCATCTGCAGGACGTGCGGTGGGCACTTCACGGTCCAGGACGGCGGTGGCTTCTTCTTCGACCTGCTCCATTGCGATGCATGCGGCGCGCCCCGCTCCGTGCCGCACCGGGAGCTGGGCGACATCCACCTCAGCTTCGTGAAGGGTCTGCCCGGACCGTATGCCATCGCCCGGATGACGATGGACACGGACATCCAACAGCGCTACCCGGGCAGGCCGTCGTCGCGGGACGAGTACCACGCGGCGGCCGAAGCGACGCTCGATCCATGCGACTGCGGCGGACGGTTCCGCTACGAGGGCCCGGCGCGCTGCCCCGCCTGCCGCTCGACCATCGAGGCATGGGACCCGGACCCGGACGCGCCCGGGATGTTCTATGACTGAATCCGGACGGCCGTTCCGACAGCTCTCCTCGGCCGAGGCGCACAGCGCCCTGTATATCGATTTCGAAGGCTTGACGGATCAGCCGCCGGTCCTGCTGGGTACGTTGCGACGAGGCGGTCGCGGGGACGAGCCGTTCGTCCACCAGGTTGTCGTGGACCCGGTGTTCGCGGCAACGGGAACCGAGACTCGCGGGTTCCTGGACGCGATCGAGATCGTGGTCGTTCGCGCCGAGCACGCGGACCGGAGGATCGTGGCCTGGAGCCAGCACGAGCTCGACGTGGTACGCCAACACTGCGCCGATGACCCTCCGCTCATCGCGCGCTTCGAGCGCCGGTACGTGAACGCGCTGGGGGTGGCGAAGCGCTGGATCGCCCGGTGTCACCCGAACGAGCGGCCGGCCGACGGATCACTGGGTGCGTATCTCACCTGGATCGGCTACGAGGTCCCGCCAGGTGCCGGACCCGGGCATGTCGGCGACACGATCCGCGCGATGCGACCCACGCTCGAGGCGGGGCGACCGATGACCGCGCGTCAGCGGTCCCGGTGGACACGGCTGCTCCACCACAACCAGCATGACTGTGCCGGCATGCGCGCGATCTGCATCCAAGCGTCGCGCGAGCTGGAAGAACTCGCCGACGAATGACGCCCCGCCGGTCCCCCGGGACTACGCGCGGGCCGGGTCTGCGGAACGGAGCCTCAGAAACCGTGGGGGCTTGGCGCTTGGGTGCCGGGGCGCCGGCCCACCCCAGATCAGGACATCGGGGCCGAAGTCCAGGTCGCCCGGCCAGGTCAGCGTGCCGGCCTCGACCGAGACGGCTCGGAAGCGGGCTGGGTCGCGGCGGAGCGGCTCGAACACCGGTCCCCAGATGAGGCCATCCAGGTCCCGCTCGACGACATCACCATTGGTCAGCGTGAGGCGCACCCTGTAGTCGTCGAGCGGCGTTGCGTTCCGGATCCGCAGCATTCCCGGATCCTACGTCAGTGGGGCGATCTTGTTGAGAGGACGGTGTTGCTGAGCAAGGCCCCAGTCCTCCTTGAGCGCGCCTCCTTGCGAGCGCTCGCCCACTCGACGACGAGGCCCATGGCCCTCGGCGGCAGTCTGCCCGCCATGACCGACAGATCCTCGATCCGCACCTCGACTTCGAAGCTCCCGTAGATCGCGTGGAAATGGGCGTCCGGGTGATCGTCGTAGTAGATGTAGATCACGATCCCGTAGAACTCGCAGACCCGCGGCATCCGGCACCTCAAGCGAAGTGCCCAACCCGGCGGCAGCCTACACATGCGCACTCAACCGAGGCTCACGCGAGTCGGCCTGCCGAACGCATACTGCTCACATGCTGGGGGACGCCGATCGGCGGATCAGGCTCGCGGTCTTCGACTGGCTGACACGCCAGCGCGAGGAGCTGGGCGAGGCGCTGCCGCGCGATCTGCTCGTCAACTTCACGCTCGACGGCGTCCGGATTCCCCTCCTCGGCCCCCAGGGCATCTTCAAGCCGGCCGTGTGCGAGCTCCCGATCTCGATCGCGACCGTCGTGGGCGGTCCCTATGACGACGCGTTCGACAATGCGAGCGGCTCGCTCGAGTACGCGTACCGCGGGACCGATCCGCAGCATCGCGACAACGTAGGCCTGCGGCGTGCGATGCGCGAGCGCGTGCCGCTCGTGTACTTGGTGGCGGTCGTGCCCGGTCGGTATGTTGCGCAGTACCCGGTGTTCATCGTCGGCGACGATCCGAACGGCCTGCACTTCCGAGTCCAGGTCGAGGACATGAGCGCGGCGCTGACGGCGGCCGCCGATGGCGTGTACGACGACCCGCAAACAGCGGCCCGTCGCGCCTACGTGACACGCACCGTGCGCCAGCGGGTGCACCAGGCCGCGTTCCGCGAGCGCGTCGTCCGCGCCTACCAGGAGCGCTGTGCGCTGTGCAGCCTGCGCCACCAGGAGCTGCTCGACGCCGCGCACATCACGCCCGACCGCGAGGCGGACTCGGAGCCCGTCGTGAGCAACGGCGTGGCGCTGTGCAAGCTCCACCACGCGGCGTTCGATCGCTTCTTCTTCGCGATCCGGCCCGACTACACGATCGAGGTGCGCTCCTCGATCCTGGCTGAGCACGACGGCCCGATGCTGGTGGTCGGCCTCCAGCAGATCCACGACCGCCGGATCCTGCTCCCCCGCCGCCAGCTCGATCTCCCGGACCAGGACCGGCTCGCCCGCCGCTACGCGGAGTTCCTTCGAACCGCGTGAGTTCCTGACTGCCGCGGCCCCAAGCCGGCTACTTCGCGGGCAGCTCCTTCGCCAGGGCGCCGATGAGTCGGTCGGCCTCCTCCTCTGTCAGCGACATCGGCGACGTGACCAGGCGCTTGATCGATCGATGGCTCTCGAGTCGAACGCCCCGGAACGAATTTGGCGGCCGGAAGATCGGCCACTCCACGTTCAGGAAGCAGAGCACAGGCGTCAGCACTGGCGCCCGTTCGAGGCCAGCCCGCTCGAGCGCGGCTTGCACCGCGTTCACCTGCCAATCCATGTGATCGGCCATCGAGGAACGATCACGGCCGGCAATGGTCAAGCGAAGGTCGGTGCGGAACCAACCGCCTCGATCCTGGATGGCGATCGAGCCGTGGTAGTTCTTCGCGTCCACGACGAACACGCCGGCCGGCCCGATCACGATGTGGTCGATGTTGCCGCGGGTGCCGGGCACGCGCCGATCGTGGAGCATCCGAAGGCCAGGGACGCCGTCAAGCTCGGCCGCCAGCTTCTCCTCGCCTGCGGCGCCGATCGCCCAGGCACGGGTCGACTGTGGCTCCTCGGAGAACGCGCGGACGATCCGCGCCACGCGGCCCGTTCCCCAGCGCTCGCTGATCGCAGCGTCCCGCCGCGCTTCCAGCCGGTCGTGCTTCTCGCGCGCGGAGCGACCCGCAACGCCCGGGTCGATCACGGTCGCGGCGGGCTGGGGTGGCGGCTCCTTAACCGGACAATCGATGCAGTGGATCGTCCGGCTCGCTCGATCCCAGACCGCCAACGTCCCCTTCGGCAGCGCGATCCCGCAGCGGACGCACACCCCGTCGTACTTGACCCGCCATTCCCCCATGGCGCCACGGTATCAGGGCGGGGTCGAGGCTCGTTGCTCGAGACGACCGACGGAGCTGGCGGCGACCGCTTGACGTGCCGACGCGGGCAGACCGCTAAGCGTCGTGCCACTGATTCGATGCGCCCAGCATGGACCGAAAGACGCACAACTGCGTGATGTCGCCCTCCATCACGGCGAGCACGGATTGACCGAAGGTGCGGGTTTCCACGTGCCGACTGGTCACCGGCCCATTCTGCCGACCCTCAGCCGCTCTCGCAGCCGATCCCGTTGCCGTCGCCGTCGAAGTGGTGCGGGTCCGGGGGCAGGACTTCGAACCTGCGGAACGTGATGTCGCCGCAGTCGAGGTCGGGCGGCGGGGGCGGGATGCACACGCCGGGGTACGCGGGGTCGCAGCCGGCACGGGCGCCACCGGCCGTCGCAGCGGGCGATCCCGAGGGATCGCTGGCGCCGTCCTCGCTCCACAGCCCAAGGCTCTGCTCGCGGGCGCCGCGCTGCGCCGCGGTGAACTGGTCCACGTAGCGCACGTCGGGCGGGAAGGTGTCGACCTGGGCGTAGCCCCGGACGACGAGCACGAGGTTGACAAGGAGCCAGCCCGACGTCATCGACGGGTCCTTCAGCCACACGTAGCGCAGCAGCCGGCCGTACCGATCGACCTCGCTGACATCGCGCTCCAGCCACACGTCCTTGCCGCCCACGAGCGCCGCGTTGGCGGCCGACGCCTCCTTGGCCATGAACTGGACGGGCGTGCCGGGCTTCACGCTCTCGGGCGTGTCCATCCCGATATAGCGCACCTTCTCCTTGCCCTTGCCGCGGTCGACCACGATCGTGTCACCGTCGACGATGCGAACCACCGTCGCCCGCTCGGTCGGACCGATCGGCGCCTCGCCGGGCTGCGGCTCCGCGGGCAGGCTCGGAGCCTCGGTCGCTGGTGCGGTGGGCCCGGACGTCGCGGACGGTGCGGTGGGCGCGGTGGGCGCGGATTCGGGGGTCCTGGAGGCGACGCCGGTCGGCATCTCGACGGCCGCACCCGAACAGGCGGCGAGCAGGACCGCCAGCAGCACGCCAGTGGTCGTTCCGATCCGGTTCGTGGGGCTCAAGGGTCTCCATCGGGGCGGGTCATGCCACCGTCGTCAACCACCACGGTATGGCGCACATCGTCGACCGGCGCAAGGTGGCGAAGGTCCTGCCAGGCCGTGCCGGGGACGAACGTCATTCGCCCCCGTGGCACGCCTGGCGCAAAGACCCGCGGCGCCCGGCGAACCGGCGGCACGGCGTCAGCGACGCCGGGCCTGCGTCACGCGAGGTCGAGCCGCGACGGCAACATGAGCTTGATGCCGTCCCTGATCGCCACGACCGGGTTGACCAGGGCGTTCGTGCGCTCGAGCAACGCCTCGGCCACCTCCCGTGACGAGAAGTCCATCTCGGCCGTCCAGCGGCGAGCGAAGCCGAGGATGCGGATCATCGGCCCGAAGGCATCGCCGGTTGCGGCCGCAAGGCCCGCCAGGTAGTCGCTGCGATACCCCGTCGGGATGATGATCCGAACCTCGCCCGTCGCCGAGAGCTCAGCGTTCATCGCCAGCCGCGCCGAACGGCCGTTCCGGTCGGCGAAGGGGTGAACCTCCGCGATCAGAAAATGGACGAACACCGCGCGAGTGAATGGGTCCGCGATCCGTTCGCCGACCGCGAAGCCGCGCACAAGGGTCCCCTCGATCGCGGGCCAGGTCGCGAACGGCGTCCCGCCCGCGTGCACCTCGATCCGGCGGAAGCGCCCCGGGTCGCTCTCGGGCCGGGCGGCCATCAGGATCTCGTGGCGCATGCAGAGCAGCTCGACGAACTCCTCGGGTGACGCCGGAGTCCGGGCGAGCCAGGAATTGTCGGTCACCAGCCGGTACGTCGAGAACACGTCGTGCGCATCCTCGGGGCGCTGCGGCGGGATGCGCTGTTCGAAGATGATCCCTGCCGCCTCGTCGAGGGTGAACTCGGTCCCCTCGATGTAGTTGGAGAAGTAGGCCTCATAGAAGGGCAGCAGCGCACGCTGGCCGGCCTGTCCAGGCGACGCGAGCATTGGGTCCGGCGCCTGACCCTCGAGGTGCCTCGCGAGTGCCTCGACCCGGGCGAGCCGCTGCTCGTCGATCGGCTGCCCGGCCGCGCGAGACTGGAGTGCCCGGCTGCGCAGACCCGTGGCAGGGCCGGTGGCGAGGGTCGCCCTGATGATCGACTCGAGTTTCCCGAACGCTGTCCGACGGCGGATCGAACCCGCGATGCCCCTCGCCTGGTCGCGCACGCTGTTCAGGTACCGAACGCCATCCTGTCGAGAGGCCAACTGCTCGATCCAGCGTTCGAGGTCCTCGCGAGCGAGGAGCCGCTCGCTCGGCTCAGCGAGGTTGTCGAGCAGACCTCGCGCATCGGAGCTGAACGAGATGCCGTCCGGCATTTCGTGGTCCGTGGGCAGCGGGCCGGGACCCTCGCGCGGCACGATCCGCAGGCCAGGCAGATCGAGCGAGCTGCGCCGGGAGTGGACCACGAACAAGTGACCGTCGCGTGGCGCGAGCCAGCGCGCCGACGCGTCAGCGACGAGCGCCCCGGGAAACTCGCGGCCGAGGATCCGCTGCCAGTTGCGCCCGACGACCGCGCGCGTGTCGAGGCCGGCGGGGACGTAGATTCCCCTCGCGATCCGGGAGACCTCACCCGCGCTGGTCGCCCGGCTGACGACCGCAGCATCATGGTCGCGCGACCAGAAGATCTCGGGCCATCGCCGGCGCCGCATCGGGGACATGCAAAGAACCTGCGCTGGAGCCGCCACACCGGCAGCCATCTGCAAAGAATGTGCGCTCAAAGCAATGAAGAGTCAAGGTTCTTGCGCCACAGGTCGCGATCGGCCTGCAGCAGATCCACGACCGCCGGATCCTGCTCCCCCGCCGCCAGCTCGATCTGCCCGACCAGGACCGGCTCGCCCGCCGCTACGCGGAGTTCCTGCGCAGCGCGTGAGCCGCAGCAGGCGGACGATCAACTGCCAGACGCCCCACCGGGGGCCGTTTGCTACTGGTACGTGAATTGGCTTCGAGTTCACACTGGGCCGGTTGGCCGCTTCCGCGATCCGCCGCGACACGCGAGCGGGGGACGATAACGGAACCGGATCGAGTCAACGCAGCCGACCCACATGCTGGTCACCCTCAATGAACGACATCGAACACCTGACACCAGAGCAGCGGGCAGCGATCCCGCGCTTGATTCGGCAATCCGTGGTCGTCGCCGACTATGGGCTCGGGAACGACGGCTGCCCGTTCTGCGGGCGGATCGTCGAGCACCAGGACGATTGCGTTGCCGTCCTGTTCGGCGCAACCCGTGGCCGACTGACCCCCGAGGCTGATGACGGCAGCGCTGGCCATCGCCGGCCGGATCGCCTCTGACGTCCATGACCGCTCAGCCCAGGATCGGGCCGGAGGGCGCCATGGTGTGGCTCAAGGTCGGCCGCGCGGTGTTGATGGCCGCAGCAGTGGCGGCGTGCGGTGCGCCGGCACCGTCACACCCCCCACGGATCGCGATTGAGACCGTCGGACTCCTGGCCGACGAACGCGTCTACGCGGATCACACCGAGTACGAGCTTCAGGACGGGCGTACGTGGGCTCGTCCGAACGACGAATTCCGCATCGCCTACCAGGCGCCCTCTGGCTCAACGTTGTTCATCGCCGGGGCGGACGACGGCGGCCCGTACGTGCTCATGATCGGGGGCCAGGATGGACTGCCACCCGAGTGCACGCATGCGATCGGCTACGGCGGGACCGATCTCGGCGACGGCATCGCGGTTGAGGACTTCCTGTGGCCGAAGGCGCCGGGGTACGCCGGCGATCTGAGTCCCACGACCTACCCGACCACAACCCGGTTCTGCCTGGACGACCAGGGCCGTGTCGCAGCTCGCGTCGACATCTCCATGCTGGCGGATGCCAGTCCGAGTCCATAGAAAGAGCTGCCGCCGTATTGCCGCTGACGGGAGGACGCCAGGCTCTTGCCATGGCGCGAGCCAGGTCAGGTCGCCGCGCGGCCTCCAGGTCCAGGATTTAGCTGCCGCCCAGGATGTGGGTGTCGGGATCGTTCGACGCAAGCGGAACGATCGCATCAACCGCGGCGGCAGTGCCCGGCTGATCATCGCCGGACGGGGTCGACCTGCAGGGTGGCCTCCGCACCCCAGGGAAACCGGCCTACCGGGCTCGACGTGCTCGCGCCGCTCGGAGGTCCCCGGGACGCAGGTCGGGATACTCGCCCAGGATCCTGGCATCACTCCAGCCGGCAGCAAGCAGTCGCTCGACCGCCTTCGCAGGAATCCGGGTCCCGGCGATCCGCTCTGAGCTGGCGAGGATGCCGCGCGTCGCGGCCACCTTGCCCACGCCGTGACGCTTGCGCAGCCGGCCGACACGTGTTTCCAGGTCGGTGCGGATCTCGCGTAGCGGCACGTCGATGGTCATGACGATCTGGCCAGGTGTCTTGGCGGCTTCGGCCTGCCCGGTCGGCCCGACGTAGGCAACCTCGTTCGACGATGTCACCAGGAACCGGACCGCTGCGAAGGGTGCCCCGATGTCGAGGGCCGCCTTCAGCCGTCGGAGCGCCTGCAGCGAGAGCTGGTCGCGGAGCTGGGCAGCGACGCGCAGCTGCACCAGGTCCTGGAACGAGTACAGCCTGGGCCAGCCCCGGCCCTGCCTCGCCGCGACGCTCGGGCGAATGAAATCAGTCTCGTCCCAGTATTGCAATCGCCGAGCGCTCAGCCCGGTGAGTCGCTGCACCTCGTTCGCCGTGAAGGCAAGCTGCACGATCGCATCTGCGACTGCCATGACCGCCTCCTCTGCTTGATAGAACACGAATGTTCTACCACATCGCCGCAGGCCTGATCGGTCCGAAGTGCCAAGTAGTGCGTCATTCCGGAGCCCCAATTACCCGGGCCGCGGCAAACGGCCGCAGCAGCTCGCTACGACGCCGGCGAGATGATCTCGCCCTGAGCCGGCGTCTTGAGCAACGCCGGTCCGAGCACGTAATAGCGGCCGCGGCGTTCGCCCGTCGCACGCAGCCAGCCTCCCTTCACGGCCGCGTCGAGGTCGCGGGTGGTGTTCTGGGCAGACCGGCCGGTGAGCCGGATGTAGTCCCCCGCCCGCAGATGCCGGTTGACCCAGGCATACGCGAGCCCGTCGATCATCGCCGGTGGCAGCAACCCATCCGCGATCGCGCGACGGATCTCGATCATGACCGCGCCCAGGCCGCGCAGCCGTGCCAGGACGTGGTCAGCCGAGCGGGTGATCGAGGTGACGAAGTAGCGGGCGAACGGCGTTGCGTCATAGCCGGGCACGTAGTCCTGTCCAACGGCGTCGCGGATGGCGGCGAAGTAGGCGGCACGGTCAAGGTCGAGTTGGGCGTCGAGCGAGACGAGCCCACCCAGGGCGTATCCGTGGTGCACGAGGATCAACCTCGCAATCGCGCGGGCGGTTCGCCCGTTGCCGTCGTTGAACGGGTGGATCGCGACGAGCTCGAGATGGGCGAGCGCCGCGACGGTCGGAGGGGCGAGGTGGTTGGTCGCCGTCGCCAGCCAGGCCGCCAGCTCCCGCATCAGCTCCGGAACGTCCCCCGAAGGAGGGGTACTGAAGATCGGATTGCCGTCGGCATCGACGACGCGGTTCTCGCCACGCCGATATTCGCCGGGCGTGAGCAGCGGACTCTGGTTCCACAGGACGCGCCGGTGCAGCTCCCGCATGACCGCTTCGTCGGGAACCACGCGCCGCGCAGCGAGCTCGTCGGCGAGCGTCAGCGCGTCGCGGGTGCCGATGATCTCGCGGGCTTCCCTGGCGCTGACCTTGGTCCTCCCCTCGCCGGCGAGCAGCGCCTCGACCTCGACGTCCGATGCCGTGTTGCCCTCGATCCTGGTGGTGCCGTGGATCGTCCGCACCCAGGCGCGCCGGCGCACCCACTCGGCGTGCGTGGGGTCGATCGGCAGGTTGACGAACATCCATCGCCGCTGCTCCAGATCGGCGAGCGGCTTGGTCAGCGCGCGTCCGCGCAGCCGATATCGCACCGTGAGCCCTCCGGTAATATGCCGCAGTATTACCGCTGACGGTAAAACGTCAAGCTTATGCGATGGCGCGAGCCGCGGCCACCGCTTGCGCGCCAGGGTGAGGGTGATGACCAGCGGTCGCACCACGGAGCCCTCGAACTCGGCGTCGATGAGGTCGGCGAGGTCGGCCCCGCACGGCCGTAGCGATCGATGCCGTCGATCAGGAGGAGTGGAAGGCGTTTGCCCTCCATGACGGCGTCCGGGGGCATGGACCGACAGCCTGCCCGAACCTGGTGATCGCGGGCCACCCGCAGGGCAAGGCGCGCCGGATGCTGGACGAGGTGATCGAGGCGTTCGAGGGCGGCTGAGCGAGCGCCAGCTCGGTCGCACGGGCCACCAGGGCGGTGGCATCCTCAACGCCATGACGTGGGCATCGCTCCCTCCGCGGGCCAGAGCCTTCCGCGTGTTCCACGCGGCGTACTCGGTGGTCGGTCTGTCGGCGTTCGGCTACCTGTGGGCGTGCGTCCTCACGGGGCGGCGCGATCGGCGGCTCGCCGCGAGCATCGCGTTCCTCGTGGTGGAGGGAACGGCGCTGGTCGTGGGCCACGGCGATTGCCCGATGGGCCAGACGCAGGCCGAGTGGGGCGATCCGGTCCCGTTCTTCGAGCTCGTGCTCCCGCCCCGGGCCGCCAAGGCCGCCGTCCCGTTCCTGGCCTGGACGTCGACGCTGGGCATCGCGTTGATCGTGGTGCGCGGCCCATGGCGCGGTTCCCGGCGCGGCGCACAACGCCGCCGGCTGTCGCCCACGGCCTAGCGTCTGGCGCCAACCCCCGCGTCACGCGTCAGCGGCGGTTGCAGGGGGGGGCCGTTTAGGGCGTTCCGATTGGGCCGAAAGGGCTGGTCCCCGGCGCGATGAATATGTTTTAGAGTCACGAAATACAAATTAGCCGACTGGTCGAGGAGAGGAGCCGTACCAGTCGGGCCGCGGTCTGAGCTGGATGAACCGCGCGTTCTGGTCGCATCGGGGAACACCCGTGCCTGGGGAGGAACACAGGTCCCGGACCGTCCGCCCCCGGGTCACTCCCGATGCCGGGATGCGTGGTCACCGCACCGGCAATCCCGAAACAGGGCTCTCCACCAGGGAGGAAGAGGACTTGAGCAAGACGATCAAACGGATGGTCGTGCTGGCGCTGGCCGTGATGGCCGGAGGGTCGATGGTTCCCGCCAGCACCTCGGCCGTCGACTACACCCTGCCCTCGCTGTGGCGCGAGTACCAGGGCTATTTCATCATGGGCACGTTCGGGAACTGGAACGGCACGCAGGCGCTGTACCACTACCGAACCAGCAGCCCGGCGAACGAGCTGAAGCTCGATTCCCAGATCGGCAGCAGTGGCAGCAACAGCGTGTCGCGCCAGGCCTACCTGGCTGCGATCGCCGCCATCGACGCCGACCCGAACATGACGCCGGACGAGAAGGACGCCGCCCGGGAGGCCGCCAACGAGAACGTCATCCTGGCGACGAACACCCGGGCCGAGACGATCCTCCAGCAGATCGAGGACTACAACGCGGCCAACAACCTGTCCGATGAGGACAAGAAGGTCGTCCGCGCGCACGTGCTCGCCTGGCACGGCGGGCAGCAGCCCACCTACTTCTTCTGCAACGGGTTCGTCGGCAGCGGCTCCGGCGCCGGCGCCACCTGTCCTGACGGCTGGGCGTCGCGCGAGACGATGCTCGCCCGGCTCGACACCTACATCAAGGAGATGATGGAGAAGTACGCCCCGTACAACGACATCATCTATTCCTGGGACGTGGTCAACGAGCCGATCGATGACTACTCCGGCCAGATCCGCAACTTCGAGGACTACCAGCCCAGCCAGTGGGGCAAGATCTTCCGCCGGCCGGACCTGGACTCCGATCCGGACGCGCGGCTCTATGCCGAGTCCGAGTGGGTGCGCCAGGCATTCGCCTCGGCCCGTGAGTGGTCCAACCACTACGGCGCCGACTGGAAGCTGTACATCAACGACTTCCAGGACTCCGACAAGCTCTACGAGCCCAAGATGAGCCAGACCATCAAGATGCTCAAGCCGATCTATGCGGCCGGCAACATCGATGGCTACGGCATGCAGGGCCGCCTGGCGTGGGCGTATCCCACCATCGACATGCTGCGGGCGCAGATCGAAGCCGGTCTGACCGTGGCCAACGAGATCTCGATCTCAGAGTCGGACATCCGCTCCGACTTCGAGCCCAATCCGTTCTACGACCCGAGCCTGCCCACCCGCCGCGTTCAGGCCGGCGACCCGAATCCCTGGATCCCGAACGATCCGAACTCCGGGTCGGGCTCGGTCCAGTACCTCAGCTCCGCCAACGGCAACACGTTCGACGTCCAGAACTCGCCCGTGCGCCGTCGCCCGGACTGGGGCACCGGCAGCAACTATGCGCTGGCGACCTCTGACGAGGTGATGCGCGAGCAGGCGGACTTCGCGGCCGACTGGATGGACCTGCTGATCGAGTACAAGGACAAGGTCGTCGCCTACCAGTTCGACGGCACGTCCGACTCGTCCACCTTCAACCGCACGACCGGCGGCCACCTGTGGGCGTCGGCCAACTTCTTCTCCCAGCCCACGGAGAAGTACTCGTTCTTCGCCGTCATCGGCGCACCGAACCGGGACAAGCTCCGGACCGCGCTGAGCGACGCCTCCAAGCTGCATGAGAGCGACTACACGCCCACCACGTGGGCGCGCCTCGCGAACGCCGTCTCGGTGGGCGACGGCGTGGTCGACCTGCGGATCTACGACATGCCTGGCGTGCAGGCGGTCAAGGACGCCACCGCCGAGATCAACGCCGCGATCGCCGGCCTCGAGCGACCCGCATGGTGCGGGCCGGGATACTGGGCGCACGCCTCGAGCGACGCCTGGGATCTGACCGGGACCAGCAGGACCGATGCGTTTAACGCGACCGTCGTGCCCGGCTTCTACGACACGGCGCTCAACGGCGATCCGACGCTCGACCAGACGCTCGCTGATCGCACCTACAGGTCCGGCAAGCTCAGCAGCGGCCCGAACGGCATGACACCGTTCAACGCGACCGCCGCGTACCTGACGGACATCGTCCCGGGCTACGGCTTCGTTCCGTCGTTGATGGACAACGGCGACGAGGTTTCGTGCCCCATCAACATCTCCGGCCAGCTCAAGTAGTCGCCGAAGGTGCGGCCGGGCGCCCTCGCGGGCGCCCGGCCGCCGTTCACCCTCACCGTGGGTCCCAGGAGAACCGATAGGCCGGCCCGCCCGGCGTCTCGATGACCGTCCAGCCGAAGGCGCGCAGCGTGACATCGGTTCGCCGGACGAACGCATCGAACGTCTCGCGATACCACGCCGGACCGGTCGCCGCGATCGGACCCAGGACACCTGCCGGATCGAGCCCGAGTCGGCGCGCGCAGTCGATGAACGGGACCAGGCTGATCATCGCGTCGCGCGGATCTCGCGCCTGACCATCCACCCCGAGCCCGAGCGCGACCAACCGACCGAACGCGAGCTGGAGTCGCTCGGCGGTGCCCTCGCGTAGGGCGGCCGTCGCCTCGCGTGCATCGAGACCATCGCCCCCGGTCATCGGTCGGCTCCCCTGCCCGGGTCCCAGCCGAGCTGCCGGCGCGCACGATCATTCGAGATGCCCTGCCCATCATCGACGACGTTGTACGCGCCGGGTTCACCGAGCGTCACCGCCAGCGCGGCCGCCCGGGCAGCGGCGACGACGTGGACGGTGGGCGGGCTCCCCGGCTCATCGCTGGCCGTGGCCGGGCCGTACAGGAAGCCATACCGGAGCACGATGCCGTCGATGCCGGGCGTGCCGAGCACCAGCCGCTCGAGCTCGCGGACCCCGGGCAGCACCGGGTTGTCGGGCGCCTGGTCCGGGGCCAGCAGCGGGTCGGTCTCGACGTGCGGTCGGCTCCCATCTTCGTCGACACCGGGCGCGTAGAGCCACGCCGAGCCCTGCGCGACGAGCCGCCTTGTGCCCGCGGCAAGCATCGCGTCGACCAGGTTGCGGGTCCCGATCTCGCGCAGGCGGCTGTTGGCGATCAGGTCCTCGCGCTCGAACCCGCGGGCCAGGTCGGTGAGCTGGTGCACCATGACCGCGGGCCGTGCCTGGGTGACCGCACCACGCACGGCAGGCGCATCGAACACGTCCACCACGACCGGGGACGCGCCGACCGATCGGATCCAGGCCGCTCGCTCGGGCGAGCGCGTCGTGCCCCACACGGCATGGCCATCGGCCAGCAGCATCGGCAACAGCTGGCGGCCGATCGCGCCTGCTGCCCCTGCCACGAACACCCGCATCGTTGGCCCTCGTCATGACCTTCGCCGCCGGCCGGCTCGGCGCCGGCCACGACAGAGTGTGGCAGCGGCCCGCAATCGCAGCCCACAGGGGCAGCCAGCATGCAGCGTTCGCGGATCCAGGGACCTGGTCGGCGACCACCATCCACGCCGCGAGCTCGGCCATCGTGGAGCGACCAACGCCGTCCATCGAGCAGCGACGAACGCCGTCCATCGAGGAGCGACGAACACCGTCCATGAGCGGGGCGTGCCGCGCCTACCGCTTGCGCGCCAGGGTGAGGGTGATGACCAGCGGTCGCACCACGGAGCCGTCGAACTCGGCGTCGATGAAGGCGGCGAGGTCGGCCAGGAACAGCTCGCGCGCCGCCGGCTCCATCCGGTTCGTGTCGGAGAAGGTGCGGACGAGGTCGATGTACCGCGCCGTGTCGTACTGCTGGTCCCAGCGGTAGCGATGGAGCTCGACCTGCCCGAACGCGGCGATCTCGATGATCTCCGGATGCTCCGGCGGGATCGCGCCCTCGCCCGGGAGCTCCTCGGGCCCGTCGTCCGGGAAGTGCCGCCGGTAGACGATCTGCGACGCGGCGAAGAACCCGCGATCGACCTCGGATGCGACCTCGATCGCCCCGATCACCGCCAGCACACCACCGGGTCGCAGGATCGCGAGCGACTTCCGGTAGCGCAGCGCGGGGTCGATCCAGTGGAACGAGCTCGCCGCGAGGACGAGGTCCGTCGAGCCGTCGGGCAGCGGCGCGTCCTCGAAGCGCTCGTTGATGACGGCGAGGCGCGCCTCGTCCGCGAGCTTGTGGCGGAGATACGCGGCGAGTCGGGGTCCCGGCTCGACGGCCGTGACGGCAGCGCCGCGGGCAAGAAGTGGAGCCGTGGCCTGCCCGGTGCCGGGCCCGATCTCCACCACCGCGAGGGGCGCCGGGCTCGCCGGATCGTGTCCGAGATAGCTCAGCAGGTCGTCGAAGAGCTGGGTCGGGTAGCTCGGCCGCACCCGATCGTAGATCTCGGCAACATCGTCAAACCAGCTCCGGACGGTCATGGCGTCGAGGCTATCGTCATCAGCCGATCTGGGCCGAGACGGACGCCGCGTTCCCGAAGCCGGGCCATCAGCCGGAGCGCCCGCAGCGGCAGCTCGCGGGTAGGATTTGCCGCGTGGCAATCGACTTGTTCGCGGGCATCCGGGTGGCGGACTTCGCCGCAGCTCTGGAGTGGTATCAACGGCTCTTCGGTTCGCAGCCGTCGTTCTTCCCGAATGACATCGAGGCTGTGTGGGAAATCGCCGAGCACCGATTCGTCTTCATCGAACAGAAGCCCGAGCATGCCGGAAACGCCAGGCATCTCATCTTCGTCGATGACCTCGATGTGCTCGTCGCGGAAGTTGCCGAGCGAGGGCTCGACCCAGCCGAGCGGGAAACCCTCCCAAATGGTGTCCGCAAAGCCACGTACCGCGACCGGGACGGGAATGAGCTCGGGTTCGGTGGTGCTCCGCTGATGGCCAATCGCTGAACTCGGGGCCTGGGTTTGACGTCCACTTGGTCGTCCTCCCAGTCATCCTCGGCGAGCCGGCAGGACGCCCGAGCGGCGCCCGCGCTAGCCGCCCGGCGGCGAGAAGCGTTCCACGAACCCTGCCCGCCATGCTGGGGCCTCGAACGGTGCGGCGTACCACGTCGTCGTCCTGGCGATCTTGCCCTGGCGAAGCTCGATGATCTGGATCATCTGCCACGTTTCGCCGTTCGCGTAGGTCGCGGTCCCGACATGGGTGTAGACGTCGCCCGATCCTTCAATGCGCAGCACCGTGAAGCTCGGCGTCAGCACCCAGCGGTCCTCCGCACTCACGAGTCGTGTGCTCTTCGGATCGATCGTTCCGACCCCTCCGGGGTAGTTGTGCAAGAGGGCGAGCTGGTTCGCCTTGCCCCGGACGCGTTCCCCTGACTGGGGCATCTCATCGACATAGTCGTCGGTGATGAGCAGCGCCAGAGCGTCGTGATCCTTGTCCTGCAATGCGCGCGCGTAGCGCTCGACGATTGCTCGACCGCTGGGGTCAGTCATCCTGTCCTCCACCCAAGAGCCTCGCTGCATCAGCGAGTCATGGCCATTCTATGAGGCGGCCGCCGAATCCCGGGTTCGTGTGATCGGCGTTCATTGCCTCGGCCAAAGCGAGCCGCGCCAACGCGGCGGCCCGGGACATCCAGCCGGGTACGACTCGCTCCTACGGCCAGGTCGCCCGGGCGATCGACCGGCCGGACGCGGCACGGGACGTGGGCGCGCGGCCCGACCGGCGCTACGGCTCGCGGGTGGCGAACCCGTAGCGGGCCTGGTCCTGGTCGAAGGTCGCGATCGGGACCGCGTTGGCCGTCGCGAGCGCGGCGACCATCATCGCGTCGGGGATCGGCCGGCCGGGCATCGACCGAGCGCGCACGAGCATGGCCACGAGGTCGTTGGTGCGAGCATCGACAACGTGGACGTTGGCCCGCTGCACGACGTCGATGAGGGCATCGATGATGTCGCGCTGCTCGACGGCGTACTGCGTGCGGAGCACGTGGGCACACTCGGCGAGCGCGACCACCGACACGCCGATCTCCGCTGCGTCGTCATCGATCAGCCGCGCCGCACGCCTCGCCTGCGCAGGCGGCGTGCCCACGAGGTAGCGGACCAGGACCGACGTGTCGACGCCGATCACCCTTGCCGATCCGGGTCCCGTGCCCTCCAGGCCGCGTCCCGAAGGACCGGCCATGACTCGTCGTCCGGTCGCCGGCCAACCTTGTCACGCAGCGACCCCGCGAGCGCTCGACGATGCCGACCTGGCACGACATCGATCATGATTCGGCCGTCCTCGACGTGCTGGATCGTCTCGTCACCCGCGTAGATCCCGAGCTCCTCGCGGATCGACTTGGCGATCGTGATCTGGCCCCGTTCCCCTACCCGACTGCCCATGATACGAATCATGTCATTGACTCATATTCGGGTCAACAGGTATGAGTCGGATTCTCCAGGGAGCCTCTCGAACGGCTCGGATCAACGCTCAGGGCAGCGAGCCCATGACCAGGATGGCCCAGTGCTGGAGGGCATTGTCGTCGGGAGCCGTGCCCTGCAGATACGTGACGTCGAACACGATCGACCCGTCGATGGCGTAGATGCCGCCCGTCGAGATGGTGTTCTTCGCGCGAGCGATGAAGCCGCCGTCGGCGAAGCCGGCGAGGTCGGTGACCGCGAAGGTCTTGAGCGACGATCGGAACGCATCGAGGCGCGCGTGCGCCGCATCCGACGAGGCATCGGCGGTGACCTGGATGGTCACGCTCGCCTCGCTCGCGGAGTTCCCCCAGACACACTCGCTGCTCATCGGAGCCGTGTCCTCCATGCCGGGAACGGGACCCGCCTGACCCGGGTGCTCGGTGCCCGCGCCATACGCGACGCTGTTGACCTGGCCCGCCTCGTCGGCGGTGAGGAGGTCGCACGGGTGGAGCTCACCGGGGCTCGCGCTGGTGGTGGCAGGGGCGGCCCTTGTGGTCGGACTCACGGACGCAGATGCCGAGGGGCCCGGAGAGCTCGATGCTGGTGCGCCCGATGGCGCGATCACCGGCGACGACGAGCTCGACGGCGATGCGAGGGCGCTGACCGGCACCGTGGGCGACGCGCCTCCGCCAGTGCATCCGGCCAAAGCGACCATGGCCACGAGAACGATCGCGCGAACGGGTCCTTTCATGGGGGGACACCATGCAAGGGCGACGATCTGGGACCCGTCGCGTGGCCCTGGGCGCCAGACAGTCTAGAGACTCCCGATGACGGCGAACAGCCCCCAGTCGCTGCTGCGCTATTGCCCCCCGATGCCATAGTGACGCCATGCCCATCCGCACCGTCATCGAGCGCGGGCCCAAGGGAAAGCGGGCCGTTGCCTTCAGCCTCGACTGGCCGGGGTGGAGCCGTGGCGCGAAGAGCCCCGAGCTCGCTCTGGACACGCTCGATGCCTACCGGGCGCGCTACCGGCCCATCGCCGAGCTCGCCGGGATGGCGATCGATTTTGACGCCGCCGGGCCCATCGACGTCGTCGAGGACCGGGTCGGCACCGGGTCGACCGACTTCTGGGGCATCTCCTTCTCGCCGTCATCGGCAGAGCAGGATCCCATGGCCGAGGCGGAGCTCGAGCGAGGGATCACGCTGTTGCAGGCCTGCTGGGCGTACTTCGACGGCGTCGCCGCCCGGGTCTCGGCCGAGATGCGCAAGGGCGCGCGAGGTGGAGGACGCGACCGCGACCGGATCATCCAGCACACCATCCGCGTCGAGAGCGAGGACTTCGCCAAGCGGGTGGGGTTGCGGGTGCCGGAAGGCGGCGCGCTCAGTCCCGACACGCTGCGGGACTACCGGACGGCCTACCTGGCGGCGATGCGCGCGTACAACGCCGGCGAGGTCGCGCGGCGCATGCGGTCATGGACGCTCCCGTTCCTCATCCGGCACTCCGCGTACCACACCCTCGATCATGCGTGGGAGATGGAGGACAAGGACCTCTCCGCCGAGACCGGGGGCTGAACCGGGGCGTCCAGCCGCCACCGGATCGAGGCTGGTTCGCCACCTTGCGCTCACGAGGGGCGCGCCTCGAGCACACCCTTCAGCGTCGCGGCGAGTCATCGGCGTTGATTCAACCGGGGTCCGCGGCGCTGGCCGCGCACTTGTCTCGCCCCCCGGCCGCTCATGCCGACCTCGCGACGTCGATCAGCACGACGGGACCGCGCCAGACGGGACCGCGCTAGATGTGCGGCGCCACGTCCTCCGCGAGCGCCTGCATCAGCTCGGTCTGGGCGCCGACCCCGAGCAGCGGGAGGTAGCTCCGGGCCACCAGCTCCACCGGCACGCCCGCCTGGCGCCGGATGTCCAGCAGCGCCTCGACCAGCTGGCCGGGCGGGCCCGCGAAGGTCGATCGACCGTGCACCAGGTCGTCGTCGCTGCCGGGGAACGTCGGCGCGGCGGGCGGTGGCAGCGATCGCGTGGTCGAGGCCTCCATGTCCGAGTACTTCCACTGCATCGCCCACAGCGCGTCGCGGTAGCGGCCGAGGGCATCATCGCGCGAGGCGCCGGGCAGCACGACCGAGTAGTGGATGAAGCGCAGCGTTGCCGGATCGCGGCCGATCCGGTCGCACTCGTCGAGCGCCCACCGGACCTGCTGGACGAACTTGTCCGCCGGGGCGTTGGCGAACAGCCCGTCGGCGTGGCGGGCGGCGCGGCGGATGGCCGGTTCGGCGCTGCCACCGACCAGGACCGGGATCTTCGTCGAGGGCCGGGGCCGGACGGCCAGGGCCGGCAGCCGGTACACGGATTCGTCGTGGGTGAACGGCTCACCGCTCCACGCCCGGGGCAGGATGCGCAGAATCTCGTCCATCGCCGCGCCACGGCGTCGGGCATCGGCACCGAGGCCCGAGAACTCGGTCTCGGACCAGCCGAGGCCGAGGCCCAGCACCAGCCGCCCGTGGCTGAGCAGCTGGACGGTGGCCGCATCCTCGGCCAGGCGCAGCGGGTGGTGCAACGGCGCGAGGATGACGCCGGTGCCGATCTCGATCCGCCTCGTGGCCTGCGCGATCGCGGCCGACACGACCAGCAGCGACGGCATGTACCCGTCGTCGACGAAGTGGTGCTCGGTGGTCCAGACCGAGCTGAACCCCAGCCGTTCCGCCTCCACCGCGAGCGTGACGGTCTCGTCGTAGGCGCGCGTCCAATCGGTCTCGCCCGGGCGGAGCTGGGCGGACAGCAATCCGAATCCAAGTCCCATCACCGGAATCTAACAGCGGTCACGCAGGTTTGGCGGCCGGGCAGGCGTCCGGGCGGGTCACGATCGTTCGGACGCTCCAGGAGTGGCTCGAAGTTGCCGATCGCCTCGAGCGGCCGGCAGGCCCTGTTCGGCCAGCGGTTCCGGCGTTCGTCGATAGGCGACGAACCGCCCGTTGCGGCCGACCCGATCGATGACGCCGCACCGCTCGAGGCAGTAGACCGCGCGCATCGCCAGCCGCCGGGAGCGCCCCGATGCCGCCACGATGTCCGCGGTCGTGAACGCCTCGGGCAGGCCCGCGGGCAGCAGGACGAGGAGATCGCGGGGACCGTCGATGCGCCGCGTCTCGACGACCTCGACGAGCCGCCGGTCCAGGCGCCACCAGCTCCGCGGGTAGCGATACCTGGCGCCGTCCGGGATCGGACCCCGGATCTCCTCCTCGCAGGTGAGCAGGAGCTCGATCCGGAAGCTCGGATCTGCGATGAGCGCCGGGATCGACACCAGCTCGTCAAACAGGTCGAGCGGCAGCGCCCGACGCGGTGATCGGCGGCGTCGGATGATCGCCCCATCGCCGTCCACGATGATGAGCCGCTTCTCGAGCGGCAGCGGATGCACCAGCAACACCCGGTGCTGCTCCACCAGGCGCTCGAGCTTGCGCCGAACCCCGGCGAAGCCGGACGTCTGGATCTCGATCAGCTCATCGGGCCCCACGACGTCGATCTGGTACCCGTCGACCGCAACCTCCTCCCGTGCACCCTCGACCATCGCGGCATAGCGAGCCTTCAGCGCCGCGTGGAGCGACCCCTCCCGGTACACCGCGAGCCCGGGACCCGCGCGCGTCGTCATGACGCCACGGTAGCAACGCGGAGCCCGGCCCTGGCCGCCGCGTCAGCACGACCGACCCGACCCCGGGCACGGCGCCCATCGTGGCGGCCTGGTCGGAGTCCCCCGGGTTGGGCGCCCATCGTGGTGGCCTCATCGGACCCCGGCGGCCCGCTTCGCTGCGCCTACGCCTCCATCCGGATCTCTTCGAGGTCGAGCTCGCGCTCGATCTCGCGCAGCGTCTCGTCGTTGATCTCGCGTCGGTCCCGCAGCTCGATCACGGCCGTGCGCTGGGCGCCGATCACCCCGCGCTGGATCTCCTCGTGCTCGATCTGCTCCTGGCGCCGCTCGGCGGTCTCCGCGGGATCTCCGGTCGCCAGGTGCTGCGTCCGGTCGCGCAGGCCGGATTCGAGCCGGTCGAGCAGCGGCTGGTGGCCCGGCCACAGCGGGCGCACCCGCTCGATCTCGTCGAGCCCCGCCCGGTAGGCCACCTCGCGCACCAGCGTCGCTTCGTCGCCGTCGATCGGCGTGCCGTCGCGCACAGCCCACCGGACCGCGGCCGGCAGCGTCAGTCCCTGGCCGACGAGCGTGACCAGGATCACGCCGAACGTGATCAGCAGGATCAGGTCGCGTTCGGGGAACCCGGCCGGCAGCGCGAGCGCTGCGGCCAGCGAGACGGCACCCCGTAGCCCGGACCAGCTCAGGACCAGCATCAGCCGCTCGGCCAGACGCGGATCCCGGCGCGCGACGACCCGCCGCGGCGTACCTGGCAGGAGGCTGCTGGCGATGATCCACACGAACCGGCCCGTGATCACGACGAAGCTCACCAGCGCGATCAGCCCCACGACCTCGGCCGCCGAGCGCCCACCGCCGCCACCCAGGACATCGGGCAGCGCGAGGCCGATCAGGAGGAACAGGAAGCCATTGAGCACAAAGTCCGCCATCTTCCAGGTCGTGAGCCAGAGCACCCGGCTGTCCGGCGACAGGATCACCCCCAGGCGGCTCCCGATCACGAGGCCTGCGGTCACCGCGGCGAGCACGCCCGAGAGGCCGAGCGCATCCGCGGGCAGGTAGGCCGCGAACGGGATCACGAGCGAGACCACGACCTCCACGGGCGGGTCGTCGAGGCGGCGCAGGATCTCGCCCGCAACCCGGCCGACAAGAAACCCGATCGCGATCCCGCCGACGGCGGCAACGATGAAGCTCAGGATCCCGTCGGCGAGCACGAACGACCCGCTGATGACCCAGGCCGTGGCGGCGCGGTAGGCGACCAGCGCGGTCGCGTCATTGAGCAGCGCCTCGCCGTCGATCAACGCCGTCACCACCCGCGGCGCGCCGAGCCGGCGGAACACGGCGGTGGCCGCGAGGGCGTCGGTCGGGGCGACGATCGCGCCCAGGGTGAACGCCGCCGCCCAGCCGAGGCCCGGGACCGCCGCCTGAGCCACGATCGCGACCAGGACCATGGTGAAGATCACGAGGCCGATCGCAAGCCGCACCAGCGGCGCGACGTTGGCCCGGAGCTCCCGGATCGGGGTTTCGACGGCCGCGGTGAACAGCAGCGGCGGCAGGAACACGAGCAGGACGAGGTCGGGCTCGAGCTCGATCCGCGGCAGGCCCGGCACGACGGCCAGGCCGAGGCCGCCCAGGACGAACAGGGTGGGATACGGGACGCCGATCTGCCGGGCGAGCTCGAACAGGATCGCGACCGCGACCAGGACCGCGAGGACGGCGGTCAGCGTCTCCACGCCGGAGCAGGTGGGCGGGTTGACCCGGCTACTGCTGGTACCGCTCCACGACGTCGGCCGGGCGCAGCTTCGCCTTGTCCGGGTCGAAGCCGGCCGCGCGCCGGGCCTCTCGTTGATGGAGCAGGTCGTAGCACTGGTCGAGCTCGACCTTGATGGTCTCCAGCCGCTTCTGGTCAGCCGTTCCCAGGCCGCCGCCGTCGGCGGCTCGCTCCCAGAGCTGCTCCTCCTCGGAGGCGAGCGTGTTGATCCGCTGGAAGATGGGCTGGTCCGGCTGGTCCGGATGGTCCGTCATCGTCGGGGACTCCCGATGCGTTGAATGGCCTGGGGGCAGCCTACGCCGCCTGGGGCCGCGATGGGGCGCCCGAGCGATACGCGCCGATCACGCTGGTGATGCCGAGCTCCCCCATGCTCCACGCAGCGTCACGCACGAGGGATCGGGCGAGCCTGGCGTTCAGCGGCCTGGGGTTCTACGTTCAGATTCATGGGGACGCTCCTCTGCTTCGTTGTCGTCAGATTCGCTCGGGTGACGGGCCGCCCACCGGCACCTCGCCGGCCACGATCTCGTCGATGCGGGCGAGGTCCACCTCGGTCAGCCGGAGCTCGGCGGCGGGCGCGGTGGCGCCGATCTGCTCGGGGTTGCGAGCACCCACGATCGCGACCTGGACGGCCGGGTTGGCCAGCGTCCAGGCGATCGCGAGCTGGGCGACCGTGACCCCCCGCTCGGCAGCGAAGGCCTTCAGCTCGTCCACGACACGCAGGTTCCGGCGGAAGGTCTCGCCCTGGAACATCGGGCTCTTGGCGCGCCAGTCCGATGGCTCGAACGTCGTCGCCTCGGTCATCCGCCCGGTGAGCAGGCCATGGGCCATCGGCCCGTAGACCAGGACGCCGATACCGTGCTCGGCCGCGTAGGGCAGGATCGATCCCTCGATGTCGCGCCGGAACAGGTGGTACGGCGGCTGGAGCGTTTCGACCGGCCGGGTCTGCCCGAACAGGGCCATCTGCTGGGGGTCGTAGTTCGAGACGCCCACGTGGCGGACCTTGCCCTCGCGAACGAAGCCGTCGAGCGTACTCGGCCGTCTCGGCGAACGGTGTCGCCGGGTCGGGCCAGTGCACCTGGTACAGGTCCACGTACTCGGTCCCGAGATCGCGCAGGCTCGCCTCGAGGTCTCGCCGCAGACCACCGGCGCTGCTGTCGCGCCCGACCGTGCCATCGGCGCCCCGGCGAAGGCCGCCCTTGGTGGCGATGACCAGCTCCTCGCGCCGTGAGCGCAGCTCGGGACGGAGCGCCTCGCCCAGGTGGGCTTCGGCGATGCCGAAGCCGTAGGCACGGGCGGTGTCGAAGAAGGTGATGCCGAGATCGAGCGCCCGGCGCACCGCGGCCGTCGCAGCGGCCCGGTCGACGCTGCCCCAGTCGCCGCCGGCCGACCAGTTGCCGAACGCGATGCGGGAGACGCGCGGGCCTCGCAGGCCCAGCTGCGTGTCGTCCATGAGTTGTCACCTCGATGCGCTGTGTCGTCGCTTCAATGACGCCACCATGCGGCCGATCGACTATCCTGTCCAACAGCAGATACAGATGAGATTGATCGAGACAGGAGATCAATCACCATGGAGCTTCGGCAGCTCGAGCATTTCGTGGCCGTCGCGGAGGAGCGCAACTTCACGCGGGCCGCCCAGCGTGTCGTGATCGTACAGTCCGGGCTTTCGGCCTCGATCCGCGCGCTGGAAACGGAGCTCGGGGCCGAGCTGTTCGTGCGCAACACCCGCCACGTCTCGCTCACGCCCGCAGGCCAGGCCCTGCTGCCGGAGGCGCGGCGCACGCTGGCGGCGACCCGGGCCGGTCGGGACGCGGTCGCCGCGGTGGAGGGTCTCCAGCGTGGCACGCTGTCGCTCGGGATCTCGCAGATCCTCCCGCCTGGCCTCGACCTGCCGGAGATCATCGCCGACTTCCAGCGCACCTATCCCGCCATCGAGCTGCAGCTGTCCCAGGCCGGCCCGGCCACGCAGCTCGCGGCCCTGCGCGAGGGTCGCCTCGATCTCAGCTTCCTCCCCCTGGTCGATGCGCCCGGCGCGGACCTCGTGGCCACACCGCTCCACGAGGATCGCCTGCTGTTCGTGTGCTCGCCCAGCCACAAGCTCGCGTCCCGGGGTCAGATCCATCTCCAGGAGATCACCCACAAGTCGTTCATCGACTTCCCACCGGAATGGACGATCCGGCAGCTCGTCGATCGGGCCTTCGCTGCCGCCGGCCTCGAACGCCGCGTCGCGATCGAGGTCAACGACGTCGACACCTGCCTGGGCCTCGTGCAGCGGGGGGTCGGCGTCAGCATCCTTCCCGAGTCGGCGCGGGTGCGAGCAGGCGCCGCGGTGTTCGTGCCACTGGCGCGCCGGATCGTGTGGGAGCTGGTCGTCGTGCGGCGGGCGGATGGGCCCAGCAACCCGGCTGCTCGCGAGCTGCTCCGGCGAGTGCTGCGCACAGGCGCGCCGCCCACACCCTAGATCGGGGTACGAAGAAGGCCCGGCATTCGCCGGGCCTTCGCGCTCGTGCCTGCGCGCTCGTGCCTACGCGCTCGCGCCTTCGCGCTCGTGCCTACGCCGTCACGTGCGTCCGCGAGGCCATCCGAGGGATCTCGAGCGCGATCAGGCCGGCCACCAGCCCGAGCACCAGCAGCGCGCCCCGTGCCACCGGGTCGACCGCGATGCCCAGCGCCGCGTCGACGCCGACACCGGTCGAGCCAGCGAGGCCCACGGCCGCGGCGCCGATGCCGAGCACGAGCGGGTACTCGAAGCCCGACCTGGTGTTGAAGAAGCCGTTCGCCCAGTGCACCTGGCCGATGATCACGACGGTCTGCGCCGTCAGGGCCGCGGCGGCGAGCGGAGTTACGAGGCCGGCCGCGAGCAGCAGGCCGCCGATGAGCTCGACCAGTGCCGAGACGACGGCGAACAGCCGGGCCGGGCGGAAGCCCATGTGGTTCATGGCCCCCTCCCAGCCGGTCAGGCCTGGGCCGCCCCACCACCCGAACGCCTTCTGGGCGCCGTGTGCGGCAAACACCAGGCCCACGCCGAGCTGGAGGATGAGCAGGGAGAGATCGATCGTGTTCATAACCTGTTTGCTTCTTTGCTTTCCGAACCTTGCGGAATATTGTCCGTGGCAATACGACTTGTTCGACAGCCACAATCCTATGCCGATGTAGTTGCCCTGTCAACAACTATTCGGCCAACCAGGGTTGCAGTTGCGCGCCAAGTGCGTGACGACACGGCGGGCCGGGCTCCCCGGCCGGGGAACGGCGGCCGGGGCGTCAACCCAGGGTCGGGGAAGCGCGGCCGGGACGTCAGCCCAGGGTCGGGATCAGGTCGGCGACCGAGTCCACCACCCGCGAGGGGCGGTACGGGTAGCGCTCGATGTCCGAGGCGTGGGTCGAGCCGGTCAGCACGAGCACGGTGTGCATCCCGGCCTCGAGACCGGCCTTGACATCGGTGTCCATCCGGTCGCCGATGATCCCCGACGTCTCCGAGTGGGCATCGAGCGCGTTGAGCGCGGAGCGGACCATCAGCGGGTTGGGCTTGCCGACGAAGTAGGGCTCGACCCCGGTGGCCCGCGAGACGAGGGCAGCCACGGCACCGGTGGCCGGCACCGGGCCCTCCTCGGTGGGCCCAGAGGGATCGGGGTTGGTGGCGATGAACCGGGCGCCCGCGGCGACCAGCCGGATGGCACGCGTCACCCGCTCGAAGCTGTAGGTCCGGGTCTCACCCAGCACCACGTAGTCGGGGTCGCGCTCGGTCAGCGTGTAGCCCGCGTCGTGGAGGGCGGTCGTGAGGCCCGATTCGCCGATGACGAACGCTGAGCCGCCCGGCCGCTGGTCGGCGAGGAAGTGCGCCGTGGCGAGGGCCGACGTCCAGATGGCCTGCTCGGGCACGCGCAGCCCGCTCGCTGCGAGGCGCGCCGACAGGTCGCGAGGCGTGTAGATCGAGTTGTTGGTCATGACCATGAACGGGATGCCCCGCTCGATCAGGCGCGCCAGGAATTCGGCGGCACCCGGGATGGGGGTCTCCTCGCGGACGAGCACCCCGTCCATGTCGATGAGCCAGGATCGGATGTGGGGCGGGGTCATCGGGCCTCCGGCAAACTGCGGCTGCCAGCCATGGTATGGCGGTTGGAGGGCCTCCGCCGATCGAAGCGTGCCCCACGGACCGGTGATGCGCGCCGGCTCCTGCGCACCCCCGGGCACCCGGCATCGCCCAGACGACGGCATGCCGGATGCTTCCAACCAGGTGGAACCATCACGGGTTTCGGGCAATCACTCGCCAATAGCCCCCGAGGCTCGTGTCCTCGGCGCGGGCGTCCGCGAACCCGTTGCGTGCGGGCGATCCGCGGGGTAGTTCCGCTCCCTTGGAACGATCGCAACATCGGCGTCCTGGGCGATCCGCGGCCGGCACCTTCGGATCGGAACCGAGGGTTGACGGTGGGCAAGCAGGCGCCCGTGGGCAGACGAGCCGTCGCACGCCGGGCCGAGGACGGCATGGGGAGGACTCGACCTGCGAGAAGCCGACCTGCGATGCTGTGGCCGTGGGCGAGATCGGGCGGATCGAGGTCGTGTGCGGACCGATGTTCGCCGGCAAGACCGAGGAGCTTCTGCGGCGCGTCCGGCGGGCGGTGATCGCGGGCCGGCGGGTGGTCGTGTTCAACCACGCCCTCGACACGCGCCACGGCACCGATCGGCTGGCGTCGCACGTGGGCCTCGACTTCCCGTCACTGGCGGTGGCCGATGCGGGCGACATCGAAGCCGCCGTGCCGAGCGGTGCCGAGGTGGTCGCGATCGACGAGGCGCAGTTCTTCGGACCCGCCCTGGTGGACGTTGTCGGCCGGCTGGCGGATCGCCGGATGACCGTGATCGTCGCCGGGCTGGACGTCACCTTCGACGCCCACCCATTCGAGCCCCTGCCATCGCTGATGGCCCTCGCCGAGCGGGTCGACAAGCTGACCGCGATCTGCTCGGTGTGCGGCGAGGAGGCGGTGTTTCACGTCCGCGTCGGGGATACCGCGGCTGGACGCAGCCCGGTCGGCGCGGAGGCGCTCGTGGCGGCCAACGTGGGCGGCATCGAGACGTACCAGGCTCGCTGCCGTCGCCACCTCCGCTGACGAGCGGGCGGCCCCGCGAGAGCCGCCCGTCGCTGGATCAGGTGATCAGGGCAGTGCCTGGCACGAGGTGTCGGTGTCCGGGCTGGCGAAGCTGACCCCATGGGCCCCGTCGAACCGCATGACATCGTTGCGATGGACGGTCCCCGCGTAGCAGCCGGTCGGTACCTCCTGTCCGTTGAAGACCGCGGTGCCGGATTCGAAGCGCACCACGACGGCCGCGTCACGATTGAACGTCCAGGTCGCGCTCAGGTTTGCGGCGTCGAGGCGGTACTGATCGCCCAGCGAGTTCTCCATCTTTCCGACGGCGATTTCGCTGCCGGCGTCGAACGGGCGCTGGGTGAACCCGAACACGTTGACGGCGGCGACCACGACCAGGACCACGACCACGCCGAGTGCGCCGATTGTGACAAGGGACTTGCGCATGGACCTTCCTCCCATCGATGCCGATCGCCGATGCCACCCCGTGCGCAGCGCACACCACCGGATCGACGGATCGCAGGCGGCGGTGGGTCAGGCGGGGACGGATGACTCGAGGGAGGCGGCCCTGTCCAGTGCTCCCGAGTGCCCCTGGCCTGCTCGACAGTGTCTCGCCGGGGCGACACCCGAGCCAAAGGCCGACCGGACTGCTGCGGGGGTGTCAGGTCGCCAGTTGTCCAGCGACCTTCGGCCCAGCCGGGGAGCATCCCAGCGGTGGTGACAGCGCCGGCCGACGCCGCGGTGCCCAACCTGCGCGCCGGGCACCTGGGCGCCGGGCACCTACGCGCTGGGCACCGCGGCCGCATACCGGCGGCGAGGGTGCGAAGCGCCGCGACCAGCTCGGGCGGGTCGCTGACCGCGAAGTCGACCCCCAGCATGCCGAGGTAGGCAGCCAGCGATTCCACGCTATCGGCCCCGGTCTCGAGCACGCACGACGCGTCGTCGACCGCCGTGATCGTCCCCAGCCAGGGACCGAACCGCTCCGCGAGCACGGCGGCCGGTGCCCGGACGATGACCCGCGCCGGGTGACGCCGAGCCGACGCGGGGATGCCTCGCGAGACCATCGCCTGCACCTGCGCATCGGTCAGCTCGAGCGGGCTGAACCGCGGCCCGGGCGACATGCCCGCGCGGATCCGATCGACCCGGAACGTGCGCCAGTCCTCGCGGTCGTTGTCCCAGGCGACGAGGTACCAGCGCTGGCCGGCATTGACGATCCGGTACGGCTCGACCCGCCGCTGCGAGACGGTGTCCCGGCGATCCGAGTAGTCGAACCGCAGCCGCAGGCGCTCGCGGCACAGCCGGGCGAGCTCGGTGAGCATCGCCGGATCGACGGTCGGGCCGCTCCCCCGCCGGACGTGGACGGTGACCTGCTGGAGGGTGCTGACTTGGCGCCGAAGCCTGGGCGGCAGCACCTGCTCCAGCTTCGCCAGCGCGCGCAGCGACGTCTCCTCGATCCCGGTCACCGCCCCACCGGTCGCGGTGCGCAGGCCGATCGCGACCGCCACCGCCTCCTCGTCGTCGAGCAGCAGCGGCGGCATGGACGTCCCGGCCTCCAGGCGATAGCCCCCGATCGAGCCGCGCGTGGCGTGGACCGGATAGCCCAGCGCGCGCAGCCGCTCGATGTCGTTGCGGATGGTCCGCGGGCTGACCTCGAGCCGGCCGGCGAGCTCGGCACCCGTCCAGTCACGCGGGGTCTGGAGCAGCGACAGCAGCCGCAGGAGGCGTGACGAGGTTCCCATGACACCTGAAATCTAGCAGGTTATTAGGAACGAACTCGACCTAATCGACCGATAGGCTTCGGGTATCCCAACTGGCCAAGGAGCAAGAGGAGAATCTTCGTGTCCCACCAGCCGATGCAGGCAGGGTTCGGATCGGTGGATCGGCCGCCGGTCGAGCTCCCCCACCCCGTCCGCATGCGCGTCCTCGGCGCGGTCATGGTCGGCGTCTTCCTGGCCGCCCTCGATCAGACCGTGGTCGGCACAGCGCTGCCGCGGATCATCACCGATCTCGGCGGCAACGACCTCTACACCTGGGCGTTCACCGCCTACCTGCTGACGTCCACCATCAGCGGCCCGCTGTACGGCAAGCTGTCCGACCTGTTCGGCCGCCGACCCGTGTTCCTGTTCGGGATCGGCGTGTTCATGACCGGCTCGCTGCTATCGGGCCTGTCCGGCGAGATGTGGCAGCTGGTGGCCGCGCGCGGCTTCCAGGGCCTCGGCGCCGGGGCCCTGTTCCCGATCGCGATGTCGGTCATCGGCGACCTGTTCGCACCCTCCGAGCGCGGCCGCTACCAGGGCCTGTTCGGCGCCGTGTTCGGCCTCTCGGTCCTGGTTGGCCCGGCCATCGGTGGCCTGATCACCGACACCATCGGCTGGCCGTTCGTGTTCTTCTTCAACCTGCCCGTCGGGGCCACGGTGTTCATCCTCGTCCGGCGCTACCTGCCCAGCTACCACCCGGCCGGTAGCCGGCCTCGCATCGACTATGCCGGCGCCACGCTGTTCGCCGCCGCCCTGGTGCCCATCCTGGTCGGGCTCACCAACAAGCAGACCGCGGACTGGACCGATCCCGCCGTCGGCGGGCTGATCGCCATCGGCGCGATCCTCGGGGTCGCCTTCCTGTGGGTCGAGTCGCGCGCGGTCGAGCCGATCGTGCCGCTGGGCCTGTTCCGCAACCGCTCGTTCACGGTCTCGGTGGCCTCGGTGTTCCTGGCGGCATCCGGGTTCTTCACCGCGGTCGTGTTCCTGCCGCGCTGGTTCCAGGTCGTCGTCGGATCGTCGGCCACGGTGTCCGGCTACCAGATGCTGCCGCTCCTCGGCGGCGTCATCCTGAGCGCCACCGCATCGGGCCAGATCGTGAGCCGGACCGGCCGCTACCGGATGCTGGTGTTTGCCGCCCTGGCCGTGCTGGCCGCCGGTCTGGCGATGCTCACCCAGCTCCGCGCCGACACCCCATTGCCCGTGCTGTGGGCCTGGATGTTCATCACCGGCCTCGGCGTGGGGCCGATGTTCGCGGTGTTCCCGCTGATCGTCCAGAACAACGTCCCGGTGACCCAGCTCGGGACCGCGACCAGCAGCGTGTCGTTCTTCCAGCAGGTTGGGGGGACGGTGGGTCTCGCGATCACCGGGACCGTGTTCGCGACGTCGATGGGCCGGGAGGTGCCGGCAGCGTTCGGATCGGCCGGGATCCCGCCGCAGGTCGGCGGGGCGCTGGCGAGCGCGGGTGGTGGCGCCGGCATCTCTGCGCTCACCGGCGTGGGCAACGCGGGTGCCGCGCTGCTCGCCTCGCTGCCGGCCGATGTTCGGGGAGTGGTCGAGCCGTACGTGCCGGCGATCGTCGGCGCGATCCACCAGGCGTTCTCGATCGCCACCGCGGGCACGTTCGCGATCGGGATCGGGACCTCGGTTCTCGCGGCCGGTCTGGTCCTGCTGCTGCGCGAGGCGCCCGCGGTCGCGAGCACGCGCGCGTGGGCCGCAGAGCCGGCGGAGATTGCCGAAGACGCAGCCATCGCCGATGAAGCTGCTGCCTGACGTCGGCGTCGCTCTCGCGCCGGGGCATCCCGCCGGGATGCCCCGGCGCCTCTCCCCATCATCCTGGCCCTCCTCCCGGACGCTGCGCTGCCCCGATTGCCTTAAGGGGTCACGGGCAACATCGGGACGACTTGGAGGGTGCCGGCCTCCCGCTCGGGCTGGTAGCGTGCCGTCAGGCGGTGAAAGCCGCCCCAGCCGGGAGGCTGGCCCGAAACGGCAAACCCGGGGTGACCCGGGGACGCAAAGCCACGGGACTCGTCACGACGAGTCAGCCGGGCTGCCGAAGTCAGGAGGTTGGTGTGGCTCGCGGCCACCCGCGCCTGGACGCGCTCGTGCGCGTCTGTGCCTTCGCCGCGCTCGCTCTGGCGGGCATGGCATCGGTACGCCCCATCTAAGCTCGCGGGTCGTCCACCCGCGTCATCCACTCGCAGACGCCCCACCCGCGGACCAGGCCGGAAACGGCCGCAGGCCGGGGGCGGGGCGTCTCCATGCCCGGGCGAGCCATCCGGCCCGCGCGAGCCATCCGACCCCCGCGAGCTATCCAACGCCGTCGATCGCGGTGCCGCCGGTGCCGGTGCCGTCGAGCGCTGCACCCTCCTCGCGAAGGACCCTGGGCAGCAGCGCCACCCGCCGCCCCTCGCGGATCAACGGCGCAAGCCGCTGGTCATCGATGACCTCGCCCGGCTCATGCGTCGTCCAGCGTGCGAGCTTGGCGTCGCCGCCGAGCTGCCGATCCGGGTCGCGCATGTGGACGCCGTACACGAACCCCAGGTGGACGTGCTCGTGCTGGACCATGATCCAGGCGAAGTACGCGGATCGGCGACCCTCGTGGGCGTCCGGCCCGAGGATCCGCCAGCCCGCCCGAACGGCCTCGGTCACGTCGGGCGCCGCGCGCCCGATGGCGCGCCGGAGCGCCTGGGCGAGGTCCACGATCGCCGGTGGGTAGCCCTCGAGCAGCGTCTCGGGCGGCATGCGATCAGCCATCGCGTGGATGGTCGCTCCTCCGATGGTCGACGGCCGTCAACAACCGTCCCGACAACGCGGGCGCAATGGCTTGATCACCCGCCGGCTGCTTCAGCCATGGACGGGAGCGGGCTGGCGCCGCGATCGGCGAACGCCGCCGGTGAGAGGGTGCCGGCAAAGACGCTCGCGAAGTCGTTCATCGCCGGCTGATTGCCGGCCATCGCACCGAGCAGCCGGAGAAGCTCGGGCGGCGGCGGCTCGGCGAGGTCGCCGACGTGGGTCGTGAACTCATAGATGGGGAGCACGCGGGCGTCGCGGCTGTGCTGGTAGCGAGACATGGCGTCATCGAACGAGCGCCGGCCGGAGAGGGCCTCGTCCAGCGCCGCAGCGCACAGCTCGGCATCCTGGAAGGCATCGGAGATGCCCTGGGCGGTGATCGGATCCTTGAGGTAGCCGGCGTCGCCGACGAGCGCCCAGCCGGGCCCGTAGGGCTTGCGGAACTGGTTGGCGACGCCGCTGCCCATCATCCGCTCCTCCTGTCGGGCGTCGTCGAGTCGGGCACCGAATGCGGACCGAAGAGCGTCCAGGTAGCTGCCCTCGAGGTCCTGCTTGACCGCCTGGGACTCGGCGGCCGGCCAGGCGGCGAGCAGCATGGTCAGACGGTCGTTCGTCGGAAATGCCCCACAGCCCCGGCGGGGTCGCAGGATCCAGCTGGCGTCGTCGACGGGAAGGCCGCTCCAGTACGAGTAGTAGGCGACGGCGAGCATGGGCTTCTCGTGGTAGCGGTCGGCTCCGACGGCGTTGGCGACCCGCGAATGAGCGCCGTCCGCGCCGATGACCACCCGGGCGCGCTCGACCACGGCTGACCCGCCGCTCGCGTGGCCCCGGATCCCGACGACGGTCCCGTCGTCGACGATGAGCTCATCGACGCTGAAACCCTCCCTGACCTCGGCGCCAGCCTCGGCCGCGGCGTCGATCAGCAGCTTGTCGAGCACCGTGCGACGAGGGCAGTAGGCCGTATCGATGCCAGCGGTCGGGTGGGGCGTGCCGCTGATCGTGAACGGGCCGAAGTCGTACGAGTAGGTCGTGATGGGCGGGCAGCCGGTCCCGGCAAGCCGACCGAGCAATCCCCAGCGATCCAGCGCGGCGACCCCGGGAACGTGGACGAGATGGGTCGACACGGTGTCGGCGGGGAACCGGGCCCGGTCGACGAGGAGGACCCGGTGGCCGTGGCGGGCGAGCAGCATCGCCGTCGGTGACCCCGCGCAGCGGGCGCCCACGACGATCGCGTCATACGGTCGGTCGGTCATGACGTTGCACCTCCTTGCTCTGGACGGTCGTGCGAGCGCAGCTCCATAAGCGCACCCTCATCGCGGCCAAGGGGCCCGGGCAGCCGCCGGTCCGAACAGCCTCGGACCATCAGGAGGCGGCGACATCGGGCTGCGCCTGAAAGAGCGCCTGAAACCGACGCCCTGAACGCCGACACGCCGATGGCCGACGCGCCGATGGCCGACGCGCCGATGGCCGACGCGCCGAACGCGTTGAGCCGCGAGGTAGAGTGGGTTCGGGATGGGGCGCTCCAGGACGACCGACCGTGCAACCCCACGCCGGCTCCCGACGGACCGAACGAGCTTCATCGGCCGTGACCACGAGATCGACCGCCTGGGGAGTCTGATCGGCCAGTCGCGCCTGATCACGCTGACCGGTCCGGGCGGGATCGGCAAGACGCGCCTGGCCATCGAGGCCGTCCGCCGCGTGGCCCCCCGGTTTGCGGGTGGCGTGTTCCTGGTCGAGCTGGCGGAGATCAGCGACCCGGAGCGGCTCCTGCCGACGGTCGGCGCCGCGCTGGGCCTCGAGGACGTCGATCGTGCGTCGATCCTGGTGCGCCTGGCTGACCGGATGGCGGGCCAGGACACCCTGATCATCCTCGACAACGTCGAGCACCTGCTGGGCGCTGCCCCGCAGGTCGGCGGTCTGCTGTCGATCAGCCCCACGCTCTGGATCGTGGTGACGAGTCGGGCACCGCTCCATCTGTCGGGCGAGCAGGAGTTCCCGGTGGCCCCCCTCGAGCTCCCCGAGTCAGGTCGGTCGATGTCGCTCGAGGAGGTGCGCAGGATCGAGTCGGTGGCGCTGTTTGCCGATCGAGCCCGAGCCGTCTTCCCGGACTTCGTGCTGACCGAGGGCATTGCGAGCACGGTGACCGAGATCTGCCGCCGCCTGGACGGCTTGCCGCTCGCGATCGAGCTCGCCGCAGCCCGCACGAAGGTGTTGACGCCGATCGCCCTGCTGGACCATCTGGATCGCCGGTTGACCGGGCTGGCCAGCGGCCCCGCCGACACGCCGGCCCGTCAGCGGACGCTGCGCGCAACGATCGCCTGGAGCGTCGATCTGCTGGCACGGGGCGATCGGCTTGCATTCGGCCGGCTCAGCGTCTTCACCGGCGGCTTCACGCTCGATGCTGCGGCCGATGTCGCCGCCGACCACGCGGCCGACCCGAGGGAACCATCGCGCGATGCGCTGGCCGTGATCGAGCGACTGGTGGATCAGAGTCTGCTCCAGGTGGATCGTGCCGCCGAGGGCGGCCCTCGCTTCGCCATGCTCGAGACGGTTCGCGAGCTCGCGCTCGAGCTGCCGACGGAGACCGAGCTGGCGACGCTTCGGGACCGTCACCTCGCCTACTTCGCCCGGTGGGCCGAGGCTGAGCAGGCCCACGAGCGCGGGCCGGACCAGTCGGCCTGGATCCGGCGACTGGCGGCCGACCGGGGCAACGTCCGGGCGGCCCTCGAACGCGCGCGGGCCTGCAGGGATGGGTCATCGCTGCTGCGTCTGGCGGGCGCGCTCGACCGTCGGTTCTGGCTGGCGAGCGGCGACCTCGATCTGACCGAGTGCCGTTACTGGCTGGACGAGGGGCTCGCGATCGGCTCCCCCACCCCGGCCGTCCGGGCCAGGGCATTGCACCGTCTCGCGCTGACGGGTGCCGAGCCATCCGCCCGGCTGGCATCGGTCCTCGAGGCGAGCCTGAGCGAGTATCGGGCTGCCGGCGACACGGCCGCGATGGCCGGAGTGCTCGCCACGCTCGGCGGGATGGCGGTGCGCGCGAACGACCTGGCAACCGCACGCGAGCAGCTCAGCCGCGGGCTCGACCTGGCTCACCACAGCGAGGCGGGACCGCAATGGCTCGTCGATCTGCTGATCCCGCTGGGCCTGCTGGCCGAACGGGAAGGGCGCACCGATGTTGCCCGGGCATGCTACGGAGAGGCGCTCGAGCAGGCTCGTGGGGCGGGTGACGCCTGGGGCGCAGCCGTCTCCCTCTCCGGCCTGGGCGCCCTGTCGTTCGCCGAACGGGCCCTCGAATCGGCGGACAAGGCCTTCACGGAGAGCGCGGAGCTGGCCCGCAGCATCGGCGCCAGGCACGAGCTGCTGATCGCACGTTCCGGGCTCGCGCTGGTGCGCATCGCCGCCGGCGGCCTCGACACGGCACGGGATCTGATCGTCGACGCCGCCCGGATGAGCCGGGGCCTCAACTGGTGGTTCACGGTCCACGTGCTCGATTCACTCGGGCAGTGGCTCTGGGTGGCCGGTCTCGGATCCGAGGCGGTGACGTGCCTGACGGCTGCCGATCGCACACGGCCGGCGACCGAGCTGTCCTGGGATCCTGAGCGCGTGGCCGCTCGAGCCAGGACGATCGAGCGCGGCAGGCGAACCCTCCCGCCCGCGGTGTTCGAGGCGGCTAGCCTCCGGGGCACGACGGTTGAGCTCATGACCGTCCTGAACGAGGGCGTCACGGCCATGCGCGCGTTCGACCTGCGCGTGCGCGGCCGGTCGCAGACGCACCTCCAGGTTGCGCTCAGCCAACGCGAGGTCGAGGTGTTGGCCCTGGTCGCCGCCGGACGCTCCGACGGTGAGATCGCGGAGCGGCTGTTCATCTCCAGGAAGACGGCCAGCTCCCACGTCGCGCACATCAAGAACAAGCTCGGTGTTGAGAGCCGCGTGGAGATCGCCCTGGCCGGGATCCGGATGACGCAGGAACGGTAGCGGGCGCGGTTCGCGGCCCGCTCGAACATGACCGTCACCGGCCCCCTGCCAGCCATCATCGCGAAGCCGGGATGGCCCCGGCGCGGGCGCTCCGCTGCCGGGGCCAACGCAGGTGCCGGGGTCGGTCGCTCCGCCGATCGCCGGGCTGTCGTCAGGGCGCGATCTGGGTCTCGGCCGCCGGTCCCGCCACGGCGCCGCTGGACCGATGGGTCAACCGAGCAGGCCGCCTCGCACACCGGCGGGCGCGTGTTGACGGCCACACCACTGAGGGCGGCACAGCGCGCGGACTGGAGACGCGAGCGCGCAGTCCGGAATCGACCACCCCCGATGGCTGACCGGCCCGATCTCGCGAAACGGGCGAGGTTCTCCAACGTTCTCGGCTGACTCGCGGCGCGCTGCCGGATCATCGACGATCGCTGTTCAGCCGAGGCCGCAGACCATGCACCCCAGGTGACGCCGGTTGCAGGCAGCGTGCGATCGTGATCGTCAGTCGAAGCCGACCGGGAGGCGCAGGATCGTCCGCGCGCGGCCCTCGGGCACCCGGCCCGGATCGGCGAGGTGGAGCTCGTGCAGGTGGCCGTGCGACCGCAGCCCGGCAGCGTGGATCGCAGCGTGCAGCTTCGCCACCGCCGCTGCCTCGGTCGCCGGCCCGCCCGTGTGCAGGATCTGCGCCGATCGGCCCTCCGCGAAGCGGATCAGGCGGACCAGGGGCGCGGCACGACCGGCCCGGCGCCGCGTCTCGTCGATGGCGGCCATCGCCTCCTCGTCGGTCGCCTTGTCGGGGACCTCGATCATCAGCTGCCAGTGCCAGGTGGAGCGGTCCGCGAACCGGGCGGCCATCTCGTCGGACGCCGGCTCCGGATGCGTCCACCACGCGCACTCGATCACGCTGATCCTGGTGTCGAGACGCCGCGTTCGCACGAGCATGACGCGCAGGATCTCCGCGGCCGTCCGGAGCGTGTCCGTGGCCAGCCGGTGGCCGGCCGCCGTCGGGCTGCCCACCCCGTCGATCGCGAGCATCCTGCGCTCGGGCACGACCACGATGGACGCCCGATCGGTCGCGGCGTGCCGCCGCTCGAACAGGTCGCTGGGGGTCTCGGCTGTCATCTGCCTTCCGTCACTTCGACCCGATTGTCTCGCGATCAGCCGAGATCGGCAGGTGACGGCGCACCGGCGTGAGCGCCGCCGACGCCGCCGGCGACACCTGATCAGCCGCGTGGCCCGTCCACTGGTCCACGCCACACCGCGGGGATGCCGGAGTCGTCCCCCCGAGCACTGGTCTCAGGGCACCGAACGCCGGTGACACCAGAAAGCCATAGGAGCCGTTCCACCGTGCCACTCGACTCCATCTGCTCATCGTGCCGGACCGCCATCAGGCAGGCATGCGATGGAACCGGATTCCGTCCCTCATGTCCTCGCACTCGGTCCCCGGAGGCTCGCGAAGCGCGCGCCAGCCGGCGACGCCGTCGCCGACGCAACCGCCGAGGTGGACTGCGAGCGGCACGATCAGGTAGCCGGCCCAGGGCCCGAGGCACGCCACAAACCCGAGCAGGGAGACGGCGATCGCGGGGGCCATCGCCACGGTCAGGTACTGGCCGCGGGTGAAGTGGTGCCCCTCGGCTGTCGCGTACAGCGCGGGCAGCACGCCACCGACGAGGATGGCGCCGAATTGGGGGCGCACGCCAAAGCCGAGCATCGCCAGCCCGTGGATCGCCTCATGTCCGATCACCAACAGCAACGTGAGCCCGATGACCAGCAGCATGTCGACCACCCCGATCCGGAACGTCCCGCCGGCCGGACCCGCACGGAGGATCGACGGGAAGGCAAACATGACGACGCCCACCATCATCACGGCCACGCCGAGCACACTCCACCGGATCGCCGACGACGGACCGGGGCGCCAATCGACAACAACCGCGCCCTGCCGCCCAGCCTTCCAGCCGTCATCCATGTCCCACCCGCATCGCCCTGTGCCAATCCTGTCGTCCGTTCGGTCCATGATTGGCCGGCGGCGATCGTCGCCGCCCATGGGATGTCGGCATCTCCGCGGTCAATCCCGGCGAACCGCGGGCCGCCGGAGGAACAGCGCGAGCACTCCCAGCCCGAGCGCCGTCAACACCGCGAACACAGGAGTCATGGCGTCCGACGCGACTGAAGATGCCGGGTCCGCCGCGTGGCCGAACCATTGATCGACCCCGATGCTTGTGGTCTCGATCACGAGCATCACGAGCAGCGCGCCGGTAAGAACGTAGCCCCACGGCCGTCGCCGCAGAAGCAGCACGGCACCGAGGACCATGAGGGGCAGGGTGAAACCCAGATCGAGGATCTGGACGGGACCCGTCGTCATGCCCGTGCCCTCGAGAAACGCCGGCGGGTCCGCGCTCAGGACGGCCGGAACGGTCGCCTGGAGCCAGAGCCCAAGGAACATGGCCGCATTGAGCAGCAGGTAGCCAGCGACCAGGCGAACAGGGGCTCGCGCGCCGATCGCCTCCGTGAGCCGCACAATCGGCATCTGCGCGACGAGCGTGACGAGCGACCAGATCGACAGCGAGAGCATCGCGACGTACAGGAAGAAGAACGCGTTGAACGGCGTGGCCACGAGGAACAGCACGCTCTGGTAGACGACTGAGCCGAGGGCGCCGAGCCAGCCGATGACGGCCGCGGGCACACCGCGTCTGACCAGCGCCATCGACACCAAGAGGACCGGGAGCGTCACGACGAGCAGCACAAGCGCCGTCCCCTGCATCGACCCGATGCTGACCTCCGGTCCTCGGAGCGCCTCGCGAAAAAGCAGCGCGGTCGCGGCTGCCGCTCCTGTGTCCAGGGCGAGCGCGATGGCTAGCAGGTACGGCACACGGCCGACCCAGTCCTCAGCAACCCGGGCTTCGAGCCTGGGCCGGACTGCTGATCGCGTTTCCGTCAGCGTCGCCATGGGTGCGCTCCTTCCTCGTCATGCCGCGGGGTGATCAGGAGAACACGTCAGGGCGTCTCCCCGACACCCCTGATCATTGAACCGCGACGGTTACGCGTTGACAGCGTCTGGACGGACCCTCCGTGGGATACATCGTGCGGTTGCGACCGGTCTGGACGGCCCCCTTCCGTGGTTTCAGCGCCGACCGCAACTCCACAGCATTCGCGGTGGCCGGCACTCGGATCATCGAGGTCCTGGCGATCGAGATCGCTGCCTCGAGCGGGCGCTACCCGGAGCGTCGACGCGCGTCGTTGCGGCGAGTCAGCGGATGAGCAGCTCCGGCTCGTCCTGTCGTTCCTCGCCGGCGTCGGGATGGGCATCGCCCTCGACCCCTTTGTGCTCCCGCTCCTCGTCGATGACTGGATCCGGAAGCGTGGGCGATCCGCTCCATCTCGTCGCGGGCGGCGGCCGTGTCGGATGCCACATCGAAGGCGATGCTTTCGATGACCAGCCGCCGCACGCCTGCAGCGACTGCCGCTTCGACGAGGATCGGTGTCGCCGCGCGACGGATGCGGTCGTTCGCCGCGAAGTCACGTCCACACAGATCGGTGAGCGGGTCCACCTGTCCGCCCCGGTAGTGGCACTCGCTTGCCCGCACGCCACCGGCCTTGCCACACGCCACCGGCTACGTTGGGAGTCGTGGGAACAGTAGGAACCACTCCCCTTTCCCTCCGCGGGTATATCCGCTACGTTCTCCCCACGGGATCACTTGAACGTATGACGTTCACCTGACCCCGTCCGGCATGTTCAACCCGATTGCCCGCCGGATTGACGGAAACCGAGTCCGCCTCACGCTCAGATCGCACCGATCCACGATCGTCGGGAGTCCTCTGGATCAGGAAATTGAAGGTTCGAGTCCTTCCTCGCCAGCCAACGTCCCTCCGTGAGGTACGGACAGAATCCGGACCGCCGGAGCCACCGCCGGCGGGCGGCACACGGAAGGTTCGGAGGCACCCCGTGAACCAGGAACAGGACCAGGCGGCCGAGGTGATCCGGTCGGGTGATGCCATCCTCGGGATCGAGCTCGGCTCGACCCGGATCAAGGCGGCCCTCATTGCGCCCGACACGACCCCGCTGGCGTCAGGCTCGTTTGCCTGGGAGAACCAGCTCCGGGACGGCGTCTGGACGTATGCCATGGAGGACGTCTGGAAGGGCCTTGCCGCGTGCTACGCGTCGCTGGTCCAGGACGTGCAGTCCCGGTACGCCCTCGGGCTGAAGACGGTCGCCGCCATCGGCGTGAGCGGGATGATGCACGGATACGTGGCGCTGGGCGCCGAGGGGGACCTGCTCGTGCCCTTCCGAACCTGGCGCAACAACATCACCGCCCAGGCGTGCGCCGAGCTGACCCCGACCCTCGAGTTCGCGGTCCCGCAGCGCTGGAGCATCGCGCATCTCTACCAGTCGATTCTGGAGGGGCAGCCGCACGTGTCGCGCATCGCCCACCTCACGACACTGGCCGGATATGTCCACTCGAAGCTCACCAACGAGCGGAAGATCGGCGTGGGCGAGGCATCGGGCATGTTCCCGATCGATCCGGTCAGCGGTGGCTGGGACGCCCCGAGACTCGCGAAGCTGGACGCGCTCATCGCGCCGCGCCGCCTCGGCTGGAACCTCCGGGACATCCTCCCCGAAGTCCTCCCTGCGGGACGCCCGGCGGGGAGGCTCACCGCCGAAGGCGCGCGGCTGCTCGACCCGTCGGGCAGGCTCGACGCCGGCGTCCCCGTGTGCGCTCCCGAGGGAGATGCGGGCACCGGCATGGTCGCCACCAACGCCGTGCGCCCGCGATCGGGCAACGTGTCCGCCGGCACGTCGGTGTTCGCGACCATCGTGCTGGAGAAGAGCCTGGCCCGCGTCCATGAGGAGATCGACATCCTCGTCACGCCCGACGGCCGGCCCGTGGCCATGGCCCACGCCAACAATGGATCGTCGGACCTCGACGCCTGGATCACCCTCTTCGGCCAGGTCGCCAGGGCGCTGGGATCCGAGGCGCGGCTCGATGACCTCTACGACAAGCTGCTGCCGCTGGCGGCGCGGGGCGATCCGGACGCCGGCGGGCTGCTGTCCATCAACTACGTCTCCGGCGAGCACATGACGGGTTTCACCGAGGGCCGGCCGCTGTTCGCACGGAATCAGGACAGCAGGTTCACCCTGGAGAACTTCGTGCGGGCGATGTACTTCGCGTCGCTGTGCGCGATGAGGACGGGTGTCGACATCCTCACCGAACAGGAGGGGGTGGTGATCGACGAGATCCGTGGTCATGGCGGGCTGTTCAAGGGCGGCGATACCGGGCAGCGCATGATGGCTGCGGCGCTCAACGTCCCTGTCAGCATCCCCGCCACCGCCGGCGAGGGCGGGGCGTGGGGCATGGCCGTGCTGGCCGCGTACATGCTTCGGGCCGACACGGGGCAGTCGCTGCCGGACTATCTCGACGAGCGGATCGCCGGCAGCATTGGTGCACCCGTTGCGCCCGACCCGAGCGACGTCGCAGGATTTGCCGAGTTCTTCGCCCGCCATACAAAGGGGCTTGCGATCGAGCGCGAAGCGGTGCGGACGCTGCGCTGAAGATTTGCAGGTCGTGAGGAGCGGGTCGGACGCGAGGATGCGGTTGCCGCGGCTCGGGATGCGGTTGTCGGGCGAGCTCCCGGCCGCCCACGCGTCGCCGAGCAGCGGGTCCGGGGGCGTGAGGTGTGGCTCGGGTCGCGGCCAGCCAGTCCAGGTACGACTGGAAGGCGGCCACCGCGGACTCGGGACCAGGATTTCGATCTTCGAATTAGCCATGATCGGCTGATCGAGCGTTGGGCGCGGCACGGCTCAGGCCCTGCCGGACGTTGTCCTGGACGAGCGCACGGTCTCGCAGTCGTGCTCTGACTGAATGACGTCGGGAGGTCGCTGACTGAACGACTGCACGCTGGGGTCGTTGCCTGAACGACGTGCGCGCTGGGCTCGACACTCCGGCTCCATGGGAACGCCGGGGATGTTGAACGTCGAGGCCGACACGAGCTCCGAGGTTGGCGAGTGAGGCCCCCACCAACGCGGGGGCCACGGGCACGGCGTCACGGGCACGAGCCAAGGGTCACGCGCACGGCGTCACGCGCCCGGCGTCACCCGCACGGCGTCACGAGCCAAGGGCCACGGGCACCGGGTCACGAGCACGGGGTCAGCCGCCCGTCGACGCCGGGCCTCACGGACGGGCGCAGTCATGCATCCGGGCCCTCGCCTCAGGCAGCGTGGCGTGCTTTCGTCGCGCGCCCTCCCCCATCCGGCACGCGCCTGTCGGTATCTTCGACCTCAGCCCGCAGCCGCGGCAGGGCATCGGGGTGGTGCTCGCGCAGGTAGCCGATCAGGCGTTCGCGCACCAGGCAGCGCAGGTCCCAGCTGGCTCCCGAGTCGGTCGCGCTCATCAAGGCCCGCAGGGTCATCGTCCGCTCGGTCGAATTGGTCACCTGGAGGCCCCACACCTGGCCGTCCCAGAGGTCCGATCCGTCGAGGACGCGCTTGAGCTCCGCACGCATGTCGTCGACCGGTACCCGGTAGTCGGCGTGAACCTCCACCGTGCCCAGGATCTCGGTCTTGCTGCGGGTCCAGTTCTCGATCGGCTGCTCGATGATCGAGACGAGCGGCACGATGAGCCGCCGCAGGTCCCAGATGCGAACGACCACGTAGGTGGTGGTGATCTCCTCGATCCGCCCCCACTCGCCGTCGATCACCACCACGTCCTCGAGGCGGATGGGCTGGGTGAGCGCGATCTGGATCCCGGCCAGGAGGTTCGAGATCACCGGGCGGGCAGCCACGCCGATGACGATCCCGGCGACGCCGGCCGACGCGAGGATGCTCGCACCCAGGCTCTGGGCCTCGGGGAACGTGAGCAGGCCGATAGCGAGCGTGATGACCGCGATGGCGACCACGAACAGGCGACGGAGGATGGCGATCTGGGTCTCGACCGTCCGGGCGTGCAGGCCGGCGGCGCCTTCGGCTCGATATCGAGCCAGGACGAGGTCGTCCATGATCCACGAGACCGAGACCACCATCCAGGCGATGCAGGTGATGATCCCCAGACCCACCAGGTGGCGGAGCGCTCCGCCGAGCTCGGCGTCGATCGCGACCACGGGCAGGACGATGAACAGGGCCAGCAGCGGGGCCAGGAGGCGTGCCGGCTGGCGCGTGTGCTCGATCAGCGATTCGTCGAGGGTGCTCGCGGTGCGCCGCGCCGCCCGATCGGCCAGCGAGAACGCGACCGCATGGATGGCGAGGGCCGCGATCGCGGCCACCACCAGCTCGATGATCGCCGCCACCGGCCCCTGCCAGCTCGATAGCCCGTCGAACACGACCGCCTCCCTTCCTGCGTCTGGTGACCTCGTTTCAGCCTATCGGGTCGCCCAACACGGGCCCGGCGACGGGCGACCGCGACGGGCCGCGATTCCGCGATCGATCTGGCCTCCTGCAGCAGACCGCGGTACATGACCGACCGTAATGACCCCCTCGTGGCGGCCCACGTACTGGTTTCATGGACACGTGTGTCCGCAGCCGGGTCACGCGGAACCCCGTCAGCCTTCGGGGTTCCGCGAGATGAGCAGCCTCGGCCAGACGGCGGAGCTCAGGGGGGTCGAGACGCGCGTCGCCCAGATGGAGAGCCGCTACCGCAGCCTGCTCGAGGCGGCCCCAGACCCGATGGTCGTCGTCAACGTGGCCGGCGAGATCGTCCTGCTCAACGCCCAGGCGGAGAAGCAGTTCGGGTATCCGCGCGACGAGCTGCTCGGCCAGCCCGTCACGAACCTCATCCCCGAAGGGTTCGCCGAGCGGCTGGTCGCGGACGACCTGCGCTCCGCCATCGATGCCCTGGACCAGCAGATCGGGACCGGCCTCGAGCTGACCGCCCGACGCAAGGACGGCACCGACTTCCCGATCGAGATGATGCTCAGCCCGCTCGAGGGCCCCGACGGGATCCTGGTCACTGCGGCCATGCGCGACATCTCCGAGCGCAAGGCGGCCGAGGAGGAGCTGTTCGACACGATGGAATCGCTTCGCAAGTCAAATGAGGAGCTGGAGCAGTTCGCCTGCGTCGCGGCGCATGAGCTCAAGGAGCCACTGCGCATGGTTTCGAGCTTTACCGAGCTGCTCGAGCGCCGCTACAAGGGTCAGCTCGACTCCGAAGCGGACGAGTTCATCGCCTTTGCGGTCGACGGCTCCACCCGGGCGCAGCGCCTGATCCAGGATCTCTTGCCTACTCGCGCGTTGGGGCCGCGGGCCAGGAGATCGAGGCCACATCGAGCGAGGACGCGCTGAGCCGAGCGCCTCCGGTCGATCCTATGGGCAGCCAACCGGCCGATCGTGCTCGAGGTGACCGAGCACCAGGCCATCGACGATTACCACCTCGTGCGCAGGGCGGTCCGCGATCAGGGGCACAACATCCGGCTCGCGGTCGACGACGCGGGGGCGGGCGTCGCCAACTTCGGGCACATCATCGAGCTGCGGCCCGACTTCGTGAAGCTCGACATCGGCCTCGTCCGCAGGGTCGATTCCAACGTGGGCCGTCAGGCCATCGTTGTCGGCCTGGGCCAGTTCTCGCGGATGGCGGGCTGCCGCCTGATTGCCGAGGGCATCGAGACCGTCGAGGAGGCCGCCATGCTCGCCGCGCTCGGCGTCGAGTTCGGCCAGGGGTTCCTCTTCGGGCGCGGCGAGCCGGTCGATGCGTGGGCGGCCATTGAGCTGACGAGATATCAGGGCAAGACCTCGCATCGCCCATCGGCCTGGTCGTGGCCGGTGCGATCCTGATCTCCGCCGTCGCGGCCGGCTGAACGGGATCTTGCGGCCGGCGTCAACAGCCCGCCGCGGAGTTCGGGAGGTCGCCTGGAGCCGGGGGTGATCGCCTCCGGGTGGCGCCGATGAGCGACACTGGCCGGGCCCACGGAGCACCGTTCCTCGAAGCGAGCCCACGCCCTGACCATGGCACTCGGCATCGATCCCGCAACCGCGGTCGCCTTGCTCGGCGCGGGCGTCGCCGGCGGCGTCGTGAGCCCGTCGCCGCCACGAGCGCCAGGCGCAGCAGGGTGGGCCGCTGACCGACGAGCTCGGGCCTCGCGCCGAGGGTCGCGCCGGCGCTGTTGAACAGCAGCGCGACCGTGTTGGTGACGTTGGCGCCCACCGGCGGCAGCCCGGCTGCGAGCAGCGCCGGGTAGGTGATCAGCGACGCCATGCTCACGAGCACGCCACCACTGGCGAGGGTCCCCATCCTGGTCGCTGGCCGTCACGCCCGCATAACAGGCGCGGCGGGTTCCCCGGCGTCCGCCGGTCGCCCTACCATCCGGTCATGCGACCATCCCTCCGGCGAGTGTCCGTCACCGCCCTGCTGGTGGCCGGCTCGCTCGTTGTCGGCACCGCAGCGGTCTCGTTCCTCGAGGACCAGGTTGGCGTGTCGAACGCGACGCCGGTGTACCTGGTGGCGGTCGTCGTGGGCGGCTTCCTCGACGGAACGGCCACGGCGATCCTGATCGCGATCGGGGCCTCGCTCATCTACAACTACTTCTTCACCCAGCCGCTCCACACGTTTCTGATCTCGGACCCCGGCGTGCTGCTCAGCGTCGTGGTGCTGCTCTTCGTCGGCATCGTCGTGGGGCAGCTTGCGGGCCTCCAGCGGTCGCGCGCAGAGGCGGCGCTGAAACGAGAGCGCGAGGCGCGGGCCATGTTCGACCTGTCACGGACGCTCGCTACGCGCACCTCCACCGATGCCGCCCTGGCGCGGATCGCGGCCGTGCTACGGGATGAAACCGGCATGCAACGGGTGTTGATCGGCCTGGGTCCTGAGCCGCCGACCGAGCGGGTCGCGGCCGACACGGATACGGGCGGCCGACAACCCGCGTCCACGAGGGTTCGCGTCCTGCAGCGGACGCCGGGCGACGAACCCGCCCGCTGGGCGCTCGTCCACCGGCCGGGTCCGCCCGGGCGTGGAACGGCCACCCTCGACACGTACCGCGTGCGGATCGAAGCCAGCGGCCAGCCGCAGGGTTCCATCTGGGGCGAACGCGAGCGCAGTCTGGGCGAGCCCGACCGGACGCAGACGAGGCTGCTGGCCGGCGCGGCGGACCAGATAGGCCAGGCTCTGGCACGCGATCGCGCGGAGGAGGAAACCCGCGAAGCAGAGGTCGCCCGCCAGAGCGACGCCCTCAAGACGTCGCTCCTGCAGTCGGTATCGCACGACTTCCGGACGCCGCTCGCGGTGATTCGCGCCGCGGCCGGCAGTCTCGACGCCGACTCCACGCTGTCACCCGGCGATCGTCACGCGAATGCCCAGGCCATCGAGCGCGAGGTCGAGTACCTCAACCGACTGGTGGCGAACCTCCTGGATCTCAGCCGCATCGAGGCGGGCGCCCTGCGCGCCGAGCGGGACGTCTACGACCTCGACGACGCCCTGGCCCGGGTGCTCGAGCGAGTGCGCGGACGTCTCGACGGCAGGTCGCTCGAGATCGATGTCGGGTCCGTTCCGATCCGGATCGATGCCGTGTTCCTGGACGCGGCCCTGGCGAACGTGCTCGACAACGCGATCAAGTACGCACCGCCGGACGCCCGCATCCGGGTCTCGTCGGAGCCGTTGACCGACCGGACCGTACGGCTGACGATCGAGGACGACGGCCCCGGGGTCTCGGACGCGTCGATCCCGAAGCTGTTCGACAAGTTCTATCGCGCGCCGGGCGCGCCGAAGGGATCGCGCGGTGGCCTCGGGATCGGACTGGCGGTCGTTCGCGGTCTCATCGAGGCCACCGGTGGCAGCGTCGAGGCGCGTCGCAGCCACCTGGGCGGGCTCGCCATCGATATCGAGCTGCCGCTCGCCCGGCTGCCCGCTCCGGTCCCGGAGGTGGCCACCTGATGCCGTCCGATCCCCCGGGAGCCGAGATCCTCGTCATCGAGGACGATCGGCCGACGCGGCTGGTGCTCAGCCGCGACCTTCGTTCGGCGGGCTACCGCGTCGTGGACGCAGAGGATGCCCGGTCCGGCCTGGAACGCTTCGCCGCGCGCCGGCCGGACCTGGTGCTGCTCGATCTCGGGTTGCCGGATCTGGACGGGCTCCAGGTCATCGGGGCCATCCGCCGCGAGGCGCAGACACCGATCGTGATCCTGTCCGGGCGGTTCGAGGAGCGCGAGAAGGTCGAGGCTCTCGAGCGCGGCGCCGACGACTACGTGACCAAGCCGTTCGGTGCGGCGGAGCTGCGGGCCCGGATCCGGGTGGCGCTCCGCCACGCCCTGGGTCCGGCCGGCGGCGCGAGCGGAAGGCTCACGGTGGGGCCGATCGAGCTGGACATCGATCGCCACGAGGTCCGTGTCGGTGGACGACTCACCGAGCTCACGCCCCGCGAGTTCGAGACGCTCAAGGTGCTCCTCACCCACCGCGGCCGGATCGTGACCAAGGGCCGGTTGCTGCGGGCGGTCTGGGGGGAGGCGTACCAGGGCGAGGATGACTACGTCTACGTCCATGTCAGCGCGGTCCGGCGCAAGCTGACGGCCGCCAACCCCGAGCTGCGCGCCGGAGGCCGGATCGTGACCGAGCCCGGGATCGGCTACCGGGTGACGGGTGACGACGAGGCAGATTCTTCAGGGCCTCTTCAGCCGCCTCGGCAACGCTGACCCCGCTCCCCTCTTGGAGGGCCGAGCGACGCTCAGGGCATGGAGATCGGCACCCCGGCAGACGCTGCCCTGGAGCGACAGCTCGATGGAGAGCTGCGGCTCGTCTATGAGGCGATCCTGCTGGTCGCCGCGAAGGGTGCGCCGCGCGTCACCGTCGCGGGCCTTCGCCTCGGCGAGGCGATCCTCGATTCCGCGCGGCGTCTCGCGAGCGACGCAGGCGTCCGGGTCGAGCCGATCTGGGCACCGGGCGAGCACCGCATCGATATCCGGGTCGAGGCGCTTCACCCGTGATCGAGCGCCCGGTCCACGTGCTGCTCGTGGAGGACGACGAGAGCCTGCGCCCGATCCTCGCGCGCCACCTGGCGTCGCAGGGACTCCGGGTCGCCGAGGCGGCATCGGCGGAGGCCGCCATCGACCAGCTCGCCGACGGGCTTCGGCCGGCGGTGGTGCTGCTCGACCTCAACCTGCCCGGCGACACCGGCTGGGACCTTCTCCGCGGCAGCTCGCTCGCCCGGGCCGGATCGCCCCAGGTCGTGATCACGAGCGCCACGATGGTGAGCCCCAAGCGCCTTGCCGAATTCGGCTGCGCGGGCTTTCTGCCCAAGCCGTTCCCGCTCGAGACCCTCGTAGCGACGGTCGAGCGGCTGCTCGAATCCTGGGAGGCAGCACCCAAAGCGTTATGACCGACCTGCAGATCGTGCTGATCACGACGCTCGTCGTGATCGTCACTGCCGGCTATCTCTGGCTGTGCGACCGGGTGCGCGGATGAACGTTCTCGACATCGTCGCAGGCCTGATGGCCGCATTCGGCTTCGTCTACCTCCTTTGGGCGCTGCTGCGCCCGGAGGACTTCTGAGCGTGGCGCCCAACGACGCCCTGTTCCTGGCGACGATTGCGGTCGCGGTCGTGCTCGTCACGCCCCCGCTCGGCCGGTACATGTATCGGGTCTTCGAGGGCGAGCGGACGATCCTGAGTCCCGTGCTCGTCCCGGTCGAACGGTTGATCTACCGAGTCTCCGGCGTCGACCAGACCAAGGAGCACGACTGGAAGGGCTATGTGATCGCCCTCCTCGTCTTCGACCTGGTGTCGTTCCTGACCGGCTACGCGATGCTGCGCCTGCAGGATGTGCTGCCGCTGAACCCGGCCGGCATCGCCCCGATGTCGCCTGACCTGGCGTTCAACACGTCGCTCAGCTTTACCACGAACACGAACTGGCAGAACTACGGGGGCGAGGTTTCGGCCAGCTACCTGTCCCAGCAGGCCATGCTCGCCGTCCGCAACTTCACCTCGGCCGCGGTCGGCATCGCGGTCGCCATCGCGCTGGTCCGCGGGCTCACGCGCCGCAGCACCAGGTTCCTCGGCAACTTCTGGGTCGACCTGACCCGTGGCGTGCTGTACATCCTGCTGCCGCTCTCGATCGTCGGCGCGCTCCTGCTCGTCTGGCAGGGTTCGCCGCAGACCTGGAACGGGCCTCAGACCGTGACCACCCTCCAGGGCGCCCAGCAGACGATCTCCTACGGCCCCGTCGCATCCCAGATCTGGATCAAGCAGATGGGCTCCAACGGCGGCGGCTTCTTCAACGCCAACTCGACGCATCCGTACGAGAATCCGACGCCGCTTTCCGACTGGCTCGAGATCTTCGCCATTCTGTTCATCGCGTTCGCCCTGACCTACACGTTCGGCAAGTACGCCGGCAAGCAGCGCCAGGGTTGGACACTGCTCGCTGCGATGGCCGTCATCCTGCTCGCCGGCACGCTACTCACGATGCACAACGAGTACGAGGGCAACCCACTGTTCCCGGCAAATGTCGCGCAGGCGGGCGTGGGCAACATGGAGGGCAAGGAGGTCCGGACGGGCGCCGCCCTGGGCGGTCTGTGGGCGGCCGCCACGACGGGGACAAGCAACGGCTCGATCAACGCCTGGCATGACTCCCTGCAGCCGATGTCCGAGCTCGTCCCGCTGTTCAACATGGAGCTCGGCGAGGTCACGCCGGGCGGCGTCGGAGCCGGCCTGTACGGGATGCTCGTCATCGGCGCGATCCTGGCCGTGTTCATCGCCGGGCTCATGGTCGGCCGCACGCCCGAGTACCTCGGCAAGAAGGTCGAGGCGTACGAGATCAAGATGGCGATGATCACGGCCCTGGTCCTGGGCGCAAGCATCCTGGGCTTCACCGCGCTCGCGACCGTGCTGCCCGAGGGCCTCGCCGGTCCCCTGAACAAGGGGCCGCATGGCTTCTCGGAGATCCTGTACGCCTTCTCCAGCCAGACTGGCAACAACGGCTCGGCCGCCGCCGGCCTGACCGGCAACACGCCCTTCTACAACCTCACCGGCGGGTTCGCCATGCTGATCGGGCGCTACGGGATGATCGTGCCGATCCTCGCCCTGGCCGGCTCGATGGCGGCCAAGCGCCGGGTGGCGCCGTCGCTCGGCACGTTCCCGACAACCGGAGTGCTGTGGACGGTCCTGCTCATCGGGATCGTGATCATCGTCGGCGCTTTGACGTTCTTCCCGGCGCTTGCGCTCGGGCCGATCGTCGAGCAGCTCCTCCAGAACGCCGGGAAGCTCTTCTGATGGCCCTCCTGTCGATTGATCTCGGTCGCGGCACACGTCGCTTCCAGCGCTTCGTGACCCTCCGGGGCAGGAAGCCCAGCGGCGCTGAGCCACCGCGCCCGCGCGGCGTTCTCGACCCTGAGCTGCTCAAGGCGGCGCTGCCGCAGGCCTTCCGGAAGCTCGACCCGCGCCGCCTCGTCAAGAACCCGGTCATGTTCCTGGTGGAGCTCACAGCCATCCTCGTAACCCTGATCGCACTGGCGAACCCCACGGGGATCCAGGCGACGGTCGGTGACGCCGGGCTCGGATTCCAGGTCCAGATCGCGGTCTGGCTGTGGTTCACGGTCCTGTTCGCCACGTACGCCGAGGCCGTCGCCGAGGCCCGCGGCCGGGCCCAGGCTGCCACCCTCCGCATGACCCGCTCGGAGACGACGGCCCACCGCCGTCGCGACGATGGGACGCTCGAGAGCGTCGGCTCGTCGGAGCTCCGCAAGGGCGACATCATCGTCGTCAGCGACGGCGAGACGATCGCGAGCGACGGCGACGTCATCGAGGGCGTCGGCTACGTCAACGAGGCTGCCATCACCGGCGAATCCGCGCCGGTGCTCAAGGAGCCGGGAACCGATATCCGGAGCTCGGTCACCGGCGGCACGACGCTCGTCAGCGATCGCCTCGTCATCCGCGTCACCGCGAACCCCGGCGAGACCTTCCTCGACCGCATGATCGCCCTCGTCGAGGGCGCCAAGCGCCAGCGCACGCCGAACGAGATCGCGCTCGCGATCCTGCTCGCGGGCCTGACGATCATCTTCCTCATGGCCGTCGTGACCCTCCGGCCGTTCGGCGAGTTCGCCGGCGCGACCGTCGGCACGGTGGCCCTCGTCGCGCTCCTCGTGTGCCTCATCCCGACCACGATCGGAGGGCTGCTGTCCGCCATCGGCATCGCCGGCATGGACCGCGTCGCGCGGTTCAACGTCCTCGCGATGAGCGGCCGCGCGGTCGAGGCCTCGGGTGACGTCGACGTGATCCTCCTCGACAAGACCGGCACGATCACCTATGGCAACCGCCTCGCGGCCTCGATCTCGCCGGCCTCCGGCGTCAGCGAGGCGGAGGCGGTCATGACCGCGCTCCTCACATCCGTCCAGGACGAGACGCCCGAGGGTCGCTCGATCGTCGAGCTCGCCCGCGAGCGGCTCGCCGAGCTCGGCGAGCCTGCCGGGACCGGCGACGACGCGGGCCTCGCCGCGATGACCGCGACAATCGCCGAGGAGCTCGCCTTCAAGGCCGAGACCCGAACGAGCGGCGTCCGAACGAGCGCGGGCGACCTCGTGCTCAAGGGCTCGGTCGACGCCATCCTCGCGGAGGTCGAAGGTGGCCTGCCGGGCGACCTCGTCGCAGAGTCAGACCGCATCGCCGACGCCGGCGCAACGCCCCTCGCCATGCGCTGGAACGGCCGCGCGATCGGCGTGATCGAGCTCAAGGACACCGTCAAGGATGGGCTCGTCGAGCGCTTCGCCGAGTTCCGAAAGATGGGCATCCGCACGGTCATGATCACGGGTGACAACCCGCGGACCGCGGCGACGATCGCCCGCGAGGCCGGTGTGGACGACTTCATCGCCCAGGCCACGCCGGAGGACAAGATCGCCTTCATCCGCAAGGAGCAGGCCGACGGCCACCTCGTGGCCATGACCGGCGACGGCACGAACGACGCCCCGGCGCTCGCCCAGTCGGACGTCGGGCTGGCGATGAACAGCGGTACGTCGGCGGCGAAGGAGGCGGCCAACATGGTCGACCTCGACTCCGACCCGACCAAGCTCCTCGAGGTCATCGCGATCGGCAAACAGCTGCTCATCACCCGCGGCTCGATCACGACGTTCTCGATCGCCAACGACATCGCGAAATACTTCGCGATCGTTCCGGCCATGTTCGTCGCGGTCTACCCGGAGCTGAACGGCCTCAACCTCATGGCCCTGGCCACGCCCCAGAGCGCAATCCTCTCGGCCGTCATCTTCAACGCCCTGATCATCGTCGCGCTCATCCCGCTCGCCCTCCGCGGCGTGTCGTTCAAGCCGGCGCCCGCGACCGAGTTGCTCCGGCGCAACCTGCTCATCTATGGGCTCGGCGGGATCGTCGCTCCGTTCCTCGGAATCAAGGCGGTCGATCTCGTCGTGTCGGCCCTCCACCTGGCGTAGGAGTCTCCGATGACCGTGTTTCTGCGCCGTGTGCTCTGGCCGGCGATCTCTCTGCTCGTCGTGATGACCCTCATCACCGGCTTCGCCTACCCGGCCGTCGTCACGGCCATTGCCCAGGTGGTCTTTCCCAGCCAGGCGAACGGCTCGATGATCGTGGTCGACGGCAAGGCCGTCGGTTCCAGCCTCATCGGCCAGTGCTTCGACCAGGAGAAGTACTTCTGGGGCCGGCCCTCCGCGGCCGGAGCGTCGGACGAGAACCCCTGCGGTTACCAGGCGAGCAACTCCGCCGGCACAAACCTCGGCCCGACGAGCCAGGACCTCATCGACCGCATTACGGCCGAGGTCGACCGCGTACGCGCAGCCAACGGAGGCGGACCGGTGCCCGTGGACCTCGTGACCACGTCGGCCTCGGGTCTCGATCCCGACATCAGCCCGGCTGCGGCCGAGTACCAGGTCGCCCGGGTCGCCGCGGCCCGCGGCATGAGCCAGGATGCGGTCCGCGCCGCGGTTGCCCGCCACACTGAGGGACCGTTCCTCGGCTTCATCGGCCAGGCGCGCGTCAACGTGCTCGAACTGAACCTCGACCTCGACGGCCTGCTTCGATGAGGGTGCCCCCATGAGCGAGCTGGAGCGCGACGCGTTCGACGTGCGGCCGTCTCCGGACGAGCTGCTCGAGCGCTACCGGTCGGAGTCCAAGGGTGGGCGCGGGCGGCTCCGCCTCTATGTCGGCATGGCCCCCGGTGTGGGCAAGACGTACCGGATGCTCGAGGAGGGTCATCGTCGTGCGGCGCGCGGCACCGATGTCGTCGTCGGCTTCGTCGAAGCTCACGGTCGGCCGCTGACCACGGCGCTCGTGGCGGGCCTGGAGGTCGTCCCACGCCGCGTGCTCGTCTACCGCGGCATCACCGTGGGTGAGATGGACCCCGACGCCATCGTCGAGCGCCACCCGACCGTCGCCCTCGTCGACGAGCTGGCCCACACCAACGTCCCGGGCTCGCCGCGGGCGCAGCGGTGGGAGGATGTCGAGGCGATCCGGGATGCCGGCATCCATGTGATCTCGACCATGAACGTCCAGCATCTGGAGTCCCTCGGTGACGCGGTCGCGACGATCACCGGTGCGTCGGTCAACGAGCGGCTTCCCGACACGGTGCTGCTCGGCGCGGATGAGATCGAGCTCGTCGACATGAGCCCGCACGCGCTGCGGCAGCGGATGCGTCACGGCAACGTCTATCCGCCGGATCGGACCCAGGTCGCGCTCGAGCGGTTCTTCACGGAGCCGAACCTGACGGCCCTCCGCGAGCTCGCGCTCCGCGTGGTCGCCCGTCGGGTCGAAGATCAGCTCGAGGATGTCAGCCAGCGGACGCTGGCGCTGGTGTGCGATCGCGTGCTCGTCGTGATCGACGGCTCGCCGGCATCCGGGCGGGCCGTGCGTCGGGCGGCGAAGCTGGCGGGCTCGCTCCAGGCGACGCTGATCGCCCTGGTCCCGCCGCCGGAGAGCGTCGACGCGCTGCCGTTCGACCGGGCGCGCGACCTTCGGGAGTCGATCGACGTCGCCACGGACCTCGGCGCACGGACCGCCGAGCTTCGTCCCGGCAATGCGGTCGATGCCATCGCGGAACTCACGCGGCAGTACGGCGCCACCCACCTGTTCATGCCGCAAACGGCCCCGGGGCCGCTCGAGCGCCTTTCGCGGCGTCCTCTCGCCGAGCGGCTCGCGGAACGGCTGCCGAACGTGGATGTTCATCTCGTCACGGCCGGCTGACTCGGAGCCCACGACCGGCTGACTCGGACCCCACGACCGGCTGAGCCCGCCCCGATCGGCGATGCCGCGGTCTCGCCGCCCCGACCGACGCGGTATGGTCGCCGGGTGAGCGAGCGTGCCATCGAGCCGGCCGGTCCCGTTGGAGTCGTGGCGGCCGATCCCGCTGGCTACCTGGCGGCCGGCCTGACCGCTCTGCTGTACGGGTCCTCGTACGTCGCGACCGCCATCGCGCTACGTGATCTCACGCCGCTGACGGTGGCGCTGTGGCGCAGCGTGGTTGCGCTGCTTGCGCTGGCGGTCGTCGTGGGCACCGTCCGCTCACCCGGCTTCCGCCCGCGTCGGCTTACCCGTGCGGGCAGCCTGCGCCTGCTGCTGCTCGCCTCGCTCACCGGCCCCTCGTTCATCGTGGCGATGAGCGCGGCGGTCTCCCTGGCCGGGGCCAGCATCACCGCGTTCGTGGCCGGCCTGTACGCGGTCCTGAGCGCCGTGTTTGCCATCCCCCTGCTGGGCGAGCGGCCGGAGCGCTCGACGCTCGCCGCGCTCCTGCTGGCGCTGGTCGGTGCCGCGCTGCTGGGCGAGGTCCAGCTGGGCGGTGATACGGCCCTCGGGGTGGGCGTCGGGCTGCTGGCAGCGGTGTTCTTCGCGCTGTTCCTCGTCCTCTCGCGGCGCTGGTCGACGAGCTACGATCTACCGGGACCCACGGTCGCGCTGGCGTCGGTCGGGTTGGGCGCCCTCGTGACCCTCGTCTGGGCCGGTTTGACGGAGCCCCTGCTGCCCGCCTCGCTCGATGTCGATGCGATGGCCGCGGTGGCCTGGCTTGGCCTGGCGGTGGGGGCGCTGGCGACCACGATGATCGTGCTCGCGATGCGTCGCCTGCCCGCACGTCGCGTGTCCGCGCTCCTGCTGCTCAACCCGCCGTCGGCCGCCATCCTGTCCTGGCTGCTGCTGGGTGAGCGGTTCACCCCCGGCCAGCTCGTCGGTGCCGCGATGGTGCTGGTCGCGATGGCTGTGGCCAGTGGCCTGCTGACCCCCAGGCTGCCAGCCATGACGGCTCGGGGGCCCGATCGAGCAGGATGATCCGGGGGCAAGCAGGGTGATTGTCGCGATCGGGCCCCAGGCGTGATCGACCCGGGCGGCCCCAGACGCGGGCGGCCGGTCCAGCCCATCGCGTCGCTTCCTGATCAGCGCCCCGTGCGTTCCAGCCGGCGTTCGCGGAGCTCCGCCATCTTCGCCATCAGCCTGGGCGTCGCGAGCGTTCCGGACCGCATCGGCTCCGGACTCCGGGCTCCGCGCTCCAGCGGCCGGGCTCCGGCGTCACCCATGTCCGGGCTCCGGGCTCCGCGCTCCAGCGGCCGGGCTCCGGACTCCGGGCTCCGCGCTCCAGCGGTCGGGCTCCGGCGTCACCCATGTCCGGGCTCCGGCGGCCATCCAGTCGAGGGACGTGCGGGGCGCCCACCGCGCGCAGGATCCGGCGATCACGATCCAACGATTAGCTGACATCGGCTAACTTCCCGCCGTCCGGTCACTTGTGCGGCGACCGCGGGGCGTCGCGGTCCGGCTGACGCACGTCCCCGGACTTGCTGACAGAAAGTGGGCCATTGACCTGAGAAGGGGCGCTGATCGGGCGCGGGCCGTCGATCGGGCGTCCCCGTTTGGGCCCCCATCCGGACGGCCAACTCGATGCCCTTCGACCCTCGATCACGACGTCCTCAGTCGCGATCGTAGCGCGGCGCGCGCCACGAGGAGCTTGGTAGCGCGGTGCGCGGCGCACCACGAGAAGCCTGGTGCTTCCCTGCGGAGCCTTCTGCGCCACGAGGAACCTGGTGCGTCCCTGATCGGAGGGAGCGATGTTGCGGCTGACGGGCGGCGCGCGGCAGAGCGCGCCGGCAATGGTCGTCGCCCTGACTGCGGTCGTCGGTGCAGGCCTGGCCGTGGCCGCGTGCGTCGTGAGCGACGGTGGCAGCATGAAGGTGGGATCGCCGCCCTACGTCCAGGGCTCGGGCACGCTCGCAACGGAGACACGCCCGCTCGACGCGTTCCATGCCCTGTCCGCGTCCCAGGGCATCGAGGTGTCCGTCTCGAACGGCGGCTCGTATGCGGCCAGCGTGACGGCCGATGACAACCTGCTCGAGCACGTCAGCACCGAGGTGTCCGACGGCACCCTGTTCGTCGCGGTCGAGGGCAACATCGATACCTGGCACCCGCTCCAGGTGGACGTGACGATGGCCTCCCCGGTCGATGCGATCACGGCCGACGCCGGAGCCACCGTCGACTGTGAGGATCTCCAGCCGGGAAGCCTCGAGGTTCGGGCGACGTCCGGAGCCACGGTGCGCGGTGGCGGCCGGGCCACCAGCCTTGACCTCACGGCGGATGCCGGAGCGACGGTCGATCTCCGCAACGTGGAGGCGGAGCAGGCGCGGGTGGACGTCAGCACCGGATCCACGGTCCACGTGCAGGTGACGCAGGCGGTTCGTGGCTCATGCTCGGTGGGCTCGACGCTCCGCCTCCATGGGACGCCTGCCACCGTGGATGTGCAGACGGACGCGAGCTCCACCGTGCGCGAGTGAGGACCAGAGCGCGAAGCATCGTGATGAGTCGGCCCAGCCCCGCGATCGCAGATCCGCGCCTGAGCGCCAGCGCAGCCCGGGACCTTCGCGGCCCATCGTGTGACCTTCGCACGGTTGAGCCTCACCATCTCGAGCGGCAACGATCACCTGACGTTCCCCGTTCCCGGGTCTTGCCATGACCGAACGAAGATCTCGAGCACAGCTCCCGCAGACCCGCGATGGACAGCGCCGTGACGGCGCCCGACCCCGCGGCACCATTCGGCGCGCCGGTCAGCCGACCCCGCCGTCGAACGTGAAGCCGACCGTGCAGCCGAACGCGACCGCGCAGCCGAACGCGACCGTGATCGGTGACATCACGATCGGGGACATCCCCGATGCCGTGTTCGCAACCGATCTCGACAACCGGATCACACACTGGGCCGATTCCGCGACCACGCTGTTCGGCTACTCGGCGGCCGAAGCGATCGGACAGTCCGTTGGCGCGCTTGCTGCCGTTCCGGATGCGCGGCGCCACCGAGCAGGATCTGCTGGCCACCATCCGGGACGGCAGGACGTGGCGCGGCGAGGGCACGGCCCGCCTTCGCGATGGGTCGGAGCGCTGGATCGAATCGACGATCAAACCCCGCGTCAGCGAGGGCCACGTCATCGGGTCCGTCTCGGTCGCCCGCGACATCACGGCAACCGTCGAGACAGAGGAGCGGCTGACCGAGGAGAGGCGGTTCGTGAGCGGCGTGCTCGACGTTGCGGGCTCGCTGGTCATCGTGCTGGACCCGACCGGCACCGTCGTTCGTTTCAACGTCGCCTGCGAGCAGCTCTCCGGATACCGCGCCGACGAGGTCATCGGGCACCCGATCTGGACGCTGCTGATCCCGGCCGATGAGCGGGACGGCGCCCAGGCAGCGTTTGCGGACCTTCGAGCCGGCCAGTTCCCGAACACGTACGAGAACCACTGGATCAGACGCGATGGCACCCGGCGGCTCATCAGCTGGGCGAACAACTGCCTGACCGACGACGCGGGAGCCGTGACCCATGTCGTCGGGACCGGCACCGACATCACGGAGGAGCGCCGACCGAGAACGCGCTGCGCGGGATCGCGGCCGTCGGTCAGATGCTCGCCAGCCACGGGCCCACCGGCGGCATCCTCGATGCCGTGCTCGAGATCGCTCGCCGATCGACATGGGCTACCGGCACCTGCCCTGCTCATCGTCGAGGGTGAGCGGCTTCGCATCGGCGCATGCGCGTGGCCTCGCCGACCTACCCGACACGATCCGTCGATCGCACAGGGCATCGTGGGCCGCGTTGCCCTGACCGGCGAGGCGGCGTGGGTCCACGATGTCCGGGCCGATCCGGACTACGTACCAGGCGAGCCGCGACGTGCGAAGCGAGATCGCCGTCCCGCTCTGCGTCGACGGCCGAACGATCGGCGTGCTGGACATCGAGGCCACCGCGGACGACACCATTCACCGAGCGCGACATGCACCTGGCACAGTGGTGGCCGAGCGGATCGCGGACGCGCTGCTGCTTGGCCGGGAGCAGCAGGCCCTGGCCCAGCGCGCGCAGCTGCTGGCCGCTCTGAGCGAGTTCGCGCGGGGAACGAACGGCATCCTCGAGCCGGACCGGCTGATCCCGGCCCTGATGGAGGCGCTCACGAAGATCTTCCCGGGCGATGTCATGACCCTGACCACGCTGGATCGCGAGACCGGCCGCTATCACCTGACTGCCGCGCGAGGCGTCGCGGCCGCGATCCTTGGGGCGGAGGTGCCGCTCCGAGACGGACCCGCGGGCCGCGCGATCGCGGAGCGCCGGCTGCTCGGACCCATCGAGCTCCGCAGACCCGACTACGCGAGCGCGGTCCGGAATGCCATCGGCCCCGATGCGTTGATCTCGCTCACCGTCCCGCTCATTCGCGACGACACGGTCCTGGGCGCGGTCTCGATTGGTCGCGCGAACCTCGATCACCCCTTCTCCGACGTCGAGGTCGAGGTCATGGAGCTCCTGGGCGCCCAGGCCGCGCTCGCGCTCGCCAACGCGCAGCTCCACCAGGAGGTCTCGGAGCTGGCCATCCACGACGGGCTGACCGGGCTCTACAACCGGCGGCACTTCGACGCGGCGCTCGATCTCGTGTTCGCCCGCTGGCGCCGCCATCATGGACGTCGCGGCCTGGCGGCGATCATGTTCGACCTCGACCACTTCGGCCGGTTCAACAAGGAGCACGGCCACCAGGCGGGCGACGCGGTCCTGCGCGAGTTCGCCGGCGTCATGCGTGAGCGGCTGCGATCGAGCGACCTCGTCGCCCGCTATGGCGGCGAGGAGTTCGTCGTGATCCTCGAGGAGTGCGACCTGATCGCCGCGATCGCGGTCGCGGAGGACATCCGCAGGTCGCTCGAAGCTCGGGTCATCGAAGGTCCGTCCGGGCAGCGCCTCAGGGCACGGGTCTCCGCAGGCTGCGCGGCCCTCGATCCCGGCGAGCCCACCAGCGACGCGCTGCTGCGGGCAGCCGACGTGGCCCTGTCCATGGCCAAGCGCGGCGGTCGCAACCAGGTGGTGGCGGCCTGACGAGCAGCGGCGTGCCGTAACCGCAGGGCGGCGCGGGCCGGCGGGCCCGGCTCGTTGCCGCCGGGCAGCGCCGGGCCGTTGCACGGCGGAGCGCCGCTCGCGACACTGGGGGCGTTCTCACCGCGGCCACCGCCTCTCCACCTGGAGCCCGAGCCTTGATCACGACGCTCGACATCGACCCGGCCGCGGCGCTCGTGCTGCTCGGGGCGGGCGTGGCCGGTGGCATGGTGAGCGTGCTCGTGAGCATGGCTTCGCTGATCACCTACCCGGCGCTACTGGCCGTCGGGTTGCCGCCGGTGAGCGCAAACGTCACCAACACCGTGGCGCTGCTGTTCAACAGCGTGGGTGCCACGGTCGGCGCCAGACCAGAGCTCATCGGCCAGCGGCCCACTCTGCTGCGGCTCGCGGTGGTGGCAGCGGCCGGCGGCGCAACCGGCGCCCTCCTGCTGCTGACGTTGCCGGGCGAGTGGTTCGAGCTCATCGTCCCGGTCCTGATCGCCGGGGCGGCGCTGGCGATCCTTGGCCAGCCGTGGCTGCAACGGCACGCCCGGTTTCGGCCCCGGGGCATCACACCGCTCACGGCCGCCTCCTACTTCGCGACCACCATCTACATCGGCTACTTCGGCGCGGCGGGTGGTGTCCTGGCCCTCGTCTCACTGAGCTCGATCATCGACCGGCCGCTGGTCGAGGTGAACGCCGCGAAGGCGGTGCTGGCCGGCGCCGCGAACGGGGCGGCCGCCATCGGGTTCGTCGTGTTCGGTCCGGTCCGACTTGCCTACGTGATACCGCTGGCCATCGGCTTCTTCCTGGGCGGCCTGGTTGGGCCGGCGATGGCGCGGCGGCTGCCCGCCACCCTGTTCCGGGGGCTGATCGCCGTGTGCGGGCTGGGGGTGGCCGGGCTGCTCGCCTGGCAGACCTACCTCGCCTGACGCGCAGGGTCAGCGACGGCGCTGCCTGGATCTCGCGGGCTTTCCATGGCGCTCGGGTCACCACATTCGTGACATGCCTCGTCGCGCCCGGCCGCGATACTGGCGGCATGCGCTGGGTTGACTTCGCCACCGCCGCGCCCGAGCTGGCGGCGCCCGCCCTGGAGGTGTTCGCCGAGGGCTACCTGTGCCTGGTCGGAACGCTCCGGGCCGACGGCTGGCCGCGCATCAGCGCGAACGAGGTCTACATCGTCGACGGCGAGCTGCTGCTGGGCATGATGCCGGACTCCCGCAAGGTGCGGGACCTCGAGCGCGATCCGCGACTGACCGTGATGACGCCGCAGTGTGACCGGGAGGCAAGACGAGGGGATCTCAAGCTGTACGGTCGAGCCGTGCCGGTGACCGCTGCCGGGCTGCGCACCCACTTTGCCGATGCACAGGAGGCAGCGATCGACTGGCGACCGAGCGAGCCATTTCCGCTGTTCGCGGTAGACGTGGGGAGCGCCAGCTACATCAGCTTCGGCGATGGTCACCGGCTGCTGCGATGGACGCAGGAGCAGGGCGTCGAACGGCTCCGCCATCCCGACGACGGCTGACGGGCTGATCCACGCGGCCGGCAGGCTCCGGGGATCGGCGATCGGGATGGGCGCCAGATCGCACGGGTGACCTTCGGGTCAGGTACCCGATGGCGCGGCCTTCGGATCACGTACCCGACGGCGTGGCCTTCGGGTCGCGTACCCGACGGCGGGGCTGGTCGGGCCCGGAGCGTGGTGATCCGCTGGTCCGGCGCCGAACCAGCTGCACCGGCTGCGCGAGTGGCCGGCCGGCCCTCGCGGCGAGCCAGGCCCGGTTCGCGGCAGGGCTCACGCGCGGCCACGGTGACCCCGGCCGGGCAATGGCGTAGCCCTGCGCCATCAGCGGAAACCCGGTCTCGGTGAGCACGGCCAGATCGCTGGTCTGCTCCACGCCTTCGGCGATGAGGATGGCGCCGATCTCGATCGTGAACCCGTTGAGCGCCCGCAGGAACGCCTGGAGCGTCCGTCGGCTGCCCATGCCCCTCACGAGGTCGGCATCGAGCTTCACGAATGCGGGTCCCAGCTCGGTCACGTGGCGCATGGAGGCGAAACCGGCCCCGGCGTCATCGACCGCGAACCGCACGCCCCGGTCGAGATAGGGTGCCATCGCCCGCCGCAGGGTGACGTAGTTGTCGACGGTCTCCTCCTCCGTGATCTCGATCACGAGCGAGGCCGGATCCGCATGGGCCACCGCGGCCGCGACCGCGGGATGCGCGAGGTAGCGAGGGCTGACGTTCACCGACAGGAACGCACGATCAGGCAGGCCTGCCGCGGATGCAGCGGCGAGGATGCGCTCGATCGCAGCTGCCTGGAGCTCCGGCCCGAGGCCAACGCGGGTGGCCTCGACGAACCAGTGATCGGGCGGGCGGACCGGCTGGGCGACGAACCGGCTCAACCCCTCGTAGCCGGCGACCGTGCCATCGGCCAGCGAGAGGATCGGCTGAAACACGGGTCGCTGGAGCTCGGGTGCCGACAGCACGCCGAGGACTCGGCTTCGAGCGGCGACGTCGCGGGGACGCACCCCAGGGTCAGATCGGCGGGCGACCAAGATGTCCTCCCATAGGTCGGCCCTGGGTTCGGCTCGACCCCCCGAATCCATGCAAGGGCGCCGTGATGCGATGGCTGCGTGCGGTTTGCGAATACTGTACCGCAGCAGAGCAGCGGGTTGCGAGCCTCCCCTCGGAACGTCCGACTTGCAACCCGGCGGCGTGGCAGTCCGGGTCGAAGGCAAGCGTGTTGGTGACTGGACGGGAGCGACTCAGTCGCTCAGTGCGCGGTTCGGTTCAGGGCGAGTACAGGGTCTGGGCGAGCACGGCTGCGGCGCTCACAAGGGCGAGCGTGCCGGCGACGATCCAGGCGGTGATGAGCGGGCGAATGCGGCTGGAGCGAGCAAACACAGCGGTCTCCTGTCGGCTGGCGCTCGCCTGGCGACCCGGTGACCTCAAGAGAAGCCGGAGATCAAGCAGATGCTAAGATCTGACCTGTGGGAAAGTCAAGTATTGCTAAGCAATTCGGCTGGGGTCCACGGTCGCCCGCGGCCATCGAGCTCGGGGCCCGGGTCCGGGAGCAGCGACGTCGCCGGGGCCTCACCCAGAGCGAGCTGGGTCACCCACTGTCGAGGAGCTACGTTTCTGCCCTCGAGAGCGGTTCGACGCTGCCGTCCCTGGGCACGGTGTGGCTCCTTTCGGAGCGGCTGGGCGTGACCGTCGGGGACTTGATCGACGGGCTTAACGGGAATGGCACGGAGTCGTACACTCCGGTCAATGAATCCCAAACGAACGACGGCGACCCGACCAGACCGGGCGACCCGACCCGACCGGGCGACCCGACCAGACCTGGCGACCCGACCAGACCGGGCGACCCGACCCGACCGGGCCTTGGTCGCGCGCGAGATCGGCGCACGGATCCGGAGAGCTAGGCTCGCCGCCGGGCTCACCCAGCAACAGCTGGCGGACGGCCGCTATACGAAGGCCTACGTCAGCGCCCTCGAGAACGGGCTGAGCCGGCCGTCGATGGCGGCCCTCACCTTCTTCGCCGAACGGCTTGGCCTCCCGGCCACGCGATTCCTCGAGGACGAGGTCGACGGCTGGACCAGGCTCCAGGCTGACCTCGAGCTCGCCGCCGGCCGGTGGCAGCAGGCGCTCGACGGATATCAGGCCATGCTCGAGCGATCCTCCGGCGCCGGCACCCGGGCCGAGCTCCTGCTGGGCCTGGCGGAGGCGTTCGCCGGTCTCGATCAGGCAAGGGAGGCGGTCGGTGCCGCATCGACGGCCGCGCAGCTGTTCGCGAGCCAGGGCAGAGATGCCGAGGCGGCCCTCGCCAGCTACTGGCTCTCGTGCGGGCAGTACCAGCAGGGCAACACGGTCGAGGCTCGGGCGCTGCTGGAAGGGATCCTGGCCAAGCTGCGGGCCGGGTTGCGCGTGGAGCCCGACTTCCAGGCCCGGGTGCTGATGGCCCTCTCCAGCAACGCCTCGCTCGAGGGCGAGCACTCCGTCGCGCTCGCCTACCTCGAGGAGATCCGGGGCCTGAGCGCGCAGCTCGACGATCGCCGCCGGGGCGTCTACCTGTTCGATCTCGCCTTCAGCTACCGGAACACGGGCGACTTCGAGGCGGCCATCCGGACCGGCACCGCGGCGCTCGCGCTGTTCCGGGTGGCGCAGGCAGAGTTCGAGGCGGCATCGCTCCAACGGGATCTCGCGCTGTCCTACCTCGCGCTCGGCAACAGCGACAAGGCGAACGAGGCGGTTCACGCGGCACGCCAGTTCTTCGAGCGGCTCGGAGACCGGCTGTGGCTGTCGTACGTGACCGACACCGAGGCCCAGATCACGCTGGCTCGAGGCGAGGCGGGCCCCGCCGCCGAGCTCGCCGCCCAGGCGCTGGTCCTGGCGGAGCAGACCGCGAACGAGTTCGCCGCGCTGGGAGCGCTGCTGACGCTGGCGCGCGCTCGCAGGCGCCAGGGGCTCGACGACGAAGCGCTCGTGTTCTATCAGCGTGCCGCCGAGCTGGCGAGGCGCGAGGGCAAGCCGGCGCGGATCCGGCTGGTGCTGGGGGAGCTCGCCGAGGTGCTTGCCGCGTCCGGCGACCACGAGCGTGCCTTCGGCCTGCTGCGTGAGGCCGTGAGCGCCGGGTAGCTGAAGTCAGGCGCGGAGACGCCGGCGCGCGTTGCGGTCCGCACCCAGGGCCGCTGACCGCGATCGACCGTTGGATCGCACGCTACGGCACATCGTTGCGTCCGTATCATTGGCGATCGTCATGCACGACCAGCCAGCGCCCGATCAGCGGACGGCCCCGACGACCCGGATCGCCCGGATCGCCCGGATCGCCCGGACGGCCCCGTGACCGCCCGCTCGCTCACCGTCGGCAACGCCAGCTATCCCGTGGTGCTGCCCAGCATCCGGGATCCGCGGCTCCACGTCGCGGCCGTGATCATCACGATCCACGTGCTGGGCCAGGTCGCCCTGGGGTTCCGGGTCAGCGTGCCCCAGATCCTGGCCGCGATCCTGACCTGCGCCGTCATCGAGATGGCAATCACCTTTCGCCAGACCCGGTCGCTGGTGTGGCCAGCGAGCGCGATGCTGACCGGCAGCGGCGTGGCGCTCATCCTGCGCGTGGTGGGGACGCCGGCGGATGATCACTGGACGTTCTACGCGTGGTGGGTGTTCGCCGGCATCGCCGGGCTCTCGCTGCTGTCGAAGTACGTGATCCGCTACCACGGGTCCCACGTGTTCAATCCGTCCAACGCCGGGCTGGTGGTCGCCTTCGTCATCCTTGGCAGCTCGCGAATCGAGCCCCTCGACTTCTGGTGGGCGCCGCTCGACGGCTGGATGCTGCTGGCCTACGCGGTGATCATCGGCGGCGGGCTGTTGATCACGCGCCGGCTGCATTTCGTCATCCTCGTCGCCACGTTCTGGATCACGTTCGCTGCCGGGCTCGGGGTCCTGGCCGCCTCCGGACACTGCATGGTCGCGAGCTGGGCGTTCGCACCCGTGTGCGGCGTCGACTACTGGCGCGTGATCGTGACCTCGCCCGAAGTCCTCATCTTCCTGTTCTTCATGATCACGGACCCCAGGACCACGCCGTCCGGACAGGTCGGGCGGGTGGTGTTCGGCGTGCTCGTGGCGGTGGCGTCGGTGCTCCTGATGGCCCCCCAGACCAACGAGTTCGGTGCCAAGGTCGGCCTGCTGGCAGGGCTGGTGGTGATGTGCACGGTCCGGCCCCTGCTCGACCGGTTCCTCCCCGAGCCCCGCTCCGTGGCGGACGACGTCCGGAGGTTCGCCGTCCGCCTGACGACCGGCGGCAACCCGGCCGCGGGCCTGACAAGGGTCGGGGCCCGGGCAGGTCTGGGTGCGGTCGCCGTGCTGGTCGTGGGGGCGGGGATCGTGGCTGCCGGGACGCCCGCGCGCGGGCTGGTCCTGCCTGACGCCGCCGAGGTGCTGGCCGGGGCGCCGACCCACATCGATCCCGCCACCCTGCCGTCGATCACGGTCGGCCAGGATGTCGCCGACTGGAACCACGAGATCGCCGGGCCGGGGATGCAGCAGATCGTGGTCACGCTCGCGGAAAACCTGGATATCGAGAGCCAGGCCCTGCTGGCGCGCGATCCGGCGCTCCTGACCGCGGTCGACCACGGCGATCGGCTGGCCGAGATGCAGGCCCGGCTCGGGGACGCGATCAGCACCGGCACGGCCGTCATCGACCGCTACCGGTTCGACGCGATGAGCGTTTCGCTCCTGGTGCCGTTCGGGATGCAGACGGGTCTCAGCCTCGGCTTCGACGCGACCGGCACCGTGACCCACCAGACGTTCGACGCGTCCGGCAACCTGCAGGCGCAGCAGGACTCACCGTTCCACCTGGTGTTCGCCGTACGCCGGGCAACCGGGGCGCGCTGGCTCAACGTGGGCGTGCTGCCGCCGCCAGGCGGCTGATCCGATCCGCCTGATCCGATCCGCCTGATCCGATCCGCCTGATCCGATCCGCCTGATCCGACCCGTGACCCACGGGTGGTCCGAACGCGCGGCGATCTGATCAGACGGGCACGATGGGGTCGATCGGGTACGGGTGCAGCAGCTCGCCGCCGGCATCCGTGACCCGATACACATCCTCATGGCGAGCGCCACCGAAGCCAGGGATCGCGAGCACCGTGTGGCCGATCGTCATCGTCATCCCCGCACGCAGCGGCAGTCCCTTGTGCGGCGGCAGGATGGTCGGGGCGGGCGTCTCCTCGAACCGCAGGCCGAGACCGTGCCCGATGCCCTGCACGTGGTATGGGGCGAGGTCGCGGCGCCCCAGCACCTCGCCCACGGCACGGTCCAGGTCGGCAACGCTCGCGCCCGGGTGCATCGCGACGCGGGCCGCGGGGATCAGCTCGGCGTACGCCTCGAGCAGCGTCCGCTGCCGATCGGACGGGTCGCCCAGCACGAACGTCCGGGCCAGGTTGGCGCAGTAGCCCTCCACCCGCGGGGTGAGATCGATCACGACCAGCTCGCCCGCCCGCAACGGCTCCCGGCTCAGCCGGCCGTGGAGCATGCAGGTCTCGATCCCGAACGTCACGAAGATCGGCGTGCTGGTGCCCTCGGCACCAGCCTTCGCCATCGTGTAGCTCGCCTCGATCGCGATCTCACGCGCGGTCACCCCCGGCCGCAGCAAACCCCGGGCGCGGTCCATCCCGATGCCGGCGATCCGCTGCGCCTCGGTCATGAGCGCGAGCTCGCCGTCATCCTTGACCATCCGCAGCGGGTCCAGCACCGGGTCCGACGACACCACCTCGATCGCCGGGTTGACCTTGCGGAACAGCTCGACCAGGAACGCGGGGGTGTCGAACCACATCTGGATGCCGACCTTCGGGCGCCCGGACGGCGGTGGGCCGACGCGCTCGACCAGCTCGTGCAGCATCCCGACCACATCATGGATCTGGCCCCCGACGGACCCGAACACCAGCACGTCACCGGTTGAGCCGCCCTCGAGCGCGGCCGTGCCCGGCCGGGCGGCGGTCGCCGTTGCCGCCTGGGCCGCGAGCCCTGCCCGGATCTCCGGCTCCTCGCCCGTGAACGCGATGATCGTGGGTGGCCCCTGGACCGGGATGATCGCGCGCGGCTGGTAGCGGTCCTCGCCGAACAGGTAGCGGTAGTCGTCGTGATTGAGGATCACGATCGCCATCAGGCCCTCCTCGCGGATGCGGGCCTGGACGCGGGCGATGCGATCGTGGCGGACGTTCATGGGTGATCGCGACGAACGTTCATGGCGGCCTCCGGTGCCTTCCCATCGTGCCACCGCTGGGTCCTCGGCGCCGGTGGGCGGGTGCCGGGTGCGCCAGGGCGGACCCGGGGTCCGCGGGCTACAGGCGGGTGTGGATGAACGTCGTGAACCGGGCGCCGAGCGCGTGCAGGCGCGTGATCCGGATACCCTGGCGCGGGTTGAGCGCGCTGATCACCCGCCCATGACCGATGTAGATCGCGGCGTGGCTGCCGTTGCCGTAGATCGCGATATCGCCGACCCGCGGGTGGTGCCGGCCGGTCAGGTGGTGACGGCGGCCCCACCGGAGCATCGCGCTCGCCGAGTGACCGCCGCCGAGATGCCTCGAGACGTGGGCGCGGCGATAGACGTACCGGACGAGACCCGAGCAGTCGAACGCCCGGGGCCCCGAGGCACCGCGGACGTACCGGTCGCCGCGCTGGGCCTTCGCGATCCTCACGATCCGCGCCCGACGTGCCAGCGATCGGCGTCGCCTTGCGGCCGCCGCCGAGGTGGTCGAGACGGTCGATGTTGCGACCGATGTCGACGTGACGTCGGCCGTGGCGCTGGGGGTCGGGGTCGGAGTTGAGGTCGGGGTCGGGGTCGCGACGGGCGATGGCGACGGCGAGGCCGTCGGGCTGGGCGTTGGTGTCGCGACGGCGGTGGTGGGCGACGGTGATGCGGGCGCTGGAGATGGCGACGGGTCGGCTGCCGCAGCGGGGGCGGACTGGGCAGCGATGGCGACGAGCGCGACGAGGAGCGCAAGACCGAAGGCCCTGAGGCCGTTGCTGAACGCCAAGACGTACCTCTCTGCGGCGCCACGGCGGTGGACGCCGTGGACATGAGGACTGCGCCGCCCGGCGTGGGAAGAGGGGCGCGCCCACCTCCGGTGGGCGCGCAGGTTGATCGACAGCGATGTCGACCGGGCGGCAGGGAAACCTGCCGGGTCGGCGCTATGCAGCTGAAGTCCCTGTCGATGACCGGCCTGCTGGATCGAGGACCGGTGTGCGGGCGGCACGGTATCAGCGATCCGCGAAGCGCGCCCTGCGAGACGCCCGAGCGGCACCGTGAGACAAATTCCGGGGGTCGATCTACAGTGCAGCCGACAGAACGGGCGGGGGCCATGACGCGCGACCCCAGCTCCGGCCGCCTGGGTCGCGTCGAGCCACTGGCGAGTCCGACCGCCCGCAAGCTCGATCGGAGGATCCTTTGATGGATTCCGCGTCCCACCGGTACCCCACGCCCGTTGGCCAGCCATCGGCGCAGGGGTCGCAACCCGGATCGAGGGGGTTCAGGTTCGCGCCCGCCAGGCGGCTGCTCGCCAGGCTGGGCAGCGCATCGGTGATCGCGGCCATGGCCGCCCTGCTGCTCGTCGCCGCTCCGGTCGCCGCGGCGGCCCCGCACAAGCTGTTCGTGTCCCCATCCGGAGATGACGCCGGGTCATGCTCGCGGTCAGCGCCCTGTCAGACCATCAACCACGCCGTCGCGGTTGCGTCGCCGGGCAACAGGATCATCGTCCGCTCCGGGACCTACCACGAGGCGGTGGTCATTCCCAAGAGCCTGAGGCTGATCGGCCACCACGCGGTGATCGACGCCAGCGGCCTCCTGGCCGATGTCGGTGGCCAGCTTGGCCAGCAGGGGATCGTCGGCTGGGGCGTGCTGATCGTCGGGCCAGGATCGGCGGGCACGGTGTTCAGGGGGTTCACCGTCGAGAACGCCGCGGCGGAGGGCATCCTCGCCGTGATGACCTCGAAGGTGACCATCAAGCACAACGAGCTGACGCACAACGACATGGGCGCGAGCCCCAACTTCGCGAACCCGCCGTTCGAATGCCAGGCCCAGGGCCAGATCCCGGGCGACTGTGGCGAGGCCCTGCACCTGATGGGCGTCGCCAGCTCGCGGGTGGTCTGGAACAACGTCCATGACAACGTGGGCGGCATCCTCCTGTCCGATGAGACCGGACCCACCCATGGCAATCTCGTCGCCCACAACACGTCGAAGGACAACCTGGAAGACTGCGGGATCACGCTGCCGTCGCACAACCCGATGGCCACGACCGATCCCAGCAAGGGCGGCGTCTACGACAACACCATCCTCGGCAACTGGTCCATCGGCAACGGTGGTGCCGGCGTGGGCATGTTCGCCGCGGGGCCCGGCATGGCCTCATACAACAACCGCGTGATCGGCAACGTCCTGCGCAACAACGGTGAGGCCGGCGTCGGGATCCACTCGCACGCCCCGGACCAGAACGTGTCGGGCAACCTGATCGCTGCCAACTGGATCTCCGGGAACGGGGTCGACCCCGACTTCCAGAGCAGCGACCCGGCCGGGATGCACAACACGGGCATCGCCATCGGCAGCGTCGCTGTCCCGGTGTCCGCCCGCGTGCTGGGCAACTGGATCAGCAACGAGTACTGGGGCATCTACAGGTCCGGCTCGATCACGATCCACGGCCTGGTGAGCAATCACTTCACCGGCTCGGTGGCGCACCACACCAACTAGCCAACCCCCACCTGACACTGGACGCCGGCGGGTCACCGACCCGCCGGCGTTCGCTGTATCGGCCAGCTCGCCCGTGACGGATCGTCGATACCCGCTCGGTTCGGTGATGCCCGGGTTCTCCGCGATGCGCGGGTTCAGTTGATGCAGGCTCGCGCCCGGCGGGCCGCCTCCGGATTGTCGCCCACCGCATGAGACCCAGGTTGAGGTTGGTAACCTCGCCGGCCGGGCCGCCGGCCGTACACTCGGTCGCGACGTCCGCCCGCCCCCGCGGTTCCGTCCATCGCCTTCCCCGAGCTGGAGCCGTTCACGAATGCCCTCCGTCGCGCCCGCCCGGCAGGATGCCGCCCGGCTCACGGGCTACGCCGCGTTCGTGCTGATCGGCTGGACCGGGCTCCTCGTCCCATCGCTGATCCGCTCGCTCGAGCGTGACCTGAGCCAGACCGATGCCGGGATGGGGGTGTTCTACTTCCTGTACGCGGCGGGCTATGCGTTCGGGTCGTTCGCGGGCGGCCTGGCGATCGAGCGGCTGGGACGGCGGACCGTCCTCTTCCTGGCGGCCGCGATCCACGGGACCGGCCTGCTCGCGCTCGGGGTGTCGCCGGGCTGGACGTGGTTCCTGGTGCTCGCCGCGCCCACCGGCCTGGGCGCGGGCGGCCTCGACGGCGGCGTGAACGGCCTGTTCCTGGACCTGTTCGCGACGGGCCGGGGTCGCGCGCTCAACAACCTGCACCTGTTCTTCGGGGTGGGGGCGCTCGCTGCGCCGCTGGCGATCGGGCTGCTCGTCGAGGCCGGACTCGATTGGCGTCTGATCATCGGCGGCACCGGGTTGCTCGCGCTGCCGGTCGCGGCCGCGATCGGCAGCCTGGACCTCCCGGCGGGCCGGCACGTCCGCTCGCCCGCTCCGGGCACCAGGGTGCCGGGCACACCGGCCCCGGGCGGCGGCAGGCCCGGCGGATCGCGGCGGGGCGGGCTGCCGCTCGCGTTGCTCGCGATCGCCATCGGCACCTACGTCGGCGCGGAGGTCGGCGTGTCGAACTGGCTGGTTCGGTTCCTCGAGGCTGCGCCCCTGGTGGTCGCCACGGCCAGCCTCTCGACGTTCTGGGGCGGCCTGGCGCTCGGACGGCTGATCTCGGCGCGGATCGCCGACCGGTTCGACCACGGGCGGTTCGCCGCGGTGGCCGCGGGCGTCGCCGGGGTCGCCCTGGTGGGGGCGGTGCTGGTCCCCTCGCTGCCGCTGTCGATCGCCCTGTTCGCGGTCGTCGGGTTCGCGTTCGGACCCATCTTCCCGATGATCATCGCGATCGGCGGCGAGCGGTACCCGGCCCGCGCGGCCGCCATCAGCGGCACGCTGGTCGGGCTGGCGGTGGTGGGCGGGATCGTCTATCCGCCGGCGATGGGCTTCATCTCGGTGGGGTTCGGCCTGCCCGTCGCGATGCTGGGCGCCGCGGTGCTGACCGGAGCGTGCGCGGTCGCGCTGCTGATCGTCACGCCGCGCCGGGCGAACCCGCTTCACGAGGCGGCCCCGCCTCGACCAGGCGCATGATGTCGGCCAGCGACCCGCGCATCGGCGACACGCTCTCGAGCCACCAGGTCGCGCCCGCGGCCTCGTAGTCCGCCGGCGTGTGGCCGCCGAGACCGGTCTGGCCGAAGACCGCGACCTCGAACGGGAGGCCCGCCAGGCCCGCGGCCTCGCGCTCCGAGCGCACCATGGCCAGCCGGTCGGCCAGCAAGGCCGGCGACATGACCATCGACACCCCGTCGTCGCCGACGGTGACTGCGATCCATCCGTCCCAGTGGGCCGCCCGCCGGATCCCGCCCCGGCGGAAGGCGCCCATCCAGATCGGTGGGCGCGGCTGGCGAACCGGCCGCGGACCGACCGACACGCCGTCAACCGTATATGCAGATCCCCGATGGGTCAGCGTCTCCCCCCGCAGCAGCCGGTCCACGATCGTCGCCGACTCGTCCATGCTCGCGATCCGCCGGGACGCAGCGAACTCATCGCCGAACGCCGTGTAGTCGCGCTCGTCGCCGCCCGCCCCGATCCCGAGCACCAGGCGACCGCCGCTGAGTCGATCGAGGGTCCCGGCCGACTGGGCAACCAGCTGCGGCCGGCGGCGCGGCAGTGCGATGACCGAGGCCAGCAGCTCGAGGTGCGTGGTGGCCGCGGCCACGCCAGCCAGGACCACGAACGGGTCCGGCGCCTCGGTGCCCATGGACACGCCCAGCGAGTCCCAGATGCTGAACCCGTCCCAGCCCGCGGCCTCGAGCGATCGGCCCAGGCGGACGAGCACCTCCGGGTCCGCGAGCTCGCCCAGCGGGGCGACGTCGAGAGCGAAGCGCATCGAGACCTCCAGGCAAACCGTGTGCAGCGTGGCGCCGCCACGACGGGACGGCGGGTGGCAAAGGACGCCAGGCCGACCGGACGGGCGGATCGGGGACACCGGCCGACCGGCGTCGCCCCACGCGTCACCAGTATCCCCGATCACGGTCGGGCCAAAGGCCCCCCACCGAGCATGCCATCCGGGCCAACGCTGTGACCCGCGGGCCGTTCTGACGGGTCCGTTCGGCCGCGACCGGATCCACGCCCGAGGCGCAAACTGTGGACGAGCGCGGGCCGGCATCGACCGTCCGGGCCCTGCATGCCTGTGCCCCGACCGCACACTGACGAGCGGCTCCTGCATCCGTCCCCCGCCAGCGCCACCCGACCGGCGCCGGCTTCGCGGAGCGGATCCGCGCCGCCACCGATGAACTTCGCGCCACCGAAAGGACGCTCTGCCAATGAACCAGCAGTGGGAGTGCCTCGACGGCAACGAGGCAGCCGCACGCATCGCCTACGCCGTGAGCGAGGTCATCTCGATCTACCCCATCACCCCCGCCTCGCCCATGGCGGAGTACTGCGACGACTGGTCGGCGGCGCGCAAGCCCAACATCTGGGGCCAGGTTCCGGGTGTGGTCGAGATGCAGTCCGAAGGCGGCGCGGCCGGCGCGCTGCACGGGGCCCTGCAGAAGGGCGCCCTGGCCACGACGTTCACCGCGTCGCAGGGCCTGCTGCTGATGATCCCCAACATGGCCAAGATCGCCGGCGAGCTGACGCCCACGGTGATCCACGTGGCGGCGCGCACGGTGGCGACCCACGCCCTGTCGATCTTCGGCGATCACAGCGACGTGATGCACGCGCGGCCGACCGGCTTCGCGATGCTGGCTTCCGGGTCGGTCCAGGAAGCGCACGACATGGCGCTGGTGGCGCATGCGGCGACGCTCCGGGCACGCGTCCCGTTCCTGCACTTCTTCGACGGCTTCCGGACCTCGCACGAGGTCAACAAGATCGCGATCATCGACCAGGACGCGATCCGGGCGCTGATCCGCGAGGACGACGTGCTCGCGTTCCGCGGCCGTGGCCTGACCCCTGATGCGCCGGTCGTCCGTGGCACCGCCCAGAACCCGGACGTGTTCTTCCAGGCACGCGAGGCGTGCAACCCCTTCTACGACGCCGTGCCGGGCATCGTGGAGGAGGTCATGGACGAGCTGGCCGAGCAGACCGGCCGCCGCTACCACCTCGCCGACTACCACGGCGCCCGGGACGCGGAGCGGGTCGTGGTCATCATGGGCTCGGGTGCGGGTGCGGCGATCGAGACCGTCGAGACGATGGCGGCTGCAGGCGAGAAGGTCGGCGCGCTGCAGATCCACCTGTTCCATCCGTTTCCCGCGGCCCAGGTCCTGGCGGCGCTGCCGTCGACCGTGCGCTCGATCGCAGTGCTCGACCGGACCAAGGAGCCGGGCGCGGTCGGCGAGCCGATGTACCTCGAGCTCGTGTCCGCGATCACCGAGGCGATGGACGGCGACAAGCCGCCGTTCGCCGCGGCACCCCGCGTCATCGGCGGTCGCTACGGCCTGTCCTCCAAGGAGGTCACGCCGTCGATGATCAAGCCGATCTTCGACGAGCTGGCCAAGCCCAAGCCCAAGCGGCACTTCACGGTCGGCATCTACGACGACGTCACCCACCTGAGCCTGCCGATCGACGGCGAGTTCCGCCACCTGCGGCCCGCCGGTGAGGTCCAGGCCGTGTTCTGGGGCCTGGGCTCGGACGGCACGGTCGGCGCCAACAAGGCGTCGGTCAAGATCATCGGCGAGGGCACCGACCTGTTCGCCCAGGGCTACTTCGTCTACGACTCCAAGAAGTCCGGCGGGGTCACGTCGTCGCACCTGCGGTTCGGGCCGAAACCGATCCCGTCCTCGTACCTCGTCGACGGTGCCGACTTCGTCGCCTGCCATCAGTTCGGTCTGCTGGCCAACCAGAAGGTGCTCGATGCCGCCAAGCCGGGTGCCGCCTTCCTGCTCAACGCCCCCTACCCCGCCGACGAGGTCTGGGATCACCTGCCGGTCAACGTCCAGCGCCAGCTGGTGGACAAGCAGATCGAGCTGTGGGTGATCGATGCCTTCGCGGTGGCCGCCGAGGTGGGCATGGGCACGCGCATCAACACCGTGATGCAGCCGTGCTTCTTCCAGCTTGCGGGCGTCCTGCCCGCCAAGGAGGCAATCAAGCGCATCAAGGGCTTCGTCAAGAAAACCTACGGCAAGCGGGGCGAGGCCGTCGTCCAGCGCAACTACGACGCCATCGACCGCTCGCTGGAGCGCATGGTTCGGGTGCCGCTGGGCAAGGTCGCCTCGGATCGACCGGTCCCCTTGATCGTGCCCGAGACCGCGCCCGACTTCGTCCAGCGGGTCACCGCCCGAATGATGGCCGGCGAGGGCGACCTGCTGCCGGTCAGCGCGATGCCCGTCGACGGCACCTTCCCCAGCGCCACCACCCAGTGGGAGAAGCGGGCGATCGCCCAGCAGATCCCCGTCTGGGACCCGTCGATCTGCATCGACTGCGGCAAGTGCGCGATGGTCTGCCCGCACGCGTCGATCCGGATGAAGGTGTTCCCCGAGGGTGCGGTTGCGGGGGCGCCGGAGGGCTTCCTGAGCAAGGAGTTCAAGTCCCGGGACCTCGTCAATCACCGGATCACGATCCAGGTCGCGCCCGACGACTGCACGGGATGCGGCGTCTGCGTCGACATCTGCCCGGCCAAGAGCAAGACCGACGTGGGGCACAAGTCCATCAACATGGCGCCGATGCTGGAGCACCAGCAGGTCGAGCGCGAGCGGTGGGACTTCTTCGGGTCGATCCCGCCCCTCGACCGCAGCCTGATCCCCCACGACACGGTGAAGGGCGCGGCCTCGCTCGAGCCGCTGTTCGAGTTCTCGGGCGCCTGCGCGGGCTGCGGCGAGACGCCCTACCTGCGGCTCGTGTCGCAGCTGTTCGGCGACCGGATGGTGGTCGCCAACGCCACCGGCTGCTCCTCGATCTACGGCGCCAACCTGCCGACCACCCCGTGGGCGTTCAACGGCGACGGGCGCGGTCCCGCCTGGGCCAACTCGCTGTTCGAGGACAACGCCGAGTTCGGGCTGGGCATGCGCCTGGCGCTCGACGCGCAGACCGAGTTCGGTCGTGACCTGCTCGAGGAGCTGGCCCCGGTGATCGGTGAGGCGCTCGCTCGCGAGATCCTCGACAGCAGCCAGGACACCGAGCCCGAGATCGCGGCCCAGCGGGCCCGCGTTGCGAAGCTGCGCGAGGTCCTGGCGGGCGTCGGCGGCGAACACGCGGCGGCCGCGCGGCGACTGCTGGCGGTGGCCAACGACCTCGTCCGACAGGGCGTCTGGATCATCGGTGGCGATGGCTGGGCCTACGACATCGGCTTCGGCGGCCTGGACCAGGTCCTGAGCTCAGGGCGCAACGTCAACATCCTGGTCCTCGACACCGAGGTCTACTCCAACACCGGCGGCCAGGCGTCGAAGGCGACGCCCCGCGGCGCGGTCGCCAAGTTCGCCGCCGCCGGCAAGCCGACCGGCAAGAAGGACCTGGGCGCGGTCGCCCGCTCGTACGGCAACGTGTTCGTGGCCCAGATCGCGATGGGCGCCAACGACGCCCAGACGATCAAGGCGCTGCTCGAGGCCGATGCCTGGCCCGGGCCGTCGCTCGTGATCGCCTACTCGACCTGCATCGCCCACGGGATCGACATGTCGAAGTCGATGGCCCACATGAAGGACGCCGTCCGCAGCGGCTACTGGCCGCTGTACCGCTACCAGCCGAGCGAGGTCGAGGACGGCGTGCCGTTCAAGCTCGACTCGGCAAAGCCGTCCATCCCCATCCGCCAGTTCGCGGCCGACGAGACGCGATTCGCGATCCTCGAGCGCACGAACCCGGAGCGGGCGGCCGAGCTCGCCGAGCTCGCCCAGGCCGACGCGGACGAGCGCTGGCGCTACTACGAACAGCTGGCGGGGATCCACCGCAGCGTGCCGCACCTCGACCACCAGGAGACCGAGCTGCCGGAGGGCGTCGAGGCCGGCGTGGCCACGGCGGCCGGAGACGGCGCCGCCGCAACGCCCGCCCGGCCGGGCGGCAATGGGAAGGGAGACCTGGCGTGACCGTCGACCTGCGCACCAGCTACCTGGGTCTCGATCTGCGCTCCCCCATCGTCGCGTCGTCCTCGCCGCTCACCGGCGAGGTCGCCACGGCGCGGCGGCTGGAGGCGGCCGGCGCGGCCGCGATCGTGCTGCCGTCGCTGTTCGAGGAGGAGATCCTCAACGAGGAGATCCAGCTCGACCGCTCGCTCGAGGCGGGCACCGAGCAGTTCGCCGAGGCGCTCAACTACTTCCCGGCGATCGACTCCGTACCCGGGGTCGGCGACCGCTACATCACCCGCCTGGAGCGGATGAAGGCCGAGCTCTCGATCCCGGTGATCGGCAGCCTCAACGCGACGACGACCGGCGGCTGGGTTGACTACGCCCGTCGGATGCAGGACGCCGGGGCCGATGCGCTCGAGCTCAACCTGTACCACGTGGTGGCCGATCCGTCGGTCACCGCCGCCGCTCGGGAGGAGACCGACCTCGAGCTGATCGCGGCCGTTCGCGCCTCGGTGACGCTCCCGCTGGCCGTCAAGCTCAGCCCCTTCTACACCGCCATGGCCGGCTTCGCCGCTCGTGCCCGCGGCGCCGGTGCCGACGGTCTGGTGCTGTTCAACCGCTTCTACCAGCCGGACCTCGACCTCGAGAGCCTCGACGTCATCGCACGGGTGGAGCTCAGCCACCCCGATGACCTGCGGCTGCCGATGCGCTGGATCGCGATCCTGCGGCCCCAGCTCGGCACCGAGGTGGCGATCGCGGCCACGTCAGGCGTTCACTCGGGCGCCGACGCGATCAAGGGTCTGATGGTCGGTGCCGACGTCGTGATGATGACCTCGGCGCTGCTGCGCCACGGGCCCGAGCACGTTCGGGCGGTCGAGAACGAGCTGCTGGCCTGGATGGAGGAGCACGAGTACGAGTCGGTCTCGCAGCTTCGGGGCAGCGCCACGCAGGTTTCGGTGGAGGATCCCTCGGCCTTCGAGCGCGGCAACTACATGACGGCGCTGCGCTCCTGGGCAACGCCCCCGGACCTCGTCCCGGCCTGATCAACAGCCCGCGACGGCGGGCCCGATGGCATGCGCCCCTGGTGCCCGGCGCGTCGCCGAGACGCGGATCGGCGGCAGAGGCTGTGAGCGCTCCTCAGCCTCCGGCCGCGTCCAGCGTCGCTCGCAGTCGGGCCAGGCGCGCGTCGCGCTCCCGGGCGAAGCGCTCGATCGCCGCCAGGATATGGTCGGCCGACAGGTGGGCCTCATCAGCCACCTCGTCCACCGAGCCGCCGGTCCGCCAGCGGTCGTCCCAGTCCGCCGAGAGTGAGTACTCGCGAGCGGCCGGGTCATCGACCCAGCCCGCGATGAGCTTGAAGGCGCCGTTCGTGATCGCCATCGCGTCCAGCCGGTCCGCGGCCGAGAGGGTGGCGTCCCGGTAGGCGGCGTCCTGGCGGGCGAACAGCTGCGGGCTGATCGCGGCCACCACCTTGACGTTGAGCCCGCGCCGGTCGAGCTCGGGCAGGACCGAGACCAGGTTGGCGGTGGTGATCGTGCCCCGCACGACGACCGTGCCCATGCGGGGGTGAGCGTCACGGTACGGGCGCAGGACATAGGCGCCACGGGCCGCCTCGAAGTGCGACGGCATGCCCAGCGCCACGCGGTCCGGGATCGTCACCGGCGGCCGGGTGAGGTGGAGCGCGACGATGGGCACCTCGGTTGCGAGCGCCGCGCCCAGCACCACCGGCACCTCGTTGTGCTCCCAGGGATGGAGATCGATCACCGAACCCTCGGGGAACAGCTGCGTGACCCCGGGCGCGAACACCCCGAAATGCGTGCGCGAGTCCTCGGCGGTCTCGGGTCCCGAGTGACCGGCGACCCACAGCACCTTGCCCAGGCGCAGCTCGGTGTCCTGGGCGAGCTGGCTGAACAGCCGCAGCGGGCCGTACTTGAGGTAGCTGAACGAGGCGTACGTGGAGCACGCGCCCCAGTACCCGTCGAACGCGTTGAGCGGATCGGGAGCGAGGCTGACCGAGGCCAGCCCGGCCATGATCCCGGCGTTGGTGAACTCGGTGATCTCCTGGGGCAGGACGGCACCGTCGGGGTTCGTGTCGCGCTCGTACCAGCCGAAGCCCGGCAGGTCGCCGAAGTCCTTGCCGAAGCCCGCGATGTTGGTGGATTCGGCGAGGTCCGCCGAGGCGACCACGAACAGCGGCCGGCCATATGCCTGCTTCGCGTACGCGTTGACCCACGAGCCCCAGGCGCCCAGCGCGGCGCGATTGGGCGCGCGCTCGCCCGGCGCGCGGTAGACGGCGGTCGGATAGGACCGGTAGTCGGTGACTCGGGGATCGTCGAAGATCGCCGCCGAGCGCGCCTCGCCGAGGGTCACGCCCGGGATCTCGTCGGGGACCGAGGCCGCGATCGCCGTCAGCCGGTCCGAGAGCCAGGTCACCAGACCGGCATCCCGGCGCAGGACCGAGATCGCCGTCTCGAGGTTGGCCCGGGCCTGATCGTCGCGCTCCGCCGCCTCCTCGGGGAGTGGCGCGTCGACGCCCTCGTACACCACGCCGTAGGCGTCCATGAACTCGCGCCGGACTGCCCAGAACTCCGGGCTGTTGGCGGCATGCGGCGTGCCGTGACTCCGGGCGTCCACCTTGCCGTAGCCACGCCCTTTGCGGGTCCGGAACCAGGCGGCGGTCGGGACACCATCGGCGTTGTCGCCATGCACGGCCTCGAGCACGGTCCGGGTCACGGGTCCCCACTCCATCCCGTCGGGCGTGCCCAGCACCCGCCAGCCGTGCGGGGCGAACCAGTCGGCGGGCGTGCCGTGGACCACCGCTGACGCCGCCCGCTCGTCGATCCCGAAGTCGTTCCAGTCGACCAGGAACACGAGGTTGGACAGGCCGAGGCCCCATGCCGAGTTGAGCGTCTCGTGCGTCGCCCCGGGCGTCAGCCCGCCCTCGCCCTCGACGACGAACACCCTGACCTCCGAGGCACCCGCCATCCTGAGCGCCAGCGCCTGTCCCGCGGCGTTGGGCATCCCGTGGCCCGAGGGTCCGGTGTTGGCCTTGAGCAGCAGCGTCTTGCCCGCCGCCTCCGCATGGCCCGGCAGCCCGCCACGCCGGCGGAGCGTGAGCAGGTCCTCCCAGGTCAGCGCCCAACGCCCGCCGTCGGGGAAGGCAAAAGCCGGGTCCCCGTCGCGCTCGTGGCGCGCTCGGAGACCCTCGTTGAGCACCGCCAGGGTCGCGTACACCAGCGGCACCGTGTGACCGGCCGAGAGCACCAGGCGATCGCCGAACCGGCGCCACGGCCGGCGGATGTCCCAGCGCATCGCGCCCGACAGCAGCGTCGCCAGCAGCAGATGGCCCTTCGAGCGCGATCCGCCCGGGTGCCCGGACTGGCGATAGTTGAGGGCGAGGTCGAGACACTCGTCGACGACGTCGAGCAGGAGCTGGTAGCGGACGAAATCGGGCTCGGCGGCGGCATACCGCTCGGCGACGGGATCGACGGAGGTGGTCATCGGTGGCAGCTCCGGTGTCTGGCTGCGAAGGCCCGGCCCGCCGTGGGGGGAGACGACGGGCCGGGCCCTGGGGAGGAGGCTCAGCGGCCGGCTGCGACGGGCTCGAGGACGGCCCGCATCTTGTCGATGGCGCGGGCGAGCAGCTCGCGGCTGGTGGCGTACGAGATCCGGATGTGGCCGGCGCCGACATCGCCGAACGCGGTGCCCGAGAGGACCGAGACCCCGGCCTCGTCGAGCAGCAGGCTCGCGAGCTCGTCGCCGGTTCGGCCCGTCCCCGACACGTCAGGGAACGCGTAGAACGCCCCTTTCGGGCGAAGGCACGAGACGCCTGGCAGGCTGTTGAGCCCATCGACCACGAGATCGCGCCGTGCCCGGAACTCCGCGATCATCGCGTCGACCGCGTCCTGCGGGCCGCGCAGCGCCTCGACCGCCCCCACCTGGGCGAACGTGGTGGCCGAGCTCACCGAGTTGATGATCAGCCGGCCGAAGCCGAACGCCAGCGGCTCGGGGACGACCGCATAGCCCAGCCGCCAGCCCGTCATCGCGTAGGTCTTCGAGAAACCGTCGAGCAGGATCGTCCGCTCCCCCATGCCCGGCAGCGACGCGATCGACGTGTGCTCGCCCTCGTACAGGATCCGGCTGTAGATCTCGTCCGAGAGGACCACGAGATCGCGCTCGCGGGCGAGGTCGGCGACCCGCTCCAGGTCCTCGCGTGTCAGCACCCCGCCGGTCGGGTTGGCCGGCGAGTTGAGCACGATCAGCTTCGTCCGAGGCGTCACCAGCGACACCAGCTCGTCGACGTCGAGCCGGAAGTCGTTCTGCTGGCGGATCGGGATCGGCACCGCGGTGCCGCCCACGAACCGGGTCACCGACGCGTAGATCGGATAACCGGGGTCCGGGACGATGACCTCGTCGCCGGGATCGATCAGGGCCAGGATCGCGTAGTACATGACGCCCTTGCCGCCGACGGTCACGAACACCCGGTCCGGGGCGACGTCGAGACCGCGACGTGCGGCGACATCGTCGGCGATGGCCGACCGCAGCTCCGGGATGCCCGGGTAGGGCGCGTAGTGCGTGGCACCTTCGTCGAGCGCGCGCCTGGCCGCCTCGCGGACGTTGGCCGGGGTATCGAAGTCGGGCTCGCCGATCTCGAGGTGGATCACCTCTCGCCCGGTCGCTTCGAGCGCCCTGGCCCGGGCGGCTGCCTCGAACGCGGTCTCGGTGCCGATGTCCTGCATGCGCGACGCCAGCCGCATCCCGATCGCTCCTTCCGCCTGATGGCCGACGTCCAACCCCCCTGCGCCGAGGATACACGCGGCCATCTCGCACGATGGCCGCAGCAATCACGCAGGTCAAGCGCAGGTATCTACCGTGATCGATTAGCCCCGCTACATCATCTGTGGCCGCGATCGCTGGCCGACACGGGTGCTCGCGCGACAGGCCTCAGGCCGCCACCACCTGGTTCCGACCGCCGCGCTTGGCCATGGACAGGGCCACGTCGGCTGCCCGCAGCAGCGCGTCGCTGGTGGGCTCGCCGGGATCGAGGGCCGCGCAGCCTGCGGAGACCCGTGCCCTGAGGCGCTGCCCGGACGGACCTTCGATGACCCGAGCTTCGAGCGACCTGCGGATGTCCTCCGCGACCGCGATCGCGGCGATCAGGTCGCACTCCTCGAGGATCACGACGAACTCCTCGCCGCCATAGCGGGCGACGAGGTCGCTCGATCGCAGCCGCTCACGCATGACGCCGGCGAACTCGCGCAGGACCGCGTCGCCCGCCTGGTGGCCGTGCTCCTTGTTGAACCGGCCGAAGTGGTCGAGGTCGAACATGATCGCCGCCAGGCCGCGACGTCCATGATGGCGGCGCCAGCGGGCGAACACGAGATCGAGCGCCGCGTCGAAGTGCCGCCGGTTGTAGAGCCCGGTCAGCCCGTCGTGGATGGCCAGCTCCGAGACCTCCTGGTGGAGCTGCGCGTTGGCGAGCGCGAGCGCGGCCTGGGCGCCCAGGAGCTCCATGACCTCGACCTCGACGTCGGAGAAGGGGTGATCGAGGTTCGCGCGACCAATCGAGACCGCGCCCAGGACCGTGTCGTCGCGAATGAGCGGGACGGTGAGCGAGATCAACGCATCGGGGCCGATGGCATTCCGGACCGCGCTCGCGTAGTCGGGTCTGCGGAGCTCGATGGGTCCGAGCAGCCGGCGCTCCGCGATCGCGCGGCCCGCGGGTCCGTCTCGGAGCGGCACCTCCGCCCCAAGGATCGCGGCCGCGACGCCTCGCGCGGCAGTCAGGTGATAGCGGCCGGTCTCGCGATCCAGCGTGGTCAGGGTCATGACATCGCCCGGGAAGATCTTCGTGAGCGCCTCCATCAGGGCCGGGATCAGCCGGTCCGGCTCGAGGATGCCGTTCGTTCCCCGCGCGAACTCGCTCAGAGCGGCCAGCAGCTGCGCGCGCTGGGCCAGGGCCTGCTGCTCCCGGCCAAGCAGCAGCGCGCTGGCGATCCGCTCCGCCACCGTCTGGGCCAGCCGCATGTCGCGCTCGGTGAGTGGTGCGTCCGCGGTGGCCTCGATGTCCAGCACGCCGATCGTCAGGCCGTCGGCCCGGAGCGGGACCGCGATCTCGCTGCGGACATCGGGGCTCGCCTCGACGTAGTCCGGATCCGTCCGGACGTCGTGGACCCACGCGGCCTCGCCGGTCAGGGCAACGCGTCCCACGATGCCCTGTGCGATCGACGGGGAATCCGGTAGGTTGGAGAGGCCACGCGATGCGCCGATGCGAAGCCGCTCACCCTCGACGATGAGCAGGGCGAGGTGCCGGTAGCCCGTGTGATCGGCGAGCGTCTCGAGCACGGCATCGAGTGATGCCCCCGTCGGCCCGTGGCTGGCGAGCACCTGACCGACGGCCGCGATCCCGCGCAGCGCGTTCTCGGTGCGGCGCTCCTCCGTGATGTCGGTGCCGGTCCCGACGACATGGGTCACGGCTCCCGCGTCGTCGGTCAGGCAGTTGTTCGCCCAGCTGATGAGCCGCCGGGTGCCATCGCGTCTGATCCAGTGGTTCTCGTACGTGTTCGGGAACTGGCCGGCTCGAAGGTCCGCAAACGATGCCTGCACGCCGTCGAGCTCATCGGAGGGGATGAGCAGCGTCCAGATCGGTTGCCCGATGACCTCATCGGCACGGTACCCGGAGAGCTGCTCGCAGGCGACGTTGAAACGAACGACGGTGCCGGTCGGGTCCAGCACGATGACCAGCGATCCAGCGACGTCGAGGAGCCCGCTCGCAAGTCGCTTCTCCTCGGTCAGCCGGAGCTCCGCCTCGATCGTCTGGGTCACGTCGCGCGCCACCGAGACGCTTCCGATGACCCGGCCGCCGACCAACCGTGGCTTGACGGTCGACTCGATCCAGCGTTCCGAGCCGTCGCGCAGGCGGGCCGTGCCCTCGCCGCGCCATGTCCTGCCGGCCCGGACGGTATCCAGCAGCTCCTGCTCATCAGCGGACCGGCGCATCCGGAACGGCAGCAGCGCGCCAACAGACTGTCCGATCGCTTCGGCGGCCGAGTAGCCGAACAACGCCGCTGCCGATTCGGCCCAGTGCGTGATCCGGTTCTCGAGATCGGTTGCAAACACCGCGTCGGGAATGTCCCCGATCGTGAGAGCCGGAGTCGCGAGGGCCGGAGTCGCGAGGGCCGGAGTCGCGAGGGCCGGAGTCGCGAGGGCCGGAGTCGGGTGTTCGTGGGCCTCGGTCGGATGCGATTCCGGGCTCCGCGGCACGCGCGGCACAGCCCCCGAACGGGAGGCGCCCTTTCGGGCTCTCACCGGGGTGGGTGCTTTGGATCGAGGCGTTCGCACGGGCGCACCAATGACGAGGGCCGGGACGCCCTCCGCACCGTAGCCAGATGGACCATCGCGCACAACCCCCCTGGCGAACCCATCGACTCAGGACCAACGTCCTACGCTTTCGGCCTCGTACCCGTTCGGGCCCTGATATGCAGATGGACCAGCGCTGGCATCCGCACTCGTGCCATCCTCGGCCGCGTCGGCGGTCCCTGACCCCGCATTCTTGACACCGCGCCAGATCAGTGAGGCGCCCCGGGAATCAGCGGCCCGCCGCCGACTCGTAGGTCGCGGCAAACACCTCGAGCTCCGCCAGCATGGCCGCCACGGCCGGGTGCGCGCGGCGCTCCGGGCGCACGGCTGCATAGACCGTGCGCTCCAGAGGCGGCCGGGTGCGGGTGACCCGGAGGTCGATCGGTCGGTCGTGCAACGCGAGAGCCGGCAGGATCGCCATGCCCAGACCGGCCCCGACCAGCGCGACGATGACCCCGTAGTCCTTGCATTGCGACCGGATGTGCGGCTCGAACCCGGCTCGCTCGCAAGCGCGGGCGACAACCTGGAAGATCGTGCTTGCCTCGGTGTCCATGATCCACGGCTCCGACGACAGCGTGGCCAGCTCGACACCGGCCCGCGGTGGCGTTCGACCCGGCGGGAAGGCCACGTACAGCGGATCCCGGAAGATCGCGATCTTCTCGATGCCCTGGGCGCGGATCCGGCTGATCTCGTCGTACTCGTCCACCACGGCAACGTCGATCTCGCCCATCTGCAGCGCCAGCAGGCTCTCGCTGGTCTCGAGATCCCGGAACGTCAGCCGGAGGCCGGGATGCCGCGCCCCCAGAGCGGCCAGGACGCGCGGCATCATCGCCCGGGCGGCGGTCGGGAACGCGGCCACCCGAAGGGTGCCCGTGATCGTGTCGCGTGTCGCGGCCAGCTCCGATTCGGCGGCCGCCATCGCAGCCGTGATCGCGTCCGCGTGACGGACGAGCATCTCGCCGGCATCGGTCAGCCGCACCAGCCGGCCGTGCGGCTCGAGGAGCGACACGCCCGCCTCCTGCTCGAGCAGCTTGAGCTGCTGCGAGACAGCCGACGGCGTCACGTTCATCGCGGCGGCCGCCGCCTTGACCGTCCCCCGCCGGGCCACCTCGCGGAGCAGCTGCAGGCGCCAGATCCCGAGCATCGTGGTCGGTCAGCCGGCCCGCAGAGCGACCAGGATCGGCTTGAGCCGCTCGAGCACGGGCGCGGTCAGCGCGGGCAGGGGGCTCGGGTCGTCAGCATCGCCGAGGTACAGGGTCACGTGCCGGATCCCCGTCCCGCGGATGGCCCGCAGCGTCTCGCCAACCCTGGCCGGCGGCCCGGCGAGCCAGCCAGGACGGTCGACGGCCGTCCCGTCCGGTAGCAGCGCGAGCCGTGCCCAGCCGGTGACCTCGAGCGTGGCCGGATCGCGGCCGCCGGCGTCACACGCCCGTCGCACGTCGGCCGTCACGCTCACCGCGCCTTCAACCCCGGTGAGCGGGACATTCACGTTGACGGCGTCCGCCCAGCTGACGGCGATCCCCATGGTGCGCCCGCCCCGCGCGGCCACCCAGATCGGAATGCGCGCCCGGGGACCGGGCGGGAGGATGTCGGCGGCGCGCGTTCGGTGGAAGCGGCCCTCGAAGGTCAGCGGCGGCTCGCGGAGCAGCCGAGCCACGACCTCGACGGCCTCGGCGTGCTGCGAGACGTGCTGCGCGGGTTCGTAGCCGAATGCCGCCCAGCTGTCGTCGGTGGCCGGGGATCCACTGCCGAGGCCCAGCACGAGGCGACCGTCGCTGACCTCGTCGAGCGTGGCGGCCATCTTCGCGAGCAGCGCCGGGTTGCGGAACCCGGTGCACGCCACGAACGACCCGATGGCGATCCGATCGGTGACCGCGGCCGCCGCGGTGAGGATCGTCCAGCACTCCCGGAAGCCGAACGGCGGTCGGTCGCGAACCGTCCGCTGGAGATGGTCGGCGACCCACAGGGTGTCGACGCCCAGCCCTTCGGCATCGCGGCCAAGCTGACGGATCTCCGGCCATGAGGCGTGTCCACCGCCGCGCAGCGGCCACGTGGGAAGGCAGATCCCGATCTGCGGGATCGAGGACTCGGGAGCGGGCATCGGGGTTGACTGTACGCCAACCCGATGGGGCGAGGACGGGGTTCGGATGGGGCGAGGACCGAGGTTCGCGCTCGACCCGACCGACGAAGACCCGGCTGCCGTTCTCAGCGCTCGAACGCCTGTCGCCGGTGGCTCACCCGCACCGCCACGGACGCACCGTGCCGACCGTCTGCGTGGCCGGTTCGTCCATCGGTCCCGATGCCAGACCCTGACGTAACGTGAGGGTCAAGGCCGATCAGCTGGGCGCCGCCAGGTCCCGCCGGGGAAACTCCCACAGCCCGAAGGCGACTGACGCCACCAGGACCAGGGCCAGCACGAGCAGGTCGGCGGGAGCCGCCCGGCCAGCCAGGATGTCCATCGGGCGCAGGTAGTGGAACAGCGAATACGGCTGCAGGAACGCCGCGTCGGGCCACATGGTGCCCAGGATCTCGAGCACGTAGCTCACCAGCACCACGGCGAGCGCGATGCCGAGCGCCGGCGTCAGACGATCGAACGAGGCCGACGCGGCGAGCGAGATCCCGGCCAGAGCCGCCAGCAGGAGCACGACGTTGGCGGCCAGGAACGCGAGGTTGCCGGCGTCCAGCCGGTCCCCGAGGCCGTAGGCAGCGACCCCGACCAGCGTCCCCAGCAGCCAGGCCACGGTGGTGAGGATCGCGACGGCGATCGCCGCCACCTGGTTGGTCAGGAGCATCGAACGACGCGAGATGGGCCGCGACAGGAGCACCTCGAGCGTCCCCCGCTGGCGCTCCCCGGCGATGGCCGCAGCCGCGAAGCCGACCGGATAGACGACGAACAGCGCGAGGGCGATCGGATGGATGACGCCAAGCGCGATGGCGCCGTCGAGGCTGAACGGGTCGGCGCCCAGGAAGCGCAGGAAGGCGTCCGGGATGACGCCCGAATGCAGGATGACCTCGAGTGCCCGACCGAAGGTGGCGTAGATCACGGGCATGATCCACGCCCAGATCCCCAGGGCGATCGCGATCAGGGCCACACGAACCCGATGGGTTCGCCAGGCATGGACGAGCAGCGGGCGGCTGATCATGGCCGGACTCCGGCCGCGCCGCGCGATGCCTCCGCGGCCCCGGCGGCCTCCTCACCCGCTTCGGCGGCCTCCTCACCCGCATACAGCTCGAGGAATGCCTCCTCGAGGCGCGCAGGCTCGATCGTGAGGTCGGTCAGCTCGACCCCGTGGATCGCCGTCAGGAACGGGCGCGGATCCCCCTCGAGGGAACAGGTCAGCCGGCCGTCCGTGATCGCGAGGTCGGTGATTCCGGCGATCGCCGTGAGGTTGGGGGGTGTACCCGCGAACCGCATCTCCACCCGCCGACGGCGGCGTGCCAGCAGGCTCGCCACATCCTCCACGGCCGTAAGCCGACCGGCCCGCACGATCGCGACCCGGTCGCACACTCGCTCCACCTCCGAGAGCACGTGCGACGAGAAGAAGACGGTCCGTCCCGACCGTCGCAGGTCATCGAGGATCTCGTAGAAGGCACGCTGCATGAGCGGATCGAGCCCCTCGGACGGCTCATCGAGGATGGCCAGCTCGGGATCGTGCTGGAGCGCCTGGATGATGCCGAGCTTCTGGCGCATGCCGCGCGAATCGTCGCGCACCGGACGGCGGAGGATCCGCGTGCTCAGCTCGAGTCGCTCGCAGAGCGAACCACGGCGGATGGCGGGTCTGCCGGACAGCCGCTCGAGGTAGGCAAGGAGCTCCTCGCCGGTCAGGCCGTCGTACAGCGAGATGCCGCCCGGCAGGTAGCCCACCCGGGCGCGGATCGCCACCGACTCGCGCCGGCTGTCGAGACCGAGCACCGTCCCCCGCCCAGCGGTCGGATGGAGGAACCCGAGCAGCAGCCGGATCAGGGTGCTCTTGCCGGCACCATTGGGCCCCAGGAAGCCGAAGACCTCACCCTCGCCCACCTCGAGCGTGACGTCCTCGAGCGCGCGGACGATGGCTTTCGGCCGTCCCGGCAGCCGTGAACCCGAGCGGTAGTGCTTGGTCAGGCCGGCGGTGAGGATCGCGCTCATCGAGCGAAGGCTATCGCCTGTGAGGCGAACCGCCGGGCTGCCGCGACCATCGGCTGCCGCGACCATCGGCTGCCGCGGCCGGCAATTCCGCGGCCATCGGCTGCCGCGACCGGCAATTCCGCGGCCGGCAATTCCGCGGCCGGCAATTCCGCGGCCGGCAATTCCGCGAACGCGTCGTCGCCACCCGGGCGCCACCGGCGGGCACCGGACGGCCCGCCAAGAGCCCAAACGGAGGGGTCGCTCGGCGGTACGATCGATCGCGATGCTATTTCGTGCCGATCCCTGGCTGCACGTGATCGCGGGCTGCATGTCGTCGGGCAAGACCGATGAGCTGCTGCGGCTCCTGCGGCGCGCCGAGATCGCTCGTCGTCGCATCCTGCTCGTCCGTCCGGACGTCGACGACCGGACCCCAGCCGAATACGCGGAGAGCCGGAGCCATGCGCGCTATCCGAGCGTGCTGGTCCCACGCGGCGAGCCCCTTCGGATCCTGTCGCTCGCCCGGGAGCGCGACGTCGACCTGGTGGGGATCGAGGAGGCCCAGTTCTTCGACGACTCCATCGTGCGCGCGGTCGAGACGCTGCGCCAGAGCGGGCGGCACGTGATCGCGAGCGGCCTCAACACCGATTTCGCGGGACGCCCGTTCGGCTCGATGCCTGAGCTGCTTGCGCTCGCCGACGACGTCACGATGCTGACCGCCATCTGCGTCGTGTGCGGCGAGACGGCGACCCGGACCCAGCGCCTGGTCGGCGGCCGGCCGGCCGCCATCGACGACCCACTCATCGTGATCGGTGGCTTCCAGAGCCCGGCCGTCGAGACGTACGAAGCGCGCTGCCTGCGTCACCACGAGGTGGCACCCGCTCGGGCGGCGCGGGGCGTGGTGGCTGACGACGACTGACCGGCCCGCTCGGCCACCAGGACGCTCAGGCCACCAGGCGTCACGGCGACGCAGCGACCGGTCGGGGCAACCGAAATGCGTGCGATTTGCCGGCAATCGCACTCGGCAACGGTGTTCGGGGCCAACCGTATGGAGCCGGACCGCGGCGCCGTCCCGAGTCTCCCGTCCCTCGATCAGGGCCACACGGACCCAATTCGTCCACAGGTTTTCCACCATGGCTGTGGATCGTGGACAACTCACCGGGGGCCGCGCCGAAGTTCGTGGACAAGCCCGTTGTGGCGTGGGCCGGCAACCCGATATCGTTCGGTCTGCCCGAAGGGGCCGGTGGCACCGACGCCGGACCGGTGAGCAATCAACGGACCGGGTCCCCGAGCCGCCGCCACGATGGCCGCAAGGCTGACGAGGTGGTTGGAGACCGGGGCCGCTGCGACAGGGCCGAGCTTGCTCGGCAGGGTCGTGGGCGTGACGGTGCAGGACGGTTCCTTCGGGCGCTTTCGCGTGCGCCGCGTCGCCAATGGGCTCGCCGATGGCCAAGCTTTCCGCCGGTCTGCTGCTGTTCCGCCGTCTCGACGACGTGCTCGAGGTCCTGATCGCCCACCCCGGTGGACCCGTGTGGGCGCGTCGCGACACGGGCGCCTGGTCGCTGCCCAAGGGCGCTCCCAATGACGGAGAGGACCTGCTTGACGCCGCCCGGCGGGAGTTCCTCGAGGAGACAGGGCACGAGGCGCCGGAGGGACCCCCGATCGATCTGGGCGCGGTCCGGATGCGCTCCGGGAAGACCGTGCGAGCGTGGGCGGTGGAGGGCGACCTCAACCCATCGCAGATCTACAGCATGCAGACCGAGGTCGAGTGGCCGCCGAAGTCGGGGCGCACGCGGCGCGTCCCCGAGATCGACCGGGTGACCTGGGCAGACCCGGCCGAGGCACGGCGGCGGCTCAATCCGGCCCAGGCTGAGTTCATCGACCGGCTGCTTCGGGAGCTGGCCCGCGCCTGATCCTGCGGCGGAGCTGGCCCGCGCCTGACCGCCCGGGCCGCCTGCCCGGCCGAACCGCCCGCGGCGGAGCCGCAGGTTGGCGCCGCAGCGCGTGGTGCCACCGTGCTGGAGCCGCCGGACTCGAGTGGCCCCCGATGGCGTGCCCAACCCGGTTCGACCGGGTAGAGTCGAGCTGCCCATGGATCCCCAGCTCGAGGCCCCGCCCGGTCAGGTCGACGTCCTGGTCATCGGCGCGGGCATCGTCGGCCTCGCGACCGCCCTCCAACTCCAGGCGTCGAGACCCGACCTGCGGCTTGCGGTGATCGAGCGCGAGGGCCGGATCGCCGCACACCAGACGGGCCACAACAGCGGCGTCGTCCATGCCGGGCTGTACTACGCGCCCGGCTCGAGCAAGGCGCTGCTGTGTCGCGAGGGCAAGGGTCGCCTGGAGCGGTACTGCGAAGAGCGTGGCGTCCCGATCGAGCATCCCGGCAAGCTCGTCGTCGCCCTCGACGAGACCGAGCTGCCCCGGCTGACGGCGCTTCGCGAGCGCGGCACGGCCAACGGGGTCGACGGCCTCGAGGAGGTTGGCCCGGAGCGGATGCACGAGATCGAGCCGCACGTGGCCGGGCTCCGAGCCCTGTGGAGCCCCCGCACCGGGATCGTGGATTTCAGTCGGGTCGCCGAGGCGTATGCCCGCGACATCCGGGAGCGAGGGGCGGTAATCGCGCTCTCGTGCCCGGCAACGGCCATCGGGCGGCGTTCGGACGGCGCGATCGTCGCCACGCCTCGAGGCGAGGTGCGGGCACGGGCCGTGGTCGTGTGCGCCGGGCTGTGGGCGGACCGGGCTGCCGCCATGTCAGGCGATCAGACGCGGGACGCGCCTCGGATCGTCCCGTTCCGCGGCGACTACTACCGCCTGACTCCCGATGCGGCCGGACTGGTGCGAGGGCTCATCTACCCGGTGCCCGACCCGCGCTTCCCGTTCCTGGGCGTGCATTTCACCCGCAGGATCGACGGCGAGGTGTGGGCCGGTCCGAACGCCGTGCTTGCGTTCCGGAGGGATGGGTACCGCCGACGCGATGTCGCGATCGGGGACCTTGCCGCGACACTCGCCTACCCCGGCTTCCTGCGGCTCGGGCGACGCTTCTGGCGAACCGGCCTGGCCGAGATGTGGCGCGATGCCAGCCGGTCGGCGTTCGCCCGCGAGCTGCGACGCTACCTGCCCGAGCTGCGCGAGGCCCAGCTGCGGTTCGGGCCGTCCGGCGTCCGGGCGCAGGCGCTGCAACGGGACGGGACGCTGATGGACGACTTCGACCTGGCCGGTCGCGATGGCGTGCTCCACGTGCGCAATGCCCCGTCACCGGCAGCCACCAGCTCGCTCGCCATCGGAGACCGGCTCGCGACGCGGGTGCTGGACTGGCTCGGGCCTGCAGCCGGGCTGCACGCCGGCGCAGCCCCGAGGTCCGCCTGACCCGGCGAGACCGCATCGTTGGATCGACGAGCGGCGGTCGTCGTCGATGCGGGAGGTGACGGGCACCATGGTTGCCGAGCTCAAGGCGTTCCTGACCGGGTCCAACGCGCTCGCAGTGGCCATCGGCATCATCATCGGGACGGCGCTGGGGGCGGTCGTCCTGACCGAGATCCGGGACGAGCGCAGGAACAGCTGATCGCGATCAGCCCAGAGGTTCCGGGCTGCGTGGCCGGGACCGTCGCACGGCACGATCCGGCCACGCAGGGCAGACTTCGCGCCAATGCACGATGACGAAGACCTGCTCCCGGGCATGCCCGAGCCTGTTCGCCGGACCCGGCAGGGCATCGGCAGCGCCGCGACGATGGGCCTCGTGCTGTTCGCGATCCTGGTGCTCGCGGGCTTCACCGGGGCGGGCGTTGCGCTGGCCGCCTACTTCAGGCTCAGCAACGGCCTCCCCGACCCATCGGCGCTGGAGCAGATCCAGCTTCCGCAGCAGTCGGTGGTCTATGACCGGACGGGCACCGTGGAGCTGGCCCGGTTCGGCCAGTTCAACCGCGTGGTCGTGAAGTTCGCCGACATCCCACCGGTGCTCGTCGATGCCACCACGGCGGTGGAGGACCGAACGTTCTGGGAGAACGCCGGGTTCGATCCGGTGGGCATCCTCGCAGCCGGTCTGGATGCGCTGCGAGGCAACGTCCGGGGCGCCTCGACCATCACCCAGCAGCTGGTGCGCCAGCGGCTGCTGAGCGACAACGGCACCGCCGAGACGCAGGTGACCATCAGCCGCAAGCTGCGGGAGATCATCCAGTCGATCCGGGTCACGGAGGCGTTTCCGGGGGTCGACGGCAAGCAACGGATCATGGCCGCGTACCTCAATCAGAACTACTACGGCAACGATGCCTACGGCGTCGCCGCCGCGGCGCAGGCCTATTTCGGCGTCGACCTCCAGAACCTGGACCTCGCCCAGGCGGCGATCCTCGCCGCCATCCCCAAGGCGCCATCGAGCTACGACCTGGTCCAGAACGCGGTCGACGAGTGCATCGACCCCAACGCTCCCCAGGACACCTGCCAGACGCAGCTCGTGGTTCCCGCCGACGCACCGATCGTCCAGCGTCGGAACCTCGTGCTGGACCTGATGGAGCAGGGCCGGACCCCCCTGACCGGCAGCCAGTACACGACCGCCGACTTCGAGGCCGCCAAGCAGGAGAAGGTCATCCTCGCGCCCCAGAAGTCGACCCTGTGGAAGGTCCCCCAGTTCGTCTACCAGGTCCGGCGCGAGCTCACGACGTTGCTGTGCGGGGCGGGTGCCGACACGTGCCCGGTGCTCGAGCGCGGCGGCCTCAAGATCACCACCACGCTCGACATGAAGCTCCAGGGTATCGCCGAGAAGTGGGTCAAGGCGGCAGCCATCGTGCCCCACGCGAAGAACCCCAAGGCGGCGGCGAAGGCGATCGGCCTGAGCTACGAGCCATGGATGCAGAACCTGCGCTCGAGGGACCTCCACAACGGCGCCCTGGTGGCCATGGACTACCAGACCGGGGAGCTGCTGGCCTATGTCGGCTCGGCCGATCCGACGGCCACCAAGGCGACCAGGAAGTTCCAGCCCCGGTTCGATGTGCTCGCCGACGGCTGGCGCCAGCCGGGTTCCGCGTTCAAGCCCGTCCTGTACGCGACCGGCATCGACAGCAAGGTCATGACGGCGGCCTCGATGTTCATGGACGTCGTGACCGACTTCGGGGGCGGGTACATCCCGACCGACGCCGACAACCTCGAGCGCGGCCCGGTGCGGCTCAGGAACGCGCTCCAGTTCTCGCTCAACATCCCGGCCGTCAAGGCCACGGCCGTGATCGGCAACGACCGGATCCAGAAGACGGCCGAGGCGATGGGCGTCCAGTTCCAGAACGGCCAGGTCAAGGCCGGGCTGTCCATGGGCCTGGGGGTCGAGGTCATCCACCCGCTCGACCTCGTTCGCGCCTATGGCGTGCTGGCCGACGCCGGCCAGCTGGCCGACCAGACGACGATCCGCACGGTCGTCGACGCCAGCGGCAGCTCGATCGTCAGCGAGGATGCCCGACCCGCTCCGCAGCAGGTCATCGACCCGGGCGCGGCGGGGATCGTGACCAACATCCTGTCGGGCAACACGGACCCCAACCAGAATCCCTACTGGGGCCAGTTCAGGATCATGGACGGCGGCAAGCGGCGCCCGGCGACGCTCAAGACCGGCACCAACAACGAAGCCCGCGACCTCAACGCCTACGGGTTCATCGCCGCTCCCACCGCGAAGGGCCGATCGGACGGCGAGCACGCGCTCGTCGTCGGCGTCTGGAACGGCAACTCCGACAACTCGCTGGTGAGCACGCCCAAGGCACCGCTGTTCTCGCTCGAGGTCTCAACCTACGTCTGGCAGGGGTTCGTCAAGGAAGCGACGCACGGCTGGGCGATCCACGACTTCTCGCTCCCGAGCAACCTCCAGAAAGCCGCCGTCGATCCGTGGACCGGGCTCGCGGCGAGCGGCGGGGGCCAGGCCATCGACGAGCTGTTCCTGCCCGGGACCGGCCCGGGGGCGGCCGCGGCACCCGGCTCGGCGTGCGGGGAAGCGGTGCTCAGCGAGGCCGGCTTCGAGAGCCAGCATCCAGCCTGGCTGGCGGCGGACCGGGCGTGGCTGAAGCGCGCGAGCAGGGGTCCGGGGGTTCGAGGTGGTCCCAAGGGCACCACGACCTCGTATTTCTACCAGCCGTCCTATGTGCCGTATGGACGATCGTGGGGCCAGCTCACCGGCGGGACCGGCTGCGCCTCGCCCAGCCCGAGCCCGTCGGCGTCGTTCGATCCGTGCGCGTCGCCGTTCGTCACGCCCAACCCGTCGGCAGCCGTGGATCCGAATGCCACGCCCGTCATCTGCCCCTCGCCATCCGGCCTGCCGTCACCGTCCCTCTCCCCGGGACCGACCCCCAGCCCGTCGTCGCCACCCACGCCGACGCCCACCGCCACCCCGCCACCAGCGACGCCGACCCCGGCCCCGACGGCAACGCCCAACCCGACCCCAACCCCGAAGCCCACCCCGGCCCAATCACCGGCGTCCGGATCGTCGCCCGCACCGGGGCCCTGACCTCGCCCGGTTGGCCGCCCTCCCGGATCTCAGCGATCTCTCAGGGTTTCGCCATATCATCCCGGGGGCTGCGGGGAGAGCGGGGCGTTTCGTCGCGAGGCGCGTGGGATGCGTGCGCCACGTGGACGTCCGGCCCGCATCGCGTCGTCGTCCTGATTGTTCCTCGGAATCGATATGCGGAGATGCACGTGTCGGATCGCGCTTCCGGACAGTCCCACCGACGCCAGGCGTCGCGGGCTGCGTTGCTCCTGGGTCTCGTGGGGGTCATCGCCGCGGTCACCGCGCCGATCGCCGCCGCCGCCGGCGGTCTGTCCGTCACCACCCCCTACCCGGCGGTCGTGGCTGAGCCCGGAACCACCGCCTCGTTCGATCTCGCGATCAAGCCGCCGAGCGCGCAGCGGGTGGACCTCAAGGCGAACGGCGTTCCGTCCGGCTGGACGGCCCGCTTCCTCGGTGGCGGGCTGACGATCGACAGCGTGTACGTCGATCCGAAGTCGTCGCCCAAGGTGACGCTGGACGTCGCGATCCCCGATGGAACCGCGGCCGGCTCCAGCACGATCACCGTCGTTGCCAGCGGAGGCGGCGTGTCCGGCAGCCTCACGCTCACGATCCGGGTCGCCAACGCGGCCGCCGGCGACGTGACGATGACCTCTGACTTCCCCGAGCTCCAGGGGCCCTCGAGCTCGACGTTCACGTTCAACCTGACCGTCAAGAACTCGACGGCGGCCGAGGGGACGTACACGATCAATGCCACCGGTCCGGACGGCTGGACGGTGGACGCCAAGCCGTCGGGCTCGTCGCAGGCGACGACCGTCACGGTGTCGGCAGGCGGGACCGGCAGCATCGCGGTCACGGCCACGCCGCCCTCGACCGTCGACGCGGGCACGTACCCGGTCAAGGTGTCGATCGCGGGCGGGGGCAAGACCGCGGACGTCTCGCTCAGTGTGGTGATCACGGGCACCTACAGCCTGGACGTCTCCACGCCCGATCAGGTCCTTTCCACCAGCGCCAATGCCGGCTCTCAGAAGGACTTCGACATCACCGTCCACAACACCGGTAGCTCGCCGATCACGAACGTCGCCCTGTCGGCGAGCGCGCCCACGGACTGGAAGGTGACCTTCCAGCCGGCGTCGATCGCGAGCCTTGCCGCGGACGAGACACAGACCGTGACCGCACAGATCACGCCGACCAGCGATGCGATCGCGGGCGACTACCAGATGACGGTCACCGCCAAGGGCGCCGAGGCCACGGGCGATGTCTCGATCCGCGTTCGTGTCGAGACGCCATCGTTCTGGTGGATCGTGGGCATCGTGCTGATCCTGGCCACGTTCGCCGGCCTGTACTGGGTCTTCCGGACGTACGGTCGGCGGTAGCCCGATGAGCGACGAGCGGAGGCCTCCGTCCGACGGACGTCCGGGCAGGAGCCGGCGGCGGAGCCGCGTGCGCCCCGGCAGCAGCGCACGACCGGTGTCCGGGCGGCACCCGTCCGATGACCCGCTGGCCATCGGCGCGGCGGAGCCCGGCGATGCCGGCAGGGAGCGAACGGTCCGCCCGTGGGAGGTCGAGGCCCAGGCGCCGACGGCCGAGGATCGACCGCGAGGGCGGCGGCGGCGCCGGTCGGTTGCCTCGCTGCTGGCCGATGTCCCCGAGGACACGGTCATCGCGACCCGCCGCCTGACCAAGGAGTACGGGCACTTCACCGCGGTCGACTCGCTGGACCTCACGATCCGCGCGGGCGAGGTGTTCGGGCTGCTGGGCCCCAACGGCGCCGGCAAGACGACGGCCGTCCTGATGCTGCTGGGCCTGACCGAGCCGACCCGCGGCGTTGTCCGTGTGCTGGGTCTCGACCCAACCCGCGAGCCGCTCGCGATCAAGCGCCAGGTTGGCTACCTGCCCGACAACGTCGGCTTCTACGGCGCCATGACGGGCCGCGAGAACCTTCGCTACACCGCCAGGCTGAACGGACTCCGGCGTCACGAGAGCGAAGAGCGTGTCGACCGTCTGCTGCATGAGGTCCGTCTCGAGGAGGCGGCCGACAAGCGGGCGGATACCTACTCCCGCGGCATGCGCCAGCGGCTGGGCATCGCCGATGCCCTGGTCAAGGATCCCTCGGTCCTCATCCTCGACGAGCCGACGATCGCCATCGATCCGGCCGGCGTGGAGGAGCTCCTGGCGCTCCTCCGCCGCCTCGTGCGCGAGCGCAACCTGACGGTGCTCCTGTCGTCCCACATCCTCGGCCAGGTCCAGTCGCTGTGCGATCGGGTGGGCTTCTTCGCATCTGGCCGCCTGGTCGCCGCCGGACCACTCGATGAGCTTGCCCGGCGCACGGACGCGACGCAGAACCTGGAGCTCGAGGTGGGCGTCGACGGCGATCCGGCGGGGATCGATGCGATCGCCGGGGGCATCGCTGGCGTGCTATCGGTCAAACCTCACGAACGGGACGAGCATCTGCGGGTGGTCACGGCGTCGACCGACGTTGCCGCCCCGCTCGCCGCGGCGCTGGCGAGTGCCGGTGTCCCGCTCGTTCACCTGCGGCGCCGCGGCTCGGATCTGCTCGAGCTGTACCGGCGATACGTCCCGGAGGGACTCGATGTCCACATCCGCTGACCTGCCCCGAAGCGATACGCCGGCACGGTCCGCGCGCCGTTCCGAGCGCCCACCGTCGGGCGGCTGGCGGACGATCGCGCTCAAGGAGTTTGCCGACCACGTCGCGAGCGTCCGGTTCCTCGTGCTGCTCGTGGTGATCGTGGTGGCCGCGGTCATCCCCATGTACTTCATCTCGACCGACATCACCAGCTCCGCGCCGCAGCTGTCCGGTCAGCCGGCGTTGTTCCTGGCCCTGTTCGTGGTCGGCTCCCAGAGCGTGGGTGGCGTGACAACCGTCGCATTCGCCGCCCTGCTGGTGCCGCTGGTCGGGATCGCGTTCGGCTTCGATGGGATCAACAGCGAGCGAAGTCAGGGCACCCTGTCGCGCCTGCTCGCCCAGCCGATCCATCGCGACGACGTCGTCAATGGCAAGTTCGCGGCCGGGATCGCGGTCATCAGCGTGATCCTGGCCGCGCTCGTGATCCTGGTGTGCGGCCTGGGCATCGTGCGGCTGGGCATCATCCCCACGCCGGAGGAGCTGGCGCGGGTGTTCTCGTGGTGGCTCGCCACCATCCTGTATGCATCGTTCTGGCTCGCGTTCGCGCTGCTGCTATCGGTGATCATCCGGGGGGCGGCATCGGCAGCCCTGGTGGGCTTCGGCAGCTGGTTGGGACTGATCATGTTCGGCCAGTTCCTGCTGCCGCTGCTGGCCGGCGCACTGTTCCCGTCGAACACCTCGGGCACCGCCAACGACTACTTCGCCTCGACCAGCGCCCAGGCGATGTTCCTGCGGATCTCGCCGGCGACGCTCTACCAGGACATCGTGACGGCGCTGATGAACCCGACCACGAAGAGCGTGCTCGGCGTCGGCAACCTGGGACAGTACGTGGCGGCCCAGGAGCAGATCCCCTCGCTGCTCACGCTGGACCAGAGCATCCTGATCGTGTGGCCGCAGATCGTGGCGCTGGTCGCCCTGACGGTGGCCATGTTCGCGCTGGCGTACGTCCTGTTCCTGCGCCAGGAGGTCCGCGCCTAGCCGGATTGCGCAGGCGGGCACCCAGCTCCAGGCCCGCGGCCGCCCCCTTCCAGGCCGGCGTCCAGGCGCCGCCTCTGTGGGAGCCTGACCGGGCCCGAGGTCGGATCGTCCCGTCATCGGGCCGTCACAGCCGTCTGCGAGGCTGCACGCAATCGGCGATGATTCCCGCCTCATCGGCGGGCACCCGACAGCTGCGAGCCAATCCATCGACATGACCTCCACCGACGCTTCCGGGCCCAACCGGGCTCCAGGCAACATCAGCTCCTCCCGGTCGACGGCCAACGTGCCCGGCAACGCGGGAGGTTTCGCTTCTCCGGCGCTGGCCGCGATCGCCGGTGTGGTGGCGGCCCTGGTCGCGCTCGCCACGGGCGAGCTCGTCGCAGGGCTCGTGATCGGCGCGCCGTCCCCGCTGGCATCGGTCGGCAGTGCCCTGATCGACTACGCGCCGCCCGGCTCCAAGGAGGTCATCGTGTCGCTGTTCGGCACGAACGACAAGCCGGCCCTCGAGATCCTGGTCGGGCTGGTCGTCCTCCTGGCCGGCGCGGGCATCGGCATCCTCGCCCGCACGCGGTTCACGATCGCGGCAGTCGCCATCGCCGTCATCGCTGGGGTGGGACTGGTGGCGGCACTTCGACTGCCCGAAACGTCCGCGACCCTGGCCGCGATCTCCGCAGCGATCCAGATCGGCCTGGCGGCGGGGGTGCTCAACCTCCTGCTCGCCGCGGCGACGTCGGCCGCTCGGCCCCTGCCCGGCTCGGCGACGCGCCGCGGCTTTCTGCTGCGGGCAGCCGGGCTCGGGGCGATCGCGCTCGTGGGCGGCGGACTCGGGCGGCGGATGCTCGAGGGTCGGGCGGTGCAGGCGACGACGGCCGGATCGGAGATCCCGCAGGCGGTCGATCCTGCGCCGGCTCCCGGGCCGGACGCGTCGCTCCAGGTCAACGGCCTTGGTCCGGTCGTCACGCCCAATGACACCTTCTACCGGATCGACACGGCGCTCATCACGCCGGCCATCGACCTCGCATCCTGGCAGCTCAAGGTGACCGGCATGGTCGACCACGAGGTCTCCCTCACGTTCGACGAGCTGGTGCAGCTGCCACTGATCGAGCGTTACGTGACCATCGCCTGCGTCAGCAACGAGGTGGGCGGGCACCTGGTGGGCAACGCCAAGTGGACCGGAGTCCGGCTCTCGGACGTGCTGGACATGGCCGGTGTCCAGGCTGGCGCGACGCAGGTCGTGCCACGCTCGTCCGACGGCTGGACGGCCGGTTTCCCGACGTCCTGGATCACGGATCCCGCCCATCCGCGCGATGCCATGATCGCGGTCAGGATGAACGACGCTCCCCTCCCCGCCCAGCACGGCTTCCCTGCCCGCCTCATCGTTCCGGGCCTCTACGGCTACGTCTCGGCCACCAAGTGGCTGACCGAGATCCAGCTGACCACCCTCCAGGCCGTCGATGCTTACTGGGTGCCTCGCGGCTGGGCCAAGGAGGCGCCGATCCTGACGCAGTCGCGGATCGACGTGCCGCAGGGCAACGCGTCGGTCAAAGCGGGTCCGGTGGCCGTGGCGGGCGTGGCCTGGGCCCCGGACCGTGGGATCGAGAAGGTCGAGGTGGCGGTGGACGATGGCGACTGGCAGACGGCCACACTGGCCACCGAGATCGCGCCGGCAACATGGGTCCAGTGGAAATGGACATGGCAGGCGACGCCGGGCCGGCACGTCATCGCCGTGCGCGCGACCGATGGCACGGGCAAGACGCAGACCGCGGACGTGACCCCGCCACCGCCCGACGGCGCCCGCGGCTACCACACGATCTCGGTCCAGGCGGGTTGAGGGGCCGGCCGAGCCTGGTCCGGGCGGGCTGACCGGACCGGCGGCCGACCCTGAGCGCGCCAGCGGACCGGCGCGACACCGCGCGAGCGGACCGGCACGGTGCTGCGGCCCTGCGGGCGGGACTTCCGGTACCCTCTGAGCCCCGGCCCTGGCCGGGCGCCACCCTCCTCGCTACACGGTGTGCATGCCTCGACATCGCTATCTGTTCGACATCCCCGAGCGCTTCGTGGCCGGAACCGTCGGCGCTCCCGGCAACCGGACGTTCTTCCTCCAGGCTCGCGAGGGCGATCGCATCGTGTCCGTCGCGCTGGAGAAGGTCCAGGTGGCGGTGCTCGCCCAGCGCCTCACGGAGATGCTCGACGAGCTCGAGCGGCGCGGCATCGAGGGCACGGACGCCGATGCGGTGGCCGCTCAGGACGTCACCCCCCTCGATGAGCCGATCAACGAGGCCTTCCGGGTCGGGACCCTGACGCTGGGCTGGGACACGCAGGACGATCTGGTGCTGATCGAGGCGCGCGAGCAGACCGAGGACGAGGAAGAGGACGAGGACGAGGATTCCGAGGACGGACCCGATCTGCTGCGGGTGCGGATCAGCGCCCCAGCCGCGCGTGCGTTCGTCGCCCGGGCCGTTCGAGTCGTCGCGTCGGGCCGGCCACCATGCCCCCTGTGCGGCGAGCCTCTGGATCCACAGGGTCACCTGTGTCCGCGGCGCAACGGGCACCGGCTGAACTGAGCCCCGGTCGCCGGTGATGGACGATCCCGGATCCCGCTTCGAGGATGCGCAGCCGCTCGAGGATGATCTCCCGGGGCGGGTCCCAGGCGGCGCCGAACCCGGCGACGACGTGGCGCTCGATGAGGCCGAATCCGGCGACGACGTGGCGCTCGATGAGGCCGAGGCGCTCGATGAGGCCGAGGCGACCACCTCCATCGACGCCCTGGATCTGCCGATGCCGGTGCTCCCCGAGGATGTCGCGCTGGACCTGCTCGAACACGGCGACCTGTCGATCGTCGGACAGCTCTACGCGTCGTCCAACAACGCCATGCTGTGTCTGGCCACGCGCTGCCATCCGGACGGCAGCCCGGACATCGTCGCTACCTGCATCTACAAGCCGGTGATCGGCGAGCGCCCGCTGGCAGATTTCCCGAATGGCACCCTCGCCCGGCGCGAGCTGGCCTCGTTCGCCACCTCCCGGGCCACCGGCTGGAGCATCGTCCCGCCGACCGTGCTCCGAGACGGACCGTTCGGGGAGGGCATGGTCCAGCTATGGATCCGCGTCGATGAAGCGGCCGATCCGGTGGCGATGGTGGTCGAGGAAGACCAGCGGCTGCGACGGATCGCCGTGTTCGACGCAGCCGTCAACAACACCGACCGCAAGGCCGGCCACCTGCTCCCCGTCCCGGGTGGTCATGTGTACGGCGTCGATCACGGCGTGACGTTCTCGCCCGTGCCCAAGCTCCGGACCGTGCTGTGGGCATGGCGTGGCCAGCCGTTCAGCGACGAGGAGGCCGCTGTCCTGCACGGGCTGCGGACGGCCCTGGACGATGACCTGGGGACGCGGCTCCGCGCCCTCCTGGCGCCGATCGAGGTCGCGGCAACCATCCGCCGGGTCGATCGGCTGATCGCAGCCGGCATCTTCCCCGAGCCCGACCCGAGGCGCCCGGCCCTGCCCTGGCCGCCCGTCTGAGCCCGACTGGGCGCGCGGTGGGGACTGCCGCGGAGCCGGAGACTGGGCGGCGGCACCGGGGACTGCCGCGGAGCCGGAGACTGGGCGGCGGCACCAGGTGCGCGCGCCGGCCGCCGCGGCCATCTTCGAGCGCCGAACGTTGGAGCGCAGGGGTGCGATCTCAGTGCCGGAGTTCACCGGCCCGATCAGGCGTCGCTGAGCTCGTCCGCCCTGACGGCCCCGGGCGCAGGTGGCACGTCCGAGGTGGATTCGTCCGCGTCCAGCAGACCCAGCTGATCGGTCGGCGCCGCCCGCGGGACGCCGGTGCCGGGAGCTCGTGTACGGCCGCCGCGCCCGGTCCCCGGCGACAGCCGGCGCCGCGTCTCGACCTCGACCCGGGCGCTGTCACCCTCCGCTGCCGGGTGCTCCACGAGCGCGACCACACGGCTGGCCATGAACCGGCCCGTCCGCACAGGGGTTCCGCCCCGGGTGAGCTCGGTCACCTCCACCACGCCGCGCCCGGTGGTCACCTCCAGACGCCGTCCCGCGCGTGAGGCCCGGATCTCGAACGTCTGGGTGCCGTGACCCGTATCGACGACCACCTCGACCCGATCGCCCTTCATGCTGGGCACGATACTCCGCGCGGCCCACCACGGCTGTACGCGGGAGATCAGCCGGATCACGAGTCAACCGCCGGACGTGTGCTGGTCGATCTCCGCCGTTGCGCGTGCGGCGGGCCTGCCCTGCGTCTCGGCCGATGGTCGATCAGCCGGCGGCGGGTTCGCCGCCGGGTCCGCCTCGTGCGCCGGGTCCATCTCGTGCACCGCGTTCCCCGGATCCGCCGCCGGATCATCGACCACCGTGAACGGGATGGCCGTCCGCCCGGCTGGATCGGCCGTGCCGTGGTGTGCGGCGAGCCGCTCAAGAAGCGCAGGCTCCTGGAGCCCGGGTGGGACGAGGACCACCGATGCACCAACCTGCTCTGCGTATTCGCCCAGATCCGCCCCGTCCCGGCTCGATGGCAGCCACCCCCAGGCGCGGACCCCCTGAGCGCGGATGGCGCGAACCTGATCCGCCACCACGGTCCGACCCGCCGTCTCGAGCGCGTCCGGCTCCAGCCTGGACGCTCGCGCAGCCTCCGCGAACAGCTCCTGCTCGCCATCGGCCGAGATGTCCGTGGGAACCGGGCTGGCGAACAGTCCCCCTGCATCGACGTCGTACAGGATCACGGCTCCCCCGGTTTCCCCGGCCAGGCTGGCGGCGCGGTCCCGGACAGGGCGATAGCGGTCATCCTCACCCGTCACGGCCAGGATCGTTCGGGGCTTCGTGGACGGTGACATGGACCTCATCGGAGGCCAATCGTGCGCGCAACGGCGTATCGGGCGCATTGCATTTTCGACCCCACCCGTTCGGGGTCCGACACACCCGTTCGGGTCAGTTGACAGAACGGCCGATCCACCCGATGCTTCCGGCATATCGCCCGACTGATCGCGGCCAGCAGGTCGACGCCCAACACGCGTATCCGCCGCCGCGCCGGGCCCAATTGAACGCCGCTCCGGCCTCCGTCATTCCGGCCGTTGGAGCGGCAGAGCACCCGTCCCGATTGCGACGGTTGCCAGGAAGGAACCAAACGCACCAGATGCTATCCCGAGCCACATCCAATGCCGTGGCGCATCGCGCCAGCTCGATGCGGCGCATGCGCCGCCGGGTCGTTCACGCGAACCGGCTCTACTGCAACACGAACGGCTGCACCAGCTTCCTCGTGATCGACGAGGCGACCAACACCGCTCACTGCGAGATCTGCGGCTACACCCGCAAGCTCCACTGATCCCGGGGCGCCGACGCGTTGATCGATCCCTCGATCCGCGCCGAGCTGCTCCGCCTCGAGACCGCCCTCGCGTCACGTGATGCGCGCGGTATCGACGGCGGCCTGTCGAGCCTGATCGCTGACGGCTTCCTCGAGTTCGGTGCCAGCGGTGCCGTGTGGGCCGCGCACGCGACGCACCGTCTCGTCGACGCCGAGCCACCGATCCACGTCGCGATCGAGGACTTCCGCGCCACGGTGCTCGCGCCCGGCGTCGTCTGACCACCTACCGGATCGGCGGCGCCCGGCCCTCCAACCGCTCCTCGATCTGGGTCCGGCGCGAGGGTCGCTGGGTCGTGCGCTTCCACCAGGGGACGCTGCGACCCGACTGACGCCCTGCCGCGACGGGCGCGCGTCGCGTCGGCGGGAGCCGCCCAGCCCGCCACGCGCGACCCGGTCGCGTCGGCTGCGGCCAGCCGCCATCATCGAGGTCCACACGGCCGGGCAAACCCCGGTCGGCCCCGAAGGAGCATCGATGACCGCCGGCAGCCCCCTTGACCGCGCCCGGATGGAACGGCTGATGGCCGCCGAAACGGTGGCCTTCGAGCACGCCAACCCACGGTCCCGGGCGCTGTTCGAGCGAGCCCGGGGCTCGCTGCTCGACGGCGTCCCGATGAACTGGATGGTCAAGTGGGCCGGACCCTTCCCGCTGTTCGTCGACGAGGCCAGCGGCGCCCGGTTCACGGACGTCGACGGCCACGAGTACGTCGACTTCTGCCTGGGTGACACCGGCGCGATGGCCGGGCACGGGCCGACACCGACGGTCGAGGCCGTCGCCCGCCAGCTCCGCCGTGGCATCACGCACATGCTGCCCACGGAGGACGCGATCGTCGCGGGCGACGAGCTGCGGAGAAGGTTCGGCCTGCGCTGGTGGCAGTTCACGCTCACCGCCACCGACGCCAACCGGTTCGCGATCCGGCTCGCCCGCCATATCACCGGCCGGCCGAAGATCCTGGTCCACAACCACAACTACCACGGCTCGGTCGACGAGACCTTCGCCTGGCTGGACGAGCGTGGCGCCGTGATCGCGCGGCGCGGCAACCTCGGGTCGCCGGTGCCGCCGGCCGAGACCACCCGGGTGGTGGAGATCAACGACATCGACGGCCTCGAGCGCGCGCTGGCGCATGGCGACGTCGCGGCGGCGCTCGTGGAGCCCGCCCTCACCAACGTCGGCATCGTGCTGCCCGATCCCGGCTATCACGAGGCGGTGCGCGAGCTCACCCGCCGGTACGACACGCTGCTCATCAACGATGAGACCCACACCATCTGCGCCGGGCCGGGCGGCTATACCGGCGCCCACGGTCTCGCCCCGGACATGCTCACGATCGGCAAGACGATCGGCGGCGGGATCCCGGCCGCCGCCTACGGTTTCACGGAAGAGCTGGGCGAGCGGATCCGTTCGAGCATCGCCTGGGAGGACTCCGATGTGGGTGGGATCGGGGGCACGCTGGCCGGTAACGCGCTGTCGATGGCGGCCATCCGGGCGACCCTGACCGAGGTGCTGACCGACGAGGCGTTCGCGAAGATGCTGCCGCTGGGCGAGCGATGGGCTGCCGGCGTCGACGGAGTGATCCAGGCGAGCGGCGTCCCGTGGCACGTGACGAGGTTGGGGGCACGGGCCGAGTACCACTTCATGCCCGATCTGCCACGCAACGGGTCCGAGCAATGGGCGCACGGGGACGGGGAGCTCGAGCGGTTCCTCCACCTGTGGGCGATGAACCGGGGCGTGCTGATGACGCCGTTCCACAACATGGCCCTGATGTCACCCGCGACGACCGCCGAGGACGTGGACCGACACGCCGTCGTGTTCGGCCAGGCCGTCGAAGCCCTGTTCGGCTGATCCCGCCCGTCTCGCGTCGCGCCGACGCGTCCGTCCCTACCCGCTCCTCGCGAAGACGCCGCGGCGAGCGCGACGAACCGGAGCTGCGAGCGATGCCGTGCTCGGCCGGCCACGCGAGGCCTCGATCGCGGCCCGGTACCGGCGGCCGTTCGGTGTCCGGACCAGCCAGTCCAGGTAATCCGGGTCGTGGCGCGCAACGGCGTCCACGGCCCAACCCTCGTAGCGCCCGAAGTCGAGGACGACCTCGTCGGAACCCGGCTGCGACGGAGCCTGGACGGCGTCCGAGCTGGTCCTGGCGCCGAACCTGGCCCGTCGACGATCGTAGGCCTTGCGCGTGAACGGGTCACGCAGCACGGACCAGGCAGCGTTGATGGCGGCCATCTCTGCGGCCGATCCGCCCGGAATATCGGGGTGGTGGCGGCGCGCCAGCGTGCGGTAGGCAGCCCGGATCGCCGCCCAGTCGGCGTCGGGTCCGACGCCCAGGGTGGCGTACAGGTCCCCGGGGTTCATCAGCGCCCCAACGTCCAATTCCGGTCCATCGGCCCCGCCTGCGGCGATCCGGCAGCTCAGCTGGCAGGTCGAGGTGCCCAGGGTCGCGGCCCAATGATCGAGCCGCGCCGCATCGCCCACCACGGGACGATCGCCTCGGACGCCACGCCGATGGTCCGGGTCGGATCGGCGGGGCGGGACTCGGCGCCTGACCCGGTCTACCCGGCGAGGAGTCGTGCCGCCGGACGCCACCAGCGGCGTTCGGCGACGAGCTCATCGCCCAGCTGCTCGTCCAGCGTCTCGCGTGGCTCGAACCCGCGGGCCTCGTAGAATGGCTCGCCCTTGCGGTTTCCGGCCAGGACGTCGGCGACGACGGGAAGATCGGGGTGACCTCCGACGATGGCGTCGAGGAGCGCCGAGCCGAGGCCGACACCGCGGACCGCCGGGTCAGCATAGATCGCGACCAGCGTTACCCGATCCGGCTCGACCGCCGTCTCCGCGAACGCGGCGACGACCCCGTCGAGCTCGGCGATCCAGGTCTCATGGCGCTCCACCCGCAGCGCCACCCGCTCCTCGGAGTAGGCTCGCTCGAGGAACCACTCGATGGTGGCGTCGCGCAGCAGCCCCGCGTACGTATCGCGCCAGGCATCGTGGGCGATCGCCCGGATCGCCGGCGCGTGCGACCCGGTTGCTCGACGCACCAGCACGGAGTGGGTTGCCGGTCCCCCACCCTCTCGTCGCGAGGCGGTCATCGTTCGCGGACGGTCGCCGCGGCCAGCCGCGCCAGCTCCGTGGCCGCTGAAAGGTGCCGGCGGTGCTGGCGGTCGGTCGGCGCCTCGGCGTTGAGTCGGGTGATCGCCGCGTTGATCTCGATCACCAGGGTCTCGAGCTCCGCCCGGTCTCGACGCGTGGCCAGGGCCGATGGGATCACGCGGCCAGCGGCCCGTTCGAGGATGGCGTCCCGGCGAGCGAGCAGCGCGCGAACCTCCTTGTCGGCCTCGATCCAGGGCGGCGCGGCGCCGACGTTCCGGAGCACGTGGAACGCCATCGAGCGGTCGCCGGCGAAGGCATCGTCGTCCAGCGGGATGCGCTCGCCCCGGAATGGCAGGTCGTCGAACCGGCCATCCTCCATCGCCTCGCGCAGCTGCCGCTCGATGAGGCTCTCCCAGGTCGCGGCGACCTGGCGCCGGCCGTGCTCGTCGATCCGGGTTGCCGGCCTGTGACGGGTGTCCACGCGGGCAACGATACGGGACCGGACGTCCCCGCGCCGCCACCCCAGGAATGAAATCACGATCGGCGACACGTGACCGTCGCCTGCCGGACCCGGTACCAACTTCGCATCGCTGAGGGTCGCCCGGTGGTCGCGCTCGCGATAAGGTCGGGCCGGAGCACGCGGGGATCAGGGCGGGAGGCACGGATTGGGGCTCACGATCAGGGTCGTCGGGCAGGCGGTCAAGCGCGGCATCATCCCCCGCCTTCCCGCCCCCGACCAGCTGCTCTCCGATGCGGCCGGCTGGGCCGCCGGCGCGTACCCGGGTATCGTCCGAGCCTCACGCGTCAACGGCTCGGCATCGGGCGCCGAGCTCGTGCTCGACCTTCATCCGGCCGCGGAGCCCGTGTCGATCACCATCGATGCCGAAGGTCGTGTCGTCGCCTCGGCCGACACGTCGTCGGTGGGCCCGGGCTACCACACGTTCGTCGGGCGGCTGTTGGAACGGCTCGAGGAGGAGCGCGGGGTCGAATGGTCCCGGGAGAAGGCGCCGCGTCCCGTTGACGCGCCGCCCGCCTGGGTCGGCGCCCGGACGCCCCTGGCCGAGCGCGCGAGCGTGGAGCGTGCCCACCTCAGCCTGCTGGCGAGGACCGTGGCCCGCGCCCTGGAGATGCGCCGTCGAGGATCGGCCGGCTTCCAGGTGGGGACCCGGCCGGGCACGCAATTTGCGTTCGACGGTGCCATCGCGACGCCCCTGGGCCCGCGCGACGATCGCTGGCTCGAGCAGGCGGTCGCCGACCCACGCGTCGCGATCGACATCCGTCCGTGGTGGACGGACGCCACCGATCCCCGGTACCTGCTCCAGCGGGCGCTCGTGCTGCTGTGGACCGAGGTTCGCTGGCGCCCACCCGCAGACGATGCGGAGCGAACGACGGTCGACGAGGCGCTGGGCCTGCTCCGCCGCGCGCTGCCGGCCGATCCGACGCTGCCCTACCCGTGGCACGAGTGGGCCGAGCTGATCGAGCTCCGCGGGATCGATGATCCGATCGCGGGGCGGGTCGTGGCACGGGCCGGCAAGGTGGGGCCGACGCGGGCACCGGTCGGCTATCGACGGCGTCCGGTGACGATCGTCCATGAGGGCTGGCTGCTCGGGGTACCCGGATCGTTCGGCGAGCAGCGCAGCGCCGAGGAGTGGTCGGGAAGCGAGCGGGGGCGGCGCGTGACGCTCGCCGCGGTCACCACCGGAACCGCGAACGGGATGCCGATGTCGGCCGAGTGGTTCCTGGCGCGGGTCGCGGGCGACCTGGGCACCGAGGTGATGCACCACCAGGACGGCGACCTGGTGGGTCAGGCGAGGCTCACGACCGATCCCGGATCAGGGGTGGAGGTCGCGGTCCTCGAGGGCTTCACCGCGACGACCGGCCGTGGGGCGGCGATCCGGGTCGAGTTCCAGAATCCGGACGACTGGCGCTGGGCGGTGGACCTCTGGCGCTCGCTGCATCCGGCCTGACGCGTTCGGCACGCCGGCCGCTGCGCCCGGGCCCTTCGATCCGTGGGACCCATCGTGACAGGCGAGCTGGCACGGACGCCCCGTAGGATGAGCGCCAGTGCAACTCCACGAAGACGGCACGCTCGTCGTCTCGGCCACGGATCTCGTCGGCTTCCTCGAGTGCGACCACCTGGTCACGCTCGAGCAGCAGCGTGCCCGGGGCGAGATCGAGAAGCCGTTCCGCGACGATCCCGAGCTCGAGCTCGTCCGCCGCCGAGGCTTCGAGCACGAGCAGCGGTACATCGCTCTGCTCGGGGCCGCGGGCCGAACCGTCGTCGAGATGCAGCTCCGCGAGCCGCGTACGCCCGCCGAGCTGCGGGCCTCCGAGGCCGAGACGCTGGCCGCGATGCGGGCCGGCGCGGACGTGGTCTTCCAGGGGACGCTGTTCGACGGCCGCTGGCGAGGTCACCCGGATTTCCTCGTCCGCCGCGACGATCGGTCGTCCGAGCTCGGCTCGTGGAGCTACGAGGTGGCGGACACCAAGCTCGCGAAGCGGGTGAAGGCGGCTGCCATCGTCCAGATGTGCGTCTACGCCGACCTGCTCCAGCGCCTCCAGGGCGTCCCGCCCGAGACGATCTCGGTGGTCACCGGCGATCGCGAATCGCACGAGCACCGGCTCGACGACTATGCCGCCTACTACCGGGCCGCGAAGGCCCGCTTCGAGGCGCGCGTGTTCGGGGATGCAGCCGCGCCCGAGACCTACCCGGAGCCCGTGGACCACTGCCGGGTGTGCTCGTGGTGGCAGGCGTGCATGGACCGGCGGCGGGCCGACGACCATCTGTCCATCGTTGCAGGTGCTGCCCGCACCCAGCGGCGCCGGCTGGTGGATGCGGGGGTGACCACGCTCGGGGCGCTGGCCACCCTGCCCGCAGACCGCGGGATCCGGACGATCCAGCCCCGCATCCTCGACCGGCTGCGCCGCCAGGCCGCCCTGCAGCTTGCGAAGCGCGAGACGGGCGATGACCGCTACGAGCTGATCCCGCCCGTCGCCGATGATCCCGGCAAGGGGCTCGCTGCGCTGCCGTCTCCGTCCTCGCTCGACGTGTTCTTCGACATCGAGGCCGATCCGTGGGCGCTCGACGAGGGCCTGGAGTACCTGTTCGGCTGGGTCGAGCGGACCGGCGGGGCGCTCGACGGCGAGCCCGTGTTCCACGCGCTGTGGGCCCACGACCGGACGCAGGAGAAGGCGATGCTCGAGACGTTCGTGGACCTCGTCCTCGAGCGCCGCCGGCGCGATCCGGGCATGCACGTCTACCACTACGGCGGGTACGAGTCAGGTGCGCTCAAGCGGCTGATGCAGCGCCACGCGACCCGCGAGGACGAGATCGACGTCCTGCTTCGCGGTCACGTCCTCGTCAACCTCTACGACCACGTCGTCCGCCAGGGCATCCGGGCGAGCGTCGAGAGCTACTCGATCAAGCGGCTCGAGACCTTCTACATGCCGCACCGTGAGGGGGGGATCACCCAGGCTGGCTTCTCGGTGGTCGAGTACGAGCGCTGGATGGAGCAGGGAGACCAGGCCATCCTGGACGCGATCGCGGCCTATAACCGCGACGATTGCGTCTCCAACCTGCTGCTCCGGGACTGGCTGGAGGAGCGCCGCATCGAGGCCCTCGCGGAGCACGGAGACTGGTATCCCAACGGCGAGGTCCCGCGTCCCGCCTGGGAGGACGGCGAGCCGACCGAGCGCTTGCGGGAGGAGATCACCGAGACGCGACGCCGCGAGGACGCCCTGCGCGCGGATGTGCCCGAGGACCGGGCGGAGCGCACTCCCGAGCAGCAGGGACGCTGGCTGCTCGCCGGGCTCCTGGACTGGTACCGACGGGAGGCCAAGCCGCAGTGGTGGGATCACTACCGGCTGATCGAGGCGCCGCTCGACGACCTGTACGCGGACGGCTCGGCGCTGGCCGGGCTGCGGTTCGCGGCAGACCTGGGGCGCCTGGCGAGCTCGTCGCTCCACCGGTACGCGTTCGATGCGGCCCAGGACAGCCGGATCGCCGAAGGCAAGGGATGCCTGGCACTGACGCCCCGGTCGGACGGTACGGGCTGGGCAACCTCCAACGTCACCGTCGTGGCGCTCGATCCGCTCGCCGGGACGATCGATCTCAAGCGCAACCCAGCGAACCCGCACCCGGTCGCCCTCATTCCCGGCACCCCCTACCGCACGGATGCGATGCGCGATGCGCTGCTGCGGCTCGCGGACCACGTGATCGAGCGTGGCATCGAGGGACCCGGCCGGTTTCGGGCCGCCCGGGACCTCGTCCTGGGGCAACCGCCACGCATCATCGGCCTGCCGCCGGGCGCGCCGATCGCTGCGGGTGAGGAGGATGTGACCGCGGTTGCCCGCGAGGTGGCGCTGCGGCTCGACGAGACGGTCCTCCCGATCCAGGGCCCGCCCGGCACCGGCAAGACATACACCGCCGCGCGAATGATCCTCGACCTCGTCGCGGCCGGAAGGCGGGTGGGCGTGACGGCGCAGTCGCATCGGGTCATCGAGAACCTGCTCGAGGCCGTGGTCCGGGCAGCGGCCGAGGCGGGCCGGACGGTTCGGATCGGGCATCGCAACGACGAGGATGAGACGGCGCCGCCGCCGGCCGGCATCGAGCGGATCAAGGACAGCAAGTCCATCGCCGCCGGTCTCGCCGCTCGAACCTGGGATGTGGTCGGGGGCACCAGCTGGGTCTGGGCGCGGCCGGAGCTCGAGGGGGCGCTCGACGTCCTGTTCGTGGACGAGGCGGGCCAGGTCTCGCTCGCGACGGTCTGCTCCGTGGCCGGTGCGGCGCGCTCGGTGGTGCTCCTCGGCGACCCCAACCAGCTGCCGCAGGTCTCCCAGGGCGTGCACCCCGACGGAGCCCAGGCCTCTGCCCTGGAGCATCTCGTCGCAGGTGCCAGGACGATCGCGCCCGAGCGCGGCCTGCTGCTCGGGACCACCTACCGGCTCCATCCCGATGTCAACGCCTACATCTCGGACGCCTTCTATGACGGGCGCCTGGAGACGGCACCGGGTAACGAGCGCCAGCACGTCGGTGACGGATCCCCGGTCGGCGGGACCGGGATCCGCTTCGTTTCGATCGACCATGTGGCGGCATCAAACCGCTCGCCCGAGGAAGCCGCCTGGATCGCCGACGCTGTCGCCAGCCTGGTGGGCCGGAACTGGACGGACACGAAGGGGCGGGCGAGGCCGGTCACCGCGGGCGACGTCCTCGTCGTGGCGCCCTACAACGCGCAGGTCGCCGAGATCGCGCGAGCGGTGAAGACGAGGCTGCACGCGGACGCGAACGTGGGCACGGTGGACAGGTTCCAGGGCCGCGAGGCACCCGTGGCGGTCTACTCGATGACCACGTCGACGCCCGACGACGCGCCACGCGATCTCGAGTTCCTGTACTCGGGCAACCGGCTCAACGTGGCGGTGTCACGGGCACGGGGCCTGGCGGTGGTCGTGGCCAACCCGGCCCTGCTGCGGGTCGCCTGCCGCACGCCCGAGCAGATGCGTCTGGTCAACGCGCTGTGCCGGCTGGTCGAGGTTGCCCGCGCGCAGCAGACGCGTGTCCCGCCCGACTCGCTGCCGCCCCCGGGCTGGCAGCCGGGGCCGGCCGTCCCCGGGATCCCGATGTCGCCGGCATCGGAGCTGGTCCTGTTTCCCGATCTCGCAACCGAGCGCCGGCGTCGCTAGGAGCGTCCCGGCCAGCGCGAGGCCGGCGGTCCGGCGCCCCGGTCGATCTCGCGGCGCCAGACCCGCTCGCCGTCCTCGATCAGGTCCGTCGGCCGCAGGCCTGCGCGTTGGGCAACCCGCGCGGATCGGTCATGCTCCGGGTGGATGTGGGCCGTCACGACCTCGACGCCCGAGCCGACCAGCCAGGCGACCATCGTCCCGGCCGCCTCGGCCGCGAACCCGCGGCCCTGCCAGGGCGATCCCACGACCCAGCCGACATCCGCCGCGAGCCCGCAATCCCTGACCGACGCCTGCACGTAGCCGATGACCTCGACCGGGCGCCGGGTACGGAGCACCCAGTTGTGCCACACCTCGCGCCCGTCGGGGCTGCGGCCCACGACCTGGAGACGGTACCGCCGCCGCAGATCGTCGAGCGACGGCGGCGCCCCGGCCGTGAACCGGTACAGCTCGGGGCTCGACAGGACGTCGACCATCTCGGCGGCATCGTCGACGCGCAGCGGGTCGAGCGTCAACCGATCCGAGCGAAGGGCCGGCGTCCCCGGGGTCAGCTTCCGACCTCCCGCTCCACCCAGGCCGCCAGCACGCGGGCGCACGTCTCAACCTCGGCCAGCGAGACGCGCTCGTCGGCCCCGTGGGCGAGCCGGACGTCGCCGGGCCCGAAGATCACGCACGGTGTCTCCCCCACCCCGATGAACAGCCGCATGTCTGCGCCGTACGGCACCCCCAGCAGCTCGGGCCGCCGGCCGGTGACCGTCTCCGCGATGGACGCCAGACCGGCCGGCAGGGGGTGGTTCGCCGGCAGCGAGGCCGAGGCGAACCTCGCGCCCGTGACCTCGACCGTCGCCGGGTGGACGCGCAGGAAGTCATCCGCGGCACAGGCGGCCTCGATGCAGGCGCGCAGCTCCGCCTCCGCCTCCTCGGGCGTCTGACCCAGTCGCACCCCGTACCGGCCCTCCGCCACGACGCGATCCATCACGGTGGACGCCCAAACCCCGCCCGCCACCGTGCCGAGGATCGTCGGGTACGGCAGTCCGAGCGCGGTCATCAGCGGATCCGTCTCCTCGCCGTTGCGCCGCGTCTCGTCGGCCTCGAGCGCATGGACGAGGGTCTCCAGGCCGGTCAGCGCGGACACCCCCTCAAGGCGGCGGCTGGCATGCGCGGCCCGGCCGGGGACGGTGAGCCGGAACGTGATCGCCCCCGCGTGCGCGATGACGACATCAAGCCCGGACGGCTCGGGGATGATCGCGAGATCGCCGGTCGCCCCGGCCCGGATCGCGGCCAGCGTCCCCTGCCCGCCGTCCTCCTCGGACGGCACCAGCGCCACCACGAGCTCGCCCCGCAGGCCCGCCAGGGCACCCGAGGCCCGCAGCGCCCGGACGGCAGCCAGGATCGCGGCCAGGCCGCCCTTCATGTCGCACGCGCCGCGGCCGTAGAGATCGCCATCGCGGACCTCGGCGCCCCAGGGATCGACCGACCAGGTCCCGGGGTCGCCCGGCGGCACCACGTCCGTGTGCCCGGACAGCACCAGCCGCCGGCTGCCGGCAGGTCCGACCCGGCCGAGCACCACGGGCAACGTGGAGCGCGGCACCTCCTCGCCGGGCCAGGCCGGATCGTCGCGGATCGCCGCCGGGTCAGGGTGGAAGACCTCGACGGTCATGCCCGCAGCCTCGAGCCGATCGGCCAGGACCGCGGCGATCCGGTCCTCGGCGCCGGTCACGCTCGGGATCCCGACCAGCGCCTCGAGGTCCCGGCGCAGCGCCGCCGCATCGACCTCGATCGCGGTCATCCGCGCAGGATCGGCCGCGTCAGGCAGGTCACCCCACCCGACCCGTTGCCGCCGACCTCGTCGAGCGGCACGGCGTGGACCTCGCAGCCCGCCGCCTCGAGCCCGCGCCGCGTGACCGGGTTCCCATCGGCCACGACCGCGACGCCCGGGCGCACGGCCAGGACGTTGCAGCCGAGCGTCGGGTACTCCTCATCCGGCACCGTCACCAGCCGAACGCCCAGGTCGGCCAGCAGCGCGTACAGGCCGGCCGGCAGCAGCGGCAGGAACACGACCGCGATATCGTCGGCCACCGGCGAGATCACCGACAGCAGGTGGAGGAGCTCGGCGGGGCCCTTCCAGTACGGGACGTCGAACACGCGAACGTCACCGCCCACGATCGACGCCAGCTGGCGGGCTCCCGCATCGTTGGTGCGCAGCGTCCGCCCGACGCACAGCAGGTCGGGTTGAAGCCACAGCGTATCGCCCCCTTCGACCGTGCCGGGGCCCTCGATCCGGCCCAGCGTGGGGATCCCGCGGGATTCGGTCCATGCCTCGAGCACCGCCGGCTCGCCGCTCCGGTTGGGCTTTCCGGGCCGGAGCGGGATCGCGCCGCCGTCGACCACCAGCAGCGGGTCGAATACGTAGACGAGATCCGGATCGCCGGTCTCCGCATCCAGCACGTGGATCCGTACCCCGAGCCGGTCCAGCGTTGCGACCAGGCTGTCGTGCTCGCGGCGTGCCCGATCGAGGTCCACCGGGTGCAGAAAGCCCGCGGCAGGGTCGTCGAACGCACGGCCGAAGGCCGGGCCGGGCGGCTTGACCAGCACCTCGCCCAGCGGCGCCGTCATGCTCTGGGCTCCCCAGCTGCGGGCGACGCGCAGGGACCCGGCGGGCGGCGTCGCGGGACCCCTGATTGGCGGCGTCATGGGAACGGCCGGCAGCGTCTCATCCGGCGAGCATACCTGGCGAACGGACTCGGCCCCCCGCCAAACGCGGGCCCTGGGCCTGCTCGGCGCAAGAGGCAGGATCTTCTTGACTCGCGATGGGACTATATGGGCTGCGGCGTCCCTGGAGCCGCTCGCTAGAGGGATGGGGGCTAGATGGCCCAACGCAGTCGCCGCAGCCTTCGTAGGGTTGCCAGCCCGCGTGCCGGGGCCGGCTTCCCGGTCATCGCGCTTGCGGCCACGATCTTCCTCGTCGGCTGCACGATCCCGATCCTGCCCGGCCGACCGGGGACCATCGTCGACCCCGAGGTGTCGGGCGTTGTGACGAAGGCAATGCTCGTTGCCGACAGCCAGACCAGCTACCGCGTGGAGGTCGGCGGGCGTGAGATCACGCTCGACACGGCTAACGTCGAGAAGCTCTACGACGGCTTTCCCGAAGATGGGGTCGTCCTCTACGGCACGCACCCCCGCCCGTGGTACCTGGGCACCCCCGGCGACGACGACGGCTGTTACCTGGTGAGTGCCGATCAGGCCTTTGACGACCCCGACGCCGTCATCCTCGTCTTCCCTGGGCTGAGCGGAGTCGGGATCCGGGTCCCGAAGGCGCCGGACTTCGTTCCCGGGGGCGTGAGCGACTACGGTCCGTCGAAGGGCCAGTACATCAGTCTCGGCGCGCCGATGTTCTGTCTCGACGCCCAGGGTCGGATGACGCGTAGCACCGGAGCATCACCACCGTCCACCACATCGCCATAGGAGGGAAGCCAGATGGGTCGCCGAATGCTTGTGGTCTTGGCCGTGGCGGCGCTGCTGCTCCAGGTGCCCAGCCCCGCATCAGCTGGAGGGCCCGGCACACTGGCCGCCGGCAAGGCGGACCCCAGCCGCATCCAGCCGATCGCGCCAACGACCGCCATCGTCGCCGACCCGATCCATACCACCTTCCAGCAAGGCGACGTGTTCGTCGGTGCCAACGGCGGCAAGGTCGAGTGGCGGCTTCCGGACGGCACGCTGAACATGGTCCTCGACACCGGCGCCACGAATTCGGAGACGACCGGGATGGCCTTCGACGTGGACGGCAATCTGTATGTCACGGCTTTCCAAGCCAACACTGTGTACAAGTTCAACGACCAGGGGACCCTGCTGGGCACGTGGGGTTACGGGTACAACTAGGACCCCGAATTGGTCGTCTTTGACGCCGACGGCTCCTCGTACATCGGCCAGGCCGACGGCTCGCGGGACATCCTCAAGTTCGACCAGCTGGGCCTCATTGCCGCCTTCGATCCGGCCACCGAGGATCGCGGGACCGACTGGATCGACCTGAAGAGCGACCAGTGCACCATGCGCTACACCTCCGAAGGTCAGCTCATCAAGCAGTTCAACGTCTGCACCAACACGCAACTTCCGGACTGGGCGAGCTTGCCCAGCACCGGGACCGCCTATGCGCTACGCCTGATCGGCGACGACCAGGCGCTTGAACCCCAGCGGCCGGGTGATCGCCTCTGACTCGGCCGATCCGGACGTGACGGTCACGCGGACGGCGGCCAGCCTTGATATCTCCGTGGCAGCGCCTGAAGCCGGAATGTGGCAGTTCACTATCGCCGGCACCGATGTCCCCTCGCCCGAGCCGGTCGACTTCGAGGTCACCGAGGCCGATGCCCCGCTGAGCGGCTCGCTGTCCGTCGCCGGCCAAGGGCAAGCGGGCCTCCCCCTGGAGGTGCACTTCGCATTCAATGCCGCGGCCGATGGACTGTCCGATGCGAAGGCGACCGCCACGGTGACTGATCCCGCCGGTGTGAGCCGGCGCTTCACGCTTCGCGACGACGGTGCCGGCGCCGACGCCGATGCTGGAGACGGGGTGTTCGGCGGCCAGCTGTGGGCGACCGACCTGGCCGGCACCTACGTGGTCGACGTGGTCGCGACTGCCAGCACGGCGAGCGGCGCTCCCGTGCAACGGGCCGCTTCGGCGACAGTGACCCTGGGGGCCAAGGTCGACTCGGACGGCGACGGAGTCGCCGACGCGGCCGAGCCACTCTTCGGCCTCGATCCGCAGGATCCGGCAGACGGGGCGACCGATCAGGACGGCGATGGCCTGACGATCGCGCAGGAGCTGGCCGCCGGCAGCGACCCCGCCAGCTGGGACACCGATCGCGGCGGCGAGAACGACGCCTCAGAGCTCGCGGCCGGGCGCGGCGTGGCCTTCGCCGATGACGACGCGGCCACAGAAACGGTCGCAATGGGCGCCGCCGCTGAGGACGGCAACCTCGTCTCGGTCACGGTCGGCACCGCCTCAGGTAACGGCTCCGTCCAGCTGTACCGGCTCTCCGGCTCCGATAGGGTCGACCTCGGGCTTTACCCAGGCTCGGGCGAGACCTTCGAGGACGGACCGCTGGCCGACGGCGACTACACGTACCTGGCGCTGCCGGTCTCGGCAGGAGGCGCGGTCGGCGTGCCGTTCGTGGCGGGGCCGGTCCAGGTCGCAGCTGACGTGACGCCGCCGATCGTCCGAATCACCCTCAACCAGGGCAGCTGGGAGGCAGCCGATCCGAACGTCAGCGTGACGTTCACCGACCTCAGTGAGCCAGTCACCGACATGCGGCTGGCGCTCAGCGAGGACGATCTGGCCTCTGCGCCCTGGATCCCGTTCTCACCGTTTGCATCGATCACGGTGCCCTCGGAGCTTGGCCAGCACTTCGTGTACGCCCAGGTCCGCGATGGTTCCGGGAACGAGTCCCGCGTCGCGAGCGACTTCGTGTTCCTCGTGGACGACACCCCGCCGACCTCGCAGGCCGGACCCCTCGACGCTCAGTACACGACCCCGACCATCGACGTGCCCTACACCGCCAGCGACGACCTCAGCGGCGTCGCCTCGGTCGAGCTCTGGTGGCGCTACAGCGCAGACGGTGGAGCGACGTGGACCAGTTGGACGGATGGGCCGTCGGCCTCATCGTCGCCGATCGGCTTTAGCTTCCCGTCGGGACAAGGTGATTACCAGTTCTACACGATTGCCACCGACGGCTCCGGCAACCGGGAGGCCCCGCCTACAGCCTCCGATGCACCCACTCATTACATCTCGGTGGACCAGCCGCCTTCGCTCACCCTCGACGGCTCCGTTGACTTGGCGAGTCGGTCGTTTGCCGCGGCGGGCTCGGGCAGTGATGACTCGTCGATTGTCGCCGTGGATTGGCGGCTTCTCGGCAGGAACACGGGACAAAACAACTGCACTGTGTACAAGGTGATACTTGATTGGCGGCTGGCGACTCCCACGGACGGCGCATTTGACGAGTTGACCGAGGACTACTCGGTCTCCGGAAGTATCCGCGGCAACTACGACCTATACACGCTGGAGGTGCGGGCGACCGCCGGAACGCAATCGACAGTCATCTATGAAGTACGGCCAAGTCAAGGCGGTGGATGCGTTCTGAGGGGTTTGTGCATCGGTGCTCCTCCTCCCTCGACCGAACTGACCAGGTCTCCGGCGGCTGGGCCAGTCATCTATTCGAGCGGGCTGCTCATGGTGTCGTTCGGCCCTGGGCGGCTCAATCAAAGTGGCGGCCGTCAGCGTGAGGCCATGACTGGAAACGAGCGCGCCGGGAGGGAGCGGGACGATCGGCGGAGCGGCGGGTACGCCCGGCACCCGTCGGGATCGCGGAGGGCATAGAAGGCGAGGGTCAGCAGCCGGCGGGCGAGCGCCACCCGCGCGATCTTGCCGCCCCGCCGGTCGGCGATCGGATCGGCGAACCGGTGCAACGATGGCGCCCGGCCGATCTTGGTGGCAGCCTCGACCATCGTCCAGCGCAGCCAGCGGCTGCCCTGCTTGCTGATGTGGCCCCGCCTCGTGTGGTCGGCGCTGCTGCGCTCGGTGGGGGTCAGCCCGGCCCACGAGCACAGCGTGTCGGCCGAGGGGAAGCGGCCGTTCTCGCCGATCTCGGCGATGATCGTGACCGCCGTGAGGAACCCGATCCCTGGGATCGGCATCAGCCGGCGCACCCGATCGTCACCCCGGAACAGAGCCCGGAGCTCGCGGTCGGCGGTGAGGATCTCGCGCCCCAACTCGTCGATCAGGCGCAGGTTGGCGGCCAGGCGGCCCGCGATGACCGGCCGCAGCGAGAGCGCCTCGAGCTGCGCGCGTCCCTGCCGGCCGAACAGGTCGGTCACCGACACCGGGATGCCGGCGTCGGCGCAGATCGCGTGGACCTGGCTCTTGAGGCGGCTCCGGATCCGGACCAGCGAGCTGCGCATCCGGACCAGGCGCCGGGCATCCCGCACCTCGGGCGGCGCGATCCAGGCCTCGGGCAGCAGGTTGGTGCGCAGCAGGTGGGCCAGGGTCCGCGCGTCGACCGCGTCGTTCTTCACCCGGCCCGAGCTGATCGCCTTGGTCGCGAGGGGGTGGGCCATGTGGGCCTCGATGCCGACATCGGCCAGGAGGTCGGCGAACCAGCCCCAGCCGTACGTCGCCTCGAACACCACCGAGACCGGCTCCGGGGCGAGCTCGCCGAACACCCGGCGGAAGGCGCCGGGGCTGTGGTCGAAGCGCCGCTCGAGGACGACATCGCCGGCTTCGTCGAGCGCCACCACGTGGCTGAGCTTGCGGTGCAGGTCCACGCCGAGGTACACCATGACTGGGCCTCCATCTGATCGCTTGCCTCTGGCAGATCCTCTGGAGGATCGCGCCATAAGCATCGGAGCGGAGGCCCGCTCCTTCATGGCATCAAGTCGATCTCGGGTGGCGACCCCGGGGTCTGTCCCGCCCTACAGTGAGAGAGCAGGAGTGCCGCCTGGAAGGAGGGCCCGACGAGTTCCGTCGGTCGAGCTGATCGGGGGCCTCGCCGGCGCTGGGGCATGACGAACAAGCACCTGACCCGGATCCGCAGGGCGGGACGATCGACCGCAGACCCGGCCTGACTCGCTCAGGCGTCCTCAGGCATCTGACGGCGACGGGGGGGTGCGACAGTCTTGTCGGTGGCCTGACTGACCCGGGTCGGGAGCCGGCGGTCAGGAGGGGTTGCTGTGACCCTCCTCGGGCGGGATCATCCGCAGGCCACGCAGCGGACGCTGCTTCTCGGCATCGATGACGTGCATCACGGCGTTGATCAGGGCGAGATGCGTGAACGCCTGCGGGAAGTTGCCCAGGTGGCGCCCGGTCTCGGCGTCGATCTCCTCGCCGTACAGCTCGAGCGGGCTGGCCAGCGAGAGCAGCCGTTCGCACAGCCGCCGCCCGCGGTCGAGCTCGCCGATCTGGATCAGGGCCGAGACCAGCCAGAACGAGCAGATCGTGAACGTCCCCTCCGCGCCGGACAGCCCATCGTCGGTGCGCTCGGTTCGATAGCGCATGACGAGGCCGTCGTCGGTCAGCTCGTCGGCGATCGCGAGCACGGTCCGCCGCAGCCGCTTGTCATCCGAGGGCAGGAAGCCCAGCAGGGGCAGCAGCAGCAGCGACGCGTCGAGCTCGGTCGTGTCGTAATGCTGGGTGAACACGCCACGATCGTCCACCGCGTGCGCCAGGATGTCGGCGTGGATCTCGTCCGCGGCGGCGCGCCAGCGCTCGGCGGTCTCCAGATCGTCCCGCAGCTCGGCCAGACGCGAACCCCGGTCCACCGCGACCCAGCACAAGACCTTGGACGAGGTGAAGTGCCGGGGCTCGCCACGGACCTCCCAGATCCCTCGGTCCGGCTCGTGCCAGTGCGCGAGCGTCTGCTCCACCAGCTCGCGCAGGATCGTCCACATCTGATCGTCGACGCGGTCGCGCGAGGTCGTGTGGATGAAGAACGAGTCAAGGATCGTGCCCCAGATGTCGTGCTGCTTCTGGCGGAACGCATCGTTGCCGATCCGGACCGGCCTTGAGCGCTCGTAGCCCTCGAGGTGGTCGAGCGTCTCCTCGTGCAGCTCGCGCTCGCCGCCGACGCCGTACATCACCTGGATCTCGCCGTGGCGACCCACGACGTCGGCCAGGAAGAAGTAGAAGTCGCTGGCCTCCCAGTCAAACCCCAGGGTGTACAGGCCCCACAGGGCAAAGGTCGAGTCGCGGATCCAGCTGTACCGGTAGTCCCAGTTCCGCTCACCGCCCGGCGTCTCCGGCAGGGAGGTGGTCGCGGCCGCGATGATCGCCCCGGTCGGCGCGTAGGCAAGGCCCTTGAGCGTGAGCGCCGAACGCTGGAGGTAGGAGCGCCAGGGGTGGTCGGGGAAGTGACCGCGTGCGAGCCAGTGCTGCCAGTGGTGCGCGGTCCAGACCAGGCGCTCGTACGCCTCGTCGGTCGACGCCGGCGGGGCACCGCCGCTCCACGACAGGGCACAGAAGCGCGTCTCACCTGCCCGGATGAGCGTCCGGGAGATGGCGCGTGGACCCTCGAAGCCCAGCCGCATGTCGCTGGTGAGGGTGAGCTCCATGCCACCGTCGGCACCGCATACCCCCTGGTTGTACCCGTCGCCGGTGTATGTCCACTCGCCATGGGTACGGCCGTAGTCAAAGGCCGGCTCGCAGTCCATCACCAGCTGCATCTCGCCGTTGACGCACCGGACGAAGCGCAGCAGGACGTGCTCCGCGTCGTAGTCGGTTGGGGCGCGGCGATGCGTGGACTGGTGCCGGTCCTGGTGGCGCCAGGGCCCCATCAGCAGCACGTCGCGCACGATGACCCAGCCGCCCGCGTTGCTGCCCCAGCTCGTCTCGAGCACCATCGTCCCGGGCAGGTACCGTCGATCGGCGGGCACCATCAGGTCCGCCGGGCCGAGCCGGAACCGGCCGGCGTCCCGATCCAGGATCGCGCCGAACACGCTGGGCGAGTCGAACCTGGGCAGACACATCCACTCGACGTCGCCACTGCGCGCGATGAGCGCCGTGGCCTCTCCATCGGACAGGAACCCGTAGTCACCGATCGGCGGGTACGGCGACGTCGTCGGGTCGACCGACCGCGCATACGTCGCGTGCGCACCGACCGCGCGGTGGTGCGCCCGCTCAGCGGGCTTGCCTCCCGTGTCCTGTGCCGACGTCCCCGGCGCCGCCTGCTCGCGTTCGATCTGCATCTTGCCTCCCGGTGCCGCAAGAGTGTCTCACGATCCTCCAACACGGCCAGTGTGTCGCCGGGTCAATGGTTCCAGGCGACGGCCCCCCACCGGTCGTGCGCGACGGCCGTCCCGCAGCGCGGCGAACGATCGGCCCGCAGCGCGGCGAACGATCACCGTTGGCGCGGGGCGGCGATGTCACGCAGGGCGTCAACCAGGCGATCCACCTCGGCCGTCGTGTTGTAGTGGGTCAGGCCGATCCGCAGCACGCCCTCCGGCTCGAGACCCAGTCGCTCGACCGGACCGACGGCATAGAAGTCCCCCCACCAGGTGGCGATCCCGCGGTCGCCGAGCACCGTGGCCACGGCCTCGGGCGCGATCGCATCGAGCGTGATCGCGGCCGTCGGGGTCCGCTCCTCGAATCGATCCCGGTCCGCGATCCCCCACAATCGCGCACCTGGCACCGAGACCAGCCCATCGAGGAGCCGGCCGAACAGCGGCATCTCGTAGGCTCGGATGGCGGCCATCCCCGCGTGCGCGTGCAGCCTGCGGCCCGTCATGCCGGCCTCGCCGAATGGGGCCGCAAACGGTGCCCCGTACCGCTCGCCCAGATCCGCGATGTACTCGACGGCTGTGAGCGCGCCCGCGATCCCCTCGTGATTGAGGGTGCCGGTCTCGAACCGGTCGTAGGCCGGCCGCAGCTTGTACGACGGCAGGCGATCGAGGACGGCCCGGCGGCCGTACAGGACGCCCACGTGGGGACCGAAGAACTTGTAGGCCGAGCAGGCAACGAAGTCGGCATCGACCGTGCGGACGTCGAGCGGTAGGTGCGGGGCGGCGTGGACCGCATCGACGAACGCCAGCGCGCCTGCCCCATGGGCACGCCGCACCAGCTCCGCCACGGGGTTGATCGTGCCCACCGCGTTGGACGCCCAGCCGAAGGCGACGAGCCTCGGTTGCCCGTCGAGGGCGGCATCGAACGACGCCAGGTCGATGGTGACGTCCTGCGGCCGGATGTCCACGGTACGGACGGTGAGCCCGCGATCGGCCGCCGCGCTGCGCCACGGACCAACGTTCGCCTCGTGATCGAGCCTGGTGACCACGATCTCGTCGCCAGGCTTCAAGCTGGCGACGATCGAGCGGGCCAGGTGCATGGTGAGCGTGGTCATGTTCGCGCCGAGCTTGATCTCCGAGGGATCCTCGGCGTTGAGCAGGTCGGCGAGGGCGAGATGCGCCTCGGCGAGGACGGCATCGCTGCGGCGCGAGGTCAGGAACGGACCGTCATGGTTGGCGTTCGACGACCGGTAGTAGCCGCTCACGGCGTCGATCACCGTGTCGGGAACCTGGGTCCCGCCCGGACCGTCGAACAGGGCGATCGGCCGGCCCCCCTGCTCGATCGCGAGGGCGGGGAACCGGGCGCGAATGGCATCGACGTCGAACTCGGGCATGTGGCTCCTCAGGTGGTCGCGGGCCGATCCTAGCGCGGACCCGGACGGCGCACACGGGTCGGCCGGCGCAACCCTCCGGTATCGATAGTTGTGTTGTCAATTACCTGGCGCTGGAGTAGGATGGCCGCATGACGTCCGAGCTGACGGCCGGTCCGCGACCGGCCAAGCGAACCGTGCCCACCGCGGTCGCGCCGGCGCCGGTCGGTGATCTCAGCCTGGGCGCCTGGCGCTCGTTCCTGCGGGCGCATGCGCAGCTCACCAGGCGGTTGGACGAGGACCTGCGCGCCGCCCACCAGGTCTCGCTGGCGGAGTACGACGCGCTGCTCCAGCTCGCGTCGGCGACCGGTCGGCGGCTCCGCATGAGCGTCCTGGCCGACCGGGTCCTGCTCTCGAGAAGCGGAATCACGCGCCTCGTCGACCGGCTCGTTGCTGACGGCATGGTCGAGCGCTCGGCCTGCACGACGGACGCGCGCGGTGCCGAAGCCGCCCTGACGCGGCGCGGTCTCGAACGGCTGCGCAGTGCCTCACAGACGCACCTCGACGGTGTCCAGCGCTACTTCCTGGATGTCGTCAGCCCGGACGACCGGGCTGCGATGGAACGGGCGCTCGACGGCGTGATCGACGGGCTCGCCACGAGCCAGGCCGGAACGCCGGAGCTCTGCGCCGACGACGCCTGACGAGCCCCCGGTGCGGCGCGCGGGGCGCGTGCTCGCCGGTACGAGCGGGTTCGCGTACAAGGGTTGGAGCCCGTGCTTCTACCCCGCCGGTGTTCGCGATCGGGAGCGGCTGCCGTTCTATGCCACCCGGCTGCCCGCATGCGAGCTCAACAACACCTTCTATGCCCGACCCAAGGCGGACCGTATCCACGCCTGGTGCGAGGCCGTGCCGGAGACGTTCCGTTTCATCGTCAAGGCACAGCGAGGCGCCAGCATCCGGGCCCTCTACGGGGACCCGGTCGACGCCGTGTCCTGGTTGACCCAGACCCTGCCCGGGTTCGGGAGCCGGCTGGGCGCCGTGCTGTTCAGGGTTCCCGGCGAGGTCAAGCGCCAGGATGATCGACTTGTCGGCCTGCTCGCGGCCTGGCCGGTCACGATCCCGCTGGTGCTGGAGGCGCAGGATCCTTCGTGGCAGGTGGACGAGACATTTGCAGCGCTTCGCGCGGCCGGGGCGGTCCTGTGCGCCACCGACCTCGACGGCCTCGAGGTGGCTCCGGACATCCGACGGACGGGTCCGTTCCTGTACCTGCGACTGCGTCGCACGACCTACGACGAGGCGCTGCTCGACGCCTGGGCGCGGCGCCTGGTCCCGTTTCTCGATGACGGGCTCGACGCGTTCGTCCTGTTCCGGCACGACGAGGACGGGACGAGCGCGCTCCATGCGCAGACGTTCGCGGCGCGGGTCGACCAGGCGCGCAACAGCGGCTGAGCGAAAGCGAGCGATCGCGCCGACCGGATGCTCATCGGCTGCCGGCCTGACGGCCGCTCGCCTGCCGCGAGCCCTGTCAAGCGCCGGCTCGCGTGCCCTCGGCCGGTCCGAACACCACGATCAGCCGCAGCTCGTCGGTGATGTCGTGGAACCGATGCGGGACACCGGCCCCAACGAACAGGGTGTCCCCGGGGCCAACGCTGCGGGTCTCGGGGCCAGCCGTGAACCGAGCCCGCCCGCCGAGCACGACGTAGGCCTCGTCCTCGGCGTGTGGCTGCTGCGCATCGACCTCGCCCGGCGACAGGACGTACAGCCCGAGCGAGAGGTCGGGCGTGCGGACGAACTCGAGGTAGGGCTGGCTCAGGGGACGGCGGCCTACCAGATCGGCCAGCGCGAAGGCAGCGAAGGCATCCATGCGGCTACGCTAGCACCCGACCGATGCGCCATCCGACCATGCCTCGAGCCCGTGTCCAGGTCCTGGTGGTGGCCTGCGCCCTGCTCGCCGCCGCCTGCGGCAGCCAGGGCCCGACGGCCAGTCCCGGGACGACGGGTGCGGCGTCATCGACCCCGACCTCGACCACCACGCCCGGAGCCTCCGCGTCCGGATCGTCAGCGATCGAAGCACCGCCGGGCAGCGGTGACCATCCCGACCTCGCAGGTGTCCATGTGGCAACCGAGACCGTGGCCGGCGGGCTGACGTCCCCCCTGTGGGTGACAGCCGTGCCCGACGACACGGGCCGGCTGTTCGTCGCGGAGCAGGGCGGGCGGATCCGGATCGTGGACAACGGCCGGCTTCTGCCCACGCCCTACCTCGACATCTCGGATCGTGTCCTGGCCGGCGGCGAGCGCGGCCTGCTGGGCGTGGCCTTTCCGCCCTCGTTCGGTGACGTCCGGTCGACCTTCTACGTCCACTACTCCGATCACGACGGGAACACGACCGTGTCGTCGTTCGAGGCGCCGTCGGGAGGCGCTGACACGGTCGACCCGTCCACCGAGCGCACGATCCTGACCCAGCAGCAGCCGTATGCCAACCATAACGGCGGGTGGATCGGGTTCGACCCGGACGGGATGCTCCTGATCGCCCTCGGCGACGGCGGCAGCGGCGGCGACCCGCAGAACCATGCCTCGAGCCTCGACACCCTGCTGGGCAAGATCCTGCGGATCGACGTCCTGGGGGCGACCGGTGACACGCCCTACCTGATCCCCGCGGACAACCCGTTCGTCGACCGGGCGGGCACGCGGCCCGAGATCCTGCACTACGGTCTGCGCAACCCGTTCCGCGACAGCATCGATCTCGAGACGGGCGCGCTGTGGATCGGCGACGTGGGGCAGAGCGCGTGGGAGGAGGTCGACGTCGCCCCGGCGGGCTCGCGCGGGCTGGACTTCGGCTGGCACCACTGGGAGGGCGAGCACTGCTACGACCCGCCGACGGGGTGCGATCCGGCCGGCGTCACGATGCCCGTGACCGAGTACGGGCACGATGCCGGCTGCGCGATCATCGGCGGCGTCGTGTATCGCGGCGACGCGATCCCCTCGCTCCGCGGCGCCTATCTGTTCTCGGACAACTGCTCGGGCACGCTGTGGGCCATCGACGCCGGGCTGGATGCGGTCCAGACGCCGACCACCCTGCTCGAGACGGGTCGCTCGATCAGCTCGATCGGGATCGATGATGCCGGCGAGGTCTATCTCACCGACCTCGCCGGTGGCGACCTGCTCCGCCTGGTGGCGGGCTGAGCGCGGAGATCGCGGCCGCCCGCTCGGATCAGGGAGCCGGCGTCGCCCCGGCGCTCGATGGCACGGCTGCCGGACGGCGCGACGGGCGCAGGAACAGACCCAGCACCGCCACGATGTAGGCGAGCCAGACCGTGAGCGCGATGGCCTCCGGTTGCGACGTGTAGCCGAGCAGCGCCCGCAGGAACTCGCCCACCACCAGCGCGGCCCCACCCGGGGCGCCCGCCATCGCCTCGTGCGGCAGCACGCTCGAGAGATCGAACACGGTCGCCGTGCCGACGCCGATCCAGCCGATCTCGACCAGCTCGTGGATCGCCGACGCGAGCAGGCCGGCGGCGATGAAGATGAGCCCGATCCCCGTCCAGCGGAAGAACGAGCGCAGGTTGACCAGGCGCGCGCCCCGGTAGAACCCGACGCCCAGCAGGGCGGCGATCCCGAGACCGATGACGGCGCCCAGCAGCACACCCGCGGCCTCCGTCTGGGCAGACGTCGTGAGCCCGAACAGGAACAGCGAGGTTTCGAGGCCCTCCCGGATGACGGCCGTGAACGCGAGCACGGCGAGCCCGGTCGCCGTGCCGGCGGTCAGCACCCGATCGACCCGAGCCTGGAGCTCGCCCTTGACCGACGCCGCCTGCCGCCGCATCCAGAACAGCATCCAGGTCACAACGCCGGCAGCGATCAGCATCGCGCCGGCCTCGAACACCTGCTCGTAGGGGCTGGGCAGCTCGCCCAGTGTCAGGAACAGCGCGATCCCGGCCAGGATGCTGACGAGGATCGCGGCGATGGTGCCCGCCCAGATGCGCCCGAAGTGGCGCCGGTTTCCGGTCCGCGCCAGGTAGGCGAGGATGATGCTCACGATGAGCGCAGCCTCGACACCTTCTCGAAGGCCGGTCACCAGGCCGCTGGCAAGAGACCCAAGGTCCACGTGTGGCTCCAGTGGTACGCAGGAATGTGGGGCGCGGGGACGCCCTGGACGACGGGAGCGCTGTCGGCGCGTGTGGTCCGTGCCGGTTCGCAGGCGACGTGACGGGGACGCCATGCCTGCGAACCGATGGTAGCCCTCCATTTTGGTGTGTGTCAATGGCCCTTGTCCATTGCAGACAAGCCGCCCTGATTCACACGGCGGCGGGGCCGGGCCGGGTGCCGGGCGGGCACGCCCGGCGGCCAGCTGTAATGCTCCTGTAACGGCGATGCAAGACCGGAATGGCTTGCGGGCGGCGGCCGCCACCTAGACTGCTAGGCGCACTCATCTTCCGCGACGCCGCCTGTGACGGGGCGCGAAGCGGGTGCTGCGCCGCACGATCCGGCCCCCTCCCGGATCGTGCGGCGCCCCTGTCTGTGCCATCAGCCCGGCGGGCGGGCGGCGCGCGCCGGCGCGAAGCGGGTGCCCGGTGGCTCCGCAACCGTCCGGGGCGGAGGGGCGCTCGGGCGGCCCGGTGCCTCAGGTCGTGAGCGGGTCGGCGGCGTCCGGATCCACGCCCAGCTCGCGGATCGCCCTGGCCGCGGCCTTCGGCTCCAGCGAGCCGCAGCGCGTGAGGCCGGTCAGCGCCGCCGCGGCGATGTGCGCCGGATCGATCTCGAAGAACTCCCGCAGGGCCTCGCGGGTATCGCTGCGACCGAACCCGTCGGTCCCGAGGGCCAGGTACGGCTGGGGGAGCCAGCGGGCGACCATGTCGGGCATCTGCCGGATCCAGTCGGTGGCGATCACGATCGGTCCACCGTCGGGACCCAGCACCTGGGACACGTACGGCATCCTCGGCTTGCGCTCCGGATTGAGGCGGTTCCACCGCTCCGCCGCCTGGGCGTCACGGCGAAGCTGCTGGAACGAGGTGGCCGAGAAGACCTCGGCCGCGATCCCGAACCGCTCGGCCAGCAGCTCGCGTGCGGCGATGACCTGCTGGAGGATCGCACCCGACCCGACCAGCCTGACCCGGCCCTTCGGCTGCTCGATCTCGGGCGCCGCCGCGAACCGGTAGATGCCGCGCACGATCCCGTCCTCGACGCCATCCGGCCTCGGCGGCTGCGGGTAGTTCTCGTTGTAGACCGTCACGTAGTAGAAGACGTCCTCGCCATCGCCGTACATGCGGGTGATCCCGTCTCGCACGACGGCGGCCAGCTCATACGCGAACGCCGGGTCGTAGGCGCGAACCACGGGCACCGTCGACGCCAGGACGTGGGTATGGCCGTCGTCGTGCTGGAGGCCTTCGCCGGTCAGCGTCGTCCGCCCGGCCGTGGCGCCGATCATGAACCCGCGCCCCCGCTGGTCCCCGAACGCCCAGACCTGGTCCCCCGTCCGCTGGAACCCGAACATCGAGTAGAAGATGTAGAACGGGATCATCGGCTCGCCGTGCGTGGCATACGAGGTGCCGGCCGCCTGGAACGAGGCCATCGACCCGGCCTCATTGATCCCCTCCTCCAGCACCTGGCCGTCGGTCGCTTCCCGGTAGGACAGCATCAGGTTCGAGTCGACCGGGTCGTAGCGCTGGCCCAGCGCGGCGTAGATGCCGACCTCCTTGAACAGCGGGTCCATGCCGAACGTGCGGGCCTCGTCGGGGATGATCGGCACGATCCGCCTGCCCAGCTCCGGGTCGCGGATCAGGTTGCGAAGCAGACGGGCAAGGACCATCGTGGTCGAGACGGGCGTGGCGCTTCCCGATGCGAACTCGGCGTCCACAGCCGGCACGGGCGCCGGCAGCGGCCTGGCGCGGACGATCCGGCGAGGCAGCGGCCCGCCCAGCGCAGCCCGCCGCTCCAGCATGTATCGCACTTCCTCCGAGTCGGGGCCCGGATGGAAGTACGGCGCATCGTCCTTGATCTGAGCGTCCGGGATCGGCAGCTCGAGCCGGTCCCGGAACACGCGCAGCTCCTCCTCGCGGAGCTTCTTCGCCTGGTGGGTGATGTTGCGGGCCTCGACGCCCTTGCCCAGCGTCCAGCCCTTGACCGTCTTGGCCAGGATCACCGTGGGCGCTCCGACGTACTCGGTGGCGGCCTTGAAGGCCGCGTACACCTTGTGGTAGTCGTGGCCGCCCCGTCGCAGGTGCTCCAGATCGTCGTCGGTCAGGTGCTCGACCAGCCGCCGAAGCCGCGGATCCGGCCCGAAGAAGTGCTCCCGGACGTAGGCGCCGGTCTCAACCGAGTACTTCTGGAACTCGCCATCGAGCGTGCCGTTCATCTTCTCGACCAGCACGCCGTCCACGTCGCGGGCGAGCAGATCGTCCCACTCCCGGCCCCAGATGACCTTGATCACATTCCAGCCGGCGCCCCGGAAGTGGCCCTCGAGCTCCTGGATGATCTTCCCGTTCCCCCGCACCGGACCGTCGAGCCGCTGGAGGTTGCAGTTGATCACGAAGATCAGGTTGTCGAGGCCCTCGCGAGCCGCGAGCGAGATACCGGCGATCGACTCCGGCTCGTCCATCTCACCGTCGCCCAGGAAGGCCCACACCCGCTGCTCGCCGGTGTCCCGCATGCCGCGGTTCTGGAGGTAGCGGTTGAACCGCGCCTGGTAGATCGCGGCCAGCGGCCCCAGACCCATCGAGACCGTCGGGAACTCCCAGAACTCGGGCATCAGCCGGGGATGGGGGTAGGAGCTGAGGCCCTGGCCGCCTACCTCGCGCCGGAAATGGTCCAGCCTGTCCTCGGAGAGGCGCCCCTCCAGGAAGGCGCGGGCGTAGATCCCGGGCGCCGCGTGACCCTGGAAGTACACCTGGTCGCCGCCGCCCGGGTGGTCCTTGCCCCGGAAGAAGTGGTTGAACCCGACCTCGTACAGGCTGGCCGCCGAGGCGTAGGTCGACATGTGGCCGCCGATCCCCGGGAACCGCACGTTCGCGCGGAGCACCATCGCGACCGCGTTCCACCGGATCAGCCGCCGGATCCGCCGCTCGAGCGCCTCGTCGCCCGGGAAGTAGGGCTCCTGCTCGGGGCTGATCGTGTTGATGTACCGCGTCTGCGACAGCGCCGGCAGCCCGATCTGCCGCTGGCGCGCGCGCTTGAGCAGCTTGAACATCAGGAACCGCGCCCGGTTCTCGCCCTCCTGGTCCACGACCTGGTCCAGCGAGTCGAGCCAGTCCTGGGTCTCGAGCTCGTCGATGTCGGGCAGCTGGTGCTTGAACTCGTCGAAATACATCGGGGCTCCGTGGACGCTGGGGCTGCGGGTGACCCTGGGGGGCGTACAGCGTAGCCCCGTTGCGCGTCTCGCGCGTCTCGCGCGGGGAGCCCCATCGTGTCGCGCCAGGTCGCGCTACGGTAGGTGCATGCTCCGCTACCGACCCGGCGTCGCCCTGCTCGTCGTCGATGTCCAGAACGACTTCGCCGACCCCGCGGGCAGCCTCAGCGTCCGCGGTGCCGTCGACCTGATCCCGGTCATCGACCGCGAGATCTCGCTGGCCGCCGGCAGCGGCGCGCTGGTCGCGTGCACCCAGGACTGGCACCCGGCGCACACTCCGCACTTCGCCAAGGACGGCGGCATCTGGCCCGATCACTGCGTCCAGCAGTCCTGGGGCGCCGCCCTCCGTCCGGACCTCGAGATCCCGCAGGGCACACGCATCGTCCGCAAGGGATCCAATGGCGAGGACGGCTACTCGGGCTTCACCATGCGCGATCCGACCTCGGGCGAGACCACCGGCACCGAGCTGGAGCAGATCCTTCGCAACGCAGACGTCGAAGAGGTGGTGCTGGCGGGCCTGGCCACCGACTACTGCGTCAAGGAGACCGTGCTCGATGCCATCCGACTCGGCTTCGCGACCATCGTCCTGACCGATGCGATCGCGGCGGTGGACATCGAGCCGGGCGATGGCGAGCGAGCGCTGGCCGAGATGGCGGCGGCTGGCGCCAGCCTGCAGCGGAGCCGAACCGAATGATCCGGCGCCTTCTCTCCCTGACCCTGGCGTCGGCTGCCGCGGCGCTTGCCGCCGACCGGTGGCTGGCGGCCCGGCGCGGCGCCGCCCCGCCGCGGCCGATCCGGATGATGGTGGTGGTCGACGCCCCGATCGAGCAGACCTGGTCGGTGCTCGCCGATGTCCCGCTCCAGGCCGAATGGATGGCGGAGATGCAGCGGGTCACGCTCACCACACCGGGACCGGTGGGCGTCGGGACCCGGGGCACGGCGCTGGTCCGCGTGTTCGGCATCCCGCTGGTGGATCCGGTCGAGGTCGTGGAGTTCGAGCCGCCCACCCGCTATGCGATCCGACACGACGGGCTGGTGTCGGGCAGCGGCGTGATCACCCTCGAGCCGGGCGCGGACGGCCGCACCACCATCGTCCACTGGGACGAGGTCCTTCGACCCGCGTTGCTCCCCGAGCTGGGATCCCGGATCATCGCCCCGGTCCTCGGCCCGATCTTCCAGGCGGACCTGCATCGGTTTGCGCGGCTGGTCGAGACCGGCTCGGCGGACGGCTGAGACCGACGGTCCACGGCGAGCCCCGCAAAGGACGGCCCACGATGCAGGTCCACCTCGTCGACGCCACCTACGAGCTGTTCCGGGCGCACTTCGCGCCGCGCCCACCGGTGCTGGGCCGCGACGGCCGGGTCATGTCGGGCGTCAGCGGTCTCGTCGAGCAGCTGCTGTTCCTGCTTCGCGAGCAGGGCGCGACGCATGTGGGCTGCGCCACCGATCGCGTCATCCGGTCGTTCCGCAACGAGCTGTACGCGGGCTACAAGACGGAGGAAGGCGTCCCGCCCGAGCTGCTCGACCAGTTCCCGATCGCCGAGGAGGCCATCGAGGCCCTCGGGCTCGTGCTGTGGCCGATGGTCGAGTACGAGGCCGATGACGCGATCGCCGCGGCCGCCGACCGCTTCGCGGCCGACCGGCGAGTCGAGCGGATCCTGATCTGCACGCCCGACAAGGACATGGCGCAATGCGTTCGGGATGACCGGGTGGTGCTCTGGGACCGGCGCCGCGATCTCGTCTACGACGACGCCGGCGTGCGCGCCAAGTGGGGCGTGCCGCCCGCCAGCGTGCCGGACCGGCTGGCGCTCGTCGGCGACGCCGCCGACGGCTTTCCCGGGTTGCCGGGGTGGGGCGACAAGTCGGCGGCGGCGGTGCTTGCCCGGTACGGGCATCTCGAGGATATTCCGGCCAGCGGCAGCCAATGGGACCTCACCGGCGTGCGGAACGCGGTGGGGCTCGCCGCCACGCTTCGGGACCGGATGCCCGAGGCGCTGCTGTACCGGGAGCTGGCCCGGCTGCGGACCGTCGCGGACGGCGTGGCGATCCCCCAGACCGACGTCGACGAGCTTCGGTGGCGGGGCGCCGATCGCGAGCGATGGCAGGCCTTCTGCGATGCGTGGGGTCTCGCTCGACTCCGGGGCCGCCCACATCGATGGCGCGGGGCCTGACCCGCGGCAGCCCGACTCGATCGCTCAGGATGAGAGCCGGAGCAGCTCCCCGTGGTGGCCCGCCGGAGCCGCCAGGACCCCGAACGTGCTGGTGGCCTTGCCAACGTCGAACCATGGACCGCCGGCGAGGTTCGTCACCCGCGCGCCTGCCCGCTCCGCGATCAGCCCGGCGGCGGCGACGTCCCAGGCTGACATCCCTGCCGACTGGATGAACGCGTCAAAGCGGCCGTTGGCGACGTACGCGAGGGCGAGCGCTGCCGAGCCCATGTTGCGCGAGACGCGGATCGCCTTGCGCACCGCCCGTCCACGCGTGGCGACCCCACGGCCGGCGAGCGCCAGCGACACCACGTAGTCGCCGATGGACGGCTTCTCCGAGGCGGTCACGACCGCGCCATCGAGATAGGCCGGGCCGTTCGCGGTCGCCCAGTACGTCTCGCCACGCATCGGGTCATGGACGGCGCCCGCTGCCGGGCGGCCGTCAACGATGAGCCCGATCGAGACGCAGAAGAACGGGATGCCGTTGGCGTAGTTGATGGTGCCGTCGAGCGGATCCACGATCCAGGTGCGGCCGCTCGCGAGGCTCCGGGCGACGGCGTCGGCGCCCGTCTGGGCGACGGCCTCAGCGGCGGCCCCGGCGGCCGGCTGGGCGGCATCCCGGGCGCGTCCGGCCCTCGGACGGCGTCGGTCCCGGCGGCCGGCGGCCGGCCCGCGGTGCGCTCCCGACTCCTCCGCCAGGATCCCGTCACCCGGGAACCGCTCGCGGATCGCCGCCAGGATCAGATCCTCGGACAGGTGGTCGACGTCGGTCACCACGTCCTTGGCCGACTTGTGGTCGATCCGCTCCACCCGCTCGTATCGCTCGTGCTGGAGCCGGCCCGCCGCCTCGGCGATCTCGCGGGCGAACGCGACGTCCGGGGCGAATGCACCTCCCGCGTCGGGCTGCACCTCGGCGATCACGCGCCGCAGTCCACGGACAGCGGCTTGGGCGTCGTCCCGAGGCTGGTGACCACGGCATCGAAGGTCACGGTCGCCCCCGGCTCGACGACCGGGCTCTGGACGAACGCCGCCTCGGGCCCGATGGCGCCCAGCAGCGCCGCGTCATCGACCCGGCATGTCGTGCTGCCGCCGTTCGATCCCTCGTTGGTCACCGCGATGGTCACCCGCAGGCCAGCGGGATCGGCCGCGACACCGGCGATCGACGACGTGAACGGACCCACGCCGCTGATGGCGAGATGCGCAACCACGGCCATGATGACCACCGCGATCCCGATCCCCACGAACGCCGTCCCGTGCGCCTGCGATGCCGCAGGCGCCTTCAGGCCGAGCGGGTTGCATCGCTCGCACATGCCTTCCGAGATCGGGATCGGCACGCCGCACCGCACGCAGCCGTGCATCGGCTCGGTCGGGCCGGGGGATGACGGGAGGTCGGCCTGGGCGGAGGAGGTCATGACAATCGGACGCGGGCTCGCACTGCGGGCAACGATGGTGCCATGGAACGCCCGAACGTGGTCTCGCACGATCGCGATGATGCGCGGCGATGGCCGGGCAGGGTCCGAGACCGCGCCGGATGCTGATGCGCCGCTGGACCGCCCGCATCCCCGCCCGGCTCGATCAGAGACCTGTCTCGAACAGCCGGATATCGGCCGGATCGATGGCGCCCCCGTCGCCCCGGGTGTGATCGAGGGCCGCGCGCGCGCCGAGCGAATCGAGGTCGGCCGGCAACCGGGCGATCATGTCCAGGACTACGCTCCGGATCCGCTTCGCATTCTGCTCGAACACGGCCAGCACGTCGTGGGCGGTCACCGCCTGAGTTCCCTCGAGCACGCCCGCGTCGTAGTCCGTGATCAGGGCGATGTTGACGACGGCCATGCCCAGCTCGCGACACAGGTAGGCCTCCGGGTACTGGGTCATGTTGATGACCTCCCACCCGGCATCGGTGAACCACTTCGACTCCGCCCTGGTCGAGAACCGCGGACCCTGGATCACGACCACGGTTCCGCCATCGTGGACGGTGATCTCGTGCTCTCGGATCACGTCGAGCGCGATCCGGCGCAGGGTCGGGTCGTAGATCTCGGCCGACGAGACGTGGCTCACGATCGGGCCGTCGAAGAACGTGTCCTCGCGCCCGCGCGTGCGGTCGACGAACTGGTCCGAGACCACGAAGTGCCCAGGCTCCACGTGCAGCTGGAGCGACCCCGCGGCGCACGGGCTGATGACGGCCCTGACGCCCAGCGCTCGCATCGCCCACACGTTGGCCCGGTAGTTGATCCGGTGCGGCGGGATCGTGTGACGCCGGCCGTGACGCGGCAGGAACGCGACCCTGCGACCGGCGATGGTGGCCAGGAAGAAGCTGTCCGACGGGGCGCCGTAGGGGGTGTCGACCTTCACCTCCCGGACGTCGTCCAGCAACGAGTAGAAGCCCGAGCCACCGAAGACGCCGATCTCCGCCGTGTCTGCCACCGACCACCTCCTGCTGCGAACGGGGCATTCTCGCATGGGTCGAGCGCGAGCGAGGTGTCTACGATGGCGGCCATGCGGGAGGCGATCTGGTCATGATCGAGCGGTCGACGGCAGCCGAGCTGGTGTGGCTCGCGGACTGGCGGCGCCGCATCGCCGAGCTCTACGCGGAGGTGCGCGCGACCGCGGCGAGCGACCCCGCGTCGGCCTGGACGGCATGGCGAACGGAGCGCGAGGAGCTGTACCGCGACCATCCGCAGTCGCCGGTCCCGGCCGCCGATCGCCCCGGCTTCCGCGCTCACCACTGGCCGTACGACGACCGGCTGAGATTCGTGATCCGGGTCGATGAGGCGGATCCCGGCGTGGGCCGGGCGCCGGGTCAGCCCCTCGCGCTGCCGAACAGCGGAGCAGACGCACTCGCCTTTGACCGGGCCGGGATCGTGCGGCTCGCCCTTCCGGGCGTGGAGGCGCGGCTGTCGCTGTTCTGGATGCGCGGCTATGCGGGCGGCCTGTTCCTCCCGTTCCGGGACGCGACCAGCGGCGGGGCGACCTACGGCGCGGGGCGCTACATCCTCGACACGGCCAAGGGCGCGGATCTCGGCGGCGACGCAGCCGCCGGGACGCTCATCGTGGATCTCAACTTCGCCTACCAGCCATCGTGCGCGTTCGATCCCCGGTGGGCCTGCCCGCTGGCGCCACCGGAGAACCGTATCCAGCGGCGCCCGCCGGACGTGGGAGGCCGAGACTGCAGCGCCCGCAGCGCGGGCAGGTGATGCTCCGGCCCTCCGACCTCGAGAGCCTGCTGCCCGCCGACCACCGGGCCCGCGAGGTGTGGGCCTTCGTGGAGGGGCTCGACCTGTCGGCCTTCGAGGAGCGGATCCGCGCGGTCGAGGGCCACTCGGGCCGGCCGCCGATCGATCCCGCGATCCTGGTCGCGCTCTGGCTGTACGCCACGCTCGAGGGCGGGCGAGCGCCTGCGCTGAGCCTGCGGGCAGCACGACGCCTACCGCTGGATCTGCGGTGGCGTGGGCGTCAACTACCACACCCTGGCCGACTTCCGGGTCACGGATGCCGAGCGGCTCGACGCCCTGTTCGTCCACTCGGTCGCCTCCCTGGTGGCCCAGGGCGAGGTCACGCTCCAGCGTGTCGCCCACGACGGCGTCCGCGTCCGGGCCAGTGCGGGCGCCGGCTCCTACCGCGGCAGGGGCGGGCTGCGCAAGGCGCTCGCGGAGGCCGGAACGCAGGTGCGCCGGTTGCGGGCCGAGCTCGACGACGATCCGGGGGCCACCACGCGGCGCCAGCAGGCCGCGCGAGCGCGCGCTGCCCGCGAGCGCGAGGAGCGCGTGAAGGCGGCCCTCGAGGTCCTGCCCGAGCTCGAGGCGGTCAAGCGCCGCAACGGCGACGACCCGGAGACGGCTCGCGCCAGCACGACCGACCATGAGGCACGGGTGATGCGGATGGGTGACGGCGGCTGGCGCCCGGCCTACAACGGCCAGCTCACGACCGACGTCGGGAGCGGTCTCGTGTGCGGGGTCAGCGTCACCAACCGGGGATCCGACGCCGGCGAGCTCGGTCCTCTCGTCGGGCGGATCGAACGCTCGTTCGGGATCCGGCCCGCCGAGGTCCTCGTCGATGGCGGCTACGCCACCCTGTCCGACATCGAGGCGCTCGAGGCCTGCGGCACCGCGGTCTACGCGCCGCCGACCGCGCCACGACCCAGGAAGGAGCCCACGAAGGAGCCTCGGAATCGACATCCCGACACCGCTGGCGTCGCGGCCTGGCGGTCGCGCATGGCGACGCCCGAGGCCAAGGCCATCTACCGGGAACGGGCCGCCAGCGCCGAGTGGACCAACGCCCAGGCCCGCTCCATCGATCCGCCGACGCCTGCGGGCGATCGCGCGGGCCCCCTCGTCGCCCTGTGGGCCCGCTCGCCGGCTGCCGCCTCTGCCCGGCCCCGGCTGGGTGGGCTCGGCCCCGGTAGCATGTCGGCATGCCCGTTTCCCGACCTGGGCTGACCGACGCCGCGCGGCAGTTCCTTGCTGGCCTCAACATGATGACCATCGCATCGATCGACGAGGGCGGCGCTCCTCGCCAGGCGGTCGCCTGGTATCGACTCGAGCGCGACGACCGGGTCCTCCTCAACTCGCGGCTGCCCCGTCGTTGGTGCGCCAACCTGCTGCGCGAGCCACGCGTCTCGCTGGGGGTGATCGACATGGCCGATGGGTACCGCTGGATCGGCCTCACCGGGGTGGTGGACGAGGTCGTCGACGACGTGGACCGCGCCCGGGACGACATCGTCGCCCTGGCCCATCGCTACCACCCGGAGGGTCCGTCGGCCTCGTCGATCGAGGCGTTCCGCCGCCAGCCGCGGGTATCGTTCCTGGTCCGAATCACGGGCGTGCACGACCACCTCGAGGACGAGTGACCGTGCCGGGCGTCGTTGCCCTCGCCGGCGGCGTCGGTGGCGCCAAGCTGGCAGATGGCCTCCAGTCGCACCTCGGCGATCGGCTGACCGTCGTTGTCAACACCGGCGACGACTGCGAGCGTCACGGGCTGCTGGTCATGCCCGACCACGACACGGTGCTCTACAACCTGGCAGGCATCGAGCAGGCGAACCTGGGCTGGGGCATCGAGGGTGACACCCACGCCGTGATGGATCAGCTCGGTCGCTACGGCGAGCCCACCTGGTTCGCCCTCGGCGATCGCGATCTCGCGCTCCACGTCGCGCGAACGGCCAGGCTGCGCACCGGCGGGCGCCTGACCGAGGTCTGCCTCGCCCTCCAGCGGTCGCTCGGCGTGCCGATACGGATCCTGCCGATGGCCGACGAGCCGGTGCGCACGGAGGTTCGCACCGTGGACGGCTGGCTCCAGTTCCAGGAGTACTTCGTCCACCGACGCCATGAGCCCGAGGTCGCCGAGGTCAGGTTCGCCGGGATCGAGGCCGCCCGTCGGACGCCCGAGACCTTCGATGCCCTCGAGGAGGCGGCAGCGATCGTGATCTCCCCGTCGAACCCGATCGTCTCGGTGGCCCCCATCCTCGGCGTGCCGGGCATGCGAGCGGCGCTGGGCGCGGCGCAGGCCCGCGGGGTGCCGGTGATCGCCGTCAGCCCGATCGTCGGCGGCCGGGCGCTCAAGGGTCCCGCGGACCGGATGCTGGCCGGGCTCGGCCACGAGCCGTCGGCGCTCGGGGTCGCCAGGCTGTATGCGGACGTCGTCGACGCGTTCGTCATCGACGACGTGGACCGGGCGCTCGCACCCGCGATCTCCGAGCTCGGAGTGCGGGTGATGGTCACCGACACCGTGATGCCCGACGACGCCGGTCGCGTTCGACTCGCCGGGGAGCTGCTGGCCGATCTCGGCATCGCCTGACGGTCCGGATCGTCATCAATCGTCGAGCCGGCGCACGGTACGATCGAATGCGTGCAGGCGCAGACACCCGGGGCCCCTGGCGCCCGGCTCCCCCGTCCGACCGTGGTCGCGATCCCCGTCCGCGAGTTCGAGGGCGCCAAGTCGCGGCTGGGTGCCGTGCTCGATGCGGAGGAGCGCCGCGATCTCGTCACGCGGCTGCTGCGACGGGCGATCGCCGCCGGGCTGGCGACGCCGGGCGTCGCTGAGGTCGTGGTGGTATCGCCCGATCCCGACGTGCTCGCGGTCGCGGGCGCGGCCGGGGCACGACCGCTCGTCCAGCGCTCCCGTGGGCTGAATCCGGCCCTCCATGAAGCCCGTGCCGCGGTGCGGGCCGGCCACCGCCTGCTGGTGATCCCGTCGGACCTGCCCGCCGTGACGGCGGCCGCTCTCGGGGCCGTGCTCGCCGCCGGCGACGCCGCCGGCCCCCCGTCCGTCGTCCTCGCGCCCGACCGGCACGGTCGCGGCACGAACGCCCTCCTGCTCGACCCGCCGGACGTCATCGATCCTGCCTTCGGCGGTGACAGCCGGGCAGGTCACGCCTGGCTGGCGTCATCCGCCGAGGCGACGTTCGTGGAGGTCCCGGGCGTCCTCGATCTCGACCTCGACACGCCCGACGACCTGCTGCTGGCGGAGGCGGCCGCGCCGGAGGCCATCGGTGTCGAGTGAGGCGTCGGGGCGGGATGCCGGCACCGGGCGGGTCGAGATCATCGCGCTCGATGGCCTGCCGGAGGTCCATCGGGGCGACGACCTGGCGGCGCTGATCGGCGATGCGCTGTCCGGGACCGCCGGCGTGCTTCCGCTCCGGGACGGCGACGCGCTGGTGGTGACCCAGAAGGTCGTGTCCAAGGCGGAAGGCGCCGTGGTGGACCTTCGCACGGTCGAGCCACGTCCGGAGGCGATCGCGTGGGCGCGGGCGTGGGATCGCGACGCCCGCCAGGTCGAGGTCGTGCTGCGCGAGGCGCGCCGGATCGTGCGCATGGAGCGAGGCGTGCTGATCACCGAGACAGCCCACGGGTTCGTGTGCGCCAACGGCGGCATCGACGCGTCCAACGTTGGTCCGGGCTCTGGTGACGCCGTCACGTTGCTGCCGGCCGATCCCGATGCGTCGGCCGCTGCGATCCGGTCGGTCCTGCGCACCCGGTTCGGACGCGACCTCGCCGTGATCGTGTCCGACAGCTTCGGGCGCCCCTGGCGGTGGGGCATCACGGACGTGGCGCTCGGGGTGTCGGGCCTGGCGCCACTCGACGACCTGCGCGGCCGGCCCGACGCCGATGGGCGTGAGATGCGGACCACCGTGCGGGCCATCGCCGACGAGATCGCGTCGGCTGCGGAGCTCGCGCTGGGCAAGACCGCCGGGCGCCCCGTGGCGATCGTGCGGGGCGCGAACCCCCCACCGGGTGAAGGCTCGATCCGCGACGTCGTGATGGCGCCGGAGAACGATCTGTTCCGCTGAGCGGGTGAGCTGTGCGGGTCGAGACGGTTCCGACTCGCGGGTCGGGGTGTTGCGCTCGGCGGGCCGAGCTCTGCCGCAACGTGTTCGTCGGGTGCCCCCGCCATGAAGGCCGTTGTTCATGCAACGACTGCGCTGCTACCCTCGCCCCATGAAAGTCGGACTCCAGATCCCATCGTTCACCTGGCCCGGGGGCCCCGAGGCCATCGGCCCCACCCTGGCCCGCATCGCTCGCGACGCCGACGATGCCGGCTTCGACTCCATCTGGGTCATGGACCACTTCTTCCAGATCCGCGGCGTCGGCCGTCCCGAGGAGCCGATGCTCGAGGGCTGGACGGCGCTCGGCTACATGGCCGCGAGCACGAGGCGGGCCCGCCTCGGCCTGATGGTCGGCGGCGTGCATTACCGGCTGCCCGGACTGTGGGTGAAGGCGGCGACGACGCTCGACGTGCTGTCCGGCGGTCGCGCGTGGCTGGGCATCGGCGCAGCGTGGAACGAGGACGAGTCACGCGGCCTCGGGTTTCCGTTCCCGCCCCTCGGTGAGCGGTTCGAGATGCTCGAGGAGACGCTCCGGTTCGCACACGAGATGTGGCAGGGAGACCGGGGCAGCGAGCAGGCGTTCGACGGGCGGCGATACCAGGCCACCCGGCTGCTCAACTCGCCCCAGGCGATCACGAAGCCACATCCGCCGATCATGATCGGCGGCGGGGGCGAGCAGAAGACGCTGCGCCTCGTGGCCCAGTACGCCGATGGCTGCAACGTGTTCGGCGATGGCCCGCGAATCCATCACAAGTACGAGGTGCTGCGCGAGCACTGCGAGCGGATCGGGCGCAACCCGGACGAGATCGAGCGGTCGACGCTCCAGACCCTCCGGGTCGCCCTCGAGGGCGATGCCCGGGAGAGCCCGCAGCAGGCGATCGACCGGTTCGGCGAGCTGGCCGATTCCGGCGCCCAGCACGTCATCGTCAACGTTCCCGGTGTCTGGAACCCGGCGGTGATCGAGACCATCGGACGGGACGTGCTGCCGGGTCTGCGCGAGCTGTAGCCGCAACACCGAGCCCATCGCGACACCGCCGGGCGGCGGCGTCACCACAACCTCCAGGCGGCGCAGCGCCGGCCCTGACAGTTCCGTGCCGTGCGGCCGCGACACCGCCCGTCAGCGCAGCCCGCCGTCAGGCAGCGCGGGGGAACAACGGCTCGTCGTCCGGGATCTGCGCGGCCCGCACGTCGGGGAGGAGCGCGAACCCGAGACCCGCGGCCACCATTGCGATGCCCATCAGAACCAGGGTGGCGCCTCCCCCGATCGCGTCGAGGAGGATGCCGGCCACCAGGGCCCCGATCGGCATCAACCCGACCGACAGCGTGCGTGCGGTGGCCCCAACTCGGCCCAGCAACGCGTCGGGAGAGAGCAGGGTGCGGAGCGTGAGGTAGGCGACGAGCATGATCGAGTTGACCACGCCCGCGATGAACGCGGCGCCGACCATCGCCGGGATCGGCACGTCCACGGCCACCACCAGCAGGGACAGCCCGATGACGACGCTGCCGGCCAGCATCACGGTGCCAACCGCCCGGAGCGCCACCCGCGCGGCGAGCAGTGCGCCGCCCATCGAGCCAACCGCGAACGCGGACAGGACAGCGCCGACGACCTCCGGGCCCAGGCCGCGATCGACGGTCACGTAGAAGATGAGCCCGCTGACGAGCCCGGCCGTCACCACCGAGGTCGTCGTCCACAGCGCGATCACCGCGCGCAGCGTCGGCTGCCGGCGCACGAACCCGATCCCCTCGCGAACATCGGTCACGATCCGGGTTCGTTCCGTCCGGGTCTCCGGGCGGAGTGGACGGCGGACGAACAGCAGGGCCGTCACCGAGACGATGAAGCTGGCGGCGTCGATCGCGATCGTGGGCCCCGGCCCGACGACGGCAGCGAGGAAGCCGGCGATGGCCGGCCCGGCGACCCAGCCGATGTTGAACACGGCCTCGAACAGCGCGTTTGCCCGCGGCACCTCGCTGCGACCGACCAGGCCCGGCACCGCGGCGGTGTAGGCGGCCAGCCACAGCACCCGCAGCACGTTGATCGGGAACGTCACCACCAGGATCAGGGCGAGCGTCGGTCCACCGAGCCACACCGACAGCGGGATGATCGCCGTCAGCAGGCCCCGGCCGAGATCCGACAGGAGCATCATCTTTCGCCGGTCCCAGCGATCTGCGTAGGCGCCGGCCGGCAAGCCGACGACGAGGTCGGGCAGGGTCGTCAGCACTCCAACGATCCCCATCGCGAAGCCCGAGCCGGTCAGGGCGAGGACAAGGATCGGCAGCGCGGTGTTGGTGATCGCGTCGCCGAACGAGCTGACGCCCTGGCCGACGAGCACGATCAGGAAGTCCCGGTTGGTGCGCAACGAGCCACCTGCCGCGGCCGGCCGCGCAGCCGCGGGTACCAGCTTGGCGGGCTCCTCCTCCGCGCCGATCGGACCGGGGACGATGGCCGTCTGCTCGTGGATCGCCTCGGTCGTCGTCACGAGAGGCAGGGTACGTTCCCCGGCCGCTCCCTCGCCACCGGGCGAACGCCGACCCGTGCAGCCAACCGAATGACGTCGTCTGATACCCCCTGGGAGTATGCTTGCCTCGTGCTACGCTTGGCCGCAGCAACCTCCACCAGCAGAGACGACAATCCGACCATGACCGATCAGCAACGACCCACCGGCGACCCCGGCGACGAGGCAAACCAGGAAGGCGCCGCTCGCGGCGACGCAGCCGCCGGCCCGCTCGGCTCGCTCAAGATCAACTTCGGCGACGCGGCCGGCGCAGCCCAGGCGGCGCCGTTCGGGGGCGGGATCGCGATCCTGTCCGACGCCCCGGCCGATGCCGCGGTCGCGACGGGCGGTCCGGTGGTCGCGGGTTCCGAAGGTGGACGCACCGAGTCCAACGTGCTGATCATCGGATCGGGGCCGGCAGGCCTGACCGCGGCCATCTACGCGGCGCGCGCCAACCTCGAGCCGATCGTCCTGGCCGGGTCGGCCCCCGGCGGCCAGCTGATGCTGACCAGCGAGATCGAGAACTACCCGGGCTTCCCCGAGGGGATCGACGGCCCCGAGCTGATGGCCCGTTTCCGCGAGCAGGCCGAGCGCTTCGGCAGCCACATCGTCGACGTCGACGTCGATCGGGTGGACTTCTCGAGCCGGCCGTTCCGGGTCTGGGCGCGTGGCGTCGAGTACCGCGGCCAGTCCGTGATCGTCGCTACCGGTGCGTCCGCCCTGTGGCTCAACATCGAGAGCGAGCAGCGGCTGCGCGGGCGCGGCGTATCGGCGTGCGCGACGTGCGACGGGTTCTTCTTCCGGGACCGCGAGATCGCGGTGGTCGGCGGTGGCGACTCGGCGATGGAGGAGGCGAACTACCTCACCCGGTTCGCGAGCAAGGTCCACCTGATCCACCGGCGCGACGGCTTCCGTGCCTCGAAGATCATGCTCGACCGGGCCACCAGCCACCCCAAGATCGAGATCCACACCAACACCGAGATCGCCCAGGTCCTCGGGGAATCCAAGGTCGAGGGTCTGCGCCTGCGGGATGCGCGCACCGGCGCCGAGACCGACGTCCCGATGGAGGGCCTGTTCATCGCCATCGGCCACAAGCCCAACACCGACGTGTTCCGGGACTGGCTCGACGCCGACGAGAAGGGCTATCTCGTGGCCCATGAGCACACGGCCAGCCGGATCGAGGGCGTGTTCATCGCCGGCGACGTCGACGATCACCGGTACCGCCAGGCGGTGACCGCTGCCGGCGAGGGGTGCCGGGCCGCGCTCGATGCCGAGAAGTGGCTCGAGGCCCAGGGGATCGCGGAGGCCGCGACGGCAACAGCCTGGTAGCGGCCGGACGGCACCTCCGCCGCCAGATGTTGCGACCGCAACGACCTGGCACCGGTGCTAGGGTCACGGCGTGAGCTTTCGTGGCGGAGGGGCGCGCGGCACAGCCCAGGAAAGGGGCGGCGGTCCCGGCCGGCTGACGCCGCCATCGGGTGATTTCGCGCGGGTCCCGCCCGAGCGTCGCGCGCGGACCATCCGTCGGATCTCGGCGTTCTTCGGACCGTACCGGGGACAGATCGGCATCGTGCTGGTGGCGATCATCGCTACCAGCCTCATCGGTCTCGTCAACCCGTACCTGCTCAAGCTGCTCATCGACGAGGTCATCGTCGGGCGTCACTACGAGCGGCTGAACCTGTACGTGGGCCTGATGATCGTGCTCCCGATCATCTCGGGCCTGATCGGGGTCGGCCAGACCTACCTCAACAACGTGATCGGCCAGAGCGTGATGCAGGACCTGCGTAACGCGCTCTATGCCCACCTCCAGCGGCTGCCGCTGCGCTTCTTCACCGCCACCCGCACCGGCGAGATCCAGAGCCGGCTCGCGAACGACGTCGGGGGTATCCAGTCGGTCGTCACCGACACGGCGAGCTCGGTCACCTCCAACCTTGCGATCTCGTCGAGCACGATCGTGGCCATGATCCTCATCGACTGGCGGCTGACCCTGCTGTCACTGGGGATGCTGCCGTTCTTCCTGTACCTGACCTATCGCGTGGGCAAGGTCCGGCGCGAGGTCAGCGGTGAGACCCAGAAGCGCCTGGCCGAGATGTCGGCCGTGACCGAGGAGACGCTGTCGGTGTCCGGGATGCTGCTGGGCAAGACGTTCGCCGCTCAGGATCGCTCGGTGGCCCGGTTCCGCGGCCTCAATCGCGAGCTGGCCCGGCTCCAGATCCGCCAGGCGATGGTCGGACGCTGGTTCTTCGCCATCATCGGCACCATCTTCTCGATCACGCCCGCCTTCGTGTACTGGCTGGCCGGGACGCTCGCCGCCAACGGCGACCCGAGCGCACCGACGGCCGGTGACATCGTGGCGTTCACGACCCTCCAGAGCCGCCTGTTCTTCCCGCTCGGCCAGCTGCTCAACGTCCAGGTCGAGATCCAGGGCTCGCTCGCCCTGTTCGACCGGATCTTCGAGTACCTGGACCTCGATCCGGAGATCGTCGACGCGCCGGATGCCGTCGCCCTGGAGCCGTCGGAGGTGCGCGGTGCGGTCGCGTTCGACCACGTCTCGTTCCGCTATGCGGCCGAGCCGCCCATGGAGCCTGCGGCACCGGCGGACGAGGCCGCGGCCGTGGACGCGGAGGCGAACCCGGCGCTGATGATGGTGGCCCGCGACACCGACCTCGATGCCGAAGTTGAGACGGGCGGCGCGATCGGTGACGGCGTGAGCGGTGACGGCGTGAGCGGCGACGGCGTGAGCGGCCGGCGGCCCGCGCCGTTCGGGATCGAGGATGTCTCGTTCGAGGCGCTGCCCGGTGAGCTGGTCGCGCTCGTGGGCCCGTCGGGCGCAGGCAAGACCACGACCACCTACCTCATCCCTCGCCTGTACGACGTGGCCGCCGGACGGGTCTCCATCGACGGTCTGGACGTGCGTGGGATCAAGCTCGCGTCGCTGGGGCGGGTGATCGGGTTCGTGACCCAGGAGACATACCTGTTCCACGCCTCGATCCGCGACAACCTGCTGTTCGCAAAGCCAGATGCGACGCCATCGCAGCTCGAGTCGGCGACGCGCGCCGCCGCCATCCACGACCGGATCGCCGAGCTCCCCGACGGCTACGACACGTTCGTCGGCGAGCGCGGCTACAAGCTGTCGGGTGGCGAGAAGCAGCGGCTCGCGATCGCGCGCGTGCTGCTCAAGGATCCGAGGATCCTGATCCTGGACGAGGCGACCTCCTCGCTCGACACGGTCAGCGAGCGCCTGATCCAGGCTGCGCTGGGGCGGCTGACCGAGGGCCGGACGACGATCGCGATCGCCCATCGACTGTCCACGATCCTGCGCGCCGACCGGATCCTGGTCCTCGATCGTGGCCGGATCGTCGAGCGCGGCACCCACCGCGAGCTGCTGGCCCGGGACGGCCTGTACGCGCGCCTCTACCACGAGCAGTTCGAGGCCGAGGCAGCCCAGCTGGCCGAGCTGCGCGTGGACGCCGCGGCGTCGTGACCGGCGCCATCGACACTCCGGCCTTGCATGAGTATGCATAGCCTTGTATAGTCATTCCGTGACGACGTTCCGCCCGACCCCCGATCCTTCGCGCCAGCCGCCCGCGAGCGGCCGCGCGCGCCGGTGAGCGCGGACTCGACGGGCGCGGCGATCGCGGCGGACCGTCCTCACGTCCCCTTGCCTGCTCCCGGAACGGCCGCGGCGCGTGGGGCCCGCGCCATCGGTGGGGACCCGATCCGGATCGCGATCGTGGGGGCAACCGGCTACGTCGGCGCGGAGCTGATCCGGCTCCTCGCCCTGCACCCGTACGCACAGATCGTGGGCCTGGTCGGCCGCGAGCGAAAGGGCGACCCGCTGGGCGGCATCCACCCCCACCTGGCGACGCGCAACCTGCACGTCTACGATGCCGTGCCCGACGATGCCGAGGCCGTCTTCCTCGCGCTCCCGCACGGCGCTGCCGCCGGCCGGATCGACGACTTCCGCGCGAACGGCATGACCGTCATCGACCTGGGGCCAGACTTCCGGCTCCACGATCCGGCCGACTACCCGCGCTGGTACCACTTCGAGCACCCCCGGCCCGAGCTGCTGTCGTCGGCCGTGTACGGGCTGCCCGAGCTCCATCGGGCGGACCTGGCTGCGGTCGGGCGGACGCCCGGAGGGATCGTCGGTGCACCCGGTTGCTATTCGACGACCACGATCCTCGCGCTCGCCCCGCTTGCGCGGGCCGGGCTGATCGGCGACCTCGTGGTCGACGCCAAGAGCGGCGTCTCCGGAGCGGGTCGCGACCCCAAGGCGGACCTCCACTTCGGCGAGGTCAACGAGAGCGTGAAGGCGTACGGCATCTTCAGCCACCGCCATACGGCAGAGATCGAGCAGGAGCTCGGCGCGCTGGGCATGGCCGACGCCAACCCGGGCGTCGCGGGCGTGGACTTCCTGCCCAATCTGGTCCCGATGACCCGCGGCATCCTCGCCGCCTGCCACGTACGGCCGTCCCGAGCGGTGAGCCAGACCGACATCGACGCGCTCTACGCGGACGCATACGGCCCGGAGCCGTTCGTGACGGTCACCGGCGCGGCACCGGCCACCAAGCACGTGCTGGGCAGCAACGAGTTCCGCGTCTGGTGCGGGCTCAACGAGCGCAGTGGCCGGATCCTCGCGATCGGGGTCCTCGACAACCTGGTCAAGGGCGCCGCAGGGCAGGCGATCCAGGCGTTCAACATCGTCCATGGCCTGCCCGAGCCGTCGGGCCTGCTCCAGCTCCCGCTGGCGCCCTAGCCATGTCCGTCGCCACCGATCCCTTCCTCGGCGAGCTGCCGGCCGACGGGCCGGTCGTCGAGCGCGTCGCGCGCATCCCCGCGGGGTTCGTCGCCGCCGGGACCTCGGCCCGGATCAAGGTCTCCGGCCGCCCGGACTTCGCGCTCATCGTGGCCGATGGCGACCCGGTGCCCGCTGCCGCCGTGTTCACGCCCAACCGCTTCGCCGCGGCCCCCGTTCGCCTGTCGCGGGCCAACCTGCAGGCGACCGGCGGCAACGGCGTGGCCGCCGGGCTCGCCCGCGCCGTGATCTGCACCTCTGGCAGCGCCAACGCCGCAACCGGCCCGGGGGGCGACGCCGACCAGGCCGCAATCGGCGATGCACTGGCGGCGGCCCTCCGGACCTCGCCCGCCGAGATCCTGCACCTGTCCACGGGCATCATCGGCATCCGGCTGCCGGTCGACCGGGTCGTCGACACGATCGGCCGGGTGGTCCCTGACGGCCTGGCGGCAACCGAGGAGGCGCTGCTCGCGGCCGCAACCGCCCTGCGCACCACGGACTCGACGACCAAGGCGGCCAGCGTCACGGCCATGGCCCCGGGACCCGATGGGTCGGCGGTCCCGGTCACCGTGACCGGCATCGCCAAGGGTGTGGGCATGATCCACCCGCGGATGGCGACCATGCTCTCGATCGTGCTGACCGATGCGACGGCGGATCCGGCGACCCTCCGCTCGCTGCTGCGTGGGGCCGCGGCGCGCACCTGGGACCAGCTGTCGATCGACGGCGACACGAGCACCAACGACACGGTGTTCCTGCTCGCGTCCGGTCGCGCCGGGGCGGCGGACGCGGCAACCGACGATGACGCCCGGGCCATCCTGGGTGCAGCGATCGAGGCCGTGGCAAGGGATCTGGCCCGCCAGCAGGCGGCTGACGGCGAAGGCGCATCGACGCTCATCAACTGCCAGGTGTCGGGCGCCGCGGACGACGCGAGCGCCAGGGCCATCGCCCGTGCCGTGATCAGCTCGTCGCTGGTCAAGGCCGCCGTCCACGGCCGGGACCCGAACTGGGGCCGCATCGTCGGAGCCGCCGGCAACGCCCTGCTGGCGGAGGCAGCGGTGCTCGAGGCCGGCGGGCTGTCAACGGACGAGGCGGTCACCCGCGCGGCGACGCCGGCCGAGGTCGACCCCGCGCTGCTGCGGGTCGCCATCGCAGGCCACCTGGTGTACGACGGACGATCGGGCGGCCCGGTCGCCCTGGACAAGGTTGCCGCCAGCGAGGCGATGAAGGCCGATGAGGTGCTGCTCAGGCTCGACCTCGGGCTGGGCGACGGCACCGGCGATGCGTTCGGCTGCGATCTCACCGAGGAGTACGTCCGCGAGAACAGCGAGTACACCACGTGAGCGAGATCGTGGTCGTCAAGCTCGGCGGGACCACCCTTGCCGACCAGCGGCAGGTGCTGGCCGAGATCGCCGCGGTCGCCCGCAGGCGACCGGTCGTGCTGGTCCACGGCGGCGGCAAGCGGATGACCGAGTGGCTGGAGCGGCTCGGGGTGCCGACCCGCTTCGAGCATGGCCTCCGGGTCACCGATCCCGCCGCGCTCGAGGTTGCGGCGGCCGTCCTGCGCGGCGTCGTGAACAGCGAGCTCGTCGCCGCGCTGCGCGACCTCGGCTGCGATGCGGTCGGGCTGTCGGGCGTGGACGGCGGGTTGCTCATCGGCGAGCGGCTGCCGGACGTCGGCCTGGTGGCGACGGTCGTCGGTGTCCGTCGTGACCTGCTCGATTCGCTGCTGGTCACGGGTCAGGTCCCGGTGGTCGCGCCGCTCGCACGCGATGGCGAGGGGGTCGTGTGCAACGTCAACGCGGACGACGCAGCGGCGGGGATCGCGGCTGGCCTCGGTGCCCGCCAGCTGGTCCTGATGACCGATGTCGACGGCGTGCGCGACGCGGAGGGCCGCAAGCTCGACTCGCTGAGCCCGGACGAGGCCGAGGCACTGATCGCCGACGGCACGATTGGGGCGGGCATGGTGCCCAAGGTCCGGGCGGCGCTGGCGTCGCTTGCCTGGGAGGGGACAGAGGCCATCATCGCGAACGCCGCCGCCGCTGGCGCGCTGGCCCGGGCGCTCGACGACCCGACGTTCGGCACGCGCGTGTCCGCACACGCGCAAGCCGGGGCCGCCTGAGCCGTGTCGACGGTGGCCGGGGCGACGGGTGCGAGATGGTGATGGTCAAGCGCGAGCGACATTCCGCGATCCGGCGGCTCGTGGGCAGCCGCCCGATCGGCAGCCAGGGGGAGCTCGTCGCCGAGCTGTCCGCCATCGGCTTCGAGGTCACCCAGGCCACGGTGAGCCGCGACATCGCCGAGCTCGGCCTGGCCAAGGTCATGCGCGGTGACCACGCCAGCTACGTCAATCCGGAGGACCTCGCCGCTCCGCCGCACAGCCCGTCCGACGAGCGGCTTCGACGCATCCTCCGCGACATCCCGGTCACCGTTGCCAGGAGCGGCCTGATCCTCGTCCTCACCGGGCAGCCCGGCACAGCCAACGTCATCGCCCAGGCGATCGACGAGTCCACATTCGATGAGCAGGTGGGCACGGTCGCGGGTGACAACACGCTCATCGTCCTGTTCCCCGACGAGCCCGCGCTGGATCGCTGGCTCGAGCGGTTCGATGCGATCCAGGGGTCGGCGGAGCCGGCCATTCCAGCGGAGGCCCAAGTCCGATGAACAAGGTCGTGCTCGCCTACTCCGGCGGTCTCGATACGTCCGTCGCCGTCGCGTGGCTCAAGGAGCGGTACGGCGTGGATGTGGTCACGCTCACCGTCGATCTCGGCGGCGGCTCCCTGCGAGAAGGGGTGGAGCGTCGCGCGATGGCAGCCGGCGCGGCCAAGGCCTGGGTCGTCGACGCCCGCGAGACCTTCCTGTCGCAGTACGTGTGGCGGGCGCTGCAGTCGGGCGCGCTGTACCAGGGCGCCTATCCGCTGGCGACCGCGCTGGCGCGGCCGCTGCTCGCACAGCTCCTGGTCGAGGTCGCCCAGAAGGAGGGCGCCGACGCCGTCGCCCACGGCTGCACCGGCAAGGGCAACGACCAGGTGCGGTTCGATGTCGCCGTCCATGCCCTCGATCCGGGGCTCGAGGTGGTGGCGCCCATGCGGGTGGGCATGGGACTGTCGCGCGACCAGGAGATCGACTACGCGATCGAGCGCGGGATCGAGATCCCGATCACCAAAGCCTCGCCCTACTCGATCGACGTCAACATCTGGGGCCGATCGTGTGAGACCGGTGTGCTCGAGGATCCGTGGGTCACGCCGCCGGCCGATGCGTACGAGTGGACGGTCGCGGCTGGTGACGCGCCCGACCCGGTCGACCTCGTGATCGGCTTCGAGGGCGGCATCCCGGTCTCGATCGACGGCGAGCGCCTGGGCTCGGTCGAGCTGGTGGAGCAGCTGCACGCGCTCGGCGGCAGCCACGGCGTGGGCCGGATCGACCACGTCGAGGACCGCCTGGTGGGGATCAAGAGCCGCGAGATCTACGAGGCGCCGGCGGCGACCATCCTGCACACGGCCCACCACGCCCTCGAAGGGCTCGTGCTGTCCAAGGAGCAGCTGCGGTTCAACCGGATCGTCGGCGACGAGCTCGCCCAGCTCGTGTACGACGGGCTGTGGTTCAGCGCCCTGTCCCGGGACCTGCGGGCATACGCGATGTCGACCCAGCGAGTGGTGTCGGGCGACGTCCGGATGCGCCTCGACCATGGCCGGGCGGTGGTGGTCGGCCGGCGGTCGCCGCTGTCGCTGTACGACAAGAACCTCGCGACCTACGACGAGGGGGACGCGTTCGACCACGCCAGCGCGGTCGGGTTCATCGAGATCTTCGGGCTGCCACTCCGGGTGGAGGCGGCTCGCCACGGTGCCGTCGGCCAGCATCACGGCGCCGCCTGGACGTGGACGGACCCGCTGCTCGCCGACCTGCCGACCTCGGTCACGGAGGGGGCGGCGGCGGGCACGCCTGGCTAGTTGTGATTCCAGCTAGGGCCCCGATGAGTGCCTCGATCCACGACGTCGGGTGGGGAGTCTCGGCTGTTTCAGCGAACCGCGGGGAGTGCTGGGTTCACGCCCGAACGTTTCGGTACGGGGCACGGGATGAAGCTCCACGTGGGACGTGGGACACACGGCGACGTGAGACACGTGGCGGGCCCGCCGGGGGAGGTGGGTGCGCGCCGCCGACATCGCGATGCGGGGGGGCCAGGGCCGCCCCGACGCCCGTTTCGTGTGCGCCCGGAAGGGCGAACGACGGGTGACCGGCGGTGACGCGCCACGTGGGTGACCGCCAGATCCCTGGCCGCCAGAATGGCCCACGTCTGACCCCCGACGCCATGGCCCACGTCTGACCCCCGACGCCATGGCCCACGTCTGACCCCCGACGTCTATCCGACGTGGAGCCAGCGCCCCTGTTGACGCTATCCACGCCATCCAGAACTCCAAAGTTCTGGGTGGTGTGGCCCCGGACCGATTCCCGGCCCCCAGGGGCCTCCGCGGCCACCCGGAGCGGGCGGCATCGCTGCCGGTCATTCGCCCCAGGTCATATCTGACGCTGACGGGCGCGCGCGGCGTGACGCTGACGGGCGCGCGCGGCGTGACGCTGACGGGCGCGCGCGGCGGGACGCTGATCCGGTTGCGCGGCGGGTAGACGCGTGGGTTGCGCGGCGGCTCCACGCGTGGCTCGCGCGCGGCGAGACGCTGATTCGACGCGCAGGCCGGCCGGTCCGGCTTGGGTACTCTTGCGCCGTGACCACCCGACGCGCTTCGATCACCGGGGACAGACGCGCAAGCCGGCGTCGCCGGCCGGTGTCCTCGCTCTCAGTGGCGTCCGCACGCCTCGACCAGTTGGCGTTCCTCCACGAGCTCGCCCAGCTCGTGACCCAGGCGCGTGACTGGGACGAGCTCATGCGCACGCTCGTCGACCGCACGACCGTCGCCCTGGGTGTCGAGGTCTGCTCGTTCTACCTGCTCGACCGCGATGGCGAGCACCTGACCCTGGCCGCCACGAATGGCCTCGACGCCGGGCAGGTTGGCCGGGTCCGGCTTCGCGTGGGCGAGGGCATCACCGGGCGGGTCGCCCAATCTCGCGCACCGATCAGCACGGCCGACGTCACCGCCGATCCACGGTTCTCATGGGTCCGCGGGTTCGACCTCCAGGAGCTCCACGGCATGCTGTCGGTGCCGCTCATCTGGAACGAGGCCGTGGTGGGCGTACTCAACGTCCAGACGGCGAGGATCGGCGAGTTCGCGCCGGAGGAGATCACGTTCCTGGCCACGATCGCAGCCCTGCTGGCGGGCGTGGTCGAGAAGGGCCGGATGCAGGCGGAGGCCGAGGCGCAGCTGGACCGCCTTTCGCAGCTGGATGCGGCCCGCGCAGAGCTGCTCGCCGTCGTCACCCATGAGCTCCGAACGCCGCTAGCGGTCGTCCGCGCCTACGTCGACTTGCTTTCCGACGCGGCCGTCGACCGGGCGGACCCGTCGGATCGCGATCTGGTGGAGACGTGGCGCGCCGGTGCCACCGACCAGGTCACGCGGCTGGACCGGCTGGTCGACTCCATCCTCGCCACCGTTCGCGGCGAGGGGCTGACCGGTCTGCGCCGGGACCCGTTCGATATTGTCGGTGCGATCAGCAACACGGTCGGCACGCTCGCACTCCTGCTCCGGACGCGGCCGGTGCGCTGGGATCCGCCGAACCACCCGATGGTCGCCCGCGGGGACGAGGTGCGCTTCCGCCAGGTCCTCGAGCAGCTGCTGGACAACGAGGCGAAGTACGCCCCGCCCGAGCAGGCCGTGTCCATCGGCGCATGGCGGGTCGGCGACCGGATCCAGGTCTACATCACGGACGACGGGCCAGGCGTCCCGATCGAGGACTGGGAGGCCGTGTTCGAGCCGTACGTGCGTGTCGACCGGGTGCGGTCCCGGGGCTCGGGGATCGGGCTGTTCGCCGCCCGGCGACTGATGGAGGCGATGGGCGGCCGGGTCTGGATCGAGAAGAACGGCTACGGCGGATCGCGGTTCATCGTGGAGCTGCCCGCAGCCTGAAGCTTCGCCGGCCGAAGCTCCCGCGCCGGGCCGAAGCTCCCCTGCCGGGCCGCCCTGCGCCTCTGGTCTCTGCCGGCCAGGCGAGCCAGGCTTGATCCGTCCAACCGTCATGACCGTCGACAGGGAGCCGAACATGGTCGAGCTGCTGCAAGCCGCTGCCGTGACACCCACGCCGGTGTTCGATCGGCTCGCGGGTGAGGTCGAGATCCACGAGCTGCATCCGCAGGAGGCGGCGATCGTCCGGGTCGACGTTCCCCTGGCGGAGCTGCCGGCCGCGATCGGGCAGGCCCTGCGGGAGGTCCACGAGCAGATGGTGGCGGCGGGCGTGGAGATCGCCGGGCCTCCGTTCACGCGTTACCCGGCGATCCAGCCCACCGGCATCACGGCCGAATGCGGGTTCCCCGTGATGCGCCCGGCACCGGCCGTCGGCCGTGTCGAGCCGGCTCGTCTCTCAGGCGGGCGGGCGGCCTCGATCATCCACCTGGGCCGGTACGACACGCTCGATCAGACGTACGACCGGCTCCAGGCCTCGCTCGCCCGCTCCGGGTTGCGCGCCTCGGGTCCGATGTGGGAGGTCTACTGGACCGATCCGGACATGGAGCCGGATGAGAGCCGGTGGCGCACCGAGATCATCATCCCGATCGATCATCCGGACGATTGAGCCGGCGGAGGCGCGAGCGTCGGGCGCCGGGCGGGGCGGGCGCCCGAGCAGGTCCCGGGGCCGGGCGGATCCGGCGGCGCGCGGAGCAGGCGCCGGATCGGGTCCCGGCGCCGCGCGGGTCAGACCGGCGGCGTCACCACCGCGGCCTCGCGCCCCCGCAGGTGCGCATAGCCGGGCTTCACGATCTCGCTGATCAGACGCAGCCGCTCGTCGAACGGGACGAACGCGGACTTGAGCGCGTTGATCGTGAGCCACTCCATCTCGCCCAGCCCGATGCCGAACGCCCGATCGAGGGCGGCAAACTCCGACGACAGCGTGACGTCACTCATCAGCCGGTTGTCCGTGTTGACGGTGACCCGGAAGCGCAGCCGGCGCAGCAGATCGATCGGGTGCTCCGGGATCGATGCGGCCGCCCCCGTGTGCACGTTCGAGGTGGGGCACATCTCGAGCGGGACCCGCCGATCGCGGACGAACGCCGCCAGCCGGCCGAGCGCGACCGAGCCGTCGTCGCGGACCGTGACGTCGTCAACGATGCGCACGCCGTGTCCCAGGCGCTCCGCCCCGCACAGCTGGATCGCCTCCCAGATCGAGGGCAGCCCGAACGACTCGCCCGCGTGGATCGTGATGTGGAAGTTCTCGTGACGGACGTGCTCGAATGCATCGAGGTGGCGGGTTGGCCGGTAGCCGGCCTCGGGCCCGGCGATGTCGAAGCCGACGACGCCCGCGTCCCGCCAGCGAACGGCGAGCTGCGCGATCTCCATCGATCGGGCCGCCTGGCGCATCGCGGTGAGCAGCGCCCGCACCACGATCGGCCGGCCGGCAGCTGCCGCGCGCTCCATCCCGATCCGGAAGCCGTCGAGCGTCGCCTCGACCACCTCGTCGAGCGTCAGCCCCTTCTCGACCGAGAGCTCGGGGGCGTACCGGACCTCCGCGTAGACGATCCCGTCGGCGGCCAGGTCCTCGACGCACTCCGCGGCGACCCGGCTGATCGCCTCACGGTCCTGCATGACCCCGGTGGTGTGCCGGAACGTCTCGAGGTACAGCTCGAGCGACTTGCGATCGGCGCCGCGGCGAAACCATGACGCGAGCTCGTCCACGTCCTCGGTCGGCAGCTCACGGTAGCCGTATTCCCGGGCTAGCTCGATGATCGTCGATGGACGAAGGCCGCCGTCGAGATGGTCGTGGAGCAGCGCCTTGGGCGCCTCGCGGATCGTGTCGAGCGTGAGCATGGCGTCTCTCCTCGGGCTCGATCGGATCGTAGCGCGGGACCCCCATCCGTCGCACGGGCCGATCCGCCGGGATCGGTCCGCCGACCGGACCGACAGCTGCGCACCATGGTCGCCCGCATCGCAGACGGCCGCCGCGGAGAGCACATCGGTCGTTCTCCCGATGCCGTCGTCGGCTCAAGCCGTACACTCGGGGCGCGATGAGCCAGGTGCGTCCCCTGCTGAGTCCCATCCTCGTCGGCCGCGATGATCTGCTCGACCTCGCCGACCGGCGTATCTCGGCTGTGCGGGCCGGGCAAGGTCACCTCCTGCTGCTGGCGGGCGAGGCCGGAATCGGCAAGACCCGCCTGCTGGGCGCGCTCCTGCGCAAGGCGCGGGCCGCGGGCTTCCGGACCGCGAAGGGCGATCTCGCGCCGGCGGATCGGCAGGTGCCGCTCGCCTCGATCCTCGACCTCGCGCGGACGATGGGCGAGATCGCCGCGTTCGGTGACCCGGCGGCGGGCTTCCGGACCGCGAAGGGCGATCTCGCACCCGTGGATCGGCAGGGGCCGCTCGCGTCGGTCCTCGACCCGGCGCGGATGGTGGGTGACGTCGCCGCGTTCGGCGACCTCGGGCGCGAGCTGCTCGAGCTGCAGGTCAAGCAGGGCGGCGACACGCTCGGCGCCCGTCGCGCGCTGGTCCTCGACATCGCCACCCGGATCGTGGCCAGCGTCGACGTGCCAACCGTGCTCGCGTTCGAGGACCTCCAGTGGGCCGACGAGATGAGTCTCGAGGTGATCGGCGAGCTGGCGCGGCTGGGTCGTGACCACCCGCTGCTCCTGGTCGCCGCCTACCGGGCCGACGAGCTCCCGGCGGGCTCGCTGCACCGCGAATGGCGAGCCCGGCTGCTGACGCAGCGCCTCGCCGAGGAAGCCCGGCTCACCCCGCTCACGTACGAGCAGACCGCGCTGGTGACCACGCTCATCCTGGGCGGCGAGCTGCCCGCTCCGCGCGAGGTGGTGACCGCCATCCACGAGCGCACTGACGGGATCCCGTTGTACATCGAGGAGCTGCTCGGCGCGCTCGACGACGAGGCCCGCGGCGACGGCCGAGCCATTCGCGAGGCGCACGTCCCGAGCACGATCGAAGATGCGATCCTGGCCCGGTTCGGCCGGCTCTCGGCAGGCGCGCGGACGGTGGCGCGGGCCGGCGCGGTCATCGGCCGCTGCTTCGTCCCCGAGGTGCTGGCCGGGATCATGGATCGTCCGGCGGCCGACCTCGACGGCCCGCTCGACGAGCTGGTCGCGAACGCGTTCCTCTATCCGTTCGAGTTCGTCGACCACGGGTATTTCGACTTCCGGCACCAGCTGCTGCGCGACGCCCTGTACGGGACCGTGCCACCCATGGAGCTGCGCCGTCTGCACGCGCGTGCCGGCGAGTTCGGAGCAGAGCTGGTCGGCGCCTCGGCGATCCATGCCTCGGTCCACTTCGAGCGGGCCGGCCTCCGGGCCCAGGCGTACCGGGCCGCGCTGGCGGGCGCCGAAGCCGCGAGCGCGATCTCCAGCCGGCACGAGGCGTTCGAGCTCTATGCCCGAGCCGTCGCCAACGCCCCTGACGACCGGCCCGCCGAGGAGCTCGCGGCGCTCTACCGAGCCTACTGCAGCACCGCGTTCGACATCGACAACGTGGCGGTGGCCGACGAAACCGCCCGGATCGCTCGTGCCCGCTTCCAGGAGGCGGGCCTGCTGGCCGAGGCGGCCACGATGCTCGTGCTCCAGGCGAGCATGGCCCGCCGCGACGTGCGACCGCGTGAGGAGCGGCTCCGGCTGCTCGACGAGGGGGAGGCCGAGCTGCGAGCGTTGCCCGCTTCGCCCGCCCGCGACGAGGCCCTCTCGAGCGCCAGCTTCCTTCGAGGAGTCCTTGAGATCGACCGCGGACATCTCGAGGAGGCGCGGTCCCTGCTCCTGGAGAGTGCCAGGATCGACCCGAGCACGGAGAACGATTTCGACTCGCAGTTCGTCACGGCGCAGATCGACGTGCTGGCCGGTGACGTCGATCGGGGGCTCCGCACCATTCTCGAGATCGCACGAACGGCGCGCGATGCCGGACTCGAGAGCCCTGGCGTGACAGCCTACCGGTCGGCGGCCGCCGTCGCGGTTCGCGTCATGGACTACGCCACCGCGGCGATCGGCCTCCGGGAGGGCCTGCGCTATGCCGACGAGATCGAGCAATCGTATTGCCGCCACATCCTGGCCGCGACGGCGGCACACCTCGCCTGGGCCGAGGGGCGCTGGGACGAGGCCATCCCGCGCGCCGCGATCGAGCTCGTGGAGCCGGGTAGCCGCCGGGGCGTGCTGGGCTCGCGGGATGTCCTCGGCTATGTCGCGTTCGGCCGCGGGCAGCTGGACCGCGCGCGAGCGCTCCTGGGCGAGTCGCTCGCCGTCGCCAGCGAGAGCGAGGAGGTCGAGCTCATCCTGCCGCCGACCTGGGGGCTCGCCGAGACCGCGCTGATCGCCGGTGAGCCCGAGGTGGCCGTGGCCCACTGCGAGGCCGCCCTGGAGCTTGCGATCCGGACCGACGAGCACCCACTGCTGGTGCCGTTCGTGGTGACCGGGGTCCGGGCGAACCTCGCGGCCCGCCGTCCCGAGGCCGCGGAGCGCTGGCTGGCGGAGGTGACGGCGTGGCTCGCCGGTTGGCAGGCACTGGCACGTCCGGCCCTCGATCACGCCGAAGGGCTGCTGCGCCTCGCCTCCGGTGCCACCACGGCCGCCCGGGCCCTGCTCGAGGAAGCCGGCCATGGCTGGGAGGCGAAAGGTCGAACGTGGGAGACCGCCTGGGCGCGGCTCGATCTGGCCGCGTCCCTCCTGCGCGCCAACCGCGCCGGGGAGGCGCTGCCCGTCCTGCGCGATGTCCGGGCCCAGGCCGAGCGACTGGACAGCGCGCCCCTGCTCGCCCGAGCGGACGAGCTCCGGATGCTCGCCAGGGCCCGTGGCGCCGAGGAGGAGCCCTGGCGGCCGCTCACCGCGCGCGAGTTCGAGGTCGCACGGCTGGTCGCGGACGGGATGACGAACGCGGCCATCGCCGACGCGCTGAATCTCTCCCCCCGCACGGTGGGCGCCCACATCGAGCACATCCTGGCCAAGCTGGGCGTCGCCCGGCGAGCCGAGATCGCGGCCTGGACCGCCGGGATCGTGAGCCCGCAGACAGCCGCGACCGGCGCCCATCGCTGAGCGCCGGTCGCGGATCGCAGCGCGGGATCAGCCTGCGAAGGCGCAGGTCACCGCCGGGTTCCACTCGTTGAACATGCCCAGCGGGTTCGGCTGCCACAGCCAGGCGTGGAGCTCGTAGAACGGCGGCAGCCCGAACTCGTTGGGGCTGTCCACGAACTCGAGCTGGTGACCGAGCACCGTCGGCGGCTCAGCTCCCTGCCAGCTGTCGGCGATCACCACCCACTCCACGGCGACAAGACGCATCCCGCCGCCTCGCAGCGGCTCATACACCATGGCCTCGGGCTTGCCGGGGTCGACCTTGCCATCGGCCACGCTCGAGAAGTCGACGTAGTGCACGCCCATGCCGCCCGTGGGGTCCGAGAAGCAGCCGGGGAACAGACCATAGCCCGCCGCCTCGGCCGTGGCGAGATCGTGATACGCCGCGGTGGCGTTGCGGGTGGCGGCGAACCCCGACTGCCCGCCGGCTGCCGTCACGGCCGCGGGCGCTCCGAGCGAGGCCACCAGAAGACCGGCCGCGACCACCAGGCCGAGCCGCCGGGCGCCGGTCACGCCGGCGCGATGAAGCTGGGACGTCATTCGCTATACCTCCACCGTGAGCTCGTAGACCTCAGCAGTCGGGTGCCCCGCTCGCTCGTGGATCCGCATCACGGCCTCCTTCGAAGGGGCCGTCGCGAGGCAGAACACCTTGCCCGATTCGGGATCGAGCCAGGCGCGCTCGAAGTGCACTCCCTCATCTCCCTCGATCGCAAGGTCGCGGTCGTGGGCCTCGCTGAGCTGCTCGGCCGTGACGCCGATGAACCCGCTGTGGACATCCATGAACTTGGCCATCTGCCACCTCTCATCGAGGCGCCACGCGGCGCCGGGATCCCACCCTCGGGCCCGGCACCCGTTTCGTCATCAGGAGATCGACCGATGCGCGCTCAGCGCGTTGCCCACGACCCAAGGGCTGTCGACGTACGCGGTTCGCGCGCAACGTACGATCCCGGCAACATATCCCGGGTGATGCACGAGGAGGTCGGGCTGCCATGGTGGAGAGGACGGGATCGTCCGGAGGCGTCGGCTGGACGCTCGAGCTGCCCGACACGGCGCTGCTGCCAGGCCGGTTGCTGAACGGGCGGCTCCGGATCACCGCATCGCATCCGATCCAGGCCCGCCGGTTGCTGGTGACCCTCCGGGGGGAGGAGCACTGGAAGTACCAGGTCACCACCACGGACGCCCAGGGCCACACGCACACCGAGACACGGAGGGCCACCCACGACCTGCCACCCGAGCCCGTGCTGGTCCAGGAGCCTGTCGTGCTCGCTGCGGGCGAGTCGCGCGAGGCGACCTTCCAGCTGCCGGTACCCGCGCTCGGGCCGCCGAGCGCCACGGCCGATGTCGCAGGGATCGACTGGACCCTCGAGGCCAAGCTCGATGTCGCAGGCGGGCGCGACTCCTCGATCACGGTCCCGGTGCGCATCCTCCAGCCGGTTGCCCTGCTGCGTGCCGGTGTCGTCCATGTCGGGCAGTTCGCGCTCTACCCGTCGGCCGACACCGAGAATCACGGGCTAGCCGCAACGATTGCGCTCGACCCGGTGCCGCTGTGCAGCGGGGCGCCGTTCACCGGGCGGGTGACCCTGCGCAGCAACAGAGCGCTGCGCGTCCGCGGCATCCGGGGGGCGCTCCGGATCACGGCCAAGGCGACGGTGTCAGGGGGCCTCGAGGAAACGATCACCGGCTGGGAGGGTCTGATGGCAGGTCCCGGCACCCTCGAGGGCGAGCGCACGTACGACATCGCCGGGACGATCGATCCCAACGCGCCACCCACGACCGAGCTCCCCCATGGCCGGATCTCGGCGCGGTTCGAGGTGACCCTTGACCGGCCGTGGGCACCCGATGCCCACCTCGCTCGCGACATCGTGGTCGCGTCGACGCTGGAGCTGTAGGCACCGCAGCGAGCCGGCACGGCAGCGAGGCTGCCCAGCTCGCGGTCCGCACCGGCCCAGCTCGCGACATCCGCGCCGGCCGGCCGCCGGACCCGCGACATCATCGGTCCGCCGCGGTCGTGCCTGCGCTCAGCTCGCAGGCGCTCGGTGGTTGAGCCCGCTCGAGGTGGTCACCACCACCGTGGGCACCCCAATCGAGGCCGTCGTCAGGGCGGGCATGAGCGCACGCTCGAGGCTCGAGTCGGCCCCGGGCACGCGCGCGGTGAGGCCCGTCGTCCGAGACTCGATGAGCTCGCTTCGCGGCGTCGCGGTGATCCCCGCCGCCGACGTCGCCAGCGCACCGCTCTCGATCGCCCGCTCAATGGACGAGGTCATCGGCGCGGCTTGCCCGACTCGGGGAGCGTCCGCGGTAGGCGCCGGTACCTGCTGGGCGGAGCGCATGGCCGAGGCACCGAGGACCAGCATCGCGCCGGCGACGATGGTCACCAGCCCGACCGTGATGCCCCTCGTCCGATGACCCGCTGCCCGGCCACTGATGCCCGCTGCCAGGACGCTGCTCGAAGCTGCCATGTCACACCTCCATCGTGTGCACCCGGCCGCGGTGCCCGGGGTGATCCATCCCCTCATCTCGCTGGACGCGGCCCGTTGGTTCTGGCGCCGGTCGGCGCCGATGCGTACCAACGTCGCGCCTGCGGGAGGCGCCGTCATCGGTCGATCAACCGAGACACACACATCGGCGCGGCGTCAATTCGGGCGATGGCACCGCAGGCCGACCGACACGCGCCTCTGGAACGACGGATGCGGCACGACCCCCCGACCGATGACAAGGCCCGCGTCTGGGCCGCGACGGGCACTGCGGTCCGCGCCACGTCACGCGCCCGGCCCATCGTCACGCATCCGGCTCGGAACCCTGTCTCCGACCGAACGTGGGACGCGACCCACCGCGAGATCAGCCCCGCCCGCCCTCGGCGCTCGGCCTCTGACCGGGCATCAGCCCCCGAGACGGGCGCGCGCCGCGGTCAGCGCCGCCCGAACGCGGTCGGGCGCCGTGCCGCCGGTGACGTCCGCCGCGGCCAGCGCTCCGTCGATCGTCGCTGCTGCCCGGAGCGCGGCCACGATCCCCTTGCGGTGGGAGAGCTTGCGCGCCACCGGATCGTCGCTCCCGTCGAGCGCGGCCTTGAACGCCTCGTCGGGGAGCGACGCCAGCGTGGGCTTGTGCTCCGCCTCGGCCCCGCCGACCAGCCCGCCGACGATGTGATGGGCTGCCCGGAACGGGACGCCGCGCAGGACCAGCGCATCCGCCAGCGCGGTCGCGGTCGTGTAGCCCTCTTCGGCAGCCGCTTGCATCTGCGCTCGGTCGATGGCGAGCGTCTCCACCAGCCCGGCCATGACCGCGAGCGACGATTCGAGCGTGGCGACCGCGGCGAACAGGGCCGGCTTGTCCTCCTGGAGGTCGCGCTGATACGCGAGCGGCAGCCCCTTGAGCAGCGTCAGCGTCGCAGCGACGCCCCCGATCACCGAGGCCGTCCGGGCGCGAACCAGCTCCGCGGGATCCGGGTTCTTCTTGTTGGGCATCATCGACGAGCCGGTGGAGAACGCCTCCGCCACATGGACGAACCCGAACCGAGGGTTCGACCACCAGGTGATCTCCTCGGCAAGGCGGCTGAGGTGGACCATCGCGAGGGCAGCGGCGGCCAGCACCTCGACCACGAAGTCGCGATCGGAGACGGCGTCGAGCGAGTTGGCCGTCACGCCCTCGAAGCCGAGCTCGGCGGCCGTGGTCTCGCGATCGAGCGGATAGCCGGCCCCGGCCAGCGCTCCGGCACCCAGCGGCGAGACGTTGAGCCGCTGCCGGGCATCGGCGAGCCGGCCCCGGTCTCGCTCGAGCATCTCGACGTAGGCGAGCAGGTGATGGGCCAGCAGCACCGGCTGCGCCGGCTGGATGTGGGTCGTCCCGGGGAGCACCGCGTCACCGTCGCGCTCGGCCAGTCCGACCAGTGCCCGCTCGAACCCGACGATGGCCGCATCCAGCACGTCGATGCGGCGGCGCGTCCAGAGCCGCAGGTCGGTCACGACCTGGTCGTTGCGCGAGCGCCCGGTGTGGAGCTTGCCGCCCACGCTGCCGATGCGCTCGGTCAGCAGCGTCTCGAGGTTCATGTGCACGTCCTCGAGGTCAGGGTCCCAGACGATCAGGCCCGCCTCGACGTCCCGCTGGAGCCCGGCCAGGCCGCCCTCGAGCGTGGCTACCTCCTCGGCGGTCAGGAGGCCCGCTCGCCCGAGCCCGCGGACGTGCGCGATGGAACCCGCCAGGTCGTCGAGCGCCAGCTCGGCATCGATCTCGATTGACCGGGTGAAGTCGACCATCCGTGCGTCGGGCTCATCGTCGAAGCGGCCGCCCCACATGCGCATCGCCACCCTCCATTCCCCCCGCTCAGGCCCATCGTACCGGCGCAACACGCCGGCCAGCGACCGGTGACGGCATCGGCGGTTTCCGGGCTGCGGTCACCACTCCGCCGGGCGACCGCCGTCGGGAACGGGATGTCGGACCCCACGTGGACATCTGTCGGGCACGGCCGCTGTCAGGCACGGCCGTCGCGCGCAAGGCGCCCCCGCGTGTCGCCCCCCGCGGGTTCAGGTCGCGCGAGTCGATTCGAGGGGAACCGCCAACTCGCCAGCCCCACCCAGCGCGGCTCGCAGCCGCTCGGCGGCCTCCTCGGCGGTCAGGTCGCGCTGCGGTTCGGCCAGCAGCTCGTAGCCGACCATGAACTTGCGGATGGCCGCCCGCAGAAGGGGCGGGTAGAAATGCGCGTGGACCTGCCAGTGGGAGCGACCGCTGTCGCCGAACGGCGCCTGGTGCCAGCCCATCGAGTACGGGAACGGCCGGTCGAACAGGGCATCGTATCGCCGGGTGAGGTCCCGGAGGGCAGCGGCAAGCCCGTCGCGCTGGCCGTCGTCCAGATCCTCCAGGCGAGCGGCCGGGTCCGTCGGCACCAGCAGCGTCTCGAACGGCCATGCGGCCCAGAACGGGACCACCACGAGCCAGCCCGGCGTCTCCGCAACCACCCTGGGCCCACCGGTCTCCGCCTGCGCGTAGTCGACCAGCAGCTTCCGGCCCGACGTCGCGAGGTACCCGGCCTGCGCGGCATCCTCGGCCGCGGCCTCGACGGGGAGCGCCTCGCCGGCCCAGATCTGGCCGTGCGGATGCGGGTTCGACGCGCCCATCGCCTCACCCCGGTTCTCGAACACCTGGACCCAGCGGAACCGGGTGCCGAGCTCGGTCGTCTGCTCGGCCCACACGTCGACGATCCGCCGGATCTCCGTCTCGCTCATCCCGGCCAGGGTCAGGTCGTGGCGGGGAGAGAAGCACACGACCCGGCAGGTTCCCCGGGCCCCTTCGGCGCGGAACAGACCTCGATCGACGCGGGCGTCCAGGCTGTCCGGGCGCAGGGCCGCGAAGTCGTTGGTGAACACGAACGTCGTGTCGTAGGCGGGGTTGACGGCCCCGTTGACACGCGTGTTGCCCGGGCACAGATAGCAGTCCGGGTCGTACGCCGGCCGGAACTCGGGTGGCTCGGGCTCCTCCGCCCCCAGCCAGGGCCGCCGGGTCCGGCCCGCGGAAACGAGCACCCACTCGCCGGTCAGGGCGTTGTACCGGCGATGCGGCTCCTCCTCCAGCGCCGCGATCACGGCGTCGTCGGGGCGATCCGCCGGGTCAGTGGACACCGGTGGACGCTCCAGCCCGAGAGGCGCGGCCGCCCGCCAGGGTGAGCGGCACCTCGTCCGCCGCCGGGGCGGCCACGTCGACCAGGACCAGCTCGCGCACGGCCTCACCGAGCACGATCTGGGCGGATCGTTCGAGTCCCGTGTCACTGATCACCACGTCCGCCTGGTCGAGCCGGGCGATCGACGCGATGCCGATGACGCCCCACTTGCAGTGATCAGCCGTCACCACCAGCCGGCGCCCGGCATCGATCATCGCGCGATCGGTATCGGCCTCGAGCAGGTTCGGACACGTGAAGCCCGCGCGCGCGTCCATCCCGTGCACGCCCATGAACACGAGGTCCAGGTGAACGGATCGGAGCTGGGCGACGGCGAACGGCCCGACCAGCGCCTCGGACGGCGTTCGAACGCCACCGGTGAGGATGACGGTCTGGTCGCGGCGGCCGGACCGGTACAGCACCTCGGCCACGCGCATCGAGTTGGTGACCACGGTCACGCCGGGGATCTCGGCCACCCGGCCGGCCAGGATGTGGGTCGTCGTCCCCGCCGAGATCGCGATCGCCATACCCGGCTCCACCAGGTTCGCGGCGGCCTCCGCGATCGCGGCCTTCTCGGCCTGCTGCAGCGCGGACTTGGCGATGAAGCCGGGCTCGTACGACGCCAGGCCGGACAGCGCCGTCGCCCCACCGTGGACCTTCTCCACCAGGCCGCGATCGTGGAGCACCTCGAGGTCCCGGCGCACCGTCATGTCGGACACCCCGAGCTCGCGCGCCAGCTCGGCGACCCGGACGGCACCGGTCTCGCGAACGCGGTCGAGGATGAGCGCCTGGCGCTGGCGGGCGAGCATGTTCTCGGTTCTCGGCTCCCTGAGCGTCGCCGGTCTCGGCTGGCGAGCGCGGTCGGCGCCTCCTGCGGGTGATCGCGGTCGAAGGCAGATGCCGCGACGAACGGCGGCACACCATCATCTTCGCTCCGGTTCGGACGAAAAGTCAACGAATTCGCACAAGAACCGTAGTGCGAACGTGCGCGAACACCTTGACATTGCGTTTGAGCCCGGCAACAATCCGCCTGTGACGCGAACCGCAAATTCGTCGCGGGACGGTCAGTGAGGAGGATCCAGCATGGCTGATCTCGACGGCCTGCCCCCCATCTCCCGACGGCAGGTGCTCAAGGGCAGCGCCGCGGTCGCGGCGTTGGGAGGCGTTTCAGCGTTCCTGGCGGCCTGCGGCTCAAGCGCGACTCCGTCCCCCGCGTCGCAGGCTCCCCAATCGCAGGCCCCCAGCTCGGGTGCCCCCGAGTCGATGGCTCCCGGATCGAGCGCACCGGCACTGAGCGGCACGATCTCGCTCGGGTCGAACTACTCCGACCAGGTCCCGAAGGACACCCTTCAGGGTATCGTCGATACCTTCACCCAGCAGACCGGCGTCAACGTCACGATCAACACCGTTGACCACGGCACGTTCCAGGACCAGATCAGCGCCTACCTGCAGGGGACGCCGCAGGACGTGTTCACCTGGTTCTCGGGCTTCCGCATGCGGTTCTTCGCCGCCCAGGGCCTCGCGACGGACATCAGCGACGTCTGGGCCCAGATCGGAAGCCATTACTCCGACGCGTTCAAGGTCGGCTCGACGGGCGACGACGGCAAGCAGTACTTCATCCCGATCTACAACTACCCGTGGGCCGTCTTCTATCGCAAGAGCATGTTCTCGGACAAGGGCTACACCATCCCGACCACCCTTGACGAGTTCAAGACCCTGGCCCAGAAGATGCAGGCTGACGGGCTGATCCCGATGGCCTTCGGCGACAGCGACGGCTGGCCGGCCATGGGCACGTTCGACATCATCAACCTGCGCCAGAATGGATACCAGTTCCATGTCGACCTGATGGCCGGCAAGGAGAAGTGGACCGACGACCGCACCAAGCAGGTGTTCACCATCTGGAAGGACCTGCTTCCGTACTACCAGTCGGGTGCCGGTGGCCGGACCTGGCAGGATGCCGCGCAGGCCCTCGTCCAGAAGAAGGCCGGCATGTATCTGCTCGGGATGTTCGTCTCGCAGCAGTTCCAGGAGGCTGGCGAAGCCGACCTCGCCGATCTCGACTTCTTCCCGTATCCGAACTTCGGGACGCAGTACGACGCTGAGAAGGCGCTCGACGCCCCGATCGACGGGCTCATGATCAGCTCGCACTCACCGACGCTCCAGCAGGACCTCGACGGCGCCAAGGCGTTCCTCGAGTACATCGCCCAGCCCGCGACACAGGTTGCCTGGGTCACCTCGGACCCGAGCAATGTCGCGGCGGCCAAGGACGCCGACACGAGCGGATACACCCCGATCCAGCTGAAGGCAGCCGAGCTCATCGGCGGTGCTCAGCGGATCACGCAGTTCCTCGATCGCGACACAAACCCGAACTTCGCCGGCGCGAACGGCATGCAGGCCTTCCTGCTCGACTTCATCGCCAAGCCGGACCAGGACCTGGATGCCTTCCTGGGCAAGATCCAGAGCTTCTGGGACACCCTCTAGTCCCTTGATGACGGCCTCGGTACACTGGGTGGACCGTGGCTGATCGAGGCAGCGAGCCCGTCGCCCCCGCCCTAACCGGCAGCACCGGTGGGACGGGGGCGTCTGCACTCCCGAGGCGGGTCCGCCGCCACTACAGCCTGCTGACTCGCCGGGACAAGGTCGTCCTGGCCCTGATGATCGGCATTCCGCTGCTGTTGGACCTTGCCCTGATCTGGGGCCCGGCGGTCGTCTCGTTGCTGATCTCGTTCACCAACTGGAACGGCATCGGCAGCCCGTTCGACGCCAAGGTCATCGGCCTCGCGAACTACGACAACCTGTTCACCGCCTACCCGTTCTTCTGGCCGGCCCTCCAGCACAACATCATCTGGCTGTGCTGGCTCATGTTCATCGCCACGCCCCTCGGGATGTTCATGGCCGTGCTGCTCGACCGGCAGATCCGGGGGAGCACCTTCTATCAGACGACGTTCTACATCCCGGTCGTGCTGTCGCTGGCGGTGATCGGGATCATCTGGAAGCTTCAGTACGCGCCTGAGCAGGGGTTCATCAACAACCTGCTGGGGCGGACGTCGAACACGAACGAGATCGACTGGCTGGGCGATCCGAGCCTCAACCTGTGGGCGGCGCTCATCGCCACCAGCTGGCGGCATGTCGGCTACATGATGGTCATCTACCTGGCCGGCCTGAAGGCGATCGACCCATCGCTCCGTGAGGCCGCCAAGGTCGACGGCGCTAATGAGCGCCAGACCTTCTTCGGGGTGGTGTTTCCGGCCATGATGCCGATCAACATCGTGATCGTCGTGCTCACCACGATCGAGGCTCTCCGCGCGTTCGACATCGCGTACATCATCAACCGCGGCAAGAACGGATTGGAGCTCCTGTCGACGCTGATCACCAACAACGCGATCAGCGAATCGAACCGCCTCGGCTTTGGATCCGCGATCGCCATGGTGCTGCTGGTGATCTCGCTCGGACCGATCATCACGTTCCTGATCCGGATGCTCCGCGAGGATCACGCGTGAGCGCCGCGGCGATGGCGACCAGCCGCGCGACGGCCGCGAGCCGGGCGCAGCGGCGGCGCAACCGGATCCGGCGGGCAGGCCTGTACGCATTCCTGACCAGCATGGCCGTGGTGTGGCTGTTCCCGCTCGCCTGGGCCCTGTACACCGCGCTGCGCCCGTTCTCCGACACCCAGAAGCGCGGCTACATCTCGTTTCCAGGCGTGCTCACCCTCGACAACTTCGTCCAGGCCTGGAACCAGGCGGAGATCCCACGGGCGTACTTCAACACGTTGATCGTCGCGATCCCCGCCGTGATCATCACGCTGATCGTCGCCTCGATGGTCGCGTTTGCGGTCTCGAAGTTCAGCTGGCGGTTCAATCTCCTGGTGCTGCTGATCTTCACCGCCGGCAACCTGCTGCCCCAGCAGGTGCTGATCGTTCCGCTGTTCAAGCTCTACACCGCGCTCACCGGGGTTCCCGCGCCGCTCAGCGACAACGGCCTGCTGTACGACCAGTACTTCGGGATCATCCTGATCAACGTCGTGTTCCAGATGGGCTTCGTGACCTTCGTCCTCAGCAACTACATGAAGACGCTATCCAAGGAGCTGACCGAGGCGGCGCTGGTGGATGGCGCCGGCGTGCTCCGGATCTGGGCCTCGGTGATCATGCCGCTCTGCCGGCCGGCGATCGCCGCGCTGGCGACGCTCGAGTTCACCTTCATCTACAACGACTTCTTCTGGGCCCTGATGCTGATGGTGTCCGGCAACCGGCGACCGATCACCTCGTACCTCAACAATCTCCAGGGCCAGTTCTTCACCGACATCAACCTGCTGACCGCGGGCGCGCTCCTGGCGGCGATCCCGACGATCCTCGTGTTCATGGTCCTCCAGCGGCAGTTCGTCAGCGGTCTGACCCTGGGTTCGAGCAAGGGGTGACAGAGGTCCCTCCGGCCATGCTGCGACACCGGTCCCGCGGCACGTCGCCGGGCGTCGGGCGGAGGTGCCCGTGATGACACCCGCGCCGTGGGCCGACCCGGAGCTCACCTCCCGAGGCCGGCTGCCGATGCATGCCGTGCCCCACGATGACCGGCTGGAGCTGGATGGCACGTGGCAGTTCCAGCTGCTCCACCGGCCGAACGACGCGCCGTCCGACGATGCCTGGCGCGAGATCGCGGTCCCCGGCTGCTGGACGATGCAGGACACGTGGGACCGGCCGATCTACCTCAACGTCCGGATGCCGTTCCCGAACCGGCCGCCGGAGCCGCCCGAGGACAACCCGACCGGTGTCTACCAGCGCTCGTTCCAGGTGCCGGCGACGTGGGCCGGCCGGCGCGTCGTGCTGCAGGTCGGCGCGGCCGAGAGCGTGTTGCTGGTCGAGCTCAACGGACGGGACATCGGCATCAGCAAGGACTCGCATCTGGCCGCGGAGTTCGACGTCACGCCCTGCCTGCGGCCCGGTGCCAACGACCTGCGCCTGACGGTGGTCAAGTGGTCCGACGCCTCGTTCATCGAGGACCAGGACCAATGGTGGCACGGCGGCATCACCCGATCGGTGTCCCTGTACGCCACCGGACCCGTGCACCTGGCCGGGCTCCGGATCGATGCCGGGCTGGACGAGGACCTCGCTACCGGGACCCTCGAGCTCGAGGCCGAGCTGGGCTGGCCCGATGGGTCGGCGCTCGAACCCGGCTGGCGTGTCGAGGCGGCGATCGAGGGCGTCGAGGAACCGCTCACCGGCATCGTCCCCAACGCTCCCGGGACCGACCACGGGCCGGGTGCGTTCGTGGTGCCGGGGCCGCCACGCCGGGGGATCCTCGACCTCCAGAGCCTGAACGCGTCGGGCACGCTGACCGACCCCGAGGACCGGGCGCGATGGGCGGACGCCGAGCCCGTCGTCAGGCCACCGCGCACCGGCCGGGTCCGGCTTGCCGCGCGCGTCCCGGGCGTCACGCCATGGTCATCGGAGGTGCCGGCGCTGCGGACGCTGGTGGTGTCGCTGTTCGCGCCGGGCGGCAGCCTCGCCGAGCGCGTCGAGCGGCGGATCGGCTTCCGCCGGGTCGAGGTCCGGGGTGTCGAGCTGCTGATCAACGGCCGGCCGGTCCTCGTCCGCGGCGTCAACCGCCACGACTTCGACCCCCGGACCGGACGGGTGGTCAGCGTGGACGACCTGCGGGCCGATGTGGTGGCCATGAAGCGCTGGGGGTTCAACGCGCTGCGCACGTCGCACTATCCGAACGATCCGCGCCTGCTCGACCTGTGCGACGAGCTGGGCCTGTACGTGGTCGACGAGGCCGACATCGAGTCCCACGGCTGGTACGACGACGTGTGCCGCGATCCGCGCTACCGCTCCGCGTTCCTGGATCGGGTGGCCCGCATGGTCGAGCGAGATCGGCACCACCCCTCGGTCATCGCCTGGTCGCTGGGCAACGAGTCGGGGCACGGCCCCAACCACGACGCCGCGGCCGGCTGGGTGCGCCGCGCCGACCCCACGCGGCCGCTCCACTACGAGGGCGCGATCCGGTTCGACTGGTCCAGCGATCAGCGCGTCAGCGACATCACAGCCCCGATGTACCCGCCCATCGCCGCGATCGTGGCCCACGCCCGATCCGGTCGGCAGCGACACCCCCTGATCATGTGCGAGTTCAGCCACGCGATGGGGAACAGCAACGGGACGCTGGCCGAGTACTGGGACGCGATCGAGTCGACGCCCGGGCTCCAGGGCGGTTTCATCTGGGAGTGGCGCGACCACGGCCTCGAGCAGCGCCTGCCCGACGGCACGGTCCGCCATGCGTACGGCGGCGACTTCGGCGACGTGCCCAACGACGGCGTGTTCTGCATCGACGGCATCACGTTCCCCGACCGGAGCCCGAAGCCGGCGATGTTCGAGCACAGGCACCTGGCATCGCCGGTCCGGGCGGCGGCCGACGAGCCGGCGATCGCGGCCGCGCGCGAGGGCCGGGTGACGCTACAGAATCGGGGCGACTTCCGGGACACCGGCTGGCTGCACGCGACCTGGGAGGTCTCGGCCGGCGGGTCGGCCGTGGCGGGTGGTGACCTTCCGCTGCCGTCCATCCCGCCCGGTGCCAGCGCGGAGGTCCCGATCCCGGGCTTCGCCCTGCCGCCCGCGGATCGCGGCGAGCGGTGGCTCACGCTGCGGTTCCTGACCGCCGGGGATTCGCCCTGGGCAGCGGCCGGGCACGAGATGGGCTGGGCGCAGCTGCCGCTCGATGATGATGCCGCCCACGACAACGCCGCCCCGGCGGCTGACTGGACCGGCGACGTTCGCCTCGACGAAGAGGGCCGACTCCTCCACCCCTCGTTCGCGACGCCGCCGGTCCTGTCCCTGTGGCGCGCGCCCACCGACAACGACCGGATCGGCGGCATGGCCGGCCGCTGGGCCGGCTGGGGGCTGCCCTCGTTGCGACGACGGCTGGACGCCCTCGAGCGCGCAGCCGACGCCGTGACCGTCCGGGCAACCTGGACGACGGCGACCGGCATCGAGGTCCCCCACGTGCAGCGGCTGTCAGCGGCCCCGGACGGCCGGATCCGGATCGAGGAGACCGTCGAGGTGCCGGCCGAGCTCGCGGACCTGCCCCGGGTCGGCACGGTGCTGGAGCTCGAGGCGGGCCACGAGCAGGTCGAATGGTTCGGACGCGGTCCGCACGAGACCTACCCGGACCGGCGCCGTGGCGGCCGGATCGGACGCTGGTCGTCGAGTGTGACCGATCAGCTGGTGCCCTACGTCCGGCCACAGGAGAACGGCGGTCACGCGGACACCCGCTGGCTCCGCGTCGCCTGCCCCGACGGGGCGGTCCGGATCGACCTCGACGAGCCCCGTCAGGTATCCATCCTGCACGTGCACGCACATGACCTCGATGCCGCGACCCACGATGTCGAGCTCCGGCCGCGCGCCGAGACCATCGTCACCCTCGACGCTGCCCATCGCGGCGTGGGGACCGCGAGCTGCGGGCCCGACACGCTGCCCGACGACGTGCTGCGACCGGGCACGTACCGCTGGACGTGGGTCCTTGCCACCGAGGAGCCATAACCCGAGGAGCCATAACCCGAGGAGCCGACATCGTGACCATCCGCTGGGATCCCGGGACGCGGGAATGGCAGCTGACCAACGATCGCATCGGATACGCCATGCGCGTGCTCGAGAACGGCTGGCTCGGCCACCTGCACGCAGGCGCCCCGCTCCGTGCGGCCGGATCGCTCCGCCACCTCGGTCCCGCCGAGTTCACCGGGTACGCGAACCGGGTCGGCGAGCCGGTGGCGTTCGAGGTCCCCGTGCCGGGGGTGGGCGACTTCCGCGTGCCGGCGCTGGTCGTCGAGGGCCCCGATGGCGCGACCGTGCTCGACCTGCGGTACGCCGGCCATCGCATCGAGCCCGGCAAGCCGGAGCTGCCCGGCCTGCCGTCGACCTACGTCGAGGACCCGTCCGAGGCGGACACGCTCGAGATCGACCTTGAGGATGCACCGACCAGGCTGCGGGTCACCCTCCGGACGACGCTGTTTGTGGACCGCCCCGCCATCGCCCGCTCGATGACCCTGGTCAACGGCGGGGATGCACCGCTCACCGTCCGGTGCGCGATGAGCGCCGTCCTCGACCTGCCCGATGCCGGCTGGCACCTCGTCACGACCAGCGGTACCTGGGCCCGCGAGCGCCACGTCCATGACCGAACGCTCGTCCCCGGCCGCCAGTCGGTCGGCAGCCTGCGGGGAGCGTCGGGGCTCGAGCACAACCCGCTGCTCGTCCTGCGCCGCGAGCACACGACCGAGGACGCCGGCGAGGCGCTCGGGCTGAGCGTCGTGTACTCCGGCAGCTTCCTGGCCGAGGCAGAGGTCGACCCCTTCCGCACGGCCCGGCTCCGGATCGGCATCCATCCGGAGGGCTTTGGCTGGCACCTCGCGCCCGGCGAGTCGTTCACGACGCCCGAGGCGATCATCGCCTGGTCGGGCGACGGCCTGGGTGCCATGTCGGACACGTTTCACGCCCTCTATCGCGAGCGTCTGGCACGCGGCCCGTGGCGCGATCGGCCGCGACCGGTGGTGCTCAACAACTGGGAGGCGACCTACTTCGACTTCGACCACGAGCGGCTGGTGGCGATCGCGGGCAGGGCGAGGGACCTGGGCGTCGAGCTGTTCGTGCTCGATGACGGCTGGTTCGGCCGGCGCGATCTCGACAACTCGTCACTCGGCGACTGGGTCGTGGACCGGCGCAAGCTGCCCGGGGGCCTGGAGGCGCTGGTTCGCGACGTCCGCGCGCTCGGCCTCCGGTTCGGCCTGTGGATCGAGCCCGAGATGGTCAGCCCCGACAGCGACCTGTTCCGCGCCCATCCGGACTGGGCGATCGGCGTCCCGGGCCGGGCTCGCACCGAGTTCCGCCAGCAGCTGGTGCTCGACTTCTCGCGACCCGAGGTCGTGGACCACATCGCGGAGGCCCTGACCAGCGTGCTGTCCAGCGCGCCGATCGACTACGTCAAGTGGGACATGAACCGCAACATCACCGAGCCCTGGACCCCGTCGCTCCCGGCGGACCGGCAGGGGGAGCTGTTCCATCGCTACATCCTCGGCGTGTACGAGCTGTACCGGCGGCTGACGACCCGGTTCCCGGACATCCTGTTCGAGTCCTGTGCTTCGGGCGGCGGCCGGTTCGATCCGGGCCTGCTGGCATTCGCGCCCCAGGCGTGGACGAGCGATGACACCGACGCGGTCGAGCGCCTGCGGATCCAGTGGGGCAGCTCGCTCGCCTACCCCGTCTCCTCGATGGCCGCCCACGTGTCGGCGGTACCCAACCACCAGACCGGCCGGATCACGCCGCTCGCCACGCGCGCTGCCGTGGCCATGTTCGGGGTGTTCGGATACGAGCTCGACCCGACCGCGATGGGTGACGAGGAGCAGGACGAGGTCCGGCGTCAGATCGCCTGGTACGTCGAGCGGCGCGAGCTCCTCCAGCGAGGCCGGTTCCTCCGGCTGCGCAGCCCGTTCGAGGGCGACGGCAACGAGACCGCCTGGATGGTCGTCGACGCCGCGGCCGACCACGCGATCGTCGGTCACTACCGGGTGCTCGCCCATCCGATGCCTGTCCGCAACCGGCTCCGGCTGCGAGGGCTGGATCCGTCCGCCACGTACCGGGTGACGCTGTGGGGCTCGGACTTCTCGGGTCCCGGCCCGGCCATCGAGCGGGCAGGCGACGAACTGATGGCCGTCGGGATCGGGATCGATCCACCCGACCCCCTCCCCCAGGGCGCCGAGTTCGACGGGATCCGCCTGATCTACGGCGACTTCAACGCGCGCCTGCTGGAGCTGGTCAGGCTCTGACCTCGCGCGCCGCCAGCCCTCCGACGCCGGCGACGCCTGCCACCAGGACGAGCGGCAGCGCCGGCGCCCATATCGGTGCCAGTCGGACGAGCACGGTGCCGGCGACCGCCCCGCCCAGGAACGCCCCCAGCTGACGCGCTTCGCGGATGGGCAGGCCCGCTCGTGGACGGCTCATCGCCTGGACGGCGCGGGTGAGGGTCCCCGTCAGGTAGGTGGTGGAGGCGCCCTCGATGCCGGCGCTCTGCGTGATCGAGCTCTGCGTCCCCATCGCGATCGCGGCAATCAGGAGCAGCAGCAGCGAGGCCACATGGCCGGGATGTCCGGCGGTCGACAGCCAGCCCACTGCCACGACGGCCAGCAGCAGGCTCTCACCCGCCGTGACGAGGCTCGTCGCCATGGTCCACGCGCCGGCCCGGCGTCGGAGCGGGAGCGTCCCGAGGCCGACCCCGATCCCGTAGCCGATCACGGCCGCCGCCACGCTCTCGCCGACCTGCGGATCGAGGGTCGCGATCGCCCGGCCCAGGTTGACGAGGTTGCCGGTGATGACGCTGGCGAAGGCGCCCCCGAGCTCGATGACGCAGAAGGCGTCGATGGCCCCCGACGCGACCGCGAGGGCCGTCAGGAGCCCGATCACCAGCCGACGGGGCACGACGGGCTCGGGCCGTCCCTCCTCCGCCGGTTTCAGGGACCCCACGACCATGCGGTCAGAGCCGGGCGGCGACCAGCTCGCCGCGGCCGATGGGCACCACGAGCCCGACAAGCCGCGGATCGGCCAGGGCGGCGTTCCGGAACGCCTCGAGATCCGCCTCGTGCGAGATCAGGTTGTCGGCAACCAGCAACCCGCCAGGGCGGAGCGCGGCGATCGCAGGCTCGAGCATTCGAACGTAGTCGTCCTTCTCCGAATCGAGGAACACGAGGTCCGCCCTGCCTTCGAGCGCCTGCAGGCCGGCGGCGCCGTCCATCGACCGCTGGTCGATGCGGTCCTCCATGCCGGCGTCGGCAAAGCCGGATCGCGCGCGCTCGATCTTGGCCGGATCGATCTCGAACGTGATCACCCGGCCACCGGTGTGCGCCGCGCCCGTCGCCAGCCACAGCGTGGAGTAGCCGCCGCTGGTGCCGATCTCGACGATCGTCGTCGATCCGGTGCCGACCACCAGGGTCAGCAGCAGCTGCCCGACCTCGGGTGAGATCGCGCGCAGCCGCCGTGCCTGCGGGGTGCCATCGATGCGGTCCCTGGCGTCCTCCGCCTCGAGGGTCACCATCGCACTGCGGACCTGGGCCGGGACGAGATCCATCGGGAGCCTCCTGTGTGGGACCCCCTGGACCGGGGGCGCGAGCGAAGCATGCCACCCTCGCGTCAGGCGATCCGGCGTGCTCCTGCCGATGCCTCCACGGCGAACACCCGCGGCGTCAGGCCGGTCCGCGGCGGATAGTCCCGGACGACCGCGTCTCGAAGCGTGGTCACCGCGTCGCGGCGCACGAGGTTGATGGTGCAGCCGCCGAAGCCTGCACCGGTGAGCCGGGCGCCGATGACCCCGGGCGTGGCCCGCGCGATCTCGACCAGGGCGTCGAGCTCGGGGCTGCTGACCTCGTACAGGTCGCGCAGCGACGCATGGCTCGCGTAGAACAGCCGGCCCACCTCGCCGAGGTCGCCGGCCTCGAACGCCGCGATCGCGTCCAGCACCCGCTGGTTCTCGGCCACGATGTGCTCGGCCCGCCGCGCAACGACCGGGTCGAGCGTGTCCCCAGCCGTCGCCAGCATCGCCGGCGTGACATCGCGCAGGGACCGCACGCCGGGCTCCCGGGCAGTGATCGCCGTCACCGCCGCCTCGCACTGCGATCGGCGCTCGTTGTACGCCGATGCCTCGAGCCTGCGCGCCGAACCCGAATGGCAGGCCACCAGCGCGACCTCGTCGAGCGGCAGCGGCACGGAGCGGTGCTCGAGCGACCGGCAGTCGAGCAACAGCGCCCGGCCCGGCTCCCCGAAGATCGAGGCGAACTGGTCCATGATCCCGTTGTTGAGCCCGATATACCCGTTCTCCGAGCGCTGAACGATGTGCACCAGCCGCATCGGGTCCACCGGCGGCCGATCCCCGCCCGAGAGCGCCCACGCCGAGACCACCTCGATCGCCGCTGACGAGGACAGCCCGGCTGCCTGGGGCAGGTCCGACGCGAGCAGGCCCCGGAAGCCGCGCGGTCCCGTGCCGGCCTCGCCCAGCGCCCACCCCATTCCGGCCACGTAGTCAAGCCAGCTGCCTCGGCGCTCCCCCACCGCCGCCAGGTCGAACACGCCGGTCTCACCCGTCTCGGCCAGCGTCAGCTCGACCCGGCCATCGTCCGCGGGCACCAGGGCGACCGCGATCCCGAGGTCGATCGCGACCGGGAGCACGAACCCCTCGTTGTAGTCGGTGTGCTCGCCGATGAGGTTCACGCGGCCCGGCGCATGGATGACGCGCACGGCGGAGGGGTCCGCGGCGGCCACGGGGTCGCGGGCCACGAGCGCAGCCCGTAACCGCGCCGGGTCGGTGGCCAATGCAGCGGCGTTCGAGATCGGCGTGGTCGTCATCGGCGCCCAGCGTATCGAGCAACGACCGGGCATGGGAGCCGAGCGCGGGCCGCCGCGGTCAATCGAGGTCACCGGTGAGGTAGTGCTGGATCGTCGGCCCCATGGCCCGCACCACCGTCTCGCGGTCGACCGACGCCAGCGGCTCCACCCCCACCACGAACCTGGCCATCATCAGGCCCACGAACTGGGACCCGGCCAACGACGCGCGGAGCGGAGCGTCCGGTCGTTTGAGCGCACTCGCCAGTGCCAGCAGCGGTCCGGTCTCGAGCAGCTGCCGGAGCATCGCTCGGGCGACCGGGTCGGTCGCCGCCGAGCGGACCAGTCCGAGGACCAGCGGCCGGACCTCCGGTCGCTCCCACAGCTCGACGATGAACCGCACGAAGCGCTCGCCCAGCCGGTCCGGCGGTCCGTCCACGAGCTGGGGCACGGTCAAGGCGAAGTCAACCGGCAGCTCGATCGCGGCCACGAACAGCCGCTGCTTCGATCCGAAGTAGTGGTGGATCAGGGCCGGATCCACGCTCGCACGGGTGGCGACGTCACGCAGGGTCGACCCGTCGAACCCGTGCTCTCCGAACGATTCGCGTGCCGCGTCGAGGATGCGCGCCCGCGTGTCCCCGGAGCCACTCGGCCGGCGACCCGTTCGGCGCCTGCGTCCGGCGGGGCAGCCCCTGCCCGGGTTCCCTGACTCCGGATCGCTCACGCCACGTCACGGCGGATCGTGAACGAGGCGACCACCGCGAACAGCACGGCGACCACCGCCAGCACGACCAGGTCGAGCTGCAGCTCCGGCGTCCCGAGGTCCGCCCCGCGGATGAACACCTGGCGCAGCCCGTTCACCGCGTAGTTGAGGGGCATGATCGCGACCAGCGGCTGGAGGATCGAGGGCAGGCTGCTCACCGGGAACAGCACGCCCGAGAGCAGGAACTGGGGGACCAGCACGACCGGGATGAACTGGACGATCTGGAGCTCCGTTCGGGCGAAGGTCGAGAGGAAGATGCCCAGGCTGACCGCGCCGACGGCGAGCAGCAGCACGACCAGGAATGCGAGCAGCGGGCTGCCACCCACCGCGACGCCGAGCCCGATCGAGAACCCGGCCAGCGGCCCGATCGCCGGCACGTGGACGGTGCCCAGTGCCCAGGTCAGCAGGATCGCCACCTGGACGGTAGCGAACAGCCCGAACCCGAGCGTGTAGCCGGCAACCACCTCGAACCTGGTCACGGGCGTCGCCATCAGACGCTCGAGGGTGCCGCCGGTCCGCTCCCGCAGGAAGCTGACGCCGGTCAGGATGTAGACGAAGAAGTAGGCGAAGAAGCCGACGACGGCGGGCGCGAAGGGCGCGATCGGGTCATTGCTCGGCACGCCGTAGACGGTCTCGTGATCGAGGCCCGGCAGCCGGCCGCCGACGGCCGACGTGACGCCCTTGACGAGGGCCTGCTGGACGACACCCAGCTGGCTGGCCTCGCCGCTCGGATCGAGCCCGTTGGTGAGCACCGTGATCGCGCTGCCGGTAGCCATGTCCGCGGGCAGGATGATCGCGACCGAGGTGTCGCCGTTCTCGACGGCCTTGCGGGCGCCTGCCTCGTCGGGCGCGGTCACCGTCACGTCAGCCGACTCGAGCGCGGACCGAAGCGCGCTCGCGAGCAGGGCTCCCGGCGGTCCCGCCTGGTTCACGATCGCGGCGCTCACCGTGGGGGTGTCGCCCTCGCGGAGGATGAACGTGAGCAGCCCCGTCATCAGGACGGGCGCGATGAACAGCAGCGCCAGCGACGGGCGGTCGCGACGGATCTCCTGGACCACGCGCAGGAACAGGGCTCTTATGCGGCGGGGGTTCATCGTGCCGCCTCCGTTTCGCCCGCGAACCGCAGGAATGCCTGCTCCAGATCGTCGGTGCCCGCCTCCCGGCGCAGGTCGGCGCCGCCACCGCGGGCGAGGATCCGGCCGGCTCGCATGAACAGCAGCTCATCGCATCGGTCCGCCTCGTCCATCACGTGGCTGGACACGATGAGCGTCGCTCCGTCGGCGGCAAGCGATCGGAAGTGCCCCCAGAACTGGACCCGCAGCAGCGGGTCGATGCCCACCGTCGGCTCGTCGAGGAACAGGATCGGTGGCCGATGGACGAGGGCGCACGCGAGCGACAGCCGCCGGCGCTGGCCGCCTGACAACGTCCCGGCCACCGACGTCGTGCGGTCACCGAGATCCACCAGCTTCAGCACGTCGCGGGTCGCCGCGTCCGAGTCGACCCCATAGACGGCGGCAAAGAAGCGAACGTTCTCGGCCACGGTCAGCGCCGGGTAGATCCCGTCGCTCTGGGTCATGTACCCGATCCGGGCGAGGTTCGCCCGCGACGGCATCGGCACGCCCAGGACCTCCGCGCGACCGGCCGTCGCGTGGGCCATCCCGGTGAGCAGCCGGATCAGGGTGGTCTTGCCCGATCCGTTGGGCCCCAGCACGCCGAAGATCCGGCCCGGCGTGAGATCGAAGGTGACGCCGTCGACCGCCCGCAGTGGTCCGAACGTCTTGACCAGATCCACGGCGCGCACCGCGGGCGGGTCGCCGGGCGACTCCCGCTGCGTGTCGGTCCCCACCGAGCTCACTCACCACCTCCCGCGCGAACAGATCCCGCCGCATGACGCCCTGAATTCATCAGATGGTGAATTCTAGCGACGCCGGGCAATCCGGGCCCAGGCCATCCGGCCCGGACTCGCGGGCCCATCGACCTCGACCTCGGGCCGGTCGACTTCGACCGCGGGCCCGTCGACCTCGCGGCCGGTCAGGCGCAGGAACACGTCCTCGAGCGAGCTGCGACGGGGCCCGTCGACTTCGACCGCGGGCTCAGGGCGCCGCGGTCCGGCTCGGGCGTCGCGACCCCCAGCTGGGGAAGACGCGCCAGCCGGCGGCGGCGCCGAGCCCGGACAGCACGGCGCAGGTCGCGAACAGCGTCCCGGAGCCCCACTGTGCGTAGACCACGCCGCCCAGCGCGTCGGCCACGAATGCGGCGATCCCGGCCGTCGTCATCGAGATCAGGGCCTGTCCCGAGCCCTGGAAGCGAGGCGGCAGCAGGGTCTGGATGGTCATCACGCTCGCGATCCACATCCCCGAGAAGCCGGCCCCGGAGATGGCCCTCGAGGCGATGATCGCCACGGGCGATCCGAGCACGGCCCACAGCAGCAGCGAGACGACATACAGCAGCGACGACATCGCGAACACCGTGCGCAGACCGATGCGCCCCACGAGGTGACCGGCCACGACCATCGCCCCGACCTCGGCCGCGGCCGCGACGGCCGACGAGAACGCCACCTCGGGCGCGCCCCCGCCGAGCTCCACGATCCGGAGCGACAGGAAGGTGAACCCGGCGAACACGCCGATGTGGGCCAGCCCGACCGCCCCCAGCAGGGGCACCAGTCCGGGCTCGATCGCGAGCACCTCGCGGAGAGCCCCGCCCCGACGATGGGCGGCGAGGGTGGCCCGGCCGACGTCGGGCAGTCCGCCCGCCACCGCCGCGATCGCGAGGCCGACGGCCAGGAACAGCGGCGGCACGAGCCAGTAGCCGGTCAGCCCGTAGACCATGCCCAGCACGATGATCGCCACCGTGAACCCGGCGCTCGCGTGGGCCCGGATCTTCCCGTACTGGCGGCCCGGATCGTCAAGGGCGTTGACAGCCAGGGCGTCCGACAACGGACCCACCGCCCCGCCGAAGGCCGCGTAGCCGATATATGCGACGGCCAGGATCAGGGTCGGGATCGGCAGCATGAACGCGCCCAGCATGGCTGCCGCTCCGAGGATCGCGACCTGCAGCGCGCGCGATCGCCCCAGGACCACGTCGCCCAGGTGACCCCAGACGGAGATCGAGACCACGAAGGCGACCGCGGTCAGGGCGCTCAGCAGCCCGATCCCGGCCGGGTCGAGGCCGCGGCCGGCCAGAATGACCGACGCGAACGGCGCAAACACGGCGATGGACACGCCGTTGAGCACGAACAGCAGGCGGATGCGTCGCATGCGGGCAGGCCTCGTCGGGCGGCGGCTGCGCGGGCGGTGCGGTCAGGCGGTCGGCGGCAGGGCGTCAGCCGAAGCGGGCCCGCAGCCTGGGCAGGATGAGCTCGGCGTAGCGGGCGATGGCGGCCTCCTGGGCCTCGCCCGGGAAGTGGAACACGAGGTGGTTGAACCCGTAGCCGAGATAGGGCGCGAGCTGCTCCACGTGCTCGTCGGGGTCGGACGACACCAGCCACCGCTTATGGGCGTACGGCTCGGCCTCCCTGGCCGCGATCTCCATCTCGCGCGGATCGTGGATGCCGACCTTGGTCTCACCCGGCAGGGCGAGCGCGGCCCACACCTTGGTGTCCTCGAACGCCCGGTCGCGGTCGAGATCGAAGCTGACCTTCATCTCGATCATCCGATCCATCGCGGCGACGTCGCGGCCGGCCCTGGCGGCGCCCTCGGCGAGCGCCGGCAGCAGGGTCTCGGTGTAGAGCTCCTCGCCCTTGCCGCTGGTGCAGATGAAGCCATCGGCGACCCGGCCCGCCAGCCGGGCGGCGGACGGGCCCGAGGCGGCGATGTAGATCGGCACCGGCTGGTCGGGGCGGTCGTAGATCGTCGCGTCGTGGACCTTGAAGAACTGGCCCTCGTAGTCGATGAGCTCGGCGCCGGGCGCCCACAGCGCCTGGATCAGCCCGACCGACTCCCGCAGCCGCGCAAAGCGCTCCTTCTGGTCGGGCCAGGTCACCCCCACCGGCACCTCGTTCATCGACTCCCCGGTGCCGACCCCCAGCGCGATCCGGTCCGGCGCCAGGCAGGCGATGGTGGCGAACGCCTGGGCCACGATCGCGGGGTTCCAGCGGAACGATGGGGTGAGGACGCTGGTCCCGAGCCGCACGCGGTGGGTGGCCTGGGTCGCCGCGCCCAGCCAGACGAGCGCGTTGGGGGCGTGCCCGCCGGTGTGCCGCCAGGGCTGGAAGTGATCGCTGGTCCACACCGAGTCGAAGCCGGCGGCCTCTGCGGCGACGGCAAGGTCCAGCAGACGCTGCGGGTGGAACTGCTCGGCGGAGGCCTTGTAGCCGAGGGTGAGGTTGGGCACCGATCCATGCATCGTGGTCATGCCCGATTGTTGCATCCATGGCGCGACGGGTGACGGGTGACGGGCGACGGGCGACGGGCGCCGGGACCGACCCCGTTGCCCGAACCAGCGGGTGCTCCGATCGGGAGCCCTTCTCAGCGCATCACGGCGAGCGTGACCGCGCCGGCCAGGACCAGCATCGAGCCGGCGATCCGCAACGGCGTCTCGCGGCGGGCGGCGGCTTCGCCCAGCCGGGCGACCCCCCAGGCAGCCGTGAGCAGCACTGCCGATTCGCGCAGCGGGGCGACGATCGCCAACGGTGCCCGGCTGAGGGCGGCCAGCACCAGGCCGTACGAGCCGAACATGAGCAGCCCACCTGCGAGCGCCCTCGGAGCATCGGGCCACGCACCCGCGGCAGACGCCTCCAGCCGCCGACGCCGGCCGGGGATCGCCTGGAGCGCCAGCAGACCGGCCGCCGCGACCGGGAACAGGATCCCCGCGTAGACCATGGGTTCTGCGTACCCGACGCCCACCGAGTCGATCGAGGTGTAGACGGCGATCGACGCCCCGGTCAGCAGCGCGAACCCGACCACCGCACGATCGCTCGCGTCGGAGGTCGGCCCCAGCAGCCGCCAGGGCCGCTGGACGACCAGCAGGCCGGCGACCAGCAGGCCGACGCCCAGCCACGCTGCGGGCGGCAACCGCTCGCCCAGGACCACGATCGCGATCGCGACGGCCAGCAGTGGCGCACTGCCGCGCGCGAGCGGGTACACGGCCGACAGGTCGCCTCGCCGGTAGGCTTCCGCGAGGAATACGAAGTACACCACCTCGACGCCGCCGGAGAGGATCGCCAGCAGCCAGGCTTCGACCGGCACCGCCGGTTGCCCGGCCATCACCCACCCCATCGCCGCCAGCGGCACCCCCACCACGGAGGCCGCGGCCATCCCGGCGGTCGCGGACCGCAACGGGTCCCCAGCCGTCTTGAGCAGGATGTTCCAGGCGGCGTGGAAGACGGCTGCGAGCGCGACGAACCCGAGCGCGAGGCTGTCCACGGCCGGAGTCTAGATCCCCGGGGGGCAAGGGTCGTCACCCACGGGGCCGAATGCCTCTTGCGTGCGACGCAACGTGCTCACACGGTTCCCCCATCCGGCGAGCTTGGGGGCACCCACGGAGCTCACGCCGCCGCGCGCGTCCCCGGTGCCCCGGTTGTTCGAAGTTGCGTTCCCGCGCTTGGAGCATGCCCGGCCGGCGGGCGCTCCACGGTGCCGTGTCCAGCCAGGGCGGTCGATGCGAGCGAGATGAGCCACCTCGCGCATCGGCTTCTGTGATCGATGCGGCCGACGTCGCCATACGTCGCCGCAGGACCCGCACACCGCCGAGATCCCGCCCGCCATTGGATCCGCCGCGCTGCGTTCGCGACGGGCGTGCCCCAGGTTCGCCATCCGCGGCGCCCGCGACCGGCGTTTCGCGCCGCGAACAGCCGTCAGGGGTGAGGGTTGCTCATGGATGCGGAGGGTTCCGGGCTGCGCCGTGCGCTCATCGAGGCCGCGTGTCGAGACGCGCCTTTCTGACGTCTGCTCGGCGATGGCGGCGGCGCTGGCGTTGCCCCCGTCATTTGCGCCGAGGATCGCAGAGGCGCTGACGAGCGCGCAGCGGCTGCCGGTGATCTGGCTCGAAGGCCAGGACTGCGCCGGCAACACGGAGGGATTCCTGCGCGCCTCGCATCCCACGGTGGCCGAGATCGTGCTCGACGTGCTCTCGGTCGACTACCACGAGACGATCATGGCGCCGGCCGGAGCGGCCGCCGAGAAGAGCCGCACCGACACCATCGGCGCGTTTCCCGGCGGCTATATCGCCGTCGTCGAGGGCTCCATCCCGATCGCCGAGAACGGCGTGTATTGCGCGGTGGGCGGGCGTTCGTTCCGCTCGATCGTCGAGGAGGTCTGCGGCAGCGCCCTGGCGACCCTTGCGGTCGGCACGTGCGCCTTCGATGGCGGCCTGCCAGGCGCCAACGGCGGGCCCACCGGGGCCGCCGGCGTGGCCGCCATCGTGCCCAACGCCACGCTGATCAACCTCCCGGGCTGCCCGATGAACGTCCAGAACCTGACGGCCACCATCGTCCACTACCTCACGTTCGGGTCCTTCCCGGCCACCGACAGCACCGGGCGCCCGTACTTCGCCTACGGGCAGCTGCTCCACGACCAGTGCGAGCGGCGGGCGCACTTCGATGCCGGCGAGTACGTCCTCGCCTGGGGCGATCAGGGGCATCGCGCGGGCTGGTGCCTGTACAAGATGGGCTGCAAGGGCCCCGAGACGTTCGCCAACTGCCCGACCGTCCGGTTCAACGATCGGACGAGCTGGCCGGTGAAGGCAGGCCACGGATGCGTCGGCTGCACGATGCCCCGGTTCTGGGACCAGATGAGCCCGTTCTACCGCCGCCTCAGCAACCCGCCCGGCTTCGCCACGGACGTCACGGCGGACCAGGTGGGCCTGACATTCCTCGGCGTCGTGACCGGGCTGACCGCGGTCCACGGGGCTGCGAGCTACGTGCGAGCCCGCCGGACGCGCGACGGCGGCGAGGGGCCAGCGGGCCCTGCGGCCGATGAGGCGATGACGGTCGCCCTCGAAGCGGCGGCGGTCGTAGCGAGCGGGGCCGGGACCCCAGGCCCGCCGGGGCCTGGCGAGCCGGGCAATCCACCGCCAGGCGCGGGCGGCCAGCGCCCACCAGCCGCGAGCGCATCCGGCTCGAACGGCAGTGCAACCGGCCCCGACGCGGAGGTGTCCTGACATGACCCGGATCGCGATCGATCCCATCACCCGGATCGAAGGCCATCTGCGGATCGAGGCCGAGCTCGCCAACGGCACCGTGACCGACGCCTGGAGCGCCGGCACGATGTTCCGCGGCCTCGAGCTCATCCTCAAGGGCCGCGATCCGCGCGACGCCTGGGTGTTCGCGCAGCGTGCCTGCGGTGTGTGCACCACCGTCCACGCCCTGGCTTCGGTCCGTGCGGTGGAGAACGCCCTGGGGCTCAGGATCCCCACCAACGCCCGGCTGATCCGGAACCTGATCGCCGGCATCCAGTACGTCCAGGACCACGTCATCCACTTCTACCACCTGCACGGTCTCGACTGGGTCGATGTCGTCTCGGCGCTTTCGGCCGACCCGGCCAGGACCTCGGACCTCGCGCAGTCGATCAGCCCCCACGGGTTGTCGAGCCGCGTCTACTACGCGGGCGTCCAGAGCCGGCTCAAGACCTTCGTCGACTCCGGGCAGCTGGGGCCGTTCGCCAACGGCTACTGGGGCCACCCCGCCTACGCCCTCCCGGCCGAGGTCAACCTGCTCGCGGTGGCCCACTACCTCGAGGCCCTCGACTGGCAGCGCAACGTCATCCGGATCCAGGCCCTGCTGGGCGGCAAGAACCCGCATCCGCAGACGTACGTCGTGGGCGGGATGGCGCTGGGCATCGACCCCAACTCGCCCACCGCGCTGACCATGCGCCGCCTGTCGGAGGTCGCAGAGCTCATCACCCAGGCCAAGGCGTTCGTGGATGAGGTCTATCTCCCGGACGTGATGGCCATCGCCGGCTACTACAAGAGCTGGGCGGCGATCGGCGCCGGGATCGGCAACTACCTCGCCTACGGAGACTTCCCCGAGGGCGATCCCGAGGATCCGCGAACCTTCTACCTGCCCCGCGGCCGCGTGATGGGTCGAGATCTGTCGGCGGTGCAGCCAGTCGACCAGGCCAGCGTCGCCGAGAGCGTCGCCCACGCGTGGTACACGTACACCGACGGCGATGCCACACCCCACCATCCGTGGAAGGGCGAGACCTCACCCAGGTACGCCGGTCCAGCGCTCCCCTACGACACGCTCCAGGGGTACGACAAGTACACCTGGCTCAAGGCACCCCGCTACGACGACCAACCGATGGAGGTGGGCCCGCTGGCGAGGATGCTCATCGCGTACGCATCCGGGCACGCGGACGTGAAGACGGCCGTGGACGGCGCCCTGGAGACGCTCGGCGTTGGTCCGGAGGCCCTGTTCAGCACCCTCGGACGCGTGGCAGCCCGGGCCATCGAGACCAGCCTGATCGCGGCCAGGCTCGAGGGCTGGCTGTCCGAGCTCGAGGCGAACCTCAAGAGCGGCGACCTCGCCGTGGCCGACGTCACGCGCTGGGACCCCGCCTCATGGCCGTCCCACGCCGAAGGCTTCGGCATGGTGGAGGCGCCACGCGGCGCCCTTGGGCACTGGATCGTCATCGACAACGAGCTGATCACGAACTACCAGCTCGTGGTGCCCAGCACCTGGAACGGCTCGCCACGTGATCCGGCCGGCAAGCGCGGGGCGTGGGAGGAGGCGCTCGTCGGCACGCCGATCGCCGACCCGACGCAACCACTCGAGATCCTGCGCACCATCCATTCGTTCGACCCATGTCTCGCCTGTGCGGTCCACCTCCACGATCCAGAGCGGCGGTCGTCGACCGTCGTCAAGATCGGTTAGGCCGGCACCATGGCCACCATCGCCACCCCCACCCCCGACCCCCGCCGGCCCAGGTCCGAGGTCCACCCCTTCGACGCGATCACCGCGGGGCATCCGCTGCTCGAGACGCATCCCTGGCAGCGCGTCCGCGTCTACGTCTGGGAGGTGCCGGTCCGGGTCACGCACTGGCTCACCGTGCTGTGCGTCATCGTGCTCAGCCTGACCGGCGGCTACATCGCGGACCCGTTCCTGTTCCCGGAGACCGGGGCCACGATGGGCATCGTGCGCTTCGTGCATACGATCACCGCCTACGTGTTCGTGTCCTCGGGAATCGTCCGCACCTACTGGCTGTTCCGGGGCAACCGGTTCGCCCAGTGGCGAGCCTTCATCCCCACCAACCGGCGGCACCTGAACGAGTTCCGGGCCCAGACGGGCTGGTACCTGTTCGTCCGCCGTGAGCTGCCGGGGATCCTCGGCCACAACGCGCTGGCCGCGGCCACCTACATGGTGGTGTTCGCGCTGTTCCTGGTCCAGGTGCTGACGGGATACGCACTGGAGGCCCAGCACGGCAACCCCGTGGTCGCCGGCCTGTTCGGGTGGGTCCCCGGCGTGTTCGGGCTGGGGACCGTGCGGGTCGTCCATCACCTCGTGATGTGGTTCATCCTCGGGTTCATGATCCATCACGTCTATTCGGCCCTGCTGGTCGACCACGTCGAGAAGAATGGCCTCATGTCGAGCATCTTCTCGGGCTTCAAGTTCGCGACCCGGCGCGATGTCGCCCGGGCACGCGACGGTGGCATCGAGCTCGAGGAGATGCTCCGGTGACGCCTCGCTCCGGCGTCCTCATGCTGGGCGTCGGAAACGTCCTGCTGGGCGATGAGGGCGTCGGGGTTCGGGTCGCGCAGGCGCTGATGGGAGCTGAGGGCGACCGCCGGGGCTCGGCCGAGCCTGCCGATGGCGGTGGCCAGAGCATCCATCCCGGCATGGGACCCTGGTTGCCGCCCGGAACGCGTGTCGTCGACGGTGGAACGCTCGGCCTCGCACTGCTCCCGCTGCTGTCCGATGCGCGCGGCGTCGTGCTCATCGACGCCGTCGATCTTTCGCTGCCCCCCGGCTCGGTCGCGGTGATCCGCGGCCAGGCGACGCGATCGGTGCCCCAGCCGGCCAATTCGGCACACGAGCTGGGCCTGGCAACCCTGCTCGAGACCGCCCGGTTCGGCGGTCAGCTGCCGTCGCAGGTGACCATCGTCGGTGTCCAGCCCGGACGGATCGCCGCCGGTCTCGAGCTCTCGCCGGCGGTCGGGGCCGCGGTGCCCGGTGCCGTCGCTCGTGCGCGCCGCGAGGCATGGGCGATGGCGGCAGCAGCGAAGCGCCTGGCACCGGCCTCATCGCTCGGCGGTGATGCCGAGTCCTGATACGGGCAGACCGGGAGCTTTGAGCGTCGCGCGCCCGAGCCGGGAGCCTGTGCGTCGCGCAGCGGAACGACCGCTGCCGGCTTCGCACTGAACCGCCGCTGCCGGGATTCCCGGCGGGTGCCGTTGGCGTCGAGCTCCCGGTCGGCCCCGTGACGTCGGCCATCGTAACAGCACGCGGCGCATCGCCATCGAGCGGTAACCTGCCCAGCATGTCTGACCTGCCCGCCTGGGAGCGCCGATTCCGCGCGCCCGTCCTCTCCTTCCCGTCCTGGGCCCACGACGCGCCCGACCGCCTCGTCGTTGCCTCGACCGAGAGCGGCAGCTACCAGCTGCACGCCTGGGATCGGGTCACCGGCAAGCGCCGGCAGGTGACCAGCGATCCGGTCGGGGTGCTCGAGGGGCGCCCCACGCGAGACGGGAGCGGGGTGATCTGGTTTCGGGACGAGACCGGTGCCGAGACGGGGGCGTGGGTGGTGGCGCCGTTCGATGAGGATCTCCCGGCGGAGCCGCTCATCGATGGCCTGCCGCGGGGCTGGTCCGAGGGACTCGCGATCGGCCGGACGCGGACCGTGGCAGCCGTGAGCACCGAGACCGGCTTCTCGGTCTGGTCGGCCGACAACGGCGGCTCTGCTCATCGCGTGCACGAGCATCACGAGCCGGTCAGGCTGGCCGGCGGCTGGGGCATGGCGGGATCGGTGGATCGGGGGGCCATCTCGGCCGATGACGCGATCGCCGTGCTGGAGGTGATGGAGGACGGCGACGTGCTCCACCCGTCGCTGCGCGCGATCGACGCCGGGACGGGATCCACCATCGCCGAGCTCCGCGATCCGGGTCTCGAGCTGTCGGGCTTCGGGTTCTCGCCGATCGCCGGCGACCAGCGGATGGCGATCACCCACGAGCGCACGGGTGAGCGCCGGCCGGCGATCTGGGATGTCGCGACCGGCGTGGTCTCCGACCTGCTCGTCGACCTCGAAGGTCCGGTCGAACCCGTCGACTGGTGGCCCGACGCATCTGCGCTGCTCCTGCTCCAGCTTGTCGAGGGGCGTCACCGTCTGCACCGGTACGACCTGGCCACGGGCATGACCACGCCGCTCGAGCACGAGACGGGATCGATCACCTCGGCCGGGGTCCGGCCCGACGGCGCCGTCTGGTACCGCGTTCACCGCGGCGAGCACTCCGCTCGGCTGCTCGCGGTCGGCTCGTCTGCACCGCTGCTCATCCCCGAGGGACCATCCGCCCCCGACGGCCGGCCGTTCGAGACGTGGTGGTTCGAGAACCCGAAGGGCCAGCGGGTCCACGGGTTCATCGTGCGTCCGGAAGGCACGGGCCCGTGGCCGGTGATGATGCGCGTCCACGGTGGGCCGCAGTCCCTCGACATGGACCGCTGGGCGCCCGATGTCCTGGCCCACGTCGACGCCGGGTTCCTGGTCGCGATGGTCAACTACCGCGGCTCGGAGGGCTTCGGGCAGGCATGGCGTGACGAGCTCACCGGCAACGTCGGGTTCCTGGAGCTCGAGGACGTGCTGGCGGGCCTCGACGACCTCGTTCGGCATGGACTCGCGGATCCGGCCCGCGCGGTGCTGGCCGGCTGGTCGTGGGGTGGCTACGTAACGCTGCTGGGCCTGGGCCGGCACCCCGATCGGTGGGTCGCCGGCATCGGCGGGGTGCCCGTCGCGGACTACGTGGCCGCCTACGAGGACGAGGCGCCCATGCTCCAGGCGCTCGACCGTGCCCTGTTCGGTGGCTCTCCCGAGACGGCACCCGGGCTGTTCGTGGAACGTAACCCGATCACATACGTGGATGCCGTCAGGGCACCGCTCCTGATCCTCGCCGGCGAGAACGACTCCCGCTGCCCCATCCGCCAGGTGTGGAACTACGTCGATCGCCTCCGGGCACGGGGCGTCGAACCGCAGATCTACACCTACACGACGGGCCACTCGTCGTTCGACGTCGAGGAGCGGATCCGCCAGACGGCGATCGTGCTCGACTTCCTGGCACGCACGGTCCCCGGCGCGATGCGCGTGGAGGGCCTCGAGCCGCTGCTCCCCGCCGCCGTTTCCGGCTGACGTCCGGGCTCCCGCGTCCACCGCCGGCCGACTTCCTGCTCCCACCATCCCCGGCTGACGTCCGTGCCCCCGTTACCAGCGCCGGCTGACGTTCCTGCTCCCGCCACCGCCGGCTGTCTTCCGTTCTCCCCGCCGGCTGTCGCGTTTCCGCCCGCACGGCGACGAGACAGGACCGCTCGATCGGTGGCCCACGTCCAATCAGCGGGAAACCGTCAGTCAGTCAGAGCACGACTGGCCGACTGCGGCAGCTCGGGCGAGAGCGCGCGACGCGGGCACTCTGCGTGGAGTTGCGGCCACCGATTTGTCGCTTGCGGCTAGCAGCACGCGCGACGGCGCGGTCCCAGCCTCGCATGAGCTGTGCTGCAGTCGTTCTGGATGTCCTGCACGTCCCTGGACTGGATGGCGGCAACGCCGTCTGGTGGGGCGAATGGCGCCTGGGGCACCGTTCCGGACGGACCGACGGAACGCCGACCGGGGCGGGTGAATGCCGCCTGCGCGCACCGTGCCCGGCCAGGCCTACCCGAACGCGGTTCGGGTCGACGCTTGGGCGGATGCCGCCCGGGGCGTCGACCCTCAGTCGAAGCCGTAGCTCGCGGCCTCGCTCCCGCGGCAACGGGGTCCGCGGCCGTACTCGATCTCGCCGGCTGTCACGTCCGCCAGGCACCAGAACGCAGTGGTCGTCAACTCCGCGCCATCCTCGTGACGGCAGATCGACGGCCGGGAGCCGTGGTCGGCCAGGAACGATCGAAGGCCATCGCGAGTGATCGATCCGGGCTCGGGACCGGCCCCGGCTGGGCCATCGAGCAGCTCGAGGGCGCGTCCAAGCCGCACGGCCGACCGCCGGGCGTAGTCCGGATCGCCCTCGAACCGCGACATGCGCTCGCACGCGTAGTGGTTCGTGTGGGCGAGCGTCCCGTACGACGACAGACCGGTGAGCTCGGCGTCGGTGGCCGAGCCTTCGACATCGACGACCCGCCCGTCGCGGTGCGCGAGGACCGTGTTGTACGAAGACGCCCGGTCGGGCCGGAGGGTCATCGCGATCGCCTCGTCGAGCGTCCGGGCGGTCAGCTGCTCGCGGACCATCAGCAGCCGCGGCACTCCCACGCGCTCGTCGTTGGGCGACAGCTCGTTGCCGGTCAGCGACAGCCCGGCCGCGTTCCAGCCCACGCTGATCCACGGCCCGATCCCAAGGGAGAACACCACCGGCTCCCCGGGCACACGCCACTCGATCGCGACGATCGATGCCTCCGACACGGGCGACAGGTCGTTGTTGTGGGCGACCCAAAGGTGGCCGTCGGCCGTGGCCGGCGGGCCCGCAACCATGTCCGTGCACCGGCCGTCCACCGCGGCGCCCCCGGTCGCCTGCGACGGCCGCACGCTCCAGATCTCCTCGATCGAGGCGGCGAACAGGGCCAGCGCGGCCACGCCCGCGCCCTCGGCCGCCCCATCGATCTCGTCCACCAGCCAGGGCGTCGCCCGAAGGGTCGCCTCCCGGTAGCGACCAGCCAGCTCCAGCTGGTCGTCGCGCGTCCGGCCCGGCGGCAGCTCGGCATCGAGCTCGACGGCGGCCCGCAGCACCTCGACCGTCGCCTCGCCCACGGCACGCCCGACCTCGCGATGGGTTCCGGAGACCGCGATCAACGGGATCACGTGTGGCACCTGCTGTCGATCCCTTCGGCCGCTGCGTGCACGGAGGTTGGTCCCCATCGGGTCACGGAGCTGATCATCTCAGGCGAGCCTACATCGCACAGCCGTGAACCCCAAACGCGAACCCCAAACGCGAACCCCAAACGCGAACCCCAAACGCGAACCGGCCCCGCGCGGATCCCGCAGAGGGCCGGTTCGGACGGCGTCGCGGCCCTGACCTCGCAGGCCACGCCGCGATCATGCGCGGTGCGGCGCGATCCACGCCGCGCCGCATCTCCTATGCCACGGGGTCGAGGACCTCCGGCTCAGCGAGCTGCTCCATGAATTCCGGATACGCCTCGGCCCCATGCTCGATTCGATCGAGCCCGGCGATCTCGACCTCGGGCGGAACCCGGAGACCGACCGTCAGCTTGATCGCCCAGAACACGGCCGAGGACGTGATGAACGTCCAGACCACGATCGCCACGACACCGATGACCTGGGAGATGAGCTGATCGACGCCGCCGCCGACCAGCAGCCCGGTCCCTTCGACGGTGTCGAGCAGCCCGACCGCGAGCAAGCCCCAGATACCGGCGACACCGTGGACGGAGATCGCGCCCACCGGATCGTCGATCTGCATCCGGTCGATGATGACCACCGAGAACACCACGATCACGCCCGCCACCAGGCCGATGATCACCGCACCCAGGTTGTCCACGCTGGCACAGCCGGCCGTGATGCCGACCAGGCCCGCCAGGCAGCCGTTGAGCGTCATGCCCGGGTCAGGCTTTCCGTACACCGGGTAGGCCCAGGCGGTGAACATCGCGGCCGTGCCACCAGCCGCCGCGGCCAGCGTGGTGGTGACGATCACCGACGAGAAGTCCTTGCCCACCGCCGCCAGCGTCGAGCCGCCGTTGAAGCCGTACCAGCCGAACCACAGCAGGAACACCCCCGTGGTGGCCAGCAGCAGCGAGTGGCCCGGGATCGGTTGCGCCTTGCCATTGATGTCGTATTTCCCGATCCGGGGGCCGAGAGCAAGCACGCCGGCGAGAGCCGCCACACCACCGGTCAGGTGCACCACGCCCGAACCTGCGAAGTCGATATACGGCGTGGCGAGCGTCGAGAGGAAGCCACCACCCCAGGCCCAGTGCGACACGATCGGATAGATGAATCCGGAGATGAACACCGTGTACATCAGGTAGGAGGAGAACTTGGTACGCTCCGCCATCGCGCCGGACACGATCGTTGCGGCCGTAGCCGCGAACACCACCTGGAAGAACCAGCTCGTGCTCTGCCCGGTGTCGCTCAGGAAGAAGGCATCCCCGATCCCGCCGTAGGCGACGAAGCCGCCCAGGGTCGATCCGCCGTAGGCGAGCCCGAACCCGATCGCCCAGTAGACGAGGGCGCCGACCGAGAAGTCCATGAAGTTCTTCATGGCGATGTTGGCGGTGTTCTTGGCCCGCGTGAAGCCCGCCTCGACGAGCGCGAAGCCCGCCTGCATCAGGAATACCAGCGCACCGGCCAGCATCACCCAGACGGCATCGATGGCGGTGACGATCGCCTTCGTGTCAGGGTCGGCCGCCATGGCCGACGCGGCCAGCGGTCCCATCAGTGCCGCGGTCACCAGACCGGCAATCAGCACACGTCGCTTTCTCAATGGTCCCTCCTCCCTGTCCATTCGACATGGATGGCGATGGCTGGGCTGCTCCGGCCGGGGCGGCCGGAACGATGGCGGGCCCGGCAGAGCCAGCGGTCCGTCACCGTCATCGCAGCTGATCTCAGACCGGCCTCGACGCCGGCTCGTTGCGGTCGGAGCCGTCCCCGCCCTCGACGCGGGCTCGTTGCTGTGGAGCCCGCCCCTCAACCCATGGCTTCCGCCAAGTGGCGAGGCGGGGCCGGGACGACGCCTGGCCGATCATTCGGCGTCGATCGTGGAGATGCGCACCGGCACCAGCACCGGCATCGCCGGTGCGATGGCCGGGACGCGGATGCCACGGGTCCACAACGTCACGCCGATCGGGGCGATCACGGTCGTCACCACGGCCAGCAGCACGACGGCCGCATACACCCCCGAGTCGATGGCGCCCGCTTCGAGCCCGACCGTGGCCGCCACCAGTGCGACCTCGCCGCGACCCACCATTCCCCAGCCCACGAGGCCGGCGTCGGCGCCGGACAGGCCGCCCAGGCGAGCACCGATCCCGCACCCCACGACCTTGCCCAGGACCGCCACCCCGAGCAGCGCCAGCGCAAGCGGCAGCACGGGCGGGACCGCCCGGAGATCCGCCGCGAGGCCGATGGCGACGAAGAACACGGGCACGCACAGGGCCTCCCCGGCTCGCACCAGCCCGTCCTTGAGCCGATCGGCCATCGGCGAGCCGGCGAGCGCCAATCCGGCGACGTAGGCACCGGTGATCCCCGCCAGCCCGCCGAGCGTCTCGAACGCCCATGCCACGAGGAGCACGAAGCCGAGCGCGGCGGCGAGGCCACCGCCCCGAATGCGCAGCAGTTCGAACACGCGGCCCAGGTGATCGGGCAGGTGACGGAGGGCGAGCAAGGCGAGCACGATCGTGATCGTCATCGGCAGCAGGACCGCCACCGGCGATGCCGCAGATCCGGCGTCCGCCACGACCAGGGCAAGGACGACCAGGCCCAGGACATCGTCGATCACGGCGGCACCCAGGATCGTGAGCCCCGCCGCGCCGTTGACCAGGTCGAGCGACTGGAGGGTCGCCGCCGTGATCCCCACGCTGGTGGCCGCAAGAGTGGCGCCGCAGAACAGGGAGGCCACCTCGCCCAGCCCGAATGCCCGTCCAACGAGATACCCCATCGCGAACGGGAGGACGACACCGCCGACCGCGGCGAGCAGCGCCGGGCGGCCGACCTTGCGCATGGCCGTGAGGTTGGTCTCGAGACCAGCGGTCCCGAGGATGGCCAGGGCGCCGAGCTCGGCCATGAACCGGATCATCGCGTCGTCCGTCACCACACCCAGCACGCTGGGGCCGACGATCAGGCCCGCCCCGATCTGGCCCACCACGCGCGGCAGCCGGGCGACATGGGCGATCGCCGCTCCCGCCTCGGCAGCGAGCAGGATCAGCGCCAGGGGCAGGATCAGATCGGCCACTCCGCACGCTCCGGCTTGCCCGTCCCTCTCCGACGCGGGGGCGGCGCTGCGCGAAACCTACGCGGTGAACGACTGGCCGTGGGTGTCGAGAGGGTTGCGAAGTCGGCGATTCTTGGGCGCCCGGACCAAGATCAGAGAGGTATCCGGGCCTATGGTTGGGTTGCGGCCGATCATTCCACGGCAGATTGTGCGTATCGCACAAGCGACGCGCCCGGCGCGTCCGCATCGGTGTCGCTGCAGCGCGTCAGTGGCCGGCGCGGTTGCGGGGAGGCGGTGGCAACCGGCGCTCGCCGCGGACCAGGAAGTGCAGGAACCAGTCGCGCACCTGGACCAGATTCTCGACGCGACGGAAGGGGGTCCCGCCACGCGTCAGCTCATGGCTCTCGTGCGGCACCCGCATGAAGCGCACCGGCCGGCGCAGCGAGCGAAGGACGGTGAACAGCGCCTCTGCCTGGGCGATCGTCGTCCGCAGATCGTGCTCCGAGTGCTGGATGAGCAACGGGGTCTTGATGTTCGGGGCGAGCGACAGCGGCGAGATGCGGTCGAAGTACGCCGTGTCCTCCCAGGGCTTGTGCCCGAACTCGACCCAGGCCCACTCGCCACCCGAGATGTCGCCGGTGAGGAACAGGGTGCGCATGTCGACGACCGAGCGGCAGGTCACCGCGGCCTTGAACCGCTCGGTGCTGCCGATGATCCAGTTGGTCAGGTAGCCCCCGTACGAGCCCCCCGTGACGCCCAGCCGCTCGGGGTCTGCGATCCCCTCGTCGATCGCCTGGTCGACGCCGGCGAGCACGTCGGCCATCGGTCCGTCGCCCCAGTCGCCCAGGTTGGCCCGATTGAACGCCTCGCCGTACCCCTCGGAGCCGCGCGGATTCGACGCGAGAACGGACATGCCCGATCCGGCGAGAATCTGCCACTCGAGCATCGGCGACCAGCCGTAGAGACTGTGGGGACCGCCGTGGATCTCGAGCACCAGGGGCTGCCGGCCGATCCCGGCGGACAGGAGCCAGCCCTGGATCTCGCGTCCGTCGCTCTGCCACCGCCGCTCCCGGGGCTCCACCCAGCCGATCTCGTCCGAGAGGGCGCCGTTGAGGCTCGTCAGGGGACGAGCGGTGCCAGCCGCGGCTCGGCGTCGTCCGCCGAGCTGATAGGCGACCAGCTCGGGCAGCGCGCTGCCGGTGGAGCGCACGGCCACCGCGACATCGCCGTCGGCACCGGCCGGGCCGGCGTCCCAGCCCGACAGGTAATGCCGATCCTTCGTCAGCCGCTCGGGCCGACGGCTGCCGTCGATCGGGGACCGCCACAGCTCCACGCTGCCCTCGATCGGCGCGGCGAACAGCACCGTCTCGCCGTCGCCGGCGGTGATCAGCCGCGCAACCTCGTCCAGGGCGACGTCGCTGTTCATCATCGCGTCCGGCTTGAGCTCGCTCGCGGCCAGCAGGTCGTGGCCCGCACCCGGCTCGGCGTCGGAGCCATCGGCGGCGAACCGCCAGATCCCGGTCCGGTAGCCGGCCCTGGGAAAGCGGCCGCCCAGGGCGAGAATGGCGGACCCGTCACGGGTCCAGGTCGGGGTCACGAACAGGGCGTCCGGGCCGCCGGTGATCGGCGTGACCTCGCCGCTCGCCACGTCCACCACGAACACCGAGGACCGAGCGTCGATGTCCGGGTCGCGATGGCGGTTGGCCGCGAACGCGATCCGGGTCCCGTCGGGAGACCAGGCCGGCGCCGTCTCGGCCGACGGACCGACCACCAGGGGACGCGCCCTGCCCGTCTCGACCTCGACCAGCCACAGGTGCGCCTCGCGGTCGTCGACGAACCCCCGGCCGTTGTACTGGTAGCCGAGCCGGTCCAGGTATCGGTAATCCGACAGCGGCGTCTCGCCGGGCTTCGGCTTCGGGGGTCGCCGGCGCCGCCGTGCCTCCTGGGCCGGCGTGGCCCCCAGCGAGCTCGTCAGGACGGCCAGCGTGCGGCCGTCGGGCGACCAGGCGAACTCGGTCACACCGCGCGGCAGGTCGGTGAGCCGGCGGGCCTCGCCGCCGTCGAGCGGCAGCAGGTGGACCTGGTCGCAGTCGTCCCGGTCGCGCGGCCGGCGAGGGCGATCCGGCTCCTCCTCGGTGTACAGGCGTCGGTCCGAGAGGAACGCCAGCATGCGGCCGTCGGGCGAGAAGCGCGGATGCCGGTCCGTCCGCGATCCGAGGGTCAGCCGGCGCGCCGCAGCCGACCCGTCCACCGGTGCCGACCAGATCGCGTGTCGGTAGGCGCCGTTGCCCACAGCCGTGGCCTTGACCGTGAACGCGACATGGCCGCCGTCGGGCGACAGGCGCGGGTCGGACGGGATCAGGATCCGATACAGGTCTTCCGGGCGTGCGGGTCGAGGCACGGGCTCCTCCGCGAACGAAGCTGGGGTGAAGCCACGCGCGACAGCGGCCGTGGCCTGATGGGGTCTGCCCGAAGTCTATCGCCGCTCGAAGGGGCTACCATCGAGCGTGCCCATGGCCGAGCAGCTCTCCCTCCGGCTCGAGCCGGCGCTCCCCAGCCCTGGTGACGTGGCGCCCATGTGGCCGACGCCTCGCCAGGACCCGTTCGACTCGCCCGACTTCCTGTTCGAGCCCACCTGGGGCGGTCATCGAGCCCTTGCCTTCGTCGGGCCATCCGACCGCGCGGGCGGAGGCGAGGTCCGGCTCGTCGACCCGGCCGGCCACGAGCTGGCCGGGCGGCTGCCCGAGCTGGCCGGGCTGGCGGTGCGCGTGGCGGCCAGGTCGGCCGTGCTGGACGGCGAGCTGGTGGTGGTCGACACGCGGGGACGCGCGGACGACGCCGCGCTGCGGGGGCGCCTGAACGGGCAGCCGGGCCGGGCCGTCGCCTACCTCGTGTTCGACCTGCTCCATCTCGATGGCCGGTGGCTGCTCAACCAGCCGCTCGACCGCCGGCGTGCCGCCCTTCGACGGGTGCTGCGCCCCGGCGATGAGGTGGTGATGGTGCCCTCGATCAGCGGCGATGGCCTGGCGCTCCATGCCGCAGTGACGCTGCAGGGCATCGCCGGGGTCCTGGCGCGCCGCCGTTCGAGCCCCTACCTGCCCGGCGTGCGGAGCACCCTGTGGCGGTCGATCCCCGCCGGACCGACGCCCGCGGACGCGGACGCGCCGACACCGTCGACCCGCGGCGGGGAGCCGGACGATGATCGTGCCGGGGCCGGCACCGCACCCGTACTTGCGCTGTTCCGTCGCCTCCCGTTCGACGACGAGCCCGAGGGCTGACGACCCCGGCCATGCCGCACCGCTAGCCGCGAAGGGCCCGGAGGAACGTCCCCGCCGTCGGCGGCTGCCCGTACAGGAGCACGCCCGCCCGGTAGACGCGGATCGCGAGCAGCGCGACGAGCGGGACGGTCGCCACCAGGAGGCCGATGGACAGGGCGAGCTCCCACGGCTCCACGTGCCCGATCGACAGGCGGGCCAGCATCACGAACGGGCTCCACAACGGAACAAAGGAGGCGATCCGGATGATCGTGCCGGCACCACCCGACAGGGCCAGGACGGCCGGAAAGTAGCCCGCGACCGCCGGGATCGACAGCGGCAGCGCGATCGTCTGGAGATCCTCGGCGCGGCTGAGCAGCGACCCGGCGCCTGCGTACAGCGACGCATACAGCGCGAACCCCAGCACGAAGTACACGAAGAACGCGCCCACCAGGCCCGGTGACAGGCCGCCGAGCGACGCCACGGGCGCCTGGTCCTCACCCAGCATCGCGTTGCCGATCGCACCCGACGCGACCAGCGCCAGGAGTGCCGGCACGAGCACGAGGCCCACCTGCGTCAGTCCGGCCAGGCCGATGCCGATGATCTTGCCGCCCACCAGCTGGGGAGCCGTGGCCGCCGAGATCAGCAGCTCCATGACCCGGTTGGCCTTCTCGGCCACGACGCCGGACGCCACCCACAGACCGTAGAACACGAGCGTCAGGAACGAGAGCACCACGAACACGATGCCGACGACGCGCCGGCTCGCGTACTCGGCCGTGTCGATCTGGACCCCGCCGCCGGTCCCCGTCGCGGCACCGGCATCGACGACCGCGAAGCTCGGGATCGCGAACGGGCGGGTGCTGGCCGGTTGCGAGGCCGTCCAGTCCAGCACCCCGACACCGAACGCCCCGATCTGGAGCAGCTGGGCGCGGTCAGGGCTGAGCGCGCCGGCGCTCAGCACCTGGAAGTCGAGACCGCCGTCGCTGTTGCGGCTGATCAGGACCGCGGCGGCCAGCCCGCCCTCGCGGACATCGGACGCGGCCGCCGCCGGATCGTCGATCCGTTCGAACACGAACGACCAGGTGCCGGTGTCGCCCGCCGAGAGCCGGGCGTTGAGGAACTGGTCCATCACGGTCACGGCACGGTCCGCCAGGGCGCCGTCCGGCGCCGTGACCCCGATCCGGGTGACGGTCGCCCGATCGACCAGCCGGACGCCCAGCGGGATCAGCGCCACCACGACCGCGAGGCCCACCAGGAGCAGGGTCGAGAACACGAACGCCCGGGACCGGACGCGCTCGACGTACTCGCGGCGGGCGATCAGCCAGACGTTGCCGATGCCCCCGTTGCCGTGCGTTCGGCCCCCGGCGTCCCGGTCGCGCCCGGCCGGCATGCCGCCATCCGCGTCGCCGACTCCGCCGGGAACATCGATCGGCGGCTGCAACCCGCTCATGCGGCATCGGCCTCGGTGCCGGCCGGCGCGAGATGCGTCTCCTCGTCCACGGGATGGCCGACATGATCGATGAACACCTGCTCGAGGCTCGGGTCCGCGACCTCGAAGTGCACGACGCGCGCCCCGGCTGCAACCGCCGCCGCGAGCACGGACTCGGGCTCGACGCCCGGATCGAGCTCCACCGACGAGCGGTCCATGCCGGCCCGGATGATCCGGGTTCCGGGCACGTCGGCCAGCCAGGGCAACCGGTGATCATCGACGACGGAGATCACGACGGTTCGCCGCCCCGTCGAGCGGCGGACCTCCCGGAGCGGGCCTCCGACCACGATCCGTCCCCGGTCGATGATCGCCACCGACTCGCACAGCGCCTCCGCCACCTCCATCTGGTGGGTGGAGAACACGACGGTCCGGCCGCGATCCCGCAGCTCCAGGAATGCCTCGCGCAGGAGCATCACGTTCACCGGGTCGAGGCCCGTGAACGGCTCGTCCATCAGCAGCACCTGGGGGTCGTGGAGGACGGCCGCGATGAACTGGACCTTCTGCTGGTTGCCCTTGGACAGCTGCTCTGCCTTGCGCTCGGCGAGATCCTCCGCCCGGAAGCGTCGCAGCCAGGCCATGGCCTCGCGCTCCGCCCGGTGAGCGGGCACGCCGTGCAGCCCGGCGAAGAAGGCGAGCTGATCCCGCACCCGCATCCTCGGATACAGCCCGCGCTCCTCGGGCAGATAGCCCCACGTCGACCGTGGCAGCCGATGGCTCTCGATCCCCCGCCATGTGACCCGCCCGTGATCTGGTTCCAGCACCCCCAGCACGATCCGCATCGTGGTCGTCTTGCCGGATCCGTTGGGGCCGAGGAACCCGAACACCTGCCCCGGGGCGACCTCGAACACGAGGTCGTCGAGGGCCACAACGGACCCGAAGCGCTTGGTCAGGTGGTCGACGACCAGCGTCATGTTCGGGGGTGCGGCTCGGTGTGGCGGTTCATCCGCTCCCGAGGATAGCGGCCCCGCGGGTGCAGGCCACTCGGGGAAGGTCCTGCAGGATCGTTGGGTGAAGGTCCTGGTTGTCGATGGCCGCCGATCGGCGATCGGCTGGCAGTCGAAACCGGAGTACGATCCGGCGCGTGCAGGATTCGAACCGAACGACCCCGGTGCGCATCGACGCGGACCGCCAGGCGGGAACCGTCTCGCTGGACTGGGCGGACGGCCACCGGACCGTCTACGACACCGTTACGCTCCGCTGGCTGTGCCCGTGCGCCTACTGCCGGGGAGAGGCCGGCCAGCCTGGATGGCTCGACACGAACCCGACGCTGACGCCCGAGCAGACGCGGCTGGTCGACGTTGCCCTCGTCGGGTCGTACGCAATCCAGCCCAGCTGGGCCGACGGCCACGCCACGGGGTTCCACACCTTCCAGCTGCTGCGGGCGCAATGTCCATGCGCGTCGTGCACCCGGGATCGGGCGCAGCGGCACCAAGATCACGCGGACTCGGGCGACCCCTCAGACGTCGCGCAACCGCACTGGCATGGAGGCAATCGATGATCATCGCGACCACCCCGTACGTGGCGGGCCACCGGGTGACCGAGACGAAGGGACAGGTGTTCGGCGTGGTCGTCCGCAGCCGAGGCCTGGGAGGCAACCTGCTCGCCGGGCTGCGGTCGATCGGCGGGGGCGAGATCCACGAGTACACGAGCCTGCTCGAGGACACCCGCCGACAGGCCGTAGACCGGATGGTCCAGAACGCAACGCTGGTGGGCGGCAACGCGGTCATCTCGATGCGCTTCGACTCGTCGGAGCTGGCGGGGACGATGTCGGAGATCGTCGCCTACGGCACGGCGGTCGTGGTCAGCCCCGACGCGAGCGCGCCGCAGCCGGTCGAGTAGCCGGCGTGGGCGTCACGATCGCCCGCGTGCTGCTCGGCGCCCTCGGGGCGCTGATGCTGCTGGGCGGGATCGCGATCGCGTCCATCCCGGGTCCCGACGGCGGCCTGCCTGCGGCCCTGGTGCTATTCGTGCCGGGAGCCGTGCTGCTCGTTGCCGTGATCCTGGAGCGCACCCGCTATCGCTCGCTCGAGGCCGAGCGCAGTGGCGCCGGCCACGGCCCTGGTGGCGGCGAGCCGCGAGGCGTGGAAGGCCGGTTCACGGCCACCGAGGAGCGGTTCGTCGACCCAACCTCGGGCGTCACCATGCGGGTCTTCATCGACCCTCGGACGGGCGAGCAGCGCTACGTGCCGGAGGGCTGACCGTCCCGCCGGCGGGCAGGCCGGGGCGACGACTCGCCCCATGGGCGTGCTGCGCGCCGGGCCCGTACCGACGCCGGCGGGCGCCGCGGACGGGCGTCCACGTCGCCGCGATCCGTCGTCGCGAGCAGAGACCGACGGGCGCAGCCGCGGGCGTGCCCGCGCACCCGTAACGGGCGTGCCCGCGCACCCGTAACGGGCAGGATGTGGGGCGATCGAGAGCCGTCCGGCAGTACGGTTGGCGACCCGCAGGTGCTATCCTCGGCGACCCCGGCCGGGTTCGGGTGTGTTGCGCTCCGTGACGCCCGCGGATGCGTTGCCCTGCTCGGCCCGAGCACCGAGAGGATCATGACCGCCGTACGCCCCGCACCCGGACCGCGCGCCGCCGGCCGCGGGCGCCGACGCGGTGCTCGCGATCACCGGAACCCGCTCCTCAATCGCGAGCTGTCCTGGGTCGAGTTCAACGCGCGGGTCCTCCACGAGGCGGCCGATGCGCGCAACCCGTTGCTCGAGCGGGTCAAGTTCCTGGCCATCTTCGCCTCCAACCTCGACGAGTTCTTCCAGGTGCGCGTCTCGGGCCTGCGGCGCCAGCACCAGTCGGGCGGGGCGCATCACTCCCTCGACGGGCTGACCGCCGGCCAGCAGCTGGACGCGATCCGCGTCCGCGTCCGCGAGCTGGTCGCCGAGCACGCCGCGATCTGGACCATGATCCGCGAAGAGCTGGCGGCCGAGGGTGTCGAGATCGTCGACTACGAGGACGTCCCCGAACATCACCAGACGCTGCGCCGGCGGTTCCACGACGAGATCTTCCCGGTCCTCACCCCGCTCGCCGTCGACCCGGGGCACCCGTTTCCGTACATCAGCACCCTGTCGCTGTCGATCGCCGTGGGGCTGGTCGATCCCGACACGGGCGAGCGTCGGTTCGCGCGGGTCAAGCTCCCGCCGCTGCTGCCACGCCTGTTCGCGGTCGAGCGCAACAAGTTCGTCCTCCTGGATCAGGTCATCGAAGCCAACCTGGACGAGCTGTTCCAGGGCATGGAGATCGTCGAGACGCACCTGTTCCGGGTGACCCGTGACGCGGACATCGCGATCGAGGAGGACGAGGCCGACGATCTGCTGCTGGCCATCGAGGAGGAGGTCCGGCGGCGCCGGTTCGGCGAGGCGGTCCGGCTCGAGGTCGAGCGATCGATGCCCGAGACCACCCGGCAGATCCTGATCAAGGGCATCGGCGTTCGGGACGAGGACGCGTTCGAGATCGCGGGCATGCTCGACCTGACCGCGCTGTGGCAGCTCGCGGACCTCGACCGGCCGGATCTCAAGGCACCCGTGTACGTGCCCGTCGTCCCGCAGCGATTGCTGCCGCCCGACGAGGACGAGCCGATCGACATGTTCGCCCAGATCCGCGCGGGCGACATCCTGCTCCACCATCCGTACGAGTCGTTCACCGCATCGGTGGAGCGGTTCCTGGCCCAGGCCGTCGACGACCCCGAGGTCCTCACGATCAAGCAGACCCTGTACCGGACCTCCGGCGACTCGCCCATCGTGCGGGCGCTCATCCGGGCCGCGGAGCAGGGCAAGCAGGTCGTCGTGCTGGTCGAGATCAAGGCCCGCTTCGACGAGGAGAACAACATCGTCTGGGCCCGCCGGCTGGAGCAGGCCGGTGCCCACGTCGTCTACGGCCTGGTGGGGCTCAAGACCCACTCCAAGGTCGCGCTGGTGGTCCGACGCGAGGGCAGCGGCCTGCGCCGTTATGTCCACATCGGCACCGGCAACTACAACTCCAAGACCGCGCGCCTGTACGTCGACCTCGGCCTGCTGTCGTGTCGCGAGGAGCTGGGTGCCGACGTCACCGACCTGTTCAACACGCTCACCGGCCTGTCGCGCCAGCGGGTCTTCCGCCGCCTGCTGGTTGCTCCGCTCACGCTGCGCGCGCAGTTCCTGGAGCAGGTCGAGCGCGAGACGCTCAACGCCCGCGCCGGCCAGGCCGCGCGGATCGTGCTCAAGGTCAACTCGCTGGTCGACAGCCAGGTGATCGAAGCTCTCTACGAGGCGTCCAGAGCGGGGGTGTCGATCGACTGCATCATCCGCGGCGCGTGCTGTCTGGTGCCTGGCGTGGAGGGCGTGTCCGAGAACATCCGGGTGCGCTCGATCGTGGGCGAGTTCCTCGAGCACTCCCGGATCTGGATGTTCACCAACGGCGGGCGACCCGAGTGGTACATCGGCTCGGCCGACCTCATGGAGCGAAACCTCGATCGGCGGGTGGAGGTCGTGACACCGGTCGAGGATCGCGAGGCGCAGGCGCGGCTCGCCCGAATCATCGAGGTCATGCTCGCCGACGATCGTCGGTCGTGGCAGCTGGGCACGGACGGCCGCTGGGTTCGGACCGAGGTCATCGAGTCGGCAGAGGGAACGATCGACACCTTCGCGGTGCTCAAGGACGACGCGGAGAAGGCTGCGGCGCGGGCCGACATCCCGCGGCGGCCGCACGCCAATGCCGGTTCCATGGATCCGCGGGCGTGACCGCCGAGACCCAGCCTGCGGCAACCGGCGAGCCCGTGACCGACGAGACCGAGCCCGCGACCGCAGCCGGCGAGCCTGCGATGCCAACGGCCGGGCCGGCTCCTGATGACGACCCCGGTGAGCACCCGCCGTCCGCCCAACCGCTGGAGGTCGAGCTGAAGTACCGGATGAGCGACGTCGCCACCGGCCAGCGGCTGCTGGCCGCGGACGACCTCGGCGGGTTTGCGGCCGTCGGGCCGATCGAGACGGTCCGCCACGACGACCGCTACGTGGACACGCCTGACGGCGCTCTGGCCGGTGCAGGCTACGCGGGCCGTCTGCGATCCTCGGCCGGCGGCACGGTCATCACGCTCAAGAGCCTCGACCGGTACGACACCGGCGGCGCGCTCCATCGTCGTCGTGAGCTGGAGGGACCGGCCGATCCCGTCGCTCCCATCGCCGGCTGGCCGGCGTCGGTGGCCCGGGACGCGCTGGCCGCCATCGTCGGGGATCGCGGGCTGATCGAGCTGGTCACGCTGCGCCAGACCCGCCACCGACGCCAGTTCGCGCGCGACGGCGCCGGCGTGGAGGTGTCCGCGGACGACGTGGAGGTGCTGGTCGGAGGGCGAGTCGTCGAACGGTTCGCCGAGCTCGAGCTCGAGCTGCGCGAGGGCGACGAGGTGGCGCTCGAGCCGCTCGTCGAGCGGCTGGCCGAGCACGAGGAGCTGGTCTCCGTCGAGGCCTCGAAGCTCGAGCGCGCGCTCGATGCCGTGCGGCGCGATCGACCGGCGGGCGCCGAGGAGCCCGGGGCACCGGCCATGGCAACGGGGCCCCGCACGGTGACGCCGGCGGCCCCGCGGAGCCGGCGGGCGCCGGTGGCCTTCCCGGTCGGACCGCTGCCCGATGACGTGCCCGGAACAACGGCGACCGGTGTCCCGGGCGTCGCACCGGCAGACGCCGGCACCGCCCCGTCGGCTGCGCCACCGGAGGCCAACGACGACGCAACATCCGAGGCGCCGGCTGCCGTGGCGCCGGCTGCCGTGGCGCCGTCATCTCCGGTCGAACCCGAAGCCCCGCGGATCCTCGTACCGAAGTCGCCGGGCGTGCTGGCCGATGACCACCTCGCCGAGGCCGGGCGAAAGGTTCTTCGGTTCCACCTGGCGCGGATGGTGGCCCGCGAGGCTGGGGCACGCGAGGGCGCGAGTGCCGAGGAGCTGCACGGGATGCGCGTGGCCACCCGCCGTCAGCGGGCAGCCTGGCGCGTCTTCGGGGACGCCTTCGAGCCCCGCCGGACCAGGCGGTATCGGCGGCGACTGCGTCGCGTGGCCTCCGACCTCGGCGCGGTGCGCGACCTCGATGTCCTGATCGATGCGGTGGACACGTATCGCGATGGTCTGCCATCGCTGGAGGCCCAGTCGCTGGAGCCGCTGATCGCAGCCTGGCAGGACCGCCGCGAGACCGCGCGCGCGGTGCTCGTCCGGGAGCTCGACTCCGGTGGCTACCAGCGCTGGCTGGACGACTACCTCGCGTTCGCGCAGGCCGAGGGACAGGCGGTCCACAACGTCGCGCCGACGGAGCCACATCGCGTTCGAGACACGATGCCGTCGCGGATCTGGGCCGCCCACCAGGGGGTCCGCGCCTACGAGCCCGTGATGCGCTGGGCCGACGTGACGACGCTCCACGAGCTCCGCATCGCCGCCAAGTGGCTGCGCTACACGCTGGAGTTCATGCGTGAGGTCCTGGGCAGGGACGCGGGTCCGGTGATCGAGAAGATCGTGGCGCTCCAGGATCACCTCGGCTGGCTGCACGACGCGGACGTGGCAGCCGGCCTGGCGCGGGCCTTCCTCGTGGAGCACGCCGGCGACCTGACCGAGCTCGAGAGCGCGGCCATCGGCCGCTACCTCGTGGACCGGGAACGCGAGCTCGCCCGGCTGCGGCGGACGGTGGGCCCGCCGTGGCGCGGCGTGTCGAGCCTGGCCTTCCGCCGCGCGCTGGGGCGGCTGGTCGCCGGGATGTAGGCGGGCCCCGGGCCCGGCCCGCACGGGCAGGATCCTCGCCCGGATCCGCCGCACCCTCGGTCGCTGACCGCGCCCTCGGTTCTTGACCGCGCTCGGGCGGGCTCGACCCGGAGGCGCGGAGCGATCAGCGACTGAGGCGGGCGCTCAATCGACGGGGAGACCGCTCTCGGACCAGCCGCGGACGAGGCCCCCGAGCCGGTCCCGCCACGCTGGACCCGCGATCGCCGCGGCGAGCACGGCCCCCTCGCGGATCCCCTCCTCCACCACCCGGAGGCGGTCGACGCCGTAGCGTTCGAGGATCGCATCGACGATCACGGCGCCGGCGGGCAGGATCCGGGCTCGCTGCGGCCGGATCAGGTGGCGCTCGGCCGCGTCGGCGCTGGGCTGGACGGTGAGCATGGCGAGCACGACCGTGATCCGGCGACGCGTCAGGACGCGATCCAGCGAGGTCGAGGGCATCAACCGCAGCAGGTTCGAGGCGGTACCACCGACGGCGACCATGTCGGCAGGGCTCGCCTCCGGGAGGTCGACCAGGGCCGCGCGTGCGACCGATCGCATCGCCTCGATCTCGGCCAGGGTGGGAGGATCGGCGTGGACCAGGTCCTGGGTGAGCCTCGCCGAGCCGAGCGCGATGCCGGTGGCGCGAACGGTGCCGTCACGGTGCGCGAGCACGAGCTCGCAGCTGCCGCCGCCGACGTCGATCACCAGCATGTCCGTGTGGGCAGGTCGACCCATCGTGACGCCCAGCAGGGTGAGCATCGCCTCCTCGTCGTGTCCCAGGACGTGCAGCGGGACACCGGCTGCGACCTCGACGGCGTGGACCAGGGCCGCCGCGTCGGCCGCGCGCCTCAGCGGTTCCGTGCCCACGATCGTGATCTCGCGGGCCCCCATCCGTCGCGCCGTGGCCGCGTACGTGACCAGGGCGCTCACCAGCTCCTGGCGAGCCCGAGCCCCGATGAACCCGCCAGCGGTGACCCGATCGCCCAACCCCAGGAACACGGACTCGTCGAGCAGCGGCTCGACGCGATGCCCGCCGGCGGCCGCCACCAGCAGGTGGGCGCTGTTGGCGCCGATGTCGACCGCCGCCCCGATCACGGCGCCGGCGGTGAGCGCGGCCGTCCCGGCGACCACGATGGCGGTCGGCGCCGGCGCGGGCGTGAGGTCCCGTTTGACGGGCTGGAGCGCAGGCGTTGTGGCCGGCTCGGCGACCGGGCTTGTGGGAACCGGCTCGGTGACGCGATGCGCCGGCTCGCCGTCGGACGACACGGCCGGCTCGGCGACGGGGCTTGCGGGGAGCGGCTCGGCGACGCGATCTGCCGGCTCGCCGTCGGACGACACGCCCGGTTCCTCCGGCGGCACGGCCGGCTCCTCCGGCGTTGCGGCGCTCTCCTCGCCCGCCGCGACCGATTCCTCGGGCGGGAACCCCGGCGTCGCCGCCGGCTCTGGCTCGGGCTCCGGCGGGACACCCGGCTCGGCGACGGATGGACCACCCGACGGCCGCCCGACGCGATCCACGATCCGCGACGCCGCCGGCTCCGCGGCCTGGCGGACGAGATCGGCGACCTCTCGCAGCATCCCGGAGGCGCCACCGACGCCCTCGGCTCGCGCGCCCGGAACCCGGGTGCGGGCTGCCCCTGCTCGGGTTGAGCGTGCCCGCGGCGGGCGGGCTGGCCGGATGCCCCTGGAGGGCTCCTGACCCCCATCGGGTCCAGCGGCCGGTTGCAGCTCAGCCGCGCCTGCCGCGATGGGCTCGGGAGCCTGCAGCGCCGATCGGTCGGCGGTGGCCGGCCCCCTCGCGATGCGCTTCGCCGCCTTTCGCTCCGCCTTCGCGGTTGCCTTGGTCGCGCGCATCGCGGCCTTGCGTTCCGCCTTCGCGGCTGCCTTCTGCGCCCTGGCCGCGGCCTTCTGCGCGGCCCTCGCCGCCCTGCGCTCCGCCTTCGCCGCCCTGCGCTCCGCCCTCGTCGCCCTGCGCTCCGCCTTCGCGGCTGCCTTCGCCGCCCTGGCGAAGCCCTTGGCGGTCGTGGCCGGGCGCTCCGTCGCGTTCGGCGTTCCGGACTCGGACTCGCCCTGGGGCAACCCGGCTCGGGGAGTTGCCTCGGTCCCTCCGTCCCGCATCCGCGCCTGCTCCTCATCCGGCGTCGATCCAGGTCGACGCCTGCCGCCACCAGTCTGCCGCAGGCAGCCGTCGGATGCGCGGTCTGCCAGTTGCGTTCACCGATCGTCAATCGGCACGGAACAGGCCGTTGACCGCGTTCGGGATCGTCGCGGACGTGGCCATCGCGCATGCGTCCGGTCTCCGCAAGCATCCACCCGGGACGGCGGCGGGAGCTCGAGCCGGAGCCGGAACGGCCGGCTCAACTGGTGACGGTGTGCGGTGTCGGGTACCGGCTGGACGCGGCGCAGCGTTAACGACCCCTTAACGGATCGGATACCCCGCCGTTGACGGCCCCACCTGATCGTTGCATCGGCCAATGAAGTCAAGACATCCTGGCGGTGCAGCGGCGCCGCCCGTCATGTGGAGGGGTCCTCAGTGACACTCAGCTCAACCCGGCGGGTTGGCGCCGCGGCCCTCGCCGCAGCCCTGTTCGTGGGGGCATGCAGCTCTGGCGCGACGCCCGAGCCGACGCAGGCACCGACGCAGACACCGACATCCGCGCCCGAGAGCATGGCAGCGGACACGACGGCGCCCGGAAGCTCTGCGGCCGGCCCGATCAGCTATCGCTGTACCAAGGGTGACGGCCAGCTCAACGGCGCCGGTTCGACATTCATCTTCCCGCTCCTCTCGAAGATGGGCGAGGACTACAACGCCAAGTGCGGGCTGAAGCTCAACTACCAGTCGATCGGATCGGGCGGCGGGATCAAGGCCTGGACCGAGAACACCGTCGACTTCGGTGCCTCCGATGCCTTCCTTCAGGACAGCGAGATCCAGGCGGCCGCCGCGAAGGGTCAGCCGGTCGAGATCCCGGCCACCTTCGGCGCGGTGGTGGTCGCCTACAACCTCCAGGGCCTGTCGGCTCCGCTCAAGATGACGGGAGACATCATCGCCCGCATCTTCGACGGCAAGATCACCAAGTGGAACGATCAGGCGATCGCGACGGCAAACCCCGGCGTGACCCTGCCCGACACGGACATCAGCGTCGTTCACCGATCGGACGGCTCGGGCACGACCAGCATCTTCACGACGTACCTGACCGCCGTCAGCGATGACTGGGTGCAGACCGTGGGCGCCGGCGACCCATCCAAGTCGGCCGGCAAGACCGTCGAGTGGCCAACCGGGCTCGGCGCAAGCGGCAACGAGGGTGTCACCCAGGGCATCGATCAGACCGACGGTGGCGTCGGCTACATCGAGCTCGCCTATGCCCTCCAGAACAACATCCCGTTCGCCGACGTCCAGAACAAGTCCGGCACCTTCATCACGCCTTCCCTCGACTCCGTCAAGGCCGCGGCCGATCTGCCGAGCTACCCGTCCGATCTGAGGTTCAACCTGGCCAACACCGACTCGCCGACGGGCTACCCGATCTGCGGGACGACCTGGCTGATCACCTACAAGGACCTGTCGACCGTCCTGCAGAGCCAGGATCGCGCCAATGCGCTGGTCGACTTCCTGTGGTGGGCGATCCACGACGGGCAGAGCGACGCCGGGCCGCTCTACTACGGATCGATCCCCGCTTCGCTGCTCGCTCAGGACGAGGCTGCGGTCAAGTCGATCAACTGGGGCGGTCAGGCGCTGCTGCCGTAGCCGCCCCTTCCCTCCTCACCCATCGCCCCGGGTGCCTCGGACACCCGGGGCGATGGCGCATAGCCAGGTGATTGAGGCACCATGACGGCTCACATGGAGACACACGCCACGGGGGGGGCCGTTGACCGCAGCCTGCAGCGTCGTCGTCGGCTGACCGGTGACTCGATCCTGCGGCTGACCTCCGGCGCCGCGGCGGTGCTCGCTCTGGGCATCATCGGCGCGATGGTGTGGGACAGCGTCATCGCGACCGTCCCGGTGTTCAATGCGTTCGGCATCTGGGGCTTCATCACCGGTCAGCGCTGGGCACCGTCGTTCACGATCTACGGCGCCCTGCCGTTCATCTACGGCACGCTGCTGACGAGCCTGGTCGCGCTCGTGGTCGCGGTACCGATCGCGCTTGGCGTCGCCCTGCTCGTCACCGAGCTCCTGCCCGCACGGGTCGCGGGTCCGATCGCCATGACCGTCGACCTCCTGGCGGCCGTGCCGTCGGTCGTGTGGGGCCTGTGGGGCCTGCTGGTGCTGGTGCCGTTCCTGCGGCCGATCGAACGCGGCATCGCCGACACGGCCGGCAGCGCCATCCCGTTCCTCGGCCCCCCGACGCCAGGCCCCAGCTACTTCGTCGCGGGGGTCATCGTCGCGTTCATGATCATCCCCATCATCGCGGCCGTCACGCGCGAGGTGTTCGCAGCCACACCGCGCCTCCAGCGTGAGGCCGTGCTCGCCCTCGGCGGCACGCGCTGGGACGTCATCCGCCAGGTCGTGATCCCGATCGGACGAACCGGGGTGCTGGCCGCCGTGATCCTGGGCCTTGGCCGCGCGATCGGCGAGACCATCGCGGTCACGCTCGTGATCGGCAACGCACCGAAGATCGGTGGCTCGATCTTCGCGCCAGGCTTCACCCTCGCAAGCGTGATCGCCAACGAGTTCAACGAGGCAACCGAGAAGCTGCACCCGGAAGCGCTGATCACCCTCGGCGTCGTGCTGCTCGTCATCGCCGTGATCATCAACAGCGTGGGCCTGGTCATCAGGCGGGGCTTCGAACAGGGGGCCGGTCGTGCTCGCTGAGCCCACCCTGTTCCTGGCCAGGACGAGTCGGAGACGGCGTGCACAGGCTCGCCTGGTCGTGGTCCTCCCGGCCCTGGCGCTGCTGCTGGCACTCGTGCCGCTGGTTGCGATCACGGCCTATGTCGTCAGCCAGGGCATCGGCGTGATCGGGCTCGATTTCTTCACGCAGGACCCGCCGGGCGACCTGAGCCAGCTCGGGGGCGGTGTTCGGAACGCCATCGTCGGGACCCTCCAGATGACCGGGGTGGCGACCGTCATCGCATTGCCGCTCGGGCTCCTGATTGCCGTGTTCAACGCGGAGGTCGGCGGCAGACCTGCGGTCGCCGTCCGGTTCGTGATCGACGTCATGGCTGCCCTGCCCTCGATCGTCGTGGGCATCTTCATCTACGGGCTGGTGGTGGTGGCCCAGGGCCATTTCTCGGGGCTGGCCGGGTCCGCGGCGCTGGCCGTGATCATGCTGCCCGTCATCGTCATCTCGACCGAGGAGATGCTGCGCCTGACGCCCCGACCGGTCGCCGAGGGCGTTCGCGCCCTGGGCATCAGCCGATGGCGCTCGTTCCTGTCCGTGTTCCTGCCCACCGCGCTGTCGGGGATCTTCACGGGCGTGCTGCTCGCCGTCTCGCGGGCCATTGGCGAGACGGCCCCGTTGATCTTCACCTCCCTGGGCAACAACTTCTTTACCCTCAACATGAACGAGCCGATGCAGGCGCTACCGCTGCTGATCTATCGCAATGCCCTCAACTCGGCGTTCCCCGCAGCCCGGGATCGAGCGATGGGCGCTGCGCTCGTCCTCGTGGCCATCGTGCTGATCTTCAACATCTTCGGTCGCTGGCTCGTCGCCCGACGTCAGCCTGACCGCCGGTAGCCTGCGAGACGAGGAGGACCATGGTCGCCCACGTGAAGCCAGAGAGGACGTCGGTTGTGGCGTCGGAGACACACCCGGATCCGGCGCCTCAGGCGGAGATGGCGATTCGCCTCGCCGGTCTGAACGCCTTCTACGGCGCCCGGCGCGTCGTCCGGGATGTGACGCTGGGCTTCCCGAAGCATTCGGTCACCGCGATCATCGGACCGTCCGGCAGTGGCAAGTCGACGCTGCTCCGGTGCATCAACCGGATGCACGAGACGATCCCCGGAGCCAGGGCCACGGGCACCATCGAATATCGTGGGACCAACGTCTACGATCCGGACGTCGAGCCCGCAGCCGTGCGACGGTCGATCGGCATGGTGTTCCAGCAGCCCAACCCGTTTCCGACGATGTCGATCGCCGACAACGTCTCCGCTCCGGCCCGGTTCAACGGTCTGGTCAAGGGCCGGCGCGCAGCGGAGGAGCTCGTCGAGCGCTGCCTTCGCCAGGCTGCCCTGTGGGACGAGGTCAAGGACATGCTCGGCCACAGCGGAACCTCGCTGTCGGGCGGCCAGCAACAGCGCCTGTGCATCGCGCGCGCCCTGGCGATGCAGCCCGACGTGCTGCTGATGGACGAGCCCTGCTCGGCACTCGACCCCATCGCGACCCTCCAGGTCGAGCAGCTGATGAACGACCTTCGGGAGCGGTACACGATCGTGATCGTGACCCATAACATGCAGCAGGCCGCGCGAGTGAGCGAGCAGACCGCGTTCCTGACCATGGGCGAGGACGGGGCCGGGTACCTCGTCGAGATGGCGGAGACCACCACGATCTTCACCAACCCGGCCAACCAGTTGACCGAAGACTACATATCCGGCCGGTTCGGCTGAGAGGGGAGGCAGCCATGGGAATGCACGAAGAGGGACGGCACGCGGGGCCCGGGGACCAGGGGGTTGCCTCGATCGTCGACGGCTCCCACGCCGACGAATCGCCGGCGGTCACCGGGTTGCGGCACCCGACTCGATCGACATACGACCAGGAGGTCGCTGCGATCAAGGACAGCGTGCTGCGGATGGGGACCTTCGTCGAGCACCAGATCCACGCCGCCATCGACGCCCTGGTTGCGCACGACGCGGAGGCCGCCCTCCAGGTCATCCTCGACGATCGCAAGATCAACGACGTCCAGGCAGAGGCGACGGCGATGATCGCGGCCACGATCGCAACGCAGCAGCCGGTGGCGAGGGACCTGCGCTACCTGCTCACCCTGGACCGCGTGTCGTACGAGCTGGAGCGGATGGGCGACCATGCGGGATCGGTCGCGAAGCAGGCGCGCAAGCTCGCACCGCACGCGCCGCTCAGGAACTATGTCCGGATGCCCCTGCTGGGGGAACGGGTCGCGAGCCTGGTCCATGGGATCATCCGCGCCCTGGTCGACCTTGACGAGGTGGCTGCCCGGGAGGTCGCGGCCAGGGATGACGACGTCGACGAGCTGTACCACGCGATCTTCGACGAGGTCCTGGTCCTGATGCGCGAGGACCCCGCGAACGTCGATCCCGGCACCCGGATCCTGTTCGCCTCGCACTACCTCGAGCGGATCGGCGATCGGGTGACCAACATCGCCGAGGACATCGTGTTTCTCGCCTCGGGCGAGGTCGTGGACCTCAACCCGTGAGGGAGCCGATGATGGTGCCTCGATGACCGAGCTGTACCTGCTCCGCCACGCCCACGCCGGCAACCCCGGGCGGTGGATGGGCGACGACGACGCCCGCCCGCTGTCGGACAAGGGCCGCCGCCAGTGCGAGCGCCTGGGCGCGGTGCTCGCGGGTCAGGACGAGCCACCGGACCTGTTCATCACCTCACCCAAGGTCCGGGCCGCCCAGACCGCGGAGATCGTTGCGGCGGCCGTCGGGGCCAAGGTGGTCGTGGATGAGCGGCTGGGCCGGATGCTCGACCTCGACTCGGTTCCGGCGATCCTGCGGGCGGCGGGTGCATCGGCGCGTCCCTGCCTCGTGGGCCACGATCCGGCATTCTCGGACCTGCTCGCCGAGCTCGTCGGCGTGCCGCAGCTGCCGATGCGCAAGGGTGCGCTCGCACGGCTCAGCGTCGACGGTGCGCAGGCACCGGGCAGCGCGGTCCTGCGCTATCTGGTACCGCCGGACATCCTGTCCGCCTCCTGAGCTCGCCGACCGGGTCGCTGGCCAGGGGTCGCGCCGGCGCGGAGGTCAGCCGTCGCCGCCGAGGTCCGTCCAGCGCCAGCGCATCGTGCGCTCGAGCGTGTCGCCCGCCTCGACGACGATCGGCGTCAGATTGACGGCATCGGGCGGTCCGCTCTGGGGTTCGACGCACACCCCCTGCTCGGGGAGCGTGTACACCACCCACCAGTCGCAGGTCGACGAGAGCTCAAGGCGGATCCGGCCGGGCCACTCGAGCACCGGGTTCGATCGCAGCCCGGTGAACGCGTCGTCCCACGGGCCGGGCGTCGGCGCGGCCAGCAGGCCGGTGGGGATGCCCTCGTCGTCGCGGACGAGCATCTCGCCCGGGTCCAGGCCGAGGCGGACGGGCGTCGAACCGGACGGCCCGATGACCCGCCGGAACCACGGGTGCCAGCCGATGGTCGCCGGCATCGTGTCCACGGCGCGCAGCGTCATGGTCACGGTCAGCCCGCGCTCGGCGAGCTCGAACCGCTGCTCGACGCGACCCCGGAACGGCCATCGATCGTCGAGCTCGATCTCGAGCGATGCGGTGGCGGCGGCCATGCCGGTGACGGTCCACGGACGGTCCCAGACCACGCCGTGGATCGCGTGGGGGGGCATGGCCAGCGGCAGCTCGTATGCCCGACCCCCGAAGGTGAACCGGCCGTGGCGGATCCGGCCGGCCCAGGGCGCCATCGGGTACGCGCCCCAGTACAGCAGCCCCTCGGGACTGCTGTTGACGAGGAGCTCGAGGCCGCCCAGGCGCACCGAGCCCACGCGGCCGCCGCGGGACGGCATGACGACGACGCGCGCATCACCCGCCCCGAGCACGACCTGATCGGGCAGCCCGCGGCCCGCTTCACGCACGCGACCGACGCTCGCCTCCAGCGGACCCCGGGTCATGCCGCCATCTCCGGATCGATCACGATCTTGAGCCCGGCCCGCGACACGAGGAGGTCGAACGCCGCCTGCGCCGCACGCAGCCCGAAGTCGTGGCTGATCAACCCGTTGAGGCTGATGATCCCGCGCGACACGAGCTCGATCGCGCGGGGCAGATCCGGCGCTTCCATCCGCCGCACCAGCTGGAGGGTGACCTCCTTGCGCCTGGCCGGCGAGGCCGGGAACGCCGACCGCTCACCCTCGGGGATGCCCACCAGCAGCACCCGGCCGCCCGGCGCCACGGCGCGCACGGCCGTGTCCAGCGCCGCATCCTCGCCCGCGCACTCGAACGCCACGTCGACCGGGATCGACGCTGCGGGATCCGGGCCGTCGCCGACGGACAGGGTCCGTGTCGCCCCGGACGCCGCGGCGGCGGCCCGATGCGCCAGCCGGTCGGTGGCGACGATCGTGCCCACCCCCGCGGCTCGAAGCGCCCGGATCAGGACCAGACCCACCGGCCCGCAGCCGTAGACGCCGGCGGTCATCCCGGGCGCGCTGGCCGCCAGATCGATCGCATGCAGCGCGATCCCGAGAACCTCGAGCAGGGTTGCCTGATCGTCGGGGATCGAGTCGGGAAGCGGCACGCAGCGCGACCCCGGCCAGGCCAGCCACGTCCGAAGCGCCCCATCGGTCGGTGCCAGGCCCGCGAACCGCATCGTCGGGCACAGGCGGCCGCGCCCCCCTCGGCACAGCTCGCAGCGCCCGCAGGGCGCCGCCGGATCGACCGCGACGCGCTGCCCGTCGCGAACGCCACCCACGATCACGCCGGCGAGCTCGTGGCCCAGCACCAGCGGCGCCTCGAGCGAGGTTCCGCCGATCGTGCCCTCGAGGAACCAGTGTCGGTCCGACCCGCACAGGCCGACGGCGCTGACCCGCACCAGCTCCTCGCCCGGCTCGGGCATGGGCCGCGCTTCGTCCTGCAGCCGCAGGTCCCGGGGTCCGTGCAGGCGGGCCGCGACGCCGATCGCCCCGGGGCCGCCGGGCGCGAGGTCTGCGCTCATCGCGGAAGCGTACTCCCGGCCCCCAGGCTACAGGCCCTTCGCCAGCAGCCAGTACACGTCGTTCCACCGGAGCCGATCGCGGAAGGCGTCGATGTCCGTTCGCTCGTCGATGATCGCGATCTCCACCCCGGACATGGCGGCGAAATCCCGCAGCTGATCCGGCGTGACGGCATAGCCGAGGCTCGTGTGATGCGAGCCACCCGCATGGATCCAGGCGGCCGCATTGGTCGCCAGGTCAGGTCTGGGCCGCCAGATCGCGCGCGCCACGGGCAGCCTCGGCAGGGGCTCCTCGGGTGGCACCACGTCCACCACCGTGGCCACCATCCGGAACCGCGACCCCATGTCCGTGACGCATGCGGCCACGGCCGTGCCCTCGTGCGCGTCGAACACGAGGCGCACCGGGTCGGCCTTGCCGCCGATCGAGAGCGGGTGCACCTCGAGCCTTGGCCGGTCGGCTGCGATCGATGGGCAGACCTCGAGCATGTGCGCCCCCATGGTCAGGTCGTCCCCGCCGCGCAGGTGGTACGTGTAGTCCTCCATGAACGACACGCCGCCGGGCAGCCCCGCCGTCATCACCTTCATCGCCCGGACCATGGCCGCGGTCTTCCAGTCCCCCTCGGCGCCGAAGCCGTAGCCGTCGGCCATCAGACGCTGGACGGCAAGGCCGGGCAGCTGGGCGAGCCCGTGGAGGTCCTCGAACGTGTCGGTGAAGGCGGTGAAGCCGCCGTCGGCAAGGAACCGTCGCAGGCCGAGCTCGATCCGGGCGCCGTCGCGCAGGCTGCCCGCCCGGGCCGCGCCCGGGCGCAGCTCCGGGGCCACGTCGTAGCTGTCGAGGTACTCGGCGATGAGCCCATCGACGTCCGCCTCCGAAGCCGCGTCGACGACCCTGGCGAGATCGCCGACGCCCCAGGTGTTCACGGCAAAGCCGAGCCGCCACTGAGCCTCGACCTTGTCGCCCTCCGTCACCGCGACCTCGCGCATGTTGTCGCCGAACCGGGCGATCCGGCCGCCCCGCCAGTCGGCCTTCGCGCACGCCGCCCGCGCCCACGATCCGATCTGTGCCTGAACCCCCTCGTCGGCCCAGTGCCCGGCCACGACCTTGCGCTCGAGGCGCAGGCGAGCGGCGATGAACCCGAACTCCCGGTCGCCGTGGGCGGACTGGTTGAGGTTCATGAAGTCCATGTCGATCGTGGCCCACGGGATCTCGCGGTTGTGCTGCGTGTGGAGGTGCAGCAGCGGCTTCGCGAGCAGCTCGAGCCCGGCGATCCACATCCTGGCCGGGCTGAAGGTATGCATCCAGGCCACGAGGCCGACGCACGCCGGGGCGCCGTTCGCCTCCTGGATCAGCTGGCGAATGCCGTCGGCCCCGGTCAGCACCGGTTTGAACACCACGCGCACCGGGATCGCGGGCGCCTCGTCGAGCGCGGACGCGATGGCCTGCGCATGCTGGGCCACGGTGGCCAGCGTGTCCGGGCCGTAGAGGTGCTGGCTGCCGGTCACGAACCAGATCTCACGCTGACGCAGGTCGATCACGGTGTCTCCTGTCTCGTGCTCGGTTGCGGATCGCGACCGCTACGGCGTTCGCTGGCCGTAATAGGCGCCGGCGCCGTGCTTGCGGTGGTAGTGACGGTCGAGGAGGGCCGCATCCACAGCCTCGGTGTCCGGTGCGATCGCGAACGTCCGGGCGGCCATCGCGGCAACCGCCTCGAGCGCGATCGCGTTGTGGACCGCCTCGGTGGCGCTGGCTCCCCAGGTGAACGGCCCGTGCGACGCGACGATCACGGCGGGCATCTCGAGCGCCTCGACGCCGGCCGCATCGAGCGTTTCGATGATCACGCGCCCGGTCTCGGCCTCGTACTCGCCCTCGATCTCGGTCCTGGTGAGGGGACGGCTGACCGGCACCGGGCCGTGGAAGTGATCGGCGTGCGTCGTGCCCAGGGCCGGGATCGGACGGAGGGCCTGGGCCCAGGCCGTCGCCTCGATCGAATGGGTGTGGACGACGCCGCCGATGTCCGGGTAGCGGCGGTACAGGGCGAGATGGGTCGGCGTGTCCGAGGACGGACGCAGCTGGCCCTCGAGCACCCGGCCGTCGGCGATCGCGACCGACACCAGCGATTCGGGACGGAGCTCGTCGTACGGAACGCCGCTGGGCTTGATCACCATCACGCCGGCGCCGCGGTCCACGCCGCTGGCGTTGCCGAACGAGAGCGTGACCAGACCCGCCTCAACGAGCGCCTGGTTCGCTCGCCAGACCTCGTCGCGGAGCAGCCTCAGCGCCTGCTCGCTCACGCCGACCTCGCGGCCCGCATCGGGCTGGCCTTCGTGCCTGTCCGCAACCCCCGGAGGGTCTTCATCACGTCGGCCTCGCCGCGCCCGACGTCGTCGTGGAGACGGACGTACTCGCGGTCCAGCGTGTCGTCGACAGCCCGATGCTCGGGCACCTCCAGGACCGCGTGGCTGAACACGCGCAGGTCCTCCTCTGGATCCTGGAGCGCCCGGTCCGGCGGCAGCGCAACGGCCTCGTCCGGTGCCGGCAGGCGCTCGTCGATCACGCCGTTCGCGTACGTGTGGACGGCGGTCGCGAGCTGGTGGCCATCGGCCACGTCGACGAGCACGGCGCGACCCGACTCGGTCCCGAACTCAGCCCCGACGGCGTACCTGCTCACGACGCCCTCCCGAGGCTCGATCCCGGTGCTGGGCGTTCGGTGTCATTGTCCCGGGCGATCGCGGTCGACTCACGGATCACGAAGGTGGGTGGCACCACGAGGCCCCTGGCCGGCCCCCGCTGGCCGGCCGTCGGTCCATCCCCGTTGCGATCGCCGGCTCCGTCGCCTCCGACATCCGGGTCGGCCGTCCCCACCGCGAGCATGATCGCTGCCTTCGCCATCGCCCCCGTCGGCATCCGCACGGTCGTCAGCGCAGGCACGGTGAACTGCGCCATGGTGATGTCGTCGAAGCCAACGACGGACAGCTGGTCCGGAACGCGCACCCCGTGCACAAGCGCGCCGCGCAGCACGCCGATCGCGAGCTGGTCGGTCGCCGCGACGATCGCAGTCGGCCTCGGCGAGAGGCGCATGAGGGCATCGAGCGCGGCCTCACCACCCGCCGGCGTGTTGTCCGCGTGGTGGATGTAGCCAGGCGGGAGCCCGCCGTCGATCGCGGCCATGGCCTCCACGTAGGCCGCCTGCCGCTCCCGGATGTCACCCAGCAGACGCCCGCCGAGGAAGGCGATTCGTCGGTGGCCGAGCCCCGCGAGATGCTCCATCGCGAGCGCGATGCCGTGACGATTGTCAACCTGGACGCCCGGAATGAGATCCAGCTCCGATCCCTGCCACAGAGCCACCACTGGCACGTGCGTGTCGTTGAGGTCCGCGAGCAGGCGCGGCTGGTCGCCCATGTCGCCGAGCAGCAGGATCGCGTCGCACTGGCGGGCCTCGAGGACGGCGGCCAGGGCGTGGGCCTCGGTCGCCTCGGCGTGCGCATGGCCTAGGACGATGTTGTAGCCCAGGGCCCGCGCGGCCACCGAGACGGCCTCGATCGCACCGGCAAAGAAGGGATCGGTGATATCGCGCACGATCGCGCCGACGAGCATCGTCGGCGCGCCGTGCAGGGCGCGCGCGAGCGGGTTCGGGCGGTAGCCGAGGTCCCGGGCGGAGGCGAGGACCCGCTCCCGGGTCTCGGGCGAGATCGGCACCGTGAGCGGCGCGTCGTTGAGGACCCGGGAGACGGTGCTGCGCGAGACCCCGGTGGCGGTGGCGATGTCCTTCATCGTCGCCGGACGGGTCCGCTTGCGGCCGGCTCCCCGCGCGTCGTGCATCAGATCTCGAACCGGCGCTGGAGCAGGGCGTGGATCGACACCGAGATGAGGATCACCGCGCCATAGACCACCTGTGGAAAGTAGTCACTGAGCCCGATCGCCACCAGCCCGGCGCTGATGCCGCCGATCATGAACGCGCCAAGGAACGAGCCCCAGACGCTGCCGCGCCCGCCGAACACCGAGGTGCCGCCCACGAACACGGCCGCCAGCGCCGGCAGCAGGTACCCGTCCCCCATGGACGGATAGAAGTTGACGACCTGGAAGCTGTTGAGGATGCCGGCGAACGCCGCCGCCAGCCCGACCAGAATGAACAGGAGGATCCGCGTGCGGCGGATCGGGATGCCCATCAGCGCCGCGGCCTGGGCGTTGTCGCCGATGACGTAGGTGTTCTGTCCGACGCGATGGCGGTTGAGCAGGACCCAGGTGCCGATGGCCAGCAGGACGAACCAGACGAACTCCATCGGCACCCCGAACAGCCTGCCGACCAGAACCTCGTACAGCGGCGAGGACTGCGTGGTGATCAACGGGTATTGCCTGCCGCTCACCAGCGCCACGGCCAGCCCGCGATAGAGGAAATACGTCCCGATGGTGACCACCAGCGACGGGATCCCGATGAAGGTGACGACCACGCCGTTGAACAGGCCGCACAGGACGCCGACGCCCAGATCAGCGGCGATCCCGAGCTCCACGCTCCCCGTCGCCTTCCACACGGCCACGAAGCCGACCATGGCCAGCGCCATCGTCGACCCGAACGAGAGGTCCATGTCGCCGCTCACGATGACCATCGTCAGCGGCATCGCCATGATCGCGAAGAACGGCGTCGTCTGGGCGAAGGACTGGTAGATCGCGGCGCTCGTGAAGGTCCTCGGCGCGAGGATGACGAAGATGAGCCACAACAGGAAGAACGCGGTCGTGATGCCGATCTGCGACGCCCAGGGGGCGAGGCGGCTGGCGATCGACCGCTGCCGCGGCGCGACCGCAACAGCGGGGGTGCTCACGCCGATCCTCCCGCCCGGTCGGGCGCGGGTCGCTCCCCCACCTGGTAGCGCTCGGCCTCGGTGAAGGCGCCCGTCGAGGCAACCTCCTTCATGATGTTCATCAGCTCTTCCAGCGAGTAGCGCGAGGTCGGGAACTCGCCGGCCACGTGCCCCCGGTCGAGGACGACGATGCGGTCGGCCACCGAATAGACGTGGAAGATGTTGTGGTCGATGAAGATGGCCGACTTGCCGGCGGCACGGATCCCCTCCACGAAGTGCAGGAGCTTCTCCGTCTCTTTGAGCGACAGGCCCATCGTCGGCTCGTCGAGAATGATGATGTCGGCCTGGAAGTGCAGCGCCCGGACGATCGCCAGGCCCTGGCGCTCCCCGCCCGAGAGGCCGGTGACACTTGTGTTGGGGGTGAGCACGGCCGAGGTGAACCCCATCGACTCGCCCATCAGGCTCCTGGTCGTGCGTCGCATCTCGCCGACCTGCAGGAACCCCAGCCGCCCGGCCAACGGGCGGCCCATGTAGATGTTGCGCCACAGCGGGAGCTGCTCCGCGAGGGCCCGCTCCTGGAACACGGTCTCGACGCCCAGCGCGCGCGCCTTCTGGACCGTGAGGCCCTCGACGCGGACGTCGTTGAACCGGACCTCGCCTTCGTCGGGCTGATGGACGCCGGTGACGATCTTGATCAGCGTCGACTTGCCGGCTCCGTTGTCGCCCAGCAGGCCCACCACCTCGCTGGCGCCCAGGCGAAGGCTGACGTCCCGCAGGACGTGGACACCGCCGAACGACTTGGAGACGTGCCGCAGCTCGAGGCGAACACCGGACGTCGCGTGACCGGGGGTGGGTGCTGGCCCGGCGCCCGCGGGGTCCGCGGGCGCCGGGCCGGTGAGGTCCGTCATTACCTGATCTGCTGCTCCACGAGCGGTGCGATCACGTCCACGTTGGACTTGTCGATGAAACCGCCGCCGGTGTTGATGAACAGCCCGCTGAACCCGTAGTGCTTGGTCAGGCACAGCTGCTCGACGGCTTCAAAGCCCTGGAGATACTGCTGCTGGTCGATGACCAGGCTGATGTAGCCGTCCTTGATGCCCTGGACGGTCGCCGCCGAGGCGTCGAACCCGGCCATGTAGACAGAGCCGGCAGCCAGGTTGGCGGCCTTCATGTAGGTCGGGATCGTGGACGTCAGGTTGCCGTGGTCGATGAACATGGCCTTGACGTCAGGATGCGCCGAGGCGTAGCCGGTGAACACCGACGTCCCGTTGGCCGGATCCTTGTTGGTGGCATCGTCGATCTCGAGGTAGTCGACCGTCAGGTTGGCCGCCTGCAGCGCGTCCAGGATTCCCTGGGTCCGCTCGCCACGGCCGGGCTGGGCCTTGAGGCCCCAGACGAATGCCCGATCGCCGGCCTGGAGCCCGCCGCGCTTGATCGCCTCGTTGGCGAGGGCGGCACCTGCATCGTGCAGGACGGCCCCGACGTAGCCCAGACCGGAGGTGGCGTACGTGGCCTCCGCCTTCGGCAGCTCCGTGTTCATGACCGTGACCAGGATGCCCTGGTCCTCGGCCTGCTTGATCAGCGGGTCGAAGGCGTCGTCACCCGGGTGACCCATGATGGCGATGCCGTCGGGCTTGGTGGCCATGGCCTGCTGGAACTGGGTGATCATCTTGCTCGGATCCCAGTCGGACCACTGGTAGGTGATGTCCGGCCCGAACGCCGCCTGGGCCGCCTTTGCTCCGTTGTAGACAACCGTCTCGAAGCCGCCGCCCTGGGTGCCGCCCGGGAAGAACACGATCTTCGTGCCCGAGCAGAACTGCCCGGCCGTCGAGCCGCCCGAGCCACCCGAGCCGCTCGCCGGTGTCGGGCTGGCCGAGGAGCTGCACGCGCTGACCACCAGCACCATGCCCGTGGCGATCACCGACAACGTCCCGAGCCGATGTCTGCCTGACCGAATCCCTGTCATCCGAGTCCTCCGATTCGTCAACTCGTACCGAGTTGCCCTGACATCCGTGCCGCTGAGCCGACCCGAACCGCTCCTCCTCGCGCCGGGGACCTCATCACTGTCGAGCGCGCCGCTCCGCGGGTAGCGCCAGTCGCCGTGGATGGTGGCGACCTGTCGAAGCCGCGGCGTCGGGCGCGCTCATCGCACCTCCTGATCGGCAATATCCAGGGGACGCCGGGAGGGAGCCCTCCGTCTGGCACACGCCAACGTGGGGGCACTCGAGTGTATGCACTCGAGTGCACGAATGTCAACGCATCCCGAACCACGAGTGACGTAGCGTCTCTCGGCCGTCAGGCGCCGCGCGGCTCGCAGCGAGCCGGTCGAGCGAGCCTCCGTCGGTCGGCAGGACCCCGATGTGCTGGCGTGACGGCTATCCGTCGAGGGCGGCGCCCTCCACGGCGCAGGCGATCACCCCCAGGCGACCGAGCCGCTCGAAGGTCCTGGCCTGGCGAACCGTCCACGCCACCAGGTCGAGACCGGCTGCCCGTGCCGCCCTGCGCCGGGCCGGGGTGATCGCCTCCCATCGGCAGGCGACCGCGCGGCAGCCGAGGTCGGCGGCGGCGGACAGGGTCGACGGCGCGAGGTCGTCGGCGACCAGCCAGCGCGTCCAGCATGGCAGCAGCCGGCCCATGGTCACCAGCGTCGGAGGCTTGAAGCTGGCGATGACGGCACGCGCGGGAGCCTTGCCCTTCGCCGAGCGCAGGACGTCGGCGGTCGCCTTGCCATGATCGTCGCCCTTGAGCTCCACATCGAGGAACGAGTCCGGAGGGAGGGCATCGAGCACCTCGGCCAGCGACGGGATGCCGAGCGGCCGCAGCTCCGCCGCGTCCATCTCGCGGACCGATCCCGGGCGACCCTGCACCCGGTCCAGCGTGGCGTCGTGGAGGAGAACCGGCACACCGTCGCGGCTCAGGCGCACGTCGAGCTCGACCCCGTCGCAACCGGGGAGGCCGGTCGCGAGCACGAGCGCCTCGAGCGAGTTCTCGGGCGCCACGCGCCAGTCCCCGCGGTGCGCCAGCCGAAGCGGGCGGCCGGTCGCGGGTGGGTCCCGGTCCGCAGCCGCGACGTCGGCGGCTACCCGGCCCCGAGCGTTCATCGCTCCGGCCCCTCGATCCGGACCGTGGCCGCGATCCCCACGTGGTCCGACGGATACAGCGTCGGGTCGCCCACCGCCGGCCGGTCGAACGCCAGCCTGGCCGCTTCGACGTCCACGGAGCCCCGCACCCAGATGTAGTCGAGGCAGCCCGGCACGCCGTCGGTGTCCATCGCGGACGCCCGGAGCCCGCTGGGCCAGGTGCGGTCGGGCTCGGCGCCGTTGGCCTCGGCGAAGGCGGAACGGAACCCAGCCGCACGCATCCGGGCATGGGCGGGCTCATCGGGACGGGCGTTGAAGTCGCCGACCATGATCATCGCGTCCACCGGCGGTGACCGGTCGAGCCAGGGCAGCAGCGTCTCGACCTGCGCCAGCCGCCGGTCGCGATCTTGCGGCAGATGGTGGAGGTGGGTAACCACGAACGAGAGCGTCGCGCCACCGGGAAGCGTCAGGTGCACGCGGTGGGCGGCCCGGTTGAGGCCGAGCTCGAGCCGCTCCGGCCCGCCGGCCACCAGGGGCGCGCCCACCCGGATGCTGTTGCCGTACTCGGTCCGGCCAGCCCAGCCCCGGAACGCCTCGTACAACCGCTCGCCGGCCGCGCCCAGCAGGCGGTCCTGCTGCATCGGATAGACCACCTCCTGCAGACCGATGAGGTCGGGCTGGAGGGCTGCCATGTCAGCCAGCAGCAACGGCAGCCGCTCCGCCCATCGATCGGCGAGATTGAGGCTGTTGAGGGTCGCGACCAGCAGTCGATCCAACGGGCTTCTCTCGCGGTTGACTCAGCCGGTGGCCGGCGGGGCAGCGCCGACCGGGACAGGGGCGCCGGGGATGGCGAACGAGAACGTCGAGCCACGCCCCTCCTCGGACTCGACCCAGATCCTGCCCCCATGGCCCTCGACCACGTGGCGCGCGATCGCGAGCCCCAGCCCGGTCCCCCCGCCACGCACGCGCGCTCGATCGGCCTTGTAGAAGCGCTCGAAGATCCGGGCCTGATCCGCGGACGAGATGCCGATCCCATGGTCGGTGACGGAGGCGACCGCCTGATCCCCATCGCGACGTACGCCGACCCGCACCTCGCCACCATCGGGGCTGAACTTCACGGCGTTGTGCACGAGGTTGACGAACACCTGCCCGAGCCGCGCCTCGTCACCGCGCACCGTGGGCAGGTCCGGCGCCGCCTCCGTGACGAGCGTGACCCCCTGCCGGTCCGCGAACAGGCGCAGCCGCTCGACCGACGCTTCGGCAAGCCGGGTGAGGTCGATGTCATCCTCGAGGCTCAGCTGCATCCCGCCCTCGATCCGGGCCAGATCGAGCAGCTCGTTGACCATCTGGACCAGGTGCCCGGTCTCGACCTCGACCTTGGCGATCCGCTCCCTCATCCGCGGCGGGACGTCGGCCCGCTCGGCATCGCGGGCGAGCGTCTCGGCCAGCAGGAGCACGGTGCTCAGGGGCGTCCGCAGCTCGTGACTGACGTTGTCGATGAACTCGGACCGGATCTGCTCCAGCCGTCGCAGCTCGGTGACATCCTCGAGCACGACCAGGGTCCCGGAATCGTCCGACTGGTGCGCCCGGACGGTGAGCAGCCGCGTGTCCCCATCGCCGATCCGCGTCTCCCCGGTGGCCGAACCGCCCTCGGGCACCCCGTCGATCAACGCCTCAACCCGCGGGTCGAGGAATGCCTCCATCACCGTGCGACCGGGCAGCTTCCCTTGGACCACCCCCAGCAGCACGTGGGCTCGCGAGTTGGCGCGGCCGATCCGCCGATCTGGATCGACATGGATCACGCCCACGGGAAGCAGCTCATCGATCGCGGTCGAGCCCGAGGCTTCGGCCTCGTCAGAAGGCCCGGCTCGGTGGGACGCGATGACGGCGGCCCGCAGCTCGTCCAGCTCGTCGTCCCGGCGGCGGACCACCCACAGCGCCGAGAGCAGCGCGAGGATGAGCCCCGCGACCATGACGACCAGCAGCCCGTCCACGGTCCGAGGATCGCACACGTGCGTGCCGGGCGCGCCCTGCCAGGGGTCACCGGGCTGCGCGGGGCGCCAGCGGCTTCCCTCAACCGGCCCGGCGAACGTCCGGACCCACGCTCGGTCGCGCGCCATCGGGCGACACGCCCACGACCGACAGCCAGGGCGCCATGAGTTCCGCGTACCTCGTGGGCGAGTAGGCGTGACGGAGGGCAACGACGTGACCCAGGCGTGCCGCCAGCCGCCGGGCCCGTGTCGCCGTCGTGGGCGCAAGGCCATGCACGGACAGGGCGCCCGCCACATCGCGGGCTGCGAGCACGGCCGAGATCCGGAGCGCCTCGTCCTCCTCGCGATCGAGCGCCCCGGGCCAAGGGCGGTCGTCGCCCGGGATGCCGCGTGACGCCCGGATGAACGCCGCGATCTCGCTCGGCTGCAGGCCGGCCACGCGTTTCGCCATCGCGACGACCTGCTCACCGTTGGGTCCGAGCCGCGGCTGCTCGACCGACGCCTGCCATGCGCGCAGCAGCCGCTCGCGAGCCCGGCTGCGGAACGGCTCGTCGAGGGTCTCGTCAAGGAAGCCCGCGAGGAGGAGCTCCGCCGCCACGCCCAGCAGCCCTTCGCGCAGCCCCGCCTCCGCCCAACGCTCGTGCGGCACGCGCGACGACAGCTCGGTCTCGGCAGCCTCGAAGGTCGCCCGCGCCTCGGGCGGGACGAACCGGCGGATGGTGGCCAGGAAGGCGATCGGCGGCGGCTCGGCGGCTGCCAGGCGGTCCAGCTCGCCCTGGGTCAGCCGGGACACGCCATCGAGGAAGCGGGCGAACCGCTCGGTCGGGCTGCCACGCACCAGGTCCGGCCAGCGCGGCACGCGCCGTGGGCCGCCGGTGCCTCCGGGCCCGGATGGCCGGCGGTGGAGGCCGGCCCGCGGATTCCGGCCGTGGCGCACGCCCACCCGACCGTGACCGGCCGGGAGCAGGATGCCGAGCCGCTCGCGGTCGTATCGGGCCCGCAGGTCCGGATCGCTCAGCCAGTCGTGGGCGACGTTGATCCGCTTCGCGCGCTCGAGGGCCAGCGTCCCCTCGCCGGCGCCGGCGACGTCAGGGTGGTGCCGCTTGAGGAGCGCGCGCCAAGCAAGCTCGATGGCCTCGGGCGAGGCGTCGACCGAGAGCTCCAGCCGTGCGTACAGGTCGTCCTCGGGGACGAGCGCGACGGGCACGATCGCGACCCCGCCCGCCTCAGGCCGGCGTTGCCGCCTGACCGGTGAGGAACGCGGTGACCTCCTCGATCGAGCGTACGGTCCGCTCCCCGGTGGCCCGGTTCGTGACCTCGACCCCACCCGCGCCCAGCGAGCGGGGGCTCACGGTCAGGATCCATGGCATGCCCAGCAGCTCGGCGTCGGTCAGCTTGACCCCGGGCGACTCATCGCGGTCGTCGTACAGGATCTCGCGATCCGGCCCGGCATCGCCGGCCGCCCCGTGCAGCGCCTCCGCGACCTCGGTCACCCTGGGCTCGCGGCTGCCCCCGAGCGCGACCAGGTGGGCGGGATACGGCGCGACCTCGGCCGGCCAGGCGATCCCTTTCTCATCATGGTGAGCCTCGACGATGCAGGCCACGTTCCGCCCGAGCCCGATCCCGTACGAGCCCATGACGATCGGGTGGCGCTCGCCGTCCTCGCCCAGGTAGTAGGCGCCGATCGAGGTCGAGAAGTCGGTGCCCAGCTTGAAGATGTTGCCGACCTCGATCCCCTGCCGCAGCTTGAGCGGCGACCCGCAGCGCGGGCAGGGATCGCCCTCCCGGGCGTTGGTGATCTCGGCGACCTGGTCCGGGGTGTAATCGCGGGGCACGTTCACGTTCCGGACGTGCCAGCCGACCCGGTTGGCCCCGGCCACCAGGTTCGGCGAGCGTGCGACCAGCTCGTCCACCACGACGACCGCGTCCCGGGCCCCCATCGGCGACCCGTACCCCGCGGCCATCCCCCGGGCCGTGATCTCCTCGATCTGCGCGGGTCGCAGCCCGCCGGTCGCCTTGATGGCGTTGACCAGCTTGGTCTCGTTGACGTCGTAGTCGCCGCGCACGATGGCCACCACGAACCGGCCATCGCCGGTCACAAAGAAGGCGGCCTTGGCCGTGCGTGACCTGGGCACGCCGAGGAAGGTGGCAAGCGCCTCGATCGTCGTCGCGCCCGGCGTCTCGATGTCCTCCATCGGCAGGAGTGCCTCGGGTTCGGGATCAGGCTTCCCGACCGTGGCGATCTGCTGGTTGTCCGCGTAGCCACAGGCGTCACACAGCACCAGCGTGTCCTCCCCGAAGTCGTTGAGGACCATGAACTCGTGGGCACCCGTCCCGCCCATGATCCCGACATCCGCCCCGACCGGGATCGCCTCGAGGCCCAGGCGGCGGAAGATGCGCTCGTACGCCTCGTACTGGAGGCGGTAGCTCCGATCCAGGCCGGCGTCGTCGCGGTCGCAGCTGTAGGCGTCCTTCATCACGAACTCGCGGACGCGGATCAGCCCGCCACGGGATCGCGGCTCGTCACGGAACTTGGTCTGGAAGTGGTAGACCATGATCGGCAGCTGGCGGTAGCTCCGAACGAGGTCGCGGAGGAGCGAGGCCACCACCTCTTCGTGGGTCATCGCGAGCACCATGTCGCGGTCGCCGCGGTCCTTGAACCGGACCAGCTCCGGGCCGATCTTGAAGTAGCGGCCGCTCTCCTTCCACAGCTCGGCCGGGTGGACGACCGGCATCTCCATCTCCTGCGTGCCGATCCGATCCATCTCCTCGCGGATGACCTGCTCGACCCGCCTGGTGACCCGGAACCCGAGCGGCAGCAAGGAGTAGATCCCGGACCCGAGCTGGCGGAGGTAGCCGGCTCGGAGCAGGAGGCGGTGCGACGGCATCTCCGCGTCCGAGGGATCGTCGCGGAGGGAGGCGAAGAACAGCTGGGAAAGGCGCATGGCGCGAAGGATACCGGTGGCAGCGTCGGTCAGGGCCACCGTGGTCCGCGACCTGGGATCGGCTCGCGGCCAGGGAGTCGATCGTTGCGCTATCCGCGCTCGAGCCGTGCGTGCCGGCAGGCGGCCACGGCACGCCCCTCACCGATCCCGCAACACCGGCTGCCCTGCAGGCCTTTGCACGGGGTGCGTGAGCCGCCGCCGCGCGGATCCTAGCGGGCGGCGGCCAGCTTGCCGGCCTTCTCTTCGATCCGCCCGAGCAGGGACCTCCAGGAGGCCACGAACGACTCGGCGCCCTTGACCTGAAGCTCGTCACCCACCGCCTCGGCATCCACCCCGGCGGCCTCGAACCGGGCCAGCATCGCATCCGCCTCGGCAGGATCGGGCGACAGGATCCGGTCCACCACGCCATGGTCCGCGAACGCGTGGAGCGTGGCCTCGGGTGTCGTGTCGACGGTGTACGGCGCGACCAGGCCCGTCACGTACAGCGTGTCCGATGCGGCCGGGTCCTTGGTGCCGGTGCTCGCGAACAGCAGCCGCTGCGGCCGAGCCCCTTCGTTCATCAGCCGCAGCCAGCGATCGGTCGAGAAGCATGCCCGGTACTCCGCGTACGCCTTGCGCCCGATCGCGACGCCCAGCTGGTTCCTGAGCTCGGCCGGCACCCGGTCCGCGACCGCCGGATCGAACCGGCTCACGAACACCGATGCGACCGACGATACCGCCGGCGACAGGCCGGCCTCCACGCGCCGCTCGATGCCGCGGGTGTAGGCCTCCATGCAGGCCCGGTACTGGGCGACCGAGAACAGGAGGGTGACGTTGACGGGAACGCCGGCCGCGATCGTGTCCTCGATCGCGCCCAGGCCCTCGGGCGTGCCCGGGATCTTGATGAACAGGTTGGGCCGGCCCCCCAGCCCGTGCAGCCTCACGGCCTCCGCGTGGGTCTTCGCCGTGTCGTAGGCGAGCAAGGGCGACACCTCGAGCGACACGAAGCCGTCGACGCCGTCCGTCCGCTCGTGCACGGGCCCGAACAGGTCCGCGGCCCGGCGCAGGTCGTCGAGGGCCAGCGAGAAGAACACCTCCTCGGCCGCGCTGCCGCGTTCGACGCCGGCCCGGATATCCGCGTCATACGCGTCCGACCCGCCGATCGCCTTGTCGTAGATGGTCGGGTTCGACGTCAGGCCGGTGACCGCGAGCTCCTCGATGTAGCGGGCAAGCGTCCCGTCGTCGAGCATGCCGCGGGTGATGTTGTCGACCCACAGGCTCTGGCCGGTCCTGGCGAGCAGCTGGGTTGGATTCATGGGCAGCCTCCAGTCGATGCCGCGCCACCGGTTGTTGATCGCGCGACGTCCGACCAAGCCTAGCCCACCTTGGACCGAGACCTCGTCATCGGTGGCATCGGCAGGCGCGAGCGGCGGAAGGGTCGTCGCCCCCGTCCGAGCGGAGGAGGAGCCCGGACGGGAGCGGACCCGCGACTGCCGGTGCGCCGTCGGCCGGGGACGAGGAGGGTCCCGGTCCGGATCGAACGCCATTCGGCATGGCTCCACCATGACGGTCACCGGTGAACGCAGGTGCATCGGCAGGTTAACAATCGGTCCGGCGTCCCGGTATGCTGGCGGTCGGGTCGCCGGTCCGAGCCGGTGATCGCCAGCGAGGGATCCCTCCCATCGAGCACTTCACCTTGATGCTGCTCGCCGTCGTCGCGCTGGCCGTGGTGTTCGACTACATCAACGGCTTCCACGACACGGCGAACGCCATCGCCACCTCCGTCGCCACGCGGGCCCTCCGGCCGCAGTACGCGCTGTTGATGGCGACGGCCTTCAACTTCATCGGCGCGTTCGCCGGTACCGCCGTTGCCAAGACCATCGGCGCCGGGCTGGTCGACGAGAGGACGACGAGCCAGGCGGTGGTTGCGGCGGCGCTGATCGGTGCGATCGTCTGGAACCTGGTCACCTGGTTGCTCGGCCTGCCGAGCTCCAGCAGCCACGGTCTGATCGGCGGCCTGATCGGCGCCACGATCGCTGCCGTCGGCGCGGGCTCGCTCAAGCTCGACGGCATCCTCAACAAGGTCGTCGTCCCGCTCGTCACCTCGCCCCTCGTCGGGTTCGCGGGCGCGTTCGTGCTGATGATCGCGCTCACGTGGCTGTTTCGGAACGCTGCCCGCAGGCCGCTGGGGGTCGGCTTTCGCCGGTTGCAGGTGTTCTCGGCCGGCTACATGGCCTTCGCCCACGGGTCCAACGACGCCCAGAAGACGATGGGCATCATCACCCTCGCGCTGTTCTCGGCCGGGGTCATCCCCAGCGTCGACGTCCCCGCGTGGGTGATCATCATCGCCGCCAGCGCGATCTCCCTGGGAACCGCCATCGGCGGCTGGCGGATCATGCACACCATGGGTCAGCGGGTGGTCCATCTCGAGCCGATCCATGGCTTCGCCGCCGAGACGACGGCGGCCACGGTGCTGCTCGCGACGGCCCACCTCGGGATGCCGGTCTCGACCACGCACGTCATCTCGAGCGCGATCATGGGGGTCGGTGCCAGCGGTGGCGTCCGAGGCGTGCGATGGGGCGTGGCTCGCCGGATCCTGATCGCCTGGGTGCTGACGATCCCGGCCGCCGCCATCGTGGGCGCCCTGACCTGGGAGCTGCTCAATGCGGTGGGCATCCGATGACGGCGCTCGATCGATCCCCCGGCTGCCGGCTGCCCACCACCGACGTCGATCCGCCAACCACCGGAGGCCTGCGATGGTCCGCCTGATCCCGCGCGACGAGAAGTTCTTCGAGCTGTTCATCGAGGACGGCGAGAACCTGCTCGAGGCCGCTCGCAAGCTGGAGGCCATGGTCGAGAGCTACGACCGGCTCGACGAGCGGGTGGCCGAGATCCAGGCCCTCGAGAAGCGGGGGGACCAGATCGACAAGGAGCTCGCCGCGCGGCTCGAGCGCAGCTTCATCACCCCCTTCGACCGCGACGAGATCCACGAGCTCACCGTCCACCTCGACGACATCGTCGACGGCATCCAGGCGTCGGCGGAGACGTTCGTGATCTACGGCATCGACCACCCCACCGACGAGGCGCGGCAGCTGGTCGGCATCCTGAGCGGTCAGGCGGTCCAGCTCCTGGAGGCGCTCAACAAGCTCGAGCGCGGCAAGGATCTGGGGAGGCACCTGGCCATCGTCCATGACCTCGAGCACCAGGCCGACGGCCTGTCACGCGCCGCGATCGGGCGCCTGTTCCGCGACGGCCTCGACCCGCTCGAGGTGATCAAGATGCGCGACCTGTACCGGGAGCTCGAGGACACGATCGACGCGGCCGAGGATGCGGCCGAGGTGATCGAGCGGATCCTGGCCAAGTCGTAGGGTCGCGCCGGAGCGCGGGCCGGTGACCGGGCGAAGCGCGATGGCGGGTGGTCAGGCCGGGCGGCGGAAGACGTAGCCCACGCCGCGGACCGTGTGAAGGTACGCGGGAGCGGCCGGGTCGGCCTCGATCTCGGCCCGCAGCCAGTGGACGTGCACGTCAACCGTTCGCGACTCGCCCGCGTAGTCGTAGCCCCAGACGTGCTCGAGCAGCTGGTCGCGGGTGAACACCTGGCCCGGGTGCCGGAGCAGGAACGCGAGCAGGTCGAACGCCTTGGGCTTGACCGCGAGGGTCGCCCCGTCGCGCAGCAGGCGGTGCCCGGCGAGGTCGACCTGGACGCGGCCGAGATCGACGGTCGGTGGCGCCTCCGCGGTGCCGGCCTGGTCCGCCCGCCGAAAGATCGCCCGGATGCGTGCCGTGAGCTCGCGCAGGCTGAACGGCTTGGTCACGTAATCGTCCGCGCCAAGCTCCAGGCCGACGACCTTGTCGACCTCCGAATCCTTGGCCGTGAGCATGATGATCGGGACCGCCGACTCCGCCCGCAGGATCCGGCAGACCTCGACGCCCGACAGCTCGGGCAGCATCAGGTCGAGCAGGACGAGATCGGGCCGATGGGTGCGGAAGGCGGTCAGGGCCTCCCGGCCGTCGGCGGCGGGAAGGGCACGGTATCCCTCGGATTCCAGGGCCTCGACGAGGGTCTCCCGAAGCGTCGTCTCGTCGTCCACGACGAGGATCGTGCGTGCCATTCGCCCGTGATCCTGCCCGGTCCCTGTTAACGCCGTGTTGGCATTCGCAATGCCTCAGCCGGCGGCGGGCGCCGACAGCCGCTCGATCGCGTCATCGAGCCGGGCCAGCGTCCGGTCGCGGCCCAGCGCCACCAGCGTGTCGAACAGCGGTGGCGTCGCCGTCTTCCCGGTCGTTGCCACGCGGACCGCCATGAACAGGTCACCGGCCTTCCAGCCACGCTCGTCCACCAACGCCCGCAACGGGGGCTCCAGCTCGTCCGCCTCCCAGGTCACGGCGTCGTGCCCGGCGAGGATCGCGCGGGCTGCCGCGAGCCCCGCTCGTGTGGTGGCTGCATCCCATCGCCTGGGTGGAATCGTGGCCGGATCGACGTCCAGCTCGTCAACCCACAGGTAGCCCACCAGGTCCACGATCGCCGCCAGGGTGGGCAGCCGCTCGCGGACCATCGGCAGCAGCGCCCGGATCTCTTCGCCCGAGGGCAGCCGGTCGATCTGTCCGGCCGCCTTCGCCGCCTCGATGAACGGCCGCAGGCGGTCGACCAGGTCGTCGTCGTCCAGCCGCCGGATCCACGTGCCGTTGAGCCACTCGAGTCGCTCGCGATCGAAGCGGGCGCCGCCCTTCTGGACGTTGTCCAGCTCGAACCGCTGCTCGAGCTCGGCGAGTGAGAAGACGTCCTCCTCGGTCCCCGGCGACCAGCCGAGGAACGCAAGGTCGTTGACGAGGGCCTCCCGGACGAACCCCTGCGCGACGTAGTCGGCCACCGCGGTCTGAGCCTTGCGTTTGCTCATCTTGGTGCCGTCGGGATTGAGGATCAACGGCAGGTGGGCGAACACCGGTGGCTCGTGGCCCAGCGCCTCGAACAGGAGGATGTGCTTGGGAGTGTTGCTCACGTGATCCTCGCCGCGGATCACGTGGCTGATCTCCATCGCCGCATCGTCGACCACCACCGTGAAGTGGTAGAGCGGCGTGCCATCGGCGCGGACGATCACGAAGTCGCCGCCGAGGTTGGCTGTGTCGATCTCGACCCGGTCTCGAACGAGGTCGTTCCAGCCGACGATCCCGGGCCGGACGCGGAACCGCGTGACCGGTCGGCGGCCCTCGGCCTCGCGGGCAGCGCGCTCGTCCGGCGTCAGGCTGGCGCAACGACCCACATAGCGAACGGACTGGCGCGCGGCCTCCTGGGCTCGCCGATCCGCCGCGAGCTCCTCGGTCGTGCAGTAGCAGGGGTAGGCACGGTCCTGCGCCAGCAGCCCGGCGGCCGCCTTCGCATACGTGTCCAGCCGCTGCATCTGCCGGTACGGAGCGTACGGTCCCGCCTCCTCGACGCCGGCGACGCCCGGACCCTCGTCCCACGTGATCCCGAGCCAGTGGAGATTGTCGAGGATGTCATTCTCGAACACCGCGGTGCTGCGCGCGACGTCGGTGTCCTCGAGGCGCAGCACGAAGGTGCCGCCGACACGGCGCGCGAACAGGTAGTTGAACAGCGCCGTTCGGGCCGTGCCGATATGGAGCAGGCCGGTGGGGCTGGGCGCGATGCGAACGCGGATGTCGGCAGGCATGGCTCGATTGTATGAGGACCGAACGCGTGGCCCGGGGCGAGAGCCCGCTCGGGCTGGCTGGAGGGGCAGCCCGCGTGATCAGCGCCAGTGGCCGTGATCCGCGCGATCTGCCGTGATCCGCGCGATCCGCGCCATCCCGCGTGATCGCCACCATCCGCGCTTCGCTCTCATACGTGACACGCTTGCCAGGTTCACTTTCCGGCGCGGCGACGCGTGTTCAACCCGCCGCAGACGGCGCTCCCGCGCGAATCCATGTCCGCCAGGCATGAACGGGCCGGCTGAGGAGCCCCTGGCCGGAGCTCTCCGGCCGCCCAAGCCTGTCACGCATCAGGGCGCCGCTTCTGGCTCGCAGCCTCAGCCGCGGGCATCCGGCACGCGATGGAACAGCGACCGATCCGCCTCGCCCGGCAGGACACGGATCAGGGACGCCGGGCGCAGCCCCAGGGTCGCGAGCCCGCGGGGACCCTCGAGCGTGAGCGAGTCGAGCGACTCGGAGCGGGCGAGGATGGTGACGTGGGCGCCCGGAGTGAGCGCCCGGGCCTCGAGATAGGACAGCAGCCCGGCGTCCTCCTCCGCCTCCTCGGTGATCCGGTACACCGTCGCCTTCGAGCCCGACTCCATCTCGGACAGGGGCGTGCCCGCCGGGCGGCGATGCGCGGTCGCGAGGTCGATCGGGTTGCCGTGCGGGCAGGTCTCGGGGTGACCGAGGAGCTCGTCGAGGCGGGCTTCAACCCGAGGCGACAGCGCACCCTGCAGGCGCATCGCCTCGACATCGCTGTCGGCCCAGCCCAGGCCCACGATCGAGGTCAGCAGCCACTCCAGCAGCGCATGGCGGCGAAAGATGGCGTCGGCGGCGGTTCGGCCGGCCGAGGTCAGCTCGAGCCCGCGACCGGCAGCCTGGCCCACCAGGCCATCAGCAGCGAGGCGGCGGCACATCTCGCTCGCGGCCTGGGTGCTCACCCCCACGTGGCGGCCGAGCTGGGCCGCCGTTGCGACGCGGCCGTCCGAGCCCATCACCCGCAGGGCGAGGAGGTACTCCTGGGCCGCGGCCGAGATGTCGGCCGGATCGTGGCGTCGCTGCATGACGCCACCGAGTCTACGGCTCGCGTGCCGGGCGCCACAGGACGATCGCGCCGCCCACGAGCGCCGCCAGGTAGGCGGCCGAGACCAGGACGCCGAGCACCGGCGCTGCGGCCCGGCCGTCGGGTCCGGACCCCACCGCCAGCACCGCTGCGAGCGGCACGGCCGCAGCGAGTCCCGCGATCGAGCCGAACGCTGCCAACGCTGCGGCCGGCGGGACGAAGATCAGGGCAGCGACGATCACCGGCTGGATGAGCAGCGAGAGGGTGGGCACGGGCTCCGGGCACGAGGCGGCAAACTGTGCGCAACCGGTCACCGAGGTGAGCAGCGAGCCGACGGCGAAACCGAGCGGTGGCCACCCGATCAGCGCGATGAGCACCCGCCAGCGCCGGTCCGGCCGGTGGGCAAGGTCCAGCAGGTGGCGCGGAGCCGCCTGACGGGCGAGCGACTCCAGGTCCGGCGGCCGCCTGTCCTGATCTGCCGCATCGGCGCGGGACGTCGACGCACCCGTCGACGACCCGGGTCCAGCCGCATCGGGCGGCGAGGCGAACGTGGCGTCCGCGCCGGGCGGGGTCGACTCGCCCGCCTGCCAGTCCGCGGTACCGGAGTCCGTCGCGTAGGTCCATGACCCGGCCCCCCGTTCGCGTGCCCGGCCGGCGCCGATCGCCGGATCCCCGCCCGGGTCGGAGGAGCGCTCGTGCGCCAGGTTGCCCGCTCGCGAGCTTGCTCGCCGGGCCCGCTCCTGGTACTCCGGACCGTGCTTGCGAGGATCGGCGTATTCGCGGGGATTGATCGTCCAGTAGGTGCGCAGCGAGGGTCCATACCACGATCCGCCGTCCCACTCGGGATCTCGCGCGCTCTCGGCCGCCTCGTCGTACGTGGTGGATCCCGGCGTCGCCTTGCGGGGACCGCGGCGTGGCCCACGCTCCCCCACGCCGCCACGCGGCGTCGACGCCGGACCTTCCCTGGTCCCCGTCCCGTGCCGATGCTCGGCATCGGATCCGCCGCCGGTCCCGGAGCCGGCAGCTGCCGGCTCCCCGGCGACCTTCGCACGCTCCCCCGCAGGTGGACCCTGCGCGGCCCGCCGAGCTCGCCAGGCGTCACGTGACGCTCGCGCTCTGGCCGGATCCGCCCTCCACGGCTCGGCCGGCGCCGATCCTGCCCCGCCCGCACGGCCGGCTCCCCCGCCCCTTCGAAGGCGACCCTCACCGTCCACCAGTCGCTCGTATGCCGCCTGGATGGCGAGGAACCGCGCGAGCGCGCGCTCACCGGCAGCATCAGGGTGGTACTGCTTGGCCAGCCGCCGGTAGGCCGAGCGGATTTCGTTGAGCGAGGCCCCGGGCGCCACGCCGAGGACCCGGTACGGATCGCCCTGGAAGCTCATGGGACGCGGTTCCGCCGGCTCGCCGGCTCGTCAGCCGGTGAGCTCCCCCACCGGCGCCAGCTCGAACGCCGGGATCGCCTCGGCGGCCGTTCGGCCGTGCGGATCGAGGTATTGCGGGTGGTGGTAGCGAGCCAGCACGCGGAGCGTCTGCCCTTCCAGCACGCCGGCCTGACGAAGGGTCTCGACCGATGCCGCCCAGGTTCCCCGGTCGTAGCCGTCGCCGTCCTCGATCTTGATCGCCATGCCCGTGGCTGGCATCTCGACGCCGTTGCCCCGGGGACCCCGGAGGATGCCGACACCCCGCAGCGCCTCCATGCCACTCTTGCTCACGACACGTCCGGCCGCAGCCTTCATGAGCGAGGTGTCGAGCCGGTCGCGGGTCCCGGCGATCAGCTCCGGATGCGCGATCATCGCATCTCGGATCGTCGTCAGGTGCTTCGCCAGGGGCGCCCGCGGGTCGCTGTCGGGCAGTGCCGAAGGATCGGCCAGCATCGCGTACGCGCGGGCGACCTCGCGAAGCGGGAACGCGTAGGTAAGGATCCCGCAACCGTCGATCCCCGTCTGCATCGAGCCCGGGGGCACGTCGTAGGCAGCGGCCACGCCGTCACGGTAGGCGACCTGCGCCGGGTGCTCGGCCTGCCAGTAGGTCTCGAGCTCCCAGCCGCCGAGCTTCGCGAGCAGGACCAGTGCCGAATGCTGCCCCGAGCACATGTGCCGGAGCGGGCCCGGACGCTCGCCGTCGCGCGCCAGGCGCGCCGCAGTCAGGGGATCGATGGGCATACCCTCCGTCCCGCACGCCAGCACCGACTGCGAGATGCCGATCCGCCGGTACAGGGCCTGGATCGTCCGGACGTGGACGTCCTCGCCGGAATGACTCGATGCCATGATCGCGATCTCTTCGGACGTGAGGTCGAACTCGTGCTGGCCGCCGGCGCGCAGCAGCGACACGAGCCCGAGCGGCTTCACCGTCGACCGCAGATAGACGATGCGGTCCGGGTCGCCGAGCACGTGGAGCATCCGTCCCGCGGCGTCGACCTCGACGATGTCACCCCGATGGACCGACTCCACGACGCCGTTTCGCGTCTGGCGCACGAGGACGGGTGGGACGGTCCACCGGGTCTGGCGCGGGCGCGCGCCCCCACGGGGCTCAGCGCGCGTCGTCACGCGAGCGCCGCTGTCGTTGGTGGACCGGGTCGAAGGACGGACGGCCATTACGCCCGAGGATAGCGCGCGCAGGAAGGCTGTTCCGGCGACCGAAGCAGCCTCCGGGCCCGCTGGTGGTGCGTTCGGTCAACGCTCCGAGGATCGGGTCCAGGCAGGTGCGCCGGCGGGGATCAAACGGGGGTCGTCGCTCGGCCCATCGGCCGTGGCGAATCGGCGAAAGCATCGACGGCCGACGATGGCACCTGCGGGCACGATAGGATTCGGCCGCGACCCAGCAGGAGCGTCGGAGGACGGCGAGCCTGCCTGCCCGGTCCGATCAGACTGCGAGGGATCCCGTGGCAACCTGGCCCAACCTCCACGTGTCGCAGCACCCCGCGGTGCGCCACAAGCTCGGCATCCTGCGCGACGAGGCGACCGAGCCCAAGAAGTTCCGCGAGGTCGTCCGCGAGCTGTCGTGGCTGCTGGGCTATGAGGCGCTGGCCGATGCGCGCACCCGCCCGCTGGACGTCACGACACCGATCGAGACGATGGCCGGCGAGGAGCTCGCCGACCGCATCGGTCTGATCCCGATCCTGCGCGCCGGCCTGGGCATGGTCGACGCGATGCTGGAGCTGATGCCGACCGCCGAGGTGTGGCACCTGGGTCTGTTCCGCGACGAGCGCACGCTGCGCCCGGTCGAGTACTACAACAAGCTGCCCGACACGACCACCATCGACCTGTGCCTGATCCTCGATCCGATGCTCGCCACCGGCGGCTCGGCGACGGCCGCGATCGAGGTCCTCAAGCGCTGGGGAGCGGTGCGGATCAAGCTCGTCAACCTGATCGCGGCACCCGAAGGCGTGGATGCCGTCTCGAAGGCCCACCCGGACGTCGAGATCTACACCGCCGCGCTCGACCGCCAGCTCAACGACAAGGGCTACATCATGCCCGGCCTCGGCGACGCCGGCGATCGGCAGTTCGGGACCGGAAACCCGGGCTGACGGTTCGCGCGGCGCACCGCTCGCGTCATGTGGCGCCGAGCGTCCTCCTGCAACTCAATGACGGGAACGACCTCGGGTACGCGCCTCGTGCGATGACGGAGCGGACTCCAGCGCCTGCCTGACGCTACAGTCCCCCGATGGAGATCACCCGCGAGGTCGCGCGCCGGTTCCTGCTCGGTCGCCAGGGGCTCTGGCCCGGTCGTCGCTGGGAGGGGCTCGCGGGGGCGGAGCGCGCGTTGCGGACGATGGGAGACCTCCAGCTCGACCCGCTCCAGGTCGTCGCACGGGCGCACGATATCGCTCTCCATGCGCGCGTCCTCGGGTACGTGCCGGACGACTGGGCGCGCCTCACGTACGAGCAGCGCCGTTTCTTCGAATGGGGTGGCTGGCTTGCGGTCCGACCCATCGAGGAGCTCCCGTACTACCGGGTCCTCATGCGTCGCGAGAGCGCGACGGGCAGGATCCGCGCGATCGGGGAAGAGCACGGCGAGGCCATCGACGAGATGCGCTCGATCCTCCGGGAGCGTCCCGATGGCGTGACCAACCGCCAGTTCGCGATGAGCGACCGGAAGCGCGTCGACGACTACCGGGGCCGGAAGGATTCGGCGCTTGCCCTCCAGTACCTGTGGCGCACGGGCGAGGCGATGGTGCTCCGCCGGGAGCGGTTCGAACGTTTCTACACGCTGACCGAACGCGTCGCGAAGCCCCGCCACCTGGCAGAGGTCCCGGCGGACGAGGCCGAGACGTTCCTGCTCCAGAAGGCCGCACGCATCGATGGGCTCACCAAGCTGACGGGTCTCACCTGGCTGCTGCGACGCAAGCTCACGGCGCGCGAGGTGGCCGCGTGGCGCGACCGGATGGTCGGCGATGGGTCGCTGGTCGAGGTGGCGATCGAGGGCGTCAGGGGACGATGGTTCGCGCTGACGGACGCCGTCGGCGACCTCGAGACCCTCGACCGGGGACGCGTCCCGCGCGCGTGGCGGCCGCTCGAGACGACGACGACCGAGGAGGTCACGTTCCTCTCGCCGCTCGAGCCCGTCATCCACGATCGTGCCCGGACCCGTGCGGTCTGGGACTTCGAGTACCTGTGGGAGGTCTACACGCCGGCCCACAAGCGCGCGTTCGGGTACTACGCGCTGCCGATCCTCTGGGGGGACGCCATGGTTGGCCGGATCGACCTCAAGCTCCACCGGCCGACGGCGACCCTCGTCGCCAACGGGCTGTGGTTCGAGGACGAGGCGACCGCCCGGGACGACGCCTTCCGGGACGCCTTCGAACGGGGCCTCGACCGCTTCATGCGCTTCACGGGCGCGGCCCGGGTCGATCTTCGCGCGGTGAAGCCTCCCGACTGGGGACGGGCAGCGCGGGCAGGTCCGACGGCCGGCACTTGACACCGGGCGGATGCCACCCAGCCTCGGTGCGAGCAGGCGCCGATGCACGCCGCGTTGCCCGAGGGTGAGCCGATACCAGAGCCGTTGGATGCCACACCGGACGCCTTCGATCCCGACGTTCCGACCGAGGCCGTCGGCAGCCTGAAGCTGTTGGACATCGACGCCATCCGCCTGCCACGCCTGGGCTGGTTGTTCGTCGCCGGGGCGATCTTCGTCGGGCTGGTGCGGCTGGGCGCGATCGGCGGCATGGGCGACGTCCCCGGTGCAGCCAGCGTAGCCCGGCTCGCCCAGGCCATCGAGACCGGCACGATCGCCCTCCTCCCGGCGGCGCTCCTGCTCCGCGCGCCCGCCGCGCCCCGAACGCATCGCCTGCTCCTCGCCGGCCTCGCCACGGGCGCCGTCGCGGAGATCGGCAGAGCAGCCGTGACATACCAGCCGCTCTTTCACCCTGACGCGCTCTACATCTGGGGCGGTCCGCTCGACCCTGCGCTCGAGGCGATCGCCGTCATCGGCCTCGTGCTCACCGGGTTCGGGCTGCTGCGGCTGTGGCCAGGGGCCCGGGCCCGAAGCTCGCTGCTTGCCGTGATCGTGGGCGTGTACCTGGCGCTCACCTACCTGCCGGTGATGATCGCCGCGGCATCGGGCATCGACGTCTCCGTCGACGTCGCGTCCGCGACACTGCCAGCCGCCTACGTCCTCGGCTCGGCGTTGGTGACCTGGGTGGCCGTGGCGGCATGGCTCGATCGGGCAGACTCACGCGCGTTCTGGACGCTGCTGTCTGCGGCCCTCCCGATCCGGATCTTGATCCAGCTGGTCGGGGTCGCGACATCGATTCGGACGCTTGCCGACGACCCGTCCGGCCCCTGGTTCCTCTACCTGCCCGTCACGGGCACTCTGGCTGCCGCGACCGCCTGCCTCGCGCTCCTGGCCTACGTTCGCTACACGCCGGTCGCCGACGCCGACCCGGACCCCGACCGTCGCGTCGCCGAGCCGCTCCGCCGCCTGAGCCGACGATGACCGCCGTCGCGGCTGCGCCGGGAGGCTGACGCGAGCCGCGTGTGAGCTGATCCCCGTCGGCGCGTGGCGTCAGTGAGTGTCGTCAGGGCTGGTGACCACCAGCCGCCGGTCGCCGTTCGGTCACGGGCGCGGATCCGGGCGCTCCGCCGCGGCGAGGTACTCGGCGTCGGTGACGTGGTCGCCCCACTGGGTCTCCTCGCCGGTGGCGGACGCCTCCCACATCGCGATGTGGGTCATGAACCGGTCGGGTGCCGCGCCGTGCCAGTGCCACTCGCCGGCCGGCGTGTGGGCGGTGTCGCCGGGGTGCATCTCGACGACCGGCTCGCCGCGCGACTGGATGCGCCCGATGCCCTCGGTCACGTGGATCGTCTGGCCCACGGGGTGCGCGTGCCAGGCGTTGCGGGCGCCCGGAGCGAACCGGACCACGCCGACGCGGATGCGAGAGGGCGCCTCTCCCCGAATCAGGAGGTCGATCCAGGCGTCGCCGGTGAACGTGTCGGCCGGGGCCTTTCCGGTGGGCTGCCGGGGCAGGATCCTCATGGTTGTTCGCTCCTCGTGCTGACCTTGGCGAGAGCCGACGAGACCGGCGACCTGATCGCGCAGCGCTCGTCGATGACGCCTGTAAGCATCCGCGATGCCCGCGAAGTCCGCGCGGTCCGGGAGGTTCGCTTCGCGGCGCCGGATGGGAGGGTAGGCTGGCGGCGAACCGCCATCGCGAGCGCCCCACATCAGCCCATGCAGGACCTCGAATGACCAATCGATCCGCACCTCCCGGCAGCGTCGTCCCGGTGCTCCAGTACCCAGACGTCGTCGCTGCCACGGACTGGCTGTGCCACGCATTCGGCTTCCGCGTCCGGCTGCGGATCGGGTCCCACCGCGCGCAGCTCGTGTGCGATGGAGGCGCCGTGGTCGTCCACGAGCCGAGGGCCACCGATGGGACGCCGGCGCCCGACACCGATCGTCGCCCTGGAGCCGACGATCGGCACGAGGTGCTGCTGCGTGTCGCCGATGTCGACGCGCAGGTCGCCCGGGCGGCTGCCGCCGGCGCGCGGATCGTCGAGGAGCCCGGCGATCACGCCTACGGGGAGCGGCAGGCCGTGGCGCTCGACATCGGTGGGCACCGGTGGACCTTCACCCAGTCCATCGCCGACGTCGACCCGGCATCCTGGGGCGCCACCGACATCGACCTCGAGCGCTGAGGTCGTGTCACCGGCGACGGGCGCGCCCCGCAACGCCTCCGGGATCGCGTTCGCGTGCATCGCACCCCACGGTGACCTGGCCATCCCCGAGGCCCGCGCCCCCGGCCAAGCCGGCCTGGCGGTGGCGACGCACGCGGGGATGGTCGAGCTCGCCCGCCGCTTCGACGCGGCCGATCCTGATGCCATCGTCGTGCTCACGCCGCACGGGATCCACGTCGAGCGGCACCTCGCCGTCGTCGTGGCCGGGCGCACCGCGGGCGCCCTGGACGAGGCGCCGGCGGTCTCGCTCGACCTGCCCGTCGATCGCGATCTCGCGCTGGCAATCATCCGGGAGCTCGCTGCCGCCGGCATCCCGGCCATCGGCGTGAGCTATGGCGGCAACGACCCGGCCGAGGCCGTCATGCCGCTGGACTGGGGCAGCCTGATCCCGCTCTGGTACCTCGGTGGCCGGCGCGAGCCACCGATCCCGGTCATCGTCGTCGCACCCGCACGGGATCTGTCCGTCGAGGTCCACGTAGCGGCGGGTGCCGCGATCGGGCGGGCGATCTGCGCCAGCGGACGCCGTGGTGCGCTGGTGGCCAGCGCGGACCAGGCGCACACGCACCTGGCGGACGGACCGTACGGCTATGACCCGGCCGCTCGCGTCCACGACGAGCATCTCGTGGCCATCCTCCGCGACGGCCGTCTGGGGGCGCTGCGGGACATCGACCCGCCGCTCATCGAGGCGGCCATGCCCGACAGCTGGTGGCAGATGCTGATCCTGCTCGGCGCGATCGGCGAGGCGTGGCGGCCCGAGCTCCTGTCCTACGAGGTGCCCACCTACTACGGGATGCTGTGCGCGGCCTTCGAGCCGCCGGCCGCCCGGTGGCCCACGAACAGGCCTTCGGCCGGATCGACGTAGCATCGTCAGGCGGAGGAGCACGCACAGCTACGAGGATCGACACGATGGCAGGCGATGCGCTGACCGGTGGTGGAGCGAACGACGAGGCTCGAGCCGATGTGCTCGTGATCTTCGGGCTCACGGGCGACCTGGCCAAGGTGATGACCTTCCGATCGCTGTACCGCCTCGAACACCGCGGCCTCCTCGACTGCCCGATCATCGGCATGGTTCGCGGCGACTGGACGCGCGAGAAGCTCATCGATCGGGCGCGGGAGTCGATCGTCGGGACCGGTGAGGAGCTGGACGAGACCGTGTTCGGGCGACTGGTCGACCGCATCTCGGTCGTCAGCGGCGACCTCACCGACGATGGCACCTATGCCGCACTGGGCAAGGCGCTGGGCGACGCGGCCGCACCCGTGTTCTACCTCGAGATCCCGCCGTCACTGTTCGCGAGGGTCGTCCAGGGTATTGCCGGCGCCGAGCTGCTGCGGCAGGGTCGGGTGGTCGTGGAGAAGCCGTTCGGCCACGATCTGGCCTCGGCGCGCGCCCTGGCCGCGGACCTCCATCAATACATCGACGAGACGCAGCTGTTCCGGATCGACCACTACCTGGGCAAGATGGGGTTCGAGGAGATCCTCTACCTCCGGTTCGCCAACACCATGCTCGAGCCGGTCTGGAACCGCAACTACGTGGCGAGCGTTCAGATCACCCTGGCCGAGGCATTCGGCGTTGAGGATCGCGGCCACTTCTACGATCCGGTGGGGGCGCTGCGCGATGTCGTCGTCAACCACCTGCTGCAGGTCGTGGGAGCGGCCGCGATGGAGCCTCCGGTCGGCGCCGACGCGAAGACGCTCAAGGATGCGTTCACGACCGTGTTCCGGGCAACGCTCGACGCCGATCCGGCCCACTACGTCCGCGGCCAGTACGACGGCTACCGGTCGATCGACGGGGTGGCCTCCGATTCGACGACGGAGACGTTCGCGGCCCTGCGGCTGGACATCGACAGCTGGCGCTGGGCGGGTGTGCCGTTCTTCATTCGCACGGGGAAGCGCCTGGCGACCACGCAGACCGAGCTGCGGCTGGTGTTCAGGGAGTCGCCCCGGATCGGCTTCGCCGACTTCGGCCGGCGGGCGACGGCCGATCAGTTCGTGATCCGGCTCGATCCGACGACCGGTGTGCGCATCGTCCTCGATGCCTACCGGGCCGACGTCAAGGGCACGGGGCCCGTGCCGTTCGACGTCGAGTTCGCCCAGGCCGGCGGCGAGGGCGCCACGCCGTACGAGGTGCTGCTCCAGGCGGCGATGGACGGTCAGAGCGTGAAGTTCACCCGCCAGGACGAGGTCGAGGAGATGTGGCGGATCATGCAGCCGTTGCTCGATCACCCGTCACCGGTGGAGGCATACGCCCCGGGCTCGTGGGGTCCCGCCGCGGCCGACCGCATCCTGGCCGGTCACGGGCACTGGCACGAGCCGTGGAGGCCCGGCTGAACGCTGCGGACACCCGCGAGCGGCACGGCCGCCCGGTTCGAAGGGCCGTCGCGCCATGGTGCGGCCCGGGTCTCGCCCGGATTGACATGCGGCTGTTATGTCGCCCGCGCGGGAGTGAAAGGCAGCGCGTGCCCAGGCCCTCTCTAGTCTCCGGGCACGAACGATCGCAGCGGCGGGGTTGCGGGGGCGTTCCGCCAGACAAGGAGACGTCATGCAGATGGTGCGCCGCGCCGCCGTCGCCTTTGCGCCCCCGACAAGTGCAATCGCGGGCCATCCGCGGCACGGCAACTCGATGCCGGACGCCGATGAGGCGTCCCCGCAGCCGGGCAAGCCGAACGAGCGGCGGCGACCGGCTCAGGCGGCAGCAGCAATCTGACCTTCAACTCATCCCAGGGGTGTCGCATGCATTCATCAGCCGCGCGGCCGACCCGGAGCCTGCCGGAGTCGACTCGGTGACGGCCCACGGCTCCGGGCGGGCTGGCGGGGCCCGCCCGGGGACCTCCTCCGGGTCGGCGCAGATCGCGGGCCGTTTGATCCGGAGGACGCACACGGGCACGCCGTGACCACGATCGGGGCGCCGGCGCGACCGATCGCCCGGGACGACGCTCGAACGCGCCGGGAGCGGGAGATCACTGCACGGGTGGTCACCGATGCCAGGCGTGCGGGCTTGCAGCCACATCGAGCGGTGCTCAACGGCCTTCCATCGCCGGTGCTGATCGTCGGCGGCTACGGCTATCGGAACGCTGGTGACGAGGCGGTTCTGGCGGGCCTGATCGAGCTCATCGGGCGAGACCGGCGGATGCTCGCCGTGTCGCGCAACCCGGTCGAGACGGCGGCAACGCATGGCATCCCGTCGATCGGGATCGCGGGCGTGGCCGGTGCGCTACGGCGTCATCGATCGGTCGCCATCGGCGGTGGTGGGCTGTTCGGCGACGGGATGGGGCGGCTGGGCCGGCTGATCGCGCCATTCGGCCTGGCCGCGGCCGCGACCGGGCGGACCGTGGCGATCGTGGGCGTCGGCGTCGACGCCGGGTTGCCGGTCGCGACGAGCGCGGCGCTCCGCCTGCTGGCTCCACGCCTGGCTGGCCTCACGGTCCGGGATGCGGCGTCCGCGACGGTGCTCGCGGCGCTCGGGATCCGGGCCGACGTGGGCGCCGACCTCTCCGCCGCGATGCCCGACGCGGCACACGGCGAGGGGCTGTCGGCCCTGGCAGCCGCGGGGCTCGATCCGACCCGCCCGATCGTGGGCCTGTGCCTGACGAGCATCGGCGGCCCGGGCTTGCAGGCGTCGATCGAGGCGGTTGCCACGGGCCTCGTGGACGCGCTGCCGGACCTGCAGCTGTGCTTCATCCCGATGAGCCGCCACCCGTACCTCGCCGAGCACAGCGACCTCGTCCTCGCCGGCCGGCTGCGCCGCGCTGCCCCCCGCATGGCCGTGCTCGACGGCGACCTCCACCCGGCGCAGCTCCAGGCGGTCTTCGGCTCGCTGTCGGCCGCGGTCTGCATGCGCTATCACAGCCTCTGGTTCGCCGAGCGTGCCGGGATCCCGATCGTCGCCGTGCCCTACGCGGCGAAATCCCGGTCGTGGCTCGCGGAACGGAACATCGACCCTGTGCCGCCCCACGTACCCGCGCTGGTCGAGGCGGTGCGCCGGGCGGTCGGATCGGGGCCATCATGATCGGTCTGTCAGCGCGGGCCAGGGCGATCGCCGCCGCGCCTGGCTCGAGCCCGTGTCCTCAGGCTCGGGCGACGGGCGATCGGTCTGGGCCTCCTGGTCGTCGTGGCGCTCGAGCTCGACCTCGGCGCGCTGGCAACGACGCTCGGCCACGCGAACGTCGGGCTCGTCCTGGCCGCCATCGCCGGTCTGGTCGCGGTGCACCTGCTGGGCGCCACCACGTGGCGTGCCCTGGCCGGCCTGCTGACCGGATCGGTGGCCGGCTGGCGAACGATGCTCCGCCTCTACTACATCGGCCAGGGCCTGGGCGGTCTGACACCCGCCAACCTCGGGTCCGACGCGTATCGCGCCTATGCGATCCGGGGTCACGCGCCCGGCTGGCGGAGCGCCCTTGCCCCGATCGTGGTCCAGCGCATCACGTCCTCGCTGGCACTCGGCGCGCTCGGCGCGCTGAGTCTGTGGTGGCTCGCCGGCTCCCGGGATCTTCGCGACGTCGTTCTCGGTGGGCTCGTCGCGATCGCAATCCTCGTCGCGGTGGTCACCGCGGTCGCCCTGGCCCTCGATCGGCGCGATCGGCGGCCTGGGCCCCGCAGCAGCGGCGCCGGCAGCCGGTGGCGACGGATGGCGGGCACCGGCCTCGGCCTGCTCCTGGGTGCCGCGTTCCATGTGGCGAGCCTCGCGTTCGCCCTGATGCTGGTCGCCGCGGTCACCCCGATCCCGGATCCCACCATGGTCCTGGCGGCGCTCGCGGTCGCCAGGCTGAGCATCCTGATCCCGGTCACGCCATCGGGTCTGGGTGTCCAGGAAGGGGCCCTCGCGATCCTGTTCGTCCAGATCGGGCTGCCCGCTGAGGCCGCCATCGCCGCCGCGCTGCTCAACCGCGTGGCCCTGGTCGCGGTCGTCGGGCTCAGCGCGATCCTGCTGCAGGTCCAGCCGCGCGAGCGCGGCACCGGTCATCCGACGGCGGATCAGCCACGGCGGACACCGGTCCTCGGGGGCGGACGTTCGATCGGCCCGATAGCGGAGGCTCGCCGGCTCGAAGATTGAACCTTCGAAGGCGCCCGTTCGTCAGGACGGTCGTGATCGAGGGAGAGATGGCCGTGACCGAGCACGTATCCCCGGACGGTGTCAGGCAGCCGGACCCCGATGGGCGGTCGGATGCGGCCGGGCGGACGGATGCCGACCGCACCGCTGCGTTCATCCGGCTCGCCGATCACGCGCTCGACCGCTCGTACCGGCTCGCGGCTCTCCTGCTGGGCAGCGAGATGGAGGCCCAGGACGCGGTGCAGGACGCCGCCGTCACGGCCTGGGAGCGTTTCGGCGGTCTGCGGGATCCGACCCGCTTCGAACCATGGTTCCAGCGGATCCTGGTCAACGGCTGCCGGGATCGGGTTCGGCGGCGTGGCCACGTCCGAATGCTCCCGATCGATGGTGGTCCGGAGCGGCCGGTGCCCGATGCCGCACCAGGCCTCGGGGAGCGGGTGGCGCTTCACGACGCCCTGGCCGGGCTCTCGACCGAGCATCGCGAGGTCGTCATCCTGCGCTACTTCGCCGACCTGTCGCTCGACGAGATCGCCGAACGCACCGGAGAGCGACCGGGCACCGTGAAGTCCCGCCTGCACTACGGGCTCAGGGCGCTGCGCGCGGCCTATGACGCCGCCGCGCGCCTGCCCGGGGAGACGTCCCGATGACACGTGAGTCAGTGCCCGACGATCGATTCGAGCGCGCCCTTCGCGACCTCCTGGCCGAGCTGGCGCCGTCATCCGCGCCAGCGCATGTGCACGAGGCCGTGGCTCACGTGCCGCGCTCACGCCCAGGCGGGGGCGGCGCGGCAGGCCGGCTGGGAAGGCGCCCGCTGTTCGCCGCGCTGGGAGCAGCGGCAGCGACCCTGCTCCTGGTGGCCGCCGTGCTCGTGACGATCGGACATCCGTTCAGCCTGGGTGGCGAGGGCGACGGGACCGGCCCGGGCGGCGCGTCGCCGACGGCCTTGACAACGCCGGCGCCGATGCGCGACGAGTACCAGGTGCTTCCGCGCGGCAGCGTTCAGCCCACCAGCGCTGACCTGACCGCGATCGCGACGATCGTGTCCCACCGACTGCAGTCGCAGGGGGTCGAGGCGCCCGATGTCAGCGTGGTGCCCCCCGACCGCATCGTGGTCCTGCTCCCCGCGGCGGATCCGGATCGGGTCGACCTGCTGCGGAGGGTCATCGGGACCACGGGCCGGCTGGACTTCGTGCCGCTGGGATCGTCCCCGGCCCAGCAGGACGAGCAGCTCCCCGATTCCATGCTCAGCCAGCCCTGCGATGCCAGCCACACGGTCGACTGCGTGCTGTTCTCGGGCGACCAGATCGCCGCGGCCTCGATCGGCACCGACCAAACGGCGCAGCGAACGATCGACCTTACGCTCAAGGATGCGAGTGCCAGGCTGTTCGCCGACTACACGGCCGGTCACGTGGGCGACTACTTCGCCATGGTCCTCGACGGCAAGGTGATCACGGCCCCGGTGATCAACGAGGCGATCCCGGGCGGCCAGGTGCAGATCAGCCAGAACGGGCTTGGCGGGTATCCGCTGGCGGACGCCCAGAACCTGGTGACGATCATCCAGTCCGGCAAGCTGCCGTTCCCGCTCAGGGAGGTCGCGTTCGGCCCGTAGCGCCCAGGGCGGGCCGTCGCTCAAGCTGGGCGCAGGCCGACCAGCGGCAGCTGCTCCGCCGCCCGCCGGCGAGCATCCTCGGTGCCGTCATACCGCCAGCCGAGCAGCCAGCTCAGCCCGCGGTGGACGATCGACTTCGGAATGCCGCTGTGATGCTCGTAGTCGTCGAGCGTCCTCATCGCCTCGTCGAGGTCGAGGATCCGGTGGCTCGGCACGTATCGCTTGCGGCCGATCCGGACCTCGCGAGCCAGGCCGGCCTCGACGTTGTACAGCCACTGGGTCCTGCGTCCCCAGCCGGCTGCCACGATCGCCTCCCGCGTCCGCTTGTCGTAGTGGACGACCTCGAGCGGCGTCTCGCGGCGCCGTCCGGTTCGCCGTCCCTCATGGACGAGCACGAGGATCCGGTGGCCGAACAGAAACCCCAGGTGGGCGCGGTAGAGGTACAGGGGCAGGGTCAGCAGCCGGCCCACCAGACCCTTCGGCGGCGCCGGCTGCTGGACAGGCGTGGCGTTGGTGGTGTTCATGAACGACTCCCTGGCGGCGCGCGACGGGCCGCGCACGCACCGCGATGCTGTGAGTTGGGCGTTTGCCCAATATCATACGACATCGGCGTCGAGGCCGCCACCGACCGGCTGAGCCGGCCCTGGGCACCGTCGGGTCCGTCCGGACCGTCCGGACCGCGGGTTGGCGCACCGACCGATGGGACGGGGTAACGTCGATGGCGACGAGAGATGCCGAGGACAACGGGAGAGGCCATGCAGGTCGGGCTCATGACACCCCAGGGCTGGAAGGGCGAGTACGACGGCTGGGACGCCGCGGCTGCCTGGTCGAGGACGGTCGAGCTCAGCAAGCAGGCAGAGGCACTCGGGTTCGAGTCACTGTGGGTGTTCGACCATTTCCACACCGTCCCCGACCCGACCGACGAGATCACCTTCGAGTCGTTCTCGGTCCTGTCGGCGATCGCCATGGCCACGCGCCGCGTCCGCCTCGGCCACATGGTGGTCTGCACCGCCTTCCGCAACCCGGGCCTGACGGCGAAGCTGGCGTCCACGATCGACGTCATCTCGGGCGGTCGGTTCGAGCTCGGCATCGGTGCCGGCTGGAAGGAGGACGAGTGGCTCGCGTACGGGTACGGCTTCCCCCCCGTCTCGACCCGGCTCGACCAGCTCGAAGACCACCTGGAGGTCATCAGCCGCATGCTGGCCCCGGGGCGGGCAACGTTCGATGGTCGCTTCGCCCAGGTCAGGGGTGCGATCAACATCCCGAAGGGGATCCAGCCGCACATCCCGGTGATCGTCGGCGGCAACGGGCGGGAGCGCACCGCGGGCCTGGCTGTGCGGTTCGCGGACGAGCTGAACTTCGTGTTCCTGTCGGCCGACGAGATCAGGGAGCGAATGGCCGATGTTCGCGCGAAGTGCGAGCGGGCCGGCCGTGACCCGTCAGCGCTGCGGTTCTCCCTGTACGCCAGCGACGAGGACATGCGCGACGGGGGCCAGGCACGGGTCGACCTGCTCGGCGGGCTGGCGGCCGTCGGGCTGGACCGCGTGGTGGCCTTCCCGACCCGATGGAGCCCCACGACCGATGCGCAGGCGGCCTTCGCGGAGGACTGCCGGGCGGCCGGGATTCCGCTCAACGCCGGCTGAGCCGCGAGCACCCCCCGATCGCGCTCCGCATGAGGCGACGACCACGTCGGCATCGGCACGATCCGTGGCGCCGAGCTCGTACCGGCCGTCCGCAAACGCGGCGACGGTGGGCGAATGCGTGGCGACAAGGACGGTCGCAACCTCTTGGTGAACGGTCCCATGGATGACCGGACCATCGCAGGCGGTGCCGGCCCAGACCATGACTACTGCCGCGGGAAGTACCGGAGCGCCGCCAGACGGTGGACCTGCCCGCCCACCACAAGCACCGAGCCGTCGGCGACGGCGACGGCTGTCGCACCGCTTCGCGTATCGGGCAGCTTGTGCGCACTCCCCCACTCGTCGCGGCGTGGGTCGTAGACGAGGACCGTGGTGGCGCCCTCGTCGCTACCGCCGGCCGCGAGGATCGAGCCGTCGGGCAGCGCCGCGACGGCAGCGCCGCTGAGGTTGGGACCGGTGGAAGTCCACCTTCGATAGGGCGGCGTCGGGATCTCGGTGCTCATCCACGTCTCGCCGATCTCGGACCACGTCCCGTCGCCCGCGTGGTAGCGGAAGGACCGCGCGTAGTCGGCCCCGTGCTTCTCCGTGTACCTACTGCCGACCAGGATCGCGTCGCCGTCGGCGAGCGCGATCAGGGTGCCGATGTAGGACACGGGTGGTGAGGGATCGTCGCGGACCTCGGCTACGACCGACTTCGGCGCGCCCTGCCTTGCGATGGCGGTGGCGTCGACTGGCGGCAGCGACCCGGTGAGGGTGAACCGGCCCGCCCCCGGGTCGTACAGCTCGGCTGTATCGAAGGCGCGGCCGTCCACGCTGATGCCAATGTCGTTCCAGCCCGGCGACGACCCGACGACGAGCACCCGGCCGTCGGCGAGGGTGACTGCCTGCGCGCCGTAGCGTGCGTAGCGCATGGTTCCCGTCGCCGACCACTCGCCGGTGGCCGGATCGAACAGCTCCGCGGTGGCGAGCGCGTTGCCGACGTTAGGGGGAGCGATGTCATCGGGGGTAGATCCGCCCGGAGCCCCGAAGCCATCCGACGCGACGTGGTACGCGGCAAGCGCGGCGCCCGGTGCGACGAGCGCTCCCCAATCGGGCTTGTGGCCGAAGTAGCCGCCCGCGACCAGGACCCGGCCGTCGGCCAGCACCGCGGCCGCCGGCAGCGAACGGGCCGCGGCCATGAGCCCCACCTTCGACCAGTGGCCGGACCCCGGATCGTAGGTGTACGCGCTCGAATAGGACTGGTAGCTGTCGTTGAGACCGCCGACCACCAGCGCGCGCCCGTCCTGCAGGGCGACCAGCGCGAACTCCGTGCGTTGCTTGTTGAGACCCTCGGTGGCCGCCCAGCTCGAGCTGGCCGCGCTCCAGCGCTCCGCGCCGGTCTGCTGACCGGAGACGTCGCCAACCGCGAGCACCGACCCATCGCCCAGCGGCACGAGGCCCTGGACCGAGACCGATGCCAGTCTGCCCGCGGCCTCCCAGCGGGCGCGCACGGGGGCGGGCGTGGTCGACGGCGAGGCCGGCGTCGCGGTCGCGCCCGCCGACGATGGCGTCGCCGGGGACGCTGTCGACGGAGACGGGGATACCAGCGGGGCCGATGTCGGCACGACGGGGGCCGGGGCGGCAGGGGTCGGGGTGATGCTGGAGTCCGCGCAGCTGGCGAGCAGCGTGCCGATCGCGACCATCACCGTGAGCCGGGTGCCCCATCGGCACGCGACCGCGGACGCTGATCGTGGCCGTCGAACGACCGCCGGCCGGCGCCAACCGATACGAGACTCGACCTTCATCGCAGGATCTCCAGCATGCGATCGAGGACCACCTGGCCCACCAGGAATGAAGCCGCGTTGGCGGCCAACGATACGCCGAGCGCACGACGCGCTCCAAGGCCGCGGAGGGTGACGGCGTAGAACACGGCCTCGGCGCCGATCGCCCACAACTCAGCAGCAAGCAGATACTCGGGCGTCCCGACCAGGAGCGGCTGGGTGAGCACGAACCACACGATCGGGTGGGTCGCCAGGTTGGCGAACACGACGAGGACCCCCATCCGCGCCAGGTCGGGCTCGATCCGGCGCAGCAGGAGGAGCACGATGGGCAGCTCGATCGCGAGTGTGAGCAGGAATGCGATGAACCAGTCCGAAGCCTCGAAGAACATCGCCTGATGACCCCCGCTGCCGATCCGAGCTCGACGCGCCTGGAAGATCGTTCGACGTGGCGTCGTGCGCCAGCGACCTCCGGCATGTTCTCACGATCGATGGCCGGTGCCCGGCCGGCGGCGCGTGCGCACGGCTGTCAGGACTCGGCCAGCAGCTCCCGGATGACTGCCTCGGAGCCCGCATAGTCGCCTTCGCCGTAGTGGACGTGGCGGATGTTGCCCTGCCGGTCCACGAACCAGAACCCCGGCCAGAACCGGTTGCCGAAGGCATGCCAGGTGTCGTACGCGGGATCGAACCCGACCGGAAACGTCACCCCGTCATCGGCGACCGCCTGGCGGACGTTGCCCAGGTCGCGCTCGAACGAGAGCTCCGGGGTATGGATCCCGACGACCACGAAGCCGTCGTCCTTGTACGTCTCGTACCAGGCCTTGACGTACGGCTGGACGTGGATGCAGTTGATGCAGCCGAAGGTCCAGAAGTGGACGAGCACGACCTTGCCGCGCAGCGAGGCCATCGTCAGCGGCTGGCTGTTGATCCACGCGGTGATCCCCTCGAACTCGGGCGCCGGACCCAGGTCTTCGAGCGCCACCACCGGCTGCGGGTCGGCGGACGGCGCCGTCGTCGTGTCGGCCGCCATGGCCTGACCGTCAACCGTCGGGGGCGATGCCGCGACCGCTGTCTGGAGCCGGAGGTCGAGGCCGCTCGCGACGGCCAGGCCGGCGGCCAGCATCAGCACCCCGTAGGTCTGCCGGAGCCGGAGCCCGCGGGTCGCCTCGCCCAGTCGCTTTGCCAGCGATCGGCCGCCGAACGCGATCGCGGCCAGCGGGAACGCAGCTCCGGCGACGTACGCGGTGGCGATCGCGATGCCTCCGGCCGTGGGTCCCTCGACGGCGGCGGCGGCGATCACCCCGGCCATCAGCGGGCCGACGCAGGGCGCCCACAGCAGCCCGATCCCGGCCCCGAAGGCGAGCCCCGTCGCGAGGTCGCCCCGCGGGCCGAGGCCGGCGGCGCGGGTCGCGGTCCGGGGGCCGTGGCGGGTGAGCCAATCGGCGGCCCGGGGCCAGACCAGGAGCACCCCGGCCACCACGAACACGACAGCGGCCACCAGGCGCAGCGGCTGGGTGGTCACGCCGGCGGCGGCCAGGATCGCCGCGATCACGACGGTGGTGAGCAGGAACATGACGCCGAACCCGAGCAGGACCCCGGCCACTCGAACGGCGCGGCCGGTCCCGGTGGCCCCCACCACCAGCGGGATGATCGGCAGCGAGCACGGCCCGAGGATGGTCAGCGCTCCGGCCGCAAAGGCGATCGCGAGGAGACCGGGCATCAGCGGCCCGCCGCGAGCCGGGCGGGAGACAGACCAGGACACCGCATGGGGGGACCGTAGCCGCGGTCCGTGACGGTCCGATGACGCGTACCGGCCGGCACCCGGACGGGGGCTCGGCCCGTAACGATCACCGGACGGAGGCGCCCCACACTGCCGCTGTCCCTCGGTGCCAGAATGACCAAATCCGGCCGATCCAGCGAGCAGCCTTGACGAACGTCCCCGCCATCACCTCGCTCACCCCGCGCCATCCGCGCCGGGGGCTCGCCGTGGCCGCCACCACGGTGACGGTCGCCACGGCTGTCGTGCTGGCCGTCATGAACCTGGCCTACGTGGCGGCCGGAGATCCCGGCTCGTACGCGTTCACGCTGATGTTCGTGGCCCTCGTCGCCGACCTCGGGATCGTTGGCGGCGTCCTCGCCATGCGGCGGCCGGACAATCGAGTCGGGTGGCTGCTCCTGACCGCGGGCCTGCTGGCTGCGATCACCTTCGGCGGTGGCAACTATGGCTGGATCGACCAGTCGCTCGGGCCGGGCCGGCTGCCGTTCGTAGCCCCGATCGCATGGGTCACCTCGTGGACTGCCGACCCGATGATCGGGCTGCTGCTCGTGTTCCTGCCGCTCATCTACCCGAGCGGTCGCCTGCCCGGGTCCCGATGGCGGATCGTCGGCTGGATGGCCATCGGCGGGACGGGGATCAACATCGCTGCCGACGCGACCCGTCCGGGACCGCTCCAGAACGCTGATTGGCTGGCCAACCCGGTGGTGCTGCCGGAGCCGGTCGAGGGCTGGGTCCAGCTGGCCGGCCAGCTGGGACTGCTCGTGGCGGTGCCGGTGTTCGCCATCGTCGTCCTCGGGCTCGCCCAGCGCTTCCGGCGGTCATCGGGCATCGAGCGCCAGCAGCTGAAGTGGTTCCTGTTCGTCGCCTCGGTGGCGGCGATCGCGTTCGCCACCTCGAACCTGGCCACCGGATCCCTCTCGGACGCCGGGTTCATCGTCGGCCTGCTCGCGATCGCGTTCCTGCCTCTCGCGATCGCGATCGCGATCCTTCGCTACCGGCTGTACGAGATCGATCGGATCGTCTCGCGAACGCTTGGCTGGACCGTCCTGACGCTGCTCCTGGTCGTGGTGTTCGTGGGCATCAACCTGCTGCTCGACGACGTGCTCGCCAGCATCACCCAGTCCAGCACGCTGGCCGTCGCCGCCGCAACCCTGATCGTGTTTGCCCTGTTCCAGCCGCTGCGGCGTCGCGTGCAGGAGCTCGTCGATCGGCGCTTCGACCGGCGGCGGTACGAGGCGCAACGGATCGCCACCGAGTTCGCCACGCGGCTCCGCGACCAGCTGGACGTGGATCTGGTCCGCGGCGAGCTGGCTGGCGTCCTCGGCAGCACGGTCGCTCCGGCGAGCATCGGTCTCTGGATCCGGGGCGAGACTCACGGGCCGCAGGAGCAGACATAGGTCCGATCCGGCGACGGGGCGCGACGTGGCTGGCGGCGGACGTCGAGCAGCCGGCCCCGATCGAGGCCAGCTGCTGACCTTGTGACGGAAGCCGCGAACGGTCAGCCGGTGACGGCCTGGTCCGCGATGTCGAGCGCCTGGTCGATGATCTCGAACCCCTCGTCCAGCTGCGCCTCGTTGATGCACAGCGGCGGGTTGGTGTGGATCGAGTTGTTGGCCATCATCGCGTACAGGCCATGCTCACGGAAGAACCTGCCGATGGCCTTCATCTCGTCACTGGTGCCGTTGAACGGCGTGATCGGCGTCCACGGATCGCGGGAGCGGACGAGGTCGAGGATGCCGAACAGGCCCAGGCTCCGGTGCGCACCCACGCTCGGGTGCCTGGCCGCCAGCGCCTCGTGGTGCCGGCGCATCACCTCGCCCATCCGGGCCGAGTTGCCGATGAGGTCATCCTCCTCGTAGACGCCGATCGTCGCCAGCGCCGCGGCCAGGCTGATCGGGTGGCTGCTGTAGGTCAGCCCGCCGTAGAACATCTTGGTCTCCATCGCCTCGGCGATGAAGTCGCGCATGGCCACGGCGCCCAGCGGCAGGTAGCTCGAGGTGAGGCCCTTGGCCATCGTCATCAGGTCTGGCACGACGTCCCAGTGGTCCACGGCGAACCAGCGACCGGTCCGCCCGAAGCCGGCCATCACCTCGTCGCACACCATCAGGATGTTGTAGCGATCGCAGATCTCGCGGACACCCTTGAGGTACCCGTCGGGCGGAATGAGGATGCCGTTGGTGCCCACGATCGTCTCGAGGAACACGGCCGCGATCGTGTGCGGTCCCTCGTACTTGATGACGTCCTCGAGGCCCTGGAGCGACTCCGCCACGGGACGGGGTTCCGGCTCTCCCCACCGATGCGTGTCGGGGTAGCGGACCACGCCGACCAGGGCCGGCTCGTTCGCCCAGCGCCGGTAGTCGCCGGTGAGCGTCATCGCGCCATGGGTCGCCCCGTGGTATGACCGATAGCGGGCCAGCAGCTTGTACCGTCCGGTGTAGTGGCGGGCGAGCTTGATCGCGTTCTCGACCGCCTCGGCGCCACCCAGGGTGAAGAACACCTTGTTGAGGTCGCCGGGCATGATCTCGGCCATTTTCGCGCCCAGCCGCCCGCGGATCTCCGTCGCGAACGCCGGCTGGACGAACTGGAGCCTGGCGGCCTGCTCGTTGATGGCATCGATGACGCGCCGGTCGCCATGCCCGATGTTGACCGACATCAGCTGGGCGTTGAAGTCCAGGACCCGCTTCCCCTCCGGGGTGTAGAGGTAGACACCCTCGGCATGGTCGATGGCGATCGGATCGAGGGCGCTCTGGACCGACCATGAGAACAGGGTGTGGGCCCGGTTGAGGGCGACGATCTCCTGGCTGGTCATGCCGGGCGCGGCGCTGATGCCCATGAGTCCTCCGTTCCGGGCCACGCACCGGCGACCCGCGTTCAGGCGACTTCGCATGCCCCTTCGGCGGGACGTCGGCCGGGGCACGAACGTTGTCCCCATTACAACATACGACCCCTCCACCGGCGCGCCGATCGCCGGTGGTGGGGGGCCCGCCTCCGATCCGCCCATCCGAACGCCACGGTTCTGTCCGGCCCCACGGAGTCGGGTTTGAGGGCGCGTTCGGGCGCGAGAAACGGCCCATCCAGAACCTCCGCGGTCTGCATGGGCCGGATCCAGCCTTGTGCGGTCGTCGTGCGGCCGCCGCGCAGACGCCGGGGCGAATGTGTGGTGAGAGGGCGGGTCCAGGGCCTCGTCAGACGGCCCGCGGCCGGCTACCGCCAGCGCCGGCCGTGCCCGCCCTGGTGGACGAGGTGCTCAGCCGCGCGGGATCTCCCCCGCCACGCGGCGGATGATGGCCAGGGACGCCGCAACGTCCTCGGCACCGGCAGACCAGCCAGACACCGAGATCCGCATCGCCCGCAGCCCGTGCCACCGCGTGCCGCTCAGCCACAGCGTGCCCTCATCCTGGATCGCCGCGATCACGGCATCGGTGCGGGCATCGCCGCGTGCGACGTCGCCGGACGGGTCGTCGAAGTGAGCCAGGACCTGGTTGAGCACCACCTATGTTCGCGTCCCCCGTGGCACGCGATGCCACCCTCGGCTGCGCTTGCCAGCGTAACTGGTAAGGTGCATATTACCGGTTACGACGCTACCACGAGCATGTCACGCAGGGAGGGTCCGCGAATGATGAGCCGGGACGATTTCGCCCGCTGGCTCGACGCCTACGTCGATGCCTGGCGCAGCTACGATCCAAAGGCGATCGGCGAGCTGTTCAGCGACGATGCCGAGTACCGCTACCACCCGTGGGACGAGCCTCTCGCGGGCCGCGACGCCATCGTCGCCAGCTGGATCGACAACCAGGATGAGCCGGGGACCTGGACGGCCGAATATCAGCCGTGGGCCGTCGACGGCGCCAATGCCGTCGCGACCGGGATATCGCGCTACGACGAAGCCTCGGGCAAGCGCGAATACCACAACGTCTTCCTGTGCCGCTTCGATGATGACGGCCGGTGCCGCGAGTTCACCGAGGTCTTCGCGAAGCGGCGCTGAGCACCGTGGCGGCGCCGATCGTGACGCGCCGGGGGCTGCGTCTCGCCTGACGAGTGGTCAGGCCCGGTCCTCCGCCGCTGGCTGCCAGGGGCGTATCCTGCTCGTCTCGCGACCCGGGAAGGGCCCGGGCCAAGCGTCCCGCGCGCTTCCCCGGCGAGCCCGGCGTTTTCGTGATGGAGGTTTACGCGATGCCCCGTATCGTCCGTGGCGCGCTCCTGCAGGCGACCTGGACCGGCGACAAGGAGTCGATGATCCAGAAGCACGAGGGCTATGCGCACGAGGCGGCCAAGGCCGGTGCCGGGTTCATGCTGTTCCAGGAGCTGTTCTACGGACCCTACTTCTGCCAGGTCCAGGACAAGGCCTACTACAGCTACACCGAGCGCATCCCCGACGGCCCCACCACCGCCCGCATGCAGGCGCTGGCCAGGGAGACCGGCATGGTGCTGGTGGTCCCCATGTACGAGGAGGACAGCCAGACGTCGGGCATCTACTACAACACGGCGGCCGTGATCGATGCCGACGGGACGTACCTGGGCAAGTACCGCAAGACCCACATCCCCCATGTCGAGGGCTTCTGGGAGAAGTTCTACTTCCGGCCCGGCAACCTCGGCTACCCGGTGTTCACCACCGCGGTGGGCAAGATCGGGGTCTACATCTGCTACGACCGCCACTTCCCCGAGGGTGCCCGGGCGCTGGGCTTGAACGGGGCCGAGATCGTGCTCATCCCGAGCGCCACCAGCCGGGGCCTCTCTGAGTACCTGTGGCGGGTGGAGCAGGTGTCCCACAGCCTCGCCAACGGCTACTTCGTGGGCACCATCAACCGGGTCGGGATCGAGGCCGAGATCGGGCCCGACGACTTCTACGGCCAGAGCTACTTCTGTGACCCCCGCGGCCAGTTCGTGGGCGCCGTGGGCAGCCCGCGCGACGAGGAGCTCATCGTTCGCGATCTCGACCTGGACATGATCAGCAAGGTCCGCCAGACGTGGCAGTTCTACCGTGACCGCCGGCCCGAGATGTACGGTGACCTCGTAACGCCGTAGCCCTCGTCGATCGAGGATCGGGAAGAACAACAGGCCAAACAGCACCCTCGACGCCGGGGCGTGATCGGGTATCATCCCGCGGGCTCGGCTGCCAGGAGGAGGGCGGCCGAGCCCCCTGATTCTCCGGCGAGGTGGACAGGAGGACGTCGATGCAGTTCGGGTTCACGCTCAAGCCCGGTCACACGATCGAGCGCACCCTTGCCCTGACGCGCCAGGCCGAGGCCGCCGGGTTCGACTACGGGTGGCTGTTCGACAGCCACGTCCTGTGGCGGGATCCGTATCCGCTGCTGACGCTGATGGCCGAGGCAACCACGCGCCTGCGCCTCGGAACCTGCGTCACCAACCCGGCCACCCGCGAGCCGTCGGTCACGGCGTCGGCGCTGGCGGTTCTCAACGAGCTCTCCGACGGGCGCATGGATCTCGGCATCGGGCGGGGTGACTCCGCCCGCCGGGTGCTGGGCAAGACGCCAACCACGATGAAGGATCTCGAACAGGCGGTCCACGTCATCCGGGCGCTGGTGGAGGGTCGCTCGATCGAGTTCGAGGGAGCGATGCTCCAGCTTCCCTGGGCCGGCGGCCACCGGCTGCCGGTCTGGATCGCGGGCTATGGGCCGGTCGCGCTCAAGCTGACCGGACGGATCGCCGATGGGTCGATGCTCCAGATCGGCGACCCGGATCTCATCCGCTGGTTCGTGTCACAGGTGCGGGACTCGGCCGTGGAGGCGGGCCGGGACCCGGCCTCGGTGATGGTGATGGCCGCCGCTCCGGCGCACGTTGGCGATCTCGCCGACGCGCGCGACCGGACGCGCTGGTTCCCGGCCATGGTCGCGAACCACGTGGTGGACCTGGTCAACAAGTACCCGCGCGAGGATCTTCCCCACGAGCTGACGACGTACATCCGGGACCGCGAGGGCTACGACTACCACCACCACGCGGAGGTCGGCAGCGACAACGCCTCGTTCGTGATGGACGAGATCGTGGATCGCTTCTGCCTGGTCGGCAAGGTGGACCAGCACATCGAGCGGCTCACCACGCTGGCCGAGGCCGGCGTCGATCAGTTCAACCTGTACCTGATGAACGGGCACGAGGAGGAGCAGCTCGAGATCTACGGCCGCGAGATCATCCCGGCGATGCGAGGGATGGCGACCCCGCGCGCCTGACCCAGCCGGGCGGGCAGGTCGGCTGCCGGTGCGTGCGCGCACCTGGGGAAGCCTCCGTATCGGGCGACGGAGCGTGGCTGTCCGGTGAGCTTGGGAGTGGTCCGGTGAGGTACCGGTCGGGGGGTAAGGGCCCGGACGTCACCCTCGACCGACGGTCCTGACGGATCGACACTCGCGGGACTGGAGGCTCCCATGTCCACCCTGTCCCTGTTCCATCATCGTCGCGACCCATGGTGGGAGCTCGACGGTCCGGCCGCGCGCCACGCGCGCCGGCGTCAGGCTCTCGTCGCGGGCATGGCGTTCCTGGCCTCGCTGGCCGCCATCGCCGGTGCCGTGCTCATCTGGTCGATCCAGCTCGGGCTGGCCTCGATGCTGGGCGTGCACGCTGCGTTGCCCCTCGGCTGAGCGACGAGCCCCGGGAGATCGGCCGAGACTTCGTCGCCGACCCTCAAGCAGCCGTCATGATCGGCCGGCTGGGTCAGCGGGCCGGATCAGCCGGCGGGGTGGGATCAGTCGGCGCAGCCCACCAGCTCGAGCGCCGTCTGGCCCAGCGCCTCGCGCGCCTTGACGTCGTCGTCGACGCAGAACGTCATCTCGACGACGCCGGGCTTTCGGCCCACGGGAAGCATGCCGGTGATCCGTACGCCGGCCTCGCCGAGCTTCTCGCTCACGACCGCCAGCCCCTCCGGACAGTCCGGCACCTCGACCATGACCGGCCTGCCCTCGATGAACGGGTGGCCCAGGCCCCGGAGAACGCCGCGTGTGACCTCGTCGTCGCCCGTGGTGACGAACATGCACGCAAGCGGACCGGCCCCGACGCACGAGACATGGTGGATGTCGATGCCCCGGTCGGCCAGGGCGCGGGCCACGTGAGCGAGCTCGCCCGGGTGGTTGTCGAGCTGGATCACGAACTGGAGACCCATCGGTGACGCACCTCCGACCCGGCTGGGAATCGTACGATCGCTGCCGGAGCAACCCCCGTCGCGACGAGCCTGGGACGCGTCGGCCGTGGCCGTCCGGGGTCATGACTGAGCACCCCGAGCGTGCCGCGGCAGCACCCTGACCGCCCAGTGCCGATCGGCCCGAGTGGACGCCGCGTGCGCGCGGCGCCGGATGCGTGAAGGCAGTCCGTGTGGCCCTGACCGACGCGGGCCGTCCGGACCCGGCCGTCCACGTGGGTCGGATCGGACCCCGGTCCGGAACCCGGACCCGGGTACGATCATCGCCAGGAGGCACGCCGATGTTCGTCACCCTCGTCCATGTCCACGTCAAGCCCGATCACATCGGGCCGTTCCTCGATGCGACCCGCGCCAACCACGAGGCATCGGTGCGCGAACCGGGCAACGTGCGGTTCGACGTCCTTCGCTCGATCGAGGACCCCAACCGGTTCATCGTCTACGAGTGGTACGTGGACGAGGCGGCGGCGAAGGCACACAAGGAGACGGCGCACTACGCGGTCTGGCGTGACCTGGTGGCCGACTGGATGGCCGAGCCGCGACGCGGTGTCCGATACGAGGGCCTGCTGCCCGAGACGGCCGCCGGGTGACCCGGCGATGAACGAAGCGGTCGCAGGCACCGGCGCTGTCCCGGCCTTCTCCCTCGGCAGGCTGCCCAAGATCACGTTCGGAGCCGGCGTGGTCAGCCGCCTGCCCGCGATCGTCGCGTCCCACGGCCACCGGGCCATGCTGGTCGCCGGAGGGCGGTCGCTCGAAGCCTCGGGCAGGCTCGAGGCCGTGCTCACCGCGCTGGCCTCGGCCGGGGTGGACACGGTGGCGCACGTAGCCGTTCGCGGTGAACCCTCGCCCGACATCGTCGACGACGCGGTCGCAGCGGGCCGGGATGCCGAACCCGAGGTCGTGATCGGCATCGGCGGCGGCAGCGTCCTGGATACCGCGAAGGCCGTCGCCGGGCTGCTGCGCAGCGGGACGCGAATCACCGACCATCTCGAGGGCGTCGGCGCGCAGCTCCCCTACCCCGGGCCGGCGGTGCCGCTCGTCGCGGTGCCGACGACCGCCGGGACGGGCAGCGAGGCCACCCGCAACGCCGTGATCAGCGAGCGGGGACCCGACGGCTACAAGCGGTCGTTCCGTGACGAGCGGCTGGTCGCAGCCGACGCCGTCGTGGACCCAGACCTGCTCGAGGGCCTGGACGAGACGGCGATCGCGACCAACGGCCTGGATGCGGTGACCCAGCTGCTCGAGTCCTACGTCTCGCTGCGAGCGGGCCCGGTCACCGACGCGCTGGCCATCGCCGGGCTCGAGGCGGCGGGCGGAGCCCTGCTCGCCTGGCACGCGGACCCTCGAGGTCCCCAGGCGGCGGTCGCCCGGTCGAGGATGGCGTACGCCGCCCTGCTGTCGGGGATCTGTCTCGCGCACGCCGGCCTGGGGGCGGTTCATGGCCTGGCGTCACCGCTGGGGGCAAGGTTTCCGGTCCCGCACGGAGCCGCCTGCGGGGCGACGCTGTCTGCGGTGACGGCGGTCAACGTTTCGGCGCTCGCCGATCGGGAGCCCGGATCGCCGGCGTTCCCCCGCTACGCGTTCCTGGGCAGGCTGCTCGCCGACGTCTCGGCCACGGCGACGGACCAGGAGGCACGCGCAGCGCTGGTCACCACGCTTGCCGGCTGGACCGCAGCGCTCCGGATGCCGCGCCTCCGTACGTTCGGGGTCACCGAGGCCGACATCCCGGCGATCGTCGCCGACGCGCGTGGCAGCTCGATGCGGACCAACCCGATCATCCTCACCGACGAGGAGCTGGCGGCCATCCTGGCGGCTTCGCTGTAGGTCCGGAGGCACCAACCAGCGGAGCCGGAGGCAGCCGCCGCCGGGCTCAGCCCGCCGCGAGCGACGGCAGCTCGGTGCGGATGGCCGCGAGGTCGTCGTCCTGCGTCGCCCATTCGAGCAGGTCCGGGCGGCGCCGGAGCGCATCCGCCGCCAGGCGGCGGGCGTCGACCAGCCGACCCGTGAGGGCCGCGTTGCAGGCGAGGTTGTAGACCATCACCCCCACGTCCCGGTCCGGGATCCGGCCGCGGGTGATGATGCGCTCGATCCGCGCCTCGAACGCACGAAACGCATCGTCCGCGGCCGTCCCTGCGACGCCAGCGGCATCCGCCAGGTGGGCGATCGCGTGGTTGGCGCCGTTCGAACCGATCCCCGCCACCAGGTTCTCGGAGCGCTCCAGCGTCTCGGCCGGCGTGGCAGCGATGGCGGCCTCGAGCGCGTCGATGCTTGATCCGGCGACGGCCGAGACCTGTTCCCAGGACCATGCCACGCGCTCGGCATGGATGCGCGCGTTCGCTTCGTCCCCGGTCTCGCCTTCGGCCGACCCGTCAGCGTCCCCGTCAGGATCGGCCGGCTGCCGGTCCCGCCAGCCGGTCCGCAGCCGCTCGGCCTCGACCTCGCGCCAGGCGGCCAGATGTGCCAGGACGTCCTTGGCGGACCACTCCCCGATGCTGCGCGGCGCGTCGCGGCCGGCGGGGTCCATCAACCCGAAGATGGTCCGCTCAGCCTCCCGCGTGGCCTCGAGCATCTCGACCAGGTCGGCGTGGAGCGTGTCGCTCCGGGCTGCGTCGTTCGTCATGGACGGGGATGGTAACGATCGGCCCCTCGTCCACAACCCCCCGGTGCGGCTTGCGATCCAATCCTCGCGGTGAGCCCGGGCTATCGGGTGCGCGGGAACCCCAGATCGACGCTCGAGGTGCCAGGGTCCGGCCAGCGCGCCGTGACGACCTTGGCTCGCGTGTAGAACTGGATCCCGTCCGGGCCGTACATGTGCTGGTCCCCGAACAGCGACGCCTTCCAGCCGCCGAAGCTGTAGTAGGCAACGGGGACCGGGATCGGGACGTTGATCCCGACCATCCCCGCGTTCACCTCGAACTGGAATTGGCGGGCGGCACCGCCGTCACGCGTGAAGATCGCCGTCCCGTTCCCGTACGGGTTGTCGTTGATCAGCTGCAACCCTTCCTCGTAGCTCCGGACCCGCACGACGATCAGCACCGGCCCGAAGATCTCGTCACGGTACGCGTCCATGCCGGGCTTGACGTTGTCGATCAGCGACACGCCCAGGAAGAAGCCCTCCGAGTCGCGGTACAGCGGGTGGTCCCGCCCGTCGGCCAGCACCTTCGCCCCCTGCTCGCTGGCGCTTTCGAGGTAGGAGGCCACCTTGTCCCGATGCTGGCGCGTGACCAGGGGGCCCATCTCGGCCACCGGATCCGATCCCGGACCGACCTTGACGCCCGCCAGCCGGGCCTCGATCGCCTCGACCAGGGGCTCCGCGATGTCGCCCACCGCGACCACGGTCGAGATCGCCATGCACCGCTCGCCTGACGAGCCGTAGGCCGCCGAGACCGCGGCATCGGCAGCCATCGCGACATCGGCATCGGGCAGCACCAGCATGTGGTTCTTGGCGCCGCCCAGCGCCTGGACACGCTTGCCGTTGCGGGTTCCCACCTCGTAGATGTGGCGGGCGATGGGGGTCGAGCCGACGAACGACACCGCGGCGATGTCGGGGTGTTCGAGGATCCGGTCGACGGCCACCTTGTCGCCCTGGATGACGCTGAACACACCGGCCGGCACGCCCGCCTCGCGCACCAGCTCGGCCAGGAACACGGCGGCCGATGGGTCCTTCTCCGACGGCTTGAGGATGAACGTGTTGCCGCAGGCGATCGCGTTGGCGAACATCCACATCGGGACCATGGCCGGGAAGTTGAACGGCGTGATCCCGGCCACCACCCCCAGCGGCTGGCGGATCTGGTACACGTCCACGCCGGTCGACGCCTGTTCGGTGAAGCCGCCCTTGAGCAGGTGCGGCACGCCGCAGGCGAACTCCAGGTTCTCGATGCCCCGGGCGACCTCGCCCAGCGCGTCGGATGGGACCTTGCCGTGCTCGGCGGTCAGGTGGGCGGCCAGCTCGTGGCGATGCTGCTCCACGAGGTTCCGCATCCTGAACAGGATCTCGGTGCGCCTGGAGAGCGACAGGCTGCGCCAGGCAGGAAATGCTGCCTTCGCCTCGGCGACCGCTGCATCGACCTCGGCCGATGACGCGAAGTCCACCCACTTCGTCTGGGCGCCCGTCGCGGGGTCGAAGACCGGCCCCCGCCGGCCCGATGTGCCGGACACGGGCCCGCCACCGATCCAGTGACCGACCGTGGAGATGGTGATGGACGCGGAGCCAGTGGGCTCGGCAACCTGGGTCATGGGACGACCTCCGGGGACGCAGTTGATCGGAGATGGTCGCTTCACTCTACTCCGCCTCGACGCGGGCACGTTGCGCCGCGCCAGCGTCAGCTTCGTTGCCGCGTCCGGCGAGATCCCCTAGATCCTGGGCCGGGTCCCTGGATCGGGCCACTCCGGGCCGGCCTGCCGGGCACCTGACGGGGCCGCCGGCGCCGGCGCGGGCTCACCGCCGCGGCCGCGGATCAGGCGCATGACCGCGATGGCGGCAAGCAGCACCAGCGCGCCGGCTGCGATCGCCAGCGACAGCACCTGGTCCATCCGCAGCGGGCCGACCGTCACCGGATCGCGCCAGGTGGCGGCGACTCCCGCACGTGCCAGCGCCCACAGCGCGATCCCGAGCAGGAACGCCCCGCCGCCCCGCCGCGAGAACGCGCCTGCGGTGAGCAGCAGGAGCAGCACGACCAGGATCCCCAGCGTTGCCGCAGCCTCGTAGACCTGGGCGGGGTGGGACGGGATCCCGGGCGCCAGCGAGCCCCAGGGACCCGCGCCTGGATACGCCGTGGCGTACGTGCCGTCCCACGGCACACCCTGGCCGTCGCCACCCAGGACCATGGCCAGCTTGCCGCCCGCGATCGCGAGCAGCAGCGGCACGATCAGCGCATGCATCCAGCCTCCGATCGTGCCGCCCACCATCGTGGCCACGATCGCGGCGGTCAGCGTTCCGGCAACGATCCCGAGCGACAGCTCGAACCCGCCCTGCCCGACGTCGAGGATCGCGTTGGAGTTCGCGGAGAAGTAGTCGAGATGGAGGAGGACGTACCCCAGCCGGCCGCCGGCGACCGCCCCGGGCAGGGCCCCGACCACGATGTACAGCAGGTCGTCCGCCCGCAGATGATTGGGCTCGCCATCCTCGTCCAGGGCCGCCGCGGGCAACGCCGGGTCGATCGGTGTCTGGCGCGCGGCCATCGCGGCGACCACGAGCGACAGGAAGATCACGGCGGCCAGGGCGAGGGTCTCGAGGCGCAGGTCGAGGCCGCCGACCGCCACGGTCGGCGAGAAGGTGAGCTCGATGACGGCCGTCACGGGCACCAGGGGTGGCACGACGGCCGAAGTCTACCGGTCAGGCGGTACGGCGACGTCCCGCCTGGGGGCCGGACGGCGGCCTCGCACTCGGCCGCCGGGACGTTGGCCGGGCGTGGGCGCCGCTCGAGACATCCGAACAGTCCCCGGGGCGGTGGGGGGCCTCCCGTCCGTGTGTGGCGCGCCCGTCCGGACGGGCCGCCCTTCGACGGTCGGTTGCTCTGCCGGCTGTGTTCGCCCCCGACGGCGACAGGGTCAGACGCCCAGTGCCCCCAGGCTGCCGACGAGATCGCGGACGGCAGCCGCCGACTTCTCGAATGCGACCTGCTCGTCGGCGGTCAGCTTGATCTCGAACACGCGATCGAGGCCGCCCCGCCCAAGCACCACCGGCACGCCCACGAACAGCCCGTCGACACCGAACTCGCCCTTGAGCTGGACGGCGCACGGCAGGACGCGCTTCCGGTCGCGCAGGATCGAGTCCACCATCTGAAACGTCGATGCGGCGGGCGCGTAGAACGCCGATCCCGTCTTGAGCAGCTTCACGATCTCGGCGCCACCGTTCGCCGTCCGCTCCTCGAGCGCCCTGACCCGATCGGCGGGCAGGAGCTCCGTGATCGGCACCCCGGCGACGGTCGAGTAGCGCGACAGCGGGACCATGGTGTCGCCGTGGCCGCCCAGCACGAACGCGTGGACCTCCTCCACGGACACGCCCAGCTCCATCGCGATGAACGTCCGGAAGCGGGCGGAGTCGAGCACGCCGGCCATGCCCAGCACCCGCTCGCGCGGGAACCCCGACGCCTGCATCGCGACGTGGCACATCGCGTCGAGCGGGTTGGTGACGATGATCAGGATCGCGTCGGGCGACACGGCGGTCGAACCCTTGACCACGCTCGACACGATGCCGGCGTTGGTCGACAGCAGCTCGTCGCGGCTCATGCCCGGCTTGCGCGGGATACCCGAGGTCACCACGATGATGTCCGACCCTGCGGTGTCCGCGTAGTCGTTGGTCCCGATGATCCGGGCATCGTGCCCGACCACGGGCGCCGCCTCCGCGAGGTCGAGGCCCTTGCCCTGGGGCAGGCCGTCCACGATGTCGACCAGCACCACGTCGGCCAAGCCGGCTTCGGCGATCCGCTGTGCGGTCGTGGCGCCGACGTTGCCGGCGCCGATGACGGTGACCTTGTTGCGTGCCATGACCTCGAACGCCTCCCTGCGACGTATGGTGCGCAATGCGCGATTGATGGACTCGGTAAAGGGTTCAGATCTCCGGGCGCAGCGGTCAGCCCTCCGCGTCCGGATCGGCATCGACGGGAGCCGGGCCCGCAGCGCGGATGGCGTCGCTCACCCCGTCAGCGTACTTCGCGAAGTTCTCGTGGAACATCGCGGCCAGCCGCCGCGCCGACCGATCGTAGGCCGCCGTGTCGGACCACGTGTTGCGCGGCACGAGCACCTCGTCGGGCACGCCCGGCACCCGCTTCGGAACCGCCAGCCGGAAGATCGGGTCCTCGATGGTCCCCACCCCGACCAGCTCGCCGTTGATGGCCGCGCGGACCATGTTGCGGGTGTGGGCGATGTTCATCCGATGGCCGGTCCCGAACGGTCCGCCGGTCCAGCCCGTGTTGACCAGCCAGACCGGGACGTCCCAACGCTCCAGGCGCTCGGCGAGCATCCTCGCGTACTCCCCCGGATGCCTCGGCAGGAACGGCGCTCCGAACCCGGCCGAGAACGTGGCCGAGGGCTCCCGGACGCCGACCTCGGTGCCGGCGAGCTTGGCGGTGTAGCCGCTGATGAAGTGGTACGCGGCCTGATCGCGTGTGAGCCGGCTGATGGGCGGCAGCACTCCGAACGCGTCGGCGGTCAGGAACACCACGTTCCGGGGGCCGCCGGCGATCCCGGTCGGGTCGGCGTTGCCGATGTAGTGAAGCGGGTAGGCGCCGCGGGTATTCTCGGTGAATCGTTCCGAATCGAGGTCGAGCTCGCGCGTCGCGGGGTCGATGTCGACGTTCTCGAGGATCGTCCCGAACCGCTTCGTGGTGGCGAAGATGTCGGGCTCGTACATGGGGCTGAGGCGGATCGTCTTCGCGTAGCAGCCGCCCTCGAAGTTGAACGTGTAGTCGTCGCCCCAGCCGTGCTCGTCGTCGCCGATCAGGCTTCGCTCCGGGTCGGCCGACAGGGTGGTCTTGCCGGTGCCCGACAGCCCGAAGAAGATGCACGCGTCGCCGTCCCTGCCCACGTTGATCGAGGAGTGCATCGGCAGCACGCCCTCGTCGGGCATCAGGTAGTTCATGACCGTGAACGCCGACTTCTTGATCTCGCCGGCGTACATGGTGCCGACGATGATGATCTCCATCCGCTGCAGGTGGACCAGGATCGCGGTGCCCGACCGGGTGCCCTCGGTCTCGGGGTCGGCCTCGAAGCTGGGCGCGTCGATGATCGTGAAGTTGGGCTCGAACCCCGCCAGGTCGTCGCGCGGCGGCCGGCGGAACAGGTTACGCGCGAAGATGCTCGCCCAGGCGGTCTCGGTGTACACGCGCAGGCTGCGCCGATGCGCAGGGTGGGCGCCGATGTACAGGTCCTGGGCGTAGAGCCGGCGGTCCGCGAGATGGTCGAGGAGGCGCGCACGGAGTCGATCGTAGTGGGCCTCGCTGATCTCGTGGTTGACGTCACCCCACCAGACCTTCGCCTCGCTCCACGGCTCACGGACGACGAACTTGTCCCTCGGCGAGCGACCGGTGTGCTGGCCGGTTCGCACCACGAGCGGCCCGTCCGCAGCGATGGCGCCCTCGCCCGCGGCGATCGCGCGTTCGTACAGCTCGGCAACCGACAGGTTGGCCAGGACGCGGCGGCCGATCCGGGAGCCTGGCGCTTGGGACGTGATCGCCATGGTCGGTACCTCGACTGCGGCGCGAGCGTGGGCCGGATCGGCCCCGGCCCGCGCAGGGTCAGGGTGACCGGCCGCGCGTGACGGGCGCATGCCCGGGAGTCGGCTTCCGCAGTCAGGGTTGCGATTCGGTTTCGGGTGATTGTAACCGCTCGCCCGGCGATGCAGCCACGCCATCGGCAGCCAGAACCTTTCAAGCACCCAACGACCGCTCGATGCAGCCGCCAACCTGGGGGCAGGCGAGAACCTTGGGGCAGGCGAGAACCTTGGGGCAGCCGAGAACCTCGATCCAGCCGGCACCGCTGGCAGGTCGGGAACCGCGCGGTGGTGCGCCCCGCCGCGGCCAGGCGCGGCGCAACGGGCGCGGCCAGGCGCGGGCGTCGGGCCGCAGCCAGCCCTCCCTGCCGTCCGTTTCCGCCATCCAGTCCAGGGACGTGCGTCAGGCTGAGGCCGGCGATGCCGGGGCACCGGACGACGGCAGTTTCGCGGCCGAGTGCTGCCAGGCAATCACGAGAGACGTCCAGTGACAGGAAAGCCGGATCGCGACGGTCTCTCACGGACGATCACCATCGCCCCGCAGTCAAGCTCCTTGGACTACGTGGCAGGCGGCGTGGAGACTGACGTGGGCGCGGCGAACCTCGGCACGCCGCAATCCGGAGGGAGCGGCGAGCCGCGGCACGCGGGCCAGGCAGCGAGCGCGGCGATCGCGGGCCAGGCGGCGATCGCGGGCCAGGCGGCGAGCGCGGCGACGGGCGCGGCGATCGCGGGATCGCGGGGCGTTGGGCCACGGGCGGCGGGGCGCGAAGACACGGGCGGCGCGGGCAGGGCGATGGGCGATGGGCGATGGGCGTTGGGCGTTGGGGCGTTGGGCGTTTGGTGGCGACGCCCGATCGGCACCCCGCTCGCTATGCGGCGCCCAGAGCCTCGGCGAGGTCCGTGATCAGGTCCTCGGCCGACTCGATGCCCACCGACAGCCGGATCAGGGCCGGGTCCACCGCGAGCGTTGAGGACGCCACCGACTGGTGGGTCATCGCCGCCGGGATCTCGATCAGCGACTCGACGCCGCCCAGCGACTCCGCGAGGGTGAACAGCCGGGTCCCCTCGGCGACGGCTCGGGCACGCTGGACGGCCGAGCGGCCATGGCGGCCGCCGGCCGCCGGCACGAACGACACCATGCCACCGAATGCGGGCTCGCCACCGAGCCGCATCTGCCGCGCCGCGAGCGCGGCCTGCGGATGCGCGAACGATCCATCGAGGAGGCCTGGATACCGCACCGACGCGATGTCGGGCCGCCCCGCAAGGAACCGGGCCACGGCCATCGCATTGGCGGAGTGACGGTCCATCCGCAGGACGAGCGTCCGGAGGCCCCGGAGCACGAGGAAGCAGTCGAACGGGCCGGGCACCGCGCCCATCGCGTTCTGGAGGAACCGGAGTCGCTCGGCGATCGCGTCGTCGTCGGTCAACGCAACCCCGACCACGGCGTCCGAGTGGCCGGCGAGGTACTTGGTAGCCGAGTGGAACACGACGTCCGCGCCCAGCTCGAGTGGCCGCTGGAGCGCGGGCGAGGCGAACGTATTGTCGACGACGATCCGGGGCGCCGGACGACCCGCCTGTGCCGCCCACTGCCGGACCGCGGACGCGGAGGCGACGATGTCCGTGATCTTGAGCAGTGGGTTGGATGGCGTCTCGAACCACACCAGGCGCGTTCGCTCGGTCAGCTGCTCCCACAGCGCATCGGTGCCGGAGGCAAGGTCCGCGTATCGGGCCACCCCTGCACCGGACGGGCGATGGACGGACTCGAAGTAGCGGAAGGTACCGCCGTACACGTCGTCCCCGACCAGGATCTCGTCGCCGGCGGCAGCGAGCTGGGCGATGGCCGCAGTCGTCGCCGAGCCGCTGGCGAACGCGATCCCATGCCGCCCGCCCTCGAGGTCGGCGACGGCACGCTCGAGCCGCTCGCGGGTCGGGTTCTGCGTTCGTGCGTACTCGTAGCCGCCACGCGGCTGTCCGACCCCATCCTGGGCATAGGTCGAGGTCTGGTAGATCGGCGGCGCCACGGCTCCGGTCAGCTCGTCGGGCTCCTGGCCTGCGTGGACGGCGCGGGTGGCGAACGCGTCGCGCCGGCCCGCACCATGGGGGGTCGCGCGCTCCTCCTCGTGCATGCCGGGATGATCGCACGAGCCGCCCGCAGGCACGGGCCGGTCCAGGGCGATTCCGCTTGCATCCTCGGGGAGACGAGGATTAGGCTCAGCCCAAGTCAAACGGGAGTAGACCAACCGGCGATGCGACGCGTCCCCGTCGAGCCCAAGATGAGCGGCACGCCTGGCGCCCTGTTTGCCGCCCTCCGCGCGTCGGTCCCCCGCCGCACGTGGATCCTCCGGTGAATCCCACGCCGCGCGGCCATCTCGCTGTCCTCGACGCGTCGCCCAACGCGATCATCGCGGTCGATCCCGAAGGGCAGATCGTGTACGCCAACCCGCAGGTCGTGCGGACGTTCGGCTATGCGCTCGATGAGGTGATCGGCCAGCCGGTCGAGGTCCTGCTGCCAGCCCGTGTCACCGAGCAGCATGTGCGGCATCGCACCGGCTTCATCAGGCATCCCACGGCCCGGCCCATGGGCATCGGCCTCGATCTGGCCGGCCGCCGCAAGGACGGCTCGGAGTTCCCGGTCGAGATCAGCCTCTCGCCGCTGGACACGCCCGACGGGCTCCGCGTGTTCGCGACGATGGTGGACATTACGGCGCGCAAGACCGCGGAGGCACAGCTGCTCCAGGCGCAGAAGCTGGAGTCGATCGGTCGTCTCGCCGGCGGCATCGCCCACGATTTCAACAACATGCTGTTCGCCATCCGTGGCTATGCGGAGATGCTCGAGGAGGATCTCGAGCCCGAGCGTCGCACCGAGCTCGACCTCGACCAGGCCCACAGCAACGCCGCTGCCATCGGCACCGTGGTCGACCGGGCCACCGTCCTGACCAGCCAGCTGCTCGCGTTCAGCCGGCGCCAGGTCGTGAGCCCCCGGGTGCTGGATCTCAACGATGGCGTCCTGGCCGTGGAGCCCATGCTGCGGCGGCTGATCGGCGAGCGTGTCGACCTCCAGCTGGCTCTCCACCCGAAGGCCGGCAGGCTGCGCGCCGACCCCGGCCAGCTGGACCAGATCCTCGTCAACCTCGTCGTGAACGCCCGTGACGCGATGCCCGAGGGAGGCCGGGTCACGATCGAGACCACCAACGTCGTGTTCGACGAGGCCTACGCGATCGAGCACTTTGACGTCGCTGCGGGTCCGTTCGTCATGCTCGCGGTGAGCGATACGGGGCACGGCATGGACCGTGAGACGCGCGAGCATGTGTTCGAGCCGTTCTTCACCACCAAGGAGGTGGGCCGCGGCACCGGGCTCGGGCTGGCCACGATCTACGGCATCGTCAAGGAGGCGGGCGGCCACATCTGGCTGTACTCGGAGCCGCGGCAGGGCACCACGTTCAAGCTGTACTTCCCGCGGGTGGACGAGGCCGCACCGGCCGAGACCCAGCCACAGGACGCACCTCGCGGCGAGCCACGAGGCACGGTCCTCGTGGTCGAGGACGAGCCGGCCGTCCGGGACATGACGCGGCAGATGCTGCGGCGGGCCGGCTGGAACGTCATCGACGTCGGCAACGGCGCGGAGGCATGGGGCTTGCTCGAGGCGATGACCAGCCCGATCGATGCCCTGGTGAGCGACGTGGTGATGCCGGGGCTATCCGGGATCGAGCTCGCGGAGCGCGTCCTGGACCGATACTCGGACATGCGGATTGCCCTGCTCTCGGGCTACACCGCCGAGACGCTCGACCTCGAGCGGGTGGTGAGTCGCGGGGCCAGGTTCGTGTCCAAGCCGGTGTCGGCGCGTGAGCTGCTGGCGGCCATCGACGAGCCGAGTGACGTTCGCGAGCGACGCTGATCGACGTTCTCCGGCACCGGCCGGCGCGCCATGAATGTGGCGGGACAGGCGGGGTCAGCCGGGACAGGCGGGGTCAGCCGGGACAGGCGGGGTCAGCCGGGACAGGCGGGGTCAGCCGGGACAGGCGGGGTCAGCCGGGACGGCCGGGACGGCCGGAATCAGCCGGGTCAGCCACTCCTGCCGGCCGGCGGGTGGGCCAGGTATTCGAGCAGGTCGAGCTTGGTGACCACGCCGGCCGGATGTCCGCTGCGGATCGCGAGCAGACCCGCGGCGCCGCCCGATAGCAGGGCGAAGGCATCGTCGAGGACGGCCTCCACGTCGAGGATCGGCAGCGGCCGCTCCATCACCTCGCCCACCGTCCGGCCCACGATCTCCGGGTCGCGATAGGCACGGTCGAGCAGGCTCTTCTCGCTGACGGAGCCCACGATCCCGGCGAGGTCGTCACCCTCGGGGTGCTCCGAGACTGGCAGCTGGCTGATGCCGTACAGCTGGAGCAGATCGATGGCGGCCCCGACCCGGTCGGTCGTGCGGGCGATCACGACGTCGGGGATCTCCTGGCCGTGGTGCCGCTCCCGGAGCACCTCCCCGACGCGGACCACCGCACCGGTCGTGGCCAGCAGGCCGTTCGCGCGCATCCACTCGTCGTTGTAGAGCTTCGAGAGGTAGTTCCGGCCGCCGTCGGGCAGGATCACGACCATCACGGCCTCGGCCGCCGCCGCGGGATCCTCGCGCATCAGCCGGCGCGCCTCGTCGAGCGCGGCGACCATCGCCGTCCCGCACGATTCGCCGGCGAGGATCCCCTCCTCGCGCGTGATCCGGCGCGCCATGGTGAACGCCTCTCGGTCGCTCACCCGGACCCAGCGGTCGACCACGGACGGGTCGTGGGTGCCGGGCATGAAGTCCTCGCCCACGCCCTCGGTCAGGTATGGGCGAGCGACATCGCCGCTCAGCACGCTGCCCTCCGGATCGGCACCGACCACCCGGACGGCCGGGTTCTGCGCTTTCAGGTAGTGCCCGATGCCGCTCACGGTGCCACCGGTGCCTGCCGACGCGACGAGGTGGGTGATCCGGCCATCGGTCTGGCTCCAGATCTCGGGTCCGGTCGTGCGCTCATGCGCGGCCGGGTTCTCCATGTTCCAGTACTGGTCCGGCTTGAACGCGCCCGGGATGTCGCGGGCGAGGCGGGCCGCCACCGAGTAGTAGCTCTCGGGCAATTCGGGCGCCACGTTGGTCGGGCACAGGACCACCTCGGCACCGTAGGCGCGGAGCAGTGCCTGCTTCTCGGCCGACTGCTTGTCGGCCATGACGAAGATGCAGCGGTAACCCTTGATGGCCGCCGCGATGGCGAGCCCATGGCCCGTGTTGCCCGAGGTGGGCTCGATGATCGTGCCGCCCGGATTGAGCAGCCCGTCGCGCTCGGCTGCCTCGATCATCGGCAGCCCGATCCGGTCCTTGACCGAGCCGCCCGGATTGAGCATCTCGAGCTTGGCCAGCAGGAGCGGCCGGCGATCGGCGGGCCCCAGATCACGCGTCAGGCGCGTGATGCGGACCAGGGGTGTGTCGCCGACCAGGTCGATGATCGTGTCCGCGTAGTGCATGGTCGCCGAGGATACCCCGGCGACGGGCCACCGGCGGCACCTGGATCCGCGTCATGCGGTCGCAATTCCCCTGGGCCCCGGCCGCGGTGGGTGCGCTCAGCCCTCAGGATGGTGGTCGAGGCGGCCCGGTCCCAGCAGCAGCCAGGTCAGCTGCCGCCGGAGCCTTCGGGGCCGGGCGGGCAGATCGATGGTGGCCGGATGGAGCTCCCCGACGATGGGCCCGAGCGCGGTCTCGAGACGGGTGGTCAGGAGGCGGGCCAGGTCCAGCTCCTCTCGCGTACCCTGCGTTGGGAGCGTTCCGTCCCATGCGTCGCCGAGCAGCTCGCGGGCGCTGGTGGGCGGCAGGATCCGCGATGCCATGCGGCGGCCGAGGTAGAGCTCCTCGGTGCCCGCCATCGCCAGCAGCACGATCGGCGCTCCGGTCCGCAGGGCGATCAGCGCGGCACCGGGTCGAAACGGCCCGATGCGGCCCGGGGGGCCGTTCACGGTACCTTCGGGCATCTGGACGAGCACGCCGCCGTTGCCGATCACGGCCCTTGCGGCCGCCACGTGGTGATCCACGCCGATGCCGCCACGCCACACGGGCAACAGCCCGCCGACGCGATGGATGAGCCCCTCGCGCCACCAGGACGTGAAGGTTGATGGACCGCTGCCCAGGAACCAGCACCTCGGCTCGGCCGGTAACGCGTGCATGGCGACGAACGGGTCCATCCAGCCGCGGTGGGCCGCGGCGATCAGCAGGTAGCCACCGTTCGCGGGCAGATGCTCCTGTCCCGCTGTCGTGATCCGGAACCGGAACACGCCGAACAGGAACAGGCGAGCAGCCAGTCGCACCAGCCGGTACAGGTCCGAGGCATCCGATTCGGGCTCGCGACCGAGCCATGCCAGCCCCTCCCGCGCCTCACCGCGCGCCGCGGCCATCGCCTGGGGCGAGATGCGCGCCGGTGGGGGTCGTCGTCGAACGGCTCCGCGGTTCGGCACCTCGCCGGCGACCTGCCCACCCGAGGCATCCGAGGCCCCGGCCGGCTGATCAGCCGGATCCAGTGCCGGGTCGCCTGGCGTCGTCCGGTCGCCTGGCGTCGTCGTCTCCTGATCCGTCGTGGCGGATGCCTCCGTCGTCGCCGCCGCGTGCAGCGTCGAGGGCATTGTCGCCGACGACCCTGTCCCCGCCGGGGTCATCATCGCCAGCGTTCGGTTCCTCATCCGCACCGGGCCCGGCGTCGTCCTCGTCGTCGTCCTCGTCGTCGTCGACCTCGTCGTCGACCTCGTCCTCGTCGACCTCGACCCACTCCTCCCCATCGCCGATCTCGTCCCTCGCCTCCGGCGGCTCGCCCCACCGGTCGCTCTCCGTCGAGCCCGGCCGGTGCCGGATCGCGAGCACGGCCAGCGCCCCGATCACCGCCGTCGCCGAGACCAGCATGGCCGTCGGGATGCCGAAGAAGGTCCAGTTGCCCATCCGGAACGTCTCCAGCACGAAGCGAACCATCGCGTACCAGATGAGGAAGATCAGGAACAGGTCGCCGGGCCGCATCCGGCTCCCCCAGCGGCGGGCGATCCAGAGCAGGGTCAGCGCACCGAGAGCGCCGCTCACCGACTCGTACAGGAACAGGGGATGGAACCCCGTCGTCGCCACCGGGTACTGGTCGCACGGCCACTGGACCAGGCCGTGGTCGCCCACGCGATGGGCGCAGTCGATGGCGATCCCCCATGGCAGGCTCGTGGGCGGGCCGTACAGCTCCTGGTTGAAGAAGTTGCCCCAGCGGCCGATCGCCTCCATGACGAAGATCCCGGGAGCCACCACGTCTGCCCAGCGCCAGAACGACTGGTGCCAGCGCCGGGTGAGGTACCAGGCCGCGATCGTGCCGGTGAGGATCCCGCCGTAGACGCCAAGGCCGGTGTAGGGCGGCAGGACGATCTTGAGCAGGTTGTCCTGGTACAGGTGCCACTGGTCGATGACGTGGTAGGCGCGTCCACCGATCAGGGCGGCAACACCGACGATGATGATCCCGTTGTCGACCAGCCGGGCATCGAGCCCGCGGCGCCTTGCCTCCCGCGTGATCACGAAGTAGGCGACGGCCAGCCCGACCGCATAGCACACGCCGTACCAGAACACGGGAATCGGCCCGAGATGGATGGCGATCGGGTCGGGCGTGATCGAGATCAGGGCCAGAACGGACACCAGCGAGCTGGCCAGGACGATCGGGGTGGGCATGGAGCGAGAGTGTAGCCCGCCGGGGGCGACGCGCATGGCGTCATGACACGCGAGCGTAACGAGACCGGGCGCGACGCAAGCGTCGTCTCGGCCGCGACGCCGCCTCGTCTCGGCTATGCTCGCTCGCGATGCGACGATCTTCGATTGCCCGTCCGGCGGCACGGCGCTAGGCGCAGGGGCCGACCATGGGCGCCGAGTTCAACTGGTGGCTCCTGATCGTCGGAGTGGTCGTGGGCGGCTTGCTGACGTGGCTGGTGCTATCGGATTCGGCCCGGCGAGAGCGGGATGTCGAGGAGCGCGAGCTGCCCGCCGAGGCGACCTGGATCGCCCGATATGTTGGCCGGCCGCAGGTCGACGCGGAGACTGCGGAGCAGGTTCTCCGGGCACACCGGACCTACCTCGAGTTTCCTCCGCCCGACGTGCTCGTGGCACCCGACGAGCTCGCGCCGCTGGACCCGACCCAACGGGATCCCGCGCCAGCAGACACCGGGTCCCCGCCGAGGCCGTGAGCCGGCGGCCGGCTGGTGGCGGTGGGTCTGGAGCCACCGAGAGCGGGAGAGTGACCGCTAGGGCCGGAGCCGTCCCGTCAGGGCGAAGCGATCCGCCAGGGCCGGAGCCGTCCCGTCAGGGCGAAGCGATCCGCCAGGGCGGGAGCCGTCCCGTCAGGGCGAAGCGATCCGCCAGCGCTCGGGCGATCCGTCGGCGCTAGAGCGACCCGGTAAGCACCGGGGTGCTGTCGGAGCCACCGCCTGCCGGTCCGGCGGACACGCCGAACACGGCCCCCGCGGGAACGTCCCCCAGCCCACCGACCGGTCCGGCCCACGTCCAGACGCCGCCCGCCCAGTACATCCGCCCCAGACGCGTGCGCTGCCCGCCGGCTTCCACCCAGCACCGGTACTGCTGGTCGCCGGTCAGGGGTGGCAGCCCGGTGGCGATCGCCACCAGCTCGCCATCGCTCGCCGACAGCACGATCGAGCCCGAGGCCCCGGGTGCGGCCGTGGTGGCCGCGAGCGCCACCCGTCGTGCATCCGCCTGGCCGTGGATCCGGGCCGTCGTCGTTGCCGTGTCGCCCAGGATCGCGAGCTGCGCGTCTCGATCCGCGATCGCCCCACCCTGGCTGCCGGCACCCGCGAGGTAGCCAGCACCGGTCCCGGCGGCCGCGATCACCACCGCCGCCGCCGCGGCGGTCAGCCAAGCCCAGCGCCGAGGCAGCCGACGATCGGTGTCCGGACGCCGGATGGCGGTGGGACCCTGGACGACGGTGAGGTGAGCTCCGGCCGGGGGCCGTAACCCGTTCGCGGGGGAGACACTCGTATCCGCCTCGCCGGCGACGGCCACCGGCGCGACGATCTGCTCCTGGGCTGCAGTCTCCTCCCGCACGGCGCTGCCCGCCCCGGTCCGCTGCCTGCCGACGGCCCGCACGAACGCCAGCGTGCGGGCCCGCAGCTCCGGGTCCGGCTGGGCCTGGATCACCTCGCGCGCAAGCACCGCCGTCCGGCGGGTCCTGGTGAGCTCAGCCGCGCAATCGGCACAGCCCGCCAGGTGTCCCGCGACGGCCGCCGCCTCGGGCGTATCGCCGGCCATCAGGCGCTCGAGGCCGTTGGGCTCCACGGCTGCGATGTCGATCTGTTCCAGCGCCTCGGCGTGTTCCATCACCACCCATCTCCCGGCCCGATGGCCCGGGATCCAACCGTTCTCGTCGCCTCGCCATCAAGGGCCGCTCGAAGATGGGCAAGCGCCCGTCGCGTTCGTGTCTTCACCGTCCCCAGCGGCCACCCGAGCCGCTCGGCGATCTCCGCTTGCGTCAGGCCGTCGCGGTAGGCAAGCAGGATGACCGCACGCTCGACCTCGGGCATCGATGCCATGGCGGCCCCGATGGCGGCCTGGACATCCCCGGCCTCGGCGACCGCCTCGGGTCCGGGATCGGGCACCGCGCCCCCGATCACAGCGGCGCCGTCGCCGAACCGGTCGATGTCCTGCTCGGGTGCGTCGGGATCGCCGGAGACGCCGAGCGAGACGAGCGGCGGCCGACGGGCAGCGGCCCGGATCCGATCCACCGTCCGGTTGCGGGCGATGGCGCGTAGCCAGGTCGCCAGCGATGCGACCGCCGGGTCGAACAGCTCGGCCCGGTTCCAGAGTGCGAGGAATGTCTCCTGCACAACCTCCTCGGCAAGCTGACGGTCGCCGGTCAGTCGCAGCGCCACGGCGTGGATGCTGTCGACATGCCGGTCGTAGAGCACCCCGAGGGCAGCCTCCGAGCCGTGCGCCACCGCTCGGACGAGGGAGGCCTCCTCGGAGTCGCCTGCTGGGCGCTCTGCCATGGCCTACGTTCCCGGCGGCCGGTCGGTTTCGGGGGCGGGTCCAGGGTCGTCGACGAATGGGATCGGTCGACCTTCGAACCCGGTGGTGAACACGACGTCCGTCTCGGTCGTGAACACATGCTGCGTCGTCTGTACCCGGCGCACCACGTCGCCCAGGTGATCCATGTCACGAGCCCGGATCTTGAGCAGGTAGTCCGCCTCGCCGGCCATGTGGTGGCATTCCTCGATCTCGGGGATCCGGGCGAAATCCGGAGTGAGGTCGACGGCGACCGTCCCCGGCGCCTGGGTCACCCAGGTAAAGGCGAGCACCGTCAGGCCGACCGAGCCCGGATCCACGATCGCCGCGTAGCGCCGGATCACGCCCCGTGCCTCGAGCTTCTTGACCCGCTCGTGGGCGGACGGGCCCGCCATCCCGACATCCGATCCAAGGTCCGCGTACGAGCGCCGCCCGTCGCCCTGGAGGATCTCCAGAAGCCGAGCGTCAGTCCCGCTAGAGTTTCCGTTCTTGACCATTTAGTCCCTAATCATCAGGCCACATGGACAGAATAACCAACGATCATTAGGTATACTGCTGCTGCAAGGGGCATCGGGACGCCGACCCCGCCGGAGCGTCCGGCGGGACCCACCATGGTCCGCGGCAGTCCCCGCAGCAAAAGGTGCACGACGATGGTCATCGTTGCCGTATTCGCGCTCCTCGCGCTGTTCTCGATCATCAGCATCGTGACGAGCGCAGAGGATCCCAAGCGCTCGCCCGATCCGCGCGACAACCCGCTGTACTGGATGACGCTGGCGCACCGCTAGGCGCGCCACAGCGTACCCCACGGAGCGCCCCGGCCAGCAGGCCGGGGCGCTCCGCTGTCGTCCCCATCCGGCTGCCGAGCCGGCATGGTTGCCATCCCGCCCGAAAGGGCACACCCGTATGCTTCACCGCATCGATGACGGAGCGCGATCGTTGACCATGATGGATCAGCCCTGGGCGACGGGTGATGTCGCACCCCGGATGCCGCTGCGACCCCAGGCCGCACCCAGCCTTCGGCCGTGGGCCGGTCGCCGGCTCGGGAACGGCGGCGTCGGCGAGCTGTGGCTGGCCGGTCCCGATTCGCTCGTCGACGGGGGCGGAGGTGCCATCAGCCTCGAGTCGCTCGCCGCGAGCCGCCGCGAATTGTTCATCGGCAGCCGTGCGGCCGGGCTCGCGGGACATCACTTCCCGCTGCTGATCAAGATCATCGACGCCGCCGAATGGCTTTCGCTCCAGGTGCACCCGTCCGACGCGGTCGCGGTCGAGCTTCACGGACCCGGCAGCGTGGGCAAGACCGAAGCCTGGGTGGTGCTCGACGCCGATCCGGACGCCCGGCTCATCACCGGTCCCCGCACGGACCTCGCCGAGGCGGACGTCAGGGCCGGGATCGCGTCGGGGACGCTGGACCTCCCACGATGCGAGGCGCGGGCTGCACGAGCCGGTGACGCCTACCTGATCCCGGCGGGCACGATCCACGCCATCGGGGCCGGGCTGCTGGTGTACGAGATCGAGCAGCCGTCCGATCTGACCTACCGGATCTCCGATTGGGGCAGGCCACCGACGCCTGGGCGGCGCCTGCACACCGCGGAGGCGCTGCGCGCGGTGGCGCCCGCGTCGCACGCCATCCGTTCGGGTCACGGATTCCGGCTCGACGGCGATTCGATCAGCGTCCCCGAGTTCCGGCTCGAGATCGTGACCGGCTCCGGGGCGGACCGCCGGCCCGCCGGCACCAGCCTGGAGATCGTCACCGCGGTCGCAGGCGGAGTCAGCGTCACCGGTGCCGGGTGGCGGGAGCGGCTGGAGCCGTTCCAGACACTGGTCGTGCCCGCGTCGGTGCCGCGCTACTCGATCGCGACCGACGAGCGCGCGATGGCGTTCGTGGGCAGCATCCCCTGACCCTGGTCCCATCATCGTGCCCGCGGACGAAGCGAGACCTGAAGCTCGGCCGGTGGCACCCAGGGTCCAACGGCTGGCCAACGACCTGCTGGGCGGGATCCCAGATGACGGACCCGCCGGCGAGCTCACGGCCTGGCTGGCCGATTCCGCGCGGTTTCGCTCGTTCGTGGAGGCGCACGGCGCCAAGATCCGCAAGAAGCTGCGGGGTGCCGCCGACCCCGAGGCACGACTCGATGTCCGGGCCGAGCTTCGGGCGGCGCACCTGCTGCTCGCGGATCGACGGATCGAGGTCGCGTTCGAGGCATACGGCACGGGCCGCGCGGGCCCCGACTTCACGGTCACCATGCGCGGCGGGTCCACGTTCAACGTCGAGGTGACGCGGCTTCGTCACCTGCCGGGAGCGGCGGGCCTCGGCGGAGCCCTGCTGGCCAAGCTTCGCCAGCTGCCCCCCAGCGCGCCCAACGCCATCGTGGTCGCGATCGATGCCGAGGATGCGGCCGCCTTCGACGTCGCCGGGGCGGTGCAGGCGCTGCGCACCATGGCGGATCGGAAGGACGAGGCGTTCTTCGTGCGTCGCGGGTTCGACGGAACCCGCGCCTTCTATGACCGATTCCTGCGGCTTGGCGCGACCGTTGTCTGGTGCGAGCGCGCGACCAGCGAGGCACGTGCAGCCCTGTGGATCAACCGCTCGGCCCGGATCGCGGTCCCCCAGCGCGGCGCGCGAGCCTGCCTCGCGTGCCTGCGCGCCGGCTGACCCGGACCCAGCGGCCGTTGCGGCGGGCGGGATCGGCTCGGGATCGCCCGGGTGCGCCGTGCGGCGAGCGGGCGCCGACGGCTACCACGCTCCGGCGGGACGGCGCTGCGGCTGCGCCAGCAGGCCGGCGGGGAGATGGGCCTCGAGGCACGTGACACCCGCACCTCCGACGACGGCGTCGTGCACGGTCCCTGCCGGCAGGTCCAGCCGATCGCCGACCTCGAGATCGAAGGCACGCCCCTCGACGGGAAGGCCGAAGCGGATCGAGCCCGACGCGCACACCAGCACCTTGTCATAGGCGTGCTCGTGGGCCGCGTACCGGTCGCCGGGTCCGTTCGACCACGAGCCCGGCTCGAGCGCCTGATCACGTAGCCGCGCCGCCAGCTCGCCAGGCGTCGTGCTGGCCATCCCCTACCCTGCGATCCCGACGCCGATCAGCCTGCCGACGACGAACGTGACCGCCGCGGCGGCCGCCCCGAGTCCCATCTGGCGGAGACCCGAGAGCAGCGTGCTCCGGCCGGTCAGCAGGCTCACCCCTGCCCCGACCAGGAACAGCGCACCGAGGCTCAGAACCAGGCTGGCCACGAAGCTGGCCGTGGTGCCACCGAACAGGTATGGGATCACCGGCACCGCCGCCCCGAGGCAGAAGGCGGCGAACGATCCGCCGGCCGCCCCCCACGGCGAGCCGAGCTCGTCGGGGTCGAGCCCGAGCTCCTCGCGGATGAGGGCATCGAGGGCCGTCTCCGGATCCTCGAACATGCGATCGGCGATGCGCTCGGCCTCGGCGCGCGGGAAGCCCTTGGCCATGTACAGCGCCACCAGCTCCTGCCGCTCCTCGTCGGGCATAGCCTCGAGCTCCGCGCGCTCGAGCTCGATCTGGCGCTCGAACAGTTCTCGCTGGCTCTGCATCGAGATGTACTCGCCGGCCGCCATGCTGAACGCCCCCGCCAGCAGCCCGGCGATGCCGGCCAGCAGGATGAGCCCGCCCTGATCCGAGGCGCCGGCCACGCCCATGACCAGCGACAAATTCGACACCAGCCCGTCCGACACGCCAAAGATCGTGGCGCGCAAGGTTCCCGATCGCCCGCTGCGGTGCCAGCGCTCGCTGCGCTGAATGTCCTCGGGCCGTTCGGCCTCTCCGGCGCCGACCGCCGGATGCGCTGTTGCCGACACCACCCTGGCGGCCTCGGCGCGACGTCTCGCCCGGCCTCCGGTCCCCGCTCCAGACTCCCTCCGCTCGGCATCCAGCCGCTCCCAGATCTCGGCGTGCTCGCGCTCGTCGGCGGCGATCGACTCGGTCTCGGGATGATCGCCCTGGGCCTCATAGATCGCCTCCTCGTCGCCCTCGAGGCTCTTGACGAGGTCGGACACGGCGCGCGTTCCGAGCACGCGCGCCGTGGCGATGATCAGCCGCACCCGCAGGCGCGGCCGGGCCGGAGGCGGAACGGTCGCACCCAGCTCCTCGAGGCGCTGCGCCCAGATGCCGGCGTGACGGCGCTCGTTGTCGGCGATGTGCCTGAAGGCAGCGGCCCGCTTCGGCTCCTTCTCGATCCGGGAGAGCGCGTCGTACAGGACGACCGCGTCCTGCTCGAGGCGGAGGTTCTCGAGGCTCTGGGCGATGTTCACGCAGCGAATCTAGCCGAACCGGAGGCGTGACCGCTGCGGCCCGGTCGGGACGCCTCGCCGTTCCCGTGCCACCGGTGCGACGGGCACGGGCCGGCATGCCGAGCCGGTCGAGGGGCAAGGGCCAGGCTTCACGCCAGCGGCTCGGGCAGCACCGACTAGACTGCAGCGCATGCCCGAGCTGCCCCCGCTGCGGTATCTCTCCGGCGCCGAGGTCACCGCGGCCATGCCTGACATCGACCGGCGGCTCGCGTTGGCGGAGGCCACCCTTCGCGGGCTGGCCGGGGATGCCGAGCTGCCCGCCAAGATCGCCGTCCACCCGCGACCCGATGGCAGCTTCGCCCATGCGATGCCGGCGTTCCTGCCGGGCGAGGATCGGCGAGGCACCGGCGACCGGCTGGGCATGAAGTGGGTCCTCGGCTTCTCCACCAACACTGACCTGGCGCTACCGGCGATCAGCGGCCTGCTGCTGCTCAACGATCCGCTCACGGGTCTGCCCACCGGGATCCTCGATGCCGGGCCGATCACGGCCCAGCGCACCGCCGCGGTCTCGGGCGTGGCGATCCGGGCCTGGGCTCCGGCTGCGCCCGGGAGGCCGGCGCGGGCCGGGCTGATCGGTGCCGGCGTCCAGGGCCACAGCCACGTCCCGGTGCTGGGCCACGTCCTGCCCGGCGTGGAGCTGGCGCTGTTTGACCGCGATCCCGCGCGGTCCGCGACCCTCGCCGAGACCGCCCTTCGAACGCCTGGCATCGGATCGGCACGGGTCGCCGGCACCGCCCGGGACGCCGTCGCCGGCGCCGATGTCGTGGTCACGGTGGCCTCGTTCGTCCCGCCGCCCGAGCGGCAGGTGATGACCAACGACTGGCTGGCGGCACAGGCGCTGGTCGTCCCCGTCGACTACGCCACCTACTGCGCGGCCGAGGTCGCCCGGGAGGCGGCCCTGTTCGTCGTCGACCATCGCGACCAATTTCTGGCCAACCGCGACGCCGGGCAGTTCGACGGCTACCCGGACCCGAGCGCCATGTTCGGTGAGGTGCTCGCGCGGCGTGGGTCGAGACCGGCCGGCCGCGTGGTGGCGACCCACCTCGGGACCGGGCTGGCCGATGTCGTGTTCGGGACGGCGATCCTGGCCGAGGCCGAGGCGCGCGGGCTGGGAACCGTTCTCGCTCGCTGATGCTGCCGGGCTGACCGCATCTCGCCGGCCCGGCACCAGTGCTCGACGTCGAACCCCCGCCGATCACCACTGGCCGTACCATGGGCCGCCATGTCCCGGGACCGTGATCTCCTGACCGGCACGCTCAGCGCCATCGTCGCCGCGTCGCTGTTCGGGAACCTTGGACCACTCTCGCGATTCGCCGCCGATGCCGGCGTCGGCAGCCTCGCGTTCACCGCCTGGCGAGCGCTGCTGGGTGTCGCCTTCCTCGCGATCCTGATCGCCGGCCGGCGGGGCATTCGTGCCTCGATCGCCTCGATCGCCGCGCTCGGTAGGCGTGGTCACGCATCACTCGCCATGGCGGCCCTGATGGGCCTGACCCTCAACGTGTCGATCTTCAGCGCCTTCGGCCGGATCCCGATCGCCCTGGCCCTGATGCTGTTCTACACGTACCCCGCGGGGGTGGCCGTGGTCGACGTTCTGCTGGGACACGAGCGGATCACCACGGCCCGGCTCGTCGCGCTCGGGCTCTCGTCGGCGGGCGTGGTGCTCGTGCTCGCGGGGAGCATGAGCGCGGGTGCCGGGCTGTCGGTCGATGCGCAGGGGGTGCTGCTCGGTCTCGCCGCGGCGGCCAGCCAGGTTGCGTTCATCACCGTGAGCCGGACCGGCTACCGGTCCGTGCCCGCCGACGCCGCAACCCTGGCGATCCTGGTCGCCTCGATCGTCGGGGGGTCGTTGATCGCGGTGGCCTTTGGCTATGGCGACGACCTCACGGCTCCCCTCCGGGATGGCGCTGCCTGGCCGCCCCTGCTTGCCGGCGGCATCCTCGCCGGCGGCGTGTCGTCCGTCCTGTTCCTGCGGGCGATCCGGTTCATCGGCGGGACGCGAACTGGCATCCTGATGCTGTTCGAGCCCGTCGTCGGGGTCGCGCTCGCGGCGGCCTGGCTGGGAGAGACGCTGGTGCCGGTCCAGATCCTGGGCGGAGCGCTCGTCCTGGCCGGGGCCGCGGTCCTCCAGCTTGGCTCCACGCCCGATCGAGAGAAGGTGATCGAGGCCGGGGCCGGCCCTGTCGTCTAGCGGCTCGCGCCCGGGCGGCGGGGGTCTGCGCCGGCGTCGCAGGCGGCGGGCCGATGTGATAGGCGCGGCCGCGTCCTACCATGGTGCGGTCCGCCCACAAGTGAGGTCCGTCCGCAGCGCGGCCCGCCACGGGGCGCTCGATCGAGGAGGCGCGTGGATGATCCGAGTCATTGGCCTCGAGGGCCGCGTGGCCGTGGTGACCGGCGCGGGGCGCGGGATCGGCCTGCGGATCGCCGATGCGCTGGTCGCGAACGGCTCCCGGGTCGCGGTGCTTGACCTCGTGCCGCCCGATCGCAACGACCTGACCGCGATCGAATGCGACGTCAGCGATGAGGCGGCCGTGCACGCTGCCTTCGACCGGGTGGAGGCCGAGCTGGGACCCGTCTCGGTGCTCGTGCTGTGTGCCGGGATCACCCCGCTGGTGCCGTTCGAGGAGACGTCGACCGAGCTGTGGGAGCGCACCCTGTCGATCAACCTGACCGGCGCGTTCTTCGCGGTCCGACGCGCGACGCCGGGCATGCGCTCGCTGGGGTACGGCCGGATCGTGGCGCTGGGAGCCGCGGCGGGCAAGTCCGGCGGGGCCCGGTCGGCAGCCTACGCGGCGTCCAAGGCCGGGCTGATGGTGCTCATCAAGTCGATCGCAAGCGAGTACGCCCGCGACGGGATCACGGCCAACGTGGTGGCCCCGGCGCTGATCGACACCGGGATGCTGCCCAACGCGCGCGACCTCGTCGACCACATCCCGGTCGGGCGCCTGGGCACACCGGACGAGGTTGCGTCGCTCGTGACGTACCTCGTCTCGGGCGACGCCGGCTACATCACGGGCGAAACGGTGGACATCAACGGCGGCACCCTCATCGACTGAGCGAGTCATGCCGCCGGGCTTGACGATGGGTCCGCGGCAAGGGGCGTGGCGGCGAGCGTCCGGTTCAGCCGGTCAGGTCGACGCCTGCCGGTCGCGCGCTCAGGACTCGTTGACCTCCAGCGGTCCGTCCGGGACGTCGATCGTGACCCGGCCGTCGATGACCTCGACGGGATAGACCGCGAGCGCAAGCTCGGCCGGCGGATCGAGCGGCTCGCCGTCGGTCAGGTCGAACCGGGACAGATGCAGCGAGCAGGTGAGCGTGCCAGCGGTGAGAAAGCCCCGATCCAGCTCGAAGTACTCGTGCGAGCAGGTGCCCTGGAGGGCATGGAAGTCGCCGTTGACGTGCACGACGAGAACGGGATCGGTCTTGTCGATCCAGACCATCCGCATCTCGCCCTCGGCCAGCTCGTCGGCGCCGAGGAGATCGATCCGGCGACTCACTCTCTGATCGTACCGGGTGCGACGAGGCGGGTCAGGCTGCCGTGGCCGGGCTGCTCGCGGCACCCATGGCCCACTTCGCCTCGAGCGCGTCGCGCAGCCGTTCGCGGGCATCCTCGAGCGGTACCCGCGCCACCACCGGCTCCAGGAACCCCAGCACGATGAACTTGCGCGCATCGTCGGGGGGGATCCCGCGGCTCTCGAGATAGAACAGCTGGCTCTCGTCGATCGGGCCAACCGACGAGGAGTGGGCGGCGCGACGGCAGTCGGGCTGGTCGATCTCGAGGGACGGGATCGCCACGGCGCGTGCCGACTTGGCCAGGTTCATGCCGAACTCGCCGAGGAAGCTGTCCGTGCCCACGGCGCTCCGCTCGATCGTGATCAGGCCCTTCATGTAGCTTCGGGCCCGGTCCATCAGCACGCCCTTGGACAGCAGCTGGCCGGTGGTGTCGCGGCCCAGATGACGGGTGTACGAGGTCAGGTCATGGAGCTGATCTGCCGCGCCAAAGACGATCTCGACCTGCTCGACGGTGCTCCGATCACCGGCCAGCACGTTGTCGACGCGCGACCGGACGAGCCGCCCACCCAGCTGGGCCAATGCCCACCGGAGGTCGGCACCCTCGCCGAGCGATGCCCGGCGCTGCTGGAACACGACCTGGTCCGGGCCGGATTCCTGGAGGCTTGCCATGGCCAGTCGTGCGTGGGCCCCCAGCCGAATCTCGGTCGTGGACGTGAACAGCCCCTGGCCACCCGGGACCACCGCATCGGACGGGACGATCTCCTCGACCAGCGACGCGTCGGCGCCGTCGCCCAGGACGATGATCGAACGCGCGTGGAGTGCCCGGACCGGGGCGCCGACGGCCCAGCGCAGCACGATCGGCTGGTCGAGGACCACCCCGGATGGCACCCACACCAGCGCGCCCTGGCTCCAGGCTGCGCGGCTGAGCTGGGCGAGCCGGTCGTCGGCGGCGAGCCAGGCGGCATCGGTGAGCAAGGTTCGAGCCAGCGCCGGATCCCGCTCGATCAGCGCGCCCAGCGGCTCGACGATGACGCCGGCCCGGCGGGCACGCTCGTCGATCGCCAGCGTGCGGATCCGGTCATCCTCGAACACCGCGATGGCCGACAGCCCGGGCTCGAGCTCGGTCGCGGCATCGCGCCCGGTGGTGTCGACCCGCTCCCAGGCGACCGTGTCCGCGAGCTGGGCGGCCCGCAGGTCGACGTAGCCGGTGTACAGCTGGTTGGGCTCGATGGGCAGCACACCGAACGCCGCCAGCGCGGCACGCCGGTCCTCGGCCAGCCAGTCCGGCTCCGCGCCGGCACGCCGCTCGATCAGCTCGGGATCTGGTCGGTAGCTGAGCTCGCCGGGCAGCGCCCTGGCTCGTCGCGGGCGCGAAGGCTCGGCCGCCGGTGACGTCGACGGTTCGGCCACCCCGGTCACCCGAGCGACCCTTCCATCTCGAGCTTGACCAGCCGGTTGAACTCGATCGCGTATTCCATCGGGAGCTCCTTGGTGAACACTTCGAGGAACCCCTGGATGACGAGGTTCTGCGCCTCGTTCTCGGTCAGGCCGCGGCTCATCAGGTAGAAGATCTGGTCGGCGGAGATCTTGCCCACGGTGGCCTCGTGGGTCATCGTGGTGTCGTCCTCCTGGATGTCGATGTACGGGTACGTGTCGCTGCGGCTCTGGTCGTCGAGCATCAGAGCGTCGCAGCGGACGCTCGCGGTCACGCCAGTGGCGCCCGGCGCCACCTTGAGCTGGCCGCGATAGGTCGCCCGGCCGCCGTCCTTGGACACCGACTTGGACACGATCCGCGAGGTGGTGTTGGGCGCCAGGTGGATCGCCTTCGCCCCCGTGTCCTGGTGCTGGCCGCGGCCCGCCACCGCCACCGAGATCACCTCGGCCCGGGCACCCTCGCCACGCAGGTAGATGGCCGGGAACTTCACGGTCTTTCGCGAGCCCGTGTTGGCGTCGACCCATTCCACCGTCGACCACGCGTGGGCGTGGGCCCGCTTGGTGACCAGGTTGTAGACGTCGTTGGACCAGTTCTGGATCGTCGTGTAGCGGACCTTGCTGTGGGGCAGCGCGACGACCTCGACGACCGCCGCGTGGAGCGAGTCGGTGGCGTAGATGGGCGCCGTGCAGCCCTCGATGTAGTGGACCTTGGCGCCCTCCTCGACGACGATCAGCGTCCGCTCGAACTGGCCCGTGTTCTCGCCGTTGATCCGGAAGTACGCCTGGAGCGGCAGCGGAACCTCAACCCCCTTGGGCACGTACACGAAGCTGCCGCCCGACCAGACGGCGCTGTTGAGCGCGGCGAACTTGTTGTCCTCGGGCGGGACGACCGTGCCGAAGTGCTTCCGGAAGATGTCCGGATACTCCTTCAGCGCCTGGTCGGTGCCCATGAACACGACGCCGATCTTGGACAGCTCCTCGCGCACCGAGTGATAGACGACCTCGGAGTCGTACTGGGCGCCGACGCCGGCCAGGAACTTGCGCTCGGCCTCGGGGATGCCCAGCTTCTCGAACGTCGCCTTGATCTGCTCCGGGACGTCGTCCCAGGACTTCTCCTCGCGCTCGGACGGCTTGCGGTAGTACACGATCTTGCCGAAGTCGATGTCCGCCAGCCCGTCGGTCCAGGTGGGCATCGCCCGCTTCATGAAGTGATCGTAGGCGCGGAGGCGGAACTGGAGCATCCAGTCCGGCTCTTCCTTGAACCGGCTGATCTCCTCGACGGTCTCACGGGTCAGGCCGCGCTTGGTCTCGCGCAGATAGACGATGTCGTCGTGGAAGGCAAACTGGTCGCGTTCGTCGCGGACGAGGTCGCGGGTCGAGGTCATCGCTGCTCCAGTCGCGGCCGCTGCCGCGGGGTTCGGGACGGAAGGTCCGGGAACGCCGCGGCCGCATGACGGGGGACCGCGGGCTAATCCCGAGTGAAATTATCGGAATTATCGGGCGAATCGTCAATGCGACCCGATGCGACCTCGCCAGGGGCGGCCTCCCGGCCACGAATCAGGGGCGGCCTCCGGGCCGCGCCGTGGCGGGCACGCCCCACTGTCGCCGGCACTGCCCGTCGTGGCGGGCACGCCCCACTGTCGCCGGCACTCCCCGTCGTGGCGGGCACGCCCCGTCGTTGCCGGCACTCCCCGCCGTGGCGGGCACGCCCCACTGTCGCCGGCCACGCAAGGCAGCCGCCCCAGACGCCCTACAATCGCGCCGTGAACAAGGCGGATCTGATCGATCTGCTCGACTACACCGGCTATGCCTGGGATCAGCTCCGGCAGGCTGCGCCCGACGACGCGCAGCTCGTGCAGGTGGCTCCCGGATCGGGCTGGCCGGCCCTGCGCAACTGCCTGGGGCACATGGTGCTGGCGTACGAGCGCTGGCTGCCGGCGATCATCGAGCTCCGGTCCCACCCGCTTCCACCCCTCGCCGAGGGTGACTTCTTGACGTGGGCGCAGGTCGATGCGCACCGCCAACGCGTGCGAGACGAGCTGCGCCGCCACCTCGACCGCTGGGACGAGGGCGAGCTGGGCCTGCTCCACGAGGTCGATGTCGACGGTGAGGCCATCCGCTACAGCCGCGCGGAGCTGGTGCTGCACCTGCTCCTCCACGAGCGCGGGCACCACGGCGACGTGACCACCCTGCTCTGGCAGCTCGGCATCGAGCCCGACCACGCCATCGACTATCGCTTCCACCTGCGCCGCGAGGGCGCGTAGCGGAGGCGACCGCCCGCTGTATCTGACGGGGTGACGGGCATTCGAACCGGGTCACCGCATCGGTGGGCAGCCGTATCGAACGACAGCAAGGTCTGTTCGCCAGCATCGTTCCGTGACACCGCGACGCTCCGTGGGCCAGTAACGCACCCTGCGCCCAGCATCGTCTCGTGCGCCCTCCCCTCGACGGCCCTCGGTCTCCTACGGTTGCGAACGGCGGTAGATCGTGATCAGCCCGACATGACTCTCGACCGGCAGCTGCTGGCGAATCCGGTCCATGGTCGATGGCGCCAGTCCGTCCTGGTCGAGGCGGCTGAACAGCGCCGCATCGCTCGCTCCGTAGTACTCCAACATCGCCTGCTGATACGCAGGGTCGTTCCGCCGCCCAGGGCGGGTCGCCGGGTGGTCGAGCCGCGTCGTGTGAGAGACCCCCTTCGGGTCCACCTCGAGCGGACAGCCGCGTTCGAGGTCGCGTCGCAGCGTCTCGGTTCGGATCAGGAGGATCGGTGAGTCCGCCGTCACGCATCGAGCGGCGCTGAGATCCGGGCGCGTGCTGCTGACAGGGATCCCGGTGGCTGCGGGCCGCAAGGCAACGACCAGCAGCACCGCAAGGCCCACGCCGTAGAGCGCGAAACCAGCTCGACGCTGGGTGCCCCCAAGGTGACCGATGATCCAGGCCGCGACACTGCCGACCGAGAGGCTGACCGTGGGCGCCAGCCAGGCGGCGTAGTGACGGAAGAACACCGGCGTCAGCAGCAGGAACGCGCCCTGCGTGAACAGCAGCGCCACCCAAAGCGACATGCGACGCTCTCGCCACGCCACAGACAGGACGAGGAGGGCCACGACCAGGACACCCGCAGCGACGATCACTCCCGGCAGCACGTGTGCGAACGGTCCGGCCGCCGGCAGTCCGACCAGGGCCGCGAGCCGGCTGGCCAGGCCAACGCGAGCCTGCTCGATCCTGACGAGCTGGGCGAACACGATCAGGCGAATCATCGACGCGCCGGTCACGAGCAAGAACGGCAGGAACAGGATGACGGCCGTCGTCACACCCGAGACGACGTAGGCGGCGACGAGCCGGACCAGACGTTCCGGGACCGCGCGTACGGAAGCCACCAGCCAGACGAGGACGACGATCGCGGGGATGGCGGTCCACAGCTGGATGACGCCGGCGGCGGCGATGCAGGCGCCGGCAAGAGCGACCCTGCTGACCGTCAGCGACCGCGGCGGCATTCCACCCAGGATCAGCAGTGCGAGCAGGATCAGGGTGTTCTGCGGACCGATCAGCCAGGTGGATCGCTCGACGACGATCGGCACCATCCAGACCGCGTACAGGGCGCCCGCGGCGGCGGCCGCGAGCCGGCCGATCGTGCGCGCCACGAGCACCACCAGGACAGCGTTCAGCGCCCCGACCAGCATGAGTGACACACGGGCCATGGCAAAGGCCGTGCCGTCCCCGACGACGCCCCCCAGCGCGGCAATGGGTGCCAGCAGATAGAGGATCCCAGGCGGGTGAAGGAGGACGAAGTCCCGGTATGGGATCCGACCTTCCACCATGGCGACCGCCGCGGCGAAGTAGACCTCGTCGTCATAGGCGAAGGCGCCCTGCAGCCCGCCCCCGGCGAGCACGGGCACGAGGCGCACGAGGAACGCCACCAGGGCGAGGATCGCGAGGCCGAGCAGGAGGCTGCGGCCGCCGCCTTCGGGGCCGGATCGGTCGATCGGATCCGGGATCCGGCGATCCGCGCCGGCGTCCCGAGCCCCGTACGTATCGGTCATGCGCTCATCCCAGAGGGGCCGTCTGCCCGTCTCCGAGGCATGCGGCCGTGCGAGGCAGAGGGCCGGGCGCGGAACCCCACGACCGACTGGTGAACAGCCCCTACGCTACCGCGAACCCCGCTGCGGCATGTGGAGCTGCCGACGAGGGCGTTGCTCGCGCCGCTCCACCGCCCGCGGTCCCCGTCCGTGGCAGCCGGCCATCGATCCGGGCCGACGGGCAAGGCATACCGTGCGCCGACCCCTGAACGATCGATGCTGCAGTGGTACGCCCACGCCCGCGGTCCGCGCGGACCGCGGGCGTGGCCCGGTATCGTATGCGCGTCGAGCGAGGGCAGGAGCAACCACATGCAAGCGATCAACGGCCCCGACACGCTCCCGGTGCCCGAAGGCACGCGCCTCGTACACATCGGACCGCACAAGACGGGGACCACGTCGCTGCAGGCGGCCCTGTGGGACGCCCGAGACGACCTGCTCGCTCAGGGCGTACGACACGTCGGTCGAACCCGCAACCCTGCCAGCGCCGTCCGGGCCGTCACCGGCCAGCCTTCCGCGACATCGGACGATCAGCCGCCGTCGATGACGCACTGGCGCGACCTGGTGCGTGAGATCGGGCGTTCGACCGAGCCCAGGGTGGTGGTGAGCAGCGAGTTCTTCGCCTGGGCGAAGCCGGACGTCATCCGGCGGATCGTGGACGATCTGGGGCACGGCCGCGTGCACGTGGTGGTCACCCTGCGACCACTGGCCAGGATCCTGCCATCGCAATGGCAGCAGAATGTCCAGGCGGGCACCGTGGCGTCGTACCAGCACTGGCTGGAGGGCGTGTTCAGAGAACCGCCCGGGCGGCCCAATCCCCCCTTCTGGATGCTCCATCGGCATGACGAGCTGATCGCACGCTGGGCGGAGATCGTGGGCAACGATCACCTGACCGCCGTCGTGGTCGACGAGCGTGACCACGACATGGTGCTGCGCGTGTTCGAGCGGTTCCTGGGCCTCCGCGACGGCACCCTTGCAGGGGATCGCGACCTGTCCAACCGGTCGATGACGCTGGGCGAGGTCGAGGCCGTGCGCGCCTTCAACGTGGCGTTCAAGGCACAGGGCATGAGCAAGGCGCTCCATGCCAAGACCATGCGTTTCGGCGCGGCGATGCACATGAAGCAGCGCGCACCCGGCTCCGACGAGCAGCGGATCGAAACGCCCCGATGGGCACTCGAGCGCGCCGGCGAAACGGGCCGCGAGATCGTCGCCAAGATCGCCGCCTCCGGCGTGGCGGTGGTGGGCGACCTCGATAGCCTTACCGCGGTTCCCGCCGCCGGAACGGACGGCGCGGCGGCGCCTGACACGAGTGCCCCGCCCGAGGTGGCTGCCGCCATGTCGATGGGCGTGCTGCTGGCCAGCGGCCTGGCGCGGCAGCCCGGCAGACGGACGTACGCCGAGCCCCTCGAGCTGAACCGGGTCGGTACCCTTCAGCTGGGCGCGGTGCTCGTGCGGCGTGTGCGCGATGCGGGTGTCCGGCGGCTGTCGGGCATTCGGGCTCGATTGCCGGCCGGGTCCAGGAGCCGCTAGCCCGAACTTCCAGCGCTGATCTCGGCTGATCCAGCCCATTTCCCGTTCGGATCTGGCTCAAGACGACCGTTCTGCGGTGCGGGATGTAGCCATTAATATCGTTGACGTTGACGCCGTGATGTGCGATCATCCGTACATGGCGAAGCGGGGATCCGGTGCGATGCACGTGGCCAAAGTGTCCCGTCCGTACAAGGACCGCGAGTACACGTACTGGTTCCTGCGCCAGTCGTACCGCGAGGACGGCAAGGTCAAGCACCGGACGCTCGCCAACCTGTCGGCGCTGCCGGCGGACGTGATCGAGCTCATCGCCCGCTCGCTCAAGGGCGAGCGGTTCACCCCTGCCGGCGCGGCGTTGCGCACGGTGCGTAGCCTGTCCCACGGCCACGTCGCGGCGGTCCTGGGCATGGCCCGCTCGCTCGGGCTGGCGGCCCTGTTCGATCGGCGGCCATCACGGGCCCGGGAACTGGCGACCGCGCTGGTCGTGGCCCGCGTCCTGGCGCCGGCGTCCAAGCTCGCCACCGCGGGCTGGCTCGAGGACACCACGCTCGCCCGCCGTCTGGGGGTGGAGGGTGCCGACGAGGACGAGCTGTACGCCGCCATGGACTGGCTGCTCGCCCGTCAGCCCAGGCTCGAGGCCGCCCTCGCCCGCCGGCACCTCGCCCCGGGCGCTCTGGTGCTGTACGACTTGAGCTCGACGTACGTGGAGGGGACCCACTGCGAGCTCGCCCGCTTCGGGTACTCCCGCGATCACCGGCCCGACCGGGCGCAGATCGAGTTCGGGCTGCTCACCGACGCCCGCGGCTGCCCGGTCGCAGTCGAGATCTTCCCCGGCAACACGGCCGATCCGGCGACCGTCGAGACCCAGCTCGACAAGCTCCGCCGGCGCTTTGGCCTCACCGAGCTCGTGCTGGTCGGCGACCGGGGGATGCTCACGTCGGCCCGGATCGAGCATCTCCGCGAGATCGGCGGGATCGGCTGGGTGAGCTGCCTGCGCGGTCCCGCGATCCGCCGCCTGGTCGAGGCTGGCGACCTCCAGCTCTCCCTGTTCGACGAGCGCAACCTGGCCGAGATCCGGAGCCCCGAGTTCCCGGGCGAGCGGCTCGTGGTGTGCCGCAATCCGGTCCTCGCCGATGAGCGCGCCCGCAAGCGCGAGGCGCTGCTGGCGGCCACCGAAGCCGAGCTGGCCAGGGTCGCGGCGATGGTCAGCCGGGGCAGCCTGCACACGGCCGACGCGATCGGCCGTCGGGTGGGCCGGATCGAGAACCGCAAGAAGATGGCCAAGCACTTCGTGCTGACCATCGCCGACGGGCAGTTCGCCTATCGCCGGGACGAGGCCTCGATCGCGGCCGAGGCAGCATTGGACGGGCTGTACGTCGTGCGCACCAGCGTGGGCCCCGAGCGTCTCGACGCCGGAGCGGTCGTCGAGACGTACAAGCGCCTGTCCACAGTCGAGCGCGACTTCCGGGCCATGAAGGGCGACGACCTCGCCGTCCGGCCGATCTTCCACTGGCGCGCCGACCGGGTCAGAGCGCACCTGTTCGTGTGCTTCCTCGCCGCCTACCTGCGCTGGCATCTCGAAGCTGCCTGGGCACCCCTCCTGTTCCGCGACGAGGCGCCGCCCCAGCGGACGGACCCGGTCGCGCCGCGGGGTCGCTCGGCGGGCGCGCTCGCCAAGGAGGCCGCCAAGGCGACACTCGACGGGCTCCCGGTCGGGAGCTTCGGCCGGCTGCTTACCCACCTCGCCACGCTCACCGAGCACCGGGTCATCCCGGCCGGGCTCGACGAGCGGGCCGCCTTCTGGCAGCAGGACGAGCCGACCCCGCTCCAGGCCCGCGCGTTCGAACTGCTCGGCTTCACGCCGGCGAGCGTGTAGCCAGAGTGCCGCAGCTCGATCAGCGGATTTCGTGCTCAGGCACGCCCGTCAGTTGCTGGAAGTTCGGTCTAGCCCGAAGTTCCGGCGCGCGGGCGTGCTCACCTGAGCACGGCGACGGTGTCGGGTTCTGACTACACGCTGGCGGGTGTGAGCTCGAGCAGGGCGAGGGCCCGGGCCTGGAGGGCGGTCGGGACGGCGGTGATCTCGAACGCCGCCTCGGGCACGCCGGCCGGGGCGACCCGGTCGCGGGTGAGGGTCGCGAGCTCGGCGAGCAGGGTCCGGAAGCTGTGGGCGGGCGTGCCATCCGCCAGCCGGCCGGTGCGCGCCTTGCGCTCCGCGGCCGCCGAGCGGCGGGCGGGGGCAACCGGGTCGGCGAGCTCGGGCGGCTGCTCGTCGCGGAACAGCAGCGGCGCCCAGGCCCGCTCGAGGTGCCACTGTACGTAGTAGGCGAGCATGCACAGCAGGATGTGGGCCCGGACCCGCGGCTCGGTCCAGTGGCGGATCGGGTGGATCGCGATGTCGGTCCCCTTGAACGCGCGGAACGCCCGCTCCACCCGGGTCAGGCGCTTGTACGCCCGGACGACGTCGGGTGCCGCCAGGCGCTCCGGGCCGACCGAGGTGCGCAGGACGTACAGGCCGTCGAGCGCCGCCTCCGCCGCGATCGACGCCTCGTCGCGGGTGATGGTGAGGGCCCCGTCGCTGATCTCACACCGGAGATGCTTGGCCATCTTGTAGCGGTCGATCACCCGGCCCACCGCGAGCCCGATCCGGGCGGCGCCCGCCAGGCGTCCGAGCGCGACCCGGGCGACGATCGGGGCGAGTCTCGCCTCGGTCGCCGCGAGCAGGTCGGCCCGCTTGCGGGCCCGCTCGGCGGCGAGCAGCGGGTTGCGGCACACGACCAGGCGCTCGCCCGGGTAGTCGGGGCTCGCGATCTCGGCGAGGTTGCGCTCGTCGAACAGCCCGAGCTGGAGGTCGCCCGCCTCGAGCAGGCCCGCGAGCGCCGGGCCCCGGAGCGAGCTCACCCAGTCGAGCGAGGCGTCGCGGAGCGCGGCGATCCGGGCGCTGGTGAGCATCCCCCGGTCGCCCACAAGGATGGCCGAGGCGAGGCCGAACCGGGCCCGCAGCTTCTCGACCGCCGCGGGGACGGTGGCCGGGTCGGCGGTGTTGCCGGCCACGACCTCGACCGCGACCGGGCGGCCCTCGGGGTCGGTGAGCAGGCCGTACTCGACCTGGAGCGTGCCGGGCTTCCCGTCCCGGCTGTAGCCGATCCGCGCCAGCGGGTTGTGGCGGCCGGTGACCCAGGTGGACGACAGGTCGTACAGGACGAGACCGCCGGGCTCGAGGTGGCGGGCGGCAAGCCTCGCCTCGATCCGGGGCTGGCGCGCGAGCAGCCAGTCCATCGCGGCGTACAGCTCGTCGTCGGTGGCGTCCGCGACGCCGAGCACCGCGCCGAGCGTCGTCTGGGCCAGCCGCCTCGCGGTATCGAGCTTGGAGCCCGGGGCCAGCAGGCGGGCCACGATGAGCGCCACAGCGAGGTTGCGCCGCCGGCTCGGGCGGGGGTCGAGCAGCGACTCGAGCCCCAGGCGCCGCAGGGTGCCCAGGATCGCCACCACCGCGCCGTGGGGCAGGCTCGCGGAGCGCTCGAGATCCAGATCGCCCGTGGCGAGGAACCGCTCGCCGCGCAGCCCGCGCCGGACGAGCTCGATCAGCTCGGCCGGCAGGTGGGAGAGGTTGCCCACCGTCTCGGTCTTGACCTTGCCGTCCTCGCGGTACGACCGGCGCAGCAGGTGGGTCTCGTACAGCTTGCCCTTGTAGTGCCGACGCGTCGTCGAGACATGGACGGCGCCGCCTCGCGTGCTCACGCACGGATCATCGCCGATCCAGGTGCATCTGTCAACTATATTAGTGCCTACGTCTCAGCAAATGGGACAGGCGTCATCCGTGCTCAGACGGGGATCCGTTCGTGCTCACCGCCGGGCGGGCGGCCGCTGGAACTTCGGTCTAGCGGGAAGCGGCCCGCGCACGGCCGATCACGCGGCGGCGGCCCGCGTTCGTCGCTCGCTCGCGGCTTTGCCCGATGGGCAACGCCCGGCTGCGCGCCGGATGCGCGCATCCGCGTCGGCGGAGGCGCGGTCAGCGAGCGGCCGGACCCGCCCTTGGCGCTGCCAGCGCAGCCTCGAGCGCCCCGCAAACACGGGCGACGGCGGCGTCCACCCCGATCTCCGACGTGTCGATCGTCACGTCCGCGTCATCGGCGACCTCGTACGGTGACGACACGCCGGTGAAGTCGGCGATCTCGTTCGCCCGCGCCCGCGCATAGAGGCCCTTTCGATCGCGGGCCTCGCAGACCTCGAGCGGCGTGCTCACGTGCACGAGCACGAACGCTCCATGCTCCAGCGCCATGGTCCGCGCGGCGCGCCTTCCGTCCGCGAACGGGGCGATCGGCGCCGCCACGGCAATCCCGCCATGCGCGGCGACGAGCGCCGCGACCCACGCGATCCGGTCGATGTTGGCGGCGCGGGACGCCGCGTCGAAGCCGAGACCACGCGACAGATGGTGGCGGACCTCATCGCCGTCGAGCAGGGTCACCCGGCGCGACCCGGTGTCGGCCAGCACGTCCGCGAGCGCCCGGGCGATCGTCGACTTGCCGCTGCCAGAGAGACCGGTGAAGAACACCACGGCGCCGCGATCGGGCGCCGCTCGTCGCGCTCGCAGGACCTCCTCCGCCGAGGCTGCTGGATAGAGGTCATGAACCTCGAGCTCCAGCAGGTCCCGCAGCGCCGTGATCCGATCGTGCTGATCGCCGCTGCGCAGCTCCGTCACGCGGGCGCAGCTGACGAAGCCGGCATCATGGAGGAGCGGCTCGATCTCCGGCGTCGCGATGTCCGGCCACGGCAACGCCAGTCGAATGACCGGCCGCTCCGGCCGTACGTTCGCGATCGCATCGGCCGTCGCCCACGCCGCCCGCGTCAGGCCGGCCCAGCCCACCTCCCCGCGCGGTCGGGGACGGCGGGCCACGGGAACCAGCACGACCACGGCGTCGAGATCCGGCCGCTGGGTCGCCGACACCAGCGTGTCGAGATCGACCCGCGTTGGCACGTCATCCACGACACACGCCAGCATCCGGCGCGCCGCCGGCACGCGTCTGCGGACCTCGGCCAGCGAGAGGCGGACGGCAGGATCCCACTGGGGGCCGAACCCAGACGACCACGGCCGTAGCGGACGCAGCTCCCGCTCGCCGTCCTGTCCTTCCCGGACCAGCGCCAGCGGGTTGTTCTCCTGGTCGGTCAGGACGAGGCCGGCACCGGCCGGCCGGGCCAGAACGAGCCCCGTCGCCGGGAGCCAGCCGCCCAGCACGAGCTCCAGGCCATCGAGGCCATCGTCGTCGAGGACGAGCCTCGGCTCGCCAGCGAGGTCCGCGATCTCGGGGGTGTCGCCGGTGTCCCCGCTCGTCGTCATGGGGCCGGGATATTCGACTCGAGCCGTCCGTCGTCCGGGCCTCTCGGCGCCGGGACCGGGACTGGATGCGAGACCGGACCGTTCACCACGCGGTTGCGGATGATGCCCCAGGCGACGAACGCAAACACGACCGCCGCGACCGTGCTGCCCAGGACGATCGGATCCGGCGCACCGATCAGCTTGAGACCGGACCCGAGGAGGAGCACGGCCAGGACCCGACGGATGATGCCGCCGGGTGCACGACTCGAGATCTGCGCCCCGATCCATGCCCCGGGGATCGCGCCCAGCAGGATCGACGACGTGATGGTCAGCGAGAAGGCCCCGAACAGGACGTGGCCCGCGGCAGCCGCCGCGACCAGGGGGATCGCCTGCGCGAGGTCCGTGCCCACCAGCGAGGACGCCCGAAGACCCGGGTACATGAGGAGCAGCACGACGACCACGATCGAGCCGGCGCCCACGGACGTGAGCCCCACCATCAGGCCGGCGGTCGCACCCAGAAGCAGGGTGGGCAGCGGCCGCACGGTCACCGCGGGAGGACGTGTCGGCCGGGCAGGCCCTTCGCCCAGGGGCAGCCGGTTGCGCCACATCTGGATCGCCGTCCGGACAAACAGGCCCGCGGTTGCGAGCAGCAGCGCGGCTCCCAGCGCGTGCTTCAGGAGCTCGTCCAGGCTGGCGTCGTGGGGGACGAGCGAGATGAGCCAGGCGCCGGAGAAGGCGGCGGGGACGGACCCCAGGCACAGCCAGCCCACCAGCTTCAGGTTCACGGTTCCGCGGCGCAGGTGGACGAACGCGCCGACCGGCTTCATGAACAGGCTGGCCACGATGTCGCTCGAGATCGCCGCCAGGGGGTTGACGCCGAACACGAACACCAGCATCGGTGTCATCAGGGCCCCGCCTCCCATGCCCGTAAGGCCCACGACGACGCCGACCAGCAATCCGCCGGCGGACAGGTACGGGTCCAGGGTCACGCCGACCGTGCCGTCCGACGCCAGGCTGGCATGCAAGACATGCGGCGATGATAACTTCGATCCTCAACGGGCCGGCCTGCTCAATCGCGCCGACGGCCGATGCGCGGCTTGTGGCTGCGCAGGCCCGGGGCCGGACGCCCGGGGCCGGACCCCGCAGCGACGCACGAGGACAGACGCCGACCAGTGATGACCAGGGTTCTCAGCATCACGCCCGCAATGGACGATGCCAGCCTCGCCGCCGCGCTGGCCTCCGGGGCCGCCGAGGTCCTCGCACGTCTGCGGGCCGAGGTCGACACGGGTCGGGCGGACGCGGATCCCGTCCCGCTGCGCCGGGCCGGTGACGCCGGCGCGCAGGCGTGGCTGGCAGCCGCCCTCGCCGAGGCCCGGCCCGACGATGCGGTCCTCTCGGAGGAGGCGGCGGACGACGGACGACGCCTGACTGCGAACCGCGTCTGGATCATCGATCCCCTCGACGGCACCCGGGAGTTCGCCGAGCGCACCGAAGCCGGGGGTTGGCGCGATGACTTTGCCGTGCACGTCGCCCTGTGGGAGCGGGGAGGCGGCCTGACCGCAGGTGCGGTTGCCCTGCCGGCCCGGGGCATCGTCCACGACACCCGTGGGCCCTGGCCGGCCGTCCCGGACGAGGCGGATTCGGTCCTCGGGGGGCGCCGGCCGATGCGGATCGCCGTCAGCCGGAGCCGACCCCCCGCCGTCGCGCTCACCCTGGCGGGGCAGGGCAACGCCGAGCTCGTCCCGATGGGGTCGTGTGGTGTCAAGGCGATCAGCGTCCTCGACGGCTCGGTCGATGCCTACATCCACGGGGGCGGGATGCACGAGTGGGATTCGGCCGCTCCGGTCGCGGTCGTCCGCGCGGCCGGGATCGTCGCCACGCGGCTGGACGGGTCCGAGCTCCGCTACAACCTGCCCGATCCCTGGTTGCCCGACCTGCTCGTCTGCCGGCCCCGGCTTGCTGACCGCCTTGGCCGCCTGCTGGCCGAGGCGCAGGCCGCGGCCGAGGTCACCGAGGAGGCTGCCCGATGAGCATGGTCCCCCACGGCCTCAGCCAGCTCCGCAGCCTGGAGGCGGAGAGCATCCACATCTTCCGCGAGGTGGCCGCGGAGATGCAGAAGCCGTGCCTGCTGTTCTCGGGCGGCAAGGACTCGATCACGATGCTCCACATCGCGCGCAAGGCGTTCGCGCCGGCCCGCATCCCGTTCCCGGTGATGCACGTCGACACCGGGCTCAACTTTCCATCGATCCTCGCCTACCGTGACCGGTGGATCGAGGAGCTGGGCCTCAAGCTCGTCGTCGCCTCGGTCGAGGACGCGATCCGGCGTGGCCTCGTGCGCGAGGAGCCCAACGGCTCGCGCAACCGGATCCAGACCCCGGTCCTGCTCGAAGCCGCGGAGCAGAACGGCTTCGATGCGCTGTTCGGCGGCGGTCGGCGCGACGAGGAGAAGGCGCGCGCCAAGGAGCGGGTGTTCTCGTTCCGTGACGAGTTCGGCCAGTGGGACCCCAAGAACCAGCGCCCGGAGATCTGGTCACTCTACAACGGCCGCGTGTTCCCCGGCCAGAGCATCCGTGTGTTCCCCTTGTCCAACTGGACCGAGCTCGACGTGTGGACCTACATCCACGACGAGCAGATCCAGATCCCGGACCTGTACCTCGCCGCCGAACGCGAGGTCGTGGAGCGGGGCGGCATGCTCTACGCCGTCAACCCGTTCATCGTTCCCCGCGAGGGCGAGACCGTCCAGGTCCGGCGCGTCAGGTATCGGACGGTCGGCGACGCGAACCTGACCGCGGCCGTCGAGTCCGACGCGGACACGGTCGAACAGATCGTCGCCGAGATCGCGGCCGTCCGGATCACCGAGCGCGGGGCCACCCGGGGCGATGACAAGGTGAGCGAGGCGGCGATGGAAGACCGCAAGAAGGAGGGCTACTTCTGATGGCCGCGCCCATGGAGGCTCGCTGATGCCGGGCGAGCTGCTGCGGTTTGCGACCGCCGGGTCGGTCGACGACGGCAAGAGCACCCTGATCGGGAGGCTGCTGTACGACTCCAAGTCGCTGTTCATCGATCAGCTCGAAGCGGTCGAGCGGGTGAGTCGCGACCGGGGCGACGACTACACGGACCTGGCCCTGCTGACCGATGGGCTGCGAGCGGAGCGCGAGCAGGGCATCACGATCGACGTCGCCTACCGCTACTTCGCCACCCCCCGGCGCAAGTTCATCATCGCCGACACCCCGGGGCACATCCAGTACACCCGAAATATGGTGACCGGAGCCTCGACCGCCGATGTGGCGCTGATCCTGCTCGACGCTCGCAAGGGCATCACCGAGCAGAGTCGCCGCCACGCGTTCCTGGCCACGCTGCTGGGCGTCCCGCACCTGGTCGTGTGCGTCAACAAGATGGATCTCGTCGACTTCTCGGAGGCACGGTTCGAGGAGATCCGCGACGAGTTCGAGGAGTTTGCGACGCGGCTGCGGGTCCGGGACATGACGTTCATCCCGATCTCGGCGCTGCTGGGCGACAACGTCGTCAACCGATCCGACAACACGCCGTGGTACGACGGCTCTCCGCTGCTCAGCCACCTGGAGCGGCTCCACGTCGCCTCCGACCGCAACTTCATCGACGTTCGGTTTCCGGTCCAGTACGTGGTGCGACCGCAGTCGTTCGACGTCATCGACTACCGGGGCTATGCGGGCACGATCGCGTCGGGCGTGCTCAAGCCGGGTGACCGGGTGCTGGCGCTGCCGAGCGGGCTCGAGTCGACGATCGCGGCCATCGACACCGCCGACGGCCCGGTCGCCGAGGCGTTCCCGCCGATGGCGGTGACGATCACGGTCACCGACGACATCGATCTCGGCCGGGGCGACATGCTGTGCCGGCCGCACAACGTGCCCAAGGTCGTGCAGGACATCGACGCCCAGATCTGCTGGATGGATGAGACGGCGTCGTTCGCGGCCGGGCGCAAGTACGCGATCAAGCACACGACGCGCTGGGCGCGAGTGCTGGTCAAGGCGCTCGAGTACCGGGTCGACGTGAACACCCTCCACCGTGACGAGCAGGCGACCGAGCTGTCGCTCAACGAGATCGGCCGTGTCCAGCTGCGCTCCACGCAACCACTGTTCGTGGATCCCTACGTCGAGAACCGCCAGACGGGGTCGTTCATCCTGGTCGACGAGGGCACCAACCGGACGGTGGCCGCGGGCATGGTCGGCCGGCTGGCAGCTGGCTACTGACCCACGGGTCGCGGCGTGAACGTCACCCGGCTCGGAGCCGTCGCGATCGCCCTGATCCAGGCCGCCTACAGGTGCGCGCGGACCGCCTTGGCCAGCGCTCGATGGCGGCCTGCCGCCGGCAGCGCGATGCTGTCGACGCCGGCGAAGTCGCGGTGCGCGCGGAGGGCGGTCACGAATGCCGGCACGAACGTGCCGTCGTCATCGAGCGGATCGAAGCCCTCCTCCCACCACAGGCCCAGGATCCGCAGCGCCCGCCCCGCCCGGTCAATGCGTGGCTCGATGCGGCCGACGAAGCGGTCGCCGTACAGGATCGGCAGCACGTAGTAGCCCCAGCGCCGCCTCGCCGCGGGCACATAGACCTCCCATCGATAGTCGAAGCCCCATAGCCGCGCCAGCAGGTCCCGGTCCCAGGCGAGTGGGTCCAGTGGCGCGATGAACGCGACGCCGGGCGCGGAGCCGTTGCCGCCAGCGTCCGCGGCGTCGAGCAGCGGCAGCTCATCGGTGAGCACGTAGCGAGAACCGCGGAAGCCCTCGACGCCGATCGGCGTGATGCACGCGGCATCGACCAGGTGCTCGTGGACTCGACGCCGCTCCGGCGCCTTGCCCATGCCCATCCACAGGGTGTAGTCGCCGGTGGCCCCGAGCAACCCGTTGCCGCGGTACCGCGACAGCAGCTTGTGGCGCAGCTGCTCCTCGGGCGGCACGCGGCGGGCCAGCAGGTCCGCAGGGAACAGCCGATCGGTGAGGTCGTACACCCGGCGGTTGCCCTCACGCCGCGCGATCGCGAGGATCCCCGCCTCGGCCAGCGCCTCGAGCAGCGCACGGACCTGATTGGTGGGCCGCCAGTACCAGTCGATGGCCGCCCGCGGCTCGACGTCGGTCGCCGACAGCGGGCCTGCGGCCCGGACGCGGTCCAGCAGCTCCTCGACCAGGGGCGCGTGGTCGTCGAACGCACCGCCTCGGTGCTCCACCTGGGCCTCGTCCCAGGTGATCCGGTACCACGGCAGCTCCGCGACCGGCACCAGCGACAGCTGCTTGTTGTACGTCTCGTACAGCACCCGGTCGCGGTACAGGAGGTCATCGGTCCACTCGCGCCGGTAGCCGTCGATCCGGGCCAGCAACGTCAGGTCGTGGTTGCGGCCCGCGACCTCGATGGGATCGAACTGGAGCGACCCGAGCCGGTCGACGACCCGCATCACCGACGCCGGCCCGGCGGGGAGCGAGCGCGGCGGGGCGAGCAGGTGACGCTGGACGAGGAACCGCCGAGCGGTCCCGGCGGACACCTGACGCGGCTGAGAGCTCACGCCAACGATCGTAGGGCTCCTGCGCGACCGGGGGTGTCAGGTATCGCCAAATGGGCTACGGCGGGCTGGATCGATCCGGTGTATCGTCCCTGCCTGATCATTCGGTTTGACCAAACCATCAGCTCACAACGAAGGATTACACCATCACCACCTTCGACCGCTCGGCGGAGATCGAGCGCGCCGTTGCCGGCTTCGACACGATGATGCAGCGTCTGGCGGGCAGCCACGCCCCTGACTTCGTCGAGATCGACGTCACGATGCCTCAGGCCAAGGTGCTGTACCTGCTCGCGGCCGCAGGCGACCTGCGCATGTCCGATCTCGTCGCGCGGCTCGGGGTCTCGCTGTCCACGGTCAGCGGGCTGGTCGACCGCGTCGTGGACCACGGGCTCGCGATCCGTCGCGAGGACGCCGCCGACCGCCGCCACGTCGTCGTCTCGCTGACGCCCGGCGGCCGGACGTTCGTCGATCGGTTCCGCGAGCTCAACGCCCGTCAGGTGCGCGATCTGCTCGAGCTGCTCGACGATGGCGGCCTTCGCCTCGTGGGCGGGGCGCTGGCGGTCCTGAGCGATGCCGCGGGAAGGCTCGTGGCCGCATCGGTGCCCGCCGTCGAAGCGTCGTCGCCCGCCTCGACCGCACCCCCACTCTCGCCTGCCTCCGCATCGCCAGCTGACCGAAAGGAACCCGCATGAGCCGCCTCTCCGAGTTCGCGGTCGCCAAGCGCAGCGTCACCCTCCTGCTCGCCGGCGCCCTGTTCATCGCCGGCATCGCAGCCTGGGGCAGCCTCAAGCAGGAGCTGCTGCCCGACATCGAGTTCCCGGTGATCACGGTGATCGCGCCCCTGCCGGGTGCCGGCGCCGCCGACGTGGCCGACCAGGTCGCGAAGCCGATCGAACGGGCGATCTCGGGCGTGCCGCGTCTCGAGAACCTGCAGTCCACCTCGGCCAACTCGATCGCCCTGGTCGTCGCCCAGTTCTCGTACGGCACCAACGTCAAGGAGACGCGCAGCGCAATCGAGCAGAACCTGCAGAGCGCAGGGCTGCCGAGCAGTGTGACGCCGCAGGTCAGCGCGCTCAACATCAACGCCTCGCCGGTGATCATCGCGTCGGTGGCGGCGACATCCGAGAACGGGCTGGCGGACGCTGCGGACGTGGCCGAGACCGACATCGTGCCCGCGCTCCTGGCGCTCGACGGCGTGGCCAGCGTGGATCTGACGGGGGGCGAGGTCCAGCGGGTCACGATCACGCTCGATCCGGCGAAGCTGGCCGCGACCGGGATCACCGACCAGCAGGTGACCGGGGTGCTGACCGCCAACAACCTGACAATCCCGTCGGGCGAGGTCAGGAGCGACGGATCCAAGGTGTCGGTGTCCACGATCGCCGCGATCGGCAGCATCGACGAGATCAAGGGTCTCGTGGTCGGCGTGAAGTCGCCGGCCGCCGCCACGCCCGGTGCCGGTGCCTCGGCCGTTCCAGGCGCTTCGGCTGCGCCGGTAGCACCCGCTGCGCCGACGCCGGTCACCATCGGTGACCTGGGCACGGTCGCGCTCGAGGGTGTCGCGACCACCGGCTACGCGCGAACGGGAACCCCGGCCGCGGGCGTCAACCCAGCCCTGTCGCTGTCGGTCTCGAAGACCTCCAACGCCAACACGGTCGAGGTGGCCGACGCGGTCACGGCCAAGCTCAACGAGCTCGGCAAGCAGCACACCGATGCCGTCTCGATCACGATCGTCTCGGACCTGTCGACGTTCATCAAGGAGTCCCGCGACGGGCTGCTCCGTGAGGGTGGCACCGGCGCCCTGTTCGCCGTCCTCACGATCTTCCTGTTCCTGTTCAGTCTGCGCTCGACCATCGTCGCGGCCGTGAGCATCCCGCTCTCGCTGCTGACCGCGCTGGTGGTCATGCAGTTCGCCGGGATCAGCCTCAACATCATGACCCTGGGTGGCCTGGCGGTCGCCGTCGGGCGCGTTGTCGACGACGCGATCGTCGTGCTCGAGAACATCTACCGGCACCGGGCGATCGGTGAGGACCGGTTGACCGCGTCCATCAATGGCCCGCGCGAAGTCGCGGGCGCCATCACCGCCGCCACCGTCACGACCGTCGGGGTGTTCCTGCCCCTCGGCTTCGTCGGCGGCCTGGTCAGCCAGTTCTTCCTGCCGTTCGCGCTGACCGTGACCTTCGCGCTGGTCGCCTCGCTCGTGTGCGCGCTGACCGTGGTCCCGGTCCTTGCCTACCTGCTCATCCACAACGTGCCGGCCAACGTCGACGAGGACGGCGAGCCCAGGAACTCGCTGTGGATTCGCATCTACACGCCCACCATCACGTTCGTCCTGCGCAACCGGTGGACCAAGCTGGGCGTGCTGGCCGTGGCCATCGTGCTGTTCCTCTCAACGGCCCTCATCGCCCCGCTCCTGCCCACCCAGTTCATCAACGCGGGTGGCGAGAAGCTGGTGTCGGTGACCGTCGCCCCACCCGCCGGAACCACCTCCGAGGCCGTCCTGCAGCGGGCGATGCGGGCCGAGGACATCCTGCTCGGCGACCCCAGGGTGCTGCTCGTCCAGACCTCGATCCCGGGCGAGGGCGACGCCGGCTTCCAGACCATCGTCGCCGCCATGTCCGGCCAGCCTGCCAACAGCGCCCGGATGACCGTCCGCCTCCAGGATGACGTGGACCTGACCGCGTATGCGCAGCGGCTCTCGGACGAGCTGGCACCGGTCAAGACCGATGGCTATGACGTCGCGGTCGCGCAGCTGGCGGGATTCAGCTCCAACAACCTCAACGTCATCGTGTCCAGCGACGATCCGGCCAAGGTGTCGCAGGCAAACGATGTCGTCCTGAACGCGCTCGCCAACGACAAGGCCCTGCTGAACCTCAAGTCCGACCTGTCGAGAGGCACGCCCGAGATCCAGGTCAGACCCGATCCGAACAAGAGCATCCTGGTCGGGCTGACGGCCGCCCAGGTGGCCCAGCAGGTCAGGACGGCGCTCGTGGGCACCGCGGCGACCCGGGTCCAGCTCGCCGGCCAGAACGGGCCCGTGGACGTGTTCGTGCAGCTGGACCCAGCGCAGGTCACCTCGGTCGAGACCCTGCAGCGGCTTCCGGTCGGGACCGTCACGAAGCTCCCGCTCGGGCGGATCGCCACCGTCGAGCAGGTGCAGGCGCAGGGTTCGATCACCAGGATCGGCCAGTCGCCGGCCGCGTCGATCTCGGCGGAGATCGCGGACGTGGACACCGGCAAGGTCAGCCAGGACGTCCAGAAGACCATCGACGGCCTGTACGCCGACGGCTCCATCCCGTCGGGGGTGGATGTGACGCTTGCCGGGGTGACCCAGCAGATGAACGAGGCGTTCGGCGGCCTGTTCTTCTCCATGGCCGTGGCCATGCTGGTCGTCTATGTGGCCATGGTGCTGACGTTCAACTCGCTGATCACGCCGTTCGTCATCATGTTCAGCCTGCCGCTGGCCACAATCGGCGCGTTCCCGGCGCTGCTCATCACCGGCCACCCGATCGGCGTCAGCGCCCTGATCGGGTTCCTGATGCTGATCGGGATCGTGGTCACCAACGCGATCGTCCTGCTCGACCTCGTCGAACGGCTGCGAGCGAATGGCATGTCCACGACCGACGCGCTGATCGAGGGTGGCCGGACGCGGGTGCGGCCGATCCTGATGACGGCGATCGCGACCATCCTCGCGCTGATCCCGCTTGCCGCCGGGATCAGCCAGGGCTCGATCATCGCGGCCGAGCTGGGCACCGTCGTCATCGGCGGCCTGTTCAGCTCGACGTTCCTGACCCTGATCGTCGTCCCGGTGGTGTACTCGCTGGTCGACGGCGTCCGGCGCCGGGTCGCCGGACGCGGCGCAGCGGCCGGCCCGGCACCGGCGGTTCCGGCGACCTGACGGAAACGGCCGTCACGTGACCTGCGCGGCTTCAGGCGCCACGGCGCACGGTTGGCCGACGCGTGGCAGTCTTGCTGCCTGAAGTGGAGGTATGTACGACGATGACGATGCGATCCGCGGAGGTGGCCTGGTCCGGCGACCTCGCCACGGGCTCCGGCTCCATCAACTACGTGACATCCGGGGCCATCTCCCGGCTGCCCGTGACCTGGGCGTCTCGGACCGAGGAGCACAACGGGCGAACCAGCCCCGAGGAGCTGATCGCCGCGGCGCACGCTTCGTGCTTCTCGATGGCGTTCAGCGCGGGGCTCGGCCGCAACGGGACGCCGCCCACCAGCCTTGACGTCAAGGCCGAGGTCTCGTTCGACAAGCTCGAGGGCGGCTGGACGGTGACCAGGAGCGCGCTGACGGTCCGGGGCACCGTGCCCGGCATCGATCAGGCCAAGTTCGCCGAGCTCGCCGATGCGGCCAAGGAGGGCTGCCCGGTCTCGCGTGCGCTCAAGGGCAACGTCGAGCTCTCGGTGACGGCCACCCTGGAGGGTTGACGGGCTCGATACCGTCGAGGGGGATTCCGAACCGGTGAGGCCGGCGCCGCCACCTATCCGCATGGAGGCGGTGCTCGAGGCCGTGGCGGCCGATGCCCGGACAACCGATCCCCGCACGCCGGCCGACCTGGTGCGTGCAGCGGCAGCCGGCGATCGGGCGGCGTTCGCGACCCTCGTGGAACCATCGCTGGCCGCCGCGCTGGGCGGCGCCATCGCGCTGTCCCGCTCACATGCCGATGGCGCCGACGCGGTCCAGGACGCCCTGCTCGCCGCCTGGCAGGGCCTCGATCGGCTGCGCGACCCGGTCGCCTTTCCCGCCTGGTTTCGAACGCTGGTCATCCGGGCCGCGATGCGGGCGGCGCGCCGCCGGTCCCGCGTGGTCGAGCTCGATCTGGACACCGATCCGGCCGATCAGGGCTCGCTCGAGCGGGCCCTGGAGCGCCGGCAGCTGGCCCGCGCGTTCGGTCGTCTGTCAGCGGACGATCGAGCCCTGCTCACGATGCGCCACCTGTGGGACGCGCCGGTCGCGGAGGTGGCGCAGGCGTTGGGGATCCCGCAGGGGACGGTGAAGTCGCGCACGCATGCGGCGATGGAGCGGCTGCGGGCCGCATACGAGGCAGAGCAACGACGATGAGCGATCGCTTCGAGCACGATCTGCGGAAGCTGCTCACCGACCGTGCTCGCGTCACCGACGACGACCTCGAGCCACTCCGTGCGTCGATCAGCCGGCTGCCGCCCCGCCGCGCCCGCCGTCCCGGATGGCTCGCCGCAGCGGCCGGGCTCATGGTGATGCTGGGCGTGGGCGGACTGCTGCTCATCCGGCTGCCGATCGAGGGGCCGGGTGTCGGTCCCGCGGTCACCGAGCACGGGTCCGTCACGCCGCGCGTGGCCGTCGCGTCGCCGTCGACCGCCGCTGCCGACGAGGCGACATCACCGGCGATGGAGGCCTCGCCGCCGGGGCCGATCTCCGTGCCGATCCCGGGCGAGCCGTCGCTGCCGCCGCAGCTCGATCCCGCGCAATGCGCAGCGCTGTCGTTCGCCCCGGACCGCTGCCTGGCGATCGTCGAGCAGGCACGCGCCCAGGCGGGGCCGTGGCTCGATTGGTCAGCGATCCGTGCGGTCGACCTCGCAACGCCCGTGCCTGACGGGGTGATCCGCCTCGGCGGCGGCCACATCATCGCCGACGTGACGTTCAAGCTCGTGGACGGATCAGCGGTGGCCGAGCACGTCGACTGCGTTGGCCTCGGCCAGCAGTACAGCCTCGTCTGCAGCGATCACCCCGAGATCCCCCTGTCGATGCCCTACGGCCCCGCCGGCGGCTACCACGACGTGCCGTGCGGCCCCGTCCCTGGCGGCGAGCCCGGCTCGGCGTGCGCAACAACCCTGCCGACGATCGCGCCGCACGCCGCAGCCATGGCCGTCCCGCTCGAGATCGCGGCCCGCGACTTCCCGATCACGACCACCGGCCCGATGGAGATCGACGTCGGCTCGGCCGTGCTGCCCAACGGCATCCTGTCCGATGCCCGGTTCTCGCTCGCCGACCCGTCCACGCGGGCGTTCACCGTCGCCGACGGGGTCCGGCTCGAGGTGCGCTCGAAGGACCCGACGCGGCCACCGTTCGACAACGCGTACGAGCACGGCTGGTACCCCGGAGCCGAGGACGTGAAGGTCCACCTCGTGCTCAACGTGACCTCGTTCACTCCGGGTGCACAGCTCCAGGTCCGCGACCTCGTCGTTCGCTGATCTTCGCGGCCCCGCTGGCCGATCCCAGGTGCCCCGCCTGCCCCTCTCTCGTCCGAACGCCGGGCGATCGGATAGGACAGCGAGCGCATGGATTGGACGCGGGGCGTTCGGCGCAACGCATGGTGCACGATCGGTGGACCAGGCTGATCGCTCGGCGAGCGGTTCGTTGCACGGGGGCGGCAAGAGCGCACCAACCGAACGCTGGGCGAGCGGTGCCGCGGCGGCGGCGAGCGGCGCTGAGGCGGTAGCGAGCACCGCAACGGACGCAGGCGCCGTGGCGTGCGAGGCGCCGGCTACAAGCTATCAGCCGATCGTCAGGATCCGGCGCGGGTTGTGGATCGTGAGCTGCTCGATCTCGGCCGCCGATACCCCCGCTTCGCGGAGCCTCGGCAGGAACGTCGTCTGCAGGTACGTGTACCCGTTGCCCTGGTAGTGGCGGAGCTGGCTGTTGTGGCACACGTCCTGGCTGAGCAGCACGCGATCGATGTGCCCGCGATGGAGCAGCTCGAGCAGCAGCTCGACCACCCGACCCTCTCCGTGCTGCTCCATGGGCGTGAACGACATGCCCAGGAAGTCGAACTCGATGGAGGCACCGCGGGCAATCAGCGAAAGGTAGTGGTCGAGGATCGGGTAGCTGTCCGCGTGGCCGATGACCACCCGACCAGGGTCGACCCCCTCCTCCTCGAAGATCGTCATCTGCGCCGCGCCCACGTCGGACATCACCGCGTGGGTGATGATTCCGAGCCCGGTCCGGCGCGAGGCCCGCGCCACCGCCCGGAACACCCGCTCCTCCGCCGGCGACACCCACGGCTTGTCGGTCCCGATCTCGCCCAGGATCCCGGTCCGGATACCCGTGTCCCCGACACCCACGGTCGCCTCGCCCACCAGCTCCTCGGCCAGGGCGTCGGTCGACCGACGATCGATGAGCCCTTCGGGCGGATAGTAGGCGGTGCGATACCAGCCGCCGCCCATGACGATGTGCAGACCCGAGACCTCGGCGAGGTGCTTGAGCCAGGCCGGGTCGCGGCCGACGCCCGGCAGGGTCAGGTCCGCGAGCGCGGTGCCTCCGGCCTCCCGGAACAGGCGCAGCTCCTCCGCGATGATCGGCTCGTCGGCGGTGAGCTCCCAGTAGTCCCAGCGGTTCTGGATCTGCCACAGCTCGATCTGGGTGTGCTCGTGCGGCAGCGTGAACCCGAGGGCGGCAGCCTCGACGGGTCCGAGAACGGTCATGACGTGCGGCATGGCCTGATCCTAGCCCTGTGGTCGGGGCCCGATCAGTGCCGCACGGGCACCTTCGCAGGCTCCCCGGACGCTGCGCCACCCAGCACGCTCCACGGGCTGGCGGGTGGCAGGTCCAGCGCCGGGGCATCGGCCGCCGATGTCGACGCGAGCAGTGGGCGCAGCAGGGCCACCGCGCGTCGCTCGGCGAGCTCGCGCCGATATGCATCCCCCTGCTCGATCCGCCACAGCAGCAGCCCGTCGAGGAACGACACCAGGGCCGCCGACAGCGCCGGAACGTCGATCCAGCCGGGCAGCTCGCCGTTCGCGATGGCCTCGCTGAGCAGCAGCTCGCCGACGGTCACGATCTGGTCCCGGCGGCGGGTCAGCGAGGCTCGGATCGCAGGCTCGGCCTCGGCCCGTGACCACTGCATGACGAGCGCCGACGCCATGTCCGGCTCGTGCAGCTTGCCCGCCAGAGCATCGAGGAAGAAGCCCATCGCGATCGCCAGCTTGTCGGCCGCGGAGCGCCCGTGCGCCAGGCGCGTCCCGAGCTCCCCGAGGCCCTGCCCCGAGCTGAGGTCGCAGGTGGCCAGGAACAGCTCGTCCTTGCCCCGGTAGTAGGTGTAGATCGCCCCGACCGACAACCCGCTGTCGCGGACGACGTCGGCGATGGTCGCCCCGTGGTACCCCTTCTCGGCGAACACGCGCAGTGCGGAATTGATGATCCGGGCGCGAACGGCCTGCTCATGGGCTGGGGTGATGCGCGGCATGCGCCCACGCTAACAGAGCGAATGCTCGTTCTGCAAGGCCGCAGCAACCTCTGGCTGAGCGTGCTCTGACGGTCATCGTAATGGCGCTTGACAAAGAGAATAGGTGCTCCCTATCGTTCGCCTTCGCGGCTGCACCGGCCGCGGCCTGCGTCCCGCCACCATCCTCCGTGGAGCCGCCATGTTCAGTCGCTGGGGAGCCTTCGTCTACCGACGGCGCCGGATCGTGTTCGTCCTCGCCGTCCTGTTCGGGATCGTCGCCAGCACGGCGGCCGGGCGCGCCTCATCCGTGCTGTCCGCGGGTGGCTGGTTCGACCCGGGGTCGGAGTCCGCGATCGTCGGCGACCGGCTGGCGCAGGACTTCGGCACCGGCAAGAGCGCGCTGATCGCCGTGTTCCGCGGCCCGGACACGGCCGATGCGCGCAGCCAGCCCTTCCAGGCCCAGGTCAGCGCCTCGCTCGCGAAGCTCGCCTCGGATCCCAACGTGGCGGACCTCGTCGGCTACGCGCAGACGGGCGACAACCGGTTCATCTCCACCGATGGCCACTCGGCCTACGTGGTGGTCGATCTCACGGTGACCGACGAGCAGTCGGTGCCGCTGCTCGGCGGGTTCGAGGCAGAGCTGCGTCAGCCGGGCGACGGGATCGTGCTGCAGCTCGGCGGCTATGCGCCGCTGACGCGCGACTCCGCCACCCAGTCCGAGCAGGACCTCGTCCAGGCGGAGTCGGTCTCGCTGCCGATCGCGGCCCTCGTCCTGATCCTGGTGTTCGCCTCGGTCCTCGCGGCCGGGATCCCGCTGCTCGTGGCGGGGCTGGCCATCCCGACGACGCTCGCGTTCGTCTACATCGTCGGCCAGCAGGTCGAGCTCAGCATCTACGTCCAGAACGTGTCGACGATGCTCGGCCTCGCGCTCGCCATCGACTACTCGCTGTTCATGGTCAGCCGATTCCGCGAGGAGCTGCGGCGCGGCCGCACCGTCGGCGCGGCCGTCGAGATCGCCGTCGCGACCTCCGGCAAGGCGGTGACGTTCTCGGGGATCGCGGTCGCCACCGGGCTCGGCGGTCTGCTCGCGTTCAGCTCGCCCGCCCTCCGATCGTTCGGCATCGGCGGCATGCTCACGGTCGCCGCAGCGCTGCTGTACGCGCTGACGTTCCTGCCGGCGCTGCTCGGGATGCTGGGGGAGCGGGTCAACGCGCTGTCCGTGACCGGCCTGATCGATGGCGTGCGGTGGCTCCTGCACCGGCCGCCCCGGGTCACCGATCCGCGCGTCACCGGCTCGCGCTGGGAGCGCGTCGCGAACGCGGTCATGGCGCGGCCGGTCCTGGTCCTCGTCCCGACCCTCGCGGTGCTCGTGCTCGCCGGCACGCCGTTCTTCGCCCTCAAGCAGGGCATCCCCGACGCTTTCACCCTGCCCGCCGGCCTCGAGAGCCGTGAGGCTGCGGTCGCCCTCCAGACCCAGTTCGAGCCGGGCACGACGTCGCCCATCGTGGTGCTCGCCGACGTGACCGGTGACCCTGCCTCCGAGGCCAACGTCCGCGCCCTGGCGGCCTATGCGAACCGTCTGGCGGCGATCGACGGCATCGAGCGGGTGGAGAGCCCGTTCAGCGGCATCCCCAACCCCACCACCGGCCGGCCGCTCACGACCGATCAGCTGGCATCGCTCTATGCCAGCCCCCGTTCCACCTGGCCGGCGCCGCTCGCCGGCCTGTGGGATCGCTACGTCAAGGGCTCGACCGTCCGGTTCGACGCGATCAGCCCGCTGCCCGCCTCCTCGCCCGAGGGCACCGCGGTCATCCCGCTGGTCCGCGGCCTCGATTCCGGGCCGGGGATCAGGACCAGCGTCGGCGGTTTCGCGGCCACCGGCTACGACTTCCTCGAGGCCCAGTCCGCGCGGATCCCGATCGCGATCGCGGTCGTGATCATCGCGATGGGCGCCATCCTGTTCCTGCTGTTCGGCTCGGTCGTGCTGCCGGCCAAGGCGATCCTGATGACGCTGCTCTCGATCAGCGCCTCGTTCGGAGCCCTGGTGTGGATCTTCCAGGAGGGCAACCTGTCGAACGTGCTGGGCTTCACCAGCCCGGGGTTCACGATCGCGGGCAACCCGATCATCATGTTCAGCGTCCTGTTCGGCCTGTCGATGGACTACGAGGTGCTGCTGCTCTCGCGGATCCAGGAGGCGTGGCGGCGCACCGGTGACAACCGCGCCGCGGTGGCCGAGGGCCTCGCGAGGACCGCCGGCGTGATCACCGGTGCCGCGATGATCATGGTCTCGGTGTTCGCCGCGTTCGCGCTCGCCCAGACGATCACGATCAAGAGCATCGGCGTGGGCATGGCGATCGCCGTGTTCGTGGACGCGACGATCGTGCGCGTGCTGCTGGTGCCCGCGACGATGCGCCTGCTGGGTCGCTGGAACTGGTGGGCACCGGGGTTCCTGGCCCGAGTCGCCGACCGCGTGGGGTTCAGCCACGTCGAGGACGTGAGCGCACCGCCGGGCGCCGAGCCCGAGCCGCCCGCCGGCGGCACCGCAGGTCCGGTCCGGGGCGCGACGAGCGGGCAGCAGCGCGGCGCAAACGCCGGCTGACGGCAGCACCCGATGGACCCGGAAGCCGCCCCGCACGACCCGGACGCCGCCCCGCACGAATTGGCAGGCCAGCCCGGCCCGACCCACGGTACGCTCGACCTGCCACGTCGTGGCAGGGAGGGCGGAGATGAGCAAGCGGTACGACCGGCCGATGGCCGGTGACGTGATCGATGCCGGGGGCGTTCATATCTACGGGTGGGAGTGGAACGACGTCGGCGGCCCCCGTGGCCGCAGCCGCCTGCCATGGTTCGGGATCTTCCTGGTCGTGTTCGGCTGCCTGCTGCTCCTGCGCCAGGTGTTCCCGGCGCTCGAGACGGCGGGTTCGCTGCTGTTCCTCGCGGTCGGGCTCGCGTTCCTCGTGTCCTGGCTCATCAACCGCGGGGTGGGCTCGCTGTACCTGGGCTCGATCATCACCGCGCTGGCCGCGCCCGACCTGCTGGCCGCGGCCAACATCGTCGACGGCCCGGGCGTCGGCACCCTGTGCCTGGGGGTGGCGTTCCTGTTCATCGCAGCCGTCCGCGCCGCGAGCCGCGGCGGCTGGGGCTGGCAGGCCGGGCTGGGCGTCATCCTGGCCGTCATCGGCGGCTCGAGCCTGACGGTGTCCGGGGTCAATGATCTCGTGTGGCCGATCCTGCTCGTGGTGCTGGGCGGGATCCTGCTGATCCGGGCCTCGACCGGCCGCGACTGACGGCGCCGCCGGCGCTCGCCGAGCCGTCGCTTCAGGACGTGCCCGCGGTCGCCGAGCCGATCTCGTTCAGGACGTGCCCGCGGTCGCCTCGCCGATCTCGTTCAGGGCTCGATCCAGCGCCTCGGCCAGGCCGTCTGCGATCCGCACCAGCTCCTCGTCCGTGATCACGAACGGCGGGCCCAGCAGAACCACATCCCCGTCGATCCCGTTTGCGTTTCCGGTGCCCGAGTAGATCAGCAGGCCGTGCTCGCGCGCGGTCCTGACCACGGTCTCCACGAGCCTCGCGGTGCGCGGGAACGGCTCGCGCGTCTCGCGATCGCGCACCAGCTCGAGGCCAACCATCAGGCCCCGCCCGCGGATGTCGCCCACGGCCCGATGATCGGTGAACCGGTCGCGCAGCAGGGCCAGCAGCCGCTCCCCCTTCACCCGCGAGGCCTCGACCAGCGATTCGTCTTCGAGGATCCGCAGCACCGCGCGCGCCACCGCGGCACCGGTCGGCTGGTGCGAGTAGGTGAATCCGTGGACGAATGGCCCGGCGGCCTTGATCGTGTCGTGGATCTCACCCGACGCCGCCACGAACCCGAACGGCCAGTAACCGGAGGTGGCGCCCTTGGCCGCGACGAGCAGATCGGGCCGAACGCCATCGTGCTGGAGGGCAAACCAGGCACCGGTGCGTCCGAAGCCGGTCATCACCTCGTCGGCGATGAGCAGCACCCCGTGCCGCCGGCACACCTCGGCGACGGCCCGCCAGTAGCCCGATGGCGGCTCGACCGCCCCCAGCGACGCCCCGACGATCGGTTCCGCGACAAACGCTGCCACGGTTCCGGGGCCGGCGCCGGTGATCACACGATCCAGCTCGTCGACCAGCTCCTGCGTGGTGCCCAGGGCCTGCGCTCCGGGATCGCCGGCGCGATACGGGTAGGCGGCGCTGACGTGACGGAAGCGGCCCAGCCAGCCCTCGTAGGGCCGGCGAAGCGGGCGGCGGCCCGACAGGTCGAGCGCGCCCAGGGTGTTGCCGTGGTAGCTGCTCCAGCGCGCGATGACCACCAGGCGATCGGGCTCCGCACGGGCGAGATGGACGGCCCTGGCCATCTTGATGGCAGTCTCGATCGCTTCCGATCCACCGGACACCGGGTAGATCGCGGGGTCCTCGACCGGCAGGTGGGCCGCGATCTCGACGGCGTAACGCTCCAGCGGCTCGTTGGTGAACGCGCTGCCATGCGCGTACGAGACGCGCGCGAGCTGATCCGCGATGGCCTCGGCGATCTCGCGCCGGCCGTGACCGACGTTGACCACGACGGCCCCGCCTGCCGCGTCGAGATACGCACGCCCGTCGGCACCGACGATCGTCGATCCGTGCGCCTCGATGGCGGCGACCGGGTTCGGGTAGGACGAACGATGGAAGACGCGCCCGCTCATGGGTCACGCCTGACGAAGGTGGTCACCGGCCGATTGTAGGTTCGACGGCGGTGCCGGCGACACCCGGACGCGGCGCACGGGCACGGAGCGCCGGCACGTCCTGTTGACCACGGTCTCGCCCGGGAGCCGGATCTGGCTCGACCTGAGTGGCCCCGGTGGATGCTCGTCGCCGACTTGAGCGGCGTGCCCTACCGGGTCGCAGGGCGGCCCGAACCGGGTGCGGAGAGGGCGGAACCCGGGTGCGGAGGGGGCCCGCACCGCGCCGGGTGGTCGCCGGCCCTGCCGGGCTAGATGAACAGCGGGGCCGAGCCCTCGCCCACGTAGGACAGGTAGGTGGCGGCCCCGACGGGCTCGCCCATCCCCTCGATCAGGTCCTCGCGCTTAATGCCGAACATGTCCATCGTCATCTGGCACGGGATGAACTCGACGCCCATGGCCTGCGCGATCTCGAGCAGCTCCTTGGGGCTGGCGACGTTGTAGCGCTTGGCCAGCTTGCGCATCATCCACGGGCCCATGCCCAGGAAGTTCATCTTCGACAGCTTCCGGTGGCTGATCCCCGGACGCTGCATGAACGACATCATCTTCTGCATCCAGTTCTCGCCCGTGATCCGGACGTCGTCCCTGACGAAGGTCTGGAGACCCCAGAAGGTGACGAACACCTTGGTCGGCATCGCCATCGCGCCGGCGGTCGAGGCCAGGATCATGGCGGCCCAGGTCTTCTCGAGGTCGCCGCTGTAGCAGATGATCGCGAGACCCTTGGGCTTCACCTCCGCCTCCGGCTCGGTCGCCGGCTGGGGCAGGGTCTCGGGGGTGACGGGGAGTTCGGCGACGGTCATCGGTGCTCTCTCACTTCCTGCGCAGGACGAAGTGGAACTCGCCGCCGTCCGCGGTCTGCTCGACGATCTCGTTGCCGGTGGTCTTCGACCACGCGGCGAAGTCCTTGACGGACCCGGGGTCGGTGGCGATCACCTCGACGATCTGGCCGGAGGCCAGCCCCTTGACCGCCTGGGCGGTCCGCACGATCGGCATCGGGCAGTTCAAGCCCCGCGCATCGACCGTGAGATCCACGGACACGGTAGCCATCCTTGTTGCTCCTTCCCACGGCGCGGCTGCGCCGCATGCATACGGCTAGATACGGACGACCTGCCCCTCGCCGGCCTTGAGATGGAACGCGGTCACGCCCTCTGTGCCGTGGACCAGCGAGTCCACATCCGTGGGCTCCGGGCGCAGGGCCAGGTTCAGCGGTTCGTCCATCGGGTTCGATCCTTCCCCTGCTCAGGTGCGGTCGGCTACTGCGTCTCGACGAGATCGGTGGCTGCCTGGTCGAGATGTGACAGGCGGCCCAGCCGGGTAAGCCGGCGCTGGAGCACGCTGCGCATCACCGAGCAGGCCAGGACGACGTCGGCGTCCGTAAGCCGGTAGCGCATCTCGCGGCCATCTCGCACTGCGTCGACGAGGCCAGCGCCACGGAGGACCGCCAGGTGCTGCGAGACGTTCGGTTGGCTGAGCCCGAGCTCCTGGGCGAGCCGGCCGACCTCGCAGGGCCCCTGGGCAAGCCGATGCACGATCTCGAGGCGGCGCGGGTTCGCAAGCGTCCGGAGGACTTCCGCCTGGAGGGTCGTGATCTCGTCCATGGCTCAAGCATCGATACATGCGCAGATGCGAATGAGAGCCGAGAGTCATGACCCGAGGTGCCGTTGGGCTGCCCGCGAGGGTCGTCCGGCCCGGGCCGACGCACGCGCCGCGAGCGGACGGCGCCGCGAGCGGACGGACGCGATCACCCCGCGTCCACGCTGCGGCCGCTTACAGGCCATCCGCCCCTGCCGGTGCCGACGGATGCCACTCGCCGTTGGCAGGCCGGCCGCACATGCTCGTGGCGGATCGGACGCCCGGATGTCCCGGCTCCAGGCGAAGGCCCCCCGGAGAGGAGGCGCGCGATGGCTGTCCAAGCCCACCGGCCGGGCCCGCATGCGGGCCTGCTCGACTGGCTCGCGGGACGCCACATCGAGTACGAGCTGCACGAGCACCCCGAGACGTTCACGGCCGAAGCCACCGCGCGTGCGGAGCACCTCGATCCCCACCGGTTCGTCAAGGCGGTCGGCGTCGTGGCGGGCGACGGCCGCCAGGTGCTGCTGCTGGTCGACGCCGACGACCACGTCGATCTGGTCAAGGCGCGCCGGGCCCTGGAGGCGGACGACGTCCGGATCATGACCGAACCCGAGCTCGCTGCCCTGGCTCCCGACTGCGAGGCGGGGACCGTCCCGCCGATCCCGGTGCTGTTCGGGATACCCGCGTACGCCGACTTCGCGATCCGGGACTCGGCCGAGATCGCGTTCCCTGCCGGTTGCCATCGGTACTCGGTCCACGTCGACCGGGAGGGCTGGGAGCGGGCATCGGGGATCACCTACGCGGATCTGGCGCAGGGCGACGGACGACCGGCCTGGGCTCGGTGATCGGAGGCGGCCATGAACCTGCGCACGATCGACGGTGCCACGACGCTCGTCTGGATCGACAGCGAGGAGGCCATCATCGTTCGCTGGGCCGACCGTGCGACCGTCGAGCGGGTCCGCTCGGACGTCCCGGGGCGCCACCGATCGACGGGCCACGTCCGAGTGGATCCCACGGTCCGCCACGGTGGCGGTGGTCCCAGCGGCGAGGCGCTCGAGCGCGCGAGACGGGAGCACCTGCGCGGGTTCATCGATGACGTCATGGCCCACGTCCCCGAGCGCGACGACGTGACCGTCGTGGGCCCGGGCCTCGTCCGCGAGCGACTCGAGCGCAGCCTGCGTGCGGACGACCGCCGGCACAGCCGCCATCGCCGGGTGCATTCGGCAGCCGCAGACCGGCTCAGCGAGCAGACGCTCGTGGCGCGTGTCCGTGAGCTTGCCGGCGACGCCCCCAGGCGGCGCGGTGTCCCCGTCTGAGTGCGGGGATCGTTGGCTGTTCGTGACAGGGCCGCCCGTGCCCGCGACGCTGCGGCCCTCAGCCGCCCGACACACCCCGGAATCCGCGAGGACCGGGTAGGGCGAACCGGCCCGCCCGGGGATGCGGTTCGGCCCTGACGGCGCCGGACCGGCCCCCCCATGCTCGATGCCGGAGGTGCCTGCATGGCGATGTCCACTCCGCTCGTCGACGCCCCACTTCGACGCCCGACGAGCGCTCTCACGGGTTTCCGACCGGTCCTCGTGGCGCACGAGCGCTGCAAGGGCTGCGGACTCTGCGTGGACGTGTGCGCGCCACACATCCTCGAGCTCGACGTCACGCTGGTCAACTCGATGGGCCACCATCCGGTCCGCCTCATCGACCCGGCCGGCTGCACCAGCTGCGCCAAGTGCGCGCGGGTGTGCCCGGACGCGGCGCTCACGATCTTCGCTCGTCCAAAGGAGGCCTGACCATGGGCGTCCTGGATCGTCCCGCGGTCACCGACCGCGAGCGTGCCGTCGCCTCGCCGCACGGGACCGGCGGCGAGGCGTCTCCCGCCGCTCCGCTGCCCGCCCGCGTCCTCATGAAGGGCAACGAGGCCATCGCCGAGGCGGCCATCGCGGCCGGCTGCGATGCCTACTTCGGCTACCCGATCACTCCCCAGGCGGAGCTCCTCGAATGGATGGCTCGCCGGATGCCCGAGGAGGGCCGGGTGTTCGTCCAGGCCGAGAGCGAGCTGGCGGCGATCAACATGGCCCTCGGCGCCGCGGCGACCGGGGCCCGGGTGCTGGTGTCCAGCTCGAGCCCGGGCATCAGCCTGATGGCCGAGGGGATGTCGTACATGGCCGGGTCGCGACTGCCGGTCGTCCTGGTCAACGTGATGCGCGGCGGCCCCGGGCTGGGCAGCATCGGCGCGGCCCAGGGCGATTACCTGCAGGCGACCAAGGGCCACGGCCACGGTGACTACCGGGTGCCGGTGCTCGCACCGTCGTCGATCGCGGAGGCGATCGACCTGGTGGGCGACGCGTTCGTGCTCGCGGAGCGGTATCGGACGCCGGTCATGATCCTGGCCGACGGGATCCTGGGCCAGGCGATGGAGCCCGTGGCGCCGCACTTCCGATCCGTCCCCAGGGAGCCGGCCGACTGGGCCCTCGGTGGCGCGTCGGGCCGCGAGCCCCGGGTGCTCAAGTCGCTCAGCCTGCGGGCGGAGGACCTTGAGGAGCACAATCTCATGCTCCAGGCCAACTTCGCGGAGATCGCTGCACGAGAGCCTCGCTGGGCCGGAGAGTCGCTCGAGGGCGCCGAGGTGATCGTGGTCGCCTACGGGACGGCCGCGCGGGTGGCCCGGACGGCCGTCCAGCGAGCCCGGGACGATGGCCTGCGCGCCGGGCTGTTCCGGCCGATCACGCTGTGGCCATTCCCCGCCGCGGCGCTGCGGGCCGCGGCGGCCGGGACCCGCGCCGTGCTCGCGGTCGAGCTGTCGGCGGGGCAGATGGTCGAGGACGTGCGGCTGGCGATCGAAGGCGACGTGCCGGTGTTCCACCACGGCCGGATGGGGGGCATGGTGCCCAGCCCCGACGAGGTCGTGACCGCCATGCGGCGAGCCTGGTCCGCGACGCCGGCGGACGACCCGGTGACGCCGGGTGATCAACCGGGGACGCCGGCGGACGAACCGGCTCGAGCGTCGGGAGGCGTGCGATGACCGCGCTGAAGGGAGCCGGCCCACTCGAGGCAACCGGGGCCGGCGTGGAGCCGATCGAGAGCGAAGGACGGCTCATCTACCGTCGTCCGTCGTTGCTGTCCAACCCCACCAGCTACTGCCCGGGTTGCGGGCACGGGATCGTCCATCGCCTGGTGGCCGAGGTCCTCGAGGAGCTCGGGCTGGGCGAGCGCACGATCCTCGTCGGGTCGGTCGGCTGCTCGGTGTTCGCGTACGACTACCTCGCCCTCGATGCCGTGGAGTCGCCCCATGGCCGGGCGCCCGCGGTGGCCACCGGCATGAAGCGGGTCCGACCCGATCGGGTGGTGTTCACCTACCAGGGCGACGGCGATCTGGCCGCCATCGGAAGCGCGGAGATCCTCCACGCGGCGGCCCGGGGCGAGCGGATCACCGTCATCTTCGTCAACAACGGGATCTACGGCATGACCGGCGGCCAGATGGCCCCGACCACGCTGCCCGGCCAGCGGACGACCTCCAGCCCGACCGGCCGAGACCCGGCCGTTGCCGGGTATCCGGTCCCGGTGACCGAGCTCCTGTCGCTGCTTTCTGGCGTCGCCTACGCGGCGCGGGTCTCGGTCGCCGACCCGGGGCTGATCGGCAAGGCCAAGGCCGCAATCCGCCGGGCGTTCGAGGTCCAGCTCGAGGGAACGGGTCTGGCCATCGTGGAGGTGCTGTCCACCTGTCCCGTCGGCTGGGGCATGACCCCGACCGAGGCCATGGATCGGCTGGCGCACGAGGTGATGGACGCCTACCCGGTCGGGATGTTCACAGATCGGGGCAAGGGAATCGCCCCGGCGATGCCGGCACCCGAAGGCAGGCGCGCGGCCCCGGCCGCGACCGACCGGCCACAGCCGACGGAGGCGTGAGATGGAATGGTCCACGATCTTCGCTGGCTTCGGCGGCCAGGGAATCCTGTTCGCGGGCAAGGTGCTGGCCGAGGCCGCCATGCTCGAGGGTCGAGAGGTCCTGTGGATCCCCTCGTACGGCCCGGAGATGCGGGGTGGAACCGCATCCTGCACGGTCATCGTGGCCGACCAGCTGATCGGCTCCCCGGTCGTCGATCGCGCTGACCACGCGGTGGTGCTCAACCCACCGTCGCTCGCGAAGTACGCACCGCTGGTTGCGCCCGGCGGTTTGCTGGTGGTCAACGCGTCGCTGATCGAGGCCGAGGCCGGGCGTGACGACGTCGACGTACTCGAGGTCCGATGCACCGCGCTCGCCCGCCTGGCCGGCGACGACAAGCTCGTCTCGGTGGTCGCGCTGGGTGCGCTCGTCGGCCGGCGGTCGTTCGTCGAGCCCGACAGCGTGCGGCGAGCGCTCGAGGTCGTCATCGGCGTCAAGCACGCCGACCTGATGGCGGCGGACCTGGCCGCCTTCGACCGCGGCTACGAGGCCGGCCTCGAGGCGGTCATCGCGTAGAGCGGCGGCCCGGCCCGGAGCGGCGGTCCGCGGTCCGGTCGGGTACGCAGACCCGTTCGGTCGTGACGATCAGCCCTCGGGGCCGCATCCGGGGTCGCGGATCCTGATCAAGAGCCCTCGGCACCCGCGCCGATGGCCCCCGATCCTGATGCCATGACCACCCCCATCCGCGCGTCCCGCAAGCCCGAGCCCTCGCCCGCCGCTTCCGGCACGCCCACGATCACCGATCCGTGGCGCCATCCGGGAGACCTGATCGTGGCCGGGCTGGGATCCGATGCTGCACGCGGCCTCGGGGCCACCGAGGCCGCCGAGCGTCTCGGACGCTACGGGCCCAACGAGCTCGTCCAACGGCATGCGGTCTCGCCGTGGCGCGTGCTCGCCAGACAGGTCACCAGCCCGATGATCCTGGTGCTGGTGGTCGCCGCCGGGATCGTGGCCGCGATCGGCGACCTCAAGGACACCGTCGTCATCTTCGCCATCGTGGTCCTCAACGCCCTGATCGGGTTCGTCCAGGAGTACCGGGCGGAGCAGGCGATGGCAGCCCTGCGCCGGCTCACATCACCTCGAGCCACGGTCATCCGCGATGGGGGCCCGGTCACGATTCCCGCGCCGGAGGTGGTACCCGGTGACCTCGTCATCCTCGCTCCGGGCGATCTCGTGGCGTCGGACCTCCGGCTTCTCGAGAGCCACTCCCTGCGCGTGAACGAGGCGGCCATGACCGGTGAGTCGGAGCCTGCCGACAAGTCCGTCGCTCCGCTGCCGGACATCGGGCCGGGCGAGCTCGCCGATCAGCGCAACATGGCGTTCGCGGGGACGGCGGTCACCGCCGGCCGTGGCACCGGCATCGTGGTCGCGACCGGGATGGACACCGCGCTGGGTCACGTCGCCGAGCTCGTCCAGCGACCCGGGATGGACGTTACGCCGCTCCAGCGGCGGCTGGGCCGCCTGGGTGGCGAGCTGGCGGCGCTCGCCATCGCCGTGTGTGTCCTCGTCTTCGCGCTGGGCCTGCTTCGCGGCGAGCAGATCGAGACGATGTTCCTGACCGCGGTGAGCCTCGCCGTCGCGGCCATCCCCGAGGGCCTGCCCGCGGTGATCACGATCGCTCTCGCGTTGGGTGCCCACCGGATGGCCGCCCGTCACGCGCTCGTCCGCCGGCTGCCCGCGGTGGAGACGCTGGGGTCGGTGACCGTGATCTGCTCGGACAAGACCGGCACCCTGACCGAGAACCGGATGCTGGTCGAGCGGGCATGGACGGCGGATGGCCAGGTCACGGTGGGCGGCCGCGGATACCGACCCGAGGGTCAGATCGAGGCCGATCCAGGTGCGGATGGGCAGCTGCCCGCCCTGGCTCGGGCCGCTGCCCTGTGCAATGACGCCACCCTCGTGCCACCCGCCTCGGCGGCCGAGGAGTGGACGATCAGCGGTGACCCGACCGAGGGAGCGCTGCTCGCCTTCGCGGGCAAGAACGGCGTCGACGCGGCCGGCACGCGGGCGCGGTACCCGCGCCTCGCGGAGTTGGGGTTCGATACGTCACGCAAGCGGATGACCACGCTGCACGCCGATCGCGGTGGCGTGCTGGTCGTGACCAAGGGTGCGCCCGAGGCGGTGATCGCACTGCTGGCCGACGAAGACGAGGCAGCCGGCATCGAGGCGCTCGCCGCTGCCGAGCGATTCGCCGGGGACGGCTATCGGGTGCTGGCGCTCGCCGAGCGGTCGCTGTCCGGCCGGCCGGACAGCCTCGAGGACGCGGAGACCGGGTTGCGGCTGCTGGGCCTGGTTGCAATGGCCGACCCGCCACGCGAGACCGCCGCGTCCGCCATCGCCGCGTGCCGCGCCGCCGGGATCACGCCCGTGATGATCAGTGGCGACCACCTCCTGACGGCGTCCGCGATCGCTCGTCGGCTGGGCATCCTCGGGGAGGAGCGGATCGCGGTCACGGGACGTGAGCTGGCGGCGATGACCCCGGACCAGCTGGCCGACGCATCGGACCGGATCGCCGTCTACGCGCGAACCGGGCCCGACCAGAAGGTGGCGATCGTCGAGGCGCTCCGGCGGCGCGGCGCCATCGTGGCCATGACCGGCGACGGCGTCAACGACGCTCCGGCGCTGCGGCTCGCCGACATCGGCGTCGCCATGGGGATCACCGGGAGCGAGGTCAGCAAGGAAGCCTCGGACATGATCCTGGCGGACGACGACTTCGCCACGATCGTCGCCGCCGTCCAGGAAGGCCGCCGGATCTACGACAACATCCGGCGGTTCCTGCGCTACCTGCTCACCACCAACTCGGCCGAGGTCTGGGTCATGATGCTTGCCCCGGTGATCGGGCTGCCGATCCCGCTGATCGCTGTCCAGATCCTGTGGGTCAACCTGGTGACCGACGGCCTGCCCGCCCTGGCCCTGGGGGTCGAACCCGTCCATGCGTCGGCCATGCGGCGCCCGCCGCGGCCGCGCGACGAGTCGATCCTGGGTGACGGGCTGTGGCAGCAGGCCATCCGGGTCGGCCTGCTGATGGCCGCCGTGACGCTCGGCGTCCAGGCGCTCGCCATCGAGGCCGGCTGGGCATGGCAGACCATGGTGTTCACGACGCTCGCGCTGCTCCAGCTGGGCAACGCGGTCGCGGTTCGGTCCACGACGGACAGCGCGCTCCATCTGGGCATGCGGTCGAACCTGCCGCTGGCGATCGCGGTCGTCTCGGGGATCGCGCTGCAGCTGGCCCTGGTGTATGTCGCCCCGTTGCACGGTCTGTTCGAGACCGAGACGCTCGGTGTCGCGGAGCTGCTGGTGGTGCTGGTGGCATCGACCGCCGGGTTCGCGGCCGTCGAGCTCGAGAAGTGGTGGTCGCGGTGGCGGCGGACGAGGCCCGGCTTCGCGACGTGAGCGAGCGCCGGCTGGCGGCCCTGGGCGACGGACCGTCCTGGGCTGACGCAACCCGTCATCGATGACGCGCTACGGCGCCGGTGCCTCCCCGTTCGTCGCGTCGTGCGGGGCGTCGCCCGGCTGCGGGGCGGGCGGCTTCGCGCCCTTGCTCGTCGACATCGCGTGGACGAGGTCCGAGTTCGAGATCACCCCGATCGGGAGCGTCTCGTCCTCGTCGGCGACCACCACCAGCCGGTGGACGTGGTGCCGCTCCATCTTGCGTGCCGCCATCGTGAGCGGGAAATCCCGGTGGACCGTGAGCGCCGGGCTGGTCATCAGATGCCTGACGCGCAGTCCCTGCCAGTTCGCCCACAGGTACTCGGTCGCCCGAGCACGAAGCAGGTCGGTCTGGCTGATGACGCCGACCAGGGTGCCCGCACCGTCGACCACGGGCAGCCCGGCGATCCGGTGATGGTCCATCAGCCTGGCGGCGTCGGCCAGGGCTGCGTCGGCGCGGACCAGGACCGGTTCCAGAGCCATGAGGTCGCCGACCAGCCGGGGGTTGAAGGGCACGGTATCCATGCCGACAGGGTGGCGCGGCGATGTGGACGACCCGAGGGCGAGGGGGCCCGAACCGAACAGGCCAATGGTCGCCCATCGTTGCCCTGGGAGCCGTCCTGGTCACCGTCGTGTGTGGGCGTCGGCGTTCGTCGGCATCCGCGCCGCCGGCCAGGCCTTCGGGCCAGGTCCGCTCGCGCTCGGCCGGCAGGTCGAGCCGAAGTGTGATTCGCGGCCGGGCCGCGGTCAGGCCGGGGTGCCCGGACCGTTGGGCACGCCGGTCAGGCGCGTCAGCTCGCCGGCGATCGCCGACTGGAACGCGGCCATGTTGAGGCGAACCGATCGCGACAGCGGCCGGCCGTAGCCGAACCGCCGGCCGCCGATGCCCACGAACGTGCCGCCGGGCAGGCCGCCCGGCCGCATGGCCTCGGCCAGGCCCAGGACCTGGTCGATCGGCAGCTCGTGCGACGATCGTGGGGTGGGCGTCGACTCGTCCGCGGTGATCGATCCGATCGGCATCGTGATCACGTGCCCCGGCGGGATCCCGACCGCCGCATCGACCACCACGGCGATCTCGCCATCGGGGACGTCCAGCAGGTCCTCGACCCGCAGATGCCCGCAGCGGCGAACCTCGAGGCGCTCGAGCAGCGACGGCGGCAGCGATGGCAGCAGGGTCGCGACGGCGCTCAGCGCCGCTCCGTCATCGCCCCGATCCGCGTTGCCGCAGACCAGCAGCCGCACTGAGGGTGGCGCAAGGTGAGTCATTCGGTCCCCTCCTCTCCCCGATCGTCGGTGATCCGCAGATCGAGGAAGTGGGTGGCGCAGCTGATGCACGGGTCGTAGGCCCGGATCAGCATCTCCATCTGGTGCGTCGCCTCGGCGTGTGGCAGGTCGAGCACGGTTGGGGCAAACGCCGCCAGGTCCGCCTCGATCGCCCCCTGGTTCTGGCTGGTGGGTGGCACGATCTGGGCATGGGTGACGTGGCCCTGCTCGTCCACCTCGTAGCGGTGGTGGAGCAGACCGCGTGGGGCCTCGGTGGACCACGACGCGACGCCGGCCCGCGGGGTGAACGGCACCCCTGGCTCGGCCGGTGGCCGGTAGGCGTCGATCAGATCGCGCGCCTCGGCACAGGCGTGGAGGAGCTCGACCGCGCGGGCCACGATCGAGCGATGGATGTTGATCCGGATCTCGTCCTGGAGGCCCGTCTCCGCCAGCGCCTCGGCGGCCAGCGGGTGGAGCTGCTCGGATGCCAGCGCGATCCGGGCCGTGGGTCCCAGCAGATAGACCTGGCCGTCGTGGGTTCGGGCATGGAGGGCGTTGCTGCCCTCGATGTGGAGCTCCTCGAACGCATCGCCCCAGGCCCCCGGGTCCAGGTCCAGCCCGTCGCTGGAGACGATCCGGCCATCGTTGTAGGGGTACTCGGTGGGATGTCGCAGCGCGACCAGTGGCTGCGGATGCTGGAGCGCGGGCGGCTCCCAGCCGGCGACCAGCCGCACGGTGGCCAGCGACTGCTCGACGGTGGTGTCGAGCTCGCGTCGGATGTCCTCCAGGTCGCGCCGTCGCGGAACCCGGGAGAAGCCGCCCACCCTGACCGAGATCGGGTGGACCGGCCGGCCGCCGAGGGCCGCGATCATCCGGTTGCCGACCCGTTTGATCGCGAGCCCCTGCTCCACCACCGCCCGGTGGTCGGCGGCCATCGCCAGCGCCGACGGGTAGCCCAGGAAGTCGGGTGCGTGCAGCAGGTACACGTGGAGCGCGTGGCTCTGGATCCATTCGGCGCTGTAGAGCAGCCGTCGCAACGCCCGGACCGACGGATCGATCTCGACCCCGTACAGGCGCTCGAAGCCGTGGACGGCCGACATCTGGTAGGCGATCGGACAGATCCCGCAGATGCGGGTCACGATGTCGATCACCTCGTCCCCGGTCCGGCCGACGACCAGGCGCTCGAAGTAGCGCGGAGCTTCGAAGATCTTCAGTCGCGCCTCGACGACCTCGCGCCCGCGGACACGCAGCTGCAGCGTGCCCTCGCCCTCGACCCGGGTCAGGTAGCCGACCTTGAACTCGCGCTCGGTGGCCGGCGCTCCCACGGCAACCATGCCGTCATCCGCGTGCATCGCCGACTCCTTCCGTGGCCCTCGAAGCGTCCTCGTCGGATCGGCCGGCGCTGGCCAACGGATCCCCGTCGGTCATGCCCGGCGGACCCCCGTAGGCGCCGATCACGTCCCGGAACGGCGGCGCCCAGCCGGTGAACCCGGCGAACAGGCGGCTCACCTCGGTGCCCTCGCGGCCGCGATAGACGAACGCCCGGGCGAGGCTGCCGGCGTTGGCCTGCTCGCGCGGCCCGAAGCAGCCATAGCAGCCTCGACCGAACGAGGGGCACAGCGCACCGCACCCGCTCTGGGTCACCGGACCGAGGCACGGGATCCCCTTGGCGACCATCACGCACACGGTGCCTTTTCGCTTGCACTCGAGGCACACGGCCTCCTCGCGGATCTGGGGCCGCCGGCCGACGGCGACCGACACCAGCACCTCGCGCAGCTGCTCGGCGCTGATCGGGCAGCCGTGGAGCTCGGCGTCCACCTTCACGTGGTCGGACACCGGGGTCGCGGTGTCGAGCGATTCGATGAACTCCGGGTGGGCGTACACGGCGTCGCGAAACACGTCGTGGCTGGACCAGTTGCGGAGGGCCTGGATGCCGCCGTAGCTGGCACAGGCGCCGATCGTCACCAGCAGCTTCGCCTGGTGGCGGAGCTCGACGATCTCGGCGGCCTGGTCGGGCGTGCTGATCGCCCCTTCCACCAGCAGCACGTCATACGGGCCGGCGGACCGTTGCGTGCTGGCCTCGGGGAACTCGACGATCTCGAACCGCTCGGCCAAGGCCAGCAGCTCGTCCTCGAGATCGAGCAACGTCAGCTGGCAGCCATCGCAGGACGCCATCTTTGCGACCCCGACCCGGAGCCGGGGGCGTGCGGCAACGGCCGTCATCAGATGCCCTCCCTGCCGAACACGTCGCCGACCTGGGCGAGCGAGAACACGGGACCGTCGCGGCACACGAACAGGCGGCCGGTCTGGCAATGGCCGCACAGGCCGATGCCGCACTCCATGTGCCGCTCGAGGGTGACGAAGATGCGGTCCGGGGTGAGGCCACGAACCTCGAGGGCGTCGACCGTTGCCTCCATCATCCGTTCCGGGCCGCACACGAAGGCGAGCGACCGCGAGCCGTCCCACTCGGCCCGGTCGAACAGGTGCGTCACCACCCCGACCGGGCCCGTCCACTGGGGGCCTGCCCGGTCGACCGTGAGCTCGACGTCGATGTCGCCACGCGCGGCCCAGCCGCGGAGCTCCTCGCGGTACAGCTGGTCGGTGGGGGTACGGGCGCCGTAGTAGATCCGGATGTCGTCGAACTTGTCGCGCTGGGCCAGCAACCCGTCGATCAGCGGTCGCAGCGGCGCGAGGCCGATGCCACCGGTCACGATGACCACGTCGTGGCCCATCGCGCGCTCGATCGGCCACGAGGAGCCGAGCGGTCCCCGGATCCCGATCTCGTCACGCGGGCCGAGCCCGATGATCGCGGCCGTCGCGGGTCCGGCGGCCCGGATGGTGAGGTCGATCGTGTCCCGGCCGAAGCGGGAGATCGAGATCGGCAGGGGCGGGAACGCCGGCACCGCGACCATCGCGAACTGCCCGAACTCGCCGGCAAGGAACGCGGGATCCACGTCCCCGATCGTGAGCGTCGTGACATCGGCGGTCTCGGGTCGCACCGCGACGATCCGTGCCGTCGCGTAGTAGCCGGGTGTGGCGGCGACCGGCTGGAGCCTCGCGGGCTCGGGCCGGACGGCCAGCGGTGGGGCGATCGTCAGCAGCTCTGACCGGATGTCGATCCCGACCGGACACCATGCGATGCAGCGGCCGCAGCCGACGCAGCCGAAGGTGCCGAACTGGTCGACCCAGGTCGCGAACTTGTGGGTCAGCCACTGCCGGTAGCGGTCGCGCGGGCGGCTCCGGAAGTTGCCGCCCGCGACCTTGGCGAAGCCGGCGGTGAAGCAGAAGTCCCAGACCCGCTCCGAGGTGGACACGTCGCCGTCGAGGTCCGAACGCTGGACCACGCTGCTGCAGAAGCAGGTGGGGCAGACCATCGTGCAGTTGGCGCACGACAGGCAGCGCTCAGCGATGTTGGCCCACTCCGGGCTGTCGAACTGGGCCAGCAACCGATCATGGAGGCCGCCGGTGGGCACCGGGTCCCCGATCGTCGCAGCAACCTTGCCCACCGCCTCGGCCGCGCGGAACATCTGCCCGGCGTCCGCCCCACGGACCGGCAGCCGGGCCACCAGGTCGGTTCCCTCGGGGGTGCCGGCACGCAGCACGAACCCCTCGTCGAGCTCGGTCAGGGCGAGGTCGTAGCCGCCCCTGACCTCGGGGCCCGTGCCCATCGACGTGCAGAAGCAGGTCGACGAAGCGGTGGTGCAGTTGACGGCCACCACGAGCGCGTTCCGGCGCCTCGCGCGGTAGTCCTCGTCGGTGTAGGGGCCGCCCAGGAACACGCGGTCCTGGATGCCGAGCGCCGCGAGCTCGCAGGCACGGACGCCCAGGAAGGCGAGCTTGGGGGGATCGATCGCAGCGGGCTCGAACGAGACGGCCTTTCCGTCGCGACGCCCGATGTTGAGCGGCACCGTGGCGGGGAACGTCCATCGCTTGGGGCTGATCGGACCCACCGTGTAGTCGAACACGCGCCGGTCATGGTGGTCGACGAGCCCGTAGTGACCGGGACCCTGCTCGTCACCGATCCCGGTGGGCAGCTGGTCGGTCGTGGTGATCTCGTCGTACACGATGGCGCCGTCCTGGACCGTGGGGCCGATCACCGTGCGGCCGTCCTCGCGCAGGAGGTCGATCAGGACGCCCAGGTTGGCGCGGGCGAGGAACCACGGGCCGGTCGCAAACGGCGAGGTCGACGGCGTCGGGGCAACGGCAGTCCCGGACGGGCCCGGGTAGGGAGCATACGGGAGGCGTTCGTCGGTCACCACGGCTGGCCCTCCCCGCGGCCCCATGCCTCGCGCGCGAACAGGTCGAGCAGCTGGAGCCGGGTCGCGGACAGGCGACGAGCCACCGTCTGGAGGACCCGCGGGTACACGGACGCGGCCAGCGCATGGTCGCTGCGAAGGAGGCTCCGCAACCCGTCGCCGGGGAGCTCCAGGATGCGAACGGGCTCGATCGCGATCGAGGTCGAGGTCGCGCGGTGGGGCGGCACGATCGCCGACCAGCCGACGACGTCACCCTGCTCGACGGTCAGGATCGTGACCATGCCGCGCTCGGGCACCAGCGTCCGGAGCGCGACACGGCCGGCCAGGACGATCGAGAGGTCCTCGGTGATCTGCCCCTCCCGGGTGAGCTCTGTCCCGGGATCAACGTCGCGCAGCGTGGCGATCGCGGCGAGCCGCGAGATGGCCTCCGGCGACAGGCCAGTCCCGAACCAGGAGCTGCTCAGGGCCGCCACCGGATCCGATAGGGAGGGCGAGACGGAGGAGGAAGTCATCGAGGCTGACCCCAGGTGGCGCGGCAGGCGCCGGGCACGACGTGATCTCGCACACCGGGCCGCACGCTCATGCTCGATCCTGACGCCCCGACGCGGGAGTGCCGTCAGTCGCCGGGCCCGCGGGCCGGTCGGCCGGACCCCCCTGCCGGACGGCCCGCGCCGGCCGGGACGGGCGGCGAGCCGGCGACCCACGAACGCAGCAGCCCTGGGCGCCGCTCGAGGCTTGGGATCGATGCCCGGGGTCGATCCTCCGGACGACCCCTGGCGGGGCTCGGGACGTCCCGGTCGGGGGCTCCGAGCGTCCCTGGCCGCGGCTCGCCGGCGGCCTCGACCGTTCGAGGTCAGTCGGGCACGTCGAACACGATGAAGTGGTCGTGAGGGATGTGGGGCTTGTTCGGGACGGGCCGGAGCTCCTCCCGCCACGCGGCTCCCACCATGTCGGTGGCGACACGCCGCCAGAACTCTGGAGCGCCGGGGTTCCCCGTCTGGAACCCGATCTCCCAGCCGCCCGGATGGCGGGCGAGGAGCTCGCGTGCGACCTGGTACCCGACCCTTCGACGGCGAACGCCCCGGGCGATGAAGAAGTCGCCGATCGTGCGTGTCTGCCCCAACAGGCCTTCCACGAACGCGAACCCGACCGGGGCACCCTCACAGGTCACGAGATGCCCGCGACGGTCGGGATCACCGAAGTAGCCGGGCAGGCGCCCGGGCTTGAACAGGCCATCGGCGTTGGGCAGCGTCTGGCGGACCTCGGACATGTCGTGCGAGTACAGCTGCCACAGCCGCTCGACGAGCGGCCGGTCGTCGTCGGTGAGATCGCGCAGGGTAATGGAGGTGTCCACCGGATCGATCATATCGGCCGGCGGCTGTAGCCTTGGGTCATGCGCACGATGGTCCTTCACCAACCGGCGCCGGCGTCCGATGCGGCCCTCGTGGCGGAAGATCGCCCGGACCCCGAGCCGTCGGCCGGGGAGATCCGACTGCGGGTGACCGCCTGCGGTGTCTGCCGGACCGACCTGCAGATCGTGGAGGGCGACCTCGCCGCCCGACGGTTGCCGATCGTGCCGGGCCACCAGGTGGTCGGCGTGGTCGATGCGCTCGGGCCCGAGGTGTCGGGCTGGTCGCTCGGCGATCGAGCCGGGATCACGTGGCTCGCCGGGACCGACGGCACGTGCCGGTTCTGCGTCACGGACCGCGAGAACCTGTGCGAGGACGCGACCTTCACCGGCTGGGACCGTGATGGCGGCTATGCGGACGCCGTCCTCGTGCGGGCCGCGTTCGCCGTCCCGATCCCCGACTCCTTCCCGGACCTGTCGGCGGCGCCGCTGCTGTGCGGCGGCGTCATCGGCTATCGCGCGCTGGGGGTCGCCGGGATCGGGCCGGCCTCCGCGGGGGCGCGGCTCGGGCTGTACGGGTTCGGCGCCTCGGCGCGCCAGGCGCTCCAGGTGGCGAGGGCCTGGGACGTCGAGGTGCACGTGGCCACCCGCTCGCGGGCTGAGCAGACGCGGGCGCTCGAGCTCGGCGCCGAATGGGCGGGCGGGATCGACGACCGGCCGCCGGCACCGCTCGATGCCGCCGTGACGTTCGCCCCCGTCGGTTCCGTGGTCGCCTCGGCCCTGCGGGCCATGGACCGCGGCGGGATCGTCGCGATCAACGCGATCCACCTGGACCACCTGCCCGAGATGCCCTACGACGATCTGTGGTGGGAGCGCTCGATCCGGAGCGTGGCCAACGTCACCCGCCAGGACGCCCGCGAGTACCTCGCGCTGGCTGCGCGGATCGGTCTCGAGACCGACATCGAGACCCACCCCCTGGCCGACGCCAACGTGGCGCTCGCGCGGCTGGCCGCCGGCAGGGTGGCCGGCACGGCGGTGCTCACGGTCCGCTAGCCTGCGGCGCTCGCAAGCGCGGGCCCTCGGGCGGTCAGCGGCTCGCTCGGTTCGCGACGTGCGCTCAGCGGCCCGCTCCGTCTGCTACGTGCGCTCGGCGCGATAGCGGCGGAGCGTCAGCAAGGCGAAGGCAAGCACGCCCACGTAGAGGCAGAGTTCCGGCCACTCGCCGTACTTCACGACGACGAAGTGGGCCTCCTCGAACACAAGACGGGCGCTGCGATAGGCGAACGGCATGAAGAACAGCGGCACCAGCGCGAGCGGGGGCACGAACAGATAGGCGCGGCTGGTTCCGCGCAACCGAAGCCAGCCAAGCGACCACGCGATCGGAACGACAACCGCGTACAGCCCGGCGAGAAGCTCAAGCGCGTTGAACCCACGCTGGATCAACCCGATGTTGTGGATATTCGCCTCGCCCTGGTGGTTGATGTCGATCAGGGCGGCTGGCGTCGCGAAGTCGAGCAGGCGCTGGCCCCAGGAGATTTCCTCTCCGGCGACCACGAACGCCCCGAGTGCGAGCACCCCAAACAACACCCCTCGGCCGCGATCGCCGCCTGCCCAGAGCAACCGGGCCAGGACTGCGAGGACGGGAGAGGCTGCGAGGATCACGAAAAACTGTGGCCATTCGAGAACCGAGTCCTCGGCCGTAACGAAGCGGTACACGTCGCGATCGACGAGCGTCGCCGCGACGAGCAGGCCGCCGACGAAGGGCGCGAGCACAAAGAACCACGCCCACGCCATCGGCAGCCGCCATTCGGCCGAATCGCGCTCGAGACGAGATGTGGCCCGAGTCACGAGCCGACCTGCAGCTATTGACACCACCCTCAGACTCCCCTCTCCACCGCCGCCGAGGCCAACCCGAACCCTCCGCGAGGCTTGGCGCAGGTATACACGGCTCGCGCCGTGACACGCAATGGTTGCCGAGGCGAGCGGCGAGGCTCGGCCGCGACGGCACGACTGCAGCGGTGCGCCGAGGCACCGACGGCGATCGCGCCGCCAGGCTCAGTGAGGGCCGAGGATCAGGATCACGGGGACGGCGATCAGGACGCCAATCGCGCACACGATGGCGAACGAGCCGGCCACCAGGACCGGCCGGCGTGCCAACCACATCGCCACCTGCCCGAGCTGAGCGAGATCGCCGCGCAGCTCGGCGTCGTTCCGCAGCCGCCAGCCGAGCGCCGCGAGGCCGAGCACCAGGGCGAGTACGGATCCACCCCACACGATCAGCCCGGCGGCCACGGCCATCCAGGGCTCGACGAAGGTGGCGCTTGACGCGCCGATCTCCTCCGCATGCGTGAGGGTGAGGCCTCGCCCCACGGCAGCGGCCAGCAGGACCAGCGTGGGGAGCAAGACCATGACCGCGATCACGGCCATCGTGGTCTGAAGCCGGCGGATCGACATGACGGACTCCTGCGGTTCGGGGTGGTACCTGAGATGCGCGACGAAGGCCCCGCGGAGCACATCGACGACGAGCGCTGCCGACAGCGGCTCGTCCTCGAGCAGGACGGAGACCTCGTCGCCGTAGCGACGACGCCAGCGGGCCGGATAGAGGTGGACGAGCGAGGACCGGCGCATGGTGGCCATCAGGTGCTGGCCAGCCGGGCCAGCCCGGCGTCGGCGAGATCGCGGATCGCCGCCAGCTGCTCGGCCAGCAACTCGCGCCCGAGCTCGCTGAGTCGGTACGGCCGTCGCTGATCCTCGCTCGGCAGGGGCTCGATGAGCCCGCGGTCCTCGAGCCGGTGGAGCGCGCCATACAGGGTGCCCGGCCCGAGATGGACGCCGGCCATCCGGCCGATGTCCTGGATCATCGCGTGGCCATGCTTCGGTCCGCCCGCGAGGCTCGCCAGGATCAGCAGACCGGGCTCCGGCCACCGTTGACCGCGTAGATCGAACGGTTCCGGGGCACCCGGCGTCCCTTCGGCGACAATCAGCACCCGGGGAGGGAGTCGCATGCTCAACCAGGCCGCGGCAACCGCGACGACGGAGGACGCCGTTCGGCGGATGCTTCTGGCCCGCGTCGATGATTCGTTCCGGCTGGCGACCTTCATCCTTTGCGATCCGGTCGCTGCCGAGGACGCCGTCCAGGAGGCTGCGCTGCTCGCGTGGCGCAAGCGGCGGTCGCTCCGCGACAGCCAGGCGGTCGACGGCTGGTTCACCCGCATCCTCGTCAACGTGTGCCGCAACGAGCTGCGGCATCGATCGAGACAGCCACGGGTCGTCCCGCTCGATCCGGCCATCGAGCCGGGTGGCATCCAGACCGGCGATCGCCTCGACCTCGGTCCCGCCATCCGCCGGCTGACCCCCAACGAGCAGGCGCTCCTCGCGCTGCGCTTCGGACGGGAGCTGACCGTTCCCGAGATCGCCGAGCGGCTCGCCGTGCCCGAGGGCACCGTCAAGTCGCGGCTCCATTCCACCCTCCAGCACCTGCGTGCCGCGCTCGACGCCGAGCGGCGGTCGGAGGAGGCGACACGATGAACGACAACGACCTTGAGATCCGCCTGCGCGACCACTACCGCTCGATCGACCCGGCCGTGGCTCCCCATGGGCTCGCCGCCCGGATCGACGGCGCGCTGGATCAGGGGGCCGGCCGCTGGGCCTTCCTGGGCAGGATGCCGGCCATCGCCACGGGGCTGGCGGCGGTCGCCGTCGTCGCCCTGGTCATCGCGTTCCGGCCGGGCGGGCTGCTCACCCCGGTCGGGGCGACGCCCTCGGTCGGGACACCACAGCCGACGGCCTCGGCATCGCCTGGGCCGACGGGCAGCTCTTCGCCATCACCAACGCCGACGGTGGTCCCCAGCGTGGCGACCGGATCGCTGCCGCCGATCTCGACGCAGCCATGGTCGACGCTCGACCTGGGACCGGCTTCAGGGAATCCCCAGCCGGGGTCGGTCGTTGCCTGGTCCGGTGGCTATCTCGCGCTCGAGAGCGTGATCGGCGCCCAGAACGGCATTCCGGCACGGGCCTGGGTATCTGGCGACGGCCGCATCTGGACGCAGGTCCCGGACGGAACGTTCGGCACCGTGATCAACATCGTGGCGGCACCCACGTCCGACGGCATCGTCGTGCTGGCCACGGCCCCGGACGGCACCGGGGAGGCATGGCGCTCGACCGACGGCGTGACCTGGACCTCGAGCCCCGCACCCGGGCAACGTCGCATCGAGACTGGTTACGTGGCCGGCGATGCCAGCGGCGTGGCGGTGGCCGTCGAGAGCCAGCCAGCCAGCGTGGAGCGCTCGAGCGATGGCACGAGCTGGGAGACCGTCTCGATGCCAGGCGGTGATCATGCCCAGGTGACCGGAGTCGCGGCATTCGGCAATGGCTTCGTCGCAGTCGGGCACGTCATCGCCGTTCCTGACGCGCCCATCGCATGGTGGTCAGCCGACGGGCTCACCTGGAACCTCGCGCAGGTGGCCGAGCGCCCCGGCGAGAAGTTCGTCGAAGTGCACGCCGGTGCCACGGGCCTGGTTGCGATGAGCCAGACGATCGACCTGACGCCGGGGGGCGCAACCTTCTGGACGAGCCCCGACGGCGGTCGATCCTGGCAGCCGGGCACGGACCCGCTCGGTGTCTGGCAGCAGGGCGAGGGTGCCGGAAATCCGAACGGCCAGTTCTCGGGCGACGGGACCAGGCTCCTCGGCTACGGGATCCGGGCCGACGGGCAACCGACCGAGTACTGGACCTCGACCGACGCCGTCAACTGGACCAAGCTCGCGCTGACGGGCGACTCGGCGGCTGCCGATGCGGGCAGCGTGACGCCGATGCTGCTTCGGGACGGGATCCTGTTCTCAGGCCGCGACCAGGCGTGGTTCGGAGGGCTACCGAATAGCCGGGCATGAATCGGCCGGCCGCGCCCCCCGGCGCGGCCGACCGTAATGCCCGTTGAGCTCGGCGGCTCAGCGGGCGTTGGTGAGCGACCCCTTCGCGCGCTCGGCGATCGGCGCCAGCGCCTCGTCCAGTGTCGGGTCCAGGGGCTCCAGCTCGTAGCGCACCCGGACGATCGGCTTGGGCACCGAGAGCACCCGGGTGAGGTCGATCGGCGTCGCGGCCAAGACGACGTCGGCGGGGATCGCGGTCAGCGCGGCCTGGAGCTCACCGATCTGCTTCTCGCCGTAGCCCATCGCCGGCAGCAGCCGCTCCAGCGCCGGGTACTTCGCTAGCGTGGCGGCCAGGTCGCCGGCGGCGTACGGCCGGGGATCCACCACCTCGGAGGCGCCGAACCGTCGCGCGGCGACGATCCCGGCTCCGTACGTCATCCCGCCGTGGGTCAGGGTCGGGCCGTCCTCGACGACCACCACGCTCCGGCCCCGGATCTCGCCGCCCTCGAGGGCCAGCGACGAGCGCGCCTCGACGACGCTCGCGCCCGGATTGACCGCGGCGATGTCGGCCCGGACGGCCGCCAGCGCCTCAGGCGTCGCCGAGTCGATCTTGTTGATCACCACCACGTCGGCCATGCGCAGGTTTGCCTCGCCCGGGTGGTAGCTGAGCTCGTGCCCGGGCCGAAGCGGGTCCGCGACCACGACGTGCAGGTCCGGCACGTAGAACGGCAGGTCGTTGTTGCCGCCGTCCCACAGCACCACGTCGGCCTCGGCCTCGGCGGCCCGCAGGATCTGCTCGTAGTCGACGCCCGCGAACACGAGGCGCCCGGCGTCGAGATGCGGCTCGTACTCCTCGCGCTCCTCGATCGTGGTCTCGTAGCGATCGAGGTCCGCGTACGTCTCGTAGCGCTGGACGCGCTGCGCGACGAGATCGCCGTAGGGCATCGGGTGGCGCACGACGGCGACCTTGAGGCCCTGGGCCTCGAGCGCCCGGGCGACGTAGCGGCTGGTCTGGCTCTTGCCGCTGCCGGTCCGGACCGCGCACACGGCCACCACCGGACGATGGCTGGCGACCATGGTCCGCGAAGGCCCCAGGAGCTCGAAGTCGGCCCCGGCGGCAAGCACCCGGGAGGCGGCGTGCATCACCGTCTCGTGGCTGACGTCGCTGTACGCGAACACGACGGTGTCCACGGCCAGCTCGCGAATGAGCGCCTCGAGCTCCGTTTCGGGCCGGATCGGGATGCCCGCCGGATAGCGCTCGCCGGCCAGCTCGGCCGGGTAGCGACGATCGGCGATGCCCGGGATCTGGGTGGCGGTGAACGCGACGACCTCCACACCGGGGTCATCCCGGTAGACGACGTTGAAGTCGTGGAAGTCGCGTCCGGCCGCGCCCATGATCAGCACGCGTGTGGTGCGCATGATCACCTCGCAGGGAGGGGCCTTTCGCGAACGCCCGCGCCGATGCCGGATCTGCGGACCAGCAGGCGGACGCGGCGGTCTCCACCTCCGCGTTGTCGAACCAGCATGAGGGGTCCGACCCTGATCGGTCCCCGGCCGGGGCGCCCCACCGGAGGTGCCGCAGGTCCCGGGAAGGGGGTCCGATCGGCACTCACGAGTGTCATCGCCGTCCCCGAGACTCTGCGGTGAGGCGGGTGCCGGAGGGGACGCCCGGCACCCGCCCGAACCTTCAGTGGCCCTCGCCGGTGCGGCGGGGGTTTTCGATTCCGGGTGGCCCTGCCGCACTGCTCCCGGCCCGCATCGCTCTGGCTACAGCTCGTGGTGCCGGCGCGCCTCGTGGGTCAGCCAGTCGCGGTGATCGGGGTGGGCGATGGCGATCAGGGCCTTGGCCCGCTCGCGCATGCTGCGCCCCCACAGCTCGGCGACACCCCACTCCGTCACCACCGTGCGAACGTGCGCGCGGGTGGTGACCACGCCGGCGCCCTCCTTGAGCGAGGGCGTGATCCGCGACACGGCGTGGTCGCTGCCCGCCGCGGACGGCAGCGCGATGATCGGTCGCCCGCCGGGCGCGAGCGCGGCGCCCCGGATGAAGTCCATCTGACCTCCGACACCCGAGTACAACCGGTGACCGATCGAATCGGCGACCACCTGCCCGCTCAGATCGACCTCGATCGCCGAGTTGATGGCGGTCATGTTGTTGAAGGACCGGATCACATGCGTGTCGTTGGTGAAGTCCACCGACCGCATCTCGACCATCGGGTTGTCGTTGACGAAGTCGTACAGCTTCCGGGTGCCCATCATGAACGAGGCCACCAGCTTGCCCCGGTTGCGCGCCTTGCGATCGCCGGTGATCACGCCGGTCTTGACCAGGTCCACGACCGCGTCGGTGAACATCTCGGTATGGATGCCCAGATCCTTCTTCGCCTGCAGGAACTCCGCGGTTGCCGCCGGAATGGCCCCGATGCCGAACTGGAGCGTGGCGCCGTCCTCGACGAGATCGGCGATGAACTGGCCGATCCGGCGCTCGACGTCGCCGATCCTGGGCCCAGGGACCTCGTGGACAGGATCGTCGACCTCGACTGCGAGGTCGATCTGGCTCACATGGATGAACGAGTCCCCGAGCGTCCGCGGCATCGCCCGGTTGAGCTGGACGATCACGGTCTTCGCGGCGTCGATGGCCGGGTGCATGGCCTCGACCGACACGCCCAGCGAGCAGAACCCGTGCGCGTCGGGGGGGGTGGCGTTGACGAACACCGCATCGAGCGGCAGGGCACCGGAGGTAAACAGCTCGGGCACGTCCGACAGGAAGACGGGCACGAAGTCCGCCCGCCCCTCGTTCACCGCCTTGCGCGCGTTGGGCCCGATGAACAGCGCCCGGTGGCGGAAGTGGGGCGCCATCTCGGGCGCAAGGTGCGGTCCGGGCCCCTCGCAGTGGAGGTGCGCGACGCCGACGTCGTGGAGCTCCTCCGCCCGATCCACCAGCGCCTGGAGCAGCACCTCCGGCGTTGCGGCCGCGCATTGGACATAGATCATGTCGCCGGACTTGATGCCGGCGACCGCTTCATGAGGGCTGACGATACGCATGGAGCGAGTCTAGGGTGGCCCGGGCGCAAGCCGACAGGCCGGATGGCACCGGCACCCGAGGCCGGCCCGACCGCTGCCCTCGTGCCACGACGGTGGCGAACGTCAACGGGTCCGGCAGGTCGGTGGCCTGCTTTGAGGCCCGCCCCGGCCGGTGGCGGCTCAGCAGCCGGCACGCTCGATCTCGAACGCGGGACCCGAGCCCAGGTTCTCCGACGGCGTGCCGTAGCGCAAGATCAGGTCACTGACGGCCCGGGCGTGCTCGGAACCCTCGAGCAGGCGCGCGGTCGCGTCCCAGGCCGAATCGCCAATGGCGATCCGGCAGCGCGGGTCGTCGAGCAGGTTGAGCGCCCAGCTCGCGGAGGGTGAGCTGGCGGCCACCACCAGCGAGCCGTCGGGCCCCTCCACGAAGCCCACCGTCGCGCGCGCGGTGCGTCCGGTGACCCGTCCCCGCGTCTCGATCCGGAGGACGCGCCCCCAACTGACGAGATCGTCCTCCAAGCGGGCGCCTCAGCCTCCGCCGCGGTCCAGCCGGTGCTTGGCGACGAAGGCCGCCGCCTGCGCCCGCCGCTCGAGGTTGAGCTTGGACAGGATCGAACTCACGTAGTTCTTCACCGTCTTGTCGGACAGGAAAACCTCGGCCGCGATCTCCTTGTTGGTCTTGCCCTCGGCGACCAGCAGCAGGATCCGCTGCTCCTGGGCGGTGAGCTGCGCCATCTCGTCGGTGTAGGCACCGGTGGCGATCCGGCGCACCCGCTCGAGCACCTTCTCGGTGACGGCCGGGTCGAGCAGCGACTCGCCGCGACCCACGGACTCCAGCGCCGCGACGAGGTCCCGGGCCCGGATCTGCTTGAGCAGATACCCCGACGCGCCGGCCACGATCGCCGACAGCACGGCCTCCTCGTCCGGGTACGAGGTGAGCATCACGACCCGCGTCGAAGGCAGCTCGGCCCGGATCTCGCGGCAGGCCTCGATGCCCGACCCATCGGGCAGCCGGACGTCCATCACGACGATGTCGGGCTGGAACCGGCGGGCCTGCTCGATGGATTCGGCGGCTGTTCCGGCCTCGGCCACGACCTGGAATCCTTCGCGCCGATCGAGCAGCGCCACCAGGCCCTGCCGCACAACCTCATGGTCGTCAACGACGAGCAGCCGCAGGGGACGCGAGGTCAGGTCAGTCACGGTTCAGCATCTCCGAGAGCAGGGGGAGCGTGCTCCCCGGAGCCGGTGTAGGACGGCACCGGCACTCGCACGATGATACGCGTGCCCGTCCTATCGGGACGAACGATCGTGAACGTCCCACCCATCCCGATCGCACGATCGCGCATGTTGGCCAGCCCCTGATGATGGCCCATGGCGTCGGGTCCGGGCACCTTCGCCGGGTCGAACCCGCGTCCATTGTCCTCGATCATCAGGACCAGCTGGCCGTCCTCCTCGTCGAGGGTGAGCACCACGCGCGTGGCATCGGCGTGGCGGGCCACGTTGGACAGCGCCTCACGCGCGATGAACAGCAGGTCGGACCGCCGATCCGGCACCAGCGCCCGGATCCCGGGCGCCCCGCCCTCGAGGTCCATCTCGAGATCCACAACAGCGTGCATCCCGAGCTCCTCGCCCAGCCGGGCGATCGCCGCGACCGGATCCTCCTCGTCGCCACCGGACGTGCGGAGGCGGAGGATGTAGGAGCGGATGTCCGCGATCACCAGGTTGAGCGCGTCGATCGCCCGATCCACCCGCGCGATCGCCTCGTCGCGCCCCGGCTCGCCCTCGACGAGCTCGGGCACGTCCTCGAGCGAGAGGCCCACCGCGTAGATCGACTGGATGATCCCGTCGTGCAGGTCCTTGCCGATCCGTTCCCGCTCATCGACCACAGCCAGCCGCTGGACCTGATCGTGGAGGCGGGCGTTGTCGATGGCGATCCCGGCATGGACCGCGAACGTCTCCACCAGCCGCTCGTCGTCATCGTTGAACGGCTCGCCCGACCGCTTGTCGGCGAGGTACAGGTTGCCGACGGACCGGCCCTTCACCAGCACCGGCACACCCAGGAACGAGGTCATCACCGGGTGGTGGGCCGGGAAGCCGAACGTGGCCGGGTGACGGTTGATGTCCTCGGCCCGGACCGTGCGGCTCTCGCGGATGATCAGCCCCAGCAGGCCGTGCCCCCGGGGGACGTCGCCGATGGCAGCGCGACCCTCGGGCGAGATGCCGCTGGTCAGGAACCGCTCGATCCGGCCCTGGGCGTTGGCGATGCCCAGGGCGGCGAACCTGGCACCGATCAGATCGCGCACGCGGTCGACGATGAGCTGCAGCACCCGATCGATGTCGAGCTCGGCCGCCACGGCCCGGGTCGCCGCCTCGAGGGCCGCCAGCTGCTCGACGCGGCTGTGCGCCACCGCCCGTGACCACGCCCCGTCGACGGCCAGGGCGATCCCGCGGGCCACGACGTCGCCGGCGGCGGCGCCGTCCGGGGAATCGAGGAGCAGCCGGCCGAGCGGCGCACGATCGTCACGCGGCGCCAGGTCATGATGGATGAGCGGTGCCCGGTCGGCGTCCTCGGGCAGGCCCGCCATGGTGCCGGCGCCGACGATCAGTGGCTTCAACGGTGGGGCCGAGATCTCGAGGATCCCACCGCGCACGCCGGCCGCGCCGATGACGCGGGCCAGTGCCGTCGCAACGGCATCACGCTGGTCGGTGCCGGGGTCGCGCTGCCAGCCGTCCAGGGCCTCGAGGATCTCGACGATCGGGAACGCGGCGATGGACGGAGGCCGGGCGGACATTTGATGGCAGACTAGCAGCCTGCCGGCGGCGCGGGACGCTCGGTCCCCGCCCTTGGGGCCATTGGCCCCTTAGCACGAGAGGCCGCCCACCGGGACCATTCCCAGACCACCCGTCCCCGCCGCACCGGAGAACGCGTGCTCGTGGAACCCACCGTCACCCCGCCGATCGACACGTCCCCGGCCGAGCCCGCCCAGGAGCCCGGCGGTCCCTCGACCGGCCCGCTCAGCCGACGCGGGTTCCTGCGCGCGGCCGGTCTGGCCGGCGGCGGACTGGTGGCGGCGGGCGTCGCTGCCTGCGGGTCGTCCGTCACTCCATCGTGGAGCTTCGGACCGGCCCCCACAGCCCCGGCGGCGCCCACCAACAGTCCGTCCGGATCACCGTCGGCATCCGGGTCGGCCGCGCCTTCGGCCTCGGCGTCCGCCTCGGTCGCCCCATCGATCGCGCCTTCACCGACGCCTTCGGTCCCGCTGCCGCCCGGCTGGACCCAGCATGACCTTGCCGCGCAGATCAGGGTTCGCCGGTTCGTCGGCAACCTGGCCGGACCGCTGGGGATGAGCGCGATCCTGGACAACGTCCTGGGGCCCAACAGCGACGAGCCTGAGTTCGCGAGCGTCGCCCAGGGCAACCTGCCGCTGGACCCGGTCATCGATCCGGACGGCACCAGGGTGTTCAGCCTCACGATCGACGAGATCGACTGGCCGATCGATGCGCTGACGCCCCCGGTCAAGGCGCTGGGATACAACCGGATGTGGCCGGGACCCCTGCTGCGGGTGGTCGAGGGCGACAAGGTCCGGGTCAACTTCACCAACAACCTGGCGGAGTCCACCAGCGTCCACTTCCACGGGCTCGAGCCCGCGGACTTCACGCAGGACGGGGTCGCCTTCGTGACCCAGATCCCGTTCGTCCCCGGGGAGACGTACAGCTACGAGTTCGTGGCGACCCCCGCCGGCTCGCACATGTACCACTCCCACCACAACGCCACCGACCAGGTCGGACGGGGGCTGCTGGGCGCGTTCATCGTTGACCCCCGCAAGCCCGCGGACCGCTACAACCGCAGGTACGGGGTGACCCAGGAGGTCGTGTTCATCCACAACGACGCCCTGGGTGGGTTCACGATCAACGGCCACGGGTTCCCGGCGACCACGCCGATCGTGGCCCAGGTGGGCGACAAGGTCCTGATCCGCTTCATGAACGAAGGCACGATGACGCACCCGTGGCACACGCACGGGTTCCGGATGAACGTCGTCGCCCGTGACGGCGCCGATCTGGGCCGGGCCGCCTTCCAGTGCGACACGCTGGGCGTGAACCCGGGTGAGCGCTGGGACGCGATCATCGACTGCACCCGGCCCGGCGTGTGGGCCTTCCACTGCCACATCCTGCCCCACGCCGAGGGGCCCGACGGGATGTTCGGGATGGTGACCGCGCTCGCCGTCCTGCCGGCGAGCTGAGCGGGACGGTGATCGTGGGCCGATCGACATGAACCCGACCGAGATGACCAGCGTGGCCTTTGCGGCCGGCCGTCAGGGACCGCCGCCGCGGCACGACAAGCTGCTGCTGGCAACCGACCTGAGCGAGGCATCCGTGTCGGCGACCGACGAGGCATTCGAGCTCGCCCGCAGGCTCGGAGCGGCGTTGCTGGTGGTCTCGGTGATCGACCCGGGGACGCTGCTCCGGCCGGGCGGACGGTACGGCGCCCGAATAGACCAGGTGCGCGAACGTCGGGAGCAGCTCGCCCAGACCCTGGTCGAGCGCGGACGCACAGAAGGCGTCACGGTCTCGTTCCTGGTCTGGGAGGGCGAGCCGGGCGACATCATCGTCGAGGCTGCCGTGTCCGAGCAGGTCGACCTGGTGCTGGTCGGGAGTCACGGGCGGGGTGCCGTCGGACGGTTCTTCCTGGGCAGCGTGTCGGAGCACGTGGTGCGGCATGCGCCGTGTCCGGTCCTGGTCGTGCGCCCGCGGGAGCAAGGGTAGGCGGGCCGGTCCGTCGCCGGCCCGTAGCCGGCCCGTGCTCCTCCGAGGGGCCCGTTCCCGTCCGCACCCGGTCCGTGCCAGTCCAAGCCCGGTCCGTGCGCGGTCCTTGCCCGGTCCGGGCGGCTGCGTCAGCCGCTACTTCGTGTAGACCCCCTCGGGATCGAGCTCCTCGCGGACCAGGCGCAGCTCCTCGGCCGTCGGCGGCGGCGTGGTCGCGAGCGAGTCGCTCACCTTCGGCTCCCAGGCGATCGTCGCCCGGATCTCGTCGATCGTCGCACCCGGGTGCAGGAAGTCGAGGCGCATCTCGCCGGTGTCGTCGAAATGCCAGATGCCGAGGTCGGTGACCACGACGCTCGGTCCGCGACCGTGCCACCCGCCCGCGCGGCGGATCGCCTCTGCCTGCTCAGCCCCGCCGAGGTTGCCGGGCGAGGTCCGGAAATCGATCCGATCGACGAAGCTCCGCCTCGCCTGGCGCATGATCACGAACACCGATCGCGCGTTGATCGCGATCTCGCATGCACCGCCCGATCCGGGCAGCCGCGTCCTCGGGGCGGCGTAGTCGCCGATGACGGTGGTGTTGATGTTGCCGAAGCGATCGATCTGCGCGGCGCCCAGGAAGCCCACGTCGACCAGGCCCCGCTGCAGGTAGAAGGCGAACAGCTCGAACATCGAGACCACCGCCGTGGCCCCGGTGACGATGGTCGGGTCGCCGATCGACAGTGGCAGGCGCGCCGGCCGGGCCCCGAACACGCCCGCCTCGTAGACGAGCTCGAGGTCGGGGGCTACCGTCCGCTTGGCGAGGTTGACGGCGATGTTGGGCAGCCCGACACCGACGAAGCAGACGCGCTGGCCCGTCAGCTCGCGCGCGGCCGCGACGATCATCATCTCGGACTTGGAGAACGGCGCGGCCATCGGCTCACCAGTCATCGGTAGTCGCCGTAGTCGACGGAGCCCGACGGCGCGCTGCCGGGCCGCAGGGACGCGAGCCGGTCCGCGCCCAGCTTGTCAACGTACGCCGCCCGGTCGTCGAGGTCGTAGACCCATTCGCGCAGCCACGCCTGGAGCGCCTCCTCGTCGCGGCTGATCGGATCCCAGTCGAGGTAGAAGCGGTTGTCGCGGTCGTATGCGCCCTGGACGTAGGACGGATGGGCGCCGAATGGCTCGACCACCACCGCGTCCACGATCAGGCCCGGGATCACCGTCCGGTTGGGATCGGCCCGCACGATCGCCTCATCGACCAGCTCCTCGACCACCACGATCACCCGGTCGGCGGCGAACGCCGCCTCCTTCTGGCAACCCAGCAGCCCCCAGATCTGGGTGTTGCCCTCGGCGTCGGCCCGCTGCGCATGGACGATCGTCACGTCCGGGTTGAGTGGAGGGACCGCATAGACCGTCTCGTCCGAGTAGGGCGAGCGGATGGGACGGATCAGCGGATTGGCCTTCGGAAGGTCCGTCTCGAAGTAGGAGCGCAGAGGCATGAACGGCAGGTTGGCGGCGCCCGCCGTGTAGCGGGCCACCATCCCGAAGTGGCTGTACTCCTCGATCTCGAGCGGGGTCCCCTCCCCGACCGCGGCCGGCTCGATCCGGCGGCGGATGGCGTTCAGGCCTCCCACCCCGGGGTTCCCGAGCCAGGAGAAGATGAGCTTGCGGGCGACACCGCCAGCGATCATCTGGTCGTAGATCAGGTCGGGCGTCATCCGGGCCAGGGTGAGGTCGCGCTTGCGCTGGCGGATGATCTCGTGCCCGGCCGAGAACCCGATCAGGTGCGTGAAGCCCTCGATCGCGACCGTGTCGCCATCCCGGACCAGGTCCGAGACGGCGTCGTGCATCGAGCTGACCTTGCCGGGCATGGTGCGGTTGCGTCTCCTGCGGGCTCGATCACGTCCGGTGGGACACCACCACTGGCTGCCAGGGGCACCGACTGGTGGGGCCGGCGAGCTCGAGCGCTCAGCCGGCGGCTTCGACGCTCGGCGTCAGCAGGCCCGCTCGACCTGCCGTTCGGACCTCGCCCACATCTTCGCTCCGGTGAGCGGCGACGTGCGCGACGGATTCCGTGAAGATCCGGACGGCGGTCTCGCCCTCGGTCCTGGACACGACCAGCGGCGGCGACATCCGGACGCAGTCGTCGCCGGCTTCGAGGACCAGCAGGCCACGCTCGAAGGCCTGCTGCTGGACGGCCTCTGCCGTGTCGCCCGAGTCGAACTGGATGCCGATCATCAGCCCCTTGCCCCGGACGTCCTGGACGAGCCGAGGGAACCGCCCCATCAGGGGCAGCAGCCCATCGTGGATCTCCCGTCCCCGGATCGCCGCATTCGCGATCAGCCCGTTCTCGAGCAGCCGGATGGTCTCGAGCACGGCCGCCAGCGCCACCGGGTTGCCGCCATAGGTGCTGCCGTGCGCGCCCGGGCGCCAGGTCATGAGGTGGCTCTTGGCGATCATCGCCCCCACCGGCATGCCGGAGCCGATGCCCTTGGCGGTGAGCAGGATGTCGGGCTCGACGCCCCAGTGCTGGATCGCCCACATCTTGCCGGTGCGCCCGGCGCCCGACTGCACCTCATCGACCATGAGCAGGATCCCGTGGCGATCGCACAGCTCGCGGAGACGGGGCAGGAAGTCGTCGTCCGGAACCACGTAGCCGCCCTCGCCCTGGATCGGCTCGACGATCACCGCCGCGAACTCGTCGGCGGGCATCAGGCGCTTGAAGATGCGGTCCTCGATCTCGTCGAGCCCCTCAGTGCCGAACGGGACGTGGTAGACGCCGGGCAGCAGCGGGCCGAAGTGGTCGTGGTACTTCGCCTTGCTGGCGGTCAGGCTCACCGCCCCCATCGTCCGGCCGTGGAACGCGCCAAGGAACGCGATCACGTTCGGTCGTCGGGTGTGGTGGCGGGCCAGCTTGAGGCCCGCCTCGACCGCTTCCGCACCCGAGTTGCCGATGAACACCCGCGCGCCGTCCTCCATCGGGGAGATGCGCGCAAGCTCGGCCGCGGCCTCGGCGTAGATCGGCAGGTAGAAGTCACTGGCGCTGTAATGCTGGAGCTCGGCCGCCTGGCGCTGGATCGCGGCCACGACGTCGGGGTGGCTGTGCCCGGTGCTGTTGACGGCGATCCCCGCGGTGAAGTCGAGGAACAGGTTGCCGTCGATGTCCTCGATCGCGCAGCCACGCCCACGCACCGGCACGATCGGGTACGCGCGAGGGAGGCTGGGACTCGTCCAGGCGTGGTCGAACTCGATGTGCGCGCGTGCCTTGGGGCCCGGCAGCGCAGTGACGATATCGGGGACGGGACGTGCCTGGAACGGGGTCGACACGAGGCCTCCTTGCCGGCTTGGCCGGTGCCATGCTCCAGCGTCTGACACCGCCTTCCGCGGGTGCCCGCAGGTCACCCCGGACGGACCACCAGAACGCATAGAGGTTATGCAGTCTGAATATCGGCAGGATACCAGAGGGGCTCGGGCGCTCGATACCCCGGAGGTACCGAGCCGCCCCGGCCTCCGTCGTTGCCCACGTCAACCGTGGTGAGCCCGACGAGGTTCCACCACTCCTCATCTGGGGACGGCCCGGTTGGTGGCTGCTGCCGCCGCGCGAGGCACGCAGGCGGGCGACGACGCTACGGGTCGCAGTCGCCGGGCGACCCCGGGCCAGGAGCCGGGCCCAGCATCGGCGGTCCCGACCAGAGGTCGATCCGCCCGCATGAGAGATCCGCCCGCGCACCGACGCCCTGCATCGAACCGCCGCCCCCGCTCGTCTCCTCGCTGACGACGTCGCCGGCGTGGACGCTTGCCCGCACGAGGACACGTCCCGAGACCGTCCTCACCTGGGCCGACCAGGGCAGAGGCCCGATGTCCCCGATGCCGACGCTCAGGCGCTGCCCGGCGGCCACCGGGATGCCGGGCTCGCCGTTGACCGTGAGCTGGACGTCGATCGTGGTGCCGTTCGAGACCTCCAGCCGCATCTGGGCGGGTGCGGTGACGACCGGGACGTACAGCGGCGGCCGGGGCGTGGGCAGCCACGGGATCGCCGAGCACGAGCCAACCGCGATCGCCAGGAGCCCGGGGAGGGCAGCCGGGTGGATCCGGGTGAGCCAGCCCACCACGGCTTCCCTCCCCGCCGGCCCGCGGCCCGTCAGTTCACGACGATGTGGCTCAGTCCACGACGGTGTGGCTCTGCTCCCGCAGGAACTGGGCGACGTAGTACATCGACAGGCCGGCCTTGCCGGTGGACCCCGAGCCTTTCCAGCCGCCGAACGCCTGGACGCCCGGCCAGGCACCGGTCGTCGCCCCCGCGCGCCGGTTGACGTACAGCACGCCCGCCTCGATCTCGTCGAGGAACCGCTGCACCTCGGCCGGGTCGGACGAGTACACCCCGGCGGTCAGGCCGTACACGCTGTCGTTGGCGAGCGTGAGGGCCTCGTCCAGCGAGTCCACCGCGTGGACAGCCGTAAACGGCGCGAACAGCTCGTCCTGGAACAGGCGGTGCGAGGCAGGCAGCTTGCCGACCACGGCCGGCTCAACGTAGTAGCCGCGGGCAAGCGCGCCGTCGGTGAGGTGCTCGCCGCCGGTGAACACGGTGCCGTCACGACGGGCATCGGCAACCGCGCGCTGGTAGCGGTCGACCGCGCGCTGGTCGATGACGGGGCCCAGGAACGCCGGGCGCGGCAGCGGATCGCCCACGACCAGCTTCTCGGTCTTCTCGACCAGCAGCTTCACCAGGTCGTCGTGGACCGGCTTCTCGACGTAGACCCGGCTGTTGGCGGAGCACTTCTGACCGCTGTAGCCGAAGGCCGCGCGCATGATCCCCTCGGCGGCCTCCTCGAGGTCGGCGCTCCTGAGCACGATGGCCGGGTTCTTGCCGCCCATCTCGACGACGCACGGCCGCGGATAGCGGGTGCTGAAGTTGCGGAACAGCTGGAACCCGACCTCGTACGAGCCGGTGAACACGATGCCGTCGATGCCCTGGTTGGTCTGGAGCTCGTCGCCCACCGTGTCGCCGGGACCCATGACGAGGTTGAACACGCCATCGGGGACGCCGGCGTCGCGGTACGCCTCCATGATCGCGATCGCCGTCATCGCCGACGCCGATGCCGGCTTGAACACGACCGCGTTGCCGGCCATCATCGCGGCCGCCGACGGACCGACCGCGAGCGCCATCGGGAAGTTGAACGGGCTGATGACCGCGAACACGCCGTGCGGCCGCAGGATCGTCCGGGTGTGGACCGTGGCGTCACCCAGGTTGTCCATCGGGTGGTCGTAGAACGCGTTGTCCTCGGCTGTCTTCGAGTAGTAGCGGATGAGGTCAGCCGCCTCCTCGACCTCGCCCAGCGCCTCGAGCCGCGTCTTGCCGACCTCGATCGCCATCAGGCCGCCGTACTCCATCTGGCGCTCGGAGATCAGCTCCGCCGCGCGCCGCAGGATCGTGAGGCGCTCCGCCCAGCCGAGGCGAAACCACGCCGGCTGCGCCCGACGCGCGGCTGCGATCGCGTCCTGGACGTCCTTGCGGGTGCCCTTCGCGAAGGTGCCGACCAGGATGTCGGTGTCGATGGGCGAGCGGATCTCGAACGTGCCGTCCCCGTCGCGCTCGGCACCGTCGACGAAGTTGCGATGGTGGGCGCCGAGGCGTGCCTTGGCCTTCTCGAGGCCTGCCTCGTAGAGCGCGTGCAGCTCCTCGTTGTCGGCGCGCAGGGTCGCGTACGTGATCTTGATCCGCTGGGCGGTCATCGCAGTGCTCCCGTGGGGCGCAACCCGCGTGATCGGCGGGCGCGCAGCTGAACGGTCGGTCGTTGGGTCGAGTGTAGTCCGGGCCGAACGCGTTGCGGGAGGACCAGTTGGCCGGACCCGCGCGCCTCGACGCCTCGCTGCGGAATGGGTGGCCGATGCCGGATCAGGCGAGGTCCGGCCGGATGATCGAGTACAGGTGCGCGTCGTGGTACCGCCCGTGGAGCAGCAGCCGGTGCCGCATCGTGCCTTCGAACGAGGCGCCCGCGCGCTCGGCCACCCGCCGGCTGGGTTCGTTCTCGACGGACATCATGATCTCGACCCGCTCCAGGCCGACCGCGGTCAGCCCGTGCCGCGCGAGCAGCACGACCGCGCGCGTCGCCCACCCACGACCGGTCCGGTCCGAGCGCAGCCAGTAGCCGAGGTTCGCGTACCGGTTGAACTCGTTGAACAGGTTGAGCCCGCAGCCACCGGCCACCTCGCCGTCGTCGCCCACGATCAGGTACTGGAGGGCATCCGGCTCGTGCTCCCCGCGGATCCAGCCCAGCGCGGCCGCCTCGTCATAGGCCGGTGTTGCCCAGGGCATGAACGGGGTGAGCTCCCCGAGCGACGAGCCCACCGCGGCCACCAGTGCCGGGGCATCGGCATCGTTCGGTGGCCGGAGCGTGATCACACCATCGGTCAGGACAGGGGCGGACTTCTCCATCGCCCGAGTGTGCCACGAACGTCCCGCCGGCTCTTGCCACCGACTCAGCCCAGGGCAGCAACCGCCTCGGCGATCGAAGGGACCACCGCGTCGGGCGCGAACCGCGCGCGTTCGATCGCCGCTCTGACGTCGTGTGAGCCGACCTTTCCGGTAAGGGTCAGCACGGTCCGCATCCCCAGCCGGCGGGCGGGAGCGAGATCCGATCGCAGGTCGTCACCGACCATGGCGATCGCATGTGGCGGAAGCCGCCGCAGCCCCAGCTCCCGGGCCAGCCCGGCTGCCGCCTGGCGGAACACGACCGGCGACGGCTTGCCCAGGATCCCTGCCCGCCGGCCCAGGGCGAACTCGAGCCCGGCGACCAGCGCGCCCGAGTCGAGGGTCACGCCGCGGGCAGTGAGCCACCATGGGTTGCGGTGCATGCCAAGCAGCTCCGCCCCGCGTCGGGCCACCCGGAACGCGACGTCCAGCTCCGCGAACGTCAGGTCGTCGCCGGCATCGCCGATCACCACCGCCGCCACGCCCGCATCCTCCGCATCCGCCTCGGTCGGCGTCAGCAGCCGTTGCCCGGCGAACTCGCGAACCGCGTCGCTCGTCGCCAGCACCAGCAAGGGCCGGCCCGGGAACGTGGCCGCCGTGTACGTGGCCGCCGCCGAGGCGGCCGTGATGATGTGATCGGGGTCGACGATCATGCCCCCGATCTCGAACCGAGCGGCGAGCGAGTCACGATGCGCGGTTGAGAAGTTGGTCACGATCCGGTACGGGATGGCCAGCGTCGCCAGTCGCTGCAGCGCGGCGGCCGCGCCCGGCAGGGGGTCGCCGCGGAGCACGAGCACGCCATCGACATCGAGGATCAGCCCACGGACACCGTGCAGCGCTGCATGCAGCGGATCGTGGCCAGAGGCGGACTCGGGCATGATGAACATCAGGGTACCGAAGGAGGAAGCCGCGGATGGGACTGCTCGACGGGCGCAAGGCGCTCGTGTTCGGCGTCGCGAACGACCACTCGATCGCCTGGGGGATCGCGAAGGCATTCCACGACCAGGGTGCGGTCGTCGGGTTCTCATCGGTCGAGAGCCTGATCGAGCGTCGGGTCCGCCCGCTGGCCGAATCGATCGGCAGCACGTTCGTGGAGGCGTGCGACGTTCAGTCGGACGCGCAGATCCGAACGGTGCTCGCGAAGTGGGGCAGGACCTACGGGGAGCTCGACATCCTGGTTCACGCGCTGGCATTCGCCAAGCGGGAGGACCTCGATGGCACGTTCGTGGACACCAGCCGCGACGGCTTCGCGCTCGCCCTCGACGTGTCCGCCTACTCGCTCGTGGCGATGACGCGCGAGGCCCGTCCATACCTCTGTCGTGGCAGCTCGATCGTGACCCTCACCTACTACGGCGCCGAGAAGGTCGTGACCCACTACAACGTCATGGGCGTGGCCAAGGCGGCCCTCGAGGCGTCGGTCCGGTACCTGGCCGCCGATCTCGGCCCCGACGGGATCCGCGTCAACGCCATCTCCGCGGGCCCGATCCGGACGCTCGCGGCATCGGGCATCGCCGGCTTCCGCAAGCTCCACGGACCGTTCGACGAGCTGGCCCCGCTGCGCGCCCACATCACGATCGAGGATGTCGGGCGAACCGCCGTCTACCTCGGCTCGGACCTCTCGAGCGCGGTTACCGGCGAGACGGTGTATGTCGACGGCGGGTTCAACATCCTGGGCGTCCCGACCCTCGAGTAGCGCCGGCTGCCGCCTGGGCGGCTGGCTGAGCGCGCTGCTGAGCACACCCCCTGCCCACGTGAGGGCACCCCCCCTGCCCGCGCAGGCCGCCATCGACAGACCGAGGGTCCGGCACCGCCAGACCACGGGTCGAGCCCCGCCGCACCGGCGCCCGGCAGCCGGCCGGGCGGGATGCCGTCATGGTGGGCTGCGGGCAGCAGCGTACACTCGGGATCCATGCAGCCCGGGATCGAGACCGAGACCAGCCGGATCCTGGCGGCCGCGGAGCTTTGGGTTCGCGCCGATCGGCTGACCGCGCGTGATGCCCCGCCGGGTCTGCGCGAGGGCCGGAGGCCGGTCCCGGCGCGGACGGAACAGGTCGCGACGGCCGCGCAGGCGCCCGTCCCAACGTCCGCCGAGCCACCGGGAGAGCCCCTGCTCGTCGCCGGATGGGAGGACGGCTACGCCGCGTGCGCCCCTCACGTGGCCGGCGACGACCTGGGCTGCCACCGATGCCCCTCCGAGCTTGTCGCGCGCGTCCTTCGGGCCCGCGGACCCATCGACGAAGTGTGCCCGTTCGGTGTGCGCCTGCTCGCCTTTCCGGCCCCGGCAGGCTCCGTCTCGTCGGTGGCGGTGCTCCGGATCGGCGTCCCGCAGCCGGGCGACGCGGACCTGCCGGATCTCGGCGCGCTGCGGCGCGCTGCGCGGCGGCTGCGCGATCCGGCGGGGCTGGCCACCTGGCAGGCAGAGCAGCGCTCGCGCGGGGCCGGGCGACACCGGATCGCAGCCGCCACCCTGGCTCAGGTGACCGCCAGCGGCGAGGCGTTCCAGCACCGGTACGACGCGCTCGCCCGGAACCGTGGCCACGCCCGCAGCGACGGCGCCGGCGAGGGCGACGGCGCCACCCTACGCTCGCTGGCGCAGGAGGTGCGGCGGGAGGCCGATGCGGCGGGGACCCGGGCGGCGCACGAGCTCCACGACACGGCCGCCCAGTCGATGATCAGCGCCCATCGGTTCCTCGAGGCCGCCGGTACCTCCCTCGACCAGGCCCAGGCGGACGTCGCCAGGGGCCATGTCCAGTCCGCGCAGGAGCGGCTGCTGGCGGCGATCCACGAGGTGCGCTCGGTCATCAACACGCTCGTGCCGCCCGGCCTGGAAGAGCTCGGCCCCGCCGGCGCGCTCGAGATCTACGTGCGCGAGCACGTCCCGGGCGATGTCACCGTCCGGCTCGAGAGCAGGCTGCCGCGGCTCGATGGCTGGCTCGAGGGCGATCTGTTCGCGATGACCACCGAGGCAATCGGCAACGCCATCAGGCACGGCCGCCCGTCGACGCTCCGAATCGAGCTGCAAGCGTTGCACCAGCGCGGCATCATCTCCGTTATTGACAACGGGACCGGCTTCGACCCGGCCCGGGTCCGGGACGAGGGCGGCAAGGCCACGGGTCTGAGCAGGATCACCAGGCGCGCGGCACTGCTGGGGGGTGAGGTCGTCGTGAGCAGCCGACCCGGCGCGGGGACGACCATTCGGATCTCCGTTCCGATCACCGGGCCACCGGGCAGACCGGACGCAGTGGCACCAGCATCGGGAGCGACCGCATGACCGATTCACCGAGGCGCGTGCTCCTGATCGACGATCATGAGATGTCGCGCCGCGGCCTGGCGGCGATGCTGTCCACGGCCGACTGGATCGAGGTCGTCGGCGAGGCCGACGGCTGCCAGCACGGGCTCGCGCAGATCGAGCGCCTGCGACCGGACATCGTCCTGCTCGATGTCCGGATGCCCGACATGGACGGGCTCACCTGCCTGGACGCCATCAAGGGCCTCGCCGACCCGGTCGCGGTGGTGATGGTGACGCTCTACAACGACCGGCGTTACGTGCTCGAGGCGATCCGCAGAGGCGCCGCCGGGTACGTGCTCAAGGAGGCCTCGACGAGCGAGATCCTGTCCACGATGGCTGCGGTCGCCGACGGTCAGCTGGCCGTGGAACCGTCGCTGCTCCGCGAGGCGCTGACGGCACCGGTCGAAGAGCCATCTCCGGCGGAGACGGCACGCGCCCGTGCCGAGTCGTTCGCGCTGACGCCGCGGGAGCTCGACGTGCTGAGGCTGCTCGCCGACGGGATGACCAACAAGGAGATCGGGGCCCGGCTCTCGATCGCCGAGGACACCGTCAAGAAGCACGTCCAGAACATCATCTGGAAGCTCCGGGCCGCGGACCGGACGCAGGCGGCGATCATCGCCTACCGCGCTGGCCTGCTCGACCCGCTGGACGGTTAGCCCGGCTGACCGGACCGGCCGGTCCCCCGACCGGAGCGGGGAGCCGCCGCGGTCGCAGCCGGCGAGGAGGCGGTCGAGGCGGTCGGGGCTCCGTGCGTGCCAGACAGGTTCGTGTCCGGCGTCGAGGGCATGGCGCGCAGCTCGTCCAGCGTCATCGCGAACGTGACCTCGAGCTCGGACGCGAGCGACGCCGTCCCTTCGAGCGTCCCGCCGCGAACGATCTCGACGATCCGCCGGGCGAGCTCCGCGACCCGGGCCGCACCGATCGTGCCCGCGCTGCCCTTGAGCGCGTGCGCATCGCCCTGAACGCGGCCGAGGTCCGCATCACGGACCCCGTCGACGATGCCGCTGATGCGCCGCGCGGTGTCGCTGGCGAACAGCTCGGTCAGCTCGGCGATCAGGCCAGGGTTGCCGTCCTCGAGGATGCCGAGCTCCGCAAGCCGGTCGTGGTCAACGAGCGGCAGGGCGTTGGGCTCGGCGGGGAGCGCAGCCTGCTGCCAGTCCGGCTGGGGCGCCGGGCGGACGGATCGCCGCGTCACGTGACGACCGACCGCGGTCTGCAGGTCGTCCGGACGAACAGGTTTCGCTATGTAGTCGTCCATCCCCGCTTCCAGGCAACGCTCCCGATCACCCGCCATCGCGTTGGCCGTCATCGCGATCACCGGCGTACGCGGCAGGTTCGCGGCGTCCTCGCGAGCCCGCAACCGGCGGGTCGTCTCGAAGCCATCGAGCCCCGGCATCTGGCAATCCATCAGCACGAGGTCGTAGGTAGCGCGGCCCATCGCTTCGAGTGCCTCGAGCCCGTCCGCGGCGACGTCGACCAGACAACCGTACTTCTCGAGCATCGCCGCCGCCAGCTTTGCGTTCACCTGATTGTCCTCGGCGACCAGCACCCGTGTGCCCGGCACCGTCAGGTCGTCGCGTGCAGCCCGCCCCACCGGGGCGAGGTCCGGATTGGAGCCGCCCGCGATGCGGCCCGCGAGGCCGACCAGCGCGTCGCGAAGCTCCAGGTGGCGGACGGGCTTGCGCAGGTAGGTGGCGATGCCGGCCGCGGCCGTCCTGCCGGGCACGATCCGCCGGCCCGGCTCGGCGAGCAGGACGATCCTCGTCGATGCCAGGGCCTCATCGGCCTTGATCAGCCGGGCGAGCGTGAAGCCGTCGGTCACCGGCATCGCCTCGTCGATCACGGCAAGCCGCACCGGCCGGCCGGCGCCGGCCGCGGCGTGGAGGACCGACATCGCCTCGGGCCCGCTGGCCACCGCTTCGACGAGAAGGCCCCACTGCTCCAGCTGGCGGCTCAGGATCTCGCGCTGCGTGGCGTTGTCGTCGACCACCAGCGCCGACAGGCCGGCCAGCACCGCCGGCGCCACCGGCGACTCCCCCGCTTCGTCCCCAACCTCGAACCGACCCGTGAACCAGAAGGTGCTGCCCACCCCCTCGTCGCTCGTGGCGCCGACGGATCCGCCCATCAGCTCCGCCAGCTGGCGGCTGATCGCCAGCCCGAGTCCGGTCCCGCCGTATCGGCGGGCCATTGACCCATCGGCCTGGATGAACGGCTGGAACAGGCGGTCGAGGACGTCGCTCGAGATCCCGATGCCCGTGTCATGGACCGAGAAGCGGACCAGCGCCCCGCCGTCACCGCTCTGTTCCTCGAGCGAGGCGCGGACCACGATCTCGCCGGACTCGGTGAACTTGATGCCGTTGGCGAGGAAGTTGAGCAGGATCTGGCGAAGCCGGGACGGGTCGCCCCGGAGGACGGTCGGAACGTCCGGGTCGACCAGGGTGATCAGCTCCAGGCTGCGGGCGGCGGCCCGTTCGGCCAGCAGCTCCACCGCTCCTTCGACGGCCTGCCGGATATCGAACTCCACGACCTCGAGCTCGAGCCTGCCGGCCTCGATCTTGGAGAAATCGAGGATGTCGTTGATGATCTGGAGGAGCGCATCACCGGAGGTTCGGATCATCTCCGCCATGTCCCGCTGCTCGGGTGTCAGCGGCGTGTCCATCAACAGGCCGGACATCCCGATGACCCCATTCATCGGCGTTCTGATCTCGTGGCTCATGGTTGCGAGGAACGCGCTCTTCGCCCGGTTCGCGGCCTCGGCGGCGTCGCGCGCGGCGCGAAGCTCGTCGGCCAGCTGGACGTGGCTCGAGATGTCGCGGTACACCCACAGGTAGCCGTAGCCCTCCTGGTCGTGGCGGATGGGGATGTAGTCGCGCTCGAGCACCCGGCCGTCGGCGAGCCGGATCTCCACGCCGACCGCACCGTCACCCTCCTTGAGCGCTCGCTCGACGCCGGCCGCGAACGCGTCGGGATCGGCGGCCTGGCCGCGGATCGCATCCACGATGACCGGCAGCGGCCAGCCTTTGAGGAGTGGCGGCGCGAAGGGCAGTCCGAACGTCCGGCAGAACAACGGGTTGGCCATCACCGCACGGTGGTGCTCGTCCTCGACCAGCACGGCGGCTCGGAGGTTCTCGACCAGCGTGCTCAGTCGTGATGTGGTCACGGTCAGCGCCTGCTCGCGGGCCCGCCACTCGGTGATGTCCTCGCCCACCGCGGTGACGGCCACGATCGCGCCCGATGCGTCGCGCTGCACGGTGCGGTTCCAGGACATCAGCCGGCGCTCCCGGAGCCGCGTCACGAGCTCCGATTCGCCGTGCGGCGGCACGCTGTCAGTCCTAACCTGGACGGCCAGCTCCGCCTGCAGCTCGTCGGCGAGGTCGAGGTCGTCGGGGGCGAACAGGGCGTGAGCGACGCACTCGCCCATGAGGTCCTCGCGGCGGCGGCCAGTCAGCTGCAGCAGGCGATCGTTGGCGTACACGATCCGACCCTCTGCATCGGTCGTCAGGGCAGCCAGCTGGATCGTGTCGAGCGTCTCGCGGAACCGGACCTCGGACGCCCCGAGCGCGCGCTCGGCCTCGAGCCGCTCCGTGACGTCGCGCGAGTTGGTGACCAGGATCGGCTGACCGTCCTCATCCTCGATGCTGCGGGTCTCCGTCTCGAGCCAGGCCCAGCCCCCGTCCTGCCGGGCATAGCGGATGGCGACCGGGACCCGCATCGGCCCGTTGCCGGCGAGGGCGGTCGCGAACGCCTCCATGACGCGACGACGGTCGTCCGGATGAACCTCCCGAAGCGAATGGCGCCGGAGGTAGTGCTCGGGTGGGTAGCCGAGCACCCGTTCCACCGACGGGCTCATGTACCTGATCCGGCCCGAAGGGTCTAGGATCACGGTGATGTCCGACGAGTAGTCGGTGAGGATCCGGAAGTACCGCTCGCTCCGCTCGAGGGCGAGGCTGGCCTCTCGAGCGGACGACACGTTCTTCACGGTCCACACGTGCTGGACGACGGCGCCGTCCTCGTGGACAGCGGCCACGGCCAGGCTGCACCAAACCGTCGACCCGTCGCGCCGGGTGACCCGAACCTCGCGAGGTCCGGTCGTGAGCTCGTCGACGCGGCGGATGGCCCGGTCGGAGGCTTCGGTGACGCCGGAGGCTTCGGCGGTGCCGGAGGCGGACGCGCCAGATTGGTCGGGAACGAACGCCTGATGCTCGCGGGCCTCGAGCAGCGGATTCGGCCGGCCCAGGAGCTCGTGGACGGCCCAGCCGGTAATCGCGGTGAACGCCGGGTTCGCGAACACCACGGGCTCGCCCGGGACCCTGGCATCCGTGATCACGATCCCGTCCGGTGCCGCCGCCAGCGCCCGATCGCGCATCCGCACCTGGCGCAGGCGCTCGTCACGGTCGCGGATCCCACGCCGGACCAGGACCATCACGACGGCAGCCGAGGCAACGGTCAGGATCAGCCCGGCCAGCACCAGACCGACGTCAACACCGGTCATCGTCGACGATCTGCTCGCGTCGGACAGGTCAACGAGGCAATGGGAACGGTTCGGCGAGAGCTGGCCATCGAAGCCTCATGCGGCAACGCCTGTCCGAGCACGGTAGCGCGATCCGGGCACGCGACGATGCTTCCGATCCGGCCCGACCGGGAGCGGCTCGCGACCCCGGACCTCGACACGCGCTCGCACCACCCCGCCTGCGGCAGGTCGAGCCGATGCTACCGGGGTGACCCGTGATCCTCGTATCCCACGTTCGGGGGGGCCGCCGCGGGCTCGCGGTCGCAAGGCTGGCTGGCTCCGGCGGGGATGTGAAGAACGACGCGGATCGACGGGCGCCGCGGTTCGACGGCCGCAGGGAGGGCCGGGTCGCTGGCCGGGCCAGCCGGGTGTCAGGCGACGCGATTGAGGCCCTGGACCTCGATCCGGCGGCCCGCCTCTGCGCGGCGGAGCAGGCGCGCGAACAGCGACGGCACCCACCAGCGCAGGAAGTACAGCCGGCACCCGATGCAGATCCCGGTCGACGCGAGCAGCAGCTGCAGCGCCGCGACGGCACCGGTCAGGATCCAGCCCGCGGGCGCGATGCCGAGCACGAAGGCCACCGTCGCGAGGCCCAGGAAGGTCCCCCCCATAGCCTGCGCGAACCGCGGCGGATACTCGTGCTCCGGCTCCGTGGGACCGAGCCGGAGCGCGCTGCGGATCAGCGGCCAGGCGCGACCGGGCAGGAACAGGCGGGTGCCGAAGAACGCGGACAGCGCGAGGTTGACACCCACGAGGCCGGCGACCAGGGGCACGTTCAGCGCGAAACCGACGGCCAGCAGCGCGACCGAGACGCCGGCACCGAACCGCTGCCCGCGCGGGTCGATCTGGCGCGCGGGCGACGGCGTGAGCAGGGGCGGGTTGCGAACAGACACGATGACAGGCTCCGGGAGGACGCGGGAATGGCGCGGCGCGAGACCGCGTCGGTCACGGGACGCGAGGCCCGGAGAGGTTCGAGGTGTTCGGCGGTCCCTAGCCGGCCGCGCGCTCGACCCTCGCCGGCACTCGCCAGCGACAGGAGCACTGCGGACACATGCAGTCGGGAGGGACGCCCATCACGCGAGCAAGCCTACCAGCGATCCTTGACGGGTCAAGCGCATCCTCCCGAGCGTATCGCCACGTCGTGAGGCGCCGGCCGGCGGCTCAGGTGTAGTAGTCGAAATCGGCCTCCGAGCGCGTCCAGCGGCGGATCACGAAGATGTTCGCCTGGTCCCGGTCGGGGTGCAGCTCCACGTAGTTGCGGCGGCCATGCCACAGGAACCGGACGTCGGTCAGCAGATCGTGAACCTGGTAGGGCCGGACCGGATCGAGCTCGAGCTCGTCGAGCGGCAGATCGACGAACCCTGACTGCACGTGATGGGGATCCAGGTTCACGACCACGAGCACCTGGTTCGACCCGTCCGGGCTCGACTTGCTGTACGCGATCAGCTCCGAGTTGCTGACCTCATGGAAGCGCAGGTCGTGGTTCGTCCGGAACGCGGGGTTGTCGCGCCGGATCCGGTTGAGCCGGCCAAGCAGCCCGGAGAGGGTCCCCTCCGCCTCGAGATCCCAGTGCCGCATCTGGTACTTCTCGGAATCGAGGTACTCCTCCTTGCCCGGGCCGAGCGGCTCGGCGACACACTGCTCGAACGCGGGCCCGTACACCCCGTAGCTGGGACCCAGGGTGGCGGCGAGCACGGCGCGCGTCGCGAACCCGGCCCGGCCCCCGAACTGGAGGTATTCGGGCAGGATGTCGGGCGTGTTCGGCCACAGGTTGGGACCGAAGAACTCGCGAACCTCGGTCGTGGTGAGCTCGGTCAGGTAGTCGGTCAGCTCCTCCTTGGTGTTCCGCCACGGGAAGTAGTTGTACGACTGGGTGAACCCGAGCTTCGCCAGGCGATACATGACCGCGGGTCGTGTGAATGCCTCGGCCAGGAACAGGGCGTCCGGGTAGTCGGCCTTGATCTCGCCGATGAGCCACTCCCAGAAGTCGAACGGCTTGGTGTGCGGGTTGTCGACGCGGAAGATCCGGATCCCCTCCTCCGCCCAGTAGCGGACCACGCTGAGCAGCTCCGCCCACAGCGCCTGCCAGGCATCGGTCTCGAAGTCGAACGGGTAGATGTCCTGGTACTTCTTGGGTGGGTTCTCCGCGTACTGGATGGTGCCGTCCGGACGCATCCGGAACCACTCGGGGTGCTCGGTCGCATACGGATGGTCGGGAGCGCACTGGAACGCGATGTCGAGGGCGAGCTCGATCCCCCGCGCCTCGGCGGCGGCGTGCAGATGGCGGAGGTCCTCGACGGTCCCCAGGTCCGGGTGGATCGCCTTGTGGCCGCCTTCGGTCGCGCCGATCGCCCACGGGCTGCCGGGATCACGGCGCTTCGCGGCGGGGCGGTTGTTGGGGCCCTTGCGGTTGACCCGGCCGATCGGGTGGATGGGTGGCAGGTAGAGCACGTCGAAGCCCATCGCCTCGACATACGGCAGCGTGGCCTCCACGTCGCGCAACGTCCCATGACGGCCACGGACCGGCGAACAGGAGCGAGGGAACAGCTCGTACCAGGCGCCAAAGCGCGCCTTCTCGCGATCGACGACCACCGCCAGCTCGGGCTCGTGGACGGTGGCGTACGGCCGCTCGCCATGACGTGTCATCAGCTCGGCCAGGACCGGATCAAGGGCATCCGAAGAACCCGCCGAGCCTCCCGCGCGCAGCGCCTTCGCCATCGCCCGCAGCGTCCGCGAGTCGCGCGCCGCGCCCGTTCCGGCGGCCCGCTCCGCCGCCGCCTCGATCAGCTCGATCCCGATCAGCAGCTCCACCGACACGTCCTGCCGCGCATCGAGACGCTTGGCCAGGTCGCGCGCCCACGAGTGGAATTGGTCGACCCAGGCCTTGATCGTGTACCGGTGGCGGCCGATGGCGTCCACGCGGAACTCGGCCCGGAACCGATCGTAGCCGAGCGCCTCCATCGGAACCTCGGTCCACGCTGCCTCGCCGTCGTGCCGGTGAAGCAGCACCGCGCCGACCAGGTCGTGCCCATCGGCGACGATCTCGGCCTCGACCACCACCGGATCCCCGACGATGCGCTTGATCGGGAACCGGCCACCGTCGACCGTCGGCGACAGGTCCGCGATCGCGACCCGGCTCCAGCCGTCCAAGCTGCTCACGATGGCGCTGCCTCCCTTCCTGCCCCGATCATCGGCCCTCGAGCAGCGACCCGTACAGGTCCAGCGTCCGCCGGGCGATGGCCGCCCAGCTGAAATGGCCCTCCGCCCGTCGCCGGCCGGCACGTCCCATCCGCTCTCGCAGCTGGTCGTCGAGGCCGACCCGATTGATCGCGGCCGCCAGCCCCGCCGAGAAGGCAGGCGGATCGATCGGATCGAACGTTCCCTCGCGGATCCGCGGATCCACCAGCAGCCCGGTCTCCTCGGGCACGACCACCTCCGGGATGCCGCCCACCGCCGATGCCACGACCGCGGTCTCGCACGCCATCGCCTCGAGGTTGATGATCCCGAACGGCTCGTACACCGACGGGCAGCAGAACACCGCGGCGTGCGAGTAGAGCTGGATCGCCGCCTCGCGCGACACCATCTCGCGCACCCAGATGACGTCTGCCCGGTCGGTGCTCACCTCGGCCACCCGCTGGGCCATCTCGGCCCCGATGTCGGGCGTGTCCGGGGCGCCGGCGCACAGCACCACCTGGAGCGAAGGATCGATGCCAGGGATCGCGTTGACCAGGTGGATGATCCCCTTCTGGCGGGTGATCCGGCCCACGAACAGGACGTACGGGCGATCGGGGTCGATGCCGTACTGCTCCAGGAAGTTGGTGGCCGGATCCGGGCGGTACTGCTCGAGGTCGATGCCGTTGTGGATCACGTGCAGCCGGTCCGGGTCGACAGGGAAGAAGCGAAGCACGTCGGCCCTCGTCTCCTGCGACACCGCGATGATCGCGTCGGCGTCGAGGATCGTCGTGCGCTCCATCCACGACGAGAGGTGGTAGGCGTTGCCCAGCTGCTCGACCTTCCACGGCCGCAGCGGTTCCAGCGAGTGCGTGGTCAGCACCAGGGGCACGCCCCACAGGCGCTTGGCCAGGAAGCCCGCCATGTCCGCATACCAGGTGTGGCAGTGGACGATGTCGGCGTCGAGCGTGTCCTTGGCCATCGCGAGGTTTCGCTGGAAGGCGTCGAGGGCACCCTTGAAGCGGGCGTCCGTGTCGTGCGTCGCCGCCGCCCACGGTCCGTAGCCCCGGACGCGCAGGTTGGGCTCCTCGCTGTCCTGGTCGCCGAAGCAACGGATCTCGACCGGGACCAGCTTGGCCAGCTCGCGGCTCAGGTACTCGACGTGCACGCCTGCCCCGCCGTACACGTGCGGCGGGTACTCATTCGTGAACAGCGCGACCTTGCGCGGTTGCGGCACCGGTCCCTCCCCTGGGTGCCACAAGGCTAGTCGGAACAGCCCGACCGCGTGCGCCGATGAACGCCGTACGCGCGGACCCCGTGCCCCCGGCGCTGGGCCACCCCGGGGCTCAGGTCTGGGCCACCCTGGGGCTTCAGATGACGCCTCCGATGGCGCCGGCAGGCTCGACGATCCTGCGCGTGGAGCGCGCGTCCAACCGCAGCAGGATCGATGCCGATCCACTCCAGACCCTTCGGACCAGCTCTTACGCGATCAGGCGTCCTGCCGGCGACTGGCAAGAAGCGCCGCGGAGCCAGATCGCGGTGGAGTGGGTCGGCGCACGGCGCGGAGGATGGGAACGGCGACAACCGCCAGCGCCAGCGCGAGCAGACCGGCGACGGCGATCAGATCCAGGTCCATGACTCGAGTGTCGCTCCCCATTCTGATGCCGTCCTGAGATCGGTCCACGCCGGCTTTCGGGACGAGGACATGCCAACCGGGATCCGGCGCGGGCCGGCCGGGTCCGGGGCCAGTTCAGCCGGACCGGTGGCGGCACGTGGAGGGCGCCCGCCTCAACCCGTTCGGTCCCGTCCCTCGACGGCGGCCGATCCCGAGCGGATCGAGCGTTCGACCCGCCGCCAGCGGTCCAGCGCGCGCCGCTCCTCCGCAGCCGTCAGGGAACGGCCGGCGAACGCGGTGAGCTGGTAGTCGGCGGCCAGGCGCCCCACGATGGGACCCACCACCGTCGGCGCGATCCGGTGCGCGTGCTCGTGCGGCGTCTCCCCCGCCCTGCGCTCCTCCGCGCCCCCGACCAGCAGGGCGAGCACCAGCCGATACGCCTCCGGGGCGGTCCGGGGAACGCGCCGGCGCGGACGTCGCAACCGGATCTGCGGTCGGGGCAACCGCGGCAGCAGGCCGTCACCGATCGGCTCCGTCTCCCGGACCTCCGCGTCCAGGTCCGCCTCGCCGTCCAGCACGGGCCGGCGAAGGAGGCTGGCGATCCACAGGAGGATCAGTCCCGCACCGATCGCCAGGATCACCCAGATCACCCAGCTGAGATCGAGCATGAAACCCGGTGTCGAGGCCGGCTGCGACGGCGAGGAGCCAAGGCCGGAGATCGGGGGCAGCGACGGGAACGGGACACCGGCCATCGGCGGCAGCAGGCGGTGGAGCAGCTCGGCGAGGAGTCCCAGCGGGACCACGATCAGTGCGATCGCCAGCAGCAGCAACGGTGCCAGCGGACCTGCGACACCGGCCAGCGCCGCCGAGACCGGGACCCCCAGCAGGGCCGCGAGCGGGATGCCGATCAGCAGCACGGCGCCGCTCACCGCGACCAGCATGACCAGCCAGCGTCGGCGCGCGGCACGATCCACGCCCTCGACCCGCAGCTCGATCAGCCGTGCCAGCCCCAGCGAGAGGAGCCCGGCGCTCACGGACGTCAGCGTCGCCGAGAAGGCCGCGCTGCGGAACGCCTCGGCGCCGATGAGCCCCGATGTCGTGGCGAACAGCCAGAAGACGGCAAGGCCGGCGAGCCCGGCGTTGAGGCGTCGCTCCACGTGGCCCGCTTCGTCGTCGAGGTCGGCGTGGACGCTGCCGCGCAGCACCCCGATCCCCAGGAGCCACCCCGCGGGATTTGCCGTGGTGGCTGCGGCCAGGTCCGGGACCGACAGGCGGGGCGCAGATGCCAGCCAGATGCCCGCGATCGCGACCAGGATCGCGACGACGACGAGGACCCCGGCGTACACCGCGGGCGACCGGCCGCGGAGCCCGCGGCCGAGGAACAGCCCGGCGATCGCAGCAATGGCGAGATGGGCGATCCCCAGGTGCTGCTGGTGGGTGCCCGCCAGCCACTGAAGCGCGAGGTAGGCGAGGGTCAGCCAGGCAGCCTCGAGGCTGGCGGCGGCCAGCAGGGCAAGGACGCGGTCAGCCGACCAGCTCGAGCGCATCGGCCGATCTCCAGTCGGGGTCGAGACGGGCGACGGCGCCCGCGATGCCGAGCACGCGCGCGGACGCGACCGCCGACTGGGCGGTCCGGCCGAGCGCGACCAGCTGCACCGGATGGCCCGATGCCGAGAGGCGCCGCATGACCGGCAGGAACTCGGCCGGATCCCGCGCGGAGATGGCGAGGATGATCGTCGCCGGCCGGACGCGGTGGACGAGCTGGCCGAGCAGGGTGCCGAACGGCATCGATGCCCACCGGCTCAGGGCCGCCAGCTCGTCGGCGATGCGCGGCACCTGGCCCGATGCCGCGCTCGGGACCACGTGCACGACCCTGCGGCCATGCACTGAGTAGGCATTGGCGGCCAGGCCGCAGGCGACTCCCTCGCCGACAGCCCTGCGGGCGAGCGACAGGGCGACGGTGCACAGCTCCTCGACCAGCTCGTCGTCGTAGTGCATCCGCCAGAACGGGCCCGGGATCGTCTGGGCGTCGAGCGCGAGGACGAGCTCCCGCTCATGCCCCGGGTCATAGCGGCGGCTCACGGGCCGACCCAGCCGCGCCGTCGCCTTCCAGTGGATCCGCCGGTAGGGGTCCCCCGGCATGTACGGACGCACACCGGCGAACAGCGCCGGGTCCTCGAACAGGCCTCGCGGCGCTCGCGCGGAACCTGGGAGCTGGCTCGGCGGGGCGGCCGCGCGAACCGGAACGCTCCGCGGGATCACCCGGTAGCTCGCCGGCGCCGAGCGCTCCTCGACCACGAGCTCGCGTGCGAACAGGTCGGCGACCTGCAGCCGCACGCTTCGAAACTCGTACACCCCACGCCGGTCGGCGAGGATCCGCAGTCGCCGGGTCACGCGCTCGTACCAGCCGAGCGTCCAGGTCGTCCGCAGCACGGCGAACCCGGGTAGCTCGGCGGGATCCAGGCGCCGGCCCGCGACGGCTGCCGGTCGGCTGACCAGGTCGTCGACCGCGAGCCACGGGATCGGCAGGGCCTTGCGATTGCGGACCGTGAGCTCCAGGCCGATCTCCTCGCCCACGACCGCCCGCGTCGCCCCGAGACGTCGCTCGTACGTCAGGCGCCGCAGGCCGAAGCGCGTCCACAGGCTCCGCACGAGCCAGACCAGGAGGACCACGACCCCCACGACGACGAGCCCCCACGCACCCAGCACGGCCCCGAGGGCGATGAGAAGCAGGCCCGCGCCGACGCCCATCACGGGTTCGGTTGGCTCCCGGCAGGCCGTGGGCTCCCGGGGGGGTGATCGGGCCCGGCGGCTTGTTCGAGCCCGGCCGCCGGGGACGCCTCGACGGTGGCCAGCAGCTCCTCGATCACGGACTCGGCCGTCATCCCCCGCAGCTGGCGATCGAGATCCAGCAGCACCCGGTGGCCGAGAACCGCAGCCGCCATCGCCTTCACGTCATCGGGCAGGACGAAGTCACGGCCGGACAGGAAGGCTTCCGCCTGGGCGGCCCGATACAGGGCGACGCTGGCGCGCGGGCTCGCACCGAGACGCAGCTCGGGCCGCTCGCGGCTTGCCCGCACGAGGGAGACCGCGTACTCCTCGACCGGTTCGGCGACCGTGATGGTGCGCACCGCATCGCGCATCTGGAGGACGGCATCCGCCTGAAGCACCGGCTCCACTGCCCCGAGCGGGTCTGCCGAAGCCCGATACCGGGACGCGATCCGGCGTTCCTGGCCGGGGTCCGGGTAGCCAAGGTGGATGCGCACCAGGAACCGGTCGAGCTGCGCCTCCGGAAGCGCGAACGTGCCCTCCAGCTCGATCGGGTTCTGGGTCGCCAGCACCAGGAACGGATCGGGCAACGGCCGTGTCTCCCCCTCGATCGATACCTGTCGCTCCTCCATCGCCTCGAGCAGCGCCGACTGCGTCCGCGGGGTGGCGCGGTTGATCTCGTCGACCAGCAGGATGTTCGCGAACACCGGGCCGGGCACGAACCGGAAGTGATCGCCTTCGAGCAGGCTCGCACCCAGGACGTCGCTGGGCAGCACGTCCGGCGTGCCCTGGACGCGCGCGAAGGTCAGGCCCAGCGAGCGGCTGAAGGCCCGGGTCAGGAGCGTCTTGCCGACGCCGGGAACATCCTCCACCAGCGCATGGCCGTGGGCCAGGAGAGCCACGGCGAGCAGCCGCAGGGGCTCGTCCGCGACGACCACCGCGGTGCCGACGGCCGACTTCAGCGCAGTCCAGAACCGCCTGCCATCCGGCCGGGTGGTTGCGGTGGTGGCTGCCAGCTGGGATCTCCTTCGGCGGTACCCGGGGCGCGGACCCAACGGAGGCGGATGGAGCGGGAGACGGGGTTCGAACCCGCGACATGCAGCTTGGAAGGCTGCCGCTCTGCCAACTGAGCTACTCCCGCTCGGGCGCCGCCACTATAGCCGAGCGACGCGTATCCGCTGAGGGGTCGCGTTTGCCGGTGGCCAGCGCCGGTCCCGCCGCAGTACACCACCAACAGCACAAAGCCGACCCCTCGCCGCGCGGCTCACGACCACGTCGCGAGCGAGGTCGTGTGGGAGATCGCGTGGGAGATCGGCCGCGTGTCGGCGTACGCCGTGCGATACAGCGCGTAGGTGGCCTCGTACGTGACCGCCCGCTCCTCATCGGGAAACAGGAGGTGACGGCTCAGCTGCGGCGGCGGCACGTCGGCGCCGAGCACGCCTCGACACGCGGCCCATGCCGCGCCGAGCGCCGAGTGCTGGTCATCGTCGACGACCGTGACCGGCCTGCCCAGCACGTCGGCCTGGATCTGGCGCCACAGTGCGCTGCGGAACCCGCCACCAGAACAGATGACCTCCTCGACGGCATGCGTCTGGCTCTCGATGACGATCTCGAGCGCCGCGCGGAGCTCGAACGCGACGCCCTCGAGCACGGCCCGCGTCAGGGTCCCGCGAGTGTGTGCCAGGCGGAGGCCGATGAAGGCACCCAGCCCGCGAGGATCGGTCCGCTCACCGAGCAGCGTCGGCAAGAACAGAAGGCCGTCTGATCCGGGCGCGACCGGCGCGGCCTCCGCGAGCAGCGTGTCGATGCCGTCTCGGGGCCGCTCGGCGGCACCGAAGCACACGCCCACGTGCCACACCAGGGCCTGCCCGGCGACGAGCACGGGCTGCATCAGCAACCATTGGCCCGGCCGCGCGTAGGGCATGGTGTGCAGCCCGACGGTCGGCCGCACACGAAGACTCTCGGAGATCGTGCACGCGGTCCCGCCCGTGTTGACGGCGACGGACACGCGGCCGGGCGCGAGGTCGAGCGCGAGCGCCGCCAGTGCAGTATCGGCCCCGCCGCAGATGACCGGGATGCCCGCGGGCAGACCGGCTTGAGCGGCGGCCTCCGGCGTGACCCTGCCGCGCTCGTCAAACGTTTCGACAACCTCCGGCAGCAGCTCACTACGGAGGCCCATCGCATCGACGATCCGGCTCGACCATCGCCGGTCGGCTGTGTCGAACAGCAGCGTCCCGGCCGCGTCGGTCGGATCCGTGCACGCGACACCGGTGAGCCGGAGACCGAGGTAGTCCTTCGGCAGCAGCGCGACAGCGGAGCGCGTGTAGGTCGCCGGCTCGTGCCGGGCGACCCAGCTGAGCGACGGTCCGAGCATGCCCGGCGAGAGGGGGACGCCCGTGATCTCGTCGACGACACCCTCGCCAAGCCGATCTCGCCACGCGGGCAGCTCGCCGCGAGACCGGCCGTCGAGCCAGATGATCGCGGGCCGGACCGGCTCTCCGCGGCCGTTGACCAGCACCAGGCCGTGCATCTGACCCCCAAGCGCGATGCCGCGAATACGCCGCCGGGCGCCGGCCGCTGAACCGACCAGCTCCCCCAGGGCGCTACAGGTCGCCTCCCACCAGGCCTGGGGGTCCTGCTCGGCCGCATCCCGCGGCGGCGTGAGCGTCGTCACCGCCCGCCGAGCCACGCCCAGGCGCCGGCCCTTCGAATCCATCGCCAGAGCTCGCACACCCGACGTGCCGAGATCGACGCCCACGAAGACGTCGAGATCCGACTCGCGATCAGCCATTCGCTGCTCAGGCTCCTCCACAACCAGGGTCCCAGGGGTGGGCCGGGTCCGGGGGCGGCCGACGGCGCTCGAGAGCGCTCACCGGTCAGGCAACGGCTTCGCGCAGCGCCCGGCGCATCACCTCCGTCGGCGCTTCAAGCCCGGTCCACATCGTGAATGCGATGGCGCCCTGGTAGACGAGCATCCCCAGCCCATCCAGCGTCGTCGCGCCACGCTGAAGAGCCAGGGTCAGGAAGCGGGTCCGGGGCGGGTTCGGGATCACGTCGCACACGACGAGACCGGGCCGCAGCGTGGCGAGATCCACGTCGGGCACCGCCTCCACCGCAGGAAACAGCCCGATGGACGTGGCGTTCACCAGGATGCTCACCTCGTCGGGAACGAGGTAGGTCGACATCCAAGGGACGAAGTCCACGGCGACGGACGTGTTCCGATCGAGCGCGGCCGCCAGCTGTTCGCCGCGCTCGATCGAACGGTTCACGACCGTGATGCGCGACGCCCCGGCGAGGGCCAGCTCGACCGCGATGGCCCTGGCGGCACCGCCCGCGCCCAGGATCACCACCTTCCGACCGCGCGGATCGATCGAGGCATCCCGGAGCGAGCGCAGGAACCCCTTGCCGTCCGTGTTCTCGCCCACCAGGCGGTCGCCTGCCCAGCGGACGGTGTTGACCGCACCGATGAGCCCCGCATCGGGCGCAATCTCGTCGAGATACCGCATGACCTCGACCTTGTGGGGGATGGTGAGGTTGATCCCGCGGAAGTTCATCGCCCGCATGCCAGCCATGGCCGCCGCGAGATCGGCCGCGTGGACTTCGATGGTCAGGTACCGCCAGTTGAGATCGAGAGCACGGAAGGCAGCTTCCTGCAGGACGATTGTTGGGTTCTCGGCGATGGGGTCACCGAACGCCCCGACGAGCTCGGCGCGGTACGAGCTGGCCCGCGACATCAGGTTCCTCCACCAGGATCGTCGCCGGTCCGACCTGCACGCCCGTCCGGACGCCTGCCGGACACTCGAGGATCGAGGCGCAGGGGTCGCCGGGATCCCGACCGCCCCTGCCGGCCGGTCGCGTGCCGCTTCACGACGCTGCGGCGAGCACCTCGGACACGGCATCCGCGAGGACCTTGTCAACGGACAGATCCTCCGACGTGATCGCGTCCGGCGGAGCCGGCTCCTGGGGTGCCGCCGACGCAGCCTGGACGATCTGCTTCGCGGCGGCGTCGTAGGACAGCGTGCCGGTGTTGACGACGAGGCCGAACCCGGACGGATCGTCGTAGTGCCGATTGTAGAAACGCTGGACGAACTTGCGATGCACGTTGTCGTCCTCGCGCACCCGCTCGGCCGCGGCGGCCGCACGCTCGGGGCCCTCGGCGGCCGCCACGCGCGCCACCCGCTGGTCCAGTGGCGCGACCACGTGGACGTTCAGAACATCGGAGCATTGCGCGAGCACCGCGAACCCGATCCGGCTGAGGATGACCACGTGGCCGCGCTTGGCCAGCGCTTCCACGATCTCGTTGAGCATCGAGACGATCAGCAGGTTCTCGGTGCGGAGCAGGTCCAGAAAGCTCGGCGCCGTGTCGTAGACGTTGCCGAACTTCGTCAGCCCATACTGGCGGAGGACGTCGTCGGACAGGCGCTCGTTGACGAACTCGAAGTCGAGCTCACGTGCGACCTGCCCGCCGATCTCGCTGCCGCCACTTCCCAATTCGCTCGATATCGTGATGACTCTCACCGCGAGCGCCTCCCGGGCAATGGGATCACGCGCCGGCGGATCCCACCGCATAGCTCATGATTGCCTCTTCATTGGCCTCGGCTCGCGCGAGCTCCTTCACGATGCGGCCGTTCCGCATCACCATGATCCGGTCGCTCATGCCCAGGACCTCGGGCAGCTCCGACGAGATCATGATGATTCCGACACCCCGCGTGGTCAGCTCGTCCATGATCTGGTAGATCTCGGACTTGCTGCCGACGTCGATGCCGCGCGTTGGCTCATCCATCAAGAGAATGCGAGTGCCGACGCTGAGCCAGCGTGCCAGGACAACTTTCTGTTGATTCCCGCCGCTCATGTTCACGACGAGGAAGTTCGGGCCGGGCGTCTTGATGCTCAGCTCCTCGGTCATCCGCTGGACGAGGGCAAGCTCCTTGGCGAACTGGATCACGCCCATCCGGGTGAGCTGCTTCAGCCCGGCGATCGTCGTGTTCAGCCGCACGCTCAGCTTGAGGAACAGGCCCTGCGACTTGCGGTCCTCGGTGACGAGGGCCAAGCCACTGCGGATCGCGTCGGAGGGGGAATGTGGCCTGTATGGCTTGCCGTCGATCCGCATCTCGCCGGTTGACGGGTCAGCGCCGAAGATGGCTCGCGCCAGCTCCGTCCGGCCCGATCCGACGATCCCCGCGAAGCCCACGATCTCGCCGGCGCGGAGCTGGAACGTGATATCGCGCAGCAACTTCGCCTGTGAGACGCTGCTGACCTCGAGCAGGACTTCGCCCGGCTGGGCCGCCCGCTCCGGATAGACGTCCTTGAGCTCGCGCCCGATCATGAGCTTGACGAGGTCGTCCATGGTCACGTCAGCGACGCGACGGGTATCGACGTAGCGACCGTCCTTGAGCACGGTCACCTCATCGGCGATCTCGAAGATCTCCTTCAGGCGGTGGGAGATGTAGATGATGCCGATGCCCTGCGCCGTGAGGGAGCGGACGACCGCGAACAGGTTCTCGAGGTCCTTCTCGCCGAGCAGGGCGGACGGCTCATCCATGACCAGGATGCGCGTCTTGCGGTTGAGCGCCTTAGCGATCTCGACGAGCTGCTGCTCGGCAATCGAGAGGCCGGAGATCTTCGTGTCGACGGAGAAGGTGACGCCCAGGGTGTCGAGGATCTCACGTGTGCGGGACCTGACCATCGCCCAGTCGACCGACCCTCGCTTCGTCGGCAGGTGACCGAGAAACACGTTCTCGGCCACCGACAGATCCTTCGCCAGGTTGAACTCCTGGTAGATCGTCGAGATGCCCAGCGCCTGGGCATCGTGCGGGCCACGGATCTCGACCGGCTTGCCCTCGAAGAGGATCTCTCCTTCATCCTTCCGGTACGCACCCGACATGATCTTGATCAGCGTCGACTTGCCGGCTCCGTTCTCGCCCAGGAGGGCGTGGACCTGGCCCTCTCTGACCGCCAGCTGGACACCTTCCAGCGCCTTGACACCCGGGAATGTCTTCCCGATGCCCTTCATCTCCAGGAGGACGTTGCCTGCGGACGTGGGTGCATTCATCGCGATATGCCTCCCGCCCTGCTACTGCCTGCGGTGCGACAGCGCGTCGACGGCCACCGCGAGGATCACCAGGATGCCGGTGATCAGGACCTGGTAGTTCGACTCGACGCCCATCAGCTGGAGGCCGTTTCGGAACACCCCCACGATGAGGGCGCCGATCAGCGTGCCGAAGATCAGGCCGCGACCGCCGAACAGGCTGGTACCTCCCAGCACCACGGCCGTGATCGTGGCCAGGTTGTCCTGCGTCGACGCCCCTCCGGCATTTGGATCGCCAACGCCCGTGCGGGCGACGAGCAGCAGGCCGGCAAGGGCGTAGAAGAGGCCGGCCGTGGCGTACACGCCGAGCAGCACGCGGTTCGTGCTGATGCCCGCGAGTCGCGCGGCTTCCGGGTTGTCGCCCACCGCGTAGACCGCCCGCCCTACGACGGTCGAGCGCAGCACGAACCACACGACCACGTACAAGCCCAGCATCACGATCGAGCCGTAGGTGATGTCGGTGCCACCGACCGAGAACGTATTGCCCAGGAATGTCTGGACAGGGGGCAGGTTGTTGATCGTCTCACTGGTGTAGATGTGGACCAGCGCGTAGGCGATGCTGAACGTGCCCAGCGTGACGATGAACGGCGGGAGCCTGATGGCCGTGACCAGCCAGCCGTTCAGCAAGCCGAACGCAACGCCGACGAGAAGGCCGACGAAGATCGCGAGAACGGGATCCCACCCCATCCGCATCGCGAACCCGGTCATGAACACCGTCGCCAGGGACATGATCATGGAGCAGGAAAGGTCGATCCCGGCGGTCAGGATGATCAGCGTCTGGCCAATCGCCAATGTGCCGACGACCATCACCTGCTGCAGGATCAGCGAGAAGTTCGAGCCCGAGAGGAACTTGTCGCTCTGGGTCGAGAACACGACGATCGCGAGCGCGAGTGCCAGGAGGGGGCCGAGGATCTGCGAGCCCCCAAACACGGCCAGCACGCTCGACCGGCGCCTGGTGATCCGGCTCACAACTGCGCTCATGGGCCATCCTCCGCGGCGAGGGGTGGCGGCGAGTCTCGACCCGCCGCCACTCCGTCAGACTGGTCTTACTTCGTTCCCCAGCAGTTGTCCAGACCGTACGTGGAGTCCTGGCTGTCCACGCCCGTCTGCGCTTTGTCGGTGATCAGGGTGACGCCGGTATCGGTGTAGCCGCTCGGCTTGGTGCCGTTGGTGGCGTAGTCGTACAGGGCCTGGACGCCCAGAGACGCCATCTTCAGAGGATACTGCTGCGAGGTTGCAGCGATCTTGCCGTCGACCACGCCCTGGACGCCCTGGCAGCCGCCGTCGACCGAGACGATCGTGATGGCATCCTGCTTGCCCGCGTTCTTGATCGCGGTGTAGGCACCGAACGCGGCCGGCTCGTTGATCGTGTACACGAGGTTGATGTTGGGGTTCTTGCTCAGGCAGTTCTCCATGGCCGTCTGACCTTCGGTCTGGTCGCCGTGGGTGTCCTGAGAGCAGACGACGTCAGCGGTCATGGCCAGGTCGGTCGAGTTGGGGTCGATGTCACTGACGAGGCCGTATCCCTGGAGGAAGCCGTTATGGCGCTGGGCGCCGACCGTGATGCCGGGCTGGAGGTCCAGGGTCGCGATGACGGGCGTCTTGCCGGCCATGAAGGCCTTGGCCCACTCGCCGATCAGGAGACCAGCATTGAAGTTGTTTGTTGCGAACAGTGCGTCGACCGCGGACTGTGGATCAGTCGCCGTGTCGAGCGCGATGACAACCAAGCCCTTGTCGCGGGCCTTCTGGATGCTGGGCACGATGGCCTTAGTGTCGCTCGGAGTGATCAGGACGCCCTTGGCCCCGGCGTTGACCATGTTCTCGAGCGCCGTGACCTGGCCCGTGTTGTCGCCGTCCTTGGCGCCGGCGCCGGTCAGCAGCTTGATGCCCAACTCGTCAGCCTTGGCCTGGGCGCCCTCCTTCATCTTGACGAAGAACGGGTTGGTTTCCGTCTTGGTGATCAGGCCGACCACGATCTGGCCGCCACCACCGCCGCCCGATGCCGCGGGCGTGCTCGTCGCCGACGAGCCGCCACCACACGCGGCGAGCAGCGAGGCGACGGCGAGCAACGGGATGATCCGATTGTGAGACATCGAAGTCGTTCTCCTCCAACTCGTGATGAATCTGCCCCGAAGATGCTCCGCGACGCGATCGGATGCACGGGTCTTCCGTCGTGTCGGTCTCAGTCTGGGAATGTCGACTCTGCCTCCTCTCCCGGATGCGGGACATGACAACGTTGTCAGCAGACGATAGGCCCCTTCTCCTGGGGTGTCAAGAGCGATCTTGATCTCGGCGATCTCGAAGGGTATGATCTTGCGCGTGAACGGCCAGACAACCTTGTCAGAAGGCGATCCGGCGGACCTGCCACGCCCGACCATGCGCGATGTCGCGGCGCTTGCCCGGGTCGGGCTCAAGACCGTCTCCCGGGTCATCAACGGCGAGCCGGGCGTCTCGCTGGAGCTTCAGGCCCGAGTCCGCCACGCCGCCCGACAACTCGATTACCACCCAAACCTGGCCGCCGGTCAGCTTCGCCGAATTGGTGGCCGAACGGCCACCCTGGGGGTCATCCTGGAAGACGTGGCCAACCCGTTCTCGGCCGCCCTGCACCGGGCCGTCGAGGACGTGGCGGCGGCCCGCAACGTCGATGTGTTCGCCGGCAGCGTCGAGGAGAACCCGGACCGTGAGCGGCGTCTCGTCGCCAACTTCGCAGCCCGCCGGGTGGACGGCCTGGCGGTCGTGCCGGCAAGCCACGACCACAGCTACCTGCTGGCTCACAAGCAGGCGGGCATGGCGATCGTGTTCATCGATCGGCGGCCCGACTTCCTCGACGTTGACGCTGTGGTGTCCAACCATCGCGAGGGCTCAGCCGGGGCCGTCGCCCACCTGCTCGGCCTCGGCCATCGACGCATCGCGTTCCTGGGCGACCTTGCGACGGTGCAAAGCGCGCGCGAGCGCCACGCGGGCTACTTCGATGCGATGGCCGCGGCGGCGGTGGTGGTGGACCCGTCCCTGGTTTGTCAGGACCTTCGTGACAGCGAGGCGGCGGAGGCAGCCGCGATGCGGCTCCTGGAAGCGAAGAGTCCGCCGAGCGCCTTCTTCGCGAGCCAGAACCTGGTCACGATCGGCGTGATCCGGGCCCTGCGGCGGGCGGAGCTCCAGCATCGAGTTGCCCTTGTCGGCTTCGATGACGTCGTGCTCGCCGACCTCCTCGATCCGTCCGTCACCGTCGTCGCGCAGGACCCGCGCAAGATCGGGACCCGCGCCGCCGAGCTGCTGTTCGCGCGGATGGACGGCGATCGCAGCCCGACCGAGTGTCACGTGATCGAAACCACACTGATCGTGCGAGGGAGCGGCGAGATTCCGCCGGGCCGTTGACGTCGGACCTTGCCAGCCACCGCGCCTCTCGAGGACAGGGTTCGGTCACTCGCCGACCCGGAGACCGGCACGCCAATGCTCGCGTGATCGAGGATCGCGTGGGCTTCGGGTCTGGCCGCAAGGCGCTGACGTTGGCCCGGACGGCGATCGTCTGCGCGCTCGCAACGCCCGGTGGTCTCGCCTGACCCTGCGGGCGAGGACATCCGGACGAGGGTCGGGTTGTGGTTCCCGGGGTTGGTGAGACGGAGGACGGCAGACCGTCCCAGCGTCCGGGCATCGATGAGCCGCAACCTACAGGCGACAGCGCCTGATTCGCTCGAAATCCGCGGAGTCGTGCGATGACCGCGAGCTCAGAGCACACCGCTCGCGAACGGGAGACTTGGAAGGCTGCCGCTCTGCCAACTGAGCTACTCCGGCCCGGCGCGGCAAAGGTACCAAAGCGATTGGGGTTGACCGTTAGCCAGCCCCGCCGAGGTTCCTTCAGCCAACGGCGAATGAGGACCCGGACAGGTCAGCCGAGGCACTCGGAGCCTCGACATGGACAAGCCCCTCGACATGGACAAGCCCGCAGATCCCGCCACGCCGTTCGCGGAAGTCTACCAGTCGTTCCTCGACGACCTCGTCCTGCACGGCCGAAAGGCCTCGACGATCGACCGCTACCGCCACAACATCGGGCGGTTCGAGACGTGGCTGACCGCGGAGCAGCATCCGGCGATCCTCGCATCGTTCGAGCAGACGATCCTGTTCGCCTACCGCCAGCATCTCGAGACCCTCCCACAGCAGCCGCGCGGGTCGATCCGCCGGCGCCGCGGCGGCCTGATGAGCCGCCACACCGTCCACTCCTACCTCCGGAGCATCAAAACAAGGGTCGAAGGGCGATAAGGTACTCTGCACAATTGCTCTCACCATGGTGACCGCCCTCATCGCAGACGCCGCTGGTCTCGTCCTGCTCTTGCTCGGCGGCACGTCCGGGATCTGGAGCGCGCTCGCCGTCTTCTGGGCCGAAGGCCTGTTGGCGGCATGACTGTATGGGCATGAACCCGCTGATGAGGGCCGCGCTGAATGGGGACGTCGACAGCGGGCGGCGCGCAGCTGAGATGATCTGACCCGACGCAACCAGGTGACCCCCCGAGGGATGTTGGCCCCCGGGGGGTCGGTGGTGGAGAAGTGGTCCACCGTCGGTGATCGTATGGCCCTGCGGGCTCGATGTCAGCGCGTATGCCGCGAAGGGGCGCGAGGTCGCGCCGCCCCGCGTGAGCTGCCCACGCTGCGGCGGACCGACCGGGCCCTGGTCGGGATACCGCCGGCACCTGCGCGACGCGGAGCTCCACCGCATCTTCGTGCCCCGGGTGCGCTGCAAACGGTGCGGCGTGACCTCGGCCCTGCTGCCCTGGTTCGTGGCCCCGTACCGCTGGGACACCGTCGACGTCATCGGGCGGGCGCTGGAGCTCTCGGCGGGCGGCCAGGGGGTGCGCCGGATCGCGGCGTCGCTCGGGCGTCCCGAGACGACCGTCCGCGAGTGGGTCCGCCGGTTCGGCATCGTGGCCGCCGACCTTGCCCGGGCCCTGCTCGTGGCCGCGGTCGGGACCGGCTGGTCGGGCTTCGACCTGCCGACGGCGCCCGGTCCCCGAGCGGCTGCCGCGGTCGCCGCCCTCGCGTCAGCCTGGGCTCGCCGCCACGGACCCGCCGGGGCCTGGCGCCTGGCGGACCTCGTCACCGGCGGGGCCTGGCTCGCCCCCAACACGACCTCGCCCTTGGCACCGCCGGCGGTCTCCCATGTGATGGCCGGGAAACCCCGACCGCATCCTGGAGGTGACCCATGGCCGCCCGCGACCCCGCCGAAGCCCTCGCCCTCTGGCGGTACCACCTGATCGCCGAGGCCCTGAACCCGAGGCTCACCGGCCGCGAGCGTGGCCTCCTGGTCCGCCGGACCGTCGGCGAGCACGCCTGCCCCGGAGGCGACGTCCGATCGGCCAGCCGCAACACCCTCGACCGCTGGATCCGCCGGTACCGCGCCGAGGGCCTCGCCGGCCTGCGCGACCGGCCCCGCTCGGATCGGGGATCGGCGCGCCTCGACCCGGCGCTCCTCGACGAGGCGGTCCGCCTGCGCCTCGAGCAGCCCGCCCGGAGCGCCGCCCACATCAGCGAGATCATCAGGGCTCGCCACGGCGTGCGGATCGCCGAGCGCACGCTCGCCGAGCAGTTCCGCCGCCGCGGCCTCGCCCGGGCCGAGCTGCTCCGGGACGGCCGGGCGTTCGGGCGGTACGAGGCCGACGCGCCGAACGAGCGCTGGATCGGCGACGTGCTCGTCGGCCCGTTCGTGCCCCAGCCCCGGGCGCCGGGCTCGGTGCGCGCGCGCCTGTTCGTGCTGGTCGACGACCACTCCCGGCTCCTGGTCGCCGGCCGCTGGGCCGGCAACGAGACCCTGCGCGCGGGCCAGGAGCTGCTCCACGCGGCGATCCTGCGCCACGGCGCGCCCGAGTCGCTGTACGTGGACAACGGATCGGCGTACAGCGGCGCCGAGCTCGCGAGGAGCTGTGCGATCCTGGGCATCCGGCTCATCCACAGCCGGCCGTACTCGCCCGAGGGCCGGGGCAAGCAGGAGCGCCTCAACCGGGTCATCCGGGAGCGCTTCCTCTTGGAGGCCACCCAGGTCGGGATCGCCAGCCTCGACGAGCTCAACGACCGCTTCGTGGCCTGGGTCGAGCGGTACCTCAACGTGCGGGTCCACTCCGAGACCGGCGAGTCGCCGCTCGCCCGGCACAGCCCGGCGAGGCGGCGCGACCCCCACCCCGACGTCCTCCGCTCGGCCTTCCTCTGGTCGGCCGCCCGGAGGGTGAGCCGGACCGCGGGCGTCAGCTTCGAGGGCAACGAGTACGAGGTCGACCCGAGCCTTGTCGGTCGGACGGTCGAGCTCCGGTTCCGCCCGGAGGACCTGTTCGCGATCGAGGTCTGGCACGCCGGCCGCCAGGTCGGCTGGGCGGAGCCGCGGCGGATCGCCCGCCACGTCCATCGATCTGCGCCGCCCCCTCCCGAGCCCGCGCCGGCGCCCCCGACCGGGATCGACTACCTCGGCCAGGTGCTCGCCGACCACGAGGCCGAGACCGCCGGGCCGATCGCGTACCGCGCCGTTCCCGGTGCACCTGCAGAGGGAGAGCCGTTCTGATGAGCGAGCGCGCACCCTGGCAGGCCCACTTCGGCTTCACGCGATCACCCTTCGGCAAGAGCCTCGCGCCGTCGGAGCTGTTCACGAGGGTTCCCCACGAGGAGGCCGTCGCCCGGATCCGCCACTGCATCGCGGAGTCGGCGCTGGGCGTGATCACGGGCGAGGTCGGGACCGGCAAGACGGTCGCGGCCCGGGCCGCCCGGGCGTCGCTCGACCCGTCGCGCCACGCCCTCATCTACATCGCCAACCCCGCGTTCGGGACGCGCGGGCTCTATGTCACCGTGGTCCGGGCGCTGGGCGGGACGCCGCGCTTCCACAAGGCGGAGGTGATGGCCCAGACCGCCGAGCTGCTCGAGGCGGAAGAGGCCGAGCGCCACCGGCGGGTCGTGATCGTCGTCGACGAGGCCCACCTGCTCACCCCGGAACAGCTCGAGGAGCTCCGGTTGCTCACCAACTCCGACATGGACAGCCGGAGCCCCTTCGCGGGGATCCTGCTCGGGCAGCCCTCCCTCGCCCGACAGCTCAGGCTCGGGGTGTTCGCCGCGCTCGACCAGCGGATCGCGGTCCGCTACCACATCGGCCCCATGGACCTCGGCGACTCGACCGCCTACCTGCGCCACCACCTGGCCCTCGCCGGGCGGTCGGACCAGCTCTTCGCCGATGACGCCATCGTGCGCCTGCACCGCCAGTCCAACGGGATCCCGCGGGCTCTCAACAACGCCGCGGTCGCGGCGCTCATCGCCGCCGCGGCGGATGGCAAGGAGATCGTCGACGACGCCTGCGCCAAGAAGGCGGTCGCCGAGCTCACCCGCGACTGATCAGCACGTGGCGGCGGCGTCTCCACCGAGCGCTGCCGTCACGCCTCCACCCAGTCCTGCCGGATGCTCACCAATCAGTGCGGCCGCCAACAAGGCCTCGGGGCCGCGATCACGGCGTCCGTGCGCGGCGCGCAACGACCAACATCGCTCAGCGATGACGAGTGGCTCAAGGAGGCGCACACGGCCCTGGAGCGGCTGGCGGCGAGGCCGCTCGACGCGGACGAGAGCCAGGGGGACCGAGAGCGCGACCTGACCCGCCGGCGTGCACGGCTCGCCGACCTCGAGACGATCGACCGGGGGACACCTACGGGACAGGGCGCCTTCGCCGCGGCGCGGGCTGTCGAAGACAGGGCCGCGTCGGGGATCACGGGCTGTGCGCTGATCGCCTTTCCGCTCATCCAGGGCCTGTTTCTCCTGATGCTCGCGGTGATCCTGCCGTTCATGAGCACGGTCGGGGCGGGCATGGGAGCGATCGGTGGCTTCCACCCAGCGTGGGGCGGCGACGTTCCGATCGGTCCCCCTGGGGGCATCGACGTCCCCACGGTGGCCAACCCACTGCTGCTCCTGGCGTCCATGGCCCTCGTCCTTGGCTCCGCCCTGTGGCGGCTGCGTCAACCGACCGGCCGGGTAGCGGCGGCGCTCGAGGTCCAGCGGGGGATCGGCCGGATCTTCGCGATGCAGGCCGCGATGCTCGTCGGCGCGATCGTCTCGTTCACCATCGGCTGGGCTGGGCTCGCGATCGGTCTGACCGTCGCCAAGGCGGCGCTGGACGTCGTGACCTACCGCTCGCGCCCGGTCGCGCCCTGAGGACCGCACGCGCTCGGCATGGGCATGGGAACGTCGTGCTCGGCACCGGCCTGGGCGATGGCCCAGGCCCAGCTCGGCACGCAATCGAGCCCCTGCGCGTTACTGGCGTTGGTCGTTGGGCTTGTGCCAAGCGCGGGCGCCGTGAGCGCCCTTTCAAGCGAGCGTAAGGATCGAATGATCTCGGCCCTCACCCGGTAAGGCCCAAACCGGATCGTGGCCAGGACGGCGTCCGCATCAATGCCGGCGGGGTCCGAGGAACCAGCATGGCCGCAACCAGCGCGCCGCATAACTGACGTGTGGACTCCCCGAGGGCCTGATGGGAGAACGCGCACAGCCGAGCAAGTGGGTTCGGCGGGACTTCCCGCCGCAATACCGCATCGGCTTGCGACGCTTGGCGGACCACAGCGGCTGGCGAGTGCGCGAAGAGGATGGGCCCTGGGACCACGAATGAGCGCCCCGAGTTCCATTGGGAACGTCAGGAACCATCGGAAGCCGGCCGCTCGGCGGGCCGCCCGGGGCGCCTAACGTGGGCTCACCCGGCATGACCTGCCATTGAGGGCCTGTATACGAAATCAGACTCATTGCTGCTTGACGCTCGCACCGTATCGCGCGACAGTCGGCAAGGAGCGTCCGTCAGGGCGTAGAGCAAGGGCGGCAAGCCATGAGTGCCATCGTGGGAGGCAGACGCCAGAGTTTCGAGCGGTCGAGCATCGCAATCCTCGCGACTCTCGCGGCCGGGCTACTCACCGGGTCGGCGCTCGCCGCCGCGGGCTCGTTCGAGGTGCGCTACGTCTGGGCGGGAGTCGGCGCGGCCGTTCCGGTTGCTCTCATACTCGCGGTCGTCGCGACGGTACGGCCTCGGCCGGCCGCGCTCGGCTTGACCGGGTTACTCGTCTTCGCCGGAGCCCTTTTCGTCATGGTCCCTCTCGGGCGGGCCCCCGACCCGCTGCCGCTGGCCGCGGTCGCGGTGCTCGTCGCCGGGAGCATCGCGATTGCGGCCCGACGGGCCCGTCCCGGAGACATCCTGGCGGGTCTCGCCCTGGGCTACGCGAGCGCCGCGTTCATCTACGAGATGAGCATCGCCATACACAACGTATAGGCCGGCCCGGACGGTCTCGGTCAAGCGCACAGCGCCCCGCATGAGCGGAGCGCGACCCCACGGCACATGGCTTCGGTCGAGCAGTCCGCCGGTCGCTCACCAGGCACAGCCGAGCTACACCCGCCCGAGCATGTAGCCGACGCATGCAACCTCGAGCCACGCCTTGGCGCTCTCGGCAGTTCCCTCGTAACAGCGCGATAGCCGTCGCCAGCGCCCAAGTTGGGCAAAGGCGTTCTCGACGCGCCAGACCATCGGGAGCGGCTTGAATCCGACCGTGCCAGGGGGACGCGAGCGAATCTCAAGCCTGGCGTTGTGGTGCTGCGCCGCCTTGCCGAGCGCCCGATAGCCTCGGTCGGCCAGGACCAACTCGACTCGTGGCAAACCCGGCAGGGCCTCGTGAAGTAGCGTGCGACCAGCGGCAACATCGTGCGGTCGCGCCGAGTCCACCCGTGTCGCGATGGGCAACCCAAGTCGCTCAACGAGAATGCTCCGCTTGGTCCCGTTGGTCCGGCCAGCGCGACCGCCGGCCTCGTGAAACGTCGGTCCGGCTCGACCGCCTCGCACCGTCTGCGCGTCGATGATGACCACCGACGGCATGGCGTCGCGCTCGTGCTTGACCCGGATGTGTGTCGCCAAGAGCAGCATCCCCCGCGCCCATACGCCGTTGTCGCGCCAGCGCCGCCACTGCTGCCAGACCGCACCCCACGGACCGTAGCGAGTCGGGAGATAGCGCCACTGGCAGCCGGTGCGCGCCATGAAGAACATGGCCTCGACCATCTGTCGTCGCTCGGTCTGAGCTGGCGCTCCACGTCGGCCCGGCGGGTCAAACAGGTCAGCGACAAGGTTCCACTGCTCGTCGGTCAGCTCGATGGAGTAGGCCATGAATTGAGCATGGCTCGAAGTTCGAAAGCGAACAATGGCTCCACCGGGTCAATCTGAACCAGGACTTTCATACACAGGGCCTGAGCTTGGAAGGCTGCCGCTCTGCCAACTGAGCTACTCCCGCCCGGCGCCGCCACGATAGCCGAGGCGCACGAGACCATCGAACGGCCGGGGCGGCCCGCGGCCGAGCAGGAAAGCGTCTCACGCCGTCGATCTCGCCGGCGCAGGGACGGCCCCGCCGGCGACGCGATCACCGCGGACGGTCAGGGTCGCAGCGTCCCCGCGAACACCTGCCACGCGAGCAGCGACTTGGCGACCTGGCTGAGCACCATGTACGTGCGCTCGCCGTACAGGTAGTCGCGCCACGGCCCGATCCTCGCATACTGCAGGGCCATGTTCACCGCGAACACGTTGAAGGTGACGAACAGCGACACGTAGATCGCGATGACGAACGTTGGGATCGGCGTCGCGTCGGGAGCGGTGGCTGCCGTGAAGAGCGACGCGCCGATGACGAGCCACGGCACGGCGCCGATCAGCGACCCGAACACGAAGTGGAGCCATTGCGGTCGGGCCCGGCCCTCGTTGGCCGCCTCCATGCTCCAGCCGAACAGGATCATGCCCGCGTTGACCCCGAACACGGCAATGAGCGTCCCGATCTCGCGAACTCCGCTGAGGCCGGCGATGACCACGATCATCAGGCTCGACGAGAACGCGTACTCGATCCAGCGGACGGGGTTCTGGCCGCGGGCGAGGTGCGCCTCGTACCAGCCGCGAGCCGGCAACGCGACGGTGGCGTGGGCGATCGCGCTTAGCAGGAAGAAGGCCGCGACGGTGGGGCCGATGGGCAGGTCGAACAGCTGCCGCTGTGCGTCGACCAGCGACCGGGCGGCGGGATCCCAGGCGAGGTAGCTGCTGGTCACGGGCATGCTGACCAGCGGGTCCCGGGCGAAGGAGACCGCCAGCATGATCAGGAACTGGGCCGCGTGAAGGGCGGCCAGGGTCAGGTTCCAGCGATGGAGGGACGTCGACCGATCGGCAGCGATCGCCCCCGGCGACGAGCGGACAGCGGTGAGCACGGACACAGGTTATGCCTCAGGTGAACGGGCTCGCGACGCCCACCCCTCCTTCGAGGCGAGCATCGCGAGCCAGGGTGGGCGTCGAGCTGGCTGCCGGTCACCGGGCCGTGGTGGCCGACCGGTTCCCCGCGACCCAGCTGACGAGCGTCGGGATCAGGGCCACGGCACCCAGCCCCACCAGCACGTAGATCACGGCCGAGATCGCGTTGGTCTCACCAAACGAGGCTCCCGTGATGGCCGCAACGAGGTCGATCTGGGCCACGCCGACGAGCAGCCAGTTGACGCCGCCGACGATGACGAGAAGGAGCGCGAGGGCGCGGAGGTACTGCATCGTTCCGATCTCCTGCTTGGTCCGCCAACGGGCCTTGCTGCGCCCGACGGACGTGGTGTCCAACCTCTGTTCAAGGTTCGACCGAACTCTAGCCGTCTGATTGGGGCTTGTCAAGCCTTTGTCAAGTGATAGCATTCGACAAACGATGTACAAGATCAGCCAGGCCGCGATCCGGGCAGGTGTCAGCGTCGCCGTCCTCCGCGCGTGGGAGCGCCGGTACGGGATCGTGGCGCCAGGGCGGACGGCCGCCGGCTACCGGCTGTACGACGAGACCGCGATCGAGCGCGTTCAGGCGATGCGCCGGCTGGTCGACTCCGGTTGGGCACCGAGCCAGGCCGCACTCCGGATCGAGCAGGCAGGGCTCCCGGCCGCTGCCGGGGACCTCGGGTCCGCCCCGCCGGCGTCCATGCTCTCGGCGTCCACGGAAGATGACCCGGGGACGGTGTTCGTCGATGCCGCCGTCAGGCTCGACGAACGTCGGGTCGAGCTGGCGCTCGACGAGCTGTTCGCCGCTGGCTCGTTCGAGCGCGTGCTGGACGATCGCCTCGGGTTGGCGCTGCGTGCCCTCGGCGACGCCTGGGCGGAGGGACGCCTGTCCGTCGCCGGGGAGCATATGGCGAGCCTTGCCGCGCTGCGTCGAGTCGCAGCCGCGTTCGAGGCTGCCGGCGCACCCGGGCCCGGGCGGCCGGTGCTGGTGGGCTTGCCGCCGGGCTGCCGGCACGAGATCGGCGCGCTGGCGTTCGCGACAGCCGCCCGGCGGCGCGGTCTCCCGGTCGTCTACCTCGGGCCCGACGTGCCGCACGAGAGCTGGCTCGAGGCCATCAGGAGCACCCGCGCTCGAGCGATCGTGATCGGCATCCCGACGGCGGCGGACCGTCCGGCGGGCATCGACGTCCTCTCGGCCGCCGCGGCCATGGACGAGGCCCCGTTCGTGGCGACCGGGGGTTTCGGCGCCCGCGATGCCGCGCTCCCCGCCCCGGCCGTGCGCCTGCCTGATGGAATCGCCGCCGCCGCCGCCGCGCTGGCCGCGGCACTGGAGCGACCCGGCGCCTGAGCCGCCAGGATCGGGGCACGGTCGATCACCGGGTCCGCGGCGGACGTGCCGGATGCGCTCCCGAAGGACAGCGGCTCCTGCGCTGGCACCACGGCCGGACCGCCGGCCCGGCCGTGCTGCAGGGAGATGGAGCCGCCCTGGCTCAGGGCGCCGAGACGGTCACCGATCCAAGGGTGTTCGCGCCCGCGTCGTACGTGTGGCCGGACGCCGTGACATCGGTGACCGAATACGTCGCCGACCTTGTCTTCTTGTTCATGTTGGTCGTGAACGAGCAGGACCCAGAGGCGCCTGTCGTGCAGCCGCCGGATCCACCGTTGGACCATGAGCCGCTGACCGCCGCGCTGCCAGCCGGCAGACCCCCACCGTCTGCCACGGACACCGTCACGGTGGCTGTCCAGCCGCCCTTGCGCGGCGCCGACGACGCGTCGAGGGTCGAGATGTGCACCGTCCCACCGCCGCTCGCCGCGGTCACGGTCACGGCGTGGCTGACCGTGTCGGTCTGGCCGATCGTGTCGGTCACGGTCAGCGCGACGGTGTAGGTTCCACCGGCTGCGTAGGTGTGGGCCGTCGTCACGCCCGAGCCCACGGACGTATCGCCGAACGCCCAGCCGTACGAGACGATCTCGTTGTCATCGCTCGCGCCCGTGGCATCGAACGTGCAGGTGAGATCGGTGCAGGTGCTTGCGAACGCCGCCGTTGGCGGGTTGTCGGTGGGCGGCGCGCCGTTGGCCCAGTAGCCGGCGTCCCAGGTCAACCCGGCGAGCTTCGCCTGACCCGCGATCGAGGGGTGGAAGTAATCCGCGGCCACGTCCGACGACGAGAAGGTGACGTCGTACACCGCGTTGCCGTCGAACCGGCAGCGCACGTACTGCGCGCACACCTCGGCCAGCACCGTGTTGAATTCGACGTTGCGCTGGGCAACCGCTGCGCGGCGCGCGACGTCGGTCGCATTGGTGGACGTCGGGTTGGCCAGCAGCGACTGGCAGATGCCACCCACGCTCCAGATGAAACGCGCCCAGAAGTTGCCGTGGAACAGCTGCCACAGCTGGTAGACGTTGGGAATGCTGGCGACCAGGACGTTGGTGTTGGGCGAGCCGGCGGTCAGCGTGTTCATGGCCGCCACGAGCTCGTCATGGAAGGTCGACACCGGCGTCATCTGGTCCACGGTGTCGGTGCACAGGTCGTTGCCGCCGATGAGCACCGTGAGATAGTCGGGCGTGAGCCCCACGACCCCGGCCATCTGGCCATTGAGGTCGGCCATGTTCGCGCCGCTGACCGAATGGTTGTACTCGTGGCCGTTGATCGACGGGTTGAGCGCGAGCAACCGCAGGTACTGGCTCTCGACGGTGGAGTTCGTGCCCGTCGACCACGAGTTCTCCGGGTACGTGGCCCCGAGGCTCCCGCCCGAGCTGACCGCCTGGGAGATCGAGTCGCCGACGGCGGCCATGCTCGACGGCAGCGGCGGTGTGCCGTCGGCGCTGGCCAGGATCGGCTGGGTGGTCGCGAGCAGCGCGCCCGCGACGAGCGCCATGAGCCAGGATCGCCGAGCCATTTGCCGTCTCCCACTGCGGCCGGGGGCCCCGTTGCCCTGTTCAGGGGTTGCGCTCGCCGGCGACGTCGACTGTACACACAACCGCCGGCCGGATCCCGGTGGGTCGCGGACAGCGCGCCATCGCGCACCATCGGCCGCAAAGGGCGAGCCACCGGCCCTCACACGGCTCCGGCAGCGCACGACGCGCGCCACGCCATTGGCCCGTCCTTCAGATCGCGTACCGGCCGGCGCGACCCGCGGCCCACCAGGGAAGCTGATCATGGACGGCCGCTGCCGGCGTCATCTGGTCGACCCTCAATCAGAGCGTCTACACCGTCGTCAATCTGAACTTGACACAGACGCATCGTCAAGCTACGATTGACGCAAGATGCCGATCGACCTGAACCTTCAGCAGCTCATCGACGCCGTGAATGCCGACCTGCCCGAGGTCCCCGCGGTCGAGAGGGTGCGCGAGGCGCAGCAGCGCGCCCGCAGCCTGACCGACATCGGCGACCAGCTCATCGACCATTTCGTCTCCCAGGCCCGTGCCGCGGGAGCGCCGTGGATCCAGATCGGCGAGGCGCTCGGGGTCACCAAGCAGGCGGCGCAGCAACGATGGGTGTCGGAGGTCTACCGGCTGTTCACCGATCGAGCCCGGAATGTGGTCGTGCTGGCCCAGGAACGCACGCGGGAGCTGCGGCACGACCACACCGGCACGGGGCACCTGCTGCTGGGCATCCTCGACGAGGGCAACGGGGCCGCGGCCGAGATCCTCACCGGCCTCACCGGCTCGCCCGACCACATTCGCGAGGCGTTGCTTTCGGCGCTACCGGCTGGCGACGCCAATCCGCCGCCAAGGATCCCCTTCACCAGGCGAGCGGACGATGTCCTCATCCACGCCAACGCCCAGGCGACCGAGCTCGGACACGACTATGTCGGGACCGAGCACCTCCTCCTGGGCCTGACCACGGTCGATGACGGCACCGCGGCACGCGTGCTGGCGGGGGTCGGCATCGGCTACGAGCAGGCACGACCGGCCGTGGTGGCGTGGCTCACGGCCTACTTCGCCGCCCACCCACGTCCTGCACGCGTCGCGAGCCCCCAAGCCGTGATGGACCCGCATCCCTCCGAGCCCAGGAGCTGAAGCAGCTCCCGTCGCGGTCGACACCGCCGACGATGGCGCGGCGCTGCGGTAGCGCGCGCACCGCTCGCCTTCCCTGTCGGATCGCGTACCCTCCGCCGCGTGGCCCCCGCCCGCATCTCCACCGACGACCTCAATCGGACGCTGCTCGCCCGCCAGCTGCTGCTGACCCGCGTCGCGCGCCCGACGCTCGAGGTCATCGAGCACCTCGTCGGTCTCCAGGCGCAGGTCCCGACCTCGCCGTATGTGGCCCTGTGGTCACGCATCGCGGCGTTCGAGTCGGACGCGCTGGCCAGCCTGCTCCTCGATCGCCAGGCGGTCCGTCTGGCGCTGATGCGGTCCACGATCCATGTGGTCTCGACCGAGGACGCGCTCGCGATGCGGCCGGTGGTCCAGCCGGTCCTCGACGGGGAGCTGTTCCGGAACCGCACGTTCAGCGTCCACCTCGAGGGCTTGGACCTCGGCCCGGTCCTCGACCTCGGCAGAGCCCTGGTCGAGGAGCAGCCGCGGAGCCTCCGTGAGATCCGCGAGGCGATGGCGTCCCGGTGGCCCGATCGGGATGCGGCGACGCTCGCCTACGCCGTCCGCAATCTGCTCCCCACGGTCCAGGTCACGCCACGCGGCGTGTGGGGCGCCAGCGCGCAGCCGAAGCTCACCACGCTGGGCTGCTGGGTTGGCCGATCACCTGGGTCGGACCCATCGCCGGATTCACTGATCCTTCGCTACCTGGCAGCCTTCGGTCCCGCCACGGTCGGCGACATGCAGGCCTGGTCCCGGCTCACCGGGCTCCATGAGGTGGTCGAGCGGCTGCGTCCGCGGCTCACCACCTTCCGCGATGATCGGGGCCGTGAGCTGTTCGACATCCCCGACTGGCTCCTGGCCGATGCCGGGGTCCCCGCGCCGGTGCGCTTCCTGCCCGACTACGACAACGTGCTGCTGGGGCACGCCGACCGAGGCCGGATCATTCCCGAGCCGTTCAGGGGCATCGTCGGGAGCCGGATCGGGCAGCCCTCATTCCTCGTCAACGGCTACCTGGCCGGCTTCTGGCGCCTGCTTCGATCGGATCGCGGCCTACGCGGGGCCATCGCCACCACGGTGCTGCGCGTGGAGCCACTCGCCAGGCTCAGCGGCCCGGAGCGAGAGGCGGTCGAGCACGAGGCGACGTCGCTGGTGGCCTTCCTCGCCCCGGACCAGCTCCGGCGCGTGGAGCTGATCGAACCCGACTGATGGCCGGCGGCCAGGCCGCCCGCTGATCCGGGCCCGCCGCCGCATCCTCCGTCCGTGCGGTCCCGGTCCGTGTGGTCCCGGTCCGTGTGGTCCCCGTCCGTGTGGTCCCACGATCTCGGGAGCCCACCTATCATCGTCGCCATGCGCGCCCGCTTCCTCCTGCTCGCCGGTGCAGGTCTTGTCGCCGTCGCCGTGCTCGCTCGCCGGTCGCGGACCGCCGAGGGCGTGTCCGAACCCGCCCCGGGCTGCGGGTGGGCATCCTGCAGCGCACCCAGCGCCCGCTGGTACGACGCCGTCTTCAGCGGCCCGCTGCGCGGCCTTCATCAGCACATGGCGGCCGATCTGGTCGCGGTCACCGGTGACGCCGCCATCACCGACGTGCTTGAGATCGGCCCCGGGCCGGGCATGCTGGCGGTGGAGCTTGCGCGGCTGGTGCCGTCGATGCGGATCGCGGGCGTCGACGTCGACCCGGCCATGGTGGACCGCGCCACCACCCGTGCGGCGCGCAGCGGGCTGGCCGACAGGATCTCGGTGCGGACCGGGGACGTGGCCGAGCTCCCGTTCCCCGATGGATCCTTCGACCTCGTCACCAGCACGTTCTCGGTTCATCACTGGGCGGACGCGCGGTCCGGCTTCGCCCAGATCCGGCGGGTGCTGCGTCCGGGCGGCCGAGCGGTCATCTACGACCTGCCCGACTGGTGGGGACGGCTCGAACGAGGGGCCGGACCGCTGGCGGACTCCGTGACCGAGGCCGGGTTCACGGACATCAGCGTCGCTCGCTTTCGCTGGCCATGGCGCGTGCCCCTGGCGGTTCGGCTGGAGGCTCGCGTCGCAAACGCCTGACGGATCCGCCTGAGCCGGGAGGATCGGCGAGGGATGTCGAGGTCGGCTACCCGACGTCGAGCTCGGCGCCCGCCCGGGCGCAATCGTCCGCGAAGCGCTCCAAAGCGCCATCGTCGGCGGCGCTGGCACGAAGCATCGTCATCACCCGGTCCACGCCCGTGTCCGCGTACTCGTGAAGCAGCTCGATCCGGGCCGCACCCTCGGGTTCAGACTGCAGCCGCCCGACGTTGACCGAAAGCCGGAGCGTTGCCGGATCCCTGCCAACCTCCTCGCAGCGCGAGGCGATGATGGGTCGCGCCGTCCCGATCTCGTCGGGGGTGAACCAGTCCAGGTTGAGCTCGTCGGCGAACCGGGCAGCCAGCCGCCAGGTCCGGTTGGGACCGTTGCCGCCGACCAGGATCGGGATCCGGGGCTGCTGCAGGCCGGCCGGCACGTTGATCGCGTCGTCCACCGAGGCGGTGGGGCCCGAGTACGTCGCGCGCCCGCTCGCGAGCATCCGGGTGGTGATCTCGAGTGCGTCCTCGAGCGCCTCCATCCGCGTCCGCAGCGGTGGGAACCCCCACCCGTACGCGACGTACTCGTCCTCCTTCCAGCCGGCGCCCAGGCCGAGCTCCGCACGGCCACCGGACACGACATCGAGGGTCGAGATCATCTTGGCCACCAGTGCCGGATTGCGGTAGCCGGCGCACAGCACGAGCTGGCCGAGACGAACGCGCGCGGTCTCGACGGCCAGCGCCGACAATCCCACGAACGACTCGAACGTGATCTCGTCGGTCGGGACGGGCTCCGTCTGGAGGTGGTCGAACAGCCAGACGGAGTCGAAGCCGAGGGCGTCGGCCTCATGGGCAACGGCGACCGTGCGCGCCCAGGCGCGCGCCGGGTCCCAGCCGTCGTACTCGCCGGTCCAGCCCTGGGGAACGATGATCCCGACGCGCATGGTCATCCTCGGTGCCGTACGGCTCGCCGCGGCGATCGCCCGCCTGCCTCGCCTGCCATCGCCGGTCCGTGCCGCTTTCTACCGTCGCTCGAGGATCGGGCGCGCCTTGTCCGGATCGTCGACCACGAAGGCGAACGTGGCCCGGTCGCTCCAGCGACCGAGGAACAGGTGGCCCAGCACGTTGACCTCGGCGTCGGCGAGCTCGCGAGCGATCCTGGCCATCCCGCCCGGGTGGTCGTCGACCTCGGCCAGCAGTGACTCGCCCTCGATGTAGGTCCAGCCGCCGTCCTCGAGCACCTGCCGTGCCCGATCGTCGTCGGCGGTGGTCATGATCATGTGGCCAACCTCCCCGATGCCGCCGCCGCCGATCGCCCGGAGGTCCACGCCGCGCGCGGCCATCTGCTCGGCGAGGTCGGCCATCTGGCCGGGCTTGTTGGTGACCTGGACGACGAACTGCCTGGGCATCGGTGGCCTCCGGGCGGCGGGCGCCGCGGGTGGTGCGGAAACACGGTCAGTCGCGATTCTCGCATGGCCGGGGGCTGCCGGTGCGGGTGGCTCGACGTGGCTCGACGTAGCTCGACGTAGCTCGATGCAGCTCGATGCAGCTCGCGCCCTACGCGCCTCCCCGCCGGATCGCGACCGCCCGACGGTACGCTTCGAGATAGCGCGGCGCCGAGCCCGTGTCCCACCGGAAGTCCGCCGCCATCGCGCGACCCCGCAGGGTGGACCAGGCTGCCGGAGCGGAAGCGCGGAGGGCGGCTGCCCGCGCCACCGCCTGGACCATGGCTACCGGCGTCGGATCGTCGAACACGAACCCGGTGCCGGTCCCGGGATGCTCGCCCACGTCGATCACCGAATTGGCCAGCCCGCCCGTCCGTCGAACGATGGGCGGCGTGCCATACCGGAGCGCGATCATCTGTCCCAGGCCGCACGGCTCGAATCGCGACGGCATCAGGAACGCATCGGCGCCGGCGTAGATCCGCCGAGCGAGGTCGGGATCGAACCTCTCGACCAGCGCCACGCGGTCGGGATGCTTCGTGGCGAGCGCCCGCAGCGGGCCGGCCAGTGGGCCGTGCTCGCTGACCAGGACGACCAGGCGAATCCCGGCGTCGATCAGCGCCGGTCCCCCGGCGGCGATGAGGTCGAAGCCCTTCTGCGGATCGAGCCGCCCCAGCGCACCGGCCACCATGCCATCGTCATCGGCGTCGAAGCCCACGCGGACCAGCAGGTCGTGGCGGCACGCCGCCTTGCCACCCGGCTCGTCGCGCGCATAACGGGCGGCGATCACCTCGTCGGTGGCCGGATCCCAGGCATCGGGGTCGAGGCCGTTGAGGATCCCGGAGAACCGATCGCCCATGCCCCGAAGCAGCCCATCGAGACCCATCCCGTAGTCGGGGGTCAGCGACTCCCGCGCAAACCCGGGCGAGACCGTGTTGGCCAGGTCCGATCGCTCGATCACCGTGCGCAGGAGGTCGATCCCGTCCGGGTTCGGTCCGGCCAGCGGCTCGCCGGGACGGAGCCCGAGCTCGCCCAGCCGATCGGCCGGCGTCCAGCCGTGGTACGCGAGGTTATGCAGGGTGGCGAGCACCGCCAGATCCCGGAGGAACGGGTCGTCCGCGGCCTCGCCCCGGGCACGGTCCAGGAGGGCAGGGCCCGTGTGCCAGTCATGAACGTGCAGGACGTCGACGGGTCGCCGGTCGCGCCGCAGGGCCGCGAGCGCGGCGCGGCAAAGGATGGCGAAGCGCCAGGCATCGTCGGGGTGGTCGTAGATGCCCGCCCGGTCGAAGGCCGGCGCGAAGTCGACCAGGCGCAGCCGGTAGCCGTTCGCCGCAACGTTGACGATGCCCACCTGGAGAGGTTCGTCCGACGCCCGGGCCAGGCTGGGATCCCGGATCTCGAGCGCGGGCTCCAGCTCGGCGGTCGCCGGAACCGGCACCGACCGATAGCGTGGCAGGAAGACATCGACCGGGGTTGCGATGACGGCCTCGTGGCCTGGCATCCGGCCCAGCCCGCGTGCGAGCCCGTCGACCACGTCCGCCAGCCCGCCGGCCTTCGCCCACGGTTCGCACTCGGCGGCAAGCAGAGCGACCCGAAGCGCCATGAGCCCCATCCTACCCGCGGACCGTCGGCGATCCGCCGTCCCGGAAGGGCGCCGTCCCGGAAGAGCCCCTGTCCCCGCCCATGTTCGGCCGCCCCGATCCGCGGCGATTTACAACGCAGTCCGCGGCCACGGTCGCGCCGACTATCATTGGCGGCTCATGGAAGCCCTCGTCCACGTGCCGGCTGCGCCCGGCGCCACCTTCCACCTGCCGCCCAAGCTGGAAGGCCTCCGCCGCATCGCCTACAACATGTGGTGGAGCTGGCAGCCCCGCGCCCGGGTGCTGTTCTCCCGCATCGATGCCGGCGCATGGGCCCGCTACCGAAACCCGATCCCCGTCCTGTCCGGCCCGGTCGACTGGGCGCAGCTGCTCGAGAACCCGGCGTTCATGGCCGAGTACCAGGGGATCCTCCAGCAGTTCGACGCCTACATGGCCAATGGCGCGGATCACTGGTTCCAGCGCAAGCACGGCGACGCCCTGACCGGACCGATTGCCTACTTCTGCGCGGAGTACGGGTTCCACGAGTCGCTCGGCATCTATGCCGGCGGCCTGGGCGTGCTCGCGGGCGATCACATGAAGACCGCTTCGGACATGGCGCTGCCGCTGGTGGGCGTCGGGCTCATGTACCGGCGCGGCTACTTTCGCCAGACGATCGACGCCGACGGACACCAGGAGCACGCCTACCCAGACTACGAGTTCTCCCGGCTGCCGGTGCTGCGCGTCCAGGACCGTCTGGGCGAGCCGCTCACGATCTCCGTCCCGCTCCCCGGCCGGGACCTGGCGGCCGCGGTCTGGATGGTGCAGGTTGGGCGGGTCCCGGTGCTCCTGCTCGACACCGATGTTCCCGACAACGACGACTCGGACCGCCCGATCACCCACATCCTCTACGTCCGCGGCCGCGAGATGCGCCTCCACCAGGAGCTCGTGCTGGGCGTCGGCGGCGTCCGCGCCCTGCGGGCGCTCGACATCCGGCCCGGCCTGTGGCATCTGAACGAGGGGCACTCCGCGTTCCTGCTGGCGGAGCGGGCGCGGGAGCACGTGGCGAAGGGGGCGACGCTGTCCGATGCCTGGACCAGGGTCCGCCGCAACAGCGTGTTCACGATCCATACGCCCGTGTCCGCGGGCAACGAGCGGTTCGATACCGAGCTCGTGCGCCGGGTCGCCGGTCCGCTGCTCGACGGCGATGGGCGACCCTCCACGGGTGGGATCCCCACCCAGGAGGTGCTCGAACTTGGCCGGGGCGTCGACGACGATCCATCCCAGTTCGACCTGACGGCGTTCAGCCTGCGGCTGACCAATGGCGCAAATGCGGTCTCCCAGCTCCACGGCCACACCGCGAACGGGACCTGGACTGGCATCTCCCCGCACGAGATCCTCGGCCTCACCAACGGCGTGCACACGCCCACCTGGGTCGGCCAGCCGATGCGCGACGCGCTCGAGCGCTACACCAACGCCGACCTGATCACGATGGATGACCAGCCGGCGTCGCGGCGGTTCTGGGATCGGATCGGCAAGGTGCCCGCCGACGAGCTCTGGGAGGCCCACCAGCGGCAGAAGCTCGAGCTTGCCATCTTCGCCAGAGGGAGGCTGCGCAACCAGTTTGCGCGACACGGTGAGGCACCGGCGACGCTGGAGGAGCTGGAGCAGGTCCTCGATCCGTCGATCCTGACCATCGGCTTCGCCCGCCGCTTCGCAACCTACAAGCGGGCCGCCCTGGTGTTCTCGGACCCCGACCGGATCTCGCGGCTGCTGTGGGACGAGCAGCGCCCGCTGCAGATCGTGTTCGCCGGCAAGGCTCACCCCGCCGACCGCCCCGGTCAGGGCGTGATCCAGGACATCTTCGGCCGGTCGCGCAGTCCCAGGCTCCGCGGGCGCGTGTTCATCCTCGAGGACTACGACATCCGGATCGCGCGGTTCCTGGTCCAGGGCGTGGACGTCTGGCTCAACAACCCTCGCCGGCCGCTCGAGGCCTCGGGCACGTCGGGGATGAAGGCGGCCGCCAACGGCGTGCTCAACATGAGCGTGCTCGACGGCTGGTGGGACGAGGGCTGGACGGGCGACAACGGATGGGCGATCGGGGGCCGGGAGACGAACCCGGACGAGGGCGCCCAGGATTGGGCCGACGCCCAGGACCTGTACCGGATCCTGGAGCAGGAGCTGATCCCCGCCTACTACGAGCGGGACGCACAGCAGCTGCCGGCCCGCTGGATCCAGCTCATGCGTAACTCGATCGCGAGCACGATCTGGCGCTTCTCGACGACGCGCATGCTGCACGAATATGTCGAACGGCTGTACCTTCCGGCCGCCGGCCTCGAGGCTGCCGCGACGGCAACGTCGCGGCCCGAGAGCACCGGCTGACCTTCCGCCCCGCGGGGGCCGGTCGTGCGAGCGTCACGACCGCCTCGCACGAGCTGCCCTGACCGCACCCTCATCCCCGGACGCCCGAACCTGAGGACGCACCCGTGGCCCCCCGCATCTCGCTGGCCCTCGCCATCCACAACCACCAGCCGGTCGGCAACTTCGGCTGGGTCTTCGCCCAGGTCTACGACCAGGCGTACCGGCCATTGCTCGACGCCCTCGAGCATCACCCGGGCGTTCGGCTGGCGCTCCACTACACCGGGCCGCTCCTGGAATGGATGACCGCCGAGCGACCCGACTTCCTCGATCGGCTCGGCACGCTCGTCGATCGCGGTCAGGTCGAGCTCATGGGCGGCGGCCTGTACGAGCCGGTCCTCGCCTCGCTGCCGGAGGACGATCGCGTCGCTCAGCTGAACCGGATGGCCGATGCGATCGAGCACATCTGCGGCCGGCGACCCCTGGGGGCCTGGCTCGCCGAGCGCGTCTGGGAGCCGGACCTGCCGAGCTCGCTGGTGGCGGCCGGCTACCGCTGGACCATCCTCGACGACCAGCACTTCCGGGCGGCGGCGATCCCCGAGGCGAGCCTGTGGGGGACGTACACGACCGAGGACCAGGGCCACGTGCTCACCGTGTTCGGGACCGAGCAGGGCCTGCGCTACGGGATCCCGTTCGGCACCGTCGAGCACGTGATCGGCTACCTCCGCGACCACGCCACCGAGGCGGGCGACCGGCTGGGCACGATGGGCGACGACGGCGAGAAGTTCGGCGCCTGGCCGACGACGTATGAGCACTGCTGGGGACAGGGCCGCTGGGTGGAGCGGTTCTTCGAAGCCCTCGAGGCCAACGCAGGCTGGCTGACCACGGTCACGCCGTCGAGCTGGCTCGAGCGTGAGCCTCCGATCGGACGTGTCTACGTTCCAACCTCTTCGTACGCGGAGATGGGTGAGTGGGCGTTGCCGCCCGACGAGACGATCGTGTTCTCGAGGCTGCTCCACGATGCGGTGGCCGAGCGACGGCCCGAGGCGCGCTGGCTGCGCGGGGGTTTCTGGCGCAACTTCCAGGTCAAGTACCGCGAGATCAACGACCTCCACAAGCAGATGCTCCGGGCATCCGCGAAGGTCGCCACGATGCCCGACGGACCCGATCGTGAAGCCGCCCTCGATCACCTCCATCGCGGGCAGTCAAACGACTGCTACTGGCACGGGCTGTTCGGCGGGATCTACATCTCGCACATGCGCCTGGCGACGTGCGAGCACCTCATCGCCGCCGAGGACCTCGCGGACCGGGCACTGGGGATGCTGCGGGCAGCCGAGCTCCGGGACCTGGATCTCGACGGGCGGCCAGAGGTGTATCTCGCGGAGCCGGGACAGGTCGTGGCCGTCAAGCCCACGGAGGGCGGCGGGGTGGGCGCCTGGGACATCCGGGCCGCGCGGCATGCGCTGGGCTCGGTGCTGCGCCGGCGACCCGAGGCGTACCACGAGAAGCTGCGCGCACAGGCGGCCGCGCGTGGGCGCGGCCCGGAGGTGGCGGGGGACGACGGAGCTGCGGGCGACGACGCGACGGGCACCGGAGCCGGCGGCGAGGACGGCGCGACCTCGATCCACGAGCTGATGGCCACCAAGGAGGAGGGTCTCGCCGGTCGCCTCGTGTACGACGATCACGAGCGGCGCTCGGGGCTGGTCCGGTTCCTGGCCCCCGACACGACCCCGGACGACGTCGCCCGGGCTGCGGACGTCGAGCTGGGTGACCTCCGGGATGGCGAGTTCGCGATCGATCACCTCGCCCCGGGCCAGGTGTCGCTGTCGCGCGAGGGTGCGGTATCGGGACAGCCGGTAACGGTTGTGAAGACCATTCGGCTCGTGGGCGGTCGGCTGGATCCGGAGCTGATCATGGAGCTCGAGATCCACCACCGCGGCGACCGGCCGATCGAGGCGCGGGTCGGCCTGGAGCTCTCGATCCACCTCCTTGGCGGTGGCGGCAACCCCCAGGCGTGGTACGAGGTCGAGGGGACGCGGACGGCCCACGACGGGAACGGACGAGTCACGGGAGCGGCGGCGCTTGCCTACGGCAACGACTGGGTGGGACTGGCGATCCGCGCTGCGATGGACCCGGTGGCGGACGCCTGGTGGCATTCGATCGACACGGTCTCCAACTCGGAGTCCGGCTTCGAGCGCGTCCACCAGGGCAGCGGCCTGCTGGTGTCGTGGCCGATCCGGCTGTTGGCCGGGGAAGCCCGACGCTTCTCGCTCCGGCAGGTGGTCTCCGTGGCTCGAGATCGGGCCGAGGACGAGGCGCGGGCGACCGAATGAGCGGCGAGACCAGCGCAGGGTCGGCGGCGTCGCCGGTGGGGCAGATCGCCGGGAGTCACGCCCAGGCGGACGGGAGGCGTGCCCGCGGGCCCAACGCCCACGGGACGTGCGGCCTCGGGATGGGCATCCGGAGCCCGCACCCATGAGCCGGGGCAGGCTCGTCGTCCATGCGCATTTCTACCAGCCGTCTCGGGTCGATCCGTTCTCCGGAGACATCCCGGTCGACACCTCGGCCGCTCCGTTCTCCGACTGGAACGCCCGGATCACCGAGGAGTGCTACCGGCCCCTCGCCGAACATGGCGTCGCGGCGCGCATCTCGTGGGATGTCGGGCCCACCCTGACCGGCTACCTCGCCACCCGGGCACCAGAGGTGCTTGCCGGCTTCGCTAGGGCCGACCGGCAAGGTGGCGGCACGGGCATCGCGCAGGCGTTCCATCACTCGATCCTGCCGCTGGCCCCCGTCCACGATCGGCGCACCGAGGTCCGCTGGGGCATCCGCGACTTCGAGGTCCGGTTCGGCAGGCGCCCAGGCGCGATGTGGCTGCCCGAGACGGCCGTTGACCTGGCAACCCTGCGGTCGCTCGAGGCCGAGGGCATCGGGGCCGTGATCCTGGCGCCGTGGCAGGCGGACGTGCCCCACGTCGAGACCCGCACGCCGTACCGCGTCGACCTGGGCGCCGGCCGGCACATCACGGCCGTGTTCTACGACGGAGACCTGTCCGGCGCCGTCTCGTTCGAGCCCGCCGCGACTGCAGACGCCGACCGGTTCGCCCGTGAGCGCGTCGCGCCGCGCATGGTCGCTCCGCTCCCGAACGGCGACCCGCCGATCCTCGTGATCGCCAGCGACGGTGAGCTCTACGGCCACCACCAGTCGTTCCGCGACCTGTTCCTCGAACGGCTGGTGGCGCCCGATCCGAGCACTCCGGATCGCGGATTCGATGTGGTGGACCTGGCCGCCGCGGTGGTCGAGCGCGACGACCGTCCTCACCGTGAGATCCAGATCCGCGAGCGATCGTCGTGGAGCTGCCACCATGGCGTGCTGCGCTGGTACGCGGAGTGCCCCGATGTCCCCGACGGTCGCTGGAAGGGACCGCTGCGAGCTGCCCTGGACCGCCTGGCCGGCGCCATCGATGCCACGACCGATCGGCTCGCCCGCGACATCCACGGCCTGGACGACGTCTGGGAGGCCCGGGATCGCTACGTCGACGTCGTGATCGGCGCCACGCCGGCCCACGCGTTCGCGGCCCGGATGCTCGGCAACGGCGCCCGGCCGCGAGATCGACGGCGGCTGCTCGCGCTGCTCGAGGCGCAGCGCTGGCGTCTCGCGATGTTCGCCTCGGACGGCTGGTACTGGGATGACCCGTCTCGCACCGAGACGCGTCAGGTGCTGCGCGCCGCTGCCCGGGCCGTGAGGATCATGGACGAGCTCGAGCCCGGTCGCCTCGAGCGCCGGCTGGTCGCTGACCTGGCCACGTTCAGCTCGCCCGCGCTGGGCATCGACGGCTCGACGATCTACCGCCACGCACTCAGCGAGGTGGGGCAACCGCCGCCGGACACCGACGACCCCCGGGGGTGAGCCGGGGGTCGAGATGGTGAGGCGCCGGAAGGAGGGCGGGTCGGCGCCCCGGTATGAGTGACCCCGATCAGCGAAGTCCGGTGGGATAGACGGAGCGTCGCGGGTCGGAGGACCCGTCGCGCGAGTCGACACCCAGCTCGAGGGCGCCGACAGCGAACAGGGACAGCAGGGCAATGATCAGCAGCAGTTCCACGGGGGGCTCGTTTTCTCTGTTGGTTACGGGTTGGTATAGTCAGCTAGGCCAAGGTGCACGATAGTTGGACTAGTTCACTATGTCAAGTAGGCGGAATGGCCTGGACGAGGACGACGATCGGCCCCAATCGGCCAGGACTTCGACCGACCACCACCTCGACATCGAGCGCGATTCCGACGTCCCGATCTCGACCCAGATCTACTGGCAGCTCGCCTACCAGATCGACTCCGGACGGCTCCAGCCGGGCACCCGCCTGCCACCGGTGCGCGAGCTGGGGGCCGCGATGCGGGTCAATCCCAACACCATCCGCGCCGTCTATCGCCGGCTGGCCGAGGCGGGATACGTCATCGGGCGGCATGGGGCCGGGACACGGGTGGTGGAGCGTCCACCGGTACGGCGCGGCTCCGAGGCCCTGGCCGGGATCGTCGCCGAGACGCTTCGCCGGGCGGCCCAGATGGGGTTCACGCCGGACGACGTCGCGCAGGCCACGTTTACCGCGGCATCCGCACGACGCCACCCGGGGCTGCTGGTCCACGTGCTGTTCGCGGAGTGCACAACTGCCGACGCGACCTTCGACGCCCAGCGGATCGTCGAGGCGTTCCCCGATCGCGTCGCCGCTGCGGGGGTGCTCCTCGATGAGATCCCCGACCGGCTCGATCGCTATCACTACGACCTCGTCGCCACCACCACCTTCCATGCCGACGAGGCGAAGGCGTACGTGAAGGGGCGCCTGCCGCTGGTCGCGATGCTGGCCGGTGCGGGCTACATCGATCTGGTCCACGAGGTCGGTGCCCTGCCCGCGGGATCCAGGGTCGGCCTCGTGTGCGGATCCCAGCGCGGTGTCGAGAACATCGCCGAGGTGCTCGAGGCGGCCGGCGCGACCGGCGTCGAGATCATCCCCGCGGTCGCACACACGGAGTCCGAGCTTGACCAGGTGGATCGCGACGCGGACCTGGTGCTGCTGTCGCGCGAGGCGATGGCGCTCGGGCTCGAGACGCGCTTTGCGCGACCCGAGCGGCTGCGCGAGTGGAGCTACGAGTTCGACCCGGCCGCGCTGGAGCTCCTCCGGCGAGCCGTGGAGCGGGTCGATGCGGCTCGGGCGATGACGGCTCCCGCCTCGCCGCCGGGCGCGCGAGCCTCGCAAGGACCATCGTGATCCGTGCGGCGACCCGTCACGTTGACATCCGCCGCCACCGCCGCCTACGGTGGGCTCCACCCAGTCGCCCGCGCGTGACCCCGTCCCCACCCCCCAGCAGCGTCGATCGGTGAACCGTACCCAACCACACCCCGGCAGCCAGACACCCCGCAGCGTCCCGCGCGATCCGCAGTGGTACAAGGACGCCATCATCTACGAGCTCCACGTGCGGTCCTTCCTCGACAGCGATGGGAACGGCATCGGCGACTTCCAGGGGCTGACGGCCAAGCTCGACTACCTCGCGGACCTGGGGATCACGGCGATCTGGCTGCTGCCGTTCTACCCGTCGCCGCTTCGCGACGACGGCTACGACATCGCCGACTATCGCCAGGTCAACCCCGACTACGGGACGCTGCGCGACGTCCGCCACTTCGTCCGAGAGGCCCATCGGCGCGGGCTGCGCGTCATCATCGAGCTCGTCTGCAACCACACCTCCGACCAGCATCCATGGTTCCAGCGCGCGCGCCAGGCCCCGCCCGGCAGCGCCTGGCGCGACTACTACGTGTGGTCGGACACGGCCGACCGCTACACGGACGCCCGGATCATCTTCAAGGACTACGAGACGTCCAACTGGAGCTGGGACCCGGTGGCCGGCGCCTACTACTGGCACCGCTTCTTCAGTCACCAGCCGGACCTCAACTTCGACAGCCCGCGCGTGCGCGAGGCGATCCTCCAGACGCTCGACTACTGGCTGGACATGGGCATCGACGGGATCCGCCTCGACGCGATCCCCTACCTCTACGAGCGGGACGGGACGAACGGCGAGAACCTGCCCGAGACCCATGCCTTCCTGGCCGACCTGCGCCATCACATGGACGAGCGGTACGACGACCGGATGCTGCTGGCGGAGGCCAACCAGTGGCCCGAGGAGGCTGTCGCGTACCTGGGCACCAGGGAGCGGCCGGAATGCCACATGGCGTTCCATTTCCCGGTGATGCCCCGGCTGTTCATGTCGATCCGGATGGAGGACCGGTTCCCCATCCTGGACATCCTGGATCAGACGCCCGCCATCCCCGACATCGCCCAGTGGGCCATGTTCCTGCGCAACCATGACGAGCTGACCCTCGAGATGGTCACCGACGAGGAGCGGGACTTCATGTACCGCGCCTACGCCAGCGACCCGCAGGCGCGCATCAACCTGGGCATCCGCCGCCGGCTCGCGCCGCTGCTGGGCAACAACCGGCGCCGGATCGAGCTCATGAACGGGCTGCTGTTCTCGCTGCGCGGGACGCCGGTCATCTACTACGGCGACGAGATCGGCATGGGCGACAACGTCTACCTCGGCGATCGCAATGGGGTCCGGACGCCGATGCAATGGAGCCCGGACCGCAACGCCGGCTTCTCGACCGCCAACCGCCAGCGACTCTTCCTGCCGCCGATCGTGGATCCCGAATATCACCACGAGGCAGTCAACGTCGAGGCCCAGCAGGCCAACCCGCACTCGCTGCTGTGGTGGATGCGACGCCTGATCGCGCTGCGCAAGCGGCACCCGGCGTTCGGTCGGGGATCGATCGAGATCCTGACCCCCGAGAACCGGAAGGTGCTCGCATTCGTGCGCCGCCACGACGACGAGACGCTGCTGATCGTGGCCAACCTGTCGCGCTACGTGCAATGGACGTCGCTCGACCTCAGCGAGTTCGCCGGGATGGTGCCGGTGGAGCTGTTCGGCTCGGTGGAGTTCCCGCCGATCGAGGGTTCGTCGTACCCGCTCACCATGGGTCCGCACTCCTTCTACTGGTTTCAGCTGCGACCTGGTGCCATCGTCCCGGGCGAGGTGCGCCGGCGGGCGCCGGGGTCGCTGGAGCGACCGCGGTCGCTTGCGGAGCTCACCGGCTCGGATCGATCGAGCGAGCTGTCGAACACGCTCGTGGACTGGATGGTCGACCGGCGCTGGTTCCGTGGGCGCGGACGACGGATCCGCGGCTCGAAGATCGCCGACGTGCTGCCGATCCCGGGGCAGGAGCGGACCATGGGCCTGCTGCTGTTCGAGGTCACCTACTCGGACGGCGAGCCCGAGACGTACAGCATCCCGGTCTCGATCCTGGATGCGTCGGGCCCCGAGCCGGAGGACGGCAAGCTGATCGCCCGTCTGGTGGGGGATCACCAGCCGGCCGGGTTCCTGGTCGACGCCGCGGGCGATCCGGCCTTCGTGCGCGCGCTGGTCGGCCTGTTGACCGGCAGGCGGCGCATTGCCGGGCGAGCGGGTGAGCTGGTCGGCAAGCCCACCGGTGCGACGACGGAGGTCGCCGGTCCTCCCGATGCAACGCCGGTCGTCGAGGCGCTCCGGGGTGAGCAGAGCAACACCTCGGTGCTGTGGGGCACCACCGGCATCCTGAAGCTGTACCGCGTGGTGGAGCCGACCGAGAACCCCGAGATCGAGATGGGCCGCGTGCTCACCCAGCGGGCCTTCCGCCACGCTCCCGCCATGGGCGGCTGGCTCGAATACCGGACCAAGAAGACGGTGGCCTCGGCCGCCATCCTCCAGGCCTACGTCACCAACCGTGGCGATGCGTTCGACGTCGCGAGGAGCGCCGTCGAGGGCTATCTCGAAACCGTGGTCGGGCTGGGTGTGGACGCCCCGCCCGTCACCCGCTCCGTCGGGGCCATCGTGTCCCGCAGCCGCGAGGCCAGCGAGGCCGGTCAGCTGGCACCACTGGTGGGCTCGTTCGTCGGCATGGCCGAGCTGCTCGGACGGCGAACGGGTGAGCTGCACCGGGTGCTCGCGGCCCCCGGCAAGGACCCGGCCTTCACGCCCGAGCCCATGTCACCGTTCCACCAGCGCTCGCTGTACCAGTCCGTGCGCGGCAGCACGGGCCAAGCCCTGCGGCAGCTGCAGGACCGCGCCTCGGGGCTGCCGGGACCCGTTCGAGCCCAGGCGGAGGTCGTGCTGGCGCGGGGCGCCTACGTCGAAGAGCACCTGCGGCGGCTGCTCGAGACCCGCATCGGCGGCCTGCGCATCCGATGCCACGGTGACTTCCACGCCGAGCAGGTGCTGGTCACCGCCGACGACCTGATGATCACCGACTTCGAGGGTCAGCCGCTCCAGGCGATCAGCCAGCGGCGGCTGCTGCGACCCGCGCTGACCGACGTCGCCGGGATGATCCGGTCGCTGCACTACGCCGCGGTGGGCGCCCTGGTCGTCAGAGGTGAGCCGCAGCGATCCGCCCTCGACGCGTGGGCCGAGGCCTGGTATGTCGAATCCGCGGCGGCCTTCCTCCGCGGCTACTTCCGGGAGACCGACGCCACGGGCATCCTGCCCAGGACCGACGATGCCCGCGTGATCCTGCTCGACGTGCTGCTCCTCCAGAAGGCGGCCTACGAGCTGACGTACGAGCTCAGCGCCCGACCGGACTGGCTCACGATCCCGCTGCGCGGCATCGCCGACATCCTCGAGCCACACCCCGCCGAAGACGACGCCTGACGCTTCCGCCGGCCTGGCGGGCGGCCCACCGGAGCCCCTCCCGGAGCAGGGTGTGGCGTCGAGGTGAGACACTCTATCGATGCGAGCCCTGCCCATCTCGCGCACCGCGCGACGCCGATTCAGGCTCGAGGCGATCGCGCCGGAGACCGCCGGCACCCGGCGTCTCGCCGCCAGCATCGCCGCTGCGCGGCGGGTCACGATGGCGGTCAACGCCACCCGGCGCGCCGGGGAGCCTAGCGCCCAGGCGGGCGAGCTTGCCGCGCTCGAGCTGCTGCACGAGGTGTTCCATCTGCTGGTCGCGCGGGCGGCCGAGCTGGTGCCAGCCTGTGCGATGGACGCGACCAGCGCGTCGGTCGAGGGCGACGTGGGCAGCACCGTGTTCGACCGCCTGCTCGACGCCGTGGGCGAAGAGTTCCCCGATGTCGGGGGCACATCCGAGCCCGTCAGGCTCGAGGAGCTGCTGCTCGTTCGGCTCGCGATCGAGAACCCCGCGGCACGACCGCTGCGGGACCTGGTCGACGATACCCCGCTGCCCGCACAGCCACGGGCGAAGGTCATGTCCGCGCTCGAGGCCTATCAGGCGGGCCTGGCACCGATCGGGCCCAACGGGGAGACGCTGGTCGAGCTGCTCCGCGCACCGGCCCGTGCCCACCCCACGTCCCTCGCGGGCCAGCTTCGCTTCATCCGCGACAACTGGCGTGGCCTGCTGGGTGACACGCTCGACGAGCTGCTCGACCGGATGCTGCTCACCCTCGACGTGATCGCCGAGGAGGAGCGCGGGCTGCATCTCCGCTTCGGCGGCGGGTTCGGCGACGGCGGGGGCGGCGAGGCGCCGGATCTCTCGGGCCTCGACGCGGAGCCCGAGCGGTTCTCGTCGGATTCGGCCTGGATGCCACGCCTGGTCGTGATCGCCAAGAGCACCCACGTCTGGCTGGACCAGCTGTCGCGTCGCCACCAGCGCGACATCCGGACCCTCGACGCCATCCCCGACGAGGAGCTGGACCGGCTGGCTCGCTGGGGGATCACGGGGCTGTGGCTGATCGGGCTGTGGGAGCGCAGCCGGGCATCGCAGCGGATCAAGGCCTGGCGCGGCAACCCCGATGCGGCAGCTTCTGCGTACTCGCTCGACGACTACCGGATCGCCGACGACCTGGGCGGTGAGGACGCGTGGGCCAACCTGCGTCACCGGGCCTGGACGCGCGGGATCCGGCTCGCCTCGGACATGGTGCCCAACCACATGGGCATCGACTCCCACTGGGTCACCGAGCACCCGGAGTGGTTCCTGTCGCTGCCCGAGCCGCCCTACCCGGGCTACACCTTCGGCGGCGGCAACCTGGGCGACGATGACCGGGTCGAGATCCGGATCGAGGACCACTACTGGGACAACAGCGACGCGGCCGTCGTGTTCGAGCGCCGCGACCGCGGGTCGGGCCAGCGGCAGTACATCTACCACGGCAACGACGGCACCAGCTTCCCCTGGAACGATACGGCCCAGCTCGACTTCTCCCGGGCCGACGTGCGGGAGCAGGTGATCCAGACGATCCTCGCGGTCGCCCGACGCTTCCCGGTGATCCGGTTCGACGCCGCGATGGTGCTCGCCCGCAAGCACGTGCGGCGCCTGTGGTTCCCGGCGCCGGGCGAGGGTGGCGGTGCGATCCCGTCACGCGCCGAGCACGGGACGATGACGGCGGCCGAGTTCGATGCCGCGATGCCCAACGAGTTCTGGCGGGAGGTGGTCGACCGCGTCGCGGCCGAGGTGCCCGACACGCTGCTGCTGGCCGAGGCGTTCTGGCTGCTCGAGGGCTACTTCGTCCGGACGCTGGGGATGCACCGCGTCTACAACAGCGCCTTCATGCACATGCTGCGCGACGAGGACAACGCAGGCTACCGGCGGGTGCTCAAGGAGACGCTCGAGTTCGACCCCGAGATCCTCAAGCGCTACGTCAACTTCATGAACAACCCTGACGAGAAGACCGCGGTCGAGCAGTTCGGCAAGGGCGACAAGTACTTCGGGATCGCCACCCTCCTGGCCACGCTGCCCGGGCTGCCGATGTTTGGCCACGGGCAGTTCGAGGGGTTTGGCGAGAAGTACGGGATGGAGTTCCGGCGGGCGACCCTCGACGAGCCGGTCGACGAGTGGCTGGTCGGGCGCCACGAGCACGAGATCACGCCCCTGCTCCACCGGCGCGGCGACTTCGCCGAGGCGCGCGACTTCCTGCTGTACGACCTCGCCCACGACCTCGGTGGCGTCGACGAGAACGTGTTCGCCTTCTCCAACGGCTCGGGCGGTGCTCGTTCGCTCGTCGTCTACCACAACCGCTACGCCGACACATCCGGCTGGATCCGGGACTCGGTGGCCTACGCGAAGAAGCAGGACGACGGCTCCAGGCAGCTCGCGCGACGGACGCTGGCCGAGGGCCTGGGTCTCGACGAAGGCCCTGCCGACGGCCGCTGGCTCGGACTCCGGGAGCAGCGATCCGGCCTCGAGTACCTGCGCTCGGTGGGGGAGGTCCGGGAACGAGGGCTCCACGTTGATCTTCATGCGTACCAGTCGCTCGTGTACTGGGGCCTGCGCGAGCTGACCGACACGACCGGGATCTGGGCTCGGCTCGCCGAACGGCTCGCTGGCCGGGGTGTGCCATCGCTCGAGGGTGCGCTGCGAGAGCTGCAGCTGGCACCGGTGCACGATGCGCTGCGGGCCGCGTTCGCCGACCCGGGCCGGCCCAGCGTGGAGCGACTGGTCGCGATGGTGGCCGAGGCGACGGGCACGGCAGGAGATCAGCCTGGCGTCGTGGATCGGGTGGCGGCGGTGGCCGAACGAGCGCGACCGGTGATCGCCAGGCTGGATGACCCGTCCGAGGAAGCTGCCCTGCGACTGTGGGCCCTGCTGTCGCCGCTCGGCTCGCTCGCGGCGGGGGCGCCCGCGGGAGCGACCAGCCGGGCCTGGTACGAGGAGCTGCGGCTGGCTCCGGTCGTCGCCGATGCCCTGCGCGGCCACGGCCTCGACGAGGCCGCCGCCTGGTGGGCTGCGGAGCGCGTCCGGACGCTGCTGGACCTGCCGTTGCCATCGACCGTGGGTGGACGGTCGGCCGAGCAGCCGGCTCGCCTCGTCGATGCCTGGCTCGAGCATCCGGCCGTGCGGCCGTTCATCCGCGTCAACACCTACGAGGGTGTCGAGTGGTTCCACGGCGAATTGTTCGACGAGCTGGTGGCGTGGATGGACCGCCTCGAGCAGATCGGGGGCGAGGGGCCCGCCGCCAGGCGCCCGACGCGGCAGAGCGCGCTCGGCCGCCGGCTGACCGATGCCGCCAGAGCGTCCGGCTATCGGGTCGATCGGCTTCGCCAGGCGCTGGTGTCCCCGGCGCGCGCGACGCCGGCCAAACCAGCGGCCGCGAAACCGCGAGTCGCAACCAGGGCGAGCCGAACCACGACCCGCGACCGGTCGAGTCGCTGAGCCCGCCGCTCGAGCCCGCCAGGACGTCGATGCGCGACCGGCCGATCACGCTGACGGACGGGGTGGTCACGCTGCGGGCATGGGCGCCGGGTGACGCACCCGCCGTGTTCGCCGCCTGCCAGGATCCCGAGATCCAGCGCTTCCTTCCGGTGCCCCGGCCCTACACCGAGGCGGTCGCGCGCCACCGCCGTGCCGAGCACCGGGTGGAGCTCGGGTACTGGCTCGCCCCGGGAGCGCGCGGCAACGGCTACGCCACCCGGGCGCTACGGCTCATCAGCGACTGGTCGCTCGGAGGCGGGTACATTCGGCTCGAGCTATACACGCATCCCGACAATCGGGCCTCGGCGCGTGTCGCCGAGCGTGCCGGGTTCATCCGCGAGGGTGTTCGGCGAGCATGGGACGTCGGCCGCGATGGGGCGCCGGAGGATGCGGTGTTCTACGTGCGCATCGGGGGCGCGAACGCGGCGCGACCCGGCGGCGACGGCTGATGGGGTCAGCCCTCGCCGAGCAGGATCCGGCGGAGGAGCGGGATGGGCGGGGCGCCGTGGCTGATGACCGCCTCCAGGTGGGCCCGCTGGTCGAACCCGGGCGTGTCCGGATAGCCGCCGACGATCGCCGGCCTCGGGACCACCCGATCGGCGCCGGCATCGGCTGTCGCCGCGGCCCGCCGCCTGGCCGCGTCCTCGATGTCCCACATCCCGAGCGAGCCCAGGAAGTAGGTCGACAGCTGCGTCGCCGACAGCCGGGCGCGCGCGTCCTTGGCCACTGCCTCGGACCGCTCCTGGAACGCCCCCTCGACCATCAGGGCGACCGCCTCGTCGCTGGTCATCCCGTCGCAATGGATCCGGAGGTCGAGGATCGTGTTGACGACGCCGCGCAGGTAGAACTTCCAGTGGACGAGCCACAGGGCGGGATCGCCGTCGCCGTAACCCGCATCGAGCATGACCTGGGTCACGTAGACCGCCCAGCCCTCGGCGAACAGGCCGGACCGGAACACCCGCCGGGCGAGCGACGAGCCGCGGTTCGAGTAGGCCATCTGGAGGTAGTGGCCGGGCACCGCCTCGTGGATCGTAAGCAGCCGCAGCTGGCGGGCGTTCTCCTCACGCAGGTATGACTCGACGGCGGCCTGGTCCCACTCGTCCGGGACCGGCGTGATCGAGAAGAACGCCTTCTGACCCACGTCGAGCGGGCCGGGGGCGTCGAGCATGGCGCCGCCGAACGAGCGCATGAACTCGGGCGTCCAGCCGATCTCGAGCGGCTCGTCCACCAGGCCGATCACGTCGTGATCGCGGCAGAACGCCTCGATCGAGCCGAGCTCCGTCCGGCAGAACGCCACCAGATCCTTGGCCGCCGGGTGATCGGCGGCGATGGCGTCGAGCACCCCCCTGACCGACGCCTCGTCATCACCGGGCGCCGCCTCGCCGGCTCGCACACCGGCCACAGCTCGCGCGCCAGCCGGACCATCTCGCCGCGCACGGCGACGTATTCCGTCTTGGCCCGGGCCAGGATCGCATCGGGCGTGGCCGACGGATCGCGCAGCGTGTGACGAAGCTTGCGCTCGAACAGCTGGCGCCCGAGCAGCGGGCCGCCGGCGGCCCCGGGCGCGACCTCCTCGCCCAGGTGCCGGCCGATCCCCTCGAGCACGGCCGCGGCGCGCTCCGCCGCGACACGCAGCCGGGGAAGCAGCAGCGCGGTCTCCGGATCGTCGGGCGCCGCCGCCTCGGCCATCGTCACGGCCTCCCGGCCCAGCGCCGCGACGCCACCGATCCGGCGGCCGGCGACCTCGGCGTGGAGCCGTGACACCGGACGCTCGGCGACGCTGCCCAGCACCCGGCGCGCGACCTCGATCAGGGCCGGGACGCCCTCCAGGCGCGAGGCCACAGAGGCCAGCCGGACCGCGAGCGGCGCGAAGTCCCGGGCAAGCAGCGGATGCAGCCCGCCGCCGATCAGGTACACCCAGAACAGCGGATCCCAGGTCTCCTGGCGCAGCTCAGCTCAGGGCCTGTAGCCGAATTCATCGGTGCAGCATCGCTTCGTGACGCCGGCCGACACCGTCCGTTGCGAGGTGTCAGGGGTCCACCTCGATCCCGATCGCCTTCCAGCTTTCGACGAGGCCATGTGGGTCGGGCGGCACAGCGAGGATCTGTCGGATCAGCACCACGTACCGGCCGACGACCAGGAGACGGAGATCCATGACCACGACGGCGCCGTTGACGCTGATCGGGGTGACGAAACCGCCGGCGTGCCAGGGCTCGCCTTGACCAGCCACCTGAATATCGACCTGGCTGTAGAGCGCCGGGCTCAGGTCGTCGATGAGGAGCACGTTCACTGTTCCCCCGGTCTGCATAAGATGCGCCGGGCCGAGCTGCGGCCAGAGCTCGTCAGGGCTCGGGATCAGCGGCGATGCTGGCGTCCCATTCACGAGGTCCAGGACGCGGTGCGCCGGGACCCCCTGACACGCGAGGCCATCGTCCGTGGTGCACACCACCGGGGCGAGCCCCGCGCTGGTCACGCGGGTCGTGTAGTACGCCTGCAACAGGTCAGGCGCGACAGTCGCTCCGGTGACCCATGCTCCCGAAGTGGTGGCGGATGGGGACGCACCGGCCACCGGCGGGGTCGTCGCCCGTGGGGCAGACGAGCTCGCGCGGCCGAGGCCCAGACCAATGACCAGGCCTAGCGCCAGACCGAGCAACAGCACGGGCAGCAACGGCGGACGGAAGCCGATCGGGCGCAAGGGTGCTGTCGAGCCGTTGGTCACCAGCTCATGATGCGCCCCGCGATGTCGAGGTCAGGCCGACACGCGCCAAGCGAGGTAGGCGACCGAGGCGACCTCGAGCCAGGCCCGGGCGCTGGCCGTCGTCCCTTCGTAGCAGCGCGAGAGCCGGCGCCAACCACCGAGTTGGGCGAAGGCGTGCTCGACCCGGTACAGCGGTGCGATCGGGACGAAGCCAGAGGCCCCGGCTGGCGGCCGCTTGAGGTCAAGCGTGAGCTGCTTGCGAGCGGCGATCGCGGCGAGGCCGCGATATGCGCGGTCGCCGACGATCGCCCGCAGGCGCGGCAGTTCGTCGATCCGTTCCCGCAGCTCGCGGGCAGCCTGCACGTCGTGCGGCCGGGCCGAGTCAGCGCGCGCGACAACCGGCAGGCCCAGGATCTCGACCAGGAGGGTCCGCTTGGTCCCGATCGTCCGGCCGCCGCGCCCACCGGTGTCATGGAACGTCGGGCCGTACCTCGCCCCGCGAACCGTCTGGGCGTCGACCATGACCATGCTGGGCGTCGCCTCGCGGTCGTGGAACCAGCGCACCACTGCGACGAGGCGGGTCATCGCGCGATCCCACACGCCGTTCGACCGCCATCGGCGGAACTGGCTCCACACCGCCGTCCACGCTCCGTAGCGCTCGGGCAGGTAGCGCCACTGGATCCCGGTCCGGGCGACGAATAGCATCGCGTCAACCATCTGCCGGCGGGGGATCTGCGCCGGCGCGCCGCGACGTCCGGGCGGGTCGAACAGGTCAACCACCAGGTCCCACTGCTCGTCGGTCAGCGCGATCGCGTAGCTCATCACTCGCGATCGTGACGGGTAGCGGTGACAGCTCAGGCGTCACAACCGGGCGATCTGATCGGGAGAATTCGGCTACAGGCTCTCTCTATGAAGAAGGGCCGTTGTCAAGATCCGGCGTGAACCGGAGCGGGTCGATGCTGGGGTGAGTCGTGCTCATCTCTCTATCGCCTCATCGTGGTGAGGACCAGGTTGGATCGGATGCTCCGGCGGTCCATCTCAGTCGAGGGTCGTCAAGCGACCAGAGCGTTCACGTGGGACCTGCCGGGGCGGAACGGCTCACGGCGGGTGAGCATGTGCCAGATGGCGGTGCTGAGCTCGCGGGCGATGTCGACCCGGGCAACCTTGCTCCCGCGCTGGCGGCCGAGGCGCTTCTTCGTCCGCTCGTACCGCTCCTTGTAGACCGGGTGCCGGGCGGCGTGGGTCGCCGCCTCGATGAGCGCCCAGCGCAGGTACTTGGGCCCGTTCTTGGCGAGCGGTCCCCGGTCATCGCGCCCGCCCGACTGGCGGACGATCGGACACAGCCCGGTATACCCGGCGAGCTTCTTGGGCGAGCTGAACCGCGCGATGTCGCCGAGCTCGGACGCGATCGTGTAGCCGAGGATCCAGCCGACCCCCGGGATCGTCCGCAGCAGCTCGATGTCGGGATCGTCGGCACCCATCGCCCGCAACTCCTGCTCGCACTCGTCGATCTGGCGGTCGAGCTCGTCCACGAAGTGCAGGCTCCGGGCCAGGGTGGTCGCCCAGGGCTCGGGGATCGCGAGCGAGGCGAGCAGCTCGCGGCCGGCGACCCCGAACAGGTCGCTCACCGGGACCGGGTGGCCGAAGGCGATCAGGGTGGCGTGGATCCGGTTCTTGAGCGCGGTCCGGTGGCGGACGAGGTGGAGCCGGAAGCGGGCTCGCTCCCGCTCGGCCCGGACGGCCGGGTCTGGCAGCCAGATCGCGGGCACGAGGTCGCGACGGCCGAGCTCGGCCAGCACCCGGGCGTCGATCTTGTCGGTCTTGGCCGCCAGGGGCGCCAAGCCCTTGACCTTGACCGCGTCGGCGATCTCTACGTCCCAGCCGGCGAGCTCGAGCGTGTCGTGCACGAAGCGGGCACCGTTCATCGACTCGATCGACGCGGTCACCTGATCGCCGTGTCGGGCGACGAAGCCGACCAGCGAGCGCAGGGCATCGCCGTCGGGTCGGACGGCGGTCACCTCGATCGTCCGGCCCGCCTCGTCGAGCACGTGCACATCGAGCCTCTGGCGCGACAGGTCCAATCCGGCGTACAACATGTCCGGGCCTCCAAGGTGCTGGTTGCGATGACAACCCAACGTTGCCACCGCGGAGGCCCTTCTTCATGACATTCAGTCTCGTCGAAGCGAAGGAAGTCGAGCTCGCCCAGCAGGAGGTCACGATCGATCCGCTCGTCAGGAGCTAGCGAGTCGGCACCGAGCCCGTCGAGCTCCGTTGTCCACCGATCGATGAACGTGAGCCTCGCCTGACGACCCGCGGCAGCCATGTCCGGCCAGCGGCCGTCGAAGCGATGATCGCCGACGGCGGTGGCGAACACGGGATCGATCTCGAACAGCCCGTCCAGGAACCTGGAAACGAGGTCGTGGAACGAGGACACGGGCACCTCCGGCGGGCGGCGGCAGGGACGGGCGGTGGCGGAAAACGGATCGACCGCCGTTCGTGGCGGTCCGGCGCCTCGAGGGTTCGGGCACCTCCGGGGGTTCTTCGGGCACCTCCGGGGGTTCGGGGCAACCCCGAGTCTACCGGCCCTCCGGGCCGTGGATCACGATGGCGGCAACGATGGCCGTTGGGAGTGCCGTGGTACACCGGACCGTCCATCGTCGGCGCACGCCCGTCGTGTGGGCCGTGGCGGCGGCTGGCGCGTTGTGGCCATCTGCGATCATCGGTAGCGGCAGGTCGCCCGCGTCGTCGAGCGACGCACCATCCATCGCATTGAGGAGTTGGCGTGAAAGGGTTCGTCATCGGGATCCTGGTGACCGCAGTCGCCTTCGCGATCCTGGCCTACGTCCTGCCCCAGGTCGAGTACAAGGGCGACGCGATCGCGCTGATCGCCCTGGCCGCCGTGTTCGGCGTCGTCAACGCCCTGATCAAGCCCGTGGTCAAGCTCCTGTCGTTCCCGATCAACATGATGACCCTGGGCCTGTTCGGCCTGGTGATCAACGGCCTGCTGCTGCTGCTCACGGTCGGGGCTGCAAATACGCTGTTCGACGTGCCGATCACGGTCGGCGGCTTCCCTGCGGACGGACTCACGCTGGACTCGATCGCCGCGGCGATCATCGCGGCCATCGTGCTGGGCCTGATCACCACCGTCATCGGGCTGGTCGTCCACGACTGACCAGTCGCCCCGTCGGCTCCCGGCGGATTCGCTCCGCCGGGCGGCGCGGCGCCACGGCACCCCGCTGTACCTCACCTCGGTCGAGGCCCTCGAGACCGCGGAGGCGGAGCTGCGTGCCGCCTTCCCCGACCCGTGGCTGCGCGCCTTCTCGCTCAAGGCCAACGACGTCCCGGCGATCGTCGCCCGGCTGGGCATGCTCGGGCTGGGCGCCAACGTGGTCTCGTCCGGCGAATGGTCCATCGCGAGGCGGGCCGGCATCCCGAACGCGCGGATCACGCTCGAGGGCATCGGCAAGTCGACGGGCGATCTGCGCGCCGCCGTCCGGTCGGCGGCGCGCGGCGATCCGCTCCGGTGGGTCGCCGTCGAGAGCGCGGACGAGCTGGCCGACCTGCGCGTGCTCGCCGATCGCGCGGAGCTGGGCAGGCACGGCCGGCCGCCGCTGGATGTCCTGCTCCGGCTGAACCCGGACGTGGCGCCCGAGACGCACGCCGGGCTGGCGGTGGGCCGGGCGGCATCGAAGTTCGGGATGGCGGAGACCGAGCTGACGACCGCCGTGGCCGGGCTGCCGCCGGATGGAGAGGTCACGGCGATCCGCCCTCGTGGCGTCCACCTCCACGTCGGGTCCCAGCTGGGGGCGGTCGATGCCTGGCGCGACGGCGTGCGGCGCGGCCTGGCGCTGCTCGCGCTGATCGGTGCCGGGCGGTCCGGCTTCGACACCCTCGACGTGGGTGGCGGGTTTCCGGTCGGTCTGCCCGGGACGGTTCCGACACCGGCGCGCTTCGCCCGGGAGGCCGATGCCCTGCTCGAGGCACGACCACCGGACCGACGGCCCCGGCGCCTGGCGGTCGAGCCGGGCCGGTTCCTGGTGGCCGGCACCGGCTGGCTGGTGGGCTCGGTGCTCCACGTCCGCGAGCGGCCACCGGGTGACCGGGTCGTCGTGCTCGACGCCGGCATGACCGAGCTCCTCCGACCGGCGCTGTACGGCGCGGATCATCAGATCGTGGCGCTGACATCGCTCGGGCGCGTGGCGGGGGATGGCACGGCGCAGGCTCCGGGCATGACCCCCGTCACGACCCCGGCTCGCGTGGACGGTCCGGTCTGCGAGAGCACCGACACCCTGGGCCGCCACGAGCTGCCGCCGCTCCGGCGCGGCGACCTGGTCGCGATCGGTGATGCCGGCGCCTACGCGGCATCGATGGCGATGACCTACAACGGCCGGCCGGCGGCCCCGCAGGTCCTCCTGGAGCGCGATGGGACGCTGACCCTGGCCAGGCGTCGCGGCCGGCTTCGCTGATGGAGCGAAACCGTCCGGGCCCCGGCAGCGGAGGCGCGGTCGCCCGGGCCCTGCGCAAGGCCGGATCGACCTCCGCGGACCGGTGGCCACCGGCTAGGCTGTGAGGCAGCCATGAGCCTCGGTCGCGATCGCTTCGCCGCGCGCCTCGCCGCCGGTCCGCTGCTGGCCGACGGCGGGATGGGCACGCTCCTGTTCTCGCGCGGCATCCCGCAGCGGGCGTGTCTCGACGAGCTCGCAGCGACCCGACCGGACCTGGTGGCCACCATCCACCGCGAGTACCTCGACGCGGGCGCCGAGCTGATCGAGACCTTGACCTTCGGCGCAAACCGGTTCCGGCTCGACGGGTTCGGGCTGGCCGGCGAGGCTGCCTGGTTCAATCGACGGGCGGCGCAGGTCGCCCGGGAGGCACGCGACGTCAGCGGCCGGGACGCCTGGGTCGGCGGCAGCATCGGGCCGCTGGGACCGCCCACCCGCGAGCTGCGCCATCACGACCCTGCGGTCATCCGCGGTGCCTTCAGGGAGCAGATCGACGCGCTCCTCGAAGGGGGTGCTGACCTGCTCGTGATCGAAACCTTCTTCGACCTCGGGCACCTGCTGCTGGCGGTCGATGAGGCCCGGCAGTCGGCCGACGTGCCGGTGATCGCATCGATGACGTTCGGCGAGGATCTCGTGCTCGCGGACGGCACCAAGCCGCAGGACGCGATGGCGGCGCTCGACGCGGCCGGGGTCGATGCGATCGGCGTCAACTGCGGGGTTGGCCCGCTCGCCTGTCTCGACGCGCTGGCGGGGATGGGGCCGTCCGCTCCCGGCCACCCGGCGCGCTCGATCATGCCCAACGCCGGGTTGCCGCGACGGCTGGAGGGCCGGTTCGTGTACGCGGCCGAGCCCGCCTACTTCGGCTCGATCGTCCCCCGCGTGCTGGACGCGGGGGCGGACATCGTGGGTGGCTGCTGCGGGACAACGCCCCAGCACGTGGCCGCCATGCGACAGGCGCTCGACACCCGTGCGGGGCTCTCCACGGGGAGCGGCGCCGCAGCCGGCGAGGGGGCGACGGGCGCCGCTGCGACAGCCGATGGAACGACAGGCCCCGCCGCCGCCGGAGCGGGCTGGGCCGGCGCCATGGCCACCGTCGTCGGCGCCAGCCCCCGGATCTCGTCGCCCGAGGCCGTGTCAACCGTGCCCGGCAAACGCCAGGCGGGCTCGCGGCTCGCGGCCGCCCTCGCCACCGGACGGACCGTGGTATCGGTCGAGATCGATCCGCCGCGGAGCATCCGCATCGAGCGCACCCTCGACGCCGCGCGCCTGCTGCGTGATGCGGGCGCGGACCTCGTCAACGTCTCTGACTCGGCGATGGCGCGGGTCCGGATGGGGGCAATGGCGGTCGCGTTCGGCATCCAGCACGATCTCGACCTCGAGTGCGTGGTCCACGTCACGACTCGCGACCGCAACCTGATGGCCCTCGAGTCGGAGCTGCTGGGCGCCCATGCGCTGGGTGTGCGCAACATCCTGGCGCTGACCGGAGACCCGCCGCGGGTCGGCGACTACCCTACCGGGACGGGCGTCTGGGACGTCGACTCGATCGGCTTGATCGAGATCCTGGCCCGGCTCAACCGCGGCGAGGACCAGGGTGGCTCGCCGATCGGCCAGGCGGCCTCGTTCACCATCGCCTGCGCCCTGGATCCCACCGCACCCGGCGCTCGGGACGAGTGGGATCGGCTCGAGCGCAAGCTCGCGGCCGGGGCCCATCTCGTGATGACGCAGCCGCTGTACGACATCGCCCAGGTGGAGGCGATGCTCGCGGAGGCCAGGGGACGGTTCGGCGCCCGCGGCTTTCCGGTCCCGGTGCTGCTCGGCATCCTGCCCCTGGTGTCCGCCCGGCATGCCGAGTTCCTCCACAACGAGGTGCCCGGGATCACGATCCCCGACGCCACGCGGTCGCGGATGCGCGCTGCCGGCGCGTCCGGCACCGAGGCCGGCATCGAGATGGCCGACGCGCTGCTGGCGGCGGTCGAGAACGAGGTGTCCGGCACGTATCTCATGCCCAGCTTCGGCCGCTACGAGCAGGCGGCAGCCCTCGTGCGCCGGATCCGCAAACGGAGCGACTGACCGTGGACGCCCATCGACCATCGCGGCGACCGATCGCCGTCCTGACCCTGGCCCCGCTCCTCGCGCTGGGCCTGGCGCTGGCCACCTGGAGCGCCGCGCTGGCCGCCGGACCGCCGTTCCCGAACCCGGTCCAGAACCAGGCGGTGTACGACCAGGCCGGCGCGTTCCGCGAGGCGACGATCAGCAGGGCCGAGGCAACCATCGACGCGGTCGAGAACCGGACCGGCGCCGAGGTCGTCGTCTACAGCCAGCTGGTCCCCAGCTCCACGACCACCTCGGATGCCGAGCAGCAGGCGCGAGCCCTCATGGACCAGTGGGGCGTGGGCCGGCGGGGCATCGACGACGGGCTCGTGATCCTGTTCGACCTGTACGAGGGGAGCACCTGCCACGGGCAGGTGGAGCTGTACGCCGGCCCCGGGTACGCCGGCGCCTATCTCACCAATGCCGAGCGCCAGGCGATCTACGAGAACGACATGCTGCCGCTGCTCCGCAGCTGCGACCTTGACGGCGCACTGCTGGTGGCCCTCGACCGGGTCGACGCGAATGCCACGCCCGCGCACGCCGGCATGCTCGAGACGCTGCGCCTGCTGAACGCGATCCTCGGGCTGCTGGTCGCGCCGCTGCTGGCGGTGCTCCTGATCGGCTACACGCTCCTCGCCTGGACCCGCCATGGTCGTGACCCGGTCTACCTCGACGATCCCTCGATCCACATCCCGGCGCCGCCGCCCGGGCTGACCCCCGCGGCCGGGACGGTGGTCCGCGACGGACGCGCCACGCGACGGGCGCTGACCGCAGCCAGCCTCGATCTCGCGTCCCGGGGTCTGATCGCGTTCGAGAGCGACAAGACCGGGCTGCTGGGCATGAGCACCGAGCTGAGCATCCGTACCGGCACGGCGTCGTCGACCAACCCTGCCGAGCAGGCGCGGCTCGACCGCGCACGGCAGCGACCGATGGACGCAGCCACGCAGTTCCTGCAGCAGCGGCTGTCGGGCCTGGGCGGGCGCGAGGGGCTGATCGACCACAAGGAGCTGCTCAAGCTGGGCTCCGATGTGAGCGACTTCGACGAGCGGCTCGAGGAGCATGTGGTCAGCCGGGGGTGGTTCACCGAGCGCCCGGCTGCCGCGACCGGCCGCTGGGTCCTGCGCGGGACGCTGGTCGGGATCGTCGGCGCGGTGGCCCTGTTCATCGCCTTCAACCTGCCGTCGGACGGACTGGTCGTGGTGGGCCTGTCGCTCATCGCATCGGCCGTCGTGATCGTCATCCTTTCCCGCAGCATGCCGGCGAGGACGATGCCCGGGGCGATGATCCGGGCCATGCTCGAGGCGTACCGCCGGACGCTGGTCCGCACGATGGAGCTGTCGCGATCGATGGGCGAGGTCGCCCGGACGTCCGCGATCCCGCTGATCGAGAGCCCCGACGACGCCGTGGTGTGGGGCGTCGCGCTGGGCCTGCACTCGGAGGTCGAGGCGGTGCTGGAGCGGACCGCGGACGATCTGCGGACGGGCGCGGCCAGCGGTGCCTATCTGCCGCTGTGGTATGCGAGCGGCGCATCGGCCAGCAGCGGCGGTGGCGGCGGCTCGTGGGGCGTGGCACCGGGGCTGATGAGCTCATCCCCGATCCCCGACTTCGGGGGCATGATGGCCACCCTGGGCACGATCGGTAACTCGCCCTCGTCGTCGGGCTCTGGCGGCGGCTTCGGTGGCGGTGGCTCGGGCGGGGGCGGGGGTGGCGCGGGCGGCGGTTTCTGAGGCCGGATCCGGGCGCACCTGGTCGATCCTGCGCCAGCCGCGGAGCATCCTGACGCCAGCCGCGGGGCGCGAGCACGCCGCGGTACACTCGGGCCCATGGGAGCGACCGACACCATGGAAGTGTTCTTCGAGTTGCTGAACGGCGGGGACGTCCCGGGCGCGGTCGCGATGATGGACGAGCGCACCGAGATGCGCATTCACGTGGGCGACAACGCGCGGACGCTGCGCGGCGTGGAGCAGGTGGGCGGCTGGTTCCTGCGGGCGGACAAGGGCCTCAAGATGATCCCGGGCGACGTGCGCGACCTCGGCAACACGTACCAGGCTGACCTGGTGGTGGTGCGACCCGGGGCTCCCAGCCAGCACCTCGATGCGCAGTTCCGGGTCGAAGCCGGCAAGATCACCTCGATCAACCTGACGCCGTTCTCGCGCTAGAGCTGGGCCGCGTGGGAGCGGCGGCGCGCGACCACGTGACATTGGGTAGCGGCATCGAGTGATCGCCATGGCAATACAGGCGTCAGAGGTACCGCGCGCGGTGGCTGCGGCCACCTCGACCGCCTCAGCACTCGGCCTGAGGGTCGACGAGGCGATCGTTCTGCACATCTCGAACAGGCTCGCGTTGCGCCTGCTGCCATCCGACGTTGTTGCGCGTGTGGCTCTCGCAACGCACGAGGCCGCAACGCTCGAAGTCGAAGTTGCAGCACGGCTGGCCGCAACGGACAGTCCCGTGGCGCCTCTCGATCCTCGAGTGGCGCCGGGCGTCTACCAGCGCGATGGCTTCGCGATCACGCTCTGGACCTACTACGAGTCCCGGCCGGCTCGCGAGCTCTCACCAGCCGAGTACGCTGACGCGCTCTCGCGGCTGCACCTCGGCATGCAGCACGTCGATGTCCCGACTCCGCATTTCACGGATCGGGTCAGGGAAGCTCAGCGACTCGTTGGCAGCCGCGACCGGACTCCGGCGCTCGGCGACGCCGACCGTGACCTTCTCGTGCGCACGTTCAGTCGCGTGATGCGCGTGATCGCCGGGCGGGGCGCCGCGGAACAGCTGCTGCACGGCGAGCCACACCCCGGGAACGTCCTCAACACCAAGAACGGCCCGCTGTTCATTGACCTCGAGACTGCTTGTCGCGGTCCGGTCGAATTCGACCTCGCCCATGTCCCGAGGGAGGTCAGCGAGTGCTATGCCGGAATCGATCAAGCACTGCTCGACCAGTGCCGCATCCTCGTCCTCGCGATGGTCGCAGCCTGGCGTCTGGATCCCGAAGACCAGTTCCCGAGCGGAAGGCAGTCAGCCCTGGAGCTCCTCGCCGCTTTGCGGGCCGGTCCGCCGTACCCGGCGCTGGGCGCCATTTCCGGCCTCCATTGAGGGCTTATTGCTGAGACGCCGTGCTCTCGGCAGGACGGCGGTCGCCCACCAGGGACGGCCTGCGACGGCGAGGACGCGCTCCCGCGGTGCAGGCAGAGGACCCTGATCAGCTCCGACTCGACGACACCGGGTCAGGGAGCGGATGACACCTCGCCGCTCGCTTCCGGCACGCCGCTCGCATCCGGCACGCCGCTTGGGTTCGGCAGCGGGATGGTGATCTCGTCGCCGATCCCGATCTTGTCCGGGTTCTTGATCTGCGGGTTGGCGGCGAGCAGCTCTTCCTGGGTGAGCCCGAACTTCTTCGCGATCTTCGAGATCGTGTCGCCTTTGGCCACGACGTAGGTCTGGGGCGTCGGCGCCGGTGGCTCGGTCGGCACGGGCGTGACGGATGCGTCGGCCGACGGTGCGGTGGTCGGCGTGCCCGGCCCGTTGTCGGAGGAGCCGATGCCCAGCAGCATGGGTCCGACGAAGAACAGCGCAACCGCGGCCAGGACGACCGCGGCGGCGGCCAGCCCGAGCCGGGACACGCCACCGAAGCTGGGCAACCCTACTCGCGTCCGAAGCGTCGGGTAGGCCTCGTACCGCCGCGGGTGCTCCCAGGCCGGGCCGAACAGCTCGGACGGGTCGTCCGGATCGCCTCGCCTGGCCGGAGCGGGCGCGGGCCGAGCCTGCGACGGCCCCGGCCGGGGCGCCGAGCGAGCGGGCGACCCACGTCGGTCCGGCGGCCCGTATCGCTCGACCGACCCCTGGTGCCGATCCGGCTGCTCGTAGCGATCGTAGGCATTCGGCTCGCCGGGGACGTCGAGGCCGGACCGGCCACCGCCGACCGGGTCAGGGTCGCGCTCGGTGGGCCGGGCCGGGAGCGGCTCGTCCGGATCGGGGCCGGCCAGCCGGTACGCCGCGCTGCCGGCGAGACCCTGCGCCGGTCCGCCCCATCCGGCGGCACCCGCCGCCGAGCCTTGATCCAGCTGAGGGGTGGACGGGCCTGCGGCTGCCTGGTACGGCTCGTCGAGATCGTCCTGCGCCGACCAGGGGGGTGGCGCAGCCCAGTCCCGCGGCGGGTTGCGACGAGGCTGCTCGGGCAGCGGATCGTCGGTCTCGGGCGCGTGATGCGGCTCAAGGTCGCGTGGCGGCATCGGGCGGCTCGCCGGCAGCTCGGGAGGCGGCATCCCGGGATCATCGGCCGGGCGCGCCGCGGCGGCTTCGCGTCGAGCCCAGTCCTGGAACGTCGGGCAGACGGGGAACGCCGACGACAGGCAGTAGGCCTCCTGGTGGGCGAGCGCGCGCGCCGCGGGTCGCGGTTCCGCGTAACAACGGTGACGATGGTCGGGCGCCGTCCCGCGACCGTCGCGATCGTCCTCGAACGCGACGAAGGGGCACGCGGGGGCACCATCGACGATCGGGAGCCCTCGGTCGGTCATCGGACGGATGATACCCGGGCCGCGCGAGCCCGCCCGAACGCATCGGCCGCAGGGCGCTGCCCATCCCCGCCACGAGCGATGGCCTCAATACGCCGGCAGGGACACCCCCCCGAGCGCCAGGCTGGCGTTCGCGTACGACGGATCGTCGCTGACGTCGCGAGCATCGCCCAGCCAGCCAGGCAGCTCGACGGCCTCGTCCTCCGAGCGCACCTCCACCTCGACCAGCACCAGCCCTGCCGGCTCGTCGAACACGTCGATCTCGAGCTCCTGGTTGCCGTGCGGCACGACGAGACGCGTCTTCCGGATCGGGCGCCGATCGGGGTCCGCCTGCGCGAGCAGCCGCAGGTACTCGGCCTCGTCGATCTCGCGCTCATCCTCTTCCCGCACCAGCGCTCGCAGGTGTCGCTTGCGCGCGTGCCAGTACGACACCGCACCATCGGGACCGATCACCCGCCGAACCCGCTGCCCCGGTGGGGGCTCGGCCAGGTAGACCTGCAGCAGCCGGTAGCGCACGGCGCCATGGGCGGAGAGATCCGCCTCCGAGGGTGCCCGGGTCAGCCTGTACTTGTGCTCGATCTCGAGCGGTGAGCCAGCCACGTGGCGTTGCCGTCAGCCCGGCGTGGCTTCGCGAGGGCGCCCGGACCGCGGGCGTGACGGTCGCGCCGAGCTGCCGTCAGGAGCCTCGAACACGATCGAGCTGCCGGGCGATTCGGCAAGCTGCTGCAGCATCCGCAGCTGGAGCAGCCCCGGGTTGTCGTCGAGCATGCGACCCGCGTTCGCCAGGCCTCGCAGCGTCGCGGTCTCGGCGCGCGCCCGCTCGAGGCCAGCCTCGCCCTCCTTGCGGGCTGCGATCACGCTGGCAAACGCCCGCTTGAGCTCGCCCGGCAGCATCACGTCCCGAACGTCCACCGCAAGCAGCTCCACGCCGATCTCGGCCAGCCGCCCACCGCAGGCCTCGCGGATCTCCGGACCCATGTCGCGCCGGGCCGCGAGCGCCTCGTCGAGCGTCCTGCCGATCACCGCATCGCGGAGGCCGAGCTGCAGAAGCAGATACAGCGTCCGCCGGAAGTCGACGTCACGGGTGACGGCGGCGATCGGGTCGCCCACCTCGAAGCGGGCCACCAGGCTGATCTTCGCCGCCACGCCGTCGGCGGTGAGCACCTCCTGGCCCTCGACGGCGAGGCTCGCCGGCCGCGCGTCGATGACCCGGATCTCGGACCACGGCCGCAGGGCCAGGTAGGTCCCCGCCCCGACCAGCCCGGTGAGTCGCCCGGAGCGATAGCGCAGGCCGCGCTCATGCTCGTGGACGATGGTCACGCCCACGAGCAGGCGCAGCGCAGCCGCGAGCACCAGCAGGACGACGGCGATCACGATGAGCAGCGGCAGCAGATCCATGTCGTGCCCCCACCATGCGGCCCGTCGGGCCGGACCACGGGCGCGGCGGCGGAGAGCCCGAAGCCCTGCAGGGCCGCCGGCCCGCTGCGTCCCCGCCGGTCCGGCGCGACGAGCGGTTTGAGCAGGAATTGAACCTGCATCACCAGACGCGACGTCGGATGCCGGAATCCCGGCCGGCGATGCCGACCGCGACCGGGCTGACGAAGCGTGACCCGATCCTACGCGCCGCACCAACGCTCTGCCGAGCCCCCGGTGCGAGGCAGCCGCCACGCCCACGGCGCAGCTGTCCCGTCGACGCAACCCACCGGCTGCCGGACGCAGGCAAGGGGGGTGTTTGACAGGCCCGGCGGCCGCCCGGACACTTCAATCGACGGGGGTCGCTCCCCGACCCCACCCACCTGCGGCCGTGCCCGCCGCAGCCCTCCGGAGGTTTCGTATGTCGCTGTTTCGCCGTCTCCTCGCCCCCTCCACCGTCGCGCACGCACACTGCGATCTCCCGTGCGGCGTCTACGATCCCGAGCAGGCGCGCATCGAGGCGGAGTCCTGCTACAGGATCGTCGAGAAGATGGCTGCCAACTCCGACCCGGCGTTCACCACCCGGGCGATTGCGATCAAGGAGCAGCGCGCCGACCTGGTGAAGCATCATCTCGACGTCCTGTGGCACGACTACTTCAAGCCCGAGCACCTCGCGACCGTCCCCAACCTGCACGACCTGTTCTGGAATGCGACCAAGCAGGTCTCGAAGGTCAAGGCCTCGAGCAACCTCGATGACGCCAAGAAGCTGCTGTCGCTCATCGACGAGGTGGATGCGGCGTGGAAGGCCACCGGCGGCGAGGGCAAGACCCGCGTAGCCGGCCGTCCCAGCTGATCCAGCCCCCATCGCGATCGAGTCGAGGCCCCGTCAGGTGGCGGGGCCTCGTCGTGTCCGCGGCGAGCGGCGCCCGCGACGAGGGCACGGGCGCCGGCCCGGTCCGTGGCGGGTGGCGGTGGCTGATGGCTCGATGCTGCCCGCGATTCGCCCCGGCGACTGGCTGCTTGTCGATTCAACCACCGAGCGCTGGCCGCGACGCGGAACGGTGGTCGTGTTCCATGAGCCTGGCACCGACCTGCTCGCGATCAAGCGGGTCGTCGGACGACCCGGCGACTGGGTTCGGTTCGGCGACGCCTGGCTCCAGCTCCGCGAGGACGAGGCCTGGCTGCTGGGCGACGCGACGGAGGATGCGCTCGCGGCGGCCGGTCACGGGACCCCCATCGACTCGCGTCGCTACGGCCCCGTCCCCGTCGAGGAGCTGGTGGGACGAGCCTGGCTGCGGTACTGGCCGCTGCGTCACGCCGGGCGTCTTCCGCGACCTCCCAGGCCCCGCGAAGCACGGTCCTGACGGCCCGGATGGGTCGGCGCCACAGACATCCGCGATCGGGAACGCGCCCGCGCCGGGGCCGCCTGAGACGTAGGCTCTTCGCCCATGGACGATCTTCGCCGCTCGCTCGGTCCGTTCGATCCCGATGCCCCCCTCCCGGCGGCGCCCGAGCCCTGGGACTTCTTGCCCATGCCAGCCGTCCGCACGGGACCTCCGTGGGCGATGACGGAGATGATTGCCGCCGAGCCCGCCCTCGTCGCGCGGATCGGTGGGACGGTGGCCGCCGATGGCTCGGGGGAAGCGCTCGCGACGCTGATCCGGGACGCGGCGACGAGGGGCGGCCCGGTGATCGTCACCGGTTGCGGCACGTCCGAGCACGCCGCCATGGCGATGGCGGCGGTGCTGCGGGACGGATGGCGACGAGCCGGCCTGCCGGGCTGGGGCCCGGTCGCCGCCCAGGCGCTCGAGCTCTCGCTCGACCCGTCGGCCGGAGGCCTCGTCATCGGCTGCAGCCATGAGGGCGGCACCGAGGCGACGATCGCGGCTCTCAGCGCGGCGCGCACGCGAGGCGCACGGACCGCCGCCATCACGGCCAGTACAGGCGCACCGGTCGCCACCGGGCGGGACCTGGTGGTTTCCACCGTCGAGCTCGATCGCAGCTGGTGCCACACGGTGGGCTACGTGTCGCCGATCGCCGCCGCGGTCGTGACGGCCGACCTGCTCGCAGACGAGCCGCCGCGGCCCGGACGGCTGGCGTCGCGGCTGATGGCCGGCATCGAGGCGGCCCACGCTACCGGACCGGACGGCACCCGGCCGGACGCGGAGATCGGCAACCGGATCGCCGCTGCCGACCGGCTGCTCGTGGTGGCCTCGGGCACCGATCGGATCACGGCGCGCGAGCTCGCCCTGAAGGTCGAGGAGGCCGCCTGGATCCCCTCGGCGACCCGGGATCTCGAGACGTTCCTCCACGGCCATCTGCCCGCGACCGGCCCGGAGACCGCGCTGCTCATGCTCCTGTTCGAGCGTGCAGGCCTCCCGGCTCGTGCCCGGCGCGCGCGCCAGGCCCTGAGGGCGGCGGCAGCGGTTGGCATCCGGCCCATGGCGATCCTGGGCGCCGAGGCCGCAGGGCTGATCCCCGGCCACCTGACGCCGGGTGGCCGGATCGTGGTGCCGGAGGAACCGGAGCGGCTGGACGCGGCCACGGCGCTGCTCGGCGCCGCGGCGCCGATCCAGCTGGTGACCCTGGCCGTATCGGCAGCCCGAGGGACCAATCCCGATGCGATCCGCCGCGACGACCCGGTCTACCTGCGAGCCGCCGAGCTCGCCGACGAGGACGCCGGGTAGCGGCGGGATCCGGAGGCAGCGCCGCGGACGGACTGACCGCTGGAGGAGCGCCGCGGACGGACTGACCTCTGGCGCCGCGCAGCGGACGGCGCGGGAACCTCTGCGGGAGGCCCGCGTGCCCGATCGGGCGGCCTGAGCCACGGGTCACCGCGGAAGGGCGGTGCCGCGGCAGGGCGGTGCCGCGGCAACCGCGATCATTGGCTGCGCCCGATCAGCCGAGCAGCACCTCGCCGGCCAGATCGATCATGTCGAGATCGCGGGCGACGAAGTCCTGGAGCACGATCCGCTCCACACCGGCCTCGGCGAACCTCGCGACCGTCGCCCTGGCGGCCTCCGGCAGGCCGTGGACCCAGCGGGCCCGGCGGGGCTCGAACCAGGCCGCGGCGTCCTCCCCCTCCCCGAAGGCGCGGAGCAGGTCGGCCTCGCGCCGGCGCAGCTCCTCCGCGGTCCGGCCGATCAGCACGCCCACCATCGCCGAGTGGGTGATCGAGCCCGGATCCCGTCCCGCGTCGCGCAGGACGTCGTCGAGCGCCGTGAGCTTCTGCGCCGCGACCTCCGGGCTCGCCGAGGACAGATTGAACTCGTCCGCGTAGCGAGCAGCCAGCCGGAACGATCGCGGTGATCCCTGCCCGCCCACGATGATCGGCGGCCGTCCCTCGACCCTGCCCCGGATGGAGCCCGCCTTGGGCCGCATGAGGGCATCCTCGACCACGTAGTGCCGGCCCAGGAACGACCAGCCGTCGGGGCCCTCCCACAGCCCATGCAGGATCTCCAGCGTCTCTTCGAGCCGGTCGGCCCGCTCGCCGATCTCGGGAAACGGGAACCCGTGCCGGCGGTGCTCGTCGGCATGCCAGCCGGTCCCGACGCCCACCTCGACTCGCCCACCGCTCATCTCGTCCACGGTGGTCACCACCTTGGCCAGGTTGCCCGGCGTACGGAACAGGACCGGAGAGACGAGCACCCCGAGCCGGATCCGCCGCGTCTCGCGGGCCAGCCCCGCGAGGACGGCCCAGGCATCGGTTGTGGGTTCGCCGCTGTCGCCCGGGAAGCTCTCGTAGTGATCGGACCGGAACATGGCCTCGAACCCGGCCGACTCGGCACGCCTGGCCACGGCCAGCTGCTCCTCGTAGCTGAGGCCCTGCTGGGGCTCGATCATGAGCGCGAACCGCACGATCCCATCTCCTCCGCGTTGTACGAACCATTCGATTTGACGGAACTATTCGCATAGTGTAAACACTTCGCGTTATGCGAACCACCGACCAGACCGACCCCCTTGCGGAGCACCGTCGAGCGGTCGAGGAAGCCATGGGCAACCTCGGTCGCGCGGTGGGCTCGCTCCGGTGCGCGGGGTCACAGCGGCTGGTGCGACTGGGCATCAGCATGACCCATTTCCATGTCCTCACGCTGCTTCGGCACCACGATGCCATGCCCATGGGCCGGATCGCCGAGATCCTCGACGCCTCGATGTCGAGCGCGACCGGGATCATCGACCGGATGGCGGAGCGCGGGCTCGTCGAGCGGGTCCGGGTCCCCGACGATCGGCGCATCGTGCTCGTCCGTCCCACCCGGACGGGCGATGAGCTGGTGGACGAGGCCGAGCTGATCAAGAGCGAGATCCTGGAGGCCGCCATCGCGCGGCTGGATCCGGAGCAGCTCGATCGCCTGGCCATCGCCGCAACCGACCTCGAGCGAGCCCTCGGCGACGAGCTCGCGAGCGACCCCGACAAGTACGGCGCGCTCACCCAGCTCGGCCAGGATCATGCCCACCCACACCCGCACGCGCACCCCCACCCGCACGCCCAGCCAGGCGATCGCCGAATCAGCGAACCAGCGATCCCCGCGTCCCCCCTCCCCGGCCCTGCCGGCCCCTGACGAAAGGAAGCCCATCACCTTGGAAGCCATGCCGTACGAGCGCGGTCCGGAGACCCCGGATCTCGCCCACGACCCGGCGCTCGGGCTCGATCGACGAACCAAGTTCGAGATCCTGGGCGCCATCCTGCTCGGGATGTTCCTGGGCGCGCTCGACCAGACCATCGTCGGGCCCGTGCTGCCGCACATCGTGGGCGACCTGCAGGGCGCCGACTTCTACGCCTGGGTGGTCACCGCCTACCTGCTGACCAGCACGGTCACCGTGCCCATCTACGGGAAGCTGTCGGACCTGTACGGGCGCCGGCCGCTGCTGATGTTCGGCATCGTCATCTTCCTGGTGGGCTCGGCACTGTCCGGGCTGAGCCAGACCATGTGGCAGCTGATCCTGTTCCGCGGGATCCAGGGCCTGGGTGCCGGCGCGCTATTCCCGATCTCCCTGGCGGTGATCGGCGACCTGTTCACGCCGGCCGAGCGCGGCAAGTATCAGGGTCTATTCGGAGCCGTGTTCGGGATCGCGTTCCTCCTGGGTCCCGGCCTGGGCGGGTTCCTCACCGACACCTTCAGCTGGCACGCGATCTTCTACGTCAACATCCCGATCGGGATCGCGGCCCTGATCGTCATCGCGCGCCTGCTCCCGACCGTCCGGACCGAAGGCGCCCGGAACACGATCGACTACATGGGTGTGACCACCCTGATCGTGGGCCTGGTGCCGATCCTGATCGCGCTCACGGTCGCGGAGGATGGCAACTGGGGCAACCCCTGGATCTGGGGCCTGTTCGGCCTCGGCATCGTCGGGCTGGCGGCCTTCGTGTTCGCCGAGTCGCGAGCGGCCGAGCCCATCGTTCCGCTCCATCTGTTCCAGGACCGCACCTTCAGCGCCTCGATGGTGGCGATCTTCCTCGCCACCTTCGGGTTCGGCGCTGCGATCATCTTCCTGCCGCTCTACTACCAGGTGGTCGAGGGCGCCAGCGCCACGGAGTCGGGCTACAAGCTGCTGCCGTTCCTGATCGGCCTGATCTTCGCTTCGATCGTGTCGGGCCAGATCGTCGCCCGCACCGGTCGCTACCGAAACGTGCTGCTGTTCGGCATGGTGCTGCTCCTGGCGGGCCTGGGCCTGATGACCCAGCTGCGGGCCAGCACCTCCGACTACACCCTGTGGTTATGGATGCTGATCGCCGGCCTGGGCGTCGGACCCACGTTCGCCGTGTTCACGATCGTGGTCCAGAACGCGGTGCCGTTCCACGAGCTGGGTGCGGCGACCAGCGACCTGACCCTGTTCCGCCAGATCGGGACGACGGTCGGAATCACGATGGCGTTCACGCTGTTCCGCAACAACCTGACCTGGGACCTGCTCCGAGGCGAGATCGTGAACGCCGGGGCACCGGCGGCGGCGATCCCGCCCTCGGCCCCAGCCGGGTTTGACCTGGGCGGGCTGACCAACCCGGCGGGCACCAGTGGCCTCACCGACTTCCTCGCTCAGCTCCCGGCGCAGCTCCAGGCGATCTTCGTCGAGGGCTTCCACAGCGCGTTCACGATCGCCATCGCCAACAGCATGTGGCTGGGCGTCGGGGCGACCGTCCTCGCGCTGGGTGCCACGATGTTCCTGCGGGAGATCCCGCTCCGCCAGACGATCGGCTCGGAAGTGGCACCTCGGCCGCGTGGGCCGGAGGCACCGACTCCGGACCTCTCGACGCCCATCCCGGTCACCGAGTCGGCCGCCCATGTGCCCGCACCGCGGCGCGCGAACGATTGACCTTTGTGGCCGCCGGTGGCGACCATCCCCGCTGACACCGTGCTCCTCCTCGGCCCGGCCGCGTCGCTCGTCGACGCGGCCGGGCCGAAGCTTTCCCCTCCATCCACCCGCTCCACCGCTCGGCCGCCCGATCCCGCCGGTCCTGCCGATCCCGCCGATCCCGCCGGTCCCGCCGGTCCTGCCGATCCAGCCTCTCCCCGAACCTGGCCCTCCCGTCCCCGCGCTACCATCGCGGTCGTGACGAAGGTGCTCGCGTTCCCGCCCAACCTGCTTGCGATCGGCGCCGGCGACGTGCCGTTCCGGCCGGCGCTCCCCGTCGACGAGCTTCCGCTCGGCACCCTCCGGCGGGTGACGTTCGACGAGCTCGATCTCCTGCTCGCCCACACCGCACGGGGCGTCGTCGCCGTCGACGATCGCTGCCCACACATGTCGGCACCGCTCTCGCTCGGGACGCTCGAGGACTGCACCGTCGCCTGCCCACTCCACAGCGGGCGGTTCGACCTGAGCACCGGAGACCCGGTCCAGATGCCGACGACCGGCGGGCTGTGGCCGGACGGGCGCTACGAGCCGGTCTGGAGCCCACCCGACCGCGAGCCCAAGCCCGATCCGCCGGGTCTCAAGGCCGAGGCTCGACGCCTCACCCGCGTCCGCCGACTGCGCTACTACCCGGTGCGCGTGATCGACGGCACGATCGAGGTTGCCATCCCGTCCTGAGGCAGGGCTGCGCGACGCCGCTCAGGTGCCCGGCGGCTCGATACCGTTGGCCATGGCGTAGGCGGTGATGGTCGAGACGGCCTCTTCCGGGTCGTCGGTCACCCGCAGCAGGTCGAGATCGGCCTGCGTCACGGCGCCCGCAGGCAGCTGCACCTCGCGCATCCATGCCAGCAGACCGTCCCAGTACGCATGCCCGATGAGCACGACCGGGAAGTGCTTGATCTTGCCCGTCTGGATGAGCGTCAGGGACTCGAACAGCTCGTCCAGGGTGCCAAACCCGCCGGGCAGGATCACGAACGCGTCCGAGTACTTGACGAACATCGTCTTGCGCGCGAAGAAGTAGTGGAACTCGATCGAGACGTCGACGTACGGGTTGAGATGCTGCTCGTGAGGCAGCTCGATGTTGCAGCCGATGGACAGGCCGCCGGCTTCGTGGGCACCACGATTGGCCGCCTCCATGACCCCCGGGCCGCCACCCGTGATCACGGCGAAGCCGGCGTGCGCCAGCTCGCCCCCAATGCGCTGCGCCAGCGCATAGGCTGGATCTCCTTCGTCGACCCGAGCCGAGCCGAAAACGGCGACTGCCGGCCCGACCTCGGCGAGCGCCTCGAACCCCTCCACGAACTCGGACAGGATCCGCAGCGCGCGCCAGGTGTCGGTCTCCAGGAACGCGGGGCGCTCCGCCGGGCGGCCGGCAAGGAGCTTCTCGTCCTCGGTCGCGCGCCGACCGACGAACCGGGCCGCGGCTTCCGGCCGCATCGAGACCCGGCCGCGGTGCATCGTCTGGGGCCCGGGCTGGTGGCTCGCCCGATCGTGATCATCCGTCATGCGCGCAGCATGCCACCACCCCGGGGTTCCCGACCAATGTCCCTTGGCATCACCGCCACCAGCGCCGATCGTCCCATACGCAGGTGGCGACAACCGATCGTGCCCGATCGGGTCACCCGGATTGCGTGGAGCACTGACCGTCGCGTCGCCGCTGAGGGATACGGGATGTTCCGGTCTGCCGCTGTCCAATCGCATGCCGGGAGCGCGATGACCTGCCTGCTGGTGGTCGCGCTGCTCGCGGGATGCGCGGACACGAGTCCCACGCCCGCGGCCGGCACGGCGGCGCCGGCGAATCCATCAGGCTCGGCGCCGTCGCCCTCGACGCCCGAGCCGTCCGCCTCGCCCACGGTCGAGGCCTCGGCCCCCGCCCCCGCCATCGCACCCTCGCTGCCACAGGGATCGATGGCGGTCACCGTGGTCGATCGGATCCGGATGCGATCCCAGCCGCGCGTCAGCGACGACTCGATCAAGTACCAGCCGCCGCTGCCGATCGGCACGCAGCTGCTCGTGATCGAAGGACCCGTGGAGGCGTCCGGCTATGACTGGTATCACGTGGCACCGGTCGCGATCACGCTGACCGGCGGCGTGGCTGACGGCTGGGTGGCCGCGGCCGACCACGACGGGACGCCCTGGGTCGCGCTGGCGGCGGATCCGCTGGCGGGTCTCGAGTTCGCGCGCTCGGCGGTCGCCCGATCCGAAGGCACCGCGGCCGAGGCTGCCGAGGCGGCATCGTCGACCAACGGGTTCGCGCTCGACCTGTATCAGCGGCTGCGGTCAGATCCGGGGCTGGCCCTGACCGGGCACAACATCGTGTTCTCGCCCACGAGCATCGCGCTCGCGCTCGCGATGGCGCGCGCCGGCGCCAGGGGCACAACGGCCACCGAGATGGACGCGGTCCTCCACACCGGCGGCTGGAAGGCGCTTTCGAATGCGCTCAACTCGCTGGAGCAGGAGCTCGCCGGGCACGACACGACCTGGACTGACGACGACGGGCAGACCCATGAGCTCTCGCTGCGGATCGCCAACGCAGCGTTTGGGCAGCAGGGCTGGTCGATCGAGCAGGGCTTCCTCGACGCGATCGCGAAGGCGTTCGGTGCCCAGCTGGGGCTGGTGGACTACGAGGCCGATCCCGACGCGGCACGCCAGGTCATCAACGCCTGGGTGAGCCGCCAGACCGCGCAGCGCATCCCGGAGCTGCTCGCGCCACCCAACGTCACTGAAGCGACGCGCCTGGTCCTGGTCAACGCGATCTACATGAAGGCCGGCTGGCAGATCGCGTTTGCGTCGGATGGCACGAAGAACCGCTCGTTCACCCGGACGAACGGCGCGCAGGTCCAGGTGCCCACGATGACCCTGTTCGGCGCCCAGCAGGTTCCCTACGCGACCGGGTCCGGCTGGAAGGCGACGGAGCTGCGCTATGTGGGCGCGTCGGACACCACCCCGCTGGCCATGACGCTCATCGAACCGACCGACATCGACGCCTTCGAGGCCGCCCTGACGCCCGCCAGGCTGACCGCGATCACCGGCAAGCTCGACGCCGAGCGATCACGGCTGAGCGAGGTGACCCAGCCCGACGATCCCGAGGCGTGCGCGACCTACCCGTATGGCGTGCGCGTGTTCATGCCGCGCTTCGGCGTCGATACCCGCGCCGACCTCGTGCCGGTGCTCAGGGCGCTGGGCATGAAGGCCGCGTTCGGCGGAGGAGCGGCGGATTTCTCGGGGATCACGACGCAGGACCAGCTGGCCATCGCCAGCGTCATCCACCAGGCGAACATCGACGTCGACGAGCAGGGCACGGAGGCCGCTGCTGCGACCGCGATCGGTATGGACACCACCGGTGGCGGGTGTATGGGACCGGTGCCGGCCCGGATCGTCACGCTCCGGCTCAACCAGCCGTTCCTGTTCCTGGTTCGGGACGTCAGGACCGGCGCGGTCCTGTTCATGGGCAGGGTGCTCGATCCTTCGGTTCGCAGCTGACGGGCCCCGAACCCATGGTGCGTCGAGCGCCCCGCCGCCTGGCCGCGACGATGCGCCTCCGAGCGGAACGGTGGGGCGGCCCCGGACAGCGATGCGCCGCGAGCGACCAGGAGCCCGAGTTCGTGGGTCGCTTCGCGGCACCCGTGATGCTTCCTGGTCATCACATTCGAGCCCGAGGAGTGCCCCGATCGGCGAACGGGGGCTCCCGAGGTTGATCCGATGACCGAGAGGCATGGATCCGGTCGTTTGACGGCGGGATCGGCGGTCTGGGCTGAGAGACGATGACCCCTGGACATGGGGGGCCATACCAGGCACCGGCGCCTCCCGCTCGCCGCATCGGGGGCCAGCAGGGGCTTCCGGGGACTCGCCCGCCGACGCCATGTCAGCGACCCTTCGCGAGCCACGCCTTCCACGTTGCCTCGTCCTTGCCCGCTGTCAGCTGGTCGCCGTAGCGCACCAGCGGCAGGCGGATCAGCCGGACGTCGGCCAGCAGCCGGGCGGTGATCCCGGCCACATCCATCGTGAGGTGCGCCAGACCCTGCTCGCGGTAGGGTCGGCTCTCCGGGTCCAGCAGCGCCGCCGCGCCCAGCCGGTCCGTGAACCGCCGGAGCTCACCCGCGGCGATCGGCTTCTTGCCGAGGTCGACGTAGTGGACCACGATCCGGCGCTCGCGGAAGAAGCGCAGGGCCGCGCGCGTCGACGGCGAGTCGTTGAGGCCGAACACCTGGATGTTGGGCATCCTCCTGGTCGGCGTCCTGCCCAGCGGGGCCGGCATCGGCTCAAGCGTCCCGCGGCGCCGGGGTCATCTGCATCCGGCCCAGCGTAGCGCGTCCCGCGTACCATGAGCGGCCCGGCCCATGGCGGCCGCGTACCATGGGCGGCCAGGAGGTTTCGCGTGACGATCTGGTTCACCGTCCAGCTCGACGACCGGCCAGGAGCGCTGGCCCGTGTCGCCCAGGCACTGGCCGACAGCGGTGTCAACATCACGGGGATCGTCGGGGTGGCCGAGGACACCGACGGCGCCCTGATGCTGACCACGAGCGATGCCGGCGCCACGCGCGAGGCGTTCACCGCGCTCGGGGTCGCCTTCGAGGAGCACGACCCGACCGGCGGCGAGCCAACCGGCATGTCGATCAGCGACGTCATCGCCGGCCGCTCGGGCTGATCGACGCGTGCCCGCCCGCCATTCCAGGCTCCAGCCGCTGCCGCCGGCCGTCGCGCTGCGCCTCGAGATCGCCGACGAGCCGGAGGCGATGGCCATCATCGCCGGCCAGATCGGTGAGGCAGGGGGTCACGTCCGGACGCTGTCGACGGTCCGGCGCGCTCCCTCGCCGGACGCCGACGCCGCTGCCCGCCCGATCGCCGACCTCGAGATGGAGGTCGAGGACGCCGACGAGGAGGCGCTGGTCAGGGCGCTGGAGCCGCTGCGCGAGGTCATCGCGATCCACCTGACCCGGCCGCTGGGCAAGGTGTTCGGCAAGCGGGTGATCGTCGTTGGCGGTGGCGCCCAGGTTGCCCAGGTGGCGCTTGGCGCGGTGTCGGAGGCGGACCGCCATAACCTGCGGGGCGAGCGGATCTCGGTCGACACGATCCCGCTCGTGGGTGAGGATGCGATCGCGTCCGCGGTGCGCGCCGTGGCCGATCTTCCGCGGGCCCGGCTGCTCGTTCTCGCAGGCTCCATCATGGGCGGCGAGATCAGCCGCGCGGCCGAGGAGCTGCGCGCGGTCGGGATCCCGATCATCGCGCTCAACATGGTGGGCTCGATCACCGACCATGTGGACCTGGTGGTGAGCGATCCCGTCCAGGCGGGCACGATGGCGGTGATGGCGGTCGCCGACACGGCCACGTTCGACCTGTCCCGCCAGCGCGGGCGCCGGTACTGAACGAGGAATGGGCGACGTGGCTGGCAACCGGCTTCTTCGGCTTCTCGGAAGTCTCCTGCTGACAAGCGCGCTCGTCGTGACCGTGGCCGGCTGCGGCAACGCCTCCCCGACGCCGTCCCCGGCGATCACACCCGGGCCGTCGCCCTCGCCATCGGCCTCGCCCGGCCAGGGCGCCGACGCGGCGGCTGCGTTGGCCGCGTTCCGCGAGCTGCTGAGCCGCAGCGATCTCAGCTACCACCTCGATCAGACCGAGGCAGCCGAGACGACATCGGCGGATGTGGTGGGCAACGACGTCGCGCTGACCAGCACCAGCCCGAGCGGCTCGTGGCGCAGCATCGCGATCGGCGGTACCACCTGGGTCCGAGAGGACGACACGTGGGCCACGCGAGCGCGGGACGCGAACTGGGACTCGATCGACTACACCGATCCGTGGCGGTTCCTGGGCCCGCTCGAAGGCCTGACGTTCGATGGCACCGAGTCCGACGGCTCGCTGCGGTACGTCGGGCGCCTGCCGATCGCCTTCGACCCGGGGTCGATGCGCGCCATCGGCCAGACCGGCCAGGTCACCCAGGCCGAGCTGTGGCTACAGCCCGACGGGACGCCGCTGGGCATGGTGGTCGAGGCGGACGTGCTCGGCAGCACGATCACGCGCACGACCTCGTTCAGCGACATGGGCCAGGCGCTCAACCTCGGACAACCTGGCCCGTCTCCCACGCCCGCCCCCTCCCTGACCACCAGCGAGGACCAGGCCGCGGCGGCCGCGGCGCTGGGCGCGTTCGCCAAGCTCACCGCTCGCAACGACCTGGCGTACCGGATGGACGAGCTCGCGTCATCATCGGTCAGCGGCGCGCCCACCAGCGACATCAGGCTCGTGGTCGACGTCAAGGGTTCGGACCTGTCCGGCACGATCATCATCAGCGGCAACGCGCTGCAGGTGGCCGATGTGGGTGGGGTGGTCTACGCGCGAGGAGCCTCGGGCACCTGGTCCGAGCGCCCCGACATCGACCCCGGACTGCTCGAGGACGTGCTCGATCAGTGGCGCTACCTGGGTCCGATCGACCAGCTGGTCTATGCGGGCCATGACGACACGTTCCACGATCTGCTCCATTTCCACAACGCGGCGCCGATCCCGTACCAGACCGCGGCGATGCAGGCGGACGGCGGCCAGGGGCAGATCGACGATCTGGACCTCGAGCTCACGCCGGCCGGAGTGCCGCAGCTGCTGACCTACAGCGCCACCACCTCGGCGCCATCCGACGGCAGCTCGCCGGTGCCGGTCGCCGTCACCACCACCATCGCCTACTCGCGCGTTGGCGCCGACATCACGATCGAGGCCCCGTCGGTCGCACCCTGAGGGCGGCGCGCAGAGCCCGAGCGACCGATACGATCTGGATGTCGCAGGAAGGGGTCAGGATGCGCATCGCGACCTGGAACGTCAACTCGCTCAAGGCCCGGATGGAGGCCGTCGAGAAGTGGCTGGCGCGGGCCGAGCCTGACGTGCTCCTGATCCAGGAGACGAAGCTGTCCGATGCCGACGCGCCCGTGATGCCGTTCGGGATGCTGGGCTACGAGCTCGTCCACCATGGTGAGGGGCGCTGGAACGGGGTTGGCATCCTGAGCCGGATGGGGGCCTCGGACGTGATCTCGAACTTCGGCGACGGGCCGGTACGCGATTCGTCTGCCGCTGCGGCCGCGGCCGTCGACGAGGAGGACTTCGACCCGTTCGACGAGGCGCGCATGGTGTCGGCCGTATGCGGCGGGGTGCGGGTCGTGAGCCTCTATGCGCCCAACGGACGGATCGTCGGTTCGCCGTTCTACGCGGGCAAGCTGCGCTGGTTCGAGCGGCTCGCGCGCTGGCTCGCCGCGACCCGTTCGCCCGACGAGCCGATGGTGCTCGGCGGCGACTACAACGTGACCCCTGCCGACCAGGACGTCTGGGACGCGGTCAAGGCGCACGGCGGGACCCACGTGTCCGAGCCGGAGCGGACGGCGCTGGCGGCGCTCCGCACCTGGGGCCTGATCGACACCTACCGGGTCGCCCGTCCCGAGCCCGGACGGTTCTCGTGGTGGGACTACCGGGCCGGCAACTTCCACCGCAATGAGGGGATGCGGATCGACCTGCTGTACGCGACGCGTCCGGTGGCGGAGCGGGTCGTGTGGGCGGAGATCGACCGGGAGGCGCGCAAGGGGCCGCCGGTCCCGTCCGACCACGCACCGGTCGTGATCGACCTCGACCAGCCCGGCCGCCCGTTCGACGCGGGCTGGGAGGGTGCCCTGGCGCGGATCGCCGCCCGGACCAGGCCCCGCCGCTGACCCGCAGCAACGGCGGCCGGCGCCGGCTCGCCGGTTGGCAACGACGCTAGGGTGCGGTGGACTCCAGCACCGGGGCCGCCGTCCCCCACGCCAGCTGCGTGGAAGGCCGGCTCACGATCGTGCCCGCATCGCCGCTGAGCATCGCCTCGGCGTCACCCAGCGACCCGATCGCCGCGAAGCCTGCGTTCGCCTTGACGAACCGGCAGGCGGCCTCCACCTTCGGGCCCATCGAGCCCGCCGCGAACGAGCGAGCGGCCAGGTCCTCGGGCGAGGCGCGATGGATGGGCGATGCCTGGGGCGTGGCCCAGTCTGCGAACACCGCATTCACATCGGTGAGCATCAGGAAGGCATCGGCATGGAGCGAGGTTGCCAGCAGCGCGCCGGCGAAGTCCTTGTCGATGACAGCCTCGATGCCCTGGTACCCGCCGCCCCGAGCCCGGACCACCGGGATACCGCCGCCGCCGGCGCACACCACGATCACACGCTCGCGGACCAGGAGCTCGATCACCGGCAGCTCCAGGATCCGCTGCGGCTGCGGTGACGGCACGACGCGGCGCCAGCGGTTGCCGTCGGGCGCGATCGTCCACGACTTTTCGGCCGCGTTGCGCTCCGCTTCCGCGCGGTCATAGACGGGACCGATCGGCTTGGAGGGCCGGGCGAAGGCCGGATCCTCGGGATCGACCTCGATCCGGGTCAGGATCGTGGCCATCGGCCGTCCCGCCGCGAGCAGGTTGCCCAGCTCCTGCTCGAGCAGGTACCCGATCATGCCCTCGGTCTCCGCGTCGAGGATGTCCAGCGGGTACGTTTCATCGGGGTGGTAGGCGGCGTTCTGGAGCGCCAGCAGCCCGACCTGCGGTCCGTTGCCGTGGGTGAGGATCAGGTCGTGCTCGAGCGCGATCGGCAGCAGCGCCCGTGCGGCCATGGCCACGTTCGCGCGCTGGTTCTCGGCCGTCATCGGCTCCCCCCGGCGGAGCAGCGCGTTGCCGCCGAGCGCAGCCACGACGCGCATCAGAGCGTGTCCCCGACGAGCGTGGCGACCAGCACGGCCTTGATCGTGTGCATCCGGTTCTCGGCCTGGTCGAACACGATCGAGGCGTCCGACTCGAACACCTCGTCGGTCACCTCCAGCGAGGTCAGGCCGTGGCGCTCGAACATCGCGCGACCCACCTCGGTCTCCAGGTCGTGGAAGGCCGGCAGGCAGTGCAGGAACCTGACCGCGGGGTTGCCCGTGGCCGCCAGCATGGCCGCGTCGACCTGGTACGGGCGCAGGAGCGCGATCCGCTCGTCCCACGCGGATTCCGGCTCGCCCATCGACACCCAGACATCGGTGTAGATGGCATCCACGCCCGCGACGCCGGACGCGATGTCGTCGGTGACCGTGATCCGGGCGCCGCTCGAGGCGGCGATCTCGCGCGCCGTCGCCAGGAAGTCGTTGCGCGGCCAGACCGACCGTGGGGCGACGACCCGGAGGTCCATGCCCATCGTGGCGCAGCCGATCAGCAGCTCGTCGCCCATGTTCCCGCGCGCATCGCCGACGTAGGCGAGGGCAATGTCCCGCAGCGGCCGCGCGACGTGCTCGCGGAGGGTGAGCAGATCCGCCAGCACCTGGGTCGGGTGGTCCTCGTCGGTCAGGCCGTTGTAGACGGGGACCCCCGACCAGCGGGCCAGGGTCTCGACGTCGCGCTGATGGAACCCCCGGAACTCGATCGCGTCGTACACGCGTCCCAGCACCCGTGCGGTGTCCTTGACCGATTCCTTCTTGCCCACGTGGCTGCCGGTCGGACCGAGATAGGTCACGTGGGCACCCTGGTCGTAGGCCGCGACCTCGAACCCGATCCGGGTCCGCGTGCTGTCCTTCTCGAAGATGAGCGCGATCGAGCGGCCGGCCAGCCGCCTGACCTCCCGGCGCTCACGCTTCTCCGTCTTCAGCCGGGCCGCCAGCTGGAGGAGGTGCTCGATCTCATCCGCGCCGAAGTCGCGGAGGGTGAGGAACGAGCGACCGACCAGGGTCAAATCGTCGTCGAGAGCCATTGCCGAACTCCGGGAGCTGGTGGCGCAGCAACGGGTCGGGGCCCGGACGCGCCGTGCCGGCGTTCGGGTCGAAGTCACCGGAGCGTGCGCCCGGCCGAGCGGGTGTGTCATGGTCCGGGCGGCCCGTTGACGACGGGATGGACGGGCCATCGGCCGTTCGCGCCCCTTCGTGCGAACCGCAGGCGGACGGCACTCCCGGAGCCATCGGTCGCTTGCTCTTGAACTCCGCCACCCGCGCGCAGTTGCGCCGAGCAATACGCACACAGTAGCGTGAAGCCGGGCTGGTGTCGAAGGAGCGATGCCCCTCACAAGGAGGCTGCGTTGCGCATCCTGGTCACTGGCGGTGCCGGGTTCATCGGCTCGAACGTGGCCGATCGGTTCGTGGCGCTCGGCCACGACGTGGCCGTCTTCGACAACCTTTCGAGCGGCGTGCGTTCGTTCGTCCACAACGCTGCCCGCCTGTATGAGGGCGACCTGCGCGATGCCGCCTCCGTCGAGGCAGCCGTGGCCGACTTCCGACCCGATGTCGTCGACCACCATGCGGCGCAGATCGACGTCCGCGGGTCGGTCGCCGACCCGATGCTCGACGCCCGCGTGAACTTGCTCGGCTCGATCGCCCTCCTGCAGGCCTGCACAGCGAGCGGCGTCCGAAAGGTGATCTACGCCTCGACCGGCGGCGCCCTCTACGGCGAGGGACGGCAGCTGCCGGCGACCGAGGACCATCCGATCAACCCGGAATCACCGTACGGCGCCAGCAAGCACGCCGTGGAGCACTACCTGTACCTGTGGCGCCTGCTCCACGGCCTCGACTACACGATCCTTCGCTACCCGAACGTATACGGGCCGCGGCAGAACCCCCATGGCGAGGCCGGCGTCAACGCGATCTTCATCGGCCGCATGCTGGAGGGGCTGCCGCCGATGGTGTTCGGCGATGGCAGCGCCGTCCGCGACTACCTGTTCGTCGACGATGTCGTCGAGGCGAATGTCCTCGCCCTCGACCGCGGGAGCGGGGAGACGCTCAACCTCGGCACGGGCACGGCAACCTCGGTCAATGACATCGTCCGAGAGCTTCGGGCGATCACGGGCTTTGCCGGCGATTCGGTCCATCTGCCCGCGCGAGCCGGCGAGGTCCAGCGGATCTATCTCGACGCATCGCGGGCCGAGCGCATGCTCGGCTGGGTTCCGAAGGTGTCGTTCGCCGACGGCCTGCGACGGACGATCGCCTGGTCGAGGTCGACCCCGAGCTTCAGCTCGCTGGCCGACAACTGACCCGCCGCCGTCGCTCGCCACCCGCTCGCCACCCGCAGTCCCCCGCGGGGCCTGCGGACCGCGAAACCCGGCTACAGCCGGATCAGGTCATCGAGGTCGAGGACCAGGATCGTTGCGCCCGCGTACTGGACCACCCGCTCCTGCCAGTCGCGAAGGCGCTCGGTGAGGACCAGGGGAAGCTCGACGTCGCGGTCGGCGCAGTTGTCCCGGAACAGGGCCACCACGTCGGCGAGCATCTCGTCGCGGACGGCCATGAACAGGGTCACGTTGGGAGTCTCGAGGAAGCCGCCGGTCGATGCCACGCGCGTGAAGCGATGACCATCGTGGCGAAGCGCCTCGGTGAGATGGTCGGCATCGTCGACCTGGACGATCGCCACCAGCAGCTTCATGTCCCTCCTCCAGCACTACCCACCGCCCGGGTCGCCTTCCGTCGCTCGGACGCGGTCTCGGTCCGCCATCCGCGCATCGTCCGCGTCCCATCGTTCGCGTAGCGGTCCGCCACCATGATGTCGAATGCGTGAACCGACGCCTCCTGGTTCGAGTACCGGCCGGCCACCCACGAGCGCGACCGTGTCCCCTGCTGCTGCAGCTCGACGACGTGGTAGTCCTCGCGGTTGGTGATGTTCCAGAACTCAACCGCACCCGACACGTCGATGCCGTCGGCGCGATCGCCCTCGACGTACAGGTCGCAATGGACCGTGCTCCGGTTCGGGCCATCGGGCCACGCCTGGTGGGTGAGCACGTAGTCAGGGTGAACCGAAACGATCAGGTTGGGCCACAGGATGTAGTAGTAGATCCGGCGGGCCTCCGTCTCATCCCGGGCGTAGAGCAGGGGCCGCCCGTCTCGCCTGCCGCTGACCGACATCGTCTCGCAACCGTGGGCGAACACCATCCAGCCGCCCTTCCACGGGCCATCGGCGGGAAAGTCCTCACCCAGGTCGTAGGGCGTGAGCTTGTTGAGCAGCGGATGGACGCCCGGGCAGTGGTAGCACTCGCTGTAGTTCTCGGCCACGATCTTCCAGTTGGCGGCCACATCGTAGGTCAGGCGCGCGGCCCGGCGAAGGCTCGACATGCCGCGCCCGAAGCCCGCGTGGTGGTCGAACCAGTCGCCCAGGTACTCGCGCAGCGGTGGGGTGGTGGTCACGTCATCGGTGAAGCACAGGAACACGAACCCCTGCCAGGTCTCGCATCGGATGGGCACGAGACCATAGCCGTCGAGGCTGAAGTCATCGAGATCGTCCGTGTGCTTGGCGCGGATGAGGCGGCCGTCAAGGTCGTAGATCCAAGCGTGGTAGGGACACTGGAACCGGACCGCCTTGCCGCACGAACGCTCCTCGACCGCGGTTCCGCGATGGCGGCACACGTTGTAGAAGGCGCGAATTCTCTCGTCCCGACCGCGGACCAGCAGAACGTTCTCGCCGAACAGGTCGCGCAGGAGAAATGAGCCGGGTTCGGACAGCTCCTCGGCTCGACCCACCGCGATCCAGTCGCGCAGGAAGATCTCCTCCTGCTCCCACGCGAAGACCGTCTCGTCGTGGTAGGCGCGTGCCGGCAGCAGGGTCGCCCCGCGGAAGGGGGCGCGGACCCGGGCCAGCTCGTCGGGGGTGAACGGGGCGGGCACGCGCGGTGCAGTGGGTCGATGGGGCGCGACCGGAGCAGTAATCGACAAGGCGGAGGCCTCCTGCGGGCCCCTGGATCGTACCGCGAGCGACGGTGGGCGGCGGCCGCTGCGCCGACGCGCGGGACGGGCGGCCCGGCGCCGCTGCGCCGACGCGCGGGACGGGCGGCCCGGCGCCGCTGCGCCGACGCGCGGGACGGGCGGCCCGGCGCCGCTGCGCCGACGCGCGGGACGGGCGGCCCGGCGCCGCTGCGCCGACGCGCGGGCATACGGTGCCTGCAGCGTGATGCCCCGCAGGCATCATTCGAGGTCCCACGACGTCGAAGCGGCGAGATCCGAGCCTTCAGCCGACCGCTCTATGCCTGCCAGGCATTGGCCGGCGAATGGCTCATCGAGTGCGCGGCCTTCGCGCCAAGAGCGATGCCTGCCAGGCATGGGCCGGCGAACGGCTCGTTGAGTACGCAGCCTTCGCGCCAAGAGCGATGCCTGCCAGGCATGGGCGGCGGACTCCTGGACACGCATTGAGTCCGCACGGCAGTGGAACACGCCTGTCGACCACGATGGCGGCAGCCCGGGCAGCGCGGCACGGCCGCAGGTTGATCCACGGCGAGGCAGCGATCCACAGGGTTTAGGCCGTCAGGCTGATCCTGGCCGGGTTCGGGACCGTCATGCCCGCTCGGTCGGGACCGTCATGCCCGCTGGGTCGGGACCGTCATGCCCGCTGGGTCGGGACCGTCATGCGCGTTGGCTCGGGACTGGCCATGTGTGTCTGGCGATGACGAGGTCAGTCCAGCGACACCGTCTCGTGCCAGGCTGGCACCCGAACGTCGAGCCCGAGCGCCCCGACCTTCGGCACGAGCGCCTGCTGCGCCGGCGGATCGCCATGCACGAGGTAGACGCGTTTCGGCACCCCCGGATCGCCCGGCTTGCGGCCGGCGACGAAGTGACCCAGCCAGGCCAGGAGCTCGGGCTCATCGGAATGCGCGGACAGGCCGTCGAGCGTCCGGATCGTCGCGCGTACCTGCACCTCGTGGCCGCCGATGCGGGCCGAGGTCGCGCCGCGAACAAGGTGCCCGCCCAGCGAGCCCTCGCCCTGGTAGCCGACGAACAGCACCGTGGATGCCGGGTCCGGCAGCAGCCATTCGGCGTGACCCACCGACCGGCCGCCGGTGAGCATCCCGTTCGACGCGACGATGATCAGCGGCCGATGGGCTCCGGCGATCCGCTCCGACTCCTGGAAGCTCTGGACCACGTGCTGACCCGGGTAGTCGAGCGGGGACTGGTGTGCCGCGAGCAGACCGGCCGTCTCCTCGTCGTAGGCCTCCGGATGCGACCGGTAGATCTCCGACGCCGAGCGCGCCATCGGGGAGTCGAGGTAGAGGGGTACCTGGGGGATGGTGCCGGCGGTCACCAGCCGATCGAGCTCCCATACGATCTGCTGGGTCCGCCCGATGGCGAACGACGGGATCAGCAGTGCGCCGTTGCGCTTCGCCGTCTCGTTGACGACGTCGGTCAGGATCTCGGCCGACCGCTCCGCCGGCTCGTGCTCGCGACCGCCATACGTCGACTCGCAGACCACGAAGTCGGCCTCGGCCACCGGGGTCGGGTCGCGCAGGATCGGCGAGCCGGGCCGCCCGAGATCGCCGGAGAACACGATGATCGCGTCGCGACCGCCGTCGGCCCGGGACAGCCGCATCCGCGCGACCGCCGATCCGAGGATGTGCCCGGCATCGAGCAGCGTGACGTGCACCCCGGCGGCGATCTCGTGCTCCATCCCGTACGGCACGTGGCGGAGCATCGGCAGCACGGCACCCGCATCGTCCTCGGTGTAGATCGGGCTGTCGAAGTCGAGCACGACCTCGGGTGGCGCTCCACGCAGGAGGTCCTCGGGATCGTCTCCGCCCGGGCTCTCGGCACCCGCCAGGGCGAGGTCCAGGTCGCGGTCGAACAGGCGCTCCTCTCGGGCCTCGCGGTCGGCGGCATGCTCCGGATCCCGCCTATCGCGGCGACGAGCACGCTTGGCGAACTCCTCCTGGAGCTTGGCCGAGTCGAGCAGCACCAGGCGCGCGAGCTCCGCCGTTGCCGCGGTGCACAGGATCGATCCCCGGAACCCCTCGTGGACGAGCAGCGGCAGCAGGCCGCAGTGGTCGAGGTGGGCGTGGGTGAGGACGACCGCGTCGAGCGATGCCGGGTCGAACCCGAGCGGGATCCGGTTGCGCATCGACTCGTCGGGCCCGCCCTGGAACATCCCGCAATCGACGAGGACGCGGGCACGACCGGTGTCGACGAGGTGTCGCGAGCCGGTGACGGTTCGGGCTCCGCCGAGGAAGGTGAGCTCCATGCCACGATCGTGCCATACCGGGGCTCGTGCCGTGGGCTTCCCGGGTCGATCTCGTGTCTCGGGGCAGGATCCCGTTGGCGGGGCGGGTGTCTCGGCCTGGTGTCGGCGGGCCAGGTGTGGTGGCTCGCCCGCGGGCCTGGTGTGGCGGCTCGCCCGCGGGCCACGTGTGGCGGCTCGCCCCCGGGTCCACCCCCCTGCGCCCGCAACCTAGTGCACCCGACGTGGCAGCATGTCGTCATGTCGACCGACCGGCTCGCGGTACTCGAGCGCGCCTACCTGGCCGCGCGCGACGCTCGCGACCGCCTGGACGTCGCCCGGGGCCAGGGCGAGCCGGCCGACCAGCGCGATCTCGAGGCTGCGGCGGCGGACACAGAGCGAGCGGTCCACGCGGCGCTCGCCGCATTCGAGGCCGCCGACCAATCCGACCGTGAGCGGCACCGGGACGAGGGCGCGGACCACGAACGGTCGCGGGACGAGGACCGCCGGGCGCTGGCCTCGATCCGTACCGGTATCCGTACGCCACTGTCCAGGGATGCCGGGCTCCCCGTAACGCCGCGAGACAGGTTCGCTGACTGCGAGGACGAGCTCGGCTGGTCGACGGCCATCGCCGCGGGCGGCGAGACGCTGAGACGGCGCATCGAGACCTGCTACGCGGCCGCCGAGGAGTCGATCCACGTTGGCGATCGGACGCTGACTCGCCTCCAGATCCTTGACCGGCTCGCCACCGAGGGCGATGCGGCCGAGCGCCGGCGCCTGTTCCTGGCCATGGCACCGCTGTGGTGGGCCGTGGACGGCGACGGCCGTGAGCGGTCTCCCTACCGATCGCTGGTCCAGGGATCGGCCGCCGCCTGGCGCGCCGGCCGCTCACCGATCGCCGCCAACGCGGAGGCCCTGGGGCTCACCGGGCGCACGATCGAAGCGTGGGTCGTCGCCCTGCTCGCTGCCTGGCGCGCGGCCGTGGTCGAACCCGGCCGGGTTGCCGGAGAGCCCCCGGTCGAGCCCTGGGACTGGTGGTGGCGAGCCGGCACCGCCCAGCGCTCGCTCCGGCGGGCCCTGCCGCGCAGCGCGCTATCGGAGATCAATCGATCGATCCACGCCGCGCTGGGAGCCGATCTCGATGTGCTCGGCATCGAGCTGGACCTGGACGCGCGTCCATCGCGGCCCGCCGTCCCCGTCGCGTTCACCACGTTCGGTGGCCGGCCGCATCAGCGCCCCGATGGCACCTGGTCACGCGGCCGGCCAACCGTGCTGGCCACCTGCGTCGACGGTGGCCTGAGCGAGCTCGCCGAGCTGGTCCACGAGACCGGCCATGCCATCCACCTCGCCGCGATCCACACCCGTCCGGCGTTCACCGACTGGCCCTCGTCGGATGCGCTGACCGAGGCGCTCGCGGAGCTCGTGGCGCTGGACATCGCGGAGCCCGAGTGGCAGCGACGATGGCTCGCGGGGGGAGCCCATGTGCCCGACATCGTGTCGATCCGCTGCCTCCACGCGGCGACCGTGCTCGATGCGGCCTGGACCTTGCTCGAGATTCAGCAGCACGACCAGCCCGATCGCGCGGCCAACGACATCTGGACCGAGATCACGTCGAGGTGGCTCGGGATCGCACCACACCCGGAGTGGTCCTGGTGGGCGATCCGCGGTCAGCTCGTGCAGGAGCCGGGGTACATGGCCAACTACCCGATCGGCGCCATCCTGGCGGCAGATCTGCGCGATGCGATCCGGCGTGAGCGAGGGAGCTGGATCGACGGTGACCCGGGCTGGTACGCATTCGTCAGCGAGCGCATCTACCGCTTCGGGCTCGAACGCTCTCCGCTCGAGGTGCTGACCGGCGTGCTGGGCCGCCCGCCCATGGCGGATGCGCTGCTGGAGCAGATCGCCCGGGGCGCCCGACTCCGCTAGCGGTGACAGCGACCCGATCGCCGCGGAGACGCTCCAGGCGACGTCAGGCGGTGTGGTCACGCACCCCGGGTCGCCGTCGCCGTGCGAGGCCGGGTTGGAGACCGCGTGAGCCCGCGGTACCAGAGCCCGAACGCGGCAAGGCCGATCGCCGCATCACGAGGAACACCGGGGTCATCGCCGCCGAGGCCACCGACGAGGAGGGATCAGCGGCCGAGCCGGCCCACTGGTCAACCGCGGCTGCCGGCGAGGAGCGCGGGCGCCTCACGATCGAACGTGGCAGGCACCACGTTCTTCAGTCACACCCTCCATCGCCGTTGCCTCCTTCGCCCTCAAGTCTTGAGGAGGCACTCGATAGAGGCACTCGTTGCGGCCCGAGAGACCTTCGGCCCGAACCCCGACCACGTCGGTCATCCGAAGGTCCCATCAACGAGCCCGTCCCGGCACGTCGCGGGCGGGCCGGGGGTCCAGCGTCCGCCCGCTATCGAACCCAGTCGGGGGGCCGGTTACGGGCCCGCAGGATCACGATGTACGCGACGATCGCGACCAGCAGGGCCAGCAGCAGGCCGGCCACGATCGCGACCGCCGATGGGTCGATCGCCGTGATCTGCGCCCCGGAAACCACATCGGGAGCAGGCGAGACGCCGGCCGGTCGGTAGGCGGCCAGGTCGGCGGACCAGGGTCGGGTGGCCGTGCACGCGTCATCGGCGAAGTAGCCGTCGGCTCGCGTCAGCACGAACAGATAGCGGGTCATCCGGTAGGTGCGATCGACGGTCGTGGACCCGCCGGGCTCCGGCCCGCCGTGGACGATGATGGTGTCGGGCAGGTCGCGGGCACCCCGCCAGCGTTCCTCGACCCTGACCGTCGCCCACCGGTCCTCGTTCTCGAGGCCCACGACCGAACCCACCACCACGACGTCGCCGCGCAGCAGCGCATCCTCGATCGATGGCACGGCCGCGCACGAGGCGGCGGCGTCGGGAACCGCCGGGCCCGGCGCTGCCAGGAGGCCCGTGGCCAAGCCCGCCGCGAGGCCGAGCGAGAGCAGCCGGTGCAGCAGCGCGCGTCGCAGGGCGGTCAGCGGCACGCCCATGAGGAATCTCCGGGTCGCCTAGCCGAAGGGGCCGATGAGCAGGCTGTCCACGGCCACGGCCACGAACAGCAGCGTGAGATAGCTGATCGAGTACTTGTACAGCCTGATGGCCTGCGCCAGCGACGCCTCGGGCGAGGTCGCCTGCTGCCACAGCACGAACGCCCGCCACAGGAACAGCGCCCCCAGGACCACGGCGGCGACGAGGTAGATCGGACCCATCCGCGCGACTGCGTAGAACACGAGGCTGACGGCGACCAGGAGCACCGTGTACAGGGCGATCTGGCGCGCGGTCTCGGGCACGCCTCGGACCACCGGCAGCATCGGCACCCGGGCGGCCTCGTAGTCCTTGCGAATCCGCAGCGACAGCGCCCAGAAGTGCGGCGGCGTCCAGTAGAAGACCATCGCGAACAGCAGCAGCGCCGGGACCTCGACCCGTCCCGTGACCGCGGCCCAGCCGATCACCGGCGGCAGCGCGCCGGCGGCGCCGCCGATCACGATGTTCTGGGGTGTGGTCCGCTTGAGGATCAGCGTGTACACCAGCACGTAGAACCCGATCGCGAGCAGGCTGAGGAAGGCGGCCACCAGGTTGACGAAGTACGCCATCAGCGCGATCGAGATCACGCCCAGCACGATCCCGAACACGACCGCGTTCTCGGGCGGCACCGTGTTGGCCGGCAGCGGCCGTCGCCGGGTGCGCGTCATCAGCAGGTCGATGTCGCGGTCGAGGTACTGGTTGATGGCGTTGGCCGAGCCTGCGGCCAGCGACCCGCCGACCATCGTCCAGAACACCAGCCGGAACCACTCGACCGGGTTCATGCCGGGCAGGTCCCGCGTCGCCAGCACCATGGCCGGAATGGTCGTGATCAGCAGCAGCTCGATGATCCGCGGCTTGGTCAACGCGACGTAGGCGCGGACGGTATCGCTCGCGCGGCCCGCGGCCGGTACCGGCGGGACGTCATCCGGCCTGCGTCCGGACCCACCCGGCTGGCCGGCACCCTCGACGACCCGCGCCTCGGTCCGGGCCTCGAAGTAGGCGATCACCGCAAGACCAACCAGGATGGCCCAGATCACAGCACCCAGCGCGAGGTGGAGCGTCTGCGTCCACTCGGCCAGATCGGTCAGCACCTGGAGCCCGCCCACCACGGCCTGGATCGCGAACAGCAGCGCGGCGGACACGGCAAGCCGCACCAGGGCCGGTCTCGACCGCTGCGTTCGCCAGGCGACCAGGGCCGTCGCCCACACGATGAGCCCCACGACGATGGCCACCCAGCGGTGGAGCACCATCGCCGTATCCGCATCGGTCAGCGGCGGGAACAGCGAGCCGTTCATCAGCGGCCAGTCGGGGAACACGTACCACTGCGACGTGGCCGTGACGTTGGACCCGAACAGCAGCAGGGCATAGACGGCCGTGGCGGTGAACGTCGCCAGCAGCGTGAACCGCTGGCTCGTTCCGCGCCCGCCGATCCGGGCCGGGTAGTGGCTGCGCGCGAGGATGAACACCAGCAGCCCGAGCAGGGCCATCGCCGAGGCGAGGTGCGCCGTGACAGACTGACCGGAGTTGTTGAGCATCACGGTCTCGCGGCCCAGCCAGGCCTGGAAACCGACCAGGAGGATCGCCACCAGCGACATCCAGGTCACCGAGCGGTTGTCGCGGTGGTCGCGCCAGGCGAGGACGGCCAGAGCCAGGATCTCGAAGCCGATGAGGGCGGCGACGGTCCGGTGGATCCACTCCAGCCAGGCGTGATAGTCGTCGAGCGGCGGGATGACCCGGCCCTGGCACAGCGGCCAGTCGGGACAGCCCATACCGGAGCCGGTGGCCCGCACGATGACGCCGATGGTCACCAGCAGGACGGTCGTCGCCACGGTCAGGGCGGCAAGCTTCTGGAATCGGGTCACGGCTGCAGCAGACCGCCTCGAAAGGGAAGGGAGATCGGGACGAGACGCCCGACATTCTACGCGGACGACGCTCGAGGCACGATCCGCGGCCCAGGTCTACTCTCGTGGCATGTCCCGCCTGTCGACCCGTCCTTCGCATCTCGCCGTCACCGCCACCGTTACCGCGCTCGCCCTGATCGCCGCCGCCTGCACATCCGGGGGTGCCGCCGATCCAGGCGCCGGCGCGACCCCCGTCGTCCTCGGCAGCCCGGGCTCGTCCGCCGGGCCCTCGGTGCTGCCGGTCATCGTGAGCTCGCAGCAGGTGGTGGGTGCAAACCGGTTCGTGTTCTCGTTCCTTGACCCGCAGACCAATCAGCCGGCCGCGACGCCCGACCGAACGGCGTCGGTCGCCTTCGTCGGTCCGGGCGACACGCAGCCCGGCACCTCGTACCCAGCCACCTTCGTGTGGGGCATCGAGGGATCGCGCGGCGACTACGTCGCCAACGTGGAGTTCTCGAAGGCCGGCGATTGGACGGCGCAGTTCAAGACGCAGGCCAAGGGGGGTCCGGCGGAGACGATCCCGTTCCAGTTCCAGGTCCAGGACAAGGGCGTCACCGTCGGCATCGGCGACAAGGCACCGGCCTCGAAGACCCCCACCGCGGCGGATGTGAGCGGGGACCTGGCGAAGATCGCGACCGATCCAACCCCGGATCCGGCCTTCTACCAGCTCTCGATCGACGAGGCGATCGCACAGCACAAGCCGTTCGTGGTGGTGTTCGCGACACCGGCCTTCTGTCAGAGCGCCCAGTGCGGCCCCACCCTCGACCGGGTCAAGTCGGTCGCAGCCTCGGCGCCGTCCAACGTCGCGTTCATCAACGTCGAGCCGTACAAGCTCCAGTTCACCGAGGGCCGGCTGCAGCCGGTGCTCGACGCGAACGGCCAGCTCCAGCCGGTCGATGCCGTCAACCAGTGGAAGCTGCTGTCCGAGCCCTGGATCTTCACGGTGGACTCGACGGGCGTCATCCGCGGCTCGTTCGAGGGCGTCGTTGGGGCCGACGAGCTCAAGGCGGCCATCGCCCAGATCGCGGGCACCTGACCCGGGCCCGCCCAACGTCGTCCGCGGTCACCCCACCCGGGCGGTGACCGGGCGCCGGGCGCCGGCGGCTCAGAGGCCGTGAACCAACCGCGTCGTGGCGGTCGGCGGATCGATGGACGGGCGGGCGATGGGCATGTCGGGTCCTCGTCGCGTCAGGAACGGCAGTGACGAGCGTCGAGACGGTGTCCTTGGCTGGTCCGGCAGGCCGCGAGCACCCTGCCCCGTCCGGCTCCGGGCCTCATCCGGCTGCTCCGGCCCGGATGGCGAGCGTCTGGGAGAGGTTCTGGGCGAGGGCGAACCAGAGGAGCACCGAGCGGACCTTGGCGAGCCCCCGGACGGGGAGCTGTTGCAGCCCCCGGTTGCGGGCCTGGGCGTTGGTCCACTCGGCGCTGGCGGCCCGTTCCCGGTAGATGGCCTTGGCCTCGGGCGTCGCCATGCGCGACCGCCAGGCCGCGACGCCAGCGGTGTCGGGATGTCGATTCCGAGGCTCCTTCGTGGGCTCCTTCCTGGGTCGTGGCGCGGTCGGCGGCGCGTAGACCGCGGTGCCGCAGGCCTCGAGCGCCTCGATGTCGGACAGGGTGGCGTAGCCGCCATCGACGAGGACCTCGGCGGGCCGGATCCCGAACGAGCGTTCGATCCGCCCGACGAGAGGACCGAGCTCGCCGGCGTCGGATCCCCGGTTGGTGACGCTGACCCCGCACACGAGACCGCTCCCGACGTCGGTCGTGAGCTGGCCGTTGTAGGCCGGGCGCCAGCCGCCGTCACCCATCCGCATCACCCGTGCCTCATGGTCGGTCGTGCTGGCGCGAGCCGTCTCCGGGTCGTCGCCGTTGCGGCGCTTGACCGCCTCGAGCTCGGGCAGGACCTCGAGGGCCGCCTTCACGCGCTCCTCGCGCTCGCGGGCAGCGCGCGCTCGCGCGGCCTGCTGGCGCCGCGTGGTGGCCCCCGGATCGTCGTCGAGCTCGGCCCGCAACCGGCGCACCTGCGTTCCGGCCTCCGCGAGCGCCTTGCGCAGCCCGCCCCTGCCGCGGTAGGAGCCGGCGCCCGCACTGGCCCGGACGCGGACGCCGTCGTGGGCGACACGCTGGAGCGTGACCTCGCCCTGGGCCACCAGGGAGGCGACCGAGTGGACGAACAGGGCGTCGAGCCGCTCGGCATCCGTGACCCGGAAGTCGGCCAGGGTGTGGTAGTTGACGCCCACGCCACCGCAGATCCAGCGGTAGGCGTCGTGCTCGTCACACAGGCGGTCGAGCGCCCGCGCGCTGCCCACGCCCTCGAGCGTGGCGTACAGCCAGAGCGCGACCAGGATCGCGGGATCGATCGGCGGCCGGCCCGAGTGGCCCTCGACCGCGCGGATCCGCTCCTCGAAGGCCGACAGGTCGAGCCCCTCCACGAAGGCCCACACCTCGCGGGCCCGGTGGTCGGCGGGCAGCAGGCTCTCGAGGTCGGAGGGCCGGAGCATCACCTGCCCGCGCTGCGGGCGCTGCAGTCTCGGCCTCCCACGTCCGGCGGGCGTCTCGGGCTGGGGATCGGCGGGCGGGAGATCGAACAGCTCGTCCATCCCCGAATCGTCAGCTGCGCGACCGGCCGAAGGGAATCCCCCGCGGCCGGTTTTGTTCACGGCCTCTCAGTTCGCGGGCGCGTCCTCGATCCGGTAGACCACGAGGTCGTTCCCGTCTGCCCGGAAGTAGACGCGGACCGGTGCCGATGTGGCGAGATGCTCGGCCAGGTGCCCGGGCGGGAACTGGTCGCCGTTCTCGAGCACGCCGATCTTGAACGCGACCTCGCGCCCGGTGGCCAGCCGGAGCGTGAACCCCGTGACATCGCTCAAGCCGCCGGCATCGATATGCGTGAGCACGCCGTCGACCGGTGAGCTCGGGGTCCCAACGGGTGTGCCGCTCGCGGGCGCCCCCATCGAGGCTGTCTCGAGCGGGCCCTCCGTCGTCAGCGGCGTGGACGAGCAGGCGGCGACCGCCAGCGCCATGACCGCGACACAGGCCGCCGTCACCAGTCGATTCCGGATCATGCGGGCCCGAGCCCGGTGCCGCTGCTGCCGGGCTTGATCGCCGGTTCGCCGGCCGCGCACCGGGGGCAGGCCGCGGCGCCCGGCTCGTAGGTCGCCAGGGCGAGCTGCCACAGCGATCGCAGCGGGTAGACGCGGCCGGTCGCGGGCGATGTGAGCTGCGCCAGACCACCCGATCGATCGACCAGCACGGCGCACTCGACGATCTCGCCACCGGCCTCCTCCACTGCCGGGATCATTGCCAGCAGCGAGCCACCGGTGGTCAGGATGTCGTCCACCAGCAGCACCCGCTCCCCGCGCTCGATGCGGAACCCCCGACGGAACGCACGCCGAGGTCGGCCGACATCGGCACGAATCTCCTCGGCGAAGATCGCGCGGGTGCCCAGCTGGCGGCCGGTCTCGAACGCGAGGATCACGCCGCCCGTGGTCGGCCCGGCAACCAGATCCACGGTCGGGGCGCCACCACCGCCCCGATATGCCGCCGCCCAGAACCCGCACAGCTCGCTGGTGGCCGCCGGGTCCTGGAGCACCTGGAACTTCTCGAGATAGGCGTCCGAGTGACGGCCGCTCTTGAGCACGAAGTGGCCGTCGCGAAGAGCGCCGCTGGCGCGGAACAGCGCCTCGGTTCGCTCGGCGATCACGCGTCGCGCGGCGATGTCCTGGGTCCGTTTGAGGGTGGTCATGCGGGGCCGATTCTATGGTCAGCGCCGGCGTTCGGCTTTCCGCCGCCGGTCGCCCGTCGCCGGAGCCGCGGTCATCTCCCCCCACCGCGTCGCCTTCTCGATGATTTCGACCAAGCGGAACCACCGAATCCACCCAAGCTACTCCGGCTGTGCTCCCTGCCGTGTCCGGCAGCTAGTGGACGCCGCCCGGTATGGGATCGCTCTCGACCACGACCGCCGGGTTCGCGCGATCGTTCCGCATTCGTGGAACCAGTCGGCCTGGTTCGCCGAGGGCAACGCGTGGGCCCCAGCTCGGCACCCACGGACGAGGCTCAGGGATGGACAACCCGAATCACCGTCGCCGGATCGTAGCGCGCGACGATCTCCACGGCGGCGTTTGCGCAGCTGGCGACCGACGGTGGCGACACGTCGCCGCAGGTCACGCTCCCGATCAGGAACGGACCCGGCGTGACCACCTGCCCCGGCACCATGCCGGGTGCGTTCGCCGAAACGACAACCGGGACCTGGAGGCCGCTTGTCATCATCCCGTCGGGCATCGGCTGGCGATCAGTCAGCAGCGGACCGGGACCCGGACACGGGGTGGCGTCGGGGCCCAGCGCCGGGCAGGAGTGGATGCCACCGACGACGAGCCAGCCCGAGACCACGTCAACCCAGTAGGGATCGCCCCGGAACGCGCCGTAGCGGGAGATCAGCTCCTGGTAGCTGGGTGCATGGTCGGGGTCGCCGGCCAGGCGCCCGAGCAGTCGCAGGGAGCCGCCGCCGGGAACCACGGCCAGCGTGCTGTCCTGGCCGCCCGAGGGCGGGCCATCGGCCGCGGCGCCGTCCCAGGTCAGCGGCACGCCGTCGAGGTCCTGGATCCCCAGCCGCGAGCAGGGCTCAGTGGTACCCGATGGGCATGGGAGCAGCGTCTCGACCAGCGTTCCCGGCAGCAGCACGAGCCGCCGGTCGAGCTCGCCAGTCTGGATGGCCAGCCTGAACGCGTCGATGTCGATCTGACCGCCCACCGCCTGCGGCGAGGCGGATGGCAGGGAGGACGGCAGGTTCGCGGTCACGCGGCCATCCACGATGACCGTGCGCGCCGGGTCGAGGCGGGCGACCAGGCGATGGGCCGGGGCCTGGATCCCGTCGCCGCTCGCGGGTGCGATCAGGAATGGGCCCTCTGAACCGGCGGTCTTCGGCAGCGTCACGGCCGGATCGAGCTGGACCATGGTGCCGGCGCTCCCGAGCACGGGCGATCCGTCTGCGCTGGGGGGCCGGCTGGTCAACCAAGCCGCACCCGCGGGGCACGGAACGAACGACGCCATGCCGCTGAGATCAGGGCACGCGGCCGCATCCCGCCCCGTCACCCAGCCCGCCACGATCGCCACCTCGGCCGGGCCGGGTTTGTCAGCGGGTGACAGGAAATGAATCACGTCCTGCGGTGCGTCGGCGCCTGCTGACAGCCAGCCCAGCAGCGTCGGCTGCCTCCCGGTCACCCGGAACGCGATCGGGGCATCGCCGATGTGCGCCCCAACGTCCGCTCTGGTCACGCCGGTATGGGCGACCTCGACCCCCTCGAGGCTCCGCAGCTGGAGTCCGAAGCAATCGACCGGCGTCGGGACCGGGCACGGCCAGGACTGGATCTGGAGCCGCCCCGTGACGATAACGATCCTGCCGTCGAGCGACCCGTCGGCGAGCCCGGCGCGCAGGTCATTTAGCGTCATCCGCGTCGCGGCGAGACCGATGGCCGGCCCCGATGACGGACCCCTGCCGGGCGACTCGAAGCGGCTCGGCGATGCGGCCGCGCCGGCCGCCGACGAACCCGCGCTCGGCGTCGGTCCAACCGGCCCGACGAGCCGCCCACCCACCAATGCGATCACCACCAGCGCAGCCAGACCCGCGGCCAGCCACCCCGCCGGCTGGCTCGTCAGGCGGTCATCCAACGGGAGCGCCAGGAAGCTGAGCGGGTTCCTGCGCGACGTATCCCGGATCGCCGCGCTCACGTCGGCTCGAACCTCGGGCTCCGCATCCGGCCCGGCCCGGCCCGCCCGACCCGCGAGCATCGCCCGTAGGTCGTCGTCGTCGAAGCCGGGCGTCCCGTTTGGTCGCCCGTTCATGCCACGTCCTCGCGCGCCAGCGCTCGGACCAGCGCGGCGCGTGCAGCGAACAGCCGCGACTTGGCTGTGCCGACGGGGATCCGGAGCACCTCCGCGATCGACGCCAGCGGCCGATCGTCGAGGTGGTGGAGAACGAGGATGGTGCGCTCGTCGACCGTCAGCCGATCGAACGCGCGCTCGAGCGCACGCCGGTCGAGAACCGCGCCGGCCACGTCCGGCTCGTGCGGCTGCCGCTCGACCGCCACCAGGTCCGCCGGGATCTCGCGGACGCGCTGCATCCCAATCCGGCGGAGCCCCCGCCGGCAACGGTTCACAAGGATGCGGGTGAGCCAGGGGTCGAACGCGGCTGGGTCGCGAAGGGCGGCCAGCTCGCGCCAGGCCGACACCAACGCGTCCTGGACCGCGTCCCGCGCCTCGTCCTCCCGTCCGAGGATCGCCATCGCCGTGCGCAGCATGGGTCCGATCCGCTCCTTCACGAGGGCGTCGAAAGCCGCGGGGTCACCGCGCCTGGCCCGTGCGATCCGCTCCGGGTCGTCCAACGGCTCCATCACCCTCCCATCAGATAAGGAGTCACCAGCTGCCGCTGCGGTTCACGCGAATTGCCTGAGCCCGGCAGGCTCCGCCACCGCTATGGCGTCCCCGGCATGGTGACCTGCAGCAGCCGCACGCCTTCCAGTCGCGCCACGACATCCCATCCCGGCAACACGGCCCGGATGCACGACGATGCGCCGGGACCGGCCGAGGCATCGCCGCCACCCGCGGCACCACCCGACGGGATGACACCAAGACAACCGTTGTGATACCCACGACGAACCAGAAACGTCCCCACCAGCCTCGTGGTTCCATCGCCCAGCCCCACCGCGCCGCTCTCCAGCCCGACCCCCGACCCGCGACTCGAGACCAGCACGCCACTCCGAAGGGGTTGATCGTCGGCCAGGAACGGACCCGCGAGCGGACAGCCAATCCATTCCGAGCTCGGCGAGCAGCTGGCAAGCGGGTCGATGAGCAGCCAGCCGCCAACCGGTGACAGGGTGATCGGCCGCGGCGCCACCGACTCGTTCCCCACGAGCTCGCTCATCGACGTGGGGGCATCGATGCCAGCCTCGATGACACCCAGATAGACGAGGTGGCCGCCCTCGGGCCGCATGACGAGCACCCCGCCGGGCGGTGGAGCCTGCCAGTACACGAGCGCGGGGGCCGTGTGGACAGGGATGTCCAGGCCCTCGACGCTCACCGTGACGCAGCGGAGATCGAGCGGCTGCGTGCAGGACTGCGCATCGGGCACCAGGCGGCCGTGCACGAAGACCAGATCACCGTCGAGGCTGCCATCGGCCACCCTCTGGGCCAGCTGCCGGGGGGCGATCACGACCGGCTCGGGCGGGGCGGGCCACGGCGTGAGATCCGATCCGCGGATGCCGCCTCCCGAAGGTGATCCCGGCGAGCCCGATGCGACGCTGATCGTCGCGGGCGCCGCCGTCCCGCGGGCCGACGAGGAGGAGCCCGGGTGATCGTGGCCCCCCGACGGGGTCAGCCAGGTTGAGGCGATGGCGAGCGCGATCACCCCGAACACGGCTGCGACAGCCGCAAGCGCCCGAGGACGCCCGTCTCCTGCACCCGCCAGGCCGGTTGGTTCGACCGTCAGACGCTGGCGTCGCGCTGGGTCGAACCCGGCGCCGTCGGTCGGGGCCGCGTGGGCGGGAGCGGACGGCTCGGGCTCTGGCAGGGTGCGTTCCGGGAACGGCGGCCTGCTGGCCATGATCCTGCCTCAGGACACCCTGTTCGCCGCGCTGGCGGCTGGGTCCTGCGGGAGCCACACGGGCCACAGCTGCGACATCATCGTACGTACTCGGCACCCCGGGCGGAAGGGGGCGTCGGGTGGCCGGGCAGGGCCGATCCCACCAGCTCGAGCGCCGACGTCACCCCGGCCGCGCGGCACGCCCCGGCCAGGTCGTCTGCCAGGTGCACGGGGAGCATCGGATCGGCCAGCGCCGCGACCCCCACCCCGACGGCCGACGCGCCCACGGCGAGCATGTCCAGGACGTCGTCGAGCGACGCGACCCCGCCGACCCCGATCACCGGAACCTCGACGACCTGGGCCACCTCGTAGACCACGCGAAGCGCCACCGTCCGGAGCGCCGGCCCGCAGATGCCCCCGTACCCCGCGGCCAGCGCCGGCCCGTTGCGCCCCGGCCCGACGGCCAGACCCGGCAGGGTGTTCACGGCGCTGATCGCATCGGCGCCGGCCTGCTCGACGGCGCGGGCGATCTCCCGGACGTCGGACGCGGCGGGGCTGAGCTTGGCGATCAGCGGCAGGTCCGTGGCGCGGCGAACCGCCGTCACGAGCGCGGACGCGGATCCTGCGTCGAGCCCGAACGCCACGCGACCGCCTGCCCCGTTCGGGCAGGAGAGGTTGAGCTCGAGACCGGCCACGCCCGGCACGCCCTCGAGGCGTCGAGCGAGCTCCACGAGCTCACCGATCGATTCGCCCCCGAGGTTCACGATGACCGGCACGGGCCAGCCGCTCCAGGTCGGGGCATACCGCTCGAGGACCACCTCGATACCCGGGTTCTGCAGCCCGGTGGCGACCAGCAGCCCGCCCGGGATCTCGATCATCCGCGGCGCACCGTGACCCGCTCTCGGCCTGAGCGTGGTGCCGCGGGTGACGAGGCCGCCCAGCCGGGTCAGATCGACCATGTCGGCAACCTCGACGCCGTACCCGAACACGCCGGCAGCGGCGATCACCGGCGTTGCGAGCTTGATGCCGCGCCCGATCTCGACCCCCAGCTCGACGGCGGCATCCTCCGCTGCCGGCGAGGGCATCGGGGCGTGACCACCGGGGGCGGCACGGCCGGTGGCGGAGCGGCGCGCCTCGAGCCGGGCCGGGTCCGAGGTTCCGTCGACCCGGGCCGGCGAGGCCGGGGGCACCGACGGGACGCGGGGAGCCGGCACGATCGCCGGCTTGATCCGGCGCACCGTGGGCGTGCGGCGGCTGCGGGTCCCGGGAACCACCCGCCGCTTCGGCTTCACGCGGAGCGGCTCCCGGGCGTCGCGCCACCGGGAGCGAGCGCCAGCTCGCCGGCGGCGAACACCGGGCCTTCGCGGCAGACGCGCTGGGGGACGCCCACCGCGCCCATCACCACGCAGCCGAGGCACGTGCCGGCGGCGCAGCCGATCGCCTGCGGCAGGACGATCTGCAGCCAGGACCGGCGGCGGGCCTCGGGCGACCCGGGGGCGACGACCCGCCCGCCGCCTCGCTTGCGGCCCAGCGTGGCCACGCCCAGGCGGCCCCGACGGCCCTCGGCCAACGCGGCCAGCGCACCCAGCGTGGCTGGTGATCCCGCGGCGAACGCCTGATCCGCCCACGCCTCGAAGTCGAGCACGAGATCCAGGACCGACCCGCGGTGGCCGAGGCTCCCGTCGGCGGTGGCGACCACGTACTCCACCTCGTCGGGCAGCAGGGTCGACGGGTGGACGCGCGCTGCCGATGGAGCGCCGAGCAACAGCACCACGGACCGACCGTCGCCGATCGCCTCCTCGGCCAGCAGCCGGACCCCGGCGATCGCGTCGGCTTCGGCGATCAGGAGCAGGTGCCGCGAGCGAGGATCCACCTCGAACGGCCGGCCAAACGGCCCCAGGAGGTCAGCCTCGTCCCCCACCCGCAGCGTGCGTGACCAGGGCCCGGGGGCCGGTGGCCCCGCGATCTGAACCATGACCCTGCCGCCGCCGGCGTCCGTGGCCACGACGGGCTGCGGCCGCCGCAGCGGCAGGCCCCCGGGCTCGATCGTTCGCAGCTGGACGTACTGGCCCGCCCGGGTGCCGGTGGCGATCGCGGGCGCGTGCCAGGACGCCTGCCACTGGCCGGGGATGATCTCGCGGAGCTCGAGCAGCTCGGCCCGACCGGCCCGGACCGACGGGCCGCGCGGACCCGAGGACAGCTGGTGCGAGCCGGATGACCCGGGGCTACGGCCGCTGAACGTCGTCCGCGGCGTCGTCGGCCTCGTCCTCGCCGCCATCGTCGTCGTCGCCTTCGTCGTCGCCTTCGTCGTCGCCGTGCTCACCGGCCGCGTCACCCTGCTCGCCCCCGGCCTCGAGATCGGGGGCGATCCCGGGGAACGCCTCGGCGAGCGCATCGGCCAGATCGCCGAAGATGTCGGTGGGGTCGTAGAACTCGACCAGGTCGTCGGGGGCGGTGAGCTCCCGCCACTCGCCGTTGGCGTCCTCCGGCAGGACCTCGGCCCGGAACCGACCCGAGGCCCCGAGCACGAGTCGCTCGTCGTCGTCGTCCACGACGATCATGTCGCCCAGCAGGTCGGAGAGTCGGGCGGCGGACTCCTCGAACTGGTCGAGCAGTCGCGCCTCGTGCTGCTGGCTCCGCTCCTGGTAGTCGAGGGCGAGGTTGTACATGGCCAGCGCGGCCGACTCCTCGTCCTCGGCCTCGGCCACGACGGGCTGGCCGGCAGCCCAGGAGTCCGCCGCGCCCGCGTACGCGTCGCTGTCCTCGTCGAGCGCGAACGTCTCCTCGGGCGCGATCCCGGCCGTCGTGAGCAGCTCGTCGGTTGCCGTGGGCTCGGCGTCGAACCCCGCGGCCTCACGCGCCGCCTCGGCAAACGCCTGGTACACCTCGGCCAGGTTGTACAGCTCGATCAGCTCCGAAGGCGTGTCCACGACCTCGGTGTCAGAGACCCACTCGCCCGTGTCCGGATCCTCGTACCGGCTCCGGACCCGGAACGTGCAGTCCGGGGCGATCGAGAGGTAGTCGGGGTCCTCATCGATCAGGGTCAACCCGCCCAGGGCGCTGATTCGGTCCCGGTTGCGGTCGAGAAACTTGCGCAGCTGCTCCGTCGCCTGGACGATGAAGTCTCCCCGCTCGAGCGCGGCATCGTTGGCAAGCTCGCTGAGCATGTCGTTGCGGCCGACGTCCATGACGAGCGCCTCCTTCAGCCGTGGTACTCGAGATCCGATCCGAGTCGCTCTCGGAGGAACATCGAGTGATGCCGTTCGAAGATCCATTCGCCCGCCCGATGGCCCAGGGCGCGCGTCGCTTCGTCCGCCTCGAGGCGGTCGAGCGTTGCGTAGTCGGGCAGCTCGAGCAGGATGACGTTGTCGAAGTCCCAGCCGTGCGCGACGTTGTACCAGCCCATGAACCGGATGCCGAACTTCTGCTCGTACTCCTTCACCTGGCGCGGGAAGATCGTCTTCATGAAGAACTTGAAGAACGGATCCCGGCCGCGACGGACGGAGAAGTAGGTCGCGAGGACTGGCACGGAGCCGGCGGCCTCCCACTGAGGATGATGATGGGCGCGCCTATTCTTGCATGCCGGGATCGCGCACCCGGCCCTCGTTGGACACGTCTGTGGCCTCGTCTTCCAGCTCCCCCACCGTTGGGGTGGCGCTGTCCAGCGGCCGCCGGCGACCCTCCCGCCGATCCGCCGCCACCAGCCGGAGCAGGAAGATCACGGTCTGGCCGGCGAACAGCAGCAGCAGGATCGTGATGATCAGCAACCCGGCACTCAGGGCGGACGGCCAATCCCAGATCACCGACAGCGGCGTCAGCACGATCAGCACCAGCAGCAGGGCCAGCTGGAACCGGAAGCAGCCGAGCCCCGGGCCACGGGCCGCGTCGAGCGGCTCGCCCTTGTACTCGACAGGCCGAACCGGGCTGGGCTGATCGGGGGAGGTCACGCGCCCACTCTACCGCCGGTCACGGCTCGGGGTGCCTCGCGGGCCGCCGCCGACCGGCCGGCGGGACCTACCATTCCCGGCGATGGACGATCCGCTCGCACTCTTCCGCTGGCATCCCGAGCCCGAGCTCCTCGGGTTGCGGGACGAGGCAACGTCGCGCTCGGCGCTCGAGCGCGCGGGCGATGCCACCTGGCGCACGGCCCTCGACTGGCTCTACGGGGAGGCGATGGTCCGGACCATGGGTCTGCCGGTCGGCTATGCGGACCTGCGGCGCGAGTACTTCGGTCCGTCCGGCCGTCCCGCCCCGGCGCCGGTTGAGCCGGCGCCGCTCGACGACGTCCTCGACGAGTTCACACGCCGGATCGCGCCCCACACCCTCAACAGCTATCACCCGCGAGCCCTGAGCTACTTCACCCCGCCGCCGTTGCTCGCCTCGATCTCCGGGGAGGTGCTCGCGCAGTGGATCAATCAGGGCATCGACGTCTGGCACGCGGGCCCGGTTGGGGCATTCGTGGAGGAGGAGGTCGTCCGCTGGCTGTGCGACCTGGTGGGTTACGACGATGGCTCATTCGGCCTTTGCACCTCGGGTGGGGTGATGGCCAACTTCATCGCCATGGCCCTCGTCCGCGACGTCCATCTCCGCAGGCTCGCGGGTCTCGCCCGGCCCCCGCGGGGTGCCGCGCTCGAAGGCGTCCGCATCTACGCCGGCGACCAGGCCCACTTCTCGATCGCCCGCGCCCTCGACGAGCTTGGCTTCCCGGCCGACACCCTGGTCGCCGTCCCCACCGACAACCGCTTCCGCCTTCATGCCGAGCCCGTCAGGCAGGCGATCGAGGCAGATCGTGCGCGTGGCCTGCGCCCGGTGGCGATCGCCGCCGTCGCCGGCTCGACCAACACCGGATCGGTCGACCGGATCCTTGACCTCGCGGACCTTGCGAGCCGGGAGGGTCTGTGGCTCCACGTCGATGCCGCGTACGGCGGGGCCGCCAGGCTGTCGGACCGGGACGCCGGCAGCGTGCCCGCGCTCGAGCGTGCCGACTCGGTCACCATCGATCCCCACAAGTGGTTCTTCCAGGCCTACGACATCGGGGCGCTGGTCGTTCGCGACGGCCGCCACCTGCGCGCGACGTTCGATCGATCGCCCGAGTACTACCGGGGCGGGGAAGGGACGGCCGAGGGGATAACCGACGCGGACGCCGGCGCCGACCTCGACCCGCATCGCGAGTCCGGTCAGCTCAACTTCTACAAGCTGGGCTTCGAGGGGACCCGCCAATTCCGGGCCCTCAAGCTGTGGGCCACCTGGAAGCATCTGGGCACCAGCGGCCTCGGCCGGCTCATCGAGCACAACGACGACCTCGCCGGGTACCTCGCCGGCCGCTGCGCACAAGCCGACGATCTCGAGGCCTTCCCGCCCGAGCCGGAACTGTCGGTCGTCTGCTTCCGCCACCTCCCCGGCGGTGCCGCGGCAGCCGGGACGCTGCCGCCGGGCGAGCTGGACCGCCACCAGGACCGGCTGGCCGCGGCCCTCGAGGCGTCCGGTGACGGCTGGCTGTCGACGACGACGCTCCGCGGCACGACCTGGCTCCGGGCCGGGATCGTCAACTACCTGACCACCGAGGCGGACGTCGATCGTCTGCTCGCGACGCTGCGCGGGCTGGCGGCCGGACCGTCCACCTGACCATCGAGGGGTGTCGCGGCCCTGCGCCCCGCGCTACAACGCACCCATGACGCGCATCGTTGCCCTGCTCGCGGTCGGATGGCTCGCGCTCGGGACCGTCGCCTTCGCGGCCGCCGGTCCCGTGCTGGCCGATGACCCGGCGGGGCAGGCTCCCGGCGCCCGGGCGACGGCCGGCCGCGCGATCGACTACGACCTCACCACCGAGCCGGCGCTTCCGTACATCGTGGCCTTGCTGGTGACCAGCGCCGGGCTGGCCATCGTGGGCTTCGTCACGATGCGGACGCAGCGCCGCCCGACCGCAGGTGACCGGCCGACCGCGCGCCACGGCGGTCCGCGACCGACACCACAGGCGTCCGAGACGCCCGCTCCGCGGCAGCCGCCCGAGACGCCAGGTCCCAGGTAGGTAGCGGCGCATCACCCGCCCGGCGGCGAGCAACCCGATCCGCGGCCTACTCCACGTGGGCGATCCGTCCCCCGGCCAGGGTCAGCCGCACGACGCCCGGGATCGCCCGGCCCAGCAGTGGCGTGTTCTTGCCCTTCGAGCGCAGGGCACCGGCGGTCACCGTCCACGAGGCTGCCCGGTCGATCACCACGAGGTCGGCAGGATCACCCTCGCGCAACCCGGGCGAGACGCCGTGGCGCTCCCCGAGGACCCGCGCAGGACCGATGGTGAGCAGCTCGATCGCTCGAGCCAGCGACAGCCCGCCGGCACCGACCGCGGCGAGCACGACGCCCAACGCAGTCTCGATCCCGCTGATCCCGTTGGCTGCCCAGCCGAACTCGACATGCTTGTCGACCTCGGTGTGGGGCGCATGGTCGGTGGCGATCGCGTCGACGGTGCCGTCGGCGAGCGCCGCCATGCAGGCGGCGGCATCGTCGGCGCAGCGCAGCGGCGGGTTGACGCGCAGTGCCGTGTCGTACGGGGCCGCGACCAGCGCGCCGTCGGTCCACGGATCGCGCGCACGGCCCCCGGGATCCAGCGCGTCCCAGGCCCATCGCCGCGCCCCGGCGATCCATTCGTCGGTGAATCCCAGGTGATGCGGGGTCACCTCGCAGGTGACCGGCAGCCCGGCCTTCTTCGCCGCCCGCACCTGATCGAGCGCCGCGGCCGTCGATACGTGGGCAAGGTGCAGGCGCGCGCCCGGCACGTCCGGGACGACGTCGGCAAGGATCGCGATCGACCGCGCCACCGACGACGCCTCCGCGGACACCGGCCAGCCCTTGAGACCGAGCACGGTCGCGACGTAACCCTCCGATGCCTCGGCGCCCTCGGTGAGGGTGGGATCCTCGGGATGGTCCAGGATCGGCAGCCCCAGCGCTCCCGCGTACGCCAACGCGTTGCGCATGATCCCCGCCGACCGGACCGGCGAGCCATCATCGGAGAAGCCGGCGACACCGGCGTCGGCCAGCTCGCCCAGCACAGCGAGTGTCTTGCCCCGACGACCCTCGGTGACCGCGCCGTGGACGATCACCCGCACGGGCGAGCCGGATGCAGCCGCCGCTCGCTCCACCCTCGCCACGACGGACGGCTCGTCGATCGTCGGCGTCGTGTTGGGCATCAGGCAGACCGTGGTGAAGCCACCGTGGGCGGCCGCCTGCTGGCCCGTCGCGATCGTCTCCGCGTCCTCGTTGCCCGGCTCTCGGAAGTGCGCATGGATGTCGACCAGCCCAGGCACGATGAGCGTCCCGTCCGGACCCACGTCGCCGACAGCTGCACCCGCGAGCCACGCGAGCCGCGCGATCCTGCCCCCCTCGACGGAAATCTCGGCTGCTCCCTCCCGTCCCGCGTCGGGATCGACGACCCAGCCACGCAGCGTCAGCCCGTCGGCGACCTCCCCGACGTCCGCGCTCACGCAGCGCCCTCGGCGCGCCGCGCGCCCGCCAGCAGATACAGCAGCGCCATCCGCACGGCAACGCCGTTGGCCACCTGGGTGGTGATCACCGATCGCGGATCGGTCGCGACGTCGGCGGCGATCTCCACGCCCTCGTTCATCGGTCCCGGGTGCATCACCACCACATCGGGCCTGGCGGCCGCCAGCCGCGCCCGGGTCAGCCCATACCGGGCCGCGTACTCCCGCAGCGATGGCAGCAGCCCCGACGCCATCCGCTCCTTCTGGATGCGGAGCGCCATCACCACGTCCGCGTCGCGCAGCGCGGCGGTGACATCGGACGAGATGGTGAACGGGCGTCCGGCAGCCCCCCGGGCGGCCCAGCGCTCGAAGCCTCGCAGCAGCGTGGCCGGCCCGCACAGCCAGAGGTCCGCACCCATCGCGGTCAGCGTCCAGATGTTGGAGCGGGCCACGCGCGAGTGGAGCACGTCGCCCAGGATCACCACCTTGCGGCCCTCCAGCGACCCGCCCGGCAGCCGGGAGCGCAGCGTGTACAGGTCCAGCAGCGCCTGCGACGGGTGGGCGTGCCAGCCGTCGCCACCGTTGAGCACGGGCCCGCCGAACACCTCGGCGGCCAGGTACGGGGCCCCGGACACCGAGTGGCGCATCACCAGCATGTCGGCCCCCAGGGCCTCGATCGTGCGGACCGTGTCGATCAGCGATTCGCCCTTGGCCACGGACGACGAGGCGGCCGCGACGTTGACGACGTCGGCTGACAGGTTCTTGGCGGCAACCTCGAAGCTGACGCGAGTCCTGGTCGATGCCTCGTAGAACAGGATCGTGACGCTGACCCCGCGCAGGGCCGGCACCTTGGGGATCGGCCGGGCGAGCACGTCGCGCATCTCGTCGGTGGTGCGCATCACGAGCTCGATGTCCGATCGCGACAGATGGTCGACGTCGAGCAGGTGGTGATGGCCCCAGGTGACGGCGGCCGGGGGCGACGATTCGGGACGCTCGACCTCGGTCGTCATCCGCGCGCGTCCGCGGCCATCTCGAGGGCCGGCGCTCGCTCGATCTCGACCGCGTCCTCGCCGTCGATCTCGTCCATCAGCACGTGCACCAGCTCCTCGCGTGAGGTGGGCACGTTCTTGCCCACGTGGTCGGCCCGGATGGGCAGCTCGCGATGACCCCGATCGACGAGCACGGCCAGGCGGATCGCCTGCGGACGCCCGAAGTCGATCAGGGCATCCATGGCAGCCCGGATGGTTCGCCCCGTGTACAGGACGTCATCGACGAGCACCACCGTGCGGCCGTTGAGATCGAACGGGATCTGGGTGCCCTTGACGATCGGCTGCTGGGCAACCAGCGACAGGTCGTCCCGATAGAAGGTGATGTCGAGCGCCCCCACCGGGATCTCGGCACCCTCGTGCTCGAGGATCGCCGCGGCCACGCGCCGCGCCAGCGGCACGCCACGCCGCTGGATCCCGATCAGCGCCAGACCCTCGGTACCGGCCTGCTTCTCGACGATCTCGTGGGAGATCCGGGTGATCGCGCGCCGGATGTCCTCTGGCGCCATGATCCGGCGGCCGCTCATGCGCGGGTCCTGCGGCGACGCACGACGCTGCTCCTCCTTCCCGGCCTCACGGGGCCATCCGGCCTCACGGGACCGGCGCGGAAATCGACGTCAGTCTAGCGCGACCGGCAGCCCCCGGAACACTCGGCGCTCGATGCCCGGCAAGGGAGCAGGCTGCTAGTAGATCGAGACGGTGACCCTGGTCGTGCCTGACCACGACGCACAGCCACAGATCTTGAAGAAGTCGGGGCGGTACATGTCGACCACCCGGATCTTCTTGACCGGACCGTAGTCGGTCACGGTTCGCTGGATGCAGCCCGCGGCACCGCAGATCCTCACGACCGTGCCTCGCGGCAGGCGCATCGCCGTGGTCCCGTTGTCGTAGAAGGAGGCGTAGCCCGAGATCGTGTACCTGGGCTTCTTCCAGGCAGACCCGGATGGCGACGATGCCTGATGGACCGTCGGGCGCGCGGTCGGACCATCGGGCGCCGTGCCCGGCTCGGCGAAGCCCGTGTCGCCCGTGAGGTGGCCTGCCGATGCGTAGGCAGGGTCAAGCACGCCCGGGACCTTGGTGGTCGGGGCGCCCGCTGGGATGGTGACCGTGGAAAAGGCCGCCGGATCCAGCGCCGGGGACGTCGAGGATGTTCTCGAGCCCGCGGGAACCGGCAGCCCGGCCAGTGCGAGCGCAGCGATGAGCGCCGCGGTCGCGACGACCGATCTGCGTCGCATGACTGGTCAGAGGGTAGCCGATGCCGCGGAAGCATGCGCCAGAGGCACGATGCCGGCCTGTCGACGCCGTCCCGGCGTCCGGGAACCGGCCGTCCCGGATCAGCGGACGACGTTGGCCCCGTTGATCGCCGGCAGCCGCAGCCGACCGATCGTCTTGCCCTGCCAGGCGAGGACCTGGACGCTGGTGTCGCCACCTGCCTCGGGGGCGGCCCAGGCAAGCCGGCCGGCCTGCAGCGAGAAGCCGGCGTAGGCCGGAGCGTCGGCGAGCGTGGGATCGTTGAGGTTCGCCAGCCCGGTGCCCGGATCGATGGTGTACAGGCTCAGGCGGCCCACGGAACCGGATCCCTGATCGGTCACCCAGACGCCGAGGACGCTCTCGGAATCGTCCCAGCGAACCTCCCAGTCGGTGATGGGCCCCGTCGCCAGGACCTGCGCGTCCGATCCCCCGGCGGGCCACGGGGCCAGGATCAGGCTGCCCGTATCGGGCATCCAGGTCAGGCCATCGTCCGCGAGCTTCAGGGTGCCGTCCCACCACGCCGCCACCCGCGTGTCCCGGCTGACGGTCGGTCGCCACATCATCTCGCCGCCAACGGCCTGCTGGTCACCCGATCCGAGATCCAGCTCCACGGTCGTCGCCAGCCCGTCCACGACACGACTCACCAGGATCCGATCACCCAGCCAGCCGGAGAAGACCGATTCGTGGTCGGTGGTGACGGCGGTCGCCGTCGTCTGACCGTTCTGCCATACGTAGACATCCGGCCCCGAGGACCCGTCGGCGGGGCGGGCCGAGAACGCGAACCGGCTGCCATCGGCCGAGTACCCGGCCACCGAGCCGACGATCGTGACGTCACGGGCGATCTCGATCGCCCCGTCCGGGCGCGGCGAAACCGCGACGCTGGGCGCCGGGGTGAGTGGCTCGGGGCTGGTGTCGGCGGACGCGGAGGGCGACGCGCCCGGACGCTCGGTGTGCCGGGGCTCCTCGGTCGGCGCAGGGGTTTCGACCGGCGAAACGGACGGCGATGCCGGGGGCGAAGCCGCGAGCGGCGCGCTCGGCGTCGGGGTCACGCTGGGTGAGGGCGACGCCTCGACCGACGGCGACGCGGTGTCGACCGGCGACGGCGACCCGGGAGGGGTCGGCGAAGGCTCGGGCGTCGTGGCCGTGGGCGTAGTCGTCGGCTCGCCGGGCGTCGGGCTCGTGTCCCCTGGGGGCCCACCCGGTCCGACGGGTGTCGCCGTCGGCGTGAGCGAGGCGCTCGAAGGTCGCGCGGACGGACTCGCGGCAACGGGGGTGGCGACGGGGAGCACATACACGCTCTGTGGTCCCGCCCCGCGCTCGACGACCACCAGCCGATCCTGGGACGGCGAGATGATCGCGTCCAGGTTGGCGGTGCCGCCCAGCTGGGCGGACTGGGTGATGGCCAGCGTCGTTGGCAGGCCACACGTATCGGCCCCGAGCGGGCAGACCTCGTTCAGCTGGCGCGTCATGATCTCGACCGACCCATCCTGGGCTCGGCTGATCACGCGCAACTCCCCGGCGGCGAGCGCGATCGGGGTTGCCTGTGCGCCGCCCGTGGCCGTGCTGCCCACTGGTGGCAGGAGCACGGACCCGTTGAGCAGGCCGGCTCCGACCACGACGACGATGGCCACCAGCCCGACCACCGGAGCCAACGGGATCGCGCCGGTCCACCGGGATCGATGGCCGCTCCGCCGCCCACCCGCATCCATCGCCGCGGCGGTGCGCGCCCACAGGTCGCGCGGAGGCTCGGGCTGGGCTACGCGCAGTGCGCGGAGGTCGGCGCGCTGCACGTCGTAGGCGGCGGCCACCACGCGGCAGGCTTCGCAGTGATCGAGATGCGCGGACAGCCAGGCGGCGTCTGCCGCGTCGAGGACCTCGTCCATCCGCCAGGCCGCCAGCACTCGCGCGCGGGCATGCTCGCGCGCAGCGCTGTCGAGCCGAGCCCGGAGCCTCATGGTCGATGGTCCGTCCGTCGTGGATCCGCCCGGGACCGGCGAGCCCGGGCAGCATCGGCAGCCGCCTCGGCATCGGCCACAGCCTGGCGCTCGGTCGCCAGCGCCTGGCGCAGGCTCTCCCGGGCGCGCGTCAGAAGCGCCCTGGCCGCCACATGTGAGATGCCCAGCGTGGCCGCGAGCTCGAGGCCCGTCAGGTCATGGAGCTCCGCGAGGAGCAGCGCCGACCGCTGCCGTTCGGGGATCCGCTCGAGCGCTCGCTGCAGCTCGCCGGACAGCCGAGCGTCCATGGCGAGATGCTCCGCGGACGGAGCCGTGTTCCTGGTCTCACCCGCGAGAGGAACGAACCGGACGATCCTGCGCCGCCGCAGGTCATCGAGCGCAACCCGGTGGGCGATCTGATACAGCCACGCGCGCGCGTTCTCGGGCTTCTGCAGCGAGTCATAGGCCCGGTAGGCCTTGACGAAGGCGTCCTGGGTGAGGTCCGCGGCGAGCTCAACGTCCCGGAGCATCCGAACCAGGTAGGCGAAGATCTCATGCTGGTGCTTGGCAAACAGGTCTTCGACGAACCGGTACGCCTCGTCGCGATCCCAGGCGGCGCTCACCGTGAGCCTCGTGGCCAGCGGCTGATGCTGTTCGAACTCGAATGGATCTGCGACCACGAATGCTCCACGAGGTGGGGTCGGCGGGGCGGGCCTACCTGAAGCCACGCGCTCCGAATCCATGTGACGGCGCGTGCACCGTACGTGTGACGATCCGTTCCCCCCACGCCGCCCACCGCCTCACACGCTCCCGCGCGAACCAGACACAGCTCCAGACCGAAGCTCCTCCACGGCATCCTCCGGTGACACCGGGTTGACGGGCAGTCCGGTCCCGAGCTCGAGCCCCGCGATCTCACGCAGACGCGGATGGATCTCCCAGTGCCAGTGATAGGTCGAGTCAACCTGCTCCCGTAGCGGCGCGCTGTGCAGGATCAGGTTGTACGGCGGCGCGTCGAGGCTGGCGGCCAGACGCCCGAGCACCTGCCGCAGGGCCTCCGCGGCGGCCGCCACGTCCGGGTCGGCGGCGCGGGCGAAGTCGGCGTCGTGGCGGCGGGGCACCACCCACACCTCGAACGGGGATCGCGAGGCATAGGGCGCGAACGCGACGGCGTGGTCGTCCGCATACAGGAGATGGTCGGGTCGGCGAACCTCGTCGCGCACGAGCCGGCAGTACGGGCACTCACCCTCGCGGATCAGGAACCTCGCGGCGCCGCCCAGCTCTTCGCCCACTCGATGCGGTATCTGGGGCAGGTCATACAGATCGAAGCACAGATGATTCGTTCGTGCCCCCGCCTGGGCGCCCCAGTTCTGGACGATCTGGAGATGCTCCGTGCGCTCAGCCCGGCGCGCCGCGACGATCTCGTCACGGCAGCGGCGCAGCAGGCCCTCGATGATCTCGCTGCCGACCGCGTGGAGCGGCCTGTGCTCGCCGGGTGGCGCGACCACGGTCCGCCATGAACCGGCCGCGCGCGCGTCGCTCATCGTCACCTGCGCAACCGTCCCCTCGCGCGCGCGAGCCTCGTCCTCGGTTCCGGCCACCGTGAACGCGTAGTCCTTGAGCACCCGGAGGCGGATGCCGTCCCCCGGCGGCATGCGGCAGTTGAAGCAGTCGTCCCGGTCATCGATGCGCGCCGCGGCCAATGCGAAGCGCTCGCGCGCAAACGTCCGGTCGACGACGGTCGCGACCCACCACCCGGTGATGGCGTCCTTCCGAAGCTCGAACAGACCCTGGCTCACGACTCCGATCCCATCATCGTCAGGCGGCCGTGGCATTGACGAGCCGCTCGAGCGCGTCCCGTTCCAGGGCCGGGTCCGCGGCCGGCGGCAGCCGGCCCGCCACGGCGATCCCCAGCTGGCGGCCAAGCGCGATCGCGAATGACGCCGCCGCTCGCGCAACGCTCTCCGTCGTAGGGGCCTCATCCCGCCGGCCCAGCTGTGACGCGATCGAGACCGATGCGAGCCCGGGCATCCCGCAGGGGTCGATCAGACCGAAGTCGGCGAGATCGACGCTGACGTTGAGTGCGACGCCGTGATACGCGACGCCCCGCTCGACCCGAACACCGAGCGCGCCGATCTTGCGCGGCAACGGTCCGTCAGGGTCGACCCAGCAGCCCGGGTGCCCATCGCGTCGCCCGGCCGCCACACCATGCGCGGCGCACGTCTCGGAGAGGGCGGCCTCGAGAGCGCGCACGTACGGGCGCAACAGGAGCGCCCGATCGGCCAGGCGGATGATCGGATACGCGACCAGCTGGCCGGGCCCGTGATAGGTCACCTCGCCGCCGCGCTCGACCCGCAGCAGCTCGATGCCGCGCTGGGCAAGCTGGGCTTCGGGCGCGATCACGTGGCCGGGATCGGCGTTGCGGCCGAGGGTCAGCACCGCCGGGTGCTCCAGGAGCAGCAGCTGATCGCCGATGTGGCCGGTGGCACGAGCGGCCGCGAGACGTTTCTGGAGGTCCCAGGCGTCGCGGTAGGCAACCCGACCCAGCCAGCGCGCCACGATCGGCGACGGCACTTCCGCGGCCGGTGAGGTCCCGCCGAGCCCGACCTCCCGATCCATGTCCGCACGATATCAGGCACAGCTCCCGCCGGACCCCCCCTGACCTTTCGGCCGCGTGACACCCGAGCATCGCTCGACGCGGTGGTGACTGCCTCCGAGCCGGCCGTGGTGGCGGGGCAGGGTCGCATGAGCGGCGATTGCCGGCCGACATGTCGTTTCACCCATGGCCCCGGGGGCCGTTCGATCGGGTGCTAGGCTGGCGACAACCCGCCGTTCGTAGCCACGGATGACGGGCCAGGACCCGGAGGCGACGGAACCGCCTCCGGGTCTGCTCGCCCAGGCGATGCGGAGGCGGTGGATGGCGCGCGGCGTGGCGGAGATGCGGCTGGTCGTGACGGCCGACAACTACGACGAAGCCCTCCGGTTCTACCGGGACGCACTGGCACTGCGCGAGCTCGGGGCGTTCGACGACGGTGCCGGCCGGGTGACGATCCTCGATGCGGGACGAGCCACGCTGGAGCTCTCGGATGGGCCCCACGCGGAGCACATCGACCGGCTGGAGGTGGGACGTCGGGTTGCCGGCCCCATCCGGGTGGCGTTCCTGGTCGCCGATACGGCGGCGACGACCCGCGAGCTGCTCGCGGCTGGCGCCACGCTCGTCGCACCCCCGGTGAAGACGCCGTGGCGCTCGCTCAACGCGCGGCTCGACGCTCCGGCCGGGCTCCAGATGACCCTGTTCGAGGAGCTCGCGCCGGAGCCCTGATACCGGACGACCCGAGCGCGATCGGTGAGCCCCGGGGTCACCATCCGGATCCGGCATGGCCGGAGGCGATGACCACCGCGAGATGAGGACCCTGCCGGGCACGATTGGGTCATCGGGGTCACGATAGGCGAGTGTCGGGCCCAGTTCTTGCTCCTCGCCACCGGTGGTCCCGGGGCCTGCCGCTCCTGGCCGTTCTATCCGCGATCGCCATCACCCTGAGCGCAGCGCCTCAGCGGGCCGACGCGAGGCTGGCCCGCTGGACAGGCGGCGTGGACCTGTATCGGAGCGGCGCCTTCACGACCCAGCAGACCTGGCTGTGGTGCACGGCGGCCGACGTCCAGATCATGCGCAACATCGTCGATCACGAGCACGATCACTCGCGATCCGGCCAGCAGCGCTACTTCTCGTACATGCGGCGGCACGACCGGTACCCGATCCCGGTGTCCGACGGCGTCGATCCGGCAGGCTGGGCGGCCGGACTGCGCCATGTCGTGGATGCGCGCTACGTCCTCGTCGCCAATGGCAGCTTCAGCTCGGCGCTGCGGTCCGCCGTACGCAACCTGCGGCTCACGGGTCTGCCGGTCGGGATCACGGTCTCGCACGGCAATCACGCCTGGATCCTGACCGGGTTCACCGCCACCGCCGATCCCGCCATGACGGGCAGGTTCACCGTCACGAGCGTGCGCGTGGTCGGGCCCCTGTGGGGCCTCCAGAGCCGGTCGTTCGGCTACGACATGCACCCGGATACCAAGCTCACACGGCACCAGCTGCGTGGGTTCTTCACGCCATGGCACTACGCGGGCGTCCGGATGGCCTGGGAGGGTGACTGGGTGTCGATCCAGCCCGTGGCGACCACGCACGACAAGGCGCAGGCGGCCACCACCAGGCCGGAGGCAACGGCGACGCCCACACCACGCCCGACTCCCTCGACCACGGTCCCAACCTCGGCCGTTGACACCTCCCCTGCGTCATCGACATCGGCGGCCGCATCGGCGTCGCCGCCCAGCTCGGTCGATCCACCCGCCGTGGCGCTGGTTGCGCCTGTCACGGGCTCGCCGATCGCGCAGGCAACCCCGCATCCCGTGCTCGCCGCGCAAACGCGCGACCCGCCCAGCGTCGACATCGATGCGGGCTTCATCGTGCTGCTCGTCGTGATCGTCGCGGCGGGTGCCGGTGCGGTGTGGGCGAGCGGCCGCCGGCGGACCCGGCGACAGCGATAGACGAAGCCCCGGCCGGTGGCCGGGGCTTCCTTCTTGGGGGACGGGAGGAGGGGTCAGTTGACGGTGATCTGGCTCGCCGCGCTGCCCGCCTTGTCCAGGATCCAGTCGATGACGGGCTGGCGGTCCGTCCGGTAGTAGAACCCATCGCCCCGGCAGGTCAGGTTCTTGCCAAACGAGGTCACGCCCACGACCTGGTTCGACGTCGACGGCCAGAACACTGGTCCGCCGGAGTCGCCGCTGCAGGTGCCGCCGCGATCATCGCCGTTGCCGTTGAGCTGGATGTTGTACCCGGCGTTGTACCGGCTGACCGTGTTGACCAGGCTCTCGTCGGCCTGGAGCCGGATCCGGAACGAAAGAGCGACGGCGCCCTTGTGGGCCGAGTAGCTGATGCCGTAGCCGGACACCCGGAAGGTCGTGTCCTGCAGCCCCTTCCGTGAGCTCATCGCGTCGAGCGTGCCTGCCCCCGCGAGCTCGGCGAAGCCAAGGCCGGTGATCGGCTGATCGAGGATCACGATGCCCACGTCGTGGATGTTGGGGAAGCCGGCGAAGTTGTCGAAGCCGTAGTTGTACATCTCGTGCGACTCGGCGCACAGCGTGCCCAGCGTCGCGCCGTACTTGGCGCTCGTGGCGCACTGGTTCGGGTATCCGGTGTTGGGATCCTCGTTGCCGTCGTACGCCGCCCCGGCGTCCTGCTCGAACCAGATCCGTGCGTTGTCGTTGACGCCGCCCGCCCCGTTGTCGGTGCAGTGGCCGGCGGTGAGAACCACGGTCGGGGCCAGGAGCTCACCCGTGCATCGATGCTGAAACTCGCCATCCGTGTTGTAGAAGGCGATCAGACCGACGAACGTGTGCTCGGCATCATTCCGGTAGCTCTTCGTGATTGCCGCGGCCGGCATCGCCGACAAGGCGATGATGGATCCCGCGGCCGCGAGGCTCAGCAACAGACGCTTCATCCGAGATCCTTCCTCTACGGGCGGACCAGGCCTCGACGGAACCGGGGCGAGGAGCGCAACGCCCGATCGGGTCTCGAGGTCGATCGCCGGAACGGTGGTCGGGTCGAAGGTACTAGGACCCTGTACGGGGGGCAACGCATCACGATCGGTGGTGTTGCAGCCACGCAACGCAGCGCCCCGGCCGCCTCCTTTAGAACAGGCCCACCACGTTGCCGTCAGCGTCGATGTCGATCCGCTCCCCGCCCGGCCGGCTGGGCAGCCCGGGCATCGTGCGCATGTCGCCCGCGAGCGGGGTGACGAAGCCGGCGCCTGCCGACAGGCGGACCTCGCGGATGGGCACCCGGAACCCGGTGGGGCGGCCAAGCAGCTTGGGGTCGTGGCTGAGGCTGTACTGCGTCTTGGCCATGCACACCGGCAGCGGCCCGAATCCCATCGCCTCGTAGGCGGCGAGCTGCTTCGCGGCGGCCGGGCTGAAGTCCACCCCGTCGGCGCCGTAGATGCGGGTCGCGATCATCTCGATCTTGTCGCGCAGCGGCGCGTCGTCGGGATAGAGGAGCGCAAACCGGGGGGCACCCTCCTGTGCCGCCGCCCACACCGCACGCGCCAGGTCCTCGGCCCCGGCACCGCCATCGGTGAAGTGACGGGCCACAACCGCATCCCTCGCACCGGCCGCCAGAGCAGTCTCGCGGACGACGGCGATCTCGGCCTCGGTGTCGGTGGGGAAGGTGTTGATCGCGACCACAGCGGGCACCCCGAACGCGGCCACGTTGTCGAGCTGCGCGGCGAGGTTGGCGCCGCCCCGGCGGACGGCATCGGGGTTGGACTCGAGCAGCGCCGGGTCGAGCGGCTTGCCGGCCACGATCCGGCCCACCCCGCCGTGCATCTTGAGCGCGCGGATGGTGGCCACCACGACCGCGGCATCGGGGCGCAGGCCCGACGCGCGGCACTTGATGTCGAAGAACTTCTCCGCCCCCATGTCGGCCCCGAAGCCCGCCTCGGTGACCACGATGTCGGTCGTCCGCAGGGCCACCCGGTCGGCGATGATCGAGCTGTTACCGTGGGCGATGTTGCCGAACGGCCCGCAGTGGACGAACGCGGGACCGCCCTCAAGCGTCTGGAGCAGGTTGGGCTTGAGCGCGTCGCGCAGCAGGACGGTCATGCTGCCCGCGACCCGGAGATCGTCGGCAGTGACCGCGGTCCCGTCCTTCCGAGTCGCGAGCACGATCCGGCCGAGGCGCGCCCGCAGGTCCTGCAGGTCGCTGGCCAGGGCCAGGATCGCCATCACCTCGGACGCGACCGTGATCACGAACTGCGTCTCGCGCGGATTGCCGTTCTCGCGACCACCGAGACCCACCACCACCTCGCGCAGCGCCCGGTCGCTGATGTCGAGGACGCGCGGCCAGAGCACCCCATGGGGATCGATACCGAGGGCGTTGCCATGGTGGAGATGGTTGTCGACGAACGCCGCAGCCAGGTTGTGCGCGGCACCGATCGCATGGACGTCGCCGGTGAGATGGAGGTTGAAGTCCTCCATCGGGATGATCTGGGAGTAGCCGCCGCCTGCGGCGCCGCCCTTGATCCCGAACACGGGGCCCAGGCTCGGCTGGCGCATCGTCACCGCAGCCCGGCGGCCGATCCGCTCCAGCCCCTGGGCGAGGCCCACGGTGGTCGTGCTCTTGCCCTCGCCCAACGGCGTGGGGCTGATCGCGGTGACCATGACGTACTTGCCCAGCGGGCGCTCCGCCTCGACGCGGCGGATCCCATCGAGCGTCACCTTGGCCTTGGTCCGCCCGTACGGCTCGATCTCCTCGTCACGCAGCCCGAGCTCGGCGGCCACCTCTGCGATCGGGCGGGGCACCGTGGCGCGAGCGATGTCGAGATCGGACGGGAAGGGGGTGGTGGCGGTCATGACGGCATCTCCTGGACGGGCCCGGCGAGCGAGCTGACGGGCACCGCGAGCGAGCGGGCCCCGAGCGGCACCAGGCCCTGCGCCTGGTCACGGGCGGCCCGCATGAGGTGGGACAGCAGGATCGCGTTGGTGAGCGGGCCGACGCCGCCCGGCACCGGGGTGATCGCGGATGCGATCGGGGCGGCCGAGGCGAAGTCGACGTCGCCCACCAGGGCGTCGCCCACCACGTTGATGCCCACGTCCACCACGACCGCGCCCGGCTTCAGCATGTCGCCCGAGATGAGCCCGGGCCGGCCGGCCGCGACCACGACCACGTCCGCGGTGCGCACCACGGCCGCGAGATCGCGCGTGTGCGAGTGGCAGACGGTGACCGTGGCGTGCTCGCGGAGCAGCAGCAGCGCCGCCGGCTTGCCGACCACGTTGCTGCGTCCCACGACCACCGCGTGGCGGCCCTCGAGCTCGATCCCGGAGCGGACCAGGATCTCGACCGCGGCGTGCGCGGTGGCCGGCAGGAAGCCCTCGTAGCCGAGCGAGAGCAGGCCGGCGTTCAGGGGATGGATGCCGTCGATGTCGCGCAGCGGGTCGAGGATGTCGATCACGGCCCGCAGCGGGATGGCGGGCGGCAGCGGCATCTGGACGATGATCCCGGCCACCACCGGATCCGCGTCGAGCGCCCGCAGCGCGGCGGTCACCTCGGTCACCGTGGCCTCGTCACCGAGCTCCACCAGGCGGCCCTCGATCCCCACCCGTCCGCAGCCGTCGAGGATCTTGTGCAGGTACACCGCGGATGGCGCGTCACGGCCGACCACCACCACCGCCAGCGCCGGGACGTAGCCGTGCTCGGCGCGGAACGCCACCACGTCCGCGGCCACCTGCTCGCGGATGGCGGCCGCGATCGGCCCGCCGCGGAGCAGCCGCGGGCCGGCGTCGGTGGGTGTGGTCACCGGCCGGGCGATCATGCGGTCACCTCCCACGCGGCGCAGCATGCCCGTCTGGCCGCACGCGCTCCGACATTACCCTATAGGTATAGGGCTGGTCCTTGCCAACCGGGGAAGAGTCGTTCCGTCCCTAGAATGAGGTGACGATGGGCCTGTCCAGAGATCCGCGGTCGCAAACGCCCGCGCCTCGCGGTGCGACATCGCCGCCGCGAAGCGACACGGCTGGCCGCGGCATTGCCCGGGACTCGTTCGAGCCTGCGTACGCGCAGCTGGCCAGGATCCTGCGCTCGCGGATCGTCAGTGGCGAGTTCCAGGCCGGTGACCGCCTGCCGACGGAGTCCGAGCTGGTGGCGGCATATGGTCTCAGCCCGATGACCGTCCGACGTGCGATCAAGGTGTTGCTCGACGAGCGAGCCGTGAGCACCGTCCCGGGACGGGGCACGTTCGTCGAGGCCGCCAGCATCCAGGCGGCGGCCTTCGATCTCGGATCGTTCCAGGCGCTGTTCCTGGACCCCGACGTCCACGTGCAGATCCTGGCGACCAGTCGGGTACCGGCGAGCGGCCGGCCAGCCGAGATGCTCGGGGTCTCGCCGGGGACCGAGGTGACCATGATCCGGCGCCTCCTCCTTCGCGCCGACGAGCCGCGCCTGTACCACCGGCAGTGGATGATCGATGACCCGAGCCGACCGGCCGCCGAGAGCGAGCTCGGTGTGGCGGGGCTGCGCGACCTGTTCGAGGGACGCGTCGGCAGCGGTCCCAAGCGCGGCCGGTTGACGCTGTACGCCTCGGCGCTCCGCGGCGAGGAAGCTCGCCGTCTTGGGTCCGAGCCCGGGCATCCGGCGTTCGTCCTCGAGCACCTGTTCTTTGACTTCCAGGATCGGCCGCTCAGCTGGGGACTGTTCGTCTCGCGTGCCGAATACCTCCATTTCGAGACGACGATCGGGTTCGAGCGGGCACCTCGGGCCCCCGAGGACCGCGATCCGGGGTGAAGGAGCGGGCTGGGCCGACGCCACCATGACGGCGCGGGCGACGGGCGAGCGCGGATGGGGGCCGAGCGCCGCAGTGCTCGTGGTCGGCGTGATCCTTGCCATCCTGGTCGGGGCACTCGTCCTGCTGGGCAACGTCATCGGGCAATAGATCGCGCACCACGTCTGGCGGCCCACGGACGTGGCGGCTGGACCGCGCGTCCAGGGCCCCAATGGCCCACTATCGTTGCGGGCGACCAAGCCGGCTTCAGGGGCGACCCAGCCGGGGACCCGAGGCAACCGAGACAATCGGGAGATCGACCGATCAGGTGTCGACAGTGAGGGACGCGTCCACCAGGCGGCCTCAACCCGGCACGCCGCCGCAGGCCAGAGACACCGCCGTCGCGAGATGGCTGGTCGTCGCGATCTTCGTCCTGTCCGGGGTTGCGGGGCTCATCTACGAGGTCGTCTGGTCCCGACAGCTCGTCCTCGTCTTCGGCAACACCACCGAAGCCGTATCGGCGATCCTGACGGGCTTCTTCGGTGGCATGGCCATCGGCAACGCGTTTGGCGGCCGCCTGGCAGATCGGATCACGCGCCCGCTGCGCCTGTACGCGTCCCTCGAGCTTGCGGTCGCCGTGGTGGCCCTGATCACGCCGACATTCTTCCGGCTCAGCCTGGAGCTCTATCGGGGCGCCTTCTCGGCCCTCGAAACAAACGCGGAGCTGCTGGGTCTGGTGCGTTTCGGCCTGGCGCTGCTCGCCCTCGGCCCGGCAACGATCCTGCTGGGTGCGACGCTGCCGACGCTCACGCGCCACCTGGCGCGCGGCCAGCAGGGCCTCTCGTCCTCGTTCGCCGTCCTCTATGCCGCGAACACCGTTGGCGCCGTCCTTGGCGCCGCGCTCTCGGGCTTCGTCCTGATCGAGCTGCTCGGGCTGACCGGCGCGCTGCGGGTTGGCGTCGCTTCGTCGGCGATCGCGGGCCTGGTCGCGCTCGCGATCGACGTCGTTGCTTCCTCAGCCCCGGCAGGCGTTGGGCCAGGTGGACATCCCGCCGATCCTGGCGGGCCGACAGCTGTGAGCGCGGAACCTGTCAAGGTCACGCGCCCGGTCGCGGGGCCCGGCCCCACGGCAGCCCGGCAACGCGTGCTGCTCGCGCTCTCCTTCGCGTTCGTCTCAGGCCTGACCTCGCTCGGATACCAGACGCTGTGGACGCGGCTGTTGGCGTCGGGCACCGGCAACTCGACCTACGTGTTCTCGCTCATTCTCGTGGTGTTCCTGACCGGCCTCGCCCTGGGCGCCGCCGCGTTTCGGCTCGTCGGCCGGCGGATCCGCGAGCCCGTCGCCGCGCTGGGGATCTCGCAGGCCATGATCGCGATCCTCGCCATCGCCGGCCTGGTTGGCGTCATCAGCCACCCTCCGCCGTTCCACATCCACGGCGACGACGTCGAGGGGGTGTGGGGCAGCCTGTGGCCTGCGGTCGTGAAGGTCGTGCTGCCACCGACGCTGGTGATGGGCTTCTCGCTGCCGCTCGCATCGGGTTTGCTCGGGGCCACCGACCGCAGCGTGGGGAGTCGTACCGGCTTGCTGCTGGCCTCGAACACGGTGGGCTCGATCGTGGGCACCTTCGTCATCCCGTTCTTCATCATTCCGACCCTCGGTTCGCCGGACAGCGTCGTGACCCTGGTGCTGCTGAACCTCGTCACCGCGGCCGTGCTGGTCGCCCGCGCGAGCGTGACCGGAACGAGGCGGATCGGGTCGCGGGCGGCTGTGGCGCTGGCAACGGTCGTCACGCTCGTCGTGCTCGCCCTGCCCGGCGGCACCGAGGACCCCGGCGTCGCCCGGGTGCTGGACGCGGGCGGGACCGTGTGGGCATCGGCGGAAGACGAGATCGCCTCGGTGCAGGCCGGGCAGATCACGAAGCCGCAGCTGTGGGTCACGGGGACGGCCATGACCGCGCTGACCGTCGACACGCGGCTCATGCCCTACCTGTCGCTGGCCCTCCGCCCCCGATCGTCGAACGCGCTTGCCATCGCATTCGGGATGGGCTCGGCGTTTCGATCTTCCCTGGTGGCCGGCCTGCGCACCGATGCCGTGGAGCTGGTGCCCTCCGTACCGACGATGTTCGGCTGGTTCTTTCCTGACGCCAGGCAGGTGCTCGCCGATCCTCGCGGCCGGGTCATCATCGCCGACGGCCGAAACTACGTCGAGCTCACCACCAATCGCTATGACATCGTGATCGTCGACCCACCGCCGCCGATCTACAGCTCGGGCGTCTCGGTGATCTCATCGCTCGAGTTCTACCAGGCGGCCCGAGCGCGGCTGAACCCGGGCGGCGTGATGATGGAGTGGGTGCCATACGGCCAGACGATCGATGAGTTCAGGGCGCACGTACGGACGTACGCGAGCGTGTTTCCGCATGTGCTCGTCCTGCGCAGCCCAGGCAACTTCGGGACGTTCATGTTCGGTTCAGATGACGCGCTGGCCCTGGATCCTGCCAGCGTCGAGTCGATCTTCTCGCGGCCGGAGATCCTCGCTGACCTGTCCGCAGCCCCGGATTCGCCGACCACCACCGCGGACGGATGGGCATCGCTGGTGTCCGGGCTCGTGTGGATCGCCGATGGCCGGGCACGCTCGTGGGCGGGACCCGGCCCCGAGATCACCGATGATCGTCCGTTGCCCGAATACTTCCTGCTCCGCCACCTCGGCGGGGGCCCCTGACCGCCGGGCGACAACCCGGAAGCAATGGTCGGCATCGAACATTTGTGCTACGATCGCGGTCCGTCACGCATCGTGGCGATGCTCCGCGTGGTCGATCCCCCTTCTCGAACGGACCGTGCGTTCTCTCATCTCCGTTCGGGAAGCGTTGGAGGTCCTCATGACCACCGGAACCATCAAGAAGATCATGGCCGATCGCGGATTCGGCTTCATCACCGCCGAGGATGGGAAGGATTACTTCTTCCATCGCGACGGCCTCGACTCCTCGATCGACTTCGACCGCCTCGCCGGCGGCGAGCGCGTCGTGTTCGAGCTCGAGACGAGCCCCAAGGGCCCGCGCGCAGCCCAGGTGCGGTCCGCCTAGCCCATCGAGCGGCCCGCCTCTTCGCGGGCCGCTCCGGAACTGCGGACTCCGATCTCACATTGCACCAGGGCCAGAACCGCTGGGCCCGACTGAAAGGTCGGGCCGCCGCCCCTGGGGCTCCAACCACGCGGATCGACCAAGAGGAGCCTCGCCATCGTACGCACGGCCTTCGTCTCCACCTACCCGCCGCGCCGATGTGGCATCGCGACGTTCACCTATGACCTGGCGACCGCGATGGGCAGTCGCGAGATCGTGGCCCTGCATCCTCCCGAGCAGCCGTCCCCCTATCCGATCGAGGTCCACCATCGCATCCGCCGAGACGAGCAGAGCGACTACCGGCAGATCGCCCGGTCACTGAACGACTGCGTCGACGTCGTCTCCGTCCAGCACGAATACGGGATCTGGGGCGGCGACGACGGTGCCCACGTCCTCGATTTCGTGCGCGCGCTTGATCTCCCGTCCGTCGCCACGCTGCACACCGTGCTGCGGAACCCAACCGCCGGGCAGCGAGCCATCCTCTCGGAGCTGGTCTCCCTGGTGGATGCCACGGTCGTCATGTCGCGATCCGCAGCGTCGATCCTGACCACCACATACGGCGTCGACCCCTACCGAATCGAGATCATTCCGCACGGTGTGCCGGACCTGCCGCTCGTCGATCCCGAGACCGTCAAGACGGGCCTCGGGGTTGAAGGCCGGGATGTCATCCTGAGCTTCGGCCTGCTCGGACCGGGCAAGGGCTACGATCTGGCGCTGGACGCGCTGCCTGAGGTGGTCGCCCGGCACCCTGCGGCGTGCTACGTGATCGTCGGTGCGACCCACCCCGACCTCCTGCGCACCGAGGGAGAGGCCTACCGGAGTCGCCTCACGAACAAGGTTCGGCAGCTGGGCATGGAGGGCCATGTCCAGTTCGTCGATCGCTTCGTCGGACGTGTCGAGCTTACCCGCTGGCTGGAGGCGGCCGATGTGTTCGTGACGCCCTACCCAGCGCTTGACCAGATCGTCTCCGGGACGCTGTCGTATGCCATGGGCGCCGGCCGCGCCATCATCTCGACGCCGTACACGTATGCGACCGAGCTGCTGGCGGACGGACGCGGCATCCTCGTACCGCCCGGGTCGGCACCGGCCCTGGCGAGCGCGCTCAACGACGTGCTCGGGAATGAGGAGCTGCGAGCAGCCCTCGGACGCCGAGCCTATGCGTACAGCCGAGGGATGGTCTGGTCGGCCGTTGCCGCGGACTACCGCAGGGTGCTCGGCCGCGTGACGACGACGGTGCCCCTGACCGCGCTTGCCGGGTCACTGGCGGCCGTCAGTGCCTGACCGGGTACCGCTGTACCCCGTCAACCGCGCCCACCTCGACGTCATGACCGATGACGTCGGGATCATGCAGCATGCGACCGGACGGCTTCCGGACCCGGCCCATGGCTACTGCACCGATGACGTTGCCCGTCTGCTGCAGGTAGACCTGCTCCATCAGCACGAGCTCGGCTGGCGCACGGTCGAATCCGGGGCCTGGCGCAGCGTTCGCTTCCTCGAAGATGCGTTTGACACGGCGACCGGACGGTTCCGGAACTTCCGTCGAGCGGACGGCTCCTGGCACCAGGGACAGGGCTCCGAAGACTGCCATGGTCGCGCCATGCTGGCGCTCGGCGAGGCGATGGCGCAAGCGCCCGACCCTCGCCTGGTGGAGGCGGCAGGACGACTGTTCGCGCGGGCGCTGCCGGCGGCCGGAAGGCTGGGCGCCATGCGTGCCCGGGCATCGGTCCTGCTGGGCTGCGATGCCGCGATGGGGGCGGTGCCAACCGGGCCAACCATGCTCGCGTACCGTCTCATTGCGGGACGCCTGAGATCGGCCTTCGGGTCGCGCCCGGACCTCAGCTGGCCGTGGCCCGAACCACGCCTGACATACCAGAACGCCCTGCCCGCGCAGGCGCTGATCGTCGCTGGCCGCCATCTGGACTCGCGGCCGATGATCGACCTCGGCCTCGACGTCCTCGACTGGCTCATCGTTGCCCAGACCGGCCCGTCCGGGTACCTCACCCCGATCGGCAACGGATGGTGGCCGCGCGACGGCGAGAAGTCCCGGTTCGACCAGCAACCGATCGAGGCCACCGCGCTGCTGCTCGCCGCGGAGTCGGCGCTCGCCGTGACCGGAGACGTCAAGTACCAGACCGCGATGGAGCGAGCCTACGCCTGGTTCCTGGGCGAGAACGATCTGGGAGTCCTGGTCGCCGATCCGGAGCACGGCGCGAGCTGCGACGGGCTCACCCCCGGCGGTGTCAACACGAACCAGGGCGCGGAGTCGACGCTGATGTGGCTGACCGCCCTGGAGCACATCCGGGCGATGCGAAACGGGCGGGTCACGGCAGGCGCGTCGGGCGACGGCGCCGTGGCGACCACCGTCCGATGACCAGGCCCGAGGATGCGATGCCCTTCGAGCGGTCCGAGGCCAACCCGATCCTGACCGCCGCGGATGTCCCGTATCCCGCCAACTCGGTGTTCAACCCCGGGGCCGCCCGGGTCGGCCATGAGACGGTTCTCCTGGCCCGCGTCGAGGACCTGCGCGGCATCTCGCAGCTCCATGTCGCTCGCAGCCTCAACGGCATCTCGGACTGGCGCTTCGACGCCCAGCCGCTCCTCCGTTCCGATGTGGACCACTACCCGGAGGAGATCTGGGGGTGCGAGGATCCGCGTCTCACCTGGCTCCCTGAACGCGAGGAGTGGGCGATCGCCTACACGGCGTACAGCCGACGCGGTCCGCTGGTTTCGATGGCGATGACTCGCGACTTCCGAACCGTCCACCGGCTGGGCCCGATGATGCCGCCCGAGGACAAGGACGCCGCCCTCCTTCCGCGCCGGTTCGATGGCCGCTGGGCGATGATCCACCGCCCTTCGCCGCTGCGCACCGGGGCGCACATGTGGATCTCCTTCTCGCCGGATCTGCGCCACTGGGGCGACCACAAGCTGCTGCTCGAGGCACGCGACGGCGGGTGGTGGGATGCGGGCAAGATCGGGCTCGGTCCGCCGCCGCTCGAGACCACCGAGGGGTGGCTCGTGCTCTATCACGGGGTTCATGCGACGTCAGACGGTCCGATCTATCGAGCGGGCCTCGCCCTGCTCGACCTCGATCATCCGGACAGGGTCCTTCGCCGGACGGATGAGTGGGTCTTCGGACCGATCGCGCCATACGAGATGATCGGCGACGTGGGGCGGGTCGTGTTTCCGTGCGGCTGGGTCGTCGATGAGGATGCGGATCGTCTGAGCGTCTACTACGGCGCCGCGGACAGCGTGGTCGGGCTGGCGACCGCCCGCATGAGCGACGTCCTCGCGCGCGTTCTCGCCTCACCGGAACCAGGTGGTGCCAGCGTCCGGTAATTCGACGGTCGCGCGGCGCAGCTTCGACGGTCGCGCGGCGCGGCGGCGGAGCGCGGTGGCGGAGCGGGCGGCGACGGCGGGGCTCGCCAGCACTCCGGTCGTTGTATCGATGGTCGTTGTAGCGGCCGGAGTCCGAGGCTAGACCGAACTTCCAGCCCGGAACAGGCAGATCTGAACGTGGATGAGGCTCCCGGGGCTGCGGCGCTCTGTCTACACGCTGCCGGGTGAGACCCCGATCAGCTCGAAGGCCCGGGCCTGGAGCGGCGTGGGCTCCGAGGGAAGGTCGAAGGCTGCCCGCTCGTCGGCGCCCGCGGGCACGACCCGGTTGCGGGTCAGGGTGGCGAGCTCGCCCATGAGGGTCGCGAAGCTGCCTGCCCGCAGCCCGTCGGGTGAGCGGTGGTCGCGCTCCTTGGCGAGGGCCCCCGCGGAACGCCCCCGCGGCGCGACGGGATTGGTCCGTGGAGGTGGTGCCTCGTCCCGGAACAGCAGCGGCGCCCAGGCAGCCTCGAGGTGCCAGCGCACGTAGGCCGCGAGGAAGCACAGGAACAGGTGCGATCTGACCCGGTCGGGGCGCCAGTGGAAGATCGGCCGGACCGCGAGATCGTCGCCCTTGAGCGCCCGGAAGTCGCGCTCGACCGCGGACAGGCGCTTGTACGTCTCGACGACCGCCGGCGTGTCGAGACGCTCGGAGGAGACCGAGGTCCGCACCACGTACAGCCCGTCCAGGGCGGCCTCGGCCGCGATCGCCTGGGTCCGCCGGTGAGCGGCGAAGTGCCCGTCGGCGATCTCGAGCTCGAAGTGCTTGGCCATCTTCTTCGCGTCCACCACCCGCCCCGCGCGCAGGCCGATCGCGGCGGCATCGCGGAGCCTGCCTCGGCTGACCGCCGCAGCGACCTTGGCGAGGGCGTCCTCGGTCGCGGCGAGGAGCGCCTCGCGCTTGCGCGCCCGCTCGACCGCGAGCGCAGGATTGCGGCACACGACGAGGCGCTCGCCCGGGAACTCCGGGCTTGTGATCTCGGCCAGGTTACGCTCGTCGAACAGGCCAAGCTGGAGGTCGCCCGCATCCACAAGACGGCGGATGGCGGGAGCGCGCAGGCAGCTCACCCAGCCGATCCCGCCGACCGCCTTGAGCCGCTCGATCCGGGCGCTGGTGAGCATCCCCCGGTCGCCCACGAGGACGATGTCCGTGAGACCGAAGCGCACCCGGAGCTTCTCGACCTGGGCCTCGACCGTGGCGGGATCCGCAGTGTTGCCCGGGAACGCCTCGACTGCGACCGGGCAGCCCCGCGCATCGGTGAGCAGGCCGAACTCGATCTGCGGCCGGTCGGGCCGGTGGTCGCGGCTGTGGCCATGGCGCGCGAGGGCGCAGTGGCTGCCCTCGACGTACACGGACGACAGGTCGTACAGCACGAGCGAGCCCAATCCGAGATGGCGGGCCGCGAGCGCCCGCTCGACGCGTGCCTGGCGGGCGAGCAGCCAGTCCATCGCCCCGTACAGCTCGTTCTCGTCGGCGCCCTCCACCCGACACGCCGCCCCCAGGGTGCTCTGGCCCAGGAGCGCCGCGGTGGCGAGCTTGGAGGCGGGCGCGACCAGGCGGGCAGCAACGAGGGCCGTCGCGAGGTCCCGGCTGCGTGATGGCCGGCGGTCGAGGAGCGCCGGCAGCCCCAGCGAGCGGATCATGCCCAGGACCGCGGCCACATGGCCGTGCGGCAGGCTGCGGCGGATCGAGAGCGCCTCGCCCGCAGGCACCAGCCGCTCGCCCCGCAGCGAGCGCTCGATGAGCTCGATCACCGCGGGCGGCAGGGCGGTCAGCCTGGCCAGCGTCCGGTGCTTGACCTTGCCGCCCTCGCGGTACGACTGGCGGAGCAGGACCGAGACGTACGCCTTGCCCCCGTGGACACTCCGAACTCTGGCCACGTGCATCGCGCCAGTCGCCCGCTTCTCCATTCGGAGATCATGGCACATCCCGTCCGTCTGTCAAGCAGCATTCTGGCTACATCTCAACGGACGCAACAGCCTCGCTCAGGCCATTGCCGAACACGAAATGGGACCAGGGACGCCTCGATCGGGCTGGAAGTTCGGGCTAGAATGGCGCCCTCCCGAGCGGGAGTAACTCAGTTGGCAGAGTGTCTGCTTCCCAAGTCTGAGCCTCTGAGCGCTGTGGCTCCCCTCGTGGCGACCCCACCATTTTGACCCCACTTATCCGCTGTCGCGCAATGCCCCCTTCGGGGTACTGGCCCGGTAGCCAGCCAACATGGCGGTCGATCGGCCCCGAGGCAATCCCTGACCTGCACAACCGTGTTGACGAGATGCGGCGGACGACCCGATTTGCTCGTGGCCGGAACAGAGCGTCGGCGTCAGCTCCGGCACCCTGATCGGTTCGCTCGGCGGACCTACTGGTAGTGCGTCCACATGCGGAGCACCTTCACGGTCCTGGCGTCGTCGAGGACCTGGTAGACGAGGCGATGCTGAATGCTGATGCGCCGGGAATACGCGCCTGACAGGTCGCCGACGAGCTTCTCGAAGGGGGGCGGCGTCCGGTAGGGGTTGTCGGCGAGGACCGCCAGCAGAGATTGAGCCTTCGGCTTGAGGCCGGCTGCGGCCAGCTTCTCAGCGTCCTTCTGGGCCTGCTTCGTGTACACGAGCCGCCAGCTCACCAGCGGAGTTCGCCCTCGAGTTCCTCCGCAGGCGTCGCCATACCCTCGATGATGGACTCGCGCATCCCCGGAATGGACACGAGGTACAGGGTCTCCTGAACGGCGCGCCAGTCATCCTCCCCCACCAGCACGGCATTGCCACGCTTGCCGGTGATCTGGACTGGCTCATGCGAGTCGGAAACCTCGTCCAGAAGCTTGTAGAGCTGCTTGCGCGCTTCGGTTGCGGTGACAGTCGTCATGACCGGTGGATCCCTGATACGTACGTCCTAGCGTACGTGCATGTGAGTGGTCCGTCAAACCGCCGCGCTGCGGGAGTCGGAGGACAGCGACTCTTTCCGAACTAGTGAAGCGGCCCGTTGTTGGTAGCTACGTCGTTGTCGATCCGATGGCCATGGTGGCTCACGCGACCTCGATGAGCCCGGCCGCGTCTCGCTCGGCGTCGCGGAACATGTGGGTCACGAACGGGTAGGTTCCTGCCCGCTCGAAGAAACGGACGAGCTCGCCTACGGAGCCTTTGAGCGGGCTCGTCTTGTGGCGGGGGCCCGGGCGTTGGACCAGAGTCGTCGGCACTTGATATTTACATATACTTCCGTGCAAAATGCAAGCCATGACATCGCCACAGCACCGTCACCGCGTTCTCGCCGGGCTGACCCGCTCGAGACTCCTCGCCGTCCTCCGCCAGGCTGACGGCCCGGTCGGTGTGCGGGAGCTCGCCGAGGCCGTCGGTCTCCACCCGAACTCCGTCCGCGAGCAGCTCGACCAGCTCGTCGACGCGGGACTCGTCGTCCGCGGCATCGCGGCGCCGGCGGGTCGCGGGCGGCCCGGCCTGCGGTACACCGCGGGGCCGGATGCCGACGATCCGGATCCCAGCGCCTACCGCGAACTCGCGCTGGTCCTCGCCGATGCGTTGGTCCGCCGGCCCGAGGCGGCGGACCTTGCGGTGACTGCAGGCGAGCGATGGGGGCGGACGATGACTGCCGATGCGGCCCCGACGCCCACCGTCGCCGAGGCCGTCAATCGCCTCGTCACGCTGCTCGACGACGCGGGCTTCGCCCCGGAGCCGCCGGCTGGTCCCGGCGAGCCGATCCGGCTCCGGCACTGTCCGTTCGAACCGCTGGCGAGGCAGCACCCGGCCGTCGTCTGCGGCGTCCACCTGGGCCTGATGCGGGGGGCGCTCCGCGAGCTGGGGGCACCCCTCGACGCGGTCCGTCTCGAACCGTTCGTCGATCCGGACCTGTGCGTGGCCCATCTCGGGCCCCGCGAGGCCTCAGCGGATGTCTGATCAGCCTCTCGATCTGGACCGGCTCCTTGGTGCAGAGGTCGGCTCGACGCGGCTCGTCGAGGAGCTTCAGGGGGTCATCGACCCCGAGCTTGGTGTCAACATCGTCGATCTCGGGCTCGTCTATGGGGCGCAGATGGTCGACGGGGTCGCGCATATCCTGATGACGACGACAACGCCGGCCTGTCCCATCGGGTCGTACCTCCGGGACGAGGTTCGCTGGGCGCTGCTGCGGATCGATCGCGTCCTCGACGTCGAGGTCGAGCTGACTCACGAGCCGCCCTGGTCGCCTGAGCGGATGAGCGACGAGGCCAAGGATCAGCTCGGCTGGAACGGTTGAGCGTGGTCGACATCACGGGCGGCATGCGGCGGCCAGTGATGCTGCTACTCGGGGCTGTGGCGCTGCTGGGTGGCCTGACGGGTGCGCTGGCCCTACTCGGGCTGCCGCTGGCGCCCGGTACCGCGCGACTGGCCACGGACCACGGCCTGCTGATGACCCTCGGCTTCCTCGGCACCCTGATCTCGCTCGAGCGGGGAGTCGCGCTCGGCCGCCCTTGGGGATATCTCGCGCCGTTGGCGGCGGGTCTCGGTGGGCTGGCCCTGATCTCCGGACTGCCGATGGCGATCGGGACGGTCCTGTTCACGATCGGCGGAGCCCTGTTCGTGGCGATCTACGGGGCTTTCGACCGCATCGAGGTCGCACTGCACACCCGCGTCCAGGCGCTCGGCGCAATGGCCTGGCTCGTTGCGGCCCTCCTCCTCGTCGCCGGCCGGCCGGTGAGCGGCGTCATCCCCTGGCTCGCCGGGTTTCTCGTCCTGACGATCGCGGGCGAGCGGCTCGAGCTCGCCCGGCTGGGTCGCCTGTCGGGTCCCAAGCGCACCGCCTTCATCATCGTCGCGGCGGTCTTCTGCAGCGGGGTTGTCGCCTCCCTCGTCGTTCCGGATGCCGGCGTCCGGCTGGCGGGTGTCGGCCTCCTCGGCCTCGCGGCCTGGCTGGCCCGCAACGACCTCGCCCGCCGGACCGTCCGGATGCCGGGTGTGACACGCTTCATCGCCCTGTGCCTGCTGATCGGCTATGCCTGGCTCGCCGTCGCCGGGGGGGCCTGGCTTGCATTCGGAGCGGCGATCGCCGGCCGCCCCTACGACGCGATGCTCCACGCCCTCTTCCTTGGGTTCGTCATGTCGATGATCTTCGGCCACGCGCCGGTGATCCTGCCCGCGGTCCTCGGCCTGCCGCTCCCGTACCGGCCCTCGTTCTACGGCCACCTCGTCCTGCTCCACGCGGGCCTGCTGATCCGCATCCTGGTCGGCGACCTCCTCGGTGTGACCGCAGGCTGGCAGCTGGGTGGCGTCCTGAACGTCGCGGCCGTGCTGCTGTTCCTCGGTGGGTCGGTCGTCGCGTCCGCCGTCGCGACTCGCCAACGCGCCCCATGATCGATCCTGCTGCTCTGCATCGCCGTGCCTCACCAATCGATCGCTCATCCGACCGGCTCGTGGCTGTCGGGGCGATCACCGTCGCCGTCGCGTTCCTCATTGCCGCGGTGGTCGCGATGTTCCTGCCCGCGGCGGTCCGACGGGGTGCCTGGCTGCCGCTGCACCTGGCCCTGGCCGGTGGGGCAACGACCGTGATCGCCGGCGTGATGCCCTTCTTTGCAGCGTCCTTGGCTGCTGCGCCGCCGAGCGATGTGCGGCTTCGGACTGCGGCCGCGAGTGGGGTCGCCCTCGGCGCGGCCGCCGTGTCCGTCGGTGTGGTGGGCAACGCCGTCGGGCTCGCCGTGGCGGGTGGCATCGGGTTCGTGGCGGGGATCGTGCTGACCGCGGCGGCGACGGCACAGCCACTCGGTCGGGCACTGGGGCCGAGTCGCGGACTCGTGATCCAGGGGTACGTGATCGCCCTGGGCGAGGTCGTGGTCGGGGTGAGCCTCGCAACGCTATTCGTTGCCGGCTGGCCACCGATCGTCGGGGATTGGCCGAGGATCAAGCCAGCCCATGCCTGGTTGAACCTCGTCGGATTCGTCTCGCTCGTCATCGCCACCACGTTGCTGCACTTCTTCCCGACCGTCGTCGGCACACGAATTGTGTCGCGCCCGAGCGCGCGGATGACCGTCGTCGGTCTGGCCACCGGGGCGCCGGTCGTTGCCCTGGGCTTCGCCATTCCCTCGGATCCGGTCGCTCGCCTCGGTGCGATTGCGGTCATCGGCGGGGCAGCCGGCCTCGCCGTGTATGCCTGGCGCACCTGGCAGACGAGGGCCGACTGGACGACCAACCCTGGCTGGCATCGCTTCGCCACGGGCGGTCTGGCCTCGGCGATCATGTGGCTCGAGGTCGGCGTTCTGATCGCCGCCGGGCGCGTGCTTGCATTTGGGGCCAACCCAGCAGGCTGGTCGGTCGAGACCATCGCCGGTCCACTCATCGTCGGCTGGGTCGGGCTGGCAATCGTCGCCTCCGCAACGCACCTGATGCCGGCCATCGGTCCGGGCGATCACCTGGTTCATGCTCGCCAGCGACAGCTCCTCGGGCGCGTGGCCACGGTGCGGCTCGTCGTCCTCAACACGGGCGTCGCGGCGCTGGCCATCGGCCTGCCCGTCGGGCTGGACCTCCTGGTCGCGGGAGGGGTCGCACTCGAAGCGCTCGGACTCGGCGTCACTGCCGCACTGCTCGGGACTGCTGTCGTGATGGGTGTCCGCCGCCCGCAGACCTGACGGACGCGGCCAGGACCTATCCCGCCTCTGCGTCCAGCTGGGCCATGAGGGCACGGATCGGGTCAAGCCGGTCCGCACGTGGGAGAGGCCCCAACGCCACACCCACGAGGTATGCAGAGATCGGGGCGCCCAGCGGTAGCTCCGACGCGCTGCAATCCTGGCCTAGTGCCCCGATTTATAATGCTCGGGAGGTAATCGCACTCCCCCGAGGCCCGGCCGTGGGCCTCCCGAGCATTGGAGGTGGCGATGGCGCGCCGGGCCGAGCTCTTTGTCCGTGAGCTGAGCGACGGGGAGGCGGCCCACCTCCTCAAGCTCGCGCGGCGCAGCAAGAATCCGACCGTGCAGCACCGGGCGATGCTCCTCTTCGCCTCGTTCCAGGGCCAGAGCGTGACCCAGATCGCGCTGATGTTCCAGGCCAGCGCGACCCACGTGGCCGAGCTGATCCATGCCTTCAACGCGGAGGGCTTCGCCTGCCTGGGCCCTCGGCGGGGCGGGGGCCGTCCCCGCCGGATCGATCTCACCCAGCGCGCGGAGATCGTGAAGGTGGCCCTCGCCCGCCCGGTCGACCGGGGTGAGCCGTTCACCTCCTGGAGCCTGACCAAGCTGCGCGCGCACCTCGTCCGACACGGCGTGGTGCCGACCATCAGCCGCAGCCAGCTGTGGCGCATCCTGCACGCGCAGGGCATCCGCTTCACTCATCACAAGACGTGGAAGGCGTCGCCCGACCCCGAGTTCGAGGCCAAGAAGAACCGGGTCCTCGACCTCTACGCCCACCCACCCAGGGACGCGCGCGTGCTGTGCCTCGACGAGTTCGGCCCCTTGAACCTCCAGCCGCGCCTCGGGCGGGGCTGGCATCGCTCCAAGCACCCGGTCCGCTTCCGGGCGACCTACAAGCGGACCGCCGGCGTCCGCCACCTGCTGGCCGCCTACGACCCGGCGACCGGCCGGCTGTACGGCCACATCCGGGCAACCAAGACCTGGCGCGAGGTGCGCGAGCTGCTCCGGACGTTGCGAGCTCGGTTCCGCGAGCACCTCGTCGTGGTGCTCGACAACTTCAGCCCGCACAAGAAGCAGGAGCTGCTCGCGTGGGTCGCCGGCCACGACATCGAGCTCGTCTACCTGCCCACCTACGCGAGCTGGCTCAACCTCATCGAGTGCCAGTTCGGTGCCCTCCGCCGGTTCGCGCTCAACGGCACCGACTACCGAAGCCATGGCGAGCAGGACCGGGCGATCCACGCCTACCTGCGCTGGCACAACAGGAACGCTCGTCCCGCCAAGCCCTGGCGCATCAACGCCGAGGTCCATCATTCGCTCCCCGACGTTGCGGCATGAGGCACTAGCCTCCATCGGGTGGAGTGCCTGCGCCAGTCGGGTCCTGCGGCGCCTGCGCGGCCTCCCAATCCCGTCGGAACTGCGGGATCCCGTTGGCTGTGAGCGGGTGATGGACCATCTGCGTCAGGACTCGAGCGAGAATGCACGTCCTGTATTTTGCACTACAATCGTCGTGTAAAACAATTGACCACGTCACTTGAGGAGACGTCGCGTGCCAACGCTGACCAACGTCGAGTCCGTTGCCGCCATCCGCGAGCACCACGAGGAGCTCCGGGATTCGCTGCGCGAGCACGTCCTGGAGCTTGGTCAAGCCGCCCGCACGGGCCGGCCATTCGGACCGGCTCAGCACACGCTGCTCACCTTCCTCGACACCGAGGTGCTGCCGCATGCCGCGGCCGAGGAGCGATCGATCTATCCGGCCGGCGACCGCGGCGCGACGGCGATGCTCGTGCAGGCGATGCTCGACGAGCACCGGAATCTCATCGCCCACGTGGCCGGCCTTCGGGAAGCGGCCGATGGGATCGAGGCGGTCGGGAGCGCCAGTGCGATCCAAGCGCTCTTCGAGTCACACCTGTCGAAAGAGAACGACCTCCTGCTCCCAGCGCTCCTGGCGGACCCGAGCGTGTCACTTGGAGCGCTGCTGGACGGCATGCACGAGATCCTGGGCCAGGTCTCGCAGGAGATCATCCGCGCGGGCGAGACCGGAGCAAGCAGGCCCGACGACGGAGAGGAACGACCGCAGACGCACGATCGAGTGCTGGACGTCCGCGCAATCCCGCATGCGGGTCGCCACACGCAGATCCTCGAGACGTTCGAAGCGCTCGCGCCCGGGGCTGGCCTCGAGCTGCTGAACGACCACGACCCCAAGCCCCTCTACTACCAGTTCGCAGCTGAGCGGCCGGGAGCGTTCACGTGGGACTACCTCGAGACGGGTCCTGAGGTCTGGCGGGTCCGGATCGGCCGCTCCGACAGCAAGACGGCGATCCGCGGTGTGGCGTCATGACCGCCGATCCCGGTCTCGTCCCGACCCTGCGCGAGGAGCGCGCCAGGGTGCTG
>CAWHHU010000007.1:0-409150 GCA_963829295.1 uncultured Chloroflexia bacterium | reverse complement strand
GGGAGGGCCTTGCGCTTCGAGAGCCGTTCGCCGATCTCCTCCTCGCTGGCCAGCGACGCCCGATCAGGGCCACCTTGTCCGCACCAGGGCCCGGCCCATCGGGGTCCTCGGGACCGAGGCGGTGGGCTTGGCAATCAGCTGGTTCGGACCCGCGTACCGGAAGTAGGCCGAGTCCGGCCGCTCGAGCGCGACCGGCGGTCGCCGGCCTTTCGACCCCGAAGGGGCCGTCGCCCGGCGATCACGGTCGGGCCGCTGCTGCCTGAACTGCGGGCAGGGCTCTGACGGGTCTGGCGGCCGGGGGCGCCTCGCGCTCGATCGCGAACCCCAGGCGACCGCTCCCGGCCGAACGGATGGGAGACACCCGGACTCCGGCGTCGTCAGCCATACGAATGCACGCGTCCACGATCAGGTCCCCGTACCGGAGACCTGCGACCACGACGCGCGGCGTTGCGCTCGAGGCAACCAGCATGATCGCCTCCCGGAGGAGTCGCAGCTCGCCGTCGAGCAGCGACCCGACGTCGTCTTCCGCCGCCTCCGGCGTTGGTTCCATGCGTCCACGATCGCGGATCGTACCAAGAGGAAAAGCGCACGCGGCGGGTCGACGAGCCTAAGGTTTTCCTAAGGACCCGGCGGCATCGGGTCCCGGCAGGTCCCGCACGCGGTAGCCCACCCCTGGCTCGGTCACGATCAAGCGCTCGATCTGACCGGTCGGGTCGGCAGCGGCGAGCTTCTTGCGCAGCTGGCTGACGTGGACGTAGACGTAGCTGTCCTCGCCCTGGTACGCCTCGCCCCAGACCGCTCTGAGCAGGCGGCCCTTGGTCACGACCCGACCCCGATGGGTCAGCAGCACTCGCAGCAGCTCGAACTCGCGTGGGGTCAGGTCCACCAGCCGCCCGCCCACACGAACCTCGTGGCGCGCGGCATCGAGCACCATCGGGCCTGCGCCGACACGGCCGGCCGAATCACCAGCCGGTCCCGTCGCGCGCCGGATCGCGACGCGGAGGCGGGCGTTGAGCTCGTCCACCCCGAACGGCTTCGTCAGGTAGTCGTCGGCTCCCCGATCGAGCGCCTCCACCTTCTCGCGCTCCTCGAACCGCCCGGACAGGATGACGATCGGCGTGGTCGCGGTCTCGCGACGGATCGCCGTCACGACGCGCAGGCCGTCCATGTCCGGCAGCCCGAGATCGAGCAGCACGAGGTCCGGGCGTCGAAGGGCCCAGCGCTCGAGAGCCGACCGTCCGTCCGGCGCCTCGACGACCGTGTAGCCGCTGGCCGTCAGCTCGCGGACGAGCGCCGACCGAGCCTCCACGTCGTCCTCGACGACCAGGATGGTCGGACCGGTGGCAGCCGGGCTCATGGCAGCAACGTCGGGCTCATCGCCGGAAGCCTGCCGGGCTCATACGGACCGGCCCGCGGCGAGCTCCTCGGGAACCATCGCCATCGGCAGGTCCAGGTCGATCGCAAGCCCGCCCAGCTCGCTGCGTCGGGCCGCCACGTGCCCTCCGGTCGCCTCGATGAGCCCGCGGGCGACGGCCAGCCCGATCCCCGTTCCGCCGCGAGACCCTCTCGCCGCACCCGGGGCTCGATAGAACTTGTCGAACAGCCGCGGGAGGACGTCGTCCCTGACGCCCGGCCCGTCGTCCTCCACCGTCATCCCCACCCGGCCGTCCGCCGCCCCGTGAGCCACCACCCGGATGTGAGCGCCGTCGGACGTGTGCTTGAGGGCGTTGTCGAGCAGGTTGGCGACGGCCTCGTCGAGGAATACCGGGTCCACCTCGACCGGTGGTGCAGCCAGGCTGACCTCGAGCGTTCGCCGGCCGAGTCGCGACCGGATGCTTTCGATCGCGCGCGCCAGCGCATCGTCCAGCTCGAACACGTCGCGTTGGGCACGAAGGGCCCCCGCCTCGATCCGCGACAGGTCCAGCAGGTTGGTCACCAGGCGGTTCAGGTACTCGACCTCGCGCTCGATCGCGTCGGCGCTGGCCTGGCGGTCGGCATCGCTCAACGGTCCACCCGGGCGGAGGCCGCCGGCGGCGGCGCGGATGGTGGCCAGCGGCGTGCGCAGATCGTGGGACACCGACTGGAGCAGCGCCGACTTGAGCGCGTCGCTCTGCTCGGCGACCGCGGCGGCACGCGTTCGCTCCTCCGCCCGGTCCTGGGTGAGGGTCTGGCCGACCTGGTCGGCCGCAGCGGCCATCAGTCGGGTCTCGGTATGGTCGGGCTCTTCCAGATCACGCACCCGTTGTGCCCAGATGGATCCCAGCGGCTCTCCGCTCGCCTCGATCCGGATCCGGTAGGTGTCCAGGCCCCCGGCTGACCGGCCGGAGGACGCCGCGGGATCCGCCCCCCCGCTGCCCGCGACGGCGCGCTGTGCCACGGCACCCGGGCGCTGGACACGGATCCAGCGGGCCGGCTCGTCCTCCGGCGTCCGCTGGAGGACGCGAAGGCGGGCGGGCATCGCCGGCGGCTGGCCATCCCCCGTATCGGCCGCCACCCGCTCGGTTGCAGGATCGGCGCCGATCGACACCCACACCCGTCCCATCCGGGTCTCCGTTCGAAGCACGCCCGCGATCCGTGCGAGGGCGGCGGCCGTGGAGTCGCGCGTCGCCAGCGATCGGCTGACCGCGAACATCGCCCGGGCCTCACGCTCTCGCGCGCTGGCCGCTTCCGCGCGCCCGCGCTGCAGGGCCGCCAGCTCGCCCACGACGACACCCACGAACAGCAGCAGGATCACGCTCAGCAGCACGCCCGGGTCGTGGATCGTGAACGTGAACCGTGGGTCGGTGAACAGGAAGTTGTAGACCAGGAACGAGCCCGCGGCCACCGCGATCGCGCCGCCGGTGCCGACCAGCAGGGCGGTGAGGACGACCGCAACGAGGTACAGCGATGATGCGTTGACGACGCCGAAGCTGTGCTCGAGGAGCTCGACCGCGAGCGTCGCGAGCGCGAGCGACACGACGACCACGAGCGTCGTGCTGGCCAGCTTTCGCGTACGCCGCTGCATGCCTTCGATCGTACGCCGCGGGATCGGCCGGTTGTCGCGCCGCGTTGGCCGGCAGGGCGCCGGCCGTCATGTCACGGACCACGTTTCAGCAGCCGTCGACGGTTCGCCGGATGATGTACCCGGCCGACGGGGCGATCGACCGCACGGCAAGCCCCTCCGGCGCAGGGTCAAGAGGGGTCGGGGCGTGAGCGAGCCGGGGCAAGAACGCGTGGGAGACGTCGAGCCGGATTCCCGGCTGTCCGAGCCGGAGTCCCGGCTGTCCGAGCCGCCGCAGGGCGTCTCGGAACGGACGCCGCCCAGGCCGGAGCTGATCGGCCGCGAGCCGGAGCTGGCTGCCGTCCGTCGCTTCCTCGACGGGATCGAAGCCGGTCCTGCCGCCCTCATCGTCCATGGCCGGATGGGGATCGGCAAGTCGGCGCTGCTCCGGGTTGCGATCCTGATGGCCGCGGCCGCTGGATTTCGCGTCCTTCTGACCGCCCCCGAGTCTCCGGAGCTGGCACTGCCGTTCTCCGGCCTGTATGACCTGGTCGAACCGGTGCTCGACATCGTGTCGGAGGTGCTGCCCGAGCCACAGGCCCGAGCGCTCGGCGTCGCGACACTGCGGCTGTCGCCGGATCTCACGCCGGTGGGCTCGCTGGCGGTCGCCGTCGGGCTGCTTGGGCTGATCCGGTCGCTCGGCGCTCGATCGCCGGTGCTGATCGCGATCGACGACGTTCAGTGGCTGGACCCCTCCAGCGCGGGCGCGCTGCGGTTCGTCGCCCGGCGACTCCGCAATGCGCGCGTCGGCTGGCTGGTCACGCAACGCTCGGAACGTCCCTTCGAACCCCCTTCGCTTCTGGTGCGCACCCCCGATCTGCCCGTCTCGTCGCTGCCGCTCGGACCCCTGTCCGACGAATTGATGCTGGCCGCCCTCCGTGCCCGGCCCGGCCCGACCCTCTCGGCGCGCCAGACCCGGCGGGTCGTCGAGGTCGCTGCCGGCAACCCGCTGTTCGCGGCCGAGCTCCGACGGACCATCGCCGATCAACCCGATCATCCCAGTGCGCCGCCGCCCGCCGTGCCCAGGTCGCTGCAGGCGGCGCTGGACGAGCGTCTCGCAGCGTTTGATCCGGCCGCGACCGAGGCGCTTGCCGTCGTCGCCGCGATCGCGCATCCGGGATCCGCCTTGCTGGACCGGGTGATGGGTGACGAGGGGGTCGCCCGCCTGGAGCCGGCATTCGCCGGCGGGATCCTGCTGCGTTCCGGGGACCGGATCCGGTTCGCCCATCCGATGCTTCGCTCGGCGGCCTACCACCGGGTCGCGGTCGCCGACCGGGCGGCGCTTCATCGGCGCCTGGAAAACGCCGTCGATGACCCGGTGGAATTTGCCTGGCACACCGTCGCCGGGGTCGCCGGGCCAGATGTCCCGGCCGCCATGCGCATCGCCCGGGGAGCCGAGGTCGCCCGCCGGAGGGCCGCACCAGGTGACGCGGCGGAGCTCTACCTCGAGGCCGTCGTCCGTGCGGCGTCGAGCCTGGGCCAACGGCGGCGAGCCTGGTCGGAGGCCGCCGCCGGGTGCCTGGTCGAGGCCGGCGAGCATGAGCGGGCCGAGCGGCTCCTCGAACAGCTGGCAAGCCAGACGGGGCCCGGATCGGATCGGGCCAGCCTGCTGCTGAAGCTGGCTGCGCTCCGGTACCGGCGGGAGGATCCGCAGGCGGCGATCGAGATCCTCGAGTCCGCGTCGGTCGAAGCTGCCGGCGATCCACGGGTGGCGTCGGCTCTCGAGCAGGAGCTCGCGCTGGCGCTCACGATGTCCGGCCGCCTGGAGGAGGCTGCGGTCAGCGCACGGCGAGCGGTCGAGCACGCGGCAGGGTCGGGCGACGCGGCCGCCGAGTCCGGCGCTCTCGCCTTCCTGGTCATGATCGACTTCATCCGTGGGCTCGGCGTCCACGACGACCTGCTCGCCAGGGCGCTCGCGCTCGAGGTACCGGCCTCCCCGCGCCTGATCGAGTGGCGCCCGGGCATGATCGCCGCCCTGATTGCCGCCTGGACCGGCGACCTGGATGGAGCGGCACGGCGGCTCGAGCAGCTCCACAACCGCGCGCAGGCCGACGGCGAGGACGACGCCGTCCCGTACGTCCTCTATGCTCGCTGTCAGGTGGAGCTCCTGATCGGCCGATGGGACGAGGCCCGGGCGCTTGCCGCCGTTGGGCGGATGTACCTAGCCGAGCTGGAAGGTCTGATGCGCGTGCTGCTGGGGGCGTCGGTCGCGCGCGTCGAGGCGGCGAGTGGTCGTATCGACGACGCCATCGCCTTGGCCGAGGACGGCCTGCGGCTATCGACGGAGCGGCGCTACGGCCCGGGGATCCAGGACAACGCCGGCGTCCTCGGCTTCGCTGCCCTGTCGTCGGGCGACCCCCGCCGCGCGATCGAGGTGCTCCAGCCGATCCCGCCGTTCCTCGAGCAGGCTGGCGTGCGGGACCCCGGCCTGCGATCCTTCATCCCCGACCTGGTGGAGGCGCTCGTCGCGGTCGGCCGCCTCGAGGAGGCAGACGCGGTCCTGTGCCCGTTCGAGGCGGACGCGGAGCGTCTCGAACGTGCCTCGGCTCGCCCGCTGGCGACCAGGGCTCGTGCGCTGATCGAGCTTGCATCGGGCGACCTGGACCTGGCGCGGGCGACGATCCACCGGGCGATCCGCCTCCACGACGCGTTTCCAGCCCCGTTCGAGCGAGCTCGCGCCCTCGTCGTGCTCGGTCGCATCCACCGGCGGCGTCGCCAGAAACGAGCGGCGTCCGAGGTCCTCGGCGAGGCCGTCGGGACATTCGAGCGTCTCGGGTCCCCAGGGTGGGCTGCCATGGCCCGAGACGAGCGGGCCCGGGTTGGCCTCCGACCCTCGGCGCCCGAGGCCCTCAGCCCCACCGAGCGGCGAGTCGCAGAGCTCGCGGCCAGGGGCCTCACCGGGCGCGAGATCGCGGCGGCAGCCTACCTGTCGCCGAAGGGAGTCGAGAAGGCGATCACGCGGATCTACCGCAAGCTCGGCGTCAGCTCGAGGGCGCAGCTCGGGGCGCGGATGGGCGAGCAGGCTCCCGCGGCCGGACCGGAGGATCCCGCCGCGTAGTCGCTCGTGGTTCCGTCCGTGACTCGACTGATGGGGGAAAAGCCCCCCTTCATCGCTCCGTCGGTTCGCTCTAGGGTCAGCCCCGATGGTTCCGCGTCCCAGGCAGCCAGCCACCGTTTCGACGTTCATCGTCGAGCGCTACTGGCCGCACGCGCCCGACACGGGACTGGCCGAGGCAGCCACGGCGTCGAGGAATGCGGCGATCGACATGGCTGCCGAAGGCCGCGCCGTTCGCTTCGTGGATGCGTTCGTCGCCCGGCGGGACGAGATCGTCCTGACCGTGTTCGAAGCGGACTCGGCCGTGTCCGTGCGCGAGGCGACCGAGCGAGCAGGCCAGCCCTTCGACCGGATCTCGCTGATCGAGCGGCTGTCAGCCCGCGTCACCACCAGATCCGAGATCGAGGGAGGCTGATCCATGCGCCCCATCCGTCCCATCGCCACGCTTGCCGGCGTCGTGCTGCTCGTCGCAGCGTGCGGCTCCTCAGGCTCGTCACCGTCGGGGCTCAGCGGGGAGCCAGCCTCGGTCCCGGCCAGCCAGGCAGCGACCGCCCCGGCGGCCAGCGCCGCATCCGGTGCCCCGGCGACCAGCGCGAGCTCTCCCGCCAGCATGCCCCCCGCCAGCGGGACGTCCACTGCCCCGTCGACAGCCGGGAGCAGCATGCCCGCGAACGTTCCCTACGGCAAGAACGTGTGCGACATCGTGCCGGACGCCACGATCAACTCGACTCTCGGCATCCACGTCAAGTCGCACGGGTGGGACGGGCACGTGTGCAGCTGGTACTCGACGTCGCCCGCCGGCGGCGCAACGATTGGCTGGATCAAGCCCGGGGACCCGATGCTGCTCGGAGCCGGGTCAGGCTGCCAGGCGCCGACGACACCGGTCAGCGGGATCGGCCTCGATGCCTGCGCCCTGCTCCAGACGGGCCTCCCGGCACCCCTTCCGCCCTCCAGCGTGCTCATGACCATCGACCTTGGCAGCCAGGGCGGGATGACGGTGCATCTGAGCGGCAAGGACGTGACCACCGATCAGGCGGTCGAGCTCGGAAACGACGTGCTGAACGGCGGCTGACCGCAGGCTCCGGGTCGGAACGCCCGGGCTCGTGGCTGCGGCCGGTCCGGGTGCCGGCCAGGCCTCAGCTCGTCTGCGCGGCCGCGGTGAGCAGCAGGACCAGGAGGCCGAGCGCGGTCGTGCCCTCGGCGGCCAGATGCAGCACTCCGAGCGCGGTTCGGCGTGCCTCATCGCTTGTCGCCCGGCTGACGGCCATGGCCAGGCGATCCACGGCAACCGCGAGCATCAGCATCACCAGCACGACCAGATGCTTCACCGTGATCAGCGTCGTCCAGCTCGAGGCGAACAGGTTGCCGAGCCCGTGGTAGCGGCCGGCCGTGACCAGCAGGTAGGTTCCGGTCACCAGGAACATCACCACCGACCCCACCGCGAGCACCCTCGACCGCCGGCCGATGCTGCCGACAGCGCGGGCCAGCTGGTTCCCGTCGAGGGATCGCTCGAGCGCCGGCAGGAGGACCGTGGCGAGGACCGCGTAATAGCCCAGCAACGTCACGATGGCCGCCTGATGGAGCCAGGACATGCCGACCAGGGTTGGATCCATCGATTCCTCCGGTGCGGGCCGGAGGATGCGCCGGCCGTCCGATCGCGCCCCCACCCGGGACGCCGTTCCTATTGCAACCCGGGCGACGCGTGCTCCGTCAGGGCTGACACGATCCACTCGGATAGACCGGAGGTCCCGTCCATGGACCCCGAACCCGTCGTGCGGAGGTCCCGGCCACCGTCTGTCATGGAGCGGCAATGCGCCGCATCGATGCGAGCATGCCGCCGTTTCGGACGACATGGTCCGATCCGGCTACCCTACGCGCGGCACCGGATCCGGCCATCTCGCGCCGGCCCAGGAGACGACAGCAGTGCTCGATCGGCAAGCATCCACGGAGGGCCCGCCGCCGGCCGACCCCGGCGGACGACTGATCACGCGTCGGTCGCTGCTCGCATCGGCCGGCCTGATCGCCGGCACCGCGGTCGCGACGGCCGCCGGGATCGAGATCGCGCGCCCGCCCGGAGGCGGATCGACCCAGGCGACGCTCCCCCCCGGGAGCCTGGCTCCCGGGATCGGTCTCGCCAGCCCGCTGCCGAGCCCACCGGCCGACACGGCTGCCCCGACCGGACCCACGCCCACGCCTCCGCCCCCGGGACCTCGTCTCGCGTTCCGCTCGCGACCGGACCTCAACCCGCCGGCCATGCTGATCCGAACCCGATCCGAAGAGGCATCGACCGGGTTGCTGCTGCTCACACCCAACAACGGCGAGGCCGCTGACGGGCCCACCATCTACGACGAGACCGGCGATCTCGTCTGGATGCATGCCGATACCGGGCTCCATGCGACCAACCTCCAGGTCATCGAGTATCAGGGGGCGCCCGCCCTCGCCTGGTGGGAGGGCAAGGTCAATGCTGGGATCGGTGACGGCGACTACGTGATCGTCGACGCGAGCTATCAGGAGGTCCATCGAGTCCGCACCCCGGGCGGCGGTGGCGACCTTCACGAGTTCCTCGTGACACCCCAGGGGACGGCCCTCTACTTCGTGGACAAGCCCGCGCCGCCACCTCCGGGATCGGCGTCACCGGCACCCGAGCAGGTCCTCGACCATGCCCTGGTGGAGATCGATCTCGCGACCGGTCAGCGCCTGTTCGAGTGGCACACGGTGGATCACATCTCGATCGACGAGACCTACATCGACCCGCCCAAGGCGGGCGGCGGCGCATACGACTACGTCCACGCCAACTCGATCGGCATCGATCACGATGGCACGCTCCTGGTCTCGGCCCGGAACACCAGCGCCGTCTACAAGATCGACCGCCAGACCGGCCAGCTCGTATGGCGCCTCGGGGGCAGGAAGAGCGACTTCCAGATGGACGACCAGACCGCGTTCGGCTGGCAGCACGATGTTCGCCGCCAGGCGGACGGAACCGTCACCATCTTCGACGACCAGCAGCCGCCGAAGCTTGGGCGGGGTCTGGTCCTCAATCTGGACGAGGTGGCGATGACGGCGACCTTCGTCCGCAGCTATGCACGGCCCGAGGGCCTGGAGATCTCGAGCCAGGGGAACCTGCAGGTCCTGGCCAACGGTAACGTCCTGGTCGGCTGGGGATCCCAGCCCGTGCTGACCGAGTTCAGCCACGACGGTCGGATCGTGTTCGATGCCAGCCTGCCAGCCGGCAAGCAGTCGTACCGCGACCGCCGGGTGGCCTGGACCGGCAGCCCGCCCGGGCCACCGGCGCTCGCCCTCGATCGGGTGGTCGAGGTGACGGGCAGCCAGCATCGCGTCAACGCGTACGCAAGCTGGAACGGTGCGACCGAGGTTCGATCGTGGCGGCTCCTGGTGGGTTCCGACGCCAACACCCTGACAGCCGTCGCCGAGGTCGATCGGACGGGATTCGAGACGGTGATCTCCGAGGTCGTCGATGCCAGCGTGGCATTCGTCGCCGTCGCGGCGCTCGATGCGGCACGGACGGTCCTCGGGACATCGGAGCCGGTCGCGGCATCGACCACCTGACCACCGGTCAGGCCTGGGGCTGGACCACCGGCAGGGCGCGGGCGGGCAGCCTCGGGATCGCGCGCTCCAGCTGGGCGGCGATCGACCGGAACCGCTCTGCCGCCTCCGGTCGCAGCGAGTAATGCACGAACGAGGCGCGGCGCTCGCTCCGGACCCAGCCCGCCTCGCGGAGCACCTTGAGGTGGTGGCTGACGGTCGGCTGCGCAACCGCGCAGCAGGCGGTGAAATCACAGGCGCAGACGGCATCGTCCGCCGATGCCAGCTGGCGCAGGATCGCCAGCCGGGTGGGGTCCGCGGCGCCCTGGAGCAGGAGCGCGTCCGGATCGGTCAGACGCTTCATGGAGGCATGGTATTGACAACCTTCGATATCGTCAAGTATCAATATCGAAGATCGGGCGATGAGCGTCCGAACATCCGCCCGCGGAGGCACGCCTTGAGCACCGAGATGATCCACGACGAGGTCCGCGCTCACTACGCCGCCGCTGCGATCGCCGCCGGCGCAGGGGCCTGCTGTGCTGCCGATGGGGAGATCGGCCCCGACCTGTACCCGGCCCTCGAGCGCGCCGACCTTCCCGAGGCCGCCGTCCTCGCGTCGCTCGGCTGCGGCAACCCGATCGCCGTCGCCGAGCTGCACGAGGGAGAGCGGGTGTTGGACCTCGGCTCCGGCGGGGGCATCGATGTGCTTCTGTCCGCGAAGCGAGTCGGTCCCACGGGACGCGCGATCGGGCTGGACATGACCGACGAGATGCTCGCGCTGGCCCAGCGCAACGTGGCCGAGGCGGGCGCGACCAACGTCGAGCTCATCCGCGGCCTCATCGAGGACATCCCGCTGCCCGCCGAGTCGGTGGATGTGGTGATCAGCAACTGCGTCGTCAATCTCGCCGCTGACAAGCCGGCTGTGTTCCGGGAGATCGCCCGCGTGCTGCGCCCCGGCGGACGGATCGGGATCACCGACATCGTGGCCGAGGACCGGCTGTCGGCGGCCGAGCGGATCGAGCGAGGCTCGTACGCCGGCTGCATCGCGGGCGCGCTGTCGTTCGGCGAGTACCGCGCGGGCCTCGAGGCAGCGGGGCTCACGGACGTCTCCCTCACGCCGACCCACGAGGTCGCGAACGGGATGCTCAGCGCCATCGTGAAGGCGATCAAGGCCGTCGACGCGGCGTCGTTCGCCGACGTGGCAGATCGCGATGCCCGTGGACGCGAGCTGCCGATGGCTGCGAGCGGGTGCTGTGGAGGAGGTGGCTGCTGAGCGGCGTTCGCGCGTCCGACGCTTCGGTCGCCACGGTAGGCGTGGGCCGCGGGGCGTTCTCCAGGCCGCGTTGCCGCCGTCCCTTGATCACCTGGCGTTCGCTGCAGCAAGTGACCGTCGGCCTGGATCGTTGGGCGTTCCATCGGTGGGTTCGGAGCCACATCTGCCGCCAGGCGGCACGCGCCGGGTGCCGTCCGGCGGTTGCCGGCGTATCGGGCCACATGTAGCCGCCGCAGTGAATGCGCGGCGTTCCGGGCTGCGTCGCGTCGGCGCTCCGTTGCGCTCGGCGCTCCGTCGCCACCGATCGGTCCGTCGCCGTTGAGCAGAGCGACCGATCGTTCGTCCCGATCGTGGCGTGCGCATGGGTGGCCTCGCGGGCAATCGGCAACACGCGGGCAATCGGCACCTTGACGACGTCCGCACAATCGGCCAATCGATGGAGGACAGGCCCGTGCCCGATCGTCAGACCGTCAACGATCTCCTCGCCGCATCCCGCGCCCGCATTCAGCGTCTCGATCCACACGCCACCCAAGGGGCAGCGGCAGCCGGCGCGCTGGTGATCGATACGCGCTGCGCCGAGCAACGCCAAACGACAGGCGCCATTCCCGGATCGGTCCATGTGCCGCTGTCCGTCCTGTACTGGCGGCTCGACCCTGCGTCGGGGTTCGAGGATGCACGCCTGGCCGATCCGGAGCGACAGGTCATCCTGGTGTGCGCGGATGGCTACTCGTCGAGCATTGCCGCGGCAACGTTGCGAGACCTGGGGTTCGCTCGCGCGGGCGACCTTGACGGTGGGTTCAGCGCCTGGCAGGCGGCCGGGCTGCCGATCGAGCCTGTCTAGCCGGGAGAGCCACGCGAGGCGCCGGCAACTCGAACGGTTGCGCCTCACCCATCGCCGGCGGAAGCGACGAACATGCTGGCGCCTGCATACAGCGGTAGTAGTTTGGTCGGGGCGGTGGGATTCGAACCCACATCCTCGTGCTCCCAAAGCACGTGCGCCACCGTTGCGCCACACCCCGACGTCAGTTTGTGCTCACGAAGCGCATGTGCTTCGTGATTCGGCTGGGCCTGGAGGTCGTCGACACGCCCGCCGACGGGCCTTCAGCGCTCCAAGCGCACATGCTAGCGCAAGCGCACATGCTTTCTGGTCGCTGATCGGGGTGCGAAACGCGCCAGACTCGCCTGGCGGAGTCATGCGCGCGGCCGAGGCGTCGGAGCAATTACCAGCGAATGGGGCGGTTTCGTCCGACGTCGAAGCCGAGGCTCGCATAGGCCGGGAGTCGCCGACTGTGCATGCGAGCCAGGACGGGCACACCGCCGTCAACGTAGTCGTGGACCTCCACGCGCGTCTTGCCCTCGACGGGGCGCAGGATCCGGCCGACGTACTGAACGAGTCGACCCTTGAACGCGATCGGGAACGCGAGGAACAGCGTGTCGAGGGCCGCGCAGTCGAACCCTTCACCCAGGAAGCTGCCGGTCGCGACCACGACCACGCCGCCCCCGGGCTGAAGCCCTGCGAGGGACCCCGTCACGAGGCCGCGTGCCTTCTTCCCCATCCCGCCCTGCAGCACGAGTACCTCCATGCCCTCAACCCGCAGCGTATCGGCGAGGTTAGCGACGTGGCCGGTCCATTGCGACAGGACGAGACAGTTGCGACCCTGGCGCACCGCCGCCGCAACGTCAGAGCAGACCTGACGAGTCCGCTCCGTGTCGTCGACCAGGCCCCGGAACACCGACTGGATGAACGGTCCAGCCGTCCTGCCGTCGTCTCCGGTGACCGGGTCGGCCACGAGTGTCGTGGGGTGAACGACAAGCACCCGGGCGAACCCGTCGGCGTCCGGGCTGCCCGAACCGGTGCGATGCCGGATGGGTCCGCAGTACATGGTGATCAGCCCCTCGAGGCCGTCCCGCCGGTACGGGGTGGCCGTGAGGCCGAGCCACGATGGTGCAGTGATCTCGCTAACGGCCCGCTCGAACGTCATGGCCGGCACATGGTGGCACTCGTCCACCACCACGAATCCGTACGCCCTGGTCAGCTCCGCGAGATCGTCGCGGCGGGCGAGGGACTGGATCATCGCGATGTCGATGACGCCGCCCGGCCGGTTGCGCCCCCCACCGATCACGCCGATCCGCTTGCGGGCGAGCCCGAGATGGGTGGCCAGACGCTCGCGCCACTGCTCGACGAGCGGCTGGCGATCCACGATCACGAGCGTGGGCACGGCGCGCCGGGCGATCACGCCGCAGGCGACGACCGTCTTGCCGCTGCCGGGTGGCGCGACCATGACGCCGAGCTGGTGGGGAAGGAGCGCGTCGAGAGCGTCAGACTGGACTGCCGACAGGGTCGCCCCAAGATGGACATCGATCGAGGGGCGGGCTTCGGAGTTGTCCTGCACCCGGAGGTTGCTGCCCGCCTCGGCGACCACGGCCTCCGCCGCCTCGCGTAGGCCCCGCGGCAGCAGCAGCCGATCGACGGTCTCGCCATAGCAGCGCAGGAAGCGCGGCGTCTTCCAGGTCGAGAGACGGAGCCGCTCCTTCTCGTAGTAGGCCGGGTTATGGATGGAGGCCAGGTGCTTGAGGGCCGCGAGGAGCGCCGGCGGCATCCCGATCCGCTCGATCGAGAGCATCGGGCCGGTCTCGGCGTCGATTGCCGGCGGCGGAGGGATCGTCGGCCGTCCCCGCGGCGGTCGATATGTCCGCGCTTCGGGTCCCGCGGGAACGAGTCGGACCGCGTCGGCGAGGGCGACGAGCGACGCCGGCGAGCACCGCCCGACCGACGACAGGAAGGACCACTGGTCCCGGGCGGGCTCAAACGTCCCGGGCTCGAGGAACACCGTGGTGCCGCGCTTGCGGCAGGCGCCCTGCAGGGGCAGGGCGATCAGGTTGCCGAACGAGCCGCTCGGCATGAAGTCCTGGGCCGGGAACAGCCGGTCGTAGCTCGCGAGATCGAGCTCCGCCCGGATCGTCATCGCCTCTCTGAGAAGGTACGCGCCGACGCGGCGAGCCGCCGCCGCAGGGACCGGCCCGGCGAAGAAGATCCACGCGTGGGCGCCGTTCCCGGATCGCGACCGCTCGATCGTCACCGGGATGCCGGCAGCTCGAGCAGCATCGGCGTACGCAGCCGCGTCGAGCAACCACGTGGACCCGTCAAAGTCGGCGGCGAGGAACCGGCAGGTGTCATCCCGGAGCAGCGGGTACACGCCAGCGTGGGACGTTCCTGTCAGGTGCGCCTCGAGGACTGCGTCCGTGAGCGGGAGATACTCGCGATCGGGTCGGCGGGCATTCGCCCAGCCGCCAGCGATCGCGGGGCTCCAGCCGGCCTTGCCCATCCTGGTGTTCTCCCAGTGGACGGCGTAGACGTCACTGCGCCCGGCGAACAAGGTCCGGAACCGGGCGATCTTGGCGGCAGGAGCCGATCGCGCATCGAGCGATGGTCCGTCGAAGTCCACCGGGACCTCGTGGAAGAGCTCCGGCTCCCACGCGACGACGGGCGCTGGTCTCGGCTGCTCCGGAACGGGTGGAGCGCTGGCCGCGGGCGACGAGTCGAGGCGGGCGCGAAGGTCGGCGTTCTCGCCGCGCAGGCGCTCGATCTCACGGCGAAGCTCCTTGATCTCCCGCCGATCATCGTCCACGGCACCATCTTCGCGCGTCGAGACGCCAGACGCAGCCGCGGTCGAGGCACCAGGCGTCTGCGATCCTCCGGTCATGAGGGGTGATGCCAACGCGGGGCAGCGACCCTTCCCGGCGCGGGACCGAGACGGATTGGCTGGGGTTTGGACATAGTTTAGCGGTGGTGCATATGGTGCAGTCAGCTAAACTCAGGCAAACAAGCCACCTGGGAGACATGGTGAACCTCGATATCGCCCACCTGCTGAACGAGATCGAGAATGGGCGCTGCGCCGTTGACCTCGAGGGCCAATCGCTCGAGTTCAAGCAGCAGAAGCAGACCGTCGAGGAGACCGAGCGGGACCTCACAGAAGCGGCGACCTGCCTGGCCAACGGTGTCGGTGGCGTCATCGTCGCGGGAGTCGCCGACCGGATTGCAGGACCCGAGGCATTCCTTGGCACCAACCTTGACATCGATCGTTTGCGGCAGTCGATCTACGCCACGACCCGGCCTGGCCTCCTGGTGACGGTCGAGGAGGCGATGCACGCTGGCGTGCGCCTGCTCGTGATCCACGTCCCCGAGGGGATCGACGTGTACGCTGACTCGAGGGGCCGCTCCTACCAGCGTATTGGCGACCAGTGCCAGCCCATGCCCGTCGCTGAAGCGGCTCGGCTGCGCGAAGAGCGGCTGGGACGCGACTGGTCGGCTGAGCGCTCCGAGCGTCGGCCGGACGAGGTCACCGCCACGACGTTCGAGGCCGTCCGGTCCGCCCTGGCAGTCCTACCCGATGACCGGCGTCAGCACGCCGGCCGAAGCGATCTCGACTTGCTGCGCCTGCTCAACCTGCTCGACGGAAAGGTGCTCAATCGGGCGGGCGAAGTCCTGCTGCTGCCGGAGAGTCCGGGCCACCATCGCATCGCCTACCAATTCCGGGCCACGCCCGGCGGCGAGCCCACATTCTCCGAGCGCCTCGATGGGCCGCTCGTCACGGCCTTCGCACGCGTCATGGAGGTCGTCCGCGCCCGGCTCAACAGCGCCCCGCTCACGCTGCCCGACGGCCAGCAGCTGCAGCTCCAGGACTTCCCGGAGACGGCGGTCCGCGAGGCGATCGCGAACGGCCTGGTCCACCGCGACTACCGGCTGCCCGGCCCGGTCGTGGTCGAGCACTCGCCTGCGATCCTCTCGATCGCCTCGCCTGGTCCCCTGGTCGCCGGGGTGACGCCGGAGAACATCCTTACCCACCCGCCCAAGCCGCGAAACCGGACGCTCGCGAACGCGGCCAGGGTTCTCGGGCTGGCGGAGGAGTACGGGCGCGGCGTCGACCGGATGTACGTGTCGATGATGCGAACCGGGCGCAGTCTGCCGGTGATCGTCAACGACCCGGGGCAGGTGTCGGTCCGGCTGGTGGGCGGTGCCCCAAACACTCACATCGCAAGGTACGTCGCCGGCCTGCCAATGGTGGAGCGCGACGACACCGACGCGCTGCTCGTCCTGTACCACCTGTGTGCGCATCGCTCGATCACCCCCACTGTCATCGCCCCGGTGCTCCAGCGCTCGGAAGGCGAGGCAGACACGATCTTGCGGAGGCTCGCCGTTGACCCCCCGGGGATGATCGAGCGCGCGAGGATGGGGCGTCGCGGTTCTGGCCCGACCTTCCGGCTCGCCGGGCCGGCACTCGCCGCGCTCGGCCCTGCGGTCGCGTACCAGACTAGGAGCGGGTCCGACACAGACCGCAAGGTCGTGGCACATGTTGCGGAGTACGGGCACATCACCAACCGGACGATCCAGAATTTGTTTGACTTGGGCGTGCACCAGGCGAACTCGGTCATCGACGACCTCGTTCGGCGGCATGTGCTGATCAAGACCTCGGCCCAGCAGCGTGGTCCCGGCGTCGAGTACGGGCCAGGCCCGCGGTTTCCTTCCCGGCCTGGGCGGAAGGCGCGGACGGGAGACGAGCACGAGGCCGGCCCCACACGATGGGATGGGAACGGTGAGTGAGCGCAGCCGTCGATCGGGACATGGTCGTGGCTGAAGTCCCCCGTTCGCGAAGCGCACGATAATCGAGGCCTTCACCGCTCGCAGGCTTGAGTTCAGCGGCGTCCTGGCTTCACCGCTCCCGCCTGTGCGGCTCCCAAAGCACGTGCGCCACCGTTGCGCCACACTCCGACAGGTTTCCTGCTCACGAAGCGCACATGTTTCGTGATTCGCCTCGCCGGGGGCCATCCCAATCGCCCGGCGGCGGGCCTCCAGCGCTCCAAGCGCACATGCTATCGCAAGCGCACGCCCTCTCTGCTGCAACAGCATCGCGTGGCTCGATGCCGGTCATCGGTGCCCGACGCGACGGTCAGGCCGCGCGACGCCCGCTGCGTCAAGGTTGGTGGGCGAGCGACTCTGTGAGAAGTCACAAGTCCCAGCGGCGCTGAGTCGGTATCGTTCGCGCTCGGCCGGCCGCTCCACCAGAGCAGCAGGTGCCACAAGCGTCCCATCCCGCTGACGAGCCCTGACGATGCGTCGTTTCCATGCTCATCGCCGCCGAGATGATGCCCGACGTCGGGCGCTCGGTCTCGCAGCCGGCTGCGTGGCGGTCGCCGCGCTGGCCGCCCTCTCGCTCTCGTCGGGCTTCGCCGCCGGTCGGCCCTCAGCTCCGACGGCCTCGTGGTCGGCACCCGCGACCGAGGTCGCCGCCGTCGATCCGCCCGCGAGTGGCGCGCCCGCACGGACACCATCGGCCCCGGCACCCCCGCTGATGCCCACCGTCCCGCCGAACGCGATCCAGCCCACGAGCCCCGTCGATCACTTCGGTCTCGGGCTGCTCATCGCGGACCGGGGCAATGGGCGGCTCCTCATCGTCGACCAGGCCAAGCAGGTGCTCTGGCGGTTCCCGGTCGCGGGCAGCCTGCCAACGGGCCAGCGGTTCTCCGCCGACGATGCGTTTCTCGCGCCGGATGGCAGGACGATCGTGGCGAATGACGAGGCGCACGACGTCATCGACCGGATCGACATCGTCACCCGCAGGATCGTCTGGCAGTACGGGCACTACAACCGCTCCGGATCCGCGCCCGGCTACCTGCACACGCCGGACGACGCGTACCCGCTGGTCAACGGCGACATCACGGTCGCCGACATCAACAACTGCCGGATCCTCGAGATCAGCCCTTCGAAGCACATCGTCCGCCAATGGGGGCGGACGGGCGTCTGCACCCATCACCCGCCGCGAGCCTACGCACGCCCCAACGGTGCGACGCCACTCCCGGACGGGGGCCGCCTGATCACCGAGATCGGTGGCTCGCACGTGGTCCGGCTATCGGCGTCGGGCAAGGTGATCTTCAGCCTGCACGTCCCCGTCGCCTATCCGTCGGACGCGCAGCTCGACCCGCAGGGAAACGTCCTGGTCGTCGACTACAGCAACCCGGGCGCGATCCTGCGAGTTGCGCCCAACGGCCGCGTCCTGTGGCGCTATGCGCCTGCGTCGGGCGCCGGTCATCTGAACCACCCGAGCCTCGCGATCCCGCTGCCGGACGGCATGATCGCCGTCAACGACGACTTCAGGGCGCGCGTCATCGTGATCGACCCACGAACGAAACGGATCGTCTGGCAGTACGGCCACACGAATGCCGCCGGCCGATCCGCCGGGCATCTGTTCGAGCCCGATGGGATCGATGTGATCCCGCTCGGAACGCGGCTTTGACTCCGCGCGACGGGTGGCGACCCTGGTTGACATCGGTCAGCGGGCGGATCGCCTGACAGCCTCGGTCGGGCCGGGGCGCACCGCCTGCAGGACGGCATCGACCGGCCGCGGTCCGGCTCCCTGGCCGCGGCGGACCGCTTCCGCCCGCTCTACCCGGAAGCCGTCAGGAAGCTCGGTGGCGATCTCGGCTGCCGTGAACAGGACCGCCTGGTCGCGTGGGCCACCCACCTCCTCGGCCGGGTTGGTGCGGTCGTGACCCACCACCAGCAGCGTGCCCCCCACCGCGACGGCCGCGGCGGCAGCTCCGTAGACGCGGCGGCGCTCGTCGAGGGGGAGCTGGATGAACATCAGGACCACGAGGTCGAATGACGACGCGGGAGGCGACCACGCGAGCAGGTCGTGCAGCTGCCACTCGATGCCGGTCGCGCCCGAGATCCGGGCGCCGGCCCGTGCGCGCTCGATCGCCACCGTCGAGAAGTCGACGGCCGTCACCTGCCAGCCGTGAAGCGCCAGCCAGATGGCGTTTCGGCCGTCGCCGGCGCCGAGGTCCAGGGCTCGTCCCGGCGCCAGCGCCGTGCACGTCTCGACCAGGGTCGGGTCGGGCTCGATCGACTCGATCGGGGCATGCGCGGCGTGCCGCTCGTTCCAGCGATCCTGACGTACGCGGGACGGCTCAGGGGACATCGGCTCAGTATCCCAGCGATCGGAGGACCGGCCCCATCCGCCGCGCCGCGCGCGACCGGTGCGAGATCGCGTTCTTGGCCGCCGCGGACCACTCGCCAAGGGTCGAGCCGCCGGGCGGCTCTGACCAGGGTTCGAAGATCGGATCGTAGCCGAAGCCGCCGTCACCCTTGGGCACCGTCGCGATCCGACCGCGGCAGGTGCCACGCCGCACGATCGTCCGCAACCCGCCACGGGGCCCGGCGTCGCCTGGCAGGACGAGCGCCAGCACGCACACGTAGCGGGCGCCACGACGCCCGGGCGCCATCCCGGACAGCTCGCGCAGCAGCTTCACGTTGTTCTCCTCGTCGGTGGCCGCAGGCCCCGCGTACCGCCGGGTTCGGACGCCCGGCAGCCCGCCCAGCGCCTCGACCTCGATCCCGGAGTCGTCGGCCAGCGTCGGCAGGCCCGAGGCGGCGGCGTAGTAGCGGGCCTTGAGCCGAGCGTTGGTCTCGAACGTGTGGCCTGTCTCGTCGGGCTCACCGGCGATGCCCACGTCGTCGGGACCGACGAGCTCCACATCGTCGCCCAGCACCAGCAGCTCCCGGAGCTCGCGGAGCTTGTGGCGCGAGCGGGTCGCGACCAGCAGCCGCCGGGCGGCGGGCGACGGCGTGGCCCCGGGACCGATCGGCAAGCCGGCTACCGCCGGACCTCGGCCAGGGCCGCGGTCTGCGCCTCGAACAGCCGGCCCAGCCCCACGCTGGCGAGGTCCAGCAGCTCGTCGAGCGAGGCCCGATCGAACGGCTTGCCCTCCGCCGTGCCCTGCAGCTCGACGTACGCGCCGGCATCGGTCCCCACCACGTTGAAGTCGACCTCGGCCCGCGAATCCTCCGAGTAGTCGAGATCGAGCATCTTCAGGCCGTCGATGATCCCGACGCTGACCGCCGCCACGTGCCCCACGAGGTGGCGGTCCATGCCGTACGTGATCAGCGCGGCCGCGAGCGCGACGTAGCCGCCGGTGATCGACGCCGTCCGGGTCCCGCCGTCGGCGACGATCACGTCACAGTCCACCGTGACCGTCCGCTCGCCCAGGCGTGACAGATCGACCACGCCCCGCAGCGACCGGCCGACCAGGCGCTGGATCTCGTGGGTCCGGCCGCCGATCCGGCCCCTCGCCGCCTCGCGCTCGGAACGCTCGGCGGTGGCCCGCGGCAGCATCTCGTAGGTGCCGGTCACCCAGCCGGTGCCCTTGCCCCGAAGATGGGGCGGCACGCGATCCTCGATCGTGGCGGCGCACAGGACCTGGGTGTCGCCGAACCGGATGAGGCACGACCCCTCGGCCCACTTCTGGATGCCCAGCGTGATCTCGACGGGGCGAAGGTCCCTTGGCCCACGGCCGTCAGCGCGCACATGGCCTCGATTGCCGATCCCGCTCGCGGCACCGCCGCTGCTGCCGCTCGCGCCCTCACTGCCCGGTGGCCGATTGCCGATGGTCATGCCGTCGCCTCCCGGCGCTCCTGTGCCTTGGCGGCGTCCCAGAGCGCATCCAGCTCCTCGAAGGAGAGATCACGGAGCGCGACACCACGGGCGGCCGCCGCTCCTTCCACGTGCCGGAACCGCCGGCGAAACTTGTCGTTGGCCGCGCGCAGCGCTGCCTCGACCTCGATCCCGGTCTTGCGCCCGACGTTGACCAGCACGAACAGCAGGTCGCCCAGCTCCTCGGCCCGATGCTCGGCGTCGTCGGCCTCCACCAGCTCCCCCACCTCCTCACGCACCTTGTCCAGCACGCCGTCGATCGAGGGCCAGTCGTAGCCCAGGTTGGCTGCGCGCTCCTGCATCTCCTGGCTGGCCGCGAGGGCAGGCAGCGAGCGGCTGATCCCGTCGAGCGCGCTCTTCGGCGTCGCCGGGCCGCCGTCGGAACCGGCCGATGCCACCGCGGCCGACGCCGCCTCAGCCCGCTCACCGGCCTTGATCCGCTCCCACTGGCGGTTCACGTCCGAGGCGGTCCGCGCCTCCGCCTCGCCGAACACGTGGGGATGGCGGCGGACGATCTTGGACGCGAGCGCCGTCCACACATCGGTCAGGTCGAACACGCCTTCCTCGGCCGCCAGCTGCGCGTGGAGGATCACCTGCAGCAGGAGGTCGCCGAGCTCCCCTGCGAGCTCGGGCGATGCTCCCTCGCCCAGCGCGTCGTAGACCTCGTAGGCCTCCTCGAGCAGGTGGTTGCGCAGCGACTTGTGGGTCTGCTCGCGATCCCACGGGCATCCGTCCGGCTCGCGGAGGCGGGACGAGATCCAGGGCATCCCCCAGGGCGAGGCCAGATCCTCGACGGGCACGACCGCACCCAGGAACAGCGGCCCGGACAGGTCCTGCTCGGTGAGATCGCCAACGGAGGTCGCCGCCTCGAGACCGAACCTGCCAACCGGATGGTCGGCCGGATACAGGCGCCGGAGGACGGAGAGCGGATCCCTTCCGGACGGGCCGTGGCGCCCGGGGAGCGGCACCGGCGGCGCGTCGGAGACGGCCCGCAGGCGCGCCGCCGGGACGATGAGCACCGGGCGGGCGGGTTCGATCGGCGTTCCGACCAGCTGCTCGGCCACGACGACCCCGAGCCCCGAGACCGGGTCCAGCCCCCAGCGGAGCCGGGCCTCGGCCAGGAGGGCGTCCAGCATCGTCGGGCTGCGGTCCGCTGGTCAGCCGGTTGCGCCCGAGATCGCCGGATCGCGGGTGATCGTGTAGTTGGCCTTCTGCTGCGTGTACCAGTTGGAGAACGCAGAGGTCGCGAGGGTGGCCTTGGTGGCGTCATCGGGCGCGCGCGTCTCCTCCTGGGAGACGAGGAACAGGTAGACGCCGTCGCCATCGACCTTGAGCGGGTCGCTAACCTTGCCGATCGGGGCCGAGAAGATCGCATCGGCGACCTGGGACATGCCCTGCAGGTCCAGCTCCTGCTTGCTGACCCAGCCGATGCTGCCGCCGTCGGGGGCCTCCGGCTTCTCGGAGTTGTCGCGGGCCGCGTCGGAGAAGGTCAGCGTCCCGGCGTCGATCTGCTGCTTGAGGTGGTTCGCCCATTCCAGGTCGGTCGGGTAATGGAGGATCTGGATGACGTGCCAGCCGGCATCGGTCTTGACAGGTGGCAGGAGCTGGCCCGGCTTGAGACCAGGCTGGAAGATGGCGGCGGCGAACTCCGGCAGCAGCCCGTCATCCTTCGAGAACCAGTACTTGCCACCGGTGGCGGTGGATCCGGCGTCATCGCTCTCGCTGCGCGCGATCGAGTCGAACAGGCTCGGGTCGGCCAGCAGCTTCTGATAGGTCGCCTCCGCCTTCGCCTTGGCATCAGCCCACGCCTGGTCGTCGGGAGCAAGCGACGCGGCAGCCGACGGGTCTCCGTTGGGCGAGTACAGGATGTGGCGGATCTTCACCGCTCCCGGCCCGCTCTCGCTCGCGCTCTCGGGCATCCAGATCTCGGCGACGTTGCGGCGCGGGGCGACGGCGGTCACCTGGGCGACGATCGCGTCGTTGAGCTTCTGGCGCATGACGTCACGTCGCACCGCGGCCCGGAAGTCGTCCATGCTGATGCCCGCGTCGGCCACCTGCTGTGCCAGCGTGGCGTCCACCGCCGCCGGGATGATCTCCGAGACGCGTCCGATCCGGTAGATGCCGTCAGCGCCTTCGATCACGTCGGTGGGCGTGTCCTTGGGCGCGGCCATCAGCGCCTTGACGAAGGCCGGGTCGAGCCCGGAGCCCTTGTCGATGAACCCGAGGTCGCCGCCCTGGTCCTTGGATACGTCGGTGGACACGGCTTTGACCACCGTGGCCCAGTCCTTGCCCGCCTTGAGGTCGGCGAGCGCCTGATCCGCCTTGGCCTTGGCGGCGGTCTTGTCGGCGTCAGACAGTGTCGTCTCGCCGGAGGCCAGCGCGGGGGCGACCGCGATCACCCACCCGTGACGCAGCTCGGGCGTGGTTGCCTCGATGGTCAGCTGGGCACTGACATCGGCGTCACTGACGGTCACGCCCTCGGACGGCGCCAGGTCGGCCATGATCCGGCCGTCGATGAGCTGCTCGAGCGCGATGGCGTCGGCGTTCTGCGTCCGCTGGTCGAGCACGCTCTGGCGCGCTGCGGCATCGGTGGGTCGCAGGTGCCCGGTGGTGAGCAGGAACCGGATCCGGCTCTGCATGTAGTTGGTGCGGAAGGCATTGACGGCCAGCTGGCGGTTGTACTCGTCCTTGGTGATCGTCTGCCCGTTGACCGTGGCGGCGGCTGAGAGGTGGTCCCCGTACCACGAGACGCCAAAGGCGGCGGCCAGCAGGACGAGGGCGGCGATGACGGTGAGCCCGAAGCCGATGTTGAGCAGGATCGAGCGCTTGTGTCGATCGTCCCAGTTGCGGGCCCGATTCGACGGTGTCCGGGCGCGAGACGTCATTGGGTCGGTGAATCCTCGTGGTGACGGCCATCGCGGGCGCGATGCTGGCGCCCACGGCACGGCGGGCAATGGTACCCCATGCGCGCGCGAGGCCTGCCGATGGGCCATGGGCACGCGCGCCGGGCCATGTGTGCGCGCGCCGGGCCATGTGTGCGCGGACGCGTGCTACGCTTCCGCGCCGTGACCGCGAGATCCGACGCGCCGTCCTCGTTCCGATCGTCGTCGGTCCGTCCGGGGCCCATCGACCTCGTGCGGACCGGCTTCTCCGACGTGCTCTCGCGTCGACGCCTGATCAACTACCTCGTCCGGGCCGACCTCAAGAAGACGGGCTCGGACACGCTGCTGGGCAACATTTGGTGGGTCGTCGACCCGTTGCTCCAGATGATGGTCTACGTGATCTTCATGGGTGTCATCCTGCAGCGGAAGACCCCGGACTTCCCGCTGTTCGTGTTCGCGGCCATCCTGCCCTGGAAGTGGTTCGACTCGACGGTCAAGGACGGCATCCAGTCGGTGGTCGGCCGGGAGAAGCTGATCAAGCAGATCTACTTCCCCAAGATGGTGCTGCCGTTCGCGACCGTCGTGGCCGGCGTCGTCAACTTCGCGTTCGGCCTGATCCCGCTCGCCGCGCTGATGCTGCTCGCCTACCCGGACCGGATCAGCGCGTGGCTGCTGCTGATCCCGGTGGTGGGGGCGGTGCAGCTGGTGCTGTCGTTCGGGGCCGCGACGCTGCTGTCGTCGGTCAACGTCTTCTATCGCGACGTCAGCAACCTCGCCCGCCACGTGATTCGGATGTGGTTCTACCTGTCGCCGGTGCTGTGGGGGCAGGAGGACATCGCCAAGTTCACCAAGCAGTTCCAGTGGCTGGGCACGCTGATCAAGCTCAACCCCTTCTACCACCTGCTGAACTCCTACCGCGACCTCGTGTACTACGGCCAGGCGCCCGACTGGCGCGGGCTGTTCTGGGTCCTGATCTTCTCGCTGCTGCTGCTGGTGGCGTCGATCTGGGCGTTCAAGCGGCTCGAGCCGTCGTTCGCGAAGGTCCTGTGACCGCCGTGGCCAAACCTGTTCTCGCCGCGACTGCCGCGGACCGTCCGGTCATCCGGTCGGACCGTCTGGGCGTGAAGTACAGCCTCAAGCTGACACGCAAGCAGACCGTGCGCGACTCGCTCATCCGGCGCATGCGGCGTGAGGGCGACCCCGACTTCTGGGCGCTCCGCGAGGTCACGTTCGACGTCGTCCAGGGCGAGTCGGTGGGCGTCATCGGGCCCAACGGAGCCGGCAAGAGCACCCTGCTCCAGGTGCTGGCCGGGATCCTGCTGCCGTCCGAGGGCGTGGTCGAGGTCGACGGGCACATCTCGAGCCTGCTGACGCTCGGCGTCGGGTTCGACGAGGACCTGAGCGGGATGGAGAACATCCGGCTGGCCGGCGCGTTCATGGGCCTGGACCACCAGCTGGTCGAGGAGCAGCTGCCCGCGATCGTCGAGTACGCGGAGCTGGGCCAGTTCATCGATGCCCCGATCAAAACCTACTCGGCGGGCATGCGGGCTCGCCTGGGCTTCTCCATCGCGACCTCGGTCGAGCCAGACATCCTGCTCCTCGACGAGGTGCTGGCAACCGGGGACGCCGTGTTTCGCGAGAAGTCCAAGCAGCGCGTGCTGGAGCTGGTGAGCGAGGCCAAGGCGATCGTGCTCGTGACCCACGACATGAACTGGGTCACCGAGTACTGCAACCGGGCGATCCTGATCGAGCAGGGCGCGGTCGTGCTCGATGGCGAGCCCGAAGAGGTGGTCGCGCTCAACCAGGAGCATGCGGCCCAACGCAAGGCCGAGGCCGCCGAGCGAGGGGTCCTCCAGCTCAGGCGGCCCAGACCGGGACGCCGCCGCTAGCCAACCGAGGGCCGCGCGAGGACGATCGCGCCCCGTGGCCGAAGGTGCTCGTTCTCGGTGGCCGACGACCGTCGCTCGCCGCTGCCGCTCAATCGCGACCGCGGATCGCGCGGGCGATGGCCGTCACGAGCCCGAACGCGGCGCCGGCCAAGATCGCCCCTCGCCAGTCCAGCAGCGGCCTCACATCGCCCGAGACCTGCTGCGCGATCATCACCAGCACGCCGGTTGGCCGGTTGACGGTCACGCGCTGCGCGATCAGGGTGCGAACGAGGCTCTGCTCGACGAAGGCCTCCCGGGCGGCGATGCTGCCGGCGACGCCCTGCGTCACCCTGGCCTCGCCTGCCAGGGCCGCCCCGAGGCTGCCGAGCTCGACGTCGAGTCGCTTCGCCCGGGCGGCACCGACCGCACCCCACTGGACGAACACCTCCTCGGCATCGAGCGCCCCGATGCCGCCCATCCGGAGATCCACGTTGCCGGCGCTGACCTCGGCCAGCCCGCTGCGCTCGATCCGCAGCGTCGCGGGCGCCGTCGGCGCCTCCGGCTCGGTTGATCCGGCCGGGATCGGATCCGCCCCGCCCGGGTCGGCGGGGGGCGCCGCCGTCGACGGCCGGCGTCGTGTTGGCTTGCGGCGAGGATCCTTCGCCGGCTTGGGGGTCGCGTCGGTCATCGATCGCTCCTCGGGCTGCATTGGACGCGAGCGTGTCGCCCGAGCCTACCCCGCCGACGCTTGCCTGACCACGGTCACACCGCTGCCGTTCGCAGATACCGGTCGATGGCCATGGCAGGACGTCGACGATCGTTTCGGCTATCCTCCCGCGGGACCGGGCGGGTCACGAGGCTCGCACCGTGCCGTGTCTGCCGAGGGGGCGGCCAGGGGACCTGACATGGACGAATCGCCTTCGATGCTCATCGGCCGCGCCCCATGAACCGTACCCTCGCGGCCGTCGCGGTGGCGATCACCCTGCTGGCCGGCCTCGCCCTGGGGGTGGCCGCAGGGAACCTCGCTGGCTCCTCGCCGTCGGCGTCGCCGATCGCGGCCGTGGTTGAGCCAACCGCCGAGCCGACGCCGATAGCGACGTCGGAGCCAACGTCCACGCCGACGCCGACACCAACGGCCACACCGACGCCGACACCAACGCCAACACCCGAGCCGACGCCGGTGCTGGTGCCGGCCCCGCTCGACGGCGTGCTCGTCAAGCCAAGCCTCGCCCATCGCCACCCGATCGCGGTGATGATCGACGACCTGTCGCCCGCGCGACCGCAATCGGGGCTGTCGCGAGCGAGCGTCGTGTGGCAGGCTCCGGCCGAGGGCGGCATCCCGCGCTACATGGCGCTGTTCCAGGAAGGCGACCCGCCCGCCGCGGGCCCGGTCCGCAGCGCCCGCCTGTACTTCATCGCCTGGGCGGCGGAATGGAACGCCGTCTACATCCACGCCGGCGGCTCTCCGCAGGCAAAGCAGCTGCTGGCGTCATCCAAGGGCAGTGGCTCCGTCGTGTACAACGCGGATGACTTCCGCTGGGAGGGCCGCTACCTGTGGCGCGTCAGCACGCGGGCGGCGCCCCACAACGTCTACACCGACGGCAAGCACCTGCGTCAGATGGCGAAGAAGGTGGGGGCGAAGGCGATCGACAAGGGCACCGTCTGGCAGTTCGCTCCCGACGCTGACATCAGCCAGCGACCCGAGGGCGGCCGGATCGTCATCCCCTATCCGGACAATGTGATCAAGTACGCGTACGACCGCAACACGAACACATACAGGCGATCGGTGTCGGTCGAGGGCAAGCAGGTCGACGCCGGGACCAAGGAGCGGATCGCGCCCAAGAACGTGGTCATCATGTTCATGACGTTCGCGCCGCTCAACGACGGTTCGCACAAGAACCGGCTCGATGCCAGCTTCACGGGCTCGGGGACGGCTTACATCGCGACCAACGGCAAGACGATCAAGGGCGCCTGGAAGAAGAAGTCATTCAAGGCGCCCACCCGCTTCTACGACAAGCAGGGCAAGCCGGTGACCCTCACCGTCGGCCAGACGTTCGTCCAGGTCGTCCGGCTGGGGACGGCGATCACGATCAAGGACGGGTCCGTCCCGAGCCCGTCGCCGGAGCTTTCGCCTGCCCCCTCGCCGACGGCAACGCCGTCGCCCTGACGCCGGGCCGCCGAGGGCGAAGCCGCCGCGCTGACGCCGTGGCCAGCGCGGCCAGGGCCGTCAGAGCAACGGGGCTCGGCGCGCCACCCGAGCCCAGATGGCGCGCGTCTCGCGTGCCACATCCGCCCAGGTCCGCATCGCCTCGGGCCGGTCACGGGCTCCGGAGACCAGCCCGGCGTGCAGGGAGTCGTCCGCCCACACGGACCGGATCGCGGTCGCCAGCCGAGTCGGGTCGCCAGGGTCGACGAGAATGCCGGCCCGCCCGACGATCTCGGGCAGCGCCCCCACGGCGCTGGCCACCACCGGCACCCCAAGGGCCAGGGCGTCCAGCGCGGCAAGGCCGGCGGCCTCCGATCGGAGGGGCAGCACCTCGAAACGGGCGCCGGCGACGAGCGCGGCCAATCGCGAGTCGGGCAGCCGCGGCGCGTAGACGATGGCGTCACCGGCGCCTGCCCGGGCCGCAGCCCTGGCCACGGCCGCGCGGTCGTCGGGGGATGCCTCGACGACACACACGCGTGGCGGCCAGTCGCCTTCAGGAACCCCGGGCGGCGGTGGCTCGACGGCCAGCCTGGCCAGGGCGTCCAGCAGGGTCTGCAGGTCATGCCGGGCGTCGTGGCGACCAGGGTAGACGCCGTATCGAGCTCCGAGCCCCAGGCGCTCGCGCTCGCGCTTCGTGGCGGACCCGTCGACCTCGTCCGGCTGGAACGCCGCGCGTGCGGCGAGTGGCACAACCTGGAGGCGAGACGCCGGAACCCGGAGCAGACGTCGAGCCTCGCGCTGTGCCGACTGGCTGGGCACGATGACCGCGGCGGCATCTCTGAGCAACCGCGCTCGGATCCGCTGGCCGAAGCGCGCCGCCGTGCCTCGTTGATAGGCGGCGGGCATCGACCACGGGGCCAGATCGAGCAAGGCGGCGACGATGGGGATCCCGGATGCGATCGGCAGGGCGCCCGCGGCGGCGTGGTACACGGTACCGCTGGCGCCGGCATGCTCCGCCCTCCACCCCGCACCCAGCACGGCGCCGCGCAGCAGGATCGGGTCCGCAGTCAACGCCCCCGAGCGCAGGAGCCGCGTCGGCGGCAGCAGCCGCCGACCGATCACCGGGAGCGCCGGCCATCGCGGGCTGGGATCGTCGCGCTCGGAGGACAGCAGCAGCACGAGCGACTCTCCATCGAGCGGGGCAGCCTCGAGCGCGGTCAGCAGCTGATCGAGGTAGCCCGCTGTGAGTGGCGCCCGATCGGGATCCTGGAGGGGTCGCAGGTCGATGACCGCGCGAACGCCCGGGACCAGGGGCGGTCCCGCCGGAACGCTGCCCGGACGCCAGCCCGGACGGCCGTCGGTCACCGGCCGGGGGTCGTGGCGTCGTCCTCGCCCAACGCTGCGTCCACCGGCCCGAGGGGGCTCCCGCCGCTCGCAGCGCCGTCGACAGGTGCCCTCGTCGCCGGGGCCGGCCCCGTCGCTCGGGCAGGCCCGAGCCCGCGAAGCTCGTCCCACCGCAGCCTGACCACCACGAACAACGCCTCGACCACGATCCGGCGGCTCATCTTGGATTGGCCCACCCGGCGGTCCCGGAAGGTGATCGGGACCTCGACGACCCGCGCGCCGAGCCGCGAGGCCCGGTAGGTCATCTCGATCTGGAACACGTAGCCGCCCGCCCGGACGCCGTCGAACGGCACGGACACCAGGGTGCCGGCCCGCCAGGCCTTGAAGCCGCCCGTGAGGTCACGAGGCCCGAGACGCAGCATCAGCCGTGCGAACGTCGACCCGCCGCGGGAGATCAGGCGCCGCCCGATGCCCCAGTCGGTCACGCCACCCCCCGCCGTATACCGCGAGCCGATGACGAGGTCGGCGCGACCGGCCTCGATCGGCGCGATCAGAGCCGGCAGGGCCGCCGGATCATGCGACCAGTCGGCATCCATCTGGACCACCGCGGCCGCACCACCTCGGAGCGCCTCGCCGAACCCATCGAGATACGCCCGCCCGAGGCCCTGCTTGGCCGCCCGATGGCGAACGCGGACCCGGGGATCGTGTGCTGCCAGCCGGTCTGCCAGCTCGCCCGTCCCATCGGGCGAGCCGTCGTCGACCACCAGCAGCGTGGCGCCCGGCAGCGCTTCGAGGATGGCAGCGGAGATACCGGGCAGGTTGTCCGCCTCGTTGTAGGTGGGCAGGATCACCCAGGTCCCCGTCCCCGGGGCGCGAGAGCCTCCGGGCGCGCCCGACACGGAGCGATCGGGTTGGTCGGGGTGAGGCTCGGGTCCAGGCGATTTGGGATCGACGATCATCGGTCGTGAGTGTACGGGCCACGGCCGCCGAGCGGGATGAGACGGTGCATGGCGGGAATGGAGCGGTGCATGGCGGCCAGGTCGCCCCTGGTCACCCGGGTCAGGCGCCCACGCGGACCCCGAGCGCAAGACGGTTCACCTGGCCGCCCCCGTCGCGCGCGTGGATCTCGATCGCTGCCGTTCCCGCGTGGCTCGACTGGATCCTGAAGCTGACCGTGTAGGACCCGTTCGCGAGCCGCGTTGCCGTCGCGCCCACCGCGTGGAGCCCGGGCTGCGAGAGCACGACCTTCGGTCGGCTGGCGAGCGGTTCGACGGATGTGAAGTGAACCGTCAGGGTCTGGCCGGCCCTGACCCTGGTCGCCGACAGCGAGACCACGTATGGCGTCGCCCACACCGAGCGGTACAGCTCGACCGTTCCCAGCCTCGAGGAGACGGTGAGCCGTGCCTGGTAGCGACCCGGCGGGGCATAGCCTCCGCCCGGCAGGCTGCCGTTCCACGTCCATTGGTGCCTGCCCGCGGCCTGCGTTCGCCCCGACCAGACCGTCCGCACCAGGTGACCCGATTCGTCGTACAGCCGCAGCGTCGTCGTCGCCGTGCGGGTCAGGGTCCAGCTCGCCCGGGCGGTCCCTCGCAGCCCGTCACCGTCCTGCGGGTAGAAGGCGTTCGACCAGCGCAGCGACGACGCGGTCCGGTCCACGACCACGCGCTTCGAGACCGTGATCCAGTTGCGGCCGACGTCCCGGACCCTGACCTGGAACGTGTACCGGCCGTCCGGGACGCGGCGACCCGCCGCGTCCCGGCCGTTCCAGGTCACCGCGCCGGTCGACGTCTTCGAGATCCTCCAGGAGCGGATGAGCCTGGTGCCGCGGTAGACGCGCGCCGTCCCCCACATCGGCTCGTCGGCGGTCCACGACAACCTCGTCGTCTCGAGCCCGTGATCGCCGTTGGGGGAGAACACGGACCGGGAGACCGCCGGCACCACGTCGGGCGGCGTGGTATCGACCCGCACCGATCGGACCCCGCCCGCGCTGTTGCCGGCGTCGTCATAGGCAAGCAGCGTGGCCGTGTAGACAGCGTCCGCCACGGGGCGTCCGCGGTCGTCGGTACCCGGCCACGCGTAGGCGATCGAGCCACCCTGTCCGGTCACGGTTCTGACGGTCGTTCCGGCGATGTTCGTGATCCGCACCTGCCAGTGGGTGGCGCCCCTCGAGGAGAGGTGCAGCTTGACGCGATCACGGGTGCCGTCGCCATTGGGCGACAGGACCGTGATGCTGGCGCCGATCGAGGTCACGGCCGGGGCCCGCGTGTCCACGGTGACGGCGTATGCGGCGATCTGGGCCGGGGTGACGGGCAGGGCCGAGGGCGCGCTGTAGGTCCGGCCGCCGGCCGTGCCAACCAGCTGGAGCACGTACCGGCCATCGGGGACCGCCGAGCCACCGGCTCTGCCGTTCCAGCTCCAGGTCCGGGTCCCCCTGGCGGTGCTCGAAACGTGCCGGGTGCCGACCAGCGTCCCGTTCGTCCGATACACCTTGAGCGTCAGCGAATCCATCGCCACGGCGTTGGTCCAGCGGAGCTCCAGCGTGTCACCGGACCCATCACCGTCCGGCGAGAACGCCCGCCGGGCCACCGTGGATGAGCTGTCCCCGATCGCGGTCGGGCCGCCCGGGCCGAAGTCGAGGCGACGCAGACCGGCGTCGACGGTGGTGCTGTTGGGTGCCCGATAGGCGACGAGGTAGGTCGCGGACGAAGAGCTGCCTGCCAGCCACACGCCACGCTGGACGAAGGAGACGGGCCCCCACTCCCTGATCGGCTGGGTGACCTCCCACCACGTGTAGCCACCCGATCTCACGGGCCCGCGAGTCACCGCCACGATCGTTCCCCTGGACAGCGTGCCCAGCCTGACCGCGCTGGTTCGCGGGCCGGCCCGGTACGTCAGGCCGTCCAGCTTGACCCGACCGAACCCGCCCACGGCCAGCGTGGGCGACGAGCTCCACGTCGACGTGGTGTTCCAGCTGCCGGCGTTGCCCTTGCTGTCGGTGGCTCGAACCCGGAACGCATAGCCGTGGCCGTCGACGCCCAGCCAGACGTCCTCGGTCTTGGGGGTATGGGTCAGCCAGGCCGTCCAGGGGCCGCCGTCGACCGATGCCTGCACGTCGAATGAGGCGACCGCGCTGGTGTCGTGTGCGGACCAGCGGACGACGAAGCCCTCGTCCACCGATGTCGTGGGCAGCACGGAGATACCGGCCTGTGGCGCCGACTTGTCGACCAGGAACGACTGGGAGAGGGCGCGATACAGCTCAGCATGGCCACCGTCGTAGCCCAGGGCCCAGATGCCCGCCCCCCGCAGCCCGTAGTCGTTGACCAGCGCGTAGCGCAGCTTGAGCGACGCGGCGTCGTCGTAGTAGACCTGGCGCCAGCTGGTCACGCACCCGTAGGCCGAGGTGCAGTTCTTGCGCCGGTAGACGAGGTATGGACTCTGCTCCTCGCTGTCCCAGCGCCGCCCGTACCTGGACACCAGGCCGGCGATCGTCTCGTAGTTGACCGCGGTGCTGTAGCCGTACTTGGCGCCGCTGATGTTCCCGGAGCGTGCGGTGTCGCTCTTCGTGGACCAGGCCCGGCCGTACCACGGGATGCCCAGGATCACCCTCGACGCGCTCACGCGCGCCGTGTATGCCCGGACCGTGTCGGCGAGGTCGTACTGGCGCCCCGAAACAGGGTCGACCGAGCCGGCGGTCGACGACGACGCCGTGCGGTAGTCGTACCCCATCACGAAGATGGCGTCGGCGGCGCTGTTCCCAACCGAGGCTTCGATCGGGTAGTTCCCGATGTAACCCGTCGTGTCGTAGGTGATCTGGTACCCGCGCCTGATCCGGTTGAGCTCGGCCCGAAGTGTCTTGAGCAGCGCGACGAACTCCGATTCGTAGCCGCTGGCGAGCGGCTCGAAGTCGAGGTTGACGCCGTCCGCGCCGCGATCCCGCACGGCGGCGGCCGCCTGGCGCGCGAGGTTCAGCCGCGCCGATGCGCTGCCCAGGATCGCCTTCTGAACCTTGGCCTGGCTCGTGGTCCAGGCGAACACGCTGATGGTCAGCACCACGCGGGTGCCGTGCCGGTGGGCGTTCGAGATGACCGTGGTCATGTCGGAGCTGGTCCAGCCGGCCCAGCCGGTGGTCCGCGTGCCGTCGGAGCCTCGCTTGTCGAGGTTGCCGGACCTGTCGACGCCCAGCGAGAAGTACGCGATGGTGGACAGCACGTCGAGGTTCAGCTTGGTCGATGCCCCCGGCAGCTCCCAGTAGGGAAGGAACCCGAACACCTGGCGGCGGAGGCCGTTTGCGGCTGCGACATCGGTCGGTGGGCCGGTGGCCGGCGTCACGAGACCGGCGCTGGTGGCGGCAGTAACCGGACCACCGCCCGGGGTATCCACGGGCCAGGCAGTAACCGGGTCGAACGCGGTGGCGTCGGGCGCGGTGGCGTCGGACGCGCCGGCGCCGGACGCGGTGGGGCCGTTGCTGCGCTTCAGGCCCGATGCGGCACCGTCCCGGGACCCGCGGCCACCCTGCGGGCTGGCGGCCATCTCGCGGCCCGACTCACGACCGGACGGCAGTTTCGTCGGAGCGGCACCGCCGACCGGCCATCGGTCGTCGGGTCGCGGCGTGAAGCCCACCGTCACCCGGCCGCCGGGCACGAACCTGATGCGATCGTATTCGTGGGCCATCGCCTCGTTGTAGATGATCGAGGGCTTCTGGTCGGGCGAGGTTCCGGGTGCCGAAGGTCCCTTGTCGGCGGGGTCAGCGACCTGGTCGGCATCGGCCGGCTCGCTGCTCCGGCTGCTCTGCACGGGAGTCCGATCCACGGGCGGCTGCGACACACCGCTCATGACGGCCGCCGCACCAGCGCCCGCGGCGATGCTTGGCGGGGCCGGGAGGACGCCGGCCGCGAGCAGGGCGATCAGCCCGGCGGCGATGGTGGAACGGATGGATTGGGTCAGCGGCTGGGGTCCCGTCACAATGGCCCCCAACCTACAGCCGCCGGCTACGCATGCCCAGCCCCCCAAGGTCAGGGGGCAGACCGGTACGCTCAGGTTGGGTGCAGTCGGGTGCGGTTCCGGGGCCTGTCAGCCGGGCACGCCCCGCGGGTCAGTCGTGGACCTGTCCGTGGCCACCGTGAGGCACCCGTAAGCATCTTGAGGCGCCGGCGCCGGCCTCGTCCGACCGGGTCGTCAGTGGAGCCTGAGGTCGAAGCGCCTCGGCGCAGACGACGGTGATCTTGATCCCCTGGCGGCTCGCAGCGGTCGTGACTCCGTCAGCCGGAAGCCGGTGCGCCGGACGTCGATCCGCCATCGCCCGGCAGCTGGAAGTAGCCCGTGATGTCGAGCACGAGATCGGTGGTCGCCCCCGCGCCTGCCTTGTACACGAGGCCGACCGTGCCCGAGGGGCTGAGCGGCCCGGTAACACCGTTGGCGCGCGTCTGACCAACCGGGAAGTTGAGCGTCGAGGTCGTGGGATTGCTGGTGGTGAGCTGGGTCATCGCCGCGTAGCCGGCCTTCGTCTGACCCACAACGGTCAGGTTGCCGGTAACGGCGGCGGCATCGGCGGGCACGCCCACCTGGGAGCCGATCGTGAGCGTCCGGGCAGTGGCGGCCTTGAAGACGCCGTCGAGCCCCGTCCCGTCGCGTGAATCGAGCACCCGGTCCGGGGCGAGCGGATAGAACCTCGCACCGGACGAATTGGCCGTGTAGTAGCCGGTCACGTCCAGCACCAGCTGGGTCGTCCTGTTCGAGTCCGACACGTAGACCGCGGACAGCGTGCCAGGGGCACCGAGCTTGACCGTCAGCCCGTTGGCCCGCGTGTCGCCCACGCGGATGTTGATGGTTGACGTCGTCGGGGAGGCGGTGGCGTCGGGCCCGACGGCCACGTAGCCGTTGCCCGTCTGGCCCGCGACCGTGAGATTGCCGGTGATCGCGGTGGCATCAGCCGGGATACCCTCGCGGCCCGTGATCTGCCACGTGCGCGGATCCCGCGACGTGAACGGGCCGTCGAGCCCATTGTCGGCTCGGGTGTCGAGCAGCCGGACCGGTTCAACCGGGTCGTACGTCGCCCCGCTATCGTCAGCCAGGAAGTAACCGGTGACGTCGAACACGAAGTCGGTCGTCGCTCCGCTCCCGGCCCTGTACACCGCGCCCAGCTTGCCCCCGGGCCCGAGCGCGACCGTCACGTTGTTGGCGGCGCTGATGCCGACCGGGAAGTTGATCGTCGAGGTCGTCGGCGAGTTCGTCGCCTCGGGGGTCAGGGAGCCGTAGCCACCGGCGGTCTGGCGGGTGACCGTGAAGTTGCCAGTGACCGCAACGGCGTCGGCCGGGACCGGGCCTCGGCCGGCAACCTGGAACTCACGCCCGACCTTGGCCTGGAACTTGCCGGTGAGGCCGTTCCCGACCCGGGAGTCAAGCAGCCGGGTGGGCTCAACAGGGACGTACGTCGTGGCTCCCGGCCACTCGGCCCCCGCCAGGCCGTCGGCGTTCGGCCCCGGGCACGCCGAGGTCCGTTTGAGCTCGAACGCGCAGGTCACATCCTGCGACACGTTGCCGGCGACCGAGCGGTAGTACTTGCCGGGTGACTCGGGATCGAGCTGGAACGTGGCGCCAGTGGTGCGCGCCGAGATGTACGCGGTTGCGTTGCCGTGGTAGTCGGGTGCGTTGCGCCAGTACTCGTCGATCGTGTCGTTGGTCGTGAACAGCGCCCGGATGTAGTAGGGATCGTGGCTGTGGCCGTCGGCGATGACGGCGCCCGCCCCGGCGCGCAGGAACGCCGAGGCGTAGTTGTCCACCCGCTGCTGGGCGACCGACGGGCTCGGGTCGCTTCGGTCGGGTTCGGAGTTACCGGATGCGTAGCAGAGGTGGAACAGCAGGACCATGGCGTTGGGCGCAGGGGTCAGCGTCGCGATCTTGGGCTCGCCGTAGTACTTGTTCTCGTAGTCGGACAGCTTGCCGTCGCCGTTGAGGTCGTAGTTGAGCCCGAAGCCGTCCTTGGTCGAGAAGGTCGGGTCGTACGTGTACGGGCTCGGCCAGCCGTTGCCGTGACCGAGGTAGACGACGATCGACGCGCCGTTGACCGCAGACTTGACCTTGGACCAGGTCGCGTTCGGGCTGTACACCTTGACCACGTTGGTCGTGTACTTGATCGCCTCCGCGTACAGCTGGTCCGCGTACGAGCGATAGGTCGCGGTGGCGCTGTGGGTGGCGCCGACGATGATCGCGACCTTGGGGTTGACCGTGGCGAAGGCATCTGGCGCGGACGCGGGAGCGAAGACGCCGAGGCCGGCGAGGAGCGCGGCGATGAGCGCGAGGACAAGGGTTCGCAAGCAGGGCTCCGAGTGGAGGCGCGCCCGGGCGATGGGGGCCGGGCACGGACGAATGCCCGGTCAGCCTCTACCCGGGCGGTTCGAACGACCAGTCGCGGGATGGTCAGGGCGGGGCTGGCCCTTTCGGGTCAGCGTGGTGTGGGTCTGGGCGGTTCGGGGCGGTTCGGACGCGTCCGTCCGCGCTCCACGGCCGGGTGCCGCCACGCACCGCGCCCGCCCGTATCAGCGCGAGTGGAGCGAGCGGATCAGCTCCGGCGTGGCGTCTGCGAGCGCCTCGGTCCAGGGACGCATGGACGCACCCGATGGGAGTGGCGTGGGTTCGAGCACGGCCCACAGCGGCGGCGTCGACGCACGCTGCCATGTTGACGCCGGAACCTCCTGGATCTCGACCTCGATCCCCGTCGCACGCAGAACCTCGCGGGCCCAGCCTGCGCGCGAGACCCGCCCGGCGTTGACGACATGGTGGATCGCAACCGGGTCGGCGGAGCCTTCGACCGACGAGTCGTCGGCGATCAGGTCCACGATCGCCTCGGCCAGGTCCGGCGTGTAGGTTGGACTGCCGATCTCATCGCCCACCACGCGCAGCGGCTGGCCGGCAGCCTTCGCCCGGAGGGCGGCCGCTGCGATCTTGGCCGGAAAGGCGTTGCCGGGCGGGCCGTAGAGCCAGGCGGTCCTGACGACGGCAAGGGACGGCAGCTCGCCCGGGCTCCTCGCGCGGCCGGCGAGCCCCGCGTCGCGGGTCAGCCGCTCGGCCTCAAGCTTGCTGACACCGTAGGCGTTGATCGGATCCGGCGGATCATCGGGCGCATAGCCGCGGCCGTCCGTTCTGCGGCCGTCGAACACCTCGTTGGTCGAGATGATCACAAGGTTCGAGCCGCGGCCCACGCAGGCCTTCGCGATCAGCCCGGTCGCCGATGCGTTCCGCCGCATCGCCAGCTCCGGGTCGTTCGCGCAGCCGTCGACGTCGGTCCAGGCCGCCGTGTGGATGACCAGCTCCGGCCGGTCCCGGTCGATCAGCGCGGACACGGATTCCTCAGTGAGCGTATCCAGGTCGAGCGCCGGGCGCGTCCAGCTGATGGGCCCCATCGGCCCCGTGAACGGCGCGTCCTCGAGCGCCTCGATCAGCGCTCGCCCCAGCCGGCCGCGCGCCCCGGTGACCGCGACCCGCACGGCTCAGGAGGCCCGGTCGCGACGCGGCGTCCCCGGCACGGCATCGGCGACGGCGAGGCCATGAGCCAGCCGCTCCCCGTACTGGCGTTCGTAGTACGCGTCCCAGTCGCCGCTCCGGGCGCCACTCACCCAGTCGGGATGGGCGCGGTACCAGGCGACCGTCTCGGGCAGCCCCTGCTGGAACGACACCTGCGGCCGCCAGCCCAGCGCCGCCAGCTTCGAGCCGTCCATCGCGTACCGGCGGTCGTGGCCTGGCCGATCGGGAACGGATCGGACCAGTGACCAGTCCCGGCCCGCGGCCTCGAGCAGCTGACGGATCACAACCCGGTTCGGGAGCTCGCTGCCGCCGGCCACGTTGTACGTCTGGCCCGAGTCGCCGTGGCGGAGCACGAACTCGATCCCGGCGGCGTGATCGGAGACGTGGAGCCAGTCGCGCACCTGCATCCCGTCGCCGTACATGGGCAGGGGCTCGCCGGCCAGGGCGTTGGTCGTGAACAGCGGGATCAGCTTCTCGGGGTGCTGGTACGGCCCGTACGTGTTTGACCCACGCGTGATCACGACATCGAGCCCGAACGTCACGTGGTAGGCGCGGACGAGGAGCTCGCCCGCCGCCTTGGCCGCGGCATACGGGCTGCGCGGCGCGAGCGCATCGGACTCCACGCTTCGACCTTCCGGAATGTCGCCGTACACCTCGTCCGTGCTCACCTGGAGGAAGCGCGGCGCGTGGGCGCGATCCCCGGCAGTGGCCCGACCGGCTTCGCGACGGGCTGCCTCGAGGAGGACGTGCACGCCGATCACACCGGTTCGCAGAAACGCCTCCGGGTCGAGGATCGAGCGATCGACGTGGCTCTCGGCGGCCACGTTGAGGATGGCATCGGAGCCCGCCGCCAGCGGTCCGACGACCGCCGGATCGGCGATGTCGCCATGTACGAAGGCGAACCGGGCCGCCTGCTCCGGATCCGCCTCGATGCCAGCGAGGTTGGCCCGATTGCCGGCGTAGGTGAGCTTGTCCAGGACCGTGACCCGGGTGCCGTCGCGACGGGCAAGGATGACCCTGACGAGCTCGCTGCCGATGAACCCGGCGCCGCCCGTGACCAGCAGGTGCGGGCGCGCCGCGATCTGGTCCGTCACTTCACATCGTTGGGGTGCGCCGGGGGCGGTGACAGCCGGCCGGCTTCCGCGTCGTCCCTCGCAAGCTGGGCCGCGCGCAGCAGTGACGCCACCGTGCCGGCATCGGCCCAGTGACCCTCGTAGACGGGTGCGAACAGCCCGCCGTTGGGGATGTAGTGGTTGAGGACATCGGTGATCTCGAACTCGCCGCGCCCCGACGGTGCCAGCGCCTCGATCACGTCGAACGCGTCGGGCCGGAGGAAGTAGACGCCGATCGGGATCAGGTCGCTCTTGGGTCGCTCGGGCTTCTCCTCGAACCCGACGACGTGGCCCTCGGCGTCCAGCTCCGCCACGCCAAATCGGCGCGGATCGGGCACGCGATACAGCAGGGTGCCCGCGCCCCATGGGCCCTGGTCGAACGCACGAGCCGTGTCCTCGAGCGCGACGCCACGCAGCACGTTGTCCCCCAGCACGACGCAGAACGACTCGTCTCCGATGAAATCGCGCGCCAGCCCGATGGCGTGCGCGATCCCAAGCGCGCCGCGCTGGTATCGATACGTGAGATCGAGACCGAAGTGCCGGCCGTCGCCCAGCAGCTCCACGATGTCGCCGACGCTCTTGCCGCCGACGATCACCATCACCTCGCGGATCCCCATTCCGGCCAGCGTGTCCAGCGGGTAGTAGATCATCGGCCGGTCGTAGATCGGCAGCAGGTGCTTGTTGGTGACGATCGTGAGCGGAAACAGCCGGCTCGCGGTGCCGCCGGCGAGCACGAGCCCCTTCATGGTCGATGAGGGTAGCAGGCGGCCCGACCGGACGAGGGTCCTTGGCCTGGCTGCATGGCTCCGGCTGTATCCGCCGGCCGGACCCGGCGCCGCCAGCGGAACGTACCGGGGCCCAATGGGGCCTCGCGCCGAACGTCAGGCCGATGGCGCCCGAGTCAGCCGCCTGGCTTGGGCGTCGCGGCAGGGCTCGGGATCGGCGTGTAGCAGGGAACCTCCCCCTCGGGCACCGTCCCGCTCGTCCCGCACGGGACCGCCTGCTGGTCAACCGACGGCAACCCACCCTGGTAGTCCGTGATCACGAGCGCGAGCTCGAACGAGTCGAGATTGGCGGCTGGAGCCAGGAATGCGGTCTGCACCACATCGTTGGCGTCTCGCTGGACGTCCACCACGCTGCCCACCACGAGTCCCTTCGGATAGGCCGAGCGGATCCCGCCATTGAGCTCGATCCCTGCCGTGAACACCTCTTCGTCGAGCCCGATCTGCACCGCGGAATCGATGTTGCGCATGATGAGGACGTCGCCCGTCTGACCCACGATCTCGCCGGTCGCGCCCGAGCCCACCAGCTGGCCGACGACCGTTGATGTGTTGTCGCTGATGAGCGTCACCTTGGCGAAGTTCGGGCCGACGTCGGTGACCCGCCCAGCCACGGCACCGCCCTGCACGATGACGACGTCATCCTGCTTCACCCCGTCGTCGGTGCCCTTGTCGAGAACGACCATGCGGCGGTTGTCGAGCGACTCCCGACCGATCACACGGGTTGCGACCGTCGCGTGATCGAACCCGCTCTGGAGCTGCAGGAGCGCTGTGAGCTGATCGTTCTCGTTCTTCACCACCTGCAGCCGCGCGTTCTCGTTGGTGAGTCGTTGGTTCTCGTCGCTGAGGGCCGCGTTGTCGATCCGGAGGGTGTCGATCTCGCCGATCGCACCGGCGATGTTGCTGACCCTGTCGGCCACCGATGCCAGTGCGCCCTGCATCGGTCGCAGGGCGAACGACACCCCGTTCTGGAGCTCGCGGACGTATGGGTTGGCCGAGAAGGCCATCAGCAGCAGGGTGATCGCCACCAGGATGACGAACAGGATCCCGCGTCGTCGAGCCTGGCGGTTGGAGAGCAGCGTGGTCATTGGCCTGGCTCCGGATGCGGGCCGGACGGGGGGGTCCGCGGTTCGCGATCAGCGTGGCGGACGACTATAGGTCTCGGCGACCAGGACGCGTTCCATCTGCGGGCTGGCAAGCTCCTGGAGGACGACCCCGGTTCCGCGGGCGACGCAGGTCAGCGGGTCATCGGCCACGTGGACCGGCATCTGGGTGGCCTCCGCCACACGGCGATCCAGACCGGCCAGCAGCGCGCCCCCGCCGGCGAGCACGATCCCCTGGTCCATGATGTCCGCCACCAGCTCCGGCGGCGTCTCCTCGATCGTGTCCTTGATCGTGTCGACGATCTGGGCCACCGAGACCTCGATTGCCTCGCGGATCTGGTCGGCGCCCACCTCAACCGAGCGGGGCAGCCCGGTGAGCAGGTCTCGGCCGCGAAGGTTCACCCGCTGCGACTCCCACTCGCCTGGGTACGCCGAGCCGATGGCGATCTTGATGTCCTCGGACGTTCGCTCACCGAGGAACAGGTTGTACTCACGCCGGGCGAACGCGACGATGTCCTGGTCCATCTCGTCGCCGCCGATGCGGATGGATCGCGATACCACGATCCCGCCGAGCGAGAGGACGGCAACCTCGGTGGTGCCGCCGCCGATGTCCACGATCAGCGACCCCGAGGGCTCGGAGACCGGCAGGCCGGCGCCGATGGCGGCGGCCATCGGCTCTTCGATCAGGCGCGCCCAGCGGGCACCAGAGTTGAGGGCGGCATCCTTCACGGCTCGCTTCTCGACCTCGGTCACGCCGGACGGGATGCCGAGCAGCATCCGCGGCCGCGGGATCAGCCCGACCCGGTCGTGCACCTTGTTCACGAAGTACTTGATCATCTGCTCGGTGACGTCGAAGTCGCTGATCACGCCGTCACGCAGCGGGCGGACGGCGATGATCGAGGCCGGGGTGCGACCCACCATCCGCTTCGCCTCGGCCCCGATCGCGAGGACGCGCTTGGTCTTGGCGTCGATCGCGACCACCGATGGCTCGGAGATGACGATCCCACGATCTCGCACGTGGACCAGGGTGTTGGCCGTGCCGAGATCGATCCCGATGTCGCGGGAGAAGAGGCCAAAGAGACGGTCGAGCATGCTGACGGTCGGTTCCTCGTCAAGTGATCGGGCGCCAGGGCGGCGCACGCGCGGGCGGCCGAAGCTGCCGCAGGAATGTCTCGGGTCGGGGCTCGCACGCGTGCTGGCCGGCGAGCGCGAGCAGTATACCGGTGCGCATGCGGCGGGCCACCGGGGACCATCTAGGGCCACGCCCCCGGACGCCCCGCGAGCGGGCGAGACCTGGAGATGTGAGTCCACAAGAGGGCCTGCCCTGAACGGGCTTCCCTGCCGGTATCGACCTGCACCTGCCCGGATGACGGCCGCTCGAGGGAGGCGCGCTCCGAGCGCGGGTGATCAGCGCCAGATCGGCGGGCCGCCGTGCTCGCCCCGCAGCAGGCGCCCGGACGCGAACCGGTCGAACGCGAACGGGCCGATGTCCACCGAGATCGCCGTACCGTCGAGGATGAGCTCGGACATCGCAAGACCCACCGCGGGCGCGGTCTTGAAGCCCGTTCCGCTGTGGCCGCAGTCGAGAAAGAACCCCTCCGGCCCGGCCGGCCCCAGGATGGGGCGCTGATCAGGGGTGATCCCGTCCTGGCCGCTGTGGGCGGAGCGGAACGTGCCGTCGATGAGACCGGGGATGCGGCCGACCACCCGCTCGGTCGCGACCTCGCGGAATCCGGCCTTGGCGTCCGCCGTGTCGCGATCCGGCGAGCCGTCGAGCTCGTTCTCGTCCTCGAGACCGATGAGCACCATCTCGGCCCCCTCGGGCCGGACATACATCTCGCGGGCGTTGTCGATGACCACCGGGATCGGCCGGGGGACGGACACGGGGACCCCGAGGTAGCCCGTGTCGTGGCGCCACACCGTCACCGGGATCCGCAGCCCGGCTAGGGCGGCGACGCGCGCTGCCCAGCCGCCCGCCACGTCGACCACGACCGGCGCCGAGAACGGGCCCCTGGATGTCTCGACCCCGGTCACCCGGCCACCATCGACCCCGATGCCGGAGACCTCCGCGCCCTGGACGAGCACCGCGCCACGATCGCGGGCGGCCCGCATGAACCCCGCCGCTGTCCCCGACGGATCTGCATAGCCGGACTGTGGCTCGTACGCAGCCAGCTCACCCTCCCCGACCTCGAGCGCCGGCGCGATCCTGCGGATCTCGTCCGCCCCGACGACTGATGTCTCGATCCCCAGCGCCCGGTGCGACGCGACGTTCTTGTGCAGGCGGTCCGCACCCTCCGGCGGTTCGATCCACAGGAAGCCGGTCTTCGTGAACCCGCAGTCGCCGCCAACCCGATCGGCCCACTCGGTGAACCACGGGAACGAGGCCCAGGCCAACCGGGTCTCGGCAAGCAGGTCGTAGTGCATCCGGACGAGCCCGCTGGATCGGCCGGTCGCGCCTGCGGCCACCGATGAACGTTCGACGACGATCACACGGGTGCCACGACGAGCGAGGTGGAAGGCGAGGCTGGCGCCCTGGACGCCTGCCCCGATGACGATCACGTCGGCCGTTTCGGTCATTCGATCCCCAGTGCCCCTTCGGTCGAGTGGGCCAGTATCCACCACGGCGGCCAGGATCGGGCAGATCGGAAGGCGGACATGTCGAACCGTACGATCCCGTCCGCGGGTCACCGAACGGCGAGCCGGCGGCGCCATGGTCGTGGACGCGCAGGGCTTCGGCCCGCGGTCCTGCGGCCCATTCGTTGCAGCGTCACTGAGCGGCGGCCATCGCCTGCGGCCTGCTACGCCGCCCTTCGGGGGCCTGCCCGGTCGAAGCTCACGCCACGATCGCGGAGGGAGATCCAGGCGTCGTGCGCCAGCACGACGTGATCGAGGACGTCCACGTCCAGCAGGCGTCCGGCCGCGATCGCCTCGGCCGTGAGATGGAGATCGTCGGGGCTGGGCGTCGGGTCGCCGGATGGGTGGTTATGGGCCAGGATGACGCCCGAGGCATCGAGCCGGACGGCGTCCCGGAACAGCTCTCCCACTCGAACCAGGGACGCCGACACATTGCCCACGTACACGGTCGAGACCCGCTGGACGACGTTCCTGGCGTTGAGGCAGAGCACCCGCAGCTCCTCGCGTTCGAGGCGTCCCATCTCGACCACCATCCGAACCGCCACGTCAGCTGGCGACCGGATCGTCCATCGCCCCGTGGGCCAGTCAGCGACAGACCGCCGACCCAGCTCGAACGATGCTGCCAGCCGGGCCGCCTTGGCCAGCCCGACACCCGGGATCGCCGCCAGCTCCGCATCCGTCGCCCTGGCCAACGCACCCAGGCTGGAGTGCCGGACGAGCGCCTCCTCGGCCAGCTCGACCGCGGTCCGCCCTCCTGCGCCGGTCCCGAGCACGACCGCGATCAGCTCTGCCGCCGACAACCCAGCCGGCCCGCGGAGCGCGAGCCGTTCGCGCGGGCGCTCGGAGGCCGGCAGGTCCCGGACGGATCGGCGGACCCGTCGGCCAGCGGGCTCCTCGGCCGCGATGTCTGCGCTGAGGCTGCCGATGGCCATGGTCGCCTGCTCCTCGCGGCGGGACCTGGCTGAGAAGGATCGCGGGCGCGGAAGGGTGGCCGCCGCCACGGTTGGGGCGTCCCCGGGACCCGAACGACGGAAGCCCGCCGATTTCCCCCGCCATCCGGACCCGGGAACAGGGGAAGCCTACGGGCCGGCCCTTACCGGGGGCTCAACCCGGACTTCGCCGCCGATTAGCGCTGGACCGTTGCCCTCACAGGGGCCGGCGACGGGGCGTTCCCAGGGGCCGGGCAATGGGCCGCGACCAGGGGTCGACGACGATCCCCGCACAGGGGCCGGCGATGTGGCTCCCCAGCGGCCGGGCGATGGTCCCCGGACAGGGTCGACGACGATCTCTTCACAGGACGCGGCGATGAACAGGACGCGGCGAAGATCCCTGTGCTCGGCGAAGATCCCAGGGCCCGCGATGAACGGGGGCTGCCGATGAGCAGGGCCCGGTGAAGACCAAAGGTCAGTTACCGGACGCCGTACCCGCCGCAAACAGCAGGATCACCTGGATCGCGTTGAACGCCGCATGGAGGCCAATCGACGCGTACAGGGATCGCCTCGCGAGGTAGAGCCAGCCCAGCGTGATCCCCACGGGCAGCAGCGCCACGAACGAGAACAATGCGTGCTGAGCGCCCGTCGCGAAGCTCGCATCGAGCTGGGCGACGACGTGGGCCAGCGCGAAGAACAGGGCCCCCCGCAGGATGGCCGGCCAGACGCCGAGGGCCCGCGCCCAGGCGGTGGTCGCGAAGCCCCGGAAGAACAGCTCCTCGCTGATGGGCGCGATGATCGCGGCCGAGACGAGGTTGGCGGCCAGGCCGGCTGCACCGCCGGAAGGCGGAAGCGGGCTGGGAGCCGGCTCGACGAGTCGGCTCAGGAGGGCGCCGATCACCAGGGTCAGGATGAGGACAGGAAGGGCGAGCAGAGCACCGATCACCAGGTCGACCACCGCGCGCGGGATCTCAACGCGCAGGCCCATGTCGGCCCAGCTGAGCGCGCCGGGGCCGACGACCAGCAGCCGCACGACCCCGACGTAGACAACGGCGGTGATCAGCAGCGACAGCGTCGTCGCCAGCGGAGATCGGGCATCGAGCCCGAGGCCGGTCAGGGGCAGCAGGACCAACACGAACAGGACAAGGGTGAGCGCGAACACGGCCAGGAATGCCAGCACAGGGGACGGGCCCACGTACGCAAGGTCCCCGCGCCGTCCGCGCTCGATCGCCTGCGAGCCGCCCGCCGCGAGCAGGGCGAATCCCAGGACGGTGAGCCCGATCAGGAACAGCCACGCGGCCGCCACGCTGCCCGCGGCGAAAACGGCGACCGCGATGATCCCGAGCCCCAGGACCGAGCCCACCCAGCCGATCAGATAGAGCGCCGGGGCGGCGCGGCCCTCGAGGCTGAATGTCGCGATCCCCGGCCGCCCGCCACCAGCCACCATCGCGCCCTCGACGGCAACGTCCGCCGGACGGTCGGTCTCGCCGGCGTCAGGCTCGGATCGTCCCGGGGTGGTTGCGGGCGAGCCCGGCCCGTCGGGAGGGTTGGACGAGTCCGTCAAGGCTCCGATGTCTGGCCCGACGCGCTCCGTCGAACGGGCGCCGATCGCGGCGACTCACGGAGCGTGGTGGTCCGGCCCCCGCCCCGCACCGACGGTGGCTGTGCAGGAGGCTCGAGGCGCTGGGGCTCGAAGCCCGAGATCGGCTCCAGGGCGGCCAGATCGGTCCGCTCGAAGTCACGACCGCACCAGGCGCACAGTGACCAGTCAAGGCCGACCAGGCGACCGCAGTTGGCGCACACGCGGTTGAGTCGCGTGCGGCAGGTCGGACAGATGATCCACTCGTCGTGGATCCGGCGGTTGCAGGACGGACAGGTCTTGAGCGCCTCGACCTCGGCCAGGAGCGCCTCCTCGGCCAGGTTGCGCTCGTAGACCTCGCCGATCTTCTCCTGGGGCCGGATGATCCGGTACACGACGACCCCGAACGGGAACAGCAGCGGCGTGAACAGAACGATCAGCGTGGCCGCGACATATGGCAGGATCGGGTTGTCGCTGCGCAGCTGCATGTCGCGGAAGGCCCAGTACGCGGCGGCCAGCCACAGGATGATCCAGTAGACCGCGATGAACTGGAGCGAGAACTGCACGATCGGGTTGTCGAAGAATGACCCGATCGTGTCCGTTACCGTTTGCAGGATCTGGTCCATGCGCTGGCGTGCAGCCTCCCGACGGGCTTGGCGCGCCCGAGGGCACGCGGCGAGCGGCAGTGTAGCAGGGAGAACACGGGGGCCCGGCGGCCCCCCGGACCCGCTGACGGCCGGTGAACGTGACCGGCGGTGACCCGACAGCCACAGGCCCGACGCTCGAGCGCGCGTGCCGGTGACGCCGCAGACGCCGGCAACGCTCTGACCCCTGTCGCAGATGGACGGGCGTCTCGCCCGCTGGTTCGGTGCGACCGGCGCGGGAGGCGGTCGTGAGGACCGACCGCCCTGCCTGGCGGATCGCGCGCCGGAACGGCTCAGCCGGCCGCCGCGGTCACCAACGTCCACGCGGCCGCCCGCACAGCAGCCGCGACACTGCCCAGCACGAGGGCCCCGAGCCAGATCGCGATCCAGGGAACGGCGGCCACCAGAGCGCCGGCGACGTCACCACTCGAGAGGGCTACCTCGCGGACCCGGGACCAGCCGGCGACCGCGACCAGCATCGATGGCCCGAGCAGCACGACCAGCACGCCCAACCCGACCAGCGCGGTGCTGATCATGCGCACCGGCCGCCGTGCGAGATCGACCCAGCCGAGCAGCCACGCGACGACGACGCGACGGCGGCCAAGGATCAGCCGCCGGACTCCGATCGCGGCGGCCGCATCCGAGACCAACCAGGTGACCGCGACCAGCGCCAGCTGCCCCGGCACGGCACGGATCACCCGGATCGGCAGCTGCGTGGCGAGATGCGTGGGCAGGATGAGCTCGCGGTAGCTGGCATCGTAGAGCGGCTGCCAGGCGAGGCCGACCGCGATCGCGAGCGGGACCAGGGACAGGAACCGCACCCCGGCGACCCGCGCCACCGAGGGTGGCGCCGGCGGCTCGGGACACGCTACCAGCCCCTCGTCTCGGGCGGCGGCGAGGACCTCCAGGACACCCTCGCGCTCGGCCCACGCGCCGAGCAGGGTCCCGGCGATGAGGGCCATCGCCGCGAGGGCCACGGTCAACACGATCAATGCGATGAGCGCCGTCGACGGCGTACCCACGACGAGTGTACTGACCGGGCCTCCGAGCGCGTTCTGGAGCCCGCTGGGCGTCGGCAGCACCGCGACCGGCAAACCCACCAGCAGGATCCCTCCACCGGCCAGGAAGCCGGCCAGCCCGATCGCCCAGGTCGCTGGACGGACGAGGGTCACGATGAACGCACCCCGAATCGCCGCCGGCCACGACAGCCTGTACGTGGCGACCGTTGGTGCTGACGCCGCTGCGCCCGCGGCTTCCCGGTCCATGGCAAGCGTTGGCCGAAGGCCCCCGCCAGTGATCACGGCGCGGTGGTGGCGCCCGGCGTTGCCGTCAGCTGACCCAGCGCCTGGAGCGCGGCCTGCACCTTGGCCATCTCGGCCCCATAGGTCGCGAAGTCGCCGTTGTGGAGCGCCTGCTGGGCGAGCTCGAAGTGCGTGTTCGCGTAGTCGATCAGGCCGCTCACGTCTGATGGCAGCGGCCCGGCCGAAGGGGTTGGCCGCGGGGTGGCGGTCGCCCCCGGCGACCCGGACGGAGCGGGCGTCGTCCCCGGCGACGGCGATGTCGAGGGCGGTGGCGTGGCGCCCTGGCCTGCGAGCAACTGCTGCAGCGCGTCGGAGAGCGTCCGCGACCAGGTGATCGTGGTGGGGCTGGCCACGATGATCCGCTGGAACTCGGGGAACGCCGCCGAGCTGCTCTGGAGGTACACGGGCTGCAGATACAGCAGAGAGTTGCCGACCGGCACGACGATGAGGTTGCCACGCACCACATCGCTGCCGCTCTGGTTCCAGAGCGTGATCTGGGCGCTGATCGTCGGATCCGCGTCGATCCGCGACTCGATCTGGGCGGGGCCGAAGATCGTGGTCGCAGACGGGAACTGGTAGACGCGGACCGCGCCGTAGTTGGGTTGGTCATTGCGGGCGGCCACCCACGCGATCATGTTGGGCCGGCTGCGGGCGATCATCGGCTGGAGCAGCAGGAACTCGGCCTTGGGCTCGCCCGGCATCCGCATCACGACGTAGTAGGCCTCGGATGGGAGCACCTGCTGATTCGTGTTCGACGCCGGCACCGTCCAGCGGTCCGTGTTGTTGAAGAAGGTCAGCGTGTCGGTGACGTGGTACTGGCCGAACATCCGCGTGTCGACGTTGAACAGCTCCTCGGGTACCCGCAGGTGCGCCTTCAGATCGCTGGGCATGTTGTCCATCGACTCGAACAGCGTCGGGAAGATGCCCTGCCAGGCGCGGATCAGCGGATCGGTCTTGTCTGCAACGTAGAAGTGCATCGTGCCGTCGTACGCATCGACGGTGATCTTGACGCTGTTGCGGATGTAGTTGATCTGCTCCGGGGACAGGCCAGAGTTGCCGCCGAGCTCGGTCGTGTCGAAGCTCGAGGCATGCGGGAAACGGTCGCTGATGGTGTATGCGTCCTGGACGTAGATCAGGTGCCCCTGATCGTTCACCACCACATACGGGTCCTTGTCGTAGCGCAGGAAGGGCGCGATCATGCCCAGCCGATCCGACAGCGTGCGGTGGAACAGAAGCTGGCTGTCGGACTGGATCTGATCGGTGATCAGCAGGTCGAGGTCGCGGAACCGAAGCGCGAACAGCAGGCGGGACAAGGTTGAGTCGAGCGGGATGCCGGTGTTCGCGGTCCAGGACGTCGTGGCGTCGCCGCCGGCGTCGGCGGCTCGCGGAAAGTCGAACTCGGCCTGGCGCGCGCGCACCACCACGTAGTGGTTGTCAGTCTCCCCGAAGTAGATACGTGGCTGGGTGACCTCGGGCACACCCTGCTTCGACACGGGTGGCAGGTCCCGGATCCAGAGCTGCGGCTGTCCCTCGGTGGTGACCTCGTTGACCGGCACCATCGCCACGCCGATGCCGTGGGTGTAGATGATCCGCTCGTTGACCCAGCTGGAAGCGTCGGGGTTCTTGGAGATCGCCAGCTCGCGCGCCGAGAGCATCACCTGGCGGAGCGTCCCGTTCACCGTGTAGCGGTCGGTGTCGACGTCGGAGAAGTCGTAGTACTGGCGGACGGTCTGGAGCTGGTCGAGCGTCGTCTGCAGGGGCCGGTAGTCCCATAGCCGGGCGTTGGTGAACGTATCCGACTCGTTCTGGATGTCCGCCGCGGTCAGCGGCGCCTCGCCGTTGTACAGCGTCGTCTCCCACTGATCGAGCCCGAACGCCAGCCTCGTCATGGCGATGTTGTTGGCGATGTAGGGCTGCTCCTGCGCATAGGTGTTGGGGTCGACCGTGAAGCGCTGGATCGCCTCCGGATACACGCTGCCGAGGAGAACCGACGCGGCGAACCAGACGCCCACGATCAGGCCGAGTGGCCACATCCAACGGGTGAACGCGCCTGCCACGAGCAGCGCACCGGCGAGGCCGGACAGGAAGGTGAGCACGTCGTAGGCGAGGAACCGGGCGTGTGCATCCGTGTAGCTCACGCCCGTGGCCACGCCGGCATGGCTGTACACGAGCTCGTACTTGTCGAGCTGGTAGCCGAGGGCGACCGACAGCAGGTAGAGCCCGGCCAGGATCGCGAGATGGACACGGACCCGGGTGATGAACACCTCCCCGCCTCGGCTGGCGGCGAGCAGGTACCGCGCGCCGGCGACGGCGAGCGCCGCGAGCAGGACCCCGTTGGCCAGCTCCTGGACGAGCCGGTAGAAGGGAAGCTCGAACAGGAAGAAGCTGATGTCCTTGCCGAAGATCGGATCGACCACGCTCGATGTCGGCGAGTACGGGACCCGGTGGACCCACAGCAGCAGCGTCTCCCAGGCCCCGGACACGGCGCCTGCCACGCCGAGCGCGAGGAGCACGGCAAAGCCGGCGATGATCCAGCCCCCCACCGGAACCAGGTCCGGCATGGTCTCCCCGCCGGCGAACGCGAACTCCGCTCCGCGCGGGCGACCGCCAGCCGGTCCGCTGAACGGACCGAACCCCCCACCCGTCGCGCGGGCCCGGGCGTTCCAATCTGCCTGACGCTGCGCCTGGGCGATCCGATCGGCCACGGTCCGCAGCCTGCCCGGCCGTTCGGGATCAACCGGCGGCGTCAGCCGGCCGGCCACGATCAGGTTGCCCAGCAGGACCACCAGGGCGAGCAGCAGGCCGCCTGCGAACAGGCCGGCCTGGACACCGATCCGGGTCCAGAACACCGCGTCGAACCCGACGCTCTTGTACCAGATCGCATCCGTCCACAGATCGATGCCCGCGCCCGCGAGCAGCAGCACGAGCACGACCACGATGACGATCGCGACCAGGCCGGCTCGCCGGATGATGTCGCCGAAGGACAGGGGGCCGGAGCCGTCGTTCGGACCGCCGACGGGCCGGCGCGGGGGCGGCGTCCGGCGGGATCCGCCTCCGGAGCGGCGCCGACGCGGGCGGAGGGGCGTCGGCTCGGGCGACGTGTCTGGCGCCGGCGCAGAGCCCTCGTCATCGGTCGTTCCGGCCGAGGGCTGCCCGTCCGCCGCCTCGTCGTCCTGGTCCTCGCCGGGCTCGCCCGATGCGTCGCCCTCCTGCTCCAGGTCCGTGTCGTCCGCGTCCGCCGCGTCGTCTCCCGTGTGTCGCCGCCCATGCTCCGCCTGGGCACGGCGGCGCTCCAGCTCGCGCATGAACTCGTCGAACAGGTCACCCATCGGCGTCGAGTCTAATCTGCCTGCGGCCGCCGGGGCGAACCGGGCGCACGGTCAGGGTCGGTGCAGCATCTCCACCGAGCGCCGGAAGCCGGCCAGCACCTGCTCGGCCAGCTGGTTGGGGCGGAGCGTCGAGGCAAGCGTCGGCTCCCAGCGGAAGGCGGCCCGGATGGCCAAGGGACAGCGCCACGGGCGGGCATCGTCATCGGGCGGAACCAGCGGCACGAGCCGGATCGCGAGCCGTCCGTCCTCCTCGCGGATCAGGCCTGACAGGCTGCCGGCGAACGATGGCCCGAGTCGCAGCAACGGGGGCCCAGGCGGTGGCCCGCCGGCTGGGGCGACGTCGCGAAAGCTCACGACACCCTCGGCATCCGCGACCCACATGACCGCCAGCCACCAGTCGTCGGGGCCGTCGATCGGCCTGGCCATGCCTGCCTGGAGGCACCGATCGCCGATGCGCACCTCCTGCTCGCGCAGGTACGAGGGGCCGGGATGAGGGAGTCGCTCTGGCACGACGCCGAGCATACCGGGACCGGCACGCGCACCCGTCACCCAAGGGGACGCGCGGGCGGGGACGCGCGCGCCGCGCGGCGACACCGGGCTGCAGCGCGGGGGATTCAGCTAGAGGTCGACGGGCGGTGGAGGTGGGGCGTCGGCGGTGGCCGTGTCCGAAGCCGCGGTGGCGTCGGGCTGGGCATCGGCGGCCGGGGCGGCATCGTCCTCGTCACCGAGGCTGGCGAGGTCGATCCCCCTCTCCACCACCACGTCCGTCCGGAGCGCGACCGATTCGGCTTCGAGCTCCGCTCGCTGTGCCTCGATCTCCAGGCGGAGCATCTCGCGGCGAACATCGTCGCCCGGCGGTGCCAGCGATGCTGCGGCAGCGGGATCGACCGTCGCCGGGTTGGATGTCTCACCGGTGATGAACGACAGCAGCCGGCTCCTCGGCCGGGTGACGTCAGAACGTGCCCGCAGGATCGCCTCGTGGTCGAGCGTGGTCACGCCCCGGATATCGGGCTCGGCCCCGCCGGCGCTGGCCAGGGTCGCGCCGCAGGAAGGGCAGGTGGCCGCATCGCCGCCTGGCAGCTCCGCGGGCAGCTCGGCCGAGCACCACGGACACCGCGATAGGGAGCCGCCCACTGCGTCGGACATACGCGCACTGTAGCGGTCCCGGAGCCGTTCGGCACCACCCGATTTCGCTACCGAGGCACGGCCATTCGGCCGGCTACTCCCACTCGATCGTCGCGGGTGGCTTGCTGCTGATGTCGTAGACGACGCGGTTGACCCCGGGCACCTCGTTGACGATCCGGCTGCTGATCCTGCCCAGCACGTCGTAGGGCAGCTTCGCCCAATCGGCCGTCATGCCATCCTCGGACGTCACGGCCCGGATGGCGACGACGTTGGCGTACGTCCGGCCGTCGCCCATCACACCCACCGACCGGACCGGGGTCAGGATCGCGAACGACTGCCACACGTTGCGGTAGAGGCCGGCCGCCTTGATCTCGTCGATCACGATCCAGTCCGCGTCACGCAGCGTGTCGAGCCGCTCCGCGGTGACCTCGCCGATGATCCGGATGGCCAGGCCGGGTCCGGGAAATGGCTGGCGATGGACCATCGCGTCGGGCAGGCCCAGCTCGAGCCCGACCAGCCGGACCTCGTCCTTGAACAGGTAGCGCAGCGGCTCGATCAGCTGGAAGCGAAGGTCCGCCGGCAGCCCGCCGACGTTGTGATGGGTCTTGATCTTCTGGGCGGTCTTGGTCTCCGGCGCGGTCGATTCGATCACGTCGGGGTACAGGGTTCCCTGGGTCAGGAAGTCGATCCGGCCGATCCTGGCGGCCTCTTCCTCGAACACCCGGATGAACTCGTCGCCGATGATCCGCCGCTTCTGCTCAGGGTCGGTGACGCCGCCGAGCCGGGCCAGGAAGCGCTCGCGTGCGTCGACCATGACCAGGCGCATGCCGAGGTTGGCCTCGAACGTCGCCCGCAGCAGCTCCGATTCCTTCTTGCGCATCAGGCCGTGGTCGACGTAGATGCACGTGAGTCGGTCGCCCACCGCGCGATGGACCAGGGCCGCCGCGACGGCCGAATCAACGCCGCCCGAGAGGGCGCAGATCACCTTGCCGTCGGACCTCGTCCGGCGGGCGTGTGCGTCGACCCGATCGCGGATCTCGGTCACGGTCGTTTCCACGAAGTTGGCCGGCGTCCAGGCAGGTGCGATGCCGGCGATCCCGGTCACGAAGTTGCGCAGAATCTCCCGACCTCGCGGCGTGTGGACGACCTCGGGGTGAAACTGGATTCCATACAGCTGGCGCGTGGGCGCCGCGAGCCCCGCGTACGGGGTCGAATTCGGTCTGGGCGGTGGCCTCGAAGCCCTCTGGCAGGCGGGTGATCGAGTCCCCGTGGCTCATCCACACCGGCTGATCCCGATCGATTCCGGCGAACAACCCCTGCTCGCGCGTGACCTGGATGTTCGCCGGGCCGTACTCCCGGCGCGTCGCCGGCAGCACGTCACCACCCAGCTCGAGGGCCATGAGCTGGGCGCCGTAGCAGATGCCGAGCACGGGCAGCCGGCCGCTCCAGATCGAGGCGTCAGCCTTGGGCGCGCCGTCGTCGTACACGGACATCGGGCCGCCGGACAGGATGATCGCCCTGACGCCCCGCCGTTCGAGATCGGCGAGCGGCGTGTCGTGGGGAAGGAGCTCCGAATAGACGTTCAGCTCGCGCACGCGCCGCGCGATCAGCTGGCTGAACTGCGATCCGAAGTCCAGCACCGCCACGACGCCGGGCTCCGGGACGGTCGCCGCGACCGGCGGCAGGTCCGCGGGCGTGCGGCTGGGGGCCGGAGCGTCCAGCGCGACCTCGAGGTACGCCTCGACCTCCGCGTCGTCCGGGGCGAGGACCCGATGACCGGCGTTGGCCGCTGCCCCGTGGACGGTCTTGCCGCGGTCCACCTGATCGGTCGCGCCATCGCGTGGTTCGGGGGGCGTCCCGCCCCCGGCGTCCGGCACCGACCCGGACGCGTCCGGCGCCGGTTCCTGCTGCTCCTCCGGCTCGGCCAACGGCCCCTCCCAGGTGGTCTCGGGATCCAGTGTGCGAAGTTTAGCGGGCGGGCAGGTTGCAGTTCGGTGGCGCGGGCGTACAGTCGGCGAGTGACGTACTCGATCGTGGCCCGGGATCCCGACACCGGGGAGCTTGGTGTCGCCGTCCAGTCGCGCTGGTTGAGCGTGGGCAGCGTCGTCCCCTGGGTCGAGGCCGGCGTGGGTGCCGTGGCCACCCAGTCGTTCGTCGAAGCCGCCCACGGCTACAACGGCCTGCGGCTGATGCGCGAAGGGCGGCCGGCGGCCGAGGCGCTCGCTGCAGTGCTTGGCGGCGATCCCGCCGCGGCAATGCGGCAGGTGGGCATGGTCGACGCCACGGGCGGCTCGGCCGCGCATACCGGGCTGGGCTGCATCCGGTACGCCTCGCACCTGGTCGCGCCGGGGGTGACGGTGCAGGCCAACATCATGGAGCGCCCGACCGTGCCGGCGGCGATGCTGGCCACGTTCCGGGGCACGTCAGGCGATCTGGCCGAGCAGCTGCTGGCCGCGCTGCGAGCCGCCGAAGGGCAGGGCGGCGACGTGCGTGGTCGCCAGTCGGCAGCGCTGGTCGTGGCTCCCGGACCCGGGCCGGACGGCACGGTCGCGGCGTCGTGGACGCGGACGTTCGACCTGCACGTGGAGGATCACCGGGCGCCGCTCGACGAGCTTACGCGCCTGGTCGCGCTCGCTCGCGCCTACAACGCCATGGACGAGGCGGAGCGCGCGTTCCTCGCCGGTGACCGGGCGGCGGCCGCCGACGCGCGCGTGCGATCGGTCGCCCTTGCACCCGACGACGACCAGGTCGTGCTGTGGAGCGCGGTCGGCCTCGCGGCAGCAGGCAGGATCGACGAGGCGCGGTCCGCCTTCGCGCGGGCGAGCGCCGCTGAGCCGCGTGCCGGGGAGCATCTCCGTCGCTTCCTCGAGGGAGGGCAGCTACCCGGAGGTGAGGCGACGCTGCGCGCCCTGGAGATCGATCCGGGGTAGCGCCCCGCCGACCGCGCTGTCGATGGCAGACCGATGCCCGATCCAGACCGGCTCGCGGTCCGCTCGCGGGCTGCGCCTGTCGTGTGCTGCGTCTGCCATTGGGCGCCACGCTGGCCACACTCGCGGTCCCGGCTGAAAACCTCCGGACGCCGGCAGCGCCCGGCCCAGAGGCCCCGCGGGTCGCTTACGGGGATTGACCTTCAGGTCGACTTGAGGCCTTAGCGTCGCCTGCATCGTGGCAGGCCCACGAGGCCGAGGACGGAGGGTCCGATGCAGCACGTGGAAACGCAGGGCAACCCCAATCGACCGGTCGTCGTCTCGCCGGCCGAGCTCGCCGAGCCACCCGAGCAGCAGACGCCTTCGATCCGGCGGCAGCAGGCGTTCGTCACCGACGATCGATGGGTGGGCTACATCCGGACGGCGCCTGGAGACTGGAGCGGGTGGCACCATCACGGTGACACAGACACCTACCTGTACGTGCTCCGCGGGGAGCTGGAGTTCGAGTACGGCGCCGAGGGTGCCACGCTGCGGTTCGGGGCCGGCGACTTCGCGCACATGCCCCACGGCGTCGTCCACCGCGAGCGAACCAGGCCGGGCGCTGCTGGCGAGGCCGTCCTCGTCCGGATCGGCCGGGGCCCGACGGTCGTGAACGTCGAGGGTCCGGTCAACGAGGCCTGATCAGGACCTGCGCCGCATCGAGTCAGGGGCGCCTGCCGCCGAGGCGGGGCTGAGCCTGCTCCCGCGTCAGGCCTGCCGCTCTTTCCGCGTCATGGCCGCTCTTTCCCGCGTCATGATTGCCGCTCGGTGGTAGCCTCGGCCCCTCGCAGGTCCGAGGGTGATCGCTTGATAAATGGCCAGTCCATCTCGCAGGTCGCTCGGCAGACGGGGTTCACGCCGGCGACCCTGCGCTACTACGACGAGATCGACCTCCTGCGGCCGGCGCGGTCCGTAGCCGGCTACCGACGCTATTCGGACGAGGACCTCGAGCGGCTCGCGTTCATCGGCCGGGCGAAGCGGCTCGGCTTGTCGCTCGATCAGATCCAGAGGCTGACCGACGGCTGGCACCGCGACGACTGCCGCTCCACGCGGGCCAGGCTCGCGGACTCCGTGGAGGCGCGCATCGCCGACGTTCAGGATCTGATCGCAGACCTCGTCGCATTCCGTGACCGGCTCCGGGCCGCGCGCGACGACCTGGCCCGGCAGCCGGTCCCGAGTCGCTGCAGCCCGGGTTGCGGGTGCGACGTGGATGTCGCTCCGATCGATCTCGCCACCGGCCAGCGCATCTCGCTGGTCGCTGCCGCGCGGCCGCAGATGGCGGCGAGCATCGATCTGCGCTCGCAGCGTTCCCAACCCGCGAGCCCTTCGCTTCCTAACAGGAGACCAAGCCGTGGCCACCGTCAGCGTCCGCTACATCGTCAATGACATCGACGAGGCGGTCGCGTTCTATCGCGATCGTCTCGGGTTCCAGGTCCTGATGCGGCCGAACGAATACTTCGCCATGCTCTCGCTCGGGGACCTGCGGCTCGTGCTCAGCCGGCCCGGCGGTGGTCCCGGCGGAGGCCAGGCGATGACCGATGGACGGGTACCGGAGCCCGGCGGCTGGAATCGCTTTCAACTCCAGGTGGACGATCTCGCGGCGACGGTCGCGCGGTTGCGGGAGGCCGGAGCCCGGTTCCGCAATGACATCGTGATCGGGGTTGGCGTCAAGCAGATCCTGGTGGAGGATCCGTCGGGCAACCCCGTGGAACTGAACGAGCCCACGATCGAGGACGCCAGGCTGGGTCGGCCGTCGGCCTGATCGAGCCTCCGGCGGCCCGCCCTACCTGCCGCGGAGCTGCCAGGACTTGCCTTCGGTGGCGACCGCCGGCGCGTAGACGATCTCGACCTCGTGCATGTCCGCGATGGTGCGGGCGCCAAGGGCGGCCATCGACTGGCGGAGCGCGCCCATCAGGTTCTGGGTGCCGTCGGTGACGTGCGAGGGGCCGTTGAGGATCTGGTCGAGCGGCCCGACCGTGCCGACCTTGATCCGGGTGCCTCGTGGGAGCACGGGCGAGGGCGCCGCCATGCCCCAGTTGGTGCCCTTGCCGGGTGCCTCGGCGGCGCGCGCCAGCGGCGTGCCCAGCATGACGACGTCGGCGCCGGCCGCGACGGCCTTGGCGATGTCGCCCCCGCGCTTAATGCCGCCGTCGGCGACGACGGGCACGTATCGGCCGGTCTCCGCGTGGTGCTGGTCGCGAGCCGCGGCGACGTCGGCGATGGCGGTGACCTGGGGAATGCCGATGCCCAGCACCTCGCGCGTGGTGCATGCGGCGCCTGGCCCCACGCCCACGAACACGGCCGCTGCACCTTGCTCCATCAGCTGGTAGGCAGCGTCGGCGTTGGTCGTGTTACCGACCCCGACCGGAATGGGCATGAAGCGGGTGAACTCGGCGAGCTCCAGCGGGTGGTAGCCGGTGGCGAGGTGGCGGGCGGACGAAACCTGCGACTGGACGAGGAACAGGTCCGCGCCGTGCTCGGCGCAGAACGGGCCGAAGCGACGCGCGACGCCCGGGGTCGCGGACACGGCGACCTTCGACCCGGCAGCGTGCAGCTCATCGATCCTGCGAGCGACGAGCTCCTCGCGGAGCGGGGGCCCGTAGGCCTCGGCCAGGATGTCCTGCACCTGGTCGTCGGGGGCCTCGATGATCCGGTCCAGGATCGCCGATGGATCCTCGTAGCGAGCCTGGACACCTTCGAGGTTGAGCACGGACAGGCCGCCGAGGCGGGCGAGCTCGGCGGACAGGGCGACATCGACCACCGCATCCATCGACGCCGCCAGAACGGGGATGTCGAGGTGCAGACCGCAGAATTCCTGCGCCAGCACGATGTCGGCCGGGTCGACGGTATCGGTTCCGGGGGCGAGCGACACATCGTCGAACCCGTAGGTGGGACGGATCGTGTCCAGCTTGGAACGGAAGATCCGCCGGTTCGCCAACGTCTCGGTCATGCTGTCCACCTCGTCCGCCATCCGCCTGCCCGGTCCCGCAATCCGACCACCTCCGTGCGTTCTGCGCAGTCTAGCGGCCGGGGGTCGGGGTGGATAATCGAGGGGTCGCGCGCGAGCGGCGCAGGAGGCGATCCCGATGGCGAAGCGGCATACAACCAAGCGGGCCGAGGGCGACGGGAGGCACGAGCCCGCCAACGCCCGAGATGAGCCGCCCGGTGAGACGGCTGGATCGCGGGCGGACCGGCTCCCAAAGAAGGCCTACCTGACCGAGCTGGCCAGGCTCCAGGTCGAGCTGGCCAAGCTCCAGGAGTGGGTTCACGCCCGCGGGCTCAAGGTCGTGGTCCTGTTCGAGGGCCGTGACGCGGCCGGCAAGGGCGGGGCGATCAAGACCATCACGCTCGCACTCAACCCACGGATCGCACGCGTGGTGGCGCTGCCCGCTCCAACCGAGCGTGAGCGGACGCAGTGGTACTTCCAGCGTTACGTCGCGCACCTGCCCGCGGCCGGCGAGATGGTGCTGTTCGACCGCAGCTGGTACAACCGCGCCGGCGTGGAGCGGGTGATGGGCTTCGCCACCCCCGACGAGATCGAGGAGTTCTACCGCAGCTGCCCCGAGTTCGAGCGGATGCTGGTGAGGTCCGGGATCCAGCTGGTCAAGTACTGGTTCTCGGTCAGCGACGCGGAGCAGGAGCGGCGGTTCCAGGCGCGCATCAAGGACCCGACCAAGCGCTGGAAGCTGTCGCCGATGGACCTCCAGTCGCGCACGCGGTGGATCGAGTATTCGATAGCCAAGGACGAGATGTTCCGCCACACCGACATCAAGCAGGCGCCCTGGCACGTCGTGAACGCCGACGACAAGAAGCGGGCGCGACTGAACGTGATCGCCCACCTGCTGTCGCTGATCCGGTACGAGGACCTGACGCCGGAGCCGATTGTGCTGCCGCCGCGCGAGCCGGATCGCGGCTACGTCCGCCCGCCGATGGACGAGCAGACGTTCATCCCCGAGGTGTACTGAATGTCATGAAGAAGGGCCTCCGCGGTGGCAACGTTGGGTTGTCATCGCAACCAGCACCTTGGAGGCCCGGACATGTTGTACGCCGGATTGGACCTGTCACGCCAGAGGCTCGATGTGCACGTGCTTGACGAGGAGGGCCGGACGATCGAGGTGACCGCCGTCCGCCCCGACGGCGATGCGCTCCGCTCGCTGGTCGGCTTCGTCGCCCGACATGGCGATCAGGTGACCGCGTCGATCGAGTCGATGAACGGTGCCCGCTTCGTGCACGACACGCTCGAGCTCGCCGGCTGGGACGTAGAGATCGCCGACGCGGTCAAGGTCAAGGGCTTGGCGCCCCTGGCGGCCAAGACCGACAAGATCGACGCCCGGGTGCTGGCCGAGCTCGGCCGTCGCGACCTCGTGCCCGCGATCTGGCTGCCAGACCCGGCCGTCCGGGCCGAGCGGGAGCGAGCCCGCTTCCGGCTCCACCTCGTCCGCCACCGGACCGCGCTCAAGAACCGGATCCACGCCACCCTGATCGCCTTCGGCCACCCGGTCCCGGTGAGCGACCTGTTCGGGGTCGCCGGCCGCGAGCTGCTCGCCTCGCTCGCGATCCCCGGGCGCAGAGGTGTACTGAGAGCTCACCTTGAGCATGCCCAGGGGCGCACCCTCGGTCGACGTGATCGCGCGCGGCCCGCATGCATGTGTGAGCTCAGGCGACCCGTTCGACCCAAGCCGGCTTCTCCGGGACTTCGGGAGGGAGTAGCGCTGTGCCGGCCATCGCCGGCGCGTCCAGCCGAGGTTGCGGCGACGTCGGCGGTCGTACCGTTCTCAGCTGTCACCAGCAAGGGCAGGTGAGCAGGAAAGGCGGCCCGCACCCTCGTCGGCGGTGGGTGATCGCGTCGGACGGGAGACGCGGCACCAGCGGGCTCAGCCCGTGCTCGGACGGCGCGCAACACGCCGCCCCTCTCCATCCAACAGGAACCAGATGGCAAGCTGTGGGTCGAGCAGCGTCGCTGTGATGCGGCGGATCGAGTCCGCGTAGGACGGCCACACGGTCAGCGCGGCGGCCTCATCGGCGGACACCCAGCGCAGGCCATCGTGCTCGTGGGAGATCCGCGGTGTGGCGTCGGGGCGGACGCGCGCCGCGAAGATGGCGCTGACCACGACCGCGTCGGTGCCCTCGTCGTAGAACGGCGCCACCTGGTCGAGGTCGTAGCACGCCTCGACGTCGGCCGCTCCGAAGCCCGTCTCCTCCGCGACCTCGCGCAGCGCCGCCGCCGGCACCCGCTCCCCCGGCTCGATGCCACCGGTCACGCACTGCCACAACCCAGGGAAGATCCGATCGGGTGCCCGCCGGATCAGCAGAATCTCGAGCCGATCGGCGTCCCGGCGACGGTCATCGCGGCCGGCGGACGGCACCACCCTGAACACCCAGCACTCGACCAGATCCGGCCTGGCGCTCATCCGGCTGTTGCCGGCGCGCCGAGGCCTGACTGCTGGGCTCGACGGTGGGATTCATGACCGGAGCGGGCGGCTGACATCGTCACCGGGGCATCGTAGTCGTTGGCATCGCCGTCGCGGATGTCGGTCCCGACGCCTGTGTTCAACGTCCTGCTCGACGTTCCAGACGCCATCCACGACGCATGTTTCGTCTTCCGGTTCGGACGACATATCGGGGCGTCCCGGTTCCGGCGGCGAACCAGGGCCGGCGCGCACCCAGCGTGCTGGCGCGTGCCCGCGCTTCCGCCACATACGAACATCATTCGTCTTGGGCGCAGCCAGGTTGGCGATCACGATCGTGGTTCGTCGCCGGCGGGGATCGGCGGTCGGCGGCGCGATCGCACGACGGTGGTTCGTAGGCGGCGGGGATCGGCGGTCCGCGGCGCGGGTTGAATCCTCGACCGAGGCCGGACGCCGGAGGATGCTTGCCCTGCCCGAAGACGGACAGGCGGCACACGCGCGACGGTCAGCCGGGCAGCAGCTGGCGGAGGGCGAACAGCACGTTGGCCGGGCGCTCGGCGAGCCGCCGCATGTACCACGGATACCAGCCAGCACCGTACGCGATCAGCGTCTGCACCCGGTAGCCAGCCCGCGCGAGCCGCCGCTGCTCCCGGGCACGGATGCCGTACAGCATCTGCACCTCGAACGCATCCCGGCTGACACCGGCCGCGGCCGCATGCGTGGCGATCTGCTCGATCAGCGCGACGTCATGGGTCCCGAGGCCAAGCCGGATGGAGCGCGTCCGGGTCTCACGGGCCAGCGTCACGGCGAGACCCAGGTAGTTGGCGTCGACCTCGCGCCCGGACCGGAACGCGATCGATGCGGGCTCGTCGTAGGCGCCCTTGACCAGCCGGATCGCCGGGTCGATCGGCAGCAGGCGCTCGACGTCCTTGGCGGTCCGGTGCAGGTACGCCTGGAGGCAGATCCCCGTCCCGGGCTGGGTAGCCCGCAGGCGCTGGTAGAGGTCGAGCGTCCGGTCGACGTACGCGCTGCCCTCCATGTCGATCCACAGGTAGGAGCCATGCTCGGCGGCGGCCGCGGCGAGCGCTCGCAGATGGCTGAAGCAGGCGTCCTCGTCCACGTCGAGCCCGAGCTGGGTGAGCTTCACGCTGATCTCGCCGTCGATGCCGGCCGCCTGGATGCGGGACAGCAGGTCGAGGTAGTGATCGGCCACGGCCTGCGCCTGGGCGAGATCCTCGATGTTCTCGCCCAGCCGCGTGTACAGGGTGCCGATCCCGAGCACCTGGAGCTCGACGGCCGCATCGAGCGCATCCTGCGCATCCTCGCCGGGCATGAACCGGCGAACGGCGCGCTGCATGAACGCGAGCTTGGTGAGCCGCTCGCGCCACCAGCTGCTGCGCGCGAACCACAGCAGCACCCGGCGGATCAGTCCGTGCATCCCGGCCTCACACGCGCTCGAAGCGCTCCACGGGCAGCACGAACACGGTGGCCCCACCAACCTCGACCTCGAGCGGATAGGGCATGAAGAACTCGCCAGGCTCCATGATCGGCGGCATCGGGTTGACGATCTGCGTCCGTGCGTGGCAGTTGTCACGCACGATTCCGATCACCTCGTCGACCTGAGCCTCGTCCACGCCCACGATGACGGTCGTGTTCGATTGCTTGAGGAACCCGCCCGACGAATGGAGCCGCGTCGCACGGTGCTCACGCTCGAGGAGCGCGTCCACGAGCGCCCCGGCGTCCTCGTTGTGCACGATCGCGACCACGAGCTTCATCCGCCCGAGGATAGCCCACCGGGACGCGCGCGATCGCGAAAGGTTGCAGGTGTACGATGCCGACTCGTCCCGATGACGCACGAACGACGGCAGCGGGAACCGGCCGTGCGTCGGTCCACCACTCGGAGGCTTCCGTGTCCGAACCCACTGGCACCGCCAGCGGCCCGCTCTCCGTCCTGTCCGCCGGTGCTGCCGCACTGGCCCGAGCAGCCGACCTCGACACCGCACTGGCCGTGATCGTGGAAGCTGGGGCGTCCGCGGTCGGCGCCGATGAGGCGGCCCTGTTCACCATCGATCCCGATCGGAGCACCCTCGAGCTGCTGCTCACGCTCGGTCTGTCCGACGAGGCGGCGGCCCAGCTGGGCACGGCGGTCGCCCAGGATCCGGAGCATCCGGTCCACCGGGCAGCCGTCGATCGGACAGGCTCACTCGGTCGCTCGCTCACGACGTCCGACGGACGGGCCATGACTGCCGTCGATCTGCCGCTGGTGGTGGGCGGAGGGGGCGTCGAGGCAAGCGTCGGCGCGTTGTCGTACGCATGGACGCGCGACCACGATGTCTCATCGGCCGAGGAGACGCTGCTGGTCGCGGTCGCCGATCTGGCCGCCGGCGCGGTGGCATCGTTCCGTTCGTCGGCGATGGCGGCCGAGCGAGCCGAGTGGTTCGAGCGTGTCGCCCATACCGACCCGCTGACCGGGCTCTCGAACGCCCGGACGCTCAACAGGGTGCTTGAACTCGAGCTGGCTCGAGCCCAGCGTCAGGGCAGCGAGGTCTCGGTGGCCCTGTTCGACGTCGACGGCTTCACATCGCTCAACCGTGCCGCAGGATCCCGGGTCGGTGATCAGGTGCTGCGCCAGGTGGCGGCCGTGCTCGCCGAGACCGTGCGGCTGGTCGACACCGTCGCGCGAACGGGCGGAGACGAGTTCGTGGTCGTGGCGCCGGGCTCCGCGGGGCTTACGGTTGCCCGCCGGGTGGTTGACGGGATCGGGCGGCTCGAGGAGATCGAGGGCCATCCGGTCAGCGTGAGCGCGGGGGTGGCCCGGTTTCCGCAGGACGGCGCCGACGCCGAGGCCCTGCTCGGCGCTGCGCGCGCCGCGATCGTAGCGAGTCCCGGTCAGGCGACGATCAACGAGGCTGCCGGCGAGCCCAGCGCCTGACGGAGCCCGACCGCACCGACCAACGGGTGCCGACCGCACCAACCCACACGTGCCGCGCCCTCGTCGGCGCAGCCTTCGTCGTCGGCGCAGCCTTCGTCGGCGCAGCCTTCGTCGGCGCAGCCCTCGTCGTCGCCGCGGCCCTCGTCGTCGCAGCCCTCGTCGTCGGCGCAGCCCTTGCGATCGACGCGACCCCGTCCGCACCAGATCTGCCGCCCGCGAGATCCTCCGGCCCGCGTCCAAGGTCACCGTCAGCCGGGGATCCGCTCCAGGCACGACATCCGGGCGGCGAGCCGCCTGACGGCCTCGACGGCGGCCTCCAGCACGTCCGTCGTGTCGCGAGTCGCATCGACGATCGCGTAGCGACCCGGCTCGGCGGCGGCAAGGCCCAGGAATGCGGCTCGTACCCGCTCGTGGTAGGCGAGGTCCTGGAACGCCTCGAACCGAGTCACCTCCGCCGACTTGCGTGCCAGACCGATCTCCACCGGCAGGTCGAGCAGGATCGTGAGGTCCGGAGCCAGGCCGGCGGTCGCGAACTGCTGGACCGCTCGAAGCTCGTCGATCGGCACCCCCGACCCGGAGCCCTGGTAGGCGAGCGATGAGTCCGCGTACCGGTCACAGATGACGACCGCCCCGCGGGCCAGCGCCGGGCGGATGACCTCATCGACGTGCTGCGCCCGCGACGCTGCGAACAGCAGCGCATCGGTGCGGCCGGTCCGGTCGATCCGCGGCTCTGTGTCGAGGACGAGGCGACGCACCTGGTCGCCCAACGGCGTCGAGCCGGGCTCGCGCGTCGCGACCACATCGCAACCGGCTCCGCGCAGCACCTTGGCCAGGCCTGCCAGGAGGCTGGACTTGCCGGATCCGTCGGGTCCCTCGAGCGTGATGAACAGGCCGGGTCGAGGTTCGGTCGTGCCGCGTTCGTCCACGGATCCGAGTGTAGGGGAGCCGGACACCAGGGCGAGCACCGGGAGAGGGAGCGTCGCGATCGCAGCGATGCCCTCGTCGCGGGGCGGGTCGCCCAACAGCGTGCGCGCACGCCACCACACCTGTCGGCATGATGACACCAGGAGACCCGGGCGCGGCCGGCATTACGCGCTTCACCCTAGAGCATGCCGCCCGCCCGCCTTGCTACTCTCGCGTCAATGCGCGATCTCACCGCCCGTGCCCTCGACACGGCGACAGCGCTGGGCGCGACCTACGCCGACGTACGCGTGGTCCGCCAGCTCGAGGAATTGATCACCATCAAGTCGCAGCGGGTGGAGGGCGTCCACTCCGGAGAGAGCGAGGGTTTCGGCGTTCGGGTCCTGGTCGGTGGCGCGTGGGGCTTCTCCTCGAGCCACCAGCTCTCGATGGCCGAGGCCGACCGCGTCGCGGCCGAGGCCGTGAGGATCGCGAAGGCCAGCGCGACAGCGCTTCGCACGCCCGTCGTCCTCGATGACCGCCCGCCGGTCACCGGCCGCTTCGAGACGCCGGTCGTCGAGGACCCGTTCGCCGTCGCGCTCGACACCAAGATCGCGGACCTGCTCGCCGCCGACCGAGCGCTCAACGACGTCAAGGGCGTCGCCTACAGCGAGTCCCTGTACGCAGCACAGCGGGAGTGGAAGACCTTCGCCGCGTCGGACGGCAGCTACACGGAGCAGGTCATCACGCACGTCGGCAGCGGCCTCGAGGCAAACGCAATCGACGGCGACGAGCACCAGCGCCGCAGCTATCCGGACAACGGTGGCGCCTGGGCGTCGGCCGGTTACGAGTACGTGCGCGGCCTCGGTCTCGCGGGCAACGCGGAGCGCGTTGCGAGCGAGGCGGTCGAGCTGCTGAGCGCGCCGCCACTGCCGGCGGGAACCCGCACGATCGTGCTCCACCCTTCGCAGCTGTACATGCAGGTGCACGAGAGCTGCGGCCACCCCACCGAGCTCGATCGCGCGCTGGGAACCGAGGCCAGCTACGCGGGCACGAGCTTCCTGACCCCGGACCTCCTTGGGTCCTTCCGCTACGGCTCGGAGCTGTGCGACATCGTCGCCGATGCCACGTCGGCGGGTGGGCTCGGCACCTTTGGCTGGGACGATGAAGGGGTCGAGGCCCAGCGCGTGCCGCTGATCAAGGAGGGGATCTTCGTCGGCTACCTGACCAGCCGTGAGACCGCGCCCCGGATCGGCCGACGGTCCGGTGGGGCGATGCGGGCAGACGGCTGGAACCGGATCCCGCTGATCCGGATGACCAACGTCAACCTGCTGCCCAGGCCGGGGATGACGTTCGATGACATCGTGGCCGACACGGACGACGGCCTGCTGTTCGAGACCAACCGCAGCTGGTCGATCGACGATCGGAGGCTCAACTTCCAGTTTGCGACCGAGATCTGCCGCGAGATCAAGGGCGGCAGGCTCGGACGCCTGTACCGGAATGCCACCTACACCGGGATCACGTACGAGCTGTGGCGCTCGATGGATGCGGTGGGCGACGCGTCGAGCTGGCAGATGTGGGGCACCCCGAACTGCGGCAAGGGCGAGCCGAGCCAGACAGGCCATGTCGGCCATGGCGTCTCGGGCGCCCGTTTCCGTAACGTCCGGGTGGGAGTGATGGCGTGAGGACCGGGCGATGAGCGAGCATCACGGCCTGGGCGGCGATCCGACGGAGGCGCTGCGGCTCGCCGAGCGGGTGGTCGCGGCGGCCAGGCGCGCCGGGGCCGGCGAGGCCGAGGCGCTGGTGGTGGCATCGGAGTCGGCGCTCACCCGGTTCGCGAACTCTGAGATCCACCAGAACGTTGCCAGTGCCGAGGTGCTCGTCAACCTCCGGTTCGTTCGCGGTCGGCGCATCGGGGTGGCCAGCTCGGGGCGCACGGACGACGAGGGGGTTCGGGCCCTGGTTGAGCGTGCCGATGACATCGCGACCAACGTCGAGGAGCTCGAGGACTGGGCGGGCCTGCCTGAGGCGGGCTCCCCCCTGATGCTCGATGCCGCCTGGTCCGAGGGGACCGCGCACGCCAGCCCCGAGCTGCGAGCCGATGGTGCCCGGGCTGTGATCGGGGCTGCGGATGCGGCCGGGGTCACCGCGTTCGGGTCGTTCTCGACCGAAGCCACGGCGGTGGCCGTCGCCAGCTCGAAGGGCATCCGAGCGGCCGAGCGCCGGACATCGTCGCAGCTGCTCACGGTTGCCATGGGCCCGGACGACGGGACCGGCTACGCGGAGATCTGCGCGGTCGACGCGACCACGATCGACGCGGCGGCGCTCGGCACGGAGGCGGCCGAGCGTGCTCGGCTGAGCGTGAACCCGGTCGACCTGGAGCCGGGCGACTACCCGGTCGTCCTCAATCACTACGCGGTCGTCGATCTGCTGGACATGCTCGGATACCTCGGCTTCTCCGCCCTCGCCGTCCAGGAGGATCGGTCGTTCTTCGAGCCGGGGCGCCGCGTGGGATCGCCGCTGGTGACCGTCGTGGACGATGGTCGGGACCCGGAGGGGCTGCCGGAGGGCTTCGACGCCGAGGGCGTGCCCAAGGAGCGGCTCACCTTGCTCGACGCGGGGGTCTGCCGCGATCTCGCCTTCGACGCCCAGACCGCGGCTCGTGCCGGACGGCGATCGAACGGCCACGGCCTGCCGGCGCCCAACCCGTACGGGCCGTTCCCGACCAACATGCTGATGGCCCCGGGCGATGCCTCGCTCGAGGACCTGGTGGGTGGGCTCGAGCGGGGCCTGCTGGTGACACGCTTCCACTACACCAACCCGGTCCACCCCAAGCGGATGATCATCACCGGCATGACCCGCGACGGGACCTTCCTGGTCGAAGGCGGTCGGGTCGTGGGCCCGGTGCGCAATCTCCGGTTCACGATGTCCTATCTCGACGCCCTCGCCAATGTGGAGGCTGTCAGCCGCGAGCGACGGTGCCTGCGCGGCTTCCTCGGCGGTTGCGTCGTGCCGGCCCTGCGCCTGTCGTCCTTCTCGTTCACGGGCGCGACGGCGGCCGGCTGAGCCCCCGTTTCATGAGCCGACGCGACGTTCCCGGCGAGGACCTCATCGTCCACGCCGGCGCCGACGGGACCATCTCAGTGGACGTCGGCACCCGGTTCGTTGCCGTCAGCGGCGAGGAGCTGGAGCGCATCCTAGACCGGGTTGCGGCCGATGGGGGCGAGGTGCGCCTGCTGGGCGGATCCGGCCGAGCGGACGACGGCGATGAGCCGCCGGACCGCGAGGGCGACCCGGCCATGAACGCCGCCGGCTACGTGCTGGCCATCGCGCAAGCACGCGGCTTGCGCGTGACGCGAGAGGGGTAGGCCAGCGGGCCTGCCGGGCACATCCGGCTGGGCATGCGTCGACGCGGGACGATGGCCCGATCCCTGGTCCCGCAGGAGGCGTCGGCCGCACCGCTTGTGGCGTGAGCCCCGGAGGCTCACAGCTCGCGATCCGCGGATTCCTCTCGGACGCTTGACGCAAGTTGTATCGCGATATATCGTGACTGCAGCGCGACGTAGCGCGATAGTATCGATAACGAGGAAACGTTCACATGATGTTCCAGTCCGGCCCCGGCCCGACGCCGCGTGGCCACCATCACGATCCACGGCCCGGCCATGCGGCCAGGGCTCACCACCGGGAGCCGCGCCGCGGCCCGGAGAACCTGCCCTACCCGATCCGCGAGCTCCTCCGCCGCGGCCGGGGCGGCATGATCCGGCGCGGCGAGATCCGGCCGCTCATCCTGCAGGCGCTCGGCACCAAGCCGATGCACGGCTACGAGGTCATCCAGGAGCTCGAGACCCAGAGCGGCGGGCGGTGGCGCCCAAGCGCCGGGTCGGTCTATCCCACCCTCCAGCAGCTGGCCGACGAGGGGCTCGTGACCAGCGAGGAGATCGATGGCCGGCGAACCTACACGCTGACCGACGAAGGCCGGGCGGCGGCCGCGGCAGCTCCCGCCCGGCGCGGCTGGTCGGATGTCCGGTCCGACGCGGACGTCAACGTCCGCAAGCTCGCGCTCCAGGTCGCCCGCGCCGTCATGCAGGTGCAGCAGGAGGGCTCACCGCGTGCACGAGCAGAGGCCCAGCGGATCCTGACCGACGCCCGTCGGCAGCTCTACCGGCTGCTGGCCGAGGACGAGGACGTCCCGCCCGAGGCGGACGTGGCGCCCGAGGACGACGGGACCACACCCGCCTGACCGCGGGCGAGCCGGTCGTAGCCATGGACGAACAGACGCACGGCAAGCTCGGCCCGCGCCCGGGGATCGCTCGGCAGCGGATCGTCGCGCACGTCCTCCCCGGTAAAGAAGAGCAACGAGGCCAGGAGGCCACCCAGCAGGGTCGCGGCCGCCTTCGCGTCGAGCGCCGCGTCCGGCGGCCCGGCCGCCTCGAAGCACCGGATGACGGGCTCCTGGAGGTGATCCATCGCCTCGTGGAGCTGCCGGTGATGGGCGTCGTCGAGATGCTCGTGCGCCTGGAAGTGCGGCTGGTAGACGTCGGCCTGGAGCCGCTCCAGCCCGACCATCGTGAGTCGGGTCAGCCGCTCCTCGAGCGTCCCGCCCGTGCCGGCAACCTGGTCGAGCGCCGCGAGGATGCCCTCGATCTTCCGCAGCGAGACCGTGGTGAACAGGTCCTGCTTGTCCGCGAAGTGGTAGTAGAGCGCGGCCTTGGTGACGCCCGCGGCGGTCGCGACGTCCCGCATCGAGACGTCAGCGTAGCCCCTGGTGCCGAACAGCTTCAGCGCCTCGCCAACGATCCGGTCGCGGCCGCTCGGGCGGCCGCCGCGACGACGAGAACCTGGGCTTGACAGCGCGATCCCCTTTCCTCTAACTTACCGACCGTTCAGTTAAATTCGGTCTCCCGGCCACCTCGCTTCGTTGCCAGTCTACTTACCGAACGGTTAGTCAGTCAACCATCACTCCCTCCACGGAGCCACTGCACATGGATCCCACCATCCGGGTCGACCACCTGACCAAGCGCTACAGGAAGAGCCAGGCACCCGCCGTCGACGACATCACCTTCGACGTCGGCGAGGGCGAGCTGTTCGCGTTCCTCGGCCCCAACGGGGCCGGCAAGACCACCACCATCTCGATCCTGACCACCACGCTCGCGAAGACGAGCGGTACGGTCACGATCGCCGGACAGGACCTCGATCGCGAGCCGACGGCCGTCCGCCAGAACATCGGGATCATCTTCCAGAACCCGAGCCTCGACCTGCACCTGTCGGGCGAGGAGAACATCCGCCTCCACGTCGCGCTGTACGGCATCTACGGTTACCGACCGCTGTACCGCCTGATGCCGGCCGAGTACCGGGAGCGGGTTGAGCGGCTGGCCTCCCTGATCGGGCTCGAGGGCGTGCTGTTCAAGCCGCTCAAGACCTACTCGGGGGGCATGAAGCGCAAGCTCGAGATCATCCGCAGCCTCATGCACCGGCCGCGGATCCTGTTCCTCGACGAGCCCACCTCGGGCCTCGATCCGGTGAGCCGGAACGGCCTGTGGACGTATCTCCGCGAGGTTCGCAACGAGGACGCGACGACGGTGTTCCTGACGACCCACTACCTCGAGGAGGCCGAGGAGGCCGACCGGGTGTGCGTCATCGATCACGGTCGGATCGCGATCATCGGCACCCCCAACGAGATGAAGCGCCAGCTCCTGGAGCGCTCGGTGGTGCTCGACGCCGACGATCGCGACGGCCTGGTGGGCGAGCTTCGGGGCTTCGGCCTCGAGCCGATCATCGATGCCACCGGGCTGATCCGGATCACCTATGACGGGGTGACCCCCCAGCCGATTCTCAGCCGGATCCGGACCCCGCTGTCCGTGCTCCGGGTCCATGACCCCAGCCTGGAGGACGCGTATGTCGCGCTCCTCCGCCGCCCTGATGAGGAGGCCGTCGCATGACCGCCCGGGCAACGACGATGATCGACGAGACCGCCGGCCTGCGCGGACTGGCGCGTGAGGTGAATGCGACGTTCGCGATCGCCTGGCGCGAAGTGATGCGCGCGGTGAAGAGCCCGATGTCGATCGGCATGACCATCCTCCTCCCGGTGCTGTTCATCGGCCTGCTGGGCGGCAGCATCTCGGACAACCTGGGCAGCGCGCTGCCGTACGCGTACCTGCCCTTCATGGTCATCGGCATGATCGCGAACACCCTCTACCAGAGCACGGTCGCCAACGTGATGAACCTGGTCGAAGAGCGTGACAACGACTTCACGGCCGAGCTGTTCGTGGCGCCCGTCTCGCGTTTCACGGTCCTCGTCGGCAAGATCGTGGGCTCCGCCCTGTCGGCCATGATGTCGCTCGTAGGCGTGCTCGCGATGATCGTCGTGATGCAGATCCCGATGGATGCGGGGGACCTGCTGCGGGTGCTCGCCCTGGCGCCGGTGCTGGCGCTGGCCGGGGCGGCCCTGGGTGCGTTCTTCGTGGGCTTCGTGCCCGACGCGAACACCGCCAGCATGGTCACCGGTCTGGTGGTGTTCCCCCAGATGTTCCTGGCCGGCGCGCTGATCCCGGTCGCCAGCTCCGGTGGCATCCTGGGCCTGCTGGCCAAGCTGATGCCGATGACCTACTCCATCGACCTCGCCCGCAACATCTTCTACGCGGGCAAGCCCGAGTACGCCGCGGCCGTGCTTCACCCGATGGCACTCGATCTCCTGGTGACCGTGGGGCTCAGCGTGGCCTTCATCGTGATCGGCACGTTCATGTTCGTCCGGGCCGACCGGAACCGGTGACGATCGAACGGCGCACAATCGACGGATGACCGAGCCCATCGCCTCGCCATCCGTGCGAGCGAGGCTCGGCCGGCGGTTCGACCCGGCCGAGCTTCGCGCTGTCAAGCGCCTGTGGATCCACCACTCGATCGCCGAGGACGCGCGCGACATCGACGGCCTGGTCGCCACGCTGAGCGCCGATTGCGTATACGAGATCGTGCCCACCGGCCAGCGCTGGGAGGGCCAGGACGGCGCCCGCCCCTTCTACACCGAGCTGTTCGCGGCGTTCCCGGACAACCGGTTCGCGCTGACCGACATCGTGGTCGGGCCACAGGGCGTGTTCGAGGCGGCGCAGCTGACCGGGACCAACCTCGGGCCATGGGCCGGGGCACCGGCGTCGGGCTTGCCGGTCAGCCTCGACGTGCTCATCCTGTTCCCCTGGGATCCGGTTACGAGGCGGTTTCTCGGGGAGCGGATCTGGTTCGACCGCGGCGCGATCGGCAGCTGAGCCCGCCCGCAGGGCCATGCCCGGTCGCTCCCTGGGCGAGCCACCGGTCGCGTGAACGGCCCGGCGGCGCGTCATCTCGCTCGCCGTGCGAGCAGCCCGGGCCATGGTGTGCCCGTTCGCTCGCTGGCCGAGCGGGGGCGAGGGCGAGGGCGAGGGCGCGGGCCGAGCGGGGGCGAGGGGCGAGGGCGCGGGCCGAGCGGGGGCGAGGGGCGAGGAGCGGGGCGAGGGGCGAGGGCGCCCGGGCCGTCACCAGGCGACGAGCTTCCAGATCTCCGGTTCCAGCTCGCCGGGGCGGCCGCCAACCTCGGCAAACAGCGTGACGGCCCGCTTCAGGTGCTCCATGGCCTCGTCGGCGCGCCCCACCGCGTGGAGCTGGTCCGCAAGGTTGTTCTCCACGGCGGCCTCGAGGTGACGATCGCCCGTCCGGCGGCAGGCCACCAGCGCGTCCTCGAGCAGGGCGATCGCGGCCCCCCGATCGCCCGCGGCCGCCTCCACCAGCGCGAGCGCATTGCGGGCGCCGATGGCTGCCCCATCATCGGTCGCGGACGGCGTCGCGCGCGCGAGCTCCAGGCTGCGGCGCAGGGCCGCCCGCGCGGTCCCGAGGTCTCCCCGATCCCGGGCCACCAGGCCGAGAGCGCGATGCGCCGCCCCTCGGGCCCGGTCGTCCCCCGAAGCCTCCGCGAGGGCCAGCGCACGCTCCGCCGCCGCGACCGCCCGATCCGGATCGCCGGCCCGAACCGCGACGGCGGCGCGCTCCACGAGGATCTGCGACAGCTGGACCATCGACGCCGGACCGGCCGGATCGGGCATGCCATCGATCGCAGCGTCGAGGTGGCTGGCTGCCGTCACCATGTCCCCGCGCCTGGCGTGCACCTGACCCAGCCGCAGCTCGATGTCCGGCAGCCCCTCGGGGGACGCGAGGGCAGCCGAGGCTTCGAGGGCTGCCACGGCGCCCGCGTACTCGCCGCGGACCATGAGCAGCTCGCCGATCTCGACCTGGAGGCGGGGCACGTCCGGATGGCCGAGCGCGAGCGCAAGCTGGAGATCGGCGAGCGCCTCTTCGTTGGCGTACAGCGCACGCGCCCGTGTCCCGGCTCGCCGGTAGGCGTCGGCGGCCTCGGCCTCGAGGCCCGCGGCCCGGAGATGCCCGGCGATGGTGGCAAGGCGCCCCGGGTCATCACGCCCGGCAGGGTCGGCCCGGAGGGCCTCGGCAACCCGGCGATGGAGCAGGCGGCGGCGCGCCAGGCTGGTGCGCTCGTACGCCGCCTCTCGCAACCGGGCATGCGCGAAATCGAACCCGCCATGGCCTCCCTGGCCCACCTCACGGACGATCCCGCGCCGCACGAGCTCCTCGAGGGCGGTCACCGTCTCGTCCTCCGAGCGCCCGCTGGCGACGCGAACCGTGGCGAGGTCGAAGGATCGACCGATCGCGGCCGCGGCCGACATGATCTGCGTCGGCGCCTCACCGACGCTGGTCAGCCGCTCGCGAAGCAGTGCCCGGACCCCCCTGGGCGGGCCGTCCGCAAGCGTGCCGGGTCCAGCGGCCACGGCCTCGACGACGTACAGCGGCAGACCCTCGGACTCATCGGCCAGCCGCTCGGCGTCCGGCGGCGCAGCACCTGACGCGACGGCGGCCTCGATCAGCTTCGCGACATCGTCGCGATCGAGCCGCCCGAGGCTCACTGATGACGTAACCGCCAGGTCCTCGATCGTGCCCACGAAGGCGGCGCTGCGCTCGTCAAGATCCTCGGGGCGATACGCCAGGACGAGCAGGATCGCGCGCCCGTCGAGCCGGCGGGCGAGATAGGCGATGGCCTCCCGGGAGGCATCGTCGAGCCACTGGACGTCCTCGACCAGAACGACCCCGGGCATGGGGCCCGCGACGCAGGCCTCGAGCGCCGCCGCGATCGCATCCAGCAGCCTGGCCCTCGCGGCAGGGAGAGCGTCCGGGGCTCGCGCTCCTCCAGCGGGACCGGTCAGCCCAGGCGGCAGGGACACGAGGCGCGACAGCTCGGCCAGCACGCCGGGATCGAGCCCTTGCAGGCGTGCCGCCGCGTCCGCCTCGCGGAGACCGGAGCGCAGCAGCTCCACGACCGGCGCGTACGGGATGCCGTCCTCGCTGGCGAACGCTCTCGCGGTCAGCGTCCGCGCGCCACCGGCCGACACGGCGGCGATCGCCTCCTCGGCGAGGCGCGTCTTGCCGATGCCAGCTTCACCGGCGAGGAGCACGATCCGCCCATCGTGGGTGGCGGCTCGGTGCGCGGCCAGGACCGACGCCAGCGCCGCGTCCCTGCCGATCATCGGGAGCCTCGCGGCGACCGGCGGAGCGGACGGCTGGCGGACCGCAGCCACGCTCCGATCCACGGCCACATCCGGGCTCTCCGGCCCGAGGGCCGGCGCGGCCGCGGGCGACGCGACGCCGACCCGGCCATCGCGGATGGCCTCGTACAGCTGGGTCGTGTCCGGCAGCGGCGCCACGCCCAGCTCGCGCTCCAGGAGGGCGACGCAGGCGCGGTACTGGCGGATGGCGCCGGCCCGATCGCCCGATCGAGCCAGCACGGAGATCAACCGTCGCTGGGCGGGCTCGTCGATCGGGTCAAGGTCCACCTGTCGCCGCGCGGCCGCAGCTGCGCCCGCCAGATCGCCATCGGCCTCCGCGACGGCAGCGAGCCGGTCGAGCAGCGCGGCCACGGCATGCTCGGCGGCCACGGCCTGCGCAGCACGCCAGTCATCGAACTCGGCGCTGTCGCGGAGCGAGAAGCCAGCGAGGAAGGGGCCGCGCGCCAGCCCGGCCGCCCGGGCGAGAGCGGCCGCATCACCACTCGGCGTGGCCGCCACGAGGGTCCGGAGATCCACGCCGGCGCCGCTGTTCAGCGCCACGACCGATCGATCGACGGCAAGCCAGCGGCCCCCGAGGGCAGCGCGGAGCACCGACAGCGTCCGCCGCAGCGCGCCCCTGGCCGACTCGTCGTCCGACTCCGGCCACAGCAGCGCCGCCAGCTCCTCGCGAGCAAAGGGCCGGGCCTCGACGGCGAGCAGGACGAGGATCGCCAGCGCCTTGCGCGTGTCCACGACCAGCGGGCGCCCGTCGATCAGGACCTCGACGGGACCGAGGACGTGGATCTCGAGCGTTGATCCGGGCTCCGACCTGGTCATCGCCGTCACGATACCCGGTTGGGATGCTGGCGCCGTAACGATCTTCGGACGGGCTCGCTGGATGGTTCCCTGTGCGCGCCGGTATGCCCGCCGCGTACTGTACGCGTGGTCCAGCTGCGAGGCGTCCCAGACCGTGACCAGGGTCTCCCACATCGCAAGCGACAGCCTCCCGACCCGACGGGTCGGGTCGGCCGCTGGTCGTCGCCCACTGCGAGCCGCCGGGCGGATCCTGATCGCGGCTGCGTTCGTGGCAGGCCTGGCGCTGAGCCTCAGCGACCCGTTCACCGTCCTGTTCTACGTGTCCAATACGGCCGTGGGGGCGATGCTCGTCCTCCGTCGTCCACGGAACGCGATCGGCTGGCTTCTGCTGGCCACCGGCGTCGGGTTCATCGGCACCACGAGAGAGCTCACCTTTCCGGCTGGACCGCTCGTTGACGGTTCCGCTCCGCTCGACGAGTTCCTCTGGGTCTGGGTCTCAGCCTGGTCCGGCTATGCGACGTTCACGAGCTTGGTCACGCTCACGATCCTGTACCCATCGGGCAGGTTTCCGTCCGGAAGGTGGCGCCCCCCGGCGATCGCCAGCGTGATCATCGGCGCGGCTGTTACGGCGATCGCGGCCGCTGCCCCGGAGGTGGCCTACAACCGCGCCAGCAGCGCCACGTTCGTGCTGGTCCCGAACCGGTTCGCGATCCTGCCGGACTCGCGCCTGTGGGCCCTCGTGCCCATCGACCTGCTGATGCTGCCGCTGGCGGCGATGCTCGCCGGCGCTGCCATCGGGATGATCGTGCGCTATCGTCGGTCGGCAGGGATCGTGCGCCTCCAGCTCCGATGGCTGGTGGCGTCCATCTCGCTGGTCGCGACAGGCGCCATCGCCGGCCTGCTGAGCTCCGCCGTGCTGGGCGACATCGGCGGCCTCGCCTGGCTGGGCACGATCCTCGGATTCCCCCTGGTTCCGGCGTCCGTCTACGTCGCCGTCACTCGCTACCGCCTGTACGAGATCGACCGGATCATCAGCCGCACGATCGCCTGGGCCGCGACGACCGCGCTGGTGGCAGCGGTGTTCGCGCTCGTCATCGTGAGCCTTCAGGGGCTGCTGGCACCGGTCACGAGCGGATCCACACTGTCCGTTGCGGCCTCGACGCTCCTGGCCGCGGCGATGTTCGGACCGGTGCAGCGCCGAGTCCAGGCGACCGTCGATCGCCGGTTCAACCGGACCCGGGTCGACGGTCTCCGGGCGCTTGACGGGTTCGCCGCCCGGCTTCGCGACGAGGTCGCGCTCGAGACGCTCCAGGCCCAGCTGCTGTCGGCCGTCGGCGAGGTCGTCGAGCCGCGCACGGCGGCGGTCTGGACGCGAACCACGCGGAGGGCATGATGCTCGTGAACGACCGTCGCCCGGCGACGCCTGTCAAACCGGCGTACAGCGGCGCCGCACGGGTGACGATGAGGCGTGCGCTCGTGGCAGCCATCTGGACGGTGCCTGCCGTCGTCATGGTGCTGCTGATCGGCGGGGCCTGGGCGAGCGGCGTGCTGCTGTCCGACCTGCTGGTGCCCAATCTCGCCTGGGTGATCGCGACCAGCGGAGGGATCGGGGCCCTGCTTGCGACGCGCCGCTCCGCGAATGCCATTGGCTGGCTCCTGTGGCTGATCGGGATCGTGATCGGGCTGTCGATGGTCTCGGTCTTATACCTCGGCGTGGTCGGCGAGTCCGGCGACCCGAGTGACCTCCCGGGTGCCGTGCTGATCGGCTGGTTCAATACCTGGTCCACCACGACAGTCCTCGTCATGGCCGTGCTGTTCCTGCCGCTCCTGTTTCCCGATGGTCGGCCACCGACGCGAGCGTGGCGACCCGTCGTCGTGGTGTCGGTCGTCGTCACGGTCGCTGACACGCTGCATGCCATGATCCGGCCGGGGCCGATGCTCGACGGCTCGCCGATGGCAAACCCGTTCGGCGTTTCCGACGGCCCGCTGCAGCAGCTGCTGGGGCTGTTCGATGTCGCGACACCGGCCGCGGCAATCGTCGCGCTACTGGCCCTTGTGCAGCGCTACCGGCACGGCCATGTGATCGAACGCCAGCAGCTACGTTGGTTCGCTGCCTCTATGGCCGTCACCGCCATCGGGCTTGCCATTCTGATCACCGTGCCCGAGGAGTACGGGACGATCGGGTTCGGCGTCCTCATCTTCTCGCTGGGCCTGATCCCGATCGCGATCGGGATCGCCATCACCCGCTACCGGCTGTACGAGATCGACCGGATCATCAGCCGGACGGTCGCCTGGCTGCTCCTGAGCGCGATCCTGGCCGCCGTGTTCGTGGTGGCCGTCATCGGGCTGCAGTCCTTCCTGACACCATTGACCGAGGGGAGCACGCTCGCCGTCGCCGGCTCCACTCTGGTGGTGTTCGCCCTGTTCCAGCCGCTGCGGGGCCGTGTGCAGCGGGCGGTCGATCGACGGTTCAACCGGACCAGAGTGGACGCGGAGCAGACCGTCCGCGCCTTCGGCAACCGGGTTCGTGACGACGTCGACCTCGGTGCGGTCCAGCACCGGTTGGTGGGCGCCGTGGACGAGAGCATGCGTCCCGCCAGCATCGGCATGTGGCTCCGCAGCGGAGGCGATCGAGCGTGAACCGAGCCCGCAGCGTGCGATCCGCCGGTTCAACCGTGCGAAGGTCGACGCACAGCGGGCCCTCGAGGTGTTCGTGGTCAAGCTGCGGGACGAGGTCGATCTGGACGCCGTCACAGGGCACCTGGTGGGCGCCGCAACGCAGACCGTGCAGCCACAGGCGATCGGGCTCTGGACCCGCTCCGGCGGAGCGGCCCGGGGACGGGCGTGATGCTCAGGCGGCGCCGCCGGGCGGCTCCTGTCGTAACGTTTCGGGAACGGAGGTCCCTGACGATCAGCCGGTGAGTCATCGCGTCCCGTGCCCCAGGCCACTCGACCCCGAAGATCCTGGCCGTGCGCCGCTCGCGTCCGGGAGGACGGGCCGGCCATGACCGATCGCGTGTCCCGGCAGACGTTGCTCGCCCTGGTTGTCTGGGCTGCCTCCGCCACGCTCGCCGTGCTCGGCGTCGCCCTCCTGGCCGCCACCTGGTCGACCGACGTGCCCGGAGTGTGGGGGGTTCGCGGCTCGACGATCGCCCTCGGGCTCGCCGCGACCTCGACCGGCATCGTCGTGGTCCTCCGGGTTCCCGGCAATCCGATCGGCTGGTTGTTCATGGCCAGCGGCGTGCTGGGCTCGCTCCAGGGATTCGCCGAGCCGTACGCGGTGGCGGGGCTGCTCGCCGCCCCGGGCAGCCTTCCCGCACCGGAGCTCGCGGCCTGGGTTGCCGGCTGGGTCTGGATACCGGCCCTGAGCGCCATCGGGGTGTTTCTGCCGCTGGTCTTCCCGTCCGGGCAGCTGCCGTCGCCACGCTGGTGGCCCGTCCTCGCATTCGACATGATGTGCGCGACCATCGCCACGCTCGGCGCGATGCTCCTGCCCGGCCAGCTCGACAACTCCGCATACCTCGACAATCCGTATGCGATCGTCAGCGGCTTTCCGGGTCAGGAGCGCTGGATCGCGTTTCTGCCGTTGATCGTGGCGATCATGGTGAGCGCGGTGACGCTGGCGGTGACCTTCCGTCGATCAACCGGGATGGGGCGCCAGCAGCTCAAGTGGTTGGTGTTCTCGGCCGCTCTGGCCGCGGGAGCTCTCGTCCTGGTTCCGATCGGGCAGGCCGGGATCGGCGTGCTGCCGGACTGGGCATCGAAGGGAACCGAGATCCTGGTGATGCTCGGACTGCTGGGCATCCCGGTCTCGGCCGGGCTTGCCGTGCTGCGGTATCACCTGTACGAGATCGACCGGATCATCAGCCGGACGCTTGGCTACCTGCTCGTGTCCGGTCTGCTCGCCGGGATGTTTGCGCTTCTGGTGGTCACGCTGCAGTGGCTGCTCGCGCCCTTCACGGAGAGCAATGCGGTGGCGGTCGCCGGGTCCACGCTTGCGGTGGCAGCCCTGTTCCAGCCAGCACGCCGCCGGATCCAGCGGGCCGTGGATCGCCGCTTCAACCGCGCACGCGTGGATGCCGAACGGACGGAGGGGGAGCTCGCCAGGCGGATCCGCGACCAGGTCGATGCCAGCTCCGTCGCCTGGCTGCTCGTCACGTCCGTCGAGCAGACGCTGCAGCCGGCGTCCAGCACCGTCTGGATCCGGAACAGCGGGCGATGACCGGTCCTGCCGGCGCGCTCATGACCGCAGCGACCATGCCCACTTCGGGGCTGGGATCTTCCAGAGCATGACCCGGTGACCGCGTCCGAACGGACCAGCCCTGCGCCCCTCCAACCCCCGAGCGCCCGCCGCCGCACGCTGCTCGCGAGTCTCCTGGCCGGTTCCGCGCTGCTCATGGCGGGCGGCTTCGTGCTCCTCGTGGTCACGTTTCCCGGGAGTCGCGGGTCTCTCGGGGACCCGGGCGTGTCTGGCGGCCTGGTCCTTGGAGTCAGCTTTCCGGTCGTTGGCTGGATCGTGGCCACGAAGCGGCCTGAGAACGCGATGGGCTGGTCCGGGGTCTGGTCATGGGAACCCGGGTTGACCTTGCCGCTGACGGCGACCATGCTGATCTGGATGCGCAGCCGATGAGCCGCACACGGGACTGGCGCCGGCTGCACCTGTTGCCGGTCGTGACCATGGCGGCCGTGTCGCTCACCTTCACGGGCATCGGCGTCCCGATGGGCATCGGGACGCTCGACCAATACGGTCCGAGCGGGCTCATCTTCATCTTCATCTTCCCTGCCATCGTGCTTTCGCTGACGCTGGTCGGCGCGTTCGTCGCATTCCGCGTGCCCGCGAACCCGATCGGGTGGTTGCTCGAGGTCGCAGGGATGGCCGCGGCGATCGGCATCTTTGGCGGGACGTACGTGAACTTCGACCACGCCGGGTCTGCGGGCCTGCCCATGACGACGCTGGTCGCGTGGCTCGCCAGCTGGGGGTTGCTGCCCGCGATCGGGCTGCTCGCCATCTACGTCCCCCTTCTGTTCCCGACCGGGCGGTTCCTCAGCACCCGGTGGCGAACGTTCGGGCTGTTGGCGCTGGCCGGAGCCGCCGCGTCGTTCATCGCCCCCGCCTTCATGCCGGGGCCGCTCGAGGCGGCACCATGGATCGACAACCCGATCGGGATCGACGGGGCGAGTGATCTCCTGAACGGCCTGTCGGGGGTCTCGAATCTCATGACCCCTGTGTTCTTCGGTGGCGCGGTCATCAGCGTCTTCGTCCGCTACCGGCGCGCCGCGACGACCGAGCGCCAGCAGCTCAAGTGGTTCGGCCTGGTCGCCCTGGGCGAGGTCGTCGCGTTCGTGCCCTCGATCCCCAACAACAGCGTGGTGTCGGACATCGCCTGGATGGTGGGCCTTGCGCTCATGCCGCTGATCCCGGTCTCGATCGGGCTCGCGATCCTGCGCTACCGCCTGTACGACATCGACCGGATCATCAGCCGCACCATCGGCTGGGCGCTGGTGACGGGCGTGGTGGTCGCCACGTTCGGGGTCGTCGTGATCGCGCTGGACGCCGCGCTTGCCGGGTTCACACAGGGCCAGACCCTTGCGGTCGCGGCCTCGACGCTGGTCGCGTTCGCAGCCTTCCAGCCGGTTCGGCGACGGGTCCAAGTATCGGTCGATCGACGGTTTGACCGGGCACGCTACGACGGCCAGCGAACGGTCGACGGGTTCGCCGCACGCATGCGAGACGAGGTCGATCTTGGCCGGGCGGCCACGATGCTCCTGGAAACGGCGGACGAGACGGTCCATCCGAGGCTGGCCGGGATCTGGCTGCGCGAGGGCGGACGATGACGTCGGCCACCCGTCACAGCCGCGGCGACCGGTCGGAGGCCCGGCTCGGGCGCGTTACGTCGGCGGTCGGGTGGGCGGTGATCCTGATCCTGGTCGCCGGGGGCCTCGCCAACATCCTGCTGCCGGCGACATCAACCCAGAACGACGATGCGGTCGCGTTCATCCTTTCCGCGGCGATCACGCTGCTGTTCGGTGGTGTCGGTGCGCTCGTTGTCAACCGGCAGCCGCACAACGCGGTCGGGTGGCTGCTGTGGCTCACCGGCGCCCTCGTCGGGCTGAGCATGGCCTCGACCGCGTTCGCGGTGTGGAGCCTGGGCGCGTTCGAGACGCAACCGCCCCCGGCGGTGCTCGCTGGCTGGATCACCCAGTGGATGTTCAGCCCCACCCTCGTGATCGCCCTGCTCGTCCTCCCCCTCCTGTTCCCCGATGGCCGGCTGCCGTCACGGCGTTGGCGGTGGGCGGTCGGGTTCGCCGTCCTGACCGCCGTCGCCGCCGGCCTGCCAGACATGCTCCAGCCCGGCACCCTCGGACCGACCACGATCCCGAACCCGACCGCCTGGACGGGCGATCCGGCGCTGCTCGACGCGCTTCGCGCCTTCAACTCGATCAGCCCGATCCTCGCGCTGCCCGTCGTCGTCGCCGCGGCGATCACCCGGTACAGGCGCGGCAGCGCGATCGAGCGCCAGCAGCTCAAGTGGTTCGGCGCCACGGCCGCCCTGGCAGTGATCTCGCTCTCGTTGGCGGTGCTCGCCCCCGAGCCGGTCGGTGTCCTCGGTTTCTTCGGCGCGATGGTCGCCGTCGCCCTGATGCCGGTCTCGATCGGAATTGCCATCCTGCGCTACCGCCTGTACGCGATCGACCGCCTGGTCAGCCGCTCGATCTCGTGGACGGTCGTCACCGGATTGCTCGTCGCCGTGTTCGGCGGCCTCGTGATCGCACTGCAGGCGCTGCTCGCCGGAATCACCCAGGGCGACACGCTGGCAGTCGCCGCGTCGACCCTCGCGGCGTTCGCCCTGTTCCAGCCGCTGCGGCGCCGGGTCCAGACAGCCGTCGATCGCCGGTTCGATCGCGCCCGCTACGACGGCCAGCGCCTCGTGGACGCCTATGCTGAAAGCCTTCGGAACGAGGTGGACCTCGGCGCGATCCGCGACGGGATGCTCGCGACGGCGGCGACAGCCGTTCGCCCCGAGCACGGGGCGGTGTGGCTGCGAGGCAGTGGCGCATGAGCATCCTGGCTCGTGGCTCGCTCGCTGCCGCGCTCTCGTCCCGCCCGGGGGACCTTCGAGCGATCGAGCTCGGCGCTCTGTCCACGGTTGACCAGACGGTCAGACCCGCGCATGTCGGCCTCTGGATACGTCGCGAGACCTACGCATGATCGGGTTTCACCGCCCGCCTGCCATGGTCGGGTTCGGTATCGGCCTGTCCGTCGCCTCGGTGGTAGTCCGCTTCCAACGATCGCGTGGAGTCGAGCGCCAGCAGCTCAAGTGGTTCGTCGCGGCGGCGGGTTCTCGCGGCGTGGTGATCCCGAATGCGTTTGCGGAGCGGCTGCGCGATGAGGTGGAGCTCGGCGAGATCCACGCTGACATCCATCAGACAGTGCACTCGACCGTGCGGCCGGCACATGTCGGGATCTGGCTTCGGTCCGCCGACAACCAAGCCTCTAGGTCAGTGTCAGGAGAGAGCGAACACATGCCGTTCACGATCGAGGACACGTACGATGCCCCCGGTGTCGACGCCGCAGTGGTGTATGCCTGCTACGCCGACCCGTCCACCTGGCACCTGTGGGGCCACAACACGAGCGGGGCGAGGGCACGCATGACGGTCGAGACCGGCGCGATCGTGGACGTGAAGGTCCGCCGTTACCCATGGACCTACGCGGCTGCGCATCCTCGAGGCCGATCCGGGACACCGAGTGACATGTGAGGTGAAGCCCATCGGGGTGCGGATCGTGCAGCCCTACGAGGTCGAGCCGCTCGAAGGTGGCACGCGGATCCACCACGCGATCACGGTCAGCGGACCGCTCGAGCGCGGGTACTCGCTCCTGGCCGGCCCGTACACGAAGCTGCTCGCCCGTGAGACTCGTGCGCTGGGAGGGTACGTGAAGCGGGGTGCCAGTGACGACATCGAGGATCCGCCGTTGTTCGTAACGATGTCCGGACGCTCTTCCATGAGGATGAGGGCATGACAGCACTGACGCGTCCATTCCGGCGCCTCCGCGGCCGATCAGCTGATGCGGCCGTCGAGCCGACACCTGTCGCGGTGGCGCCCGTTGTCGAGGAGCATCCCGGCGTTGCCGTCGATATCCCCGAGACCGACCCCCTGTTCGCGTTCCTTCAGGCGGCGCCCGGTCCTGTCGACCTGTCGAAGCTCGAGCTCGCATCGACGGCGCTTCAGGGCCTGCGTGACGCCGGCGTGGCGCTGGTCGTGCCGCTGGTGACCCAGGGCGAGCTGATCGGCACGCTCAACCTCGGGCCACGGCTGTCCGAGCAGGACTACTCGACCGACGATCGCCGGCTGCTGGCCACGCTCGCGGCCCAGGCCGCACCCGCGATCCGGGTGGCGCAGCTGGTGCGTGAGCAGGCCGCCGAGGCCGCCGAGCGGGAGCGGTATGAGCAGGAGCTCAAGGTCGCGCAGCTGATCCAGCAACAGTTCCTGCCGCATGAGCTGCCCAACCTGCCGGAGTGGCAGATCGCGGCCTACTACGGCCCGGCGCGCGTCGTGGGCGGCGATTTCTACGACTTCATCGACCTCGGCGAGGGGCGGATCGGCGTGGTCGTGGGCGACGTCACCGACAAGGGCGTCCCGGCGGCCCTGGTCATGGCGCGGACGCACTCGATCCTTCGGGCGGAGGCGCCACGGCTCATCGACCCCGGCAAGGTGCTGGCCCGTGCAAACGAGCTGCTGGCGCCCGATATGCCGGCCAAGATGTTCGTGACCTGCCTGTACGGCGTGCTGGAGCCCGCAACCGGCCGCTTCCGGTTCGCCAACGCCGGCCACAACCTGCCCTACATTCGCACCGAGACCGGTGTCATCGAGCTCCGGGCGACGGGCCTCCCGCTCGGGTTGATGCCCGACATCAGCTACGAGGAGACCGACGGCGTCGTCGGCCCCGGTGAGGGGATGCTGCTCTACTCGGATGGCATCGTGGAGCAGCACGGACCGGGCCGCGAGATGTACGGCTTTCCTCGTCTCCGCAGGGCGATGGAAGGCGACGACGCGGGCAGTCGGCTGCTGGACCGCCTGCTGGTGGGGCTCAAGGACTTCCAGGGCCCGACGGTCGAGCAGGAGGACGACATCACGCTGGTCGCCCTCCAGCGCTCCGCGGGCACCGCTGACTGGTCCGGGGTTCGGCCGGAGATCGAGCTGACCCGTGACGACGCGCCCACGCCAACTGCATCGGACGAGGCGCTGCTCGCGTTCACGATCGATGGCGCGATCGGCAACGAGCGCGATGCGATGGCGCGCGTTGCCGAGGCGGTGGCACCGCTCGGACTCAGCGAGAGTCGCCTGGAGCGGCTCAAGACCGCGGTCGCCGAGACCGTGATGAACGCGATCGAGTACGGGTCGCAGGGCAACCCCGACGTCCCGGTCGACGTCCGCGTGGACGCGGGCCCCACCGAGGTCCGGGTGCGGGTCACCGATCGCGCCCTGTCCGGTCCGGTGCCCGATGTCGAGGCGCCTGATCTCGATGCCAAGCTCGAGGGCCGCCAGAAGCCGCGTGGCTGGGGGCTGTTCCTGATCCGCCACATGGTGGACGGGATGGACGTGCATTTCGCCGATGGGCTGCAGACGGTCACGCTCACCCTCGCCCGAGACGGGCGCTGAAGAGGGAGAACCAGGATGGACAAGCAACGACTCGACATCGAGGTCATCGCGGCAGGCCCGGGGGAGGTCCGCCTCGCGATGCGCGGCGACGTGGACATCGCAGCCGACGAGACGCTGAGCGGCGCCTACCGGGCAGCGGTCGATGCCGGCGCAACCCGACTGGTGCTCGACTTCGGGACCGTGGACTACATCAACTCCACCGGGATCGCGCTCATCGTCCGGCTCCTGGCCGAGGCGCGACGCGACCATCGCGAGGTCATCGCGATCGGGCTCTCGGACCACTACCGGGAGATCTTCCGGATCACCCGACTCTCGGACTACCTGACCATCGCCGACCCGGAGCCCGCGGCCGGCCAGCTTGAGGAGGCGGCTCGATGAGCACCACCATCGACATCGTGCCCGCGGGGTCGGCGACCATCCTGCGGATCCATGGCGAGATCACGAGCGCCAGCGAGGACGCGTTGATGGACGCGTACGGTCAGGCTGCGTCCGGGATCCGCTCGGTCGTCCTCGACTTCGGCGATCTGGAGTACATGAACAGCGGTGGCATCGGCCTGCTGGTCACGCTCCTGGTCCGGGCGCAGCGCTCGGGACAGCGACTGCACGCCATCGGGCTGTCCGAGCACTACCGCCAGATCCTGGCGTTGACCCGCCTCGATGAGGCCATCGGCATCCACGCCGACGAGAGCGCCGCGCTTGCGGCCGCCTCGGCATGACCGGGCGATCGGAGGTAAACGAGATGTCCGCGTCCCCCACCAAGCCACCCACCGACAACCCTGCTGCGCCGGCGCGCCGCGATACCGACTCCTGGGCACGCCCGGTCGACAAGCTGTCGACGACGGCGGTCACCGGCGGCATGGACACCGTCACCGGCCGGCGCGTCGCCGGCCCCATCCAGGGCTTCGGCCAGATGTGGCAGAAGACGTTCAGCGTCCGGCTCGACGGCGTGGACATGACGCCCGAGACGCTGGTGGCCTTCTGGAAGGAGCGCTTCCCGACCTTCTGGCCCAGGGGCGCGCGGTTCTACGCGCCACTATCGGGGATCAAGCCCGGTGAGGTTGCCCTGCTCGAGATCCCGCCCGTGCCCGGCTCGCCGGTCAAGATGTCGACCGGGGTGATGGTCATCTACGCGGACAGCGAGTCGTTCACGTTCATGACCCCGGAGGGGCATGCGCTGTCGGCCTGGATCACGTTCTCCGCGTTCCGCGACGGCGACACCACCGTCGCCCAGGCCCAGGCGCTCGAGCGCACCAGCGACCCGTTCATCGAGCTCACGTACATCTTTGGCGCCAACCGCGCCAACGACCGCTTCTGGGAGCAGACCCTCGAGAACCTGGCGAGGTCCGTCGGCGTCGCGTCGCCCGAGGTGACGGCCCGCAAGGTGTGCGTCGATCGCAAGCGCCAGTGGAAGTACGTCCGCAACCTGCGTCACAGCGCCGCCGTGAACATGGCCGTCGGGACGGTCACCGCGCCGGCCCGGTGGGTGCGCCGCCGGCGCACGGTCAGCTGAACGCCGTCACCATGACGGCATGACGTCCAGCGCCTCCGGCGACGCAACCGACGCGGTCATCGTCGGCGGCGGTCCCAACGGGCTCGCCGCCGCGATCGAGCTCGCGCGGGCCGGGCGCTCGGTCCGGATCTACGAGGCTGCCGCCACGGTCGGCGGCGGGTCTCGATCGGCAGAGCTCACGCTCCCCGGGTTCGTCCACGATCCATGCTCCGCGGTGCACCCGTTGGCGCTGGCCTCGCCGTTCATGCGCTCGCTCGACCTTGCGCGCCACGGGCTCGAATGGGTCCATCCCGACGCACCGTTGGCGCACGCGCTGGCGCCCGGCCGCAGTGTGATCCTCGACCGCGACCTGGGAACGCTGGATGGCGCCCTGGGCCCCGATGCGACCGCCTGGCGACGACTGTTCGGGTCGCTGGTGCGCGAGCGGGATCGGCTCGTCCCCGCGTTGCTCGGCCCCGTCATCCGTCCTCCGCGCCACCCGCTCCTGATGGCCCGCTTCGGGCTGCCCGCCCTGCTGCCGGCGACCTCCCTCGCCCGCCTGGCGTTTCGAGAGCCCGCGGCCCGTGCTCTGTTCACCGGCATGGCCGCCCACTCGATGCTCCCGCTGGGTCGGCCGTTGACCGCGTCCTTCGGCATCGTGCTCGGCCTGCTTGCCCATGGGGTGGGCTGGCCACTGGCGCGCGGTGGCAGCGGACGCATCGTGGCGGCGCTCGAGGCCGAGGCGCGTTCGCTGGGGGTGGAGATCGAGACCGGGCGGGAGGTCCGCTCGCTCTCGGAGCTTCCGCGGGCACGCGCGGTCCTGATGGATCTCACGCCGCGGCAGATCGTGCGGATCGTCGGCGACCGCCTCCCGGCCGGCTACCGACGGGCCCTGGGCGGGTACCGCTACGGGCCGGGCGTGTTCAAGATCGACTGGGCGCTCGATGGGCCGATCCCGTGGCGGGATCCGCGCACGGCGCGGGCCGGGACGGTCCACCTGGGCGGGACGATGGGCGAGGTCGCTCGCGGCGAGGACACGGTCGCAGGCGGCGGCATCGCGGACCGACCGTTCGTGCTGCTGGTGCAGCCCACGCTCGCCGACCCGTCGCGCGCCCCAGCGGGCAAGCACGTCGCCTGGGCCTACTGCCACGTGCCCAATGCCTCGACGGTCGACATGACGACGGCCATCGAGGCGCGGGTGGAGCAGTTCGCGCCCGGCTTCCGGGATCTGGTCCTGGGTCGGGCAACCCGCGATGCGGCGGCCATCGAGTCGTACGATGCGAACTACGTCGGCGGTGACATCAACGGCGGCGTCCAGGACATCCGCCAGCTGCTGTTTCGGCCGGTCGTCCGCTGGAACCCGTACACCACTCCGGACCCGGGCCTGTTCCTGTGCTCCTCGTCGACACCGCCCGGCGGTGGCGTGCACGGCATGAGCGGGATGCACGCCGCGCGCGCGGCGCTGCGGTCCCTGGGGTAGCGCTCCGCCGACCGTCCGCCCATCGGCGACGTGGTCCGGCATCGCACATCGCGTCGCGCAAAGGGGCGACACGGCGGTTGACGCGCGTGATCCGGTCACGGACCATCCGATCCACACGACCTCGCGTGAGGCGCCGGAGGGTGGGTGGCATGAACCTCTACGCGACCAAGGGCGCGGTCAACGCCCGGCTCGTCCCGCTGGTGGACCGCCTGTCCGGCGCGGGCGTCACTCCCGATCAGGTCACCCTTGCGGCCGTGCCGGTCGCCGTGGTGGGCGGCGCCTGCCTGCTGGCTTCGCCACAGGTCCCCGGGCTCCTGCTCGCGGTGCCGGTCCTGATCGTCATCCGGATCGTGCTCAATCTCATCGACGGCAGCCTGGCTCGCCGGACCGGCCGGATCCATCCCCGCGGCGAGCTGTTCAACGAGGTGGGCGACCGGCTCGCCGACATCGCCTTCCTCGCCCCGGTCGCGTGGCTGCCGGGCGCGTCCCCGGCGTTGGTCCTCACGGGCGTGCTCGGCGGCGTGCTGGCCTCGTACGTGGGCATCACGGCGCGAGCGGCCGGGGGTGAGCGGATCTACCGCGGGATCCTGTCCAAGCCCGGCCGCATGGCGCTGCTGCTCGTGTGCAGCGCATGGGCATTCGCGGCCGGCCCGGATTCGGACACGGCATGGGCGGTGTTCGGCCCGCTCCTGCTGCTGGGCGCAACGCTGACGGTCCTCGAGCGTCTGGTGATCGCCATCCGCCAGCTGGAGTAGCCGTGGACCCCGTCGATGCCTCCTCCGTGGTCCTCGCCGCCGGCGCCGGCGCGGGCATGACCGGGGCCACCGCGTACGCGATCGTCAGGCGCGGCCGAACGACCGGGCTCACCTCGCGACTTGCCCTCGCCCGCGCCGGCTCGTACGCCGGGCTGGCAGTCATCCTGCTGGTGGCCTCGAGGGCCGGGGTGGCGGGGATCGCCGTCCTGTTCGCGGTGCTCGGAGCGATCGGACTCGTCGAGTGGTCGCGGCTGTTCGACCTGCCGCTCCATCATCGGATCGGCGTGGGCGTTGCCAACGTCCTGATCATGTGGGCGATCGCGGTCGGCGGGGTCGCCTCTGCCGACTGGCTCGTGGGCGGGCTCGTCCTGGTGGGCGCGATCTGGCCGGTCGTCCGCGCCGACACCGGGCGGGCGATCCGTGACCTGGGAATGGCCGCCGTCGGCGTGGTCCTGATCTCGGTGCTGCTTGCCCACGGCGTGGCCCTGGCGGTGGAGCGCGGCAGCGCGGGCGTCGCGTTGGTGATCGCCCTCGCCGTGGCCTGCGCGTTCTCGGACGTCGGCGCGTTCGTCGTCGGGCGTACGTTCGGACGGACCCCGCTGGCGCCAAGGCTCTCGCCGAACAAGACGCGCGAAGGGGTAGCCGGCAACCTGGCCGGCGCCGCGATCGGCGTCGCCCTGTTCCTGCCGGCGCTGGTGCCGTCCTTCGGCGTCCCGTTCTGCGCGGCCCTGGTCCCGCTCGTGGCCGGCGGGGCGCTGTGGGGCGACCTGCTCGAGAGCGCCGCCAAGCGCGAAGCCCAGGCCAAGGACGCCGGCGCATGGCTGCCTGGCTTCGGGGGGATCCTCGACCGCATCGACTCGCTGCTGGTCACCGTTGCCCTGGCGTACTGGATCGCCCGCCTGTGGGGGGCCGGCTGATGCACGCAGAGCACGTCAGGCGACACGCGGCGCACGTCAGGCGGCCGGCCGGCTGGCAGTTCACCCTGCCGGCCGTCGCCGCCCGCGAGACCACCGCCTGGCTGTTCGGGCCGCTGGTCGCCTGGCTCCTCCGAGGCCCGGCGGTCACGGGTGCCGAGCATCTCCGCGAGCTCGAGGGTCCGGCGATCATCTGCCCGACCCACGCCAGCCACTTCGACTTCTCCGCGCTCAGGCTGGCCCTCCGGTCACGTCGCCGCTGGCGGTTGGCGGCGGCCGCCGCTGCCGACTACTTCGCGGCCAGCCGGCCTCGCTGGTTCGTCGCCGCATGGCTCGGCTCGTTCGCGTTCAATCGTTCCGGGCGCGGCGGTCTGGACTCGATCCGCGCGGCCGAGGAGCTGCTCGCGGCCGGCTGGAACGTGCTCGTCTTTCCCGAAGGGACCCGGAGCCTGACCGGGTCGATCGGGTCATTCCATCCGGGCGCCGGCCTGCTGGCCGTCCGAACCGGGCGCCAGGTGCTGCCGGTCCGGATCCTCGGCACGGCAGCCGTCCTGCCCAAGGGTGCCCGATGGCCGCGACGGGCGGCGGTCGAGGTCCGCTTCGGGACGCCGTTGCGGGCTGCACCGGACGAGGATCCCCGCACGTTCACGGCACGCCTCGAAGCGGCCGTGCGCGCCCTCTGAGGGCGGAAGGAGAAGACCGTGGGGCTGCGCAGGCTCACCGCGGGCGAATACCTTGTCAACCTCGTGGCCGTGACGGGCGCGATGCCCCTGTACTCGCGACGCGAGTGGTCGGACCGGACCGGCCTGGACCGGTTCGCGCTGCATCGCGCCAGGGCCATGGCGGTGCACGCGGCCGCGCACGTCCCGATCTACCGGGAGCGATACGCGAGCGCCGGCGTCGACCCGGCAGCGGTCAACGACTGGTCCGACTTCCGCCGGCTGCCGCTGATGGACAAGGCCACGATCCGCGACGCGTATCCGGACCGATCGGTCGCGGAGGGCAGCGACCTCGGGCGGTGCATCCTGTCGACCTCGTCGGGTTCGTCGGGCCTGGTGATGACCATCCCGCACCGCGCGGACCGGCTGTGGCCGTACCTGGTCTCGAGCCAGCGGATGCTGCGCTGGGCGGCGGGCGACCGCTATCCGTTCTGGTACCGGCAGGCCTACGTCTACACCTCGGAGTACCCGTTGCTGCGGGTGCCGGGCTTCTTCCCGATGACGTTCATCCCCACCGCCGCCGAGCCCGACCTCCTCCTGGCTGCGCTCGAGCGGCTCCGACCCCACATCCTCCATACCTATCCGACGGTCCTGCGGGACCTGATCGCGCTGTCGCCGCAACGGATGGCCGCGCTGCGGCTTCGAGGTGTTTCGGTCGGCTCGGAGCTGTCCACGCAGGCCGAGCGCGATGGCTGGGGGGACGTCCTGGGCGTGCCCGTCCGCGACGAGTACAGCACCGAGGAGCTGGGCCGGATCGCCAGCCAGTGCCCGGCCGGCCGGTACCACCTGCACGAGGACATCGTCCACACCGAGATCGTCGATGACGAGGGCAGGCCGACGTCGGGCGTCGGCGAGGTCGTCGGCACCGAGCTGCACAACCGGACGATGCCGTTCGTTCGCTACCGCCAGGGCGACCTGGCGCGGATCTCCGACGAGCCCTGCTCGTGCGGGCGCCACACCCGCCAGCTGGTCGACCTGGTCGGCCGGAGCAACGACGGGTTCCGGCTGCGCGACGGGCGGCTGCTGCCGGCCGGGTTCCTGCTCGATGTCAGCTACCGGGCAATCCTCGGGGAGCGAGCCGACACGGTCACCGCGTATCGCTTCGTCCAGCACGATCCCGACCGTGCCGTGTTCGAGGTCGTGCCAGGACCAGGATGGAGCGAGCGATCCGCCGCGCAGATGATCGCCTCGCTCGCGTCCGAGCTGCCGGCCTCGCTCGCCGTCTCGGTAAACCTGGTGCCGGACATCGATCGGGCCGCGGGTGGCAAGCGGGCCACCGTCGTGCGGGCGTTCTGACCCACCACGCGATGGGAATCCTGTTCACCCGCGCCTGGGAGGACGACCGGCTGGACGCCGACCTGCTCGCGGTCGGGCCCGGCCAACGGGTCGTGGTCGTGGCGTCCGCCGGGGATGCAGCGCTTGCGCTCGCCGCCGCCGGTGCCGAGGTGACGGCGGTCGACACCAACATCGACCAGCTGCGACTCGTCGCCCTCAAGCTCGCGGCCGCGCGGACGCTGGAGCCGGCCGACGTCCACCGCTGGTTCGAGACCGGCCGCGACCCTCGCGCGCCCACGACCTACCGGGCGGTCGTACGCGAGGCCCTGGAAGCCGCGGACGCCGATTGGTGGGACACGCGGATCGGGGTGATCGCCACCGGGCTGCATGAGCACGCGGGCGTCGGGCGGCCGTTCATGCGGCTGGGCCGGCTGGCCAGGCTGATCCGACCCGGTCTCGCGCGCGCCATCGAGTCGTCGCCCGACATCGCGAGTCAGGCCGACTGGTGGCGACGCCACGTCCGGCCATGGCTGTTCGGTCCCCTGACTCACGCGCTCGCCGCCCGAACGCCGATGCTCGCGCCGCTGATGCCCAACCGGTTCGAGCTGGACCGGATGCGCCGCGGTGGCTGGTCGGACGGCCTGGCGGAGCGCGTGGACGGGGTGGTCGGGTCGACCCTGGTCCGCCGGCACCCGTGGTGGCGCCCGGCGTTCTCGGGTCGAGCCGCCGGTCTCGGCGATGGGGCGGCCTGGCTGGACCCGGACCGGATCCGGGCGCTCCGGGGAGGGCCATGCCTCACCCTGGTCGAGGGCAACCTCGCTGACGTCCTGATGCGCCAGCCGGCGGGATCGATCGATGCGATCTCCGTGTCCAACGTTCCCGACTGGCTCGACCCGGCATCGACGACCTTGCTCGCGGCGGCCGTCCGACGGGCGCTGGCTCCCGGCGCGCGCGCGCTCGTCCGGCGCGTGGTGCGGCCCGAGGGAGATGAGCCGTTCATCGCGGCAGGTCTCATCCGTGATGCGCGATCGGACACGCTCGTGGCGCGCGAGCGCACCGCGCTGTACGAGGCGGTCGAGCTCTACCGGGCGCCGGCACCCTAGCGGCCCTGGTCGCGGCGCGCTACAGCAGGTACAGCGCGTAGGCACCCAGCCAGAACGCCGCGTAGACGGCAAGCACCAGCCGGTCGTGCCGGCGGACCCAGGTCGACCCCAGCCATCCGATTCCCGCGGCCAGCAGCAGCCCGGGACCGATGCGCGTGATCCGATTGAAGATCACGCCCAGGGCGAGGGCGAGCGGCGTGGCCGGACCGGCTGCCCACGCGACCGTGTAGACCTTGAGCGGCGTCCCGGGCCCGAGCTGCGCGATCGACAACGGGTCGCCCGACGCCACGGTCTGCTGCGCCGAATGGAGCATCGCCGCGTCCACGCCGGGCACGGCGAGCACGATCGACGAGATCGCATCGGGGTGCGCGACCGCCAGCGCGTACAGGGCCACCGTTCCGACCAGGCTGCCGGCCACCAGGGCGGCGAACAGCGAGATCGTCCGGCGCGGTGCCGCGAGCGCCAGAAGGCACGCCGCCACGTCGGGAACCACGGGCAGCAGGATCGCCTCGGCGACGCCCCAGATCATGATCAGCGCGATGCCGGCCGGGCCGACGGCGAGACGCTGGAGCACCTCGAAGGGCCGCGATCGCACCTCGTTCGGGGGCCGGCGGGCAGGGTTGCGGGTGGGGCTGCGAACCTCGCTCACTCGATCCCCAGGAACCGGTCCACGAGACGGCGGCTCCAGAAGGTCCGGATCAGCAGCAGCCAGCCCAGCACGGCCATCGCGACCAGCAGCATGTCCCCCGGACGGGGCAGGCTGAACGAGAACCAGTCGCGGGCGAAGGGCACCAGGAGCAGCACCACGAACCCGACGCCGAGCGTCAGCGCGAGCGCCGCCGGGCGCCGGTCCTCGGTCACGGACTCAACCACGGCGAACCATCGGATCGGCGGCTCCACGAACAGGATCAGGAACAATCCTGCGTAGACCAGGTAGGCCGTCAGCGCCGTTCGCGCGGCGTCGAGATTGGCCGCGGTGTACGAGCCGGCCAGCACCAGGGACCCATAGAACACGAGCAGCGCCATGAGGCTGGACACGACGGCGGCGGGAACGACGAACCGGGCGAGGGTCCGGTCCAGCGTGTCGCGGATCCGGCGACCGGGCTGCGCCCAGACGGCCAGCAGCGCGCTCGGGATGCCCACCGTGAACACCGTGAGCGCGGACGCGTTGCGCAGCTCGATCGGGAACGTGACCACCACGAGCGAGCTCACGACCACCAGGCCGACCGTCGCGATCCGGGTCAGGAACAGCTTGAGGATGTCCTGCATCCCGTTGAGGATCCGCTGGCCCTCCTCCACCGCCTGGGCCACGGCGGCGAACGAGTCCTGCATCAGCACGAGATCGGCCACGCCGCGGGTCGCCTGGCTGCCACTGCCCATCGCGATCGCCAGATTCGCCTTCTTGAGCGAGAGCACGTCGTTCACGCCGTCGCCGATCATGGCGACGTAGTGACCCCGGACGCGGAGCGCATCCACCAGCCGCTCCTTCTGGGCTGGGGTGATCCTGCCGAACACGGTTGTCTCGGCGGCGACGCTGCCCAGCGCCTCGTCGTCGAGGCCGGCCAGGTCGGGACCAGCGACCGATACGATGTCGGCGAGCCCCGCCTGGCGGGCGAGCGCGGTGACCGTGTCCGGGTCGTCGCCCGAGATGATCTTGACGTGCACGCCCGCATCCCGGAAGGCGCGCAGGGTCACCTCGGCATCGCCGCGCAGCTCGTCGGCCAGCGCGACCAGGCCCAGCGCCCGCATCCCCTCGGGCAGCGTCGCCGCATCGTCATCCACATCGGGCGGCAAGGCCCGGTCATCGTCGTGCGTCGCGATCAGCAGGACACGCAAGCCTCGATCCGCCCACTCGGCGCTCCGTGCAGCCAGCTCGTCCCAGCCCACCGGACGGCGATCGAACCCGGTCGCGAGGAACGGCTGCAGGAACGTCGGCGCGCCAAGGGCCACCAGGGCCGGCGGTGGCTCCCCGTCAGTGACACGGCCTTGCCCGTCACGCGCGAAGGCGACGGCGCTCCACTTGCGGGCCGAGGAGAACGACACCTCGCCGGCCAGGGGTCGCTCCGCGACGGGCCAGCGTTCCGCGATCGCCTCGGTCGTCCGGTTGCGCGCGGTCGCCGACGCGGCCAGGGCGGATGCGGCCGCGATGACCTCCGCCTCGCTTGCTCCGGCCAGGCCCGCCACGGCTTCGACCCGCAGCCGGTTGGCCGTCAGCGTGCCCGTCTTGTCCAGGCACAGCACGTCCACGTGGCTCAACGATTCGATCGCGTTCGCCTGCTGGACGAGGGCGCCGAAGCGAAGGATCCGCAGCGCACCCAGCGCGTAGGCGACGGCGATCGACACGAACAGGCCGTTGGGAACGAGCCCCGCGAGCAGGGTCGCGTCCGCGACCACGTCGCCCAGCACGGCGGCCTGCACCAGCCCGCGCAGGATCAGCAGCACCTCGAGGTACAGAACGATGCCGAGCACCACCCGGATGACCAGGTTGACCTCGACCTGGAGCGGCGTGACGACTCGCCGGAACGAGCGGGCCCCGGCGGTGATCTGGTTGGCGAGGCTTGCGGCCGACACCCTCTCGACGATGTAGCGGCCCGATCCGCTGGTTGCGTACGAGCCGCTGTACATCTCGTCGCCCGGACGCTTGCCGACGACATCGCTCTCACCGGTGAGCTGGGACTCGTCGACGCCGATCGAGCCCGACCTGAGGCGGCCGTCGAGGACCACCTGATCCCCCGCATCGATGGCCACCAGATCGCCCAGCACCAGATCGTCGGGCGAGAGGTTGACGAGCGCGCCGTCACGGACCGCGGCGGCCGTGGGCCGCGTCAGCAGCGCGATCCGATCCAGCGTCCGCTTGGCCCGGATCTCCTGGACGATGCCGACCACGACGTTGGTGGAGATGACGCCCAGCGACACCAGCGCGTCGACCGGCCTGCCCACCAGCACCAGCGCGATGCCCAGCGCGAACAGGATGTTGTTGACGAACGTGAACACGTTCTCGCGCAGGATCCGGACGTAGGTCCGGGTGGTCGGCGGCAGGGCGGTGTTGCCGAGGCCAGCCGCCCGGCGTCGCTCGACCTCCGAGCCGCTCAGCCCGGCATCGGGCGTCGGCGGCAGGTCCTCATGACCCGGGATGTGGCCGATCGCGGCCCGGGCTGCCTCCACGCCCCGAGCATACGTGCCCTTGCGCGGCCGGCGCGCCGTTCCCACGCGTCCATCACGCCCGGCAGGGTGCCTCGACGCGCGTAGCCGTGGGCCGGCTTACCGGCCCTCGACGAGCGACCCGTCCTCCGACGTCCACCGGCTCAGCCAGTCGATGACCGTCTCGTGCCACTGCACCGAGTTCTCGGGTTTGAGCACCCAGTGGTTCTCGTCGGGGAAGTAGAGGAGACGCGATGGCACGCCCCGACGCTGGAGCGCCGTGAACATCGCCAGCCCCTCGACCTCGCTCACCCGGAAGTCCAGGGCGCCGTGGATCACGAGCGTCGGCACGCGCCACGAGGCGATGTGGTCGGCGGGGTTGTGGCGCGCGTAGCTGGCCGGGTTGTCCCACGGCGTGCCGCGGTGCTCCCACTCAGGGAACCACAGCTCCTCGGTGGCGAAGTAGGCGAACCGCTCGTCGAGGTTGCCATCGTGGGTCACGAGGCATCGCCAGGGCTCGTTCCAGACGCCCGCGATGAGGTTGACCATCCAGCCGCCGAAGCTGCCCCCCAGCGCGGCCGCGCGCGTCGCGTCGAGAAACGGGTAGCGCGCCAGCGCGGCCGCCAGGCCCTTCTGGAGATCCTCCAGCGGCTTCCCGCCCCAGTCGTCGCGGATCGAGTCGGTGAACGCCTGGCCGTATCCGGTCGAGCCGTGGAAGTCGATCATCACCGCGGCGTAGCCGGCACCGGCGTACACCTGCGGGTTCCAGCGGTAGTGCCAGTCGTTGCCGAAGCTCCCCTGCGGCCCACCGTGGATGAGGAACGCGATCGGGTAGGTCTTCGCCGGGTCGAAGCTCGCGGGCCGGACCAGGTAGCCGTGGACAGTCTCGCCGTTCCAGCCGGGGAACGAGAACTGCTCCGCCTCCCCCAGCGCCACATCGCGGAGCCTGGCCCGGTTGAGGTGGGTGAGCTGGCGCTCTCCATCACCGGTCAGGACCCAAAGGTCCGCCGGCGCCTCGATCGAATCCCGTACATGGAACAGGGCGTCACCGACGGCCGCGGCATGGGAGACGTGCCCGCGGCTCACGATGGGCGTCACCGAGCCCGTCGCGACGTCGATGCCGAACAGGCCGTGCTGTCCCGTATCGTCCGCCGTCACGAACAGCGTGCGGCTGTCCGCGGACCACGCCAGCGAGTCCGCGCTGCGGTCCCAGTGGTCGGTCACGGTTCGCGTCTCGCCGTCGGGCCAGGACCGGACCATCACCGTCAGCTTGTCGGCCTCGTACCCGGGCCGCGCCATCGCGAGGTACGCGAGGTGGGAACCATCGGGACTGAAGGTCGGGTGGGTGTCCGTGGCCCGGTTGTCGACCGTGAGCTTGCGAGGCGGCGCGCCGCCATCGACCGGGACCAGAAACAGGTCGAGGTCGGTGCTCCACGCCTCTTCCCGGCCGGCATCGCGCGCGGTGAACGCCAGCCCGGATCCGTCCGGGGTGAAGGTGTGCTCCTCCCGGCCCCCGAACGGCCGGCTCGGTGTATCGGCATCCATGTCCGGCATGACGTCCACCGCCGGACCGCCGTCGACCGCCTGGACGAACAGGTGGCGACGCCGGCCCAGCTTCCATTCGTCCCAGTGGCGCACGAACAGGCGATCGTGGATCCGACCGGTCGCCGGCCGGCGTGCTTCCTGCCGGAGCCGCTCTGCCGTCACGGCCAGCGAGCCCTGCCCCGATCCCGGAAACACCGAGGCCGAGAACGCCAGCCACCGGCCGTCGCGCGACAGCACGAAGGTCTCGATGTCGATCGGCGAGCTCGTGACGGCGACCGGGTCGCGATCGTCAAGCTCGAGGCGCATGACCTGCCGCGCCTGCTGCCGCGGGCCGGACAGGAAGTAGATGCTCCGCCCATCGGGAGCGAACACCGGGTTGGCAGCGTTGGCGGTGGATCGGGTCAGGACGCGACGCCCCGTCCCGTCGGCACGAACCAGCCACAGCCGCCGGTCGATCCGGTTCCGTCCGCCCATCGCCGATTCGATCACCATCACGACGACCCCGCCGTCGGGCGACACGGCGATGTCCCCCAGCCTGCGCAGGGCAACCTGGTCGCGGATCGTGTACGGCCGGCAGTCACGCGCCCGCTGTGCCCGCCCGGCGGCCACTGGTCGCGCCATCGACTCCTCCTCGTTCGGCTGTCCGTCCATCCCCGGTGTTACCAGCGTACCCATCGCGAAGCGTCCGCCGGCCGGGATCGCGCGCGACGATCGCTGCGGGACGCTCAGTGTCGCCTCCCGCGAGCTCAGCGCCAGGCTGGTCGGGCCGCGTCCGGATACAACCGCACCCGCCGGTACGGCTCGCGGCCGCGGGACCGGGAAACAAGGTTCGCGCGCTCGGCCATCTGATGCTGGAGGCGGCGGATGTAGGCGTTCTGGGGCGCCAGCTCGACCGGCTCCTGCTGTTTCATGACCATGCCGATCGCCTGCTCGGTCTCGAGCATCGCCGCCTCCCGCGGGTCGACCTCGAGCGAGAAGATCGAGGTCAGCGAGGCCTGCATCTGGGCGATCGTGTTCGATTTCAGGACGTAGACGGGCATCGCCCGCTCTTCGGCCTCGCGGATGGCAGGCGGCTTCTGGCGGTACTCGCTGCGAAGCGTCATGGCGACGTCGGCCTCATCGACCTCGCGGGCCACGATCACCGGCAGCTGCAGGTCCCGGATCGCCTGCTCCAGACGCTTGCGGCTGATCCCGTGCGGGTACACGCGGAGCGTCGGCAGCGTGCCACCCTCCACCTCGAGCACGGAGCCATCCGCATCGGCTGAGGATCCGTCACCGCCGAAACCGCCACGATCGCCATCGCCGTCCTCACCCGGGACCAGGAGCGCCAGCTGCCGCTCCTCCTCGGCCTCGAGCTCGGCGGCGTTGATCGGCCGCGTGCCCTCGTCCTCGCGGAGCGCATTGAGCGCCCTGTCCGCCTCCGCGCGCCACGCCTGGTGCCGCTGCAGCTCACGAGCGTCGCGCGCCGCCAGCCCGGCCGCCGATGCCGTCACCGCCTCGGCCCGCTCGAGCGGACCGCGATCGGCGATGCCGCCGGCGACGAACGTGCCCGCCGGCGGTACCGCAAACGGCTCGCCGGGAAGCACGCTCATCGGGCCCGCTCGGTCGCCCTCCTGGCTGCGTGCACCGCGCTCGGATCCTCGATCGGAGGCGCCGCCGCGACCCGCGCGCCAGCCTCCCGACTGGCCCGGACGGAAGCCCGGGCGCGCCGGCAGCCGATCATCACCGCCATACCCCGCGCGGTACGTCGACGGACCTCGCCAGGCGGGCTCGCGGCCCCAGGCTCCGGCGCCGGAGCCCGTCAGGCCGCTGAAGCGATCGCCGCCCGCCGCCTCCCGTGCCGACGGCTTGGGACGGGACTGCGAGCGATGCACGCCTTCCTCGTCGCGCCAGCGAAGCTCGGGCGCCACCGGGTCTCCGAGCAGCAGCGCGTCCACGGTGGCCGCAACATCGGCATGGACCAGGACCCGTTCCCGGTCCTGGATCTCAACGATGACGTCGAACGTTGGCGGGGCCTTGCGCTCGAGGACGCTCTTCTGCGAGCGGCGCCGACGGGCCTCCTCGTCGCCCAGCGTCACGCTCTGGATGCCACCGATCAGGTCGGACAGGGTCGGGTTGAGCATCAGGTTGTCGAGGTTGTTGCCGTGGGCGGTGCCGATCAGCTGAACGCCGCGCTCCGCGATCGTCCGAGCGGCGTGTGTCTCGAGCTCGGTGCCGATCTCGTCGATCACGATGACCTGCGGCATGTGGTTCTCGACCGCCTCAATCATCACCTCGTGCTGGAGCGAGGGCGTCCGGACCTGCATCCGACGCGCCTTGCCGATCGCCGGATGCGGGATGTCACCATCGCCCGCGATCTCGTTCGAGGTATCGACCACGACCACCCGCTTGCCCTGCTCGTCGGCCAGCACCCGGGCAGCCTCACGCAGCATCGTGGTCTTGCCGATCCCCGGCCGGCCCATGATCAGGATGGACTTCCCGGTCTGGATGTAGTCCGAGATGATCTCGATCGTCCCGTACACCGCTCGCCCGATCCGGCAGGTCAGCCCGACGATCTTCCCGTTGCGGTTGCGGATCGCGCTGATCCGGTGGAGCGTGCGCTCGATGCCCGCCCGGTTGTCGTCCCCGAAGCTGCCGATGTGGTCGACCACGTAGGCGATGTCGTGCTCCACGACCTCGCGGTTGAGCAGCGTCACCTCGGCTGCCGGATAGCGCGCCTCGGGACGGCGGCCCAGGTCGAGCACGACCTCGATCAGCGTCTCGCGATCGGGCAGGGCGTGGATCGCCTCCACGATCTCGGGCGGCAGGGCCGCCAGGAGCACGTCGAGGTCGTCCATCGTCTCGCGCCGGTGCTCGGCCGCAGCTCGTCGCACCTCGGGCGGGCGCAGCGAGCCATCGCCTGGGGCGCTCGGGGCCGGGCCGGTGGTCATCGCGTCGTCGGGGATGGGCATCGGGCCATCGTCGACGGTCGTCGCATCTTCGGGCGGGGTCATCGCGTCTTGGGGCGTGGTCATCGCGTCCTCGGGCGTGGTCATCGGACGCCCGCCGGGACCAGCCGCGGCTCGGCCACGCGGACCAGCGTCTCCTTCATCAGCAGCGTGACCGTCGCGACCGACTCGAACCCCTCGTCCGCGAGCCGGCGGTCGAGCGGCAGCTCGTAGGTCCGGACGGCGGCCAGCACCCCTTGCCGATGCGCGTTTGCCGGGTCCGCCCGCGCCGAGATGACGCCGAGCGCGTAGCGGATCAGCGGAACCACGTCGGCCTCGGGCCTGGCCATGAGCTTCAGATAGTGCGGCTGGTCCTCCTTGGCAACCCCTACCTGCACCAGCGCGTCGATCTGGGTGCCGTCGCTCCCGCCGGCGGGGGCCCCCATCACGAACGCGTCGACGTCGGCGAAGCGGAGGATCGGTGCCAACGACGAGCGGGGCACTCGCCAGTCACGACCCTGACGCTCCCAGTCGGCGATCCGGACCGCTTCGAGACGCTGCACGGGCGCCGGCGTGACCGAGGTGTACAGGCGCGACAGGGCGACCGCGTCCAGCGGGGAAGCCGGCCGGATGCACGCATCGCGCGCCGCCGACTCGGCCATCGGAGCGGGCAGCTCCCGGCCCCGCTCGCGGAACAGGACCCGCTCGTCGCCGAAGCGGATGAAGCCCGCCTGCATGAACAGCTCGACGTTGTCGTCCACGTCGACGCACGCCACGTGAAACCGCACGGCGCCGCGCTTCGCGCCATCGCGGAGCAGGTGCTGGATCAGACGGAAGCGCACGTCGCCCGCATCCATGTCGCCCACGGCGTCGAGCTCGACCACGGTCCACTCGTCGCGCGGGCTGTCCCGCTCGACGCGCAACAGGCCCGCGATCTGCCCGTCGCGGTCGAACACGTACAGCACGTCATGGGGGCTGAACGCGCCCAGCGGCAGTCGGAACAGGCTGAACACGCCGATGCGCGGGTTCGTCACCGGCAGCCCGAGCGAGCGCGTCCCGTCGACGTCCGCCTGGGCCAGCCGGGAAAGGTCGCCCAGGGCAGCCAGATCGGTCAATCGCGCCGCTCGAACCTTGCCTGCGCTCTTCGCCATCGGCCTACCGTGCCTGGTGCGACCGCCGGGTGGGATGCGGCCGGCGTCCCACACCCTCGCCCGGGTCGGCGTGCTCGGACGCCATCGTCGTGAGCAGGCGGTGGAACCGGGTCTCGCCCGCGAGCTCGGGATGAAACGAGGTGGCGATCACGTTCCGCTCCCGGACCGCGACGATCCGCCCGTCATCGAGTCGCGCCATGACGTCGACCCCGGGACCAACGCGGCCGATCACCGGGGCGCGGATGAACACCGCGTGGACCGGCTGCGACCCCAGCACGGGCACCTCGAGCTCGGTCTCGAATGATTCGAGCTGCCGGCCGAACGCGTTGCGCTCCACCGTCACGTCGAGCACCGGCAGGACCGGCACCTCGTCGCCATCGATCTCCCGGGCCAGAACGATCATGCCGGCGCACGTCCCGAGCACCGGCGCGCCCCGCTCGATCAGCGCCAGGATCGGATCGCGGAGACCCCAGCGGTCGATCAGGCGGCGCATCGTGGTGCTCTCACCGCCCGGGATGATGAGGCCGTCGACGTCGTCGAGCTGGGCGGGAAGCCGGACCTCGATCACCTCGGCCCCGATCGAGCGCAGCACCGAGGCGTGCTCCGCGAAGGCGCCCTGCAACGCGAGCACCCCGATCCTCATGCCACGGGCCTCCGGGTGACCCAAGGCTTCCCAGCCGTCGCCTACCAACCGCGGACCGCGAGCCGCTCCTGCTCGGGGATGGCTTCCATGGCGAGCCCGCGCATCGGCGCCCCCAGGCCCTTGCTGACCTCGGCGATGATCTTCGCGTCCTGGTAGTGGGTGGTGGCCTGGACGATGGCGTTGGCCATCCGAGCCGGATCCTCGCTCTTGAAGATCCCCGAGCCCACGAACACCCCTTCCGCGCCCAGCTGCATCACGAGCGCCGCGTCGGCAGGGGTGCTGATCCCGCCCGCGACGAAGTTGACCACCGGGAGCTTGCCATTCGCGGCCACATCCCTGACCAGCTCGTACGGTGCGGCGAGCTCCTTGGCCGCAACGAACAGCTCGTCCTCGCGCATCCCCTGGAGCCTGCGCATCTCGGCCAGGACGTCGCGCAGCTGATGGACGGCTTCGACGACGTTGCCGGTGCCGGCCTCGCCCTTGGTGCGGATCATGGCCGCGCCCTCGTTGATGCGACGCAGCGCCTCGCCCAGGTTCCGGCAGCCGCATACGAACGGCACCTTGAATGCGTGCTTGTCGATGTGATTGCGCTCGTCGGCCGGTGTCAGGACCTCGGACTCGTCGATGTAGTCCACGCCCAGCGCCTCGAGGACCTGGGCCTCGACGAAGTGGCCGATCCGGGCCTTGGCCATCACCGGGATGGACACGGCATCCATGATCCCCTCGATCATGGATGGGTCGGACATTCGGGCAACGCCGCCCGCCGCGCGGATGTCGGCCGGGACACGCTCGAGCGCCATCACCGCGACGGCGCCGGCATCCTCGGCGATCTTGGCATGCTCCGGCGTGACGACGTCCATGATGACGCCGCCCTTGAGCATCTGGGCGAGACCTTTCTTGGTGACCCAGGTGGACGTTTCGGTCATGGCTGCTGGGGCTCTCCGACAGGACGCGCGAGTGGTCGGCCGGCCGGCTTGCCCCGGGGTCGTCGCCCGTTCGAGCGGGTTCGGTCCGACGTCACCAACCGATTATCGCACGGCACCCGGCAAGAGCCCCAGTGCTGGCGGGACGCGGATCCGGGTGCCCGGCTCGGCCCGGCAGACTCTATCGGACGAGCGTGCGAACGACCCCCGACATCAACGTGGTCGCGCGCCTCGCAGACGTCGGGGACAGCTGGGACAGCGCCTCGATGAGGCCGAGCACGTCGTCATCCGGCAATCCGTCGAGCAGCTTCACGAGGCGCATGATCGTGTCATCCGGAACCTCGCCCAGCAATCGCAGCGCCCGCTCCAGCTCGGGCGGCTCGAGCCGGGAGAGCAGGCCGACGGCGCGGTCGAACAGGCGAACGAACACGAGGAACGTCGACAGCCAGTCGCGGAGCCTGCGCAGGTCGCCGTCCCCGGGGTGATGCTGGAGCGCGACGCCCGTGTCGCCGAGCGTCCGTTCGAGCACGATGATGATCGGATCTCCCTCGCGGACCTTGCGCTCTGCGACGACCCTGCCGAACCAGCGCCAGTGGTCGCCGATCGCCATGTAGGCCGCGCCCGCCGGTCCCCGGCGACCGACCCGTCTCGGCTCGGCGACCCGCTCGACCAGTCCCCACGCTTCGGCCTCGGCGAGGGCGAGGCTGGCGGCGCGATGGCTCAGGTTGAGGGCCTCGCGAACCTCGCGCTCGGTCAGCGCCTCCTGGCGCGCCATCAGGTACGCGTGGACGCGCGCGATGGCCGGTGCGACACCCCAGGCGGCACCCATCTCGCCCCATGCATCGGCGAGTCGCAGCCGGATCTCCTCGGCGATGGGCGACGCGGTGGCCGAGGGCAACCCCTCGGAACGAGCGGGATCGGTCACCTGCGGATCGTACTCCAGCGACTAAACGTGCACCTTGACACTAGCACGATTCCTGAGGCCAGAATGAGCGCCATCCAGATGGCGCGCTGTGGACACCCGGCATGTCCGTGGCCCGAGCCGGTGGCAAGGCGACGGCGGCCCGTCGATCCGCGGTGCGCGGTACGCTTGGTGCGCACCTCCCGGAGGATCCATGCCAGACACCGCCACGACCGGTGACGCACGACCGGCCGACACCCGCGACCAGCTCCTGGCGCAGCACGACGAAGCGCGGCGGCGCCGGAACGCCGCGGTGCTCGGCAGCCCCGAGTGGGCGAAGGCCTCCGACGACGTTGGCCGGATCGAGGTCGAGATCGCCCGGATCGAGCGGGCGATGGACCCGCCCAGGGTCTGACAAGGAGCCAGCCGCCGAGACCTCCGTCGCCTCCCGGGTCCCTCGGGCCGCCCCTGCCGGCGGTCCTGTTATCGTTCGGCCGATGGACGGCGTCGTGCTCGTGCTGAACCAGAACTACGAGCCGCTGAACGTGTGCAACATCCCGCGGGCGTTCCGGCTGCTGTTCGGCTCCAAGGCCGAGGTGATCGAGTACAACCACGCCGAGATCCGAACGGTCCGCACCGTCTACAAGGCGCCGTCGGTCATCCGCCTCCAGCACCACATCAAGCGGCCCCGGCCTCGTGTGAAGCTGACCCGGCGCGAGATCTTCAGCAGGGATCGCAACACCTGCCAGTACTGCGGTCGCCAGTCCAACGACCTCACCCTGGATCACGTGCTGCCACGGCACCGGGGTGGCGGGCACACCTGGGAGAACCTGGTCGCCGCGTGCAAGCCATGCAATCACCGCAAAGGCGGGCACACTCCCGAGGAGGCACGCCTGCGGCTGGTGCGCGCGCCGTTCGAGCCCCGGAGCGACCTCTACTCGCTGTTCACGCCGTATCTCGCCGATGTCCGCAATGAGGCCTGGAGGACGTACCTGTTCCTCGGGCGCAACTGAGCAGCGTCATGGCCAACCCGGCGGGAGCGGCGTCGCGCCGCAGCTCGGACGTGACCGACCGGCTCGAGCCTGCTGTCCCGCCGGGCGTGCGCTCCGTGCTCGATGAGCTCCATCGCGCCGGGCATGCCGCGTACCTGGTGGGTGGCTCGCTCCGGGATGTCGTGATGGACCGACGGCCCGTCGACTGGGACCTGGCCACCGATGCCCGGCCCGATCGGCTGGTCGCGCTGCTCCACGGTGCCGTGTACGAGAACCGCTTTGGCACCGTCGCCGTTCGGCGCGACGAGGGCGTGTTCGAGATCACCACCTTCCGCACCGAGCACGAGTACGCGGACTTCCGTCGACCGCACCGGGTGGAGTTCGGCGACGACATCGTCGCGGACCTCGCCCGGCGTGATTTCACCATCAACGCGCTGGCATGGGGGCGCGCGGCCGGTCCGAGCGCCCGGGCATTCGAGCTGGTCGATCCGTTCGATGGGCTGACCGACCTCGCGAGGCGCCGGCTGCGGGCCGTCGGCGATCCCGACGCGAGGTTCCGCGAGGACGCCCTGCGGATGATCCGCGCCGTCCGCCTGGCCGCCGTGCTCGAGCTCCAGATCGAGCCGGCCACGCTGCGCGCGATCGCTTCCAACGCGCCGCTCGTCGCTCACCTGTCCGGCGAGCGGATCGGCAGCGAGCTGGCGAAGCTGCTGGCGGCGCCACGGCCCTCGATCGGGTTGCGACTCATCCAGGAGACCGGCCTGTTGGCCGTTCTCTCGCCCGAGCTCGCGGCGCAGAGCGGGATCGCCCAGAGCAAGGTGCCCGGCGAGGATCTCTGGGATCACACCCTGCGCACGGTCGACGCCGCGCCGGCCGATCGGCCCATCGTCCGGCTGGCGGCGCTGCTCCACGACATCGGCAAGCCCGCGACCCTCGCGGATGGCCGGTTCCATCGCCACGATGTCGTCGGGGCCCAGCAGGCCGATGCGCTCCTCCGTCGCCTGGGCTACCCGCGGGCCGCCGCCGACGAGGTGACGCACCTCATCCGGCATCACATGTTCCCGGTCGATCCCGACACCACCGATGCCGCCGTCCGGCGGTTCATCAAGCGCGTCGGTCGCGACCGCGTCGAGTCGCTGTTCGAGCTCCGGCAGGCCGATGACATCGGCAGCGGGATGCCGCCGGACGACCCCGATCAGCGTGCCTTCCAGGCCCGCGTGGCTGCCGAGATCGAGGCCGAGGTCGCCCTCGACCGGTATGCCCTGCGAATCGACGGCAACGACCTGATCCGCGAGCTCGGGCTGCAGCCGGGGCCCACGCTCGGACGGATCCTGAACGCGCTGACGGACCTGGTCATCGCGGACCCGGCCCTGAACGATCGGGGATCGCTCCTGCTGCTCGCTCAGGGCATGCTCGCGGACGCCGGAACGGGCAGCGACGATGACAGCAGACCGGCGCCGGCATGATCGAGCTGCTGCTCCAGGCGGAGCGGGCGTTGTCCGTCGGTCTCGTCGACCGGGCCGAGGGGCTGTATCGCCAGGCCGCTGACGCGGATCCCCGGAACGCGATCGCCGTGGTCGGGCTGGCCCGGGTCGCCCTCGAACGCGCCGACGATGCGGAGGCCTATCGGCAGGCGCGGCGCGCGCTGTCGATCGATCCGGAGAACGTGGCGGCGATCCGGCTCGTGGCCCGACTCGAGGAGGTGTTCGGCGCCCGGGGCCAGACGCTGCCCGGCGACGACGCGCCGACGAAGGTGAGCGAACCGGGCGCCGCCACGCCCGCCGGCCAGGCAGCAGCCGAGGGTCCCGCACCGGCCAGCCCGCCCGGGGAGCTCGATGCGGCTCCAGCGAGCCGGTCCGAATCACCCTCGCCGTCCCGACTCGTCGATCGACTGCTGCGGAGGAACCGATCGTGAACGTTCTCGTCACCGGCGGCGCCGGCTACGTCGGTGGCGTGTCCGTCGACGCCATCCTGACCGCCGGGCATGAGGCGGTGGTGCTGGACGACCTGTCCACCGGGCACCGTGCCGTCCCCCACCCGGACGCGCGACTGCACCAGGGCTCGTACGGCGATCAGGCGGCCGTTCGTGACCTGCTCGAGCGGGAGCACATCGAGGTCATCCTCCATTGCGCAGCCCGGTCGCTCGTCGGCGAGAGCGTTCGGGACCCGGCCAGGTACTACCGCGAGAACGTGGCCGGCGGGATCGCGTTGCTCGAGGCCGCCCGCGCCGCCGGCGTCCGCCGGGTGGTGCTCTCCTCGACCGCGGCCGTCTATGGAACGCCGGACCGCTCCCCGATCACAGAGGACGCCCCGCTCCAGCCCATCAACCCCTACGGCGAGACCAAGCGCTCGATCGAGGCGGCGCTGGGCTGGTACGCGCGAGCCTACGGGTTCCGCGGGGTGGCCCTCCGCTACTTCAACGTGGCCGGCGCGACCGAGCGACTGGGCGAGATCCACCGGCCCGAGACCCACCTGATCCCCAACATCCTGATCGCGGCCGGCGGAGGATCGGCGTTGACCCTGTTCGGGGACGACTACCCCACGCCCGACGGCACCCCGATCCGGGACTACATCCATGTCGCGGACCTCGCCGACGCGCACCTGGCCGCCATCGAGCTGACGGCGAAGCCCATGGACGACCTGCTGGCGTGCAACCTGGGCACGGCGTCCGGGTTCTCGGTGCGCGAGGTGCTGGCGGCGGCCGAGGCAGCGATCGGGCGTCCGGTCCCGCACTCGGTCGGACCTCGGCGGGCGGGGGATCCGCCCGTGTTGGTCGCCTCCAACGATCGAGCTCGCGAGCGGCTTGGCTGGGTACCTCGCCGGTCGACGCTGGCCGAGATGATCGGGTCGGCCTGGGCCTGGCGGCAGGCGCACCCGGACGGCTACGGGGACTGACGCCACCGGCCGGGCTCTCCGCCGACGGCGCCTGACGCCGGCCGGCCGGCTCTCCGCCGACGGTCGAACGTCATCCTGTCAGGGCACGTCCGGCATCACCGACGATCCTCGAGCGGGGCCCGGTCCGGCGACAGGCGGGGAGGCGGCGCCACGTCTGAGACATCGACACCCTCGAGCCCTTCGCGGACCATCTCGCCCGAGCCCGCCCAGCGGTCACTGACCGGCCAGACCAGCCACAGCCCGATCAGCATCGTCACGATCAGGCTCAGGATGGCGACCTGGTAGGCGCCCACCCCGAACGCGTCGAGCAGGAGGAACACGATGACCCCGTACAGCACCTGTCCGATGACCTGGGACGCCTTGCCGACCAGCCCGTAGATCCCGAAGAACTCGCCCACCCGGGCTGGTGGCGACAGCCGCACCATGAACACGCGATCGGCCACCTGCACGCCGCCCAGACCAGAGCCGAGGATCGCGCCCGCCACCAGGAACAGCGCCAGGCCCGGCACGGTCGGTGTCGGATCGCCGGTGAGCGCGTCGGTCCCGTTGAGCGACAGGGAGAACGCGCCCAGCACCAGCCCCACCGCCCAGCTGGTGAGCACGGCGATCAGGGTCAGGCGGGGGCCGACCCGGTCTGCCAGCCAGCCCCACACGAACGACATGACGATCGCAACGATGGTCAGCGCCAGCAGCACCAGGTTCGCGGTTGCGGCCGTCAGTCCCACCGCCTCGACCGCCACGACCGTCATCACCACGATCACCGTGTTGACCGCATCGGAGTAGAAGAAGCGACCCACCAGGAAGCGAGGCAGGCCCGGCACGTCGCGGGCGTGGGCGATCGTTGTGCGCAGCTGGCGCCAGGAGCTGACCACGTCCCGAACCGTCAGCCTCGCCGCCGAAGGATCGCGACGCTCGTGCACCAGGACGAACACCGGGATCGCGAACAGCGCGAACAGCACGGCCGAGACGGGGAAGCGCGCCTCGACGGGAATGCCGAACAGGAAGATCATCAGGCCCACGAACACCGTGCCGCAGTAGCCGACCCCGGTGCCGGTGCCGCTCAGCCGTCCGCGCGTGCTAGGGGTGCTCACGAGCTTGATCGACGCGTCGTAATAGATGAGCGCCGCCTGGTAGCCGAAGTTGGCCAGCACGAACAGCAGTGTTCCCGTGATCGGGTCGCTGACGCCGATGATCGCCGTGGGCACGATGCACAGGGCGGTGAACGCGAGCAGGAACGGCAGACGCCGGCCACCGCGGTCCGAGAGCGCGCCGAGAATCGGTGACACGATCGCGTTGAGTCCGACGCTGACGGCGACGGCGAGGCTGAGGACGAGCTGGCCGGTCCCGGCACCGAAGCGGCCGTCGTCGGTCAGCCACAACCCGATGGCGCCGGACACGATCGCGAACGAGAAGATCGTGTTCGCGAAGTCGTACAGCGTCCAGGCGCCCTGCGCGAGCGGACGCCGGTTCGGATCGCGGACCGTCGCGTCTCGTGCGCTCGCCGGGAACGGGTGAGCTGACATGCCTCCTGGTGCGTTCTCACCTGCGCGCACGCCCGGTCTGGTCCGCGCGGCGCGGTAGCGACGATGATAGTGGCCCGAGTCGGCCGCCGAACGCCCGTGTCCTCAGCCGCGTCCGCGAGGATTAGCATTCGGTCGATGAGCCCAGCAGGCACAGCACGAGACATCGCCGCGGCATGGCAGCCGCAACGCCCCGGCCAGCGGTTCGCCGAGGACATCCCCAATGCCATCGTTGAGCCGGGGTGGGGTGGCGCGCGAGCCGTCGCGGCGATGGCACCGGACGAGGCGGCGCTGTTCCGCGACGGAGCCGAGCTGACCGTGGCCCGGGAGCTGACCCAGGCGCTGGTGGCCGCCTTCACCGCCCTTGAGGCGGTCGTCGAAGGCCATCTCACGACGTCGGCGCTGCGGAGCGACCATGGCGTCGCGCCCGGTCCGCCCGAGGTAGAGCGGCCGGCCCTGCTCGTGCCGCGGTGGGTCCGCCGGCGGCGCCCCGCCGATCCAGGCGCTGACGCCCGGGACCGGGAGACCCGCCTGGCGCGCGAGGAGCAGGCGACCCTGGATTTGCTGGCTGGTGGCGAGCGTCACGCGTTCGTGGCCACGGATCTGCTGCAGCTCGACGGCCAACCGCTCCTCGACATCCCGCTGCTCGAGCGGAAGCGGCTGCTCGAGTCGGTTCTGGTGGTCTCGGACCTGGTGCGAGTGTCCACCTTCGTGCGCCCCTCGTCGAGCGCCATCCTCGCCTCCTGGGGCACGCTCGGGTTCACGGAGCTGTCCTATCGCGGCAGCAACAGCCGCTACCTCACCGGTCGCGAAAACCCGGATTGGGCAATCGGCGGCGCGCCGCGAAACGCTCGTTAAGCGGCGTCGGCGACCGGCCACCAGCGGTAGCCCGTCCCCGACCGGACCACGCCGGTGGTAGGGTGGGCGCGTGCCCGCGACGACGCTGACGCCCGCCATCCGGGAGGAGATCGCCCGCCTGGGACGAGCCGACATCATGGTCGGCATCCCGAGCTTCAAGAACGCGGCCACGATCGGCTACGTGGTACGCGCCGCGCACGCGGGCCTGGTCCAGTACTTCCCGGATCTCAAGCCCGTGCTCGTCAACTCGGACGCCGGCAGCCCCGACGGGACCCAGCGCGTGGTGGTCGACACCGAGCCTCCCGACTACGTCGAATTGGTCCTGCTGGTCAGGCCGACCAATCGCCTGGTCCGGGTGACGCTCACCTATCCCGAGATCGACGGCGTCGGTGGCAAGGGCGCCGCGCTGCGCACGATCTTCGAGATGGCGGCGGCGCTCGAGGTCCAGGCCCTGGTCGTCGTCGACAGCGACCTGCGAAGCATCGTTCCCGAGTGGATCGAGCTGCTGGCAGGCCCGATCCTCAAGGGCGGCTATGACTTCGTCGCGCCGCTGTATGCGCGCTACAAGTACGACGGCACGATCACCAACACGGTCACCTACCCGCTCACCCGGGCGCTCTACGGCCATCGCATCCGGCAGCCCATCGGGGGCGACTTCGGGGTGAGCGGCGACCTCGTCCGCCACTACCTCGAGCTCGATGACTGGACCGAGGAGATCAGCAAGTTCGGGATCGACATCTGGATGACAACCTCCGCCCTGACCGGCGGCTACGCGGTATGCCAGTCGCGGCTAGGCGCCAAGGTCCACGATCCGAAGGATCCCGGTGCCGATCTCGGCCCGATGTTCCGCCAGGTGGTGAGCACGATCCTGCGCATGGCCGCGACCCACCCGGAGGCATGGCTGGAGATCCATGCCAGCCACGACATCCCGGCCTATGGGTTCGAGCGGATCATCGATCCACCGCCCCTGGACGTGAACTCGCTGCGGCTGCTGTCCGAGTTCCACGCCGGCTCGCTGACGGTGGCCGACACGTGGCGCCGCATGCTCGACCCGGTCAACGCGGACGCGGTGGTGCTCCTTGCCGGTGAGGCTGGCCAGCTGGTCGACGGTGCCTCGCAGCGCCTCGGGCTGGGCGCCGAGTCCTCCACGCCCGTGTCCACGCTCGACCTGGCCGAGGCGCTGGCCACCTTCCACTTCCCTGATGATCTCTGGGCGCGCGTGATCTACGACCTCATCGTCGCAACCCGCCGCAAGGACGTGGACGATGCGCAGCTGGTGGCCGCGCTGGTCCCGATCTACTTCGGCCGGGTGGGGAGCTTCGTGATCGAGAACCGCCACCTTGCGACGGCCGACGCCGAGGAACGGGTGGAGCGCCAGGCACGCCAGTTCGAGCTCCTCAAGCCTTACCTCGTGGAGCGCTGGAAGGCGCTCGACCGGCAGCCGGCCAGCGGCGACGAGCCGACGACCGAAGGGCGGGGCGCGTGAGCTCCGAGCCGCTGCCGGCGCGGATCCTGATCCCCGTTGCCAACCCGCTCACCGCCGAGGAGCTGGTCCGGATCGGTGCCTCCCTGATGGATCCGCGGACCGGCGAGCTGACCGCCCTGGGCATCGTCGAGGTTCCCGAGGGCATGCCCCTGAGCGATGGAGCGACCCGCGCGCGGCAGGCGCGCCGCCTGCTCCAGAAGGTGCTCGACTACGTGCCCGAGGGGACCGTCATCCATCCCCTGGTGCGGATCGGGCGCCACGCCGCCGCGGGCATCGTCGAGGCCGCGGCCGAGCAGGAGGCGGACCTGATGATCTTCGGCTGGGGCGGCAAGTCCACGCCCGGCCGGGACACCCGCGGTCCGGTCATCTCGCCCACCATCGACGAGGTCGTGCGGGAGTCCCCGTGCGATATCGCGGTCGTCAAGCAGCGCGGGGCGCGCGAGGTTCGCCGGATCCTCGTCCCGGTCCGTGGCGGGCCGCACGCGGAGCTGGCCCTGCGCTTTGCGGACGCCCTCGCCCACCGCTACGGTGCCACGGTCGCCGTCATGCACCTCGTGCCCGCCGGCGTGACCGAGGCCGTGCGCGCCCAGGCCGAGCATGCGCTGGCCGCGTTCGCCCGCCAGCACGTGACCGCCCGATCCGAGCAGGTGCTGCGGGAGACGGCCAACGTACGGACGGCGATCCTGCGCGAAGCGGATCGCGCCGACCTGGTCGTCATGGGCGCGTCGGCACCACCCGGCGATCCGGGCAGCTCGCTGTTCGGGTCGCTGCCGGAGGCCATCGCCCAGCGTGCCAGGCCCACCGTGATCGTGGTCAAGACGCGTGAGCCGATCGGACGCCAGACGTTCGAGCAGCTGGCCGAGAGGGCGGAGACGCTGGCCGCGGCCGATCGGGCCGCGGAGGAGGCTCGGGCCATCCCCGCGCGGGTGGAGCGCTGGTTCGCGGAGGCCAGCTTCCACCATTCCGAGTTTGCCGACCTTGCCCGTCTGACCACCCTCAAGGAGAAGCAGGGCGTCACGGTCAGCCTGGTGCTGCCGACGCTCAACGAGGCCGAGACGATCGGGCCCATCGTCCGGCGCGCCATCCGTGAGATGCAGCAGCGCTACCCCCTCCTCGACGAGATCCTGGTCATCGATTCCGCCTCGACCGATGAGACGCGCGAGATCGCGGTCGCCGAGGGCGTGCGCGTGATCGAGCATCCGGACGTGCTGCCCCGATACGGGTCGTTCAGCGGCAAGGGCGAGGCCCTCTGGAAGTCGCTCTACGAGACCTCGGGCGACATCGTCGTGTGGGCCGACACCGACGTCCGCAACTGGCATCACCGGATGGTCTACGGAACCCTCGGCCCGCTGCTCGTCGAGCCCCGCCTCCAGTACGTCAAGGGCTACTACCAGCGTCCGATCGTCGAGGCCGGGGTGCTCAAGGAGGGCGGCGGCGGCCGGGTGACCGAGCTGGTGGCGCGCCCACTCATCAACCTGTTCTTCCCGGAGCTGTCCGGGCTGATCCAGCCGCTGTCCGGTGAGTACGCAGCGCGGCGATCGCTGCTCGAGCAGCTGCCCTTCTTCACCGGCTACGCGGTCGAGATCGGGCACCTGATCGATGCCGTGGAACGGGCGGGGCTGGATGGCCTGGGCCAGGTTGACCTCGAGCGGCGCGTGCACCGCAACCAGGAGCTCGAGGGCCTGTCCCGGATGTCGTTCGTGATCCTCCAGGCGGTCATGAAACGGCTCGAGGAGCGACGACGTGTCCGGCTGTTCGCCGAGCTCGGGTCCACGATGAAGCTTCCTCGATCCGGGCATGGGCGGCTCTCGCTCGAGATCCAGGAGCTGGCCGATCACGAGCGACCGCCGATGATCCGGATCCCCGAGTACCTCGAGAAACGGCGCGCCGAGACGGGCGCCGTCGACGACCGCGCCGATTGACCATGGATTCCGCGCGGGCTGGTGCCGGACATCGGCTGCAGGTGCTCATCGCCCCCGACTCGTTCAAGGGCTCGCTGACCAGCGTCGAGGTCGCGCGCGCGCTCGAGGCGGGCTGGCTGCGCGCCCGACCCGGCGACGAGATCCGGCTGGCGCCGCTCGCGGACGGTGGCGAGGGAACGCTGGTCGCGATCGAGGCGGCCGGCAGCTGGCAGTGGCGCGAGGCGGAGGCGGTCGACCCCCTCGGCCGGCCCATGCGGGCGCGCTGGCTGGCGCGCGATGACGGCCGGGCCGCGATCGTCGAGATGGCCGCCGCCTCGGGCCTGTCGCGGCTGGCCCCGGAGGAGCGCGATGCGCGCGGGGCCACCAGCCACGGAACGGGTGACCTGCTGCGCGCCGTGCTCGATGCAGGGATCCGCGACATCGCGCTCGGGATCGGAGGCAGCGCGACCACCGATGGCGGCGCTGGGTTGCTCCGTGCGCTCGGCGCGGACGTCGCCGACGACCTCCACACGCTGGATCTGTCCGGGCTCGATTCGCGACTCGGCGAGACCAGGCTCCGGATCGCGTGCGACGTGACGAACCCGCTGCTTGGGCCGGCCGGCGCGGCAGCCACCTACGGGCCGCAGAAAGGCGCCGACGCCGAGAGCATCGCGCTGCTCGACGCCCGGCTGGCGCGGTTCGCGCATGCGCTGGAGGCAGCGACGGGACGAAACGAGCGCGACACGCCAGGTGCCGGCGCGGCCGGCGGTGTCGGGTTTGGGCTGCTGTGCCTGACCGACCGGTTCGCTTCGCTCGAACTCCGTCCGGGGATCGACCTGGTGATGGAGGAGGCCGGCTTCGACCGCGCCCTCGAGACCGCCGATCTCGTGCTCACCGGGGAGGGCCGGATCGATGTCCAGACCGCATTCGGCAAGACGGCGCTGGGCGTCGCGCTCCGGGCACAGGCCGCGGGCAAGCCATGCATCGCGGTCGGTGGCGGGGTGACGCCCGAGGGCGTCGAGGCCATGGCGACCGTCGATGCCGTGGTCGTGCCGGTCGTGGAGCAGCCGCAGACCGTGGAGGCGGCGATTGCGGCCGGGTCCGCGCCGCTCGAGCGTTGCGGTGAGCGCCTGGCTCGCCTGATCAGCCTGGGAGCGCAGCGTGGCTGAGACCCCGGGCGGACGCGAGCGGGCCGGGGCGACCCGGCCGAAGACGGCCGCGCCGAGGCAGGCCGGCCGCAAGGGCACGACCAAGCGCAGGGCACGCAGGACCGCGGACCCCGCGCGCAGGTGGGCAGGCTACCTGCGCCGGTACCGACCCGGCCTCCAGCGATATGTGCTCGACGGCCTCGCCGGCGTCTACGGTGAGCAGCACTGGGAGCCTCGCCTCGACCCCACCAGCGAGCTGGTCCTCACGATCCTGACCCAGAACACGGCCGACGTGAACGCGGAGAAGGCGTACGAGGCGCTGCGCAACGCGTACCCGAGCGATCGGGCGCCCGAGATCCATCGGCCGGGCATCGGCTGGGGCGGCGACGGGCTGTCCACGGCGGCCCCACCCGACTGGTCGATGGTCGAGCACGCGCCGCTGCCGCAGCTCGTCGACGTGATCCGGCCCGGCGGCCTCGGACCCCAGAAGGCGCCCCGAATCCAGGCCATGCTGCGCCACATCCGGGAGCAGCGCGGTGACTATTCGCTCGCGTTCCTGGGCGAGCTCTCTCCGCTCGAGGCGCGCAGCTGGCTGACCGCCATCGACGGCATCGGCAACAAGACCGCCTCGATCGTGCTGCTGTTCTGCTTCGGGATGCCGCTGATGCCGGTCGATCGCCACGTGGAGCGGGTAAGCCGGCGGATCGGCCTGATCCCGCCCAAGGCGACGGCCGATCAGGCCCACGACCTGTTCCTCGGGTTGCTGGAGCCCGGCGACATGTACGCAGCCCACGTGCTGCTGATCCACCATGGACGCGCCATGTGCCACGCGCAGAACCCCAGGCACGAGCTGTGCCCCATCGCCGACCGGTGCCGGTTCGTGAACCCCAAGGCGCCCTGACCGATCCGCAGGCAAGTCCAACCCGGAGGATGACGATGCCCGATCCCGACCATGCAGCCATCCTGCAGGGCATCCTTCACGATCTGCTGGCCGCCGACTTCGATGCGACGCCCGTCGCCGCCAGCTCCCTCGGGCTGACCGACTTCGACGAGCGGCTCGATGACCTCTCGGCCGACGCCTTCCTCGCCCGCGCCGCGGACGCGAAGACGTTTCTCGCCCGTCTCGATGCGATCGGCGACGCGGGTCTGACCGGGGACGAGTGCATCGACCGCGATCTCGCCCGATCCACGCTCCGTGGCCGTCTGATCATGGCGCCGTTCGAGCCGTGGAAGCGGGATCCGGTCGTGTATTCGGGCCTTATCACCGGCGGCCTGTTCACCCTGTTCCTCCACGGGCTGCGTCCGGAAGCCGAGCTGGTCGACGCGGCCGTCGCGCGGCTCGAGCAGGCGGGTCATGCCGTCGATGCGGGGATCGAGAACCTCGACCCCTCCCTTGCCCATCCGCTGATCGTGGAGCGCGGCATGCAGGCGGCCCGGGGTGCGGTTCGCTACGTACGGGACCTCGTCTGGCTCGACGTCGACGACGAGCGCGACCGCGAACGCCTGCAGGCCGCGGGTGCGGGGGCGGCCGCGCACCTGGAACGCTGGGTCGACCACCTGGATGGGCTGCGGACCCGTGCCCGCGGCAGCTGGCAGCTGGGCGAGGAGCGGTACACGCGGATCCTGCAGGAGCGCGAGGTGCTGGCCGACGACGCGCATTCGCTGCGCGATCGAGGCTGGCAGGAGCTGGAGCGGCTGGATGCCCAGATGACCGCCCTCGCCCGCGACGCGACCGGGAACCCGGACTACGTCGACGTCCTTCGAGAGGACGACGAGCACCACCCGCCCACCGAGCAGGCGATGCTCGAGAGCTACGCGGAATGGACCGCTCGAGCGCAGGCGTTCCTGGCCGAGAGCGGGCTGGTCACCCTGCCCGCGGACGAGACGTGCGCGGTCGTGCCCTCGCCGGTGTTCCAGCGGCCGGTCGTGGGCGTCGCCTCGTACACGGCACCGCCGGCCTTCTCGGATCGCTGGAAGGGGCACTTCTTCGTGCCATTCGCGCCGGAGGGCGCGTCGGAGACCGAGGTCCAGTCACGTCTGGCCAGCAACTCCTACGGATCGATCCCGTCCACGACGGTCCACGAGACCTACCCGGGCCACCACTGGCACCTCGTGATGCGCAAGGCCCACGCGTCCGAGGTCCGGCGCGTGTACTCGACGCCGTACTTCAGCGAGGGCTGGGCGCTGTACGCGGAGCGCGTGATGCGCGAGCGCGGGTTCTTCGAGAGCCCGATCCACGAGCTGCACCACCTCAACGCCAGCCTGTTCCGGGCGGCCAGGATCATCGTGGACACCTCGCTCCACCTGGGCGAGATGTCGTTCGACGAGGCGGTCGAGTTCATGCGCGACCGGGCCGCGATGCCAGAGCCGGTGGCCAGGGTGGAGGTTGGCCGCTACTGCTGGTGGCCGACGCAGGCCTCCTCGTACCTGACCGGGTGCCTGGAGATCCTCGCCATCCGGGATCGATACCTCGCAGCCCGGGGATTCGCAGGCACAGCGCCGGCCGAGGTGCCGGTCGAGGTGCTGCGCAGATTCCATGACACGATCACGTCCTCGGGGGCGCTGCCGCTGGGACTCGCCGAGCGGGCGGTGATGGCCACGGTTGCCTGATCGTCGGCGGGCGAACCGCTGCGCCCCGTGAGCTCGAGGAGCGATGGCGAATGACGCCCGAGGTGCTGGTCATCGCGGTGGTCAGGATCGCCGGCTCGCTGCCGGTGCTGCGCTGGCCGCTGGCCGGCGGGATCCTCGCGATCCTGGTCGACCTGTCGGACCTGCTGCTGATGAACGTCCTCGACCTCGGCGGCGTGCCCGACTACCAGCGGCTGGACAAGGTCCTCGACCTTGCCTACATGGCCACGTTCCTGATCGTGGCCCTCCGCTGGACCGGCCCGGATCGATGGGTCAGCGTGGCGCTGTTCGGGTGGCGGATGATCGGGTTCGTGGCATTCGAGCTGACCGGTGAGCGGGCGCTGCTGCTGGTGTTTCCAAACGTGTTCGAGCCATGGTTCCTGCTGGTCGCGCTGCTCCATCATCGCTGGGATCCCGTGCCCTGGACCAGCGCCTCGTTCACCGGGTCGATGGGTGCGCTGCTCGCCGTCAAGGAGGTCCAGGAGTGGGCCCTCCACGAGGCTCGCCTGTTCGACGGGATCACCGCGCTCGAGGCGATCGACCGCGCCTGGCGCTGGCTCACCGGCGGCTGAGCAACGCGCGCGCAGCGGGGGACGACCAGTGGTGCGGCGCCGGTCTCGCCCGGCGGATGAGCCGCCTCGGTGAAGGGTCTCTCGGCGCCGGTGAGCGGGCCGAGCCGCCGACCGCGGCAGGTACGATCGAAGGCGTGCAGCCGACCGACCGCGTCCCGCTGATCCTCGACGTCGACACCGGGATCGACGATGCGCTGGCGCTGCTCTATGCGTGCGCGAGCCCGGATGTCGAGCTGGTCGGCGTGACCTGCAGCGCCGGCAACGCCACGCTCGAGGACACGCTGCGCAACACCAGAGCGGTGCTCGAGCTGGCGGGCCGTGGCGAGGTCGAGGTGGCGGCCGGCCGGCCGGTGCCGCTGGTCCGACCGTTGGAGATCACGCCCGAGACCCACGGCCCTCACGGCCTCGGCTACGCGGAGCTCCCGGAGCCCACGGTCGTGCCGGCGTCGACCGGGTTCGGGCCGGCTCTGATCGTGGACCAGGCGCGCCGTCGACCCGGCGAGCTGACCCTGATCACCCTCGGACCGCTGACCAGTCTCGCGACCGCGATCCTCGCGGAACCAGCGCTCCCCGGCCTGCTGCGTCGCTGGGTGTGCATGGGCGGTGCGTACGCCGTCCCGGGCAACACCACGCCGGTCAGCGAATGGAACGTCCACTGCGATCCGGAGGCAGCGCGGGATGCGCTCGAGGCCTGGCAACGGGCCCTCGAGGCCGATCCGGCGACGCGACGACCGCTGCTGATGGGCCTCGACGTGACCGAGCGCGCCCGCCTGACGACCGATCATGTCGTCGCGCTCGCGCACAGGGCCGGGAGCAGGCCCGACGACTCGCTCGATCCGGGTCGCCCGGCCGGCAGCCCCGAGCGACGGTCCGTTGCCAGCAACCCCGTGATCCGGATGCTGGTCGATGCCCTCCGCTTCTACTTCGAGTTCCACGCTCGGGCCGACGGCTTCTACGGCGCCTTCGTCCACGATCCGATGGTCGTGGCGGCCACCCTCGACCCGTCGCTCGTGGGCACGCGGCCCGTGGCGGTCGAGGTTGACGCAAGCGGCGGACCCGCGGACGGCCAGACGATCGCCGACTGGCGCGGCCTGACCGGTCGCACCACCAACGCGGATGTCGCGACCGAGGTGGATGCCACCGCATTCCTGGAGCGCCTCGTGGACCGCGTCGGGTCGCTCGCCGCGGAACGCGGGCGGTCCATGGAGCCCCCGTCCCGGGCCTGAGCCGAACGTCATCCGCTCGATCGCGGGCGAGCGGGCGCAACGGCTGCCACGATCGGGACGTTCGGCCGATCCTGCGGGCCCTGCGGGGGTCGACCATGACCGTGATCGGAGGTCTCCGGTGCGTATCCTGCTCGCGGTCGACGGCTCGGTTTCCAGCGATCGCGCCACCCAGCTCGTTTCCACGTTCCGGCTGCCGGACGATTCCCTGCTCCGGATCGTCGCCGTGCAGCAGCCCTATCTCGACGTCCTGTCGCTCGCCTGGGCCACCGGGGGCGAGGGAGGTCAGGAGCTCGAGACCGAGGAGGAGATCGACGCCCGACAACGGCGCGCGGCGGTCGAGCGCTCCGAGAGCCTGCTGGCCGGTCCTGGACGCAGGGTCGAGGGCTTCCTGTTGCGGGGCCGTCCGGCCAGCGCGATCGTCGATGAGGCCAGCGCCATGGAGGCCGACCTGATCGTGGTCGGGAGCCGCGGGCACGGCACGATCGCGACGATGCTGCTGGGCAGCACGGCGGCGGAGGTCGTCGATCACGCGCATTGCCCGGTCCTCGTGGCACGCGGCGAATCGCTGGGCCCGATCGCCTTCGCCGACGACGGGTCGCAGCCGGCGCGGTGCGCGGAGACGGTCCTCGCGAGCTGGCCGATCTTCAGGGGTCATCGGGTCAGCGTGGTCACCGTCGCCGAGACGGCCGTCCCGGTCGCGGCCGGCTTCACGCCCGGCCTGTACGACCAGGTCCTCGACTCCTACACGCGCTCGGTCGACGAGGCGCGGGAGGAGGTCCGCCAGGAGGCAGGCTCCGCGGCGGGCCGGCTTGCCGTGGCCGGCCTGATCTCGGATCCGATCGCGCTCGAGGGCGATCCGGCCGCCGAGCTGCTGCGCTTCGCGACCGAGCGCCACATCGGCACCATCGTGATGGGAACGCGCGGGCATACCGGCATCGCGCGCCTGCTGTTGGGCAGCGTCGCGCGCAACGTGCTCGTCCATGCATCCTGCTCGGTGCTGGTGGTCCGCGACCACCGCTGAGCCGGGCCCGGGGCCGCAGCCGTGATGCAGCCGGGCCGGTGTCGATCGGGTGCGCCCGATGACCGATCCATCAGGCGGGAGCGGTCGCCAGCACCCGTCGCACCTCGCGGGCGATCTCCACGTCCTCGCGAGCCTCGATGACCAGCGCCCGAACGCGGGCATCGTCCGCGCTGATGTCCCGGTCGGGCAGATCCCCCTCGGCCGCGTTTCGGGCGGCATCGAGCGCGATGCCCAGGTAGCCGAGGCCGTCCGCGGTGGCCGCCCGGATCGCCGCTGACCGCTCCCCGACGCCGCCGGTGAACACGATCGCGTCCAGCCCGCCCAGCGCGGCCGTCATCGCCCCGATCGACCCCCGCAGCCGGTGCAGATAGACCTCCAGCGCGAGGGTCGCGTCCGTGTCCCCGCCAGACGACCGGTCCAGGATCGTCCGCATGTCGGCGGTTCCGGCGAGCCCCAGCAGGCCCGACCGATGTTCGAGCGTTGCGGCCACCTCGGCCGGAGGCATGCCCACGTGATCGGCAAGCCAGAGCACAAGCCCCGGGTCGACGGTGCCCGACCGGGTGGCCATCACCAGCCCTTCGAGCGGTGTGAAGCCCATTGTCGTGTCAACCGACCGTCCATCGAGCACCGCCGCCAGCGAGGCGCCGGCCCCGAGGTGGCAGGTCACCAGCCGCAGACCCTCGTTCGATCGGTCCAGGAGGGCGGCCGCGCGGCGGGCGGCATAGGCGTGCGAGAGGCCATGGAAACCGTAGCGGCGAAGGTCCCAGCGGCGGCGCCACTGCGACGGCAGCGCGTAGGTGGATGCGGCCGCCGGCAGCGTGGCGTGGAACGCGGTGTCGAAGCAGGCGACGGCCGGCACCTCGGGCAGGACGGCGCTGACCGCGTTGAGCGCGGCCAGCGACTTGGGCTGGTGCAACGGCGCCAGATCGGTGAGCCCGGTGATCCGCTCGAGGACGGCACGATCCACGCGCACCGGACCGCGGAAGGCCGTGCCGCCGTGGACGATCCGGTGACCGACCGCATCGACCTGGCCGAACCGCTCCACCGCGCCGGCCACCTCGACCGTATCGGACGCGTTCCGGACGGCGCCCAGATCGGCCGACGCGACCACCGCGTCGGCCGAGTCGAGGACCCGCAGCTTGAGCGAGCTCGAGCCGGCGTTGACCACCAGGACCCGCTCCGGCCCGGGGCCCGTCCGGGCGGGGTCAGGCACGTTGGCGACGTCGGAGACGGTCAGCGCGGCGTTGGGCCGGGGTCGTCAGGGCGGGCGCGGTCATCCCGCGCTTGCGACGGGCCACGCCCAGCCGGCGACCTCAGGGGCGTCCTCGCCCTCGCGCCGCGTGTAGGCGCGCGCCTCCAGCCGCTTGTCGACCATCAGCTGGCGGACATGCCCGGCCTTCGGCCCCAGGCCCGGCACCCGGTCGATCACGTCGATCACGAGGTGGTACCGGTCGAGGTCGTTGAGCATCACCATGTCGAACGGGGTGGTGGTGGTGCCCTCCTCCTTGTAGCCGCGGACGTGCAGGTTGGCGTGGTTCGTCCGCCGGTAGGTCAGGCGATGGATCAGCCACGGATAGCCGTGATAGGCGAACACGACGGGCTTGTCGGTCGTGAACAGGGCGTCGAACTCCGCCTCCGACAATCCGTGCGGGTGCTCCTTCTCATCCTGGAGCCGCATCAGGTCGACGACGTTGATGAAGCGGACCTTGAGGTCGGGCAGGTGCTGCCGGATGAGGTCCACGGCGGCCAGCGCCTCGAGCGTGGGGATGTCGCCGGCGCAGGCGAGCACGACATCGGGCTCCCCGCCCTGGTCATTGCTCGCCCAGTCCCAGATCCCGATCCCGCGGGTGCAGTGGAGGATCGCCTCGTCCATCGAGAGCCAGTTGGGCGCGGGCTGCTTGCCGGCCACGATGACGTTGACGTAGTGGCGGCTGCGGAGGCAGTGGTCGCCCACCGACAGCAGCGTGTTGGCATCCGGCGGCAGGTAGACCCGGATGACATCGGCCTTCTTGTTGACCACATGGTCGATGAAACCTGGATCCTGATGGCTGAAGCCGTTGTGGTCCTGGCGCCAGACAAGCGAGGACAGGACGTAGTTGAGCGATGCGATCGGGCGCCGCCACGGCAGGTCGCGGGTCACCTTGAGCCACTTGGCGTGCTGGTTGAACATCGAGTCGATGATGTGGATGAACGCCTCGTAGCAGTTGAACAAGCCGTGCCGCCCGGTGAGCAGGTAGCCCTCGAGCCAGCCCTGGCACTGGTGCTCGGAGAGCACCTCCATGACCCGGCCCGCACGCGCCTGGAACTCGTCGGTCGCGATGATCTCGGCGTCGAACTGGCGATCCGTCACCTCGAACACCGCGCTGATCCGGTTCGAGAGCGTCTCGTCGGGTCCGAACAGGCGGAATGTCGCGCGGTTGCGATCGATGACGTCACGCAGGTACGTGCCCAGCACTCGGGTCGCCTCCGAGCTGGTGGCCCCGGGCGCCGGCACGTCGACGGCGTAGTCGCGGAAGTCCGGCAGGACCAGGTCGCGCAGCAGCTCGCCCCCGTTGGCCACCGGGTTGGCGCTCATCCGCCGGTACGCCCTGGGCGGCAGCGCGGCCAGCTCCGGCACCAGCGAGCCGTGCTCGTCGAACAGCTCCCCGGGCCGGTAGCTGCGCATCCAGGTCTCGAGGATCGAGCGATGCCCGGCGTTCGTCCGCACCTCGGCCATCGGCACCTGGTGCGCTCGCCAGGTGCCCTCGACGGGCTTGCCGTCGACCTCCCTGGGACCCGTCCATCCCTTGGGCGTCCGGAGCACGATCATCGGCCACCGCGGCCGCTCCGTGACGCCACCCTCGCGGGCGGCCTTCTGGATCGACTGGATCTCGGCCACCACGGCATCCATGGTGGCGGCCATCTGCTGGTGGACCTGGGCTGGATCGTCCCCCTCGACGAAGTAGGGCCGATGGCCGTAGCCCTCCATCAACGCCGCCAGCTCCTCGGTCGGGATCCGGGCCAGCACCGTCGGGTTCGCAATCTTGTAGCCGTTCAGATGCAGGATCGGCAGCACGGCGCCGTCATTGACCGGATCGATGAACTTGTTGGAGTGCCAGCTGGTGGCCAGCGGCCCCGTCTCGGCCTCACCGTCACCCACGACCGCGCACACGACGAGATCGGGGTTGTCGAACGCGGCGCCATAGGCATGCGACAACGCGTAGCCCAGCTCGCCACCCTCGTGGATCGAGCCGGGGGTCTCGGGCGCGACATGGCTGGGGATGCCGCCCGGGAACGAGAACTGCCGGAACAGCCGGCGCATACCATCCTCGTCGCGGGTGATGCTGGGGTAGATCTCGGTGTATGTCCCCTCGAGATAGGCGTTGGCCACGATGGCCGGCCCGCCGTGCCCTGGCCCGATGACGTAGATCGCGTTGAGGTCCCAGCTCCGGATCACGCGGTTCATGTGGGCGTAGATGAGGTTGAGCCCGGGCGTGGTGCCCCAATGACCGAGCAGGCGGGGCTTCACGTGCTGCGGCTCGAGCGGACCATGAAGCAGCGGGTTGTCGAGCAGGTAGATCTGGCCAACCGACAGGTAGTTGGCGGCTCGCCAGTACGCGTCGATCAGGCGCAGCTCTTCGGGCGACAGCGGGGTGGTGGGCAGCTGGTCAGCAGTGACCGGTCTGGCGAGCGTCATGTCGGAACTCCGGGCACGGGGTCGATCCGCGGCCTAGCCTACGCCGGCCGTGGAACCGGCGACGCGCCGCGTGCCATGCGGCGCGTGCGACGCGCCGCACGCCCTGGTCGCGAGCCCCAGGCCGCCTGGGTAGGATGATGCCGTGGCCGACGCCGGAATCCCCGATCCGGGCAGCGAGCGGCGACGCATCCTGGTGGTCGACGACGATGCGACCAGCCGGCGCGTGGCCCGGGCGCTGCTCGCCCGGCAGGGCCTGCAGGTGGTGACCACCGCGAGCGGCGGCGAAGCCCTCGCCTGGCTGGGGGGGGAGCCGTGCGATCTGATCCTGATCGACGGCATGATGCCCGGCCTCGACGGCCCCGCCACGGCGCGTGAGATCCGGCGTCGCGAGGCTGAAGCGCGATGCGAGCCGATCCCGATCGTGGCCCTGACCTCGAGCGTGCTGCCCGAGGACCGGCGTTTGATGCTCGAAGCGGGCATGGACGACCACCTGGGCAAGCCACTGCGGGGCGACGAGATCGCCGAGCTCCTGGCTCGGCTGCTGCCGGCGGGGCACCGCCCTCGACGGTCGGTGATCCCCGTCCCCTCGACCGAGACGCCCACCGTGACGGATCCCCCGATGGGCAGGACGGCCTCGCAGCCACCACTCGTGGACCCCGTGGCGTTCGCGCGTCTCGTGGAGCTGGGTGAGCCGGCCCTCGTCGGGCGCGTCGTGCAGCTGCTGCTCGCGGACGCTGACGAGTGGGTCTCCGAGGCGGAGGCTGGGCAGGGCCCGGAGGTCGATCCAATCCGGATGCTGGGCGCCCTCGACGCCTTGCAGGCGATCGGCGATATCCTGGGGGCGGCTGCCCTGGGGCGGCTGGCGCGGGACCTGCGCGCCGCACCCGACCCTCGTGGTCCTCAGGTTGACCGGCCACCGGGGCGACCACGGGACGCGGGCGACCTTCGCCCGCTGCTCGGGCTGACACGGCGCAGGTTCGCCGCCCTGCTTTCCGGCGGGACCCCGCCAGGCGGGACGGAGTGAGCTCGCCAGAACGGAGAAGATCGGATGTGGCCGGGATGGCCGCCGTCAGCCGATCGCCAGGGCGCTCGGCTTCACCCAGGGACGCTCGCCCCAGCCGGCGGCATCAGGGACCGGCTCAGCGGGATCGACGGCCTCCTCCGGGTCGAGCTGGAGAAACGCATCCACCACGCTCGGATCGAAGTGGGCCCCGCGGCCGCTCACGATCTCGCTCATGGCGAGGTCCACGGGCCACGCCGATTTGTAGGGCCGCTCGTGGGTCAGCGCGTCGAACACGTCGGCGAGGCCCACAATCCGAGATGCGAGCGGGATGGCCTCGCCCATCAGTCCCTCATAGCCGCGGCCGTCCCACCGCTCGTGATGCGTCAGCGCGATGCGCTCGGCGAGCTGGAGCAGCGTCGACTGGCTGCCGGACAGGATTCGAGCCCCGATCACGGTGTGGGTCTTCATCTCGCCGAACTCCTCCGGCGTGAGCTTGCGGGGCGCCAGGAGGATCGCATCCGGGATCCCGATCTTGCCCAGGTCGTGGAGCGGGGCCGCCCGCCGCAGGAGGCGCACAACGCCCTCGTCCAGGTTGAGCTGACGGGCGATCATGGCGGACACGCGGCCCACCCGGACCACGTGGCGGCCGGTCTGATCGTCGCGGTACTCCGCGGTCCGGGCCAGCCGGTCCAGCGTCTCGAGGTTGGCCGCCTCCACCTCCACGGTCCGCTGCCGGACCCGTTGCTCCAGGTCGACGTTGCGGCGCTCGAGCTCCTGGTACAGCACCCTGGTCTCGAGCAGGTTGCGCGTCCGCAGGATCACCTCGATCGGGTCGATCGGCTTGGTCAGGAAGTCGCGGGCACCGCCCGCGAGCGCGCGGCGGCGCGCATCGTCGGTGGCATCCGCGGTCAGCACCAGGATCGGCAGGTAGCCGGCCGCATCGAGCTGCGGCCGGAGCTCGTCCATCACGGCGAACCCGTCGAGGCCCGGCATGTGGAGGTCGATGAAGATCAGGTCCGGCATCCGCCGGGTGACCATCCCGGCCACGGTGTGCGGATCCTGGGTCATCTCGATGTCGCGCAGCCCGGACCGCTCGAGGACCTGGCGCAGCACCCGAAGGTTGAGCTCCTGGTCGTCGACCAGGAGCACGTGCGCACCCTGGAGCCTGGCGGGGAGCATCGGCATGGTGTGGGCAGCCGTCATGACGCGGCCATCATCGAGGTGGGCGGGGCCGTACGAACAGCACCCACTCCGGGGGGCCGGGAGGGGCCCTTTGGTCCCCTGTCGTGGAGGGCCCCTGGTGGCCATCCCGGGTTGCGGAGGATCAGCGACTGGACGCTGCTGGGCCACCCTTCACGATCGAGGTCGAGGCTTTGGAAGGGCTCCACCTTGAAGCGCGGCGTGACCACCCGATGCAGCGAGGCCATTCCGGATCTCTTGGCCATCGCCCGGCCCCCGAGCCCGGGCGATGGCCGCCTTCCGGTCCGTGTCACGGCTCGCGGCGGAGCGTCACCACGAGCAGGAGGAGCGAGGTCTCCATGATGTCGACGCCCGCGATGACGAGCGCGACGATGAATGGCAGCGGATGACCGAGCAGCCAGCCGGCCGCCGCCGCGAACGCCGCCACCGACAGGAACACCAGCCGGACGGCCCGGATCAGCAGGGCGACGTCCCGGCCCGTCAGATCGGCCGTGGTCACCCGCCGTCCGGCGCCGAGACGCCGGACGGCCTCGCGGAGCAGCGCGAGACCGGCGAGCACGCTGATCCCGACCAGCGCTGCGCGAACGATGGCTGGTGGGCCGGCGATGACCTCGAGCAGCGCCGCGTCCCAGCCGAGCAGGGTGCCACCCACGACCGCGATCAGGCCGGCCACCAGCAAGGCGATCCGGCCGCGATCGATCCCGCCCGCGCCGGCCGTCACGAGAGTTCGATGGTGACCTCGAACGACGCGCCGTCCCGGATCCGCCAAGCGCGGAGGGACCGGGCGCCGTCCGGTCCTGCCTCGTCGTCCGCCAGCGAGACGAGCAGGTACAGCGCATCCGGCCAGAACGCGAGCCCGATGTCCGTGGGTGAGGGAACCGCGGGCGACCGGACGTGCGAATGGACGATCGCCCAGAACTCCTCGCCCGCATCGTCGGCCTCGATCGAGAGCCGCAGCGCCTCCTGGCTGTCGATCGTGTAGCGGTACGGGGAGGCGGCCACGTTGCGGCAGGCCACGTACCGGAGCGCCACACCACCCTCGGCGGCAGGGCCGCTCCCGATCACGATCCCGCATGCCTCGTTCGGGTACTCGGCCGATGCCTGGGCGACGATCGCCTCGGTCAACGCCCGCGGCAGCCGGACCATCGCCGGACCCGGATGGCTGGGCGCAGCCGGGTCGCTCACCACCAGTTCACCCGACCCTCGAAATCCTCCTCCATCTCGTCCAGATCGCGCTCGAACGTGCCGGCCGAGAGGTACTTCCAGCCGCCGTCGGGGAGGAGCGCCACGATCGTCCCGCCCGTCATCCGCCGGGCCTCCCGCGCCGCCGCGACCAACACCGCGCCGCACGACGGTCCGGCGAACACGCCCTCGCGGAACAGCAGGTCCCGGAGCGCCGCGACCGCATCGCGGTTCGATACCAGGTATTTCGCGTCGAGCATCGACGGATCGAGGATCTCGGGCACGAAGCCCTCCTCGAGCGATCGCAGGCCCTGCACGTTCTCCCCGGGGAGTGGCTCGGCGGCCACGATCCGGACCCCTGGACGGTGCTCCCGCAGGTAGCGCCCGGTGCCCATCAGCGTTCCCGAGGTGCCGAGACCGGCCACGAACACGTCGATCTCCGGGCAGTCGGCCAGGATCTCGGGGCCGGTCGTCTCGTAGTGCGCCAGCGGGTTGGCCGGGTTGCCGTACTGATAGGGCATCACGAACCGCGGATCGCGGGCGGCCAGCTGCTTGGCCAGCGCGATCGCGCCGTTCGAGCCCTTGCTGCCCGGCGAGTCGATGATCTCGGCGCCGAACAGCGCGGCCACCTGCCGCCGCTCCGAGGTCACGTTGTCGGGCATCACCAGCGCCACCCGGTACCCCCTGCGGCGGCCGATCATCGCGAGCGCGATGCCCGTGTTGCCCGAGGTCGGCTCGAGGATGATCGAGTCGGGCGTCAGCAGGCCGCGCCGCTCGAGATCCTCGATCAGGTACTTGGCCGCGCGGTCCTTGACCGACCCCGTCGGGTTGTACATCTCGAGCTTCGCGTACAGGCGCACGGCCGGGTTGGGGCTCATTCGCGGGATCGCGACCAGCGGCGTGTGGCCGACGGCGTCGAGGATCGACTCGTATCGCCCGCCGTGGCGCTCGTCGGCGTCGTGCGCCAGCGCATGAAGGCTGGCGGCCTCGGTCATCCCGATCCGCCGGCCCCGCCGGACAGGTCTCCGGGACCGTCCTCGCCGGCGCCACCCGCCATCGCGGGCAGCAGTCGGACCTCGTCCGTCTCGGCGACCGTCGTCGCGCGACCATCGAGGTACCGCACGTCCTGGCCGTTCACGTAGACGTTGATGAACCGGTTGAGCTCGCCGTCCTCCGTGAACAGCTGCTCGCCCAGCGCGGGATAGGTACCGACCAGGCCGTCGAGCACCTGCCCGATGGTCGACCCGCCCACCTCGACCTCACGCGCGCCACCGACGTTGGGTCGGAGAACTGCCGGAAACCTGACCGTGCTCAACGTGACCTCCGGGCGGCAAGCCGGGCTGACCGCTCGCCGCGACACCTCGTGCGTTGGAACCTGTTCGGGACTATACCCTGAATTCCGACCGCAGCGGTTGGGATTACCCTCCGCGGCCGCACCTCAGCGCAGGCCCGGCCGGCGGCCGATGCCGTCGACCGGCACGCCGGTCACGCCATGTGACCGCGCCCGACATGCGAGCGATCCCGGCTTGACTCATCAGTTAGGGTGACGCTACCGACGCTCCGGTGGGCGGATGGGGGAACGGCGTCGATGGCATCGACGCATGGCCAGAGAGGGAGGCTTGCCATGCCGATTCGGCTCGCCATTGGGTCTGCTCGTGGGCGACACCTGCTGCGACGCCTGGCGCCATGGATCGTTGCCGTTCAGTTCGCCTCGATCCTCTCGCCGCTTGCCGCCCTGCCGGTCCGTGCCGCTCCGGTGCTCGGTGGCCAGCTGTTCGCAACAGGCGGCTCGGTCGAGGTCCAGGTTCTGCCGGCATCCGCCGGCTATACCAGCGAGCTGTGGCTGTTCGAACCCGAGGCATCCCGAACCCGCATCGCCACCAACAGGGATGTCGGCCGCATCGTGGACCTGGGCACGTTTCCGGCCGGCGCCGAGCTGGTGTTCGGGATCCACGTCATCAACACCGGGTACGACTATCGCATGGGACCGGGGAGCCGCAACCCCGACGGCCAGATCCACGCCAGGGTGGACTTCCTGGAGCCAGGCCACGCCATCGTCGGCTTCGAGGACCTTGCCGGGCCGGCGCCCGGACTTCCGGTTCGGGCTGTTCGACTACTTCGAGTCCAAGAACGCGAGCCGGATCTCGGGCCGGGCGGTCGATCAGATCATCGACACCGCTAGCATCGTGATCGGCGACGGCGGCCAGTACGTCGTCGTGACGAGGGCCTCAACGGCCGAGAAGCTGCTTCAGAGCAGCGGTCGGTTGGGCAGGTTCCTCAGGAGCACGCCCGGCCTGTTCCTCGTCGGGTGTCTACCGGGATAGCGAGGTCGGATGGCCGAAGCCGAGCTCACCGTCGATCTGTATTCGTTCGCCACCCCGCCCGATCGTGCCGCGCTCGCGGCGCTGGGCGGGGCGTTCGACGCGGATCCGGCGCTCCGCCCCGATCGGATGGATACCCGTGACCCGATCAGGGTCCGGATCGAGAGCGCGACGGCGTACCTCACCCAGCTCGCCGAGACGAGCCCGCTGCCTCGGCGCGCGGCGTTTCAGCGGCGCGCGACACCCCAGTACGTCGGCGACGCGGAGCTGACCGTCGACCCGAGGGCGGAGGATCACCCGCGTCGCCTGTGGTGCAGCGTCGGGGGGGCGTGGCTCGAGCGGCCGGGCAACGCGGTGGCCTTTGGCGAGCTGGTCGTCCGGCTCGCCGATGCCTACGACGCCGCGTACGGCTTCGCGACCGATGTGCGGATGCCGATCCAGCAGCGGCGCGACTTCCTGCGGGCACGCGCGACGGGCCTCCCGGTCAGCTCGCCGCCGACGATGTTCAGCGACCGGTTCTCGCTGCGCGACGTCTACTGGATCAATGTGTATGGCCCGGCCATCGTCGAGCGGTTTGGCAGCCGTCTCGACGGGCTGGGTGTTCGCCAGGACCGCCTGGGCAACGGCGGGATGGTGATCTGGGTGGCCGAATCGCCATTCCTGCACGACGAACAGATCGCGTCGCACCGCGACTATCCCTGGAAGCAGGCGTTCTACGAGGCGCTCAGCCCGGACGCCTACCTGCACCCTGACCGGCAAACGGACGGCGGCGTGCCCAATTGGGACGATCATCGCCGCCACGCGTCGGCGCCTCGGGCGCGACCAGCAGCAGCGGCGGCGGCGGCCGCGCGGTCACCGACCGACCCGGGGGACAACGACCCGGAACGTGAGCCGGCGGCGCCGGTCGACGAGCGCCTCGTCGCCATCGTCCACGCCCTCCGCGAGCTCGGCTACTTCGCGGACGCCGGGCTGGATGACCGCCGGCTCGCCGCCGGTCTGGCGGCCGACCATGCGGCCGCGTGGGGCGCGCCGCCCGATCCTCTGAGCGATCTGGTGGAGCTGGAGCTCGCCGGCCTCGACCCGTCGCGTGTGTGGTGGGAGGACACCGAGGCGGACGTCGGGCCCGGGAACGAGGCGTACGTCGAGCTGATCGCCGGTCTCTCCCGGATCTCGCGCGGGACGCTGTCACCGATCCGGGTGACCGAACGCTGGACCCGCGCGCGCACCGTCACGGTGCGGATCGAGCTGCCGGGCGATGAGATCGAGATCCGACCGCGCGACCTCGACGACTACATGGACATCGAGACGGTCCTCGCGCAGCTCAACGCCCTTCGGCCGGCAGACGGCGGGCCGCGCTTCGTCCTCTACCAGGCGTTCGACCAGACCGCGTTCGTGACCTGCGTCACGGACCCCGAGCGCCGTCGACTGGAAGAGCGGGGCTGGTCGTTTGCCCAGCTTCCCGACGCGGAGGGTGGCGCGCCGGGCTGATCAGCGGCCGGTCAGCGCGCCGCCCCCAGGGTGAACACGCCATCGCTCGCGGCCTCGACCGGCAGCGGTGCGCCCGCCTCGCGGGCGGCCCGGGCGGCGTCCGAGCAGACCGGGCACTCGGGGTCGCGGCGGAGGCGCAGCTCGGTGAACTCGGTGGCCAGCGCATCGAACAGCAGCAGCCGACCGGCCAGCGTGTCGCCGATGCCCAGCAGCAGCTTGAGCACCTCGTTGGCCTGGAGCAGGCCCATGATCCCGGGCACCACGCCCAGCACGCCCGCGACCGAGCACCCGGGGGCGAGCTCGGGCGGCGGCGGCGTCGGGTACAGGCAGCGGTAGCACGGCCCCTCGTAAGGCACGAAGGTCGTGAGCTGTCCCTCGAACCGGAACACGGATGCGTGGACCACCGGGATGCCCGCCGCCACGGCCGCGTCGTTGAGGATGTAGCGGGTCTCGAAGGTGTCGGTCCCGTCGAGGATCACGTCGTAGCCCGAGATCAGCCGGTCCACGTTGTCGGCGACCAGCATCTCCTCATGGGCGACGACGGTGACGTCGGGGTTGAGCGCGGTCAGCGTCCGGCGCGCCGAATTGGTCTTCTTCTCGCCCACCCGGTCGCTGGTATGGAGGACCTGGCGCTGGAGGTTGGACAGGTCGACCACGTCGAAGTCGACGATCCCGATCGTGCCCACCCCGGCCGCGGCCAGATATAGCGCTGCAGGCGAGCCGAGGCCGCCGGCACCGATCAGCAACACCTTCGACTCGAGCAGCCTGGCCTGACCTGCCGTGCCCACCTCGGGGATCAGCAGGTGCCGGCTGTAGCGAAGCTTCTGCTGGTCGGACAGGTGGGCCGGCTGGGTCCAGTCGAGACCCTGCCCCTTCCACGCCTGGAAGCCGCCGCTCATCGAAGCCACGTCCGTGTAGCCCATCGCCCGCAGCGCCTGGCCGGCGAACAGCGACCGGACGCCCCCGGCGCAGTACAGCACGACCGGCGAGTCACGATCGGGGACGGCGCCTTCGATCTGCTGCTCGAGGTAGCTGCGCGACACGTGGGTGGCCCCCGGGATGTATCCCTGGTCCCACTCCGACGCCTCGCGGACATCGATCAGGGCGATCCCGCCGCGCTGGCGGAGGGCATCCGCCTCGGCTGGTGACAGTTCCCGGACCTCGGTCCGGGCCTCCCGGAGGAGCTCGGCATAGGTTTTCGACATGGTGACAGGGTGCTCCCGGTGGACGACGGGCCGCCGCGGAGGCGGCCGGGTGGGGACGACAGGGACGGAGGCTCCGGCGCGGTCATCATGCGGATCCGCGGGCGGAGACGGTCGGGGCCGGCTCAGGCCGGCTGGCGACACGAGCAGCGGCGCATCAGCTCGGCTCCTTGGCCGGGAGCGGCTTGGCGCCGATCTCGTCCAGCAGGTGCTGGAGCGAGTCGAAGCTGAGCATGGCGCACTTGAGCCGCGCGGGGCTGATCTCGATCCCCAACAGGTCCAGCAGGTCCGCGGCGCCAAAGCCGATCACCTCGTCGACCGACTTGCCCTTGACCTCGTCGGTGAGCAGCGAGGCCGACGCCTGGCTGATCGCGCAGCCGCGGCCCGTGAACCCGATCTGCTCCACGACGCCGTCCTTCACGGACAGCTGCATCGTGATCCGATCGCCACACAACGGGTTCGAGCCCTCGTAGGAGGCGGATGGCTCCTCGATCACCCCGAAGTTGTGGGGTCGCCGGTAGTGCTCCAGGATGTAGTCGCGGTACAGATCATCCATCGGATCGTTCAGGATAGCGGACGCTGGGTCCCGAACAGCTCCACGACCTGGCCGAGGCCCGCGGCGAGCGCATCGAGATCGGCCTTGGTCGTGTACACGCCAAAGCTCGCGCGCGCCGTGGCCGCCAGGTCCAGGCGCTCGTGGAGGGGCATCGTGCAATGGTGGCCGGCCCGGACGGCGATCCCGAAGCGGTCCAGCACCTGGGCCACGTCATGCGGGTGGATCCCCGGCAGGTTGAACGAAACGACGCCACCCCGCTGCTCGGCGGACGGCCCGTAGATCTCGATGCCGCGCACCTGGCGCGGCAGCAGGTCCAGCGCGTAGGCGACCAGCTCCTGCTCGTGTGCCTGGACGCGATCCATGCCCAGACGGGTCAGGTATTCCGCGGCCACGCCCATGCCGACGGCCGCCGAGATGTCCGGCGTACCCGCCTCGAACTTCCACGGAATGTCGTTCCACTCCGATCGGCGCAGGTGCACCTCGCGGATCATCTCGCCACCGGCCAGGAACGGTGGCATCGCCTCCAGCAGGTGCCTTCGGCCCCACAGCCCGCCGGAGCCGGTGGGCGCCAGCATCTTGTGGCCGCTGAACGCATAGAAGTCGCAGCCGATCGCCGCGACATCGACCGGGACATGGGGTACGGCCTGGGCGCCGTCGATCAGGACCAGGGCACCAGCCTCGTGGGCGCGACGCGTCATATCCTCGACCGGGTTGATCGTGCCCAGCGTGTTCGACACGTGGGCGAACGCGACCAGCCTGGGCTTGAGGCGCAGCAGCACGTCGTACACGTCCTGGCGCAGCAGCCCGTCATCGGTGATCGGGATGAACTCGAGGTCGGCGTCCTTCTCCTGGGCCAGCAGCTGCCACGGGACGAGGTTCGCGTGGTGCTCCATCTCGGTCAGGACGATGACATCGCCGCGCCCGATGTTACGCCGGCCCCACGCGTAGGCCACGAGGTTGATCGCCTCGGTCGCGTTGCGCGTGAACACGATCTCGTGCGGGTCCGCCACGCCGATGAAGCGGGCCGTCGACGCGCGCGCCGCCTCGTAGGCGGCCGTCGCCCGCTCGCCGATGGTGTAGATCCCGCGATGGACGTTGGCGTTGTACTCGCGGTAGTACTGGTCGATCGCCTCGAGCACGATCCGCGGCTTCTGCGACGTCGCCGCCGAGTCCAGGTACACGAGCGGGTGACCGTTGACGACCTGGTCCAGGATCGGGAAGTCGGCACGCAGAGCCACGGCGTCGAGTGGCGTGACACGCGGAACAGGAGCGCGCGTGCCCGCCACGCCGACGGTCTCCGATGCTGCCCTCGGATCGATCTCGGTCGCCATCGTTCGCCTACCGGCCCGCGCCGGCCACCTCGGGCTCCTGGGGCAGCGCCAGCGCCGCGTCGGTGACGTCCGTCTCGAGGCCGGCTTCGCGCAGGATCGGGCCGTAGCCTTCATCCTCCAGCCGCAGCGCGAGATCCTTGCCACCCGAGGTCACGATCCGACCCGCGGCCAGGACGTGGACGTAGTCGGGGGTGATGTAGTTGAGCAGCCGCTGATAGTGCGTGATCAGCAGCACGCCCATGTTCGGGTTGAGCATCGCGTTGACGCCCTCTGCCACGATGCGGAGCGCGTCGATGTCGAGCCCGGAGTCCGTTTCGTCGAGGATCGCGAACTCGGGCGCCAGCATCGCCATCTGGAGCATCTCGAGCCGCTTCTTCTCGCCCCCCGAGAACCCGTCGTTCACGTACCGGCTCGCGAAGCTGTCCTCCATCTTGAGCAGCGCCATCTTCTCGCGCATCCGGCGCCGGAAGTCGAGCATCGAGACCCCGCCCCGAAGAGAGTCGGTCGGATCCACGTCCGGGTTCTTGTCGATACCCTGGAGCTTCGCGTTGAGCGCGCTCCGGATGAACGAGGCAACCGACAGCCCGGGCACCGCGGTCGGGTACTGGAAGGCGAGGAACAGCCCCAGCCGTGAGCGCTTGTCGGGCGAAAGCGCAAGCAGGTTGCGCCCCTTCCAGCGAACCTCGCCGGACTTCACCACGTACGCCGGGTGCCCCATCAGCGCGTAGGCGAGGGTCGTCTTGCCCGAGCCGTTGGGCCCCATGATCGCGTGGGTCTCGCCCTTGCGGATGGTCAGGTCGATCCCCTGCAGGATCTCCAGGTCCGGATGGGCCGCGGGGGCGACCCGAAGGTCCGAGATGACGAGCTCGCGGTCGTTCGCGTCGGTCACGAATTGGCTCCTGGTTGTCGTGGTCTGGCGGCCGGCCTCACGCGGCGCCAGCCGTGGATCCGGCAGTGGCCGTGGATCCGGCAGTGGCCGTGGATCCGGCAGTGGCCGTGGATGCTGGCGTCTTGCGCTGGTCGAGCGAGATATGGCGCAGCGGGACGAGGTCCGCCAGGGTCATGGCATCGAGCGTGTCGGCAATCGCGTCGCGGACCTTCATCCACAACACGTTCACCGTGCACCGGGCGGATCGCTCGCAGGCGACGTGCTCGGGGTCGTCGGTCGCACAGATCATCGGCGCGATCGGGCCCTCGAGGGCTCGCAGCACATCGCTCATCCGGATCTGCGCCGGCGCCAGCGCCAGCTCGTAGCCACCATGCGCGCCACGGGTCGAGACGACCAGGGCGGCGTCGCGGAGGCTGGTCACGAGCTGCTCGAGGTAGGCGCGCGGCAGATCCTCCACCTGTGCGATCTCGGCGAGGCTCGCGGGGCCGGTGCCGTAGCGCCGTCCCAGCTGGACCATCAGGCGCACGCCGTACTCACCCTTGGTGCTGAAGGCCAGGGCGCCGGATCCATGAAAGCTCGCACGGGTGGTCAGGGGTCGATCCTCGTCGGGTCACCGTCAGGCGACGGGCCGGAGTTCCCCGGGGGGACGCCAGCGGCGAGGGTGCCGCCGTGCCGGGGAATTCCGACCGATTTCGTCGGGATTGAGTCTAAAGCCGCGCTGCGATCACGTCAACGCGGCGACGGGGTCGTAGATAGACTGGGGCAAAGTTGCCGCGTTGGTTCTACGCGGACGACCTCATGGAGCCGGTCCGGCCCCTTGTCGATCGGTTCGTATTGCGACTGCTCGCCGGGCGACGGTTCGCCAAGGCCGACTACCACGAGACTCGGCAGGGGGTGTGCAGGGTCACACCGCGGCTGGCGCGCCAGGTCGCGGAGGCTGCGCAGGCGCTGCGGCCTATAGTGGGCGCCGTCGTAGAGGATGTCGCCCGGATGCTCGACGGCGATTCCCCGGCCAGGCTGTCCCGCATTCCCAGACCCCGCTGTCAGGGCGGAACCGGAGCGCGGGGCGTGGGCGCGCTCCGCGACGCGCGGTCCGGACGGCCGAGCCGCACCTCAACGCCGCCTGCACGACATGCGGCGGGCCGACGCCGTCCGGGCGGCGGACGTGCTCAGACGCGTGCGGTTCGGAGGCGAGGGCCGACGCGACGGCCGTGTTCGCTGCGGCCGGACCGGCTGCGATCGCGGAGCTCCGGGCTGCGGGATGGACGCCGGAGATCTCCAGCACGGGGCGGCGGAGTATCGCCAGTCGCACGTCAGGCTTGGTAGAGGCGGCCCGCGCATGGCAACCGTGAGCATGCGTGGCCATCGGACCTGGGACGCTTCGAGCGGGAGATCCTGCCGTTGCTCGCGGACGTGCCGGTGCGCGACTTGGTTGCTGCGACGGGCCTGTCCCACGCCTACTGTCGACGGATCAAGCGCGGACAGGTGGTGCCGCACCCGATGTGGTGGGAGACCTTTGGGACGCTCGCCTCTAGGTCTAGGGCGACGTGAAGTACCCGGTGACATCGAACACGACGTGGGTCGTCTGGCCGGCACCCGACGCGTAGGTGACCGAGAGGGTGCCCCCGGTCCCGAGCGCGACGGTGACCCCGTTGGCGCGGTTGTCACCCTTGGGGAAGTTGAGGGTCGAGCTGGTCGGGTAGTCGATGGCCATCGGACCCAGGAACAGGTGCCCCGGGGCGGTCTGGCCGGTGACCGTGAGGTTGCCGGTCACCGCCACGGCGCCGACTGGCACCCCGCCTCGCCCGGTCACCGCGAAGGTGCGGGCGACGTGGCTCGTGAGCTTGCTGCTGATGCCCAGGCCGATCCGGGAGTCCACCAGGCGGGCCGGGTTGAGCGCCACGTAGGTGGCCCCGGTCAGCGGCGTCACCGCCGGCGACGGTGCCGACGGAAGGCTGATGCCAATCCCATTGGTCGCAGTCACGGTGAACGTGTACGCGGTGCGGTTCGTGAGACCGGTGACCGTGCAGGACAGGGTCCCGGTCGTGGTGCAGGTCTTGCTGCCCGGCGACGAGGTAACCGCGTACCCGGTGATTGGACTCCCGCCGTTCGAGGATGGTGCGGACCACGAGACGACGGCGGAGGCATTGCCGGCGGCCGCCACGACCGCCGTCGGGGCTCCGGGCACGGCGCGCGGGGTGACCGCGGCCGACGGCACCGATGAGGGACCGGTGCCGACGGCGTTGATGGCCGTCACGGTGAAGGTGTATGAGGTGCCATTGGTGAGGCCGGACACGGTGCAGGAGAGGGTGCCGGTGCTCGTGCACGTCTTGCCGCCCGGCGACGAGGTGGCGGTGTACCCGGTGATCGGGCTGCTGCCCGGATCTGCAGGGGCTGACCAAGAAACGACCGCGGACATGTTGCCCGGCGCAGCGGCGACGCCGGTGGGAACACCTGGTTTGCGGTCCTGCGTGAGCATGGAAACGTGGGTCGACCACAGGCCGACGGCGTTCGCGTATTCGCCCGCCTGCCAGACCGCGTATGGGTCGACGGGATCAGTCGCCACACCCACGTAGTCGCCCCATCGAACGCCCAGGTAGCCCGCCTGCCCGGCGGCGAGGAGCCGATACCCCTGAACGTCCCCGATCGGGCCCTGGGGACCCTGGAAAGCCGCGTAGAGCGACGCGTAGTTGAGGGAGTTGCTCTCCGTATACACAGCGTAGAGGCCACCCGCTTGTGAGAGGCCAATCCCGCCCATGTAAGCGTCGAACCCGGAGACACCGAGCAACATGTCCTGGACCAGGGACACGCTTCCTGTCGTGTTGAGCTCCGTAATCCGGACCGCGTCCTGGTACGTTGTCCCCGAGTCATATGAGTGGGGATACGTCGAGACGAACCAGACGTTTCCCGCCTGCCAGATCGCGTCTGTCGGCCGCCCGTCAACGGCGACGGGACCCAACGGCCCGAGCGGATCTTGAGGGATCGGCGGTGTTTCGAACGCGCTCAGGACCCCTGCGGTGGTGAGGTCGGCGGCGCTGATCGCAAGATTCCCGCTGGCGTTCGTGCCCGTTATCGTGCCGTAGATGACTTGATCAGCGGGGCCCATTGCGATGAGATGGATCGTCGAGTCCGCAGTGAGATTCGCCGCGGGCCGCCATGCGAATGAGCCTGTCACAGGCGCCCAATACGTAGACGAGATCGAACCCCCACCAAGAACTGAAGTCCAGTCAACCGCGTAGACGTCCGCGCTCGTGAACGAGCCAACCGTGCAAGAACCCGCGTTGAGGGCGAAATGGTTCGCGGTGAACACGATCTTGTCAGCGGAGAAGCCAAGCCCTGGATAGTCGGGGAGGGAGCCCGTGAACGCGAAGTCCCAGACAAGCCAGCCAGCCGTCGGGTCGCTTGTATTCGATACCGCCATCCGGACGTTGCCCACGCCGCAGTCCCACGAGAGCTCGCTTGCGATCCAACGCCCATTGGCGGCGTCGTAGAGCACACGAGGGTCGCTGTCTCCTACCTCAGTCGGTGGCTCGAGGAAGAAGTTGGCAAACGAAACGTCGAAGAGCAGGGACCCGTTGCGACTTGAGAACCGCAAGGTCGTGTTCACGGCCTGGACGAGGTGATCCGGCCCCACCGCGACCCAAGGGTCGGGGGGTTCGGTGTAGGGCCCTGTAGGCGCGGCGGCTAGACCGGCGAACGAGATCATCTCGCTGAAGCCGGGCCCAGGCCCGGCGACTTGCGCCTGACGACTCGCAGACACCGGGCGCGGCGCCGGCGCAGCCGGCGAAGTACCGGATCGGGCCACCAACGGCGCCCGGAGCGCAGGAGGAGACTTCCTGACCGGCTCCACGTACCCTGGCTGGCCCTCGACGCGTGCGACCGCGCGAACGTTGACCGCCCGCGGCGGGGGAGCCGTCACGTGCACTCCGCGAGGAGCGGCTGCCGCAGCGGACGGAGCGAAGCTCAGCATGGACCCGACCAAGGACAAGCTGATCGCGAGGCACCTGGCAACCATCGGTACGTCCATGGGCAACCCCCACCCATCATCCAGCCCGTCACCGAGGAGCGACGTCCGGTTGACGACAACCGCAAGCCTACCCTGCGTTACCAGGCGCAGATGAGGCCCAAAGGTCCCGGTTGCCCGGACGGCCGGTCGCTCAAGTCCCAGCCCGCGGCAAGCTCGGACGGCCCTATCTACTACCCCGTCAACGCGGCGACGGGGTCGTAGATCAGCCACATCAACCGTCACCCGTTCAAGCGGTCCCGGCAGCTGGGATAGCCAATCGGAGCGAGTCAGCAGGGGAGCACCCTCGACCTGCGCATGATTGGCGGAGAGTCCCCTGCCAGTCGAGCCATGGAGACACGGAGCTCTTCGAGCTCCCTAGGATCCTCCCGAAACTGGGACTGTCCACGCTTGACTGCGGACTCTCGCCAGGGGTGGCCAACGCGCGCCACCGCCCGGAAGTCGCTTTCCAGATGCCCGCCAACTGATGATGGGTCGCCTGCCGGATCGCCCGTCGAGTCGGGTCCGCGAGCGCCGGCGGACACCGGGCTGTAGCGTCGGCACGACCACGTCGAGCTGCGGATGAGGCCGACGGTGATCGCGAGCTGTCGCCCCTTCGGGCATCCGGTTCGCCTGAAGGGCTGCCCTCGAAACGTGGCTCGGGACCTGGCTCCAGGCCGACGATTCCGAGCGACCCAGGCGAGGGCACCCACGTAGGAGGGCCAATGCCGATGGCCGCCGGCTCAGGCGATCGCGTACACGCTCCGCATGCGGCCGGCGACCCTGCGGGCGTACGGAAGACCGTAAGAGCGGTGGGTTTGCGGTCGTCTCAAGATAGCCATCCGGTGCTCGGAGGACGCCCGCTCGGAGGCGCACCGCAACCGCTCGATCGGGGGGGCATCTCTGCGCTCCAGAGCGTCATCGGCAACCGGGCCGTCGTGGCAATGATTCAGCGGAGTCCGGTGAAGGCCACCCCTCCGTCAACGAAGCGTCGTCACAGGCCGCCTGCCGCTGGTTCCAAGCTCGCACATCGTCCCGGAAGGATCCGCAAACGCCGGAAAAACGACGTTCGGTTCCTGAAGCGGCTGCCAACCGAGAAGCTGCTCGAGCTGTACCTCGCTGACAGCCCGGATCCGTATGAGCTCATCTGGGAAGGCGAGTCCGGTTCGTTCACGATCGACTGGGTGCGGCACGATCCCACGGGCGCGTTCGTGATCCAGGACCTGCTCACCGGCCGGTTCCGGGCCGAGTATGCCCAGCTGCACCTCTACCTGTTCCTCGTTGGCAAGGGGCCACAGGCCGTCATGGGTGGGGAGGCAGACGGGGATCCCTACCCAGGGCTCCCGGGCGACGACGCCCGGCGAAAGACGCTTCGCGGGATGATCGAGGTCGAGATGCGGAACACGCCGGGGATACCACCGCTGTCGGGCCCCGAGCACGATGCCCTCGTCTTTCTGGCCCGGACCAACGTGGACGCCTCCCTCGGCAACTACATCGATGCGTGCACGGCGGTGAAGGACGACATCCGCGCCGAGGCCGCCGAGAAGGCGGAGATCGCCAGCCTGATCCTCGAGATAGGGTTCGGTTTCGCCGGAGGGTTGGTCGGTGGTTTCGTCTCCAAGGGCCTGGACTCGCTCGCCGAGAAGGGAAAGGTCAGCACGGCCTTCGTCAAAGCCCTCGAGACCTACCATCTCAGCGAGAATGCGATCGAGGGCTTCAACAAATGGGGCCTATCGGTGTTGAAGGGGAAGGCATCCCGCGAAGCGGAATCGGACGGGGACAAGTGGCACCCCAAGTTTCAGACGAACGATTCAGCCTTCGTCGATGGGCTCAAGGATCGCCAGAAGGAGATCTCCCTGGCCATCAAGCAGGAGCTCGGCACGGATCTGGGGCTCACGGATGTCCAGATTGCCGCGATCGCCGTGGCCTATGACCCCGAGATCAGGAGCACGGCGTATTACGGGGCGAAGATCTCCGCGCTCCTCGACGAGCACCGGGACCTCATCGAGAAGCACCTCAAGGAGGAGGGCCTGAAGAACCTCGACAATCCCCGGACGTCGCCGTTTTCACCGGCCAACATGCGATGAGGCACGGCGCCCGCTTCCCTCGCTGCTGTGTCCCGCAGGATCGCCTTGGCGACGCCGATATCACGGGGCCGGGATCGCGGGAATCGGGGTGCCCTTGCATCCGGCAGCGTCGCTGAGCAGTGCCTGCCGTTCTGTAGGGTCCACGGCGAGTGCCCAGCGGGTCTTGAGCGCGACCCAGTCCACGACGTAGGTGCAGCGATCGGACTTGAGCGGCGGCAGCCATTCCGCGGGATCCTGGTCACCCTTGCTGCGGTTGGATGACGCCGTGACGGCGAACAGCGCCCATGGAACACGCAGATCGTTCGCGAAGGCCTCGCGGCGGGCTGCCGTCCACCGATAGGCCCCCGAGTCCCAGGCCTCGGCCAGCGGTACGAGGTGGTCGATGTCGAGCCCCGACGCGCTGGTCACGACCACCCCGTCGTGGGGGCTGATCCATTTGCCGCCGGTCAGGCTGCAGCCCGAGCCGACGTGTGGGGCTTTCACCGCCTCGTCGATCAGAACCTCGCGACGAGTGTCGCAGCCGTCGCCGTTGGCATCGATCCAGAGGCGGAACAGGTCGCGCGAGTAGCCGGCTCGATGCTCAGGCGCCAGGGGGAGTTGTGTGATCAAACGGACAAGGGTCCCGGCGCCCGGCTTCGGCGCGGCGGTCGGACCTGGGGTCTGCGCCGCGCGCGGCCTGGTCGTCGGCTCCGGGGTTGCCTTCGGTTGTGGCTTGCTCGTCGCCGATGGGGTACCGCTCGCTCGTCCGCCGACGGCAGCCGACGGCATGTCCAAGGCGGGGGCCGTCGCGACCGGGCTTGAGGTGGCGCTTCGGGCATCGGCCGCAAGACCGGTGGCAACAGCTGTGGTGGACGGGCCACGGCCCGTATCGCCGCTCGTTCCGGCGAGGTACGACCCGGCGGGCACGGCGAGGGCGAGGGCGAGGGCCAGAGCGATCGAAGCGAGAACCAGGCGGCTGGATGGTGACAACCGGGACAACAGGAGTTCCCTAGGTCCCATCAGGGAGTTGCTGCCCGTGTGAGACGGTTTCCGACCGGTTGAACCCGACCGGATGTTTCTTCATCACACTGGCCCCCAACCTGTGCGGGACTCGTAACGGGGCGCGACAGGTTCCATTCTGGATGACGAGGACGGAAGGGAAACGGGCCGTTGGTACCTCTCATGGGACTTGCCAGACGGGTGCCCCCGGCCCCGAGGCCGACGCCTCATCTGACGGCCGAGAGGGTAGCCATCAGCCACGGCCTCCGGCCCGGAGATCTGCGGTTGTGTCGGTTCGGCACTGTGCCTCGACGCACGCCACCACCAGCATCGCCTTTGCCGGACGCCATGACCGAAAAGGAGTCGAGCGATGCTCACCAGGATCCGCTGGATGACGATGGGGGTCGCGGTCGGGTTCGCGGCCGGTCGCACGTGGAGCGAGCTGCAGAAGCCGGCCCAGGACCAGTTCCCGTGGCTACGGGAGCGGATGAATGGGAAGGTGAACCCGTGGCTGATGGATCACGGTCTGGTCGGCGGGGCGAACGCCGAGATCGCAACCCTGGAGCACGTTGGACGAACGTCGGGCACGACCTACTTCACACCCGTCCATCCAACGATCCGCGATGACATGGTGCTCATTCCGGCGCCGCTCGGCACCGGATCCCAGTGGGCTCGCAACGTCCTGAAGGCGGGTCGGACACGGATCCAGCTCCACGAGACGCTCTACGAGCTCGACCAGCCGGAGCTGATCACCGTCTCCGACGCCGGCCTGGTGGCGGCACAGCTGGCGGCCCCGATCGATCGCATGGGCTGCCGCTACATGCGCCTCCACCTCGCTGCGACCGTGCCCGGGACGTTCGCGAGCCATGGCGCGTCGATGCCCGCAACCACCAGGGGGCCGGCAGCCGAGCCGCCGCTCGAGGGCACGTACGAGATCCCGCTCGAGCCGAGGATGGTCGAGCCGGAGGTGGCCCTGGCCTGAACGCCGAGGCGGCTGGATCCCGCAAGAATCGGGACCGCTATTGCTTGCGGCGGGCGAGGTACGCCTCGAACCCGTCGAGCACGCACGCCAGGCCGAACTCGAACCGGTCGTCGACGTTGCCTGCCACGATCTTGGGGCCCACCCAGGCGAGGTTGGGGAACACGTCAGGCGGGAGCGCCGCCGTCACGTCGGCGACGGCCTGGCGTCGCGCCTCGCGATCCTCGCCGCTCGAGCTCGAGACCGCGGCCGCCTCCCACAGCGCCGCGCCGGCGACGTAGTTACCCAGGGCATGGTTGGCGAGCACGGCCCCCCGCCGCCCGAATCCGGCGGCGCGAAGCACGCCCAGCGTCCGATCCAGCAGCGGCAGCTCGACACCACCTCGCCCCGATCGCGAGCTGAGCAGGGTGGTCAGCTGTGGCCGCTTGAGCAGGCCGGCGCGCATGTCGCGGGCGATGATCGCGAGGTCCTCGCGCCAGCTGCCCGCCAGCGGTGACCTCTGGATCTCACCCGCCATCGCCTCCAGGACCAGGCCGAGGAGCTCGTCCCGGCCCGAGACGTGCCGGTAGAGCGACATCGTGCCCGCGCGCAGGCGCCTGCCGACGGCTCGCATGGTGAGCCCGTCGATTCCCGCCTCGTCCACCACCGCCACCGCGGCTTCGACGATGCGGTCCCGGCTGAGCGCGGGGCGAACGGCGCCCTGGCTGGTGTCAACGGACTCGGTCGTCATGCTGCGATCAGAGCGTACAGGGTACGCATGCGTACGTTGTACTCGTCCGGTGGCATCAGGGGCGTGACAGGGCGAAGCCGACGGTGCGGCCGTACGTCTGTGTCAGCGCGATCCAGACGCGGACCATATCCTCGAGCGGCTTGGCGTTTGCCAGACCCCCGGCGTCCTCGGGCTCGAAACCGATCTCGGCGGCCAGGTCCATCGCAACCCGCTTGGCGTCGGGATCGTCGCCGGCGACGAACATGGCCACCGGCGTCCGCCGATCGCGGGCGGTGGTCAGGTTCTCGAAGCCGATGGTGTTGAACGCCTTTGCGAGCTTGGCGCCGGGCAGACGCTCCACCAGGTCCTGGGTGGTCGAGCGCAGTGGATCGCCGTCGAACCGGTTCATGGCGTCGATGACGATCCGGTCGTCCAGCGGCGGCAGGTCGGCGATGGTGGCCGCGATCGCGACGGGCCGGAGCGCAAACACGATCACCTCGGCTCCGTCCACCGCCTCGGAGGGTGATGCCGCGGTTGCGGACGGGATCTCTGCCAGCGCGGAAAGCGTCTTGCTGCTGTCGGGATCTCGAACGCCGAACACCACCTCGTGACCGACGGCGGCGAAGGCCTGGCCGAGCCCTCCACCGACGTTGCCGGCACCGATCACCGCGATCCGCATCGCATCTCTCTCCTTGGCGCGTGGTCACGTCCCCGACGTCAATTGTGGACCCGCCGGGAAAGGGGGCCCCATCGGCTGCGCAGCCACCGATGGGGACACTGCCCTGCGGGGCTGACGCGTGATCGGCGGCCCTGCGGCCATCGGTTTCCGGTGCCGGGTACGACCGTCCTATCGTCGGGCCCAGCCACGCTGAGTACGGTGCATGCTGACACCTCAGGACCGCTGCGCCGATCTCGGCAGCGGACGAGCCGCCAAGGTCACCACCGTCCTACCCATGGCACTCGCGCTGGACCAGGGCTCGCCGAACGACCGTCCCAATGGTCGGAAGGCAGAGCGCACGAACGGACCGGGACCCGGCGCGGCACGCGCCGAGGTCCTGCGTCGTGTGGCCGGGGAGATGAGCGGGAACCTGGAGCTGGAGGAGGTCTTCCAGGACGTCCTCGCCGCTTCGCATGAGCTGTTTGGAGCCGAGGTCGCCGGACTGTGGCTTCTCAACGCCGGCCGACACCCGTTCCGACTGGCGGCCCATCGCGGCCTGGCGGACGAGCTGATCGACGCGGTCACCGCGCTCACCGTGGACGACGATACGGTGGGGCAGCAGAGCGTCCGCGAACGCCGACCGATCGTGCTCGATGACCCCGCCTCGGCGACCTTCTTCGGAGGCGTGTACCAGCGGCTCGGGCTTCGAACGATCGCCTTCGTGCCCATGGTGTTTCGGGACGAGCCGCTGGGGCTTCTGGCCCTGTACCACCGGCACCGGTACTCGTGGACGCCGGACGAGCTCAGCCTGTGCGCGACGTTCGCGGGCCAGATGGCCACGACGGTCGCCAACGCGCGGCTGTTCAGCGCCGTCCGCAAGAGTGCCGCCAGGCTGCGAGCCATCCAGGAGCTGTCGCTCCGGCTCAACCGGATCCAGGACGTCGAGGGGATCGGCGAGGCGATCGTCGCGGAGGCGGACCGGCTGATCGCCCATGACACGATCCGTGTCTACCGCGTGGATCACGGGACCCACCAGTGCGAGCCCATCGCATTCCAGGGTGAGTTCATGGGGATCGGCCGCCCGTCGGCGGACCAGCTGCGGGTCCGGGTCGGCGACGGCCTGACCGGCTGGGTCGCCCTCTACAACGAGACGATTCGGCTGGGGGATGTCGCCTCGGACCGGCGTGGGAGGCTGGTCGGCGCCACGCGCGGGCCGGAATCGATGCTGCTGGTGCCCATGACCTACGAGTCCCGGGTTCTGGGCGTGATCGTGGTCTCTCACGCCGGCTACGACCAGTTCTCGGATGACGATCAGCAGACGCTCGAGATCTTCGCGGGGCAGGCGGCGCAGGCGTTCGCGAACGCCGAGGCGTTCGGGCAGGTCCGGCGCCAGCAGCAGGAGCTCCATCATCGCCTGGAGAGCCAGCGGCGGCTGCTCGAGGTGAATGAGCGTCTGCTCGCCACGCTCGACCCGAGCGGCGTGCTCGAGATGATCGCCGACTCGCTCAAGTCGGTCGCCGCCTACGATTCGCTGGCGGTCTATCGCATCGACCGGGCCGCCGGCGTCCGCCGCGCGGTCGTGGCACGCGACCGGTTCGCCCAGGAGATCCTGTCCCACGAGAGCCCCATCGAGGCGGGCCTCACGGGCTGGGCGATCCGCCACCACGAGGCCGTCCTCGCCAACGATGCGCACCTCGATCCGCGCTCGGTGCAGATCCCGGGCACACCCGAGGAGCCAGAGTCCATGATCGTCTGCCCGCTGCTGATCGGCGGTGACGTGATCGGCACGCTCAACGTCGCGCGCCAGGGCGGCGCCGAAGCTCACTACACGCGCGACGAGTTCGAGCTCGTCCGGCTGTTCGCGGCGCAGGCGTCGATCGCCCTGCGTAACGCCGACGCCCACGGAGCCGTGATGACTCGGGCCGAGCGAGATGCCCTGACCGGGCTCCGCAACCATGGGGCGTTCCAGCGGGAGCTGGGCTTCATGGTGGACGCAGCGGAGCCGTTCGCGCTGCTGATGCTCGACCTCGACGCGTTCAAGGGCTACAACGACCGCCACGGGCATCCCGTCGGGGACACGCTGCTCACCCGCGTCGCCGAGGCGATGACGAGAACGATCCGTGACAGCGACCGCGCGTACCGCTACGGTGGCGACGAGTTCGCGATCCTGCTGCCAGGCGTGGACGCCATCCAGGGCCACCACGTCATGGACCGTGTCCGTGCCGCGGTAGCCCAGCTCACCGAGCGGGCGGGGCCGTCGGTCACGATCAGCGCCGGGCTGGCCGGCTACCCCGTCGACGGCACCACCAAGGACGAGCTGGTGGCGGCGGCGGACCGCGCCCTGTACCTCGCCAAGCCTCTCAGCCTGCGCGGACAGGGCGGAGGCGACCCGACCCGCGACTCGTACCTCGCGGCGGTCGACCGCACGACCCTGGCGCTCCTGGAGCACCTCGAGCCCGAGCAGCTGCTGCGTGAGGTCGTGGACCGGGCGACGAGGCTGGTCGGGGTCCGGCACGGATATCTCTACCTGCTCGAGGCCGGCGATGGCGGGCAGGCAACGATGACGGTCCGCGTGGGCATCGGCATGTTCGAGCATCTGGTCGGCTATCGATTGCCCACGGACACCGGAGCCGGGTGGGAGGTCGTCCGCACCGGTCGCCCCGTGGTGATCGATGACTATGCCGCCTATGAGGACCGGACGCCGGATCTCGATGCCACGCTGTTCGGGGCGGTGTGCGCCGTGCCGCTCAGGTCCGGCGGCGCGGTCACCGGCTGCATCGGCCTGGCGTCGGGCGAGGCGAACCGTCCGTTCACGGAGCGCCAGGTCGAGGCCGTGGCCCGGTTTGGCCAGCTCGCCTCGATGGCGATCGAACACGAACGCCTGCTCGAGCACGCCCGCCCCGAAAGCTCGCAGCGCGCCCATGTCACGCTCCACGACCCGGTCAGCGGGCTGCCGAACCGGACCCATCTCCTGAACCGGCTGGCCGGCCTGATGGTCGATCCGGCCGCCAACGATGGCCCGACCGCGGTGAATGGCCAGACCCACGCGCCGGACGGCCGGTCCCGAGCGAGCCTCGCCGGGGCCCCGGGACAGCGTCGTCCCCCGTCGCGGGCCATGATCGCGCTGATCATCCTGGACCTGGATCGGTTCACGATGGTCAACGAGAGCCTGGGCCATGTGGCTGGCGATCAGCTGCTCGCCCAGGTCGGCCGGCGACTGGTGGGCGCCGCCCGCCCTTCCGACCTGGTCGCCCGCGTAGGCAGCGACGAGTTCGGGATCGTGCTCGAGCACGTTCGAGGTCCGCGCGACGCCGAGCGCGCAGCCACGCGGCTGGCGGCTGCGCTCGCCAGGCCGTTCAACCTCGGCGGTCGTCTGGTCACCATCGAGGCCAGTCTCGGGCTGGCGGTGGCGCGCCCGTCCGACGGCTCCCCCGCCGACCTGCTCAGGGAAGCCGACATCGCGCTCCATCGATCGAAGACCGACCCGATCCGATCCCTTGTCACATTCGATCCCGCGATGCGGGCGGAGAGTCTCGAGCTCGCCACCATGGAGCATGACCTGCGCCACGCCATCGAGCGATCCGAGCTCCGGCTGCACTACCAGCCGTTGGTGCGCCTCGTCGACGGAACGGTGACAGGGGTCGAGGCGCTCCTTCGCTGGCAGCACCCGGACCGGGGCCTCATCCAGCCGCTCTCGTTCATCCCGCTGGCCGAGGAGACGGGGCTGATCGTTCCCATCGGCCAGTGGGTGCTGGAGACGGCGTGCCGCCAGGCTCGAGCCTGGCAACGCTTCGGGCCTGCGGCACCCGCCGTCGTGAGCGTCAACCTGTCGGCCCGCCAGTTCGCCAAGTCGGACCTGGTGGACAGGGTCAGCGCCACGCTCGTGGAGACCGGTCTCGACCCCGGCGCGCTCGAGCTCGAGATCACCGAGAGCGTGGTCATGGACCAGAGCGAAGCCTCCATCGAGCGCCTGCAGGCGCTGCGGCGGCTGGGGGTCAAGCTCGTGCTGGACGACTTCGGAACGGGCTACTCGTCGCTGTCCTACCTGCGCCGCCTGCCGCTGGACACGATCAAGATCGACCGCTCGTTCGTGTCCGGCCTCGGCTCCGACGCCGCGGACCTCCCGATCGCCCAGGCCGTGATCTCGCTCGCCCATGGACTCGGCATCGGGGTGGTCGCCGAGGGGATCGAGACGACCACCCAGCTCGAATGCCTGCGCAGCCTGGGCTGTGACCGCGGCCAGGGCTTTGCCTTTGCGCGACCGCTACCGAGCGAGCAGCTCGACGCCCTGTTCGAGGGCGCGCATGGGGCGCCGCTGAGGCTGCGCCCGCTGGCCGCCGAGGGGCCCGAGGGCTAGTTCCGAGACCCTGCGAACAGCCGCAGCATGAACAGGAACATGTTGATGAAGTCGAGGTAGAGATGGAGGGCGGCGACGATCGATCCGCGCTCGGGCGAGCCGGTGATCGCCGCGTAGTCGCCGCGCGAGATCCGCTGGACGTCGTAGGCGGTCAGCACCGTGAACAGCGCGACGCCGCCGATCGAGATGATCCACTCCAGCGCGCTCGATGCCACGAAGACGTTGACGAGCATCGCCACCAGCAACCCGATGAGGCCCATGAACAGGATGCCGCCGAGCCTCGTCAGGTCCCGCTTGGCCACGGCCCCATAGGCCGCCGCGGCGCCGAACATCGCGGCCGTGGAGAAGAACGCCGTGGCCACCGCCGCGCCGCCGCCCGACGTCGCGCCGGGGGCCGCCGTGAACGCCCAGACGACCACGCCCAGGGTCAGCCCCATCGAGGCCGCGAAGACGAAGAACAGCCCCAGGCTGACCGTCGGTGAGAAGCGCCGGATGCCGGCCTGGATCGCGATCACCAGCACGAACTGGCCGATGATGATCGGCAGCCACAGCTGCGCCACCGTCTCGGGCAGGGTGGCGCTGGTGGTCACGAGATAGGCCACGGCAGCCGATACGAGGAGCCCCGCAAACATCCAGCCGAAGGCGCCCACCAGGAGCTGCTGGACGAGGGCCGGGGCAGGGCGAACGCCCAGCTGCGACGGTGTGTAGCGGGTGTTGATCACGAACGACTCCTCTCGGGTGACGTCGAGCCCGGCTGCTCGCCGACCGCCGGTCGGCCCCGGGCCATGGTGGCGCCTCTCGCCTCGGCATGCTCCGCCGCCCGCGCCAGGATCCACAGGAGATCTGCAAGTCGATTGAGGTAGGAAAGGACCTGGCCGCCCGCGATCCCGTCATCGGCGGCCGCGAGCGAGACGGTGCGCCGCTCCGCGCGCCGGACGACGGTCCTCGCAAGCTCCAGGGACGCGCTGACGCGGGTCTCCCCCGGGACCACGAACTCGCGCGGAAGCGCGACACCCGCCTCGATCTCGCGCAGCATGTCGTCGAGGCCATCGACCATACCCGTCGTCACGCGCGTGGCCCCGTCCTTCTGGCGCTCCCGGCCATCCGGATTGGTCGCGAGCTCGGCACCCACCACGAACAGCTCGCGCTGCAGTCGGAGGAGCAGATCGCCCAGACTGCCGAACCCCGCCGACAGCACGCCGTACTGGGATTTCATGTTGAGCTCCGCCCGGGCGAGGCCGATGGCGGCCACGGCTTCGTCGACCGTGCCGTACGCCTCGGTCCGGAGGTCGTCCTTGCGCACGCGATCACCGCCGAACAGGAGTCCCGTGGTTCCGTCGTCGCCTCGCCCTGTCGCGACGGCGCTCTCGTACGAGAGGTGGCTGCGGGTCATGTGGAGGTGGCGCTCACCACATCAGGCCGGCGTCGCGCGGGTCCCACCGCTCTGCCAGCAGGGTCACCTTGACCGGGTGATCCACCACGCTCTCCGCCTGCTCCTTGACCTGCTGGATCATCGCGCCTGCGTACGGGCAAAACGGGGTGGTCAGGATCATCTTGATCTCGGTCGACACGGGGCTCAGCACGATCTGCCTGATCAGGGCCAGCTCGACCACATTCATCCCGATCTCCGGATCAACGACCGCGCGAAGCGCGTCGAGGATGGCGAGCTCGGTTGCACGGCGTTGCTGATCGAAGCCAGCGTCCGTGGGCGTGGCCGGTGTGGGGATCTGGGCGGGCTGGGTATCGGTCATCGCCGCGAAATCCTACCACCAGACTCGGAAATGGCCGCCGGCCCGCCGCTGCCCTGGGGGACCTTCGGCCCGCAGCCTGGTGCCCAGTCGACCATTTGCGCAAGCACGCAACTAGGGGCACCATTGGGCCCACTCCAAGGAGGCCTCCGATGTTCGACGACCGCTATACCTTCGGCGTCAGGATCGCCGCCCCGTTCGATGACGTCCGCCGGAGCGTCGAGACCGCGCTGCGCGCCGAGGGGTTCGGCGTGCTCACCGAGATCGATGTTGCCGCCACGCTGCGCGCCAAGCTCGGCGTCGCTCGGGACGCGTACGTCATCCTCGGCGCCTGCAACCCGGCGCTCGCCCATCGCGCTCTTGCTGCCGATCCGGCGGTCGGTGCGCTGCTGCCGTGCAACGTCGTGGTCCGAGACGTGGGCGACGCCGTCCTGGTGGAGGCGATGGATCCCCGGGCGGCCCTGGGCCTGGTCGATGATGCGGCGGTCGCCGAGGTGGCCGCCGAGGCGCGAGCAAAGCTCGTCCGGGTGGTGACCGCCCTCGAGCATCAGCACCCCGCGGAGGTGCGGGCATGAGCACCAAGACCGCGCTGGCGACGCTCATCGGTGACGGGTTGCGGTTCGACGTGACGCTGGGCAGCGGGCACACGATCGTGCTGGATGACGCCGAGGGCAATGCCGGACCGCGCCCCGCCGAGCTGATCGGCGCCGCACTGGCGGGATGCACCGCCATGGACGTCATCTCGATCCTGCGCAAGAAGCGCCAGGCGGTCAGCGGCTACGAGGTTCGAGTCAGCGGCATCCAGGGCGACGGGCATCCGAACGCGTTCACCCGGTTCGACGTCGTCCACGTCGTCGACGGCAACGGCATCGATCCCGAGGCCGTGCGCCGGGCGATCGAGCTGTCGGCGACCCGGTACTGCTCGGTGGGCTCCACGCTTGCCTCGGGAGCGCTCGAGCTCCACCACGCCTACCTCATTCGCGACCCCGGCGGTGGCGAGCGCTACGCCGAGGTGCTGGTCATCGGGCCGAACGTGATCCCCGACGCGCTGGCAGCGGGCGGCTGAGGCAGGCTCGCGGGTGTCCGATCAGGCGCCGGCCGCCGCCTTGATGACGATCCCGGGCAGGCGGAGGCGATCCGGGAGCGGGGCCGCCTCGTCATCGGTGAAGCCGGGCCCGGCGAGCGATCCGTCCCGCTCGAAGAAGTCGCCGTAGCGGTCCCGATGGTCCGCGGCGTAGGCGTATGCGGCGGCGATCCCGACCCGCTTCAGCTCGGGGAAGTCCTTCTGCAGCTCGACGACACCGTATCCGTTCGAACGCAGCTCCAGGAGCTGGCGAACGGTCAAGCGGGTCCCGTAGCAGAAAGGCTCGCCGTTCATCACCAGCGGATCCACCTTGACCCACTTGATCGTCACTGGAGCTCCACGGTCATCGGGGCCTAGACACCCTTGTACAGCGCCGCGGCGATCGGGTTGCGCTTGCGTGCGTCGCCCGCCAGACGCCGATACCAGCGGTAGATGTCGATGGCCGCGTCGATCGCCCGGTCGACGGAGGCCGTCTCCTGCTCGCCGACGATCCCATGCGCGCCGGCCCGAATTCCCTCGCACAGCTGGACGACATCGTCGACCGGCACCTTCCGGCGCCGGAACACGGTGGCCGACTGATCGGCGAACTCACGAAGCCAGAATGGATCGTCGCCGGCCACGCACAGGACGAGCCGATCGATGAGCACCTCGGCATCGCGCAGCAGGTTGCGCAGCCCGGGCTCGTCGTATCGGGTCCGAATCGTCGGGTCGGCTTCGGCGGCGATCTCGAGGGCTCGCACGGCAAGGGCTGGTCGCTCCGTGCGCAGGCGCTGCGCGGCATCCGGATGGATGCTCAGGCTGCGCGGCGGCTCTCCGAGGGACGGGTGGCTCACGTTCCGAGGATACCGTCCCGGGCGAGCCCGCGTAGCATCGACACCATGCAGGACACCGACACCGGGCCCGGCACGCCGCCGACGTCGGATCCGGCGGCGAACGATCCCGCGCGTGATCGGGCACCGGGAGATCGGGCACCGGGCGGTCGCGGCTCCACAGGGCAGTTGAGCCGGGCGCCGGGCGAGCGATACCGGCCCGCTGGGGCGGGCAGCTCGGCACCGGCCGGGTCCGCACCGGGGCCCGTCCGCGGCGCGCTCACGGTGCTGATCGTGACGGCCGCGGGCTCGGGTGTGTTCGCCGTCGCGGGATCGTTCGACCTCGGGCTCGGGATGCTCGTCATCGCCGCCTTCATCGGCTGGGCGGTCGCGCTCGCCCTCGTGTGGGCGTCACCGGCTCGTGCGTTCCCGGGGCTGGGCGGGGCGCGGCGGTCCCCGCGGCGAGCCATGGTGGCTGCGCTGGTCGGGGCGGGATCGGTGATCGTCGGCCTGCTCGCGCTGTGGGTCTGGTCCCGGCTGGAGGGCGGGGTTCTGGGGCCGATCGCGTACGCCGACGCCCGGTATGGTCTCCTCGCCGGCGTGCAGATCCTGGTTGCGGCGGTGATCGCCGGGATCCGCGCTCGCTGACGGCCTCAGCCCTCGATTTGGGTTCCGCCGAGCTCCCGGACGAGCGCCGGCGGCGTGAGCTGCTCGCGCAGGAGCCGTGCAAAGCGGGCGACCCGCTCCGGCTCGGGCACGGCGTCAAGCCACCGCCCGACGAGGGCCTCGCCCTCCGGATAGACGGGAACGTAGAGACGCCACAGCGGATGCTCGATGAACTCGAGCCGCTTGGCCGCGACCTCCGGCGTCAGCCGTCCGACCGTCACCAGGTACTCGAGCACCCGCGACCTGGCCCAGCCATCCTGGTGCAGATGCAACGCCGCGTTCAGACGCGCGCCTTCGAGCGTACCGCGTACGTCGCCTACAGCCCGCGTCCGATGCGCGGCATCCTCGAGGGCCGCCCGATCGGCCGCCAGCTCGAGCCCCGCCGTCGCCGACAGCTCGACCAGCAGATCCTCGAGCTCCTCGGTTGGCACCACGAGCGTACGGCCGGCCTGGGCGAGCCCTTCCGAGATCAGGCACTCGGGCGTGTTGATGAGCAGAATGCTGGCCTCGAGGCGCCCGGCTCCCTCGACCAGCATCGCTTCCTTGGTCGCGTGCTCGAGATGGTGGCCCGGATACGTCTCGTGGGCGACCGTCGTGACCAGGGCCGGAAGCCGGATCGGCAGGTCGAGGTTGAGATCGACCCGCGAACGGTAGCCGCCGTCGTACCAGTTGTAGCCGGACCACGGCTGACCCCTGACGAGGGACACCTGCAGCGCCTCCCCGTTGGGCAGGCCGAACAGCCGATCAGCACGAGCACGGAATTGGTCCACGAGGAGGTCGACGACCGCCCGAACGCGATCCGGAGCGACCGTCCAGGCACGATCCTCGGCCGCCAGCCGGTCCGCGATGGACCCGGCGCCCGACAGGAGCGCGCCCAGGGCGGCGGCCGCCTCCTCGAGCGCCGCCTCGGGCCGCGGCCGGGGCGAGTGCGCAAAGCACCGCGTTACCCGATCCCGGTAGTCCATCGGCTCGCCGCCGGCGACCCTCGCCAGGGTCTCGAGGGCCACCAGCTGTCGATCCAGCCACTCCCGTCGATCGGGTTCCGCCACCTCCGCGGCCAGGCGATCGCGCAAGGCTTGCGCATCATCGGCCAGCCGGGCGAGCGGACGAAGCTGTCCGAGGTCAACCTGCGCCTTGAGCTCCGCGGGTCCGAAATAGCCGTCGACGGTTCCCGGAAGGTGCTGATCGAGGCGCAGCGCCAGCAGCACGTAGTCCCGGGCCACCGCATCGGGGACCGGAACGTCCCGGACGCCGCCGACAGCAAGGGTGCGCGAACGGGTCATCGCTGGAGGCGTTCAGGCCGGGGAGCGCGCCGCGGGCCCCCGGGGTCATGGGCCGCGTGCTCGGCGGCCGCCTTGCGCGTCGCCTCGAGGCGGCGCTGCAGGGCCGGATCGAGCGGGATCGACCGCCGTGAGCCCTGCGCGAGATGGGCGTGCCCGGCGGCATCATCGGGCGCGGGGTCTTGCTCGAGGATCGGCAGCTCGTCCCCTTCGGCCACCGGACCGGCTGGTGCATCGCCAGCTGGACCGGTGGCTGCATCGCCGGCCGGAGCGGTCGGGACCTCCCCCATGCCCTGGCCCGAGCCCACGCCGCCGGTCTCACCCCGGAACGGCATGGCCTGGCGCTCCACGGCATCGAGGCTCATCCGGAGGGCCGCGGTCTTCTGATCCGCAACCTCGCGGACGTACGCCGCTTCCTCGTCCCGCGCCATCTCGCGGCCGCGCACGATGCCCTTCGGCTTGCCCACCATCAGCCACGCAAGGTGGTATCGATCCATCGTGCCCCAGGCCGTCGAGAGCAGGTCGTCCGACAGCTGGAGCCAGGTCTGGAGCGCATTCAGGGAAGGCTGCGCGCCCAGGCGCTCGCCCTCGGCGATCAACTGTCGGGTTCGCAGGATGAGCTCGTCGCGGGTCATCCGTTGAGTCTAGGACGGGGGCCCTCCGGGCAGGCCGGCGATCGGCCGGCGATCGGCCGGAAATCGGTCGGCACCCGAACGAGCCATCAACCGCCCCGGATGAACGCCTCGCGGGCGGCCCGCGCCCGCATCGTCCACGCTCCCGGCACGCCATCGCCGATCGGGTGCCCGTTGAACCGGGTGACGGGCAGCACCCCGGCCACTGACGAGCACAGGAACGCCTCGCGCGCGGCCGCCAGCTCGTCCGGCGTCAGCCAGCCCTCGATCGGGCGCAGCCCCGCCTCGGCAGCCCAGCGGAGGAGCCACGAGCGCGTCGTTCCGGGCAGGATCGCGCATGCCAGGGCGGGGGTCGCGAGTTCGGTCGAGCCATCCTCCGCATCCCGCACCAGCACGATGTTCGCGGAGGTCGCCTCCGACAGATGGCCCGATTCGGTAAGGAACAGGGCGTCATGCGCGCCGGCGCGGCGCGCCTCCAGGCGTGCGTACACGTACTCGATCCGGCTCGTCGTCTTGAGGGCCACGAGTGGATTGGCGGGGTCCCGCCGGATGGCCGACGCAACCAGCGACAGCCCGACCTCGAGATGCCCGGCCGGCACGGGTGGCACCGGCCAAGCCTGGATCACGAGCGTCGGCGCGACGAGCTGTGCGGAGGGCGGGAGGAGGCCGCGCTCGGGCCAGGTCCCGCGCGAGACCGTGATCCGGATCGATGCATCCGCGTCCGGCACGTCGAGCTCCTCGGCCGCGAGCAGCTCCGCGATGCCGCCGGCAAGGATCTTGTCGACGGCGGGCGGGAGCTCGATCGCGAGGCCCTCGGCCGATCGGCGCAGCCGGGCCAAGTGCTCCGCCAGCTCGGTCACGCGCCCGCCGCGTGCCCGAAGGGTCTCGAAGATGGCGTCGCCCTGCTGGAATCCGCGATCGAACGACGAGATGTGTGGCCCTGAGGCGGGGCGCACCGTTCCGTCGATCCATACGTTGCGTGGTGCCCGCGTCATCCCTCCACCTCCACCGCCCCCAGCGCGCCGAGCGGACCGCGCGCCTTGGCCACCGTCTCCTCCCACTCCGCCTGCGGGTCGCTCCGCCAGGTGATCCCGCCACCAACGTGGAGGGACAGGAGCCGGGGCACGTGCACGCTCCCCGGCTCGCAGACACGCCCGAGGTCATTGCGCAGGACGTCGACGATCATCACGTTCTCCGACTGGCCCTCGGCACTGGCGATCAGCTCGCGGAATGCTTCCGCCGCATTGACCGGTGCCATGGCGTCGAGGGCCGGCAGGTGAAGCGCGGCAGGGCCGTCCAGCGTCCCGAGCGACGGGGCCGGTCGCTTGCGAGGGGCGGGGCGCGCGACGGGACGGCTGTCCGGGAGAGTCGACACGGGTCGATGATAGAGGCGCCGCACGACCGCGGTCTCCGTCCGCCATCGGAGGAATGCCGTGTCCGCCCGCGACCTCGATCTTCGCATCGGGCGTCTCAGCCCGGGACAGCACGACGCGATCACCGACATCGCGGGGGTACGCGTGGGGCATGTGACCCTCATCTCCGGAGACGGGCCGCTCGTGGTCGGGGCCGGACCTGTCCGAACGGGAGTCACCGTCGTCATGCCGCACGACGGCAACGTGTGGACCGAGCCCGTGTTCGCGGGCTGCCACCGGCTCAACGGCAACGGCGAGCTCACCGGTCTCGAATGGATCCGCGAAGCCGGCCTGCTGGGCGGTCCGGTGGCGATCACCAACACCCACAGCGTGGGCGTCGTCCGGGACGCGCTGGTCGCCCACGCCATCGGGCACGGCCGGCACGGCGGCGGCCTGTGGTCGCTTCCGGTCGTGGGCGAGACGTGGGACGGCAGGCTCAACGACATCGATGGCCTTCACGTCCGCCCCGCCCACGTCGATGCAGCGATCGAGGCGGCGGCCGGCGGGCCGGTCGCCGAGGGCAACGTCGGTGGTGGCACGGGCATGGTGTGCCACGAGTTCAAGGGTGGCATCGGCACGGCATCGCGCGTGACAGCCGGGCGCGACGGCGGCTGGATGGTGGGCGTGCTGGTTCAGGCGAACTACGGGGAGCGTGACCAGCTGCGGGTCGATGGGGTCCCGGTCGGTCTCGAGATCCCCACCTCGGAGGTCCCCAGCCCCTACCCGACCGAGGGTGACGAGTCGGACGGCGGGTCGGCGCCGGTTCCCGAGCCGGGTGCCGGATCGATCATCGTCATCGTGGCCACCGATGCCCCGCTGCTGCCCCACCAGTGCCGTCGGATCGCCCGGCGAGCCTCGCTCGGCCTGGCCCGGATGGGCAGCACGGCGAACAACTCGTCGGGCGACCTGATCCTCGCCTTCGCCACCGGGAACCGTGGACTCTCGAACGCCGACGAACCCGGGCGTGAGGTGCCGGCGAGCGTCGACGTCCGGATGGTGCCGGACAACCGCCTGACCCCGCTGTTCAAGGCGACCGCGGAGGCCACCGAGGCGGCGATCGTGAACGCGCTGCTGGCGGCGCGGACGATGGTCGGCCGGGACGGGATCACGGCGCACGTCTTGGATCATGACCGGCTGCTGGACGTGATGGCCCGCTACGGTCGCGGCCCGCGGTCTGACGCTCGATAGTGGCGAGGAGATCGGGGATGTCGGCTATCCGGGCCATCCGGCGGGCGACGCTCGAGGATATGCCGGCGATCCGCGAGATCCTGGCGGCGCACGACGAGGACGAGCCGGTCGCGAACGCCGACATCATCGGGCCCTATCTGCGGCACCTGATCAGCTGGCATCGGGCGATGGTCAGCGTCGAGGACGGCACGGTCGTCGGGTACGGCGCCGCGGTGGACGCCGGCAGCTCGACGCATCTGGCCGACCTGTTCGTCCGAGCCGACCGCCTGGGCCAGGGCATCGGCCGGCCGCTGCTCGCCACGCTGTTCGAGGGCGCGGTCCGGCGGACCACGTTCTCGTCCCGCGACCCTCGCGCCCTTCCCGTCTACGTTCGGGCGGGTATGGCGCCACGGTGGGTCAACCTCTACCTGGAGGGCGACGGGACGTCGCTGCGTGCGCCGGACCGGATGACCGCCAGCGCGGCAGAGCCTGCGCGTCTGGCCGAGCTCGAGCGCACCTGGAGCGGCGTGGATCGCGCCCGCGACCATGCGTTCTGGGCGTCCCAGGCCGATGCCGATGCGTTCCTGATCGTCGACGACCACGGCCCGCTCGCGGCGGGCTACGGACACGCCGGGCAGGGATCGCCCACACGGGCGCTCGGTCGCCTGGTCATCCGGCCCGATGCGGACCCGACGCCCGCGGTGGTCGCGGCCATCCGCTCGGTCAGCCGTGGCGGACGCGTGACGGCCGCCGTCCCGGGCCTCAACCCGGCCCTGCCGGCCTTGCTGGAGGCGGGCTTCCGGATCAGGGACCAGGACCTGGCAATGGCGAGCCAGCCGGATCTGCTGGATCCGATCCACCTGCTCCCCAACCCGGCGATGCTGTAGCGGTCCGCTCACCAGCGTGGGAGTCGGAGCCCACGCCCACGAATTGCCGCCCTGTCCAGGCCACGAGCGACCGTCAGCCGCCCCGCTCGATCGGCACCCCGACCATCGAGCCCCACTCGGTCCACGACCCGTCGTAGTTCCGGACTCGCTCGAAGCCCAGCAGCTCGTGAAGGACGAACCACGAGTGCGAGGAACGCTCGCCGATCCGGCAGTACGCGATCACATCCCGGTCGGCCGTGATCCCGTTCGAGCCGTAGAGCTCGGTGAGGGCGTCGGCGTCCTTGAACGTCCCGTCCTCGCGGACCGTCTGGGCCCACGGGATCGAGGCAGCCCCGGGGATGTGGCCGCCGCGCTGCGCCGTCTCGGTCATGCCGGGCGGCGCGATGACCTCGCCCTTGAACTCGGCCGGGGATCGCACGTCGACCAATGCCAGGCCGGAGTCACCCAGGCGAGGCACGATGTCGTCGCGGAAGGCGCGGAATGCGAAGTCGGGATCGGGCAGCCTGAAGCCGGTCGCGGGATACGCCGGCGTGTCCGTGGACAGCGGCAGGTTGTGGTCGAGCCAGTACCTGCGCCCGCCGTTGAGCAGCTTCACGTGCTCCACGCCATACAGCTTGAGCTGCCAGTAGGCCCAGGCGGCGAACCAGTTGTTGTTGTCGCCATAGAGCACGATCGTCGTGTCGGGACCGATCCCGCTCTCGCTGAGGAGCTGGCTGAAGTCGTCGCGGGTCGCGATGTCGCGCCGCAGGCCGTCGGACAGCTGGCTCGCCCAGCTCCAGGCGACGGCCCCGGGGATGTGGCTCTGGTCGTAGGCGGTGGTATCGACGTCGACCTCGACGAAGCGGACGGCCGGGTCGTCGAGGTGGGCTGCCGCCCACTCGGCCGAGACCAGGACGTCACGCGCGTAGCCGGACACGGTCATGGGATCGGATGCTCCTGTGGTGGTGCGGGGAAGAAGGGGGACGCGCTTCCAACCGGCTCGCGGCGGCAACGCGGATCCGTCGATGACGGGGAGGCTGGTGTGCGGCGGGCGCGATCCTAGCGGGACCGGGCCCGCCCGGGACACGCGCAGCGGGCCACGAGGCTGGTGGTCCGCTGCCACCGGCCGGACATCAGCCACCTCCCGCGATGTGGTCGCGACGCGCGAATGCCTCGAGCGCGCGACGGCACTCGGCGGCCTCCCGCTGCGCCTGGCGCACGATCCATGGATCGACCCGGCTGGAATCCTCGAGGGTGACCGTCGCGCCAGCCAATCCGTCCTCGAGCACGATCCCGGAGCTGTTCCGGTAGTCGGCCATCCAGTTCGCCTGGAGCGCGACCAGCGCGTCGACGACCACCCGGCGAGCGAACAGCCAGTCGAGGTGCTCGACGTTGAGCCGGTCGACGATGTCGTCGATACGCACGGGTCGCCCACGCTCGATGCGGGCGATGAGGTCCACGATGCGCAGCGCGCTGAACGGATCGCCGCTCTCGGCGATCGTCGGCGGCTGCAGGTCGGTATCCGGCATCCCGGCGGGGGCAGGTCGGTCGCCGATCAGGCCGGGGGCGGTGGTCACCGCGTCCGTCACCTCATATCCGAGTGAACAAGTCGGGATTGAAAGGCTAGCACACGGGAGCGCGGCGGTCAGTTGGCCGACTCGATGGCAGTGACCTTGCGTCAGCTGGCCGTCGGCGCGGCCACGGCGTGGTTCGCGACCGGCGTGAGCTGGCGCCGAACGACATCCTCGAGCAAGGTGAGGGGCACCGATGGGAACCGCGCCAGGCGATCAGCCGGATCGACCCGCAGGTCCCGGGTGTCCATGAACAGGGCGGCCCGCACCTGATCCGCGAGCACCGGGTTGACGAACCCGAGCATGGCTGCCATCACCCGCATGACCGCGGGGTTCGCGTGATCCACGCGTCCGGTCCGCCCGGTGACTCGCGAGATCGTCTCGACGAAGGCGTTCATCGACAGGTTTGCCGGTCCCGCAACGACAACCGTCTCGCCCCGATGGCCGGGCTCCGTGATCACCGTCTCGACGATCCGGGCGACATCGTCGGCGGACACGAAGTTGACAGGGTTCTGCCCGCGCCCGAAGACGCGGGTGTGGCCCGTCGCCACCAGCGGCCGGCCCACGACCTCGATCCAGGTCTCCATGTAGGCGGTGGGGCGGATGATCGTCCAGGCCAGGCGGCTGGCCCGAAGGCGCTGCTCCGCGTCGTACTTGGCCCGGAACAGCGCCACGGGCGCATCCGGAGCCGCCCGAGCCACCGACAGCAGGACGACATGCTCGACGCCAGCCGCCTCCGCGGCCTCGATGAGCGCGAGGTTGCCGTCGCGGTCGACCACCCTCGCACCGGCGGCCCCGGGGCCACCGAACCCGGTGATCGCGGAGACCAGCGTCTCCACCCCGGTGAGGGCCGGCCCGATCGACGCCGGCTGGCGGAGGTCCACGGTCGCGGTGTCGACACGGTTGCGAAGCGTCTCTGGAACCCGCTCCGGATCGCGGGTGAGGATGCGGACCTGGAGGCCGCGCTCGACGAGCTGCTGCGCGAGCACCCGACCCATCCTGCCGGTGCCGCCGGCGATCGCGATCACCGAGCCGCTCCGATGCTCGAGCTGGTCCCCTGGGAGCCCGTGGTCATCGCGTGCCGGATCACGTCATCCACGCGCACCCCGTCGCTGATCACGGGCTCCATGTAGAAGCGGGTCCGGGTGATCAGGCCGTCGGCGACCGTCGTGAGGGTCACGCCGCGCATCGCGTGCGGAGCACCGTCGCGCCTCGTCCCGGTCCACTCCCACTCGCACCACACCCGATCGCCGTCCGCTTTGCTCGAGACGAGGCGCACATGCAGGTCGGGGACCCCGCCCAGGATCTGCGACCAGTTGTGCCGGACCTGATCGACGCCCGTGAAGGTGCGATCCGGGTGACAGGGATGCTCGCTGACGTGGTCAACCGCGAACAGCGAAACCATGGCCTCCAGATCATGGGCGTTGATGGCCGAGCGGAGCCGGTCGATGGTGGCGGACGGATCCTGCGGGGACGCCGGGCGGGTCATCGGTGAACCTCATCGCTTATTCACCAGACTCATAGTCTGATCGTTTGACTGTTACTCTACTGACGATGTCAAGCCCGCGTCGCAGCTACGACTCCCCGCTCCGCCGGGCCCAGGCCGCCGCCACCCGCCAGGCGGTCATCGCGGCGGCCACGCGGCTGTTCGTCGAGCGCGGGTTCGTCGCGACCTCCGTGGACGAGATCGCGAGGGAGGCCAGGGTCAGCCGGGCGACCGTGTTCACGTCGATGGGCGGCAAGGCCACGATCCTCAAGACGGCGTACGACGTCGCGCTGGTCGGTGACGACGAGCCGGTGCCGATGCCCCAGCGACCGTGGGCACAGGGCGTACGTCGGGCAACCACCGCCGAGGACATGCTCGATGCCTATGCCGACCTGGTCCTCGTCCTTTCGGGTCGCGTGGGATCGATCACCGAGGCGATCCGCGGTGCAGCCAGCGCCGACCCGGACGTCCGCGAAGTGTGGGCGAAGATCCAGGAGGAGCGGCGGGTCGGGGCAGCCAACATCGTCCGGTTCGCGATCGAGCGCGGCGGCATCCGCGAGGGCCTCGATCCCGTCGCCGCCGCGGACGTCGTGTGGCTGATCAATGATCCCGGGCTCTACGTCCGTCTCGTCGTGGAGCGCGCGTGGGAGCCACGGGCGTTCCGCGACTGGGTCGCTGCGACGCTGAAAGCCCAGCTGCTGTAGCCCGTCCCCGCTGTCGCGTGCGGCGCTTCGTCCCCGAAGCGCTCAGAGAAGCTCGTGGTTCGCGGTCGCGGTGGGCTGCCCTTCGGCCGGTCGAGGCTCCTCCCCGGGGCCGTACTCGCGCTTGGCGGCTTCGCCGGCCTGGGACTCCAGGACGGGTAGCTGTCCGCCCTCGGCGGCCCGGCCCTCGATCGCGCCCACCCCATAGGGCACCCACTTCGACGGATCCTTGAGGCGATGCGTCCCGGTCGCGCCCCGATCGTGGATCTGGGTGAACCCGGCGGGCTCGATCCACATCCGCTTGCCGTCGAGCAGCCCTGTGATCCCCTCCTGCCCGGGCTCGGACCGCGGGTTCTGGCAGTAGGCGCAATGCGCGCTGTCGTGCGGGGTGTACTCCGCCGGCTCCTCGTAGGTGGTGATGTACCCCTCGTAGTTGCGCAGGATGACCTTGTGGTCCGAATAGGACACCAGGTAGTTGGGCATCACCGGGATCTTCCCGCCGCCGCCCGGCGCATCGATGATGTACTGCGGGACCGCGTAGCCGGAGGTGTGCCCGCGGAGGCCCTCGATGATCTCGAGCCCCTTGCCCACCGGGGTCCGGAAGTGGCCGGCGCCCTCGACCAGGTCGCACTGGTAGATGTAGTACGGCCGCACCCGGATCTCGACCAGCTTCTGGACCAGGTCGCGCTGGATATGGACGCAGTCGTTGACGCCCGCGAGCAGCACCGACTGGTTGCCCAGCGGAATCCCGGCGCGACTGAGCTTGTCGCACGCGCGGGCGAGCTCGGGCGTGATCTCGTTGGGGTGGTTCACGTGGATGTTCAGCCACATCGGGTGGTACTTCGCGAGCATCTCGCACAGCTCGTCGTCGATCCGCTGGGGCAGGAACACCGGCACCCGTGAGCCGATCCGGATGATCTCGACGTGCGGGATCTCGCGCAGCCCGCGGATCGCCGACTCGAGCAGCCTGGGCGCCAGCGTCAGGCCGTCGCCGCCAGAGATCAGCACGTCGCGGATCTGTGGCGTGCGGCGGATGTAGTCCAGCTGCGCCTCGTGCTCGCGGCGGTTGAAGTTCTGGGTGGGGTCGCCGACGATCCGGCTGCGCGTGCAATACCGGCAGTAGCTCGCGCACTGGGTGGTGATCAGCATCAGGACCCGGTCGGGGTAGCGGTGGACGAGGCCCGGCACCGGGGAGTGGCGGTCCTCCGCGAGGCTGTCCTCCATCATCCCGGTGAAGCTGTTCAGCTCGCGACCGAGCGGGATGATCTGGCGCCGGATCGGGTCGCCGGGATCCTTCGGGTCGATCAGGCTGATGAAGTAGGGCGTGACATCGACCCGGAACTTGTCGGGCGCGGACAGGCCCTCGCGCTCCTCATCGGTCAGCTCGAGGATCTGCTCGATGTCGGCCAGGTCGTTGACGCGGTTCGAGAGCTGCCAGCGCCAGTCGTTCCACTTCTCGTCGGGGACGTCGGCCCACATCGGCGCGCGCCGACTCACCGCCGGCCGGCCGTCGGGACCCAGGCGCTGTGCGGGATCACGGCGGTTCACGAACGGGGCCTCGGTGGTGGTCAACGCGCTGCGCGCCTCGGTCTGCGCCTCCGTCTTCATCGAGCCTCCCTTCGTCACGCCCGCTGCAGACGCGCCAATGCATAGAACCTATTCACAGTGAATGGAGCTCGATCATAGCGAAGGGCGGCCGGGGCGTCCATGCGCCGGCCGTCAGCGATGGCGGCGGCCGGCCGGGTCACCCCCGAGATCGCATCGCGCCCAGCGCCCCGCAGCCGAGCATGAGCCGTCGAGCCGATGAAGGGACGGGCGGTCGTCCAGGGCCGAACGGATGCCGTGCCCACGTGGCCCGGCCCCCGGCCTGCGAGCGCGGGTGGAGCGGTCAGTCGCCGATGACGCTCCAGATCAGGCCCATCATGATGAAGAAACCGCTGAACAGCGCGATCAGGCCCAGGCCGCCGTACGGCGAGCTTGCCCCCTCGTGCGGCACGAGCTGAAGCCCGACGCCGAACACCACCGCCCACACGATGAACAGAATCGTGAACAGCAGCTTGGCATTGGGACCCGTGATCCGGCGCACCCATCCCTGGCGGCCTCCCTCGGCGACCATCGCCGAACGCGCGAAGATGAAGATGAACCCGCCCGCGACGAGCGACGCGGCGAACAGGATCACCAGGTGCTGTGGGAAGTTCTGGAACCAGATCGTGAAGATCGTCACGCGAGGCCCTCGGAGGTCGGGACGGTGGGGTTCGCGAATGGCCGCGGTTCGGCGGTCGCACGATGCTAACAGAACCCGCCCGGATCACGGCGGATCGTGCGCCTCGTGTAACATGCTACCTGTGACGCGCATATTCACGCCGGGCACGAGAGCGAGCAGGCGATGACCTTCGAGCGCCTGGGCCGGTTCGCCGTTCGACGCCGGTGGTGGATCGTGGCGGCCTGGGTGACGCTGATCGTGATCGCGATCCCGTTCGCCCCCCGCGCGCCCGGTGCCCTGTCCCCGGGTGGATTCATCCTCGACAACCTCGAATCGGCGCGGGCGAAGCAGCTGCTCGAGGACACGCTGGGTACCGAGCCATCCGCGTTCGTGCTCGTCTACACGTCGGCCACAATGACGGCGGGAACGCCCGCCTGGGTTGCGGCGGTGGCTGCAGCCACTCACGACGTGGCCACGGCGCCGCACGTGACGCGCGTCCTGTCACACCTGATGGCACCCAACCAGGTCTCGGCCGATGGCCACACGGCCTACGACATCGTGTTCCTGGACTTGCCGCCCGACGATTCGCCCGACGCGATCCCGCCGGTCCAGGCGCGCCTTCACGAGGTGCCTGGCCTCACCGTCCAGATCGGCGGCGGTCCCGCGTTCTACGGCGACGTCCAGTCCGTGACCGAGGCCGATCTCCGCCGGAGCGAGCTCATCTCGCTACCGCTGGCAGCGCTGGCGCTGCTGCTCGTGTTCGGCTCCGTGGTGGCGGCCGCCGTCCCGCTCGCCGTGGGCGGGACGGCCGTGCTGGTCGCCCTCGCCGCGATCTACATCGTCGCCTCGATCACGCCGATGAGCATCTTCGTGCTCAACCTGGCCACGTTGCTGGGCCTCGGTCTGGGCGTCGACTACTCGCTGCTGATGACGAGCCGGTTCCGCGAGGAGCTGGCCCGCCACGAGGGGCCGGACAGGGTGGCCGAGGCGGTCTGCATCACCGTCGAGACCGCCGGTCGCGCCGTATTCTTCTCCGGCCTGACGGTGCTGCTGGGCCTGCTCGGTCTGGTCCTGTTCGAGTTCATGATCCTGCGCTCGGTCGGCATCGCCGGGGCGATCGTGGTCGGGCTCGCGGTCGCGTCCGCGGTCACCCTGCTGCCCGCCATCCTCGCGATCCTGGGCAACCGGATCGATGCGCTCGCGGTGCGGAAGGTGACGGTGGACCCGGCCGCCGAGGGACCCTGGGCGCGGCTGGCCCGGCGCGTGATGCGCCATCCGGTCGCCATCCTGGTCCCGACGCTGTCGTTGCTCCTCGTCCTGGGCATTCCGTTCCTTCACGTCCGGTTCAACTCCCCCGACGCGACCATCCTGCCGCCGTCGGTGCCGTCGCGCTCGGCGTTCGACACGCTGTCGCGGGAGTTCGGCGAGGGTGCGTTCGCCCCGATCCAGCTCGCCATCCGCACGGCCGGCGACGCCACCAGCCCGGGCAACATCGCGAAGCTCTACGACTACGCACGCCGGCTCGAGGCCGATCCCCGAGTCACTCGGGTGGACAGCCTCGTGGACGTGGATCCGCGGCTGACCCTCCCGCAGTACCAGCTGCTGTACGCCTCGCCGGGCGGCCCGCCCGACCGGTTCGTCGCAAGCGAGCTTGCGGCCACCACCCGGGGCAGCCTCACGGCGTTCACGCTGTACACGCCATTCGGATCCAACAGCGAGGAGGGGCGAGCGCTGGTGCGCGCGCTGCGCGACCCGTCGGGCCCGCTGGCCGCTCCGGAAGGGATGACGGTGCTGGTCGGCGGTGGGGCGGCGGACGTGGAGGACGTGGTCACCCGCGTCTGGTCCGACTTCCCGCGCACGGCCGGGTTCATCGTGCTTGCCACGCTCCTGGTGCTGTTCGTGCTGCTCCGATCCGCGGTGCTGCCGGTCAAGGCGCTGGTCATGAACGCGCTCTCGATCGTTGCCAGCTTCGGCGCCCTGGTCTGGATCTTCCAGGACGGCAACCTGTCGGCGCTGCTCGGGTTCCAGCCGCTGGGCTATGTCGAGACCACGCAGCCGGTGATCCTGTTCTGCGTCCTGTTCGGGCTGTCGATGGACTACGAGGTGTTTCTCCTGACGCGGATGAAGGAGGTCTGGGACCGGACGGGTGACAACACCGAGGCCGTGGCCCGTGGTCTCGAGCGCAGCGGCCGGATCGTGTCGTCGGCCGCGCTTGTGGTCGTCGTGGTCGCCGGATCGTTCGTGTTCGCCGACATCGTGCTGATCAAGGCGCTGGGCCTCGGCATCGCGATCGCGGTCGCGCTCGACGCCACGGTCGTCCGGGCCCTCCTGGTGCCGGCGACGATGCGCCTGCTCGGCAGGTGGAATTGGTGGGTCCCGTCCCGCCTGGACCGCGCCCTGGGCCGGATCCTGCCCCGCACCGACGCCGAGGTGGAGACCGCAGCGCGATGAAGGTGGTGCGAAGGCTGCGCGCCCGGGCCGCCCTGCTCGGCTTGGCGGGGCTCGTGGCCGCCAATGCGGCAGGCTGCGGCGGACCGATCCTGGCCAACCCCCCGGCGGCGCATCCGGTCGTCACGCCGACGTCGTCGGCGGTGCCGCGGCCTCCCGATCCGCTTCCGGTTGAGCTCCCTCGCGACGACGGCCCCCATCACCGGCTCACCGAGTGGTGGTACTACACCGGCCACCTGCGGGCGGCCGACGACGAGCGGTTCGGGTTCGAGTTCGTCGTATTCCGCGCCGAGCGCGGCAGCTTTCCAGTGACCTGGGCCTCGCACCTCGCCCTCACGGACGAGGGCCGCGGCACCTTCCACTATGCGCAGCGCAGCGAGATCGGGCCACAGGTCGACATCAGGTCGCCCGATCACCCGAACCAGGCGTTCGCGTTCTCGGTCCGCGGCAACCCCACCGATCCTGCGGCCACCAGGGTCCCGTGGTCGATGGCAGGGGGCAGCGGTGCCGATGCACTCACGGCGCTCGCCGAACCGGACGAGGTCTCCGGTGATCCGGTCGACGGCTTCGGGATCGCGCTCGACCTTGCTGCCCGCAAGCAGGCGGTCCTCAACGGCGGCAATGGCTGGATCGACTTCGGACCTGCCGGCAGCTCCTACTACGTGTCGCGAACGGAGATGGCCGCCACCGGAACAGTCTCTCTGGGTGGGGTCACCCTGGCCGTCGATGGGTCGGCATGGTTCGACCACCAGTGGGGTGACTTCATCTCGGTGGGCGGTGGCGGCTGGGACTGGTTCGCGGTCAGCCTCGACGACGGCACCGATCTGATGCTGTCCATGGTGCGGGCGGCCGACGGGAGCTATCCGCTGGTCTATGGAACGCTGGTCGATGCCGGGGGAGCAAGCCGGACCCTCGGTCCCGAGGACTTCAGCGTGACCGTGAGCTCGCACTGGACGAGCCCGATCACCGGCACGAGGTATCCGGCCGGCTGGGTCGTGACCTTGCCCACCAAGGATCTGGTCGTGCACATGCACCCGACCGTGGCGCAGCAGGAGCTGGATACGCGGTCGACCACCGGCGTCGTGTACTGGGAGGGATCCCAGGTCGTCACGGGAACCCGAGAGGGGCGGTCGCTGGGCGGCGAAGCCTACGTTGAGCTGACAGGCTACGCCGGCCGCTAGGCCGCTCGACGACGCCATCACACCTCGCTGTCTCTGACGCCATCACACCTCGCTGTCTCTAATGTCGGGCGGCGTGGATCACCAGGTTCCCGCCGTCGAGGGCGGTCGGCGGGACCTCCTCGAACAGCGCGCCCTCGTGATCGCGCACGACCAGCCCCAGGGAGTCGTCACCCCCGCTCGTGCCGCCCGCATCGACGCCGGTCACGGAGAATGTCGCGTCGCCCTGCGAGAACAGCGTTCGGTCGTCGGCCGTCGCCACGATCGTGATCGAGGCCTTGCCTTCCAGCGTGGCCGTGATCGGCGGTTCCGTGCCCGAGAACGCCAACGCGTCGAGCCGGTTGGACTTGACGATTGCCAGCGCCGCCTGGTCCGCGTACGTCGTTTTGGTGATGAACACGAACTGGCCCTTCGCAGCTCCCTTCTTGTTGTAGCGGGCGACGAACCCGAAGTTGGCGCGCGCGCCGTCAGGTGCCGTCAGATGGCCGCCGCCGGTGACGAACTGGCCGGACGGTTCGTAGATGACCAGCCCTTCGGGGGCGGCGGGTGGGCCCTCATAGCGAGCGGCCGGGCTGGTGCCGTCTCCTGTGGCCAGACGGGCTACGACGCAGAGGGCACCCTCCTTCGAACCCGTGTAGTCCATCGAGGCGATCCCGATGCCGTCGCCGGTTGGTCCGCTATCGACGACGGGTGCGACGAGTGTCTGCTGCGGTGACCCCGACAGGCAGGTGTCTGCCGGGTAGACATCGAAGGCGACCGACAGGGTGGTGATGTCGCCGATCGAGGCGCCAGTCCCTGTCTCGGCCCCCGCCCCCGCGTAGCCGGCGGCGGCAGAATCGCGCACCTGCGCCCGGAGGGACGTTGGGACGCCCACGGCGGCGATCGTGGACCCGATGTACTCGACCGAAGCGTCCTCGTGACCGACGCTGAACGTGCCGGTGGTCGAGGTGTCGGCGAGGATGTCGGTCCCCGCAAAGGCCGCACCGACGGCGAGATCCCCAGGAGCGACATCGAGGCTGAAGTCGGCGCTTGCCACGCCGGCGGGATCGGTAACGCTCGATGCGCTCTGCGTGCCGAGGGTGATGATCACGTCGGCCCCGGCGACCGGACCCTCGGTCGTGGTCAGGGTCGCCGTGATCGAGGCGTGGTCGCTGTACTGGCCACTCGTGTCGCCGCCGAGCGTAAGCGCGGTCGAGATCTTCGTCACGTGGATCGTGAAGCTCGTGGTCGTGGTCCCGCCCGCGCCGTCGTCGAGGGAGATCGTGACGAGGTGGTCGCCGAGATCGGCGACCGTCGGCGTCCAGCTGTAGCCGCCGCTCGGAGCGTCGACCGATCCCGGTCCGGCGTCCAGCCCGTAGGTCAGCGTGTTGGCTGGGAGATCAGGGTCGTGGCCGACCGCGGTCAGCGCGATCGGATCGCCGGGGTGGACCGTGAGGTCAGCGATCGCCTCGAGCGCCGGTGAACTGTTCACCTCGTTGACCGTGATCGTGAACGAGGCGTGCGCCGACTGGTCACCCGCGGTCGCGGTGACGGTACACGGATAGACCCCTGGGCCGTCCGCTTCGGTCGTGGTCCACGCGAACGCACCGCTCGAGGGGTCGATCGTGGTGGAAGCTGGACAGCCCTGGAGCGAGTAGACGAACGGATCGCTCCCGCCCGATGCAGCGGCCGTGAACGCGACGGCCTGCCCTTCGTTGACGACGACGTCCTCGATCGACGAGATGGTCGGCCCCATGGTGGGCGAGGTTGGGGATCGGTAGCCGCCCGGGTAGCCATAGGAGTCCTGGCCGAAGTATCCGTACGCCCAGATCCCGAACGGATGAGGGCAGGTGACCACATGCGTTCCGGGGCTCACCGCCTCGCGGAGGCCCTCGAGGTCGACGCCCGAGATTGGCTCCGGCGTCGCGGCCGGAGCCGAACCGTCGATTCGGCAGTCGGGCACGTCCGCCGTTTGGACCACGAGATTGAGGTAGGCGTTGAAGCGGCCGTCGTCGATCGACACCATGTCATACCGGTCGGCGTACTGATCCATCGGCGGGATGAGCGTTAGGAACGGGTCTCCGTTGCCGTTGTCGTGACCGCCTCCGTCGCTCGCGCTCTCCGCGTACAACCCAACGAGGGCAGGCCTGCTGGTCTGGATGAGGTGTGTGGTTCCGGTATCGAAGAGGTAGTCCTTGAACTCACCGGGACCGAGGGTGACGCTCGGGCTTCCGTCGAGGGTGACCCCGGTGCCGGCCGCGTTCGCGAGCACGCGCACGATGTCCTGACCGTGTCGTCCGGCGAGGGATATCACCGGGAACTCGGTGCCCCAGTTGGCACTTGAGGGCATCTGCTCGACGATGTGGTCACAGGCGTCGCCGCCGATCGGGACTCCGGTGCACATGTCGCCTGAAAAGACCGCGATGGGCTGGTCGGAATGGATGAGGGTGCCGGTCAGGTCCTGGTCGATGGCGTCGGTCTGGAGCTGGTAGGTCATGAAGCGCCCCAGATCGACGCTGAACGGCACGCCGGCAGGATGACCGCCAACATCGATCGAGGGGGTGATCTCGACCGTCGTGCCGTCGACCGACCCTGCGATCGCCAATTCAGAGCGATAGCCGAGGTCGTACCCGGGTGCGACCCACGTCAGGTCATCCGGGTAGGACAGCACGGCGTAGTCGGTGCCGAGGTCGTCCGTCGGCAGGCCGAGATAGGCATCGGATGAGAAGAGGTGCAGATTCCCGCCGTACACCGAGATCTCATGATCTGCACAGACACGAACGCCGTTGCCGGTGACGACGTCCGAACCCTTGAGCGTCGCCTCGATCGGCAGCGCGACCTCGATGGAGGCTCCGGCGGCCACGGTGAAGTCCTGTTTGAATGTCAGCCCCGGGATCTCGACGTAACCACTTGTGTCGGCGTCGGCTGCGATGTACAGGTGCAGATTGTTGTTGCCGATCTGCTGCATGAAGGTGAGCATGAATTCGTTGCCGATGCTGTCGGGCCTCGACCCGGCGATCGGCTGTTCGCAGCCACCGGCGGACGGAATGGGTAGCTGTGAGAACGCGGTGAGCTGTCGCCTGTATGAGCGCTGCCAGCCGTCGCTGTCGGTGACGTCCAGTCCGAGGTAGTCGGTGCCAGGGTAGGTGAAGGTGAAGTCGGTCTCGGCCGCCGTGCGACTGGTGAAGCTGCCCGAGTAGTCGCTCCAGACGCGTGACGCGATCGGACCTTCGGGATCGGTCGAGAGATCGGTGAGATGGATCGTGTCGCCGACGAGATACGTGTAGCGCGGCACCTCGAAGTACGCGTTCGGTGGCGTCCCTGGCGGCGTCACGGTGATGACCTGGTTGGCCGGGGAGCTCGTGTGCACGCCGTCCGAGGCCCGCAGCGATACCAGATGGTCACCGACGGTCGTGAACGTGTGAGTCGGCGAGGTCTCAGTCGACGCGGAGCCGTCGCCGAAGTCCCAGGTGTACGTGAGCGCGTCACCATCTGGATCAGTGGACGCGTTGTTGAACTCGACGCTGAGCGGTGTGGCGCCGTTCGTCGGATCGGCGGTGAACGAGGCCGTCGGAGCCCGGTCCTGGACCCCAAGGCTTCCGGCGAGCGCGTTCATCTCGCTCGCGAAGTTGGCGGCCGCGCCGGCCTGGGATTCGAGGTCGTCCGCGGTGGCGTTGAGGGCATCTGGATACGTCGTGTCGAGCGGCACGTCGTCAAGCCCGAGTGTCGTGTGCGTCCGGATCGCCGCGATGTCGTCGTCCGTGTACCCCAAGGCATGAAACTGGGCGATCTCGTCGCTGCTGAACCCGTCCGCTGCCACGCGCGCATACAGGCCGGCAAGCCCCGGCTCATCGGTCGAAGACAGGATGACGCCCGCGAGCTCCGGATCCGCATCAGCGTCCGTCGCCCAGCGCCGCAGAGCGGTCGCCGACTGGACCAGATCGATCGACAGGTCCTGCGCGTACTCGCCCGCGGCCAGCAGCTGTGTGATCTCGGCGCCGAGATCGTGGGCCGCCAGAGCGCCCTGATATCGCTCGAACGCGAGAAGCGCCGCCTCCCCGTCGGCGCGCTGCCGGTCGGTCGCGCGGATCGAGGCGTCGAGGGAGTCCGGTGACATCGGTCCGATGTCGAAGAGCTGAGGGGTCGCGACAGACGTGTAGTTGGGATCGGGCGGATCGTCCGCAATGCCTGTGTACATCGTTGCGGCACCGCAGGCGACTTCCTTCATGATGTCGAGCGCCTTGTTGATCCCGGCGGTCGCAGGGTCCTGTATCTCGAACGACCACGATCCAAGGACGATCGTGGCGGTCAGTGCGAAGGTCTCCGTCGCGTACGTCAGACTGATCCCGGGCTCGATGGTGATGTTCTTGTCGATCCCGCGGAGGTCGATCGCATGGCCTGCGACCTTCTCGAGCAACCCATGGATCACGCACGTGGCGTCCATCCGGTGTGCCATTTCCTTCGCCGAGTCCTTGAACGCCTTCACCGTGAGGTAATCCGGATTGAGCGGACAGTCCTGGCATGCGCGGACCGTGAAGGGCTGACTCAACGCCAGCTGGTCGCCGACCGAGTTCTCGCTCAGCAGCCGGTATGTACCGGGCGAGAGTGGCGCACCCTGGAGCAGCGTGAACCCGGTGCCGATGGTGGCCGCGATGATCCGCTTGGTACCGATGGCCGGCCGCTCGCAACTTGCCTGCCCCGGATCCGTGACGTCGGCCACGACACAGATCGCGCCACCGGCGAGATCCGACGTGAAGTACGCCCACAACGACTCGTTGGAGACGAAATCGTACGTCGGGTCCCCGGCCACGTTCGCGGGAATTGGGTTGTACACCGCCGCGCGAGCACCTCGCGTATCGACGAGTGACGCCGCGCCGGCAGCGACGAGAGCGACCAGCACCAGGCGCATCAAGGCTGGCCAGCGGCGCGACCGTCGCAATCGGTCGAGCCCGTTCCCAGCGTGGGACGACGTGTGCACCCGCGACATCAAGACCCCTCCACTCCGCCTGGATCGGTACGGTTGAGAAGGGTCGACGGTCACGGTAACGGCCGGGTAACGCCTGATGGCGGGCGTCGTTACCGGGCCGTGACCGAGGGAGGGGACGCTGAGGGTGACCCGGACCGATTGGTGGTCCTGAGGCGGGCTCGAGGAGATGATCCATGCGCAGCAGCCGGATCCTGCCGTTCCTGATCGTCCTTGTTGCCGGATGCACCGCGGGAACCAGCCCGGAGGCGACCGGCGTCCCAACGCATGTCGCAGCCACGCCGTCGACCGTCGCGCCCACGCAGACCGCAAGCCCAACGTCCGAACCGACGTCACGGGCGACACCGACGGCGGTTCCCACCCCGTCGCCGACGCCGGATCTCGGTGCGATCGGCCAGCAGTACCTCGCGCTCGCCAAGGACCTGAGCCTGACGTTCTGCAAGGTCGGCTCCGTTGTTGGCGGGAACCCGACGCTGCACAGCTGGAAGGCAGGGCTGAAGATTGAGATCCCGGCATTGCAGCAAGCCAGCTCAGGTCTACGGGCCCTTGGCGCCCCGCAGGATGTTCAGTCGCTGATCAACGCGGCGGCCGATGCCCTCGACGCGCAGGCGGACGCCGATCGGGCGATGGCGGGCGCGAAGAAGCTCAACGAGTTGAACCTCGTGATCGACACGCTGCTCGCTGACGCGCTCAACCGCGAGCACGACGCGGCGGTCGCGGCCCGGAAAGCTCTCGGCCTCCCGGCACCTTCCTCCGTATCCTGCAAGTCCTGACCCATCGACGCGGTCCATGGTCTGGTTCGGTCGGCCCGGTGTCTCCGGGCGCCCGATGACGGAGGACGACCCGCCCGACGCCGGGGAGGATCCCACCATGCCAGGTCGGCAGGGCCGGGATCATTGGGCGGGTCCACCGGCTCATCGCAAGGCGGACGATGGAAGCGACCTCAGCGTTCGCCCAGGCGGGCCACGACCCAGCTCAGGGGGTTCTCCACGTCGAGCGCCCGACCCTCCAGGAGCGCAGCCTCAGCGGCCATCTCATCCAGCCGGCTTCGAAGGGAGTTGATGAGCCGGGCACGGGCCGCCCGTTCCGGCGGCCATGGAACGTAGCCGCCACGTTGCTCCCACGCATCGATCAGCCCCCAGGTGCGCAGCGCATCCAACGAGCGGCCGACGGCCCCCAGGTAGACCGCCGCCGCGATCAACGCGTTCAGGGTCCCGTCACGATCCCGGCCATGCGAGAAGAGGAGGCCCATCGAATGGTCGATCGATGCCCGGGCACCCGCCAGGTCCCCGGTCGCAGTCTGCGCCTGGCCCAGAAAGCTCCAGGCTGTCGATGACATGCTCACGTCGCCAACGCTCTCAGCCGACTTGATGGTGTCTGGAGCGAGTCGGAGCATCGAATCCGGATCGTCACGAATCCAAGCTCCCCACAACCGGACGATCAGCATGGTGGTGGCGGTCTGTGGGTCGACGGCATCCATGCCCATCGCCATCTCCCGCTCGACCAGCGCCAGCGCACCGTCGACATCACCGCGAAGCGCGAGTGCCCCGTAGAGGTTGAGCGAGGCCCACATCTCGATCGTGCGCTCCTCCGCCAGCCGGGCGGCCACCCGCGCGTCATTGAGATGCCGCTCCACGAGACCGACATGGCCGAGGTCCGTCTCGCAGACCCCCAACCAGTTCGAGACCAGGGCCACCCCTCGTTGGTCGCCACACCGCAGGAAGTGGTGCCGGCTCTCCCGAAGGATGGGGAGCGCGTCGACCGCCAGTCGCTGGTACAGAAGCAGGCAACCGAGTGTCTGCAGGACCTGTGCGCGTCGCATCGACGACAGGGCCGGTTCAACCTCCAGCGTCCGCTCAGCCCACGACCGCCCTTCCGGCGCCAGACCCCGGATCTGCCAGTACCACCAGAGCGCGCCGACAATCCTCGAGAGCGTCTCCGAGTCACCGGATCGCAGGGCATGGTCCATGGCCGCCCGGATGTTGTTGTACTCCGCATCGACTCTCGCGAGCCACGCGGGTTGGTCGCGGCCGAGGAGCTTGCTGTCGGCCTGGGTGGCAAGGTCCGCGTACCAGGCGGCATGACGACCTTCCAGCCGCGAGCGCTCGCCGGCGCCGAGCCTGTCAAGCACTAGGTCGCGGATCGGCTCGTAGAGCGCAAACCGCGGATCGGGCGCACTCAACAGCCGACGAACCAGCGACCGGTCCAGGAGCGCATCGAGCGCCGCCTCCGTGTCGTCGCCGCCGCAGACGGCAGTCGCGGCACCGATCGTGAACCCGCCGCGAAACACGGCCAGCGAGCGGAAGAACCGCCGGACCCGCGGCCCGGTGTCCGCCAGGCTCCAATCGACGGTCGTTTCCAGCGTCTCCTGCCGCTTGGGAAGATCCCGGAGGGCAGGCCCTTCGGGATGGGCACCTGCCAGCGGCAAGCGGTCGAGGTCGCTCGGCCCGAGAACCCGCGTCCTGGCCGCTACCAGCTCGATCGCGAGGGGCATCCCGTCGAGCCGCCTGCACAGGCGGCCGATGGCATCGAGGTCGACTGGGCTCGACCAGCCAGTCTGACTTGCCTCCCGAGCACGGTCGAGGAAGAGCTCGATCGCGGCCGCGGGACGAGGAAGGTCGCCCGGCGCAGACTGGGGAATGAGCGACCCTACCTCGATCACCTGCTCACCGCGCACCCGAAGTGGTCGTCGACTCGTGATCAGGACCCGGAGCTGCGGGGCTTTCGCAAGCACTGCTGCGAGGTCAGACGCCGCACCGATCAGTCGCTCGAAGTTGTCGAGGACGAGCAGCAATTGAACGCCGCGAACACAGGCCAGCAACGCGTCCACGGCGCCGACGTCGGCGGCCTCGTCGACACCCAGCGACATCCCGATCGTCGGGATGACGAGGCGGGAGGTATTCAGGCCGCTCAGGTCGACGAAGATGGCACCGTCCCCGTAGCGCCCTTTCGTTCGATGGGCAACCTCGAGGGCCAGCCGGGTTTTGCCGATGCCACCCGGGCCAACGAGGGTAACGAGCCGGTGCTCATCGAGCTGGTCCGCAACCAGAGCCAGCTCCTCCTCGCGCCCGACGAACCTCGACAGCGGCATCGGCAGCGGGCCTGCAAGGGGTTTGGAGACGACGGTGCGCGGCTGGGCGGCGTCCACATCCGCTGATCTTGTCTCGAACTCGCCCCGGAGGATCCGGGACTGCAGACCCTGGAGCTCCGCGCCGGGATCGAGACCGAGATCCTCAACGAGCACCGCGCGGGCACGCTGGTAGACGGCGAGCGCATCGGCCTGGCGGCCAGACCGCTGGAGCGCGTGCATCAGCAGCGCGTAGTCATGCTCGCGGTACGGGTGCTCCTGGACCAGGCGCTCGAGATGCTCGATGGCATCCGTGGTTCGACCTGACGCCAGCTCTGACTCGGCCAGGCGCTCTAGCAGGGTTGACCGAAGCTCCTCGAGCCGCATTCGCTCCGTTTCGACCGCCGGCCCCGGAATCCCTGCGTACGGCTCGCCGCGCCAGTGGGTAAGGGCCGCTCGAAGCCGCGCACACCGGTCTCCGGTGCCCTCAGCGTCATCGCGCAGTGCCGCTTCAACTTCGTCGATATCGAGTGCCCCGTCGGGCACAATCAGCTCGTATCCGGACCCGTGGGTGACCAGCACGTCCCGGCCGAGGCGGCGGCGTAGCCGCGAGATATGCCCCTGGAGGGCCTTCCGCGCTGTATCGGGCGGCTCCGGTCCCCACACGTCATCGATCAGCGTGTCGCTCGAGACAGCCCGGCCACGGCGCACAAGCAAGGCCGCAAGCACAGCCTGCCCGCGACCACCGCCAACAGCAACAGGGCCCCCCGGGACGACCAGCTCAAGCGGCCCGAGGGCTCGGAACCGGAGCACGCAGGCAGCCTAAACGTCTGGGTGCGCGCTCGCAACGGCGCCCGATCAGGACGCGCCGCCGTTACGCCAGTCAGGACGGCTCATACGCCCGTCGGGATGGCTCATGTCCGACGGAGCGCAACCCCGGCGATGCCGAGCGACAGCACGATCGTGATCGCGTAGGTCACGCACCAGGCGCAGATCGCGTGGATCACGAACAGCTCCAGGTAGGTGAGGTAGGCGACCATGAGCGTGGCCAGCAGGAGCAGCCCGTAGGCCAGCAGCAGCGACCGCCGGTTGGCGCGCCGCCACCACGCCAGCGCGCAGCCGACAAGCACCAGCGACATGGCGAAGCCGAGCGCAGCCACCGGGATCCCGAGCATCGTCGAGTACTCGGAGGCAGCCACGGTTTCGCACCCGCCGGCCGGGCCGCAGACGGGCGCTTCGCCCAGCACGCGCACGATCATCAGGTAGCCGGACGGCACGAGCCCGGCGAGGGTGACCACGACGAGCGGGAGGCCGAGCGGGCCACGTGTCACCCGCTCGCCTTGCGATGACGTCAGGGCGCCGAGCTCGAGGCGGCTGGTGAGGCGGACGGTGCCACCGACGCTGAGATCTTCGCGAGCTCCGCGTCGAGGATCGTCGACCAGTCAGCGGCGGACTTGACGCCGGAACCCTCAAGCGTGCCGTCGAGGTAGAACGTCGGCGTCCCGCCGGAGAGCTTGGGCAAGCCGTCCGCCGACTCCGCATTGACCGCCTGGATCGTGGCCGGATCGCTGAGGCAGGGGGTCCAGGTCGAGATGTCGACCCCGGCGGCCTGCGCGATGGCGGCCAGCCTCGCCGCCCTGAAGCCGCCCTGATTCTCGCCCGACTGGTTGGCGTAGACCCAGACCGAGTAGGGCCAGTACTTGCCCTGCTGCATGGCACAGTAGGCGCCCGCCATCGCGGCCTGCGATTCGTTGCTGGCGCCGCTGCCCACCAGCTGGACCTCGTGGTGCACGATCCGGAGCTTTCCCGGGATGACGTACTGGTTGACCAGGATCGGCTCCACGCTCAGCACGCTCTGCGCGCAGTACGGACACTGGTAGTCGGCATACACGTCGAGCGTCATCGGAGCGTTGGTCGAGCCCAGCGCCTCACCGTTCTGGATCGAAGCCGGGTAGCTGATCCCGGGGTCGTTGAGGGCCCCCGAGAACTTGTCGCCCAGCTGGTTCATCGCCACGAAGGCCACGATCACCACGCCGACGATGACGGCCGCGATCGTGATGTTGCGTGTCGACAGCAGCGAGCTGCCACCTGTGGAGCCGGTTGCTCGCATTCGACGTTCCTCGCGGGCGAGCTCGAAGCGTTCCTGACGCTCGGCGGCCCGGCGGTCGCGCCGGCTGCTCTTGGGGGTTTGCTGCTTGCCGCTCAGGGGGTGCCTCCATGTGCTCGCTCGCGGAACGCTCGGACATTCTGGCGCAGATCGGGCGTGCGGGCGCTGCCGGACCGCGATCCTCGAACACAGGCTTGCGCTTCGCGCCCGGCTAATTGATACTAGGTCTCACATGGTGCTCCAACCCCCCACGGATCCGGTCACCTCGGACGCCCGCCTCGATCGGCTCCAGCATGATCCCGACCACGCGCTCGATCCGGCGCATGCGCAGGCGCACGCGGATGTCTGGCTGAGCGACGTCTCGGCCGGGTACGGGGATCGGACGGCGCTGGACCACATCACCGCGGCCGTCGAGCCGGGCAGCCTGCTCGCCGTCGTGGGACCCAACGGCGCAGGCAAGAGCACGCTGCTCAAGCTCATGGCCGGCCTCCTCCAGCCCTGGAGCGGCCGGATCCAGATCCTCGGCGCGCCGCCCGGCCGCGAGGCCCGGCGCGTGGCCTACGTGCCCCAGGCCGAGCTCGTCGACTGGGCGTTTCCGGTAACCGTCGAAGACGTCGTCATGATGGGCCGGTTCCCCCGTCTCGGGCCCGTCCGCCGCCCGGGCCGCGGCGATCGGCGAGCCAGTGCCGATGCCCTCGACCAGGTTGGCATGACCGCCTTTCGGCAGACGCAGATCGGTCGGCTGTCCGGCGGTCAACGCCGGCGGGTGTTCCTTGCCCGGGCGCTGGCCGCCGAGCCCGACCTGTTCCTGCTCGACGAGCCGGTGACCGGTATCGACACCACGACCCAGGAGCTCCTGATGGACCTGCTCGAGCAGCAGGCCAGGCGCGGCAAGACGGTGGTCGCGACCACCCATGACCTCGCCTGCGTGGCGCAGCGGTTCCAGCAGGTGATGGCCATCAACCGCTCGGTCGTCGCCTACGGTCCGTCGAATCTCGTCCTCGACGGTGACGTCCTCGCCCGCGCCTATGGAGGGCACCTGCTGGTGGTGGACGGTCGAACGGTGCTGCTCGACGACGCGCACCACCACGACGCGGCCGCGCCCGGCGAGCGCCACTTCCACGAGCAGGATCCGGGTCACTGATGGGCGCCGTGCTGGATCCGCTGCAGTTCGGCTTCTTCGTCCGTGCGCTCATCGCGTCATCGCTGGTCGGCGTCGTGTGCGCGGTCGTCGGCACCTACGTCGTGCTGCGCGGCATCGCGTTCATCGGCGATGCGATCGCGCACGCGGGGTTCCCCGGCGTGGTCGCCGCCTACATGCTGTCGATCCCCTTCTACCTGGGCGCGGCGGTGGCGGCGGTGGGGACGGCGCTCGCGATCGGCTACGTCACCAAGCGTGGCGGGCTGCGCCAGGACACCGCGATCGGCGTGCTGTTCGCGGGCACGTTCGCGTTCGGCGTGTTCCTGTTCAGCACGATCAAGGGGTATGTGGCGGACCTGTTCGGCTTCCTGCTCGGCAACGTCCTTGCCATCGGCCCAGAGGACCTGATCGCGCTGGTGGTGCTGGGTGTCGGTGTCATCGTCGTGGTGGCGCTGCTGTGGAAAGAGCTCCTGTACGCGACGTTCGATCCGCTCGGGGCGGCCGCCTCGGGGATCCCGGTGGATCGTCTCGAATACCTGTTCCTGGCGCTCGTCGCGCTGACCATCGTGGTCAGCCTCCAGGCGGTGGGGATCATCCTCGTCGTCGCCATGCTGATCACGCCGGCTGCGACGGCACAGATGCTGACGGCCAGGTTCACGCGGCTGATGATCGGCGCTGGATTGGTGGGGATCGCCAGCGCGGTGACCGGGCTGTACCTCTCGTACTGGCTGAACGTCGCGAGCGGCGCCACCATCGTGCTCGTCGAGACGTCGCTGTTCCTGCTCGCGGTGACCTTCGGGCCGCGCGGCCTGATCGCGAGACGCCGCATCCCTGCTGCCGAGAGCCTCGGGGCCACCGTGGCAGGCAGCCGATGATGTCCCCGTTCGTCGTTGCGATGGAGCACGCAGGCTGCCGGCTGACCGAGCCCAGGCGCATCGTGGCGGACCTGGTTGCCGCCCGCGCGGGCCACTTCACCGCAGCCGACATCGTCGCCGACGCTCGCCGGCGGCATCCGGGGATCGGACGAGCGACGGTGTTCCGTGCCCTCGACCTGTTCACGTCGCTCAACCTCGTCGAGCGCGTCGACCTGCCGGGCGGCGATCACGCGTACGTGACCTGCGATCCGTTCCACCACCACCACGCGATCTGCACCACCTGCGGGCGATCCCTTGATCTCGCGGACATGGGGTTGACGCGGGTGCTTCATGACGCCGGCGAGCGACTCGGGTTCCGGATCACCTCGCACCGCCTCGAGCTGTTCGGCGTGTGCGACGACTGCCAGAACGCCGCTCGATCCTGAGCGGGCCCTTCCCAGCTCGGAGACCAACCAGTTGATGACGCAACGATCGATGAGACTCGATCTCACAAGTGATGGCCGATCTCGAGTGCGCCGGCGGGCCGGCGGCGTCCGCGGCCTGCTTGTGGTCGGGCTCATGGCATCGGTGCTCGTCGTGGCCTGCACGCCATCGGGGTCCGCCGGATCAGCCACTGCCACCCCGGACCCGGACGCCATCCCGGTGGTCGCGACCACGACCGTGTTCGCGGACCTGGTGGCCCAGGTCGGTGGCCCGCGCGTCCGGGTCTCGAGCCTGGTGCCCAAGGGCGGCGAGGTCCACACGTTCGACCCCACGCCCTCGGACGTCCAGCATGTCATCGAAGCCCGGCTGGTCCTGCGCAACGGGCTGGGTCTGGACGACTGGCTGGGAAACCTCGTCCAGGATGCGGGTACCACGGCCCCGGTGATCTCGCTCGGCGAGAACCTGGACGGCGTGTCCTACCTGACCGACGCCGGCGGCAGTGTCAACCCCCACCTGTGGATGGATGTGGCCAACGCCTCACGCTATGTCGACCGAATCGCCCAGGCCCTCGCATCGGTCGATCCCGCCGATGCCGGGACGTTCAGCGAGCGTGCCAAGGCCTACCAGGCGACACTGGCCGGCCTCGACGCACAGATCCGCGAGCGGATCGGCTCGATCCCGGCCGCCAACCGGGTGGTCGTGTCGTTCCACGACGCGTTCCCGTACTTCGCGGTCGCCTATGGCCTGACGATCGTCGGCAACATCGTCGCTGCACCGGGCCAGGACCCGAGCGCGGGCCAGATCGCGGCCCTGGTCCGGGCGATCAGGTCGAGCGGAGCGAAGGCGATCTTCGCCGAGGCCCAGTTCAACGACGCGCTCGCCCAGACGATCGCCGGCGAGACCGGTGTCACCGTGGTCTCGGATCTGTACGACGACACGCTGGGCGACCCGCCGGCCGACACCTACGTCGGGATGATGACCTGGAACACCGATCGGGTCGTCGCGGCCCTCGCTGGCGGCTGATCCGGCCGGCGCGGGTCGTCGCGGCCCTCCCTGGCGGCTGACCGGGCCGGCGCGGCTGATCGGGCCGTCGCGGCTGATCCGGCCGGCGCCGCCCACCCGGACCCCGGTACCGGCATCGGGAGGGACCATCGCCGCCCGAGACGGCTGAAACCTTCGGGCGACCATCGGCCTCAGAGCGACACCGGACCATAACGGGAGTCGTCCATGCCGAACCTCGCCCCCCGCTCTGCCCCCGCGCCCGGCGCAGCCCCTCGCTGTCATCCCCGGCCATGCGGGTAGGCGCCACGACGCTCGTCGCCCTGGGCGCCATCGCAGCCCTGGTGGCGCTCGGGGTGACCGACCAGATCCTGCCCGCCGCGGACCCCCGCACCGAACAGCTGCGGCCGTGGATCGCGGCCCGCGCGATGGGCGTCACCGCCTACCTGTTGCTCGCGTTCGAGGTCGCCCTCGGGCTGGTCCTGAGCCATCCCCGGAACACGGCCGCGTGGCGCAAGACCAAGCAGGTGTTCCCGTGGCACGAGATGGTGTCGGTGTTCACGGGGGCGTTCATCGCTCTGCACGTGGCCCTGCTCGCCATCGATCCCTACGCGAACGTGGGCGTGATCGGCGCATTCGTCCCGGGCTTCTCGCCGTTCAAGCCGGTCGCCGTGGGGTTGGGGTCGGTCGCACTCTACGCGCTGGTCTTCACCGCCCTGACCGCCAAGTGGACGCGTCTGCTGCCCTCGGGTTGGTGGCTCAAGGTCCACCGGGTGGCTGCCGCGGTATTCCTGATGACCTGGGCCCATGCGCTGCTGGCAGGCACCGATGGCGGCGCCCTGCTGCCCGTGTACCTCGCAACCGGCCTGCCGATCCTGGCCGGGGTTGCGCATCGCTGGTGGACGGCGCGCGTCCGCCCGCAGCGGGTGGCACCGGCCGCCTCATCGGCCGATGCGCGATCGGGAGTTCCTCGCCAGGCTGCGTCGTCAGGAGCGACGTCGCCGGCCCTGTCCATTCCCAGGCCACAGCCGGTGGCCGTCACCGTGGAGGAGTCGTGATGTCCGGGGAGCTGGTGCGAAGGCTGGTCCGGCGAGCCGCGGTGCTCGCGCTGACCCTTGCCGTGATCGGTGTCGGTGTGGGTACCGTCCAGGTCGCTGCCCGATGGCGAGCGGAGGCCGCCCCGATCGATGCGGCTCCGGTCGGCATGGACACGATCGGCGGCGATGCCGCGACGGAGATCGATCGGACCACTGCGCTGTCCGGGCAGCTGGACGAAGTGACCTCCCAGATCGCCGATCTCCGTGGAGCGGTCTCGACCGCCAGCCAGGGCATCTCGGGCGACTCGCAGAGCGCCCGGGTTCTCCAGCAGCAGCTTGCCGACACCAAGTCCAAGCTGGAGGCGCTCCAGAAGCAGCTCAAGGCGGCCCAGCAGCGGCTCGACGCGCTCAATGCCGCAGCGGCGCGCCAGGCCGCGATCAACGCCTCCGCGAAGGCCGCGCCGGCCCCGACCGCCGCGGCGACCTATCACGAGAGCGAGGGCGGCCACGATGACTGAGCGCGTCCTGCCCGCGGTTGCCGTTCCGGCGCCGCTGCTCCGACGACCAGGACCCGGGGTTCCCCACCGGCCAGCCGGCACGGCCCTTCCGCAGCGGCGGTCCGGCCAGAGCGCCGATGGCCGCGCGGCTCCCACGGCGAGAGGCGCGCAGGCCGGGGCCCGGGCGGTGGGTGCCCAGCGCGGCCAGGCGTGGCTGACCACGCCGGCGCGGGCGGGCATGCTGCTGGGCGTATCGGCGGCGGTCTACGCCGTCTCGCTCGCCGGCATGAGCCTCCTCCAGGCATCGAGCGACGCGGATCTCGCCGCGAGCCGCCAGCCCTACCTGGACGCGGTCGCTCGAGCACGGGCGGCCAACGATCGTCTCGAGGCGGTCATCACGAGCGCCAACGCGGACGCCCGCACCCTTGTCGCCGCGTATGCGGCGGCTGGCGACGACGTTGCCGCCTATGAGTCCAGGCTGGACAAGCTTGCCTCGCTGGTCGCGGACGTCCAGGGGTCGGCGGCGGCGTTGCCAACGCGGATCAGCCTGCCCACGGTGACCGTGAGGGCGATCTCGACCAGCCACGCGTCGAGCTCGGCACCCCGCACGACCACCAAGACCACCGCTTCGGGGCACTGACCACGGCCCTCACGGCCACGGCATCCGACACGCCCGCCGTCGACGTTCGGGTCGACGCGGATGGCGCGCTCGTGTTCGAGGGGCGCGCCCTCGGTTCCGTGCTGCGCCTGTTCGTCGCGCCCACGGGGTGGACGGACACCCCGACCGCGCCGGCCGATGCGGCGCGCGCCTGGGCGGCGGTCCGGAACGAGTTCGACGAGGTCGACCGCGCCCTGTCACGCTTCCGTGACGACAGCGAGTTGACGGCCTACAACCGCCTGGCGGGCACCGGAGCCGTGCTCGAGGTCTCCTGGCGGCTTCGGATGGCGCTGGCGGCGATGCATCGGGCGTCACGGATCACGGACGGACGGTTCGATGCCTCGGTGCTGGAGGCCCTGGAACGAATCGGTGAGCGCGGGGCTCCGCTCGACGCCGCCCGGGGTCCCGGTTCCGCCGACGGTCCGGCCATCCGGGCCGGGAATGGAGACAGCGACCGATCCCCTGTCCAGCCTGAGCGACCGGCTCGCGTCACCGTGTCGGGGGCTCCGCTCGACTCGGGCGGGATCGGCAAGGGGCTGGCGCTCCGCTGGGCAGCTGCGAGGGCCGAGGCCACGCTGCCGGGGGTCGCCTTCCTGCTCGAGTCGGGTGGCGATCTGGCGGGTTCAGGCCAGCACCCGTCGGGAGGGTGGCGGATCGGTGTGGAGGATCCGGTGGCGCCGGGCGGGCTCGACGCGCCTCCGGTCGCGGTGATCGGTCTCGAGACGGGGGCCATCGCCACATCGTCGATCAGCGTCAGGAACTGGACGGCACCGGACGGGCGCCACGTCCATCACCTGGTCGACCCGCGGACCGCGGAACCGGCCCGCACAGGGCTGATCGCGGTCACCGTGGCCGGCGCGGATCCCGCGTGGTCCGAGGTCTGGAGCAAGGCGCTGTTCCTGGCGGGACGGAGCGCGATCGGTGACGAGGCGAGGTCTCGGGGGCTGGCCGCGTGGTGGATCGACGAGGCGGGCCGCTTGGGCATGACGCCCGAGGCGCGGTTGCGCAGCGTCTGGGTCGCCGAGGAGCGCCTCGGCTGAGCGGGCGTCTAGGTCTAGGACGGATCGCCGGGCGCCGGAGGGTTTGACGGGGTCGGATTGGGGCCGGGATCCGCGGACGGTGGCGGCTGCTCGCCGCGCAGGGGCTCGCCGAGCGCCACCTGCAGGTCGGCCAGCGTTGGCATTCCCTCGCGGGCTCCCGCCCGCGTCACCGACAGGCTCGCAGCGACGACCGCTCGCCGGGCCGCCGCCTCCAGGCTCAGGCCGCCGGCCAGCGCGGCGGCGAGGGCGCCGTTGAGCGCGTCGCCCGCGCCAGTTGCATCGACAGCCTTCACCTTGGGGGTCTTGATGTCGATCGTCCGTCCGGTCCTGGGCACGAGCACGGCGCCACCCGCTCCGAGCGACACCAGGATCGCCTCCGCCGCGCCCGGGCCTTCGCTGGTCGTCTCCATGAGCGTTCGGGCGGTGCGGATCGGGTCTTCGGCGCCGGTGGTCGGCCGGCCCGACCTGCGTGCGTCGTCCGCCGCCAGCCTGGCCAGCTCGCCCCGGTTGGGCGTGAGCACGTCGGCGAGCGACAGGACGGATCGATCGAGACCGTCGGCGGGTGCCGGGTTGAGCACCGTCCAGGCATGACCCTCGCGCCCGATCCGCAGCGCTTCGCGCGCGGCCGCGGTCGGGATCTCGTGGGTCACGATGACGACGTCGCCGCGGTGAGGGTTGAGTCGGCCGAACGCCTGCCGAACGTGGGCTGCGGACAACCCGGCATTCGCTCCGGGCGCCACAGCGATCTCGTTCTCCGCCTTCGAATCCACGAGGATCAGGGCGACACCCGTCGCCGTGTGATCGAGCGTCACCAGCACGTCGGTGCCCACGCCTTCGCGCGCCAGAGCCGCCCTGGCCTCCGCGCCGAAGTTGTCGTCGCCGAGCGCGGCAACGAGCATGACCGGGACGCCGAGGCGCGCGGCTGCGACGGCCTGGTTACCGCCCTTGCCACCATGGAAGCGGGTGAACGTCCCGCCCACGACCGTCTCACCGGGGAGCGGCAGCCGCTCCCCCTGGACGACCAGGTCGACGTTGACCGACCCTACCACCAGGACCCGACCGCTCACGGGTGTGTACCCCACTTCTTCGGTCGTCATGAGCCGGTGACGAACTCGCCACCGTCCACGCCGATGATCTCGCCGCTGATGAACTCGGTGCCTTCGCCCGACAGTGCGCGGATGGCGGCCGCGACGTCCTGGGGGGTGGTCATCCGTCCGGTGGGATTGCGCCGCGTCGCCGCCTCGATGAGCGCATCCTTCTCCGGGATCTTGAGCAGCGCCGGCGTGATGGTCACGCCCGCGCGAATGGCGTTGACGGTGACGCCCGTGCCCAGCCTCGCGAGCTCCATGGCGAGCTGGCGGACGTGCGATTCGAGCGCCGCCTTGGCCGATGACACGACCCCGTAGCTGGGAACGACGCGGCTCGACCCCTCTGACGTCATCGCGAACACCTTCGAGCCGTGCTCGAGGAACCGCCCACGCCACAGGTCCTGGACCCAGTACACGAGGCTGTTGGCCATCACGTCCTGGGTCATCTCCATCTTCTTGCGGTCCACCCCGGCCTTGGGGTCCTCGGTCAGGAACGGGACGAGCGAGCCGAACGCGAGCGAGTGCATGACGACCCGCACGTACGGGTGATGGCCGTCGGCGCGGGACCGCTCGAACCGCTGCCCCAGGACGCTCAGGGCCGTCGCGCGCTTCTCGTCGTCGGCCGCGTTCATGTTGATGAACACCGCCTCGGAGCCCAGCGCCTCGATTCCGGCTTTGACCTCGTTGACGTGCGTCTGACCGGCGCGAAAGTCGAGGTGGATCCCGCAGATCCGATAGCCCGCCGCGGCGAGGGCGAGGGCGGTGGCTTCGCCCATGCCCGATGACGCGCCGAGGATCAGTGCCCAGCGCTCGCGATCGTCGGTCATGGCGTTCCTCCGGGACGTCGTGGGAACCCTGCCGGCTGACGCGACAGCAGGGTTGTTGGAGTCTACCAGCGACCCCCCGACGAACACGACGGCCGATCACCGAACACGACGGCCGATCGCGGTCTCCACGGCCGGCGGCGATGTTGGCAGCCGGCAGGCCGGCAGACCGGCGACGACCTGCCGTAGCGCGGGTGTATCGGCCCTGGTGATTGCCGTCTCCAGGCCCATCGCGCACATCGACGGGAGATCGCGGTACGGTCGTCATGATCCACCCGTGATCATCGGACCTCGATCAGCGCAACATGGCCCTTGGGTGTCCGCGGCGTTGCCGCCGACATTGTGGGCCGTCCGCGATTCGATCCGCGCCCGTTCGTCCGGAGGTGGTAGGTGAATATCGGCCTCGGCGGGCTCGATCCAACGGTCCTGCTCCTGATCATCCCGCTGGTCCTCATCGAGCTGGCCATGCTGATCCTGGCGGTGGTCGATCTGCTGCGCGACGATCGACGAGTGCGTGGCGGCAACAAGGGCCTGTGGGCCGTGATCATCGTGTTCGTGAACCTGATCGGACCCATCCTCTATTTCCTGGTCGGGCGCGAGGAGGGGCCGGTGGAGCCGCAGGCGCCCGGCCCCGGCGCCATGCCCGGCTGGGGGAGCCCCCACGACCCACCGATCGTGGCTCCCGTGTCAGCACCCACGCGTGCGGAGGGCCTCGCGCCGCTCGGAGGCGCGGGCGGGCCGGTGGCGCTCCAGGCCACGGACGGGCCGCCCGTCCCAGCCAACGACGCGACGATCGCCGATGACGCGCCGTCGGCGATCGCGATCGAGGCTCTGACCAAGCGGTACCCCGGCGGCGTGCTCGCGCTCGACGCGCTGACGATGGTCGTGCCGGAGGGGTCCGTGTTCGGCTTGCTGGGTCCCAACGGCGCGGGCAAGACCACGTCCCTGCGCCTGATCGCCGGTCTGACGCGGCCCACCGCCGGTCGGGTGCTGGTGGGTGGCCTCCCGGTAGCCGAGGAGCCGCTCGAGGTCCGCCGGCATCTTGGCTACCTGGAGCAGGACCCCCGAGGCTACCCGTGGATGACCGGTCGCGAGCAGCTCCGCCTGCTGGGGCAGCTGCATGGTCTCGACGGCCCGGAGCTGCGGCACGCCATCGACGAGGTCCTCGAACGGGTCGACCTCACGGCGGCCGCGGATCGGCGGGTTGGCGCCTACTCGGGCGGCATGCGGCAGCGGCTCGGCATCGCCGGTGCGCTCGTCCACCGACCGCCGATCGTCGTCCTCGACGAGCCGGTGAGCGCCCTCGATCCAGAGGGGCGACGGGACGTCCTCAGCCTGATCGCCGTCCTGCGCGGCGAGATCACCGTCCTGTTCTCGACCCATGTGCTCGCCGACGTCGAGCGGATCTGCGACCGGGTTGGCATCCTCGATCAGGGTCATCTGGTCGTCGAGGGGCCACTGGCTGATCTGCTGGACCGGTTCGCGCTGCCCGTCTACCGGGTCGAGGCCGAGCCGGGACAGGCACCCGGCCTGGAGGCGCTTGCGGCGCGACTGCGCAGGCAGGACTGGGTCACGGGCGCCGCCGTGGAACATGGTCTGCTCACGGTGGCGGTCGCGGATCCGGCGCGTGCGGCCCGAGAGCTCCTGCCCGCGATCACCGCCGAGAACGTCGCCGTCATCTCCGTGGCACGCGCCCGTCCCACCCTCGAGGACGTGTTCCTGCGGCTCACCGGCAACGGGCACGAGGTGGCAGCATGAGCGGCTTCGCCGTGCTCCTGCGAAAGGAGCTGCTCGAGGCGTGGCGGACTCGCCGCCTGCCGATCATCGGTCTCCTGTTCATCGCCGTCGGGATCGTCTCGCCGCTGACGGCTCGATACCTCAACGACATCCTCACTGCAGCGCTGGGCGATCAGATGACGATCCCGCTGCCCACGCCCACGGCGGTCACGGCGCTCGAGCAGCTCCAGAAGAACATGGGACAGCTGGGTGCGCTGGCGGCGATCGCGCTTGCGATGAACGCGGTGGCCGGCGAGCTGGACCGTGGCACTGCTGCCCTGGTGCTCGCCCAGCCGGCGACTCGTGCTGCGTTCCTGGCCGCCAAGCTGACCGGAATCGCGATCGTCATCGGTGTGTGCACCGCCCTGGGAGTGGGTGTTGCCTGGGCGTACACCGCGGTGCTGTTCGACCCGTTGCCGATCGGCGGCTGGGTCGTGCTGGGGCTTCTTGCCTGGCTCGCCCTGGTCGCCTGGGCGGCCCTGACCTTCCTCGCGTCGGCGGCCACCGGATCGACCACGGCTGCAGCGGGGCTCGGCTTCGTAGCCTTGATCGTCGTGAGCCTCGTGTCCGTGGTACCAACGCTCGATCACCTCCTCCCGACCGGGTTGGCAGCCCCGTCGATCCTCATCGCTGCCGGGGAGACGGCCTCGCTCGACACGGGCACCCTGGTGACCGCGGTCGTCGGCAGCGCCGTGCTGGTGGCCGCCTGCGGCCTCGGAGCGCTCGCAGCCTTCCGGCGCCGGGAGCTGTAGGCGCGGCGGATCCAACGAAGACCCGTGAGGCGGCTCGAGGACACCCCGAAATCGGCCCGTCCCCGCCTGGGAAAGGCGGGGACGTGAACGGCGCCCAACCGGGCGCCGTTCGAGGCGGCTGCGGGAGTGGGGGTCGAAACGGGGGTCAGGCGCGAACCTGACGATCCAGGCGGCGCTGGAACCGCTCCACCTGGCCCGCCGTGTCGATGATGTTCTGCTTGCCGGTGAAGAATGGGTGGCAGTTGCTGCACACGTCCACGCGAAGCTCCTCGCGTGTCGAGCCGACCTCGAACTCGGTGCCGCACGAGCCGCAATGGACGCGCGCCTGGTGGTACTTGGGGTGGATGTCGCTCTTCACGGGTGCTCCTTCGACGCCGTCCGTACGGAACCTGGCCCGCCGGTGGTCGTCCTCTGCGTCGAGCCGCTACGCCTCTGCGGCGGCCGGCTCTGCGGCGGCCGGCTCTGCCGCGACCGGGATCACCCGGACGCGCTTCTTGCTGCGGGTCGCGTGCTCGAATTGTACCTTCCCATCGACCGTGGCAAACACGGTGTAGTCATGGCCCACGCCCGCGCCCTCACCGGCGGCAAACGTCATGCCCCGCTGGCGGACGATGATCGAGCCCGCGCTGACGAGCTGGCCGTCGCCGGCCTTGACGCCTAGCCGCTGGCCGACGCTGTCGCGGCCGTTCTTCGAGCTGGAGCCCGCTTTCTTGTGCGCCATGGCTACTCGTCCTTCTTCTTGCGCGAGCGCTTGGGCGCCCCCTTGGAGGTCTCGTCCGCCGGCGGTCCGTCGCTCGAGGAAGCATCCGCCTTCCTGGCTTGCGTGCGCCGGCCCCGCGGCTTGGCGAGGGTCTCGGGCGAGCCGCCGTCCGTGGCTTCCACGCCGCCAGTCGCTTCAACGGCATCGGCCACACCGGCCTCGGCGGCGTCGGTGCCGGCTGCGTTCGCCCGGCCGCGCTTGGCCCGCTTGGGCGCCTCCCCGCTCGGCTCCTCGCCCGCTGCGCCGAGGCTGAGCTTCGCGGCGAGCGCCGCATCCTCGGCCGCCTGACGCGCCGCAGCCTCCTCGAGGCGCTTGCGATCGGTGGCTTGCGCCTTGCCCGTCTTTGCCAGGCCTTCCGCGGCACTCCTGCCCTGGAACCGGATGTCTGCTACCCGCAGCACGGTCCGGTCCTGCCGATGGCCCTTCTTGACCCTCCGCCGTGCCTTCGGCCGGTACTTGAACGCGATGACCTTGTCGCCACGCTCGCGGCCGACGACCTCGGCCTCGACCGCGGCATCGGCGACCAACGGCGTGCCGACGGTCGCCTCAGCGCCGTCGGCGACCAGAAGAACACGCTCGAGCGTGATCGATTGGCCGGCGTCGGCCTCGAGCAGCTCAACCTCGAGCTCTGTGCCGACCTCGACGCGGTACTGCTTCCCGCCGGTCTCGATGACTGCGTACATGGGTCCTCGGAGCGAGCGCGACGGCCACATGCGGGCCGTTGCATGGACATGGAAAGGCGCCTGCGGCTCACGCGGGCGCGAACGGAGAGTGTAGGGTGGATCCGCGGATCGCGTCAACGCTTCCGAACGGGTGGGTCAGTCTGAAGCGAGCGCAGCGCGAATGGCGATAGCGGCGTTCTCGGCTTCGGCGGCGCTGCACGACCATCTGCCCGCAAACAGGTCGGGCACCATGCGATCCGAGAGGCCGGGCATCTCCGGATAGCGCGGCAGCAGATGGAGATGCAGATGGTGAACCGTCTCGGCAAACGAGCAGATGTAGATGCGTTCGGTGCCGAGAGCGGCTCTCATGGCCGCGAGCAGTCGCTTTGCCGCGCCGCCAAGCGTCGCGGCTTCCTCCGCGGTCAGGTCCGCCAGCTCGTGGACATGCCGCTTTGTCTTCAGCACGACGTAGCCGCGGACCAGGCGGTCGATACCGTGGTCGGCGATCCAGTATTCGTCTTCGTAGATCGTTCCACCGGCAGGTTTGACCACCCCGGCATTCACGGCACACCCGAAGCATTCGGCCGACACGTTGCCCATGCTAGTCCAGCCGCCGGGAACGGCGGCCCATGGGCCAAGCTGATCCACGAGTCCGATGAGCCTGCGTCGGGCGTCATCGGCCTGCGTCGGGCGTCTCGCCTCTGGCTCCAGGGGCAGGTCGCCGGCTCATGCCACGCCCACCCCCACGCCCGCCTCCGAGCGCCCCTCGTGGACCGCCCGACCGGCTGCTGATGGACCTGGCGAGCGACCGATCGCTCCCACCCGGGTCCGGAGCATCGTCGCCGGCCAGGATCAGGCGCTCACGAACGAGCGCCGACGATGCGCTCACGAGCGCCGGTTGTGCCGCCCGCACGGACAGCTCAGCGAGCACCTCCGCCGGGCGCCCGACCCCTCGCTCCGGATCGTGCTGCAGGGTCATCATGATCAGCGTCGCACCCTGATCGCCCCGGCGGACCGCGAGGCCATCGACGAACGGCCGGAGATCGTAGGCGACGATGCTGTCTCCCTTCGCCCGTTCTCTGGGCAGGCTGTTCGCTTCGATCATCGAGCGTGCGGCGGCCGCAAGCGTCTCGGGTTCCACGACCCCTTCTGCGAGCGTGCAGCGGTAGACCGAGGCCACCACCTGCCCGGGCAGGGACGCCTCGCGCAACCAGACGTCGTGGAGGTCGACGAGCTCGTGGCCGGGTGGCAGGAAGGCCTGGAGCGCCTCGCGAACGTGCCACCGGGGGAGCCGCCGCGTGAGCCAGATGTCGGCGAGCTCCGCCTCACCGGCGATACCGATCGCGAGCTGGGCGGCGAGCGCGAACCGCGGGCGTGCTCCAGGACCGTCGAGACCGGCCAGGGGCAGGCCCGATCCCCGCAGGGCGGCCTCCCAGGCGGCCTTTGGCTCACGTGCAGCGGGTTCGGGTGGCGTGGCCGTCCGACGGACCACGAGTCGCCAGCGCTGCACGGGCTCCAGTGGCTGGGCGGTGGCTTGGGGCGGCTCGGCAGGCACGGGTGAGGCAACTCGCTCGTCACGTCCGCGCCGATCGGATTGGCTCGGCACGGTGTTAGTCTGCCGGGGATGGAGTCGGCCGTCGCGCCCCTTGCTCACAGGCACGGGATACGGGTCCCGCCGCCGGAGGCGACTCGACCCCGCTCGGCGCGCGGACTGCATCGTCGGAGCCCATGAGCCCTCGATGACCGTCCCCGATCCCTACAAGACGCTCCAGGTCGATCCCGAGGCAGAGCACGAGGTCATCGAGGCGGCATACCGGCGGCTGGCCCGGAAATATCACCCTGACGTCGCGCCCGGGCCCGAGTCACAGGAGCGAATGGTCCGCATCAACCTTGCGTGGGACATGCTCAAGGACGCCACGCACCGGGCGGCCGTCGACCGGGCTCGGGCCCGCCAGGCGGCCTCGGCGGCCACCGTAGCCGCATCCGAGACGAGGAGCCGAACGGCGGCTGGCTACCGTCAGGGCCATCCGCCCGGCTCGTCACCACCCGGGGGCCCGTCGGCGAGCCGCCGGGCGAGCGACCCCACCTGGCCGCCGAGCGTGCGGGACCCCGCGGGAGGTGACCCGGATCCCCGCACGCAGCGGGTATCCCCCGACTGGACGCCGGGACGGTCGAGCTCCGGCAGTGCCTACGATGCCTCGATGCGATCTGCCGAGTCGGCAGGACCACCGCCGGGCAATCCCGCGGGTACCGTGCTGGGCTTCGGTCGCTACTCCGGATGGTCGCTGAGCGAGATCGCGCGGACGGACGTCGAGTATCTGGAATGGCTGGACAGGATGCCGATCGGAAGGGCCTACCAGGCGGAGATCGACGCCCTGCTTCGCGCCCGCGGACGGCGCAGGACGGACGTGGCCCGGAACGCGAAGCGGCGAGGGTTCTTCCGCCGACCCTGATCGCGGGGCACGCCACGGGCGGCTTCGGTCAGGCTGGGGTCATCGTCCGGCTCGCTCGCGGCACCGACCACGCGAGCAGGTACGGGGCGATCACGGTCGTCAGCACGACTGCAACGACAAGCGCCGCGAACAGCGAAGCGTCGACCACGCCGGCCGCCAGGGCGAGGTTGGCCACCACGATCCCGACCTCGCCGCGCGGGACCATCCCGAACCCCACCGTCACCGCCCCCCAGCGTCCGATCTCCCAGGCACCCAGGAGCCCTCCGACTGCCTTGGTGACCACCCCGATGACCACGAGGGCGACGACGAGCAGGAAGATCGTGGGGTCGAGCATCGCCGACAGGTCGAGCTCCGCACCGGTGACGGCGAAGAAGAACGGGGTGAACACGGATGCCAATGGGCGGAAGTCGCGCTCCAGCTCATCCGAGGCCTCCGTCTCGGCAACGACCAGGCCGGCGACGAAGGCCCCGATGATCGCGGCCAGCCCGATCCACACGGCCAGCAGAGCGGTGGCCAGCATGAGCATGAACGCCGGAACCAGGGGCGTGTCGGCGAACATCGGCCATGTGAACACGTGCCTGGGCAAGCCGCGGGCCCGGCGAGCGGCCGCGAAGCCGAGCACGACCAGCCCGACGCTCGCGACGCCGACCAGGAGCGTGCTCGCCGATACGTCGCCGTCCGCCGCGCCGCTGGCGAGACCCATGAGGACCAGCGCCAGGATGTCATCGACCAGGGCGGCTCCGATCACGACCCGCGCGAAGACGGTATCCAGCACGCCCATGTCGCGCAGCACGCGACTGGTGATCCCGATGCTGGTCGCCGCCAGCGCGAGGCCGACGAAGACGGACGTGATCGGTGGGTTGCCGAGCAGGACGGCCAGGCCGAAGCCGGCGACGATGGGCAGCACCATCGCGATGACCGCGGTCAGGACCGCCGGGCGCCCCACTGCGAACAGCTGGTCGGTGCGAACCTCGAGACCAACCGAGAACAGGAGCACCACGACACCCAGCTCGGCGAACACGGCCGCCGCGTCGCCCGGCGCGACCAGTGCGAGGGCGTGGGGTCCTACCACAAATCCGCCGATGATCTCGCCCACGACCGCCGGCTGACCCAGCCGGCGGAGCGCCTCCTCGCCCAGCTTGGCGCCCAGGAGCAGGATGAACAGGCCCACCAGCGTCTGGGTCACGGCCTCGGCACCCGAGGCGGGCGACGACGGCACGAGGCGCTCGAGACCGGCGGCGGCGGCGAAGCTCATGGGTCGAAGCTAGCAGGCACTGGCGGCGGCGGACGCCCCGAACGTGATGAGATCCTCGCCGCACCCGGCCCGGATGTACGAGCGACGGTCACCAGGCCGCGCGGTGTTGCCGGATGTTGACGCTCTGCAACACCCCCAGGCCGATCGCGATGCTCACCAGCGACGCACCGCCGTGGGCGATGAACGGCAGGGGGATGCCCGTGACGGGCAGCAGCCCGATCACCATCCCGATGTTGACGAACACCTGGACCAGGATCGCGGTCGCCAGACCCGCCCCGAACAGCGTCCCGAACGGGTCCGGGGATCGCCATGCGGACGCGATGATCCGCCACAGGAGGGCGGTGAACAGGAGGAACACGACCAGCGCGCCCAGGAACCCGAGCTCCTGGGCCAGCACCGCGAACACGAAATCGCTCTCCTGGACGGGGAGGAAGTCGCCGCGGCTCTGGGTGCCGTTCGTCAGACCCGTGCCGATCAGGCCGCCGGACGCCACCGCGATCTTCGACTGGACCACCTGCCAGCACGAGCCCAGCGTATCCACGCAGGGGCTGAGGAAGGCGGTGATCCGCTCCTTCTGGTAGTCGTGCAGGACATACGTCCAGGCCAGTGGCACGGCTGCGGCGACGCCCAGGGCCATCGCGATGAGCCAGCGAAGGCTCGCTCCCGACATGAACAGCATCCCGGCCAGGATCGACGCCAGCACGAGCGACGTCCCGAGATCGGGCTGGACCATGACCAGCACCCACGGCGGAACCATCAGGAGGCACGCACCCAGGATCGACGACAGCGAGTCCAGCCTGCCTTCACGGTTCCCGAGGTACACGGCCAGCACGATGATCATCAGGATCTTGGCCAGCTCGGAGAACTGGAACGTCAACGGACCCAGCGCGATCCAGCGCGCCGACCCGCCAACGCCGTCCCCGATGGCCTTGGTCAGCACCAGCAGGCCGATGTTGACGAGGTAGATCGGCCACGCGAGCGTCTTGAGCCAGTGGTAGTCGAAGACGGTTGCCGTGACATACGCGACGATCGCGATGGCCGACCACATCAGCGCGCGCGAGAATACGGTCCCGCTGGCCAGCGCCTGCTGGCCGGACTCGACGCTGTTGACGTAGGCCATGACCAGCCCGATGGTGCCCAGCAGCGCCGCGTAGGTTGTGAGCTGGAGATCGTAGGCGCGCCACATCGCGCCGACCGAGCGGGCAGCCACATCGGAGAAGCGTCCGGGCTCGGCCCGCATCACACGCATCGGGTCGTCACCTCGCCGCCGCCGGCACCGGACGGCCTGCGACCGGGCTCGATCGGGCCGGCTGCACTCATCGGCATCCGCTCAGCCCCCATAGTGGTTGCCACGCCGCAGGAGCACCGGCAGCCGGTAGTCCTTCTTGATGTGGTAGTAGCGCTGGAGGAAGTCCTTGGCGATCTCGGTGGCCGCGTTGCCGATGGTCCTCGAGTCGAAGGCGAATGCGAGGAACACGAGCTGCGAGTCGGGCTTGGCGAAGCTGCCGTGATACGGGTCCTTGGGGACGAAGCCCACGAACCAGGAGTGGTATGGCAGGCGACCTTTGCTGTCGCGGGTGCCGAACTCGGCCGTTCCCGACTTGCCCGCAACCTTGATCGGCATGTCCACCAGGTTGTAGGTGTGGCGGAGCGTGACAACGTGGCGAGCCGCCAGGCGCATCGTGCGCAGCGTCGCCTGTGACACCGGTAGCTTCCGGATCAGATCGGGCTTGAACGACTGGATGACCGATCCGTCGGGCCCGGTGACCTCTCGGACGATCTGCGGCCGGTACAGCTTGCCGCCGTTGGCCATCGCGGCGTAGGCGTTGATCAGCTGGATCGGCGTCACGACGTCGTAGCCCTGGCCGATACCAGCCTGATAGACCTCACCCTGGAACATCGGCTGTCCGAACGCGTTCATCTTCCAGGCGTTCGACGGGACGATTCCCGAGACCTCGCCCGGCAGGTCGATCCCCGACGGTGCGCCGAACCCGTACTGGCGCGCCCAGTAGGAAAGTCGGTCCGCGCCCAGCATCCAGGCCACCTGGTAGAAGAAGGTGTCCGACGAATGGCCGAACCCGCAGAAGATGTTGCACAGGCCGAAACCGGCGTGGTTCCAGTCGTAGAAGCGAGCCGCACCGACCGCCAAGTATGCGCGGGTCCTGAGCCTCGTCTGGGGGGTGATCTTCCTGTCCTGGAGGCCGCCCGTGCCGGCCACCAGCTTGTATGTGGATCCAGGCGGAAACTGCCCTTGGATCGCCTGGTTCGTGAGCGGCTCGTTCTTGTCGTTCGCCAGCTTCTGGAAGTCCTTGACCGATATCCCCTTGGCGAACAGGTTGTCGTCGTAGGTCGGCAGGCTCACCATCGCCAGGACCTCGCCTGTCTGCGGGTTCATCACGATGAACACGCCGCGCTTGAGTCCTGCCACGCGCATGCCCCACCTGAGGGCTGCCTGCGCGTCCTTCTGGATGGTCTCGTCGATCGTGAGCGTGAGCGACGCCCCGGGAACCGCCTGCTGGGAGGTCCGGAGGACCTGGACGTCCCTCCCCGTCGCATCCCGCTCCACGAGCTCGCTGCCGTAGGTGCCTCGCAGCTGCGTCTCGAAGCTCGCCTCGATCCCCGCTTTGCCGATCATGTCGTCGGGGAGATAGCCGTCACCCTTCAGCCTGTCCAGGGTCGCCGCATCGACGGGACCCGTGTAGCCCAGGATCTGCGCCATCAGGGGGCCCGCCGGATACTCCCGTCGCGTCTCGACCACGACCGATACGCCCGGCAGCTCATCGGACGACTCGGACACCAGCCGGGCGGTGTCCTCCGGCACATCCTGCGCGATCCGAACCGGGTCGAAGCGGGATCCAGGCGCGCTGTCCAGCGTCTCGAGGATGGTGGAGGGGTCGATGCCGAGCAGGTACCCGAGCCGACCTGCGACGTCCGTTCGCTGGCCGAAGGGCAGGTCCGATGGCGTGATCTTGACGGCATACGAGGCGACGTTGGTGACCATCGGCCGGCCCTGGCGATCGTAGATCAGGCCGCGCGGCGCCGGGATCGCCTCCTCGGCGGTCCGACTGGTAGCGGCCCGCGCGGCGAGCGCCGGTCCGTTGTTGATCTGGAGGTAGGCCAGCCTCGAGGCCAGCAACGCGAACACCAGGATCGTGACGATGCCGAACGTGAGGAACCGTAGGGGTCGCCGGTCCCGTTCGGTGGTCGGGGTCAGGTAGCTGTCGTTCATCGCTCGAGCCACTCCACGTCACGACGCCGGAACACGATGGCCATGGCCAGTGGTCCGAACAGAGCGGCGAGCACCGTGTCGTAGACCGCCGCGCGGCCGACGGCATCCAGGGTGAGCCCTGACAGATCCGCCGGGCTGAGCGCACTGACGACGACGAGAAGGAGCATCGAGTAGATCACGCCGGCGACGGCAGTTGCGGCCACCGGAGCAACGATTCGCACCCGACCCAGGAACCCACCCACGATTGAGGCAACCGCGATGGCCACGAGCAGCGCGAATGCCGACGAGCCGAGGGGTCGCTGCGAGAGCATGTCCAGTGCGAGACCCCCCACGAATGCCCACGTCAGGCCTGCCTCGAGACCACCCGCGATGGCCCAGATGACACCGAAGACGAGGACGGGATGCGGGACCGTGTCGCCGACCCTGAGATATGGAGCGACGGTGAACTCGACGAGCGCGGCCACCACGGCGAACGCCGCGGCGATGGTGAGCTGCATGTGAGGCGTTCGATCCTTCGGCTTGCGGGGCCGACGGTCGGGCCTGAAACCGTTGGCGACGGCGACGAAGTGACAGCGGATGTCGCGCGAAGTATCCCATGGGTCCCTCGAACCGGCAATCGTTGCAGGCGGTTGTCGGCGGCCATCGTGGGGCTCCGCCCAGGCCCCGCCGAAGTCAGACCTGAGCGCCATCCACCCTCCCGGCAAGATCGACGGCGGCAGCCATCGGACGTCCGGGGAGGCGCACGGTGGCGGACGTCCCCGGCATTGCCCCCGGCTTGTTTCACGTGAAACTCGGGGGAGGGTCGAGGTGAGTCCGCGGTGAGATGGAAGCCTCATCATGGGCGCCGTACCGCCGGTTGCAGCACGCAACCTGAGGCCCTGCGCCGGTCGGGTGGATGGGGCGGGCGATGCTAGAATTCAAGTTCACGAACGAGATTGGAGCGGGAGGCTGAGTGGGCCAGGCGATCGCCTGCACGAATCAGAAGGGCGGCGTCGGGAAGACCACGACGGTGGTCAATCTCGCATCCTATCTGGGCCTCCTCGGGGATCGGGTCCTGGTCATCGACCTCGACCCCCAGGGCAACGCTACGAGCGGGTTCGGAATTGATCGTGCTGCGGCTCAGGCATCAGCGTATGACGCCCTGATCGACGGCCGGCCGCTGGCGGACCTTCACGTTCCGACACCCGTAGCGGGTGTGCGGCTCGTGCCGTCCTCCATCTCGCTGGTAGGCGCGGAGCTCGAGCTCGCCGCCGTGGTCGGCCGCGAACGTCGCCTGCGCAACGCGATCCGCGCGGAGCAGGGCGCCTGGGATTGGGTATTCGTCGACTGCCCCCCATCGCTTGGCCTGCTGACCGTCAACGCACTGACGGCCGCCGACAAGGTTCTCGTCCCGATCCAATGCGAGTACTACGCACTCGAAGGGCTGTCCCAGCTGATCGCAACCATCAACCTGATCCGCGATCACCTGAACCCGGATCTCGCGATCGCTGGCGTCGTGCTCACCATGTTCGATGCTCGGACCAACCTCTCGGCCGAGGTCGTCGCCGAGGTGCGGCGCCACCTCCGGGATGCGGTGTTCGAGACCGTCGTTCCGCGCAGCGTCCGGCTCTCCGAGGCGCCGAGTCATGGGTTGCCGATCGCGCTGTACCGGCCCGATTCCAAGGGGGCCGAAGCCTACCGCCTGCTCGCCCTGGAGCTTCGTGATCGGCGCACGCCCGGCAGGCCGGGGCGCATGCCAGACACGCCCACCGCAGCGGCAGCTCCGACGACGGCCAGCGAGCCGCTTTCGGCGCCCGGTCCCGAGCTGGCGAGCGCGGGCGCATGACGGCCCATCCGGAACGCGGCGGCTCGGCCCTCGGACGCGGTCTGTCGGCGCTCATCCCGCAACGACCGGCTGGATCGTCGGCGGTGGTCGATGTCCCGCTCGCGAACCTCGCACCCAATCCGCACCAGCCGCGTCGTCACGTGGACGACGCCAGCATCGAGGAGCTCGCCGCGAGCGTACGGGAGCATGGGGTTCTTCAGCCCGTGCTGGTCACCGAGACCCTCGACGGCTATCAGCTGGTCGCAGGCGAGCGCCGCGTTCGCGCCGCTCGCCTGGCCGGAATGGAACGGATCCCCGCGCTCGTCCGCCAGCTGGCGGACCGCGACCAGCTGGAGGTAGCCCTGGTCGAGAACGTCCAGCGCTCGGACCTCGACCCGATCGATGAGGCTACCGCGTACCGGCAGCTCATCGATGAGTTCGGACTCACCCAGGAGAACGTCGCGGACCGCGTCGGCAAGGCCCGTGCCACGATCGCGAACACCCTGCGCCTGCTGGACCTCCACCCTGGCGTCCAGGCCGCGATCGCCGACGGTCGCCTCACGGAAGGACACGGTCGGGCCCTTGGAGGCCTGTCAGCCGAAACGCAGGCTCATGTCCTTGCGACCGTCATCAACCAGGGGCTCTCCGTGCGCCAGACCGAGGAGCTCGTCAGACGCCTGCGAGAGCCGCGGGCACCTCGTCCCGCCGCGGCCGCAGCACCCGCGGATCCCGACCTCGAGCGGCTTGAGGAAGAGCTCCGCCAGCGGCTTGGGACGAAGGTGAGTCTCAGCCGGACGCGCAAGGGCGGGCGGATCGTCATCGAGTACTACAGCGAGGAAGAGCTCGGGCGGCTCTACGAGCGCCTGATCGGAGGAACTGCGTGACGGACGTCGGCAATCGACAGCGCACGGGCCCGACCAACGGCCGCGGCTCCGGCGCCCGCAGGACCAAGGCCGGCGCGGGGGGCGACTACACCGCCGCCAGCATCCAGGTCCTCGAGGGCCTCGAGGCCGTTCGCCGGCGCCCAGGCATGTACATCGGTTCGACCGACAGCCGGGGACTCCATCACCTCGTGTGGGAGGTCGTCGACAACTCGATCGACGAGGCCATGGCTGGATTCGCGACCACAGTCACGGTGATCCTCCATGCCGACGGGCGGGTGACGGTGGAGGATGACGGCCGCGGCGTGCCCGTGGGCAAGCACCGGACCGGAAAGGACGCTCTCGAGGTGGTCCACACCGTGCTCCATGCCGGCGGCAAGTTCGGGGGTGGCGGCTACAAGGTCTCGGGTGGTCTCCATGGCGTCGGTGTATCGGTCGTCAATGCCCTGTCCGCCTGGCTTCGCGTGGAGACCGCCCGCGACGGCGGCGTCTGGATGCAGGAGTACCAGCGAGGCAAGCCAACGGGTGCCGTGCGGCGTATCGGCCCCCAGGGCTCCCGGCGGGGGACCCGCACCGAGTTTGCCGCCGACCCGGAGATGTTCGATGCGGTGGACTATTCCTTCGACACGATCTCTCAGCGCCTCAGGGAGTCGGCCTACCTGACCAAGGGCGTGTGGATCACGCTCACCGACGAGCGGACCGACCGGGAGCGGTCGTTCTACTTCGAGGGTGGGCTCGTCTCATTCGTCCGACACCTCAACCGCACCAAGGAGACACTCCACAGCCGTCCGATCTATACCGAGCGAAGGGACGGGACGACCACGATCGAGGTCGCCCTCCAGTACAACGACTCATACGCCGAGAACGTGCTCGCCTTTGCGAACAACATCAACACCGTCGACGGCGGCACCCACATCACGGGCTTTCGCCGCGCGCTCACACGCTCGTTGAACGAGTGGGCCAAGCGTGCCGGCGTGCTCAAGGACTCCGACGCCAACCTGTCGGGTGACGACGTCCGCGAGGGCCTGACGGCCGTGGTGAGCGTCAAGCTCACGGAGCCCCAGTTCGAGGGCCAGACGAAGGCGAAGCTCGGCAATGCGGAGGTGGCCGGCCAGGTGGAAGGCGCGGTTGCCGATGCCATCTCGCAGTATCTCGAGGAGAACCCCGCCGACGGGCGCCGGATCATCGAAAAGTGCCTGACGTCCGCGCGCGCCCGCGAGGCTGCCCGCAAGGCGCGAGACCTGGTCATCCGGAAGGGTGCCCTCGACGGGCTGTCGCTTCCCGGCAAGCTCGCCGACTGTCAGGAGCGCGATCCGGCCAAGAGCGAGATCTACATCGTGGAGGGTGACTCTGCGGGCGGGTCGGCCAAGCAGGGTCGTGATCGGCGGTTCCAGGCCATCCTGCCGTTGCGCGGCAAGCTGCTCAATGTCGAGAAGGCCCGCCTGGACAAGATCCTGAGCTCCGAGAACGTCAAGCCGCTGATCATCGCCCTCGGCGGGGGCATCGGTGACACCTTCGACATCAGCCGGCTCCGGTACCACCGGATCATCATCATGACCGACGCGGACGTCGACGGCGCGCACATCCGGACCCTGCTGCTGACCTTCTTCTATCGGCACATGCCGGAGGTCATCGACTCGGGCTTCCTGTTCATCGCCCAGCCCCCCCTGTACCGGGTCTCCACCGGCAAGGTCACGCGGTACGCGCAGAGCGAGCAGGAGCGAGACCGCGTGGTCAAGGAGTTCACGACCAAGAACGTCAGCGTCCAGCGCTTCAAGGGACTGGGGGAGATGAACGCCGACCAGCTCTGGGAGACGACCATGAACCCCGAGACGAGGACCCTGCTCAAGGTCGAGGTCGAGGATGCAGGCGACGCGGACGGCGTGTTCACGATGCTGATGGGCGAGCGGGTCGAGCCTCGGAAGGAGTTCATCAAGACCGAGGCCCGCAAGGTGCGCAACCTTGACATCTGAGCCGGGGCTCCTCGCGCCGGACATTCGGATCGGTGGTCGGCGCGTCCTGCTCGCGCCGCACAACTGCTTCGCATGCGGGACCCTCAACACGCATGGTCTCCAGCTGGTGCTCCACGCAGGCGGTGACCGGTGCTGGACCGAGCTCAGCCTCGGTCGCCGATTCGAAGGCTGGGAGGGCATCGCGCACGGCGGGATCCTATGCACCATCCTCGACGAGGTCATGGCCTGGGCCCTCGTCGATCACGATCTGTGGGGCGTGACGGCGCGCATGACGGTCGACTTCAAGCGTCCGGTGCAGATCGATCGGCCGATCCTCGCCGAGGGTCGGGTCGTGGCGGTCCGGCGACGACTCGTGGATGCCGAGGGCGTGATCCTCGATCCGACCGATGGGACTGTTCTGGCCCGTTCCAGGGCCACCTACGTCGGCGCGTCGGAGGATCGGAAGCAGGAGCTCAAGGCGCGCTACGCCTTCCGCATCGAGCCCGAGGGGATGGGCGGACTGACCGATGGGGTGGACGCGTCGTGAGCGGCCCGCTCGTGGCGGAGCCGCCGATCACCGCGACCGCTCGAGCGCGGGCCCTGGTCTCCGAACGCAAGCAGCAGGCGCGATCGCTCGGGACCCGTACGGCGGAGGAGGCGATGGATCCCGCCGCCGCAGTCGCGGTCCTGCGAACGGGGCTCGAGGGGCTGGCCGATCCCGAATATCTCGCTGGTCTGCAGCGGGTTGCGCCGGGCATCGGTCCGACGCTGGGCGTCCGTCAGCCGCTGCTGACGGCGGTGGGCGGCAGCCTGCGGCGCGGGCTTCGCCATGACTCCAGCGCCGGCCGACTCGACCTTGCCGAGCGCCTGCTCCGCGAGCAGCCACTCGAGCTCCACTGGCTCGCCTTCGGCCTCCTCGACCAGGCGATCGGGGCGGACCCCGAGCGTGCCTGGCAGCTCGTCCGAGGTGAGGCGGGGGCGGCCAGCGACTGGATCACCGTCGACTCGCTGGCACACGTCGCCGGCCGCGGCATCCTCGCCGAGCCCTACCGCTGGGCGGAGCTCGAGCAGCTCGTCTACTCTCCGTCGCGCTGGGAGCGCCGGCTGGTCGGCTCGACCATCGCGACCATCCCGTTCGTCGATCGAGTGGCCGGGCGGCAACGCACGATCGCGGAACACGGCCTCATGCTGGTGGCCGAGCTGATCGGCGACGCGCAGCCTGAGGTCCAGAAGGCGCTGTCATGGGCGCTCCGGGCGCTGACGCTGGTGGACCTGGAAGCCACGATCACCTTCCTCAGCCGCGAGGCTGAAACGGCTCGCTCCCGGGACGACGGCCAACGAGCGTGGGTGGTCCGCGACTCGCTCGAGAAGCTGCCGACGGACGTTGCCGATCGGCTGCGCAGCATGGTCGACGGTGTCCGCAGGCGGCCGGGCGCCCCGTCCTCGTCCCGCGCCGCCGAGACCGCGGCAGCATTCATGAACCTCGGCCTCCAGGTGCCGCCTGCCGAGCGCCTGGTCATCGACCGCTCATGACCGAAATTGCTGATCACCCCGACCGGAGGAGAGTCACCACGTGACCGACGACCTGGGCCAGGTCCACGCTACCCGCCTCGAGGACGAGATGCGCGTCTCGTACCTCGACTACGCGATGAGCGTCATCGTCTCCCGTGCCCTGCCGGACGTTCGGGACGGGCTCAAGCCCGTCCACCGCCGGATCCTGTACACGATGGGCGAGATGGGGCTGTCGGCCACCAGCTCCTATCGCAAGTGCGCGGCGATCGTCGGCGAGGTCATGGGCAAGTACCACCCCCACGGCGACGTCGCGCTGTACGACGCGCTCGTCCGGCTCGCCCAGGACTTCTCGATGCGCTACCCGCTGGTCGATGGCCAGGGCAACTTCGGCTCGGTGGACGGCGATTCGGCAGCGGCCATGCGCTACACCGAGGCGCGCCTCACAGCGATCTCCGCCGAGATGCTGGCGGACATCGACAAGAACACGGTCGACTACGTCGACAACTACGACGGCACCCAGAAGCAGCCGTCGGTCCTGCCGGCCAAGCTGCCCAACCTGCTGATCAACGGGTCGTCGGGGATTGCCGTCGGGATGGCGACCAACATCCCGCCCCACCACCTGGGCGAGGTGGCCGACGCGGCGATCGCGTTCATCGACAACCCGGACATCACCAACGATGACCTGTGCGCCCTCGTCCGCGGTCCGGACTTCCCGACCGGTGCGTCGATCTTCCGGTTCGAGACACGCCGCAACCCCATCTCCGGCGAGCAGGAGACGTTCGACGCGATCCGGGAGATGTACGCCCATGGCCGCGGCCGGGTGGTCATGCGCGCCCAGGTGGCGTTCGAGGAGACGCGCAGCGATCGGACGGCGATCATCGTCACCGAGCTCCCGTACCAGGTCAACAAGGCGGCGCTGCTGGAGAAGATCGCTGACCTGGTCAAGGACAAGCGGCTCGACGGCATCTCGGACCTGCGCGACGAGAGCGATCGCGACGGGATGCGCATCTACATCGAGGTCAAGCGCGACGCCAACCCGCACAAGGTGCTGAACAACCTGTTCAAGCACACGGCGCTCCAGACGACCTTCAACCTCAACATGCTGGCCCTCGTCGACGGCCAGCCCCAGACGCTGCCGCTCAAGAGCGTCCTCCGCCACTACACGGACCATCGTCGAGAGATCGTCCGTCGGCGCACCGAGTACGACCTCGAGAGGGCACGCGCACGGGCCCACATCCTCGAGGGACTCAAGATCGCGCTCGACAACCTCGACGCGGTCATCCAGACCATTCGCGCGTCGGCCGACGTGGACGCAGCCCGGACCAACCTGATGGCGGGCTTCGGCCTGTCAGAGCCACAGGCCCAGGCGATCCTCGACATGCGGCTCGCCCGGCTCGCCGCCCTCGAGCGCAAGAAGATCGAGGACGAGTATCTGGCGATCATCCAGCTCATCGCTGAGCTCGAGGACATCCTCGCCAACCCTGCCCGGGTGCTCTCGATCATCAAGGACGAGCTGGCCGAGCTCAAGCGCAAGTACGCGGGCGAGCGGCGGACCCGCGTGGTCGAGGATTCCAACCGCGAGATGACCGACGAGGACCTCATCGCCGACGAGGATGTCGTGGTCACGATCAGCCGGCGCGGCTACATCAAGCGACAGCCGGTGGCGACGTACCGGCGCCAGCATCGCGGCGGCAAGGGGATCATCGGGCACGTCACCCGCGAGGAAGACGCCGTCGAGCACCTGCTCGCGGCCAACACGCATGACTGGGCACTGTTCTTCACCAACCGCGGCCGCGTGTTCTCGGCCAAGGTCCACGCGATCCCTGATGCCTCGCGCCAGGCGAAGGGCATGGCGATCATCAACCTGCCGGGCGTCCAGGTGGAGTCCGGTGAATATCCGATGGCCACCATCTGCCTGCCCAACTTCGAGCCCGGCCACTTCCTGGTGATGGCGACCCGCAACGGGATCATCAAGAAGACCCCGCTCGAGCACTTCGAGCGCGTCCGCGCCACCGGGATCCGGGCGATCACGATCAGCGACGGCGACGAGCTGGCCTGGGTCGACGCGTCGGGTGGTGACGACGACGTGATCATCGCGACGGCTCAGGGGATGCTCGCCCGGTTCTCCGAGCGCGAGGTCCGCCCGATGGGCCGCGACGCCGCGGGAGTGATCGGCATCCGGCTCGCGCGACAGGGGGACGCCGTGATCGCGATGAGCGTCGTCGATCCGGAGGCCGAGCTGCTGGTGCTGACCGAGACCGGATATGGCAAGCGAGTTGCGCTGACCGAGTTCCGGGTCAAGCATCGCGGCGGCCAGGGTGTGCGGCTCATCGCGCTCGAGGGGCGGAAGACAGGACTCGTGGCCGCGGTCCAGCAGGTGACGCCCGAGGACGAGGAGCTGCTGCTCATCTCCGCCCATGGCCAGGTCATCCGGACCGAGACCAACACCATCAACCGCTACTCGTCGAGCGCCCGGGGGGTGATCGTCATGCGCCTGGCGGAGGAGGACCGCGTCGTCGCCATCGCCGCATTCCGGGCGGGGCTGGCGGACCGCGGGATCATCGGGGACAATGACGACCCCGCTCCTGACGACGGACCGGAGGGTGCGGGAAACGGTCGCTCGTCGTGACCGCCTTCGGCGTTCGGGAGGCAGGCGTGTACGCGGACCAGTTCGAGATCTACCACGGCAACGCCAACCCCGTGCTCGCGCGCAAGATCGCGCATTGGCTCAACAGCGAGCCCGGCAACGCCGAGGTGTTCCAGTTCGCCAACGAGAACATCTTCGTGCGGATCCTGGACAACGTCCGCGAGAAGGACGTGTTCCTCGTCCAGCCCACCTCTCGCCCGGTCAACCAGTCGATCATGGAGCTGCTGATCATGATCGACGCGTTCAAGCGGGCCTCGGCCGGCCGGATCACGGCGGTCGTGCCCTACTACGCATACGGCCGATCGGACAAGAAGGACCAGCCGCGGGTGCCGATCACGGCGCGCCTGATCGCGGACATGATGTCGGTCGCCGGGGCGGACCGGCTGCTGACGATGGACCTCCACCAGGGCCAGATCCAGGGCTTCTTCAACATCCCGGTCGATGAGCTGACCGCGGTCCACATGCTGAGCCGCTACTTCATCGACAAGAAGCTCGACGAGTGCGTGGTGGTGACCGATCTCGGGTTTGCGAAGCGGGCGCGCGCGTTCGCCGAGCTGCTGGACGCACCGCTGGCGATCGTCGAGAAGCGGCGCCAGGGCAACCTCGACCGAGCCGAGGTCATCAACGTGATCGGCGAGGTCCGAGGTCGCAAGGCGATCATCGTCGACGACGAGATCGACACGGCCGGGACCCTGATCGAGATCACCCGTGCCCTCGAGCGTGAATCCGTGACCGAGATCTACGCGTGCGCGACGCACGGGGTGCTGTCGGACCCGGCGGTCGAGCGGATCGCGAGCTCGAACCTCCGCGAGGTCGTGATCACGGACACGGTGCCGCTGCCGGCGTCCAAGCACATCCCGCGGCTCCGCGTGCTGTCCGTCGCGCCGCTGATCGGTGAGGCCATCAAGCGCATCCACCGCGGTGAGTCCGTGGGTGCCCTGTTCTCGTCCGAGGTGTCGTTTACCCAGGAGATGCTGCTGTGGGAGGACGGCCTTGCTGATCGCGGGCCGGATGGCCGGCCGGGTGAGCGTGACGACGGGGACGGCGGTGCGGGCGGCGCCTCCGCGGACGGCGACGACGTACCATCAACCATGCCGGCAGCGACCGGCGCCTGATCGCGTTCACAGACCCGGAGAGCCATGAGCCTGCAGCTGCATCGCCCCGATGGCAAGGGCGGTCTCGAGACCCGGACGGTCACCGACGACAACTGGCGGAACCAGCTCCGGTCTCCCCGCTGGGGTGCCTCCCTCAAGGGCGGCCGGCTGCCCGAGCTGTCCAACCCCGAGATGAACCCGACCTCGGCGGTCCGCTCGGCGGTGTTCTGGGCGGTGCTCGGCCTGATCACCTTTGTCATCATCGTCGCCGGCTACGCCCTCAACGTGTGGCAGCTGGTCAAGGCGGGAACCTGACGACGGCGCGGGCCGTCAGGGGGTCATGATGCAACGGGCCCTGATCGTCACCGGTGTGCTCGGCGCCGGAACGGCCATCGTGTTCGGCCTCGCGGCGCTCACCGCCACCCTGTTTCCCAACGGCACGCTGGTGGCCGGAAGCTGGAACGGTGGCATGTTCGTCGACAAGGGCGTGATGGTCGCACCGGCCCCCATGCCGGCGCCGCTGATCCCGCCGACGATCGGTGCCGAACGCGGGCTGACGGTTCCCGACGCCACCCCGATCGCCACTGTCGAGCCCTGATCGAGAGGTCGCGGCCGGCACCGCCGACGAGCACCTGAGGCAGGCGCCCGGGCGGCGGCTGCGGCCGAGCTGGCGGGCTGCTCACCCTATACTCACCCGGCCATGCGCTTCCTTTCCCGCTTCTTCGACAGCAACGATCGAGAGCTGTCCCGGCTCCAATCGCTGATCGATCGGATCAACGAGCTCGAGCCCGAGTATCAGGCCCTGACCGACGCGGAGATCCGCGAGCGGACCGACGTCATTCGCGCCGACGTGATCGAGGACGCCGTGCCGGAGGAGCCGTCCGAGGACGAGCTCTACCACCATGACCTCGAGCACCGCCGGGACCTGGCGACGGCGCGCAAGAAGCGGGATAACGAACGCCTCCAGGCAACCCTCGATGGCGCGCTACCCGAGGTGTTTGCGGCGTCGCGCGAAGCGATGCAGCGAACGATCGGAATGCGCCACTTCGACGTTCAGCTGATGGGCGGCATCGTCCTCCATCAGGGCAGGATCGCCGAGATGCGCACCGGTGAAGGCAAGACCCTGGTGCCGACGCTGGCGCTGCTGCTCAATGGCCTGGCCGGCCGTGGCGCCCACCTGGTGACGGTCAACGACTATCTCGCCCGTCGCGACGCCCAGTGGATGGGACCCGTCTACCACTTCCTTGGCCTGTCGGTCGGCGTGATCACGCACGACACCTCGTACCTGTTCGAGCCCGGCTACCCAACCAGCGACGAGCGGTTGATCAACCTGCGGCCGGTCAGCCGGCGCGAGGCCTACGCGACCGACATCACCTACGGCACCAACAACGAGTTCGGGTTCGACTACCTGCGCGACAACATGGTCGACCAGCTCGAGGGCCGGGTGCAGCGCGAGCGGGCGTTCGCCATCGTCGACGAGGTGGACAACATCCTGATCGACGAGGCACGCACGCCACTCATCATCTCCGGCCAGGCGGAGGAGTCGGCCGACCTGTACTTCACGTTCGCGCGCCTGGTGCCACGCCTCAAGGAGCGACCTGAAGGCGCCGAGGAGGGTGGCGACTACTTCGTCGACCTCAAGGACAAGGCGGTATCGCCCACCGAGGAGGGGATCGGGCGGATCGAGCAGCTGCTGGGGATCGAGAACCTGTACGACGCAGATCCACGGCTCGCCCGGCACTTCGACTCAGCGCTCAAGGCGCACGCGCTCTACAAGCGCGACCGCGACTACATCGTCGAGGACGGCGAGATCGTGATCGTCGACGAGTTCACCGGGCGCAAGATGCCGGGCCGGCGATGGAGCGAGGGCCTGCACCAGGCGATCGAGGCCAAGGAGGGCCTGCGGGTCCAGCGCGAGTCCCGCACCCTGGCGACGATCACGTTCCAGAACTACTTCCGCCTGTACGACAAGCTGGCCGGGATGACCGGCACGGCGCTCACCGAGGCCGAGGAGTTCCATAAGATCTACGAGCTCGAGGTGGTCGCGATCCCGACCCACCGGCCCATGATCCGGGACGACTACTCGGACCTCGTGTTCAAGAACGAGACGTCCAAGTTCAACGCCGTGATCGACGAGATCGACGAGATGACCTCCGCCGGACGGCCGGTGCTGGTGGGCACGGTGTCGGTCGAGAAGTCCGAGATCCTGAGCACGATGCTCAAGCGCCGCGGCATCCCCCACGAGACGCTCAACGCCAAGCAGCACGAACGCGAGGCCGGCGTCGTCGCCCAGGCCGGGCGGGCGGGGGCGGTCACGATCGCGACCAACATGGCCGGCCGCGGCACGGACATCAAGCTCGGCGGCGACCCGGCGGGCATCGCGTCGGAGCTGCTCCACAAACGCGGCCTGAACCCGGCCGAGGTGGACAAGGCGACGTACGACGCGGCCCTGGCGGAGGCGAAGACGATCACCGACGCGGGCTACGAGAAGGTGGTCGCCGCGGGCGGCCTGCACATCATCGGCACCGAGCGGCACGACAGCCGGCGGATCGACAACCAGCTGCGCGGCCGGGCCGGCCGCCAGGGTGATCCTGGCTCGTCCCGCTTCTACCTCTCGCTCGACGATGACCTCATGAAGCGGTTCGCATCGGAGCGGGTGGCGTCGCTCATGGAGCGGATGGGCCTCGAGGACGATGTGGCGATCGAATTGGGGCTGGTGTCCAAGACAGTCGAGAGCGCGCAGTCCCGGGTCGAGGGCTTCAACTTCGACATCCGCAAGCGCGTGGTCGAGTTCGACGACGTCATCAACAGGCAGCGCGAGACGATCTACTCGGAACGCGACAAGGTCCTGCGCAACGAGGACCTGACCGAAACCGTCCGCGAGTTCCTGGACGAGGAGATGGCGGCCCTCGGTGACCAGTACGCCGGCGACATGTCGGCCAGCGAATGGAACCTCGAGGGGCTGGCGGCGGCACTCCGGGCCATGGGTCTCGACGGGCCGGGAACGTCGGAGGCCGACCTGGACGATGTGGCCACCACCCACGATGACCTGGTGGCTCACCTGCGCGATCTCGCCGATGCCCGCCTGGCCGCCCGCGAGGAGGAGCACGGCGAGGAGATCTGGTCGCAGGTCGAGCGGTTCGTGCTGCTGCGAACGATCGACAGCCTTTGGGTCGAGCACCTGACGGAGCTCGACGACATGCGGCGGGGCATCGGTCTGCGCGGCTATGCCCAGCAGGACCCGCTCAACGAGTTCCGCGTCGAGGCGTTTCGTCTCTACCAGGAGTTGCGCGACCTGATCCGCCGCCAGGTTGCGGCCACGATCTTCCGGGTCACCGTGCGCCAGGAGCCGGCCGCGGTGCCGCTGGGCGGACCCGGGCAGCCGGCTCGGCCAGCGGATGCGGCATCCGACGGCGCCGGGGCCGGTGGCGACGACGGCACCCGCGGCACCAACGGGACCGCCGGACCGCCGGCTTCTCGCGCGCGCCGACGTGCCCTCGCGCGGCGCGGTGCCACGGGGGGCGCGGCGAGTGGGCCGGTACGGGGCCTGCCGGCCGACCCCATGAAGGGTGCCCGGGAGGCGCCCGGCGGTGCTGACGGATCGGCGTCCCTGCGCCCCGGATTCACCCCATCCGGCGGTCGGATCGGGCGCAACGACCCCTGCTGGTGCGGCTCCGGCCAGAAGTACAAGAAGTGTCACGGAGCCTGAGGGCGCGCAGGACCCGAGATCTGGTGCGTGTCCTCATCGTCTCCGGTGTCTTCGTTGCCGTCGCGGTGGGGATGACCGCCGTTCGTGTCTGGCAGCAGGGCGGGCAGGACGAGCAACGCACCGTCGATGCCATCGTGGTGCTGGGTGCCGCCCAATACGACGGGCGGCCGTCCCCGGTCTTCGCGGCGCGCCTCGACCACGCCGTTGACCTGTGGCGCTCCGGCATCGCCACCTCGTTCGTGGTCACGGGCGGCAAGCTCCCGGGCGACCGTACCACCGAGTCGGCGGTTGCTCGCCGGTTCGCGATCGACCACGGCGTGCCCGGCTCGGTCATCTACGGCGAGCACGATGCCCACAACACGCTCGATTCGCTGCGGGCCATCGCGGCGATGATGCTGGCTCGCGGGCAGCGATCGGCCGTGTTCGTGTCGGATCCGACCCACATGCTCCGGGTGCTCCGGATCGCGAAGGACCTGGGCATCGAGGCGTACGGGTCGCCGACGACGACCTCGCCGGTCCAGGCGGACCTGGGCCAGATGCTGACGGCGACCGCCCACGAACTCGGCGCGCTCGCGGTGTACTTCGTCACGGGCGGCGCGCCGGCCATCGAGCAGTCTGGCGGCTAGGGCGGCAGGGGCGAGGGCGACATCGGCTGGGGCGGCCCCGGCCATGGCGGCAGCCGCCAGGCACAGGCTGCCCCGGGCGGGCAGGCCGCGGCAGCGCGAGGAAACATGTCCGAAACTCGTTCACCCCCCTTGGCGTGCGTAAATCGCGCGCATATACTCGCGAGCAGTTCTTCGTCACCAGGGACCCGGCGTTCACCGCCCCAGACTCGCGCCCCCGAGACTCGCGTTCCGAGAACCAGCGCCTTTGTCCCGAACCGTCCGCTCGATCGACAAGCGAAGAACGAGAGAGAGGGAGCCGTGAAGCAGGCTGAGGAAGCCCAGTTCGTGGATCTGATCGCATGCGAACGGGATTGCCGCACCTGCAGCTACGCCAGCGCCCTCGACTGTGATGGCAACTGCGGCATCTGCCCGCACAACGGCTATTGTCCCTGCGTGAACCCCGTCGTCGCCCGGAGCAAGACCGCCCTTCGGCTGATCGAGCTCCGTCCGATCCTGCTCCAGGACCTCCGGGTGCGGACCTAGTGGACACCGCGTCCATCCGCGACCTGGCCGAGCGGATCCGGTCGACCTCGGGGCGTCTTTGACCTAGACGGCAAGGGCGCACGGCTCGCCCAGCTGGACGGGCGTTCCAGCGAGGCCGGGTTCTGGGACGACCAACGGGCCGCCCAGAAGGTCCTGCGCGACGCCGAGGGGCTGCGCGAGGAGATCAAGCTGTGGCGGTCGCTGGACAAGCGCGCCGCTGATCTGATCGAGCTGACCGAGCTGCTGGCCGATACCCCGGATCCAGAGACGGAGGGCGACGTCGAGCGCGAGGCCGAGACCCTGCGTCGCGAGTTCGAGCGCGAGCGGACGCTGCTGCTGTTTTCCGGTGACTATGACGCCAAGGACGCCGTCCTCACGATCAGCGCCGGCGCAGGCGGTACCGAGGCGACGGACTGGGCCGAGATGCTGCTCCGGATGTATCTGCGATGGGCGGAGCGGCACCGGTTCAAGGCAGCGATCATCGACTCGACCGAGGGCGAGCAGGCCGGGATCAAGAGCGCCACGGCGACCGTCAGCGGGCGGTTCGCGTTCGGTTGGCTGCGCGCGGAGCGCGGCGTCCATCGCCTGGTGCGGATCAGTCCGTACGACGCCCAGAATCGGCGCCAGACGACGTTCGCGCTGGTCGAGGTGACACCCGAGGCGGATGAGGACGTCGAGATCGAGCTCAACTGGGATGAGATCCGGGTCGACACGTTCCGCTCGTCGGGCGCCGGGGGACAGCACGTTCAGAAGACGGAGTCCGCGATCCGGCTCACCCATCTGCCCACAGGGATCGTCGTCACCTGCCAGAACGAGCGATCGGCCACGCAGAACCGCGAGCTGGCGATCAGGGTGCTCAAGTCCCGCCTGCTGGAGCTGGAGCTGGAGAAGCGCGAGGAGGAGATGCGCCGGATCCGTGGCGAGCACGTGACGGCGGGCTGGGGAAACCAGATCCGCTCGTACGTGCTGCATCCGTACCAGATGGTCAAGGACCTCCGCTCCGGGTATGAGACGTCGAACACCGGGGCCGTTCTCGATGGCGATCTCGACGCGTTCATGCAGGCGGAGCTGGAGCGCGTGGCGACCGGCCAGGCCCCGTCCGCCGACGACGCGCAGGACGGGTAGGCATGACGCTCCCGCAGTCAAGGGATGGTGGCGACCGGGTGGTCTACCGTCCCGGCAGGGCGACGGACCTCGACGCCTGCACCCGCGTCTGGAAGGCCGGTATCGACGACTATCAGAGCCGCCTCAATCAGCCGCCGCTGCCGAACGATCTGGCCCACCTGCGACGGATGCTCTCACACCTCCTCACGACCGACCCCGATCGGTTCTGGGTGGCCATCCGCGGCGGTGGGCCGGGCTCGACCATTGCGGGCATGGACGGCGGGGCCGCTTCGAACGGCCAGGTGGCCTCGAACGGCAGCTCGAGGAGCGGCGCCCTCGTGGGGTTCGCCGCGGCGTCGGTCCGCGACGGGCTGTGGTTCCTGGCCATGCTGTTCGTGGATCCCACGTCCCAGGCGGAAGGCGTGGGCAAAGCGCTGATGGATCGGGCGCAGGCGGCAGGCGAGGTGGATCCGGGAGGGCCGCTGGTGCCCGGCCCGGACGATCCGCTGGACAGCGGGATCCATACCTGGGGCATGTGCACCGATTCGGCTCAACCCATCTCGAATGCGCTGTACGCGAGCCGCGGCATGGTCCCGCGCATCCCGATCTGGCGGCTGTCGGGTGAGGTCCGCCGCTGGTCAGCGCTGGCGGGGCCGCCCGCGGGGATCGAGGCCATCTCATTCGACAGGTTCGAGGGAGCCGTCGCCGACGGCGCGCGTCGGCTGGGCACACTCCTCGACGAGCTCGATGGAGAGCTGATCGGCGTGACCCACCCCGTTGACCACGCCCACATCCGCCGGGAGGGGCGGTCCGGGGTCCTCCTCCGCGAGCGGAACGGTCGGGTGCTGGGCTACGGGTACGGATCCAGCGTGGGCCGGCTGGGCCCCGTGGCCGCCATCGATCCTGCGCTGCACCCTGCCCTGATCGGGCTCGCGATCCGTGAGGCCCAGGCATTCGGGCCCGTGGCGATCTGGGTCGCCGGCACGGCGGACCGGGCCCTGCGGGCGTTGCTGGCCGCGGGTCTCCGCCTCGACACTTTTCCCGGGATCATCTGCTGGTCCCGAGCGGACCACCCGTTTGCCCGCTACCTGCCGATCTCGCTCGCGATCATCTGACCGTTGTCGCCGGTCTTCCACCTGGGGCCCACCGGGCTGGCCCCCGGGTGGCGAAGCGCGGACGCAAGCGAGCCGGACGGAGATCGAGAGCGTGTTTGCCGGGCGTCACGCCGGGTGTTAGCCTCGCCCACGACGTGGCTCCACCCAACGGGCCCGCGGACCGGAGTCGACGCCTTCAGCGGCGCTCCGACCCCGCCTCGTCCCTACGCCAGCGAGCAGCCTCATGACCGTGTTGCAGAGCCCGTCGCCGTCCCTCATCACGCGTCTGACCGGTCGTGGCATGCGCCCGACCCGCACCGACCAGACCATCGTGCTGCTGCGCGATGTGACGATGCGCTATCCGAACGGCAAGGAAGCCCTGCAGCACGTCGATCTGGCCGTGCCCGAGGGCGACTTCGTGTTCCTCGTCGGCCCGTCGGGGGCGGGCAAGTCGACCCTGATCAAGCTCCTGATCCGCGACGAGCTGGCCACGCACGGCGACGTCATCGTCGACGGCTACGATCTGGCCCGGATCCGGCGCCGGCAGGTCCCCAGGGTCCGGCGCAAGATCGGGATCGTGTTCCAGGATTTCAAGCTGCTGCCTCGGAAGACGGTCTGGGAGAACGTCGCGTTCGCCCTCGAGGTGACCGGAACGCCGGGGCGCCAGGTCCGGCCCGCGGTCGAGCGCGTCCTGGCGGTCGTCGGGCTGACGGGCCAGTCCGCGCAGCTGCCCACACAGCTGTCGGGGGGTGAGCAGCAGCGGACCGCGATCGCCCGAGCGCTCGTCCACGATCCACGGATCATCATCGCCGATGAGCCGACCGGAAACCTGGACCCGGTGATCAGCTGGGAGCTGATCCAGCTGCTGCTCCGGATCAACGAGCTGGGTGTCACCATCCTGATGGCGACCCACGATGCCGAGATCGTGACCGCGCTGCGCAAGCGCGTCGTGGCGCTCGAGGACGGACGGGTCATCCGGGACGAGTCGGGCGCCACCTACCACCGCGAGGACTGAGGCGTGATCCCGTTCGTCCTGTTCTCGCTCCGCCGGGCCTGGCAGGGGTTCTGGCGCAACGCGCTGATGAGCCTGGCAGCCACCCTGACGATGGTCCTGATGCTGTCGCTGCTGGCCGGCTTCTTCGTGCTCCAGAACGTCCTGCTCGCGAGCCTCTCGTTCGTCGAGCAGAAGGTCCAGGTGGAAGCCTGGATCGAGAACAACGCCACCCAGGACCAGGTCGATGCGCTGGTGGCCAGGATGAGGGCGCTGCCCGAGGTCGGGTCGGTCGAGTTTGTGTCCCGGGAGCAGGCGCTCCAGCACTTCCGCGAGGTGGAGGCGGCCCAGGGCCACGCCGACCTCACCCAGTCGCTCGACTCGAACCCGCTGTACGCCAGCGTCGACGTCAAGCTCCGTCACCCCTCGGATCTGAACGCGGTGACGGCCGTGCTCCGCGACGACCCGATCGTGCGCAACGTCGTCAACATCGAGGCGCTCGTCGACCGGGTGGTCACCGTGACGACGGTCGTCCGTACCGCGGGCGTCGTGCTGGTCGTGATCGTCGGTCTGATCGTGCTGTTCATCGTGGTGAACACGATCCGGCTGGCCGTGGTCGCCCGGGCGGAGGAGATCGATGTCATGCGCCTGGTGGGCGCATCGGACGCCTTCATTCGCTGGCCGTTCGTGTTCGAGGGTGCGTTCGTCGGGCTGCTGGGGGCGTTGATCACGCTGGGGCTCATGGCCGCCGGCGCCGAGCCCCTGTCGCGGGCGATGGTGGGCTTCTTCAACGTGCTGCCGCTCCAGCTCGGGTCGGTGGGCAGGGATACAGCGATCCTCGTGCTCGGGACCGGGATCGGCCTCGGCGTCCTCGGCTCATGGGTGTCGGTGAGGACGTATCTGATCCGCTGATGCGGCCCGCGGGGATCGCGCACGGAGCCGCCGGCCCACGGCGTCGCGCGCGTTGCCGGCGCAGCCCTTGAGCCCGGCGACTCACGCTCGGGTGGCGCCCGAATCCGGGCCTGAGGGTACGCTGGCAGGCAAGCCGCTCACCCCAACCGCAACGCCGGAACTCCCGATGTCCTTCGAAGCTCCCCCGCCAGCCGACGACGGCGCGATCCCACCGACGCCCGGTGTGGCGGCGGCCACGGGGGCGCCCTCGCCCCCCGGGCCCGCTGAGCCGGCCCGATCGGCGACTGGCTCGTCCACCCGGCCGCGGACCGCCCTGATCATCGCGCTTGCCATCATCGCCGTCCTCGCCGGCGGTGCGCTGTTCTTCTCGGGCTGGACGCTCGGCCAGCAGGTCCTGCTGACGAGCGGCACCCCGCCCGACGCGGCCGATGCGTTCCAGCCGTTCTGGGACTCCTACTACGCGATCACCGATCGTTACGCCGGCGGAACGGTCGATCGCCAGGCCCTCATCCAGGGCGCGATCAAGGGGATGTTCGGCGCCCTCGGGGACCCGTACTCGCAGTACCTGAGCCCGCAGGACTTCCAGAGCTCGCTGCAGAGCATCGCAGGCCAGTTCGAGGGGATCGGGGCGACCATCGGGACCGTCGATGCCACCGGGGCGACCTCCGCGTGCAGCGCGATCGGTTCCGACTGTCGCCTGGTGGTCGTGCAACCGATCCCGGGATCCCCCGCCGAGCAGGCGGGGCTTCAGTCGGGCGACGTGATCAGCGCGGTGGACGGGACTCCGCTCGCCGGCCTGACCGTCAACCAGGCGCGCGACCGGATCCGCGGCCCGCGTGACACGACCGTCCGCCTCACCATCGTCCGTGGCCGCGGGGCACCGATCGAGGTCGACATCGTACGTGCCATCATCGTGCAGCCCGAGGTCTCCACGATGGACCTCGCGAACGGTGCCGTGCGCTACATCAAGCTGGGTGGCTTCTCGGACAGCGCGGCCGCGGCGTTCGACGCGGCCGTCGCGACCGCGGTCGGCGCCGGCAAGCGCCAGCTGATCGTCGACCTGCGCGGCAACCCGGGTGGCTACATCACCGCGGCGCGCAGCATCGCGAGCCAGTTCCTGGCAAACGGCACGATCTTCTGGCAGCAGGACGCCAGCGGTGCCCAGACCGAGACCACGGCGATCCCCGGGGGCGCGGCGACGGATCCATCAATCCGACTGGTCGTCCTGGTGGACGGCGGCTCGGCGTCGGCATCGGAGATCGTCGCCGGGGCGCTCCACGACCGCGGACGTGCGACCCTGGTCGGGTCCAAGACGTTCGGCAAGGGCACGATCCAGCAGTGGACGCAGCTCGAAGGGGACAACGGTGGTTTCCGGCTGACCATCGCCAAGTGGCTCACCCCGGACAAGACCTGGATCCACGGCATCGGGATCACCCCGGATGTCGTGGTGACCGAGGCGCCGGCGCGACCCGGAGACGACCCAGTGCTCGATGCCGCTCTCAAGGTCCTGGGCGACGCCCCCTCATCGGGGATTCGGCTCCTTCCTGCGGCCTGAACCGGGTCGAGCCGGCATCGACGGCCGGTGAGCCCGGAAACGACGGGCGCGAGCGGCAAGCCCGGCCGCAGCCAGCGCTTGCGCCTTCGGCGTGCATCGGGTACGTTCCCTCCGAACGAAAGGAGGTGATGTGCAGTGACAGACAGCGGTAGTTGCTGCACCACCTCGGCGGAGATCGTCGTCTAGAGACGATCCCGACCGGGTGGTCGGAGCAATGCGAACGCCGGTCCGGCAACGGGCCGGCGTTCGTGCGTCCGGGGAGGCGGGTGTGCATCCAGCCGCTCGACCGATGCGGCCGCGGTGCCCGCGGGACGCGTGCGACACTGGCCCCCAGCACGCCAGAGAGGAGCCACAGGGATGGGCGGCACCATCGCCCAGAATCGCAGAGCTCGTCACGACTACCACGTCGAGGACACGTTCGAGGCCGGGATCGTGCTTCGCGGGACCGAGATCAAGAGCATCCGCGCGGGCAAGGTGAGCCTTGCCGACGCGTACGCGCGCATCGAGCGCGGTGAAGCCTGGGTCGTCGGCCTGCACATCGCGCCGTGGGAATCGACGGACGTCCGCTTCAACCATGAGCCGAAGCGCGAGCGCAAGCTGCTGCTCCATCGCGACGAGATCGACGAGCTGCTGGGCAAGACGAAGGCCAAGGGCCTGACCCTGGTGCCACTCCGGCTGTACATCACCGATCAGGGCAGGGCCAAGCTCGAGCTGGGGCTGGCTCGCGGCAAGCAGACCTGGGACCGGCGGCGGGAGATCGCGGAGCGCGACGCGCGACGCGAGACCGAGCGAGCGATGGCGGAGGCGCGGCGCCACTGAGGCGCGGCGCCACTGAGGCGATCGCGCCGGCACGATCCTTGCGGCGGGTCGCGCAGCCGAGGCGGATGCGCGGCCGGGCCGAGGGACGGGAGAGGGAGACGGTTCCATGCGGCTGGCACGGATGATCCAGGCGGTCGATGCTCATGCGGCGGGCGAGCCCGGTCGGGTCATCGTGGGCGGCGTCCTCGACGTGCCGGGCACCACCATGTTCCAAAAGATGCGCCACCTCGCCGAGCACGGCGACGAGCTGCGCCGGATCATGCTCCGCGAGCCGCGCGGTTACCCGGCCCTGTGCGCGAACGTGATCCTGCCCCCGACGCACCCCGACGCCGATGCCGGGTTCGTGATCATGGAGCAGGTCGAGTACCCGGGCATGTCGGGCACCAACACCATCTGCGTGGCGACCGCGCTGCTCGAGACCGGCATGCTGCCGATGCTCGAGCCCGTGACCGACATCGTGCTCGAGGCGCCGGCCGGGCTGATCCGGATCCGGGCCACCTGCTCCGGTGGCAAGGTCACCGGCGTCACCTTCCGCAACGTGCCGGCCTTCACGACCCACCTCGATGCGCTGCTCGAGGTTCCGGAGCTGGGCACGCTGACGGTCGACGTCGCGTATGGCGGAATGTTCTACGTGATCGCGGACGCCGAGGCGCTGGGCTTCCGGCTGACGCCCGATGAAGGTCGGGACATCACCCGGGTGACCGAGATGATCAAGGCGGCGGCCCGCGAGCAGCTGCCCGTCGTCCATCCCGACCAACCCCGGTTCGCGGGGATCACGATCGGCCAGCTGTCCGGTCCGCCGCACGACCCGCGCAACTCGCGCCGGAACGTGGTTACCGTCTCGACCGGTGAGCTCGACTGGTCGAAGCCGTCGACCTGGACCGGGGTCATCGACCGCTCCCCGTGCGGGACCGGGACGTGCGCGAAGATGGCCGTCCTCCATGCGCGGGGCGAGCTTGCAGTCGGGGACGAGTTCCGGCACGAGGGCATCCTCGGGACGGTGTTCACGGGCCGCATCGAGGAGGAGACGACGATCGGAGAGCGCGCCGCGATCGTGCCCTCGATCACCGGGACCGCCTGGATCACGGGCTTCGCGAGCTACGTGGTCGATCCATCCGACCCGTTTCCCGATGGGTTCACGGTCGGCGACCTCTGGTAGCGACAGCAGCAGGGGCGGCGCGCCAGCGTGGTGCTTCGGCCGGTCGGATGGCGCCGACCGGCCGATGGCGGCGACCAGCCAGGGCAGGCCGCGTGCCCAGGGATTACCGGGTGCCGGATGGCCGCTCGACCTCCGGCCGCGAACGCTGCTCCTCGGCGTCCTGGATACGCTCACGAACCTCGTCGCCCGCGTTCCCCAGGTCTTTCCGGATCTCGTCACCGGTATTGCCTGCCTTGTCGGCCAGGTCCTCGCCATCGCGGTTCCGCCAGGCCTTCCTGGTCCCGGTCTCCGCGTCGCGATAGAGCTTCTTGGCGTCCTTCATCGCATCGCTCATGAGGTCGCTCCTTCGTGTTGGGGGGCCGGGGACGAGCCCGGCCCTGATCCAGGGGCTCACGGGATACGTCAGACGGTCCGCCGGCCCGACAGCATCTGCAGCACGAACACGACCAGGGCGACGACGAGCAGCAGGTGGATGAAGCCACCGCCGATCGAGCCGATCAGGCCGAGCAGCCAAAGGACAAGTAGAACGGCAATCAGGGCCCAGAGCATGAGCGAGACCTCGTTGCTTCGAGCGGGGTCGCCGCGCGTTGGGCGAGGCGAGGCACGCCATGCGACCGTAGTGCCCGCTCCGTGCCAGCCGGATCAATCAAACGCCGTTCCAGGTTGCACCCACCTGCCAGCGTCCGCGGACACGTTTGGGTTGTGCGGACCGGCGGGGGCTGGGCGGTCAAGACCGCGTCGCTCGCTATCGCAGCAGGTAGCGTCGGCTCAACGGCACCTCATCGACCGGATCAACCGCCAGCCGGCGGCCAGCCAGCGAAACGGCACCTGTGGCGAGCTCGATGTCCACACCGGCGACGGCCCGGTTCACGTGGAGCGATGCGCGGGTCAGGCCGCGCACGCCACCCACGGCGACCAGCGGGCGAGCCGTGCCCAGCCGCCGAGCGAGCCCCCTCGCATCGACGACGCCCGCTGCCGCGTCGTGGAACCGGCGGTGTCCGGGGACCGTCCCATCAACGACGACCTTGCCGTCCCGACCACACCGGGTGATGGAACGATGAAACGCCTCCTGTCGGCGATGCTCACACTCGTGCTTTTCGGCGGCTGTGCCGCGACCGGAGGCACGCCCAGCAGCGGCGTCGCGACTCCCCAACCCACCACGAGCGCCACGACTCCCGAGCCAACGACGCAACCGGTGAGCCACGAGCCCGGCGCAAGGGCCGGCATCGAGCTGGCCGCGGCAGATCTGCCCCGGCTGACGGGCACCGCCTCCGATGCGACCAGCGCAGGGGCGGCCGTCAACGCCTTCGGTCTCGATCTGTACCTTGCCCTGCTCGGCAAGGACCAGGCCGCCAACGTCGTGATCTCGCCCGCGAGCGTCGCGCTCGCGCTCGCGATGGCACGACCCGGCGCCCGGGCCGGGACGGCGACGGAGATGGATTCGGTGATGCACGACCTCGGGTCCAACGAGCATGCCGCCTGGGTCGCGACCCTGGGCGCCGCGCTCGATGCGCGAACCGGCACCTTCAGCGACCGGACTGGCAGCCCCCAGCAGGTCACGCTGCGGGTGGTCAACGCGGCCTTCGCCCAGCGGGGCCTCGCCCTCGAGCAGCCCTACCTCGACGCGCTCGCGACCCGGTTCGGCGCCGGTCTTCGCCTGGTCGACTACCTGGCCGCGGCGGGGGCCGCGCGCACGCTCATCAACGGATGGGTCGCCGGCCAGACCGAGCAGCGGATCCGGGAGCTGCTGGCGCAGGGGACCCTCGACGCGCAGACCCGACTCGTCCTCGTCAACGCGATCTACCTCAAGGCCGCCTGGCAGATGCCGTTCCCGAGCGAAGCGACGGCACCGGCGCCGTTCATTCGCCTCGACCGATCGACCGTGGACGTCCCGATGATGCACACGCAGGACCAGTATCCGTACGCGTCGGGGGACGGCTGGCGTGCCGTCGAGCTGCCGTATGTCGGCGGCAAGCTGGCCATGCTGGTCATCGTCCCCGACGATCTGGCCGCCTTCTCCCGCACGCTCGATGCGCAGCGGCTGACCGGCATCGCCGACGACCTCGCGCCGGCGGAGGTCAACCTCGGCCTGCCCCGGTTCAGCGCCGAGACGCAGGCGGAGCTGGGCGAGATCCTGGCCGCGCTGGGGATGCCGACGGCGTTCACGGATGCCGCCGACTTCAGCGGGATCACGACCCAGGAACCGCTCGAGATCGCGGCCGTCATCCACCAGGCGAACATCGACGTCGACGAGGCAGGCACCGAGGCGGCCGCGGCGACCGCCGTGGTCATGCGCGCAACCGGGATGGCAGCAGAGCCTGTCTCGCTCACCGTCGATCGCCCGTTCCTGTTCGCGTTGCGCGATGTCGAGACGGGGGCGATCCTGTTTCTGGGCCGGATCGGCGACCCCTCGGTGCCATCCGGATCCTGAGCCCGGCCCTGGCTCACGGGTGCCACCGGCTCGCGCCGGCGGGGCGTCAGCCCTCGAGCTCGATCACCGCGGCGGACCAACCGGGCAGCCGGATCGCGCCGCGCGCGACGAGGACGCCCGGAGCCGAGGCGAGCACCACCCGCCACGAGCCGTCGGAGCCGTCGGAGCCGTCGGAGCCGTCGAGCGGTACCAGCCGGGACGCCGGACCGAGGTTGACGGCCGTCGCCAGCGGGCCCTTGGCGATGACGATCCAGCCTGCCTCGACGTCCACGGTCACGGTCGGGCGTGCCCCGTCGGACAGCACCGGGTGCGCGGCACGGTAGGCGATCAGCTCTCGATACCAGCCCAGCAACGAGGCGTGGGGCTCCTCGGTGCGCTCCGACCAGTCGAGGCGCGAGCGCCGGAACGTCTCGGGGGCCTGCGGATCGGGGATCTCGATGCCTTGGCGGTGGAGCTCCGCGAACTCCCGCCGGCGGCCCTCGCGTACGGCGGTCGCGAGCGCCTCGTCCCGATGGTCCGTGAAGTACAGGAACGGGCTCGAGCTGGCCCACTCCTCGCCGGCGAACAGGAGCGGCACGAACGGCCCCGTGAGCACGATCGCCGCGGCAGCCCGCAGCGCCTCGGGCGGGGTGAGCTGGCCGGTCCGTTCGCCCAGGGCGCGGTTGCCGACCTGATCGTGGTTCTGGAGGAAGCCCACGAACCGCGTCATCGGCAGGTCGCCCACCGCCCGTCCATGCGACCGATCCCGAAACGCCGAGTAGCGACCGTCGAACACGAACACCTGGCGCAACGCTGTTGCGAGGTCGCCCAGCCCGTCGTACTGCGCGTGGTAGCCGTCGGCCTCACCCGTCAGCGCCACGTGCAGCGCGTGCCGGAAGTCGTCGTTCCACTGGGCGTCGAGCCCGTAGCCGCCATGGTCGACGTCGCGGACCAGCCGCGGGTCGTTGAGGTCGCTCTCGGCGATCGCCACGAGGCGGCGGCCGAGCCGCTCGCCGAGCGCGTGAACCGATTCGGCGACGGCCTCCAGGATCGTCGTCGCGGACTGGTCGAAGATCGCGTGGACGGCATCGATCCGGAGGCCGTCAGCGTGGTAGTCCTCGAGCCACAGCCGGGCGTTGTCGACGACGAACGCCCGGACCTCGTCCGAGCCGGCGGCATCGAAGTTGACGGCAGCGCCCCAGGGCGTGCTGTAGCGGTCGCTGAAGTACGGGCCAAACCGGTCGAGGTAGTTGCCGTCCGGCCCGAGGTGGTTCCACACGACGTCGATCAGGACCGCGAGGCCTCGTCGATGGCAGGCGTCGACCAGCCGCTTCAGCCCGGCTGGACCGCCGTACGCATGGTGCGGCGCGTACAGGTCGACACCGTCGTAGCCCCAGCCGCGCGTGCCCGGAAACTCGACCACCGGCATCAGCTCGATGTGGCTGACGCCGAGCTCGACCAGGTGGTCCAGCTGGTCGATCACGCCGGCGAACGTGCCGGCCGCGCTGAACGTGCCGACGTGGAGCTCGTAGATCACCGCGCGCTCGAGCGGCGGCGCCGACCAGCCGGCGTCAGTCCAGGGGAAGCCGGCATGATCCAGCGTGCGCGACGGTCCGTGGACGCCGCCCGGCTGCCACGGCGAGCGTGGATCCGGATACGGGCCCTGGCCGTCGAGCACGAAGCCGTAGTCGAACCCGTCGCCGGCTCCGACATCCGGGACGTCCGCCGTCCACCAGCCACCGGCAATCGGGGTCAACGGCAGCCGGGGGAACGGCAAACCCGGTGCGTCGTCCGTGACCCCGGCGCGCGCGATCGCGAGCTCCACGCGTCCGGGTCGCGGGGCCCACACGCGGAAGCGGGTCACGCTCGCTGATCCCGGACCAGCAACGCGACCGGGAACTCGGTTAGCAGCCTTGCCACGGCCACGCTGCCGCCCGTGGCGCCACCCCGAACGGACAGCGACTCGCCGGTCAGCTGGTTGCGCCAGCGGCCGGCAGGCAGCGTCAGCTTCGTGTCGGACCAGTCATCGGCCAGGCGCACCGTCAGCCGCGGCACGACCGTCACCACCTGGGCGGAGCGGGTGAAGGCGACCACGTGGTCCGCCCCTGGGCCCGCGACCGCGACCGGATCGTACGAGGCACGCTCGCCGAATGCCTCCGGACGGCGTGCTCGTACCGCCAGCGCCCCGCGCAGGACGGCCATCTTTGGCGATCCCGGCTCGTCGGGATCATCGAGCCGCGCGGCCAGCGTCCCGGGCGAGGGCGCACCCGTACCCATGAGCTCGGCGAGCACGCGGCGCCGCAGCGCCACGTCGACCGGCCGGCGATTGTCGGGATCGACCAGGCTTAGGTCCCACAGGTCCGTGCCCTGGTAGATGTCGGGGACACCGGGAGCCGTGAGCTTGACCAGGACCTGGGCCAGGGCGTTGACCCGGCCCGGGCGCAGGATGCGGGCGACGAACGCCTCGATCGAGGCCCGGATCGCCTCGTCGCCCAGCAGGCGGTCGGCGAACTCGATGACCGCAGCCTCGTACGCTTCGTCGGGGCTCGCCCATGACGTCCGCAGCTTCGCCTCGCGCAGGGCCTTGGTGAGATACGGTCCGAGGCGGTCCATCCCGATCGGCCACGCTCCCACCAGGGTCTGGTACAGCAGGTACTCGGCGTGACCGTCGGGCCCGGCGGCCTTGCGACGTCGCCGGGCCAGGCCGCGCCAGGTGGCGACCGCGCTCGCCCACGCCTCGGGCATCTCGGAAAGCACGTCCAGCCGGGCCCTGACGTCCTCGCTCCGCTTGGTGTCGTGGGTCGACGTCGTGAGCATGCCCAGTGGCCAGCGCTCCTGGGCCAGACGGCTGGCCCCGTGGAACTCGGCGGGGCTGATCCCGAACGTTCCCGGGTCGCCGCCCACCTCGTTGAGCGCGACCAGCCGGAGGTCGCGATAGAAGGCCGTGTCCTCGAGACCCTTGGCCATGACCGGCCCGGTCAGCTGCTGGAAGCGGAGCGCGAGCTCCTCCTCGAGCTCGTCGCCCGGCCGGCGCAGCAGCAGCAGGTCGCCCAGGATGTCGAACAGGTCGGCGGGCAGGTCGGGCCGGAGCTCCTTCGCCGTGCCGATCGCCTCCATGACCACCGCCTCGTCCTCGGGTGCGACCTGGGCGACTCGGCGGCCGTCGTCGGCGACCTCCACCCGGACGTAGGTGCGGTAGACGGGGAACGCGACCAGCACGGCGCGGAGCGCCTCGTGCAGATCGTGGCGGGTATGGTCACGGTGCCGGCGGAGGCGTTCGAGCACATCGAGCATCAGCGCGGTGAGCCGTCCCAGCTCCGAGCCCAACGCCTCGTCGAGGACCGCCTGCTTGGACTCCCGGGCGATGTCGGTGAACGCACGTGTCTCCCCGGTGACCTCCGCCCGGAGCGCCGTCAAGGCCGCCTCGCCCGCCGGATCCACGAACAGCCCGCCCACACGGCTGAGGAAGTCGTACCCGCTGGTGCCTGCGACCGGCCAGCTCCGGCGCAGCTCCTCGCCCGGCTCCAGGATCTTCTCGACCACGATCCACGCCCGCGGGCTCGCCCATCGCAGGCGACGCAGGTAGCCCTCCGGATCGAGCAGGCCGTCGGGGTGATCGACCCGGAGCCCGTCGAGGACACCCGCCGCCAGCCACTCGAGGATCAGGCCCTGTGTCTCCGCAAACACCCGCGGATCCTCGATCCGCAGCCCAACCAGCGTGGTGACGTCGAAGAACCGCCGGTAGCCGAGGTCGCGGCGCGCCGAGCGCCACCAGGCGAGCCGGTAGTTCTGTCGCTCGAGCACCCGGTCCAGGGCCTCGACGTCGGCATTGGTCGCGGCCACGGCCGCCTCGATCGCCTCGGCCACTCTGGGCTCATCCGCGGCGAGCACGGCCACCCGCTCTTCGAGGACCTCCTTGTCCCGGTGGCGCCGCTCCCGCATGGCCGGGTCGACCACGGTGGACCGGGGGAGCGCCCCGAACGCGTCGGCGAGGAAGGCGAGCTCCGCGGATTCCGCCCGCTCCGCCGCCAGCGACAGGAGCTCGTCGAGGCTGCGGGGCGCGACCGGGTATCGCTGGTCGTGGTATCGGATCGTGAACCGCTGCCCGTCCCAGGCGAGCCGCAGATCGCCGGCTTCGAGCACGCGACCGTAGTGATCCTCCAGCACCGGGAGCAGGACTCGCTCCCGCAGGTGTGGCTCGGGATGCGCCCAGTCGACGTCGAACGTCATCGCCCATCGGCTGGCCGGTCCGTTCTCGAGGACATCCCACCACCACGGGTTCTGGGGCCCGATCGCCATATGGTTCGGGACCACGTCGAGGATCTGGCCCAGGTCGTGGCGGCCGAGCGCGGCGCAAAACCGGGCGTGGCCCTCCTCGCCGCCCAGCTCGGGGTTGACCTGGCGAGGATCCACGACGTCGTAGCCGTGCTGGCTACCGGGCATGGCCCGCAGGTAGGGCGATGCGTACACGTGGCTGATGCCCAGCGCCTGGAGGTAGGGCGCCATCGCTGCGGCGTGGTCGAAGGTGAACGACGGGGTGAGCTGCAGCCGGTACGTCGCCCGCGGATCGACCCCACGGGGACCGGTGGCTGGGCCCGTCGCGACGGCGTGGCGCGGCCCGGCGGTTGGACGAGGGCTGGTCGGACGCGGCCCGGTGGTCGGACGCGGCCCGGTGGTCGGACGAGGCTCCGTCATCGGCTACGCCACCTGCCGGAGCACCACGACCGAGCGCGCCACGGCCGGAACCGTATCCTCGGGCGTGAGCTCGGCGCCGTCCGCTGGAAAGGCGTCGTCGGTGGCCGTGTCCAGCACCACCTTCCAGCGCTGCCCGCGGTCGGCCGGAAGGGTCGCGCCGATGTCCTCGTCGCGGGCGTTGAACACGAGATAGAAGGTGTCGTCGCGAATGGGCTCGCCGCGCTCGTCGCGGGACGGGATCGCGTCGCCCGAGAGCAGCACGCCGAGGTCGCGCACCTGGCCCTGGCCCCAGTCGTCCTCGGCCATCTCGATCCCGTCGGTCGTGAACCACTCGATATCGACGAGGTCCGAGCCGTGGATCGGCTGACCCTGGAAGAAGCGGCGCCGGAGGAACACCGGATGCTCGCGCCGGAACGCGATGAGCCGGGTGGTGAACTCGAGGAACGACTGGTCCGCATGGGGCCAGTCGTACCAGGAGATCGGGCCGTCCTGGCAGTAGGCGTTGTTGTTGCCGCCCTGGCTCCGGCCGAGCTCGTCGCCACCCAGCAGCATCGGCACGCCCTGCGACAGGAACATCGTGGCCAGCAGGTTCCGGCGCTGTCGACGCCGCAGCGCAAGGATCCCCGGGTCGTCCGTGGGTCCCTCCGCGCCGCAGTTCCACGACCGGTTGCCGGGATCGCCGTCCCGGTTGCCCTCGCCGTTCGCTTCGTTGTGCTTCTCGTTGTACGAGACGAGGTCGGCCAGGGTGAACCCGTCATGGGCGGTGATGAAGTTGATGCTCGCGTACGGCCGGCGCCCGGTGCCCTCATACAGATCCGAGCTGCCGGTCAACCGGTAGGCGAAGTCGGCCATCGCCCCGGGCTCGCCGCGCCAGAAGTCTCTCGTGCTGTCCCGGTAGCGTCCGTTCCACTCGGACCACAGCACGGGGAAGTTGCCCACCTGGTAGCCGCCTTCGCCCACGTCCCATGGTTCCGCGATCAGTTTGACCTGGCTGATGACCGGATCCTGGTGGATGAGGTCGAAGAACGCCGACAGCCGGTCGACATCGTGGAGCTCCCGGGCAAGCGTGGAGGCGAGGTCGAACCGGAAGCCGTCCACGTGCATCTCGAGCACCCAGTAACGGAGGCTGTCCATGATCAGCTGCAGCACGTGCGGATGGCGGACGTTGAGGCTGTTGCCGGTACCCGTGTAGTCCATGTAGAACCGGCGGTCGTCGGTCAGCCGGTAGTAGGCCTCGTTGTCGATCCCCTTGAAGGCGAGCATCGGGCCCAGGTGGTTGCCCTCGGCGGTGTGGTTGTAGACCACGTCGAGGATCACCTCGATCCCGGCCTGGTGGAGCGAGCGGACCATCGCCTTGAACTCGCCCACCTGGTCACCGGCCTGACCGGTGCTCGCGTACTCGTTGTGCGGGGCGAAGAAGCCGATCGAGCTGTAGCCCCAGTAGTTGCGCAGGCCGCGGTCGATGAGCGTCTGGTCGTGGACGAACTGGTGGACCGGCATGAGCTCGATCGCCGTGACCCCGAGCTCGGTGAGGTGCTGGATCGCCGCCGGATGGGCGAGCCCCGCGTACGTGCCGCGCAGGCCGTCCGGGATCCCCGGGTGGGTCATCGTGAAGCCCCGCACGTGAACCTCGTAGATCACGTTCTCGTGCAGCGAGCGGCGTGGGGCATGGTCCTCGGACCAGTCGAAGAACGGGTTGATGACCACCGACCGCTGCACGTAGCGGGCGCTGTCACGGTCGTCGCGTCGATCCGGATGCCCCGGCCGGTACGGATAGCACGCAGGATGCCAGGCCACCGCTCCCTCGATCGCCTTGGCGTAGGGGTCGAGCAGCAGCTTCGCGGGGTTGCAGCGCTGGCCGTGGATCGGTGACCAGGGGCCGTGGACCCGGTAGCCGTAGCGCTGGCCGGGCGTGACGGTCGCCATGTAGCCGTGCCACACGTGCCCGGTCGTCTCCGGCAGGGCATGGCGGGTCTCGCGACCCTCCGCATCGAACAGGCACAGGTCGACCCGATCGGCGACCTCGGAGAACAGCGCGAAGTTGGTGCCCGCGCCATCGAAGGTGGCGCCCAGCGGATACGGGCGGCCGGGCCACAGAGCGGCCTCGACGGGTGCCGGCGGTGTCGTCGCGTCTTCCGACCCGTGTCCGGTGGCAATCGCGAGCCTGGTCGCAATCGCGTCCGAACCCACGGCCGTCGCGCTTCCACGAGCGTCGGCGTCCCTGCCCACGGGCACCTCCCTTCGACTCCTCAGGCCCGGGCCTGGCAGTCCGAGGATAGCGGGGATCGCCGGCCATGCCTCCCGCGGTGGACCATCCGGGATGCGCCCGATCGGGGTCGTGGGGTGTAGGGCAGCCGTCAGCGCCGCGTGGCGATGGCGGCGCCCACGACCAGGAGGGCGCCCGCGAGCAGGACCCGTCCGAGCAGCATGGCGGCGGTGATGATCCACGGATGGGGCATCATCCTGATCCTACGTCGGGACGGCGAATCGGAATCGCTCTCGGCAGCGGCGGCTTATCTCGCGTCGAGCGGGGCCGTGTCGTCGGGTCCGTCAGCCGCCCCGGTGCGCTCCCACTCGGCGTAGCGCGCGACCACACCGTCCTCGTCGACGATCAGATCCGCCTCGTAGCTGCCGCTGGAGTAGCGGTACGTCTCCTCGTCCAGGCGAGCGTAGGTCTGGCTGCTCTTCCCGACCGTCAGCTCCGGAAATCGGACCCAGGCGGCCCGGATCGTGCGCGAGCGGCCGACGCCGAGATGCAGTCGCCGGATCGGGAGGGTGTTGGTGGATGGGCTGCAGCCCAGATCGATGTCGGTGCAGCCCTTGAGCGCCCGAGCCGATACCCCGTCTACAGTCCAGTTGCCCTTGGCATCCCGGGTCAGCGCCAGTGTCCGCTGGAGGAAGCCGCGGAGATCACGCACATGGACGGCGGTCGTGGCGCCGGCGCCGTCCGCGAGGACTCGGTACTCGATCCGCACCGGGATGCCGTTCTCGGCACCCAGCACCGTGCCGACGAGGGACAGGCCGGCGTCGCGAACCGTGATCGTGCAGTGCTCGTCGGCCTGCACCTCTCCGGTGCGGTGCCAGGAGACACGTCGGGTGGTCATGCCCCGAGCGTGATCGGGGGTGGTCGTGATGTCAATTGAGTGGTTCGACCCCATCGGGCGACCGATGCTAGGATTCGCCGCCCGGACGACGGTTCGGTCCTGTGGGGATGCGTGGTTTCGACAGGGTCTGGCTGTCAGGGAACGCGAGCCGAGGTGCCGTCAGGCCTCGTAAAACAGGCGGCAAAACGAAGTAACTGCCAACAAGCAGCCTGCTCTCGCCCTCGCCGCTTAGGCGGTAAGGTGAGCGTGGAAGCGGCCTCCCCTCCGCGGGCCGTGGAAGCGTCACTCAGCGGAGGTGCAGCCCGGGAGAGGTCGCGTACCCCGGAGCGAAGCCCGATCTAGGGACACGTGAATGGGCCGGATGGAAGCCTGCCGATGGGCGGCCGACCGGCTGACGAAAATCATCGGACACGCTCGTAGTGGGTCCTGGCGAAGGGTTCTGGACGGGGAGTTCGACTCTCCCCCATCTCCACCAACACTCGTTGAAGGTCGCTCTTCACCACCACCCGGCCGCGACAACCCTCACTTCATCCTTGTCGTCGGTCTGTGTCCACGACCAGATGGGCATCTCGTCGATCCCGCGACCGAGATTGGCCACAAGACTGCCGCCATCCTGAAGCGATTGGGATCGCACGATCGTTGGTTCCGAGATGGCGTCGCAGGCCACTCCTCGCCGCTTTGTCGATCGACGGACCACGAGTTCTCGAAATCGGTGGATCGCCGCGCCGCCCACCGCTGGATCGACTGGCCCCAGGTGGAAGCGACGATGCGAGCAGCCGCCCTTCTGGACGCGCCCCCCTCCGTTGAGGAGTTCGCCGCGAGCCTCGGCCAGAAGCGTACCGCGAGCTGCGCGACGCCCACGCCCGCGCAAAGGACCTCCGGGTGATGCGCGAGGCAGCCCGGCGGGAGCAGGTGCTCGACGACGTCATCAGAGCGTTGGTCAACGAAGGGACATACCCCAGCCGTCACAGGGTTGCGATAACGGGCCGGAAAGGAATTGCCGGTCACGTACGCGGGACCGCTCTGGGTGCAATCGGGGGCGACGCTGGATGCGCTCGGCATCCCGCGGCGTGAGCGCCCGTTCGGACCGCGAACGTTGTGCAAGGCGAGCCGCGTACGGCCGCGCCGTCCTCCCCGCGGCGGCCTATCGCACTCGCCCGAGAAGGACTACCTCGCGAATGCCCGGTCCAAGGTGGGCACGGCAACGACGGCCCAGCTCGTGTGGATCCTCGCCCCGCGGCTGCCGGGACCCGACGACGTGGCTCCATCGGGCGAATAGATCCGCGATCCCAGTCGGAGGCCCCAGAGGGTCTGCGACGTGGCCTCGCTGCTAGGAGGAGGCCGGCTGCTCTGCTGTCGCGGCTGCCCCGTAGTAGCCGGCCACCGCGCGGAACGCCTCCTTCGGCTCCCAGGGCAGGTCCGGGTACGTGGTGCCGTGCCGACCGCCGGTCATCGGCCGGACGAGCCCGGGGCTGCATGCGTCGAGGTCGTAGCGCGGGTCCTCGGCGTAGGGATGATTCGCGTAGATGAACGTGTTGACGAAGGCCCCGGCGACACCCGCTCCGTCGAGGATCCCCAGCGTCTCGGTCAGCTCGCGAGCCTGCAGCGCCTCGTCCCGTTCGACGACGCGGGTCACCCGCGGCCGCACGAACCGCCCGACCAGCGGCAGGGAGTGCAGGAAGAGGCTGCGGAAGTCGACGTTCGAGCTGACCGAGAGCGCACTCATATCGTCTCCGCCTGCACACGACGGATCCCCGAACTCCGTGTTGACGACCGGCTTGCCGGTCGCGAGGAGCGGGGCGAGCACGTCGACGTAGCGGTCCTTGATCCGCGCCGCGCGGTAGTGGTCGACGCCGACGATGTCGAACCTGGACCAGTCGACCTGCTCCCAGGGCAGGGAGGCGTACGTGAGGGGGCCGCCGAAGACCGGGCGGACGGCTGCCTCCAGGCGCGCGAGGACGGCATCGAGGGGCTCGTTGTGGGCCCCGCTCCGCACGATGTCGCCGGCCATCATGTTCTTGAGCCTGCTGGTCAGCATCCGCCCGGGCAGGATGCCGCGCATGAAGAGCGTCAGCTCCCCGCCCACCACGAACGTGACGCGCCCGCGCGCGGCGGACCGAAACCGCTCCGCCGCGCGCGCGGCCCGGACCGTGTCGGCGATCGTCTCGTCGGGGCCCCGGTCCCACACGGTCGGCGAGAACCAGACGTCGAGGCCGGCCTCGAGTGCCGCCTCGGTCGCCAGCTCCAGTCGCTCCACGTCGCGCGCAACGACGCGGACCGCGGTGCAGCGGAGGTCGCGGCGAATGATCTCCATCTCGCGCCGCGCCACCTGCCCATCGAGGGTCGGCCGCCACGGGACGCCCATCACGACACCAGCGTCGTAGCAGACGCCGAGGGTCCTCATAGACTTGCTCCCTGCTGTTGCTGAGGCGGCCTGCTCGCCGCGCTCTTGTTGACGCGGGGGCTTCCCACCTCGGTCCCCGCGACGATAACGCCCCTGCCCTTCTGCGAGGGAGCGCCGCCCCGGCGCGGTTCTCGGCTGGAGGTTCTGGGGGTGACCGACTACTCGTTCACGCTGACGGCCCACGCGAAGGCCCTCGGATGGGATGCGGCCTTCGGGGCGGAGACCAATCAATCTCGATTGGTCGATCTGGTGGGGGCGAGAGGATTAGCCCCGCCCGTTCCCACGCCGCGTACCGTGCTGCCCTCATGGATCGGCGAGGCAACGAACGTGACCGCGGAGCTTGACAACTAAGGCTTCCGGCTCAGCCTCAAGTATTGGTACGGCGTCCAACCACGACCGGACCGGCGCTACACGGTCCCGATGAACCGGTCCAGCAGCGCTCGGCCATCCTGTGACAGCCGTCCGTCGCGCGACTTCAGCTCGAGCTCGGTGCGGCCAACCTTACCGCCGAGGGCGGCCCGCATCCTCGCGAACATCGATCCCGTTGCGAGCTTGTAGGTGGTGAACAGCCCGACCTTCGCTCGATCGAGCGCGGGCATGTCGCGCACGAACGCCAGCCATGGCTCGTCGGGATGCTGAGCGACGATGAACAGCCCGCTCGTCCAGCAGCCGAGCAGCACGAAGTCGACGCCGGAGAGCGACTGCGGGTCGCAGTCGCCCACCGACTGCACGACGGTCACGACGCCGCGCGACGTCAGATGGGCGCCGATCTCCTCGGCCAGCCGACGCGTGGTTCCGGTTGCGCTGCGGTAGACGACGGTGGCCGTCGCCATCGCTCAGCCTGCCTTGGGAAAGCTGCCCGTCAGCTTCTTGCCCATGGCGTGGATCCCGTGGAACACGGGGGTCCCGGGCAGAAACATGTACGGACAGTGACCTGCGACGGCGTCGAGACCGAGGCGGTCGGCTGTCGCAACCGTCCTGTCGCTGGTGGCGCCCCCGCCCAGCCCCTTGTACAGCCAGACGTGGTCGATACCCGCGACCGCGCACTCCTCCAGGACCTGCTCCGCGACCGGGGCCGTGGTCATGATCAGCGCACCGTCGACCGGCGGATCGATGTCCCGCACGCTCGGATAGCACGGCCTGCCGTCGATCTCCGTTGCGGCCGGGTTGACCGCCACCGCGTCGTACCGGCGTTGCCGGAGCTCCTGCCAGAGCGTGTAGCTGATCTCCTTCGGGTTGCGTGATACGCCGACGACCGCGATCCGCTTGAGCGCCAGGAAGTCGTCGATCTGCTTGAGTGTCGAAGGCAACGCATCTCCCTCCGTGCGTAAGGCGTCGAACGAGGACTAGCTCCTCCGGTGGCGTTCGGGCGAGGGCCGGACGACGGAATTGGGGGGTGCCGAGCAGCCCGACGGAACGCCGTGCTATCATTTTGGGCAAATGACCAACATCGAGCGGGCGGGGGGCCTGCCCGCCGGGCGAGGCGAGGCGACCCGCCGGAAGATCGCCACTGCGGCCGTGGAGCTCGTCGCCGAGCTCGGCTGGGACGCCGTCACGACCCGCGCCGTGGCAGCCCGAGCGGGGGTCAACCCGGCGCTCGTCCACTACCACTTTGGGTCGATGGAGGCCCTGCTCCACGGTGCCGTGGTCGCGGCGCTCGACGAGGAGATCGGGCAGGCGGCGCAACCGCTGGCCGAGGCCCCCTCCCTCGGCGCCGGGCTCGACGGTGCCATCGAGGCCATCGGCCAGTACGATCTCGGCACACCGGCCGCCAACCTGCTGATCGAGGCCATGGTCCGTGCGATGCGCGATCCAGGCCTGGCCGAGGTCATCGTCCCGTCGCTCCGTGCGTTCCGGACGCTGGTGGCCACGCGCGTCCGGGCCGCCTCGGCGAGCGGCGAGGCGTCGGCGGACCTTTCCCCGGAGGCCACCGGTGTGCTCGTCGCGGCCGCGCTCGACGGCCTGCTGTTCCACCGGATCATCGATCCGTCCACCGACATCGAGGGGGTAGGAGCCGTGCTCCTCCGCCTCCTCGCCGTTTCCACACCATCCTCCCCTGCTCCCGCCCAAGGAGGCACGCCATGACGCAGGAGGCCGTCCAGACCCAGGCGCGCGGGCGAGGCGCCGGCTCACCGTCCGGGCAGCTGTCTCCGTCCCGGCCGACCGGGCATGGCGGTGCCGCGGTGCGGTTCGAGGGTGTGTCCAAGACCTTCGGCTCGGGCGAGGTCGCCGTCCACGCCCTGCGCAGCCTCAACCTGCGGATCGAGGCCGGGCAGTTCGTCGTGGTCCTGGGCCCGAGCGGATCGGGCAAGACGACCCTGATGAACATCGTGGGCGGCATCGAGTCGCCGACGGAGGGCCGGCTGGTGGTCGGCGAGCGCGATCTGGCGGGTCTCAACGACGAGGACCTGACCACCTACCGGCGCGAGGACGTGGGCTTCGTGTTCCAGTTCTTCAACCTCGTCCCCACCCTGACCGCTGTCGAGAACGTGGCGCTCGTGGCCGAGCTGGTCGGCAAGCGTGAGGCCGACGCGCGCGCCGCCCTGGTTGCGGTCGGGCTCGGGGACCGCGTGGACCACTTTGCGAGCGCCCTGTCCGGCGGCGAGCAGCAGCGGGTGGCGATCGCGCGGGCACTGGTGAAGTCGCCCGAGATCCTGCTGTGTGACGAGCCCACCGGCTCGCTCGACGCCGACGTGGGCCGCTCCGTCCTGGGCGTCATCCACGAGCTCGCGCGAACCGGCGGCCGGACGGTCATCCTGGCGACCCACAACTCGGTGATCGCGACCATGGCCGACCGGGTGCTGCGCCTGCGCTCGGGCGAGATCGCGGCCGATGTGCTCCAGCCCAACCCCGTGCGCCCCGAGGAGGTGACCTGGTGAGGCTCCTCCGCCGCTCGATGTTGCGCGAGATCCGGGCACGGCGGGGCCCGTTCGTGGCCGTGATCGTGACCGTCGTCCTGGGCGTCGCCCTGTTCGGTGCCTCCTATGACGCCTTCCTCAATCTCACCGCCTCGTACGAGGGGCTGTACACGGAGACGCATTTCGCCGCCGTCACGGCGGTCACCAGCGACCCGGCAAGCGTTGCTGCCGCGGCCGCTGCGGTGCCGGGCGTGACCGAGACGGGTACGCGATCCGTCTCCGACACACCGATCCGCGTGGGTGACCATCAGCTCCTGGGTCGAGCGATCGGGCTGCCGGCAGACGGCAGCCGAGCTCCCGTGGACGACGTCCTCGTCCTCGACGGCAGCCGCCTCGACCCGTCGGTGCCCAACGGCGTCCTGATCGAGAAGCACATGGCCGACAACTTCGGGCTCAAGCCGGGTGATTCGATCGCGATCCTCGGCCGCTCGGGCTGGCACCAGCTCAAGGTCCTGGGCGTCGTGTTCTCGCCCGAGTACATCTGGCCGGCCAAGAGTCGCCAGGAGGTGTTCGTCCTGCCCGACGACTTCGGCGTGATCTTCGCGCCCGAACCGCTGGTGGCGGGGCTGGCGCCCGACACGGTCCACGGCCAGGCGCTCGGCTACATCCCGCCGGACCAGCCGGCGAGCACGACCGAGTCGGCCAGCGCGGCGATGCGCAACGCCGGGGCGCTCGACGTCATGACCAAGGCCGAGCAACCGTCCAACGCTGCTCTCCAGGAGGACGTGAGCGGCTTCGGTGAGCTGTCGCTCGCGTTCCCGATCATGTTCCTGGGGGCGGCCGCCTTCGCGACGTTCGTGATGCTCGGCCGGATGATCGCCTCGCAGCGGGCGGTCATCGGGACGCTCCGAGCCAACGGCATGGACCGACGCTCCATCATTGTCCACTACACGGGCTTCGGCCTCGTTGTCGGCGTCGTTGGCGCGGTGATCGGCGCCCTCCTGGGAGCGCTCCTGGCCGGCGTGATCAGCTCGCTCTACACGGGCGAGCTGGGCATCCCCAGCCGGGTCACGGACGTCCGCCCGACGACCGTCCTCGCCGGGGTGGCGATCGGCATTCTGGCCTCGGTGGCCGCAGCGTTCGTCCCCGCGCGTCGCGCGACCTCCCTCGGACCCGCCGAGGCGATGCGCGGGATCGCGCCCATGGGCCAGGGCCAGGAGAGCCTGGTCGAACGCCTCGTCCCGCCGATCCACCGCCTGCCGGTTCGCTGGCGAGTCGCCCTCCGGGGTATCGGCCGGAACCCCCGTCGGAGCCTCGCGACCATCGGTGGGGTTGTGATGGCGTCGACGCTCATCCTCGCGTCGTGGGGGATGATCGACACGATCGACATCCTGATGCACAGGCAGTTCGTCGACATCACCCGGCAGGATGCGTCGGTCTACCCGATCTCCCCGGTGACCCAGCAGGAGCTGACGGTGATCGGCGCCGTCGACGGCGTGGCGACCGTCGAGCCCGGCGCCGAATGGAGCGTGGCAGTCGCGTCGAGCACGGGCTCATACCTCACCCAGCTCACCGGGCTCCAGACCGGGACCACGATGCATGGCTTCTACGACCCAGGCGGCACCGAGATCTCGCTGCCAGCACAGGGCGTGCTCCTGGGAGCCGCTCTGCAGGATCGCCTGCACATCGCCGTCGGCGACACGGTGCGCCTCAGCCTGGCGACCCAGACGGAGGGCTCCTCATCGTCAGGTGCCGGCGCGCTCTCCGTGAACGCGACGGTGGCCGGGTTCGTGAACGAGCCGCTCGGCACCCCCGTGTACGCATCCTTGCCCTACCTCGCAAGCCTCGTCGGGCCCGTGGGATCGGCCGCCCTCGACAACGTCGCGCTCGTCCGCTACGCACCCGGTGCCAACGCCCCGGCCGTTGCGTCGCAGCTGCGCTCGCTCGACGGGATCGCGGCGGTCGTCGACAGCCACGCCCTGTTCGACCTGATGAACCAGTTCCTGGGCCTGTTCTACGCGTTCATCGGGGTGATGGTGGTGCTGGGCGGGGTCCTCGCCTTCGCGCTCATCTACAACACGCTCGTTGCCAGCATCTCCGAGCGATCGATCGAGATCGCCGTGCTGCGCACGCTGGGCATGCCGAGCGGCACCGTGTCCCGGCTGATCACCGGTGAGAACCTGTTGCTGACCGCGATCGGCCTGGTGCCCGGACTCATCGTCGGCTACCTCGTGTCGGCCGCGTTCATGGCCTCGTTCTCGTCCGACATGTTCCGGTTCGACCTCAACGTCCGGCCGACCACGCTGCTGCTCACGGCCCTGGCGATCGTGGTCACGGGCCTGCTGTCCCAGATCCCCGCGCTGGGAGCGGTGCGCCACCTGGACCTCGGCCGGATCGTGCGCGAGCGGGCGTCGTGACGGGAACGCCCCGCCGCCGAGCGACGCTCAGCCCACGCTGCGGAGGACGCGCGGGAGCCAGGCGCCGAGCGTGGCGGCACGCATCAGCATGAGGATCAGGAACGCCAGCCACAGGCCGTGGTTGCCCCAGGCCGGCACGAGCAGCTGCGCCGCCACCAGGTAGCTGCCGAGCGCGATCGCCATGCCGTTGCGCATCTCCGCGGTGCGCGTCGCGCCAACGTAGATGCCATCGAGCACGTAGCTCCATACGGACACCAGCGGCGAGGCGATCATCCAGGGCAGGTACAGGTCCGCGGCCGCCTGAACGGCAGGCAGGTCCGTGAACAGGGCGACGATCGCCGAGCCGAGGATGCCGTAGGCGGCGGCGACCAGCGCGGCCAGGCCAATGCTCCAGAGCGCGACCGCCCGCGTGACGGCGACGAACGCCGGCCGGTCACGGGCGCCGACCGCTCCGCCGACGAGCGCCTCGGCGGCGAACGCGAAGCCATCGAGCCCGTAGGCCATGATCTCCTGCAGGTTGAGCAGCACGGCATTGGCGGCCAGGGTGACGTCGCCCAGCCTTGCGCCCTGCGCCGTGAACCAGGCAAACGCGAAGATCAGGCACAGCGTGCGCAGGAAGATGTCGCGGTTGACGCGGAGCAGCGCCGTGAGCCGGTCGCGTGCGAGCAGCCGCTGCCGCTCCCAGCCGACGCGTCCGGGCAGCGTTCGCAGGATCAGCCACAGGCCCAGGGCGGCCTCGGCATAGTCGGCGATCACGGACGCGCCGGCGACGCCCGCCACCCCCCAGCCAAGCCCCACCACGAACCACAGGTCGAGCACGATGTTGAGGCCGTTGGTGAGCACCTGGAGCACCAGCGCCGTCTTTGGCCGCTGCATGCCGAACAGCCAGCCCAGCAGCGCGTAGTTGGCCAGCGTCGCCGGCGCGCTCCAGATCCGCACCGCGACGTAGCCCGCCGCGCTGGCGCCGACCGACGGGCTTGCACCCACGAGCCCGAGCGCGGTCGCCCCGATCGGTCCCTGGAGCGCAAGGGTCGCCACGCCCAGCGCCGTCGCGGTCAGCAGCGCCCGCCCGAGCACTGCGCGGATCTCTCCGGCGTCGCCGGCTCCCCGGGCCTGGGCGACGAACCCGCTGGTGCCCATGCGCAGGAAGCCGAAGCCCCAGTACAGGAAGTCGAAGACCATCGCGCCGACCGCGACGCCACCCAGATAGGCCGGGTCCGGCGGTGGCCGACCACCGCCGTGTCGACCGCACCGAGCAGCGGCACCGAGACGTTGGACACGATGATCGGCGCGGCCAGTCGCAGGACGCGGGCCTGGGCGCTCCCGGACCAGTGACGATGGGCAGCGTCGGTCATCGCATGGCTGCTCGGCGGATCACCCGGTCGTGGTCATGGGTGATCAGATGGTGCGCCCGGAGGCCCGGCACCGTCCGGGCCGCTGCACCCCTGGACCCGGCCTCGATCTCCGGCGCGCAGATCTAGACCTGGGCCTTGATCTCCCGGGCCACCCGCTCACCGGTCTCGACCGCGCCGTTGATGTAGCCCTGGAACTCGAGCGAGGTCGCCTCGCCGGCGAAGTGGATCCGGCCCTCCTGGAGGCCTTCGGCTCCGGCGAAGCTGGTGTAGTGGCCGATGCCCCAGTAGGAGTAGGCGCCGTGGTGCCACGGCTCCGCGGTCCAGAACGACTGGATCGCCCGGCCCGTATAGGCCGCCGAGCTGCCCGGGAACAGGCCGTCGATCTGGCTCAGGACGTTGCTCACATCGGCGGGGTTCGGCTCGCCGAACGCCTCGTGGCCGCGCAGGCTCGCTCCGCGGGCGCCGCCGGGGTAGTAGAGCAGGTAGCCGGGGTCGCCGGGCACGCCGGGTCGCGCATCCCAGATGCACTGGAAGCCGCCGGGGTCCGAATAGCCGATGCCGTTGGTGGCGTACGGCGCGCCGTCCACCTGAACATCGTGGCCCGGCCCCCACGTCCGCCAAGCCAGCTCCATGTGGATCTTGGCGTTGGTGCCCATCGGGCTGTCGGCGATCGCGCGGTGCTTGGCCGGGCTGAACCCGTCGCTGATCCGTGGATCGATCGCGACCTCGCGCAGCAGCGCGAACGGGATCGTCAGCACCAGGTGATCTGCGACGACCGAGCTGCCGTCGGCAAAGTGGCAGGTGTATGGGCCCTGGAACGCGCCATCGATGGCCACCAGCGCCCGGTCCGTCTCGACGCTCGCGAGCGGCAGATCCTCCAGCATCCGGTCGACGATCGACTGGCTGCCCTCCACGATGTGATACAGCTCGTCGGTGCCAGGCAGCGGGCTGATCGAGCTCTTCGAGTTCCAGGCGAGCAGATACAGCAGGTTGAGCGCGGGCTGCTGCTCGGGATCGGCGCCGTACTCGGTGACCGTGTCCGTGGCCAGCAGGCGGGCAAAGCGCGACCCGGGTCCGAAGTCGGCCAGCACCGGGTTGGCTCTCGGGTTGGCGGGATCGAACCAGTCGATCACCGACATCGTGTCGAGCTCGACGCCACGCGCCGTGTGCGCGTCGAACGTCTGTGGCCAGGGTGCCGCTTGGAGCTCGTCCTTGAACGCCTTCCAGGCACCGTCCGCCCAGTCGGCCGTGGCGGCCGGTTCCGAGTACAGGCTCCCGTCGACGAGATAGAGCTCGTTCCCGGTCGGGGTGGCGCCGCCGTCGACGACCTCGAGATGCAGCCCCATGGAGCGCACCAGGTTGCGCACGGCCGAGTGCTCGGACGAGATGAGCTCGCCGCCATGCTCGATCACCACGCCGGGCCACGTGGTGGTGTCCGAGTAGGTTCGCCCGCCGATCCGGCCCGACGCCTCGTGGACCGAGGCGCCGATCCCGTACTTGCCGAGCAGGTGGGCGGCCCGGATCCCGGCGGCACCGCCGCCGATGATCACGACCCGCGCCTCGCTCGCCGGCGCCTTGATCCGCGGTTGAGCGAGCACCTGGCCAGTGCCCAGCGCCGCGAGGGCGGCGGACCCTGCTACGCCAGCAGCAGCGGCGCGACGAAGGAACTGGCGGCGAGTCACGAGACCGCGGGCCAGCCCGGACTCGAGCTCCTCGAGATCGGATCGCCGCCGATCGGCGGCGATCCGGCCGGCCCGGTCCGCATCGCGGATCTGGTCGAGCGCCTCATCGAACGGGATGCGCTCCGTGTCGGCGAGGACCGAGGCGCGGGTGAGTCGGTGGAACAGGCCGGAGCCTGGGGAGAGCGGGCGGTGGGACGACATCGGGAACGGACCTCCCGGGCGGTGGACGGTCCGTCGACGCTACCCCACTCGCGCGAAGCGTGGGACATGGGTCCTGCCAGCCGGCCCGCTCCTGGTGCAAGCAGGCAACGCGCGGTGCTTGCGCGCCACGGGTGCGATGACTTCTGCCGTCCCGTGCCGTCTGGGGTACGTGGACCACGGCGGATGCGGCACGGCGTCGGACGCCGCCGCCTTCATCCTGGACGTGCGGGAGATCCAGCGCCCCGATCTCGCGACGCTCGACGGATTGGCGTGGCTCGGCCTGCTGGCACAGCGCTCGGGCCGGAGGCTGCTGCTGCTCCACGCGTCGGTCGAGCTTCGGGAGCTGCTTGCCTTCGCGGGGCTCGACGCCGTGATCGCCTGCGCGCCGCCGACCCCCGGGTCAGGCCTCGATCCGATCGGGCAGGCCGAACATCGGGAAGAAGCGCGCCGTGTCGAGGAAGAAGGTGACGCCCGTGATCCGTCCCGCTGAGCTCTCGACGACCTGCAGGGCCCAGGGCTCCCAGCCGCCGCCGGCCGCCGGCTTGTACTGCCCGAACGCAGGCCGGCCGTTGGCCCCGGTCGCGATGAGCCGCGAGCCCTGACAGCCGATCCCCGGGCCGAGGCACCAGGTGCTGATGTCCTCGTGGGTCTGGAGCCACAGCGCGTACGGCGGCATGCTCCAGGTCGCGTCCTCGGCGAGCAGCGCCGTGAGGCGGCTCATGTCGTACCGCTCGAACGCCTCCACATAGCGGGCGAGCAGCGCTGCCTGCTCTTCGTCCAGGGGCTGGCCCGGCACCGATGGGTCGACGTTCGCCGCAGCCAGCGTCGCTCGGGCGCGCTGGAGAGCGCTGTTGACCGAGGCCACGCTGGTGTCCAGCAGCTCCGCAACCTCGCTCGCCTGCCAGCGCAGCACCTCGCGCAGGATCAGGACCGCGCGCTGGCGAGCGGGCAGGTGCTGCAGGGCCGCGACGAACGCCAGGCGGATGGACTCGCGCGCCACGGCCACATCGGCCGGATCGCCCTCCGATGGCACCACGCGCTGATCGGGGACCGGCTCGATCCAGGTCAGCTCGGGCAGCGGATCACCCAGGAGCCGGGCGTCCGCAACCCCGGCCGGCCCAAGATCCATCGGCCGGGCCCGCCGCTGCCGGCTGCCGAGCATGTCGAGGCAGACGTTGGTCGCGATCCGGTACAGCCACGAACGCAGGGTCGCCCGGCCCTCGAACCGCTCGAGGTTGCGCCAGGCGCGGATGAACGTCTCCTGGACGGCGTCCTCGGCCTCGAACGCGGAGCCGAGCATCCGGTACGCGTAGGCGGTCAGCTGGGTGCGGTGCTGCTCGAGCTGGCGCTCGAGATCAACCGGCCTGGCGGACGCCGTGGCCCCCGCGGGAAGGTCGCTCATGCGGGCATGGTACGGCCCCGGCCCATCCCTGGCTGTGATAGCCTGCCGCCTCCCTGACTCGCCCGCGCCGACGGGCTCCGGTGGCCCCCGCCGATGAGTTCTGGCTGCGACGACCGTCCAATCAGCAACGCCTGAACGCCAGGAGATTGCCGAATCATGACTCGCACCCCTGCCATCGATCTCCCCATCGAGACGCTGCGGCGACAGCTCGCCGGCTCCCTGGTCAGCCCGGGCGATGCCGACTACGACGCCGCCCGCAGGGTGGCTGCCGGCGGGATCGACCGCCATCCTGCCCTGATCGTCCGGGTCGCCGATGATGGCGATGTCGCCCGCGTCGTACGGCTCGCCCGCGAGACTGGCCTCGAGCTGGCGGTCCGGAGCGGCGGCCACAGCGCCCTCGGTCACGGCGTGACCGAGGGCGGCGTCGTGCTCGATCTGGCGGGGATGAAGGGGATCGACATCGACCCTGTCACGCGGACGGCCTGGGCAGAGACCGGCCTGACGGCCGGCGAGGTCACGCGAGCGGCCGGGGAGCATGGCCTCGCCGTCGGCTTCGGTGATACCGCATCGGTGGGCATCGGCGGCATCACGCTGGGCGGCGGCCTCGGATACCTGGTGCGAAAGCATGGGCTGACGATCGACTCGGTCCTGGCTGCCGACATCGTGACCGCAGACGGCGACCGGCTGCGGGTCGATGCCGATCACTACCCCGACCTGTTCTGGGCCATCCGGGGCGGGGGCGGCAACTTCGGCGTGGTCACCCGGTTCCAGTACCGGCTGCCGCCGGTCCCGGCCATCGTGGGTGGGATGCTGTTCCTGCCCGCCACGCCCGACGTCGTGGCCGGCTTCATGGAGGCCGCCGAGGCCGCCCCCGAGGAGCTGTCCACGATCCTCAATGTCATGCCGGCGCCACCAATGCCATTCCTCCCGCCGGAGGCGCACGGATCGCTGGTGGTCATGGCGTTCCTCGTCTACAGCGGTGACCCCGAGGAGGGGCAGCGCGCCGTGGCCCCATTTCGCGCGCTCGCCACGCCGATCGCGGACATGGTGCGGCCGATGACGTACCCCGAGATGTACCCACCCGAGCCGCCGGCCGGCGCAGAGCCTCCGATCGCGGTCGGTCGCGTGCTGTTCCTCGATCGCTTCGACCGCGCGCTCGCCGGCCAGGTCATCGAGCGCCTCGAGGCTTCCGACGCCCCGATGCGCGTGGCCCAGCTGCGGGTGCTGGGCGGCGCGATGGCGCGGGTGCCGGCCACGGAGACGGCGTTCGCGCACCGTCGCCGGCGGATCATGGCCGTCGCGATGTCATTCACCGACGGAACAGCCGAGGATCGCGCCAAGCGCCAGGCCTGGGGCGATGACATGGCCGACCTGCTTCGCCAGGGTGATCCCAGCGCCTACGTCAACTTCGTGGCCGACGACGATCCCGCCCGCATCCACGAGGCGTATCCCGGCTCGACCTGGGACCGCCTGGTCGAGGTCAAGCGCCGGTACGACCCGCAGAACCTGTTCCACCGCAACGGCAACATCCCACCGGCATGATCCGGGGGACGTGGAGGATCATCGGGACCGCCGCTCGGCGGTCACGTACCAGGTGTGCGGCATGTCCGGCATCGTGGGCGGGATCACCGGCAGCGTCCAGCGGCCGCAGCTCGCATCGAGCGCGCCCGGCTGGGTGAGTCGCGCCGTCCAGCCACGCGCCTCGAGGAACTCGACCGGATCGTCCATCGTCCCGATCCAGGGCGCGCCCGCGGCGGCCCCGGGAGCCCGCCCGTCGCCCACCCATGAGCGGCCAGACCGCGTCGATCCGGGTCGGTCGTGGCGTGCCCTGTCAGGCGTTCGTGGCGCCTTGATCACGCCGCCCGACCAGCCACAACGGGGCGACTGCGACGACCATGATGGCGAGCCCCGCGAGCCAGGCGAGCGCGACGAGCTGAAGCGCGAGGTCCTCGCGCGTCTCCACCTCTCGAAGCGACCGCCCTGCGAGAACCGAGCCGCCCGACCAGCCGATGGTCACGGTGGCGATCCGGACCCCCGGCCGAGGCTGCCAGGTGACCCGATCCGACCCTGCTGCACGGGCCGTCGCCAGCACGCCTGCGGGCGGTATCGGGTCCCGGCCGTCGAGCTGCGCATCGGTCGCGAGCACGTTGCCGGCCGCATCGTATACGACCATGAACGGTGCGAGGCTGGTCGCGACGTCGACCGTCCCTTCCCCCGCGAGCCCCACCACCGCGCTGCCCGGACCGACGACCGCCATCGGATCCGCCCCCGTGTCGAGGGCTCGTGCGGCGTCCTCGGCGAGCTGCACCTGCGGGTCGTTCGCCCCGGTCCGCAACAACTGCTGAGCGAGCGCGTAGGTGAGCCCGCAGGTCGCGCTGAGGGCGATCACGGCGGGCAGCACCGCGGCTGCGGCTCGAAGAACACGAGACCGAGTGGTCATGCACTCCTCCCGCGGATCCGCCGACCCGCATGGCTCTTCCGACGCCTGGCGAGCGCGGCGTGTCGCGGCGGCCGCGTCAGGCGCGCTGGACGACCGCTTGTGTCGGCGCCGGGCCTGCGTCGCCCAGCCCGACATACAGCTCCTCCTCCTGTGCCATGTGCAGGCGAAGGATCGCATCCAGCCCGTACAGCACCCGTCGCATGTCCGTGAGATCCTCGGCGGCGGGGCCATCCGGGCCGACCTCGTCCACCAGCCGGCCCACGAACCGGACCAGGTGGAAGATCTCGGCATGCGTTCGGTGAAGGGCAGCCGTCACGTCGTCGTTGCCAAAGGCGCTGGCGAGCATCGGGAACACCTCGCGATCCTCGAGCTCCTCATGCGGCACCAGCGTGTCGACCAGGAACGCCCGCACCTGGTCGAGCTCGAGCCTGGCCTCGGGGCCCGGCAAGGCGCCCAACCCGTCGGCGAGGGCGCGGATCCGCCCGATCGGCGCCGCCAGCTCGCGGTGCTCGGCGCGCAGCCTGGTGCTGAGGTCTGCCCAGCCGGGCACCCGGATCGGACGCTCGGTCCCGCCGGTGAGCGCGCGCAGGGCGTTGACGATCACGAGCACGTCGATCGCCTCCTGGAGCAGCGCCCCGATCACGGGTGACAGCAGCCCCGTTGTGGCAACGAGCATGGCGGCCAGCGACAGTCCCATGCCCGCGATGACGCTCTGCAAGGCGATGGTCCGCGCCCGTGCCGCGATGCGGATCGCCTCCGGGAGCCTGTCGAGCCGGTCGACGGCGATGACGACATCCGCCGCCTCGGAGCTGGCAGTGGCTCCCCGGGCGCCCATCGCGACCCCGACGTCGGCCGCCGCCAGCGCTGGTGCATCATTGATGCCGTCACCGACCATCACCAGGATGCCGTCGACGTTCCCCCGCTCCTCGGCCACGGCATCCACCTTGTCGGCCGGCGTGCGCTCGGCCAGCACCGCATCGGCACCGATCGCGGCGCCGACCATGTCGGCCACGCCGTAGTGATCCCCCGTGACCATCACGATCCGGCGGACCCCGGCTCGTCGGAGAGACCGGATCACGCGAGGCGTCTCCGGCCGGATGGGGTCGTCGAGCACCAGCGCGCCGACCAGGACACCACCCACCGCGACGTACACCCCCGTCGCCCCCTCCAGGGCCACCCGGCGCCGGACGTCTCGCGCCCACGCCGGCAGCTGCCCGCCATCGGAGGTGAACGCGATGGTGCCGACCCGCACATCCGCGCCTTCGACCCGACCGGCGATTCCCGCGCCCGGCAGCTCCGACGCATCGCTGGGCAGGGATATGGAGACGCCTCGCTCACGGGCTCCGGCCACGATCGAGGCCGCCAGCACGTGTGGCGATACCTGCTCCAGTGACGCGGCCCACTGCAGCACTGCGGCCGCGTTGTGGTCGGGCGCCGCCACGATCTCGGCGAGGTGCGGGCGACCGGCCGTGAGCGTGCCCGTCTTGTCGAACAGGATTCCACGGGCACGGGCGATGGCCTCGAGCGCGCCGCCGCCCTTGACGATGATCCCGCGCCGCGCGGAGCGGCTGATCCCGGCGACGATCGCGATCGGCGCCGCCAGCAGCAGCGGACACGGCGTCGCGACGACCAGCACCGCCAGCGCCCGCACCGGGTCACCCGAGACGAGCCACGCAAGGCCGGAGATGATGAGCGTGAGCGGCACGAACAGCAGCGCGTACCGGTCCGCGATCCGAACGAACGGCGCCTTTGACGACTGTGCCTCCTCGACCAGGCGGACGATCCCCGCGTAGGTGCTGCGCTCGGCAGTGGCCGTCGCGACCAGGTCGAACGGCATTCCCGCGTTGACCGTCCCGGAGCTGACCGGGTCGCCCGCCTCGCGCGTGGCGAGACGGGATTCACCCGTGAGCGCCGACTCATCGAGCACGGCCGCGGTGCCCACGACGCTGCCGTCGACCGGGACCACCTCGCCGGGCTTGACCAGCAGCCGGTCGCCCACGTCGACCTCGGAGACCGCCCGATCGATGATGGTCCCGTCGAGGTAGCGGTGGACCGTCTGCGGCGCCCTCGACACGAGCGCCGACAGCTCGCGGTTCGCCCGTCCATCCGCGTAACGCTCGAGCCAGTCCCCAGTTGCGAGCATCACCCCGATCACCGCCGCCGCCAGCGACTCGTCGAGCGCCAGCGCCCCCCCGATCGCCAGCACGGCGATCACATCGACGCCTGCCTCCCTCCTGAGGAGGTCTCGGAGGATCGACGCCGCCAGCCACACCCCGACCAGCGCGGCGGGCACCGTCCAGGCCCACCACGAGAGCTCCTCCCGCCCGGTGGCCAGGCCAAGCAGCCCAAGCAGCAGCCCGCCGGCGGTCAACGGGAGCAGCAACCGCTGCACAGCGCCGTCGACAGCCGCCAGCAGCCTGGTCATCGTCGGGTCCCCGCGCCGCCGCTACGGCCGCTCCCGCTCGTGGCGAGGAGATGGTCGGCCCAGGGCCCCACCCCCGGCCACACCCGATCCGCGCCCGCCTCAAGGAAGGTCGCCGCCGCGGTGGTGTCGCCGACCGCCACGAAGGGTGAGCCCGCCGCTCGCGCCATCTCGAGGTCCGTCACCGTGTCGCCCACGTACACGGCGTCGGCAGCCGCCACGCCGAGGTCGCGCAGTCCGAGCAGCAGAGCCTCCGGATGTGGCTTGCCGTTGCGCACGTCGCCGGCGAACAGCATGGTCTCGAACACACCTTCGAGGTTCAGCCGACGCAGGTTGGGCTCGACCACGCCGCGCGTCGACGCGGTGACCAGGCCCAGGCGGATCCCGTGGCGATGCAACCGACGAAGCGCACCACGGGCCCAGGGGAGTGCCCGCGGGCGGCCTCGCTGCATCTCCTCGGTCCACCGGGCCGCGAGGCGGTCCCACTTCGCCTCCGGGATGCCGAGCTCGCGGTAGGTGCCTCGCCAGTCGGGCGTGTGTCGCTCCCGGAACCAGGTCCGGTCGAGCCGAATCCCGACCTCCCCCAGAACGACGACGTTGGCCCGGTAGATCTGCGGCAGAGAGTCGACGATCGTGCCGTCCCAGTCGAACAGGGCGGCGGCGGGAAGAGGACGAGCCGGTGCGCGAGTCACACCGGTGATCCTAGGTCAGGGTCGGGACGGATGCGGGGCCCATCGGCCCCCGATCGACGGGCGGGATTGCCCGGTCGACGGGCCGCCTCGGCGGCGGTCTCCGCGTGCGGCGCCCTGCTGGTCACCGGGATATCGAGGCAGATCTCGGCAGGCGCGTTCGGCTGGCCGATCCGTGCTCCGATGGCCGCCAGCAGCCCGGCCTGGTCCACGACCCGGCCATCGACCGAGGGCGTCACCGCGAAGGTCCGATGGCGGCACCGAAGCCCGCGATGGTCCCCCACGGCAGCAGCCCGGTGGCTACTGGCTCTTTGGCAGCACGACGACGCGCCTGTTCGGCTCCTCGCCGATCGACTGGGTCGCCACGCCGGTCCGATCGCGCAGGGCAAGGTGCACCCAGCGGCGCTCGAGCGCGGGCATCGGCTCGAGCTGGAGCATCTTGCCCGTCTCGAGCACGCGATCCGCGGCTCGACTGGCGATGTCTGCGAGCTGGCGCTCCCGCCGGCCGCGGTAGTCCTCGACGTCCACCAGGACGCGCGTCCACTGGCCGGTGCGGCGGGACAGCATCAGGTTGACGAGATGCTGGAGTGCGGACAGCCGCTCGCCCTTGCGGCCGATCAGCGAGCCCAGCGCTTCCCGGTCCGCGCCCTGACCCACAACGTTGAGTCGGCTCGTCTCGCCCTCGCGGATCTCCACGGTCGCATCCTCGAACCCGAGGTGACCCATGAGCGTCTCCAGGATGTCCTTGCCGGCGGCCAGCGCCTCGGGCGTCGCCTCGGCCGCCTCCAGCTCCGCGCGCTCCATCGCGAGAGACCCTCGCGCCGTGGTGACCTGCGCCACCTCGGTCGCTGACAGCTCGGAACCTCCGCGCTCCGGCCCCTCCTCGTGACGCGGCCGCTCCTGACGCGGCCCGCGATCGCGGTCGTGGCCCCGGCTGGGGTCGGGCCGATCCGTCCGCTCGTCGCGGCGAGGCCGCCGCTCGCGATCGTCGCCGGGTCCCGGTTGGCGATCCCCGCGGTCGGCACGGCCCCGGTCGACACGCGGTCCCCGGTCGCGATCGAAGCCCCGGTCCTCCCGGGGGCGCGGCGGCGGCAGCGGTGCGGCCTCGGCAGCCTCTCGCTTCGGGGCGGCGCCTCCGAGTGCGCTCCTGGGCGCGGCGACGATCCGGGCAGGCTCGGCACCCATGCCAAGCACGCCGCGGCTGCCCGGCGTTAGGATCTCGAAGTCGAGGTCGGCCAACCCGACCCCGAACGCGTCGCAGGCGGCTTTGATGGCCTCCTCGACGGATTTGCCTGTGAAGTCCTGGTATTCGCTCATCTCAGCGTCGTCTCCCTCGTCGGCCGCTGCGGGATCGGTTGGGGCGGATGGTCGAGCGCGCCGAGAGGTCGCGATCGACGGCTTTCGAGCGCGTCGCCGCGCTCGGGGGTTTGCCTGGTTCGGGCGGCTTCGGCGTGGGGATCTTCACCGGGAACCGCGGCGCGTGGTTGCGCGCGAACTCGGGGTACCAGCCCAGCAGCGGGAACATGCCGCCCCAGCCAATGACGAAGTACTGCTGGATGATCTGAATGATCGTTGACGCGATCCAGTAAAGGAACAGACCGGCGGGCAGGAAGCCGCCATACAGGATCGAGATCAGCGGCAGGAAGTACGCCATCTGGCGCTGGACCTTGGTGTTCTGGTCGTCGGATGTACGGGGATCGTGGGGCGGAAGTGTCATCCGCGACGCGACCAACTGCACGAGCGACGACATCACGGCCAGGATGCTGATCCCGAAGCCCGCGATCGCGAGTCCGGTTGTCGCGGGCTCGGGGATCCCCCAGTTGATGCTGAACGCGAGCGGCTGCAGGCACGCGTTGGTGACGTGGCCTGCGGCGTCGAAGGTGGGCGCGGAGGCGCAGCTCGCCGTGAGCGCCGGGAACAGGTCGATGCCGAAAACGTGCCACATCGCGCTCGGGTCGTAGTTAGTGAGGCCCTGGCTGAACACCGAGTACATCGGGATCAGCAGGCCCATCGTGAGCAGGCTGGGCAGACAGCCGCCAGCCTGGCTGATGCCGCGCTGCTTGTAGAACTCGGACACGGCGGCCTGCTGCTTCACCCGGTCGCCTTTGTACTTGCGTTGCAGCTCCTTGACCTCGGGCTGCACGAGCTGCATCTGGCGGGTCGAGGTCAGCTGCCTGCGGTAGAGCGGGACGACGACCAGTCGCAGCAGGATCGTCAGCAGCAGGATTGCGATCAGGATGCTTCCCGACAGCTGGTCGAGGAAGACCAGGCCGATGAACAGCACCTGGAAGATGGGGTTGAACAGCCAGGACAGCAGGTCCACCGGATTGGTGCCGGGACTGGCTGGGCTCAGCGGCGCCTGGCTGTGGCTGGGCGAGGGGGCGCCGGAGCCACCCGCCGGCGATGATCCGGCCGGGATGCACGCGGCCACCAGGATCGCGACGGCGACCAGCAGCAGGATCGGAGCAAGCCGGACAAGCAGAGGTCTGGTGTGGGTCACGCGGTGGTTACTCGCTCTCGATGCGGTCAGCGGACCGGGTCGTAGCCGCCGGGGTTCCATGGGTGGCAGCGGCCGATTCGGCGCGCGCCCATCCATGCCCCCCGGAGCAGCCCGTACTTCTGAATCGCCTGCTCCGTGTAGCGAGAGCAGGTGGGCTCGAACCGGCAGCTGTTCGGCAGCCAGGCGAAGACGATCCGATACGCATGGATCAGCGCGACCCCGATCGTGACCCCGGGACGTTTCACGGCTTCGACTGCCCTCCGAGCACGCCTCCCAAACGGAGGACCCGGCACATTGCGCCGACCAGCGCGTCATGGTCGGCCTCGACGATCGTCGGCCGGGCGATGATGAGGACGTCCCAGCCAGGCTGGAACGAGGGCGCCATCACCCTGAGCACCTCGCGGATCCGGCGCCGGACGCGGTTCCGGACGACGGCTCCACCGAGCCGCCTGCCGGTCGCGAGTCCGAACCGGGTTCGATCAAGGTCGGTTCGGACGAACCGTCCGACCAGCAGCGGGTGCGTCCGGGAGACGCCCCGTTCCGCGAGCCGGGCGAACTCGCCCGGGTGAGAGAGCATGACGAGCCGCAGCGGGTTGTGACTGCGCCCGTCGGTCAGGCCGTGAGCTGCTTCCGGCCCTTCGCGCGCCGCGAGGCGACCACGCGCCGACCGCCCGCCGTCTTCATGCGGGCGCGGAACCCGTGCTCCTTGGCGCGATGCCGCTTCTTGGGCTGAAACGTCGGCTTGCCCATCGGGACTGTCCGTGATCCTCTCCATCCAGCCTTGGACCCGGAAGCTCCGACTCCTGGAGGCACGCAAACGCGCCGAGCGCCCGAAAAAGCGCGACGGCGCGTGTTCGTCGCGGGGATCATATGGCGCGCCGGGAAGGAGTGTCAAACGAATGACGACCCCGGACGGCACCGCCCACGCCCCGGACGCTTCGGGCGGGGCACCGGACCCCGCACGATACTCCCATGGGGTATGCGCGAATCGCCTTGCGACCCCCCCGAGGGCCGGTGTATCGTTCACGGGCCTCAGGCGCCGGGACGCCGCGGGAGGCCCTCGAAGGGGAGGCTCCGTCGGGCCCGATCTTGACGGGCTTGATCGCCCGTCACGGCGTCGCCGCGGCGTCTCCCTCGATCAGGCTCCGCGGTCGGCGCTACCCATCGCAGCCTTGACACATCCGGGAAACACGATCGCACGTATGGACGCGAAGCAGGTCTGGCGGGCGGCCCTCGGCGAGCTCCAGGTATCGCTGTCCCCGGCCAACTACGAGACCTGGCTGCGCGAGACCCACCTGGTGGACGTGGATGACCAGCGGTTCCGGATCGCCGTCCCGAACGGGTTCGCCAAGGACTGGCTGGAGACCAGGTACCGATCCTTGATCTCCCAGACGCTCGCGCGCGTTGTCGGCTACAGCGTCCAGGTCGAGTTCATCGTCACGGCCAACGGCCAGGCACAGGCCGCCGGCGCCGCGGCTCAGCCGGTTCACGTCGAGCCGACCCGGGTCGGCGCGCCGGAGGGTGGTGGCGGCGGCATCACCAACCTCAACCCCCGATACACGTTCACGAACTTCATCGTCGGGTCGGCGAACCGCCTCGCGCACGCCGCCTCGCTGTCGGTGGCAGAGCGGCCGGGGCATGCCTACAACCCGCTGTTCCTGTACGGCGGCGTCGGCCTCGGCAAGACCCACCTGATGCATGCGATCGGCAACGCGGTGGTGGCCAAGTTCCCGCGCAAGCGCGTTGTGTACGCGACGTCCGAGAAGTTCACGAACGAGTTCATCACCTCGATCCAGCAGGGCAAGATCGACGAGTTTCGCTCGCGCTACCGACGGATCGACCTGCTCCTGATCGACGACATCCAGTTCATCGCCGACAAGGAGCGGACGCAGGAGGAGTTCTTCCACACCTTCAACGCAATCCACGAGGACGGCAAGCAGATCGTGCTCTCGTCCGACCGGCCACCCAAGGCCATCCTCACCCTCGAGGAGCGCCTGCGCAGCCGGTTCGAGTGGGGCCTGATCGCGGACCTCACCGCGCCCGACCTCGAGACCCGGATCGCGATCCTGCGGGCCAAGGCCGAGGAGCAGGGAACGCCGATCACTTCGGACGTGATCGAGTTCATCGCCCGCAAGATCGTGTCCAACATCCGGGAGCTCGAGGGCGCCCTCAACCGGATCGTGGCCTACGCCTCCATGGGTGCGATGCCGATCTCGATCGAGCTCGCCCAGGCCGTGCTCAGCAACGTGCTCTACAACCCCAAGAAACGTCAGGTCACCCCGGAGCGCATCGCCCAGGCCGTGTCCGACTACTACGGGGTGGGCATCGAGGCGCTCCGGGGACAGAAGCGCGAGAAGAGCATCGTCGTGCCACGCCAGATCGCCATGTTCCTGATGCGCGAGGAAACCGACGTCTCGCTGCTCCGGATTGGCGCGGAGCTCGGCGGCCGTGACCACTCGACCGTCCTCCACGGCTGCGACAAGATCAACCGCGAGATGCAGGTCAACGACGAGATGCGGCGCGAGGTGGCAGCGGTCCGGGAGCTCATCTACTCGGAATGACCGGCCGTCGTGCCGACCCGCGGGCCAGCCTCGCACCCCTCACGCCGGAACGCACGTGTCGGTGCGGCCCCGGGGCCCGGCATGACGATCGAGTCGGACGGGTGGCTGCCGGGTGGGGCCTCCTGCCTGTCACGCCCGGTGTGGAACGAGCCCCGGAAACCGTGGGTTACCCGGGAATCCGGTGGATGAATCCAGGACTGCTGTGGTCGATGGCGGGGAAAAATCACCCCCGATGGGGACATCGATGGAGCCCCGGCCTGAGATGGGTCCCTGCATCCACCGGCCATCGCCACGGCCGCCCCCCGGAAGTGTCCTCACATCAACACTCCACATTCGATGATCGACAGGCCCGGTCCGCACGAACGAGCGTCACGATCCCCCGTTTCCACGGCATGATGACGGTGATGACGGGATGAGAAGATAGGACGATCATTCCACCTAATCGACTGCTCGTGCCGGCAAGGGCATCGTCCGCTTCGCCCGGCCCGGATGAGGGGTCCCCGGGACCATCGTCCCGACAGCTTGCTGGAGAACGACCCACGTGAAACTCTCGGTGATGCAGGAGAACCTCGCGCGCGGCCTGTCCGTCGTCTCGCGTGCGGTCTCGAGCCGGAGCACCCTGCCGGTGCTCGCGAACGTCCTGCTGCGGACGGAGGATGCCGGCCTCAAGCTGACCGCCACCAATCTCGAGATCGGGATCACGTACTGGGTTCCCGGGAAGATCGATACCGACGGGGCGACCACCGTTCCGGCCCGGCTCCTGACCGACCTCGTCGGCTCGCTGCCTGCATCGGAGAAGGTCGATCTCGAGCTGCAGGGCGCAGATACGCTGCATCTCCGTTGCGGACGTTTCGCCACCCACGTCAAGGGAATCGACGCCGAGGAGTTCCCGGCGATCCAGACCGCCGGCGAGCGACCGACCACCCGCGTCGCCCAGAAAGTGCTCAAGCGTGCACTGGACGAGACGACGTTCGCCGCGGCCAGTGATGAGGCCCGACCCATTCTGACGGGCGTCCTCGCCCGCTTCGAGGGCAGCCGGCTGACGCTCGCCGCGGCCGACAACTACCGTATCGCCGTGCGCACGATCGAGGTGCTCGATCCCGTTGAGGCCGCGGCTGTCGTCATTCCGGCCCGTGCGCTTGCAGAGCTCGGCCGGGTGCTTGCCGACATTGACGACCCGGTCGAGTTCGTGCTGGCACAGGCCCGCAACCAGGTCCTGTTCCACCTCGATGGGATCGACCTGGTCTCGCGGCTCATCGACGGCCAGTTCCCCAACTACCAGACGGTGATCCCGGCCACCCACGCGACGCGCGCGGAGCTCGATCGCGAGGAGCTGCTGCGGGCCGTCCGACCGGCAGCACTCATCGCCAGCTCGTCCGCCAACATCGTCAAGCTACAGGTCGGCGGCGACGGCGCCGGCGTGACGGTGACCGCGACGGCGGAGGTGGGTGACTACACGGGCGAGGTTGAGGCCGCCGTCGAAGGCGACCCGACCACGATCGCGTTCAACGCCCGGTATCTCAATGACGTCCTGGCCAATGTCGATGCGGAGCGGTTCGCGATCGAGCTCAACGGCCCGCTGTCCCCGGGCGTGTTCCGGCCGGTGGGCGACGAGGCCTACGTCCACGTCGTGATGCCGGTCCGGACCACCTCCTGACGGACACCGCGACGGCGCCGCTCGATCAGCCGATCCTGCGGGGACTCTCCATCCGCGATCTTCGCGGCTATGTGGAGCTGGACGCCGTGTTCGGTGGCGGGCCACAGCTCGTCTGGGGTCCCAACGCATCGGGCAAGACCAGCCTGCTGGAGGCGATCGTTCTCGCGGCCTGGGGACGCTCCCATCGCACGTCGGCGGATGGCGAGCTCGTGCGCTGGGGTGCGGAGGTGGCCCGCATCGAGGCGCGGATCGGGCGCGGCGATGCGGCGGACGGGCGTGACGCCGTCGAGGTCGGGCTCACGCGGACGGCCTCGGGCGGCGCGCGCAAGCGGATCCGCGTGAACGGCGTCACGCGCCGGGCCGGCTCGCTGGCCGGAGTGCTGCGGACGGTCGTGTTCGCGCCCGAGGAGATGCTGCTGGTCGCGGGCTCACCCTCGCTCCGGCGCGAGGCGATGGACAGGCTGGCCGGGCAGCGCTCCTCCGGCTACGTCCGCGACCTTGGGACCTACGGGCGCGCGCTCCAGCAGCGCAACGGGCTGTTGCGCCTCATCCGCGACGAGCAGGCAACGCGATCCGAGCTCCGGTTCTGGGACACGGCGCTGCTCGACGCGGGTGGCGCCGTACGGGAGGAACGGCGCCGGCTGCTCGCGGCGCTGGCCGCGCCGCTCGCGTCGGCCCACGCGGAGATCGCTCCCGACGAGGCCGCTGCGGGCAGGCTTGCGGTGCGGTACGCAACGAACGCGCCCGAGCTCCCCGGGGAGTCGGCACGCGACGCGCTGGCGCGACGTCTGGCAGACACGGCCGACAAGGAGGTGTGGAACGGCACGACCCTGATCGGACCGCATCGCGACGACCTGGTGTTCGAGCTCGACGGCCGCCCGCTCGCGTCGTTCGCATCGCGGGGGCAACAACGGACGGCGATCCTCGCGTTCAAGCTCGCCGAGCTCGACCTGCTGACGGAGCTCGACGGCCAGCCGCCGCTGCTCCTGCTCGACGACGTGTTCTCGGAGCTCGACCCCGACCGGCGCGCCCATCTCGTCCGGCGGATCGCCAACCTGCCCCAGGCATTCGTGACCACGACCACGCTGGATGACCTCGACCCCGCTCTCCGGTCGGTGGGCACGGCATGGGCTGTGTCCGTGACGGCGGACGGGGTCTCACTGCTGGCGCCGCCCGCGCAGCCCGGCTCCGGATGGGTTGCCGGGTGAGCGGGCGCGAACGCTTCCGGCCGGACCCTGAACGGCCGGACCGCCGCCGCCGGCCCGACCGGGTGGGAGACCTGCTGCCGGAGGCCGCCCGCCGGCTGGGCCTCGATGCCGAGCTCAGGCTGGCCCGGGCGATCGCGACCTGGGATGCGCTGATCGAGGAGCGGGTACCGCCCGCCGCGGGTGGCTGCCGGCTGGTTCGCCTCGAGCCCGACGGCGTCGTGATTGCTGCCGACGAGCCGATCGTGGCCGCGGAGATCCGGATGCGGGCCATCGAGCTGCTGGAGGCGTTCGCGGTGGCCCCCGGTGGTGCCCGGGTCAGGTTCCTCAGGGTCGTGTCCGGGCAGGGCCCGGCTACCGGGTCCGAGCCGGGTCCCCGCGTATAATCCGTCTCCCGCAGCAGCCGGGATCGTCGCGTCACCCGATGGCCCCGGGGCCCGTCGCTCACCCTGACGCCAGCCTCCACATCTCCATGAGGATTGCCGTTTGGCCGCCCGCCTCCAGCTGAAGCTCGGCGCTGTGACCGAGCAGGATCAGGTCCCGGATTCACCCGACACGAGCATCGTGGTCGAGCCGTCCATCGGCTCGATCGCGCGGAGCAAGGGAAACCTGTACCTGCTGGTCACGAGCCGCCAGCCGGGCCACCGGGCACGCGAGGCGACGCGGATGGTGGCCGATACCGTCCGCAACGAGTACTACTACGACGAATCGGCCGGGATCCGGCAATGCCTGGTCAAGGCGATCGAGGTCGCCAACAAGCGGCTGAGCCACCAGCGCGATCGCTACGGGCTCGGCCACCCGGCGGATGGGACCGGACCGCTGGGCGTCGCGGTCGCCGTGGTCCGGGGCCGTGAGCTGTACGTCGCGACGCTGGGCCCGGCCGAGGCGTACCTGATCCGCCAGGCACGGCTCTCGACGCTGCCCGACCCCAACGGGGATCGTGGGCTGCCCGCCGGCCAGCTCGCGCCCGAGGTCTGGCGGGGCGAGCTGGCGGTCGGTGACTGCCTGTGTCTGGTGTCTGCCAACGTCGTCGCTCGCGTCGGCACCGACGCCCTCAAGGACGCCCTGGTGACACTCCACCCGCAGTCGGCGATCGAGCACCTCCATGCGCAGTTCGTGGCCGCCGATGGGTCCGGCAGCGACGCGGCGATCGCGTTCGAGGCCACCGAGGTGTCGGCGACGCACCGATCGCGCACGCTGGTGCCGGTCCGGCCCGATGAGCCGCTGGCCGGGGCGCCGGACCGCTCGCCGATCCCCCTGGCGGACTCGGTCACGGCCGGCGCGGCCGCCATCGGGGCGAGCGCCACCCGTGCCCGGACCGCTGCCGGCAACGGGTTCCAGCGGGCCGTCTGGCGGCTCCAGGACATGCTGCCCCGACGAGCGCCGGGCCAGCGGCGCGTGACGTCGACATCGTCTCGACTCGAGACGCAGCGACGGGCGGCCGTGGCCCTGCTCGCGTTCATCGCCGTGGGTGGCGCGCTGGCGATCGTGGTGTACGCGTTCGGAGGGCAGCGGACGCCGACCGGGGAGATCCCGTCGTTCACCGCGGCGGAACGGGCGTTCCAGGCCGCCGAGGATGCCCTGGCCAGGGTATCGGGGCCCGGTGTGGACCTGATCACGGACGACCCCCACCAGGCGCTGGACCTGCTGAACACCGCGTACCAGCAGCTGCAGGAGGCGCAGAGCGACGGCTACCCGATTGCGCAGATCGAGCCGCTGCGGGCAACGACGCTGGCGGGCCTCGACCGACTGTACGGGGTGGTCAACATCGTCTCGTCACCGCTGTTCACCTTCCCGGCCGACCAGCCGGTCCGGCTCACGGCCCTGGTCCGTGGGTCGGATGGCGCACCCTACGTGCTCGACACGGCCAACAAGACGGTGTGGCGGATCGACATCGGCAAAAAGACGGCATCGCCCGTGGCCACGTCCGGCGAGAAGACGACGACCGGCAAGGTCGCCGACCCGGTGCTCCTGACCACGGGGGGACCGGACGTCCTCATCCTGGACAGCAAGAACGCCCTCTGGCGATGGCGACCCAGCAACACGAGCGGCAAGGGAACCCTGGTCAAGATCATGGTCAAGGGCTCGGCGTCCTGGGGCAACGACATCCGGGCGATCGGCACCTTCGTCGCCAACTACGGCGCCGCCCTGTACAAGCTGTACATCGTCGATCCATCCGAGCAGAACATCATGGTCCTGGACCCGTCGGCCGACGGATCGGGCTATCCAAGCAAGGCCAACGGGCGGCTGCCGACCGACCGACCGGTCGACGGCATCACCGACCTGCTGATCGATGGCGACATTTACGTCGCCGAGAACGGCCAGGTCGAGAGGGTCATCCCGGCCTCCGGCTGGCAGCCGAAACTGCCGTCCGATACCAGCCTCCGGCCGACCTCGAGCTACACCCTGCTGACATCCCCGGCCCTCGCCAACGGCAACCCCAGCCGACGTGTCGGAGTCCTGTATGCGTTCGACGCCACCAACCACCGGATCGTGGCCTTCAAGAAGTCGGATGGCAGCTACGTCGAGCAGTACCAGCTCGCCGGCGGCGACGACGCGATGAGCGACCTGCGCGGGATGGTCGTGCTGCCCGCCGCGGAAGCCAACGCACCGGCCACGCTGTGGTGGATCTCGAGCTCCGCGGTCAACACGGCGTTGCTGCAGGCCGTCCCTGACGAGACCACGCCGACGGCGTCGCCAACGCCCACCCCCAGCCCCACCCCCAACGCCACCAAGAGGCCCAAGCGAACCCCCAAGCCAACCAAGAAGCCCAGCGGCTGATTGGCCGCCAGGGCCGGGCACCGTCCATCGTGGGCGACGAGACAACGGGCCGCCCGGAAGCCTCTCGCTGGGCCTCGTGGGATAATCCGCCCATGGACCGAGGGTCTGCGGACGAGATCGAGATGACGGTCGAGAGCGTCCGTGTTCACATGCCGACCGGGCGCCACGTGCTCGTGCTGCGCGAGGTCGGACAGGGACGGCTGCTGATGATCTGGGTTGGCCCCTGGGAGGCCAGCGCGATCGCGATGAAGCTCCAGGGCCTGACGCCCGAGCGCCCCCTGACGCACGATCTGCTCGCGTCCGTGCTGCAGGAGCTCGATGCGACGGTCGGCCGGATCGTGATCTCGGATCTCGCCGACGAGACCTTCCACGCCCGGCTGCTGCTGACCGGTGGCACGGGTCCCCGCGATATCGACGCCCGGCCATCGGATGCGATCGCGCTCGCGGTGAGGCTGGGCACGCCGATCTACGCCACCGAGGACGTGCTCGACCGCGCGGCAACGGTTCCCGACGACGAAGGCGCGGACGACGCGGGCGAGGAGACCGAGGGCGGCTCTCGCAGGCGCCGAGGGCTGGGCTCGTCGCTCGAAGCGACCGATGAGGCCATCGATCCCACCCGGCTGGACGTGTTCCGCGAGTTCGTGAACTCGCTCGACGTGGAAGGCGACCAGCGGGGCGGCGGGTCCTCGAGCTAGCCGACGAGCCAGACGCGGCGCCGCGGTCCCTTGCTCACGCCCGGTCGGCCGGCCCCAGGATGGGCTGCCCGCGGCGCAGGGCGCGGGCGCGGTTGGCCCACAGGCGCAGCCGCAGGCCCCAGAAGTCCTTGACGGCCCGCCAGATCACCGATGGCCTTGCCCCCGTGGGGGAGCCCGCCGTTCGCGGGTAGTGGGGGACGCCCACCTCGGCCACCACCCGCCCTGCCCAGCGCACCTTGATCAGCAGCTCCGCGGAGAAGAACGCCCCGCCGGACTCCACCCGGATGCCGTCCAGAGCCTCGCGCCGGAACAGCTTGCAGGCGCAATCGACGTCCCGAACCCGGAGACCGAAGAACAGCCGGTTGGCCAGCTTGTACGAACGCGCGTACAGGATCCGCAGCAGGGGGTCGGCACGACGGATCCGATACCCGACCACGGCGTCCGGATGATCCGCTTCGCCCAGGCGCGCGGTGAGCCGCGCCAGGTCTTCGATCCGGAACTGGCGGTCGCCGTCGGTGAATGCGAGCAGCTCGTATCGCGCGGCCTCGAACCCGGAGCGAAGGGCGCCTCCGTAGCCACGGTTGACCGGATGATGGATCACCCGAACGACGTCTGGGTGCGCCGCCGCAAGCTCGTCGGCGATCCGGGGCGTCCGGTCCCTCGACCCATCGTCGACCGCGATGATCTCGAACGTGTCTGCGATCGAGGGCAGGGTGTCGAGGGCCTCCTGGACCAGGCCTTCGAGATTGGCCTCCTCGTTGTGGGCGGGGAAGAAGTAGGAAAGGCGCGGGACGCGGCCGGGGGCCCTCGCGAAACCAGCCCCTGGCTCGGTCGGCGGCGTGCCACTGGCATCCGGACCCGGGGCGGGCCCGTCTGACGGAGCTTCGTCCTCGGGCTGTGGGAAGGCACTGGTCATTGGCTGGTCTCCTGGCGTCCGGTCACCCGGTACAGGTTAGCCGGGAGACCGACCGGCTCGATCCCGAATCGGTCGGCCAAAGCCTGCAGCGCCGATCCTGTCGCCCTGATGACGTAGACGGGTCGCATCCCGAGGTTGGCGCCGATGACGTCGGCCACGCTGCCGAGGTGCTCGTCGAGCCGGGTGCGGTCGTCCACGATCTCGACGTCCGGCCGCCGGCCCTCGATCAGCTGTCCGTACCACATGGGCGTCGAGTACGACCACCAGGAGACGACCACCGCGTTCGGCGCCATCGCGGCGAAGGCCTGGTCGAGCCAGGTCGACGCCCAGGTCTCCTCCGAGATGTCGACCGCCCGCCAGCGCGCCGGGAGGTCGACGGCGGTCGGGACCAGCAGGACCCCGACCAGGGCCAGCGCGACGAGCGATCGCTGCCGGTGCCCCGTCGATGGGCTCTCGTCGGTGGCCGCTGGGCCGGCTGCCCACTCGACCGCCACGGTGGCGAGGACCGCGATCCAGGTCCACGCGAAGAACGCCGGGCCGAGGTAGTAGCGACCGATGTCGGCGTTCTCGTACGAGGCAGCGAACAGGCAGATCAGGACGGTGGCCAGGCCCGACAGGACCGCGTAGCGCGGGTGGCGGACCATCGTCGCCACCAGGCCAAGCGGGATCAGCACCACCAGCGGCCCGTACTGGGCGGCCGCGACCCCGAACGGTGACGAGAGCGCGCCCACGGGGTTGGTCAACAGGCCCGAGACGCCGCCCTGGAACTGCCGTGCCAGGACGACCGCCCAGAAGCCGCCCCAGGTCTCGGGGTGGCCGTACACGAGGGACGCGCGGAACACGCCGGCCCGCAGCGGGAGCTCGAGATACAGCGCCGCTGCCACCGCGAGGCAGACCGCAGCCGCCGTGATGGCGAGTCGGCGACGGCGCACCAGGTTACGATCGACGGACAGCGCGTAGGCGGCCAACGCGGGGATGAGCAGCAGCGTGAGCCCGTGGTTGGCGAGCGCGACCCCGAGCACCGCGGCGACGGCGATGAGGGCCCGGTCCGCGTGCGCCAGGCGCTGCCGGCTCGGAGCAGCGCGCCAGGCGTCGACCAGCGACTCCCAGCGCAGGAGGCCCAGCACCAGTCCGCCGAGCACCGCCAGCTGAAGGGCGTGCGCATCGGCGGCGACCGCGATCTGCCACACGATCGGGGTCAAGGCGAAACCCGCGGCAACACCGACTGCCACGACCAGGTTGGCTCCCAGCCGGCGCGCGACGAACACCAGGCTGACCAGGGAGACGGCCACCAGGAGCGCCGACAGCAGGTTGATCCGGAGCGCCGGCGACCCGAGAGGAGCGAGGACGACCGACGCCAGCCAGCCGAGCAGCACGTAGGCGGGGAACCCGGTCGGGTGCATGGTGCCCATGAGCGGCAGGACGGTCTGGGCCTCAGCCGTGTCCCAGGCTCCGAGCCCCGGCAGAAGCGTCGCCCGGTAGACAGCGAGCGCCGGGACGGCCACGATCGAGGCCCCGACGAGCCAGGGCAGCAGCCGGCCCGGCCGGGTCAGCCGGACGTTACCAGCCAAGCAGCTGACCCCAGACGACGCCCCACAGGTTGACCATCGTGCCGGCCACAACAAGGACGGCTGCGGTGGCCCTCGGCCGCCCATCCGCCCGCGCAGCGCCAACGGCCACCACGGGTAACAGGAACGGCATGAAGTCGAGCGAGAACCGATAGCCCCACTGGACCCAGCCCTGGCTGAAGTGGGCGAGGTTGAACGTCGCGATCAGCAGCACGGCAACCCCGGCGCCGACGGTCAGCCGCGCGAGCGGTCGTTGACGGATCGCGAACAGGGCCAGCAGCAGTCCGGGTGCGCTGAGCAGGATGCTGGTCCCGATGTCAACGGGCACGGCGAGCGGGCAATCGGGGTCGAACAGGCCGCGCGTCGAGCCCGGGGCGGTGCACAGTTTGACGGGCGGCTGGACGCCCAGCGTGTCGGGCATGACATCGGGAGCGATCGCGACCAGCGCGCCGAACATGATGCCCAGGTTCTGCGGGATGTAGCGAACATCCTCGACCGCCCAGTCGGTGTGGTAGCCGAGCGTCGGGTACCCGGCCGCCTCGAGCTGATACTGGTAGTCGTAGCCGGGGTGAATGAGCGCCCCGGTGGTGAGGTAGGTGTACAGCACGAGCGCCGCCACCGGCAGCACCCCCCCTGCGCCTGCCGAGACGGTGCGCCGAACGATCGAGCCGCCGCCGCCAACGAGCATGAAGAACGGAGCCGCGAACACGAGCGGCAGCCGCGCCGTCGCCGCGATGCCGAGCAACAGTCCCGCCAGCACCTGCGAGCGATCGAGAGGCCAGAACGAGCCCCACCAGCGCGGTCGCTCGAGCCGTGGTCCGGGCGGCCCGGCGTCGGGCGGGACCCAGGGGGGCGATCCGCCCGCCGCAGGGCCCTCGTCGGCAGGATCAGGCAGCTCGGCCCCACCATCGTGCCGCAACGCGACGCCGACGGCGAGCAGCGCCGGGAGCACGGCGACCAGATGGGCGAGGTACCAGGTGCTTCCGACCGCCGCCGCCCACCACCAGACCGTGCCGGTCGCAAACAGGATGGTCACCAGGGCGCGGGTGCCGAGGGTGATTCGCAGACCACCCAGCATCCACCAGGTCAGCGCGACACCCGTGGCGGCCAGGCCGATCGCGACAGCCTCCTGGTCGGTGAACAACCCGAACACCGCGACGAACGGCATCAGGACGAGTGCGGGGAGTGGCGGGAACGGGATCAGGACCTGGCCCGTTGGCTGGCCCGCGGCATCGAGCAACGGGTAGACGTCCTGGAAGTACCAGTTGGCCGGGCGATCCGCGGTGGCCGAGACCGGGTAGGGGAACCAGGCCCTGCCGTGGAGGAACGCGTCAGCCTGCCACACGAAGTGGTTGTAGAGGTTGTAGTGGACCGGGTCCGACAGCGAATACACGATCAGCGCGGCCACGGCCAGAAGCAGCCCCACCGCGATCGCAGCGGAGGGGCTGGCTGGCATCACCCGCGACGGGGCCGGGGCGGGGCCCTCGGCTATACTCCGGTCCACCTTCACCGCTGCGTAGGAGGCTCCCCGTGACCGCTTCCGGTACGGGCGCGCCCGGCCGGGACATCACGACGGACGACGCCTCCCGGCGTGGCTTCGGCCGCGAGATCCTGGCCGTCGTCGCGATCGGCCTCTTGATCCGGTTGATCATGGCATATGGCATCGATGGGCTCCGGGGATCGGGGTTCGGTGCCGACCTGGGCCTGTTCCGCTACTGGGCCGAGATCCTCGCGAAGTACGGACCCCCGGGGTTCTACGCCAACGCCTCCTACGCGGACTACACGCCCGGCTACCTCTACGCGCTGTGGCCGGTGGGCATCGTCGGGCAGTGGCTGGGTGGTGTCGGGGATCTGATCAAGCTGCCGGCGATCATCACCGACGCAGTCCTTGCCCTGCTCGTGTACCGGATGGTCCTGGACCTCGGCGTGTCCGAGCGGCGGGCGACGCTGGCCGGCCTGGTCGTGATCGTCAACCCGATCACCTGGTTCGACTCCGTCATCTGGGGCCAGGTCGACAGCTTTGGCACGGTGTTCCTGCTGCTGGCGATCCGGGAGCTGTGGAAGGCGCGGACCGAGCGGGCAGCCATCCTGTCCGTGGTGGCTGCCCTGATCAAGCCGCAGCTGGCGATCCTGGTGCCGATCATCGCGGTGGTGACGATTCGGCGGGCCCTGTGGCCAGCGGGCAGCTACGGGAACGAGGCCCCGCCCGCCCCATCCGGGTTCGGCTGGGAGCGCAGGGCGAGCGGCCCGATCCGGATCCTGACCACCGGCCTGGCGGGCTTCCTGGCGGCCGTCGCGATCTCGGCGCCGTTCGGCCTGTCGGTGATCGCGCCCAGCACGACGGCCCCGTTCGTCGACTCCACGCTGCTGCGCCACGTCCTCAGCACCGCGGCAACCTATCCGTACGTGACGGTCAACGCCTACAACCTGTGGGCGCTGCTCCCGGTCAACGGACAGAACATGGCCACCAACGGGCTGTGGAGCTACGACGCGCCCGTGCCCGACGCGACGGCCTGGGCGACGATCGGACCCGTGCCGGCGGGTCTGGTCGGTGCGGCCCTGCTGCTGGGTCTGGCCGCGGTCATCTCGTTCCTGGTCGCGCGTCGGCCGGACCGGCTCACGATCCTGGTGGGCGTGTGCGCGCTCGCCATCGCCTTCTTTGCCGTCCCGACCCGTGTCCACGAGCGGTACCTGTTCCCGCTGTTCGCCCTGGCCGCGATCCTGATCGCCTTCTCGTGGCGGTGGCGGATCGCCTACGTCGTGGCCTCGTTCGCGACGTTCCTCAACATGTACGTGGTCCTGACCACGATCTACCCCGACAATCCGAGCGTGTCCGACTGGCTGGGGATCGGGCCGGCGATCCGCTCCTTCTGGGGGGTCGCGCTGGTGGCGGTCCTTCACACGGGTGTGCTCGTGTGGCTCGTGGCCCAGCTTCGTCCCAGGGCGCTGCGGGTGCTCGAGACGGAAGCCGGGGATGGCCGGATCGATGAGCCCGCTCGGGTGGCGTCGCCATCCCGCCCGGCCCTCGGTGCCGCGGGCGTGATGATGGCGACCCCGTGGCCCGATCCGGCCGGCGCAGCGGCATCCGGTGGCACCGACGGGCTGGCGGATCGTGCGCGCGGCGCGGCCGGCGAGGCGGCCCCACCGCGATCGCTGGTGCCGGCCTGGTTCGACCGGCCGTCGTGGGCGGAGCTCGGGCCGGTGGGCTGGCTGCGGGCGAGGATCGCCGAGACGCCGATCCGGCCCGACCGCTCCGCCAGCATCGCGACCGAGGGCAGGGGCCATCTCGACCGGCTCGACCTGTGGCTGCTGATCGTGCTCGTCGTCGCTGCGTTGTGCCTGCGCACCTTCCGGCTCGCCGAGCCGGCCAGGATGCACTTCGACGAGGTCTATCACGCGCGCACCGCCGCCGAGTTCCTCCAGGACTGGCGGTACGGGATCCAGCATGACATCTACGAGTGGACCCACCCGCATCTGGCCAAGTACGGGATCGCGGCCGGGATCGTGCTGTTTGCGGGTCACGACGTCGCGGCCAGCAGCGACCTCGGGGTGCCTGTGGTCGACGCCGCCACCGAGCCGCGCCGCCCGGACCCGACCTCGGCCGGTGCCCGCGACGGCGAGCGGGTGTGGGTCGTCACGGGATCGGAGGTGGTGGCCTTCGACCTCGCCACTCGCCAGCGCGTCGTCGAGTTGCCGCTCGATGGGGCCGAGGCCGTGGTGTACGACTCGCTCACGCAACAGCTGCTGATCGGGACCGGGTCGGGCGGGCTGTGGGCGCTCGATGTGACCGGGCTTGATGACGCCGGGGGGTTCGCGCCCAGGGACCCGCCCGTCACGCTGATCCAGTTCGCGACGCTCGACGGGCCGGTTGCCCGGCTGGTGCCGTTCGACGATGGGCAGCACGTGGGGGCGCTGCTGCCGGGCGGGCGGGTGGCGGTGGTCGACACGGGAACAGGTCAGGTGGTCGGCATGCCCGTCGTCGACGGCGCCGTCGATCTGGCCGCGGCGGGCAGCGGGGACGCGATCGTGGCGACGCCCGTCGATGTCACCGATCCGGCCTCGGTCGCCACCGAGCTCGCGGGGATCCTGGGTGGCGACAGCGCCGCATACAAGGCCGCCCTGTCGCGTACCGACGCCACCACGGTGGTCATCGACGCGCAGCTCACGCCGGACATCCGTGTCGCCCTCCAGCAGGGTATCGACGCCGGTCGCCTGCCGGGTGTGGCCATCGGACAGGTTCCGATGGTGGCGGTGGCGGGGTCGGCGGGGGTTGACCTCGTCACCAGCTCCGGCACGCTGGCCGCCAGCGTCGTCCTCACCGGTGGCGCCCAGGGGCTGGCCCTGGTCAGCGGTGTCGAGGACGGCACGCAGGTCTATGCCACCACCCACGACCCGACGACCGGGGATCCGTCCCTGGCCGTGATCGCGGTCACCGGCTCCGCGGCCGACAGCGGACCAACCGTCACCACCACCATGCAGCTTCCGGGAGCTGGGACGCGTGTCGTGTTCGACGCGGCGGCCGATCTGGTCGAGGTCATCGGCGAGGCGCCCGACGAGAGCGGGACCACCGTGTATGTCATCGAGACGCACGGCAAGACCGTGTTCGCCGACCATCGCCTGCCGTTCGAGCCCTCCGCCTGGGCGCTCGACCACAACGCCGACTATCCGAGCGCCAATCGCGACGCCCTGCTGGTGTTCGACAGCGCCGGCGAGGCTGCCTCGCTCGACGTCGGCCACTACCCATTCGCCTGGCGCCTGCCGGGAGTGATCCTTGGCGCGCTGACGGTGGGCCTTCTGTTCCTGCTCACCCGGATCCTGTTCCGGCGGCGCGAGGTCGCGGTCCTGGCCGGCCTGTTCGCCCTGCTGGGCGGCATGTTCTTCGTCCAGAGCCGGATCGCCATGAACGACGTCTACACGGGCGTGTTCATCCTGGCGGCCTACGCGCTGTTCGCGTGGCTGTGGGTGGACCCCCGACGCCCGCGTTGGGCGTTCTGGACGCTGATGCCGGTGGTCGGGGTGCTGCTGGGACTGGGCCTTGCGTCCAAGTGGGTGGCCGCGTACGCGATCGGGGCACTGGGGATTCTCATCCTCGCCCGGTCCGCCCTGGGCCGGCTGCTGCTGATCTCCGGCATGGTGGGGCTCACGGCGGTCCTCGGCTGGATGGCCATGGCCGTGCCGGAGGGCAGCGACGCCTCGGGCAACGTGGCCTTCACGCTGATCATGGTCGCGCTCACCCTGGCGACGGTCGTGGTCACCGTCTACCACCCGATCTCGTGGTCCGACGAGGAGATGTGGCTCGCGATCGGGGCGCCGCCCGGCCTTGGCCTGCTGGTCGCCCTGGGCGCGATCGCGCTCGGCTGGGCGAACCGGTCGCTCGTGCTCGGGCCGCTGGCGCTCAACCCGCTCGAGGTGGGCTTCGCGCTGGTCGTCGTCGGCGGGCTGATCTACGCGGGCTTCGCCGTCGGTGCCCGTCTGGGGTTCGGGCCGATGGCGCGGAGCCTCGAGCAGTACGACCCTCGCCGCGGCATCCCGCCGCCCGCACCACCCGCCGACGGCTGGCTTCGTCTGGGGTCCGGGTTCGGGCTGCCCATCGTGTGGATGCTCGGCTCGATCCTCGTCATCCCGGTGGTCGTGTACGTGATCTCGTACCTGCCCTGGGCGTTCATCAACAACAATCAGCTGTGGCCGGGATGGCCGCCGGGCCACACCGGCCAGACGCTGCTCGATCTCACCGGCCAGATGTACAACTACCACAACAGCCTGACGGCGGCGCACGCGGCGAGCTCGCCCTGGTGGGCCTGGCCGCTCAACCTCAAGCCGGTCTGGTTCTACCAGGGCGGCTTCGCCGACAACACGGCCGCATCGATCTACGACGCGGGCAACATGGTGATCTGGTGGCTCGGCGTCCCGGCCATGGTGTTCGTCGCCTACCAGGCGTTCCGGCGCCAGAGCCTCGGGCTGGCCCTCATCCTGATCGGCTTCCTGGCCCAATGGGTGTCGTGGGCGCGGATCGACCGGGCGGCCTTCCAGTACCACTACTACACGAGCCTGCCGTTCGTGGTCATGGCGCTGGCCTACCTGCTGGGCGAGTTGTGGCACGGGGCCTCGCGCCGGACGTGGCTGCTGGCGCGGGCGTCCGCAGCCGTGGCGGTCATGGGTCCGGTGATCCTGTGGATCCTGCGCCAGCCGTTGTGCACCCTGGCCAACGTGAACGGGGTCAACCCCGGTTCACAGGCATGCAACGGCAACCCGGGTAACCTGGTCGTCACGCCCTCGACGGCGGCCCTGGTGGTCGTGGCGTTCGTGACGCTGGCGGTGCTCGGAAGCCAGCTCCTGGACCTGTCCAGGCCCAGAGCCGACGGTCGCGCGATCGGTCTCGCGGACCTCATCCCGGTCGCGGTCACCGCGATCGCCGGCGGAGCGCTCCTGGCCCTCAGCCGGTTCCTGCCGTCGGATACGCCACTGTTCGCACTCCCCGGGATCGTGCCCGAGATCGTGGCCGTCATCGCCGCCGTCCCGCTGCTGCTGATCGCTCTCCAGCTGCTCATGGCGCGCGACGCGCGCCGGTTCGTCATCGGGACGGTGCTGGTCACGGCCGGGTGGTTCGTCGTCCTGTATCCGAACATCGCCGCCCTGCCGCTGCCGTCGACGCTCGTCAACGCCTACCAGGGAATCCTGCCCACCTACCTGTACCCGTTCCAGTTCGCGGTCAACACGACACCGCGCAATGGGGCGACGTCGTTCTCTGACCCGCGGTTCGCCATCCTGCTCGGGTTCCTGGTGGTCGCCTGCGCCGTGGTGGCGTACTCCGCCTGGGTGTGGAGGACGGCGTTAGCCGATGACGAGACCTCGGGTGCCGGCGGCCGATCCGGGGACCCCGACGGACCGGTCGATGCCCCGGGAGTGCCCTGACATGAGGCCTACTCGTCCGAGGGGATCCGGACCGATGAAGGAACGTCGGCCTGGAAGTCCGGGGGCAGCTGCCCGGAGGCATCCAGCCGCCGGATCACGAAGCGGTAGTACTCCTCGACCTTGGCTGTAACCCTCGGCCAGCTGTACTCCTCGGCTCGGGCGACGCCGGCGCTCGACATCCGCTCGGCCAGATCGCCGTCGCTCAGGAGGCGGGCGACCGAGATGCCGACCGCCTTGGGATCCCGGGGTGGCACCAGCAGGGCTTCCCGGCCGCGGCGCACGACTCCCTTGTAGCCGTGGATGTCCGACGCGACGATCGGCGCGCCAGCCGCCATCGCCTCGAGCAGGACGATCCCGAACGACTCCCGGCCGGTGGCGGGCGCGACGAACACGTCCGCCGTTCGGAACAGCTGCGCCTTCTCGTCGTCCGAGACCCGGCCCAGGAACTCGACGTCGCGCAGCCGCCTGGTGGCGACGTAGCGCCGGGCCTCCCGCTCCTGCGGGCCGCTGCCGACGAGCAGCAGCCGGCACACGCAGCCCGTCTTGCGCAGCAGGCGATAGGCCTTGAGCATGTCCAATGTGCCCTTGCGCGGCTCGAAGCGGCCGACGAACAGGATGTTGCGCGTTCCATCCTGCCAGCGGGCAACGGGCACGGCGCGCTGGAAGCGATCGACATCGACGCCGTTGGGGATGACCTTGTAGTCGCCGGGGAAGTAGCGATCGATGAAGTGACGGGCCGCCGCGGACACGGCAATTCGGCCATGGAGCCGGTCGGCGTAGCCGCCGAGGGCCCGGCTGCCGAACTCGTAGGCGGGCGACCAGCCGCCGTAGGCATGGAACGTGGCCACGTTGACGCTGCGTGACTGGCGGAGCAGCACGAGCGACAGGAACGGCACGAACGGCTCATGGAAATGCAGGATGTCGAAGCGCTCGGCCTCCAGCACCTCGCGCACCTGGCGGTTGTAGCTCGGTGACAGGGTGACGGTCCCGACCGAGCCGTTGGCGGGTACCGAGAACCCCTTGCCGATCCTGATGACATCGCCTTCCGATGCTCGCTGGAGGCCGTGCGACGAGGTCAGGATCCGAACGTCGTGACCGCTCTGGCGGAGGTTCTCGTACAGGTACCGGACGTGCTGGGTCACCCCGCCCGGCAGGGGATAGACGTAGGGTGAGACGAGCCCGATCTTCATGACGTTGACCCCCGCTCGTCCGGCTCGTAACGAGGGGGCCGGAGGGTTCCTCCGGGATAGCCCAGATCGCGGCCCGTCCCATCCCGGCGGATTCTCCCCGCAACTTCGGCCCGGGCGTCACGACCGTACTTGCGAAGCTGACGGCCGAACACGCCCAGCTGGCCGGCGGTGCCGTGGAACGCGCCGTGATGGCGCGTCGTGAGCCCGAGAAGGGCGGCACGAACGTCGTCCGCCGTGCGGCCCGGGAACGACGTCCAGGCGGAGCCGACGGCCCAGGCCACGTGCGCGTCGCTGCTGCCGAACTCGGGCAGGCCGTGCTCGGCGGCGAACCGAACCACCGAGCCATGCCGGTAGCGCCCGAGCGCGGTGGGGTTGAATGTCTCGATGGCGTCCGGCCGGGCATCGGGATCCTCGTCGTCGAGGAGCCGGCGCAGGGCGAACCCCTGGGCGCACAGGGGATACGGCACCAGCGGATGGGCCGGGATGGCGATGCCGCCCTGATCGTGAACGGCCTCGATCGACCAGCGAAGGCTGCGGAGCGTGGGTACCGGTCGCTCCAGGAACAGCCCAAGCAGGTGGCCGCCCCGGGTGCTGATCTCCTCACCGACGACGACCTGGAAGCGCAACCCGAGATCAGCGGCCATCGCCCGCGCCGCGAGGGCCGCGTCGATTCGCTCGTGATCCGCGATGCCGAGGACATCGAGCATGCCCTGGCGCTGGACGTGATCGAGGATCTCGGCCACCGACGACGTGCCGTCGGATGCCAGGGTGTGCACGTGCAGATCCGCTCGGCCGCGGCGGACGAGGGGGTCGGTCGTGCCGGTCGGGTCAGTGGTCACGGGATCCTCCGTCAGCTTCGGGGGCTGAAGGGGTCCCGGAGCCGGCCGCGGAGGTCGCCGAGCCTGCGCCTGTCGCGAGCATCGTGGACGCTGCCGGGACGAGATCGGGCCAGATCGGGTGAAATGCTCCCCACCATTGCTCGGGACCGTCCGCGAGGAGGGTTTCGAACGCCGCCGCGATCGCGGCGGTGAGCGACGTGACCTGCTCGCGGTGGGTGTCCCCCTCGGGCCGGGCGACGCGGACCAGCCTGGCGCCGTATCGGCCGCCGCCCATCCTGCGCGCGGCTCCCGCATACACGGGCACCCCGGCCTCGATCGCGACCAGCGCCGGCCCGGCGGGCAGCCGTGCCGGATGACCGAAGAACGGAACGACCACGCCGCGACCCGTCAGATCGCGATCCGCCACGAGCCCCACGGAGCGACCGGCACGGAGCTCCCGAAGGAGCGTCGTGCGAGCGCCGGCGACGGGGATGATGTTGACGCCGACGCGGCTGCGCGACGCCACGAACCAGTGCCGGAGCCCCGGGTCGGCCACGAGCTCCATGGGGGCGGTCACGGTGTGGCCGAGCAGGTGTGACACCTCGACCGCCGGCAGCTCGATCGCGCCGTAGTGCATCCCGAGCAGGACCATCGGACGTCCGCTGCTGAGCGCCTCCTGCACCTCGTCCGGTGTCTCGACCTCGATCCGCTCCAGCGCCGTGCGGGCATCGTAGCTGCCGGTGCGGGCGACCTCGAGGTAGTACCTCGTCGCGTGGCGGAAGGTCGCCCGCACCATGCGCTCCAGCGCACCGGGGTCGGTTGCCGCGCGGCGAGCCAGGGCCGAGCCGCGCCCGGTTGTGGCCAGCCCCTCGCACACCCGGGCCAGGTTGGCGCGCGCCTGGGCCCGGCGCGCAGGCGCGACCCGATACCACAGCTCGCCGATCGCATCGGCTGCCCCGGCCAGCGGCGCCTCCGGCAGACGGCCGATCAGGGCGAGCAGGGCGACGAGAGCACGCGCCCGAATGCCGAGCGCCGCCTCGCCGGACTGGACGGCCACATCGGGCGCCGCGCCGGGTCCCGGGTCACGCGCCGCGGATCCGGTGGTCATTCGGGGCTGCCGCCGTCGAGCATCGCCCGCGCCCGAAGCTCCAGGCGTTGCATCACGTCCGAATCCGTGGGCCACATGGGCTTGAAGCTGTACCACTGATGCGGGGCTGCGCCGATCGTCGCCTGGAGCGCATCGGCCACCCGCTGCGTGGCACGCTGCAGATCGGCGGGTGCGGATGACGGGACGTCGAACGGCTCCTGTGCCTCGATCCGGAACCGACCTGCCGGCGTGCGCCTGATCGCCACGGGTGCAACGAGGGCGCCGGTCTTGGCGGCGAGGCTGGCCGGACCTGCGGGCAAGGTGGTCCAGGCATCGAACAGGCGGACCGGGATCCCGTCGTCGCGGTAGCCCCAGTCGACCAGCAGTGCGAGGATCTCCTGCCGGCGCAGCACGCCGAACAGCTCGCGCAGGTTCCGCCACGGGATCAGCTTGACCCCCCATGCCTCACGCTGGCGGCGGAGCAGCTCGAACAGCTCGGGAAACGAGGAGTCGTCCGCGATGACGTTGATGGGGTATCCGTGCCCGGCGATGGATGCCGCCACTGCCTCGTTGTTGCCCACGTGGCCGGCCACGATGATGAACGGGCGGCCGGATCCGCGCCACCTGGCGGCCAGCTGCTCCACGTCGTCGCCCTCGACCTCGTTCGCCAGCTCGGCCGTCGACCGCGACGGCAGCCGCATCAGCTCCACCATGTAGCGGGCGTACTCGCGATAGGCGCGCAGCGCGAGACGCCTGACGCGCGGGTCGCCGGGCGGCAACCCCAGCACGTGCCCGAAGTTGGCATTGGAGAAACGTCGCTTCGACGGCCAGGCGAGGTAGCTTCCCTGGACGGCGGTCCCGATCGCGGCGCGCGACAGCCGGGGCGGGAGGTGTGCCAGCAGGCTTGCGGTTGCGCGGTAGCCGAGGATGGCCGATCGCTCGACCAGCCTTGGCGCCGAGGTCTCGAGGCGTCGGTGGGGCGCCTCGAGCCTGCGTTCGGATCGGGTCATCCGGGTCCGGTCTCAGGCCGGCCGCCGGACCCGTACCGGGCGATCACCTGGTCGCGGCCGCCTTCTTTCCGGCCTCTCCCGCCAGCGCCTTGGCATGCTTCTTCGACTCCTCGGTCCCCACCAACGTCTCGTTGTCCTCGCCCCGGATGAACGCCTCCACCCGCTCGCGCGCGATGTCGTCGTGGACCTGGATCGGCGGGGACTTCATGAAGTAGCTCGACGGCGCGACGAGGGTGCCCTTGAGGCCACGGTCGAGCCCGATCCGCAGGCAGCGGATGGCGTCGATGATCACCCCTGCGCTGTTGGGGCTGTCCCAGACCTCGAGCTTGAGCTCTGCCTTGAGCGGGACGTCGCCGAACGTGGTGCCCTCCATGACGATGTAGCAGTACTTGCGGTCTTTGAGCCAGGGCACGTAGTCGGAGGGACCGACGTGGATGTTCTCGGGCGCGATCTCGTAGTCGAGCATCGACGTGACGGCGTTGGTCTTGGAGATCTTCTTCGACTCGAGGCGCTCGCGCTCGAGCATGTTCATGAAGTCGGTGTTGCCGCCGAAGTTGAGCTGATAGGTACGGTCAACCCGGACACCGCGGTCCATGAACAGCCGCGTCAGCACCCGGTGGGAGATGGTCGCGCCAACCTGGCTCTTGATGTCGTCGCCGATCACCGGCAGGCCTTCCTCGGCGAACCGCCGCTGCCAGTAGGGCTCGCGGCCGATGAACACCGGGATCGCGTTCACGAACCCGACACCGGCACGGAGCGCCTGCTCCACGTACCACTTGGTGGCCTCCTCGCTGCCGACCGGCAGGTAGGAGACGACCACGTCGACCTCGCGCTCCTTGAGGATCCCGACCACGTCGGCCGTGGGGCCGGGAGCCTTCTCGATGACCTGGGACAGGTACTTGCCCAGGCCGTCGTGGGTCATGCCGCGATCGACGGTCACGCCGATATGGGGCACGTCCATGAACTTGTAGGTGTTGTTCTGGCCGCTGAAGATCGCCTCGGACAGGTCCTTGCCGACCTTCTGCTTGTCGATGTCGAAGGCGGCCACGAACTCGACGTCGCTGATGTGGTAGTCGCCCAGCTGGACATGCATCAGCCCCGGGACAAACTCGCCGGGCTTGGCGTGCTCGTAGTAGTAGCGGCCCTGGACGAGACTGCTCGCGCAGTTGCCGACGCCGACGATGGCGACGCGAATCTTCTTGCCACGCGCCCTCGGGGCGCTGCTGTTGCTGGTCACCGGCTGCTCCTGCTCCATGGTGGGTTGGCTACTCCTGCTCCTGCCTTGTTGCCTGGTTGATGGTGTGGACGATGCGCTGGATGGTGGTGATGGTCGCGAGGACCGTGATCAGGGCGAGGCTGCCCTCGAGGGCCAGGGCGGACAGCGGATAGGCCATCGCGCCCGGGAGATCCATGTCCGTCGGGAAGCCGGGCAGGATGCCGGCCGCGATCAGGCCGATGGTCAGGATGACGATCCGGACCTCGCGCGGCGCGAGACCGACGCCGGCCATCCCCGTCCCCGGCGTGAAGCCGAGGCTCTCCGCCTTGGCCCGGGTATAGCTGACCATGAACGCCGACGCCATCGCCGCCGCGGCCAGGACCACGGGACGCCACAGGCCGAGGTCGAGCGTGCCCCACACGATGCCGACGTAGACGACACCCTCGCCCCAGCGGTCGAAGGTCGAGTCCATGAACGCCCCGACCTTCGACACCCTGCCGGTTGCCCGGGCCAGCGCGCCGTCGAACAGGTCGAATGCCCCGCCGAGGATCACGAGCAGGCCGGCCAGCAGCCAGGCCTGGGATGCGGCCGCGATGGCGGCGAGGCAGGCGATGAGGAAGCCGATGACGGTCAGCGCGTTGGGCGACAGGCCAAGCCTGCCGAAGGCAACCGCAATCGGGGTCATGAGGCCCCTGATCCGCGCCCGCAGGGCGGGCGAGACGAGCGAGCCGCTCACAGCGCCGTCCGCCCGGGGCGTGGCGCCTGGTCGAGGCCCAGGGCCCGCTGCTGCCGGTTCGCGAACGCTGCGAACGCCTCGGGAACGATCGTGTGGATCGTCTCGCGGCCATGGCGGCGGGCCGTCACGAGGCCCACCTCGCGCAGCTTGCCCAGGTGCCATGAGACGAGCGGCTGCGACAGACCGACGTGCGCGATGAGCTCGCTGACCGTGGCCGGACCTTCCGCCAGACGGCGCACGATGCGCAGCCGGTTGACGTCGGCGAGGACCTTGTGGAACCGGCGCAGCTCGCGCAGATCCTCGGGCTGGTCGACGACCGCCGCGATCGTGCTGCGGATTCGGGCCGGGGAGGGTGACATGCGCCAGGGCAGACCTTCCGGGGGATGGCCGCGCGCTGATGGATCAACGGCGGTTTATATCAACGGCCGTTGATGCTACGAACCGTCGCCACCGTTGTCAAGCCCGGCACCACCTACACTCGGCTCCGTGCACGCTCTGCCCCGCCGTGACTCGTTCGCCCTGCTCATCGTCCTCGGCACCGGCGTGTTCCTCGCCGGGCTCGAGCTCATGGTCACGGCCGTGGCGCTGCCGGCGATCGTCGCGGATCTGGCCGGCTGGACGAACCTCCGGGAAGCATCCTGGATCATCAACGGCTACCTGCTGGTCTACGTCGTGGCGATGCCCCTCGCCGGCCGGCTCGCCGACCTCTTGGGTACCCAGCGCCTGTTCCTGGCAGCGCTGGCGGTATTCGTGCTGGGCAGCCTCCTGGCAGGCCTCGCGCCCTCGCTCGAGACGCTGATCGCCGCACGGCTGGTTCAGGCGGTTGGTGGTGGGGCGCTGATCCCGCTGGCGACGTCGGCCGCCTCGCACCTGTTCGATGGCCCCGCCCGGCCGCGGGCGCTGGGATTCATCGGCGCGCTGACCTTCCTGGGCATGGCCGCCGGGCCGTTCCTGGGTGCCGCCATCCTGGGGGCGGTGCACCCGGAGGCCGCGCTGTCGCGACTGGGCGTCCCAACGGGTTCCGCCCTCCATGGGCTGCTGTCGCCGGCCTGGCGGTGGGTGTTCTACGTCAACGTCCCGATCGGGATCGTTGCCCTCGTCATCGCCTGGGCGGCCAGCAGTGGTTGGGACACGCCACGGCGATCGGGCCGCGTGGACGTTGCCGGCGCCATCGTGTTCTCGGTGTTCCTGGTCGGGGTGCTCGGCGCCCTCACCCTGCTGGGCAGCAGGACGACCTCAAGCGACGGCGGCATCGACCCGATCTTCCTCTCGATCGGTCTGCTCGCCGCCGCGCTGGTGGCCGGGCCGGTGGTCGTGATCCGTGGCCTGCGCGTCGACGACCCGTTCATCGATCCCCGCCTGTTTCGCCACCCGGCGTTCTGGTCGGCGTCGCTCGTGTCCGCGCTCACCGGATACGGGTTCGCGACTGCGATCGTGGGTGGTGCGGTGTTCGTTGATCGGGTGCTGTACGGAGGGCCGGACGACCAGCGACTCGCGCTCGGGGCGCTGGCTGCGGCGACCGCCGTCGGGGCGCTGGTCTCCGGGCTGGCGGCGCGGGTGCTGCCGCTCCGGCTGGTGACGGTGCTGGGGCTCGGGGCCGCGATTGTGGCCCTGGTGGTGATGTCGGGCTGGACGCCCGCGACGCCGATCGAGGGCGTCGCGCTCGCGCTGGCGGTGTTCGGCGTCGGGTTCGGGCTGACCGTCACCCCGCGATCGACCGCCGCCATCGAGTCCGTCGCGCGCGAGGCGTACGGGATCGCGTCATCGACGGTGACCGTCGCGAGGATGATGGGCATGGCCGTGGGCCTCGCGATCCTGACCGCCTACGGCTCGACCACGATCGACCGTCTGTACGACCAGGTCTACGCCACGCCGGACGCCTACAAGGCCTACGTGCCGGCGGACCTGCGGGACCGTCCGCTGCACGATGGCCTCGTGGTGGAGGCGCTGGAGACGTGGGCTGCAGGCGAGGCCGCCCGGGTCATGGTCGGCATCTTCCTGGTGGCGGCAGGGGTGACGGTGCTGGCGGTGCCACCGGCCCTGCTCCTCGATCGCCGGCGTATCCTCGCGACGGCCGGGCCGGATCCGACCCTCAGTGGAGCCCTCGACGCCGATGCAGCCAGCGGGCCGGGCGGCCCAATCGGAACGCCAGCCGCAGGAGTCGACCCGGATGCCTGACATCCCGGCCGGCGACCCGTCGGGGGGAGCCGTCGTCCATGGCATCGCCTGGATCGCCGGCGAGGCGCGGCGGTTCGAGACCCGGGCCGCGCTGGCCGCCATCCTCGCCGACCCCGACGCTCGCGTCTGGGTGGCGGCGGTCGCGCCGACGCACGACCAGATCGCCGACCTCGCGCGCCTCCTCGACCTGCACCCGTTGATCGCCGAGGACATCGCCGAGCGCAACCAGCGGGCGAAGTTCGAGGAGACGGACGGGACGATCCATGTCGTCCTGTTCTCGCTCGCGTGGGACGGCCGGGTCTCGGCCACCGAGGTCGACCTCGTGCTCGGCCGGCGCACCCTGCTCACGGTTCACGATCCGTCGTGGGACCCGTTCCGGCTGCCCCAGCTCCGCGGAGACCCTGCTGCCTTCCTGCGACGAGGCGCCGATTTCCTGCTGTACGCGCTCACGGACGGCATCGTCGACGGATACTTCCCGGTCCTCGACGCGATCGAGGACGAGATCGACGATCTCCAGGACGACGTCATCCGGCGGCCGAGCACGGAGACGCTGGAGCGGCTGTTCGCGCTCAAGCGGGAGCTGATCGGCCTGCGCCGCGCGATGTCGCCGGCGCGCGAGATCTTCAACCAGCTGACAAATCGTGACCTGGCCCTGGTCGCATCCGAGCACGTCGTGTACTTCCGGGACGTGTACGACCACCTGATCCGGGCGACCGACGAGCTCGACAACGATCGCGAGCTCGTGGCCGGGACGCTCGAGGTCTATCTGTCCACGGTCAACAACAACCTATCGGTGATCATGAAGCGGCTGACCGGTGTCACGGTGATCCTGGCCGGCGTGGCCGCGCTGGCCGGAGTGTTCGGCATGAGCGAGGCGGGGGTCGCGCTGTCCAACGGCGAGCGCACCGGGTTCTGGATCATCACGCTCGTGATCGTGGTGCTCGCGGCGCTGACGGCGCTGGTCCTCCGCCGCGTCGACTGGATCTGACCGGCGGGATCAGCCGCAGACGACCGGCTTCGGCTTCGGGTGCGCGTCGGCGGGGTCCGCGTCGCCGACGGACAGCAGTGTCGCGATGACCTGCGTCTTGCCGGGCGTGCCCTTCGGTCCCTCGGAGGTCTGGAGCCACAGCTGCTCCGAGGTGGCGGCCTGGGCTGCATCGAGGCTGAGCTGGTGGAGCCGGTAGTCGGTGATCTCGTACAGGTAGAGCCTGTCGTCGCTGGTGTACACCTGAACGATCATGCCCAGCATCTTCTTCGCGTTATGGTGCACGGTCGCCAGCTCGTAGATCGGGCCGAACATGCCATCGCGGGCGTGCGCATAGAGGTAGGTCGCCCGGCCCTCGCCGGGCTGACCGAGCTCCGTGATGTACATCGCCACGTTGCACAGCGGATAGGCGTTCGGGCCGGGGACCACCGGGAGGTCGATCTTGAGCGCCGGGATGACGACGCGTGTGGCCACAGCCCGGTCGGTGGCGGCGGTGGCGCCGGGAGAGGCGCTCTCCTCGGGGCTGGCGGACGCGCCTGACGATGGGCTGATCGAGGGGCTCTCGAGCGGGATCGACGGCTCGGCGGTGGGCACCCGGGTCTCGATCGTGGGCGACGCGTCCATGGCCGTGCCGGCGGTCGTCGGGTCCGCGTACGACATCAGCCCGGCCGTGACCAGGACCACGCCCAGCGCGGTCACGATCGCCGGCAGCAGGCGTGCCCGGAGACCGAGCAGAAGGTCCGTCATGGCCGGGCCATCGTAGACGAGGGCACGGGTGGCCGCCCTCCCGCGAGTGGTACTGGTACGCTCGCACCAATGGGTGGGAAGACGGCGATCGCTGCTGGCCTCCTGGTGGGCGTGCTGACGGGCGCCGGGGCGTTGGCGGCCGTGCTGTATCTCGCCCCGGACCTCACCATGCCTGCGCCGTCGCAGGCCACGCCCTCCCCACAGGCGAGCCGGTCGCCGGCCCCTCCGGGCAGCGGAGCCCCGACAACCTCGCCATCGACTGTCCTGCCCAGCATGCCCGGCGTGAGCCCATCCGCCTCCCCGGGCGCGTCCGCCTCCCCGGGTGGCGCCGGTTCTCCCAGCGCATCGGATGCCCCGGGTGCCTCGACCACCGGGCTGCTCGGCGTCGGCGAGCCGGCGCCCGCGCTGGTCGTGCCGCAGCTCGGCGGGGGGACGATCCACCTCGCGGCACTCCGAGGCCAGCCGGTGTGGGTCAACTTCATGGCCACCTGGTGCCTGCCGTGCCGTGACGAGCTGCCGCTGATGGCCGGGTTCGCGGTTCGCTACCAGGAGCAGGGCCTGGTGGTGCTGGCAATCGACGTGCGGGAGGATGACGCCGCCGTTCAGGCGTTCATGAGCGGCCTCGGCATCACGCTGTCCACGGGGCTCGACCACGATGGCACGGCGCAGGCCGCCTGGAGCGCGCTGGCGATCCCCGTGCACTTCTGGGTAGACGGGGACGGGATCGTTCGCGACGGCGCGCTGGGCAGCATCGGTTCCGACATCATGGCCCGCGGTCTGACCTCGATCATGCCCGGGGTGGACGTCACGCCGTGACCCATCCGCCGCCCGGCTCCCGAGACGCTGCGCCGAACCACGATCTGCTCGACGCCATCGATCGCGTGGCCGCCGCCACGCCCGTCCTCGTCGTGACCGACTTCGACGGTACGCTCGCACCGATCGTCTCCGAGCCGCCCGCCGCGACGATCCTGCCCGAGGCACGACGGGCCCTGCGCCGGCTGGCCGCGGTCGGCGCGCAGGCCGACCCCCGCGTGGTGGTCGCCGTGCTGTCGGGCCGCGATGCTGCCGACGTCGCGCGCCGCGTGGGCGTGGCCGGGCCCCGGTACCTGGGCCAGCACGGGATCGAGGAGGCTCGGCTGCCCGATCCGGGCGGATCGGGCGAGGCGGCGGTGACCGTCGATCCGGCACTGGCCGCCCAGGGCCGGGATCTGGAGGCAGTCGCGGCAAGGGTCGCGGCCATGGCCGGGCATCCCGACTGGCTGGTCGTCGAGCCCAAAGGGGCCTCGGTCGGTCTGCACTACCGCCGGGCAGCGGACGCCGGGCAGGCGCGGTCGATGCTGTTGAAGGCACTGGGTGAGCTCGGGCGCGAGCCTGGCGGAACGGGGTTCCTGCTGATGGAGAGCCGGCGGGTGGTCGAGCTTCGGCCCGCGGACGCGCATGGCAAGGGCGTCGCCACGGAGAGGCTGATCGACGCCATCGGGCCGGGGTCGGTGCTGGTGCTGGGCGATGACCGCACCGACGCCGAGGCATTCGATGTCGTCCGCCGCTGGCGATCCGCAGCGGGCAGGCCAGCGATCGTGGTCGGGGTCAGCGGCGCGGGGGAGACGCCCGTTGAGGTCGCCCGTCTCGCCGACGTCCTGGTCGACGACCCCGCTGCGGCCGCCGGTGTGCTGGAGCGGCTCGCCGACACCCTCGAGCGGCTCGAGCTCGTCGGCCGAGCCTAGTCAGGCCCGAGCGTCTCGACCTCGACGCGCCGGAGCGTGTCGCGCAGGCGGCGCGAGGGTGGCTGCTCTCCGCGCCGCACGGCGGTCAGATCGCGCAGCTGCCGGTCCAGCCACCAGCGGACGTCCTCGTGTCGCACCGACAATCGCAGCCGCCGGAGGTGGTAGCGCCGCTCGTCCTCGGGCATCTCGAGCGCACGCTGGAGCTGGCCGGCGGTGCCCGAGATGTCCGCAGGTGCGACCACAAGGGCGTCGGCAGCCAGCTGCTCGGCGGCGCCCGCCGTCTCGGACAGGATCAGGGCCGGGTTGCGCTCGCCGACCAGCACCGCCTCCTTGGCGACGAGGTTCATCCCGTCAACGAGCGGATTGACGAGCACCACGTCCGCGATCCGCATGGCGGCGATCGCCATCGCGTAGTCCGATCCGTCGGAGATCCACACCGGGGCGTCGTCCGGGTCACTGAGGCCGTTGATCCGAGCCACCACCTCGCGCACCGCAGCCGCATACTCGGCGTATTCCGTGACCTCGGTCCGGGTCGGTGCCATCACGGCCAGGAACCGTACCCGCTCGCGCAGGGCCGGTCGCCGGTTGAGGAGCTCCTCATAGGCGAGAAACCCGCGCAACGCGTTCTTCGAGGGCTCGATCCGGTCCGCCCGAACGATCAGCCTGGGGTTGCCGGCCCGCTCCAGCCGCTCCCGGAGCCGGGCGACGCGCTCCTCGACGGCAGGCGAGCGGGCGAACCGTACCAGGCCGTCGGGATCCACGGAGATCGGATAGGTGCGGACAGGGATGCGCCGGTCGCGCCAGCGCACGGTGCGGCTGTCGGGGTCAACCCGCGCATCGCGCACCGAGCTTGCGACCGTGTCCAGGAAGTCCGAGGCGTAGCGGTCGGTCTGGAGCCCGATCAGGTCGCACTCGAGCAACCCTTCGCAGATCGCGCGTCGCATCCCAGAGGGCAGCATCTGCCACTCGCCGGCGGCCGGCCACGGAATGTGGTTGAAGTGCAGGATGGTGGCACCGGGCACGGCCCGGCGGATGGGTGCCGCTGCCAGGTACAGGTGGTAGTCCTGGAGGAGCACGATCGGACGGGGCTCCCTGCCCACCGCCCGCACGACCTCCGCAGCCAGTGCCTCGTTCGCCGGCCGGTATCCGCCACGCCACGCCGCCATCAGGGTGGAGTCCACGTTCGGGCTGTAGGCCGGGGAGAACATCCGGTGCTGGAGGAACCACAGGAACGGGTTCGAGACGACGTTGTAGAAGGGCTCGAAGACCGACGGATCGAGCGTCACCAGGTGGATCTGCAGATCCTGGCCGGGCATGACCTCGTCGATCAGACGGGCCACGGTCTGCGGATCCACGGTCCACGCCGTGGAGTCGGCGTCCCGCGCGACGTTCCGGGCGGCGTTCCGGGATCGCCGCCCGCCCGTCGCCTCCATCGCCCGAAGGGCGCGGCCTGCCGCTCGATCACCGTCGCTGATCGCGCTCGCGATCCAGGTCAGGGGCGCATGGCGACCCAGCTCTCCGAGGGCGGTGACGAGACCGCCGGCGCCGCGCGAGGCAACGAGGCCGCCCGGTGCTGACGCGTCCAGGTCAAAGCTGACGGGACCACGGTTCGAGACCACGAAGAGCCGCCCGGAGGGTCCGAGCAGGTCCTGCAGCACCCGCGGTCGATCGCTGGGCACGGACCAATGATACCGGGGCGCTGTTGCAGCTCCGCCCACCGACCCCGATCGCTGCCGCCAGGCCCGGGAAGAGCGAAGGTGGACGGGGCCCCGGGGTCAGCGGGGATCAGGTCAGTGCGTTCAGCCAACCGCCGCCGCGGCCGTTCCCACGATGTCCAGCATCACGCCCGGCAACAGCCCGAGCGCGATCGTCATCACGGTCGCGACGGCCAGCCCGGCCCACACCAGCCGGCCGTGCTCGAGCGCCGGCGGCTCGGGGGCCGGATCGCGCATCCAGATGTAGACGACGACCCGGAGGTAGTAGAACGCGGCCGCTGCGGCGTTGATCACGGCCAGCACCGCCAGCGCGGACAGCCAGCCGCCGGCCTGCACAGCGGCGAGGATGACGTAGAACTTGCCGAAGAAGCCGGCGGTCGGCGGGATCCCGGTCAGCGAGAACATGAACAGCGTCATCAGCAGGGCCAGGGTCGGCTCGCGCCGGACGAGACCCGCGAACGTGGACAGGTTGCTGGACGTGCCCAGGCGCTTCTGGAGCGCGGCCACCACCGCGAACGCGCCCAGGTTCATGAACGAGTACGCCGCGCCGTAGTAGAGCACGCCTTCGAGGCCGCGGATCTGGCCGGCCCCGAACGCGGCAAACCCGACCAGCATGTACCCGGTGTGCGCGATCGACGAGTAGGCCAGCATCCGCTTGACGTTGTCCTGGGTCAGGGCCACCAGGTTGCCAAGGGTCATGGTCAGCGCCGCCAGCACCATGATCATGATGTTCCAGTCCGCGGCCAGCGGGAACAGCGCGCCCGCGAACAAGCGGATGATCAGGGCGAACGCCCCTACCTTGGGGCCCACCGACAGGTAGCCGGTCACGGGCGTCGGGGATCCCTGGTACGCGTCCGGCGTCCAGTAGTGGAACGGCACCGCCGCGATCTTGAACGCGACACCGGTGGTCATGAACGCGAGGCCCATCCCGAGCCCGGGTGACAGGGCGCCGGCACTCAGGGTCTGGGTCAGGGCGCCGGCCACCGCCGCGATGTTGGTGGTGCCCGTCGAGCCCCATACGAACACCAGGCCGAACAGGAAGATCGCGCTGGAGAACGAGCCCAGCAGGAAGTACTTGATCGCGCCCTCGGTGGAGTACCCGTCCGACTTGTGGTAGCCGGCCAGCACGTAGCCCGGCAGCACCATCAGCTCCAGGCCCAGGAACAGCACCAGCAGATCACCCGAGGCCGAGATCAGCATCGCGCCCGACATCGCGAACACGAGCACGGCCGCAAACTCCGCGACCGGCAGGTCTCGCTCGTCGAGGTAGTCGGGCGCGAACGCGATCGTGAGCGCCACGATCGAGATGAACAGCAGGTCAAGGAACGTGGTCAGCGGGTCGACGAGGTATCCGCCGTCGAAGGCCGCGGTCTTGGTCTGGCCGGCGATCGCGACCAGGGCCGCGGTGACCGCGAGCCCGGCGAACGCGACCGCCAGCGCCGGTCCCTTGCGACCCGGGAATGCGAAGTCGGCGGCGAGGATGGCGGCCGCCACCAGGACCGCGGCGGCGAACGGAGTGATGGCGGCGAGATCGCTCGCAGGAACGTTCACCGACGCCTCCTACTGCCCCAGCCCGAGGGCGATCGGCGCGACGTGCTGCACCGCGGCCAGGGCGTGATCCACGGACCCGCCCACCAGGTTGAGCACGAGGCCGGGATAGATGCCGAGGATCACCACCAGGGCGCCCAGCGGCACCAGGGTCATCGCTTCGACCGGCGACATGTCGGTCAGATGGTCACCCAGGCCCTTGAGGAAGTCCGACAGCTCGCCGAACGTGACCCGCTGGAGCATCCAGAGCAGGTAGCCTGCCGCGAAGATCATCACGAACGTGGCCACCACCGCCGCACCCTGGTTGACCTGGAACGTGCCCAGCAGGGTCAGGAACTCGCCAACGAACCCGGACAGGCCGGGCAGCCCGACCGACGCGAACACGAAGAACCCCAGCGCCGCGGCGTAGACCGGGGTCTTCGATCCCAGGCCGCCCATCTTGGCGATCGTCCGGTCATGGGTCCGTTCGTAGATCACGCCCACGAGCAGGAACAGGGCGCCCGTGATCAGGCCGTGATTGACCATCTGCAGGATCGCGCCCTGGAGCGCCTGCTGCTGGAACACGAAGATGCCCAGCGTCACGAACCCCATGTGGCTGACCGAGGAGTAGGCGACCAGCCGCTTGAGGTCGGGCTGCACGAGCGCCACGATCGCGCCGTAGATGATCGCGATCAGGCTGAGAACGATGATCGCCGGGGCCCATGTCTGGGCGGCCTCGGGGAACAGCGGCAGGGCGAACCGGATCAGGCCGTAGCCGCCCAGCTTGAGCAGGACGCCGGCCAGGATCACCGAGCCCGCGGTCGGCGCCTCGGTGTGTGCGTCGGGGAGCCAGGTGTGGAACGGGAACATCGGGACCTTGATCGCGAACGCCAGGAAGAAGGCGCCAAAGGCGAGGAACCCGAACGTGCCGTTGAACATGCCAGCCGCGGCCGCCGTGGTGAGGTTGGCCAGATCGAACGCGCCGGTCCAGGTGCCGTTCGCGGCCTGGTAGGTGTAGGCCGTGGCCAGGATCGCGACCAGCATCAGGAACGACCCGACCAGCGTGTAGAGGACGAACTTGATCGTGGCGTAGATCCGGTTGGCGCCGCCCCAGATGCCGATGATCAGGTACATCGGCACGAGCACCAGCTCCCAGAACACGTAGAACAGGAACAGGTCCTGGGCCACGAACACCCCGGTCATGCCGACCTCGAGCACGAGGAAGTTGACCATGTACTCCTTGACCCGGTTCTGAATGGGGTGGAACGAGGCCAGGATGCTGATCCAGGTCAGCGTCGTGGTCAGGACCACCAGCACCAGCGACAGCCCGTCGACCCCAACCTTGTACTGGACACCGAACATCGGGATCCAGTCGGCCTGGTCGATGAACTGGACCCCGGTCGCGTGGATGTCGAAGCCGGCCAGCATGGCGAGCGAGATGACCCAGGCGGCCAGCGCGAACGCCAGCGCCAGGCGACGGGCCCAGTCGGGGCGGCCCGAAGGTACGAACGCGACGACGACGGCGCCCAGCAGGGGCAGGAACGTGACCAGCGAGACGAGACCCGAGCCCGTCATCGCGGCTGCCCCACGATCACCAGGAACGACCCGGCCATCACCAGCAGGCCGATCGCGATCCCCAGCGCGTAGTTCTGGACGCGGCCGGTCTGGATCCGCCGCAGCCCGCCGCCCGCATCGCGGGTGAGCGCGCCAACACCGTTGACGGCACCGTCGACGATCGTCCGGTCGAACCACCACATCGCCGCGGCGACGCGACCCCCGATGCGGATGAACAGCAGGTCATTGAGGTCGTCGAACCACCACTTGTTGAGCGTGGCCCGGTACAGGAAACGGGTGGCTCGATTGGCGGCCGTGAGCCGCTCCACCAGAGCGTGGCGGCCACGCGCACCGAAGAAGCCGAACAGCCAGATGCCCACCACCAGGCCGATGGCCGCCGCCGCGACGCTGATCAGGATCAGGACGCCATCGATGCCGCCCAGCTGGAATGCGGCGGGGGCGCCGTGGAGGAACTCCTCGGATGGTGCGAACACCGGATCGAGCCAGCTCGCGAGCAGCCCGGGCTGGTCGCCCATCCCGAACAGCGGGCCCAGCGGCGGACCTGGCCACGAGAGCGCGATGCCGAGCAGCGCCGCGGGGATCGCGAGCAGGATGAGCGGCAGCGTCATCTGCCACGGTGACTCGTGGATCCTGGGCTCCACGTGCGGATCGACCCGGCTCTCGCCGTAGAAGGTCTTGCCCATCAGGCGCCACATGTAGAACGCCGTCATCACGGCGACCACGACGCCGATGAACCACACCCACGCGAACCCGTTCTTGTACGCGTCGCTCAGGAGCTCGTCCTTGGAGAAGAAGCCCGCCAGGGGCGGGATGCCGGCGATCGCGATCGACGCCACCAGCATCGTCCAGTGGGTGATCGGGATCTTCCGCCACAGGCCGCCCATGCGGTTCATGTCCTGCTCCTCGTGGACGGCATGGATCACCGAGCCCGAGTCGAGGAACAGCAGGCCCTTGAAGAACCCGTGGGTCATGAGGTGGAAGATGGCCGCGGCGTACGCCCCGACGCCCAGCGCCGCGAACATGTAGCCCAGCTGGCTCAGCGTGGAATAGGCGAGCACCCGCTTGATGTCGGTCTGGGTGAACGCGATCGAAGCCGCCAGGATCGCGGTGAAGATGCCGATCGCGGCCACCACGACCATCGCGTCCTGCGCGTGCGCGAACAGCGGATTGGCACGCGCCACCATGTAGACGCCGGCGTTGACCATGGTCGCGGCATGGATCAGGGCCGACACCGGGGTCGGCCCCTCCATCGCGTCCGGCAGCCAGACGTGGAGCGGGAACTGGGCGCTCTTGCCCATGGCGCCCGCGAACAGGAGCAGCGCCACGATCGCGATCGGGATCGGGAGCGAGGCGTCGGTCGCGGTGAGCTTCGCCAGCGAGTCCGCGATGTTGAGCGTGCCGGTGTCGAGGAAGATCGCCATGATCCCGAGCGCGAACCCGACGTCGCCCACCCGGTTGACGATGAACGCCTTCTTGGCGGCCAGGGCAGCCGAGCGTTTGTGATACCAGAACCCGATCAGCGCGTACGAGCAGAAGCCCACCAGCTCCCAGCCCGCGAACATCAGCAGCCAGCTGCTGGCGAGCACCAGCAGCAGCATCGAGAACATGAACAGGTTGAGGTAGGCGAAGAACCGCCACGCGCCGTCGTCGTGGGCCATGTACCCGATCGAGTACACGTGGACGAGCATGCCGATCGTGGTGACCACGATCAGCAGCGCGGCCGTCAGCGCGTCGACGTGGAAGCCCATGTCCACGCTGAGGCTGCCGGCCGGGATCCAGGTCCACAGCTTGACGTCCAGGCCCGCCTCGCCGAACGGATCCTGGTGACCGACCGCGGGCACGATCACCGAGAGCGCGATCAGCCACACGACGATCACGCCGCCGACCGGCACGATCTCGGCGGCCCACCGGCCGAAGGTCATCTGCAGGCGACGCCCGAACAGGGCCGTGAACGCGAAGCCGAGGATCGGGATCAGCGCGATGAGCGGGATCAGCGTGTCGTACATCGCCCGCGCCCTATTGCCGCATCGCGTCGTACTCGTCGACGAGCGGCGTCTTGCGGTTGCGGAAGATCGCGATCACGATCGCCAGCCCGACCGTCGCCTCGGCCGCCGCGGCCGCGATCACGATCAGCGCGATCGCCGAGGCGTTTGCGGTGAGATCAGCGTTGAAGGCGCCGAACGCGATGATCGCCAGGTTGACCGCGTTGAGCATCAGCTCGATCGACATCAGCATGCTGATCGCGTTGCGGCGAGCCAGGAACCCGAACGTACCGATCGCGAACAGGAGGCCGGACAGCACGAGGTAGGCGTCGAGCGAGTGCGAGATGCCGTCGATGAAGGACAGCATCAGTCCTCGCCCCCGCGCTCGCGCTTGGCGATGAACACGCCGCCGATGACCGCGGCCAGCAGCAGCACGCTCACCACCTCGAACGGCAGCACGTAGCTGTCGAACATCGTCGTCGCCAGCTTGTGGGTGAGGTCCTTCTTCTGCTGCTCGTCCAGTCCCACCCCGGCGGGCCAGCTGGTGGCGGTCATGGTCAGCGTCAGCAGGACGGCCAGGATCACCGCGGCCATGGCCGCCCACCGCGCCTGGGTCTGGAACACCAGCGCCGTGGTTCCGATCTTGGATTGGGTGAGCATGATCGCGAACAGGATCAGCACGCTGATCGCGCCGATGTAGATCAGCACCTGCGCCGCTGCGACGACCGGCGCGTTGGCCAGGACGTAGAGCCCGGCGAGGGCGCCGAACGCCGCGATCATCGCGACGCCGCACCGGATGATGTCGCGCATCGAGACGACCATCAGCGCGAACAGCAGCATCGCGCCCGCGAGACCCAGGAACAGGGCATCGTCCCAGCCGAGGCCGAGCAGCGGGATGGTCTGCGGTAGCGTCACGCGTCCCTCTCCGTGATCGTGGGCGTCCGTGTGGTCCTTGGCGGCTCAGTGTTCGTGGGCGTGGCCCGACCCGTTTCCGGTCGCGGCAACCGCCGCATGACCGTTCCCGTTGCCGTGGCCGTCTCCTCCGCCGAGCGACGCGGGCAGGACGGGGAGCAGGCGCGCGGGATCGAGGAACCGACCCTCGGCCCGTGCCCGCTCCGCCCAGTCTCGCTCCTTGCGGATGTAGGTCATCTCCGTCTCGCGCTCGACCGCGGCCAGCGCGAGGAGGTCGATCATCGGCTCCTCGCGGGACGTGTGGCTGAGCTCGAACTGGTCGCTGTCGCGGACGGCGTCATAGGGGCAGGCATCGACGCAGATGCCGCACAGGATGCACCGGCTCTCGTCGACGTCGTACTTCTGGAGGATGCGCGGCTTGGGCATCAGCGCGCCGGTCGGACACGTCTCGGCGCAGCGGCCGCAGGATACGCACGGCGTGTCGTTGAGGCTCATGTCGAGCGGCGTCGTGACCAGGGTGTCGAACCCGATGCGCATGAAGTCGTAGCAGGCTGCGCCGACCACCTCGGCACATACGTTGGCGCAGCGGCCGCAATCGATGCAGCGGGACGGCTCGCGCAGGATGAACGCGTGGCTGTCGTCGCGGATGTAGTCGTGGTTGATGCCCGTGAACCGGTTCTCGGTCACCGACCGGTAGCCGGCACCCTGGCGGTAGCGCGGCTCGAGCGTCTGGAGCGTGGTCCCGTACTCGATCCCCAGGCGGCGCAGGTCGCAGAACCCGATCGCCTCGCAGGTGCACTGGAGGCAGCGGGTGGATTCCGTCACGGCCTCGTCGGGCGTGTACGGGATCTCGTACTCGACGTAGTTGCTGTTGCGGTGCTCGGCCTCGAGCGCCTTCAGCCGGTAGCGCGGTTCCTTGACCTCGCCCGTGAACGGGACGATCGAGAGGAACTCGGGCTGCGGCTCGGCCAGCGTCTGGCGCGTCCGGATCGCCGCCAGGTCGTTGCCCCTGAGGTAGGCGTCGACCGCGTACGCCGCTCGCCGGCCCTCCGCGACGGCCTGGACCACGGTCGCGGCGCCGATGCGCACGTCGCCGGTGCCGAACACGCCCGGCCGGCCGGTCTCGAACGTCACCGCGTCGGCCGCCAGCCGGCGATTGCGGGTCGCGCTGACGCCTTCCGAGCCCGCGCCGATCCAGTCGAGCTCCGGACCCTGGCCGATCGCGAGCAGGACCCGGTCGCAATCGATCATGAACTCGGTGCCGGGCGCCGGCTGTGGCCGTCGCCGCCCGGATGCGTCTGGCTCGCCCAGCTGCATCCTGATGAACTCGACCCCTGTGACCTTGCCGGTCTTCTCATCGGTGATCACGCGCGTCGGCCCGGCCTGGAAGATGGCCGTGACGCCCTCCTCCATCGCCTCGTGCACCTCGTTCGCTGCCGGCATGTCCTTCATGTCCCGGCGATAGACGAGGGTGACCTCGCTGGCGCCCTGCCGGACCGACGTACGGCTGCAGTCCATCGAGGTGAACCCGCCACCGATCACGACCACGCGGCTGCCGGCGTGGCCGGGATACTCGAGCCCGAGCGTTGCCCTGCGCAGGTACTCGAGGCCGTCGATCACGCCGTCGGCGTCCTCGTTGGGGATCCCCAGCTTGTTGGTGTCGTAGCAGCCGATGGCGACCACGGTGGAGTCGAAGCCCTGGTTCAGCAGGTCGTCGAGCGTGAAGTCCTTGCCCAGCTCCTTGTTGCACTCGAGCCTGGCGCCCAGGCGCCACACGGACTCGTACTCGGCCTCGAGGACCTCGACCTTTGGCAACCGGTACTGCGGGATGCCGTAGCGGAGCATCCCGCCCGGGGCCGGGTCGCGCTCGAACACGGTGACCTCGTGGCCGGCGAGCAGCAGGTAGTAGGCGGCCGCCATCCCGGCGGGTCCGGAGCCGATGACGGCCACCCGGCGCCCGGTGGGTGCCTGGCGCTCGAATGGCAGGGGCGGGTCGCTGCCCTCATCGAGCATGGCCCTGAGCACCTGGTCGCCGGCGTACCGGTGGCTGTCGCGGATCGCGATCGCCTCGTCGACCTCGTCGCGCCGGCAGTGCTCCTCGCACGGGGCGGGGCACACCCGGCCCAGGATCGACGGGAACGGGATGGTGCGCTTGAAGATCCTGGTGCTCTCCCGCCAGTCCGCCTCGGCGTTGGCCTTGAGGAAGCCCGGGATGTCGATGTGGCTGGGGCACTTGTTCTGGCACGGCGGGAGACAGTAGGCGTTGTGGTCGCTGAAGATCAGCTCCAGGTTGGTCCGGCGCAGCCGGCGCAGCTCGTCGGTCTGCGTCTGGACCTTCATGTCCGTCTCGGCCAGCCGGGAGCAGGAGATGGGCGGCGTGTCCTCGCCCTCGACCTCCACCACGCACATCCGGCAGGCACCGAAGCCCGGCAGCTTGGGCTCGTAGCACAGGGTGGGGATCTCGATCCCGTTGTCCCGGCAGACCTCGAGGATCGTCTGGCCCTCGAACCCCTCGACGACCCGCCCGTCAACCTCGATCCGGATCGGCGGCGTGCTCTGGGGACGCTGCGGAGCCTGGGTGGTGATCAGCCGCTCGGCGAGGGTGTCGTCGCGCGGGTTGAGCGTGTCGAGCCGGGTCGGGATGTCGGGGCGCGCATCGCGACGCGGCTCGATCGGGATGTCGGGGCGCGTGATCAGATCAGCCATGGGAAGGTTCCTGCTTCGCCGGCCCCGCGGCCACCGCGATGGGATGGCAGACGCCGGCGGGGCAGGTGCTGCGGAGGATGTGGTCGTCGAGCTCGCCACGGAAGTATCGCATCGCGCTCGTGAACGGCAGGGTCGCCAGCCGCTCGTGGTCGCACAGGCCGCTGGCAGCGACGTCGTGCGCCAGGTCGTCAAGCAGGGTCAGGTCGGTCGGCTTGGGCCGGCCACTGGTCATTCGCTCGCCGATCTCGTACAGCCGGCGGAGCCCGATCCGGCACGGGATCGACTTGCCGCAGGCCTGATCGGCGGAGAAGCGGGCGAGCAGCCGGGCGAGGTCCACGACGCACGCGCGGTCGTCGGCGATCACCACCGATCCCGAGCCGATGTGTGCCCCGGCCGCGCGCAGCGCCTCGAACGTGTAGGGCGTGTCGAGCAGATCCGGGGGCAGCAGGCCCCCGGTGGGCCCGCCCACGAGGACCGCCTTGAGCGGACGGCTGCCGGTGCCGCCGGCGAGCTCGATCAGCTCGCGCAGCGGGGTTCCCAGCGGAACCTCGGCGATGCCGGCCCCCTCGGGGCCCCGCAGCTGGACCAGGACGGTGCCGGGGCTGTCGGGGGCACCGATCGCGCTGAACGAGGGGACCCCCTCGCGCAGGATCCACGGGACGGTGGCCAGGGTCTGGACGTTGTTGACCACGGTCGGCTGCCCGAACAGGCCACGCTCGGCCGGGTATGGAGGCCGCTGCTCGGGCTGACCGCGCTTCCCCTCGAGCGCCTTGAGCAGCACGGTCTCCTCGCCCAGCATGTAGGCACCCTGGACCGGCCGGACCGTCACGGTCACCCGATGGCCCGAGCCCAGCACATCGTCGCCTACGAAACCAGCCTCCTCGGCGGCCCCGACGGCGCCCTCGAGCAGCGTGACGAGCGCGGGGTCGTCCGCGCGGACGGCGAGGATCGCCTCGGTGGCGCCGACGGCGAACGCGGCGATCGCCATTCCCTCGATCACCGCCCACGGGTCGGCGGCCATCAGCGCGGCATCGGTGCGGACGGCCGGATCGGCACCGTAGCCGTTGGCCACCACGTACCGCTGATCCGTGGGTTGCGAGGCTGCCGCCCGCCACTTGTCGCCGGTGGGATAGCCGGCGCCGCCACGCCCGCGCAGCCGCGAGGAGGCGATGGTGGCGATGGTGCCGGTGCCGCCCAGGTCGCGGACGGCGGTCCGGAGGCCCTCGAACGCCCCGGCGCGGACCGCCGCGTCGAGGTCCGAGGGGTCCTTCGTGAGTGCGCCGGCGCGGCCGGTCAGGACCGCCGGCCATCCGCGCGGCGTCTCGAGGAAGTCCGCCATCAGCCGGCCGCTCCGGCGTGGCCGGCGTCCGGGGCGCCGTAACCCAGGGACGCACCCAGGCCATCGCGGAAGGCTGCCTCGGCGGCCCGGTGCGCCTCGCCCGCCGGCAGCGCCGTCGTGACGGTGGGCGGCTCGAACCGCAGGTGCCGGTAATAGGTCGCGGTGCCATAGATCATCGCGTACCAGGCGCCGGTGATCCGCGAGATGTGCTTGAGTGCGCCGACGGGCAGGTAGCCGTACTCGGCCTGGGTCTCCTCGAGGATCGCGAGCATCGCCCTTGGGTCGTAGTCGTGGCGCTCGAGGATCGCGTCCAGGGCGGTCGTGTCCAGCGGGTCGAATTGGGTGTGGGCCGGGTCCGCAACGGGGCGCCCGGCTCGTCTGATGGCCGACTCCTCGCGCCGTTCGCCATAGGTCTCGGGCGGACCCCAGTGGACGTGGAACCGGCCCTTGGTGTCGATCCCGCCCATGTCGATGCACTCGATCGGGCACGCCTGGGCACACTGGAAGCAGGTCTCGCACTTGAGCGTGCCCCACTCGTCGTAGAGCAGCTGGAGCCGGCCGCGGTACTTGGGCGCGATGTCGGCGGGCTCTTCCGGCCACATGATCGTGGCCTTGGGCTCGAAGAACCGCCGCAGGGTCAGGCTCATGCCGCGGACGATGCCCATGCCGGGGATGAAGCTCATCGGGCGCTCACAGCGACTTCACGACGATGATCGCGGCGGCGGTGGCGAACAGGTTCAGCAGCGATGCCGGCAACAGCCATTTCCAGGCGAACCCCATCAGCTGATCGATCCGGACACGTGGCAGCGTGCCCCGCATCCACACGAACACGAACACGAACGTGAACGCCTTGGCCATGAACCACAGCAGGCCGCCGACCCAGTCAAGCCCGATGTACGCGATCAGGAACAGGGCGCCACCCGCGACGACGTTGAACGCGATGAACCCGAGCAGCAGCGCCTGCCAGGCCGGCTTCGAGGTGCGGAGCAGGTAGAACGGCGCCGCGAACAGCAGGGTCAGCGCAACCGGGACCGCGACCAGCAGGATCAGCAGACCGATGCCCAGCGAGCCAGGATCCAGCGCGACGGTGACCGGCTGCAGGCTGGTCCCGAGGTTGGCGTTCAGCCACGCCATCAACCCGTTGAGGTCGACCGGCGCATTCCAGGCCCCGAAGTAGAAGGTGGTCATCAGGGCCGAGACGATGAACACGTTGACGTACTCGGCGAAGAACAGGAAGCCGAACCGCATGCCCGAGTACTCGGTCGCAAAGCCGGCCACGATCTCCGAGTCGGCCTCGGTCAGGTCGAACGGCGTCCGGTTGGCCTCCGCGGTGGCCGCGATGAAGAAGATCAGGGCGCCCAGCGGTTGGCGGAACACGTACCAGTCCCAGACCCAGCCCGACTGCTGCACCGCCAGCTGGTACACGCTCATCGTGCCGGCCAGCAGGATCAGGCCAACCACCGACAGCGTCAGCGGGATCTCGTAGCTGACCACCTGCGCCGCCGAGCGCAACCCGCCCAGCAGCGAGTACTTGTTGAAGCTCGACCAGCCGGCGGCCAGCAGCCCGACGACGGTCATGCCGCCGACCGCGAACAGGTACAGCAGGCCCACGTTGAGGTCCTGGCCGACCAGACCCGGGCCGAACGGGATGACCATGAATGTCATGACCGCGGTCAGGAACACGACCACGGGTGCCCAGGTGAACACCAGCCGGTCCGCGCCGGTGGGGGTGAAGTCCTCCTTGGTGAGGACCTTGAGACCGTGGACCACGGACATCGCGGCACCCGCCGGCAGGATCCGGTTGGGTCCCCGGCGGAGGTTCATGAACGCGATGACCTTGAGCTCCATGTAGATGATGATGAACGCCGCCGGGATGCTGAACAGGAGCACCCCGGTCACCGCGACCACGAACCGCACGATGTCGATGTTGGCGGCCAGCAGGTCGACCAGCCAGGGGCCGATGAACAGGGCGATCAGCACGGTCAGGATCGGCCCGACCACGACCACCAGGAACAGCACCGGGACGAGGATCCGGCCCAGCAGCGTCATGTTGCCCCAGGCCCGGCTGATCGCGGTCATCGCGCCACCCCTTGCCGGCGCGGCAGCGCCTGCCGGTGACCGCGCGCACGCGCCGATGAAGGCATCCGTCGGCCCCGCACGGTCACTTGTCGACGCCGCCCATCACCGGGTCCAGCGACGCCATGACGGCCATCGTGTCGGCGATCAGGTTGCCCTTCATCAGCTGGCCCACCAGCTGGAGATGGACGAACGACGGATCGTGGATCTTCATCCGGAACGGCTGGTCGGTGCCATCGGAGATCGCGTAGGTGCCGTACAGGCCGCGCGGCCCCTCGATCGCCGCCCAGGCGCGACCGGGCCGCGGTCGGAGCAGGCGCGGCAGCTTGGCCATGATCGGGCCGTCGGGCATGTTGTGAAGGCACTGGTCGATGATCCGCAGGCTCTGCTTGACCTCGTCGACGCGGAGCAGGTACCGATCGAGCGAGTCGCCGCCCCGGCCATGGGCGCGCGTCGGGATGTCGAACTCGAGCTCGGGGTAGACCGAGTACGGGTGGGCGCGGCGCACGTCGTACGGGATCCCGGACGCGCGCAGGTTCGGCCCGGTGACCGCCATCCGAAGGGCGGTGTCCTGATCGAGCACCCCGATCCCGCGCATTCGGCGAACGAAGATCTCGTTCTCGTTGAGGAGCTGGGTGTTGGCCTCGTGCTGGGCCGTCGCCCGGCTCATCCAATCGCCCAGACGGGACATGAACTCGTGGTTGAGGTCGCCGTTGACGCCGCCGATCCGGAAGTAGTTGAACAGCAGCTTCTGGCCGGTCACCGCGGCCAGCATGTCCACGATCTCGTCACGCTCGATGAAGCTGTACAGGATCGGGGTCAGGCCGCCCAGGTCGAGCGCCATCCAGCCCATGAACAGCGCGTGGCTGGCGATCCGGTTGAGCTCGCCCGTGAGCACCCGGATGTACTCGGCGCGCCGCGGCACCTGGACGTCGAGCAGCTGCTCGAACGCCATCACCGGTGACCACTCGCAGAACAGCGAGCTCACGTACTCGAGCGGGTCGACGTGGCTGATGATGTGGTGGAAGTCCGAGTTCTCGCACAGCTTCTCGACGCCGCGATGGAGATAGCCCAGCACGGGGTCGAGGTCGACCACCTGCTCACCGTTGATCTTGAGCACGACCCGCAGCACCCCGTGCGTCGACGGGTGCTGGGGACCCATGTTGAGGAACATCTCGCCGTCGCCGAGGGAGTAGAACTCGGCCTCGCGCTCGGTCCGCGGAGGATACGGCGGGACGGCCTCGAACTGCCCGATCTGGTCGTCGAGCAGGATCCGGGGATCGTCGGCGGACGGATGCTGGTGAGGGCTGGCGGGCGCGGTCATCTCAGGCTTTCACGGTGCGGCGGACCACGGACGGCGTCGCCTGCGACGGCGCCTGGGTCTGCTCCATGTGGCGAACGCCACCGCCTGGCGAGCGGGCGGAATTGTCGGCCAGGTAGAAGTCCTTGCGGAGCGGGAAGCTGGTGTAGTCGGGGGGCATGTAGATGCGGCGCAGGTCTCGGTTGCCCTCGAAGATGATCCCGAACATGTCGTAGGTCTCGCGCTCCATCCACTCGGCCCCGGGCCACAGGCCGGTGAGCGAGGGTGCGCGCGGGTCGTCGCGGGGCATGCCGTCCGCGATCACCCGAAGCCAGTCCGAGGTCGTGGCCGACCACAGGTGGTAGACGACCTGCATCTGGCTGCCGGTGTCGACACCGGCGAGATCGACCAGGATCTCGAACGCGAGCTCGGGCTCGTCGTGGAGCGCGCGCATCACCTCGGGCACGTCGGCGGGCCCGATGCGGATCTCCGTCTGGTCGTGCCGCTGGCGGACCGGCCCGGTCAGCTGCTCGCCAAACCTGGCCTCGAGCCGTCTCCGAAGCGCGCGATCCACCTAGACGTCCTCGGGGACGCTGGGGCCGATCGGGCGCTCGGGCCAGTGACCGCGGCGCTCCTTGACCAGCTGGCCGAGCTTCATCATCCCGTAGATGAGCCCCTCGGGTCGCGGCGGGCAACCCGGCACGTAGACGTCCACGGGCATGACCCGGTCGATGCCCTCGATCGTCGAGTAGCTGCGCTTGTAGCGACCGCCGGAGCACGTGCAGTCGCCCATCGCGACGCACCACTTGGGCTCCGGCATCTGCTCCCACAGCCGAACCAGCGGCCCTGCCATCTTGGTCGTCAGGGTGCCCGCGACGATGAGCACGTCCGCCTGTCGGGGGGAGGCACGGAAGGGGAACATCCCCCAGCGGTCCATGTCGTTCTTCGAGGTCGCCGCCGACATCATCTCGATGGCGCAGCAGGCGAGGCCCGACAGGAGCGGCCACAGGCTGTTCATCCGGATGAGGTCGACGATCAGGTCGGCCTTGGTGGGGATGACCTCGAGCTGGCCCCAGCGCGCCGTGTCGCTGAGCACGAGGTCGGAGCCTTCGAGATCGCGCAGGTGCGTGAACGGCGAGGCGTCCTCGCCGCCGTAGGCGTCCGCGCGGACCGAGGTCCACAGCGTGTTGGGTACGACGATCGGCTGCGCGACGTCGCGGTCGGCCGACGTCATCAGCGACGAGCCACGCCCACCGGAGCTTGCCGCCGCCTGGAGATCGTCGTCCGGCTCGACGCCCGGGCCCCGGACGTCCTCCGGACCGTCGGGCGTCATCGCCACGTGAGCACCCCCTTGCGCCAGGCGTAGGCGAGCCCGAACAGCAGGACGCCGACAAAGATCAGCATGCTGACGAGCCCGCCGAGCAACAGATCCTGGAACACCAGAGCCCACAGGTAGATGAACACGACCTCGATGTCGAAGGCCACGAACATCAACGCGTAGATGTAGTACGAGATGCCAAACCGGGCGTGGGTGTCGCCGTAGGTGTCGATGCCCGACTCGTACGGATAGCCCTTGTGCTGGTCGCCGCGCACGCGGTGGGAGATCAGCCAGGCAAGCCCGATCGTCAGGAACACGAACGAGACGCCCGCGAAGGCGAACCCGACGACGTACCAGATCTGGGTCACGAAGTCCTCGGTGCCGGGCGGAGCCGCCGGAGTGTTGACGACACCGCTCGCGTTGGATGGCAATTTCGACCCGTGCCGCATCGGGCCGGGTTCTCGCATTCTAGCAGCGGCGATCGTGCCACGGCCGCGCCGCGCGCCCTGCAACGGGGCTCGCAACGGAGCCTGGCGAGACGAGCGGCGAGACGGCCACAGAGACGGGCGGGGAGGTTCGTCAGCCGGACGGGGCGAGGCGCCGCAGGCCAGCCAGCTGCGTCCCCGGCGGGAGGCCGCGGCCGAAGGCAAGGACGCGGAAGCCGCCCATGGCGCGCGGGTCGAGGAGACGGGCGAGGGCCGATCGAAGCCGCAGCGCGTCCTCGAGCGAGGCACCGGGCCGGCGCAGGAAGGATGTCGTCAGCGCGCCCGTGCCGACCGAGGCGAGCAGCTCCGCCTGGGTGGTCTCGCCCACGGGGTCGAGGCCCGCGCTCGCCGCCGCTGCCCGCACGGCTGCCAGATCCACGGTGGCCGTCAGGTCCTGGCGTCCGACGTGGCGGTAGGGGTCGGATCCCACGGCGTGTCCGGCGAACGCGCGGAGGGTCCCCTCACGGCGCTCCGGTGCGTGGAGCACGGCCGGCTCCATCGCGTAGTCGACGAGGACCACGATGCCGGCCGCCAGGTGACGCGTGGCGTCCCGCAGCCAGGCATCCACCACCAGGCAGACCTCGGTGGTCTGGCCGTCCCCCAGCGTGATCCCCTCCGCCGCCAGCCGGCGGGCCAGCGCCGGGGTCGTGGGCTCGGCCTCGACCTGGACAAACCTTCCGTCGCGATCGACATCGACCAGCAGCTCGCGGACATCGCCCTCGCGGCCGATCACCCGATGCACCGGAAGCGCATCGAGGACCTCGTTGGCGACGACGGCACCGGTCTCCGCGGCATCCGGCCCCGGGGCCTCCGTCACGAGGTACCGCCCGAGCCCAGCCGCCTCGAGGCGAGCCGCCAGCGCATCGAGCCGGCGAGGCTCGATCTCGACCGGTCGGTACCGAATGACCTCGGCCAGCGGGGAGCGCAGATCCTGGAGGCCGGCCAGGAGGCCCTCGGCGAGCGCACCCGTCCCCGAGCCCGGCTCCGAGACGAGGAACCGGTCCGGGTGGTCCATGGCGGCCCACGCCTGCTCGAGCAGCTGACCGACCGCTGCCCCGAAGATCGGGTGGGCCTCCGGGGCCGTCAGAAAGTCGCCGGCAGGACCCGGTGCTTGCCGGTCGCGACGGTAGTAGCCGTGACCGGGCTCGTACAGCGCCCGCTCCATGAACCGTGCGAACGTGATCGGTCCGCCGGTGGCGATCTCGTCGCGGATCGCCTCGACCAGCAACTCGTCCTGGCCGGCCGCCTCCGGGTCCGGGAGCAGATCGTGGCGCACACCGACCTCGACCCGGCCGGGGCCTTTCGGTTCCGGAGCGGCGCCGCGTGGCGCCCGGGGCTCAACCATGCATCGATCCCGCGGCACGGTACCGCGACCTTAGCGCCAGCCGGACACCCGGGCCCACCAGGCTGTGTCCGCCAAGCACGATCGGCACCGGGGCACCCGCTGCCGCCTCGGTCAGCGCGCGGAGCCACGGGTCGTGGACCCGGTCCGGCAGCAGCAGATCGCTCGCGAACCGGTCCTCCGGGGGCGGCCAGCCACGCTCATCCGCGCCCAGCCGATGAGCGAGCAGGACCCGAGCGTCGATAAGCGCGCCGTCGGCCAGGCCGGCGACATGGGTTCCGAGGCTTTCGGGACCGTCACGGTCCAGCAGCTCGCCGAGGATGCTCCGGGGCGGCCGCCGGTTCGGCCGGCCGAGCGGCACCGCGGTGGCTGCCGTCCGGAGGCCGCGCTCCTCGACCAGGGCGCGGGTCCGGGATCTCGTCCCCCGCTCGAGCCAGCGCAGGTCCGCCGCCGACGTTCGCCCGGCAACCAGCAGCTCGGCGGTCGGGTCGGCGGCCAGATCGCGCAGCACGGCCAGCCGCGCTCGCACCGCTGCGGCATCGGCATCGCTCGGCCCGGCGATCGTGGTGGACACCCCTGGCGGCCCGTGCCGCCGCAGCTCGTCCTCGAGCAGCAGCAGATCGAGCGGGCCGTCGACGTCGACGGCCAGGCGGCGTCGCGTCGCCAGGTCCCGCACCGGAACGCCGGCCACCTCGGCCAGCCACCTGGGCAGGGCGTTGTCGGTCGTGAGGTCGGGCAGGCCACGGAGCGCCTCGCCCGCGCACGCGACGGCAATCGCGTCGGCCGAGTAGCGCTGGTTGGCCAGTCCCTGCGGGGCATCGTGGCTCGCCGCCTCGACCAGCGCGCGCCGGTCCGCCGCGGTCGCCAGGGGGATCGCCCCCGCTGCCAGCACCACCAGGCCCTCGGGAGCGAGCTCGGCGACCAGGCCCCGAAGGCGCGCGCCGAAGGGAGTATCGTCGGGCGGGTCGCGGCGCACGACGACACCATCTGCGCCGGCCGCGATGAACGCTTCCCGGTGCCACTCGGCGAGCGCCGTGCGGGCGGCGTCGAGAACGAGCTCGAGCGGGCCGGCGCCGGTGGCGACCGACGGGGCGAGGACGAGCACGGTCACCGCAGGCATCGCGCCCGAGTCTAGTCCGGCGGAGGAACCTGGTTGGCGGGTCGAGTGCGGACATACGTGGGCATCGGCGCCAACCTGGGCGACGCCGACGCGACCCTGGCCTCGGCGGTCGGCGCGCTGGCCGGCCTGCCGGGCGCCCGGTTACGCGGGGTGTCGCGCCTGTACGTCACTGCGCCGGTCGGGGTGGTCGACCAGCCATCGTTCCGGAATGCGGTCGTCGCCCTGGACGTGCCGGCCGGACCCGACCCGGAGACGGGCGCCATCGCCCTGCTGGTCGCGCTCAAGGTCATCGAGCAGGCGTTCGGTCGCCGGTTGCGCGAACGCTGGGGACCACGTGAGATCGATCTTGACCTGCTGCTCTTCGGACGTCACGCCATCCGGGTGCCGCGTCCGCCCGAGGGTCGCAGCGCGGACCCTGCGAAGGCGGCGTTGCCGCTGGTCGTCCCCCACGCCGAGGCGCGCAGGCGCCTCTTCGTCCTCGCTCCGCTTTCCGATCTCGCGCCGGGACTCGTCCCCCCGGGCTGGGACGAGACGGTGGCCACGGCGGCCGCCCGCCGGCGCGAGGTCGAGGGCCCCCAGGCAGCGCGGGCGATCGCCACCTGGAGCGGTGGCGGCTGGCATCCGATCGGAGATCCCGTCCACGAGCGCTGAATCCGGCGCGCACGCTCCCGGCAACGGCGGCGCCCCCGGCACCCAGGACCCGCGAATCAACCGCCCAGGAACCGTGCTCGACGAGCCGTCTCCCGCACGACTCCGGCGATCATCTCCACCCGGTGCCCGCCGGCACCGGCGCGTTCGGTGACGACGTCCGTCAGCTCCGTCCCCTCAAACACGAGCGCGGTGCCGTCGTCGCAGGCCCAACCGCCCGGCAGGCCGTCGGCGACCAGCTCCTGGTAGCGCGGCCGGCGGAGCGCCTCCGAGTCGTAGTGCGGGCAGAAGCTGAGGCAACCCGGATCTCCATGGTGGGAGCCGATCGATCGGCCCGTCAGCCACCCGGAGCGGCGGTGGGCGACGATCCGGCGGTGGGCGAGAGTATCGGGGCGGGCGTCGGGTGAGCTGACGAGCTGCGCAGCCGGAGACCCGCGACCAGCGCGTGCAGGCAGTGGCTGGTGGCGTCGATCCGCAGCCGTGCGCTCGAGGGTGTGAGCCGCACGCCGCCCACCGTATCGGCGGCTGCCCCTGACACGAAGCCGTCCTCGGGGCCGAGCGTCAGCGTTCGGATGAACCCGGCTGCCCGCCGCCACGAGCCCTCGCAGGCGGCGGCGCGATCCGTTGCGCTGGCGCGCGTTGCGATCGCCCAGGCGGCGGCGATCCCCTCGGCCACGAAGCCCGTGTTGAAGCTCGGCTCCTTCTCGCTCAGGTCCTCGAGGAACGCGCCGTTCTTGTCCAGCTGGCGCTCGATCGCCCAGGCGGCGATCTCGTCCGCGTACTCCGCGATCTCAGCCGATGGCGCGACCCGATCCACCGCCTCCCAGCCCTGCGGGTGCCAGCCCACCATGGACCACGTGCGAAGCACGCGGAACTGCTGCCGCTGCCAGGCGAGCTGCGGCCGGAACCCGTCGAGCGGCAGCGTCCTGCCGCGCGCCGCCAGCCACGGCGCGATGGCCATCAGCGCGGCCGCCGGCAGATACGCGTGGTCCTGGTCATCACCCAGCCGCACCGGGCGACGCGCCATTCGCCCGTCGGGCTGGACGAGCTCGCGCAGACGCCGGCCCAGCGCGTCGACCGCGGGGTCGTTCGCGAGCTCCGGGTCCTCGATCGCCGCACGCAGCAGCACGCAATCGGCCAGCGGCCCGTGCGTGATCCCCGCCAGGTGGAGCTCGCCCGGGACCCCGCCGGCGCCCACGTGCGCCAGGCAGATACGAAGACCACGACGAGCGGCGTCGACGAGCCCCGGCTGCTCGAGGACCCGACCGGCGTCCGCGAGCGTGGCCAGCGCATGGACGATCCGGGGCGTCGTGCCCGATCCGGGCAGCCGGCCGCGCAGTGCGTCGAGGTCGTACCAGGGAAGCCCCGACGGACCGATGCGGCGCACCAGGTGCCCGGCCATCGCGCCGATCAGCGCCCGGATCTCGAGGTCGTCAGGGGGCGTCGCCGGCCGAGCGACGAACCCGAGCTCGATCCGCTCCACGCGCCCAGGATCGCCGTCGGCGCCGCGGATCCAGGACGCCGCCCGCGACGTCGTCCATCGGGCGTCCGGCGCGGACCCGGCCGCCGACGCCTGCAGCCGCCGGACCAGCTCGTCGGCGCTCCAGCCGTTGTAGGGACCGGCCGGTGGCAGGATCGTGCGCGTGCCGGCCGCCGAGCGAACGGTGATCGCGTCGAGACCCGGACGGAGCTTGAACCGGGCGACCGCCGCGGAGGTGCCGTGCGGCTCTCGATCGTGGAGCACCACCACCGATACCGCCAGGCGGTCGATCCGGCGCTCCGCCAGCAGCAGGGCTCGCGTGTCCGGGTCCACCGCTCCGGCCGCGCGCGACGCCGCCAGCTCGGCCAGCTCGCCGAGCCCATCGACGCCGTCGTCGCCCAGCTCCGCGAGGCCCGACCCCAGGTGTCCGCCGTCGTACAGCGACACCCCAACCCCGTGGATGCGATCGCCGACCGCGGGCAACGACGCGGCACGGCCGGTGGGTAGCATCGCGGGCGCGGTGACGCCGGCGGCAGTGGCCGGCGCCGGGCGACCGAACGCGGTGAGCGCGGCGGTCCGCGCGACGGCCGTGAGCACGGCGCCCACGTCGTCGTCCCGTCGCCACGCGAGTTCGGGACCGTCGGGCGCCCCGAACGAGAGCCAGGTCTCGCCGGCCTCGACGTATTTGACCAGCTCGTGGCGGAACAGGTCATGATTCTCCACCCGGCACGAGCTGCGCGTTGCGGACCCGCGCCTGCCAGTACTGGCCGGCTTCGGCCGTGAACACCTGGGTGTTGGGCAGGGCGCCGCCGAGCTTGCGACCCGTGACCCGGTCCCGCACGACGATCCCGTAGCGATCGAAGTCGAGCTCCGCAGGCCGGCTCGGCAGCAGCGGACCGAGCATCGTGACCGCGATCTTGCACCGTTCGAGGGTCGCGGGATCGATCGCCCCGCCCGCGGCCCCAAGGGTATGCGCGGTCGCGAACACGAGATCCTCGGGGAGGCTGGTGACGATCGGTCCGAAGCGCCAGAAGCCGTCGCGGGCCAGCCGGTGGTCGTCGGCCCGGCGCCGGAAGCTGACGAACACGCCGCCCGGTGCCTCGTACGACCGGTCGAGCGACTCGGCCGGCGCTGGCGGCAACCCCGTGCGCAGATAGGACCGAGCGATCCAGCGCACCGCCGCGGCGGGCGACAGCCCATCGGGGACGCGACCCGCCCGGCGCACCCCGGGTGCGAAGCCCTCGGGTGGCCGGAACGGCGGCCCGGCCATGTCCAGGTCGCGCCAGATGTCGAACAGCGACTCGACCCGGTAGCCGTTCGACCACGCCCAGTGCGCGCCGCCGCGGTTGGGAAACTCGACCAGCGAGAGGGCGCCCTCGACCTCGAACCCGTCGCGCTCGAGCGCCCGGATCGCGGCCCGGAGCGACATCCCCGACACGATCGAGTCGTCGATGATGACGACCGGGCGGCTGCGATCGAGCGGACCGTCGACCTGGCGGCCGGTCACCGACGGCTTTGGCGACTTGCGGATCGAGAGGCCCGTGTATCGACCACCACCGAGCAGCACGCAGGCCGCCAGCAGCGGCTGGGCCGTCTGCCCGTACGCCGCGAGCTGGGTCGAGCCGAAGGTGGCGAGGCGCTCAACGAGCGCGCGCCCCGCGAGCTCCAGGCCGGTTCCCGTGAGCGTCACGGCCCAGCTGTAGAAGGCCCACGGCGCGGGCGCCCCGCTCAGGTGGCGGATCGGCTGCTGCGGGCTGGCATGCAGGATGCCATCCGTCGCGAGCCGCCCCCGAAGCGCGTCGCGGGTGTTCACCTCGATCGGGCCCTCCCGTCCTGGGGGCGCCCGATCGCGATGCGGCGGCGGTGCGTGGCCTGACGTGTGGCCTTTCGGCCGGCCGTCAACCGCGCTTGGCCGAGACGAGCTCCCGGATCTCCTTCAGCTGCCCGAGGATCTCCACGCGCAGCGCGTTGATCTTGGCGTCGACCAGGCGGTCGATCACCGAGATATCGGGCGGCAGCTCCTGCGGGATCTCGAACGGGATCTCGCCCGGGAACGTGCCGCCGGTGATCGTGCCGCCACCGTCGTCCGGGGCGGGCAGCTCGTTGGGGCCGCCGACCACGCCGCCGAACCGACCGAACCTCGCGACGATCGCCGCGTTCTCGATCGCGTTCAGCCGGTTGCGGACCCGGAGGATCTCGTAGATGAGGCTGCTGGCGACGAAGACCGGGAGCTCCTGCGGCAGCTCCTTGGGGAATGGGATCCGAAATCCACCCCCGGTGCCGGTGTCGTCAGGTCCGGGCAACTCTGCGGGGTCCGTCATCACGTCCTCCTAAGATGGTGCAGTCCTGACCGTTCGCGCACTCTAGCCCCGGGGTCGGGGATGGTCAATGGTCGTGCGCCGACGCCAGCAAGCGGAACGGCCCCGCCGGATCGACGGGGCCGTTCCGCGGCCGAGGAGGTGCCCGGTCCAGCCGTGAGGAGGCCGGCTGGGCCGGACCTCAGGCCTTGGACACGAACTCCATTCGGAGCTCGAGGGTAGGGTTGACCGTGGAACCTGCGACGTTCTTGCGCATCAGGTAGTTGATCGTCTCGTAGTGGACGTACAGGATCGGAACGACCTCACGGTCGCCACTGTTAGCCACGATCTCGAGTCCCGTCCAGATGAGGAGTTGGCTGGCGAGGAAGGACTCGAACCTTCAATTTCCTGATCCAGGATCAGGCGTCGCAGGTCGCGGTCGCGACGCTTGAACAGCGGCAGCCAGGTCGCCTCGGCGCGGCGCGAGAAGGCATCGAAGAAGCGCGTCACGTAGACCTCGGAGTCGCCGGCCGCCGTGGGCACGAAGCAGACGCGCGGCCGGTCGCGCCCGGTCAGCGCCAGCACGAGGTCGTCGAGCAGCGGGCGGTCCGGCTCGTCGCTGAACCCCCGCCGCCGATGGCGACGATCCGCGGGACGGCCGCGGCCACGGCTACAGGCGGACCGCGGGGGGCCGGTCCCGATCGAACATGTGGACGGTGTCCACGAACCTGACCTGCTTGCTCTGATACGCCATGACGAGCGAGTGCGTCCGTGCGCCGCCGCCGAAGAAGCGGACCCCCTGGAGCAGCTCGCCACCGGTGACGCCCGTCGCCGCGAACACGAGCTCCTGGCCGCCCGCGAGGTCCTCCGTTCGGTAGACGCGGTCCTCGTCGGCGTGACCGAGCATCGTCCGCGCCCGCTCCCGGTCCTCGTTGCTGCGGAACCGGAACCGTGCCTGGATCTCACCACCCAGGCAGCGCAGCGCCGCGGCCGTGATCACGCCCTCGGGCGCGCCGCCGATGCCCATGACCGCGTGCACGCCCGTGCCCTGGACGGCGCACGAGATGGCGGCCGAGACGTCGCCGTCCGAGATGAGCTTGATCCGGGCGCCGGTCGAGCGGACCTCGGCGATCAGCTCCTCGTGGCGGGGCCGATCGAGGATGATCACCGTGATGTCGGACACCTTGCGGCGCAGGGCCTCGGCGATCCGGTGGGCATTCTCGGCAGGTGGCTGCGTGATGTCCACGCAGCCGGCGGCGATGGGGCCGACGCACAGCTTCTCGAGATAGGTGTCGGGGGCGTGCGTGAGGCCCCCCGTCTCCGAGGCGGCCAGCACCGTCAGCGCCCCTGCCTGACCCGTGGCCACCAGGTTCGTCCCCTCGAGCGGATCGACGGCGATGTCCACGGCGGCGACGGCCCCATCGCCGTGGCGACCGACCTGCTCGCCGATGTACAGCATCGGCGCGTCGTCGCGCTCCCCCTCGCCGATCACGATGGTGCCCGCCAGATCCGTCTCGTCCATCGTCCGGCGCATGGCCTCGGTGGCCGCGTGGTCTGCCTCGTCCCGGGCACCCCGACCCATGAACCGGGCGGACGCGATCGCGGCCGACTCGGTGACCCGGACCATCTCTAGCGCGAGCAGCTGTTCCATCGGTGCCTCCCGGGGAGCGCTGGAGGGTGAGCCACCCTAGTGGCGGAAATGCCGCCGGCCTGTGAACACCATCGCCAGGTGGTGCCGATCCGCGACCTCGATCGCCATCTCGTCACGGATCGAGCCCCCGGGCTGGATGATCGCCGTGACCCCCGCGTTGGCCGCGATCTGGATGCCGTCCGGAAATGGGAAGTAGGCGTCGGATGCCATCACCGCGAGCTTCGCCCGGCCGCCGGCCCGCCGGAGCGCGATGTCCACCGACACGTTGCGGCTGCCCTGCGCGGCCCCGATGCCCACGGTCGCGCCGTTCCGGGCGAGCACGATGGCGTTGGACCGGACGTGGCTGACCGCTCGCCACGCGAACAGCAGATCGGTGAGCTCGCCCAGCGTCGGATGGCGGCGGGTGACGACCTGCAGCTGCCCACGGTCGAGATCGACGACGTCGAGCGCCTCGACCAGCAGCCCGCCCCCCACCCGCTTGAAGTCGAGGTTCGCGATGCCGTAGTCGCGCATGCCGTCCGTTGGCGATGCGGGGACATCGAGCAGCTCCAGGCCCGGCCTGGCGCGCAGCAGACCCAGCGCAGCCTCGGAGAAGCTGGGGGCGATGACCGCCTCGTAGGAGTTGGCCGCGATCTCGCGGGCGGTGGCGCCGTCGAGCTCGCGGTTGACGCCCACGATGCCGCCGAACGAGGCGACGGGGTCGGTCTCGAGCGCCCGCCGGTACGCTTCGACGAGCTCCTCGCTCGAGGCGATGCCGACCGGATCGGTGTGCTTCGTGATGACCACGGTCGGCGCCGTGTAGTCGGCGGCGATCCGGTAGGCGGCGTCGAGGTCGAGCAGGTTGTTGAAGGTGGGGGGCTCGCCCTGGAGCCGCGATGCGTCGGCGAGCGAGCCGGATCGGTGGGTCGTCTCGCGGTAGAACGCTGCTCGCTGCTGCGGGTTCTCGCCGTACGGCAGGTCCGCGACCTTCTCCAGGACCATGGCCAGCCGCTGCGGGTACGCGTTGCCCGAGATCTGGTTGAGGTACGCGGCGATCTCCGCGTAGTAGGCGGCCACCGCCCCGAACGCGTCGGCCGCGAGGTGGTAGCGGGTCTCTGCCGACACCTGGCCCAATGAGCGCATCTCGGCGAGCACCGCCGGGTAGTGCGACGGGTCGCAGACGGCGCTCACGCCGGCAGCGTTCCGGGCCGCCGCGCCGAGCAGGGCGGCACCCGCGATGTCGATCATCTCGATCGCCTCGTCGATGCCGATGTGACCCCGTCCCACCTCGGGCGCAAATGGCTTGACGTTGACGACCACCAGGTCGATCAGCTCGAGCCCGTGCTCCGCGAGCTGCTCCATCTGCTCCGCGCGATCGCGCCGGGCGAGGATGCCCGCATAGATCGCGGGATGGAACGTCCGCACCTGGCCACCGACCAGCGGCGGTACCGAGGTGAGGTCGGACACGGACGCCGCCGTGACCCCATCGGAGGCGAGGTGATCGCGCGTTCCGTCGGTCGCATACAGCTCGACGCCCAGGCCCTGAAGCTCGCGGGCGAAGCTCGAGATCCCGTCGCGGTTGGCGACCGAGAGCAGCGCACGCACCTGCGCGGTTCCTCCTCCGGCGTTCGGTCCCGGCGCACCGTTCGGGCTAAGGGTCTTGGACCTGATGACTCCGGCGGCTCCCGGGCGGGCACGTTCAGGCGCCGAGTATAGCGTTTGGCCGTGGCATACTCGGACGGCTCATCGGCTGCGACAACGCTCGATCCACTGCGTCGCGCCCATCCGCCCGTCTCGGAGATGACACCCGTGCGCCTGTGGCCCTGGGAGTACCTGTTCAAGCCGTACAACCAAGCCAACTTTCCGGACCTCTGGATGCCGCTGTGGGTGGCTTCGCTGCTGGCCCTGATCGCGACCGTGGTCGTGTATAACGTCCGAACGCGACAGCTCCACCGGCACAGCGTCTACCTCCAGATGTACGAGTGGCTGCTGTGGACCGGCATCGTCACGTTCGGGTTGATGATGGTCTACGTGGTGTTCTCGTTCGACTGGATCATCGTGCTCTCGACGATCGTGATCGGCCTGGGGATGATGGTCTGGACCCGGTTCATCCGGTTCCCTCCCAGCTTCAGGTCGTACGAGCGGCAGCTGGCCAAGCAGCGCTACTTCTCTCGTGAGCGCTACTCGCGACCGGAGTCAACGATCCGCTCCCGAACGTCTCGTCGCCGTCGGCGGCGCTGAGGGCGGGTCCGATGCCGATCGAGCTGCGTCGGTTCGGTGTCGGCAACCGGCGCCCGGACGGGCCGCCGGGTACGAGGGGGATCGAGGCGCAGGTCATCGAGGGCGGACAGCTCGGCTTCATCGCGGAGCTGGCGTTCGAGCGCCGGGCGAGGATCACACCCCACACGAACCCCAACTGGACGTACTTCGTGGTGATCGAGGGCGGCGGCTGGGTGGGGGTTGGCGACGAGCGCAGCCGCGTCCAGGCTGGCGAGGCCGCCGTCTGGCCACCGGACGTGCCGCACGCGGCCTGGACCGACGGTACGCCGATGCGGGCGATCGTGGTGGAGCTGTTTCCTCCGCGGATCGCGCTGCCGCCTGCGCTCGACGGTGTGGTCCTCGAGGACAGCAAGCGTGGCCAGGTTTCGCGCGGCGAGGGCCGCCTCGCGCCGCACCCGGCCGACCAGGCGCAGGAGCCCGGTGCCACCGAAGGTGAGCCTCGATAGCCGGTCGCTCGCCGCTGCCGCCGTGGAACGCCTGACGTTCACTCCGGCGGTCGGGGTACTGGCCCGGAGCGCGTGACGTTCATTCGGGCGGTTGCTTCTGCCCGGACGGATCACGGCGCGTTCCATGCCCCGCCCGCCTCTCCAGGTGGATCGTGACCCGTTCCTCTCGCGGTCAGACCAGCCACCGGTGACCGTCCGCTGCAGAGAACGCGTGGCGTTCCACGCGCTGGAGCCCGCGACATCGCGTCCTGTTCACCCGTTTCAGGCACGCTCGCGCTCTGAGTCTGCATGAGCGTCCGCGTGGCATCGTTGGCGATGAGGATCGAGGGGGTTGGGCTCCGAATGACCACGAACGCGGCAGCCTTCGGCGACCGGGAGCTGGTAGCCCTCACGCCGACGCTGCTGGCGGCGGCTCGCTACCTGGTGCGTTCCGAGGCCGACGCGGAGGACCTGGTCCAGTCCACGCTCGAGATCGCCGTCCGCCGGCGCGACCAACTGCGGGATCCGGAGAAGCTGCGCGCATGGCTGCTGGCGATCGAGACACGCGAAGCGTTCCGACTCCGTCGCAGGCTTCGATCCCTCGTCTCGCTCGACGGCCGCGTGCTCGAGGCACCGGCCGGCGGCCGGTCGGACGATGACCTCGCTGTGCGCCTCGCGGTCGCGAAGTTGCCCGCGAGGATGCGGACAGCCGTCGTGCTGCATCACCTCGCAGGGCTGCCGGTCAGCGAGACCGCGGACGCGATGGGCGTCACCGAGAACACCGTCAAGACCCTGCTACGCCTGGGTCTGAGCAAGCTCCGGGAGGTGCTGGCATGACTGCGCCCGTGGATCCCAGCGACGATCGCGATCTCGAGGCACGGTTGCATGGCTCATGGCAGCGTGCCGTCATTCGCGCCGAGGGCGATCTTGCTGATGGCCAACTGATATCGGCGGCGCTGGTGGCAGGCCGCCCGCCCGGAAGGCAGCTCGCCACCCGGGCCGTGCTCGTCGTGGCCGCGTTCGCCCTGGTCGCTGTCGCCTTCGTCGCCGGGTGGAGCAGCCACGGGATTGCCGCGCATGTGGCGTCCACCGGGCCAACCGCCAACCCGCAGGCGACGGCTGGCTCGCCCGCGCCCACAGCGAGCGCGAGTCTCGGTCCCGTTCTGCTGCCCGGTCAGACGTTTCCACCGTCGCTCGATGGCCAGTCGGTGGTCCAGGTGGGGTCGGAGGCCGACGCTCGGATCACTGCCGCGACCGATGACTCGCCGATCTACGTCAGCGGCTGGCTGACGGGCACTGACTGGAACTGGATCCCCTGCTCGGAGGCCAATCCCGGCGTACCGGCTCCCAGTGCGACCATCGGTTCGGACTGCGTCGGCACCCTGATCCGGGCTGCGGCCGACGGCAGCCCCGCCCTTCGGATCTTCTCGACCGCCACCGGCCATCCGCGCCTGGAGCGGCCCGGCGCGGCACGGGTACAGTCGGTGCTGATCCAGGTCCACGTCCATGATCGAGGCTGTCAGGCCATGGCATGCGCCAACCTGGCGGTGCTCGATCGGGTCGTGATGTACGGCCCGGTGCGGGTGGCACCCGAGCTCCTCGCGGCGCCACTGCCGTCCGTCGGGATCCCCGCCGATCAGGCGGTCGCGATCGCGCGCAATCAGTTCGCACGAGCAGCCGGTCAGCCGTTGGCGCTGGTCGGGGTCGTGGCCGGCCCGGCCACCGTCGTCGACGACACGAGTCCCGTCCCGGCAGGTCGCTGGGAGTGGGTGGTCACCTTCGTGTCGGCCGACGGTTACCACGAGGACATCGCCTACATCGACTACCTGGATGGGACGCTCCGCGGGACGGGATACGGGCCGATCCCCGCTCAGGGCCGCCTGCCCTGAGCCGCCCTGTGAAGTCACGCGCCGTGAGGGGTTACCAGACGCACCTTTCGCGCCAGCACGTGGAGATGGCGCAGCGGCGCTTGACGTTCTGTCGTCACCGTCCATCGTTCAGTGAGGCAGGCGTCCTGGGGAGTGTGCCGAATGAAGATCGATCTCGAACGACCCAAGTCGGAACGTATCAGTCCGGAGATTGGCCAGCAGCCCATGGGACCGGGCACTCGCTGGCCCCTATGGGCACTGGTCGCCTTCCTCGTCGCCGCGATCGTCTTCATCGCGTGGGCGGCGGGGTAACGCGTCTGGTGGTGGTTCGGCCGGAGTGGTGTAGATCCCGGCGCTGACATGCCACGCCCGGTTCGAGTGCCGGCTCAAGCGGTTCCTCGTGGTCGTCGTTGTTGCCCGACTGCTGACCCGGGGACACCGATGCCGCGAGCAGTTCGGCCGGATCGCGGATCAGCGGCTTCGCCTCATGGTTCCTCACGCCATCAATTCGGGCAGCCGGTGAGCCGGACGTGGTGCGTTTGGGGCGGGCGATCCAGTGGTGCGACACATCGACCCAGCAGACCCAGCCGAGGGCACGCGGCCGCCGGCCGCGGGTGGTGCATCCGGTAAACCCCTCACGGCGCGTGACTTCACCCGGCGGCTCAGCCCCGCGCCAGCCAGGCTCCCAGGCCGCCCAGCACACGGGCCGTCATCCCCCACACGGCCAGCCCCTCGATCGGGTAGGCCGCGTAGCGGACCCGGACGCCGCGGATGTCGCGCTCAACCGTCTGGAGCGGGGCTTCGGGCAGGAACGAGGACACCGCAGGCTCGAGGATCGCGGCCACCTCGCTCGGCTGGGCAACGAGCGAAGGGCGTCGCTCGGCCACCGCGATCACCGGGGTCACCGCGAAGTTGCTGACGGGGATCCAGTGGATCGGGAGCGTGCCCAGCACGCGCACGCCCGCAGCGACCGGATCGAGACCCACCTCCTCGGCCGCCTCGCGCAGGGCCGTGGCTGCGGCATCAGGATCGTCCGGCTCGGCGCGTCCACCCGGGAACGAGACCTCGCCCGAATGGTGGCCGCCGCGGTCGGCGCGCTCGGTGAGCAGGATGCGGGCGAGGCCATCGGCATCGGGGTAGAGCAGGACGAGCACGGCCGCGCGCACCGAGGTCCTCGTGGCTGCCCGATCCCACGGCGGCCGGACGCGCGGCTCACCCGTCTCGACCAGCACCGGCATCAGCTCCGGCGGGCCCTCGGGCAGGGTGTCCGGCAACGCCGCCAGGGCTCGGACGACCGCGTCGAAGCGCATCGCCGCGTGGTCCGAAGCGCGCCTAGTTGACCAGCTCGCCGCCGTCGTCCGGTCGCTTTGACTCGTCGAGCGGCGGCAGGTCGAACGCGGAGCGGCGCTTGCGTCCGGCGGCCCCCGCCGTCGCCTCCTCGGGCTGGGACGGCGAGCGCGCATCGCGACGATCCGCGGCATCGGTGACCACGGTCGAGGTCTCGGTCGAGAACACCAGCGTGCCCGAGACCGGGTCGGCATCCGCGGTGACCCGGTCGCCCGGCTTGAACGAGCCGGACAGCAGGGCACGCGCGAACGGGTTCTCGACCAGGCGCTGGATCGTCCGCTTGAGCGGCCGGGCGCCAAACGCCGGATCCGTGCCCTCGCGCACGATCAGCTGCCGTGCCGCCGGCGTCAGATCGAGCACCAGGTCGGTGCCCGCGATCCGCCGCTGGAGGTCGGCGACCTGGAGGTCCGCGATCGCCACCAGCTCGGCATCGGTCAGGGCATGGAACACGATGACCTCGTCGATGCGGTTGAGGAACTCGGGGCGGAACGTGTCCCGCAGCTGGCCGGTGACCTGACGCTTCATCGCCTCGTAGCCGTCACCGCCGGGCTGGCCGGCAAAGCCCTGGATCTGCTGGCTGCCGACGTTGCTGGTCATGATCACGACGGTGTTCTTGAAGTCGACCGTGCGCCCCTGCGAATTGGTCAGCCGGCCGTCGTCGAGCACCTGGAGCAGGACGTTGAACACGTCCGGGTGCGCCTTCTCGATCTCGTCCAGCAGGATCACCTGGTACGGCCGGCGGCGGACGGCCTCGGTCAGCTGGCCGCCCTCCTCGTAGCCCACGTAGCCGGGCGGGGCGCCGACCAGGCGCGAGACGGCGAACTTCTCCATGTACTCGCTCATGTCGATGCGGACCATCGCCTGCTCGTCGTCGAACAGGAACTGGGCGAGCGCCCGGGCGAGCTCGGTCTTGCCCACGCCGGTGGGTCCCAGGAACAGGAACGAGCCGATGGGCCGGCGCGGATCCTTGAGCCCGGCCCGTGCCCGGCGGACGGCGTCGGAGACGGCGGCGATCGCCTCGTCCTGGCCGACCACGCGCTGGTGGAGGCGCTCCTCCATGTGGACCAGCTTCTCGAGCTCGCCCTCCATCAGCCGGGTCACCGGGATCCCTGTCCAGGAAGCCACGATCTCGGCGATGTCGTCCGCGGTGACCTCCTCCTTGAGCAGGGCCGTGGGCCCCTGGAGCGCGGCCAGGGCGGCCGTCTGCTGCTCGAGCTGCTCGGCCAGCTCGCGAGCCCTGCCGTACTTCAGCTCCGCCGCACGGCCGTAGTCGGTCTCCCGCTCGGCCTGATCGATCCTGACCTGCAGCTGCTCCTGCTCGGACTTGGTCGCGCGCAGCGCGGCGATCGCCGACTTCTCGGCCTCCCAGCGCTGCTTCATCGCGCCGCCCTCCTCGGCGATCTCGGCCAGCTCCTTCTCGAGCGCCTCGAGCCGCGCCTTCGATGCGTCGTCGGTCTCCTTGCGCAGCGCCTCACGCTCGATCTCGAGCTGGATCCGCCGCCGCTCGAGCTCGTCCAGCTCGATGGGCATCGAGTCGATCTCCATCCGCAACCGGCTGGCCGCCTCGTCGACGAGGTCGATCGCCTTGTCGGGCAGGAACCGCTCGGTGATGTAGCGGTTGGACAGGGTGGCTGCGGCGACCAGCGCGGAGTCCGTGATCCGGACGCCGTGGTGGACCTCGTATCGCTCGCGCAGGCCGCGCAGGATCGAGATCGTCTCCTCGACCGTCGGCTGGTCGACCACCACCGGCTGGAAGCGCCGCTCGAGGGCGGCATCCTTCTCGATGTGCTTGCGGTACTCGTCGAGCGTGGTGGCGCCGATGGTGTGCAGCTCGCCCCGGGCGAGCATCGGCTTGAGCAGGTTGGAGGCATCCATCGCCCCTTCCGCCGCCCCGGCGCCCACCACCGTGTGCAGCTCGTCGATGAACAGGACGACCCGGCCCTCGGAGTCCTTGATCTCCTTGAGCACGGCCTTGAGGCGCTCCTCGAACTCGCCGCGGAACTTGGAGCCGGCGATGATCGAGCCCAGGTCGAGCGCGATCACGCGCTTGTCCTTGAGCGTCTCGGGGACGTCGCCCCGCACGATCCGCTGGGCCAGGCCCTCGACGATCGCCGTCTTGCCGACACCGGGCTCGCCGATCAGCACCGGGTTGTTCTTGGTTCGCCGGCTGAGCACCTGGATCACTCGCCGGATCTCCTCGTCCCGGCCGATCACCGGGTCGAGCTTGCCGGCCCGGGCCTCGGCGGTCAGGTCCCGCCCGTACTTCTCGAGCGCCTGGTAGGTGCCCTCGGGGTTGGGGTTGGTCACCCGTTGCCCGCCGCGCACGGTCTGGAGGGCGCCGAGGATCGCCTCGCGACCCGCGCCGTGATGCTCGAGCAGCTGCTGGCCCTCGCCGCCTGCCTCGGCCACGGCGAGCAGCAGGTGTTCGGTCGAGGTGTACTCGTCGCCCAGTCGGCGCGCCTCGTCCTGGGCACGCTCGATGACCTTCTTGGCGCGGGCGTCCAGGGTCAGCTGGCCGCCCTGGATGCTGGCCCGGCGGGCCAGCCCCGCGGCGACCTCGCCACGAAACGCGGCGAGGTCGACGCCCAAGCGGCGCAGGGTCTCGGCCGGGATGCCATCATCGGGCTCGACCAGGGCCGCGAGCAGGTGCTCTGCGTCGATGACGGGGCTGTGCATCCGCTCGGCGAGCTGCTGGGCGGCGATGATGGCCTCCTGGGCCTTCTCGGTGAAACGATCGAGCTGCATGGTTCAGGTTCTCGTACGGCGATGGGGACGGCTGGGTGGATGGATCAGGTGGTCGCCCGGGGGTCGGGCTGCTCGACGCGGTCGAGGAACCGTCCGGCTGCGGCCTTCGCGTCGTCGTCGAGCGAGGTTGGCAGGACGACCCGGATCCTGACGTACAGGTCTCCGGCGTCGCCGCCCTTCATCCGGGGCATGCCCTGGCCGGTCAGGCGGAATGTCTTCCCGTTCTGGGTGCCCGCCGGGATGGTGAGCGCGATGCGGCCCTTGAGCGTCGCGACCCGCACCTCGCCGCCCAGCAGCGCCTCACGCAGCGTGATCGGCAGCTCCCGCTCCAGGTCCGCGCCGCGCCGGGTGTAGACCGGGTGGGGACGGACGCGGACCGTGACCACGACGTCCCGGCCACCCGGGCCCTTGCCGCTGAGCCGGACGCGGCTGCCAGAGTCGACCCCGCGCGGGATCGTGACCTCGTAGCGCTTTCCCTCGACCTCGACCACCCGCGTGGTGCCGTGGAAGGCTTCCTCGAGGGTCAGCTCGGTCGGTGCCTCGAGCTCGCTCCTCGCACGCGACGCCGGGCGCGCCTGGTCCTGCGTGGTGGCCCCTCGAGCGCTGGCCGGCTGATACGCAACGCTGTCGGCATCGAGGCCCATCCCTGCCAGGATGTCCTCGAGGGCCGGACCCGCTGCCGCCCCGCGCCGGCCCCGCCCGCCTCGCCCGCCGCCGACGCCGGTCGTGCCGGCGGCGTTCGCGGATGCCCGACCCGAAGAAGCCCCCGCCGCCGCGCCAGAGAAGAACATGCGGAAGAAGTCGGAGAAGCCGCCGTCACCGCCTCCGGACGTCCGGAACTCGTATCGGATGTTGCCGGATTGTCCGGCCCGCGGGCCGGCGCCACCCGCGTTGAAGCCGGCGAACGGGCCACCCGGGCCGAACGGATCGCCGCCGCCCCGACCCCCGCCGGTCCGCTGGAACTGGTCCCAGTTCGCGCCCAGCACGTCGTACTGCTTGCGCTTGTCCGGATCGGACAGGACGGCGTTCGCCTCGTTGACGTCCTTGAATCGCCTCTCGGCGCCCTTGTCGCCGGGGTTGCGGTCCGGATGGTGCTCGCGCGCGAGCTTGCGAAAGGCCTTCTTGATCTCCGCCTGCGAGGCGGTCCTGGGCACGCCCAGGATCTGGTAGTAGTCGCGGTATTCCACGGCTCAGAACTCCCGGCGAGCAGCCCGAGGCAGGGCGACCGTCACCGATCGCCCTGTCGAGCCGCGGGCCAGCAGAGCCGGGCGCACGTTCAGCCCTTTGCGCCTCCCCGACGGCCGACCGGGATCGCCGTGGCGCCGCTGCCGGGGATCTCCATCCTCTGGACGACGACCGGCGCCTGGACGACGACCGGTGGCTGATCGGACGGGGGGAACGTCGGGCGGCGGACGCGCGAAGCGGGTTCGGGCCGCGACGCCTCGCCGCCACGCTCGGTCACCTTGGGTGGCTCCGAGCTCAGCGGCTTTGGCCGGCGACGCAGCGCCGCTTCCAGGACCTGGTCCATCGTGTCCACGGGAACGAGCTTGAGCTGCTTGCGGACATCGTCCGGGATGTCCCGCAGGTCCTTCTCGTTCTTGCGGGGAAGGATCACCATGCCTGCGCCGGCGAGGTGCGCGGCGAGGATCTTGCTCTTGAGGCCGCCGATCGCCAACACTCGACCGCGGAGCGTGATCTCACCCGTCATCGCGACATCCTTGCGGACGGGGATGCCGGTCAGCGCGGACACGATCGCGGTGGCGAGCGTGACGCCTGCCGACGGCCCGTCCTTGGGGATGGCGCCCGCCGGCACGTGGATGTGCAGGGTGTTCTTCTCGAACACCTCGCGCTCGATGCCGAGCTCCCGGGCGTGGGTCCGGATCCATGACAGGGCTGCTCGGGCGGACTCGCGCATGACGTCGCCCAGCTGGCCCGTCAGGATGAAGTCCTCCTTGCCCTCCATGCGAGTGACCTCGACCGCGACCACGTCGCCGCCGACCTCGGTCACCACCAGGCCGGTCGCGCTGCCGGTCTGATCCTCCGCCTCGAGCTCCCCGTACTCGTAGCGCGGCGGGCCCAGGTACTCCTCGAGCTTCCGGATGTCGACCACGACCTTGCGCTTGCGGCCCTCGGCGACCTGCCGCGCCACCTTGCGCATGATGTTGGCGATCTCGCGCTCGAGATTCCGGACGCCGGCCTCCTTGGTGAACGCCTGGACCAGCTCGACGAGCGCCTCATCGGCGATCTCGATGTGCTTCGCCTTCAGGCCGTGGTTGTCCATCTGCTTGGGAACCAGGAACCGCTTGGCGATCTCGACCTTCTCGCGCTGCGTGTAGCCCGGCAGCTGGATCATCTCCATCCGGTCGCGCAGGGCGGCCGGGATCGGGTCGAGCAGGTTTGCCGTGGCGATGAACAGCACCTTGCGCAGGTCGAACGGAACCTCGAGGTAGTTGTCCTGGAAGCTGAAGTTCTGCTCAGGATCGAGCACCTCGAGCAGCGCCGACGACGGGTCGCCCCGGAAGTCCATGCCGATCTTGTCGACCTCGTCGAGCATGAACACCGGGTTGTTGGTGCCGGCGGTCTTGATGCTCTGGATGATCCGGCCCGGCAGGGCTCCGATGTAGGTGCGTCGATGCCCCCGGATCTCGGCCTCGTCGTGGATGCCGCCCAGGCTCATCCGGGTGAACTTGCGGCCCATCGCCTTGGCGATGCTCTTGCCCAGGCTGGTCTTGCCCACGCCGGGTGGTCCGACGAACAGCAGGATGGGGCTGCGGATGGTGTCGGCCAGGCTGCGCACCGCGAGGTACTCGAGGATCCGTTCCTTGACCTTCTCCAGGCCGTAGTGGTCCTCGTCGAGGATCAAGGCCGCTTCCTTGATGTCGAGCCGGTCGTCCGTGGACACGTTCCACGGCAGCGACACCAGCCAGTCGACGTAGGTGCGGATCACGCCAACCTCGGGCGAGGCGGACGGGATCCGGCTCATGCGGTCGATCTCCTTGATCGCCCGGGTGCGGACCTCCTCCGGCATGCCGGACTGCTCGACCTTCTCGCGCAGCTCGTTGATCTCGGCCTGCTGCGGGTCGTCCTCGCCCAGCTCGCGCTGAATCGCCTTGAGCTGCTCACGGAGGATGTACTCCCGCTGGGTCTTGTCCATCTCGGACTTGACCTCGTTCTGGATCTTCCCCTTGAGCTCGAGGATCTCGATCTGGCGGGCGAGGAACGCGGAGACGAGCTTGAGCCGCTGCTCGACGTCGATCGTCTCGAGCAGCTCCTGGCGCTGCTCGGTCGACATGTCGGGGCTGTAGGCCACCATGTCGGCCAGCAGCCCGGGCTCGGTGATGTTGCGCGCCGCGACAGCCGCCTCGGGCGGCACCGGAGCGCCGTTCGCGACGTATTGCTCGATCTGTGCCTGAACGCTGCGCACGAGGGCCTGCGCCTCGACCCCGGTGGGCGCGGCATCCTCGAGCTCCTCCACGCGGATGGCGAGATGCGGCGAGGTCTGGACGAACTCGACGACGCGGATCCGGCGCTGGCCCTGGACGATTGCCCGGACCGTCCCGTCCTGGAGCTGGACCACCTGGGCGATCTTCGCCATGGTGCCGACCGAGTACAGCTCGGATGGATCGCCGATCTCCTCCTGCTCGGGCTGGCGCTGCGTCACGAGCGCGATGGGTCCGCCGCTCTCGACGGCGGCATTGAGCGCGGCGACGCTCTTCTCACGGCCGACCTGGAGGGGGACGATCATCTCCGGGAAGATGACCGTCTCCCGGAGCGCGACGAGCGGCAGCTCGCGCGGCTCGTCCGTGACGGGCTTGCGCTCCTGCTGCTCCTCCGGGTTCGACGGTCGCTTGGCCATCAGGGTCTCCTTGGGGGCCGGTCGGTGGTGGCGGCCGGCAGTTCAGATTCGGGATTCTGGTTGGATGCTCGTGGATTCGATCGTGGATCGGTACGTCTGAGGCCTGGCAGCGGATCGGGGCCGGAGCGCCGCCGTTCCGTGCGATCAGCCATCGTGGCCGGGACCGGCACGCCCGGCACCACCGGTCTGCCGCCGACCCGTGCCACCCTGGTCACGGGTCCCTTCGTCATAGAGCGCCTCGAGGATCCGCGCGCCGAGGCGCTCCTCGAGCTCGAACAGTGTCCGCACCCCGGCAAGGTTCACGCCACGGTCACGGGTCAGGTGCCGGATCCACAGGATGCGACGGATGTCCTCTTCGGAGTACAGGCGGATGTTGGTGGGCGTGCGCGCCGGACAGACCAGCCCCTCGTCCTCGTAGATGCGCAGCGTTCTCGGATGGGCCGAGACGAGCGTAGCCGCGACACTGATGACATAGACGGGCCGGTTGGGATCGCGGTCAGGCCGGCGCGCAGCCGCCATGGTGGTCAGGATCCGATCTTGGCTTCGACGGCCTTCCCCTCGCCGGTCGTCACCGGCCGGATCTGGATCTGGCGCGGCTTGACCTGCTCGGCCTTCGGGATCCGCAGGCTGAGCACGCCGTGTCCGAAGGTCGCCTCCGTCTTGTCCGCCTCGAGACCGGTGGGCAGCGTGACGGTGCGCATCACGGTCCCGCGCGAGATCTCGCGGACGAGCCAGTCACCCTGCTCGTCCGTGCGCTCGGTCCGATCCTCGGCACGGATCGTCAGGGTGCCGTTCTCGACGGTGATCTCGACATCCTCGGGCCTGACCCCCGGGAGCTCGGCCTCAACGAGGAGAGCATCGGGTGTCGACCGGACGTCGAGGGGAAGGCGGGTGACGTCCCCGCCGGAGTAGCCGTTGAACGGCCGGAACACGGTGTCATCAAAGAGACGGTCCATCGCCTGGCGAAGCGTCATGAGCTCGCTGAAGGGCGACGTACGGCGCACCAGCGTCATCTGCCGAGCCTCCTGCCGATCGCCGCCGGCTCTACGCCGGCGACCAACGTGGGTTCCCACGGTCACTCCGACCGGGGCATGCCATAGGCTAGAACCTTGACAATGACGTTGTCAAGATGAGTGTCTATAACCTTGCCAACAAACCCGGCTGGCAAGAAGGTCGGATAGCGCCTCGGGCCAGCCGGCGCCGCGGGGGCGCCACTGAGCGAATTCCCGGGCGCAAAGGGTCCCCGGATGCGGCGGCAGCCGTCGAGCCCGCGGTGTCCGTCAACCCGGGCGCCGCCGACCCACGCGTTCGGTCGACCACACCGGTGCCGAAGACACCCGCGGTCGGGCCCGCCTCAGGCCTCGACCGCCTCCCCGATCAGCTGCTGCCGCAGCTCGACCTCGCAGTCGGGACGGCCGATCGCGATGACCTTGTCTCCCTCGGCCAGGACGGTATCGGTGGTCAGCGGCCGGGGTGCCCCATCGCGGATCAGGCCGAACAGCGAGCATCCGTTCGGCACCTCGAGATCAAGGGCGATCTTGCCGATGGCGGGTGACCCCTCCTGCAGGTGGGCCTCGATGATCTCGAGCTCGCCGATGCCCAGTGCGGCCAGGTGGAGCAGCTCGTGGACGGGGATGTCCTGCTCGATCGAGCCCAGGATCATCCGGGTCGGGCTGATGATCTCGTCCACGCCGAGGTGGCGGAAGAGCGCCTCGTTCTTGGGGTTGTTGACCCGCGCGATGGTGCGCGGCACGTCGAAATGGTGCTTCGCCATCTGACAGATGACGAGGTTGTCCTCGTCATCACCGGTGACTGCGGCCACGATGTCGGCCCGGTTGGCCCCGGCCTCGCGCAGGTATTTGCCCTCACACCCGTCGTGCGAGATCACGACCGAGCCGATCTCGTCGGCGATCTGCTCCGCGCGACGTCGGTCCTTCTCCATGAGCACGACCTCGTGCCCGGACTCGATCAGCTCCTTGGTGAGGTAATAGCCGACCTTGCCCCCACCGACCACCATCACGAACATCGATCAGGCCTCCGAAGCCGTGGCGCCCGCAGCAGGCCCGGTCTCCGGGCCTGTCGTTCCCCCGGCCACCGGGGATGCACCGAACGAGCCGGCATCAGCCGAGTCACCGTGGACGGGCTCGGCGGCGTCGCCATCGCTCGCCGATCCCTCGCTCGCCGCACCCGCGGCAGCGCCATCTGACGACATCGCGCCCGCGAGATCGCCGTTCCGCGCGTGCGGGTGCTGCTGGGACGGGGGGTAGATGCCGGGATGGTCGGGTGGCGCCTGACCGACATACTCGAGCACGGACGCCGTCATCAGATTGGTGCGGCACAGGGCCGCGATGCCGAGGTGCGCGTACGCCGCGGCGCGGACCGGATCGTTGATCTTGGCCACGCAGCGCCGCGCCCCGAGCGACTCGATCGCAAGCTGGGCCGCCATCACGTTCCGATTGTCTCCCTCGGTCATGGCCAGGAACAGGTCTGCGTCCTCGGCGCCTGACTGGCGCAGCGTGTCCTCGTCGGTGCCGTCACCACGCCGGGCGACGCCGCCGAACGTCACCGGCAACCGATCGAACGCGGCCGTTGTCAGGTCGATGATCAGGACCTGCCAGCCGGTGCGGTCCAGCTCATCGGCGATCCCGGCGCCGACGCGACCACAGCCCACGATCACGGCTTTCATGCTTGCTCCTCGGGCATCGCCTCGCGGATGACCCATACGGCGCACGGCGCGTTCTTCAGGATGTACGGAATGGTCCGGCCGATCGTGAAGTCGCCACCGAACCGACGCCGGAACGGGAGCCCGGCGATGATCAGGTCGGCATCGCGCTCCGATGCCTCGTCGACGATCGCCGCACCCACGTCCCTCGCCTGGAGGAGCACGGTCTCGAGCCCGTGGCCAGATGCCTCCGCCGTCGCCTCGGCGATGTCCAGGACCCGCTGGGCGTCCTCGGACTGCCCGGCCACGTCGGCGTCGAGCGGCAGCGTCCAGTCGATCTCGACGACGTGCACGCCCACCAGCTCGGCCCGGGAGGCATGCGCTATCTCGGCGGCGAGAGCGACGATCGGCCGGTCAGTGCGGACCCCGGACAACGCGACGACCGCGCGCCGGAACTGTGGAGCCGAGCTGTCGGCCAAGGTGCCAGGAGCCTCCCGCCTGATCGACGGCCGTGGGCCAGGTTTGGGCCCCGCCACATCGGACGTCGCGCCGGGCCACGATACCACCGGATCGGGCTCGTCCCCAGCCCCGCCGTGCTTGGCCGGGAGCCGCTGGTGCGGCGGCGCGCCACCCCTCGAATGAGCGGTCTGCGCGGGTTTGGACTAGGCGCGGGCCTGCTCGGAGCGCCGGTAGGGCACGTTCGCGATCACCGTGTGCTCCCGCCCGACGAGGGCCGCCTTGAGCCGCTTGGCGGCCTGGTTGTAGAGCAGGCGATCCCACCAGTGCTTGGCGACGTACTCGGGCAGCACGACGATCGTGATCGGGGCATCACGATCGGGCGGCCACGCACGATCGAGCACGTCCAGATACGTCACCAGGGGCCCCACCAGCGCCCGGTACGGTGACTCCACGATGACCAGCGGGACCCCTGGCAGCTGGCGCTCCCAGCGATCGCGCAGCACATCCGCCTCCTCGGCATCGGTGGTCACGTAGACCGCTTGGAGCAGCGATGGATCGCTGGCCAGGGGCCGTCCGAACATCACGGCCTGGATCACCGAGCGGTTCAGACCGTTGACCGGGATCACGACGCGTTGCGCGCGGTGCGTCTTGTCGAACACCAGGTCGTCCTGTACGGCCAGCTCCCTGGCCTGTCCGTCGTACTGGCGCCGGATGAACAGCATCACGCTGACCAGGGTCGGGATCAGGACGATCACGAACCAGGCGCCGGCCGAGAACTTGATGTAGACGACCACACACAGGATCACGAACGTCAGCACGGCACCGATCAGGTTGATCCCGAGCCGATAGCGCCAGCCCTGTGGGCGGGTCGCCAGCCAGTGGCGGACCATGCCGCTCTGGGAGATCGTGAAATCGATGAACACGCCGATCGCGTACAGGGGAATGAGGGCATGGGTGGATCCGCCGCCCGCAGTGACCACCAGGGCGGCCACGATGCCCAGCAGCAGGATCCCCGTCGAGAACGCGAGGCGGTCGCCGCGGAATGCGAACTGGCGCGGCACGAACCCGTCCTCGGCCAGCACGGCGGCCAGTCGCGGGAACGCCGCGAACGAGGTGTTGGCGGCCAGGAACAGCAGCAGGGCCGTGAACGCCTGGAACGCGTAGAAGCCGACATTGTCGCCATAGACGTGCTTGGCGATCTGGGCGATGACGGTCTCGCGCGGCTGCTCGATGGGCAGGATGTGGAAGTTGGTGGCGAGGAACGTGATGCCGATGAACAGCGTGGCAAGGATGATCGCCATCGCCATGAGCGTGGCCGCCGCGTTCTTCGGCTCAGGTGGCTTGAACGCGGGCACCCCGGTCGCGATCGCCTCGGTCCCGGTCAGGGCCACGGCGCCCGATGCGAACGCCCGCAGGAGGACGATGATCCCAACCGACTCCGTCGTGTGCTGGAGGGCCTCCGTGACCTGGGCCGTCGGCACCGGCCCGGTATCCCCCTGGACCAGGATCCGGAACACCCCGATGGCGATCATCAGGAACGCGCTGCCCAGGAACAGGTAGGTCGGGATCGCGAAGATGTTGCCGGCCTCGCGGATCCCGCGCAGGTTGCCGAGGGTGATGAGCCCGATCGCCACGATGCCGATCTCCACCCGCACGGGATCGAGCTCGGGGATTGCCGATGCGATCTGCTCCACGGCCGATGACGTCGACACGGCGACGGTCAGGGTGTAGTCGATCAGCAGTGCCGATGCGGCGATGAGGGAGGCGTGACGGCCGAAGTTGACCTTGGACACCGAGTACGAGCCACCGCCGTTGGGATAGGCCAGGCACACCTGGCGGTAGCTGAACGCGACGACGCCCAGCAGGACCGCGATCGCGATGCTGACCTCGATCGACACCTGGAACGCGGCGCCCCCGACACCGGCCAGGACGAACGCGAGGATGATCTCCTCGGTGGCATAGGCCGACGATGAGATGGCGTCGGAGCTGAAGATCGCGAGCGCCTTCTTCTTGGACAGCCGTTCGCCGATCTCCTCCTCGTTGGCCAGCGGACGGCCGATGAGGACGTGCTTGACCCGGGCAACCATGCGACCCATGTGCGTCGTCGGGGCGCTGGCGGCGGCCTTGGCGGTGAGCTGGCCGGGGCCGGTGTAGCGGAAGTAGGGCGTGTGATGCCGCTCGACCCGGACCCGTCGATCTCCGGGCTTGCGTCCGGAGATCGGACGGCGACCGCCGATCACCGAGCGCTCCCGCTACAGGCCATAGGACAGCCGCGCCACGAGGCGCTCGGGCAGACCGGCCTCGGCCATGGCGGCTTGAACCGCCCCCACCTCGTAGGCGGTCCGATGCCAGGTGATCGAGTCGTCCGCGGTGTCCATCAGGAGCCACGATGCGGTCGGGATCCCGTCCCTGGGCTGCCCGACGCTGCCTGGATTGGCCAGCACGCGGCGGCCCTCGATCGCCAGGCGCGAGCCGGCACCGGGGCTCATCGTCTCCAGCCGGCCATCTTCGTCCAGGAACGCGATGGGCACGTGCGTGTGGCCGTGGAGGCCACTGGGCGTCGTCATCGCTGCGATGCCCGCCCGGGCGACGGGCATCGAGGTCACGTATTCCCAGATCGGGTCCCTGGGGCTGCCGTGCACGAGCGTTAGACCCTCGAGCACGCTCAGCTCCGGCAGGCTGCCCAGCCAATCCAGCGTGTCGTCGCTGATCACGGACCTCGTCCACTCGATGGCAGATCGTGCATCGACGTTGAAGGCATCGACGTCCAGCTCGCCCAGCGCCGCGGCGTCATGGTTGCCACGCACGCCCAGCGCGCCGATCTCCCGCAGCCGGGACACGACCCGGTCAGGATCGGGTCCGTAGCCGACGACATCGCCCAGCTGCCACACGGCGTCAACCGACGGCATGGCCGCCAGCACCGCATCGAGCGCCGCCAGGTTCGCGTGGATGTCCGAGAGGACGCCGATCCGCACGCTGCGAGGGTAGCGCAGCCCACGGGCGCCGAGGCACCCTCGGGCGCACCCCGGGCGCCGTCAACCGCCGGGCGGACCTTCCTGCCTGAGCTGCCCGACGCGCCGCCCGATGGCCCGGGGACCATGTCAGGCGCAGCTCACAGCGCCCGGCGGCGGCGCTCCGACGGATCCCGTGGAAAGCGATCGTCGATCCGGCCCCGCCGGGGAACGACCACCAGGCGATGCAGCTCGAGTCCCGGGACGGGGCTGGCGACGATCTGGACCGGGCCGGCTCCGAGCGCCGCCAGGGCCCCACCGGCGCCATCGAGCTCGACGTCGAACGGCTCGCGCTTCCAGGCCAGGAGGATGCCGCCCGGCGCGACGAGCGGCAGGGCGAGCTCGACCAGCTCTGACAACGGGGCCACGGCTCGGGCCGTCACCACCTGCCACCGGCCGCGGTGCAGTGGGTCGCGCGCCAGCGCCTCGGCGCGGCCAGCAACAGCGGTCACCCGCGAGGTCAGCCCCGTTGCCCCGATGGCGGCTCGCAGGAACGTCACCTTCTTGCCCACCGAATCGACGAGGAGGCAACGATCGGCCGGCAACGCGGCGGCCAGCGGGAGGCCGGGGTATCCCCCTCCCGATCCGAGGTCGAGCAGCCGGATCAGCCCTCGGTCGCGGAGCAAGGGCACGGCCGTCAGGCTGTCGAGGACGTGGAGGGTCGCGATCATGGCCGGCTCGCGGATGGCCGTCAGGTTGATCGCCATCGTCCAGGCCAGCAGCAGCTGCGCGTGCGCGTCGATCGCGCTCCTGGTCGCCGGGTCGAGCTCGAGGTCGAGGGCTCGGATGCCCGCGGCGATCGTGTCGCGATACGAGGCGGGGAGCGGGGGAAGGCCCTGAACGCGCGTCGGGAGCGGACCTCTCGGCCGGTCCAGGGCACCCTCCTGTCTGAACGTGCACCGGACCGTCCGGGAGCCGCTCCCGGCGTGATCGTTCGCGGCGGCCGGCGTCCCTCCGGTCTTGCGCCGCCCGGCTGGTTCCGGCCCGGGTTTCCTCGGGCCCCATCCGGGCGACGTTCCCCGTTGCGCACGAGCCGCGTGCGGAGTGCGGACGTTAGGCGTCGCCAGCGCGGAGGTCAAGGCCCTTATCCACGAAACGTGGAGATCGCCCGTGGGTTGTGGATAACCCGCCCCCTGATCCACGCTCCGTCGTGGCGAGATGGGCGGAATGGATCAGCCGTTCCGGCCGTCCGTCGCTCGCGTGGCGCCCCGCACGGGACGGCCCATCGTCCGGCGGACCACGTCGATCACCTCTTCGACGTACTTGTCGGCGTCCCCTCGCTCGGCAGCGGTGCGGACGCAGCCCTGCACGTGGTCCTCGAGGACCAGGATCGAGACGGCGTCGACCGCTGCTCGAAGCGCGGCGGTCTGCTGGAGGATGTCGATGCAGTACTCCTCGCGCTCGATCATCCGCGCGATGCCCCGAACCTGCCCCTCGATGCGGCTGAGACGGCGGACCAGCTGGGCCTTGTCCTTGCTGTAGCTGTGACGGAAGCTCGATGCCGGCGCGCCGCGCTGCGCCTGCCGGCGGGTGGTGGTCTCGGCCATGCCGGCATGATACCCCATGGGAGTATCGACGCCACGCGGACGCCGGCGCCAGCCGGGACCGGCCACCTTCGCTAGACTGACGGCTGATGGACCATCGCGGACTCCGGGCGCGTCTCGCCGGGGCCGGCTGCACCTCGTGCGGAGCGGCCATCCCCAGCGACCGGATCGATGTCCTGGCGGACCGTGGTGACCTGGCCTTCGTCGAGCTCAGCTGCCCCGTCTGCGCGAGCAGGACGATGGGCCTCGTGGTGGGGCCGGATCCGGGTCTCCGGCAGGCGATCCTGGACACGGCGGTCCACCCGGAGATGGATCCTGTCACCGAGGCGCGCCTGGCCGGCCACCCGGCCATGACCTGGAACGATGTCGAGGACATGCACGGCTTCCTGACCCGCTGGAGCGGCGACCTGCGCTCGATGCTGGGCGACGTGCCCGGCCCGGGAAGGGGGCCGATGGATGGGTGAGCCGGCAGGCCGGCCGCCGGCGGGTCGGCCCTCGTTCGCGCACGCGAGCGAGGCTGAGCTCGCACGGATCCTCGACTTCTACGACGTCCGATGGGCCTATGAGCCGGACGCGTTCCCGATCGGCTGGAGCCTCGACGGCGACGTGGTCGAGAGCTTCTCGCCGGACTTCTACCTGCCGGACCTCGACCTGTACATCGAGCTGACGACGCTCAAGCAGAAGCTCGTCCGCAAGAAGAACCGCAAGCTGCGACGGCTTCGCGAGCTCTACCCCGATGTGCGGATCAAGCTGTTCTACGCGCGCGACTTCAGGATGCTGATGCTCAAGTTCGGCCGCATGGCGCTGATCGACGAGCTCACGGGCACGACCGGTCAGGCGACACCCCCGCGGGTCGCAGGTGCCGGTCCGTCATCGGTCGTGGACGCCGGGACGTCGCTTCTTGCGGGGTCCGGGCGAGCGTTCGATCGGGACGTGGCGTTGCCTGCACCCGGCGACCACGCCGGCGTGGGCGACGCGCCGGTCGCTGCCGACGCGGGGCACCCCGCCCCGCTGGGTCCAGCTCCGCACGGCTCCGGACCGCAGCCCGCGGTCCGGCCGCGATCCGACACCCGTGGACGTCGCCGGGGTCGCCGTCGACGCCACACAGCCCCGACGCACGGCGATCAGCCGGCGCCGGCAGAGCGACCGGGAACAGATTGATCACGCGCGCGCCGTGCGCGCGGGCGTGCGACGCGCGATGATCGACCCGGCTCCCAACGAGCTCCGACCGAGCCCGAACCAGCTCCCGAATGACCCGGAGGCATTGCCGACCCATCCATGACCCGCACCGCTGATCTCCAGGCTGACATCGGCGACATCCTGCTCACCGAGGACGAGATCGCCGCCAAGGTGACCGAGCTGGGGCACCGGATCTCGACCGACTATGCCGGCCGCAAGCTGACCCTCGTGAGCGTGCTCAAGGGATCGCTTCCGTTCATGGCCGACCTCATGCGCGAGATCCCGCTTCCGCTCCGGATCGACCTCATGGAGGTCAGCTCGTACGGCGGCACCACGACCGAGTCCTCGGGCCTGGTGCGGATCATCAAGGACCTGTCCGCGAGCATCGCCGGCGAAGACGTCCTGCTGGTCGAGGACATCATCGACACCGGGCTCACGCTCAACTATCTGATCCGATACCTGCGCGGCAAGAGCCCGGCGTCCCTCCGGATCTGCACGCTGCTCGACAAGCCCGCCCGCCGGCTGGTGGACATCCCGGTGGACTACATCGGGTTCGAGATCCCGGATCAGTTCGTGGTGGGCTACGGGCTCGACTACGGTGAGCGCTATCGCAACCTGCGCTTCGTGGGCGTGCTGCGCCCCGAGGTCTATGGCTCGGCCGACTGATGCATCGAAGACCACTGGGCAACGGTCGGCGGCTGGCCGCCATTGGCGCGATCCTGGCCCTCTTGGGCTGCCTCCTGCCGTGGTACGCGCTGGGGGGTGACGGGGGCCTGCCACAGCAGGTGTATCGGGCGTTCGACGGGCCGGGCATCCTCACGTTCATCACCGGCCTCGCCACGCTTGCGCTCGTCACCCTGCCATACGCGGCCGGTGAGCGGCCGGTCGCGATCGACCATCCGCTGGCGTTCGGGTTGCTGGCGGTGATCGGCATCCTCGGCGTGGCCTTGTGGATCCCCAATGTCCATGCGCTCGACGCGCCCGAGGGACTCCTCCCGGACCGCGCCTACGGCTACTGGATCGCGGTCGTCGGCGCGATCGTGCTCGCCCGGGCCGCGTACGACATCGCGCTCGAACCGCCCAGGCGCTGACGTTGACCGTCCGGCGGGCCGGGCCGCCTCGATCGTCGGGGTTGCCGCTCAGGACCGGCCGGGGACCTCGATCGCGATGAACAGGGCGCCGCCGACGAGCGACCGGTCGCCGGCACCCGGTCCACCGCTCGGCATCGGCGCCAGGCGCAGCACGTAGCGGCCGGGTGGCCAGGCCTGCGGAGGCTGGTCGCGCGACGCCGGCAGTGATCCACCCGGCCCTGCGGGTACGGGCGTGATCCCGTCGAGCGGGCTGGCCGCCACGGGCTGGGGTGCCGGTCTGTCGGCTGTCGGGAGGGAGGGTCGGTACAGGATCGCCAGATCCGGAGCGCCGCGGTCGGCATGCAGCGCCTCGATGGGAATGGAGCGCATCTGGCCATTGACCGTCGCCCATGCTTCGACCACCGGGACCCCCCGATCCACCAGCGCCGCCCCCGCTCCGCCCGGTCCTGGTGACGGCGAGCCGTCAACGGCCGGCAGGCACATCCCGATCCCGAGCACGGCCGGGCTCTCCAGCACGACCATGCCGATGGCCGGGTCCGCTGGTCCGGTCGCGACGACCGGCAGGGCGTCGATCCAGGTGCGCACGGTCCAGTCACCCAACCGGTCCAGCGACACGAGCTGTGCGCTGTCCTCGGAGCACCGGATCCGGTCCGGCCCGATGGACGGGCGCGGCGACGAGGCGGCGGTCAATGTCGCAGCGGCCTGCGCGCCGGCGGGCAGGCCGAGGGTGGACGAGGCCGACGACGAGGAGCCGGGTCGGGTCTGCGCCCGCATCGCGCCCCACGGCCGGAGGACGCTCAGGGCCACGAGCACGGCGACCACCACGACGACGCGCCGGTCCAGCGATCGTCCTCGGGCGACCGGGACCGTGCGGATCGGAGCGGGGGACGTGTCCACTGGCCTCTCGCTCGAACCATACGCTCTCGATCCAGCGACTGGACTCCGGTCGATGGGACGCGAGTTGGCAGGCCCAGGTTCGGGCCGGGGGACCGTCGATCCGCGGGTGCGTCAGGGTCTTGGTGGAGGCGTCGCCGCGCGACCGCGAGCGGTCAGCCGCCGAGGTAGGCCTTGCGGACCTCTTCGTCCTCGAGCAGCATCTTCGCCTCGCCCGAGCGCACGATCCTGCCGGTCTGGAGGACGTAGCCGCGGTTGGCCACGCCGAGGGCCATCAACGCGTTCTGCTCGACGAGCAGGATCGTCGTTCCCTGCCGGTTGATGTCCTGGATGATGGCGAAGATCTGCTCGACCAGGATCGGGGCCAGGCCCATCGAAGGCTCGTCGAGCAGCAGCAGCTTGGGTCGGGTCATCAGGGCGCGGCCGATGGCCAGCATCTGCTGCTCGCCACCCGACAGCGTTCCTGCCTGCTGCGCGCGCCGTTCCTGCAGCCTTGGAAACAGCTCGAACACCCGATCGAAATCGGGCTGCAGATGACTCCGATCGGTGCGGCTGTAGGCACCCATCTGGAGATTCTCGATCACGGTCATGCGGCCGAAGATGCGCCGGCCTTCGGGCGCCTGGCCGATGCCGTGGCGGACGAGCTCATGGGCCGGGACCCGGGAGATGTCCGTGCCGTTGAACTCGACATGGCCCTTGCGGGGATGGAGCAGCCCGTGGATCGTCTTGAGCGTGGTGGTCTTGCCGGCTCCGTTGGACCCGAGCAGGGTCACGATCTCGCCCGACCGGACCTCGAGCGAGATCCCCTGCAGCGCGTGGATGTGGCCGTAGTAGGTGTGAACGTCGGTCAAACGCAGGACGACGGCGCCGTCGGCCGAGCCATCCGCAGCCGGGGTCCCGGTCGGCGAGATACCCGGCGCCTGCTCGCTGGCTGCCGGTTGTCCTGCGCTCGTCACGCCGTCGCTCCCTTGCCAAGGTAGGCCTCGATCACCCGCGGGTCGCTGCGCACGACGTCTGGCGGTCCCTCCGCGATCTTCTCGCCGTGATCGAGCACCGTGACCCGATCGCTGACCCCCATGACGACCCGCATGTCGTGCTCGATCAGCAGGATCGTGACGCCCAGCTCGTCCCGGATGCGGCCGAACAGGTCGGTCATCTGGCCGGTCTCCACCGGGTTCATGCCCGCCGTCGGCTCGTCGAGCAGCAGCAGCTTGGGCCGACTGGCGAGCGCCCGAGCGATCTCGAGCCGTCGCTGGTCACCGTACGGCAGGTTGCGGGCGAGGTCGTCCTCACGGTGATCGAGGCCCACATAGCTCAGCCAGTGGATCGCCTGATCACGGCCGGTCTGTTCCTCGGTGATGTGCCGGCCGAGGCGCAATGCCGCATCGAGCGGCGAGGCGTGGAGTCGGGCATGCATCCCGACCAGCACGTTCTCGAGCGCGGTCATGTTCTGGAACAGCCGGATGTTCTGGAACGTGCGGCCGATGCCCAGGGTCACAATCTCATGGGGTCGGGCGCTGCGGAAGATGGAGGCACGACCCAGCAGCGCGAGATACCACGGCGGCCGGACCACCGCGATGAGCAGCGAGGCGACCAGCGCCACGAACGCTGCCAGCAGCAGCAGCTGGCCGAGCAGGCCGGTGCCGGCCGACAGCACGATCAGCGCCACGATGAACACGGGCACGGGCAGCGCGAACCAGAACAGCGGCTCGGCCCAGGTGCGCACGGCCCGGGAGACCATCGGTTGGCCCATGAAGTCGACCCCGCCGGACGTCGGGTCGTACAGACCCGCCACCACGTTGAAGAAGGTCGTCTTGCCGGCGCCGTTGGGACCGATGAGGCTGACGATCGAGCCGGTGGGGATGTCGAAGTCGACCTCGCGCACCGCGATCAGCCCGCCGAACCGCTTCGTCACCTGGTGCGCACGAAGGATCAGCGGCGTGTCGGTGGCCGGGGCGACGTTCGTGGTCATGCCTCGCCCGCCACGCCGGACATCGCGTCTGCATCTGCCGCCTCTGCGGCCTCGTGGAGCTCCTCGCGTCTGCGCCTGCTGGGGAACAACCCCTCGGGCCGCAGCAGCATCATCAGGACGAGGGCCAGGCCGTACAGCAGGTACTGGTAGTTGAGGAAGTTGATGGAGCCGAGATCGATGGTCATCGGGCCGACGCTGAAGGCCGGCAGGCCGAGGCCCTGGACGAAGTTGCCCAGCTGCTTGAGGCCCTGGCTCTGGATCTCGTAGATCACGAAGGCGCCCGCCATCACGCCCCAGATGTTGCCCATGCCACCGAGCACGACCATGGCCAGCGCAGTGAACGACACCGTGAACCCGAACTGCTCCGGCGACACCGAGGACAGCTTGGCGGCGAAGAACACGCCGGCCAGCCCGGACGTCGAGGCGCCGATGGAGAACGCGAGCAGCTTGGTGCTCACGGTGTTGATGCCCATGCTGGCCGCTGCCAGCTCGTCCTCGCGAATCGCCACCCAGGCCCGGCCCAGGCGGGAGTCCTGGAGCCGGTACAGGAGCATGGTCGCGATCGTGATGATCACCAGGATCGTGACGTAGAAGGGCCACGGGTTCGTGAACCCGAACCCGTGGATGCCGAGCAGCCCGTACAGGTTGGGCTGGGCGATGCTGGTGATCCCGTTGGTCCCGTTCGTATACGGGTCGGCATTGCGGAACACGACCGGCACGATCTCGCCGAAGCCGAGGGTGACGATGGCCAGGTAGTCGCCGCGCAGACGCAGGGTGGGCGCGCCCAGCAGGAGGCCGAAGATGGCGGCCGTGAACGCCCCGATCGGCAGCATGAGCCAGAACGGCGTGCCGAGCCCCGAGTAGCCGGATGCCCCGTAGGCCATGGTGTAGGCCCCGATGGCGAAGAACGCGGCGTAGCCCAGGTCCAGCAGCCCGGCCAGGCCGACGACGACGTTCAGGCCCAGCGCGAGGAGCACGTAGACGCCGGCGTCGGCGAAGCCGAACACGTAGTCGTTGAGCCGGCCGAAGCCGTTGAACGGCGGCAGCAGGGCCACGACGGGCAGAACGACCATGACCACGGCCATCGCCAGCGTGATGGTGACCGACTGGTGGCGCCCGAGGTTGGCGCGCGCCAGGCCGAGATAGCGGCGCGCGAGCTCACGAGCGTCGTCGGCGCTGCCGCCTGCCGCCGGAGGTTCGTCCCGATGCATCGATCCGCTCATGCTCGATCCGCCACCTGCTGTCCGAGGATGCCCGTCGGCCGGAAGATGAGGACCAGGACCAGGGCAGCGAACACGGCTGCCTCGCTCCAGCGACCGTACCCGAACACCGACGAGAGCACCTCGATGAAGCCGATCAGGAAGCCGCCGATCGCCGCGCCGGTCGTGTTCCCGATCCCACCCAGGACCGCCGCCGTGAACGCCTTGAGGCCGGCCTGGAAGCCGAGGTCGAACTTGCTGATCCCGAAGTACATGCCCTGGACCACGCCTGCCGCCCCGGCCAGCGCCGAGCCGATGAAGAACGTGAGGGCGATCGTCGTGTTGATGTCGACACCCATCAGCTCCGCCGCCTCCCGGTCCATGGCGGTCGACCGCATCGCACGACCCAGCCGGGTGCGGTTGATGAACAGCTGGAGCGCCGCCATCAGCGTGAGCGAGAGCACGATGACGAACAGGTTGACCTCGCGAATCGAGAGGGGCCCGATGGTGAGCAGGGGGTTGGGCATGATCTGGGGGATGGTCACGATCGAGTTGCTGACCGTCACGTAGATGATGTTCTGGAGGATGAAGCTCACGCCGATCGCCGTGATCAGCGGCGCCAGCCGGGGTGCGTTGCGCAGGGGCCGGTACGCCAGTCGCTCGATGACGACGCCGACCGTGCCCATCACGACCATCGATACCAGGAACGCCACCACGAGGATGGCCGCCAGCACGATGGGATCGTTGATCGCCCCGCCGAAGCCAAGGGTGGTGAGCAGCCACCACGAGACGAACGAGCCCACCATGAACACGTCACCGTGGGCGAAGTTGATCAGCTCGATGATCCCGTAGACCATCGTGTAGCCCAGCGCGATCAGGGCGTACATGCCGCCGGTCGTGAGGGCGTTGACGAACTGCTGCTGGCCCTGGGCCCACTTGTCACAGGTCGCGGATGGCGTCGAGCAGCTGCCGAAGACCATCAGCAGGTAGGCGACGACGAGCGCGATCACGATCGCGATCGGCGTGGCCCAGCGGCGATCGATCGAGAAGCGAGTCGCGGTCGATCCGGATGTCGCGGTGGTCATCGGGGCATCACCCGTCCATGCTCATGGGTGGCTCGAGCCTCCGTCGTGCGGAAAGGCCGGGGCGCCTGGCGGCGTCCCGGCCCTCGTGGACCGCGCTACTTGACCGGATCGGCCGTGAAGTCGCGCTGCTTGAAGAAGGACCAGTCCTTGGCGGCCGGGTCGAACTTGTAGTACGAGATGGTGTGCTGGGTGGTGTCGCCGTTCTCGTCGAAGCCGACGGTGCCCAACACCGTGTCGTAGGTGTGACTCGTGTCGGCGACGTAGGCCCGGACGGCCTCGCGCAGCTGAGCCATGTCGGTCACACCGGTGCCGACGGCCTTGAGTGCCTCGAGGAAGATCTGGGTGCACGCGTAGCCCGGGGCGCTGTAGGAGCCCGGATCGGTGTTGAACTTGGCCTTGTAGTCGGCCTTGAACTTGTCGGGGTTCGGAATGTCGTGGATCGCCGCGACGGTGCCGTAGGTGTTCATGTCACCGTCGGGGCCTGCGACGTTGAGGAACGAGCTGGCCGTGTCGGCCGAGCCGTCGACGATGCCGTCGCCGCCGACGAGCGGGATGTTCGACAGGCCCTGCGACGCCATCTGCTTGCGGAACAGGCCGATGCCCGAGGTGGTGACGCCGCCGTACATGATCACGCCCGGGTTGAGGCCCTGGGCGGTCGTGACGTAGCTCGTGAAGTCCGTCGTGGAGTCCGGAACGCCGTCGCGCTTGGCGACCGTGCCACCGAACGTCTCGTAGGCAGACGTGAAGCCGTCGTCGAGGCCGACGCCGTAGGTCTGGGTGTCGTCGAGGACGTAAGCCGTCTTCGCGCCGACGGTGTTGTAGGCGATGTCGGCGGTGCCGGCGCCCTGGTTGTCGTCAGTGGTCGCGACACGCACGTAGGCGAGCTTGTCGGGATTGGTCTGGCGCAGCGCCTTGGCGGCGTCGCCCTTGGTCAGGCCGACCGCGGTGTTCGCGGGGCTGCACTGCATCAGGCCCGCGCCGTTGCTCACCGGGATCTCGGCCTGCGCGACGTTCGAGTTATAGGGCCCAACGACGAACAGCACGGCCGGGTCGCTGGCCAGCGTCTGGATGTTCTTGGCGCCCTGGTTGGGGTCGTGCTTGCCGTTGAGGGCATCGTCCTGCTGGTTGATCGAGATCGTGAACCCGGGAACCGGGTTCTGCTCGAGAGCCAGCGCAACGCCGTTCGCGGTCGGAACCCCGTTGGGGGCCTCGCCACCGCTCATCGGGAGCTCGATGCCGACCTTGACGGCCAGCCCGCCACCGCCGCCACCACCACCGCCCGATCCGCTCGTTGCGGCAGGCGAGTTGCTGCAGGCCGCCGCGATGAGGGTGAGCGCGGCAATAGCCGCAGTACCACGCGCAAGCTTCATGAACGCCTCCTCCGTTTCCCCTCGCGAAATGCACGGAGCCTCCGAAGCTCCACGCCGTGCCGGCGTCCCTGGATGGCCGAAGGGGGCTCGGCTCGGCGGTGACGGGAGCACGGGCGAGGGACCCATTCGCTCCACGGCGAGGGCCGCGGAGCGATGCCGTATCATAGGCACTGGCGACTGGGATGCAAGGTTGTGCATCGATGCCAGCTGCCATTCGCGTCGGGACGGCTGTTCGAGCCTCGAGTCGCTCGCCTCCCGACATCCTCAACCGCGACCAGGCGCGGACCGCCCTGCCGATCGCTGATCGGACCGGGGCCCCGTGCTCCGTCGCTCGCTCGAAGGGGTCGTGCTTCGGCGTGGAGTATCTGGTCAGACCGGCCCGCATCACGGACATTGGTCGCATGGCCACGCTCGGCCACGGGTCGATCGGCGATCCGGCGACCGGCTCGCTCGGCGCCGCCGATCTTCTGCGCCAGCTGGTCAACCTTCCGCACGCCAGCGTGCTCATCGCCGAGGCAAGGCGCGAGCTGGCCGGCGTGGCGCTGCTCGTGCTCCGTCCCTCGGTGGTCGCCGGGGGCTACGTGGGCACCATCGATCTGATCATCGTTGCCAGGGATCACGATGCAGACCGCGTGACGGACGCGCTGCTCGAGGAGCTGCTCCGCTCGGCGGGCAACAAGGGTTGCTCGGTCGTCGAGGTGGCGGAGCCATCGGATCCAGAGGGCCTTGCCCGCCTCGAGCGGGCGGGGTTCGAACCCGCCGGACCCACGCTCCGGCGACCGGTCGCGGCGGCCGGCTCGGCCGCTCGCCGCATCTAGCGCACCGGGCGGCCCGGCGGGACCGGACCCCCAACCACACACATAGGAGTCAACGTGGGCAAGAACGTCGCCGTCTTCGTGGACGTGGCGAACATCTTCTACGCGGCCAAGGCGGCCGGCGTGGACATCGACTACGTCACGCTGCTGAAGTCGGCCACCGCCGGGCGAGACTTCGTCCGTGCGTACGCCTACACCGGGCTCGACCCGGACAACGAGAACCAGCGCAACTTCCACCAGTTTCTCGCTCGCCACAACTACAAGGTGGTCAGCAAGGACATCCGCAAGTACGGCGACGGCAAGGTCAAGGCCAACCTCGACATCGAGCTCGTGGTGGACCTCATGAAGACCGCCCGCAACCTGGATATCGCGGTGGTCGTGTCGGGTGATGGCGACTTTGCCTCCGCGATCCGGGCCGTCCAGGAGATGGGCGTGCGGTGCGAGGTCATCAGCTTCCGCGGCAACACCTCCTCGGATCTGATCGAGGTGGCCGACCTGTTCACCGACATCACCCATATCGCCAAGGTCGACAAGGGGTCCACACGTTCGGGCCGCCGGGTCGCCGACGACGAGGAGGACCTGTCGATGACCGAGGTCCCCGAGAAGCAGTCGGAGGGAACGGGTCGTGGTCGCGGTCGCGGTCGCGGGCGCAGTCGGCCGGACCGCGACGAGACGCCGGCCGTGGCGGCATCCGGCCCCGCCCGCAGGACCTCGACCCGGAGCCTCGCCGCACCACGCGCCGCGGCTTCGGGCCTGATCGCGCTGCCCGGCGAGAAGCTGTCGCATGCTGCAGCGGCCGCCGGACCGGCCGAGGACGGTGAGCTCGAAGCAGTCGACGCGGTCGCCGAGAGCGACGAGCGTGTCCCGGCTGGCGAGACAACGTCCCTGGCGGCCGACGATGGCGAGGCGCCGGACGCCGAGGGCCGACGTCGCCGACGCCGCCGCGGCGGCCGTGGTCGTGGCCGGGGACACCGCGACGAGGTCGCGCAGGAAGCGCCTGCTGGCGAAGCGAGCGACGCGCGTGACGGCGAGGCGAGCGATGAGGGAGAGGTTGCAGCCGCGGCGCCATCCCCGGAGCCCGCTCGGTCGGGTCGGGGCCGCTCAGGCGAGCTGCCGACACCGTTCGACGATCCGGAAGCGTTCGAGACGCCGCGAGCGCCCCGATCCACCCCGTTCGGTTCCGTGTGGGACCGCCAGCTGGGCACGCCGTCCGCCCGCCGCCCGAATGCGGAGCTGCCTCCCCTGCCGGAGGATGAAGAGGACCTCGAGGAACCGGAGATCCCCGAGTACCTGATCGCCGAGCGTCGTCAGGGACAGCAGCGCGGCGTCCGCGGTGGCCGCGCCGGCCGCGGAGGCGGGGCGCGAAGCGCCTACGCCGCGGCCATCGACCGCGAGCGCTACGGCGGTGGCCGCGGGGCCGGCGTCAGCCGTTACGCCGAGCCCAGCCGGCGGGGCGGTACGCCACGGCCTGGTGGACAGACCTCGCGAGGTCAGCGTCCGGAGCGTCAGGAACGCCCGGTTCGAGCGCCGCGCCCGGGCCCCGGCGGCGAGCCGTGGAGCGAGGTTCCGCCGGAGCTCGAGGAGCTCCTGCGGGCGCAGCTGGCCCAGGGCCAGCCCTCCCCCGCGCCGAGATCGACCAAGGCCGTGACCGGGGCGCCCGAGCCCGAGGCTCCGGCCGAGGTTGCGGACGCCGCCGGGGAGGCGCCCAAGCGCCGCACCACCCGTCGGACCACGGCCCGGACCAGGGCCGTGACCGGGGCGCCCGAGCCCGAGGCCCCGGCCGAGGTTGCGGACGCCGCCGGGGAGGCGCCCAAGCGCCGCACCACCCGCCGGACCAAGGCCGTGACCGGGGCGCCCGAGCCCGAGGCTCCGGCCGAGGTTGCCGACGCCGCGGGGGAGGCGCCCAAGCGCCGCACCACCCGTCGGACCACGGCCCGGACCAGGGCCGTGACCGGGGCGCCCGAGCCCGAGGCCCCGGCCGAGGTTGCGGACGCCGCCGGGGAGGCGCCCAAGCGCCGCACCACCCGCCGGACCAAGGCCGTGACCGAGGCGCCCGAGGGCTGACCCTCGAGCCCTCGCGGAGTTGCGCGTGGACGCTCTTCACACGGTGGGGCAGCCGGCGGCTGTCGCCGCTGTCCGCGGCATGCTCGCCACGCGAGTGCCGCACGCGGTGCTCCTGGTGGGGCCTCCGTCAGTGGGCAAGCAGTCGCTCGCCGACGACCTTGCCTCGGGCCTGCTGTGTACGGCCGCCAGCCCTGACGACCGCCCATGCCGCGAGTGTCGCGCCTGCCGGATGGTGGAGCACGGCAACCACCCGGACCTGCACCGGCTCGATCCCGAAGGACCCGGTGGACAGGTGGGGATCGGCGGCGCGGGACGCGCACGAGGTGTTCGCGACCTGGTCACCGAGCTGGCCCTGCTGCCCGTCGAGGGCGGCCATCGGGTCGCAGTGATCCATGAGGCCCACCGTATGAACGAGGATGCGCAGTCGGCGCTCCTCAAGACGCTCGAGGAACCACCTGCCGGCACCACGCTCGTGCTCATCGCGGACGACGAGGAGCGCCTGCTGCCGACGGTCCGCTCTCGTTGCGCCAGGATCCGCCTGGGCACCGTGAGCACCCGGGACATCGAGCACCTGCTGGCGTCGCGCGGGCTCGCCGACCCCCCGGCTGCGGCCCGGCTTGCCCGGCTGGCCGGTGGCCGGTCCGGACTTGCGGTGATGTACGCCGCTGCACCAGAGGCGGCGGCGATCCGGGCCGAGATCGCGCGCACGCTGCTCGATCTCCTCGAACGCGGTCCGGCTGCCCGCCTGGTCGCGGCCCGGGATCTGATGGCACGCGCGGCCGCGCTCACCGCGTTGCTGGCGCCGGCGACGATCGAGGTCGGCGCGACGCCTCGGAGGCGGCGCGGTCGTCCGGCTGCCGGTGGCGCCGGCGAACAGGGGCCAGCCGCACCGCAGAATGGGCAGGATCGGCCACCTGAGGACGCGATCGAGGCCTCGCCAGGCAACGGGCGGAAGGCATCCGCCGCCGATCGTCGGCGTGCAGTGGGCATCGTGCTCGACGCCTGGCGCGAGCTGGCCCGTGACCTCGCGCTCGTGACGCGCGGGGCGGTGGCATCGATCCGCGACGTGACCCTGCTCGAAGAGCTGGTCGCCATGGCACGGCGGACCGGATCGCGTGACGTGGAGGCTGCCCTGGCGCGGCTCGAACGCGCACGTGAGCTGCTCGATGCGAACGTGAGCCCAGAGCTTCTGCTCGACGTCACGCTCCTCCGCTGGCCGCGAGCACGGCCGGCTGCCTGACGGGCCGCGCATGAGCGGAGGTCCCGGATCGATGGCGCGGACACGGTTGATCGCGTCAGTTCGTGGTCGCGTGCAGGGGGTGGGCTATCGCGTGTTCGCGTTTCGCGAGGCACGCCTGCTCGAGCTTGACGGGTTCGTCTCGAACGAGCACGACGGGAGCGTGCGGGTCGTCGCAGAGGGGACGCGCCGCGACCTCGAGGCCTTGCTGGAGCGCCTCGCGGATGGGCCTCCGGCGGCGCTCGTCGACCGAGTGATCGATCGCTGGGAGCCGGCGCGGGGCCTCGGCTCCGGGTTCCGCATCGAGAGCGGGGCACATCGCGGAGATTGATGCCTGGTGGCGGGGGCCGGCCGGTGGGAGTCGCCCGGTAGCCTCGACCGGTGCGTCAGTGCAACCCCCGGACTCCTGGATCCTGCGGGTCGGGACATCTCGCCCATTCCCAGCAAGCGCACCCGGGGGCAGGGTGGTCTCGATGGACGACCAGAGCCCGGCCGAGCTCCTCCCCAGCCTGTATCGCGAGGTGCTGGACATCGTCGCGCGCCTCGAGCGATGCGGCGAGCGGGTGGCCGCGTGGGAGCTTCGGCGCAAGGCCCTGCGCGTCTACTCGACCCGCTGGGACGAGCGGGGACGACGCTCCCTCGAGGGGCTCGCCACCGACGGCCGGACGCGCCTTGCGCGCAACTCGCGCGATGCCGTCGCCGCCCTGACCGGGAGCACCGAGCCCGCCTGAGCAAGCGCGGCACCACGTCTCGTCCGCGCCCGTCCCGTCCAGCCCGTCTCCTCGTCGCCGGGCCCCACCCTCATCGTCGCCGGAAACCCGGCGGGCCTCGGGCGTTCCGTCCTGCATCGGATCCATCCCTGCATCGCCGACTCGGCCCACGCCTCATCGGGCACCCGTCGCCGGTTCGACGTAGGCTGACAGCGTGCCCACGATCGCCACCCTGACGGAGCGTGCCCTCCAGGGGTTTGCGATGCTCGCAGCCACGGCGGAGCCTGTCGACAGCGAGATCCAGTACGTGGCCGATCTGGGCATCGTGTGGGAGGCGCGCCTGCGTGCCATCGCGGGGGCGCGTGGCACCGAGGAGGCATCAGCCGAGGTCCGTGACGCGATCGAGGCGCTGGTGGCGGAGGCCGCGCTGATCGAAGATCCGCACCAGGCCATCGACTGGCTGTCCACGCTGCCCCAGGTTGCGCTGGTGGCGCTGGGCGAGGCCACCTGATGCGGTTTGCCGATGCCCGCCCGGACGGGCGGTCGGTCGTCTACGCGCACATCCAGGCGGATCCGCTCGTGGTTCGCGCGGCCGGGCTGCTGGCGGACGCGAGCCCGACGCAGCGACTGCTGGCGCGTGCCGTGATGAACGGGGTGAGCGAGCAGCCCGCGGTCTGGCGGACGATGTTTCCGTCGCTGTTCGGGCCCGGATCGCCGCTCCCCGGTGACCCGGCACGGGACCGGTCGGAGGCGGTCCTGGGGCTGTCGCTGGAAGTCGCCGGGCGGGGTGAGCAGGCGAGGAGCCAGTATCGCGGTGCGATCGTGGAGGCGCTCACCGAACGGCTGCTCGCCAGTCGGATGGGACCCGTCAGGCGAGAGCGACGAATCCTGTTTGACGGCCGCCCTGCCGAGATCCACCCCTATGACGTCACCGCGGAGGCCGAGGGGCGCGCCGAGGCGTGGGACTGCAAGTGGGGGGCTCGAGGGATCAAGGCCGACGTGATCCATCAGCTCGACGACGCCCGGCGCGGCGCCGTCGACGAGGGCGAGCGGCTGCTGATCGGTTTGGTCGTGTTCGACGCGCGGCGCTCGTGCGAGGTACGTCTGGTCCGTGAGCGTGGCTCGGTACCGCTGGAAGGCCTGCGGCTCATCGCCCTCGAGACCCTCGACCGGCTGGCGGGCCGGCGCACCCCGTGAGACGCACGACATGAGCGGCAAGGCCGTCGCCGAGATCACCGTTCCGTACCGGATCCGGTTTGACGAATGCGGACCCGACGGAATCGTCCGCACCTCCGCCCTCCTGCGATACGCGCAGGACGTCGCGTGGGTCCACTCCGAGCGGCTCGGGTTCGATCGAGCGTGGTACCGCGGCCGCGATCTCGCCTGGGTCGTCCGCTGCGCCGAGCTGGCCGTGCTGCGACCGATGCCTCTCGGAACGGTGCTCGACGTCACCACGCGCGTGATCGGCTTCCGGAAGGTCTGGGCTCGGCGCCGGACGGAGGCCAGGCTGGCCGATGGCGCACTTTCGATGTGGGGACACACGGACTGGGTGATGACCGACGGGCGCGGCCGCCCCACGCGGGTGCCGGCCGAGTTTCCCGGCCGCTTCGATGCTCCTCCCGGATCGTTCGAGCCCGGCCGCGTGCCGCTGCCGTCAACGCCCGCCGGGGCTCAGGCTCATCATGGCGTGGTCCGGCCTCAGGACCTCGACCCCATGGGCCACGTCAACAACGCCGCCTACCTCGACTACCTCGAGGAGGCGTTGCTCGGGGTGGAAGGCGCCGGTGCGGGTTTGATCGACGCGGTCCCGCGCCGGCTGCGGATCGAGTACCTCGCGCCGGCCGCGCCGGGTGCCGAGCTGACCGGTGCGGCCTGGTCGCAGGCGGTCGGTGACCGAAGACGCTGGGCGTGGCGGCTGTCCGACGTCAGCCGGCTCGAGCTGGCGCGCGGCCAGCTCGTCGGGGACCAGGGACGCATCCCAGACCGGCAGGAGGTGGCATGACACGCACGGTGTTTCGTGGCGGGCTCGTGTTCGATGGCACGGGCGCGGATCCGAGGCCGGCCGATGTGAGCGTGGATGGCGGTCGGATCGCTGACGTCGGGATCGGGCTGGACGGCGACGAGGCCGTCGACATGGCGGGTCGCACGCTGCTGCCCGGGCTGTTCGACTGCCATGTCCACGTGGTGTTCAGTCACGTCGATGCCTGGCGGGCCGCGAATACGCCGTTCTCGTACCCGTTCTACGAGGCCGCCCGGAACCTGCGGACCACGCTCGGGATCGGGATCACCTCGATCCGCGATGCCGGCGGCGCGGACCTCGGCGTCCAGCAGGCGCTGGCCGACGGGTTGATCGAAGGCCCGCGGATGCAGATCAGCCTCACGATGCTCAGCCAGACCGGCGGCCACGGCGACGACTGGTTGGTCTCGGGCGTGCGCGTGCCGCTGTTCGTCGACCACCCGGGCGTGCCGCCGGGCATCGTGGACGGTCCCGATGAGATGCGCCGCAAGGTGCGTGAGCTGCATCGGATGGGCGCCAACGTGGTCAAGGTGGCGACCTCGGGCGGCGTGCTCTCGGCGCGCGACGATCCTGCGCACGCCCACTTCCGGCCCGCGGAGCTCGAGGTGCTGGTCGAGGAGGCGACCGCGGCCGGCATGTTCGTGATGGCCCACGCGCAGGCTGCGGATGGCATCAAGAACGCGGTGCGCGCCGGGATCCGGTCGATCGAGCACGGAATCTTCCTTGACGACGAGGGGATCGAGCTGATGCTCGCGAACGGCACGTGGCTCGTGCCGACGCTGGTCGCCCCCCAGGGGGTGATCGATGCGGCGGAGGCCGGCGTCGTGTTTCCGCCGGGCGTCCTGGACAAGGCGATGGCGGTGATCCAGACGCACCGTGATGCCGTCCGGCGCGCCGTGGGGGCTGGTGTCCGGATCGCCATGGGCACCGACTCGGGGGTGACTCCGCACGGTCGCAACCTCCGCGAGCTGCCGCTCATGGCCGGCGTCGGCATGTCGCCGGCGGCCGTGCTCGAGGCCACCACCCGCAGCGCAGCGCGGCTCCTGGGGGTGGACAGCGACCTGGGCACGATCGAGCCCGGCAAGCTGGCCGACCTGGTGGCGGTCGATGGCGATGCCTGCCGGCTCGACTCACTGGGCGACCGGATCCGCGGGGTGTGGCTCGCCGGTCGACCCGTCGGCTGATCGCGGCCGGCGCGCCGGCGGGCTCCTGCCCGGGCGGCCGAGCTGCGCCAGATCCTCGCGGCCGATGCCGGGCGGGCGCGACCGGGACTTTCGGGCCATGGCGGCCCGGACCGGGTGTCGCGTCCGCGCCACGCCCCGGCATCGCCAGCGGAACGCCCGGGACCATCGTGTCATGGCGCAACTGCCGGCGGCCAATAGGCTGAGGACACGTGCGACCACCCCGGGGGCGCACCGCACGATAGCCAGCGTGAGGTGCTTTGGACATCCGGACCGCCGCGGCAGCCATCCTGCTCGTGGCCTCATTGATCGGTGCGCTGGCCGGAACGGCCGGCTTCGCCCTGTTCGTCGTCCGCCGGCAGAACAATCGCGTCGTTGGGATGGCGGAGCGGCTGGCACGTGCAGGCGATGACGGTGCCCTGATCGCGCTCGAGGCCGAGCGGATCGCCGACCCGCGGCTGCGCGCCTCCTTCCGTGAGCTCGCCGATCGGGTCGCCGACACGTGGCGCCTGGCGACGGTCGATCCGCTCACCGGGATCGCGAACCGCCAGGCGGTCATGGCACGCTTGTCCGGGGAGCTCGCGCGCGCCGCCCGGTACCACCACCCCCTGTCGGTGATCATCGTCGACCTCGATCACTTCAAGCGGCTCAACGACGCCCACGGGCACGTTGCCGGGGACACGATCCTGCGCCACGTCGGGCAGCTGCTCGGATCCAGCGTTCGGGGCGTGGACATGGCCGGGCGCTATGGCGGCGAGGAGTTCCTCATCGTGCTGCCCGAGACGGACGTTGACGCCGCGGCAGCCTTGGCCGAGAAGCTTCGCCGGACCGTCAGCGGAAGCGCGGTACGGCTGCCCGAGGGCGAGATGGCGTCGGTCACCCTGTCGGCGGGCGTCGCCGGCGGGCAGGTGGACACCATCCAGCTCGATCATCTGGTGCGCGACGCGGATGCGGCGCTCTACTCCGCCAAGGCCCTCGGCCGCGACCAGGTCTACGTGTTCCGCGAGACGGGCGACGACGGCACCGTTCGCCGCGCCCCGATCAGCCCCGAAGCCCGCTCGAAGGCGCTCGACGTGGGACGGGCAGCGATGGCCGCAGCCCAGGACGCGCTCATCAACACGCTGGTCGGCCGCCCGGGCTGGGCGGGCAAGCCATCGACCCTGATCGCCGAGGCGTCGGTGGCCCTCGCGCGGGCCATCGATCTGCCCGAGGGCGAGCTCGAGCGAATCCGGACCGCGAGCCTGCTCCACGACCTGGGCAAGCTGGCCATTCCGGACGAGATCCTGGACCGTCCCGGCGAGCTGGCGATGTCCGAGTGGCGTGTGGTCACCGAGCATCCCAAGATCGGCCAGGTGGTGCTCGAGCAGGCAGGCGCGATGCGCGACGCCGCGACCATCGTGCTCCATCATCACGAGTGGTACGACGGGCGTGGCTACCCGCACGGCCTGGCCGGCACCGAGATCCCGATCGGTGCCCGGATCGTGTCCATCGTCGATGCGTACGAGGCGATGGTGGCGGGCCGGCCCTACCGGGAAGCCATCACCCACGAGGAGGCCTTGGTCGAGCTGCGACGGCAGGGCGGGGTTCAGTTCGATCCGGAGCTGGTCGAGGTCTTCGCTGCCGTGTTCGCCAGCGGGCTCCCCTGGGAGCTCGACCATTACGATCCCATGGACGACCTCCACGACGCAGGGATCCCGGTCCTGTCGAGCGGCGGGCGAATCGCCGCCGAGGGCAGCCCGCTTGCCGCTGCACCGGACGGCGTGGCGGAGGGCGGGGGCCGGCTCGGCGCCGCCCGCGGTCGCCCGCGGACGACGGCCGAGATCCACGACGCCGTCCACGACCGTCGCCGGCGTGCCGTCGGCTGATCGCTCGCCCCGCCCATCCGGGACCACCAGGCGGCCGAGAACGCCTGCGGGGCGTCCGCCGGCCTGAAACCTGACGCAGATCCACCGCATGCAAGGCCGGGCGAACCAGCGCGCTCCCAGGCGGATCGGCGCGACGACCGTGGAGCCCGGCAGGGTCGGTCGCCCGGCGGATTCATGCACGACTCGACACAACTGGTGAAACTGGTCGAGTCCGCGGTGGCCGCGACGAGCTGAGCGAGGCCGCTTGAGCGAGGCCGCTTGAGCGATCCCGCCCTCCTTCTCCGGCTGGGGCCGGATCCGTCATAACGCGCGAAGGGATGGTCGATGTCAGACGACAGGGTGATCGATCCGGACGTTCCGCCCAGCGGTGCCGGCTGCGTGGAGTGTCTCGAGACCGGCGGCTGGTGGTTCCACCTTCGCCGGTGCGCCGCCTGCGGCCATGTCGGCTGCTGTGACAGCTCGCCGTCGCAGCACGCGCGGCACCACGCCGCAGCCGCCCGCCACCCGGTCATCCGTACCTTCGAGCCCGATGAAGACTGGTTCTGGGACTACGCCGCCGACGACTTCGTCGACGGCCCTGAGCTGGCACCGCCGGACCACCATCCGCTGGATCAACCTGTCCCCGGACCCGAGGGGCGCGTGCCTCGCGCCTGGCGACGGGAGCTCCACTGACGACCGCGAGCGCGAGAAGGAGACATCAGATGTCGACCCGGGCCGTGTCGCAGGACCCCCGCCCGCGCGATAAGCCGGCGGACCGGCGGCTGGTGGCGTCGCCCCCCGCCCTGGGCGCGCAGGTCAAGGCGCCGCCGGTCTGGTCCGTCAGCATCGAGCTCCGGCGCGCTGCGTGATGGAACGGGGCCCGGCGTTGGACCAGCCGCACCCGCACGCCGCGCTCGGTGACGAGCCGATCCGGACGATCGGACGGGACGAGCTCGAGGCGAAGCTGAGCCGTGGTGCGGACGTGAAGTTGATCATGGCCCTCAACCGGTGGGCGTTCGAGGCCAAGCACATCCCGGGATCGCTGCACTTCGACACGCCCGAGGCGCTGTACGCGGCTATCAGGCCCGACGACGAGGTCGTGGTCTACTGCTCGCAGGTGGACTGCCTGTCCAGCGTTGCCCTGTACCGCGACCTCGTCCGACGCGGCTACCGGAATGTCCGCCGCTACGCGGGCGGGTTGCTGGATTGGGAGGACGCGGGTCTCCCCCTCGAGGGCGTGTTCGCGAGGTCGCAATGAGGAGCCTGAGATGACGGTGAGGAGCCTGAGATGACGGCTCCCGAGCCGCGTGTCGATCATGCCTACGCGGCCGAGATGGATGCGGAGCGTCTGGGCTGGTACCGGCTGATGGAGCTCATCCGGTCGCTCACGCCGGCGGAATGTCTCGAGCCTGGCTATCAGCGCGAGCCCGACTGGACGGTCCGCGACGTCGTCGCCCACCTCGGCTGCTGGCTCGCGGAGGCCGAGACCCAGCTGGAACGGATCCATGCCCGGACCTACCAGGGCCATGAGATCGACGTGGACGCGCTGAATGCGGTGTTCCTGGAGGCCATGTCGGGACAGCCCTGGGAGGTCGCGTGGGTGCAGGCCAACGCGGCGCGGACATTGATGATCCAGGACTGGTGCGCCCTGGCCGGGCGGAGCGACGAGGCGACGTGGTGGATCCGCAAGTCCGGTCGCGATCACTACGCCGAGCATCTCGAGCGGCTGGGCGAGTGGGTGGCCGAGCTGATCTCGCGCAGGGAGGCCGGCACGGGTGAGCCACCCGGCTGAGCGGCCGTCCCGGCCAGCCGGAGAGATCACGTGCCGGCCGTGGCGTGAATGGCAAGGGGGTCGGCGCGTCAGCGTTCGACGCGGGCCCCCGCGCGGCGCATGACGGCCTCGACGTCGGTCAGCGTGGCCATCGTGCTGTCGCCCGGGGTCGTCATCGCGAGCGCCCCGTGGGCGATGCCGTAGTCGAGCGCCCGCTCGAGGGGCAGACCACCCAGCAGCCCGAAGATGAAGCCGGACGCGAACGAGTCGCCGCCGCCCACCCGGTCGAGGATCTCGAGACCGTCCATCGGCCGGCCACGGACGAGCCCTCCGCCCGCGTAGCAGGCGGCGCCCCAATCGTTGCGTGTCGCGGTGACCGCGCGGCGGAGGGTCGTGACCACCACGGCCAGGTTCGGAAACGCCCGCGTCACCTCGGCCATCATCTGCCCATACGCGGTCGGGTCGAGGGCGTCGTGCGCGGGATCGGACCCCACCCCGAACCCGAGCCCGAGCGTGAAGTCCTCCTCGTTGCCGAACATCACGTCCACCAGCGGGGCCAGCCGCCGGTTGACCTCACGGGCGCGTGCCGGGCCGCCGGTCACCTGCCACAGCGACGGGCGGTAGTTGAGGTCGTAGCTCACGATCGCGCCATGTCGCCTGGCCGCGGTCATCGCCTCGGCCGCAACCTCGACGGTCGTCTCGGACAAGGCCGCGAAGATGCCGCCCGTGTGGAACCAGCGGCTGCCTTCGTGCCCCAAGATGTCGTCCCAATCGATGTCGCCGGGCCGCAGCTGCGAGACCGCCGTATGCCCCCGGTCGGACACGCCGAGCGCCGCGCGAACCCCGAACCCCCGCTCGGTGAAGTTGAGCCCGTTTCGCACCCGTCGTCCGACGCCGTCGTAGGGAACCCACCGCAGGTGGGAGAGGTCCACGCCACCCTGGCGCATGAGGTCCTCGATCAGGCGGCCCACGGCGTTGTCGGCAAGCGCGGTGACCACGCTCGTACGGAGCCCGAAGCAGCGCCCCAGGCCGCGGGCCACGTTGTATTCGCCACCACCCTCCCAGGCGCGGAACGAGCGCGTGGTGGCGATGCGGCCCTCGCCGGGATCGAGCCGCAGCATCACCTCGCCGAGGGCGATGAGGTCCCACCGAACGCCGGTGGCCGGCCTGATCGGCAGCTGGTCCATCGAGCGCGAGACCTCCCTGTGCTGCTGCAAGGGCCTATCCGAGGATGCGGTCGATCTCCGCGGTAGCAAGGAGACCGCGTTCGATCGCCGCCCGGTAGCACTCGATCGTCTGACGAACGCCCGCCTGGAGGTCGGTCTCGGCGATGTCCCCGATGACCCCCTGGAGCGTTGCACCGTCGAACCCGGCCGGGAATGGCATCGTGGCGACGTCCGCGGTGATCCGCCCGGACGCCCCGGGTACCACGGCCTCGATCGCCCTGATGATCTGGTCGATGCCGAACAGGCTGCCCCCGATGTTGTAGACGGCGGCACCGGTGGCCGTCAGGCGAGACGCGAGAATGAACGCATTTGCGACATCGGCCGCGTACTGGAACTGGTAGCTGCCGCTGAAGCCGATCCGGTACGGTCGACCGGCGCCGGCGGCGATCATGGCGACGGTCGGCTTCGAGGTGACGCCCCGGTCACGTCCCGGGCCGTACACCGAATGGGGTCGGAGCCCGACGCTTGCGACGCCCTCGTTGGCCCACCACACACGCGCGCTCTGCTCGTTGGCGACCTTGTACACACCGTAGTGCGAGGTCGGGAACAGCCGATCGTCGTCACCCACGATCCGGTGCGGATACCGTGAGGCGGGACCGTAGACCGCGGCGCTGCTGGCGTAGACCACCGTCCCGATGCCGAGTCGGCGCGCGGCCTCGAACGCGGCGACCGTGCCCGAGACGTTCACCCGCGACCCTTCGAGGGGATCTGCAGCGCACAGGGGGAGCTGCATCCCGGCCAGATGGATCAGGCGATTGGCGCCGGACTGACGAGCGACGGCCTCCAGCCGGCCGGCGTCGGCGATGTCGCCGTCCATCAACGTCACCCGCGCCAGCTCGTCCTCGGTGAGGACCAGGCGGAGCCGGTCGAGGCGTCGATGGGCGGTCAGGACGGTCACCGGGATCGATTCGCGCACCAGGGTCCGGACGACCCAGGCGCCGATGCAGCCGGTCCCGCCAGTGACGAGGTAGGACTCGCGGGCGTCGCCCCGGGTGCTGGTCACGAGGTTGCTCCTCGGCTCGAGCGTCGGTGAGATCAGGCGAGCACGTCGTAGCCGACGATCTCGGTGCCCTCGTGGAGCGCGTTGAGCCCCGGCTGGAGCGCCGTGTGGACCGCCGAGGTGCGCCACGCCGTCGCCGCATCGGGGTCGGTGAAGCGGAGAGCCATCTGGTATCGACCGGGATCGTCGACCTCGCGCAACAGCTCGACCCGGACGTACCCCGGGGCCTTCGCCATCGCCGGCCGGTACGACTCGCCGAAGAATCGCTCGAAAGCCGTGGTGTTGGCGGCCGGGACGGTGAACGTGATGTGGCGTTCGATCATCGCTGATCTCCAGTCGCGGGCTCGTCAGGTGGTGTTCGAACCTGTGGTAAGGTGGTCTGACCAGCGTACCACAGGTGCCGGCGGTGATTGCCGGCCATTGGAAGCGCCAAGGAGGCAGAGCGGGGCGTGGTCGATGACGGTCCCTGGCGGCCCACCACCGTGCCCACGGACGGGTTCGGGGCGCTGCCACCGCGCAGCACGCTGCCCGAGGAGATCGCTGGCCGGGTGCTCGCGCTGATCCGTACCCAGGAGCTCAGGGCAGGCGACCGGCTGCCTCCCGAGCGCGAGCTGGCGCGGCGGCTGGGCGTGAGCCGTCCCGTCCTTCGCGAGGCGCTGCGCGCGCTGTCGCTGATGAAGGTCGTCGACATCCGCCAGGGCACCGGAACCTGGGTGACCTCGCTGGAGCCCCGGCAGCTCATCTCGCACCTCGACTTCGCGTTCTCGAGCGATGAGACAGCGCTCGCCAAGGTGTTCGAGGCCCGACGCGTGGTCGAGTCGGGGAACGTGCGGCTCGCCGCCCAGCGGGTTTCGGAGGCGGATCTGGCGCGCCTGGGGGACCTGCTGGGGCAGCTCCAGGCGGCAGTTGACGACCCGCTCCGGTTCAGCGAGGCGGACATCGCGTTCCATGACGCCCTGTGTGCGACAGCCGACAACTTCATGCTGGCGCAGTTCATGACGATCATCGACACGCTGGGCAAGGTCAGCCGCCAGCGGACCGGTGGCCGGCGTACCGTCCGCGAGGCCACCGCTGACGACCATCGCCGCATCCTCGATGCGCTGCGGGCCCACGACCCTGACGCGGCCGAGCGGGCCATGCGCGGGCATCTCGACCATGTCGAGGCCGCCCTGCATTCAGCCGGCGATGTGCCAGCCGAGGACACGCCCTCCCTGACCGGAGGGGCGACCCGATGAGGATCGCCGGTCGACGGGCTCTCGCAGCACCGCGCCAAGCCGTGTTCGAAGCCATCCACGACCCAACCGTGCTCCTTGCCTGCATTCCCGGCTGCGAGGCCGTTGAGCGGGTGTCCCCGGGCGAGTACCGGGCCCGGCTCGCGCTCCGGCTGGCCGCGATCGCCGGGACGTACGAGCTCTCGGTCCGGGTCGTCGAGGCGATTTCGCCGGCTTCGTGCCGGCTGGACGGCCGCGTCCGGGGCCGCCCGGGAGCGGTGAGCGGACAGGCCACCCTGGAGCTGACCGACGTCGACGGCGGATCGCTGCTCGACTACACGGTCGACGCCCGGATCGACGGGCCGCTCGCGTGGCTCGACTCGAGCCTCGTCGAGCGTCTCGCGGGTGCGATCCTCGAGCAGGGTCTCGCCCGGCTGGATGAGGACCTGGCGCGCCCGGCGATGGCCGGCGAGGCACGGCGACCAACGTGATGTCGAAGACCGTGAAGTCCAGCGTGGAGGCGGCCGAGTGGGTGTGACCGAATACTTCCGACCAGCGTCCGTGAACGAGGCGATCGAGCTGCTGGGACGGCACGGACCGGACCTGCTCGTGATGGCCGGCGGCACCATCGCGATGCCGCTGGTCAACGAGGGGATCTCCGCGCCGGAGCGCGTGATGAGCCTGCGCGCAGCGGGCATCGACGGTCTTCGGCGCGAGCCCGGCGGGATCCGGATCGGGGCCGCCTGTCCGCTCCAGCGGCTCGTCGACCTTGACGACCTTGCCCTGGTCTCGGAGGCGGCCCGCAGCACGGGGAGCTGGGCGATCCGCAACATGGGCACGGTTGGCGGCAACCTGTTCGCGCCGCCTCCGGCCGGCGACGTCACCGTGGCGCTGCTCGCCCTCGACGCCACGCTCCTCCTGGCAGGCCCCCGCGGCCGGCGGGAGATGCCCCTCGACGCGTTCCACACCGGGTTCATGTCCACTGCCCTCCGGGCGGACGAGCTGGTGGTCGAGATACGCGTCCCATCCCCCGCCGGGGAGACGGCGTTCCGCAGGCTCGGCCGCCGCCACGCGAGCACGCCCGCGGTCGCGACGGTCGCGGTCAGGGCGATCGTGGACGGGGGCCGGGTGACGGAAGCGCGGATCGCGCTCGGTGCGGTCGGGCCGCATCCGTTCCGGGCCCGCGAAGCCGAGGATGCACTCACCGAGACCCCGCTCGATCCAGCTTCGATCGCACACGCGGCCACGGCGGCCGCCGACGCCTCGGATCCGGCCACCGACGGCGTCGCGACCGACTGGTACCGGCGACGCATGACGCGGCTGATGGTGGAGCAGGCGCTGACCGGGATCGCGAACCGGGTGGCTGGAGGGACGGCATGACGTCGAACATCGTGAGCTTCGCGCTGGGCGACCGGCGCGTCGAGGTCATGGCGCAGCCAATGACCACGCTCCAGATCGCGCTGCGTGAGCACCTGGGCCAGACGGCCACCAAGGACGGCTGCCGCCAGGGCGGCTGCGGGAGCTGCACCGTGCTGCTCGACGGTGAGCCGGTGCTCTCGTGCCTGCTGCCGATCGAGGAGGTTGTCGGCCATCGTGTCGACGTGGTCGAGACCATCACCCCGCCTCAGGGCCTCCACCCGCTCCAGCAGGCGTTTCTCGACCAGTTCGCCACCCAGTGCGGCTACTGCACGCCGGGCATGATCATGCTCGGGGTCGGTCTGCTGGCCCACCACCCACACCCGTCGCGCGACGAGGTGATCGAGGCCCTCGGGGGCAACATCTGCCGCTGCACGGGTTACCAGCCGATCGTCCGAGCCATCGAGACGGCAGGCCGCACAGCGGGGGCGGGCATTCCCGAGACCATCGCCGTCGGCGGGGGCGGGCCTGCGACGCAGGAGGCTGTCCGATGACCGCCCTGCGCAGCGTCGGTCAGTCGATCGCCCGCAGCGACGGCGTCGGGCACGTCACCGGGCGTACACAGTACGCAGCGGACCTGGCGTTCCCGGGGATGCTCCAGCTCAAGTGTGTCCGGAGCCCCGTCCATCACGCGCGGATCAAGGGTGTGGATCTCAGCCAGGCCGAGGCGGTGCCAGGGTTCGTCCGTGCGCTGACCCATCGGGACGTCCCGCACAACGTCTATACGATCCTCACCCTCATCGGCGTCGAGCCCGAGGAGGAGCTCGTGCTTGCCGTGGACCGTGTCCGCTACCTGGGCGAGCCGATCATCGCGATCCTGGCCGAGACGGAGTCCGCAGCTGCAGAGGCGGCATCGAAGGTCAGCCTCGATCTCGAGGAGCTGCCTGCCGTGTTCGACGTCGAGGAGGCGCTCAAGCCCGGCGCGCCGGTGGTCACCCACTGGGGCGACAACACCTTCAAGTACGAGGGTCACGACTGCCGGCGGGTCCGCCTGGGCGATGTCGAGCAGGGGTTCGCCGAGGCCGACCTCATCGTCGAGGCGCGCTACGACTCCAAGCCGATCGAGCACGCAGCCAGCGAGACCACAGCCTGCGTCGCGAAGCCCGAGCCGGACGGCCGGATCACGGTCTATACCAACACCCAGGCTCTCTACTTCAGTCTGGACAACACCTCCATCATCCTCCAGCTCCCGGCCAACCGGCTCCACTTCGTGGGCGGCACCGTCGGGGGTGGGTTCGGCGGCAAGGTCGACGTCATCGTCGAGCCCCTCGCAGCCCTGGGAGCGCTGCTCACCAATCGCCCCGTCCGCTACCGCTACAGCCGCACCGAGGAGATGCGGGTCTCGTCGACTCGCAGCGCGTGGAGGATCTACATCAAGGACGGGGTCATGAAGGACGGCCGGGTCGTCGCCCGCAAGGTCACGAGCTACGCGGACTCGGGCGCCTATGCGCGCCAGACGCCGTACGCGATGACCAAGCACGCAGCCAACGTCGCGGGCCCGTACCTGATCCCCAACGTGTCGATCGACGTCTACTGCGTGTTCACCAACCGCCAGCCGACGAGCGCCATGCGCGGGTTCGGCGTGACGATGGGCTCGTACGCGGTGGAGGTGCAGATGGACCGGATCGCCGAGGCAACGGCCCTGGATCCGTGGACGATCCGGTTCCGCAACGCCTATCGCAACGGCGACCTGCGACCGCACCGCAAGCACGCCGAGGATGCGACCCTGATCGAGACGATGCAGGCCGCGGCCCGGCTGATCGGGCACGACCTGCCGGAGGAGCTCGCGACGATGACCTCGGCACCCCGAACGGAGGGTGGGGACTGACGATGGCGAAGCTTCGAGGCCGCGGCATCGCCGCGGTCAACTACCCCACCGGCATGAACCTCGGCGGCGACCCGTCGCAGGCGCTGATCCACGCGACCACCATGGGCTCGTTCGTGGTGACCCTGTCGGCGGTCGATCTCGGGCAGGGGCTCAAGACCGTGATTCGCCAGATCGCGGCCGAGACCCTGGGCGTGCCCGTCGAGACGATCATCGTGGATACGGCTGACACCGACACGGGGCCCCACGACATGGGCACGTTCGCGAGCCGCGCAACGCACCGGGTGGGCAATGCGGTGATCGCCGCCGCCACCGAGGCCCTCGACGCGATGCTCGCGATCGCCGCCGACGAGCTCGAGGCGGCGGCCGCCGACCTGGAGACGGACGGCGAGGGGTTCATCCGCGTCAAGGGCAGCCCCCAGCGCTCGATCAGCGTGTCCGATCTGGCGCTGGCGGCACACTTCAAGCACGGTCGCGGGATCGCCGGTCGCGGGATGTGGATGAAGCCCAAGAGCGAGGTCGATCCCGAGACAGGGGCCATGGACCCCGACTCGACCGAGGCCCACGCCTGCACGGTGGCTGACGTCGAGGTTGATACCGAGACCGGCCAGGTCACGGTCCTGTCCATCCGGAGCGCGTACGAGGTGGGCCGCCAGGTCAACCCCGCGCTCGTCGAGGGTCAGATCACCGGCGGCGCCCTGATGGGGATGTCACACGCGCTGTACGAGACGACGCAGCCGTACTATCCGAGCCCCGAGCACGCCGCGCGCGATTTCAGCACCTACCTGATGCCCGGTCCTGCCGACGTGCCGGTGATCGAGAGCGTGGTGCTCGAGATGCCCTCATCGAACGGGCCGTACGGGGTCAAGGGCGTGGGCGAGATGACCGCCAACGCGCCGATCCCGGCGATTGCGAACGCCGTCCATGATGCGATCGGCGTCCGGATCGACGAGCTGCCGATCACGCCCGAGGCCGTGCTGCGGGCGCTGGATACAAAGTCGGGAGCCGGCGCGGAGCGCGCGGCTCCGTCACCGCGACCGGAGGGCTGACGTGCGCCAGATCACGACCTGGGACGAGTTCCCGACCGTCGAGTACGTGCCGGGCGTGCTGCGCCAGGCGGTGTCGGGCGAGAAGGTGATGATGACCCGGATCGTGTACCGGGGCGGGGCCGTCATCCCGGAGCACAGCCACGAGGCCGAGCAGATCATGCTCGTCGTGTCCGGGCGGCTGTGGGCCAAGGTCGCCGACGAGGAGGCCGAGGTCGGACCCGGGGCGCTGATGGTCATCGGGTCCAACGTCGTCCATGCGTTCCGCCAGCTGGGCGACGAGGACGTCGTGTTCTACGAATGCTTCGCGCCGATCCGCCTCGAATACCTGGTCGGGTTCAAGGGCCCGGACCCGTCCCTCTCGATGATCAGCTCCGGGCTCGGCGCGCCAGACGGCTCGGCATCCGCATAGCGGAGCCTCGCATGGGGGAGCCGCTGACCGCCTGTCGGCTCAGCCGGCCGGCGCGGACGCCTCGCCACCCGCCTGCGATCGACGTAGCACCAGGCGGGACGGCTCGCCATCCACCGGCGTGGCGTCGAGCGTTGCATCCGACAGACGCGCAGACGCGTCCGGCGCCACGTACGCCCGAATGCCCTGTTGCTCCGTGATGTCGTCGCCGGGATCGGGTCCGGGCACGAAAGCGAGCATGAGCTCGGTCCGGTCACCGGACACCGAGCTCGGGACCGACAGCCGCACGCCGTAGTCATCGGGCGCCCCCATCTCGGCGCGGGTGGTGGCCAGCACGGTTGCAGCGTCGTGGGTGATCGTCAGCATCGAGTACCTCCTGGAGGCCACGACCCTTTCATGCTCACCGTCGCAGCCGCGGAAACGAACGGCGGCCCGGGGTTGCAGGAATATGCTGTCGGGCCGGTCCAGTCGCCGCCGGACGGGCGGGGCCTCGGTCGACAGCCGCGCCGGGCTCGTCGCGAGGGACGACGGGCACTCGCCGACGCGGGCCCGGTTGCCGTCGCCTGCGATGATCGTTGATACCGACACGGCTCGGAGGCTAGCCTTGGTGTCGTCAGCTTCGCCTGCCTCGGTTGTCCGAAGCGTTCGCAGGCCGGATCCGCGCCGCGCGACGAGCTGATGGCAGCCATCCACGGGAGCCATTCGCCCAATGACACAGGAGCCGCTGGTCGGGATCGTCGTCGTGTCCCACTCGCGCCGCATCGCCGAGGGTGTGGTGGAGCTGGCCCGGCAGATGGCCGGTGATGAGGTATGTCTGGAAGGCGTCGGTGGCCAGCCCGATGGTTCGATCGGCACCGACGCCGACGGCATCGTGGCGGCCATCCGGCGCGCCCAGGGAGGGGCCGGGGTGGTGGTCATCGGTGATCTGGGCAGCGCGATCCTGGCGACCGAGAGTGCGGTCGAGATCCTGGGACCGGGCGCGGCCGCGTCTGTCATGATCTCGTCCGGCCCGCTGGTCGAGGGAGCCGTGGTAGCGGCGGTCCAGGCGAGCATCGGCCAGTCCCTCGAGGAGGTGGTCAGCGCCGCCGACGCGGCGAAGGACCTCGACAAGGGTGTCAGTCGATGAGCTCAGCGCGAATGATCGTTCGCAACCCGTCGGGGATCCATGCCCGACCGGCCGCCCAGTTCGTGAAAACCGCGGGCAGGTTCCGAGCGAGGATCACGGTCGAGAACCTCACCCGCGGGCGAGGCCCGGCCGACGCCAAGAGCATCCTGGCGGTGCTCCCGCTCGGCGTGTCCGAGGGTCACGAGATCGAGATCATCGCCGAGGGCGACGATGGCACCGAAGCGATCGCCGCGATCAGCCAGGCGGTCGCCGACGGCCTCGGCGAGTCGATCCCGTCCGCCGGCTGACGGCGACGGTCGACCACCTCCACGCTGCCGGCGATGGCTGACACGTCCACACCGGCGATCCGCCCCCGCCCGGCGCGCAGGTACCGCCCTCCGTCCGCGACCGAGTTCATCGCGTGCCTGGCCGAAGCGCCGTGCTGCGCGGCGATCGTGGCCGATCGCCATCTCGAGGTGGCCATCACCAGCCGAGCGCCGATCCTGTTCGTCCTTCGCGGCAACGGCCTCGAGCTGGGACCGGTCGTGCGCCGGATCCACGAGGCGGGCAAGCTGGTCGCCGTCCACCTCGACCTGGTGGCCGGGCTGCGCGACGATCCGGTCGGGGTGTCCTGGCTGGCGCGGGCCGAGGTCGACGCGATCATCACGTCACGCGGCCGGCTGATCCCGCTCATCCGCCAGGAGGGGATCATCGCCATCGAGCGACTGCTCGTGTCCCGGCGCAGCCATCTGGACGCGGCTGTGGCGGCGCTGTCACGCTCGGGTCCCGACATCGTTGAGGTGCTGCCGGGCGTCATCCTGCCGTCGATCGCACACATGATCCCGCGCTTCGCGGTGCCCGTCCTGGCGGGTGGCTTCGTGCGTACTCCCGCCGACGTTCGGGCGATCCTCGCCGCAGGCGCCGTGGGCGTGACCACGAGCTCGCAGTCGCTGTGGGAGTTCGATGGACAGTAGCGCGCTGCACAACGGCACCGGCAACATCAGGCTGCCACGGGTCCTGGTGGCAAGCAGCGCCCACGAGCCGCTGCGGCTGCCGCGCATCCGCGACGTCGGGGTCCTGTTCCGCGACATCGACCTGCCGGCATTGCTCACCGCGGCGATGGCGACCAGCGCGCCCAAGGCCGTCGATCTGGACACGGTCCGTGGTCTGCGCACGGACGACGAGGCGGTGGCCTTCGTGATGGAGCGGCTGGGGATCAGGATTCTGCTGACCCGGCGGCCGCAGACGGCCGAGCGGGTAGCTGCGGTTGGCGGGCTGGCACTGCTGCACGCGCTCGCCTACGATTCCACCGGCGTTGCCCGAACGCTGGACAGTCGCCCCCGAACGGCGGGGATCGGGGCAGTCATCTCGCCCGGCCTGGTGCTGCCCCACATGCTCCCATCGGAGGTGGCCCGGCTGCCTCGGCCGCTGCTCGCCTACGGCCTGATCATGGAGCCGGCGGATGCGCTGGCCTGTCTCGCGCTGGCCGACGGGCTGGTCCTCGGGCTCGACGTGGCCGGCTCCCTGGCTCCCGTGCTCGCGGGCCTCGGCACCGACCCGTAACCTAGCCACAGGCCCTTGACATGGTGCTGTCGAGGGAGTAGAACCCGAGTCACCCTACCTCGGGACCATGAACGGACAAGTCCCGTCTCGGCAGAGATGTCGAGGCGCGGACTTTTTTCTTTGTCACCGTGGTAAGGCTGGCTGCGAGTCGGCCATCAACGCTTCTGCCTTGAGGAGGGACGTATGTAGCGTGCGATGGGGACCGTCCTCCCGGAGGTGCTCGGGGTGGGAGACACGGATGTGGTGGTGACGGGTCGCCACCGGCATCGCGTCGGCATCGCTCGAGGGATGAGGGCCGCAGCGCTCGATCAGCCGCCCGCGCCGGGCCCCATGTCTCCGTGTCATGGCGGTTGCTCTGGATAGCCACCTCGGAATGAGGGAGAGGGAGCATGACAGCAGAAAGATTTGTCGCTGAGTTACTCGGCACATTCACGCTGATCCTCCTCGGTGACGGTGTGGTGGCCGGTGTCCTGCTGGCCAAGTCGAAGACGAACCAGATCACCGGCGTCGGCAACTCAAACGGCTGGATCGTGATCACCTGGGGATGGGGTCTGGCGGTGTTCGCCGGGATCTCGGTCGCCGGCCTGACGAGCGGCGCGCACATCAACCCGGCCGTATCGCTGGCCGTGTTCCTCGACGGCTTGGCCAACCCGAGCGGCGCCAACGGCTCATTCGGCGTCGACAGCCTGATCGGCTACTGGATCGCCCAGTTCATCGGCGCGATGATCGCCGCCGTCGTCGTGTTCTATCACTACTACCCGCACTGGAAGGAGACGGAGGACCCGGTTCTCAAGCTGGCCGTCTTCTCCACGGTTCCGAACATCCGGAACACGACGTGGAACCTGGTCTCTGAGATCGTCGGCACCTTCGCGCTGGTGTTCGTCGGCTTCAGCCTGGCCGGGGGCGCGTCTCCCGCGATCGGTGGGGCACTCGCCTGGGGCCTGCTGGTCCTGGCGATCGGCCTCAGCCTCGGTGGCACGACCGGGTACGCGATCAACCCGGCCCGTGACCTCGGGCCGCGGATCATGCACGCCATCCTGCCCATCCCGGGCAAGGGCGACAGTGACTGGGGGTATTCCTGGATCCCGGTGGTCGGCCCGCTCATCGGCGGCGCCCTCGGCTGGGCGGTCTGGAACTACCTTGGCGCCCAGTTCATGCTCAAGGTTGTCTCGTAGCCCCTCCCCTACGGTTCGCCGCCGCGCACGGAACCCGTCGCGGCGGCCAACCGCCCGGAGCGCGATTGGTTTCGCGCGCGGTCCATGCCAACGAACAGGGGAGCAGCGATGAAGAAGCTCATCAACACACCCGAGACCCTCGTTGACGAGGAGCTCGCCGGAATGGCGGCGGCACACGCCGACCTGATCAGGATCGAGGCGCCCAACGTCATCGTTCGCAAGGACGCCCCGCGCCAGGGCAAGGTCGGCGTGATCTCCGGCGGCGGCTCGGGTCACGAGCCGATGCACGGCGGGTTCGTGGGTCTCGGCATGCTCGATGCTGCCTGCCCGGGTGCCGTCTTCACCTCGCCCGTGCCCGACCAGATGCTGGCCGCCACCAAGGCGGTCAACGGGGGTGCCGGCGTCCTGCACATCGTCAAGAACTACACCGGCGACATCATGAATTTCGAGATCGCGGCCGAGCTGGCCGCGGCTGAAGGGATCGATGTCGAGGCCGTCGTCATCGCCGACGACGTTGCCGTCAAGGATTCGCTCTACACGGCCGGCCGGCGCGGCGTCGGCGGCACGGTGCTGGCCGAGAAGATCGTCGGTGCTGCCGCCGAGGCGGGTGCCGACCTGGCGACCGCCAAGGCGCTGTGCCAGAAGGTGCAGGACAACGTCCGCTCGATGGGCATGGCCCTGACCTCGTGCACGGTGCCTGCGGCCGGCAAGCCGACGTTCGATATCGGCGACGACGAGATGGAGATCGGCATCGGCATCCACGGAGAACCGGGGCGTGAGCGGCGCAAGCTGGCCACGGCCGACGAGATCACCGACGCGCTCGCCACGCCGATCCTCGACGACATGCCATTCCAGCGAGGCGACCGCGTGCTCGCGTTCGTCAACGGCCTGGGCGGAACCCCGCTCATCGAGCTCTACGTGGTCTACCGCAAGCTGGCCGAGATCCTGGCCGGGCGCGGCATCACGATCGAGCGCAACCTCATCGGCAACTACATCACCTCGCTCGAGATGGCCGGCTGCTCGATCACGCTGCTCAAGCTCGACGACGAGCTTGTCCGCTACTGGGACGCGCCGGTTCACACGCCCGCACTGCGCTGGGGAGTCTGAGCGTGGGCATCACGACCGCCGATCTCGCTTCGGTTCTCGAAGTGTTCGCGGACCGGATCCACGCCGCCCGCGAGGAGCTGACGGCGCTCGACTCGGCGATCGGCGATGCCGACCATGGGATCAACATGGACCGCGGGATGACCGCCGTTCGGGAGCTCCTTCCGGGACTTCGGGACGGCGATGCCGGCACGCTGTTCAAGCAGTCCGGGATGAAGCTCATCTCGACGGTCGGCGGGGCGAGCGGCCCGCTCTACGGGACGCTCTTCCTGCGCATGGGGACGGCGTTTGCCGATGCCCATGAGGTGTCCACGGAGCAGCTGGCCGCCGCTCTGCGGGCCGCTCTCGAGGGTGTCGTCCAGCGAGGCAAGGCCGTCCTCGACGACAAGACGATGGTTGACGCGATGACCCCGGCCGTGGAGGCGTTCGAGGCCGCCGCCGGCTCGGATCTCCGTGCGGCACTGACGGAGGCGGCGAGCGCCGCCGCGGCGGGACGCGACCGCGTCACCCCATTGATCGCCCGCAAGGGCCGTGCCAGCTATCTCGGCGAGCGCTCGGCGAACCACCAGGATCCCGGTGCCACGAGCACCGCCATCCTGTTCGAGTCGCTGCGCGACGCTCTCGAGTCGAGTAGCTGACGGCTGGATGACGAGCAGCAAGAGGAGCAGGACTATGGCGCAGTACGTTGGCGCGCTCGACCAGGGCACGACCAGCACCCGGTTCATGATCTTCGATCATTCGGGCCAGGTCGTCGCTATCGACCAGAAGGAGCATGAGCAGATCTTCCCGAAGCCCGGTTGGGTAGAGCACGATCCGGCCGAGATCTGGACGCGTTGCGTCGAGGTCATCCGGGGAGCGCTCGGCAAGGCGGGCATCAAGGCGTCCGACCTCGCCGCGGTTGGCATCACCAACCAGCGTGAGACCGCGGTGGTCTGGGATCGCCGCACCGGCAAGGCCGTGTGCAACGCCGTCGTGTGGCAGGACACGCGGACCGACACGGTCATCAACGAGTTCGCCAAGGACGGCGGGCAGGATCGCTTCCGGGCGAAGGTCGGCCTGCCGCTCGCGACCTACTTCTCGGGTCCAAAGATCCGCTGGATCCTGGACAACGTCGCGGGGGCCAAGGCAGCCGCCGAGGCCGGGAACCTGATGTTCGGCAACATCGACACCTGGTGCATCTGGAACCTCACCGGCGGCGTCAACGGCGGCGTCCACGTCACCGACGTGACCAACGCCAGCCGCACGATGCTGATGAACCTCGAGACCCTCGACTGGGATGACGAGATCCTGGGCATCATGGGTGTGCCCCGCTCGATGCTGCCGACGATCAAGGCTTCGTCCGAGGTGTACGGCAAAGCCACCGGCGACCTCGCCGGCGTCCCGGTCGCGGGCGATCTCGGCGATCAGCAGGCGGCTCTCTTCGGCCAGACCTGCTTCAGCACCGGCGAGGCGAAGAACACCTACGGCACCGGCTGCTTCATGCTCCTCAACACCGGCACCAAGCTGGTGCCGTCGACGAGTGGCCTGATCACCGGCGTCGGCTACAAGATCGGAAGCCAGCCGGCCAACTACATGCTCGAGGGCTCGATCGCGATCACGGGCGCGCTCGTCCAGTGGCTGCGTGACAACCTGGGCATGATCGCGGCGTCGTCCGACATCGAGGCCCTGGCGGCCACGGTCGAGGACAACGGCGGCGTGTACTTCGTGCCTGCCTTCTCGGGCCTGTTCGCGCCGTACTGGAAGAGCGAGGCCCGGGGTGTCATCGCCGGCCTCACCCGCTACGTGAACAAGGGCCACATCGCCCGGGCCGTGCTCGAGGCGACCGCCTGGCAGACCCGCGAGGTCTACGACGCGATGAACGCCGACTCCGGCGTCACGCTGACAGCCCTCAAGGTCGACGGCGGCATGGTCTACAACGACCTGCTGATGCAGTTCCAGTCAGACGTCCTCGGCGTGCCGGTCATCCGGCCCAAGGTCGCTGAGACGACGGCCCTGGGCGCCGCGTACGCGGCCGGCCTCGCGGTCGGCTTCTGGGCGGCGGTCGAGGACCTGCGGGCCAACTGGGCCAAGGACAAGGAGTGGGCTCCGAAGCTCGATTCGGCGACGGCCGAGAAGGAGTACCACTTCTGGAAGAAGGCCGTCACCCGCACCTTCGACTGGATCGAGCACTAGAAGGTCGGACAACCGCGGACGGCCGGCGGCCACGCCGCCGGCCGTCCGCCACCGGCCGACAGGCTGCGGGCACTGAGGCCCGCACCGGACACGTGGGTTCCGCAGGCATGAACCAGGCATCGAGCGCATCACCGCCCGCCCACATCCTCATCGTCGGTGGTGGTGGCACGGGCGCGGCGCTCGCCCACGATCTCGTGCTTCGCGGCCTGCGGGTGACGCTCGTCGAGCGTGGCGAGGTGACGTCGGGAACGACCGGCCGTCATCACGGGCTGCTCCACAGCGGGGCTCGCTACGCCGTCAACGACGCCACCGCGGGCGCCGAGTGCATCCAGGAGAACATGATCCTGCGGCGCACGGCCCCGGGCACGTTCGAGGAGAACGACGGCCTGTTCGTGGCCCTCACTGATGAGGACCGCGAATATGGCAGGCGCCTGGTCGAGGCGTGCGAGGAGTCCGGCATCCCGAGCCGGCAGCTGTCGGCCGCGGAGGCGTTGCGCCTCGAGCCCGGCCTCAACCCCGAGCTGCTATGGGCCCTGCAGGTTCCCGACGGGACCTTCGATGCGATGCGGCTGCCCCTTCGCTGGTTCGCGACGGCGAAACACAACGGCGCGCTCATCCGGCCGTTCACCGAGGTCGTCGATGTCGAGAGCGCGAGCCATTGCGTGACCGGCGTCGTGGTTCGCGACCAGACGAACGGTCGCGAATTGAGGATCGGCGCGGACATGGTCGTGAATGCCACCGGGCCCTGGAGCGAGTCGATCGCGACCATGGCCGGCGTGGATGTGCCGATCCAGCCGTCGCCGGGCGTGCTGCTCGCGCTCCGCGGGCGGTTGTGCAACATGGTCATCAACCGTTGTCACCCGGCCGCGGACGGTGACATCCTGGTTCCCCAGCGCGGCCTCACGATCGTCGGCACCAGCTCCTGGCTGGTCGATCACCCCGACGACCTGGGGGTGCCCGAGGATCACGTCGAGGCGATGTACCGCGAGGGCGCCAAGCTGGCACCGGCCGTGCGACGGGCAGAGCAGCGCGCCGCATGGTCTGCAGCGCGACCGTTGATCGGCAGCCGCGGTGGCACGTCGGGTCGAGAGCTGAGCAGAACGTTCGAGTGCTTCGACCATGCGCGGAGCGATGGGGTCGAGGGCTTCGTGACGATCTCGGGTGGCAAGGCGACGACCGCGCGGGCGATGGCCGAGAAGACGGCCGATGTCGTGTGCGCGAAGCTGGGCATCGAGCGACCGTGCCGGACGCGCGACGTCGTGCTGCTGCCACACACTGCGTACTACCTGAGCTGAGCCAGGACGATGACCGTGCACGCATCCAACGACCCGCAACCTCCCGCCATCGCACGGGCCGAGCCGCGGGGAACCCCGTTGGCCGCCGATGGCGCGACGGGACCCACGGCCACCTTCCGCGTGTCGCGTTCCAAGGATGGCGAGCGCCCGCACTTCGACACCTTCCGGGTGCCGGTCGAGGCGCGCACGACCGTGCTCGACGGTCTGATCTCGATCCGTCGCCACCAGGATCCCACGCTCACCCTCCGGCACTCGTGCCTCCATGCGTCGTGCGGTACCTGCGCGATGCGCGTCAACGGGCGCGAGGTCCTCGCCTGCGTGACCAGGCTGGACGAGCTGAGCGGTGGCACGGTCACGGTCGAGCCGATCGCCAATGCCGGTGCCGTCATCAGTGACCTGGTGGTGGACATGGTGGCGTTCTTCGAGCGCTACGCGCCGATGGGCCGTCCGCTCGTGCGCGAGAGCGAGCTGGGGCCGGAATCGCGTCCGGCCGAGGGCGTGGAACGGCTCGAGCGCTTCGAGGACTGCATCGAGTGCGGGATCTGCGTGTCGGCCTGCCCGATCAGCGCGACCGACTCACGCTACCTTGGACCGGCGGCCCTGGCGGCGGCGTGGCGGGTGCTGAGCGAGCCGCGAACGGCGGACCCAGAGCGGGCCATGGCCCTGGCGGACGTCGAGCATGGGATCTGGCGCTGCCACACCGCGTTCGAGTGCTCCGAAGCCTGTCCGTCCAACGTCGATCCCGCGGGTGCGATCATGCGCCTGCGGCGGACCGCCACGAGACGGCGGCTGGGTGGGTTGCTGAGCGGGACGAGGAGCGATCGATGATCGAGGAGCGAGCCACGACCGCGACGCCCGCCACGCGGCAGCCGGATCGGCCCGTGCGGCGGCGCGGACCGGTGAGCTGGGTGGATGTGCGGGGCCGGCGGCTCGGCGGCTGGGCGTTCGCGCTCAACCGCGCCACCGGCCTGGGGGTGCTGCTCTACCTCTACCTGCACCTGGTGATCCTGTCGATGCTGGCCGGCGGGCCGAGCTCCTGGGACAGCTTCGTGAGCATCGCCGGCAACCCGGCCTTCCTGTTGCTCGACGTGGTGCTGCTGTTCGGGTTGCTGGCCCACGGGCTCAACGGGATCCGGGTCAGCCTCGTGGGGCTGGGGATCGTCGTCGACCGTCAGCGTGCCCTGTTCGTCGCGTTCTTCGTCATGGGGCTGATCGTGTTCCTGATCGGCGCCGTGCGGATCTTCGGTGAGACCGGAGGAGGGCGATGAGCGATCCCGCGCGGGCCCGTTCCGACGTCCCCGTCCACGTGCATCCGACCGCCGGCGATATCGAGCGGGACCCGGTCGAGCATGAGCCCGCGGACCGCCGCGTCGGCACCGTCGGCTGGCTGATCCAGGTCGTCACGGGGGCGTCGGTGCTGGTGCTGGTAACCCTGCACATGATCGCGAACCACTTCATCGTGCCCGGCGGCCTGCGGGACTTCCATGATGTCGTGGCCTACCTGCGAACCCCGATCATCCTGGTCCTCGAGGTTGCCTTCCTGATCGTCGTGACCTGGCACGGGCTGCTCGGGTTGCGGGCGGTCCTGTTCGACTTCGGTCTCAGCCCCCGGACCGAGCGCGTCATCACCCGGGTGCTGACCGTGGTCGGCATCCTCACCATCGCCTACGGCCTGTGGCTCACGGCCGTCGTCATCGGCTCGGCATGACCGTCGTCAGCCGCGATCGCTGATCGGTGCGCATCCTGGTTGTCGGCGCCGGCGCCGTTGGTTCGCTGCTGGGCTGGGCCCTGGCGACGGCCGGCGACCAGGTCACCATCGTGCGCCGCGGGACGACTGAGGCGCGGTCGGTCGCCATCGGCGTGCGGCGACCTGACGGGACGCGGGCTGTCGCTGCTGTCCAGACCGTCGCCACGATCGCACAGGTCGTGGACGATCCCCCGGAGCTGGTGGTGGTGGCCGTCCGCCAGCACGACCTGATCGATGTGCTCGGTGACCTCGAGGCCGTGCCGAGGGCGATCGTGCTCACGGCCGAGAACGGGATCGGTGCAGAGGAAGCCGCCGCAGCGGCGCGACCGGACCGGCGACTGCTGGCAGCATCGCTGACCGCGGCCGTGGAGCGCACCGCCGATGGCACCCTGGCCTGGTTGCGCCGGGGCGGGATCGCGCTGGCCCCCGTTCGGGGCGATGTGGCGGGGTCCGGGCCTCACCTGGTGGGAGCGTTCGATCGGTCCGGGCTCCCCGCGAGATGGATCAGCGACGCGCGGTCGATGAAGTGGTCGAAGCTCCTGGCCAACCTGGTCGCCAACGCCACCAGCGCACTGCTCGACCTGGACCCCCCGCTCGTCTATGCAGACCGTCGTCTGTTCGGGATCGAGCGCGACCAGTTGCACGAGGTGCTGCGCGTGATGGATGCCCTCGACCTCCACGTCGTGGATCTGCCGGGTGCGCGCGTCACCTGGCTGGCCCGCGGGGTGCGGCTGCCGGCCCCGCTGGCCAGCGTCGCCCTGCGGCGGGTGGTCCGCGACGCTCGCGGCGGCAAGGACCCGTCGCTGCGGATCGCGCTGGCGGCCGGCGGACCGACCGAGATCGGATGGCTCAACGGAGCGGTGGCGCGCGCCGGCGCGGCCGCGGGGCTCGACACACCGGTCAATGCGGCGCTGGCGCGGCTGGTCGAGGAGGCCAGCACGGATCCGACGCGAAGGGCCTGGTTCCGGCATCGGCCGGACCGCCTGATCGAGGCAGTCGACCCGGGCTGACCGGCGGCCTGCGCAACCGGCAACGGGCGGTGGCCGGGCGGACATCGCTGGCTATACTCGGCCGCAATGGATCCCGGCACAGTCGTCCTGGCGGTTGCGACGGTCGTTGCCGCCTACCTCATCGGCGGCATCCCGTGGGGGATCATCGTCGCGCGCATCGCCGGTGGTCCGGACCCGAGGACCCTGGGCAGCGGTCGCACGGGCGGTGCCAACACGATGCGTGCCATCGGGGTTCGGGCGGCCCTGGTCGCCGGCCTGCTGGACGCCGCAAAAGGCTCGGTCAGCGTCCTGCTCGCGATCGGGCTGGGTGCCCCGCCGATCGTCCAGGCCCTCGCCGCGCTGGCGGCGATCGTGGGTCACAGCCGGTCGCCCTACATCGGGTTCAAGGGTGGGCGTGGGGTCGCCCCGGGCTGGGGTGGCCTGCTGATCATCCAGCCGGTCGTCGCGATCGCCGTGCTGCCGATCTTCCTCGGCGTCCTGCTGGTGACCAGGATCAGCTCGCTGGCGTCGCTGTCGACCTCGGCCGCGGCCGCGCTGGGGCTCATCGGAGCCGTGATCCTGGGTGCCGTGGCACCGGCGTTCATCAGCTACGCGATCGTCGCCGTTGCCCTGATCTGGCTGTTCCACGCGGACAACATCCACCGGCTGCTGACGGGCCAGGAACGCCGGATCCAGTTCCGCGGCGGTCCGCGCTAGCGGCGCCTGAGCGCGGAGGCCTGCGGTGATGCGCACGCTGCATGGCGCGCCGGCTTCGGGCGGGGTCGCCCGCGGGCCGTGGGTTCGCGTGGCCGCGGCCGGCGCTCCGGCCGGCGGCAGCATCGATCCATCCGAGGCGGCGGCTGAGCTGGAGCGCCTGGTGGCCGCCCGCGACGGCGCCGGCACCGAGCTCGAGGCGCTCGCCGCCTCGCTCGCGGCCGCCGGTCGCCAGGAGGAAGGCGAGATCTTCGCGGCCCAGGCGATGATGGCGGTCGACCCGATGCTGCTCGACGCCGCCTCGGTCGAGATCCGCTCCGGACACGACGCCGTCGGGGCGATCCGGATCGCGGCCCGATCGATTGCCGGCCAGCTGGAGGCGTTGGGTGACGAGCTGCTCGCGGCCCGCGCGGCGGACGTGCTGGACGTCGCCGAGCGGATCGCGGCACGCGTGGCCGGGGTCGAGCGCACGGTCACTCTCGATCGGCCGGCGATCGCGGTCGCCGAGGACATCCCACCCTCGCTGGCCGCCAGCCTCCCGCGGGACCGCCTGCTGGGCCTGGCGCTCGAGGCTGGCTCGCCGACCTCGCACGCGGCGATCCTCGCGCGCGCATTCGGGATCCCGGCCGTGGTCGGGATCCGGGGCCTGATCGAGGCCACACGTGAGCTCGAGGGCGACCCGTCGAGGGCCACCCGGGCCCCGTCAGGCTCGGCCCGGCTCTCGGAGCTCGTCATCGACGGCGACAGCGGCGAGGTCGTGTTCGATCCCGATCCGGACGCCGACACTCGCCTCGAGGCTCGCCGGTTGGCAGCAGAGGACGCCGCCCGTGCAGCCCTGAGCGAGGCCGATTTGCCGTGCGTGACGCGCGATGGCGTCGGCGTCAGCCTGCTGGCGAACATCGGCACGCCGGCCGAGGCTGACCGAGCGGTCGCTCTCGGTGCCCGCGGGGTCGGGCTGTTCCGCACAGAGTTCCTGTTCGTGGAGCGGCAGACTCCGCCGTCGGAGGACGAGCAGACCCGCGTGAACCGCACGGTCGTGGAGGCATTCGCGCCCGGTCCGGTCACGATCCGGCTGCTCGACGTGGGCGGGGACAAGCCCATCCCGTATCTGCCCATCGCACCCGAGGCGAACCCGTTCCTCGGCGTCCGGGCGCTGCGCCTCGCTCCGGAGCGGCCGGACCTGTTCGTGACGCAGCTGCGCGCTGCGATGCGGGCTGCCGCGCCGTCGGCCGATCGCACGCTCGGGCGGGTCAAGGTGATGGCGCCCATGGTCGCGGACGTCACCGACGTGGACGTGCTGCTCGATCTCGCCGAGCGGGCGCGCGGCTCGCTGGTGGCCGACAGCCTCGCGTTCGGGGAGGTGGAGCTCGGCGTCATGCTCGAGATCCCGTCCGCGGTGCTCGTCGCCGGCTCATACCTCGGGCGCCTGCGGTTCGCCAGCCTCGGCACCAACGATCTGACCCAGTACACGCTGGCTGCGGATCGCGGCAACGCGGCGCTCGAGCGCTACCGCGACCCGCTCCACCCGGCAGTCCTGCGTCTGATCGCCCAGGCCGTCGACGCTGCTGCCCTCGCCGGGGCCGAGCTGTCCGTGTGCGGCGAGATGGCGGGCGATCCCGCCGCCGCGCTGGCCCTGGTCGGTCTCGGCATCGGCGTCCTGAGCATGGCCGCATCGAGCCTGGCGCCCGTCCGCCGCGCGATCCGTGCCTCGGACATGCCACTGCTGCGCGCGACGGCGCACGAGATGCTGGCGGCAGCATCGGCGGCGGAGGTGCGCGCCCGCTTCAGGAAGCTGCTGCCGGGCGTCGCCTGATCAGACCTGCTCCGGCGGGCGTGCTACTCGACGGTGACGCCGGCATGGCAAGATGGGTGTTCATCACAGGTGAACATCCACGATTGGGGCGCGAGCGGGTTGCCTGGCGGCCTCTTCGTGGATGCGTATGGCCGGCAGAGTCGATGGAGGCAGCGATGCGCCGCAGCTCGCTCGAGGGAGCGGTCGCTCTGATCACCGGAGGCGGCAGTGGCATCGGCGCGGCCGTGGCCCGCGATCTTGCCGGCGCGGGGGTGGCGGTGGTCGTCGTCGGTCGCAGGCGCGAAGTGCTCGAGCGGCAGGTCGAGGCGATCATCGTGGCGGGCGGGCGCGCGTCGGCGTGTGTCGCGGATGTTCGCGACTTCCCGTCGATCCAGGCGGGCGTCGATCACGCGATCGCCACCTTTGGCCGGCTGGACATCCTGGTCGCCAATGCGGCCATCGCCGACTTCGGCCCTGTGGAGTCGGCGGATCCGGCCCTGTGGGACGACGTGGTGCGGACCAACGTGCTCGGTGTCCTGTACGCCGTTCGGGCCGTGATGCCCGGCTTCGCCGCGCGGGGATCGGGTCATGTGGTCATCGTCTCGTCCGCATCGGGCCGGGAGACCTATGTCGGCGAGCCTGCCTACATCGCGACCAAGCACGCGACGGTCGCGTTCGCCGAGAGCCTCCGCAAGGAGGTTGCGCCACGCGGCATCCGGGTGACGGTCGTCGAACCCGGACTGGTCGAGACACCGCTCATCCACGTCTATCCCGAGGCCGAAGAGCTCGTCCCCGGTGTCGTCCCGCTCGAAGCCGGCGATGTCGCCACCGTGATCCGGTTCGCGCTCGAGCAGCCGCCGAACGTCGACCTGTTCGAGGTCGTGGTCTGGCCGACGACTCAGATCCTCTAGGCCGAAGTTCCGGCGCGCGGGCGTGCTCACCTGAGCACGGCGACGGTGTCGGGTTCTGACTACACGCTGGCGGGTGTGAGCTCGAGCAGGGCGAGGGCCCGGGCCTGGAGGGCGGTCGGGACGGCGGTGATCTCGAACGCTGCCTCGGGCACGCCGGCCGGGGCGACCCGGTCGCGGGTGAGGGTCGCGAGCTCGGCGAGCAGGGTCCGGAAGCTGTGGGCGGGCGTGCCATCCGCCAGCCGGCCGGTGCGCGCCTTGCGCTCCGCGGCCGCCGAGCGGCGGGCGGGGGCAACCGGGTCGGCGAGCTCGGGCGGCTGCTCGTCGCGGAACAGCAGCGGCGCCCAGGCCCGCTCGAGGTGCCACTGCACGTAGTAGGCGAGCATGCACAGCAGGATGTGGGCCCGGACCCGCGGCTCGGTCCAGTGGCGGATCGGGTGGATCGCGATGTCGGTCCCCTTGAACGCGCGGAACGCCCGCTCCACCCGGGTCAGGCGCTTGTACGCCCGGACGACGTCGGGTGCCGCCAGGCGCTCCGGGCCGACCGAGGTGCGCAGGACGTACAGGCCGTCGAGCGCCGCCTCCGCCGCGATCGACGCCTCGTCGCGGGTGATGGTGAGGGCCCCGTCGCTGATCTCACACCGGAGATGCTTGGCCATCTTGTAGCGGTCGATCACCCGGCCCACCGCGAGCCCGATCCGGGCGGCGCCCGCCAGGCGTCCGAGCGCGACCCGGGCGACGATCGGGGCGAGTCTCGCCTCGGTCGCCGCGAGCAGGTCGGCCCGCTTGCGGGCCCGCTCGGCGGCGAGCAGCGGGTTGCGGCACACGACCAGGCGCTCGCCCGGGTAGTCGGGGCTCGCGATCTCGGCGAGGTTGCGCTCGTCGAACAGCCCGAGCTGGAGGTCGCCCGCCTCGAGCAGGCCCGCGAGCGCCGGGCCCCGGAGCGAGCTCACCCAGTCGAGCGAGGCGTCGCGGAGCGCGGCGATCCGGGCGCTGGTGAGCATCCCCCGGTCGCCCACAAGGATGGCCGAGGCGAGGCCGAACCGGGCCCGCAGCTTCTCGACCGCCGCGGGGACGGTGGCCGGGTCGGCGGTGTTGCCGGCCACGACCTCGACCGCGACCGGGCGGCCCTCGGGGTCGGTGAGCAGGCCGTACTCGACCTGGAGCGTGCCGGGCTTCCCGTCCCGGCTGTAGCCGATCCGCGCCAGCGGGTTGTGGCGGCCGGTGACCCAGGTGGACGACAGGTCGTACAGGACGAGACCGCCGGGCTCGAGGTGGCGGGCGGCAAGCCTCGCCTCGATCCGGGGCTGGCGCGCGAGCAGCCAGTCCATCGCGGCGTACAGTTCGTCGTCGGTGGCGTCCGCGACGCCGAGCACCGCGCCGAGCGTCGTCTGGGCCAGCCGCCTCGCGGTATCGAGCTTGGAGCCCGGGGCCAGCAGGCGGGCCACGATGAGCGCCACAGCGAGGTTGCGCCGCCGGCTCGGGCGGGGGTCGAGCAGCGACTCGAGCTCCAGGCGCCGCAGGGTGCCCAGGATCGCCACCACCGCGCCGTGGGGCAGGCTCGCGGAGCGCTCGAGATCCAGATCGCCCGTGGCGAGGAACCGCTCGCCGCGCAGCCCGCGCCGGACGAGCTCGATCAGCTCGGCCGGCAGGTGGGAGAGGTTGCCCACCGTCTCGGTCTTGACCTTGCCGTCCTCGCGGTACGACCGGCGCAGCAGGTGGGTCTCGTACAGCTTGCCCTTGTAGTGCCGACGCGTCGTCGAGACATGGACGGCGCCGCCTCGCGTGCTCACGCACGGATCATCGCCGATCCAGGTGCATCTGTCAACTATATTAGTGCCTACGTCTCAGCACATGGGACAGGCGTCATCCGTGCTCAGACGGGGATCCGTTCGTGCTCACCGCCGGGCGGGCGGCCGCTGGAACTTCGGCCTAGGAGGTGGATCGGGGTCGCGCTACGGCTGCCGGGCCGCCTCGGCGACGCGAGCGCCGAACGCGTCGATCTCGGCGGATCCGGCGAGCGCGCCGATCTCCAGGTCGTATGTTCGCGTCTCACCCGGTCCGAGCTCGATGAGCTTGCCCAGGCGCCGCGCCTCGGCCCTGCTGATGGCCGGATTCGTCCCGGGCTCGAGGCCCACGGCGTAGGTCCCCTCGCCGGGCATTCGCCAGACCATGAAGTGCGGGAGCTGGGCTGTCCGGAACACCTGATAGACACCGATGCCGAGGCGTCGGTTGACCACCGCCACCGGGACCGTGCCGTCCCCTGCCGGTGCGGGGTCGTAGTAGAAGCACGCCTCCTGCGCGCCCTGGATCGGAGCCGGTAACGTCGTGTGACCTGCGACCTCGACCCAGGGGTCGCAGGTCACGCTGCGGGACGGCACGAGCAGCTCCGAGCCGGCGTCGACCACCGGGAAGCCGCAGTTGCAGTGATACAGGAGCATGTGGCTCGTGCTGCTGAACCCGACGTTCTCGACCTCGTCGTGGATGCGGAACGACGATCCGCCGACCGACGCCTCGACCCGGCGCCGAAGGGCGATCTGCTCGCCGAACACGGCCGCCTGGACAACCAGGCCCTCGGCCCACAGCGTGCACTCGTCGCCGTCCCAGCGCTCCCCGTAGCCGAGCAGGCGAGCCGGGAGCCCGCCCACGCGCCCGTGGAGCCCGTAGCGGACGCCGGTGAACATGTGCGGCTGGTGGAACTGCTCAGCCGTGTCCTCCTCGGCGACCATCGTGTGGTCGAGCCCGCAGGTGACGACCATCCCGCCACCCCAGGACCGGAACCAGCCCCAGTCATCGGGTTCGTAATACCAGGGTCCGACCGTGCCCGGCGGAGCAAGCCAGCTGAGCGGGTAGCCGGCCACCTCGCAGCGCCCGACGTCGAAGGAACGGTCGACGAGGACATCGAACGCAAAGCCCGTGCCGGTCCGGAACTCCAGGACCCGCACCCCACGCGCCGGGCCATCGGCGAGCGTGACCAGCCGTACGCCGGCGACCTGGTCGAGGCGACCGACGCGGCGCAGCAGCTCAGGCCGCGGATACGGCTCGTCCCACAGCCGCGGCATCAGCCCATCGTCCCCCGCACCCGCGTTCGGCTCGCCGTCATGCGTTCACCAGGCCGTGGTGGCCCGGACCGCGCGGGATCACCGGCCAGATGTCGGTGACGATCCCGTCGTCATCGACGACGTGATACGCATCGAACCAGTTGACGGTGGACGGCGCGTAGCCCGGGACGACGGCGACGACGTCGCCGATCCGCAGCGCCCCGTCCCCGGCCGCGAACACACCGTGCTCCTCATCGAACCGGACCGCCTGCTCCGGATGCCCGACGATCCGCGACAGCTCGCCGTCGCCGATCGACTTGCTCCCGGCATCGATGATCAGTCGCCCCGGTGGGCGGCTGATGACCGTGGCCGCGACGGTCAGCGCGTGCTCGAAGCCACCGACCATCCGAGCGTGGAACTCGTCCATCACGACGTAGCTGCCCGCCTGGATCTCGGTCACACCCGGATATCGGGCGGTCCAGTCCCAGGTCGCTGTCCCGCCCGCCGACCGGACCGGCACCGGGATCCCGTCCTCCTCGATCCGCTCCGCAGCGGCGACGAACAGCGCCATCGCCTCCCGCTGCAGGGCATGGCGCCGCTCGCGGTCCACCGTCAGCGAGCAGTGGCCCTCGTACCCGGTGATGCCGACCAGGCGCAGCCCCGGCATCGTGACCACCTGTCTCGCGAGGGCGAGAGCCGCCTCGGGCGTGTCGACACCGCACCGGTCCATGCCGGTATCGACCTCGATGCATACCCCGAGCTCGGCGGCCGCGCTGCGCGCGGCCGCCGCCAGGCTGGCGGCGTTCTCGGCGTCGTCGACGGCGACGATGACGTCGGCCTCGCGGGCGAGGTCGGCCAGCACCCGGATCTTCGCGGCACCCGCCACGGTGTTGACGACGAACAGGTGATCGAGCCCGAAGCGGGCAAGGGTCACCGCCTCCCAGACCGTCGCCACGGACAGCCCGATCGCCCCGGCCTCGACCTGGAGGCGCGCGAGCTCCGGGCTCTTGTGGACCTTGATGTGGGGCCGGATGGCGGCCGGCATCGTTCGCAGCCTCGCTGCCATGACCGCGATGTTGCGCCGGGCGGCCGGCAGGTCGAGCACGAGGGCGGGCGTGACCAGCTCGGACCGATGGCGACCGATCGCGGCCCCGTACTCGCGGCGCAGCCGCTCGTACAGGTCGCGGAACTCCGGCGGCGGAACCGCCGAGCCGACGCCGGGCCGTGTGCCTTGCGTCACGCCGTCGCGCCGCCCGCACGAGCCGAGCCGGCTGTCGCCCGCGCCTGCATGAGCGCCGCGTTCGCCGCGACATCCCCACCATCGAACACGGCGCTGCCGGTCACGATGAGGTCGACGCCGAGTGCGGCGACCTCATCGATGTTTGCTCTGGTCACGCCGCCGTCCACGCCCAGCAGGATCGGGTGATCGGCCGCGTCGATGAGCCGGCGGGCGCGTCGCACCCGCTCCGGCGTCGTGGACAGGAACGACTGACCGCTCCAACCCGGGTCGATGCCCAGGACGAGGATCAGGTCCACTTCCCCGAGCAGGGGCCCGATGACCTCGATCGGGGTGCTCGGATCGAGCCCGACGCCGCGGACGATGCCGCGCTCCGGGTCATTGACGTTGGTTGCGCTCCCGAGCGCGCGGAACACCCGATGCGGGTGGCTGACCCCCGCGAGGTGGACGGTGATGATGTCGGCCCCGGCAGCAACGAACACCTCCACCTTGGACAACGGGTCCGAGACCATGAGATGGACGTCCTTGAGCAGCGGCGTCCGAATCGCCTTCACCAGCGGTGGCCCGAAGGTCAGCTGGGGGCAGTAGACACCGTCCATCACGTCGATGTGCACGAGCTCGGCGCCGGCGGCTGCGAGGCGCCCCATCTCGTTGCCGAGGTCCAGCAGGTTCGCCGTCAGCATGCCGACGCTGAGCCGGGGCCCCCCGCTCCGCAGCCGGTCGACGGATGTGCCCCGGCGGGTCACGGTCGCGGCCATGGGCTCATGCCGGCACCCCGGGGGCCGCGAACTCACGCTCGAGCGCCTCGAAGACCTCGAACGCCTCAGCCGGCCGGTAGCCCTCGTGGACGACCTTGCGGACCGCCTGGATCATCGCCGCCGGCGACGAGCTCTGGAAGATGTTGCGACCCATGTCGACGCCCGCGGCACCGCTGTCGATCGCCTGCCAGGCCATCGTGAGCGCATCGAGCTCGGGCAGCTTCTTGCCACCGGCCATGACGATCGGCACCGGGCAGCCCGCGGTGACCTTCTCGAAGCCTTCGGCGCAGTAGTAGGTCTTCACGACCTGCGCTCCGAGCTCCGCACAGATTCGGGTTGCCAGGCCGAGGTATCGGGCATCCCGCACCAGCTCCTTGCCGACCGCCGTGACGCCCAGGACCGGTACGCCCCGCTTGTAGCCCTCGTCGACGAGCCGGGTCATGTTGGTCACCGTCTGGGTCTCGAACTCGCCGCCGACGAACACCTGAACGGCGATCGCCGAGGCGCCCAGTCTGACGGCATCGTCGACGTCCATCGCGATCCGCTCGTTCGAGAGCTCCCTGAGAATGCTCGGGCCACCGCTCGCCCGCAGGACGATGCCGTGCTGGGTCGTCGGGGGCACCACGCTCCGAAGGATCCCCCGGGTGAGCATCAGGGCATCCGCGTGGGGCGCCAGGGGCACGATGTTGAGGTCGACCCGCTCGAGGCCGGTCGTCGGACCCTGGAAGTAGCCGTGGTCGATGGCGAGCATGACCGTGTGCCCGCTCTCGGGCCGGAAGATCGTCGCCAGCCGGTGCTGCATCCCCCAGTCGTAGGCGCCGGCACCCTTGAGGAAGAACGCTTCGTTGCGCTGCGGGACGTCCTCGAAGAACTGCTTGGTCTCGCTGCTGTCGGCCTCGGGCATCGTGTGCGTCCTTTCCTGATCAGTCGCTGGCGGCAGGTTCCTGGGCGTCGGCACCGGCAGGCCACCACATGGGGGGCAGGAGCCTCGATTCGGACAGCCCGAGGATCCGCGGGTAGACGGCCCGCCAGCTCGCATACCGCTCGTCATAGATGGCTCGTGCGTCGGCTTGCGGCTCGAACGTCCGCTCGAACCGCACCAGCTCGCCTACGACCTCGGCCAGATCGCGATAGATCCCGGCTCCCACGCCGCCGCAGAACGCGGCGCCGAGGGCGGTCGATTCCTTGACCACCGGGACCCGGACGGGCAGCCCGACGACGTCGGCCACGATCTGCGGCCACAGGTGGCCCTTTGCGGCCCCGCCCGTGAACACCAGCTCGTCATAGGACCGTCCGGTGAGCTCACGGATGATCTCGAGGTGGCCGCGCGCCGTGTAGGCGGCCTGCTCCTCCAGCGCCCTGATGCACGCCTTGCGGCCCGATGCCTCCGGGCGCCCCACGTCGAAGCCCACGAACGAGGGAGACGCCTGGACCCATCGCTTCGCGTTCATCACATTCGCGAAGATCGCCGTGACGCCGTTGGATCCCGGCGGCATGGCGGCGGCCGCCTCCTCCATCACCGCGTACGGATCGATGCCCCGCCGCGTGGCCTCGGCCACCTCCGGCTCGCAGAATGCATCGCGGAACCAGCGCATGGCGATCCCGCACCAGAACCCGATGCCTTCGGTCATCCACTGGCCGGGCACGGCGTGACACAGGGTCCGGACGCGCGCCTGTGGGTCGATCAGCGGCTCGTCGGTCACCACCGTCAGCTGCCAGAAGCTGCCGCCGACGAGCGTGATCCGATCCGGGTGCACGACCCCGATCCCCACCAGCCCCAGCTGGGTGTCCGCTCCGCCCACGACAACCGGCGTCCCGGCGGCGAGGCCGGTCTCCTCGGCGGCGCGCTGGGTCAGCAGACCGACCACCGATCCGGGTTCGAGGATGTCGGGGACGATGGTCGGTGACAGGTCGATCAGGCCCAGCGAGGAAGGCGACCAGGATCTGGCCCGGAGATCGAACAGATCGGAGCTGGACCCCGACGTCGGGTCGGTGACGAAGCGGCCCGTCAGCCGGTAGAGGACCCAGTCGCTGAGCATGCCGACGTGGGCCGTGTCGCGGAACACGTCGGGCTCGTGCGCCTTGATCCACAGGAATTGGGCCGGCGAGGTGATCGAGACCCAGTCGCCGCCCTGCTCGAAGATCCGCCGGGCGCGGCCGCTCTCGACGAGCTCGGTCGCCTCCGCAGAGGCACGCGAATCGACGTTGGGGCAGGCCCAGATCTCCCTGCCGGCCCCGTCATAGAGGACCATCCCCTCCCGCATGCTGGTGCTGCTGACCGCCGCGATGTCGGTGGCCGCGACCCCCGCGGTCGCCAGGACCTCGCGGACGCACTCGCCGATGAGCCTCCAGTTGCGGGTCGTGTCGAACACCTGCGACCCGGGCGCACCGGGGAGGGCCGCGTGCGACCACTCCCGCTGGCCGATGGCGACCTGGGTACCGTCCTCCGCGAACAGCACCGCCCGGCAGCTGCCGGTCCCGAGGTCGATGGCCAGGATGTGGCTCATCGCGCCGATCCGCTGCCGCTCCCGATGGACAGCGCATTGCGGTCCGCCACGTTGACCAGCGGCTCGCCGGCAGCGAAGCGCTCGATCTCCGCCACGGCCATCTCGCCACCATGGCGCAGCGTCTCGAACGTCGCGCCGCCGATGTGCGCGGTCACGATCGCGTTCGGGTGCTCGAGCAGCGGGTGGCGGCCGGTGGCAGGCGACGGGCTCGAGACGTCGAGCGCAACCCCGGCCAGATGGCCCGACTCGAGGCCTGCGAGGACGGCTGCCTCTTCGATCAGGCTGTCGCGCGATGTGTTGACAAGGTAGGCGCCGGGCTTCATCGCCGCGATCTGGCGCGCTCCGATGAGCCCGCGATTGTCCGCGCTCGCCCGCGCGTGGAGCGAGACGAAGTCGGCCGCCGACAGGAGAGCCATCAAGTCCACGGGCTCCGCTCCGCCCACCCGCACCACCTCAGGCTCCACGAACGGGTCATAGGCCAGCACCTGCATCCCGAAGGCCCGGGCGCGGGTGGCGACTCGGTGCCCGATCTGCCCGAAGCCGATGATGCCGAGCGTATGGCCGGCGAGATCGTGACCGAACCACTTCGCCCCCTCGTAGTTGTCGTGCCCGAACTCGCCGCCCGCATCGACGTGGTGGAGCACCTCGCGGAGGCGACGTGCGAGCATGACCAGGAACGCGATCGTCAGCTCCGCCACCGCGTCGGCGTTCTTGCCCGGCGTCGTGGTCACGCCGATTCCGCGCGCGGTGGCAGCCGCGACATCGATGTTGACCGGACCGCCGCGGGCGCAGCACACGAGCCGGAGGCGCCGATCCGACTCCAGGACCGCGTCGGTTACCGGAGCCGCCTGGACGACGAGCACATCGTGCTCGCGCAGCGCCGCGATAACCTGCGCCGGTGTCCCCATGTACTCCCGGATGCGGCGCTCCGAGGCCGAGGCCGGCACCCATCCAGGCTCGTCGCGCACGTCGAGGAACGACACCTCGTGCGGGGGCGCGATCCGGCTGAAGGCATCCTCCATGATCGCCGACGGGCAGTAGGAGTCACCGACGACCAGGATTCTGAGGGGCGTCACCATGCCCGTCATCGATGTGGATGACCTCCCGCCATGCTCGACCAAGGGGCGCCTCGGGTACCCCTCGGCCGCAGGGAACCCGGTCGTCCGCGGTCCACCCAGAAAGATTGTGCATCGCAAGTCAAGGGCTTGCGTCGTACGATGACACCCGCTGCCCTGTGGAGGAGGATGCGTGAGCCGACAGCGCCGACCCACAAGCGCCCCGGTCGAGTCCAAGCCCAAGGACTTCCTGACCGACATCGCCACGCGCTACTACCTGCTAGCCGATTCACAGGTGGAGATCGCCCGCGATCTCGGGCTCGACCCGTCGACGGTCTCGCGCTATCTGAAGCGGGCCCGCGACGAAGGGGTCGTCCATGTCGAGATTCGGCCACCGACCCGCGAGGATCTCGAGCTCGGCCGCCAGGTCGCCGTTCAGCACGGGCTCGCACGCGTCGTGGTCGCCCCGACCGAGCCCGGCGGCGAGAGCACCGGAGGCGTGCTGACGGCAACCGCGGCGCGGTTCATCGAGAGCCAGCTGCGCAACGGGATGCGCCTCGGGGTCTCGTGGGGCCGGACCCTGGCCGCCACCATCGGGGACCTGCATGCCGGTGCCGTGTCCGGGCTTCGGCTGGCCCAGATTGCGGGCGGGGTTGCCGACCCGACGCCGGGCATCCAGGGCCACGACCTCGTCCGGCGGATGGCCGAGCTCTACCCGGGCTCCACCGTCGACTATCTGCATGCGCCCGCGATCGTCGGCTCGACGGAGACCGCCGCCGCGCTGGTCGGGGATCGCACCATCCAGTCCGCGCTCGCTGGCGCTCGGCGGAGCGAGCTGGCGCTCGTGGGCATCGGCCAGATGGACGAGGGGTCCACGCTGTTCCGGGGCGGCCATGTCGATCCCGTTGATTGGGCCGTCCTGGTCGCCGCAGGGGCGGCAGGCAACATCAACACCTGCTTCTTCGATCGGGCGGGTCGTCCGATCGAGACGCTCCGGGAACGAACGATCGCCGTCTCGCTCGAGGAGCTCCGGGCGATCCCGACGGTTGTGGCCGTCGCGGGCGGCGGCGGCAAGGTGACCGCCATCGCGGGAGCGATCGCGACCGGCGCGATCGACATCCTGGTCACCGACGAGGAGACCGCGAGGGCGCTGCTCGCGGCGGACGTTGACGGCGACGGCCACCGGTCGCCTGCCTGACCCCGAGGCGAGACCATGGGCGCTCCGATGCGCTCGACCTCGGAACGCCAGCCGGACGGGCGGATGATCGATCAGGCAGCGCCGGAACGCGCCCGGCCGGCCCTGGCGGCTGATTCGATGAGGCCGGCCAGGCCCGGGCGGATCTCGCAGCTCTCGAACCGAAACGAGTCGGCAAGGGCCTCGACCTCGGCATCGTCCACGTCGGCGAAGGCCGCCCGGAAGTCGTCCAGCAGGAACTCGGCCAACATCTTCTCGCCGACCACGCTCCAGACGTGGCGCGCAGGCCCGAACGGGTACCAGCGGAGGTTGGGGAACTCGCGCTCGACGATCTCGATGATCGGGGCGAACAGGTGCGTCGCCGTCGCCTCGGGGACGTCCCAGTAGGCGGCCGCCAGGCGCCGCTTCTTGGCGATGATGGGATCGACCCGCCGGCGCCACGCCGTCGATGGCCGCAGGTACGTGAGCCCGTGGACATCGACGTCCTTGTAGCACCATGACGTCCAGCTGGCGCCATGCTCCTCGTAGATGTCGAGCTGGTCGGCGAGCACCCGCAGCTTCGACGGGAGCGTGGCCGGGTCAGGGTCATACACGGGGCCGAACTCCGCGACCCAGACGGGCGAGCCGTGGCGCCGCATGTAGGCGGACCGATCCAGGAACTCGCGCTCGATGTTGCCCCGATCGAAGGGTCGGCCATCCACCATGCCGGGGTATCCGCTGGCGCCTGCGCGCCCGGGCTCCGGGTACTGGTGGAGCACGTAGACGGCGTCCGGTATCGGATCGCCGAGCGACTCGAAATCTCGCGAGTACGTGTTGCCGTCCAGGAAGATGACGTGGTCCGGATCGACGATTCGAACGGCAGCCACGGCCCGGCGATAGAAGGCGCTCAGACGGGTTCCTGTCTCGTCCGAGGGCTCGTTGAGCAGGTTGTAGCCGGCGACCCACGGGTTGCCGCGGTAGTGGGCCGCAAGCTGCTCCCACAGCCACACGGCACGGTCCTGGAACTGCCGGTGCTGCCACAGCAGCGGCTCGAGGGTGTGGTTGTCCGAGTGCCAGGCGTGGTTCTGCCAGCCCTGGGCTGCGTGGAGATCGATCACGGAGTAGAGGCCGTGGCGCGCGTTTAGCTCGACCACTCGGTCCAGGGGATCGAACCCGGACGTGCGCAGCTCGAACGGATGCAGGTCGTCCTCGAAATGGCGGTAGTTGATCGGGAGCCGCACGCAGTTCAGGCCGAGCGACGCGATGAGGTGCGCGTCGGGGCCATCGTAGAAGGCGCGCAGGAACAGCTCCGAGAATTGTTCGTAGCGCGGTTCGCCCATCGCCTCGCGCAATGCCGCCCGCGCCAGCGACTCGGTCGCCGGGTAGCCGTCGATGAAGTTCTCCATCAGCATCCAGCCGCCGAGGTTCACCCCTCGCAGCACGAACGGCTCACCGGCCGGATCGAGGAGGCGGTCCCCGTCGACCGAGATGAAGCCCGAGCCCATTCCCAGACCCCTTGCGATACCCTTGTTCAGGAAGGGTGAACATAGGGTCACACGAAGCCCGGTTGGTGTCCAGCCCGATCGTCGAGGAGTGGCGATGCACTTCGATCTCGTGATCCGCGGGGGCAACCTCATCGACCCGGCAGCCGGCGTGGATGGTCGCCGCGACATCGGCATCGTTGGCGACCGCATCGTGGCGGTCGACACGGCGATTCCCACCGCAGGGGCCGATCGCGTGATCGATGCCAACGGGCGGATCGTCAGCCCCGGGCTGATTGACATCCATACCCACGTCTTCCGCGGCGCGGACTACTTCGGCATCGATCCCGATAGCCTAGCCTGGCGCTCGGGCGTGACCACGTGGGTGGACGCGGGCTCGGCCGGTGGCTTCCGGATGCCGGCGCTCCGCGAGGATGTTGTCGAGCGCTCGATGGCACGGATCCGCGCCCTGATCAACATCTCGTACCTCGGCCTCGCGGGGCTCAACTACGACGAGTACTGCAACCCGGCGGCGTGCAACATCGAGGTCCTGACCCGCGTCGCCGAGGCGTACCCGGATCTCGTGGTGGGGATCAAGACACGCATGGGCAAGGAGGGCGTGTGCTATCCGGGCCTCCGTCCGCTGCGGAAGGCCCTCGAGGCGGGGGCGTCGACCGGCCTGCCGGTGATGTGCCATATCAGCGGGACGCCCCCGACCGTGGAGCGGATCCTCGAGCTCCTGCGGCCGGGCGACATCCTGACCCACGCGTACACCGGTGCCGGGGAGCGACTCGTGGACGACCGCGGCAAGGTTCGTCGGGCGGCGCTTCGGGCCCGGGACCGGGGCGTCCGGTTCGACATCGGCCACGGTGCCGGATCGTTCTCGTTCACGTCGGCCGAGGCCCTCGTGGAGCAGGGGTTCTGGCCGGATTCCCTCTCGACCGACCTCCACCAGCTGAGCGTGGCGGGTCACAATCTCGTCGAGGATCAGGCCTTCATCGGCCGCATCCGTGGGGATGGATCCCCTGAGCTGACGCTGCTGACCGTCATGACCAAGCTGCTCTACCTGGGCTGGCCGCTCGCCGAGATCATCCGGGCGACGACCGCGACCCCGGCCGCGATGTTCGGCTGGACGGACATTGGGACCCTGCGCGTCGGGTCGCTGGCCGATGTCGCGATCCTCGAGATCGCGCCCGGCCGGCGTGACCTGTACGACATCGAGGGCAACACCCGGCCGTTTGATCGCGGCTTCGTCTGCCACGCGACCATCGTCGGTGGACGCGAGATGGAGCCGAAGCCGATCCCCGCGCCGCCGCCCTGGATTCGCCTGGTCGACGTTGAGCAGGGTCGCGTGGCGAGGACGACGACATGACGAGCGCGCAGACCCGCGCCAAACCTGGAGGCTCGACCAGGATGGCCGTGCCGTCGCGGTACCGGCTGTGGTACGGGCGTGACGAGCCGCCGCCGGCGGAGCGCCCCCTCCGAGCCGGCCCCGTGTCCGCCTCACTCGTCGGCCCCGATCTGATGCATGTCAGGCTGGGCGAGATTGCCCTCCTCGATCGCGTGTACATGGCGGTTCGCGACCGGGACTGGGGTACGGTGGCGCCGGTGGTCTCGGGGCTGGCGGTTCGGACCCAGGGAGGCACCACGGTCGCGACCTTCGAAGCTCGTCATCGCGCAGGCGACATCGATGTCGGGTGGCGCGGGACGGTGACCGCTGCTTCGGATGGATCCATCGCCTTCGAGATGGACGGCGAAGCTGCTGGCGAGTTCGACTACTGCCGCATCGGCTTCTGCGTGCTCCATCCAGCGGCGACGGCGGCCGGCCGTCCGTACCGGGCCGACACCATCGAGGGCAAGGTTGCTGGCCGGCTGCCCGATCTCATCGCGCCCCAGTCGATCGTGAACGGCCAGGAGGTCCCGCTGTTCCCAGCCTGCTCGCGGCTTGCCGTGGACCTCGACGGCGTCACGGTCACCACCGAGTTCGAGGGCGACCTGTTCGAGATGGAGGATCAGCGCAACTGGACCGACGCGTCGTTCAAGACGTATTGCACGCCGATCGCTCTGGGGTACCCGTTCCGCGCGACGCTCGGGCAGCGCTTCCACCAGGTCGTGCGGATCTCGATCGCGCCGACCGGATCCACGAGACCAGCAGCCGGGCGGCGCGCCGAGGTGCTCGTGAGACTGCCCGAGGAACACGGTCGTGCCGGTCCCAGGCTCGGCGTCGGCGCAGCGTCGGCGCTCGGCCGTCCGCTGGCGGCCCGCGAGGCACAGCGGCTGCGAGCGATCGGTCTTGATCACCTCCGAACGGACATCCGGCTGTCTGCCGGCGACTGGCACGCCATTCTCGATCGGGCGATGCGCGACGCAGGCGCCATCCACGCGGGTCTGGAGCTGGCGCTGTTCGTGCGCGATGAGACCGTCGGCCAGCTGCCCGAGCTCGCACGGGGCCTGGCCACACGTCCGCCGGCCCGGGTGCTGGTGTTCCATGAGCCGACGGCCGGGACCCGAGCGACGCCCGCCGGCTGGTTGCCCCGCGTGCGCGAAGCCCTCGGCGAGTCGGCGGCTGGCGCCACGTTTGCGACCGGCACCGATGGCGACTTCGCCGAGCTCAACCGCGATCACCCCGACCTCACGGGTGCGAATGCCGTGACGTATGCGGTCAACCCGCAGGTCCACGCCTTCGACGAATGGTCGCTGGCAGAGACGTTGGCCACCCAGGCGACCACGGTCGCGACCGCGAAGGCGTTCGCGGCCGGCCTGGCCATCGTGGTCAGTCCCGTGACGCTCCGACAGCGCTTCAACCCCGCCGCGGCACCGGCCCCGGCGAGCCAGGGCGAGGAGCCGCTGCCCGCAGCGATCACGCCCGCCGAGGACCCGCGTCAGCCGTCGTTGTTCGCCGCGGGCTGGATCCTCGGCAGCTACGCGGCGCTGGCACAGGCGGGGGCGGCATCCGTCACGTACTTCGAGGCTGTCGGTCCGCGAGGCCTGATGGACCCCTCGGGCGTGCGGCGGGCGGCCGCCCGCGACGATGGACCGAACGGCCGCGTCTACCCCACCTACCACGCCATCGCCGACCTTGCTGGCGGTGCGGCCTGGCTGTGCTCATCGCTGGCGACGGACGATCCGGACGGCCTGGGCGGCCTCATCATGCGGCGGGCCGACCGGGTCCGCATCCTGCTCGCCAACATGCGACCGGAGCCGCGGGACGTGGTGCTCTCGATCGACGGGCTCGGGGACGCCCACGCCCGCCTGCTCGACGAACGCAACGTGCTCGGAGCCATGTCCGCCCCTGCCCGATACCGGACGACTGCCTGGCAGCCCATTCCGACCCGCGGGCCGCAGGTTGTTCGGATGCTGCCGTACGCCACTGCCCGGATCGACGCCCGGCTCAGCTGATGCCGTGCGTCCGCTGCGCTGCGTCAGTACTCGGGCGCTCGCCGTCCCGCGATGACGTCCTCCTGGACACGGATGAGCGCCACGGGGTCGATGCACGAGCGGATGACCTCACCGACCGCGACGTCGCCGACGCGCCCGACGAACGCGGCGCTCGTGTTGGACCCATCGAGGATGCGCAGGGTTTCCTGTGACATCGGCCGGCTCGGCATGTCGGGCGGGTAGCGCATCATCGCGTCCTCGACGTCCAGGATGGCCGCGTCGATCCTGCCGGCCTCGATCTCACGCACGGCCTGCAGGTAGTTGAGCGGGATGTACTCCACCTCGTCGCCGAACTCAAGGACCGTCATCCGCTCGAAGTCGTACGAGGACCGGTCGATCGCCACTCTCCGGATGGGCTCGCCGGCGGACCTCACCGCCGTGAACACCCGGTGCTCACGGACGAACGTCCCGGGCGTCAGGGTCAGGAGGATCTCGAACCGCTCGCCGATGAGCGCCTCCGCGGCCAGCCGCGACATGACGGCCACCTGGCACCGACCCTGGCCCAGGGCGGCGATTCGCGGCCGGGATCCCCGGATGAAGGAGAGGTAGGCATCGACGCCGCCCGCGACGAGGCTGGCACGGATCGCGGTAGCGAGACCGTTGATTCGTTCGGTGGACGGCAGCGACAGCGCAACGAGCAGGGGGCCCTGGTCGGTGGCCTCGTAGAGCCGGCCGATGTTACGAGCGAGCAGCACGGCCCCGCGGCCGGGTCGGCTGTCCAGATCGACCGCCCCTTCGGACGCGAGCGCGGCCAGCTCGATCTGGGTGGCTCCGACGCTGGCATGGAACCGCTCGGCGAGCGCCCGGACCGGCGCCAGGTTCTCGCCTGGCTCAACGGTCAGCAGGTGACGCGCAAGCGAGCGGCGGAGGGTGTCGGCCTTGCGGTCGCGACGTCGCGTCACGGCTGATCGGCGCCCACGGGCCGCGGCCCGCGACAGATTCGCGCGAGCGCAGCGGGGTGATGGTCGTTGGAGCCCGCAGTGGCAACCAGTGTTCGATCCCTCGATCTCCCGCACGACGCGATGGATGGCCGCCGTCCGGAATGCCGCGGCGCCGCGGTGAGCCGAAGCGTGGGCACTCTACCATCCGGCCCAACCGACGGGTCGTGCCTTGACACCGCGACGGGGCGGTGGTTCGATTGTTCATCATTTATGGACGATGGGTTGGAGCCGGCCGGGCGCGCGCCTGCGACGGGCCTGTCTTCCGAGCCCAGGAGGAACGACATGAGCGCTCCGTCGGCCGATCTGCCGGTCGGGATGGCAGGCCTCCGGTATGGCATCACGCAGGTCTCCCTCGCGGTTCGGGACCTCGATGCCACGATGGCCCGTTACCACCGCGCCTTTGGGTGGGCACCGTGGCAGGTGTTCGATCACGTGCCGCCGGTCCACCACAACACCATGCTTCGTGGCGAGCCGGTCCACTACGCGCTGCGGGGCGCCGAGGTCTACGTCGGATCGCTCAACTTCGAGCTGCTGCAACCGCTCGAGGGACCGAACCTGTGGTCGGAGTTCATGGACCGGCGCGGTGAGGGGGTGGCTTCCATTGCGACCATGTTCGTCGAGCGTGAGGATGGCGATGCCGTCAGGGTCGCCTTCAAGGAGCGGTTCGGCATCGACGTCAACATGAAGGCCGACATCGGCGACCACATCGAGTACTACTACCTCGAGACCGAGCACCAGTTCGGGTGCCTGATCGAGTCGGGCAGCGGGCACGCGATCGATTTCGTCAAGCCGGCGCAGGTGTATCCCCGGCCCGGAGCTCAGCCCGGTCCGTCACCGGTCAGCGGGATCAGCTACCCGATCACCCAGGTCTCGGTGACGGTCCGCGACCTGGACACCAAGATGCGCAACTACCACGACGCGTTCGGCTGGGGCCCGTGGAAGGTTTACGAGTCGGATGGCCGGCGCGTCATGCATCACTCCGAGTGGCGCGGCAAGCCGGCCGAGTTCAAGGTCCGCTGGGCGGAGACGATGGTTGGGGACCTGAACTTCGAGCTCATCGAGCCGCTCGCTCCGGGCAATCCGTTCCACGAGTTTCTCGAGACCAAGGGCGAAGGGATCTCGTCGATCGCGGTCATGTTCGAGACCGCCGAGGAGTCCGAGCGGGTCAAGGCCCAGTTCGCCGCGGACGGCATCGGCATCACCGCCCTCAGCCACATCGGCGACCACATCGAGTGGTACTTCCTGGACACCGAGCCCGGCTTCAAGTGCATCATCGAGTCCGGGAGCGGCCACGCTCACGATTTCGAGATGCCGTACACGACCTACCCGTAGCCGGCGGCGGTGACCTGCTGGACCGAGACGCCGGCGGCGTCAGATGGACGACTGCCCGCCGTCGACGATCAGGGCGGTTCCGATGCAGTAGGACGCATCGTCCGAGGCCAGCCAGGTGATGGCCGCGGCAACCTCGTCCGCCCGGCCCGCTCGACCGAGCGGGATCTGATCGCTCCAGTACTTGAGCTGCGCAGGGTCCTTCATCACGAAGTCGTTGATCGGCGTGTCGATGAACCCCGGGATGACCATGTTGACCCGGATGTCATGGCGGGCGAAGTCGATGGCCATCACCTTCATCATCGCGAAGATGCCGCCTTTGCTCGCGCTGTAGGCGGGCTCGTTCGTGGCCATGCCGAGGTAACCGCAGTTCGAGCCCAGGCAGACGATCGAACCTCCGCCGGCGGCCTGAAGGTGCGGCAGTGCGTGCTTGCAGGTCAGGAACTGGCCGTTGAGATTGGTGACGATGAGCCTGTTCCAGGCCTCGAGCGTGATCCGGTCGAGCCGGTCGTCCTCGTCGGGCAGCTCCACCGCCGCATTGGAGACGACGATGTCCAGCCCGCCCAGGGCCGTTGCGGCCTGGTCGATGGCCGGGCCGATCTGGTCCTCGACCGAGCAGTCGGCAGGCAGCACCACAGCGCGGCCGCCACTCGCCTCGATCTCGTGGGCGACGTCCTCCAGGCCGGCGCGGCCTCGGGCGATCAACGCGACGCTGGCGCCCTCTGCCGCGAAGCGCAGCGCCGTCGAACGGCCGATCCCTTTGCTGGCTCCGGTGACCAGCGCTCGCTTGCCGGCGAAGCGGTCTCGAATGGGTTCGATCATGTCCGAATGACCCTCCCGCGTGTTGCCTGGGCTGCCGAGCCTGGCGTCGAATGACCCCGTGCCCGCCATTGGTGTCGTTGGTGGGGCTTCGCTGCTGCCATCACGCACGAAGGTCGAGGACCCAGTCCTCGCCGTCGGGCGCGACGAACGTCGTTTGCCCTGACGTCGGGTCTCCGATGGCCACGGCCGTGCGCCACCACCCCCTCCGGGGGTCGAACCAGCGCGCGCTTTGGTCGGCGACCGCGTCTCGCGCGAGCTCGATCGGCCCACCGAGCGGCGCGTAGACGACCGTCCATCTGCGGTCGTCCGTTCGCGCCGCTGTGAGGAACCGAGCGATGTCGGCGGTACCGGGCTGGGCGAGCAGGATCTCCTGGGCAGGTCGCAGTCGCCACCACGGGCCAGACTCGAAGTAGCGGCGCAGGGTGGTCATCGAGCGCGCCCCGGGCGTGTCGAGGACCGTCCACCACGGCTGGAGCAGCTCCTCGGATTGGGACCGGATGCCCTGCCCCACAGGCTCGGGCTCGGCGGCCCATGCCCACAGGCTGTAGTGACCGTACGACACCCCGGCCGTGGGCGTCACGAGCAGGCTCCAGTAGCCTGCACGTCGCACCTCGTGCGCGGTGAACCGGATGCCGCTGTCGTACGAGGGATGGTCCTCGTAGTTGGGCTCGAGGTTGATGATCGGCTTGGCCGGCGCCGTTCGCCAGTCATGCGCGGCATCGCCGTCGGGCAGCCAGCGCACCTTGGCCGGGTCGTCCGAGTGGCACGACTGGTAGCTCAGGAAGGTGACCCAGGGCTCGCCACGGAACTCCGCCCCAGCCCACGTCCAGCCGCGTGGATGCATCGTGACCAGCGGCTCGGGCGGGTGGCTGTAGGCGGCGCGCCCGATGGACCAGAACCGTTCCTCGGCGCGGCGCCCGGCGAAGCCCCCGTCGCCCGCGAGCGTCCACGACATGTGATACGAGCCCCAGCGCGCGCGAAGCCAGCGGGCGAACCGGACCAGGCGCTCGGCTGGCCACGCCCAGCCGGGCTCGTCCTCGTATAGGGAGAGCACGACGATCCCGTACCCGAGCAGCCCGTGGTCCGCGATGGCCTTAACCTTTGGATCGAGCCGGCGGTAGAAGCGCGGGTTCGGCGCAAAGCCATCGTCCTCGTAGAACGACGGCTCGCCCACCGGATCGGTCGCCAGGCCCCGCCACTGCGTCGTGAAGAACTGGATCGCCGAGAATCCCTGGGCCCGCCGCGTGTCGAGGTATGCGTCCCAGTCCGCGGGGTCGGAGCGGATGAGGCCATTCCATACCGTGTCGCCGATCCACAGGAAGGGCATCCCGTCTCCGTGGGCGAGCGAGGTGCCATCCGTCGCGACTCCGACGGGACCGTGGACGAACACGGGGTTCGCGCCCTCGTAGGCCGCGCACTCGAGCTCGCCCGAGCGTCCGTGGAGCCCCTCATCGTCGGGATCGGACGCCACCGAATGCCAGGTCCATCGTCCGGGCTCGTCGAGGCGGATCCGGGCTCGCCACGCCAGGCCCCCGTCCCAGAACGCGTCCACGGTCGTGCTTCGGCCCGACGGTCCCGCGAGCTCGAGCCGGACATCGACGTCCCAGAACGGCCTCGCACGCTCGCGCCTGCTCTCGAACACGAGCTCGTGGGCTACCCAGCGCGTCACGCGTTCCATCAGTCTCGCCTCTTTCGGGTCGAAGCCTCGCCTGTTCCCTGGTGGTCCGCGTTCGATGCCCAGGTCAGGGAACGCTCTCGAGGACCAGCGTGGCGTCCTCCGCAAACGGGGGTGTGAGCCACGCCGATCCGTCCGCGACCAGCGTGCCTCCGCCCTGCCGCCGACCGGTTGCAGGCTCGAACCACCCGACGCTGACCCGTGGTCCGGCCAGCGCGGCCAGCCGGACCTCGAGTGGCCGTCTGGCCGGCGTGTAGATGACCGCCAGGCGACCGTCCGGCGTGGAGGCGGCGATGGCTCGGTCAAGTCCCCGGGATTCGCCGAGCCCACCCGTGAGGACTCGCAGCTCGGTGTCGGGGGCGAGCTCCGCCCACGGGAGGCTGCGGAAGAAGTCGCCCCAGCGAGCCATCGCGATCGACCCCGGCAGCTCGAGGGCGGCCTGCCACCCGTCCCAGAACAGCCAGATCGGATGGTTGCCCATGACGTGCCCGTTGGCGCCGCACAGCACCGACCACCATGCCTGACGCCGGATCTGCAACTCAGATGCGTTGTGTTCGCCCTCGTACGTGGACTCGATCAGGAAGAACGGCCACACGGGGTCGCGGCTCCAGTCGTGGAGCAGCTCCTGGTGGACGATCCCGTACGTGTAGGTGACGTTGACGTCCAGCCAGTCCGAGCCGGCGAACACGTCGACCGGCGAGGTCTCCGGGTGAGGATGGGCGGTGAACAGGTTCCGCACCCCGGTGCTCCGGATGCCGGCCGCCGCGGCGTCGAGGCCGGCGCGCGCCTCCTCCGGGTGCCAGTCGCCACCGATCGACCACATGATGTTGGCGAACCGGCCGAAGCGCCTGCCGAGGTACTCGCCGTAGCGGCGACACCCGTCCGGCCCCGTGGAGACGATCTCGTCGTACCAGCCTTCGAGGTGCCGGGACACGCCCGGTCGATCCTTCCGGTAGCCGATGTAGGTGGGGGCGAGGATGACCAGGAAGCCCCGCTCGGCGCACGCGTTGAGCACGCGCTCGGCCGCATCGAAGTAGGCGTCGTTGGGGGTGCTCAGGTCGCCGGGCGTGGTGAACGGCTCACGCCCGGCGAGGTCGCGTGGCGGATCCTTCGAGAACAGGTGCTCGATGAGATTGACCAGGATGGTGTTGAAGCCCTTGGCGTGGCGGTCATCGAGGTAGCGGAGGGCATCCTCGAAGGTGAGATTCGCGATGATCGACCAGGCGGCATCTCCCTGGATGAGGAACGGTCGCCCGTCGGCATCGAGGAGGCGCCGGCGATCCGGGGAGAGCGTGAGCGGGAAGCGCTGGGCCGGTGGCGGCGGGGGAAGTGGCTGTGCCGTCATGACCGGCTCGGCGGGGTGGACCGCGTGCTGCGGATGCTCGCTGACCACGCGCTGCTTGGTCATGGCCGACCTCCTTCCGACGGGATGCGTTTGCCCTCGGCGTCGAACAGATGGACCGCGGCCGGATCGACCCGGATATGGATCCGCTGGCCGTCGACCATCCCCGAGCCGCTTTCGACCCGGACGGTCCCCGTCGTCTCAGGTCCCATCCGCAGCGACAGGTACTCGTCCGCGCCCACGGACTCCACCAGCTCGACAGTGCCCTCGACGGCTCCGGGCTCGCTCGGTCCGACAACGTGCAGCGCCTCGGGCCGGACACCCAGGGAGACCTCGCCATCGACGGCAGGTCCCGCCGCGAGATCGACCGTGAGCCCGCCCTCGAACCGGCGACCACCGCCGTCAAGATGGGTCAGGTGCCCCCGGTACAGGTTCATCGGGGGGCTGCCGACGAACGTCGCCACGAACCGGTTGGCCGGCCGGCCGTACACTTCGGCGGTCGCGCCAACCTGCTGGATCTCGCCGTCGCGCAGGACGACGATCCGGTCGGCCATCGTCATCGCCTCGACCTGGTCGTGGGTGACGTACACGGTCGTCCGGCCCACCCGGCGATGCAGCCGCAGCAGCTCGGTCCGCATCTGGACCCGGAGCAGCGCGTCGAGGTTGGACAGCGGCTCGTCCATGAGGAATGCGACGGGCTCGCGGATGATCGCCCGGCCCAACGCGACCCGCTGACGCTGGCCACCGGACAGCTGATCGGGGTACCGGTCGAGCTGCTCGGTCAGCTCGAGCAGCGCGGCGACCTCGCGAACCCGGGACGCCACCTCGTCAGCCGGGCGCTTGCGCATCTTGAGCGGGAAGCCGATGTTGGTGCCCACCGTCATGTGCGGGTACAGGGCGTAGTTCTGGAACACCATCGACACGTCCCGGTCCTTGGGGCGCAGGTAGTTCGCCAGACGGCCGTTGATGTACACCTCGCCGTCGGTCGGGTCCTCGAGCCCGGCGATGATCTTGAGCAGCGTGCTCTTGCCGCAGCCCGACGGCCCCAGCAGGACCAGGAACTCGCCGGGCTGGATGTCGAGGTCGACCGAGCGCAGGGCGCGCGTCTTGTCGTAGCGCTTGCTGATCTCGACGAGCTCGATGGCGGGCCCGGTCGTGCCGGGGCTGGAGGCGGCGGCTTGCGCAGATGTCATTGCTTGAGGGCTCCGGCAAGGGAACGGGCCAGGAACTGGCGCTGGAGGACGAAGAACACGATCCCGATCGGGATCATCGACATGACCGCGGAGGCAGACCACAGGCCGTAATCGACCCCGCCGTGTGAGCGGAGACCGGCAACCCCGACCGTCACGAGCTCGACATCGTTGCTCGACGTCGCGATCAGCGGCCACACGAAGCTCATGAACTGGTCGGTGAAGATGATCACAGCCAGCACCACCAGCCCGGGCTTGATCAGCGGCAGGATGATCCGCCAGTAGATCCCGAACTCGCTGACGCCGTCGAGGCGGGCGGCGTTCTCGAGGTCCTTGGGCAATCCCAGGATGAACTGGCGCATCAGGAACACGCCCAGCGGGTTGGCCAGGGCCGGCAGGATCAGCGCCCAGTAGGTGTTCAGCAGCCCGAGCGTGTACACGAGGGTCCACAGCGGGATGATCAGCGCCCCGAACGGCACCATCAGCAGCAGCAGGAGGAGCATGAACACGATGCGCTTGCCCGTGATGTCGAGCTTGGCCAGCGCATAGCCCGCCATCGAGTCCAGGAAGATCTTGCACACCGTCACGGTGGTGGCCACGAACAGCGTGTTCAGCATCCAGCGCGGGAAGGCCGTGTCGGTGAGCAGTCGTTCGTAGTTGCCGAAGTAGGGCGGGATCGGGATGAGCTTGGGTGGGTACTGGAAGATCCCGGTGCTGTCCTTGAGCGAGGCGAGCACGACGTAGTAGAACGGCGCGACCAGGATGAAGCAGATCAGAGCCAGCAGGAGATGTCGCCCGGCACCGGCGATCCGGCTGCGCCGCCGGGCGCGACGCTGGTGCTCGGCGACGGCGGCCGCGTCCTGGGCGGAGCGGCGACCGATGACCTGTGCGGCCATCAGCTAGTCCTCACCGCGCCGCGAGCGCAGCGCGTAGAGCTGGATCACGGTCAGGATCAGAATTGCCACCAGGAACACGAGCGAGATCGCCGCAGCGTAGCCGACCTTGTTGTTGCTGCCGAACACGTATTGCCAGACACGAAGGACGATGGTGGTCGTCGCTGTGCCCGGGCCGCCGTTGGTGAGCACGAGCGCGGTGTCGAACACTTGCAGGCCCCAGATCGTGGCGACCACGATCGCGAACAGCAGGATCCGGCGGAGCAGCGGGATCGTGATGTAGCGCAGCTTGGCAAACCCTTCAGCGCCGTCGAGCGATGCCGCCTGGTACAGCTCCTCGGGCAGGCCGATGATGGCGGCCACGAAGAAGATGGCCCAGTAGCCGACATTGCGCCACACGTCCAGCGCGGCGAGCACCGGCAGGGCCGACGATGCGCCGAGCCAGGTCACCGGCTGTGCGCCGAATGCGCGCAGCACCGTGTTGAACAGGCCGAAGTCCGAGTTCGTCAGGAACAGCCAGATCAGCGCGGCGACAACCGGCGGCACCAGCACCGGAAAGTAGGCGAGGAACCGGTACACCGCCCCGCCCCGCCTGGTGCGCGCCAGCAGCAGTCCGATGAGCAACGAGCCGAGCAGGATCGGCGGCACCGACATGACCGCGAACAGCAGTGTGTTCTGGATCGCGACGGACGCGCCGACGACATCGGGCAGCCGGGTGAAGTTGTCGAGCCCGACATAGTGCGTGCCAGTCGTCAGGCCGCCGAACTGCGTGCTCCACCAGCCCGTGCCCAGCACGGGGATGACCAGGAACACCACGAAGAAGAAGAACATCGGACCAAGGAACGCCCAGCCGATGACCTCCCGACGGAGGCGCGCTCGTCGGCGCAGCCGCCGGTGCTCGGCGACGGCCAGACGCATCCTCGACAACGAACCGACCCCTCCTTCCTGCTCATTGAGCACGCTGACACGCGAAGGCGACCCGGCTCAGCCGGGTCGCCTTCGGACCGGGGACTAGAGACCGACCTCCTGCTTGACGATCTTCTCGACGTTGTTCACGGCATCCTGGGCCGACTCCTTGCCCGCGTAGCAATTCTGGATCTCGGCCTCGGCGAGGCTCTCGACGTCAGCCCAGGCGGGGAAGTTCTCGAGCCCGACCGCGTACTTCTGGAAGTCCGCGAACGATGCCGCCAGCTGCGGTGCCGCGTTGGTGCCGTAGCCATTGTCAGTGGCATCGGTGCGCGCCGGGTAGGTGCCCGAGTTGTCAGCCCAGTAGGCGTCATTGGGGCCGTTGCACCACCACTTGACGACCTCCCACATGAGGTCCTGGTCGGCCGACTTCGCGTTGACCATGTAGATGCTGAGGTCGTTGAAGTTGACCCGCGACTGCGGGCCGGGCGGGTTCGGCACCAGGGCCCAGGTGAACGGCACCGGGGAGGGAAGGACCGTCGTGGAGGCAAGGTCCGAGGAGTAGATCGCCATCTTGCCGGCCGCGAACGCCGCGGGGGCGTTGTCGTAGGTATAGGTGCCCAGCGGCGGCGCGATCCCCTGCTTGAACAGGTCGGCGAACTGTTGGGTCACCGTCACGACGTCGGGATGGTTGACGTTGGGCGCCGAGAGGTCCGGGGTCAGGTAGGAGCCGCCGGCGGCGCGCAGGCGCTGGTACCACTCGCCGTAGCCGCCCAGCTGGATGCCGATGCCGAAGCCGTAGGTTCCAGGCTTGGTCATCTTGGTGACGCAGGCCAGGAATGTGTCCCAGGTGTCAGCAAAGGTCTCGTCGTAACCGGCCGCCTTGACCATGTCCATGTTGACGAACATCGCATCCTCGACGTGCCAGCTGATCGGCAGGCCGAGGATCTTGTCGCCGTATGCCTTGATGCGATCCATGTACAGATACTTGGACAGCTCCGACGCGAACGACGGGTCGTTGATGCGCGACGTCAGATCGGTGAAGACGCCGGACGCCTCGTAGTCGGGATAGGAACTTTCCGTCGTCATATAGATGTCGTGGGCCCCGGCCTGAACGGAGGTGTTGATCTCCTGGGCCGCCGTGTCCCACTGGTAGAGGCGGAAGTCGAAGGTCACATTGGGATAGATCGCCTGGAAGCCCTGGGCAATGTGTTGATGGTGCGCGACCTCCTGATCGGACCACGGGCCCACCAGGAACCGCACGTTGCCCTTGAGGTCCTTCGGGCTCGGCGACGCGCTGCTGGGCGCGGTGCTGGGTGGCGGGCTGCTCGAGGCTCCGCCATTCGCGGTTGGGGCCGCCGTCGGTGTGGAGGACCCACAGGCGGCGACGATCGCGCCTACCACGCTCGGAGCGAGTCCCAGCGCGAGCAGGCGGGTGACGAACGTGCGCCGAGACATTCGGCCTGCCAGGTATGCATCGGCGAGCTGCGTGGTCTTGCGGTCGAGATCCGCATTCATCTCGGATCAACCTCCTCCTCCGACGATGTCCATCGGTGACGTCGACCGGATGACCCGCTCGGGTCATGGCCTTGCGCACTTGTTCAGAATCCACGAACATGCGTCGCAGGTCAAGACCTTGTCACTCGATTGCGGATTCATCTAACATCAGACGTCTGATGTCAAGCGGTCCCGCAACGCACGTCACGACCAGCCCGATGAGTGCGGTCGATGGGCGAGCGCGTCTCGCCCATCAGGTGGCCGACAGGCTGTTCGCCATGGTGACCTCCGGGGCGTACGAGCCGGGGAGTCGGCTGCCGACAGAGCCCGATCTGGCGGCGATGACCGGCGTGAGCCGGATGACCCTGCGCGAGGCCGTGCGGCTCCTTCAGGCCAAGGGTGTGGTCTCCGTCGAGCACGGCCGCGGCACGTTCGTCCGGCCGATCACCGACTGGTCGATCCTCGATCCCGCTGTCATGCGCGCGAGAGCGGCGAACGGTCGAGGCGCCGACGAGATCTTCGGCAAGGTCCTCGAGGCGCGGCGGCTGGTCGAGGTCGGTGTCGCGGGCCTCGCGGCGACCCGCAGGACCGCCAGGCATCTGACCGAGATGCGAGTCACCCTGAATGAGATGCGTCGCGCGGCGGACGCGGGGGCGATCGACGCGTTCACGGCGGCCGACGTCGCGTTCCATCAGGCGGTCATGCGCGCGGCGGGGAACGAGGTCATTGCCGCGTTCTTCATGCCGGTGGAAAGCCTCGTGCTCGAGTCGCGGCGACGGACGTCAGAGGTCGCCGGAGCTCGTCGCCATGCCGTGTCAGCCCACGCGGCGATCCTGGCTGCGATCGAGGTGGCGGACCCTGCCGAAGCCCGAGGTGCGATGGATGCCCACCTCGCCCAGACCGTCGCGGACGCCAGCCGGCGCGGAGCGGCGGCAGACACCGGCCCGGCCCCGGCCGTGGACAACGCGCGTCTCGGCGCCACCGCAGATCCGTGAGGTCGCTGCCAGCTCCGCGTCGTGCGGCGAGGCGGCCGCAGGGAAGAGGGACCCGTGGAGGCCGATCACGGCACCAGATGTTCGACGCGCGCGACCCGGCCCGCCCCCGCGTGTCCTCCGGGGTCGATGTCGCGGCAGCGTCAGCGTCCGAAGCGACGCGCTCGTAGCTGGTAGGTGCGGATCGCGCGCAGGAAGTCGATCTCGCGGAACGCCGGCCAGTAGACGTCGCAGAAGTGGTATTCGCTGTACACGCTCTGCCATGGGAGGAAGCCCGACAGGCGCACCTCGCCGGAGGTGCGGATGATCAGGTCCGGATCCGATGAGCCATGGGTGTAGAGGTGTCCGGCGAGGGCCTCCGCCGTGATCCCGTCGGCAATGTCGGCCGCGGGCGTGCCAGCTGTGACGGCGTCCCGAACCGTGGCCCGGAACGCCTCGAGGAGCTCGTCGCGGCCGCTGTAGGCGATCGCGACGGTCACCCTGATCGCTCCGTCGGGGCGGGACAGGGTCGCTGACCGCTCAACCGCCTCGGCCAGGCCCGCGGGCAGGACATCGCGCCGACCGATCACGCGCAATTCGACCGGGGCAGCCGTTCGTCGCCGACCGGAGGCAAGCGCGGAGATCGCCTCGGTGGCGACATCGGTGATCGTCGTCACCTCCGGGGCAGCTCGCTCGAGGTTCTCGATCGAGAGCGCCCACAGGGTGACCTCGCGGATCCCGAGATCGACGCACCAGTCGATGAGCTCGAGCGCCTTCTCGGCGCCTCTGCGGTGACCCTCGCCCGCGTCCGGGTAGCCCTCCGATGCCGCCCATCTCCGGTTGCCATCCATGATCAGCGCGACGTGGCCGGGTCGCGGTCGCGCCAGCACGGCTGCTCGCAGGCGAGCCGTGTAGAGCGCGTACGCCGGTGCGAGGACCACGGCGATCGCCCGCCGGTAGGCGCGGCCGAAGCGCCCGTTGGCTAGCCTGGTGAGCGGATCGGCCATGAGCCCTCCCGGTTGCTGGACGCCAACAAGACGGTGGCGACCGCCGGCGCGTGGCGTCGGCGCCTGCTGAACGCGCCACGGCTCAGCCGAGCTTGGCCGACGCGTTCGATGCGCTGCGACTCCTCCTCGCTACCCGGCTTCCCGCGTTGCTAGGCGATCCTGCGCCGGTAGGTGCGCATCGCGACGAGGTAGGCGACGACGAGGATACCGACGCACCAGGCGAGGGCGATCCAGATGTCGGTGCCGGCCGGCCGCTGGGTGAACAGGTCGCGGAGCGCGTCGACGATCGAGGTTACCGGCTGGCTCTCGGCGAAGGCGCGGACCGGGCCGGGCATGGTTCGGGTGGGCACGAATGCCGAGCTGATGAACGGCAGGAAGATGAGCGGGTAGGAGAAGGCGCCTGCGCCGTCCACGGTCTTCGCGGACAGGCCGGCGATGACCGCAATCCATGTCAACGCCAGGGTGAACAGGACCAGGATGCCGGCGACCGCGAGCCATTTCGGCATCCCGCCGCCGAGCGGAAGCCCACGAGGAGGGCAACGGCCACGACGACACGAGCCAGACCAGATCGGCGATCAGCGAGGTCAGCACGTGCGCCCACAGGACGGAGACCTCGCGATCGGCATGGACTGGAATTGCTCGAAGATGCCGCTCTTCATATCCGTGAACAGGCGCAGTGAGGTGTAGGCGATGCCCGATGCGATTGTGATGAGCAGGATGCCGGGCAGCATGTAGTTCACATACGAGTCCGACCCTGTCTCGATCGCGCCGCCGAACACGTAGACGAACAGCAGCATCATCGCGACCGGCGTGATCATGGTCGTGATGATGGTGTCCGGGCTGCGGGCGATGTGGCGCAGGGATCGTCCCGTCAGGAGGGCCGTGTCGCTGAAGAAATGCGTGGTCATCGTTGATCCTTACTTGCTCTCGGTGTGGTCGCCGTCCAGGCCAACGCTGGTGCGCTGGCAGCTGCCGGCGACGATGGCGAGGAAGACGTCCTCAAGGGTCGGCTGCTTCCGACGTACTCGATCCTGGCGGGCGGGAGCAGCTGCCTGAGCTCGGCGAGGGTGCCGTTCACCGTGATCCGTCCCTCGTGGAGGATCGCGATCCGGTCCGCGAGCTGTTCGGCCTCGTCGAGATACCGGGTGGTGTAGAAGTAGTACTGTGGTGCCTTGCCCGGCAAGCTCCTTGACGGCCTGCCACACCTCGATGCGCCCCTCAGGGTCGAGCCCGGTCGTCGGCCGTCGAGGAGGATCAACCGGTGGATTTCCGATGAGGCTGTCGTGATGTCGAGCCGGCGGCGCATGCCACCCGAAGGTCGCCACCCTCCGCGCGGCCGCGTCGGTCAGCGCGAAACGCTCGAGCAGGCCATCCGCGATCCCTCCTGGGTCCTCTTGAAGCGCCGGTACCGGGCGATCAGCACGCGGTCTTCTCCCGCCCGCTGAGAAATCTCGTCGACGGCGGCGAACTGTCCGGTGAGACTGAGGACGCTCGCACGCGCGCAGCCTGCGCGGCGATATCGAAACCGTTGACGTGACGGTCCCCGCGTCGGCTTTCAGCAGCGTGGACAGGATGTTCACGACCGTGGTCTTGCCCGCTCCGTTGGAGCCGAGCAGGGCGAAGATGGTGCCCCCCGTGATGTCAAAGTCCACGCCGCGCAGCACATGCAGCTGCTTGAAGGACTTCTCCAGGCCCTGCACATGGACCGCGGGCCCCTGGACTTGTGTATGTCATGGTTTCTCCCGGTCTGACTCGATGCGCTTATCGGCCTACTCTGTCGTGTTATCGCCGTCAGCATACGGCGTAGACTCCTCGCCGGAGTCTAGGTATGCGGCGTATACTTGTCAAGCGATGAGGTCAACGTGACAGAGCACGCGCGAGGACGGCCGGCCCTTACCCGTGAGGCCGTCGTGGCCCGTGCGCTCGAGATCGGTACCGCCCAAGGCCTCGAAGCGGTCAGCCTGCGGCGCATGGCGCAGGAGCTCGGGGTCACGCCGATGGCCCTATATCGCCACGTTCGCGACAAGCAGGACCTGATCAACGCCATGACCGAGGCCGTCCTCGACGCCATCGACACCACCGCCGGGCTTCGCCCCGAGATGACCTGGACCGAACGGATGCGCCTGGCGATCGACAACTACAAGCAGCAGATCGAGGCGCGCCCCCTTGCCCTTCCCCTCAGCATCGCCTACAGCGGCGACGGCTCGGCGGGTCCCTTGGGATTCTGGAGGCCGCTCGAGGAGCTCCTGGGCATCCTGCTCGATGCGGGTTTTGGGCGACGGGAGGCGATCGTCCAGATCCGCATGATCTCCACCCTCCTGGCCGGCTACATGCTGCTCCTCCAGCAGGGCACGACCCGGGATGGTGAGCCGCTCGACGCGCACCAGTTCGACCTGCTGCGACGGCGCTTCGCGCTCGCCCAGCTGAGCCTGCCCCGCGACGAGTTCCCGAACCTGGTCGAAAGCGCGGAGGATACGGCCGAGGTCTGGCTCAGCGATCCGTCCCGCTGGTGGCAGAACACGGTCGACCTGATCATGTTCGGCCTGGAGCGAATGCTCGAGCGCAGCCGCGACGGATCAGGGCCGCAAGCACCGCGCCAGGACGCAGGTCGCTGACCGTCGCCAGCCTTGACCGTGCTCTGGCGCGAGTCCATCGTGGGGCCGATCCATTCGCTGCGGTCACGATGGAGGAGGCCGAGCTCGATGGAGCGTGACGACCCCGCCTACGAGGGCCAGCGCGAGTACACCCCGCTCTTCCTCAGGATCTACGACCCCGTGATCCTTGGCTTCTTCTCGCCGGTCGTGTGGCGGTGCCCGACGACTCGCCTCGTGGAGGGCTACCGGCGGCACGTCGGCCGCCGGCACCTCGACGTAGGTCCCGGTACTGGCTACTTCCTGGAACGAGCCGGCCTGCCTGACGGCAGCCCTGTCACCCTTCTCGACCCCAACGTGCACGTCCTCGATCATGCATCCCGGCGGTTGCGGCGCCTGGACATCACGACCGTTGAGGCCGATGTCTGCAAGCCACTCCCCGTCCACGGGCCGTTCGACTCCGCCGCGCTCAATGGCGTGCTCCATTGCCTGCCAGGACCGCTCCCGCGCAAGGCTGCTGCCGTCGCCAACGTGGCCGCCGTCCTCGCTCCGACGGGCGTCCTCTTCGGGGCATCGATCCTCGGGGACCCCGGGCGACACACCTGGTTGTCGCGGAGCATCCTCAAGGCCAACAACCGGCGGGGCACCTTCGACAACCTCGGCGACACCGAGGAGGGCCTCCGCGAGATCCTCGAGGCATCGTTCGAGCGGGTGGAGCTGGAGACGGTCGGCTCGATGGCCATCTTCGCGGCCAGCAATCCGCGCACGAACCCGTCGAACGCAGGCACGGAGGCATGATGAAGCTGCTCCTCACGTCCGGGGGCGTCACGAACGCGAGCATTCGCGACGCGCTGATCGACCTGCTCGGCAAGCCGATCGCCGACTCGACGGCGCTCTGCATCCCGACGGCGCAGTGGGGCCACCCGATGTGCGGACCGGCCTCCGCGCGCGGCTTCGTCACCGGCCTGCCCCCGTGGGGCGGCATGACCTCCCTGGAATGGCGGTCGCTGGGCCTCCTCGAGCTGACCGCCCTGCCCACGATCGGCGCGGAGCGCTGGGTGCCATGGGTTCGAGAGGCGGATGCCCTGCTGGTGGATGGCGGCGACGCGACGTACCTGTGCCATTGGATGCGAGCGTCCGGGCTCGCGGACCTCCTGCCGTCGCTGCCCGACATCACCTGGGTGGGGGTGAGCGCCGGGAGCATGGTGATGGCACCGCGGATCGGCGACCTCTTCGTGGAGTGGCCTTCCGCGCCGAACGACCGCACCCTGGGGATCGTCGACTTCGCGCTCTTCCCGCACCTGGACGTTGTCCCGACGAACACGCTCGCGGTGGCGGAGCGCTGGGCGGCCGGCATCGGCGGCCCCGCGTACGCCATCGACGATGAGACGGCCATCCGGGTCGTCGATGGCATGGTCGACGTCGTCTCCGAGGGGACCTGGAAGCTGCTCGGCTCCTGACAGGAGGCCGGATCCCTGGATTGGCCAGCAGCGATCGCAGCGTTGCGGCGCTCACAGGCGCGGCCGTCCGGTCGGCGCAGGATCGCGGAGCCGGCGGAGAAACGAGAGGGCCGGACCGCGCGGGTCCGACGGCAAGTGGCTCGGCGATGGTCGGGGCGAGAGGCATGGCCCCGCGACCACCGACCTTCCGATCACGATGTGGCTCGCGGAGCCGCCGAGCCCGCGACTGTCCCACCAAACGGTCGCACCGCGAGGCGTCATCCGGGGCGGACCTCTCAGCCGGAGAGGTTGCCCACCTGCGCCGCGGGGATCTCGGGGACCCTGCCGCCGTAGAGGCGGCCGAACCGGCGAGGATCTGAACTTCTCGATCGCGGTCTCGCGGAGCTCGGGCGAGATCCACGTCTTCAGGTCGTCGTTCCCAGCAGGGCACACCTGGACGCGGTAGCCGCGGTCGCGCATGCGTGGCCAACTCTTGGCGAAGAGGGCCGGCCCCGGCACCCGGAACTCGAGGGCGTCGGCGACCCGGTTGATGAGGCTGAATGCGAAGGCGATCTGCGCGAGATCCCGGATCGCGGCATCGCGGACCCCGGCGCCGCGGAGTCGCTCGAGGCCCTCCGCCGTGATGGCGTCGGGGCCGCTCGCGAAGGCCCCACGAAGGCGAGGGCCGCGTCGATCCGGGCGTCGCCCGCGTCGCCGCCGACCAACGTCCGCTCGACGAGCGCCCGGTCGCCGGCCTGGCTCGCATACTCGCCGTGGCAGGCGATGCAGAAGTCGCGGCGGTTCTGCTTCGAGAGGTGGGCCGCGAACAGCTCGCGCTCCGCGATCGACCACTCGCCCTCGAGCCGCATGGCGTGGTGGGTGACGTCGAGAGCGGGCGTCCCAGGAACTCGGGACCGATCTCACCGTAGCAATAGAGGCCGGCGAGGGCGACCGATGGGCCGAACTCCGTCCGGGCGAGCTCGATCTCCGTGCCCGCCCTGGATCCGAGCAACATTCGTCGGACGACGCAGGAGAACATCAGTGCCGCTTCGGGCCGGGTTCCCGCCGGAAAGTCGGCCGTCGCCGCCCCGAGGGACTGGCGGGTGCCCGCGAGGATGTCCTCGGTCGTCGCGGTCGTGAGCTGGACCGTTGAACCAACCGGGATCGAGCCGAACACGTTCAGAGCACCGGTTGAGGGATCCGACCCGGCGACGCCGCGCAGATAGGACTCATTGGCCTCGACCTCCCGGACGGCGAGCGGGTTGCCGAAGGACGCGGGTGCGGTGACGTCGATGTAGCGGGCCAGGAATTCAATTGCCGGGCGGCCATCGATCTCGTCGACCTGCCCGGGAGCAGCGCGGGTGACCACACCGCGTGCGCCGAGTGACCGCCAGCCGGTCCCGACCGCGATCGAATACGCGACGGGTCCCGAGAACAGGAGGACCGCGACACCCTCGCTCGTAACTCGCTCGTTGCAGAACTGCCACGACGGCGCGCCCGAGCCCAGGTCGTGCCAGGCCGATCCTCCCCCGACGGCGACGACGCCATCCGGCAGGGCGCCGGCGAGGGCGTCGAGCGTCCGCTGCGGCTCGACGATGCCTGCGTCGGCGAACACGACGCAGACCTTCGGATCCCGATCGGTCTTCGAACGCGCCTCGGCGACCGCGGCCCGACAGGCGCCGTCAACGTCGCGGTCGAGCCCGACGCCGAGGCCGGCGGTGATGTCGATGTCGTCCGAGGCGAAGAGCGCCAGCGAGACCGAGTCCTCGAGATAGCCGCTCGTCGAGGACATCTCGGCCGACGATGTCGAGCCCATCACGGCACATCCCGGAATCGCGTCACGGACGGCGGCAACGAGCGACGGGTCGATACTGTCGAACGCGGCGACGAGGAAGCCCGCCTGCGGCGCCAGCCCGTCCAGCTGGTCGCGGCACTGGTCGACGGCGATCGCGATCGCATCGGCCGCGTCGACGTCATCGCTGTGCCCGACCACCATCCTCAGCATGGTTCGCCTCCGCGCCGATCATAGCGGCGCATTCGGCTCGTGACGGTCGGCGCGCCGGGGGCGTGCCCCGCAACGCTGCCGCGGCCATCGGCGGGCGGCCCATTCCGACGTGTAGCGCCGCCTTGTACCAACCACTTGACACAACGCATGGCGGACGTCCATCCTTGTATCAGCCACTTGATACAAGGAGTCGCAACCCCGTGTCCAGCCTTCTCGGCCCAGGATTGCTCTTCGGCCTCCCGCTCCTCGTCGCAGGCGGCCTCGTCATTGCCGCTTTCGTCCTCGGTGTCCGCCGGTCGCGAACCCTCGTCTTCGACGAGCGGCGCTACCCCGGTCTGGCCGCCCTGCGGCGGGCAACGCTGATGGCGCGCTACCTCGGCATCGTGGCGGGTGTGGTCGTGTTCCTCGTCGTCGCGGGGCTCGGCCAGTACGGCCTGTGGGTGTTCCTGGCGCCCGCCGCTGCAGGGGCAACGGTGATCGCCGCCGTCCTGATCGGCCAACGCCTCACGTACACGCGGGCTCGGACGGCGGGCATCGCCGGGCTCGAGCGCCGCGAAGTCGGCGACTACCTTCCGCGCCGCTTGGCCATGACCGCGGCGGGCGTGCTGCTGGTCCTGGCAGTCGTCGGCGCCTGGGCGACGGCGGTCGCCACACCGGACGACTCGGGGCTCGCCCGCGCCTTCACCCAATCGTGCACGACCCAGTCGTGGGACGGGCAGAGTCAGTCCGAGCACACGGAGGTGCACGTCGCCACGCCGTTCCCCGGCGCCTATTACACGGTGGGCATGGTGGTGGGGATCGTGGCGGCGCTGGCGCTGGCCTGGGTCGGTGTGGTCGCAACCACGCGTCGTCCGCGCAACGGGGCCGACGCGGAGCTCGTCCGCGTCGACGACGCCCTGCGTCGCCAGACGGTCGAGGAAATCGTGGCCGCGCTGGGTCTGGCCGCCGCCGCAACGCTGGCCGGCCTAGCCTACGCGGCAGCGCTGGCCGTCGGCGCGGAGGCGTGCACAAACGCCTACGGGCTAGGCTCCTGGGCTCTGGCTGCGGTCGCCTTCGTCGCGCTCGCCCTCGCGCTGCGGTTCGCGGTCATCGTCCTGGTCCCGGGCAATGGGTCGAGGGACCAGTCGTGACCGTCGAGCTGCGACTCGATCCGGGCGACCCGACGCCGCCATACGAGCAGCTGCGACGTCAGCTGAGCGCAGTGATCCAGTCCGGCACCTTGGCACCGCTGACGCGCCTGCCGACGGTCCGCCAACTGGCAGCGGATCTGGGGGTGGCCGCTGGAACGGTGATGCGCGCCTACGCCGCCCTCGAGGGCGAGGGCCTCGTCGTGACCCGGCGAGGCGGCGGTACCGCCGTGAGCGACGCCCCGCCCGCACTGTCTGACGTCGAGCGAACCGGCCGGCTGGCCGAGCTGGCGATCTCCCTGGTGACCCAGGCACGCCGTCTCGGGGCCACCGACGAGGAAATCAGGCGAGCGGTCGACAGCCAAGTGAGCTGATGACTCGCGGACAGGGTTGATCCGCGGACGAGGAGCATGTCGCAAAACGGCCGAATAGGCATCACGGCCCTCGGCCTGCACGCTACAGGGCATGACGGCGCGCTGGTGCGATCCACACCGACTCCCGGTCCCCCCCACCGGGTACGTCAGCGCTGTCAACCCCTCCGCGGCGGCGCGATGAACGGGCTCGAGCTCGTCCTGGCCTTCCTCGCCGGTGTGCTCATGGGCGGCGCCCTCGACCGCTTCGTGCTCCCGCTCCTCGTCGATGCGTGGATCGACCGGCTGCGCCGGCATGGGCGATGAGCGTGGTGACGATACGGCGGACCGCTGCCGGACCGACGTCTGCTCCTCAGCCCGGATCGGCGCCGCTGCGGCGCTCAGGCTCGTCCCCGCTCGCGCCGTTCGGAGCAGGGTACGGATCGTCGTCGCGCTCACGCTGAGGCCGAGCTTGCGGAGCTCGCCTTGGATCCGCACGCAGCCCCAGCGCGAGTTCTCCCGGGCCAGGCGGAGGATGAGCGCACGGAGCTCGGCATCGATCGGCGGCCGGCCAAGGCGGCCCGTCCGGCGGTAGGTCCACTTCCTGCGCACGAGCGGGCTGCGGCGGCCTATGGAACTAGAACAGATGTTCTGGCGCGCCCGACAGGTGTTGGGCTCGCGCGTGCCCATTCGGCGTTCCGGCTGATCCCGATCGAGGGGCGGCTGAATGTTCGCGGGGTCGATGGGCTCGACCGCCGTTAGGCAGCCGGTCGTGGGTCGCTCCGAGATAGAACAGCTGTTCTGGCGCGCCCGACAGATGGCGTGTGAAGGGACCTCCCCGGCTCAAGCGCAAGCTAGTGCGCAAACAGGAGCTCGAGGAGATCCCGATGGCAATCCTAGGCGGCTTTGACATGCACCGAGCGCAGATCACGTTCGACTATCTCGACACCGACACGGGCGAGGTCAACACGGGCCAGATCCGCCCGGCGACGCGCGCCACGCTGCGGCGGTGGCTGGCCGAGCGCTTCGGAGACCGGACCGACGTGGCGATCGCCCTCGAGGGCTGCACCGGCTGGCGGTTCGTCGTCGAGGAGCTGGTCCGCGCAGGGGTGGAGCCCCATCTCGCCGAGCCGGCCGACACAGCAACCCTGCGCGGCCGGAAGAAGCGACCGAAGACCGACCGCGCCGACGCGCGCCTGCTGCGCGAGCTGCTCCACCAGCGCCGGCTGCCCGAGTCGTGGATCCCGCCAGAGCACGTGCTCGAGGTGCGTACTCTGGGCCGGACATACCTCGACCTCATGGACGAGCGGCGGGCCTGGCAGCAGCGCATCCATGCCCAGCTGTTCCACCAGGGCGTGGCGCCGGCTGGCAGCTTGCTCACCCGCCGCGGCGGGGCGGCACTCGAGCTCGCCGAGCTGTCGCCGGCGGGCCGCCACGCGATCAAGACCGCCCTCGCGGCGATCGCCTCGCTCACCGAGCAGATCCTGCCCCTGCGAACGACGCTCCGCGCGATCGGCAACCGTGAGCCCGGGCCGCGGGCACTCCAGGCGCACTACGGGATCGGCCCCTTGACCGCGGTCATCATCTGGGCCGAGCTGGGCGACACCCGGCGCTTCCGGAGCTCCGACCAGGCGGTCCGCTTCGCCGGGCTCGACGTGACGGTCTGGTCGTCCGATGGCCGGCGCTCGCCCGGCCGGCTCGCCCGCCAGGGCTCACCCGAGCTGCGCTGGGCCCTGTACGAGGCTGCCGAGTCGGCCAATCGTCAGGGCTCACCCGACCATGCCTACTTCGCGGCGGTCGCCGAGCGCCTGGGCGGCAAGCGCCCGGTGCTGTCGGTTGCCCGCAAACTCGTCCGCCGCTGCCACCACACCCTGCGCGCCCTGGGCGACGCCGCCTGGGCTCCGCCGTCGATGCCCGTCGCGGAGGCCGCCTGACGATGACGCCCGGTGCGTGCGCTCGCCCACTTCAGCTGATGTTCGCGGCTCGCTCCCGCGTAACTCCCGTCGCCGCCGTCCGCGGCGGTCGTCCCGGACAGAACGAGCAGCCGCGCACACCCATGGGGTTCACCCCACCAGCCATCATGTCGCCGGGTCACACTGACCCGCGGACCCAGATAAGGCAGGGCGACCCCGCGCACCGGTTCGGACCGTCAGCCGCCGGGGAGGCGCGCCGATGAGCTGAGCCCGACGCCGCTCGGTCGGCCTCGCGCCTGTGCCGCTCCTCGCCGGCGTCAAGGTCGTTCGTCCTCGCCTGCGCTGCGGGCGCTCCACCTTGACTCCGACTCCGCGGCGTCGCCGACGTCCCCGACGACCGAGCTGTCCACCCCATCCCGGATCCAGGTGCTTGACCGCCGGTCCCTTCACAGATAAGGATTTGAGCGTGCCATGAATGTCCGAATACCGGTCGAACGAGCCGGTGGAGCTCTCGATCTCGCGGGAGAGCGCCTGATCTACTGCACTTGGCGCCCGTTCCAGCAGCAGCCTCGTCCGATCACGAGGTGGTGTCCCACGGGTCGCCGGATCCGGAAGATCACGTAGTCGAATCTGTCCGCGCGAGCGTCGCGCGTGGCCGGGGAGCGGGTCGGCTACGGGCCCAGCGGGACGGTCGCGGCCAGCGGCGGAGCAGCCGGCGCTGGGTGGACCGGTACCGACGGGATCGCTACCGCCGAGTGCAACGAGCCCGGCAGGAGACCCTGGAATGTCGACATCGAACCGGCGAAACCCCAGATGACCGTGTGTGGATCACCCTCGGGCGCGAGCACAGTCACCAGCCGTCGCCGTTGATGATAGTTGGGGGGAATGCCGATCGACTCGGCACTCCCCCTCCTTGGGCTACAGCGGAGGCTGCGCCTTACTTGGCGAACTCGAACAGGGCGGTCCGTTCCATGCCCGGCCCCTCGCCAAGATCGAGCTGCATGGTCTTGCACGAATGGGCGTACGTCTTGGGTGTCTTCCAGCTGGCCTGGTAGTAGCCACCGCCGAGGTTGACGAGCCCGCCGTTGATCGTCTCGACTGGCAGATCGGAGGTCGTCCCGAGGCTGCACGCGAGGCCTTCCACGGTCACCGTGATGTCCGAGAGATCGGTCACCGGGTCACCGTTGACGTCACCGATCCACCACTTGAGCGGAACGGTCTGGCCTGCCTTGGCGCTGTTGGTCTCGGGCGGGTTCGAGACGGGTCGAGCGAACCCGCTGAAGTCGTAGATCACGTTGTACGCGACGTCCGCGTAGCCGGTGTTGCCGAACACGTCTGTGGCCATGCAGGTGAGTGACTTGAGGCCGACGCTGCTGGTATCGACCGGTTCGCAGCTTCGGACGCCACGCCAGATTCGTCGCTGGCGTTGGGTGTTGCGGTTGCGGTGCCGTGGAGCAGCACCGGGTTGGGATCGAGGGTCGGAGCCAGCGTCGGCGGTGTCACGTCACCGGACGCCTCCGTCAGGAGCCGGACGGCCTCGCCCGGGTCACCCGCGACGAGGGCGTGATCCGCGTCGGCGATGAGCGGTGAGTAGGTCGCGTTCGGGCCGCCGTCGCGCACGATGTTGACCTGGGCCACATCGCGGGCTGCGGAGACCACGCATCGGAGCCCGCATAGGGCGCGGCGTCGGTGGCGGACAGCTCGTCAGCCGCGTTCTGCAGCGCCCGGAGCACGGCGCCCGGGTCGCGTGCCGAGCCGTCGGCGTTCCAGACGTCGGCCGCGAGCAGGTCGTCGAGGATCCCGACCGCCGCAGCCACGTGCGAATCGTCGTCGCTGGCGGCGAGCACGTCGCGCGTCTGCGCCAGCCGGGCATGGCTCGATCCGGTCCGCAGGCCCCAGCCGTACGGGTAGCGTGGATCGTAGGTCGTGTCGCCGACGTTGATCGGCTCCTGCGCGATGCTCGTCGGCCACGTCACCGGCAGCCGGCCGGTGAAGTCGGCGTCGCCGAACAGCACGTCGGCCACGCCCTCGCCCTCGCTGCCCGGATACCAGGAAGCGACGACGGCGCTCGCCTTGTCGAACTCGGCGTCGGTCAGCATGAACGGCCTGCCGGAGACCGTGAGCACGATGCACGGCATGGCGCCGCACACCGAATTGACAGTCGCCGCATCGGCTGTGCTGATGGTGTCGCTCTGTGCCGACGGCACGTCGCCGCTGCCTTCGGCGTAGGCACCCTCACCGACGACCACGACGCCGACGTCATACGAGTCGTCCGGAACGGGCGAGCTCGCGTCGGCGCTGTAGGTGACGTTGGCGTCGCCCACGACACCCTGGATCGCCTGGCGGATGGTGGTGAAGTACGGCGCCACCGCACTGACGTCACCCGTTGGAATGCTCTGCCAGCCGATCGACCACCCACCTGCCTGGCTGACGATGTCGTCGCTATCGCTGCCGGCCAATAGATGTTGGCGGTTGCTGAGCGGCAGGATCCCGCCGTCGTTCTTGAGCAGCACCTGTGACTCGGCCGCAGCCCGGCGGGCCGCCGCCTTGTGCTCAGGCGAGTCCATCTGGTCCGCGCTCGAGCGAGCCGGCGAACGGGTTGTCGAACAGGCCCAGGGCAAACTTCTGGCGTAGGATCCGCTAGACCGCGTCGTCGACCCGATCCTGCGACATGTAGCCCGCGAACGAGCTCCGCACGTCATTGATGAAGTCTTCCACGCCGGCTGGTTCGGCGACATCACCATGTCCATGCCCGCGTTGAACGACACCATGATCTGGTAGGCGGGGCCTCTGGTTGATGGGGGACGGGGAGCGGAATTGGGTTCGGTGCCGGGATCGAGTTGATCGCGTTGTAGTCACTGATCAGGAACCCGTCGAAGCCGATCTGATCCTTGAGCCAACCCGTCATCAGGTCGCCGTCGGCGCTCATCAGCGTCGACGTCGATGCCCCGTCCAGCTGCACGCTGGAGTAGGAGGGCATGATCGTGGCCGCGTGGTACTTCTGGACCGCCGGCACGTGAGGGCGCAAGGCCGACGCGCTCGAACTCGTCCAGCTCATCACGTCGGTGCCGGCGTTCCGGCCGTCAACCGTGGCGCTGTCACCGGCGAAGTGCTTGGCCGAGGCCAGGATGTGCATCCCCGACAGGTCGTCGGGGTTCGAGCCCTGGTAGCCAGCCATGATGGTCTCCATCAGGCTGACCAGGTCCGGATCCTCGCTGTAGCACTCGTAGGTTCGGCCCCAGCGGATGTCGCGATCGACGCAGATGGTGGGGCCGACCCCTCGGTCGGGGACCGGCCGACCGGGTCTCCTGGGCGGTGATCACGCCCTGCTGATCGACAGCTCGAGGATCGTGCGTCGCGCCCATGCCGATGTTGTGCGGGAACATGACCGCGCCCACCATGCGGGCATTGCCGTGGATCGTGTCCTCACCGTAGATGAACGGGATCGGCAGCGGCGTGGCGATGGCTCGGTACTGGGCACCATCGACCAGATCAGCCCAGCCCTGGGCGAGTTGGGGTCGGGTTGTCGGTGCCACCGGACAGGATCGAGCCCAGGTCCCAGGCACGGATGTTGTTGTACGTCGACTCGTTGGTCGTCGACCCGTTGTTGACGACCGACATCAGCGTCTGCGTCATCTGACCTGCCTTCTCGAGCGGCGACATGCGCGACAGCAGGTCGCTCACGCGCTCGCCGATCGGCAGCGACGGATCCAGGTACGGGAAGCCGTGGGCGTTGATGACCACGGTGGGCGGATCACTGTTGCTGACGGTGACACCGTCGCAGCCATCCGTGCAGGCAGCCGTGGTGTTGATCGTCAGTGCCACCGACGGGTCCGGGTTGGCGATGGTGTCGATCGGGATCATCACCTCGGTCCCCGACGGGCTGCCCGCCGGGATGACCACCGTGTCGCTGGCCACTGTGTAGTCGGTGCCGAGCTTGGCGGTGGACTGGAGCACGCGGGTGTCGGAGCCCGGTCGCTCGCCCCGGGCGCGTTGACCATCGGATCCACGACGTCCATGCCGGTCCCCGCGAGGCCCGGCGTGCCAACGTCCATGATGGTGTGCGATCTGCCCGTCGCACCACTACCGATCCTGATCGT